>NZ_JABWGV010000010.1 GCF_013370205.1 Qipengyuania atrilutea
CCTTTAAAGACCAATACAGGGTATTTTCACCCGGCATGTTGACAGGGTGATTTCACCCTCTATACTAGTAGATACCGGATGATTCGACCCTGTAAGGAGTTTATCCATGTTAGAGTATCGACCCGGCAAGTTCTCAAAAGACTTTGCCACTGCTGAGGGGAAGAAGCTGTGGGAAGTCCTGAATCGTGATGCCAACATCGCTCGGATGGAGACTGCAACCGATCTTGGACAGCCCGCGCTCAAGCCGCTTGAAGACATCCTGCTAATCGAGATCGGCGAACCCATCACGGATGATCGCATGAAGCAGATGGCGGGACATATGGTTCGCCAGATAATGGAAAGTCGCGGTTTCGTGCACGACGCTGATGGCATCAAGTTGGCCTCGGCTCCGTTCTACAAAGCAAGTCGCTACCGCCGCCCAGTTCCCGACGAGATAGTTCTTCACCTATTCCGAGACAGCGGTGATCCGAACCAGCTTGCCCTCACCGACATTCGCGATGATAGCAAGCTTCCATCTCCTAAGGTCGGCAAGCGGTGGACCTACTACAACTCGATTTCTTCGCCCTTAAAGGCTTCTGTCGGTTTCGGCTTCAACCTTAAAAAGGCGGCGAAAGTGATCAAAAAGCAGGGCTACTTTTTGCATCGCCGAGAACGCATCCTTCGGCCAGCCTGATCTTGCTAGGCCAGAGTAGATTCGAGCAAAATTGGAGATATATATGACGATGGAAAAGCCGTGGGAGCTTGTGACTGACCCAACCTATTTTCGATAAGTGCTCGGAAATATGGCCTCCTCTGGATTCGGCCCCATACACGAAGCAAAGGCTCATGTCCGCTTCGGCACTACTGGCGGTGGTCATGCACCAAACTATCAGATCGAAAGCGCGGCAGGTGCCAAATACTGCTTCCGTGGGATGGGACATGAGGCAGCATCCGAAGTGGACGACGCATTTGCTGAAAAGAACCTCTCGGATGAGCGGTTCAGCTACGCGCAAGTTCAAGCCATGCTGGCAAGCCTGATCGAAACGCATAAACAATGACACCGCGAAAGGGTTTTATACCTAGGGGCGTTCACCTTCTCGATTCAGAGATGATCGATGCCGTCGAACAAGCGATCATCATGCGCTTCGAGGAGATCACTGACCTTGCCTTCGCTGGAAAGCCGCCAGCTTTGGCGCTACTCCCTGATCTCGATGGTGTGATTATCGAATTGGCCTATTGGCGCTTGGCAGATAATTCCATCGGACACGCGTTAAGCCCTCGCTTCGAAAGGGTCGGACGAGTGTCGGTGCCCATCCCTTTGCTTAGGCGCGCTGCTGTCTATGAGGCTTGCGGCGCGACCTGATCCGCTGGCTTGCATGCAAAGTCGGCCCAATTCAGCTTAAGTTTGTCGCCCTTCACCTTCGGCAAGGTCTTGCGATCGATCAGCCTACTCTGCACCTCGAAATCGTCATCGATCTTAACGATGAGCACCTTGCTAAAATTGCGCTTGAGATTGAGCGTGATCGTGTCCTTCGACTTGAACGGTGTGATGGTCTTCACCTCGACGAAGTGATTACCGATCTTGCCGTCCGATCCTTGCGCGTAATTGCGATGCAGTTTGAGCCCATGGGTGATCGCTCCGTAGAGTTCACCAAGGTCGCCATAGACCTGTAGGTGGCTACCGGTGAGGTGATGATAGTCCTGTGCCACCGCGAGCAGGTCTTGGAAGATCGGCACCAGATCAACATCGAGGTCAGGGAAGCGGGCCTCGAACTCCAACCGCGCAAGATGCGAGTTAATCTCGGTCCAAGTGATCCACTCGCCATCGTCATAGATGGCGTTGTCCTCGTTCCAATTATCGGTTGGGCCGTGCATCATATACCCGGAACCTAGTCAGGGGACGGTAAATGGCCAACTAATTGGTGCGAGAGTGCACCTTGGACTTGTGCAATTTAATTACTTGGACACAGAGACTTCGTCGAAATCAGCCCAGCCACACAACGGACCCGTTCCGATCGACCACACGCACCTGCTCATAGTTTGGGCGCTTGGCGACGGCCTTTGCATCGAAGATCGCCTGAGCTTCCGATCCAAACCCGCTTGATGCGTTCAGCCAGATCGATGAGCCGCGAGCCATGTATTGAACCTTGTATGACATTGGTGTGGCCTTTCCCTGCGATTGGAAAGGCTCTCATCAGTTCAAAAATCCGTCAAGTAGTTCTTTTAGTTCGGTTTTCTTCATGAGACCGCTAGTATGGTTCCTCACCATACTCATATTCATCTCGCATCTCATCTACGCGCTCATCAACGGCCTCTTCATAAGCCATGGCACCTTCGGCAAAGCTGTTGCTATTCCCATATGTTGATGGGTCATCGACCGGATAACCATTGTCAGCGCGCCATTGCCAGCCCGCCTCATGCCCGGAGCAGTCGTCAGTGCAACCGTAGGAATAGTCGTATCCTTGGCCAGCCATCTCGCTCTCTGCCGCTTCGCGTGCGGCATCCTCGTCGAAGTCAGGTCTGTAGGCATCGCGGTAGTCATCTATCGCATCGGTAGGATCGCCATATTCGTCAATCAGGTCTGCTGCCTCCTCAGTCGAAATACCAAGTTCGTCGGCGACATACTGCTCATCGTCGGACGGGCTAGAGCAACTTGAGAATAAGGTGAGCGCAATAATTGCAATCACCATGCTCCGTCCCGTCGTCCAGTTCTCGGCCATCACGCTTCTCCATGAACTTACGATTGATCCTTTCCAGACAGCATCCTTGCAGCGATCGACTGGAAGGCAAGGTCGGGCGGGCCATCGTCTCGCACGATGCCATCAGCCGTTGGCCTAAAAAGTGAAGCAAGAATGATCTGCTTGTCCGTCTCAGATGCAGCGCCGTTTTCTGTAAGGGCGAGGTAGGTCTTTATCATCGTCGCTCGTTCGTCCGCATCAGTCTTGAGATGGTGCTGACTGAGATAGAGCTTTGTCAGTATACGCCCTATCCAGAAGCCGATCGTCGAGAGGACAGCAAGACCAGCCGAAATTAACACATACAAAGCGACTGGTTCGTTGGCTGCATCATGCATGGAGACAACCAAAAAACCTGCTGCAATGAAGACGGCGACGAGAAGTAAAGTCAGTCCGATAAAATAGTTACGAAGGTTCTCATATGCCTTGCTCTTCTCCGTGCCGTGCTCCGAACTTTTACCAGTCCAGTAGTCCACCGGAGCGCGAAGCTGCATGAACTCCGTATAAGTGTTTTCCGTTTCCCTTATACTGGCGACCGCATCGTCCGCTTGTTTCCGCCACATCCGGCCTGACTCAACCCAACGCTTCCGATTGCGCCGAAGGCTCCTAATTCCGATGCCCCGGGCTCTTTCTAGGACTGCACGCCAGTTGTTCGCGCATTCGGACTGAAACGCTTCGGCACTCGACATCGCTGATTTGAGCGAACTGCGATAATTTGCTCGCTCTTGCCTCAAGCGCTTCTCGATAGACGCTGACTGTCTGGCATCTGGAAACGCCGTCAGCATAACTCCCCTTAGCGCTACGGGAGACCTAACCTGTTCGAGCGAGACCCTATTGGTGAAAAAGGCCGCAGCCCAAGCCGCCTCGGTTTCGCCAACATCAGAACGAATGTCCAAGATGGATGCCCCAATCTCGCTCTCATGATGGGGGACATTGCCGGATACAAGGTCGCCGATAATCTGGTGGGCTTCGCTCAACGAACTTCCACAATTTTTTCGCTCGTTCGCGCTTTGAATCATAGAAGACCACTGATCTCGAATGCTACGACCCGCGCCATTCGGGTTGGTGCTTTCGCCACCCAGCCAATCCCAATAGGAAGCCTCCTTCCGAAGATATTCAATCAGACCATCCCAATCTTCAAACGACTGTGATGAACCACCCTTTGCTATCTCGAATTGCATCCGTGAGCTTCCCAACAGTGAAGAAAGATAGATGAACTAAGTTCTTGGTTTCAGCAATCTTCGGCCAATCGGCCTGCTACCACTTGGCGCTGACGAACTCGTAGCTTACTGATTTGACCCATGAACCCCGTTGAGATCGAAGAAGCTGTCACCCAACTCGCCTCGGAGCCGTTTGATCGAGCCGAGTTCCCCTTTCAGTTCCTCACCGCCTTCGGGAACAAGAAGACCACGATCGACCGGCTGAGGAAGGGCAATACCAACCAGTCCGATCTTCCGGGCGGTGTGCTCCAACGCAGCAACATTCACATTTCCACCTGCGAAGCTGGTGCGGCTGGTGAGACACTCACCGCCCTGCGCGAGAGCCCGAAGACCGGCACCAACAAAGCCAAGTTCATTCTTGCCACCGATGGTGAGGATTTACAGGCCGAAGACCTGACCAGCGGCGAAACCGTCGCTTGCGACTACGGTGACTTCCCCAATCACTTCGGCTTCTTCCTGCCGCTCGCGGGCATAACCACGGTCGAGCAGATTCGGGAAAGCTCGTTCGACATCCGTGCGACCAGTCGGCTTAACCGGCTCTATGTCACGCTGCTGCAAGACAACCCGGAATGGGCGACTGCCGAACGCCGCATCGACATGAACCACTTCATGGCACGGCTAATCTTCTGCTTCTTCGCGGAGGATACGGACATCTTTCCGGTGACTTCTGGGTTCACCCAGACTGTGGAGCGAATGAGCGCCGGTGGCGCGGACAACACCGCAAAGGTCATCAGCGAGCTATTTCGCGCCATGAATACCAAGCATGACGAGCGCGATGCTGCCGGTATCGCGCGCTGGGCATCAGGCTTCCCTTATGTGAACGGCAATCTGTTCTCGGGCAGCACCGATGTCCCGCGCTTTAGCAAGATTGCCCGGTCCTACCTCACCCACATCGGCAATCTAGACTGGACGAAGATCAACCCAGATATTTTCGGCAGCATGATTCAGGCCGTTGCCGATGATGAGGAGCGCGGCGCGCTCGGCATGCACTACACCAGTGTGCCGAACATCCTCAAAGTGCTGAACCCGCTGTTCCTCGATGATCTGCGCGGCAAGCTGGAAGAGGCGGGCAAAAACTCGCGCAAGTTGCTCAATTTGCGCAATCGCATAGCGAAGATCAGGGTGTTCGATCCGGCCTGCGGCAGCGGAAACTTCCTCGTTATCGCTTATAAGGAAATGCGGGCGATCGAGGCCGAGATCAACCGGCTGCGCGGCGAGCCTGAGCGCAAGACCGACATCCCGCTGACCAATTTTCGCGGGATAGAATTGCGCGACTTCCCCGCCGAGATCGCTCGCCTCGCGCTCATCATCGCTGAGTATCAGTGCGATGTCCTGTATCGCGGGCAAAAGGAGGCGCTGGCCGAGTTCCTCCCGCTCGATTCCGAGAATTGGATTACCTGCGGAAACGCGCTGCGGCTCGACTGGCTGAGCATCTGCCCACCGACCGGAACCGGCGTGAAGGTGCGCGGCGATGATTTGTTCGAGACCCCCCTCGACCAGTCCGAGATCGATTTCGAAAATGCCGGTGGTGAAACATACATCTGCGGGAACCCTCCATATCTTGGCGCTCGCGATCAGAACGCAGAGCAGAAAAGCGACATCGAGAACTTGTTCGCCAAGAGGGATAAAAACTGGAAATCCCTCGACTATGTTGCCGGATGGTTTTTGAAGGCCGCATTATACGGATGCCAAACGGCCTCCGCCTCTGCGTTTGTTACGACAAACTCGCTTTGCCAAGGCGGGCAAGTATCAATCCTTTGGCCGCTGATTTTTCAAACTGGCCACGAGATCTTCTTTGCCCATACCTCCTTCCGATGGAAAAATCTCGCAAGTCACAACGCAGGGGTGACCGTTGTCGTCGTGGGGATCGAGCGCCCTGCTCGCAGCCCACGATGGATTTATTCTAGCGATAAGGATGGGGTCACAACGGAACTACAGTGCGCCGAAATTAACGCATACCTCGCTCCTGCGAAAAACATTATAGTCGAGAAGGCCAGTAAACCGATTGGCTATCAGTCCGAAATGACCTTTGGTAATACGCCAATCGATGGCGGTCACCTTCTACTCACGCGAGAGGAAAAATCGCTGCTCGGCATTAGCCCAGAGCAAGAAGCTGCGTTTGTCAGGAGGATTTATGGGTCCGCTGAATTAATCAGGGGCTTGGAAAGGCACTGCCTCTGGATCGAAGATGATCATTTAGAAGAGGCTCGGTCAATCCCGCTTATCGAGAAGCGAATTGAAGCAGTGCGAACATTGAGGAAGAAGGGCGGGACAACCGCTCAATATATTTCAGACCGTCCTCATCAATTCCAGAGGATGCTTAAGGCAAAAAACAGTCTGATTATTGTCCCTGTCACTTCCTCAGAAAACAGAGAATATCTCCCCGTTGGGTTGCTCACTGGACAAGAAATCGTTTTAAATACGGCCAACGCTTCTTACGACGCGCCGGTCTGGAATCTAGCAATCATAGCTTCTCGTTTGATGCATAGCTGGATCGGCACGGTTTGCATTAGAATGAGAACAGATTTTAGATTCACTCCCACTCTTGGTTGGAACACCTTCCCGCTCCCCAAGCTGACCGAGCAAAACAAGGCTGACCTCACCCGCTGCGCCGAGAACATTCTCCTCGCGCGCGAGGCGCATTTCCCGGCGACCATCGCCGACCTCTATGATCCCGAGGCCATGCCCGAAGACCTCCGCCGCGCGCATGAAGAAAACGACGAGGTGCTCGAACGCATCTACATCGGTCGCCGCTTCCGCAACGACACCGAACGCCTCGAAAAGCTTTTCGAACTCTACACCAAGATGACCGGGAAGAAGGCGGCGGCATGAACTCCGAGTTTAATCGCATGACGATCGTTGCTGCTGCCGAAGTGGTTGCCGAGTTCAAGAGCCATAGCGAGATGGAAATCTTGGAGGTTCAATGGGGTATCGCCGACGAAGTATCGGCCTCTGGAAAGGCTGGCCGCGTCGCATGTTGGGCTAAGGTTGCGCTCGCCCGCACTGAACCTCAATTCCAAGGCGGTTCTCGCAATAAAGTGCTGACTGAAAACGGCTTGATGACCCTCGAAAGGGCGATGGTCGAAACTGCCATCAAAGCGCCTCCAATGACGCGCGACAAGGAGGCTTGGAAGAAGCTGATTGCCGGTCTTCGCCTTGATGGGTTCGAAGTGGTCGAGGATGGTGACGGGGCTGGTGATGGTTTCTCATTTTCGTCGCGACGGAAGAGCCTCCGGATCATCCGGATGCTGCCTGAGGCGATCCCCGGCCTTGATATTCGAGAGGCCGAGAACGAGGTCATGGCTCTTCTAAATGCTCATGGATTTCTTGTCGCCAAGGGTCATTTGTCTCGTGCGATGTCAGCGTTCCAGCGCGGCGAATGGTCGGGCGCGAACGGCGAGTTGCGAAACTTCTTTGAGAGCTATCTCAATGAGATCGCTGACAGGCTCGGGAGCCAAGAAACCGATAGCAAGATGAAGAGGGATTTCCTCGGAGGCGTTGTTTCGCCTGCCTTCTTGCTCGCGGAATACAATGAATGGCACGAGAATAATCAGAAACCCCAGTTCGTGCAGGGGCTCATGAGTCGCATGCACCCCCATGGAGGCCATCCGGGTCTATCGGAGGAGGAAGACGCGACCTTCCGTATCCAGATCACACTGATCACAGCACGCCTGTTTTTGCGCCGCTTTGACCAGAGGAAGTAGACCGTGACTGGAAAAAGCCGCCAACCGGGATGGGATAAGCAAGCAGTCAACGAAATTGCAGCGTCCCAGTATGGCAGTCTCAAAAACATGTTTGACGCGCATGGTTGGGATAAGGCCGATCGCACTTTTGGTCAGATCGCACCGAGCCGCGTAAAGGAAACCTACGGCGGTGTTGAAGCCTTCGTGAAAGCACATGAAGATGGGCGAGCCGGTAATCCGATGCTCGATCCCTTGGTGGCCATCAGGTCCGATCCGCCACAAGTGTTCCTCAAGAGCTTTCATGGCTTCACGCCAGAAAGCTGGGGTTTCCTAGGTTACACAGAACCGTCTTCGCGAGAGAAGTTCGTGCGGGAAAGTCGTCCCGGAGCCCTGCTTGTAGTCTGCGGAACCTCGAAAGCTCCAATTAAGAGTGAGCGTCTCCGTGTGCTCGGGATGCAGCAACAAACACACATTTACGGGAGTAAATGGGAGTTTCTTGATCCCGCGCGACACGAGGAAGAACGCAACGATCCTAAGCGGGTGGGAGGTTGGATCAACGGGCTTAAAGCGATCCGCGCATGGAAGATTCCCGAGGAAGATCGCCCCTTCGTGCGAGACATTTTCCCCGAAACCCATAAGGGCGGCGACAACGGAACGGCCATTGGAAGCTACGGATTACGCTTAACATCGAGAGAGGCTTTGCGGATTCTCGATCTGCCGCTCTACGAGGTTCCCGTATTTGGCGGCGCGCCTGTCGACTCCCTGATTCCCGGTCCCGCAGCGCAAACTCTCGCACCAAGCAAGCCCGGACCAGTGGCACAAAGCGGCTACATGGTGCGTGAGGCGGAAGGACCGAAGCACCTTTATATCTTGCGAATGCATGGGGACGAGTATGGGCTGCTTGGCGAAGACCCCAAGGGAGGCTGGATTGTAAAGGTCGGCTTTTCCGGAAGCCCAGACACTCGCTGCAAGGCTCACAATACGACGCTGCCGCGCCTGTGTGCTTATCAATGGGCTGTCCTGAAATCGACCTTCGACGCCAAACGGCCTGCATTTCCATCGTCCAGACACGCTTTGGCCGGAGAACAAGCGATGAAGGATTCGCTCGTGAAAAACGGGCGCTCGCTCGGCGGCGAGTTCTTCCTTGCCAATCAGAGCGCAATAGAGATGGCATGGGCGGCGGGGATCGCCGCAGCCGAGCAAATTGGGGGGGGAAGCGCCTGTGGAAGCGCGTAACAAGAAGATCGAAGACTGGTTCGCGATGATCAAGCAAGGTCAGATCGTTCTGCCCCGATTCCAGCGACATGAAGCATGGCGGCAAGCACAAGTGATCGGTCTGTTGGAGAATATCCTGCGCGATCCGCCATTGCCGATCGGCGCATTGCTCACTCTTGAAGTCGGCGACGAAGAACTCTTTCACTCCCGTCCGATCGTTGGTGCGCCTGAACCACAGTCTAAGCCTTCCATGCACCTCTTGGACGGACAGCAGCGTATGACGGCACTCTGGCGTAGCCTCACCGGCGACTACGAAAACCTCGATGTCTTCATTACGATCAATCCGGAGCCGGACGAGGATGAAGAAGCCGAAATCGATCTCGGTGAAGATGTCGATGCGCCAACCGTCGAAGCGGTCAAGAGGTGGGATCGCAAGGGCGTGACGCAGCCAGTCTGGTGCGACAATCCTGTTGAAGTTCTTGAGCGCGGCCAGATTCCCGTCACCATTATTTGCCCCGGTTCCCAAGGGGAGGCAGCCCTTAACGAGTGGAAGTCAAAGGTTGAAGAGAGCGGAGCGCTCACCTTCGACATTATCAGCCGGATTGTCGCCCTTCGCCAACGAGTTGCGAAGTATGATATTCCGTTCTTGTCACTGAGTTCGAAAACTGGTCGTGATACGGCGCTCGATGTCTTCATTCGCATGAACACCTCAGCGACGCCCTTGAAAGACTTCGACATCGTAGTCGCTCAGTTAGAGAGTGCGACCGGCGACTCCCTGCACGACATGGTAGAGGAGCTTGTCGAGGCGGTGCCTGCCGCTCGCGATTATGGCCGCATTGAGGATAGCATCTTATCGGTCGCAGCCCTACTGATGGGCAAGGCACCGCTCAAGAAAACATACCTTGATCGGTCTTTCGGTGAGGAGTTCTCTTCGGTCTGGTCCCGTCTCAAACACGGATTCAAACACGGTATCTCGTTCCTTCGCTCAGAGGGCATTTTCAATGAGCGGTGTCTGCCTAGCGAAGTGGTCGTCTACCTAACCTGTGCACTTTGGGCTGATGTGCCTGAGCATGCATTCGATAGCGGCGGCAATGCCCGCACCTTGATTAGGAAGGCTCTGTGGCGAGCCAGCTACACAGATCGATATGGTAAGACCTCAGCTACACGAGCGTTCGCCGACTATAAGGCACTCCGCCTGATGATGACCGCGAAAGATTTCGGTCTATGTGAACTCTTCGATGAGACTTTCTACCCGCTACCAGCCAAGGAAGAGCTAATTCTGGCAGGCTGGCCGGGACGGAAAGATCGTCTCCCCCGTGCATTGCTCGCGACCGGCCTTCGTCGAGGAGGACTCGACTTTGCCGATGGCGCATCGATCACTCTCGACAACTTTTATAGCCGTGAGTTCCATCACCTGTATCCGGTAGGTGTGCTGAGTGGCGACAGGGCGGACGAAAAGGTCAATCGCGCTTTAAATTGTGCCCTCATAACTTGGACAACAAACCGCAGGGTCGGAGCGCAAACGCCATCGGAATACATTGAGAAGCGCGCGAAGGCCGCCGCGCTAGGGATGGACGCTGTTCGCCAACGGTTGGAGAGCCACCTGATTCCTTACGATGCACTCGTAGCCGACGACTATGAAGAGTTTCTCACCGCGCGTGCCGATCGTATGCACGCCGATATGCTCAAGCTGTGCGAGGGTGCCTCTCCACAATGACCACTTCAAAACCAATCCCCGCCGTCTCGTTTCAGACTGCTCGAACTGGGGCGTCTACGAAGTCCAACGAGATGGGCATGCGTCCCATGCAGGAACGCGCTTATACAAAGCGGGGCGAGCAATACCTGCTGATCAAGTCGCCGCCCGCGTCGGGCAAATCGCGTGCACTCATGTTCATCGCGCTCGACAAGCTGCACAATCAAGGGCTCGAACAAGCGATCATCGTTGTGCCCGAAAAGTCGATCGGCGGGTCATTCATGGACGAGCCGCTTTCCAAGTTCGGCTTCTGGTCCGACTGGGTGGTGAAGCCGCAGTGGAACCTGTGCAACGCGCCGGGGCCGGTTGAGGAGCGGGTCGATCCATCCAAGATCAAAGCGGTCGGCCAGTTCCTCGCCAGCGGTGACAAAGTGCTGGTTTGCACACACGCCACTTTTCGTTTTGCAGTCGAACAGCTTGGTGTCGAGGCGTTCGACAACCGGCTGATTGCCGTGGACGAGTTCCACCATGTTTCTGCGAGTGACGACAACCGGCTTGGTAATCAGCTTGCCGAGTTCATCCGCCGCGACAAAGCGCACATCGTGGCGATGACCGGAAGTTACTTCCGGGGCGATGCGGTGCCTGTCCTCACACCTGAAGACGAAGCCAAGTTCGAGACGGTCACCTACACCTATTACGAGCAGTTGAACGGCTATGAGCACCTCAAGGCGCTCAATATTGGCTACTTCTTCTACACCGGGTGGTATCTGAGTGCGATCGAGGCTGTGCTCGATCCATCCAAGAAGACCATCGTTCATATCCCATCGGTCAACGCTCGTGAAAACCCTAAGATTGGTAAGGTCACAGAGGTCGAGCACATCATGGAGACGCTCGGTGAGTGGAGGGGCGTTGACGAAAAAACCGGTTTCCATCTCATCGATCTACCTGAGGGAAGGCAGATCAAGATCGCCGATCTGGTTGATGACAGCGATACGGCGCGGCGCGGCAAGGTATTGGCCGCCCTCAAAGACCCGATGCACCGCAATGACCGCGACCATGTGGACATCATCATTGCACTCGGCATGGCCAAGGAAGGGTTCGACTGGATTTGGTGCGAGCACGCACTGACAGTCGGCTACAGGTCGAGCCTGACCGAAATTATCCAGATCATCGGTCGTGCAACCCGCGATGCTTTCGGAAAGGAAAGCGCCACCTTCACCAACCTAATAGCTGAACCGGATGCCTCGGAAGCGGCTGTGGTGGGGGCGATCAACGACACGCTGAAAGCCATCGCCGCCAGTTTGCTGATGGAACAGGTGCTCGCGCCGCGTTTCACTTTCACGCCGAAGGATACCGGGCCACTCGAAGACTTCGACTACGGCCCCGGCGGCTATAAGGAAGGCGAGACCAATGTCGGTGTGCGTGAAGCGACCGGCCAGCTTCACTTCGAGATCAAGGGGCTAATCGAGCCCAAGAGCGTCGAGGCCCAGCGCATCTGCAAGGAAGACCTCAACGAGGTCATCACCCAGTTCGTGCAGGACAAAACGAGCCTCGAACAGGGCATGTTCAACGAGGAGACGGTGCCGCAAGAACTGACCCAGTTGAAGATGGGCAAGATCGTTCGCGATCGTTATCCAAAGCTAAGCGCAGAGGATCAGGAGGCGGTGCGCCAGCACGCCATTGCTGCTCTCAACTTTACCCAGAAGGCGAAGGAAATCGCCAGCAGTCTCAATAACGGCAAGGGTGATGACGAGAAGGTCAACACCGCGCTCATCGATGGGGTGCGCAAGTTCGCCATGGATGTCCGCGATCTCGACATCGACCTAATCGACAGCATCAACCCCTTCGAAGCCGCCTACGCGGTGCTTGCGAAGTCGATGAACGAGACGGTGCTTAAGCAGGTGCAGTCGGTCATCTCGGCGAAGAAGGTCAAGATTTCATCCGAGGAAGCGCGCGATCTCGCCGAACGCGCATTGCGATTCAAGAAAGAGCGCGGGCGGCTGCCCGAAATTACCTCACACGACGCGTGGGAGAAGCGAATGGCGGAAGGGGTTGCGGCGTTCGCGCGTTACCGTGCACAGGCGAACGATGGCTGACCTGACTGATGACGAACTGCTTGCTGAACTTGGAGTTGAAGTCGAGCAGCAGAAAGCGCGCACCTATACACCGCGCGAAGAGCGGATCATGGCTGGGTTCGAGGATATTATCCGCTTCATGGAAAAGCACGGGCATCCGCCGCAACACGGCGAGGATCGTGACATCTTCGAACGCCTCTACGCTGTTCGTTTGGATCAGCTTCGCGCGCAAAAAGACTGCCGCGAAGTTCTCCATGGGATGGACAGGCATGGGTTGCTTGCCGAAGCGCAAAATGAAGCTACTATTCCTGCTGAAGAGATCGACGACGATTTACTGCTCGCCGAGCTTGGTATCGAGCCGGTAGCGGAGGACGATATCCGTGTCCTGCGCCATGTCCCGACTGCCGAAGAGCGCCGTGCCGCAGAAGAAGTGGCGAACCGCGAGAAGTGCGAAGATTTTGCACACTTCAAGCCGTTCTTTGATCAGGTTCAGCAAGAGATTGAAATCGGCGCTCGGGAAACGCGGCCATTTGAACTTAAGGCCGAGATTCGTCCCGGCGCGTTCTTCATTGTAGGCGGCCAGACTGCTTTCGTGGCCGAGATGGGGGAAGTTTTTACAAATCCTCAGGGCCGCTCCGATGCGCGTCTTAGGGTAATTTTCGACAATGGCACGCAGAGCAATATGCTTATGCGCTCGCTACAGCGCTCGCTGAATAAGGACGACGCCGGTCGGCGGATTACGGAGCCGGAGGCTGGCCCATTATTTTCAGGACAGGCCGAAGACGGGGATGAAGCAAGCGGGATTATATATGTCTTGCGAAGCAAGTCGGACCACCCCGTCGTCGCCGAAAATCGCAACCTCGTTCACAAAATCGGCGTGACGAACATGAAGGTTGAGAAGCGGATCGCCGGGGCGCGCTTGCAACCAACTTTCCTCATGGCTGATGTGGAGATAATTGCCCAATATAAGCTTTTCAACATCAACCGCACCAAACTTGAAAAGCTGATCCACCGGGTGTTCGGTGCGGCCCAACTCGACCTTGTAATCCCCGATCGGTTCGGCACGATGATTAAACCGCGTGAATGGTTCTTAGTCCCACTGAATGCGATTGATGAGGCGGTCGAGCGTATTCGCGATGGCTCGATTACCGATTACCGATACGATCCAAGCCAAGCGCGGATCGTGCAAGTGTGACCAACTTTTTGGGTTTGAGACTGATTAGCAAGCGGGCTTCGTTTGAATTGTGAAGCGCGGGCTCTGATCTACGCGGGGCTGACAGTGCCCGCAGAGCTTCGAGGATGATCCGTCCGCGCGTCCGATCGATCTCGCAAATGCGCGAAGCGACTTGAGATCATCCGACACAACCTTCTGATAGCCATGCTCAGTAGAGGCCCCGTTATCCCGATCACGCGAAATGGAAAAACAGGTCGCGCGGTGGATCACGGCATAGCCGGGGCGCTCGCCGCGCTCGATGTTCACTACGAAGCCATCAGGATGGTGGCTAATCCAACGGAGGTAGCCTGCGTCGTCGTCGGTGAACCGTTCCTTCGCGAATGTGCTTGGCCCGCGTCATAGCATTACCATGTCGGGATGGAGCCACTCAATGTTATGCCGCGCGCATCCCGGCCAGACATAGATTTCGGCATCATCGACGAGCACTTCGCAGCCGAGATTCTTGCACATCTTGCCCTTCCAGTAGAGCAATTCCATGCCTTTCGGTCTCCCATTCTCAAAGGCTTTGAAAATCTGCTCGGGAATGCCCTCGACGCCCCGGAAATGGAAGGGGAGCAATCGGCATCCAGCCTTTTCGAGGTCATACCAAAGCCGGTCGAACAGACGGTCCGTTCGGAAGGTGATGATATAGTGGCGCTGACTGTGCTCGTTGCGCTCGATGTAATCCCAGAACAGCGCGGACCTCGGATTCTGGTAGATTACGAAATCGAAGTCCCATCCGATGGATTTGAATTGCGTGATGTCGTCCATCACTACGAAATCTCACATTTTGCCGATCCGTAAAGTTTTTCCTTCGAGGGGAGGTCCGATGTGAAATCGGGATATGCGTATCGAGCCGAGAGGCGAGCACTAGATTGCGCGGGCAATCTCTATGCATAGATGTGTTCGAAGAGAGACAAATACCCGGCACGAAGCGACGGGGTTCCGCCATTTATGGCGACATGCACGAGGTCACACGAAGTGGGCAACCTCTATGCATATATCTTAATAAGTAATTCTATAATGGTCATATGCATACAGATTGCCCACCCTCATCAAGTGATTGTGACCAGTCCTGTAGCCCAGTTGTCTCGTTCACCTTTGCCGACGATACCCCGCGATTGAAGGACGAAGCTTCCACCTAGCGGCTTGCCGTGACTAGTCTGAGTGTCGAATCTCGGCAGCTTGATGGCTCTGTTGGTGTTGTTGTCCCTAGAAATGAGGATGGCAGTTTCGACTTTGCGCGCCTCAAGCTGCACGCGGTTGATCAACATGACCTGAAACTCATGGAAGTAGGTGCCCTGTCCCTTCCTCTTATCGGCGAGTAAGCCAATCATCAGGTCGTTGGCCTCAGCAGCAGGTGCAATCTCGTTTTCAATCCACTCAGCGTATTCGTTTGAAAGGGAGGTCAAGTATTCCTTGGATCGCGCTACCTTCTTTGCTCTCTCCGGGCTGCGAAGCTGGGTAGCCCCTGTCCAGAATGGATCGCCCAAGCCTCGCGATGTCGGTCCGAAAATCTGGATTTTCACGGTATACTCTAACTTGCTGCGATCGGGCCGGAAGCGCTTTGGTTTGCCTGCTGAGGTTTCCTTTGGTTGTTTTGTGGCGGTGTATCCGATCGCAACTTCGATTGCTCGAATGCCAATGGTGGGCATGCGCACTGGGGCTTTGTTCGCCTTTGCGGCTTCGAGCTTATCGATCCCGATCATATTGATCAGCCGCTGCGCCATCGCGGGATCGCGCTTGCAGCATTCGGCCACCATCGCGAAGGCGGTCGTTTGGTCGAGAACCTGTGCTTGCTGTGAGTGAAGGTCGATGTTGGGCTTTGATCCGAGGCCCGGTTCCGGGACTTCGTGGATGCCAAACTGGCGTAGGAAGGAATGGGTGTGATCGCTCATGCATGTTCTCCGGTTGAGCGCCGCCGAGGCTTGGGCTTGACGGCGCTCGCGCAGGAACATGCGTTGGATTTTCGCCCTCGCTATTTATCCCTTGAGCGCTCATCGGCCCATGCCCGATGGCGTTTGTATTTATGGTGATGTGGGGAATCAGGCGGCGCGCAAGAGCCGCGCTGGTGGCGATTGTTTTGGCAGAAAGCGCAGCAAACCTGCCCAGTTTTCCTTGCGAGGAAGGGTCACCGGTTCACTGCGTTCCGGAAGCAAAAGCGCTTCAAGCTCGTCCTGCATGATTGCCACCGGCATATCCTTACGGTGAGCGCGACCCATGCATTGGGCGATGAACTTCAAAGTGCGCGGGCTGATGACGGCAAGCCGGTTCAGGTTCTCGGTAAACCATTCGATCGCCTGCGCCTGCACCGCCAATGGATTTTCCTGAGGGATCGGAGGCCCGCCGTTGGGATGACGAAGCATCACCTCCATCGTGAGAAAGGTTGTGAGAGCAAGATATACGCTCCACTCCCACAGCGCGATCGGATCTTCGGCAAAGACGACAGGCCACGACCGATTGAACAAGGCGTCCCGGTCGGGAAGGAGATCTTTGTCCCAGCCATCGTCGCTCGTCAGGTCCATGTTAGTCGAAACTATAATGGGCACATTGAGATTGACCGGCATCTGCACCTTCTCCTTCTCGATCACGACGATGCGATAGAGAAAATCAGGGGTCAGCGGGTCAGTCGCTTGCTTGAGCACCTCGAACATCGGCTTCGACCGGAAAATGATGTCGGCCTCTTCCATAACGATAGGACGACGCCCGTCTGCCTCGGCGAAGTGATCGATTAGATCGCGCACATTGGACGGACGCACTCGGATCGGATCGATCCCTTGGCCTCGCCATGCCCGCTCTTGGGCAATGATCTGGTGGGTCTTCCCGATTCCCGGTGGCCCACAAAGATAGACGGCTCGAAGACCGACGCCTCCGGTCGAGCCGAGGTCGCCGAGCTTAAACTCGGCAGCGCTCATGCGTCGAGCAATTGGATTGGTATTCGGCACATCGAGCCACTTCTGTTGTGCCCGCTTTGTTGGTGGTCGCAGTTTCGTCATCATCTTCGTCATCCCGCGTGTGAGGGTAGCTACCCTGCTCTGTTCGATTCCGCCCCCAGTGGGAGCGAATAGTATTTTGGCCCGAAGGCCGCAGTGATGATGACGCCCCGGTGGGGAGACATCAGGTTGGTTGTGACCTCCCATTGGGAGATCAAGTGCTCACCCAGTGGGTGAACTTCCGCCACGAGGAGTGGCAGCGGGATGGCCATCCGAATCATCCTATGGTCTCATGAAATAAAAACTGCAAGAGAAAAGTATTGTTACGATAACTTTTCGTGCGACTTTTATATTGTCATGTCGCTCACACGAGACTATAACGGGTGGAGATAAGGAGCTACTGAGTGAGAATCGCTGACATCATGGAACTGACAGGCGCGAGCAAGGCGACGATCTACCGCTGGATGGATCGCCACCCCACGCTCACGAGCGGCAGCAAGCTTTCGGCGGTAGGGGAATCCGAAGGCGCGCTTCCCGGCACAACTTTTCCCAAACCCGAGCGCAAAGAAGGCCGCATCGTCATCTGGAATGAAGACGAAGTGCTCGAATGGTGGAAAGCGAATGAAGACCACATCGGACGGCACCCCGAGGAATCCCACATTATCGAACTACCATATGAGCGGTATCGCGCTGCCATGAGCTACCCTGTCGAAATCCATGAGGACGAGGACGGCAACCGGGTGGTCGAAGATTATATGGCGTCCGTTACCAAGACCGAACGCAACGGCGATCAAGTTCGCATCTGGTTTGCAGACATCACCGACGCAGTGCTTTTCAAGATCAAGTTTGCGTGATGCTATGGCCAAGATTGACTGGTCGAGACCTCGGCGACGATATGTCCCATGGTATGGGCGCCGAGGCGCACTTGAGGAGAGGCCATGCGAGCATCGCCCTAGGAATAAGCAGAAGAAGGGTAAACGGAGGAAGGGAAAGAAGAGAAAGAAGTTCGTGCCCGCAAAGTCCCTCATCAGATGGGTGGAACAGGAGCCGAAGATCATC
>NZ_JABWGV010000011.1 GCF_013370205.1 Qipengyuania atrilutea
GAATGCGGCGTCGGCGCGGCGTTTTGTCGATGCAGTTCGTAGCCGACGCGGAAGCGCCAAGCACCGGATCGGAGTGGAATATCGGTCCGTTGAATAAGCATAGGCGAGCGACTCACATCCCGTAGGCATGGTTTCATGCAGTTTGCGGAAAATAGGCTTTCCAATCTCCGCATGAACTGTCGCGAATGTATTGCGCAATGCGGAGATTAGGAGAACTGGTCTGCTTTTGAGCGGGATGCCGAAACGTTGTCAGCGCGGATATCTCGCAGACTAGACGTCCGAGATCTCGCGGCTGAGGCGTGAGTTCGACCGCAGGTTTGGGCCCTGAGTCCGAGCATAAGGTTTGTAGACTGCGCCAAACACCAAGCTTGGCTTGGCAAAAGCGGAAAGCTTCAAACTGGATTTTGGTTTGAAGATATGCCAAAACACTAATCATGGCTAAGCGTTCTGACAGCAAGCTAAACCGGCTTCAGCGGGAACTCCCTGAGGGACTCCTGGCCGATGCCGCGTGGATGGAGGCGCACGGTTATTCATCGGCGCTGCGCAGCCAGTATGTCCGCGCTGGCTGGCTCGAAAGTCCGGCGCGGCGGGTCTATCGTCGCTCGCGCGCGCCATTGACATGGCCGCAGGTGGTTATCTCGCTCCAGACCGTGCTGGACCTGCCGCTGACCGTCGGCGGGCGCACCGCACTCGAACAGCTAGGCTATGCCCATTACCTTTCGGCGGAGATGCGCGAGGTTCACCTCTACGGGCCGAAGCGACCGCCGACATGGCTGGACAGCTTGCCGCTCGACGTAGCCTTCCGCTGGCACAACAGTCTGCGTCTGTTTCCCGGCGATGCCGGCGCACAAGCGGAGCCGAGCCCCGTCATGGTCAGCGCCGCAGGTCTGAGCTTACCCATCCGCTATGCGAGCAAGGAACGTGCCGCGCTCGAATTGCTCGACGAGTTGCCCAGACATGAGAGTTTCCATCAGGTCGATGCCCTGATGGAAGGGCTGAGCGATCTCAGCCCGCGTCGCCTGCAAACCCTGCTGGAGACCTGCGCCAGCGTGAAGGTGAAACGGCTATTCCTGTTCTTCGCCGACCGCCACCGGCATGCCTGGCGATCCCGTCTCGATGTGACCCGTGTCGATCTTGGATCGGGGAAGCGCGTCCTGGTCAAAGGTGGCACGCTCGACCCCGGCTACCACATAACCGTGCCGTCCGATCTGGCGGGGTAGCGGGCATCATGGCCTTTCTCGACTCTTACCGGCAACAGGTCGCCCTTCTCATCCGCACCATTCCTTTCGTAGCGCAGGAAGAAGCCTTCGCCCTCAAAGGCGGTACCGCGATCAACCTGTTCGTGCGCGACATGCCGCGCCTGTCGGTGGACATCGACCTGACCTATCTGCCGGTCGAGGATCGCGCCAGGTCGCTTGCCGCGATCGACGCGGCCATGCTGCGAATAGCGAAACGGATCGAACGCAAAATACCGGATGCGAAGGTCCATGCTTCGCGCTCGGCCGACGAGAAAATCGTCACCAAGCTGCTCGTCCGCGCTGGAGGCGTGCAGATCAAGATCGAGGTAACGCCGGTACTGCGCGGCACCGTCTACGATCTTGCCTTGCGGAGCGTTGTGCCAACAGTCGAAGACGCCTTTGGCTTTGCCGAGATGCAGATCGTGTCCTTCGAAGATCTCTATGCGGGCAAGATCGTCGCGGCGCTTGACCGCCAGCACCCTCGCGACCTTTTCGACGTGCGCGATCTCCTGGCGCACGAAGGTATAAGCGACGAGCTGCGGCGCGCATTCCTTGTCTACGTCATCAGTCACCATCGCCCGATTGGCGAAGTTCTTGCCCCGACACGAAAACCGCTTATGGAGGAATTCGAGCGCGGTTTTGTCGGAATGACGCATGAGCCGATCGCGCGGGCCGATCTTGAAGAAGCGCGCGAGGCGATCATCGCTGCGATGGTTGCCGACATGCCCGATGCGCATCGGCGGTTTCTGGTCGGCTTCAAACGCGGAGAGCCGGACTGGCAACTTCTCGGCATACCGGAAGCTTGGCACCTGCCTGCCGTCCTGTGGAAGCAACGCAATCTGGACCGGCTCCCTGCCAAGAAGCGATGTGAACTGGCGGATGCACTCGAGAAGATGCTGTTTCAATAAAGCTAGTATCGAAACTTCGTTGTCCGGAATCAAACCCTGGTCTTATTGCGGATCGTTTCCCAGAAACCGTGCGGTTGCGCTCGAATATGCCTGCAGCTTCCTGCCGTATCGCAGCACCGTCGATGCAGAATCCCAGCGCATTGCATTCAAGATCGCGACACCGTCAGCGCCCAACGCGATCAGATCCTGGGTCAAGCCAACCCTCAACGAGTGGGATGATATCAACTTCAGATAGCCCACGTTGTCATCATTTTGTCGCATCGACGGCGAAAGCGCGGCCTCCGCCGCATGCTTTAGGTCCTTGCGGAAAATTCCAGGCCTGCGTGGCCCAAGCTTGGCAGCAGTGCACACGCGATACTTAATCGAAGATTT
>NZ_JABWGV010000012.1 GCF_013370205.1 Qipengyuania atrilutea
TAGCCGAGAACACCATTAACCGAGCAGAATACGCTGCCACGCGGGCGAACCACGACAAGGCGCTGCTGGAGATTACCGCAGGCCGCAAGGCAATGGCGCGTGCGCTCTATGCCGTGGACCGAGCGATTGAGATAGGCGGCGAGCCTGCGCCTAATCCGTCGCCGGAGCCTACGCCTACCCCCACTCCCGACCCGATTGACGAGCCGGTTGACCCTGCCCCACCCAAACCGCTTGTCCCCGGCCTGCGTATCAAGACGGCAGATCAACCGCCGATCGCTGTTCTGACCGATGCCGAATACGAGCAATACACGGTCGGTGCGCGCATTCCTGGCTCAATGGGGACCGATCCGGTTGGTGCATTCCGCTTCGTCGGCAACACCACTTTCTTCGGGCTGTTCGATCCTATCACTCGCCGCGGACAGGACGAAGGCGGACACCTTCATCTGTTCGCCAACAACAACGCCGTGAACGGGCACAGCGATTACGAGCAGCTGCGCCGCAACGGGGACGGACGGTCGCAGGGACACATGGTCAACCGGTCGCCGGAATGGATTGCCCCGCCCTGCGCTGTGGACGCTAACGGTGTTCGACGTCCATGGAACGCCCAGCGGGTCGCCCGCTACTACAAGGCCATCCCCGACTATCAATACTGGGATTATCTCGACGAAGGGTTTCAGGAATGGCGCGCGAAGCAGAGCGACATCCAGATCGAGTATTACAAGAACACGCCGCTGGTTGATATGCCAGCGGGTCTGCAGTTCATCTCGGGCTATCGTTACGGGTTCAAATACAAGCACACGTTGCGCAAAGCCGACGGCAAGACAATTACCCTCGTCAACGATACGACGGGCGCAACGCAGACCGTTCGCGAGGCTTCGGCTTACCGCTTCGACAAGCTCATCCCCTTCATGGAAGCCGGGGACGTTCTATCGTGCGAAGCGCGCAGCCCTGAAGAATGGGATGGCGTTCACGCTCAGGTCGAGGATTATGACAGCCACCTGCGCCACGAAGAGCGCGGCAGGAACTACTGGAACCTGATCCACCACGAAAGCCACCCGGTGCGGATCGTCGGGCAGACCGCGAAGTGGCAGTTTGTGTTGCCCGCTGGCTTTGATTATACGACGCTGGTGCTAACAAGCGATCTGGAACTTGGCACCGATCCTGGAACCACCTTTCACAATGGCTACATCGAGGCGCACGAGCCGCGCGTCCGTGCCGACTGGTTCGCCCATGCGATCAACAGGCATCTGGATTGCTCGGAGTTCAATCTGGGCAATGGCCGGATGGGTTTGCGCGGCCAAGGCTTTACCTTTGACGACCCCTGGGATCGTTACGGCTATGAAGGGCCGATGTTTGTCTGATCCATGCCTCACCACTGATCTGTTCGGAAGCATACCTGCTCAGGTAAAGCCGGGGGATCGTAACCATCTCTTCCATGTAGGCGGGGTGGCATGGGACTGATGATGTAGGAAAGGCTATCCGCGCTCGATCTTGTCGCGCCCATCAATAGGAACGCGCATCAAGCCGACTTCCCAGTATGTCCCTGTGCCGTTTCGGTAACGCTGTCCGAGCCAAGCCTTAAGGCCGAGCATGATTGTCTTGGTGTGCGGCATCCGAGGCTTTCCCGCCCGCGCCGATATTGCGCGAATGCGATACGCGCCCTTGATCCCGCCGTAGATGTTTCCTGCGATTGTGAGGGCGAGAATAGAAACGCCGATGCCGATAGCCGCCACCGTCAAACCGCCGATAATCTCAAGCACATCAGACATAGCCCCTGATAGCATAT
>NZ_JABWGV010000013.1 GCF_013370205.1 Qipengyuania atrilutea
TGGTGAGCCCTGCTGGGTTACTCAAGGGTCTGACGATCTCGACACCATCTTCGACCGTTTGCAGCGTTTGATCGGGACGCTCGTTTACGGTGCTGGCAGAAGGTTTGGGATCATTTTGAGTGGCGATCTTAGGAGCGTTGTGTTGGGTCATAATACGACAGTTGCACACACTGTGCAGGCGTCAATGAGTTCATGATCAAGGACGCTTAGGGATCGTCAGCAAGATACGGGTCGTGCCCGAAGGCACGACCCTATCCCCCATCGTCGAGCGAAGGTAACACACTCTTCGACAGTAGCGGTGAAGTTACCGGTTTCCGGTAGCTGGGATGCCAAGCTGAGCAGCGATCGTCGGGTCCAGACGATAGGATCGAGCTTCCTTCGCACGGCCACTGAACTTGAGGATACCGGGTTTACGACCATCGGCGCAGACGAAGCGTCCATCCTCCCCTTCGATCAGGATCGCGCGCGCGAAGGTTTGGATGTCCGGTGGAGTGCGCTTGCGTGCCTTACCGATCTGGTAGGTGCCGTTGATGATGGCAGCGAAGCGCTCGTCGCCATCGCTATCGATCAGTGCAAGCTTGGGGTTGTGGTTCATTCTAGCCTCCTTTGATTTGTCAGAGGCCGATTTAGCTACACACAAAGTCGTCCAATAGCCAATGGCTTATTTCGGGCCGTAATTTGCTGATTATATGTGAACTTTTTCTACCACCTCCCCAAAGTGCGACGGCGCGAGCGACCGGGAAGGTCATCAACATGTCCGCCAATATCGGCGCCAAGGACAGTCGTGCAGGTCGGTGTGATCGGGGGTTCGGGAAGTTTCGCCGTGCGGCGGTGCTGGATGATAACGCCGGTTAGGGTGGCGGCGGTTCTGATCAGTCCGAGCACAACTGTGGCGATCAGCAAGGCGGTAGTAAGGTCAAGCATTCGGTTCTCCTTGTTGCATGCGAGCCTTTTACCACCCGATGAGTCCTAACTCCCGGGATTTTACTGTGCACCAACATGAACCAACCTACGATGCCAACGCTCGATAGACGCTTGCACGGGCGATCCCCATCTCGCGTGCGATAGCAGCGGGACCGATCCCGGTGGCATGAAGCTCCTTCACGCGTGCAGGATCGATGGTGGGCTTGCGTCCCCGGTAGCGTCCTTCCGCCTTGGCCTTGGCGATCCCTTCGGCCTGTCTTTCTCGCCGGATGTCGTTTTCGAACTGCGCTACGGCTCCGAGGATCGCCATCATCAACTTGCCCGTCGAGCTATCGGTATCGACACCTGACTGGTTCAAGCACTGGAACGCGACCTTCTTGTCGGTCAGCTTCTCGATGATCCGGTGAAGATCACCCACCGACCTTGCCAGTCGATCGAGCCGGGTCACTACCAGCGTGTCGCCCTCCCGCACGAAGTCGATCGCCTGCGCCAGTTCGACCCGATCCTTGGTCGAGCGTGCCGAGACCTTCTCGGCGAAGACCTTCTCGCATCCGGCTGCTTCCAAGGCATCGTTCTGGATGTCGAGCGACTGTCCGGTCGAACTTACACGCGCATAGCCTACCAGCATCGGGCCTCCTGTCTCATTGATCTCTAGAGGCAGACTCTCACATGTCTGAAAATTGTCGAACTAATTCAAACGAGACGCCCATACTGTCTCATGACCGATGCCCCGTGCGGGTTTACCTATGTGGACGCGAGGAGGTGTGGATGTCGGGTTACCATGGTGGCCGATCGTCATCCGGACTGGGATCAGAGGGACGGTG
>NZ_JABWGV010000014.1 GCF_013370205.1 Qipengyuania atrilutea
GATCACTTCATTGCCGGGGGAGCAGGCGGCGGCTCGGCCCGCACGCACGATATCTGGAACCCTTCGACCGGCGAAGTCCAGGCGCAGGTTCCGCTCGGCGATGCGGCGCTGCTCGATAAAGCGGTCGAGGCGGCGAAGAAGGTGCAGCCCGAGTGGGCGGCAACCAATCCGCAGCGCCGGGCGCGCGTGATGTTCGAGTTCAAGCGGCTGGTCGAGAACGAGAAGCAGGCGCTGGCTGAACTTCTGTCGAGCGAGCACGGCAAGGTCGTGGACGACGCGCATGGCGACGTACAGCGCGGGCTAGAGGTGATCGAATATGCTTGCGGCATTCCGCAGGCACTCAAAGGTGAGTACACACAGGGCGCGGGGCCGGGGATCGACGTCTATTCGATGCGCCAGCCGCTCGGCATCGGGGCCGGCATCACGCCGTTCAACTTCCCTGCGATGATTCCGATGTGGATGTTCGGCATGGCAGTCGCGGTCGGCAATGCCTTTATCCTCAAGCCCTCGGAGCGAGATCCATCCGTACCGGTCCGTTTGGCCGAACTGTTCGTCGAAGCCGGCGCGCCGGAAGGGCTGCTGCAAGTGGTGCATGGCGACAAGGAGATGGTCGACGCAATCCTCGATCATCAGGATATCGCAGCGGTCAGCTTCGTCGGCTCGTCCGACATTGCCCATTATGTCTACAAGCGCGGCGTCGCCGCCGGCAAACGCGTACAGGCGATGGGCGGCGCGAAGAACCACGGCATCGTCATGCCGGATGCCGATCTCGACCAGGTTGTGAATGACCTAGCCGGTGCCGCCTTCGGCTCCGCGGGAGAGCGATGCATGGCCTTGCCCGTCGTTGTGCCGGTGGGTGAGGACACGGCCACCCGTTTGCGCGAGAAGCTCATTCCCGCGATCAACGCCCTGCGTGTCGGTGTCGCTACCGATAAGGATGCGCATTACGGACCGGTTGTGACGCCGGAGCACAAGAAGCGCATCGAGCAGTGGATCGACACTGCCGAGAAGGAAGGCGCCGAGGTCGTAATCGACGGGCGCGGCTTCTCGCTTCAGGGACACGAAGATGGCTTCTTCGTCGGCCCGACCCTGCTCGACCATGTGACGCCGAAGATGGAGAGCTACCAAGAGGAAATTTTCGGGCCGGTGCTTCAGATCGTGCGCGCGAAGGACTTCGAGGAAGCGGTGCGCCTACCGAGCGAGCATCAGTACGGCAACGGCGTCGCTATCTTCACGCGCAACGGTCATGCCGCACGCGAGTTCGCGCACCGGGTGAACGTTGGGATGGTCGGGATCAACGTGCCGATCCCGGTACCCGTCAGCTATCACAGCTTCGGCGGATGGAAGCGCTCCGGCTTCGGCGATACCGACCAGTACGGGCAGGAAGGCCTCAAGTTCTGGACCAAGGCGAAGAAAGTCACGCAGCGCTGGCCGGACGGTACTGCGGATGCGGACAACAAGGATGCCTTCATCATTCCGACGATGGG
>NZ_JABWGV010000015.1 GCF_013370205.1 Qipengyuania atrilutea
GGCTTCCCGCAAACCTTCTACACAATCGAGGTTTTGGGCTCACCAAGAAGGGTGGGAACTATCATGTTCGCAAGCGTGTCCCGACCGACTTGAAAGCGGCCATCGGCAAGGGCGAGGTGTGGCAGTCGCTTAAGACGGATAGTCTTCGGACTGCTCGGCGTCGGGCCTTCGTCGCGTTGGCAGAAATCGAAAGCCGGTTCGAGCAACTGCGCGGTCATCTCGGAATGCCGTTCGATTCCACGCTCCAACGACCGTCTTATGACGGTGGCGGTGGGGTTCCAGCAAACACTTCGCAGGACGGTCGTCGGACGCTGCTGGGGATGACCCTCGACCCTTCCGCTCCCGTTCTGACCTTCGGGGAAGTCTACGATCGGTTTATGTCCGACCCCACTCAAGACTGGTCACCAAGGACGAGGCTCGCTTATCAAACGACCCAACGGCTCGCTGTTTCGATCATCGGTGCGGACCTCCCAATTAACCAGCTTAGTCGGGCTGTTTGTCGGGATTTCTTGGAAACGCTTCGATACCTTCCGAAGCAAGTCAGCCGCGCATTCCCCGATCTGTCGCCCAAGGAGGCTGCATCAAAGGCCAAATCCGAAGGGCTGACGAACCTGATGAGCGCCGCGAACATCAACATCTATCTGAACAAGCTATGCGTGGTCCTCAATTGGGCGGTAAGGGAAGAGTTTCTGGTCAGGAATCACCTCAAGGGTCTGCGCGTAGCGGACCCGGTAAACCAACGGGATAAGCGCCTGCCGTTCGAAAGCTGGCAGCTTGAATCGATCTTTTCCGCCCCGCTCTACTCCGGATGCTTGAATGACGCCGAGGGTTACGCCCGATGCGGTGATCGGCGCCCCCGGGGAACACGCTTCTGGGTTCCGCTGCTTGGACTATGGCAGGGTCTTCGCCTTAACGAGGCATGCCAACTTGATATCACAGATGTGCGCAATCTTGATGGTGTCTCGTGCCTCGTGGTGACAGCGGACTCCCTTGTCGGTTCCACTGACAAGCGGTTGAAAACTTCCAGCAGTGAACGGATTGTGCCCCTCCATCCGTTTCTGCACGATCTCGGGTTTTTGGATTTCGTCCGCCGCAAGGCCGATGCTGGTGAAACCAAGCTTTTCGACGACATCAATCCGGGTGCCGATGGCATCCGATCAACCTCGTTCAGTAAGTGGTTCATCCTCTTCCTCGGCCATGCTAAAGCCGTGAAACCTAAAACCAGTTTCCACTCGTTCCGTCATTGCTTTCGAGATGCGCTTCGGGATGCACGCGTTGACCGGGAAGTCGCGATGGTTCTCGGGGGATGGGGAAGTGGTTCGAAATCAGGGTTTGATGTGTCCGACTATTATGGCCGGGGATACGAGCCGAGCTTCCTCCGCGAGGAGATCGCCAAAATCAATTTCGATCGAGTAAAGGCGCTAGCACGCCTTTCGT
>NZ_JABWGV010000016.1 GCF_013370205.1 Qipengyuania atrilutea
CTTTCACCCTCTATGGCACAGCTTCCCAACTGTTGCGACTACGTCGCACTTTGGTAAGCTGTGCCATAGAGGGTGAAAGCCCCGTAGACGAAACGTCACACTCTCTGTTCAGGATCCTGAGTACGGCGGGACACGTGAAACCCCGTCGGAACCCGCGAGGACCATCTCGCAAGGCTAAATACTCCCTAGTGACCGATAGTGAACCAGTACCGTGAGGGAAAGGTGAAAAGCACCCCGGAAGGGGAGTGAAAGAGATCCTGAAACCGTGTGCCTACAAGTAGTCAGAGCCCGTTAACGGGTGATGGCGTGCCTTTTGTAGAATGAACCGGCGAGTTACGATCCCGTGCAAGGTTAAGCAGAAGATGCGGAGCCGCAGCGAAAGCGAGTCTGAATAGGGCGCATGAGTACGTGGTCGTAGACCCGAAACCAGGTGATCTACCCATGTCCAGGGTGAAGTTCAGGTAACACTGAATGGAGGCCCGAACCCACGCACGTTGAAAAGTGCGGGGATGAGGTGTGGGTAGGGGTGAAATGCCAATCGAACCTGGAGATAGCTGGTTCTCTCCGAAATAGCTTTAGGGCTAGCCTCAAGGTAAGAGTCTTGGAGGTAGAGCACTGATTGGACTAGGGGCCCCTACCGGGTTACCGAATTCAGTCAAACTCCGAATGCCAATGACTTATCCTTGGGAGTCAGACTGCGAGCGATAAGATCCGTAGTCGAAAGGGAAACAGCCCAGACCGCCAGCTAAGGTCCCAAAGTATACGTTAAGTGGAAAAGGATGTGGAGTTGCTTAGACAACCAGGATGTTGGCTTAGAAGCAGCCACCATTTAAAGAGTGCGTAATAGCTCACTGGTCGAGTGACTCTGCGCCGAAAATGTACCGGGGCTAAACGTATCACCGAAGCTGCGGACTGTTCTTCGAACAGTGGTAGGAGAGCGTTCTAAGGGCTGTGAAGCCAGACCGGAAGGACTGGTGGAGCGCTTAGAAGTGAGAATGCCGGTATGAGTAGCGAAAGAGGGGTGAGAATCCCCTCCACCGAATGCCTAAGGTTTCCTGAGGAAGGCTCGTCCGCTCAGGGTTAGTCGGGACCTAAGCCGAGGCCGAAAGGCGTAGGCGATGGACAACAGGTTGATATTCCTGTACCACCTCCTCACCATTTGAGCAATGGGGGGACGCAGGAGGATAGGGTAAGCGCGGTATTGGATATCCGCGTCCAAGCAGTT
>NZ_JABWGV010000001.1 GCF_013370205.1 Qipengyuania atrilutea
GCATCGGCTTCGGGTATCGGCGCGGTTGCCATCGGCACCAGTGCATCTGCCAGCCAAACCTCTTCTACCGCAATCGGCGCGAACGCCACCACCACTGCCGCGAACCAGGTCACGCTCGGCGGTACCGGCTCTTCGGTGCGGATCGGCGACATCGCCGCATCGACCGCCGCGCAGTCGGGCAACGTTCAGGCGGTAACGGTCGACAGCACCGGTACGCTCGGCACCACCGCCATCGCTACCGCGGCGCAGGTCGACAACGTCCGCCTTGCCATGGACAACATCGCCGCCGTCACCGACGCGCAGTTCGCTGCGCTGACTGGCCGGGTCGACGGTATCGAAGGCGACATTACCACACTCTTCGACCTCACCGACACGATGCGCACTGATACGCGTCAGGGCATTGCGGCGGTCGCCGCGATGGCGCAGCCGCACTTTCCGAGCGAGGTGGGCAAGACCAGCTATGCCTCCAACGTTGCCTATTTCCCCGGCGAAGTCGGCGTGTCGGCAGGCGTGACGCATCGGATGGACGGCGATTTTGCCATTACTGCCGGCGTCTCCTATGCCGGCGGCAAGAATACAGCCGTGCGCGCAGGCGTAGCCGGCGAATTCTGAAACGGGGGGGGCGGGGCAGGCTTCGGCCTGTCCCTTCCTATCCGCTGGAGCGGGCGATCAGTTCGACGGGCACGCGCCGGGTTCGGGCCGGGTCGTCGTGCGATAAAACCGTGTCGATCAGCGCCCTGCCCGCGCTCGCAAAATCGGGCGCAATCGTGGTGAGCGGGGGATGCGAATGAAGCCCCGCCGATACTCCGTCGAAGCCGACGAAGGCAGTGCGCTCCGGCACCGGAATGCCGCGTTCGGCCAGCAGGTCGAGCGCGCCTAGCGCAAGCGAATCGCAGGCGGCGAAGATGCCATCGGGGAGCGCGTCTTCGCCATTTTCGCTTAGAAACCGCGCAATGGCGTGCGCGCCTTGGTCCTCGCGGTTCATGCGCTCGTCGATCTCGATTACGCTGATGTCGACGCCGGCTTCGTTCGCTTTCGTTCGAAAGCCTGCGCAGCGTTCGGCGAACTGCGCTTGGTGCGAGGTTTCCGAGCCGAGGAAAGCAAGGCGCTTGCAGCCGCGCTCCAGCAGCCGCTCCGCCGCGAGCGTACCGCCCAACTGGTTGTCCGAGCGCACCCAGCCGAGCTGGTCGAAGGGCGAACCCCAATAGGCCGCACGCCCGTCCCCGCGGTCGTTCTCGCAGAAGAACTCCCATGCCTCGCGGTTGGAGCTCGACCCCATGACGAGCATGCCCTCGGCCTGCCCGCGCTCGACGTAATGCGAGAAGAACTGCTCCGGCTCGCGCTGGAAGGAGACGAGCGTCTCGAACCCGCGCGCGGAGGCTGCCTCGCAGACCGAGCCGAGTAGCGTGTAGTAAAACGGGTTGATCGTGCCGGCGGTATCGCGCGGACGCTGGATGACGACGACCGCGAGGGTGCCCGAATGGCCGCGGCGCAGGCGGGCGGCGCGCTCGTCCACGAAATATCCGAGTTCGCGCGCGGCATCGAGTACCCGCTGACGGGTCGCCTCGGTAATGACGGCAGATCCCGACAGCGCCCGCGATACGGTCGACTGGCTGACGCCCGCATGATCGGCGACGTCGAACGACGTTACCCGCCGCGTTGGCACATATTCCGGCGCAGTATGCTCTTCCATGCGCAGCGGTTCTACTGCGCAAGTCCGTTTCGGCAAGCCCGGTGCGCGGCTTTCTGCGCGCCGGCCTGCCGATATAGGCAGGGATCAGAACTCGACCGAGACCGAGGCGGAAAAGCTTTGCCCGATGTCGTAGGTGAAGAACTCGTAGCGTTGGTCGGCGGTCTGCTGGAATTCCTCGTGGTTCTCACCGAGGATATTCCGCGCTTCCAGCTTCAGCTCGATCTCCTTGCCGGCGAGTTCGAAACCTTGCCGCGCGACGAGGTCGAGGCGGATACCAGGGTCCTCGATCACGTCGGGAGCGCCGCTCGCACCGCGCTGCAAAACGCGCTCGCTCGCATAGGTGACGAGGAAGGTAAGCTGCTGCAGCCGCTCGGTATCCTCGAGACCCAGTTGCAGGTTCACCAGGTGATCCGACTGGCCGACCAGCGGCCGTCCGTCGACGAAGAAGTTCTGCGCGTTCTCGGTAATCGGTCCTGCGGGAGAGAAGGTGGTGATGGTATCGCCTTCGCCGACCGAGATTTCCGAGTTCGTGTAAGTGTAGTTGGCGACGAGGATCGCCTGCTTGGTTTCGAACAGTCCGCCCAGATCGTAGAGGTCGTAGTTGTACTGCGCCTCGATCTCGCCGCCCCACAGCGTGGCTTCGGGTGCATTGGCGAAGCGCACGAGCTCTGCCGCGTTGGAACTGAACTGCACGTAAGGTTCGATCGGCTTGTCGATCTTCTTGTAGAAGCCCGCCGCCGATACCCGGTTGCCGCCGCCGAGATAGTATTCGAGGCGCATTTCGGCGTTCAGGAGTTCGCTGTCGACGAGGGCCGGGTTGCCGATGAAGGCGCGGTCGGTCTCGGGATCGGTGTAGGACTGGAAGATCAGCTCGCGGAACTGCGGCCGGGCAACCGTGCGCGAAACATGGGCGCGGACCTGCAGGTCGTCGGTGATCTCGTAGGTCGCGGTCGCTGCTGGCAGCCAGTAGTCGTTGTTGAGCGCCGTCGCGCCGAGCAGGCTCGTCTGCCCCTCGATCACCGCGATCGGGGTGACGGTCTGCACCGCGTCCTCGTAGCGGACGCCGACATCGAAGCTGAGGCCGAGCACTGGCTCGATATTGAGCTTGCCGTAGCCGCCGTGAATTTCGAGGTCGGCGCGAAAGCGGGCGCTGAAATCGTTGAACTCGATGAGGTCAAGGCCGTAGAAATCGACCACTGCCGAGCCGAGCAGATAGTCCGGGCGGAACAGGCCGACCTCGTCGGGCAGCGGTCCGCGGATGTCGAACTCGCGCCGCACGGAATCGCGGGTCGTGTCGGTGTAGGCATAGCCGATGGTGGCGCGAATATCGTTCGTGATCGGGTAGCTGACGTCGATCCCGCCGTAGTAGAGATCCTCTGTTAGGTCGGAGAAGACGACGTTCGCGCTGCCGCGGTTGCCGCCCGTCAGGCGGTTGGAATAGAGGTCGCCGAAGGGATCGTTCGGCAGGTTGGTGCGAACATAGCGGAAGCCGAACTCGTAGGGCGCTTCGCGCTGCGTCTGCGCGTAGCCGAGGCGGGTATCGACGGTGAGGTCGCCGAAATCGAGCTCGCCGACGAACTGCGTGTCGAGCAGCTGCCGCTCGAACCACGCGGTATCCTGCTGCAGGATGTCGATATCGTCGGGGTTCTGCTGCTCGATATCGCCGAGTTGCGCCTGCTTCAGCGAGTCGCGAATGAACAGGTTGGTGAGGCGGAACTTGTGCTCGCCGACTTCGAGGCCGAAACCGAGCAGCCCGTTAAGCAGGATGCGGTTGTCGGTAATTACGTCGTCCGAGGTGAAGCGCACCGTGTCGGTCGAGAAGATACGCTCGCGCCGCGCGAAACGGTTGCGCCACTTGTTGCTGAGGCCGGCGGTGGCGATGACGCCGAACTGCCCGTCGCTGAACACGTCGAACGAGGTTCCGGCGGAGAACCCGGCGGAGAAATTCGCTGGCAATTCGCCGATGCCTTGCAGCAGGGTCTGGTTCGGCTGGTTGAGCTGTTTGAGGATCGCCTGCCGGTCCGCCAGTTCCAGCGTGTTGAGCGACTGGCGGCTATCGAAGAACGATTGCAGCGCGGGCGGCGCATCGCGGCGCCCGTCGTCGAAGCCGAACCAGTCGTAGTCCGAGCCGTAGTAGCTGAGACCGTTCTGGAACGTCGTTTCGGTGTCGCCGGAGATGCCCGCGCTGACCTTGAAGAAGGACTCGTCGGGAATGGCCTGCGTCGTCAGATTGATGACGCCGCCGCCGAACTCGCCGGGGAAGTTGGCGGAATAGGTCTTCTGCACGAGACTGGATGCGACGATGTTCGTCGGGAAGATGTCGAGCGGAACCACGCGCGACAGCGGCTGCGGCGAGGGCAGCGGCAAGCCGTTCAGCAGCGCCAGCGAATAGCGGTCGCCAAGGCCGCGGACATAAACGAAGCCGTTGCCGACGACTGACAGGCCGGTGACGCGGCCGAGCGCGCCCGCGATGTCGCCTTCGCCGGTGCGCGCGATCTGCTCGCTCGACAGGACGGAAATGACCTGGCTCGAACTGCGCGTCGCGTCGATGCGGCGGCGGCCGGTGACGACGATCTCGTTCCCGCCGGGGATGGAGATCTCGGGCTGCTCGCCGAAGTCCTCGCCGGTTTCGCCACCAGTTTCCTGCCCGACCGGATCGCCCGAAGCCTCGGCAGCGTCCTGCGCCTCGGTATTGTCGACGCCTGTGACCTCTTCGAGCAGGTTTTCATCGCCGCCTTCTTCGGGCGGCGGGCCTTCCGCGCCGGTGCTGGGCTGTCCGGTCGTTCCTTGCGCAAAGGCGGCAGATGGAACGGTGAGCGCGGTCGAGAGCAGCAGCAAGCCTGCAAACTGCTTTCCGGTAATCATGATGGCGGTCCCCTAACTAGGTCGCGGTTCGTAAACTCGCCTGCGCCGCGCCTAACCTGATCGATGCAGGTGCGCGGCCGGCGGGAGAAATTCATAAGAAATCGGGGACCGGTCGCGAAGTTGCGAACGGCCCCCGGTATCTTCTCTGCAAATCAGCTTGGATAGACAGGCAGCGACGAGCAATTGCCGGTGTTGCCGCTTCCGAAAGAGAGCGTGGAAGAGTTGCAGGTCCAGCCGTTCACCCAGCTTGCGTTGCCTTCGTATGCCGCACCGATCTGCGCCGGATTGTCGAAGAAGCTGGAGATCGCGGTCGGGTTGAAAACGGCGACGCCGCTTTCGTTGCTGCCGTTGATGAAGGTCATGGTCAGCGTGGTGGTGAAGTTGGCGTTGTTGTTGCTGCCGCCGCCGGTGAAGGCCGCGAGCGCCTGATCCGCCGAGACACCCGAACCCGAACGCGTGTCGGTGGTGCAGTCGAGCACGACCGACTGGAACTCGAGCGGTCCGCGCTCGCCCGGCTGCGAACCTTCGGCTGCATTGATTGTGTCGAGCAGGTCGAACTGCAGACACGGAGCCGCCGAACCGACCAGGACCGAGTTCATGATCGTCGCATCGGCTTCTCCGCGCAGGCGGATCGCCCGACCGGCAGAGGATGCGCGGTGGATGAACGTCCCGTTCGACAGTGCCAGGTAGGACCGCGGCGTGTCGTTGTAGAGGTCGTTGTTATCGTCGAGCTCGATGATCGTATCGGTCTCGCCGAAATCGCGCTGGGCGGCGATGACGTACTGGAAGTAGGCCTGCGCGCCGGTATCGACGTCGAAGCTGTCGTCTTCCGCTCCCACCGAGATGAGGTATTTCGCGCGGTTGACGCCTCCGAAGAACTCCATGCCGTCATCCGAGCTGTTGTAGCTCATGATGTGGTTGAGGGTCGTGCCGCTGCCGATGCCGCCGGTGGTCAGCGCCTGGAGTTCGTCGCCGTCGGCCACGATGAAGCCCGAGTAGCGGATCTGGACATATTGCAGCGAGCCAGAGCTGTCGCCCGGCGTCGCGCCGCCGTAGCGCGGACGGGTCAGCGTGCCTTCGACTTCGCGCTCGCACTGGACCGTTCCGGTTGCAGCGCCGCCGGCGATGCAGTCCGTTACCGGAGCGCGGCCGTTAAGAACGACGCCGCCCCACTGGCCCGACGCATTCACGCTGGAGTTGAAGCCGCGTGCATTGTCGAGGCTGGTGAAGATGATCGGGCGTTCGGCCGTGCCGTTCGCCTGAAGCTCGTTACCGCGGTTGACGAGGAGGTAGGACGAGCCGCTCGAAACCAGGATCACGCCCGGCGCGATGGTCAGCGTCACGTCGGTATCGCTGAGGCCGTCGCTGGCGTCGGCAGCCGGGCCGCCGTCGGTGCCGACTGCGACCTCGCCGTTGATCTCGTACAGCACGCCCTGGATGTAAGGGAGCGAGGTCGAGGCGGTGAAGCGCGCGGGCAGGGTGCAGCGGCGATAGGTTCCGGTCGGGCCGGAAATCGTGCCGTTGTCCGTCAGCGCGGTCGGGTTCGAAATGGTCGGGCAGCCGTCCGCCGCGGTAACCGTCGGTGCAGGCGTGGGTGCCGGAGCGGGCGAGGGCGCCGGGGCCGGAGCGGGGTTGTTGATCGTGATGTTGCCGCCGGTTCCGGGCGAGACAATTTCGTCTGCGCCGCAGCCTGCCAAGGCAAGCGCGCTACAACCGATGAGAAGCGAACGTGTGGTGAATGTCACGGGAAAAATTCCCCCCTTATGATGTGCCAGAATTGTCGAGAATCTGTCTGCTGCGACGTTGGCGCCGCCGAGGGGATAAATAGGCGCGTATCGTGACGCTTTATTTGCAGAGCGCGGCGGAATTTATCCACCGGTGCCGCTGGAAAACGCGCGCCTGAACGCCGCTTTAACGCGCCGGAATGGCGGAAGTCGTAGCGCTTTTTCGAGCGCCGCTCGGGCGACGCATCTCGCCGTTACGCATGACCGAACAAAGACAATATTACAGATTTGTTGCAACGAACTGTCATATATGTAATATTACTGTCATAAACATAATCGGAGAGTTGCCATGAGTCTCATTCTTGCTGCTGCGCTGGTCGCTTCCGGCCAAGCCGTCGTTACCGTTCCCGATGTCGCGCCCGAGAACGACGTAGCGTACACGGAACTGACCGCCGGAATGAACGAAGTCGCGATCGACCGGATCGAGGCCAACGACGCGCTCGACGCATCCGATCCGGCACGGCTCATCAATCTAGGTATCGCGCACGCGCGCGAGGGCGAAGACGAACAGGCGCGCGAATATTTCGACGCCGCCATGCGAAGCGATGCGCGCCTGCAGCTCGAAACCTCAACCGGCGAATGGACCGATTCGCGCGTGCTGGCGAAGACGGCCCTGCGCAAACTGGACCGCGGCGACTTCGCTCCGCAGATGGCAAGTTCACGCTAGAACCGCCGTCCCCGCTATCTTAATTCCATAAGGACGAGTGACGGTAAGCGCTCGTCCAACCCCTTGCTAACCCGCGGCCTTTCGGTTTCACGACCGGCAGGCCGTTCTTTTTTTCCGTCTCGCCGATTGAAATTGTTAACCATCTTGTCACCTCGATGCCATAAAAGGTGTACATCGGGATCGAACGGAGGGTTCATGAGTTATCGCGGACTGGCGAAAGTTGGCCTTGTTGCCGCTTTCGCAATGTCCGGGCAGATGGTCCGGGCGGATGTATTGCAGATCGAGACCGACGGTGCGCGCTGGGTGGCGGGCCCGAAAGCGGTCGCGGCTGTGCAGTCCGCTTCCGGCTCTCCCGCGACGATCACGACCGCCCAGCTAACCAATGCCCGCCTTTCCATCGCTCCGCCCGCCGAATACGCCGACAAGGTGAACGAGCTCGCAGAACGCTACGACCTCAGCCCGGCCCTGATCGAGGCCTTGGTCTGGCAGGAAAGCCGCTGGCGGCACGATGCGCGCTCGCACAAGGGAGCGCAGGGGCTTGCGCAGTTGATGCCCGGCACCGCGCGCGACATGGGCGTCGATGCCCGCGATCCGTTCGCGAACCTCGAAGGCGGGGCGCGGTATCTACGGATACAGCTCAACCGTTTCGGCGGCGACCTCGAAAAGGCGCTGGCGGCCTACAACGCCGGACCGGAGCGCGTGGCGAGGGCGAACGGCGTTCCGCGCATTCGCGAGACCGAGCATTACGTGGCATCCATCATGGGCCGGCTCGCCTATGCCAACAGTTTATCGCAGGAGTAGTTTTTCGATGCGTTTTACCCAAAGCTTGGCAGCCAAATTCGGCGTACTTGCTTTCTTCCTGTCGCCGACTGCCGCGCTGGCGCAGCAGGCCGCCGATCCGCAGGGCTCCGGCCCGATCGTCGCCGCGCTCGGCTGGCTCCAGGGCACGCTGCTCGGCAACGTGGCGACGGCTGTCGCCGTCATGGCGGTGGCCGCGGTCGGTTTCATGATGCTGACCGGCCGGATGAACTGGCGTTTCGGCGCGACCGTCATCATCGGCTGTTTCATCCTGTTCGGATCGGCTTCGATCGTGGCGGGCATCCAGGGGGCGGCAGGCTGAGGCGTTCATGGAACTGACCCGCCATCCCGTTCACCGCGCATTGACGCGCCCGCAGATGTTCGCGGGCGTGACCTACAATTACTTCATCATCAATTTCGCGCTGACGACCGAGCTTTTCCTGATTACCGGCAGCTTCTGGGCACTGCCGGCCATGCTGATCTTCCACGTGATCGGCTATTTCGCCTGTTTGCGCGAGCCGCGCATTTTCGACCTGTGGATCACGAAGGTTTCCAAGTGTCCGCGGGTCAAGAACTTCAAGCGGTGGGGGTGCAACAGCTATGCGCCCTGAGACCGCCGCGCCCCGGAGGGCCGCACTGACATGAAGAAATGGATCGGAGCCGCCGCCTGGAGCGACAAGGAAGCGCCCGCGGGCGCCCGGCTGCCTTATGCTAGCCTCATCGACGAGCATACCGTGCTGCTGCGCGACGGGTCGGTGATGACCGCCCTGCAGGTTCCGGGCCTGTTGTTCGAAACCGAGGACAGCGAGGCGCTCAATGCGCACGCCGCGACGCGCGAGGTGATGCTGCGCTCGACGCTCGATGCGCGTTTCGTCATGTATCATCACGTGATCCGGCGCCGGGTTGCGGTCGAGCTGGAATCGGAATTCGCGGACCCGCTCAGCCGCCACATCGACCAGCGCTGGCAGGACAAGCTGCGCAAGGATCCGCTGTTCATCAACGACCAGTTCATTACGCTGATCCGCCGTCCGGCCAAGGGCAAGGCAGGCTTTGCGGAGCGGACCGGCAAGTTCCTTTCCCGCGACCGGAAGAAGAACGTCGAAGGCAATCCCAAGGACGTGCGTGCGCTGAAAGCGGCGGCGACGGGTCTCGTGGCTTCGCTGTCGGCATACGGTGCGCAGCTGCTCGGCGATTACGATACGGGCAACGGCGCAGTGAACAGCGAGATGCTGGAGCTGCTTTCCGCGCTCTACAATGGCGAGATGCGTCCGGTCAGGAAGCCATCGGATGCGGTCGATATCGGACACATGATCCCTTACCGGCGGGTCAGCTTTGGCCTCGATGCGCTGGAAACGCGCGGGGCGGGGCGGCCCGATTTCGCGGCGATCATGGGCCTCAAGGACTATCCCGAAGCAACCTCGCCCGGAATGCTGGACGCGCTGCTGCGCCAGCCGTTCGAAATGGTCGTGTCGGAAAGCTACGCACCCCGCGAACGGCAGACGGCGCGCGAGCGGATCGACCTGTCGCTGCGGCGCCTGCGCTCGGCCGACGAGGAAGCGCAGGCGGAACGCGCGGACATGCTCGCCGCGCGCGATGCTCTGGGCAACGGCGCGGTCGGTTTCGGCGATCACCACCTGTCGGTGCTCGTGCGAGAAAGCGATCTCGCGCGGCTCGACGAAGCCTGCGCCGCCTGTGCTGCCGCACTCGCCGATACCGGCGCAATCGCGGTGCGTGAAGATACCAATCTCGAACCGTCCTTCTGGGGACAGTTCCCCGGCAACGAGCAATATCTCGTCCGTCAGGCGATGATCTCTAGCGCCAACATGGCGGGCTTCGGCTCTTTCCATGGTTTCGCGCTCGGTCAGGCGAGCGGCAATCACTGGGGCGATGCGGTCACGCTGCTGGAAACGACCAGCTCCACTCCGTTCTTCTTCAATTTCCACCACGGCGACCTCGGCAATTTCTCCGTCATCGGGCCGTCGGGCTCGGGTAAGACCGTGGTGATGAATTTCCTCGCCGCGCAGGCGCAGAAGTTCAAGCCGCGTACGATCCTGTTCGACAAGGACCGCGGTGCGGAGCTGTTCGTGCGCGGGATCGGCGGGCGCTACGACCGGATCACCGCGGGTTCGCCCTCCGGCTTCAACCCGCTCGCGATGCCCGACAACCCTGGCAACCGCGCGTTCCTGCGTGACTGGCTGTCGGTGCTGCTCAAAGCCGAAGGGCCCGAAGAGCAGGCGATCATCGCCCATGCGGTCGATGCGACCTACGGCAACGATCCGAAGCTGCGCCGCCTGCGCCACTTCAAGGAATTGCTGGCCGGTGCAAGGCGGCCGCAGCCCGGCGACCTGGCGGACCGCCTGTCGGCCTGGATCGGCTCGGCGACCGGCGAGGGCGGAGAGCACGGTTGGCTGTTCGACAACGCGGAAGACAAGCTCGACCTGTCGCACCGCACGCTCGGTTTCGACATGACCGCGCTGCTCGAAAACCCGCGGCTACGCACGCCGGTCATGATGTATCTGTTCCACCGCATCGAAGAGCGGCTGGACGGCGATCCGACCATGATCCTGATCGACGAGGGCTGGAAGGCGCTCGACGACGAGGTTTTCGCGGCGCGCATCCGCGACTGGCTGAAGACGCTGCGGAAACGCAACGCGCTGGTCGGTTTCGCGACGCAGAGCGCGCGCGATGCGCTCGAAAGCCGCATTTCCACCGCGCTGGTCGAGCAGACCGCGACGATGGTGTTCATGCCGAACAGCCGCGCGCGGGCGGAAGACTATTGCGACGGCTTCGGCCTTACCAGTCACGAACTGGCGCTGATCCGCACGCTGCCTGCGCATAGCCGCTGCTTCCTCGTGCGGCAGCCCGACGCGAGCGTCGTCGTGCGGCTCGACTTGTCGAACGCGCCCGAAGTGCTGACCATTCTGTCCGGCCGCGAGAGCACGGTCCGGCGGCTCGACCTGCTGCGCGATGCGGTGGGCGACGAACCTTCCGAATGGTACCCCTCGCTCACCGGACAGGCGTGGCCGGGCATGGTCGACCCGATGGGCGACGACATTCTGCCCGCATTCCGCGAGGCGGCCGAATGAGCGTGAACTGCGATTCTGCACTCGAGCAGGTAGGGCTGGGCGTATCCGCCTCGCTCCGCGCGGTCGACTGCGTGGCGGGCGAGATGTCCGCCGACGCCTTCGGACGCCTGTTCGGCGCTGAAGGCGGGTTGCTTCCTGCGCTCACGATATTGCTGACCCTGTATGTCGCGATCTTCGCGATCCAGCTCCTGACCGGCCGCGCCTCGGTCGGCGTGCGCGCATTGACGCCGCGGATGCTGACGCTTGGGTTGGCGCTGACTTTCGCGACGAGCTGGTTCGCTTACCAGAGCGTCGTCTGGAACCTGGCGGTCGCCGCGCCCGATTACCTCGCTACGATGATGTCGGACGGCGATGGCTCTGCGACGAGCGTCTTCGGCGACAAGATCGATCTCGTCTTCCTCGCCTTGCAGGATGCCGCTGGCCCCGCCGGAGCGGAGGGCAACGAGGTATCCGCCTTCTCGCCCGAAGGCATGCTGTGGATGGGAGCGATGCTGCTCCTGCTCGGCACGGTCGGCGTGCTGGTGACGGCGCGGATCGCGCTCGCCGTGCTCGTTGCGCTCGGCCCGATCTTCGTCGTGCTCGCCATCTTCGACGGAACGCGCGGCATGTTCGTCGGCTGGCTCAAGGGTCTCGTCATGCTGGCGCTGACGCCGCTGTTCGCGGTAGTCGGCGGGTCAGTCATGCTGGAACTCGCAGTGCCGGTGCTTGGCTCGCTTACCGCGACGCCGGGCCAGATCGAGCTCAATCCTGCAGCCGCCTTCTTCCTGATCGGTGCAGTCCACTGCGCGCTTATGGTCATGGTCATCAAGGTCGCCGCCACGATGGTGTCCGGCTGGACGGTCTTCGGTTTCGCCCGCGGCAAGGATAGCGACGGCGGCACGGCATCGAGCGGATATTCCCGCCCGCTTACGCCGGCCAGCGCCCCGGCGGCAGCGGCAGCCAGCGCTTCCCCGGCGCTTGCCACCAGCCAGGCAATCGCGGCTTCTCGCCGGATCGACGTATCCGCGGTTCCCGTGAACCAGCCCGCAAACGACAGCGGACCGAGCGGCGGCAGCACTTCGCGTGAAACCCGCGTAATCACCCAATCCTCAGGCGGCGGACAGACCGCCGCGCTTTCCAGCGGACCCTCGCGGGCGAGCGGCATCGGCAGCCGCTTTCGCGCCGCACCGGCCCGATCCACGGAGAATTTACGATGACCCATGCGCTTTCTCCCCGGCGCTTCCTCTTCGCCGCTGGCGCTTTCGTCGCGGCTACGTTCTCGGCCTTCCCGGCAACTGCGCAGGACGCGCGGCTGCGCGAAGTGATCTACGATCCGTCGGAGGTCGTGCTGATCGAAGGGCGCGCCCGCATTCAGGCGACCATCGCTTTCGGCGAGAACGAGACGATCGAGAACGTCGCGATCGGCGATTCGAGCGCATGGCAGGTGACGCCGAACAAGCGCGCGAACCTTCTGTTCGTGAAGCCGCTTCTGCCCAGCGCCGCCACCAACATGACCGTCATCACCAACCGGCGCACCTATTTCTTCGATCTCGTCGCGCATCCGGGTGCGCAGGCGATGTATGTAATGAAGTTCGTCTATCCGGAAGACGAGCGCGCGGCGGAGAACGAAGCATATGCCGCCGCCGCGGGCGAAGCGAGCGCACAGGAAATCGCCGCGGCTCAGGATCCCTATGCGGTGGTCGATCCCGCTGCGCTGAACTTCTCGTGGGCGGCGAAGGGCGACAAGGGTCTGCTGCCGGTGCAGACCTATGACGACGGGGAAGCGACCTTCCTCGCCTGGCCGGAAGGGCGCAGCGTGCCGGCCATCCTCATCACCGATGCCAAGGGCGTCGAGGGACCGGTCAATTACACCGTGCGCGGCGATACCATCGTGATCGACGGCGTCCCTTCGCAAATCATCCTGCGGTCCGGCGAAGATGCTGCGACCCTGACCTTTACCGGGCCGATCAGGCCGGAACCCGAATTGCGCGCCGAGCGTGACGCGGGTCGTTTCGCGGAGGCGAATTGATGCGACTGACCAGCAACCGTCTGCCCAAGGCCGGCTACCAGAGCGAAGCGGCAAACGACGTCGATCCTCGCGAGGGCCAAAGCGCGGAGATCATCGATCTCGCCTCGCGCAATACCTATCCGGTCGTCGCCAACCGCAAGACAAAGTCCGACGGCCTCGGCCTTGCGGCCGGCGTGGCGATCGTTGCTATGCTCGGTGCGGTAACGCTGTGGAGCATGAATTCTGCACGGCTGACCGAACCCGAAGGCATCGGCGGGGCAGAGAACGTCGGCGCGCAGGCACCGCAGCAGGCGCCCGGCGATTTCGCTGTCGCGCCGGCTCCGATCGGCGAACCGCAAGTACAGCCCGGCTATGGCGAGTCTGCTCCGCAGCCCGTCGCCGCACCGGCCTCTTCGCCCGACTATTCCTCGCCGCCCGCACCGATCGGCGATCCCTCGATCGCGCCGTCTCCGCGCGCGAACGGTCTCTCCAGTCCGGCCATGGTCTTCGATGCGAGCAGTTCCGCCGTGCCGCAGCTTGACGGCAACGGAGAGCCGGTTGCCGCGATGGGCGATTCCGACGGCGTCGGCAGCGACACGAGCGAAGTCAGCCGCTTCGCAAGCCGGATCGGCGGCGTCGGCGGTGCACCGGCGCAAGCGTCGGCCATGACCAACCCGTCGACCACGGTGACGCAAGGCACGCTGATCCCGGCGATCCTCGAAACGGCAATCGACACCAACGTGCCCGGCTTCGTGCGCGCGGTGGTCAGCAAGGACGTGCGCAGCTTCGATGGTACGAAAGTGCTCGTCCCGCGTTCGTCGCGCCTGATCGGGCAGTACCAGTCCGGTCTCCAGAACGGGCAAAAGCGTGCTTACGTCATCTGGACGCGCCTGATCCGTCCGGACGGTGCGTCGGTCAATCTCGCGTCCCCCGCGATCGGTTTCGACGGCACGACCGGTCTTCAGGGCAAGGTGAAGAGCAACTTCTTCCAGCGCTTCGGCTCGGCCCTGCTCCTTTCGGTCGTCGGCGGCCTTTCCAACCTCGCGAGCGGCGGCACCTCGGTAGTGCTTGGCGGTGGTCAGAGCGCGGCGGCGGCGGCGTTCGAGCGCGACGGACAGATCGGTCCGACGGTGCGGGTGAAGCAGGGTCAGCCGATCCGCATCTTTACCGCACGCGACCTCGATTTCACGACCGTTTCGAACTGAGGAAGCAACCGGTTTGAGCGCCGACATCCATTCCCTGAGCGGCGGCTTCGCAGCCAGCATGACCGGCGGCGATAGCGAAGGCGGCGCGCTCGATCAGGCGGCCGACCTTCCGGCGATCGAAGAACGCAGCGTCTATCTCGACGCGTATTTGGCCCCGTTCCGCCCGTGGCTGGAGCGCGACACGGTCACCGAGATCATCGTGAACCGGCCGGGCGAGGTCTGGATCGAGGATGCGGCTCACGCAGGAATGCGGCGCATCGCCGTTCCCGAAGTGACCGACCGGCTCGTACAGCGCCTTGCCGAACAGGTGGCCCGGGTGAGTCACCAAGGGATCAACCGCGAACACCCGCTGCTCGGCGCGACCTTGCCCGACGGCGGGCGCGTACAGTTCTGCGGACCGCCGGCGGCGCGCAAGCACTGGGTTATGGCGATCCGGCGTCACCGAAGGCTCGATCTGCCGCTGGACGCCTACGACACCGGCCCGCTCGGCAAACCCGTGCGCCCGCAGATGCCTGATCCGCAGGCGGAGCCGATCGCATTCCTTCGTGCGGCGATCGCGCAGCGCAAAACGATCCTGATTTCCGGCGGTACTTCGACCGGGAAGACGACCTTCCTTAACGCGATGCTCGGCGAAATACCGAGCGAAGAACGCGTGGTGCTGGTCGAGGATACGCCCGAACTGCGCCTGCCGGGAGAGAACGGCGTCGGCCTCGTCGCCGTAAAGGGCGAACTGGGCGAAGCGAAGGTTACTGCGAATGAGCTTTTGCAGGCGGCCCTGCGTCTGCGCCCCGACCGGATCGTGCTGGGCGAATTGCGCGGCGCGGAATCGGTAAGTTTCCTGCGCGCCATCAACACCGGCCATCCGGGCAGCTTCTCGACCATTCACGCGAACAGCCTGCGCGGTGCGCTCGAGCAATTGGCGCTCATGGTCATGCAGACGGGCATCGGCCTGACACGCAGCGACACCATCGCCTATTCGGCGAGCGTCATCGATGTGCTGGTGCAGCTCGGCCGCGACGAGAACGGCAAGCGCGGCATCACGCAGATCGCCGAAAGCCAGCAATTGCTGAAGGCCGCGCGTACCGCTCCGGGAACGACCGCGCCGCGTTAGGGAACCGCCCAAGCCGCCGCGCGGTTGGCTAAGGCATGGTCTTACCGAGATTGCAGTCCGGCGCTTCCCGCCGCATGGTGAGGCGCGAGATATACGCCGCTGCGCAATTCGACGAGGCCGCCGTTTCATGAGCATTCTTCCGCAAGCGAGCAACGATCACGGCGACGACGGTCTGCCGCCCGATGTCGACCTGCCGGATGCGGAAGAGCGCTATACCAACCGTGAGCTCAGCTGGCTTTCGTTCAACGACCGTGTCCTCGCCGAGGCGGTAAGGGCGCGCTATCCGCTGCTCGAACGGCTGCGATTCCTGTCCATCTCCGGCAGCAATCTCGACGAGTTCGTAATGATTCGCGTGGCCGGCCTCGTAGGGCAGGTGCAGCGCGGAATCGAGCGGGTATCGTCCGACGGGCTTACTCCTTCGCAGCAATTGAGCGACATATCAGAGCGGCTCGACCGGATCGCCACGGCGCAGCAGAAAGCATGGCGGGATCTGCGCAGCGAGCTTGCCGAAAACGGCATCCGCATCGTCGATACCAACCGGGTGGACTCGGCGACCTATCGCTGGCTCAAGGAGCATTTCCTCAACGAGATCATGCCGGTCATCACGCCGCAGGCGATCGACCCGGCGCACCCGTTTCCCTTCGTCGCTAACCGCGGGATGGGCCTGCTGTTCACGCTGACGCGCCAATCTGACGGCGAGCAGATCATCGAGATGGTGCTGATCCCGGCCGCGCTGCGCCGCTTCATTCGCGTCCCGGGCGAGGAAGCTATCTATATCAGCATCGAGAACCTGATCTGCCGCTTCGCAGGCAAGATGTTTCCCGGCTACACCATCGAAGGCGATGGCGCGTTCCGGGTGCTGCGCGACAGCGATATCGAGATCGAGGAAGAAGCCGAAGACCTCGTGCGCACCTTCCGCAGCGCGATCCAGCGGCGCCGGCGCGGACAGGTCATCCAGCTCGAGCTGGAGGAGGATTTCGATCCCGTCGCCGAGCGTACGTTGCGGCAGCAGCTCGGCCTGCACGGCGCGACCGTGATCAAGACCGACGGGATGATCGGGATCGAAGGTCTCGACCGGATCGTCTCAGAGGACCGGCCCGATCTCAAGTTCGACAGCTATTCCCCGCGCTATCCCGAACGCATCCTCGAGCATGACGGCGACTGTTTCTCCGCGATCCGCGAGAAGGACATCGTGATCCATCACCCTTACGAAAGTTTCGAGGTGGTGGTCGATTTCATCCGTCAGGCTGCCGCCGATCCCGACGTCGTGGCAATCAAGCAGGCGCTCTACCGCGCAGGCAATCAGTCGGCGGTCATCAATGCGCTTATCGCGGCGGCGGAGGCGGGCAAGACGGTGACGGCGGTGGTGGAACTGAAAGCCCGTTTCGACGAGGAGCAGAATCTCGTCTGGGCCAGCAAGCTCGAACGAGCCGGGGTGCAGGTCGTTTACGGCTTCGTGGAACTCAAGACACACGCCAAGGTCGCGATGGTGGTGCGGCGAGAGGGCGACGGCTTTCGCACCTACTGCCATTTCGGCACCGGCAATTACCACCCGGTCACCACCAAGATTTACACCGACCTCAGCTTCTTCACCGCCGATCCCAAGTTCGGGCGCGATGCTGCGAAGCTGTTCAATTTCGTGACCGGCTATGTGGAGCCGCGCAGCCTCAACGTGCTGTCGGTCTCGCCCATCGGCCTGCGACAGGAACTTTACGCGCTTATCGACCGCGAGATCGAGAACGCGAAGGCTGGGCGCCCAGCCGCGATCTGGATGAAATGCAATCAGGTGACCGACACGGGAATGATCGACAGGTTGTACGCTGCGAGCGCAGCCGGGGTCGAGGTGCAGATGGTCGTGCGCGGGATCTGTGCGCTGCGTCCCGGCATTCCCGGCCTGTCGGAAAACATCCGGGTCAAGTCGATCATCGGACGCTTTCTCGAACACAGCCGGATCTATGCGTTCGCGAACGGCTACAAGCTGCCGAGCGAGCGAGCGCGCGTGCTGATTTCCTCCGCTGATCTCATGTCGCGCAATCTCGACCGGCGGGTGGAAGCGATGGTGCCGATCCGCAACCGGACGGTCCACGACCAGGTGTTGCAGCAGGTGCTGCTCGCCAACCTGCTCGATACAGAGCAAAGCTGGGAGCTGCAGCCGAATGGAGACTACGAACGGGTCGAGCCGGGTGAGCAGCCCTTCAACTGCCACCGCTATTTCATGACCAACCCGTCGCTTTCGGGCCGGGGCGGGGCGCTTGTGGCGAGCCGTGTACCGAAGCTCGCGCTGCGCTCTGCCAAGCGGGTCAAGAACCGGAGCGACGACTGATGCCGCTTCGTAGCAGGCAGCGCGATCGCGGCAGCAAACTGTCCGGCAACGTGGCGGAGCGAGCGATCGTCGACATCGGCTCCAACACCGTGCGCGCCGTCGTCTTCAGCGGTAGCCCGCGGGCGCCGACAGTGTTTCTCAACGAGAAAGTCACGGCGAAGCTGGGCCGGCGCATAGGGAGCGAAGGCGATCTCGCCCCCGAAGCCATCGAAATCGCGATGCGCGGCCTCAGACGCTATGCGCTGATCTTCCGCGAACTCGAAATCAAGGACGTGACCACGGTTGCGACCGCGGCCGTGCGCGAGGCGAGCAACGGCGCGGACTTTCTCGAGCAAATCCGCGCACTGGGCTTCGCGCCCAAGGTACTGTCGGGCGAAGAGGAAGCGCGGAGTTCCGCTCATGGGATCATGGGCGCGTTTCCGGGTGCGGAAGGGCTCGTCGCCGATCTCGGCGGCGGAAGCCTCGAACTCGTTCGCGTGGAAGGCAGCGAATGCCGCGATGCTGATACGCTGCCGCTCGGTACGCTGCGGCTGGCGGCGCTGCGCGAACAGCACGGGGACGGCACGCGCAAGGTCCTGTCGCAAATGCTCAAGAAGGCCGGCTGGGAAAAGCCGATCGGCGGGCCGCTCTACCTCGTCGGCGGAACGTGGCGGGCGATGGCAGTCTTCGCGATGCAGCGTGCCGAGACGCTGCTGACCGATCCGCACGGCTACGAACTGGCCGCCAAGCAGGCAGCGAAGCTGGCAGATACGCTGGCTGCTGCCGATCCGGCTGACCTTGCGGCGATCCCGCGCATATCGACCATGCGCGCGGAAAAATTGCCCGACGCTGCGCTGCTTCTGCAGGCTCTGCTCAAGAAGCTCGAGCCGGAGCGGCTGGTATTCTCTTCCTGGGGCCTCCGCGAGGGGCTTTTGTACGAACGGCTGGCACCGCATATCAGGGGGCAAGACCCGCTGCTTGCCGGCGTCGCCGTGTTCGGCGCAATGCGCGGAGCACCGCCGGTTCTCGCAGCATTGATGGCGGGCTGGACGGTGCGCGCAGTTCCGAACGAAGGCCGCGGCAGTGAGCGGGTTCGCCTGGCCGCGACAACGCTCGCGCTGGCCTCGATGCAGATAGAGCCGAACCTGCGTATCCAGCAGGGAATTGAATGGGCGCTCTACAAACGCTGGCTGGCGGTTGAGCCGCACGAGCGGGCGATGCTGGCGGCCGCTATCTGCGGCAACGGAAACGTGACCGAACTGCCCGATGCGCTGCACCGGATCGCAAGCGGCGAGCAGCTCGAGGAGGCTCTGTGCTGGGGGCTGGCGATACGGCTATGCCGCCGCCTTAGCGCACGGTCGCGCCGACCGATGCAGGCGAGCACGCTGTCGGTCGAAGACGGCAGGCTGATTCTGAAGATAGAGGAAGAGCAGGCACCCCTGTTCGGCATACCGAACGAGAAGGATCTCAGGACTCTCGGAGAAAGGCTCGGCCTCGACTATACCATGGAAGTCGTCGGCGAAACGCATTCTTCGGAAGTCGAGAACGTCCTGCGCGCAGAGGACGACGCGTAGTCCGCACCTTGACTGCCCAAGTCTGGTTTCAAGACGTTTGCGTTCGGAGGAAATAGCGCTATCGCGCTGGCGGCGCGCGCCCGTAGCTCATCTGGATAGAGCGCGAGACTTCTAATCTTGAGGCAGCAGGTTCGAGTCCTGCCGGGCGCGCCACCAGATCGTTCGCGGTCAGTCTCCCGGACCCATCGCATGGCGTATCAGCCGCCGCATATGTCCGAACAGTTCCGGGCTGGGCGGGCCGAGAATGCCTTTCGCATGGTCGGGCAGATGCGCGCCCGGATCGCCCGAGCGCTCGAACACGTAGTAGTCCAGCAGTTCGCGCCAGACTTCCTTCTCGTCGCGCGGTAGATGCCTGAACGCCAGCATCATGTGCAAAAGTGCATCGTAGGGACTGCCGATCCCTTCGGGCAGATCGGGGGTCCACCAGTAATTGACGAGGATGCTCACGGGCTCCAGCGATTCTACGCCGTGCCACCAGCCGTAGGGAATGTAGATCGCGTCGCCCGGTTCGAGCGTAGCCTGCTTTGCATCCTTCCATGCCTCGGCAAAGCGCGGATATCTGTCGAGATCCGGAGCCGACGGATCGACCATGCTGACAGGCGTGCCCGCCGGGGTAGTCTCGAACGGGCCAGGATACAGATCAGGTGTCCGGCTTGGAGGAAACAGCGTGAAGCGCCGCCGTCCCGCCACGCAGCAGGCAACGTTCTCCTTAGCGTCGTAATGCGGGGCGACCTTGATACGGTTGCCGATCCAGATACGCGGCGCAACCGCAGGGAGAAGATCGAGCCTGTTATCTGCGGCAAAGCGCGGGGCTAGGCTCGCAATATCCTCCGATTGGACGGCCATCGCCGGAGGCTGCGGGACGGACCTCGCGTGAAGAAGGTCTTCGAGAAATGAGGCCAGTTGTCCGCTGGCCTTGACGAAATTCAGTTGGCGCAAATCATCCGTATAGAAGAAACGGCCATCAGCGGAGGGCGGTGCGGCTATCGCGTTCACGGGCCGCGCCGAGGCGCGCTCGGCGAGGTAGCGGCATATCGCGACGTCATTCTCTCGCGCCGCTTCCACAGCAGGCCAATCGCCGACGAGACCGCGAAAGACGGCGGGTCTTGTCGAGGCGCGCAGTTCGGCGAAAGCTTCTGCCGTGACAGGGGTGGCGATCTCTTCGATCGGGGAAGGTGGCGGAAGCTCAGGCACCGAGGTCAGGTGCTCAGCCGCTCGCCGGGCGGAACAGCCCCGCCGCGCTGCTGGAGAAACGCGTCCTGCGTCGGAAGCTGCTCCACCGTATGCGCGATCACCTCGCGAATGTGCCGCAGGCGCTCGAGTGTTTCCGCTTCGTCTAGGAGCCCGGCGACGGGGTGATAGCGTTCCGGATGAACGCCCTGACCCGACATGACAGCAAGCCAGCTTGCCTCGGTGAAAAGCTCGTTGTTCTCGCGGAAGATGCGGCCCGAACTGCGGAACATCTCCAGCTTCTCGCGCAGGCCTTCCGGCAATTCCAGGTTTCGGCAGTAGCGCCAGAATTCGGAATCGTCGCGCTCGCTCGCATTGTAATGCAGGACGAGGAAGTCGCGGATATCGGCATATTCGCGGTCCGTCTCTTCGTTGAAGCGCGCGATCTCGGTCGCGCCAAAGCTCGTGTCGGGAAACAGTGAAAGCAGACGCGCGATGCCCGATTGCACCAAGTGAATCGAGGTCGATTCGAGGGGTTCGAGGAAACCCGCAGCGAGGCCCAGCGCGACCACGTTCTTTTCCCACGCCCGCGCGCGGTGACCCGCGGTGAAGCTCAGCTGGTTCGGATCGGCCAGTGGCTGCCCGTCGAGATTGGCGAGCAGCAGGTCGGTCGCATCCTCGCGGCTCATGTGCTGCGAGGAGAAGACGTGTCCGTTGCCGAGCCGGTGCTGAAGCGGAATGCGCCATTGCCACCCTGCCGGGCGGGCGGTGGAACGCGTGAGCGGCTCGTGCTTGCCGCCGAGCGTGCAGGGAACGGCCACGGCGCTGTCGCACGGGAGCCAGTCCGACCAGTCCTTGAACGGCACTTCGAGCGCTTGTCCGAGCAGCAGCGAGCGGAAACCGGAGCAATCGATAAAGAGCTCGCCTTCGATCGTTTGCCCGCTGTCCAGCTTGATACCAGTGACGACGCCGCTCTCGCCGTTCTGCTCGACCTCTACAACCCGCCCTTCGACCCGGGTTACACCGTCTGCCTCCGCGCGCGCACGAAGGAAACGCGCATAGCGCGCTGCATCGAACTGGAACGCGTAGGCGAGTTTCGCCATCGGCGACTTTGTATTGGGGCGCGGCCAGTCGAATTTGCCCGCTTTGCCAGCCATCGCGGCAATCGAATACGCATCGACCGGTGTCTCGTCGCCGATCGCCGATCCGCGAATCCAGAAGTGCTGGAAGTCGATGCCCAGCATATCGAGCCCGTAACTGCCGAACGGGTGGACGTAGGAATGTCCCGGTCTCAACCAGTCGACGAATTCGATGCCGAGTTTGTAGGTTGCGCGCGTCTCGCGCATGAACTCCATCTCGTCGATGCCGAGCATCCGGTTGTAGCCTATGATCTGCGGGATGGTTGCTTCGCCAACGCCCACAGTGCCGATCGCTTCGCTTTCCACGAGGGTCACGGAAAAGCCGGGGAGTTTCCCCATGACATGCGCCAGCGCCGCAGCGGCCATCCAGCCTGCGGTGCCGCCGCCGACGATCACGACATTGGTTACCGGGGCAGGGGTCATGGCGCGCTTCTCAGGGATATCAACGCGTCGTCCGAGCCCACGGCGATCACAGTTTTTGTGCACTGCAAGATAACGATAACATCTAAAGCATGTATCATACTGCCACCCTATAGCCCGATACCATTGTTGGCAATTTGCCACAGTATTGCGGTAAACAGGCTGGTAGGCACTTGCCAATGCGCAGGCCGGCGGATAAGCCTCTGCGCCGAGGAAATCAACTGCTGCCGGAATGTATTGGTAGCGCTATCATGGGAGAGGTGGTCATATGACCAAGGCGATGTCCAACATCGATGCGTCCGACAACGGCCGTGACGTTCTGCTAAAATCCGTTCTTAAGGCCGGCGCTTCGGCCATGGTTGTCGGCAGTCTGCTGTACGGCTCGTCCGCGTTCGCACAGGACATCGAGGCAGAAGCTGCGCCCGTCGACGATAATGTCATTATCGTCTCGGGTATTCGCCAGTCGCTTGCCAACGCGCAGGACATAAAGCGCGATGCCGATACCGTCGTGGACGCGATTACCGCCGAAGACATCGGCGCTCTGCCTGACCGTTCGGTTACCGAGGCGCTTCAGCGCGTTCCGGGTATCGCCATCAACCGCTTCGCTGGTTCGAACGACCCCGACCACTTCTCGGTCGAAGGTTCGGGTGTGACCATCCGCGGCCTCAACTTCGTGCGGTCGGAATTTAACGGGCGTACCGCTTTCGCAGCGGGCGTGAACGGCCAGGCGCTGAACTTCGCCGATGTTCCTTCCGAACTGCTCGGCTCGGTCATCATTTCGAAGAACGCGACCGCGGATATGATCGAAGGCGGCCTTGCCGGTACGGTTAACCTCAACACGCGCAAGCCCTTCGACAGCGGGTCGGACGATCTCAAGATCGCCTTCAGTGCCGAGGCGAACTACGGCGACTTCCGCGAAGAGTGGACGCCGACGTTCTCAGGCCTCATCAGCAAGGCATGGACAACCGACGCTGGTCGGTTCGGTCTTCTCGTGAGCGGCGCGTTCTCTCAGATCAAGAGCCGGGCAGACGGTCTGCAGGTTGCGAACTACCAGACCCGCGACGGGCAACTGGCGCAGCTTGCAAATGAGAACCGGTTTGTGTGTCGAAACCCGCTTCCGGCACCGACCGATACCATGACATTGCCGCCGCCGAACGCCGCTTGTGGCAACTTCGGCACTGCCGGAGCGGACGGATTTGCTGATTATGCCGACTACCGCGTCGCGCCGGTTGGCGGACAGTTCCGTACGCAGGAGTACAACCGCAAGCGTGACGGTATCGCCGCTTCCGCGCAGTGGGAAAGCCTCGACGAGCGTACGCGCCTGACGGCCGAGTTCATCCGCTCCCACACCACCAACGATTGGGGCGAGTACACCTACGAAACCGCCCCCGATCTGACGGAATATTCGACGTATCCGCTCGGCTGCCAGCAGAATGCGAACGGCCCGGCCGTGATCGACAGCAACGGTGTGGTCAATCCGGACGATGAAACGCCCCCGCGAGCGCAGTGTCCGGTCGGCGAGTATCAGGACTTCGTCTATGACGAGAACGGCCTGTTCCAGTCAGGCTACATTGTCGATGCCTCCAACGGCTGGCGTGGTGACCCTGCCGCATCGCCGTTCGTGCCAATCGGCGGTTCGCAGTTTAGTCTCGCACGTCGGGAGGTTGCCGACGAGACGACGAACACCGACTATAGCCTCAATCTGTACCACGAACTGACCGACCGCCTGACCGTCGAACTCGATGCGCAATATGCGACGTCGAAGCGCGACAACCTCGACGTGAGCGTCTTCGGATCGCTGTTCGCGGATCAGGAACTGGACATTTCGGGCGATTATCCGGAGATCATTCCGCACAAGCCGCAGTTCCTTGGTTATACTTGGTCCCAGCCGGGCGAGGCTCTCGCGAACGCCAGCGATGCGGAATATTTCAACGATCCTCGCTTCCAGTTCTGGCGGGCTGCCATGGATCACGCGGAAGACAGCAAGGGTGAGCAGTTCGCGTTTGCCGCCGACTTTGCCTATGATTTCGGCGAAGATACTTTCCTGCGCGAAGTGAAGTTCGGTGGTCGTTATCAGGGCCGCGAGCAGGATGTTCGCTTCACCACTTACAACTGGGGCAAGCTCAGTGAAGTGTGGACGGGCGGCCGCCCGGTGAACTTTGCCGATACTGCTGCCGATCAGTCGGAGCGGTACGAGTTCCCGAACTTCTTCCGCGGTGAGGTGCTCGCTCCTCCGGGCGCATTCTACTACAGCGGCGACCTGACGGGCGACTATCAGAACGCAATCGGCTTTTTCCAGAATATTCAGGACTTGGCGGTTGCACAGGGCGGAAACCGAAATTCGAACTGGACGCCGCTTGCCGGACGAGAAGGGGCGATCAACGGTACGCCGTACACACCATTCGATATCCAGACGATCGATCAGGACGATTATGCGCTGTACGGAATGCTGCGGTTCGGTAGCGATACGATGTTCGGCAACATTCGCTTCTCTGGCAATGTCGGCGTTCGCTACGTAAAGTCCGACGTGCGTTCGGCCGGTACACGCGGACCGGGTAACGCAGCCGATCTCGGCTTTACTGCCGAATACGCGGTGCAGTGTGCGCTTGTAGAGCGAAGCGAAGCGCAGGGCGGCGGGTTCGTTCGTCCGGGCGGCCTGTGTACGCTGGGGCCGGTCGACTTCGACGCGACGCGGGCATTCCTCGATAATTCCGGCCAGTTCGAACAGCGTGGGAAGGAATACGACTACTTCCTGCCAAGCGCGAACCTGAAGTTCGGACTTACGGATGACTTGATTTTGCGGCTTGCCGCATCGAAGGTTCTATCGCGCCCGGAAAATAGCTATATCCGCAACTACTTTACGCCGGGCTTTACGACGGACGGTATCTACACTGCTCAGGCGGGCAATCCGAACCTGCTGCCCGCGACAGCATGGCAGTTCGATGCCGGTCTCGAATGGTATTTCGATACTGTCGGATCGCTGACGCTGAATGCGTTCTACAAGGATATTAAGAACTTCTTCTATAACGAGACGCGTGATATCTCGATCACGAACGCCGCAGGCGAAACGCGTAGCGTCAGCGTCCGCGGTCCGGCGAACTTCGACGGGTCGGGTAAGGTCAAGGGCTTCGAGGTCGCTTACCAGCAGACGTTCGACTTCCTGCCGCAGCCGCTCGACGGGTTCGGCATGCAGGCGAACTACACCTACATCGACAGCGAGGGCCTGCCGAACACGTTCCTCAACGGCGCCGAGGTGGTAAACCCTTCGACTATTCCTCCCGGCAATCTGCCGCTGGAGCAACTTTCGAAGCACAACTACAACGTCGCAGGGTTCTACGAGAAGGGTCCGGTATCGGTTCGCGCTGCCTACAACTGGCGCTCGCGCTTCCTACTTACCGCAGCGGACGTGATCTTCCCGTATTACTCGATCTTCAACGAGCCTACTGGACAGCTTGACGCTTCCGCGTTCCTGAACATCGGGTCGGTACTCGGTCTGCCGGGTGACTTGCGCGTCGGCGTCCAAGGTGTGAACCTGCTGAACGAAGTCACCAAAACGACGCAGGCCTACACCGGCGACCCCGACGATCTGGCACCGCGTTCGTTCTTCATGAACGACCGCCGGTTCAGTTTCATCATCCGCGGGAACTTCTAGCTTCCAGCACTACACTTTTTGAGCAAGGCCGCGTCCCGTCATCGGTGGCGCGGCCTTTTTCTTTTGCTGACCGGGCGTGACCGTCTGCGAGGGTTTTGCGCGCGGCAAAAGAAAGCCGTCCTACCGCGAACGGCAGGACGGCCCATCTTGCGCTAAGGGGGCGCTTAAGTTCGGATCAGGCTGCCTCCGCCAGTGAATTGGCGATCGCTGTCCTGAGCGGTTTCGGCTCGTAGTTCGACGTGTAGGGTGTACCGCGTATTTCGAGCCCGTCCGCGCGTTTGGCGGGATCGAAATACTGGAGCCAGTTGAACTTGTCGATCATGCCCCACATCAGGATGTCGTCGAGATGCGCGTCGTAATCCAGCATCACGTCGAAGTAGCGCCGCGCGTAATCGGCCACTTTGCTGTCTCGCTCAGGAATACTGCCGGGTAGTTCGCGGTCCTTCACATCGAACTCGGTGATGAGCAGGCGCAGGCCCATACCGGTCACTTCGTCGAGGAAGCGGCGCCATTCGCGCTCCATGTAAGGTCCGACGCCGGTGGCGGGATCGATCTCGAACAGTTCGATATGGGACTGGATGCCGAGTGCGTCGACCGGGACCCCGCGCGAGACCATGCCCTCGAGCAGCCGCAGCACGTCGTCGTTGTGCTTCTGGTGCTGCGGTTCCCAGCTCATGTAGTCGTTATAGACGAGCTGCCCGTCAGGAAGCTGTTCGCGCGCGCTGCGGAAAGCGAGGTCGATGACCGCTTCGGGGCTGCCCATCGCGCGGCTGAGGCTCGTTTCGATCGTATCGTTCCGGTCGTGGTCGATGGCCTCGTTCACCACGTCGTAGCTGGTGATGAGACCTCGGTAGCGGTCCGTGACGGTCTCGATATGCTGGGTGAGCAGGCGCGCCGCCTCGGTGGCCGGATTGGCGCCGAAGTCGTAATTGTTGAGCCAGTCGGGAAACCACTGCGGCCGGTGCCACAGCAGCGTATGCCCGCGCAGCGCTAGTCCGTTTGCCTGCGACCAGGCGGCGATGTCGTCCATCCGAGAGAAGTCGAAGGTATCGGGCGAGGGCCGCACGGTCTGCCACTTCATCTCGTTTTCCGGCACGACCATGCCGCATTCCGCCTTGATGAGGTCGGTGTAGCGGGGGTTCTGCACCGAACCCGCATCGGTCCGACCGGGGGTGGAGGCGATTGCGCTGCCGAAGTGCCGGCCGGTGCGCTGGGCCAATGTCTCGAGCGACGGCTTGGGGTAGGGCTCTCCCGACGGCGAAAGTATCGGCGCGCTTTCTGGCGCAGCGGAATCTCCCGAGGACAGGCCGCCACAGCCCACGAGCGGCAGTGCGGCCATTCCCGCAAGCGCATGGCGGCGAGAGAATTCGAAACGGTCAGGCATTTGAGACGATCTCCACGTCGGTCGATTTGAGGTCGGCGGAACTTCCGCCGGCGGATAGTTTGACTGGGCCTGGCTCGTTCACCTCTTCCATCGCCCGGTTCCAGATCGTGAGCTGGTCTGGGGTTACGGCGAAGGTCAGCGTGCGCGTTTCGCCGGGCTGGAGGGTGACGCGCTCGAAGCCCTTGAGCTCGAGCACGGGACGCGTGACCGATACGTCGGTCCGCGTGATATAGAGCTGAACCACCTCGTCGCCGGCGACGCTACCCGTATTGGTCACGTCGACCGCCGCCGTGATCGGTTCGGCCAGGCCGAAGCGGCGTTTGCCGGGGCGAGGCTCGGAAATGGCGAAGCTGGTATAGGAAAGCCCGTGTCCGAAGGGGAACAGCGGCCCCTTGTCGTCGAACAGATAGCCGCGGCGCGCGCTCGGCTTGTGGTTGTAGAAATAGGGGACTTGCCCCGCATTTCGGACGACCGTCACCGGCATTTTCGCGCCCGGATTGATCCGGCCTAGCAGCGCCTCGGCAACCGCGATGCCGCCTTCCTGCCCCGGATACCAGCATTCGAGGATCGCGTCGGCTTTCTCGATGACGTTCGGCCAACTCGGCGGGCGTCCGTTGTAGGCGGTAACGATGAGCGGTTTGCCGAGCGCTGCGAGGGCGTCCACCAGTTCGTTCTGCTCGCCGACGATATCGATGTCCGTCCGGTCGCCGAGGTGATCGCTGGCGAAGCCCTCGCGGCTTGTTTGTTCGGTATCGCCGATGGCGAGAACGATCGTGTCGGCACCGCGCGCGACCTCGACCGCTTCCTGGATCAGCCGCAGGTTCTCCGCGCGATCCGCAAGATAGATGAGATCCTGGGAGCGGTCTTCGCTGGTGGTGATGAAGACCCCCTGCGCGGTTACGAAGTCGGCATCGGGTGCGATCTGACGCAGCCCTTCGATCAGGCTGATGCGCTGCTTCGGAACGCTCGAATAGCCGCCGAGCCGTGCGATCGCCTGGTTCGGACCGATGACCGCGACGCGTCCCATCGTGCTACGATCGAGCGGTAGCGCGCCGTTCTTGTTGGTGAGCAGGCATAGGCTCTTGCGCGCCGCCTCCAATGCCAGTGCGCGCGCTTCGCGGTTGCCGGTGATGCGCTGCGAGAGTTCGAAGTCGCCATAGGGGTTTTCGAACAGACCGGCCCGGAACTTCATGGTCAGCATCCGGGCACAGGCGCGGTTCACCAGTTCGACCGGAATGCGCCCTGCCTCGACCGCATCGACGAGGGTCGCGTAGGCCATGCCTTCGGGAAGTTCGCTGTCGACCCCGGCGCGCAGCGCTTGGCGCGCCGCATCTTCGAGATCGTCCGCGACCTTGTGCAGCGTCGCGAGTTCGTGGACGCCGCCGTAGTCGCTTACGATCACCCCGTCGAAACCCCATTCGCCGCGCAGGATGTCGCCGAGCAGCCACGTGTTCGCATGGCTTGGAATACCGTCGATCTCGTTATAACTCGGCATAACGCTGCGGATGGAAGTGCGCTTCACCACCTCGCGGAAAGGCGGGAAGAAGTTCTCGCGCAGTTCGCGTTCGGAAAGCTGCGCGGGCGAGATGTTGTTGCCCGCTTCGGGCTGTCCGTGACCGGTCATGTGCTTGAGCGTCGCGAAGACCTTGCCGTCCGCCAGCTTTTCGAACTTGCCGGCGCCCTGCAGCCCTTCGACAGCGGCGACGCCCATCTCGCCGACGAGGTAGGGATCTTCGCCCCAGGTCTCCTCGATCCGGCCCCAACGCGGATCGCGGACGATGTCGACGACCGGACTGAGGACGAGCGGGACACCGCGAGAGCGGACCTCGCGCGCGGTTACCGACTGCACGCGCCGCATCAGGTCGGGATCGAACGTCCCGGCGAGCGCAATGGCCTGCGGGAACATGGTCGCTTCGGTTGCCATGTAACCGTGCAGCGATTCCTCGTGCAGCAGGACCGGGATGCCGAGCCGCGTATCCTCTATTGCCCAGCGCTGCAGCGCATTGATGAACTCGACCGTCTGCTGCGGCGTGCGCCAATTGGCAGCGGTTCCGCCGGAGGCCTCGGAGACGCCGGGCACGCCGCGCTTGTCGCTCGGCCTCGTGACGTGGCCGATACCGTGCGGGAAAGCCTTGCTTGCGCGCGCCGGGTCGAAAGCGAGGCCGTCGATCATGTCGCCCTTCGCCGCCCAGGCGGTGCGGATCTGCGCGACCTTTTCTTCCAGCGTCATCCGCGCCATCAGGTCGGCGACACGTGCGGCGATCGGCGCGTCGGCCCTCTTGTAGAGCGGTCCGCTGCCTTGCGCGAAGGCGGCAGGTGCTTGCGCAACGGCCAGCGCGGAGAGGCTGCCGGTCGTAAGCATGGCGAGGGCGCTGCGGCGAGTGAGGCTCATGGCGTCACCTCCAGTTCGGTTTCAGCAAGCTCTGCGGAGTTCGAGCCGACCATGATGGTGAACGTGCCGGGTTCGGTGACACGCTCCATGTCGCGGTTCCACAGGGCGAAGGCATCGGGGCGGATCGCGATGTCGACCTGACGGGTTTCTCCCGGCTCGAGCGTGACGCGCTCGAAACCGACCAGTTCCTTGACCGGCCGCGTGACCGAGCTGATCTGGTCGCGCAGATACACTTGAACGACCTCGTCGCCCGCCATGCTGCCGGTGTTGGTGACGGGAACGCGGACCGTCACGCCCTGACCGGCCGTAATCGAAGCGGACGACAGCACCGGCGCGCCGATCTCGAAGTCGGTGTAGGAGAGGCCGAAGCCGAACGGATAGAGCGGAGACACGTCGGAGAAGAGGTAGCCGCGCCGCGCGCTCGGCTTGTAATTGTAGAAGTTGGGCAGCTGGCCGACGTTGCGTGCGACTGTAACCGGCAGCTTGCCGCCCGGATTGACGCGCCCGAACAGCGCATCCGCGATCGCGGTTCCCTGCTGCTCACCCGCGTACCACGTCTCGAGAATGGCGTCGGACTGCTCGGCGATAGTGGGGTAGCTCGGCGGGCGGCCGTTGACGAGGACCGTCACGACCGGTTTGCCCAGTGCCTTCATGGCCGCAAAAAGTTCGTTCTGTTCGCCGACGAGGTCGAGGCTGGTGCGGTCGCCCAGATGATTGTCGGCCCAGCCTTCGCGGCTGGTCTGCTCGGTATCCCCGACGAAGAGTACGATAACGTCTGCTCCGCGCGCCGCCTCGACCGCTTCGGCAATCATGCGGCGGTTTTCGGCCGGATCGGACAGCTCGACCTCGTCGGCCCACCAGTCGTCGTTTTCGGTGATTGAAACGCCCGGCGCGTGGATGATGTTCGCCCGCTCTCCCACCAGTGCGCGAATGCCTTCGAGCGGCGTGACGGTATCGCGGGGGATGCCGTAGTATCCGCCGAGCCGCGCGACATCCGCATTCGGACCGACCACGGCGATCGTCGGCTTCTGCGAACTGGTCGGCATGGCGAGCGGCAGGACGCCGTCGTTCTTGAGCAGGATCAGCGATTTCGCCGCGGCCTGCCGGGCGAGAGCGATGCCTTCAGCATTGTTCGATGCAAGCGCCGGGGCGCTGTCCGTGACGAAGGGCTCTTCGAACAGGCCGGCATTGAACTTCATCGTTAGGATGCGCTCGACCGCGGTATCGATCTGCTCCTGCGAAATCCGGCCATCGGCTACCAGCTGCGGCAGCGTGCGGTAGGCTACCCCGTCGGGGAAATCGATGTCGACGCCGGCGTTCATGGCAAGGACGGCAGCACCCGGAATGTCTTCGGTGATCTTGTGGCGCGAGACCATTTCCTCGATCGCGAAATAGTCGGATACGACCGCACCTTCGTAGCCCCATTCATCGCGCAACACGTCTTCGAGGAGCCAGCGGTTCGAGTGGCTCGGAATACCGTCGATCTCGTTGTAGCTCGCCATCACCGCGTCGATGGCGGTGCGGTCGATGACTTCCTTGAACGGCGGGAAGAACATCTCGCGCAAGGTTCGCTCGGAAATCTGTGCAGGGCCGGTATTGGTCCCGCTTTCGGGCTGGCCGTGCCCGGTCATGTGCTTGAGCGTCGCCATGACCTGGCCGGGTTTGAGCTTCCGGTCGGTTCCGACGCCTTGCAGTCCCTCGACCGCGGCGACGCCCATTTCGGATACGAGATACGGGTCTTCGCCGAAGGTCTCCTCGATGCGGCCCCAGCGCGGATCGCGCGCGACATCGACCACCGGGGAAAGCACCTGATGGACGCCGCGCGCGCGAACTTCGCTCGCGATATAGTCGTTGATCTCGCGCACCAGATCGGGGTCCCAGGTTGAGGCGAGCCCGATCGATTGCGGAAAGCTGGTCGCATCGAGCGCCGCGAGGCCGTGCAGCGATTCTTCGTGCGTCATCACCGGAATGCCGAGGCGGGTCAAGCGCGCCCACTGCTGCAGCGCATTCACGTAGCGGATGCTTTCCTCGATCGAGCGCGGCTTGAAGATGCGCGGGCTTCCGGCACCCTGAAGATCGGAAGGGCGTGCGAAAAAGCCGATCCCGTGCGGGTAGAGTTCGCGCGCCTTGGCGGAATCGAAGAAATTCGCCTCGTCCTGTATCTCCGGCTTGTTGGTCCAGGCAGAGATCATCTGCGCCAGTTTCTCTTCCAGCGTCATGCGCGCCATCAGGTCGGCGACGCGCTGCTCGGTCGGAAGCGAGGCATCCCAGTAAGGCGCATCGGCCATCGGCCTTGCGGCGGCGGTTTCCTGAGCGATGGCGGCAGGGATTGTAACGGGCGACAGGGCGGCTAGGCTCGCCGCGACGAGGAGCGTGCCCCGCATGAACTTACGCATTTCAATCTCTCTCCCATGTACCGGTCTTGACCGCCGGAATTGTTCTGTTAGCGCTACCATGATGAGGGGTTCAAAGCTTGTCAACCGGATTGGAAATGCGTTTGCAGCGTTAGTCGGGGCGGCGCTACTGGCAGCGCCCGCGGCGGCGGAAGACGGCTACGATCTGTGGCTGCGCTATGCGCCGCTGGAAGGCGAAGCGCGCGAGATCTTGGCGGGTCTGTCGCTGCACCCCGACGTGCCGGACGAACTTGTGTCCGACCCGACGATTGCGGTTGCGGTCGCGGAACTTGAGCGCGGCATCGGCTCGCTTATCGGAGAAAGCCGAACGACGCCGCAGACGCGCTTCGACATCGATTTCGACTGCCGCAATGAGGACGTGGGCGGCATTCCGGGAGCGTACCGCATCGCTCGACTGTCGGGCGGAGACGGACTTGCACTGACGGCACCCGATTCCGGAGGTTGTCTCTACGGCACTTTCGCCTTGCTGCGCGAATTGTCGCTCGGCCAGGATCCGCGCGTAGTCGACCTCGTCTCCGCTCCCGCGATGCCGCTCCGCATGCTGAACCACTGGGACAATCCCGACGGTCATGTCGAACGCGGCTACGCCGGGCGCTCCATTTTCGACTGGTGGCATCTGCCCGAGCGTCTCGATGAGCGGATGATCGATTACGCGAGGGCCAATGCCTCGATCGGGATCAACGGCGTCGTCGTGAACAACGTCAACGCACGCGCTTTCATGTTGGAGCCGCGTTACATCGCCAAATACAAGCGTCTCGCCGACGCTTGGCGCCCTTTCGGCATCCGTCTGTACGTTTCTGCGCGCTTCAGTGCTCCGCAGGACATCGGCGGGCTCGAAACCTCCGACCCGCTCGATCCGGCGGTGCGCGCGTGGTGGAAGGCGAAAGCGGACGAGTTCTACCGCGCGGTCCCCGACTTCGGCGGCTTTCTCGTGAAGGCCAACAGCGAAGGTCAGCCCGGGCCGCAGGATTATGACCGCACGCATGCGGACGGCGCGAACATGCTCGCCGAGGCGGTAGGGAACCGCGGGACGATCATCTGGCGCGCTTTCGTCTATTCCGAGACCGACGAGACCGACCGCGCAAAGCAGGCCTATGCCGAATTCGTGCCGCTCGACGGGCAATTCGCGGACAATGTCATCATCCAGGTGAAGAACGGTCCGCTCGATTTTCAGCCGCGTGAGCCTTTCCATCCGATGTTCGGCGCGATGCCGAACACGAAACTGATGCTCGAAACGCAGATCACGAAGGAATACCTCGGTTTCGCGAGCCATCTCGCTTTCCTCGCTCCGATGTGGAGCGAAGTGCTCGAAGCGGAAACGGGGCGGGGCGGCACAGTCGCCGAGGTCGTCGCGCCCGCGGGGATTGCTGGGGTGGCGAACACTGGGTCGGACCGCAACTGGAGCGGATCGGACTTCGATCAGGCGAACTGGTATGCGCTCGGACGGCTGGCATGGGACCCCTCGCTTTCGAGCGAGCGGATTGCACGCGAATGGGCGGTGCAGACGTTCACGCGCAACCCGCAGGCGGTCGAGACTATCGCTAAGATGATGCTCGATAGCCGGGAAGCGGTGGTCCGCTACATGACGCCGCTCGGTCTCGCGCATCTGATGGCGACCGGCCACCACTATGGCCCCGCTCCCTGGGTATGCGACCTCGACCGGCCGGAGTGGAACCCGTGCTACTACCACCGCGCAGATGCGGACGGCATCGGGTTTGACCGGACCGCGTCAGGCTCCAATGCGCTGTCGCAGTATGCGGACAGCGTTGCGGCTCGGTGGGCGGACCCGCAAACCATCGATCGCGAATATCTCCTGTGGTTCCACCATGTCGACTGGAATGCCCGGATGCATTCGGGACAGACGCTGTGGGAAGAACTGGTCCGCGAATACGACCGCGGGATTTCCGAGGTCGATGCGATGGCCGAGGCTTGGAACGGGCTTGCTGCCGCGGTCGACCCGCAGCGCCACCGGGCGGTAGCGGAGAACCTCGCCATCCAGCAGGGCGAAGCGCGCTGGTGGCGTAACGCCTCGATCGCCTACTGGCGCTCGCTCAACGGTTTGCCGATGCCCGAAGGAGCGGCCCCACCGCCCGAAACGTTGGAAGAATACAAGGCACGCAGTTTCCCCGAAGCACCGGGGCAGTAGCGTTCGGTTCGGTCAGGCCGGGCAGAGTGTTTCGATGCCGAGGCACATGCGCTCGGCGTGGCGGCGCACGAGCGCGATCATCTCGTCATCGCTGTCGAAATTGCCGTACCACCCCTGCGGTTCGTGCGGCGGGTCGCCCATGTAGGCGAGGTCGCCGTCACGGAAGCGGAAATCCGCATGTGCCGCACGTGCTTCGCCGTTCCACGCCCAGAAATTGCTTCCCTGCAGAGCGCCGCCCTCGCGCCAGCTCTGCTCGACCGCGTCGTAGATCGTGCGGTAATAGCGTTCGCGAAATTCGGTCGACGCGGCGGGGTCATAGGCTTCGCCGTCGCGCGGAAAACCGAACTCTTCGACGAGCAGCGGCTTGTCCATTGCTTCGGCAATACGCTGGTGGACGGTGAGGTATTCTTCCACCTTCGCCTTCCCCGAAGGCCATGTTCCCGGCAGATCGTCGCCCTCGACCCAGCCCCAGTTGAGCGGCCAGATATGCGCGGTTACGTAATCGACCGGCTCGTGTGCGGCGACGACCAGTTCTTCGCTCCCGTTCGTCGCCATCGTCCCCTCCTGCCCGAGCGAGACGAGGTGATTTCGGTCGAGCGAACGGATCAGGTCGGCAGTCGAGGCGATCCAGGACAGATAGGCGTCACGGTGCCTCGCGATGGCTGCATCGCTGCCGCCGGGGCGCGGTTCGTTTGCGAGCTGCCAGCTCATGATTGCGGGGTCTTCGCTGTAGCGCTGGCCGGTGAGGGAGTTGGTCCGACCGACGAGTTTCGCAACGTGAGCGCGATACGCCGCCAGCGCGGCATCGTTGGCGTAGAACGCAGCCGTCGCATCGGCGAAGGCAGGCCAGGGGTGCGCCGGATCCCCCATGTCCATGTACTCGCCGGTCGCGCGGTAAAGCAGCGTCTGCAAACCGCCCGACCACTCCCAGAAGTTCGACAGCACCAGCACCGCGGTCATGCCGCGCTTGCCGATCTCGGCCATGGCGAAATCGAGCCCTTCGAAGAGCTCGGGATTGCCGCTCCCGTCACCGTGCGTGAAGCCGGGCGCAATCGAGTTCTTCAGCGGTCCTTCTTCGGCGGCCGCCATGATCCGCAAATTGTTGACGCCCATGGCTTGCAGGCGGTCGAGTTCGCGTAGCAGACGCGCGCGGTTGCCGTACTCCGCGTCCGCCCCGAGCCAAGCGGCATACCACAGGTTCGCGCCGACGATGCGGTAGTGCTGGTCAGCGCGCAGCAGCCGCGTGCCGCGCCGCTCAACGAAATTGCTCGCCGCGGAAGCAAAATTGTGGACGCATCCGCCGAGCGCCATCAATGCCGCGCTCGCGCCCGTTGTGGCCAGCAGTGTGCGTCGATCGATTCTCACTGCTCGATCGCGAGTTCGAAGCCCGGTATCGGCCTGCCGCCGCCGTCGTAAAGATTGACGACCGGTGCATCGGCCCATGCATAACGCACTCGTATCGGCGTCATGCCATCTTGCGGAGCGATGACCAGCCGCTCGCCCTCAAGCGCAGGCAGCACGAAGCGGCAGCTTTCCGCAGCTTCGCCGCAAAGTTCTACGCCGAGCGGGACCGGGCCGCCGTAAGCAACGAGGTCGCCTTCGAGATCGCTGAAGCCGACCACGATATTGCCGCCCTCGCGGAGCGCGTATTGCGGCTTGGGCATCGTTTCGCCGGCGAACGCCTCGGCCAGTCGGACGCCCAGCACGTTCTTATTGGCGGGGTGAATGTCGGTCGGCTCGCCGATATCGATTGCAGTCACTAGGTCCGCGTTTTCATCCGCCATGACGGCGTCGAGCTGTTCCTGCCGCAGCTGCGCCCAGCCGGATTCGACCGGAACGGTCTCGCGCTGACCGAAGTTCGCAAGCTGCACGACCAGCATCTTCGCCTGCTCGCCGAACTGGCTGCGCCAACCATCGAACAATGCGTCGAGCTTGCGGTCGTAGTCGGCTTGGCCGACGTCGCTTTCACCCTGGTACCACGCGACTGCTGCAAGCCGCATCGGTCCGAGGGGCGCGACCATCGCGTTATGCATGACCCCGGCGCCTGCATTGGCATCCCACGGTGCGCGGGGCGGCGTACCATCGACATCGCTTTTCGCATATTCCCAATCTGCGCCGAGCGGAACCGGAGCGCCGCCGCTGGCCGATGTGAAGAACAGCCGGTCGGCCCCCGCGTAAAAACCGCCACTGTCCCAAGCATTGTTGGCTGCGATTAGAATCTCGTTCTCGCCAGCGCGTAGAAGGTCGGCAGGCACGCGGTAGTTGCGCTCGACGCCCCAGCCGAAGGTGTATCCGACCGGCTCGCCGTTCACGAAGGTCAGGTCGAGATCGTCGATCGCGCCGATGGACAGTTCGCCGCCTGCCGCGGCCTGTTCCGGTGTCAGGGTCAGCGTCTGCCGCAGCCAGACATTGGCGACCGGATCGGTGTCCAACCCGGTCCCCTCCCACTCGTTCCAGAAAGAGAACTGCGGGATCGGCGACCAGTCGAGCGTGCTCGTGTCGCGCCACGGCTCGCGGCCGCCATCCTGCGCGCGCCACCATTCCTTCCAGCGCGGAACGAAGGCCCGCGTCGCTTCGAGCGGATCTTCGGCATAGGCTTGCAGCAGTGCAGTCGTGTCGGCGCCCTCTAGGGTTTGGACGCCCTCCGGTGTCAGCCACGCGCGCGCCGCGCTCCCGCCCCAGTTTGAATGGATAAGCCCGACGGGCACTTCGGGTCGGCGTTCGCGAAGCTGTTTGCCCATGTAAAAGCAAGCGGCGGAGAATTCCGCGACGCTGTCCTTGCTCGCGGCGACCCACGATACCGGCTCGCCGAAAGCATCCTGCGGCACGGCTGCGGTTTTCTGCGGAATCTTGAGCAGGCGGATGCCGTCGTCCGCCGCGCGGTTCAGCTGGTTGTAGGTATCGAGCGCGCGGTTGACTGAAAGCTCCATGTTCGACTGTCCGGAACACAGAATGACGTCGCCGATCAGGATGTTCTGGTAGCGCGTCTCTCCGGTATCGTCGCTGACGATCAACTGTGCCGGAGCGGTGCTTGCGGGCCGTGCGGGAAGGCTGAGGCGGAACGTTCCCTCGCTGTCAGTGCGGGCGGTAGTGCGCGTCTCGCCCATAATAGCGGTCACGGTCGCGCCCGGTTCCGAGCGCCCTTGAAGTATGATCGGCTCGCCGCGCTGAAGAACCATTCCTTCGCCATAACCCGGGCCCAGCACGGGCGCGGCGGCGGCGCTGCAGGAAAGCGAGACCGCCAGCGCAGTAAGGGCGGGGCGGATCATCCCAGTTTCGCCCTTGTCTGCGCAAAGCCGGCGACCGGCGCTTCGAACGCGAACAAACTTCCGGCAGCGGGGTATTTTTCCATATCGGCAGGCTCCATGTTCTTCGTCGCGCTCGTGACGTATGCGGTTTTGAAGTCCTCTCCGCCGAACGCCATCTTGGTCACGTCGCGCGCCGGAATGTCGATTGCTATGTCGAGTTTGCCGTCCGGAGTGAAGCGGGCCACCTTCCCGCCGAGATACAGCCCGGTCCAGATGTGGTCCTCCGCATCGACGACAGGTCCGTCCGGAAAAGCGTCGGGAAAGAGTGCTCCGGTATCGGCAAAGGGTCGTGCTTCACCGACCCCGCTGCTCGAAAGGTCCGCGACCATGATTTTCTGCCCGGTGGTATCGGTGAAGTAGATGCGGTCGCCACTATGGCTGATCGCAGGGCCGTTCGTGATTTTGATGCCGCTGGGGCCAGCAGGCCGGATGTCGCCGCGATCAAACACGTAGAACCTGCCCGAAGCCTTGTTCTCGCTGTCGTCCATCGAGCCGAACCAGACGCGGCCCCAGGGATCGGTGCAGGCATCGTTCAAGCGGTTGGCCGCCGGCTCTCCCGGAACGTCAGCCAGTTTTTGGAACTGGTTCCCGGACGGATCGAACGTGTACAGCCCGTTCTGCAATCCGCAGAGAAGTGCGCCGCCTTCCGCCGGAATTGCCCAGCCGATCTGGCCGGGCGCTTCGCTGAACGAGTTGCTGCCCGTTGCCGGGTCGTAGTGCCACAGCCGGTGCCGCTTTATATCGACAAACCACACGACTTCGCGTGCCGCATCCCACAGAACGCCTTCGCCGAGTTTCGCGTCGGCGTCCAATACCCTGCGGACTTCGCTCATCAGCGCCACCCTCCGTCGATCCAGTAACTGTGCGAGGTGCAGTAGCGCGCATCGTCCGATGCGAGGAACATGACCAGCGCCGCGACGTCGACCGGCTGGATGCGTCCGTCGAGACACTGCGCGGCGACGATTTCCGCTTCGCCTTCCGGCGTGTACCATTTCATCTGCCGCGGCGTTTGCACATTGCCCGGAATGACGGTGTTCACGCGAATGTTGTCGCGTCCGAGTTCGCGCGCGAGGCTGCGCGTCAGCCCCTCGATCGCCGCCTTGGCGGTCTGGTAGATGGCGAGATCGGGCAGGCCGAGATGCCAGCTGATCGATCCCATGTTGACGATCGAGCCGCCGCCCGCATCGCGCATCGCCTGCGTCACCGCCTTCGCCGCGAAGAACTGATGCTTTAGGTTCACCTGCATGCACTTGTCCCAGTAATCGCTAGTGACTTCGTCGACCTTGTGGCGGTCGTCGTTCGCCGCATTGTTGACGAGTACGTCGCATCCGCCGAGCCGTTCGATCAATCCGCCGATCTTGGCCGCATAATCGTCGCTGTCGGTGATGTCGCAGCGCTGGAAGATGGGCGGCACCTCGGCGCCGGACATCCGGTTCACGAGGTCGCTTCCGGCATCTTCGAGAAGATCGACGAACGCAACTGCAGCGCCCTGCCGCACGAAGCCTTCGACGATACCCTCGCCGATACCCGAAGCACCGCCGCTGACGATGACCTTGCGCCCTTCAAGGCTTGGGTAAATTGCAGAATGCGCGGCAGTATCGCCAGATTGGCTCATCAAAGCTGGTATCCTCGTCCCATCTCGCGTCGCCGCAGGTTAAGTCCGGCGATCGCACCTTCAGATCTTTCCGCTCCGGCCGCGAAAGCCCGTATCTGGCAGGCTTGTTGAAAAACGCGGCCTCTGCTGGCACTTGCCCTTGTTCGTGATAGCGCTACCATAGAAAAGCAAGGGTAACGCGACAAGCCCAAAGAGGAAGAGGGACATATCATCATGCATTTACGGCGCAATCTTTTGTTGGGACTTTGTCTTGCAGGTCTCGCGGGAAGCCCGCTGATAGCGGCACCGACGGCGAGTTTTGACTATCTCGAGTATCGCGCCGCCAACCCGCAGGACGCTCCTTCGGACGAGACATACCGCAATCCCGTTATCCCCGGCTTTCATCCCGATCCCTCGATCGTGCGCGTGCGCGACGACTTCTATGCAGTGACGTCGACCTTCAGCTGGTTCCCGGGCCTGCCAATTCTGCACAGCACGGATCTCGTGAACTGGCGGCAGATCGGCAACGCCATCGACCGGCCCGGTCAGGTTGATTTCTCCGGCCTCGGCACGAACCGAGGGCTGTTCGCGCCTGCGATCACCTATCACGACGGGCGCTTCTGGATCGTCAACACCTGCATTGAGTGCGGCGACAACTTCGTCATTACGGCCGGAGACCCTGCCGGTCCTTGGAGCGATCCGGTCTGGCTCGACTTCGGCGGGATCGATCCTTCGCTGTACTTCGCCGAGGACGGAACGACGTGGATCGCCTATAACGACGCTCCTCCGGGCGAGCCGCTGTACGAAGGGCATCGCGCGATCTGGCTCCAGCAATTCGATGCCGAGAAGATGCAGGTCATGCCTCAGCGGACGCTGCTGGTGAACGGGGGCGTCGATCTCTCGGCAGAGCCGGTCTGGGCGGAAGGTCCGCATATCTACAAGGTCGGTGACTGGTATTACCTACTGACCGCTGAAGGCGGCACGGCGGATCAGCACTCGCAGACGATCTACCGCTCACGCGAATTGCAGGGTCCGTACGAGCCCGGTCCGTTCAACCCGATCCTAACGCAGCGCGACCTGCCGGCGGACCGTCCCGACCGCGTCGAAGCGACGGGCCATGCGGATATCGTCAAGCTGGACGATGGCAGTTGGTGGGGCCTGTTTCTCGCGACACGGCCCTTCGAGGGCCAGTCGACCCTCCTTGGCAGGGAGACTTTTCTGCTGCCGCTCGAATGGGTAGACGGTTTTCCCCGTTTTCTGGATCGGGGCGAGCCGGTTCCGATGGTGGCTCCGCGCCCCCCGCTACCGCAATCGAAGCGGGTAAGTTACGCGAACTGGCGCGACGATTTCAGCGAACCGCTCGGCGACGAGTGGATCGGTCTCCGCACGCCCGGACAAGTGCAGAACCGTATCCTCTCGGACGGAGAACTGGTCCTGATCGGCGGCGAGGATGCTGCCGGCAGCCTCGGCAAACCGTCCTTCGTCGGCCAGCGACTACGCCACCACAATGCCGACTTCACGACTTCGGTCGATTTTGCGCCGTCGGGCGAGGGCGACTTCGCCGGCCTGCTCGCCTTCATGGACGAGGCGCATTTCCTCGCGGCCGGGATTGAGGGTGACCGGCTGGTCATCAGACGGCGCACCGATCCGAGCGAGGACGAGCGGGGTGAGTTGGTTGCCGAGCAGCCTCTTTCGGGCACGGGACCGGTCGAACTGAAACTGGCGCTACGGGGCGGAGAAGCCCGCGTGTCCTGGCGTCAGGCGGGGCGGGGTGCATGGCGCGAGCTTGGCGGGGCCGTGAATGTCGAGCCGCTGGCTTCGGTCCATGCGGGCCTGTTTACCGGCCTGGTCGTGGGACCCTACGTCTACTCGCAACCTTAGTATGCGAACGAGAGGGCGGGGGCACTTCGCAAACCCCCGCCCGCTTACCTTAGGTACAGGGTAGCACCATTTCGGCATCCATTCCGAGGCGCACTTCGCCGATCGCGAAGTCGGTCGTGCCTTCGGTATTAAGGACGAATGGCTGGGTCAGCGAAGTTACGTCCGCGCCTTTAGAGCGCAAACATTTGAGCGGTATACCGTAGCGCACGAAGTCGCCGGTCGCTTCCATGTCGAACGACGCAAAGCCTTCGCTGCCCGGTCCGATCGCTCCGATTTGCGCGCTGTCAGGCGCATCCCAGACTTTCATCATGACGAGCAGCAAGATGTCGGCATTCGTCTCGCGGTCGATATCGACCGGCTCGAAATTGCGCAGTTGGACGCTCGACGGACCGCCGCTGATGGTGAAACGGCGAGCGCCTTCCTGCACTACGAAGTTCTCCGCCGTGACGCGCGCTCTGCCGTTCAGCGCTTCGGCGGGTACTGTCGTGATGCGGGTCTGATCGCCTTCCTGACCTGCGCCGACGAGCAACGACCAGCGCGCTGCCGGTGCGCCGTTGCCGAACCACAGGCGGCTGTCTCCGGCGAGTTCGGCGGTGTCGAGTTCAGGCAGTTCGGTCCAATTTTGCGCACCATTGCCATAGGTCAGCCCGTAGCCGTAATCGAACAGCGTGCCGTCGCTCATTTGCGCGGTCCGCGGCCAAGCGGCGGGCAATTTGCCGGTAAAATCGTAGCGCGGCTCGCCGGTCTCGTCGCCGACGAGCACGTCGGCAATACCGCCGCCCTCGCTGCCGGGCAGCCACGCGACGACGAACGCATCGGCGTCATTCAGCGCGGGATTAACGTAGAGGGGCCTGCCCGTGATCATCAAAGCGATTACCGGAATGCCTTTCGCCTTAAGTTCCCTCATCGTCACGAACGGAGCGGTGAGTTCGGGATCGAGCGCGAGCGAGGCGCGGTCGCCCTGGAACTCGGCATAGGGCGTTTCACCGAAGACGACCACGGCGGCGTCGGGCCGCTGGCTGAAGCTGCCGTCAGGCGAAAGCTCCGCAGTGCCGCCAGCGGCTGACACGGCGTTTTGCAAGCCCCCGTAGATCGAGGTCGCGCCGGGGAAGTTGCTGTTGTCGATGCCCGTACCTTGCCAGCTCAAGGTCCAGCCGCCCGACTGGCGTGCGATGTCGTCCGCCCCTTGACCTGCCACAAGCAGACGACCGCCAGGTGCTAGGGGCAGTACGCCCTGGTTCTTGAGCAGCACGAGCGACTTCCGCACCGCCTCGCGCGCCACCGCGCGGTGTTCGGGCGCACCGAGAAGCTCGTACTGGCCGGAGTATGGCCGCTCCGAAGGTTTGCCCGCTTCGAACAATCCCAGCCGGCCTTTGACGCGAAGGATCTGTCGCACGGCTTCGTCGATCCGCTCCATCGGGATCGTCCCGGCGCGTGCGCGAGCGAGCAGATCTTCGTAGATCGGCTTCCAGGTATCGGGTGCCATATACATGTCGATCCCGGCCATCAGCGCCTGCGGGCAGCTTTCGTTGGTGCAGCCAGCGACCTGTCCGTGCGCGTTCCAGTCGGACACGACGAAGCCGCCAAAATCCATCCGGTCCTTGAGCACGTCGGTGACGAGCGACTTGTTGCCGGTCATCTTCTCGCCCTGCCAGCTCGAGAAGCTGACCATGACCGTCGAGACGCCCTCTGCGATGGCGGGGCCGTAGGGCACGCCGTGAATGTCGCGCAGTTCTTCTTCGCTGATCGAGCTGTCGCCCTGATCGACGCCGTTATCGGTTCCACCATCCGCTAGGAAGTGCTTGGTCGAGGCGATGACGTAGGGACCGGCGAGCAGATTGTCATTGGTCGGCGGACCCTGCAGCCCGCGCACCATCGCGCCGACATAGGATGCGACGAGTTCGGGATTGGAGGAATACCCCTCGTATGCGCGGCCCCAGCGGAAGTCCTGCGGCACTGCGACGGTCGGAGCGAAGGTCCATTCCTGCCCGGTTACGCGGATTTCCTTTGCGGTAACTGCACCGATTTTCTCGATGAGGTCCGCATCACGCATAGCGCCAAGGCCGATATTGTGCGGGAAGATGGTCGCGCCCACGATGTTGGAGTGGCCGTGCACCGCGTCCGTACCCCAGACGAGCGGGATGCCCACGCCGCCGTCCGACGTGTCGACCGAAGCCTCGTAGAATGCATCAGCTGCTTCAAGCCAGTCGGGCGCGGGGGCCAGGTCGTTGCCGCCGGGTCCACTGTTTCCTCCGACGAGGATTGAACCCAGATTGTATTGCTTCACGTCTTCCGGAGTGACGCAGCACAGGTCAGCCTGGACGAGTTGCCCGATCTTCTCTTCGAGGGTCATCTTTGCAAGAAGGTCCGCGATACGCGCTTCGTCGTCCGCCTGAAGCGGTACCGGGTATTCGTATGATGGCCAGATCTCGGGATTTGCTACGCCCGCCTGGCGCGGAGCAGGATCGGCAGACCGCACCGATTGCGTGTCGTTGATGTCTGTCGTGGCGCATGCAGTGAGTGCCGCGCTCGCACACAGGCTAGCGAAAACGGATTTGGTCCAGCGTTTCATTTTCTCTCCCGGTCGGCCTTGCGAAAGTCCGATTATCCTGCCTCACGAATTGTGAGCGCTATCATGTTGGTATTGGCACGCAGGAAGCGAGTCAATTGCCTAGAGCTTGCACTCTACATCATGCATGCGGTAGCAAAGGTGAGACAAAGACAAAACACGTGAACGATCTGCGGGGAAGCAGGGACAGATGGTATTACTCAGAATGGTAGCGGTAACAGCGGCTTCGGCTCTGGCGTTGAGCGCGCCGGTAGGGGTGAACGCGCAGAACGACACATCGGCGGCGAACGATGCGCAAACCGGCCAAGAGATCGAGATCGACGTACTTCTCGCGCGCATGACCCGCGAAGAGAAGATCGGTCAACTGGTGCAGCGAATGGGCGGGCGGTCCAAGGCACTCAACTCGCGTCTCGGACCGGAAGAGCTCGACCGCGTTCGCCGCGGTGAGGTCGGTTCGTACCTCCATGTCGCCGGCGCCGATCCACTGCGCGAATTGCAACGGGTCGCCGTCGAGGAAAGTCGTCTCGGTATACCGTTGCTTTTCTCGATGGACGTGGTCCACGGTTACCGCACGATCTTTCCCGTCCCCATCGCCATGGCCGCCAGCTGGGATCCAGAAGTCGCCCGCGAGCACGCCGAGATCGCTGCGCGCGAGGCCAGTGCGGCGGGCCTTCACTGGACCTTCGCACCGATGGTTGACATCGCCCGCGATCCGCGCTGGGGCCGGATCGTCGAAGGTTCGGGCGAGGACGCCTATCTCGGCAGCCGCATGGCCGAGGCGCAGGTGCGCGGGTTTCAGGGCAGCGACCTGTCCGCGCCAGACACTATCGTCGCCGGGACCAAGCATTTCGGCGCTTACGGCGCTGCGGAAGGCGGGCGCGACTACGCCGGAGCCGAACTGGGCGAGCGCAGCCTGCGCGAAACCTATCTCGCGCCGTTCCGCGCGGCTGCCGAGGCTGGGACGGCGAGTTACATGACTGCCTTCAATGCAGTGGACGGCGTGCCGACGACCGGTAATGCCGCGCTGCTGCGCGATATGCTGCGCGGGGAATGGGACTGGGACGGGCTGGTCCTGTCCGACTGGCGCGCAGTTGAGGAACTAATGGCGCACGGCGTCGCGGCGGATCGCAGCGGCGCGGCGGCCTTGGCTCTGCGAGCGGGCGTCGACATGGACATGGTCGCCGATATCTACGCGGACGATCTGGCCGCTGCGATCGAAGCCGATCCGTCGCTCGAACCGCTGCTCGATCAGGCGGTCCGGCGCATCCTCAAAGTTAAGCAAGACCTTGGCCTGTTCGCCGACCCCTATCGCTATCACGATACAGCGCGCGAAAAGGCGGTCATGCTGTCACCCGAACATAGGGAGGCGGCCCGGCGCAGCGCTGCAAACTCGCTCGTATTGCTTAAGAACGAGGGCGTCTTGCCGCTCATCCGCGACGCGCAGCGGATTGCGCTTGTTGGGGCGCTTGCCGACGACGCATTGTCGCAGCTCGGCTCGTGGCGCGCGCGCGGCGAGGAAGCGGACGTGGTCACGTTAAAGGCGGCACTGGAAGCGCGGCACGGGGGAGTGACCTACGTGCGCGGAGCCGATACCCGTTCGGACGACACCTCGGGCATCGCGGAAGCGGTTCGCGCCGCTGAAAATGCGGACGTCATCGTCGCGGCGCTGGGCGAAGATTTCGATTGGTCGGGCGAAGCGCGCAGCCGGTCCTCGCTCGAACTGCCCGGTAAACAGCGCGAACTTTTCACTGGGCTCGAAGCTACGGGGAAACCGATCGTTGTCGTGCTGATGGGCGGGCGGCCGCTCGCCATACCCGAGATTGCGGAGAGTGCGGACGCCGTTCTCGCAAGCTGGCTGCTCGGCGTCGAGGCAGGTCCGGCCATCGTCGATGCGCTCTTCGGTTTCACCAATCCGGGCGGCAAGTTGCCGGTCAGCTTTCCGCGCAGCACCGGCCAGATTCCGGTCAATTACGACCATTTGCCGAGCGGCCGTCCTGCCGACCCTGACCTGTCGAAGGATACGGCGCGCTACATGGACGTGGAGATCACGCCGCAATACGCCTTCGGCCACGGCCTCAGCTATTCGAGCTTCGACTACGGCGACATCCGGCTTTCCGGCGCGCGTATTCCCGCAAGCGGCGGCAGGATCGCGATTGCCGTCGATGTGACCAACAGCGGCAAGGTCGCGGGCGACGAGGTCGTCCAACTCTACGTGCGCGATCCGGTTGCGAGCGTTTCGCGCCCGGTAAAGCAGCTTCGCGGTTTCGCGCGCGTCGCGCTAGCGCCGGGCGAGCGGCGCACAGTGACTTTCACCCTCTCGCCCGAACAACTGGCGCTGTGGAATGCCGGCGGCAAGTGGGCAATCGAGCCGGGCCGGATCGAAGTGATGGTCGGTAGCGCCTCGGACGATATTCGCGCTCGGTCCGCTTTCGAAATCATCGGAGAGGGGCGGGGCCGCATGGCGCCCGCCGCGATCCCGACGCGTGTCGAGGTTTCCGGACAAAAGCGCTGAAGTTACTCGTTTTCAAGGCGGCGCCGCCACTCGCGTGTGCCGCTCTGATCCTGTCGCTCGATGGACGGCACATCGACGCTTAACGACGGGTCGAGTTCGACCGAAAGATAGGCCGCGATGTCCGATACGGTGGCGTCAGGGTTTGCCACGACATCTTCGTACCACACGACGAGCGGCCTAATACCCATCTCGCGGTACATCTGAGTCCAAGCGTCCTCCTGCGCGGCGAGTTCGCGTATGGCCTGCTCGACGACCGCAGCATCGTAATTCGGTTCTCTGCGCCGTTCGCTCTCTTGCTCCGCGCGCCAAATACCTCGCAGGCTGGCGCGGGCGAGCGAGATGGCGTGTGCTGCCGTATCGCGCCGGCGAAGCTGGACCACTTTGCTTTGCGCTCCGCCAGACAAGAGAAACCGCATGGCGCGCGCGAGGAGCGGCGGATTGGACCGGCCGAGCAGTTCCATCTGCAACGGAAACGCTTTCAGGCCGAAAACACCGTTCGGCGAGGTACGAGCCGGGACGACTTGTTGCCATAAGCCGAGTTGCCCTGGGGGTGAGTTGCTGACGTGGCCATATGGGCCGCTCGGTTCGAAATTCAGATATTCGAGCGGCGCGCCGAGGCAACCCGTTTCCCACAGCAAATGGCTCAGGTAGGTGCTGCCTGTGCGCGGGACGCTTGCGAGCAAATACGGCCGAGGCTTACCTTCATAAGGGGGCCAGTCGAACTTCCGCTCGTATCCGGTCGTGATACCGTCCAGTTGCAAACCGTGCTCCCGATCTTCAGCCGCGCACCGCGTTTCCGAGACGTTCGGATGTCACCGGATATCCGCAGTCGTCCGGAATGGTGAGTTCCCTTCCCGCAGGCGTCTCCACGATCTGCGGCGTGATTGTGCGGACCGGAATGCTTTCCGCCTGACTGCGTGCGGCGGCGAAATCCGGGAAGTCGGCGAGCCGCTCCAGATTGCGGCGCGTGGGAAAAATTATCGAGATTTCTCCTCGGTCCGCCATGGAAAGCGCCTCCCTCGCGCTGGTCCAGAACAGGCGGGTGTTTTCGGTGTCGTCAATTGCGATCTGCACTTCGCCTGTTCCGGTGTCGGTGAGATAGAAGCGCGCGTCGAAGATACGTTCGTGCTTCATCCCGCGCGGAAGCCACCGGGCAAAGGGGATGAGGCGTTCGAGGTCGAGCGTCCAGCCGAAATGGGTCAGGACCGAGGCAAGTTCGCCTTCGCGAAACAACATGTCGCGGGCTTCCTTCGCCGTTTTTGCGTCGACCGGTTCCTCGATACCGATCGCCAGCCCCGTTTCCTCCAACGTCTCGCGGATTGCGGCGATCCGGTGCGCGGCCTCGTCGTCATCCTGGCAGCTATGGCTGAGCGACGCAGCGAGAGTGTAATCGGCAGTATCCACCCGGCCGCCGGGGAAGACCGCCGCGCCGCCCGCGAAACTCATCGCGCGGCTGCGAACAACCATCAGGATTTCGGGCGCATCATCCGTTCTCCCGTGCCGAAATATGATCAGCGTGGCCGCGGGAATTTCTTCTTGCGTGCTCATTGCATGTAGCCTGTGCCGGAAAATCTTACATGCGTTAGCTGGCTTGATGCGCGAATGGCGCCTGCGCTGTCGGATTTCCTGACAGGCGGTCGCAAAGCCAATGGTCGTTTAACCATTACAGATGCGGCAAATGCGGGTCTTTGGCAAACTGGCACGGTGGGTGCATAGTCACATATGATTTCGATGGTCTTCGAATGACGGCGGGGCCGCTCTCCTGGTTTCATGGCCCCGCCTCCCCGAACAAAAAAGGCTCCTGCCGAGCGATCGGCGGGAGCCTTTCCCGTTATGGCAGTCGTAGAGACGCTCACTCCTGTGCCGGCTGAACCTGCTTCTCGGCCATCAGCTCCTGCAGTTCTCCGGCTTCGAACATCTCCATCATGATGTCGCTGCCGCCGACGAACTCGCCTTTGACGTATAGCTGCGGAATGGTCGGCCAGTCGGAATAGCTCTTGATGCCGGACCGAATTTCCATGTCCTGCAATACGTCGACGCTTTCGTACCCGACCTTGCAGTGATCCAAAATGGCGACGGCGCGGCTGGAAAAGCCGCACTGCGGGAAGAGCGGCGTGCCCTTCATGAAAAGGACGACGTCGTTCCCTTTGACGACATCTTCGATACGCTGTTTTGCGTCTGACATGGCTTAAACCTCGGTAATTTCGTTTGTTACCGGATCAGGTGGGTGTTTGCGTCGTCAGTTGCAAGGCGTGGAGTTCGCCGCCCATGCGTCCGCCGAGCGCATCGTAAACCAGCTTGTGTTGCTGCACCCGGCTTTTGCCGACGAACGAGGGGGACGTGACCTTCGCAGCCCAGTGATCGCCGTCGCCTGCGAGATCGGTCATCTCGACTGTCGCGTCGGGGAGCGCTTCGGTGATGAGAGCTTCGATTTCCTTACCCGACATCGGCATGCCGTCAGGACTCGCTCATCAGCTGGCGGCGCGCTTCGACGGTCTTCTCCTCGAGCTTGGTGCGGATGTCCGCTTCGCTCACGTCGCAGTCCGCCGCGGTCAGGTCGCCGAGCAGTTTGCGGATCACGTCTTCGTCGCCCGCCTCCTCGAAGTCGGCCTGAACGACGGCCTTCTTGTAGGCATCGGTTTCTTCCTGCGTGAGGTTCATGAGACGCGCCGCCCATTCGCCGAGCAGGCGGTTACGCCGTGCCGCCAGTTTGAACGCGGTTTCCTCGTCAAATGCGAATTTGGCTTCTTCGCCCCTTCTGCGGTCATCGAAATCGGTCATCGTCGTTCCTCGTTAGCTTACCGAGCCGCGATACTCCGCGGCTCGGCAGGCGGCAAGCCTATCCGCCCATGGTCACGACGAGCTTGCCGACGGCTTTGCGCGCTTCCAGCTTGGCGATTGCTTCATGGGCGCGCTCCAGCGGGTAGGTCTCGCTGATCATCGGTTCGATCTTGCCTTCCTTCCAGAGCTTGAAGAGCTTGGCGATGTTGTCGGCATTGCGCTTCGGCTCGCGCGCGGCGAAGGCGCCCCAGAACACCCCGCGCACGTCGCAGCTCTTGAGCAGCGTCAGATTGAGCGGCAGCTTCGCGATGCCTGCCGGAAACCCGACGACGAGGAAGCGGCCTTCCCATGCGATGCTGCGCAGGGCCGGTTCGGAATAAGCGCCGCCGACTATGTCGTAGACGATGTCGGCCCCGTTCGGCCCGACCGCATCCTTGAACGACTGAGCGAGCGCTTTCGAGGTTTCCTTGTCGAACCCGTCCTGCCCTTCCGGGATACGGGGGTAGATGACCACGTCGTCCGCACCGGCCTTGCGCGCGACCTCGGCCTTTTCCTCGCTCGAGACGGCTGCGATTACTCGCGCCCCGTAAGCCTTTGCAAGTTCGACGCCCGAGAGGCCGACGCCGCCCGCGGCGCCAAGGATCAGCACCGTATCGCCTTCCGCGATGTCGCCGCGATCTTTCAGCGCATGAATGGTCGTGCCGTAGGTCATCAGCAGCGCGGATGCCTTTTCGAGCGAAATGTCTTCCGGAACCGCAAACAGCTTACCCGCGTCGACCACGACTTGCTCGCGCAGACCGCCGAAGCCGACGCCGGCAAGGACGCGGTCGCCGACTTTCCAGTCGCTGACGCCTTCGCCGACGGCAGAAATCGTGCCCGATATTTCGCTACCCGGCGAGAAGGGGCGCGGCGGCTTGATCTGGTAAAGGTCGCGGATGATGAGCGCATCGGGAAAGTTGATCGCGCAGGCTGCGACATCGACGACGACTTCGCCTTTACCGGGCGATGGCGCGTCAAGGTTCTCGGCAACCAGATCGTCAGGCCCGCCTACTTCTTTCGACACGATGGCTTTCATGCATTCACTCCCTTTGCGAGCCAGGGCGCATCGCTGCGCTGGCGTTGTTCGTAATTGGTTATGGCGTCAGACCTTTCGAGGGTTAGGCCGACTTCGTCCAGCCCTTCAAGCAAACAATGTTTGCGAAACGAGTCGATTTCGAAGCGGAAGCGGTCCTGCATCGGGGTGGTGACGCTTTGCGCTTCGAGGTCGATATGCAAAGGCTGCGTCCGTGCCACTTCGAGCAGCCGGTCGACCTGTTCCTGCGGCAAGGCAACGGTCAGTATGCCGTTCTTGAAGGCGTTGCTGGCGAAGATGTCCGAAAAGCTCGGCGCGATGACAGCGCGCACGCCCATGTCGAGGAGCGCCCAGGCGGCATGCTCGCGGCTCGATCCGCAGCCGAAATTGTCGCCTGCAATCAGGATCGGCGCTCCTGCGTATTCTGGATCGTCGAACACGTTATCGTGCTTTTCGCGCACCGTTTCGAACGCGCCTTCGCCGAGGCCTTCGCGGGTGATTGTCTTCAGCCACCGAGCCGGAATGATGACGTCGGTGTCTACGTTCTTCGCGCCGTAGGGAATGGCGCGACCTTCGATCTCGGCAAGTTCCTTCATCAATCGGTTTCGGGGTTCTCGCCCGAGGGGATCGGCCTGGGCTGCACCGGCTCGTTCTTTGCCTTGCGCTTGTTCGCATAGAGCAGGGCGGCGGCTATTGCGGCGGACCCGATGGCCCCTGCAATGGCTGCAGTCGTCTTGATTTCCTTCGTCATATCCTCTGTCCGTATTCTTATCGTAAGCGGCGTCCACGAAACCAGCGTTCGAGCCGCACAGTTGTTTCCGTTTTGCTAGGCTTCGCCGAGATCGCGCACGTCGGTGAGCCTGCCCGTGACGGCCGCCGCGGCAGCCATGGCGGGCGAGAGCAAGTGCGTGCGCGCGCCGGGTCCCTGCCGACCGACGAAATTGCGGTTTGATGTCGAGGCGCAGCGCGTACCCGGCGCAACCTTGTCCGGATTCATGCCGAGACAGGCCGAGCATCCCGGCTCGCGCCATTCGAAACCGGCTGCGGTAAAAATGCGGTCGAGCCCTTCCTCTTCGGCCTGCGCCTTCACGAGACCGGAGCCGGGCACCACGATCGCCCAGCCGACATTGTCCGCTTTGCGCCGCCCTTTCAGAACGGCAGCTGCGGCGCGCAGGTCCTCAATGCGGCTATTGGTGCACGAACCGATGAAGATGTTCTCGACCGGGATATCGGCCATGCGCGTGCCGGGTTCCAATCCCATGTAGTCGAGCGATTTCTGCGCCGCCTCGCGCTTCGAGGGATCGGCGAAGCTTTCGGGTGAGGGGACAGCGCCGCCGATCGCAACAACGTCCTCCGGGCTGGTGCCCCAAGTCACGCAGGGTTCGATATCGGCGGCATCGATCACCACCGTCTTGTCGAACGAAGCGCCCGGATCGGTTGCCAGCGTCCGCCACCATGCGACCGCCGCGTCCCAGTCCGCGCCTTGCGGGGCCATGGGACGGCCCTTGAGGTAGGCGAAGGTCGTTTCGTCTGGAGCGATCAGGCCGGCGCGGGCACCGCCTTCGATACTCATATTGCAGACGGTCAGGCGGCCTTCGACGCTCATCTCATCGAACACGCGGCCGCGATATTCGATGACGTAGCCGGTGCCGCCGGCCGTTCCGATCACGCCGATGATGTGCAGGATAAGATCCTTGGAAGTGATCCCCGGGCCCAGTTCGCCTTCGACGCGGACTTCCATCGTCTTCGACGGCGACAACAGCAGGGTCTGCGTCGCGAGCACGTGCTCGACCTCGCTCGTACCGATGCCGAAGGCAAGCGCGCCGACCCCGCCGTGCGCGGCGGTATGCGAATCCCCGCAGACGATGGTTGCGCCGGGCAGGGAGAAGCCCTGTTCCGGACCGACGACGTGGACGATGCCCTGTTGCGGAGCGACCGCGTCGAAATAGCGGATGCCGAAATCGGCCACGTTCTTCTCGAGTGCGGCGAGCTGCGCAGCGCTTTGCGGATCGGCGATCGGTAGCTGGTTTCCGGCGTCATCGACGCGCGCGGTAGTCGGTACGTTGTGATCGGGTACGGCAAGGGTTAGGTCGGGCCGCCGCAGCTTCCGGCCTGCGATCCGCAGCGCCTCGAAAGCCTGCGGGCTGGTCACTTCGTGCACCAGATGCCGGTCGATGTAGACGAGGCAGGTCCCGTCCTCCCGCCGCTCGATAACGTGAGCGTTCCAGATCTTTTCGTAAAGCGTGCGCGGTTTGCTGGCCATGTCGCCGACCGGATTAGCGCATGAACCGGGGCGTTCAAGAAAGCAAAGCGATATGATTTAACTAGTCATGGAAAGGTAACCTATACCGTGCTAACTGACAGTCATGTCAGCAACGCCATTCGCTTTTCCGATCAAGATTTTCCCCGAAGACATCGACTTCATGGGGCACGTGAACAACGCCCGGTATCTTTCGTGGGTGCAGGACGCGGTGCTGTCGCACTGGCGCAAGTTCGCCCCCGACGAAGCGGTCGCGGAGCGGGCGTGGGTGGCGCTCAAGCACGAGATTACCTACCGCAAGCCGGCCTTTCTGGAAGACGACGTTATCGCGCGGACCGTGCTCGAAAGCACAAAAGGTGCGCGCGCTTTCTACCGCACGATTATCGAGCGGGGCGAGGAAGTGCTGGCAGAGATCAATTCGAGCTGGTGCTGCATCGATGCCGAAACCCTGCGTCCGGCGCGGATCGGTCAGGAAATTCGGCGCGCCTTTTTCAAAGATTGATTCAGAAGCAGGTTGCCAGCGGGACTGCGCGTTTGCCGCGCACGGCGTTCGCTCCTATATGTTGTGCATGGCACCCGGCGCCTCTCCTGTCACTTCCGCACGCGTCCAAGGCGCAATCGGACTTTCGCTCGCGGCTTTGATCGTCGCTGCCTGGGCAGGATTGCACGTGTATGCGATGTTCGTTTTCGAGCTTAGCTGGGCAAGTCTCCCGCTGGCTTTCGCGATCGCGCTCGTCCAGTGCTGGCTCTCGGTAGGCCTCTTCATCGTCAGTCACGACGCGATGCACGGATCGCTTGCTCCCAATGCCAAGCGCCTGGGCGGGATCGTCGGGGCAGTTCTTCTGTTCCTCTATGCCGGGTTTGGCTGGAAGCGGATGCGCGCGGCGCATTTCGACCATCACCGCCTTGCCGGAAGGGCTGGTGACCCCGATTTCGACGAGCATAATCCAGCGCATTTCGGCCGGTGGTATGCGACCTTCCTGCGGCGCTATTTCGGCTGGCAGTCGCTCCTGTTCGTATCGAGCGTGGTGCTGATCTATGCGTTCGTGCTGAAGGTTCCGCTGACGAACATCGTCCTCCTTTATGGCCTTCCCGCGATCGCGAGTTCTCTACAGCTTTTCTACTTCGGTACTTACCGTCCGCACACTCACGCGGGCGACGAATTCAGCGACCGTCATAATGCTCGCAGCGAGGATTTCGGAACGCTCACCAGCCTTCTCACCTGTTTCCATTTCGGCTATCATCTGGAGCATCACCGCGCCCCGCACACGCCATGGTGGGCGCTGCCCGCGGTGCGGCGAAGGGCGTCCCGAGGAGCATACGCATGACTTGGTGGCAGATCGCAGCGACGGTAATCGGCGCGCTCGCCTTCATGGAGTTTTTCGCGTGGTGGGCGCATAAATACATCATGCACGGCTTGGGTTGGGGCTGGCACCGCGACCACCATGAGCCGCACGATAACACGTTCGAAAAGAACGACCTTTACGCCGTGACTTTTGGCACGATCGTCTTTTTCATGTTCCTCATCGGATATTTCTACTCGCCGTTCCTTTGGTGGGCGGCGCTCGGCATCACGCTTTACGGCGTGATCTACACGTTCATTCACGATGGGTTGGTGCATCAGCGCTATTTCAAGTGGGTGCCCAAGCGCGGCTATGCGAAGAGGCTGGTGCAGGCGCACAAACTGCATCACGCGACTGTCGGCAAGGAGGGCGGGGTCAGCTTCGGCTTCGTCGTGGCGCGAGATCCGGCCAAGCTTAAAGCGGATTTGAAACGCCAGAAATCGGCCGGTACGGCGAAACTGCGCGAAAGCGCGCGGCTTTAGCGCCTGCGGCGCCGTTTCTTCCGGGCGCGGTAGACGACTGCGGCTAGCCCCACGATCGCGACACCGAAGACCTCCTGAACCGAACCGTAGTTGAAGCTGTCAGGCCCGCGGCCCAGCATCTCGTCGAAATGATGGAATGAGGCGGCGCGCCCCAGCACGAAAGCTCCGATGAAAACGAACCCGAGAACAGCGATCTTCACGCCCGAATGCATGCGCCTGATCAGCCAGAGCACCGCGAGGCCGAAGGCGATAGCCGCGGCTGCCAGCGCGGCAATGAAGATGGCCTGGTAAGTCCTGCGCTCTTCATACCATCCGTTAGCTCTTGCATGTTCCTTACCGATCGTCGTGATCAAGGTCTGCAGGTCGAGCAGTTCGTTGACTGCCAGAAATACCAGCAGAGCCGTGCTTGCGAGCCAGAATAAGCGCTCCCGATGTTCGCTACGCGGGCGCGCGCTCGAAGCGGCGCGGTACGTCAGGACTGCAGCGATGAGATAGGCCGCGACGGTGATCCAGTCGGCTAGGTCGGCGTCGGCGATCGACGCCTGCCAGTCTACGATCATCGGCGGTAATATCGCGATCGTGTCACGCGCTCGCGATCCGGGCAGCGTGCTGCTTGATCAGCGCGATCATGTTCGGCACGCCCTGTGTCCGATTGGAGGATAGCTGGCTTTTCAGATCGAACGGTTCGAGAGCGCCGGTCACGTCCATCTCGGCGACTTCGCCGGCCGGCTTGTCCTGTACTGCTGCGATGACGAGTGCGACGATACCCTTCGTAATGGCGGCATTGCTGTCAGCCAGAAAATGCAGCTTTCCGCTTTCATCCGTCGGATAGACCCAGACGCTGGCGGAGCATCCTCGCACCTGTGTCGCGTCGGTCTTCAGCGCATCGGGCATCGGGTCGAGTTCGCGTCCCAGTTCGATGAGCAGGCGATAGCGTTCGTCGCCTTCGAGAAACTCGTATTCTTCCTGAATGTCGGCTAGGGAGCGCATGGCGCCCCTTTAGCCGCTTCCGATTACAAATCCACCCCGCTCGCGATGGCTTCGAGTTTGCGGATGCGCTCCTTGAGGTCGGAAATCTCGATTCTCGCCGCGCCGAGCGGGGCAGCGCTGGGATCGCTCTTTTCAGTCCGTTCGAGCTGCGCGCGCTTCAGTTCGAGCCAGTCGTGCCAGGCGCGCAGCAGCGCCGCCGTCACCACGACCAGGCCGATCAGACTGGCCATCGCAATTACCATTGTCGGTTCAAACACCATGTTCGTTCCTTCTCAAGCTCTATCGGTCCTGCTCGTCGCGCAGGCTTTCGATTTCCTCGGCAGTCCGGCGAGCCGGGTCGGTGGCGATGCGTTCGAGTACCTTCACGCGCTCCCTCAGATCGGCCAGTTCGGCTTGCGCTTCGTCCCGCTCGCGCTCGATTTCCTGCCTCCGCTCGCCTTCGTCGGTTAGGCGCCGTTCCTTGCGGTTTTCGGCGCTCTGCATCGCGAGGACCGTGACGCACAGGATGACGGCGATAAGGACTATGGCGGACATGAAGCTCATTGCACGCTCTCGTTGTCGCTGTGCAGCCGTTCGAACTCCTGCGTCAAATGATACCCGCTATCGGTGACGATCCGCTCGACTGTCGCGAGACGGTCCTTCACCGAACCGATCTCGGCGCGCAGTTCGGCATTCTCCTGCGTGAGCAGAGCGACGCGCTGCTTCGCCTCGTCGTCGGTCTTGGGGTAGATCGCCTTGCCCCAGCTGTTTTCGAGCGGATAACCGTTCTTCACGCGGATCCAGGTGGTGAAGACCCAACCGGCCACACCTGCGAGGCCGACGGTCATCAGCAGTTCGGTGGTCATGAGTTCGATCATGAGACTTTCTCCTTCCGCTCCATGTCGAGCGGAATGCCTGATCCGCTTTCCTCTACCGAACGCGTATCGCGCAGGGCTTCGATCTGAGTGGCTATGTCATAGCCGCGGTCGGTGACGATGCGCTCCAGGACCTGTATCCGGTCCTCCAGTCGCTGGACGCGGCTGGCGTATTGCGCGGCCTTCTCGGCACTCGTTTCGGCCGTTGATCTGATGCGGCGCGATTCCACTTTGGCCCGGGTTACGATCCAGATGATGCCGAGCACCATCAGGAACGGTGCAAGGACTGCAACAAGGCCGGTCAATTCCCCAATCATTCGTCTTCCCCTTGTTGGCTACGGTTTACCGAAGGCGTTCGATTTCGGCGTTCAGGCGCGGGTTGCTCGACACGTAATAGCTTTCGACTTCGGCGAGCCGGCGGTCGACATCCTTCATCCGGCTGCGGATTTCGCGCGCCGTACGCTTCGGCGATTGGCGAACGCGCTGCCAGTATTTCTGCTCGTCGCTGTCGGTCGTATACAGGTAGTCCGGCTTGGCGTTGAGGAGGATCCCCGCGATGAAATAGGCCGGTACGATCATACCCATTCCGGCAAACAGGAGGGCGACGGCGGCGAGACGAACCCAGAGCGCATCCACCCCGGTATAGTCCGCGATGCCCGCGCAAACGCCCATCAGCTTCGCATTCTGCTTGTCTTTGTAGAGTTTGGTGCGGGGGCTGTTCACGGGCGGCTTCCTTTCTTTTCAGCGAGCATCCGGTCGAGCTCGCGCAGTTTCTGGTTGTCGACTTCCTGGTCGTGGACGAGGCGGGCGGGGCGGAAATCATCGTGGTCGCTCGCGACCAGGCGTTCGACCGTATCCATCCGTTCGTCGAGGCGCTTGGCCAGGCTGTAGAGTTCCTCGAGCAGTGCTTCGTCGTCGGTCGTGATCGAGGCGGACGTCTTCCACTTCGTGATGTAGTGCAGGATGACCCAGGGCAGGCCAATGAAAATGGCAGGGATGATGATGACTTCTTCCATGATTTCAGTCCTTGCTCTCTGGGGCGCTGCCTCTTCCGAGCGCGCGTTTCATTTCTTCGAGTTCGGCGTCGATCTTGTCCGAGCCTTCCAGCGCGGCGATCTCGTCCGATAGTGACGGCTTGCCTTCGTCGCCGATCCGCAGCGCGTCGGCGCGGCCTTCGGCGTAATCGACATGACGTTCGAGCTGGTCGAAGCGGGCCATCGCATCGTCGGTACGCTCGGTGCTCATCACCGTGCGCAGCTTGACGCGGTTCTCCGCGCTCTCGAGCCGTGCGGCAATCGCCGTCTGACGGCTGCGCGCTTCGCGAAGACGGTTCTGCAGCTTCTGAATGTCCTGCTCGTAAGCGCGCAAGGCATCGTCGAGGACGGTGATCTCTTCCTTCAGCTGGTCCGACATGTCGGCCGCCTTCTTGCGTTCCACGAGCGCCGCGCGGGCGAGGTCTTCGCGGTCCTTGGAGAGCGCGAGCTGCGCCTTTTCGGCCCAATCGGTCTGCAGCTTGTCGAGCTTCACCGTGTGCCTGTGCATTTCCTTCTGGTCCGCAATCGTGCGCGCGGCACTGGCGCGAACTTCGACCAGCGTTTCCTCCATCTCGAGGATGATCATGCGGATCATCTTCTGCGGATCGTCCGCCTTGTCGAGCATGTCGTTGAAGTTGGCGGCGATGATATCGCGGGTACGGCTGAAAATGCCCATGAAGGGTGCTCCGGTTGAAAGAAAGTCGTTTACTTTGGCGCTGACCTTTTCCGTGTCGAGCCAGTCTGCGGCGCGCATATCTTCGCGCCTACGCTGCGGCTGGGTCGGCGTCGGCGAGCGGCGCAGCCGCTCGACCTCGTCGTCGATCCGCGTCAGCTTAACGCTCGGTTTGGGTTTGTCGGGCTTGCTCACGCCAGCTCGACCTGTGCGAACTGCATCGCAACCGGCGGCGGCGTTTGCAGCACGATCTGGCTGGACAGCGCGGCGAAGATCGCCATCGCCGCGGTGCTCGCCAACGCGGCCTGCCCCAGTTTCGTCTGGAAGAAGCGGCGGTCGTACATCATCAGTTCCTTTGTTCTAATCGTTCATCAAGTCTGTGCGAGATACTTTGCAAAGCGCGTGCCAAAACGGCGAAAGCAAAGATTTCTCCCGTAGATTTCACGACATAAGACCTCGGTAGCGGTAATGCTTGCCAAGAGTTGGCGTTATTTCCTATACCTTGGTTCCATGGAGCGGGAAAATCAGTTCATCGGTCAGTCCGGAGCGTTTCTCGACTCGGTAGAGCGCGCCAGTCGTGCCGCTCCCATGCGCCGTCCCGTTCTCGTGATCGGCGAGCGGGGGACCGGCAAGGAACTGATCGCAGAGCGCCTCCACCGTCTGTCGGCGCGCTGGGGCGAACCGCTCGTCACAATGAACTGCGCCGCCCTGCCGGAAACATTGATCGAAGCCGAGCTGTTCGGTCACGAGGCGGGGGCCTTCACCGGCGCTACCAAAGCCCGCGCCGGACGGTTCGAAGAGGCCGACAAGGGAACGCTGTTCCTCGACGAACTGGGTACCTTGTCTAGCGCAGCGCAGGAGCGTCTGCTGCGCGCGGTAGAATATGGAGAAGTTACCCGGATCGGATCGTCGCGCCCGGTACAGGTCGACGTCCGCATCGTGGCGGCCACGAACGAAGACCTGCCGGCGCGCGTCGAAGAGGGTTTGTTTCGCGCCGATCTGCTCGACCGGCTCAGCTTCGAAGTGATCACCTTGCCGCCTCTCCGTGTCCGCGAAGGCGATATAGGGGTTCTGGCGGATTACTTCGGGCGGCGGATGGGCGCTGAACTCGGCTGGGAGGCATGGCCCGGCTTCGCCCCGCATGTCCGCGAGCAGATGGAAGAATATCAATGGCCCGGCAATGTGCGCGAACTGCGTAATGTGGTCGAACGCGCAGTCTACCGGTGGGACAATTGGGAAGATCCGATCGGTCACGTGGTTTTTGACCCTTTCGACTCTCCGTGGAAGCCGTCCAATCCGCAGCATGTCAGTGAAGATCGCTCTGGACTACCGGCTGCGAGGCCCGGATCACAAGTGGGACATTCGCCATCGTTCGATGAGATCGACGATCTGCGCGGAGCGGTCGATGCGCATGAGCGGGCAATCGTTGAGCATGCGCTGGGCAAACATCGCTGGAACCAGCGTCAGACCGCGAAGGCGCTCGGTTTATCCTACGATCAGCTTCGCCACTGCATCAAGAAGCATGCGCTCAGTGACAATGACTGAGTTTTAGGTGCGTTTGAGGCACGGTTCGACATCAATGTAGAGCGGGTTTTTCAACATAAGCTACAACGCTCGCCGACACTCAAACCATCCGGCACGAATACTACTCTGTTCATCGACTAAGCCCGCTCACTAACTTGCCCTCAGAATGGCGATTTTGCAGCTTCACTCGGGGTCGCGGGAGGAAGGCTGTTCTCAGTCGAAATCTTGGTAGTTGCCGGGCAGGCTTTAGGCTTGCTTAGCAGTTTCTGTGCGATCCTCGGACGGGTGCGCTCAGCACCGATTTGAGGGACTGACATGACAATCAAGCAAACCAGAATACTTGGAGCGGCGGGTGCGCTGGCTGCGCTCACCTTCTCCGGCGCAGCGATGGCGGACCATTGGTGGGGCGGCTACGCGTGGCCCTATAGCGGTGCCGAACTCGATATGCCGGTGATCGACAACACCAACACCACCTGGAATTCGCACGTCGCGACCGCGGTTTCCGATTGGAACCAGTCGCCGGTGATCGAAGCTCCGCTGCAACGCGGCACTGCTTCGAGCGCCTGCAATATGGTGACCGGTACAATTCAGGTGTGCAACGACAACTACGGCTCGACCGGCTGGCTCGGTATTGCTACGATCAGCCTTTCCAGCGGCAAGATTTCCGCCGGATCGACGAAGCTGAACGATTACTACTTCAATCAGGCTGCGTACGACAATTACAGCTGGCGCCAGCTCGTGACGTGTCAGGAAATCGGGCACGATTACGGCCTCGCTCACCAGAACGAGAACTTCAATACCGACGAGACGACCAGCTGCATGGAATACACCAGCTGGCCGAGCGGTAACGAAGGTCCGGACCAGCATGATTACGACCAGCTGCTGGCGATCTACTCCGGCGGCACTACCGATGGCGGCGGCACGACGAAGCCGGGCGGCGGCAAGGGCGGCGGCAACGGCAAGGGCAAGACCCGCGCGAGCCTTCCCGACGTCGGTAATACACCCGCGACCTGGGGCCGTCCGGTGGACCGGCTGCCGAACGGTGTTCCGCATGTATTCGTTCGCGAATCGAACGGTGTGAAGTTTGTGACGCATGTCACCTGGACACCCGAATATCTCGCCGAACATGGCGGTGACCACGGCGATCACGAGCACTGATCGCTACGTTTCGTGACGAAACATGAAGAAGGGCCGGTCCACGCCGGCCCTTTTTGTTTAAGCGCTGCTCTTGCCATCCGCGCGGCAGGCGCGTATCTATGCGCCAATCCCGACATTGTGTAAGCGATCAGGGGCTGGCGCCGGAAGGGGCCGGCGCGAAACCGATTTGCATTGCCGGCGAACCGTAATTCAGGAGCATCATGGCCGATATTGCCCGCCTTACCGAAGTGATCGAACCCGAAGCGAAGGCGCTCGGCTTCGAACTCGTGCGCGTCAAGATGACCTCGTCCGAAGCGGGCGACGGCGACCGTGCGCTGCAGGTGATGGCTGAGGATCCGGCGACTGGCCAATTGATCATCGACCAGTGCGCGGCTCTTTCGCGTAGGATTTCCGACAGGCTCGATGCGCTCGAAGCGGACGGGGAAGTGATCGTGGAGGGTGCCTATCACCTCGAAGTAAGTTCGCCCGGCATCGATCGTCCGCTGACGCGCCCGAACGATTTCTCCGACTGGTCGGGCCACGAAGCCAAGATCAGCATGGACAAGGCTTGGGACAAGCAGCGCAATTACAAGGGAGAACTCAAGGGTCTGGAGGACGGCATGGCCGTCATCGAGGATGCGAAAGCTGGCGAAGTCCGGCTGCCCCTGAGCAAGATACATGCGGCGAAGCTCGTGCTGACCGATGCGCTCATCGCCGCGACCCAGCCGCTCGATACAAGCGGCGCCGAAGATATTGTCGAAGACACAACCACTGACGAAGAGAAGGCTGACGACTGATGGCCACTGCTATTTCCGCCAACAAGGCTGAACTGCTTGCGATTGCCAACGCGGTCGCTTCGGAAAAGATGATCGACAAGGCGATCGTCATCGAGGCGATGGAAGAAGCGATTCAAAAAAGCGCACGCAACCGCTACGGCGCGGAAAACGACATCCGCGCAAAGCTTGATCCTCAGACCGGCGATCTGCGCCTGTGGCGCGTGGTCGAGGTCGTCGAAGAGGTCGAGGACTACTTCAAGCAGGTCGATCTGAAAGCCGCGCAGAAGCTTGAGAAGGGTGCCTCGGTCGGCGACTTCATTGTCGACCCGCTGCCCCCGGTCGATCTCGGCCGCATCGACGCGCAATCCGCAAAGCAGGTGATCTTTCAGAAGGTCCGCGACGCCGAGCGCGAGCGTCAGTTCGAAGAGTTCAAGGACCGCGCAGACGAGATCATCACGGGTGTCATCAAGTCGGTCGAGTTCGGTCACGTGATCGTCAATCTCGGCCGTGCCGAGGGCGTCATCCGCCGCGATCAGCAGATCCCGCGCGAAGCCGCCCGCGTGGGAGAGCGTGTCCGCGCGCTTATCACCAAGGTCGAGCGCAACAATCGCGGCCCGCAGATTTTCCTCAGCCGCGCGCATCCCGATTTCATGCGCAAGTTGTTCGCGCAGGAAGTGCCCGAAATTTACGACGGCATCATCGAGATCAAGGCCGCAGCACGCGATCCGGGCAGCCGCGCTAAGATCGGCGTCATCAGCCACGACAGCAGCATCGACCCTGTCGGTGCATGCGTCGGCATGAAGGGTAGCCGCGTGCAGGCCGTCGTGCAGGAGTTGCAGGGCGAAAAGATCGACATCATTCCCTGGTCCGAGGACACGGCGACGTTCGTCGTGAACGCGCTGCAGCCTGCAACGGTCAGCCGCGTTGTACTCGACGAGGAAGAGGGGCGGATCGAAGTGGTCGTGCCCGACGATCAGCTTTCGCTGGCGATCGGTCGCCGCGGTCAGAACGTCCGTCTCGCGAGCCAGCTGACCGGTCACCAGATTGACATCATGACCGATGAGGAAGCAGCCGAGAAGCGGAGCAAGGAATTCTCCGAACGCTCCAAGATGTTCGAGGAAGAGCTGGACGTTGATGAAACGCTCTCCCAGCTGCTCGTCGCCGAAGGCTTCGCCGAGCTCGAGGAAGTGGCTTACGTTCAGCTGGACGAACTCGCCGCAATCGAAGGTTTCGACGAAGAGCTCGCCGAAGAACTGCAGAGCCGTGCGCAGGAAGCGATCGACCGGCAGGAAGATGCGCACCGCGAAGAGCGCCGCGCGCTCGGTGTGGAAGACGATCTTGCCGAATTGCCGCACCTGTCCGAAGCGATGCTGGTGACGCTCGGCAAGGCCGGTCTGAAGACGCTCGACGATGTGGCCGACCTCGCTACGGACGAGCTGATCGCCAAGAAACGCGAGGCGCCGCGCCGCCGCAATAACGCCGACGGACCGCCGATGCGCCGTCCGCAGCGCGAGCAGGACAAGGGCGGCGTGCTCGGCGACTACGGCCTCACCGAAGAGCAGGGCAACGAGATCATCATGGCTGCCCGCGCGCATTGGTTCGAAGACGAGGAGCCGCAGACGGTTTCATCGGGGTCCGAAGACGAGGAAGAGGCTTCCGCTCCGCCCGAAGCCGCCGACACGCAGGAGGCCGCCGATGCGGACTCCACCCAATGAGCGCCTGACTCCCGACATCGCTAGGCCTACCGGGACGCGGGATTCCGTGGCCGGGAAGGCGCGTGCCGACAAGACGTCGGAACGGCGCTGCATCGTCAGCGGCGAAACCGGTGCGCGCACCGGGATGATCCGGCTCGCCATTTCACCGTCCGGTCTCGTTCTGCCTGATGTTCAAGGCAAGGCGCCGGGGCGGGGTGCCTGGATCGGAGCGACCCGCGACGAACTCGAAGCCGCGCAGGCTGGCGGAAATCTTCGCGGGGCACTGCTGCGTGCCTACAAAGGCGGACCCAAAGATGCGCCGCTCGAAGTGCCGGAAGACCTAGCTCGCCGGATCGACGAGGCGCTGGTGCGCCTACTGCTCGACAGGTTGGGACTGGAACTTCGCGCCGGGCACCTCACATTGGGGACACAGCGTATCGACAAGGCGGCGCGGCAGGGGAAGGTGGCGCTGCTGCTCCACGCGTCCGACGCGAGCGCCGATGGACGCAAGACGCTCGATCAGGCGTGGCGCGTCGGCAGCGATCAGGAAGGCAGCGGAAAGCGCGGGCTGGACTTGCCACTGGACCGCGCGGCTTTGTCTGTGGCATTGGGCCGCGACAACGTGGTCCATCTGGCGCTTACGAACGGGAAGGCCCGCGAGCGGGTCATGCAAACCCTGGGGCGGTTGCTTTACTACCGCGGACTTGCGCCCGCACCGATGCAGACAGATGGCGCGGCCGATCCGGCTGGCCGCGAGAACGATGAAGATTTGAAGGAATACTGAGGTTTATGAGCGACGAAGAGAAAAAACCGCGCGAACGCAAGCCCTTAGGGCTGAAGCGCTCGGTCGAAGCCGGCGAAGTGAAGCAGACGTTCAGCCACGGGCGCACCAACAAGGTCGCGGTCGAAGTGAAGCGTCGTCGCAAGCTCGTGAAGCCGGGCGAAACGCCTGCGCCGGCTCCCGCTCCCGAGCCGGAAGAAACGGCAGCGCCTGCGCCCGCTCCCACGCCCGCACCCGCGCCGGTAGAGACGAAGCCTGCGCCAAAGAAAGCGGCCGCTTCGGACGAGACGCCGCAGGAACGCGTCGCCCGTATGCAGCGCGAGGCCGAGGACGAGCGGATGCGGCTTGCCGAGGAAGCACGGCGCCGTGATGACGAAGCGCGCGAGAAGGCTGCCGAGGAAGAGAAACGCCGGGCGGAAGAAAACCGGAAAGCCAGCGCGCAAGAACCGGCACAGGCTGACGAAGAACCGGTAGCGACCGAGGAAGCGACCACCGAAGCGGAAGCTCCCGCGAAGACCGAGGAAGCCGCTGCGACGCCGGCAACGACCGGCGATGCCGCGGCTCCGAGCCCGCGCAAGTTTACGCCGGTCGCCCGCCCCGAGCCGAAGCGCCCTGAGAAGAAGAAGGAAGTCGGCAAAGCGCGTACAGAAGACCGCAAGGATCGCCGAAAGGGCGGCAAGCTGACGGTTAATAAGGCGCTGAACGAAGACGAGGGCAAGCGTGCCCGCAGTCTCGCCGCGCTGAAGCGTGCGCGCGAGAAGGAACGCCGGATCCATGGCGGCGGCAATACCAAACCGCGTGAGAAGCAGGTGCGCGACGTGATCGTGCCCGAGGCGATCACGGTGCAGGAACTTGCACAGCGCATGGCCGAGAAGGGCGCTGATCTTGTGAAGGCGCTGTTCAACATGGGCATGATGGTGACCGTCAACCAGACGATCGACCAGGATACGGCCGAGTTGCTTGTCGAAGAGTTCGGCCACCGGATCCAGCGTGTGTCGGAAAGCGATGTCGACATTCAGGCTGCAACCGATGTCGATCCGGAAGAGACGCTCCAGCCGCGCCCTCCGGTCGTCACGATCATGGGCCATGTCGATCACGGCAAGACCTCGCTGCTCGACGCTCTCCGCGGCACCGACGTGGTGCGCGGCGAAGCTGGCGGCATCACGCAGCATATCGGCGCATACCAGATCACGACGAAAGACAAGGCCAAGATCACCTTCCTCGATACTCCGGGCCACGAGGCGTTCACCGAGATGCGCGCCCGCGGCGCGAACGTGACCGATATCGTGGTTCTGGTCGTGGCAGCCGACGACGGCATCATGCCGCAGACGATCGAGGCCATCAACCACACCAAGGCAGCCGGCGTGCCGATGATCGTCGCGATCAACAAGATCGACAAGCCGGAAGCCAACGCGCAGAAAATCCGCGAACGCCTGCTCGAACATGAAGTCATCGTCGAAGCGATGTCGGGCGACGTTCAGGATGTCGAGGTAAGCGCCAAGAACGGCACCGGGCTCGACGAGTTGATCGATCAGATCAGCCTGCAAGCGGAACTGCTCGAACTGAAAGCACGCCCTGATCGCGATGCGGAAGCGATCGTGGTCGAAGCGCAGCTCGACAAGGGGCGCGGTGCAGTCGCAACCGTGCTCGTAACGCGCGGTACGCTAAAGCGCGGCGATACTTTCGTTGTCGGAACCCAGAACGGGAAGGTTCGCGCGCTTGTCGACGACAAGGGCAAGCAGATGAAGGAAGCCGGTCCGTCCATGCCGGTCGAAGTGCTTGGCCTCGGCGGTGTACCGGGTGCCGGCGATATGCTGACCGTGGTGGAAAACGAGCAGCGCGCCCGCGAAGTCGCCGAATACCGGCGGGAGAAGGCAGACGAGAAGCGGACTGCACTTGCACCGACCAGTTTCGACACGATGTTCAACAACCTGCAAAGCGACGTGGTCGAATTCCCATTGCTCGTGAAAGCGGACGTGCAGGGAAGCGTGGAGGCGATCAATACCGCGCTACACAACCTGTCGAACGACCTCATCAAGGTCCGCATCCTGCACGCAGGGGTAGGCGCGATCACCGAAACGGATGTCAGTCTGGCGGCTGCTTCCAACGCGCCGATCATCGGCTTCAACGTGCGGCCGAATGCCAAGGCCCGCCAGCAGGTCGAACGCGAAGGCGTGCGGATGATGTATTACGATGTCATCTACCACCTGACCGAAGCGATCGCGAAGGAGATGGCGGGCGAGCTCGGTCCCGAGAAGATCGAAACGGTCGTGGGCCGCGCCGAAGTCAAACAGGTGTTTCCTGCAGGCAAGCGCGACAAGGCAGCAGGTCTGCTCGTCACCGAAGGGGCGATCCGCAAAGGCCTGTTCGCACGTCTTACGCGCGAGGATGTCATCGTTTCCGCCACGACCATCCAGTCGCTGCGGCGCTTCAAGGACGACGTGGACGAAGTCCGCTCGGGTCTCGAATGCGGTGTGGTTCTGGAAGACACGAACGACATCAAGGCTGGCGATATGCTGGAGGTCTTCGAGGTCGAGGAGCGCGAACGCACGCTTTGACGGGTAAAGTTTTCGTAGTCCGGTGAATCTCTATCTCGCCTTGCTCGGATCGATCAACGTAGGCGGCAACCGCCTGCTGATGGTCGATCTGCGCGAGGCGTTGGAGCGTGAAGATTTCGCAGACATCGAAACGGTCGCGGCAAGCGGCAATATCCTGTTCCGGCATGAGGAAACGCCTCCGGAAGGACTAGGTGAGAAGATTGCCTGGATCATCCGGGAGGAGTTTGAGATCGCGAGCGAAGTCGTCGTCCTGACCCGCGATCAGCTTGCGCAAGCGTTGGCGGAGAATCCCTTCACCGACCGCACGCAGGACGGTGCGGACAAGCAGGTGCATACCCTATTTTTCGCGGGTCAACCGTCGGAAGAGGACTTCGCGCAACTCTTGAAAGATTATGAAGGGCGCGGGCCCGAGCGCCTCGCGCTCGGTACGAACGCGCTTCATATCGATTACAACAACGGGGTGGGACGTAGCCCCCTGACGAACGGCTTTATCGCCAAACGCCTTGGATTTGGCGGCACGGCCCGCAATATAAGGTCCATGAGAAGAATTTTGGCGAAGATGGACACGCTGGAGGCAGCGGGTGGCTAGACAGCAATATTCGGCGGAACAGCATTCGGTCCGAATGCTGAAGGTTGGCGAGCGCGTTCGGCATATCTTGTCCGAACTGCTCGCGCGTCAGGACGTGCACGACGAAACTGTCAGCGCAGCGAATATCTCGGTCACCGAAGTGCGTCTCACTCCTGATTTGCGCCATGCAACGGCCTATGTGAAGCCGCTGCTAGGTGCGGAAGAGGATGCCGTCGTAAAGGCGCTGCGGCAGAATACGGCATATCTGCAACGTGAGGTCGCCAAGCGGCTGGGCCTCAAGTTTGCGCCGAAGCTGAAGTTTCGCGGCGACGAAAGTTTCGACGAGGCGGAGCGGATTGAGAAGCTTTTGCGCGATCCGAAAGTCGCGAGAGACCTCGATCAAGACGATTGACGCTTTTTACAGTTCAACCTTTGTTCACGGCAGATCTTGTTTAGTCTGAGCCACTCATGGAGATGCTTGTGACCTTCCGAAACTTGGTTCTAACAGCGCTTGCCGCGTTCTGCCTGCCTTCTACTCTCGCTTCGCAGCCCCTGCCTGGCGTCGACGAAGAAGAGACGGTCATCCGCACAGGAGTGGAAGAGTTTGTTTTCGGTAACGGCGACGTCGTGTTCGTCCGCGACGGTACGCTGCGATGGTACCGGATCGAAACGAACGAGGGTTGTATCGGAGGAGAGTATCTCGGACGCCAGATCGCATTCGATACCACCGGTCCGGCCGGGCGCATCGATAAGCTCACGAACGTGATCTTTCCGCGCTACCACCGCATCTGCGGCATCGTGTCCATCCGCCGTTCGGAAACGCCGCCTCAGTTCGACAGCGACAGCCGGGTGACGCTCGACTGACCGGCCGGCGCGCGGTAGCAACCGCCCATGGCCAAGCTCTATTTCTACTACGCCAGCATGAATGCCGGCAAGAGTTCCACGCTGCTGCAAGCCACCTTCAACTACAAGGAGCGCGGCATGGCGGTGATGCTGTGGACTGCCGCGATCGACGACCGGCCCGGCTTCGGTGCGATTTCTTCGCGGATCGGGCTCGCCAGCGACGCGCACCGATTCACTGCCGACACCGACATCGTCAAGTTCGTAACTGAAGAGCATGCGCGCGGACCGCTCGCCTGCGTGCTGATCGACGAGGCGCAATTCCTGACGCAAGAGCAGGTCTGGCAATGTGCGGAGCTTGCCGACCGTCAGGACATACCGGTGCTCTGCTACGGCCTGAGGACGGATTTTCAAGGCGAGCTCTTCCCCGGTTCCGCCGCACTGCTCGGAATTGCCGATGCACTGATCGAACTCAAAGCCGTATGCCACTGCGGCCGGAAGGCGAGCATGAACCTGAGGATTGACGCTTCGGGTCAGCCCGTCAGCGAAGGCGCGCAGACGGAGATTGGCGGAGAAGAGCGCTATCTTGCGCTGTGCCGCAAGCACTTCAGCGCCGCTCTGCGCGGTGAAGGCTACCGCTAGTTGCGACTTCACTGGCGCGGACCATGGCGCGCCCTATATAGTGGGCATGACAGACACGCTGAGCCTCGCGCTCATTCTCATTCCCTGCCTCATCGTCGCGATCGTCTTTCACGAAGTCGCGCATGGCTGGACCGCGCTGGCTCTCGGCGATCCAACAGCGAAGGAGCGGCGGCGGCTGACACTTAATCCGATCCGGCACGTCGATCCCGTGGGCACACTACTGGTGCCCGGCTTGCTCGCGCTGGCAAAAGGTCCGGTCTTTGGCTGGGCGAAACCTGTGCCCGTGATCAAGGAACGGCTGCGCAATCCGCGCTTCGGGATGGTGCTCGTGGCGGCCGCGGGGCCGGGCATCAATTTCGTAATGGCGCTCGCCGCTTCCGTTCTTCTCGGTTTTGTGTTGCGGAGCTTCAGCGCCGATACTGATACGGTGAGCGTTTACCTGTCGACCGGCCTGCAGTTCTTCATCCTCATCAACATCTTCATCGGCCTGTTCAACCTCCTGCCGATTCCGCCTTTCGACGGGTCTCACATCGTCGAAGGCTTGCTCCCGCCCTCGCTCGCCAGAAAGTATGAAAAGCTTCGCCCGTTCGGGATGGTCCTGTTTTTCGCGCTCGTCGCGGTGACGTGGTTTGCGCCGGAATGGGGCGTGATCGAGAACACGATCCTGCCGCCCGTTCTGTGGCTGGAAAGCTTCTTCATGGGTATTGCCGGATCGATTGCTGGCTAGGCGAGGGTCTGCTCCAGCCAGTCGGCAACTGCCTGCTGCTCTACAGCGCTCAAGTGCAGGCCGAGCTTGCTGCGCCGCCACAGTGTATCCTCTGCGGTGACCGCGAACTCCTGCTCGCGAAGATAGCGGACTTCGGCTTCGTAGAAGTCGCTGCCAAAGTGGTGGCCCAAATCAGCGGGGCTCGTCGCATTGCCAAGAATGTCGAAGACCTCCGTTCCGTAGGCGCGCATCAATCGCGTCAATCCTCGAGCCGGAAACCAGGGATACCGTTTGCCGAGTTCGGCGCGAAACCGGGCTACGCCGTCCGCAGCGAATGCGCCGCCGGGGAGGGGCGCGGTGCTGGTCCACGCGGACCTGCCTTTCAGTCCGACCTCTGCAAGCCGTTCGAGCGCATGTTCGGCCAGTTTGCGGAACGTCGTGATCTTCCCGCCGAAGATCGACAGGATCGGCGCGCCGCCTTCCCGGTCGAGCTCGAAGACGTAGTCGCGGGTGACCGTGGAATCGCTCGACGAATTGTCCTCGTAGAGCGGCCGTACCCCTGCATAGGAGGAGACTGCGTCGCCGGGCGTAATATCGACCTTCAGATATTCGTTCATGGCATCGCAGATGTAGCGTGCTTCATGGTCCGAAATGGCGATGTCGTTCGGATCGCCCTCGAACCGCTCGTCGGTCGTGCCGAGCAGGGTGTAGTCGTATTCGTAGGGCACGGCGAACAGCACGCGTCCGTCGCCGTTTTGGAAAATATAGGCGTGCTCGCCGTCGTACAGGCGCGGCACGATCAGATGGCTGCCTTTGACGAGGCGCAGGTTGCGATGCTCCTTGCCGGGAATGGCGCTAGAAAGCACGTTGTCGACCCACGGACCGGCGGCGTTCACGACGGCGCGCGCGCTAACCTCCTGATTGCCCGCGCTGTCCTGCAAAACCGCAGTCCATGAACTCGCACCGCGGGTCAGCGAAACAACTTCGGTCCGCGTACGAATATCCGCTCCGCGTTCGCGCGCGTCCATCGCGTTCAGCACGACGAGGCGCGAATCTTCGACCCAGCAATCGGAATAGGCGAAGCCGCGCTTCAGCCGGTCTTCCAGAATGTCGCGGTGTGGCGGCCTCGTCAGATCGACGCTCTCGGTACCGGGCAGCAGCTTGCGCCCGCCGAGATTGTCGTACAGGAACAGTCCGGCACGCAGCATCCACGCAGGCCGCAGTCCTTCGTCATGCGGCAGCACGAAGCGCAGCGGCCAGATGATGTGCGGCGCCATGCCCAGCAGCACCTCGCGCTCGATCAAAGCCTCGCGCACGAGCCGGAACTCGTAATGTTCGAGATACCGCAGCCCGCCATGCACCAGCTTCGTGCTGGAAGAGGACGTATGCTGCGCCAGATCGTCTTTCTCGCACAGCAGCACCGACAGGCCGCGCCCTGCCGCGTCGCGCGCGATGCCGGCTCCGTTGATACCGCCTCCGATGACGAGAAGATCGTATTGTGCCGCCATTCGCGAAGACGATTGGCCGTAGCGCGCGCCTTTGGCTAGAGGCACCGTGTGAACGACACTAAAAAACCTGCGCCATCCGGCTGGATCATTCTCGACAAACCGCAGGGGTTAGGCTCGACGCAGGCCGTGGCCGCCGTGAAGCGGAACCTGCGCGAGGCGGGCTATGCGAAGGCGAAAGTCGGACACGGCGGCACGCTTGATCCGCTGGCGGAAGGGGTGCTGCCGGTCGCGCTGGGCGAAGCGACGAAGCTGGCAGGCCGAATGCTCGATTCCGACAAGATCTACGCGTTCACGGTCCAGTTCGGCGAGGAAACCGAAACGCTCGATACCGAAGGCGCGGTCGTCGCCCGCTCGGATCGCCGCCCGCCGCGCGTGGCGATTGCGGCGGTGTGCGAACAGTTCACCGGCGAGATCGACCAGCTTCCGCCAAAATACTCCGCGCTTAAGGTCGGCGGCAAGCGCGCCTATGACCTTGCGCGGGCAGGGGAGGACGTCGAGTTGAAGACGCGGCGCGTGACCATCCATGACCTCGCGATGCTCGGCAAGGACGGAGCGGGCGGGGTGGAAGGCCTTCACTCAACCTTCCAGACCACGCTCGGCCGGCCTGACCCGTACGATCCGCAAGCGCCGCTCGAACTGGCAGACAGCGTGACCCTGATCGCGCGTGTATCCAAGGGGACGTACATCCGCAGTCTGGCACGGGACATCGCGCATGCCCTTGGAACGGTGGGGCACGTTACCTATCTAAGGCGAACCAAGGCCGGTCCCTTCACCGAGGCTCAAGCGATTTCGCTGGACAAACTCAATGCCATCGGTAAGGGCGCGCCACTGGACGACATCATACTGCCGCTGGAGGCAGGGCTGGACGACATCCCGGCTCTATCCCTCACGTCCGAACAGGCAGCAGCGCTCCGCCAGGGGCGCGTCGTCACCGGACAGCCCCATCCCGAAGGGCTCTACTGCGCCATGCACCGCGAGGTACCGGTGGCACTGGTTCAGCTTGAAGGGGGCGCGGCCAAGGTCGTGCGGGGGTTCAATCTTCCCGATGTCGCGGAGTAAAGAATATGTCGATTACTGCTGAAAAGAAGCAGGAACTGATCAAGGAACACGCACAGAACGACGGCGATACGGGCTCTCCCGAAGTACAGGTCGCCATTCTGACCGAGCGTATTCGCAACCTCACCGATCACTTCAAGGGCCACCACAAGGATAACCATTCCCGCCGCGGCCTGCTGATGATGGTGAACAAGCGCCGCAGCCTGCTCGCCTATCTCAAGAAGATGGATGTGGAGCGGTACAACGCGCTGATCCAGAAGCTGGGTCTTCGTAAATAAGAGTTTCGCGAGGGCGGCTCCCACAAACGGGCCGCCCTTCGCTTATGGGGCGCATCCCGCATCCGGCGGTATGGCCTTGGGGCGCAAATAGCCCCGCACCGGACCGAGCCGGGTAGCTCGGAAATGTAGGCCCCGCATCGCAATAAGGCGGCGCGGGTTCATGAAGGAAAATACATGTTCGACAAGAAAAGCGTATCGATCGAGTGGGGCGGAAAGACCCTCACCCTCGAAACCGGCCAGATCGCCCGTCAGACAGACGGCGCCGTTCTGGCAACTTACGGCGAAACCGTGGTGCTGTGCGCCGTGACCGCCGCACGCAGCGTCAAGGAAGGGCAGGACTTCTTCCCGCTGACCGTGCACTACCAGGAAAAATTCTCCGCTGCGGGCCGTATCCCCGGCGGCTTCTTCAAGCGCGAAGGCCGCGCGACGGAGAAGGAAACACTGACTTCCCGCCTGATCGACCGTCCGGTGCGGCCGCTCTTCCCGGAAGGCTTTTACAACGAAATCAACGTCATCGCGCAGGTTCTTTCCTACGACGGTGAGACCGAACCCGATATCGTTGCGATGATTGCTGCATCCGCGGCTCTGACCATCAGCGGCCTCCCGTTCATGGGCCCGATCGGCGCAGCGCGCGTCGGCTTCCGCAACGGCGAATACGAGCTCAACCCGAGCCTCGAAAGCTGCCTCGACGATGAAGGCCGCCTCGACCTCGTCGTCGCTGCGACGCAGGACGCGGTGATGATGGTCGAATCCGAAGCGAAGGAACTGACCGAAGAGGAAATGCTCGGCGCCGTCATGTTCGCGCACGAGGAAAGCCGCAAGGTCATCGGTGCGATCATTGATCTGGCCGAACAGGCCGCAAAGGATCCGTGGGAACTCGCTCCGGTCGAAGACAAGTCGGCGAAGCTCGAAGAGCTGCGCGGCGTCATTGGCGACGATCTGGCCGCTGCCTACAAGATCACCGACAAGGGCGACCGGCAGGATGCCGTCAACGCAGCGCGCACCAAGGCGCGCGAGCATTATAAGGACCTGGAAGAAAGCGACCCGGCCGAATACATGGGCCGCCTGAAGCTGGTGAAGAAGCTCGAAAGCGACATCGTGCGCAAGGCGATCCTGAAGGACGGCCAGCGCATCGACGGCCGCAAGACCGACCAGGTCCGCCCGATCGAGGCGATGGTCGGCCTCCTGCCCCGCACGCACGGGTCCGCACTGTTCACGCGCGGCGAAACGCAGGCGATCTGCACCACGACGCTCGGCACGAAGGATGCAGAGCAGATGATCGATGGGCTGGAAGGTCTGTCGTACAACCACTTCATGCTGCACTATAACTTCCCGCCCTACTCGGTCGGCGAAGTGGGCCGCTTCGGCTTCACCAGCCGCCGCGAAACCGGCCACGGCAAGCTCGCCTGGCGCGCGCTGCACCCGGTTCTGCCCAAGCACGAAGACTTCCCGTACACGATCCGCGTGCTGAGCGACATCACCGAGTCCAACGGCTCGTCCTCGATGGCGACGGTCTGCGGCGGATGCCTGTCCATGATGGATGCCGGCGTTCCGATCGAGCGTCCGGTTTCGGGCATCGCGATGGGTCTGATCCTCGAAGGCGACGACTTCACCGTCCTGTCCGACATTTTGGGCGATGAAGATCACCTCGGCGACATGGACTTCAAGGTGGCCGGTTCGGAGAAGGGTATCACCTCGCTCCAGATGGACATCAAGGTCGCCGGCATCACGCGCGAAATCATGGAAACCGCGCTCGAGCAGGCGAAGGCCGGCCGTTCGCACATCCTCGGCGAAATGACGAAGGCTCTGGGCAGCGCCCGGACCGAAGTCAGCGAGCACGCACCGCGTATCGAGACGATGCAGATCGACAAGTCGAAGATCCGCGACGTCATCGGCACGGGCGGCAAGGTGATCCGCGAGATCGTCGCCGAAACCGGCGCGAAGGTCGACATCGACGACGAAGGCGTGATCAAGATCTCCTCCTCCGACAACAGCCAGATCGAAGCCGCAAGAAAGTGGATCGAAGGCATCGTCGAGGAAGCGGAAGTCGGCAAGATCTACACCGGCAAGGTCGTCAACATCGTCGATTTCGGTGCGTTCGTGAACTTCATGGGCGGCAAGGACGGTCTCGTCCACGTCAGCGAAATGAAGGACGAGCGGGTCGAGAAGCCGACCGATGTCGTCTCCGAAGGTCAGGAAGTTAAGGTCAAGGTGCTCGAGATCGACAACCGCGGCAAGGTCCGCCTGTCGATGCGGGTCGTTGATCAGGAAACCGGCGAGGAACTCGAAGACACGCGTCCTCCGCGCGAGAAGCGCGAAGGCGGCGGCCCGCGCGGCGACCGCGGTGATCGCGGCGGCGACCGGCGTGGTCCGCGTGGCGGCGGCCGGGGCCGGGGCGGCGACCGTGGCGGTCGGCGCGGCGGCGGCGACAGTGACGGCGGCAGCAACGGGGGCGGCCACGTTCCCGACTTCCTGAAGGACTGACGGGATAGAGCCAGCAAGTCGGAAGGGGCCGCCGGAGAAATCCAGGCGGCCTTTTCTTTTCGCCGCTAACAGGGCAAATCGCTGCAGCGAATGATATCGGGAGAGTTTGCGATTCCGAAGAAGCCACTAACCACGATCGGTTGGCGCGAGATGGTGCAACTGCCCGAACTCGGATTGTCGCGCATTCCGGCCAAGATCGACAGCGGAGCGCGTACCTCCTCGCTCGACGCCGAGGTCATCGAAACCTTCGAGCGCGAGGGCGAGCAGTATGTGCGTTTCGTCGTCGATTTTCCCGACAGCAAAGTGCGGCAAATTTGCGAAGCGGTCCATGTCGACTGGCGCGGCATCACGAGCTCGAACGGCGAGACCCAGCGCAGGCTAGTGGTCAAGACGCCGCTCAAGATCGGCGACGTTGAATTCCGCGCCGAATTTTCGCTCGCCGACCGTTCGGGAATGAAGTTTCCCATGCTGATCGGCCGGTCCGCGCTCCGCCGCCGTTTTCTGGTCGATTCCGGCCATTCCTGGCTTCAGACACCGGGCCGCAAGCCCGTCGAAGGGCACAAACCTTGAGATACCCGCAATGAAAATCGCAATGCTTGCCCGCAATCCCAAACTGTATTCGCACGCCCGGCTCAAAGAAGCCGCCGAAGCGCGAGGACACGAACTCGACATTCTGAACACGACGCGGTGCACCGTGCATATCGCGAGCCATCGTCCCGAGGTATTCTATAACGGAGAACCGGCGGCCGGTTATGATGCGATCATTCCGCGTATCGGCGCGAGCATCACCAATTACGGCCTCGCAATCCTGCGGCAGTTCGAGATGCGCGGGTCTTGGCCGCTCAACGAAAGCGTCGCCATCGGCCGCAGCCGCGACAAACTCAGGTCCATGCAGATCATGGCGAAATACGGCCTCGGCCTGCCGCTGACGGCCTATGCCAACGATCCCAAGCAGGCCGAAGAAATCATCAAGGCGGTGAAGGGTCCGCCGGTCGTAATCAAGCTGCTTGAGGGAACACAGGGGATTGGCGTGGTGCTTGCTGAAACAATGTCGAGCGCAAAGTCGGTGATCGAGGCTTTTCGCGGCGCGAACGTCAACATACTCGTGCAGGAGTTCATCAAGGAGGCAGGCGGTACGGATATTCGCGCGCTCGTTGTTGGCGGGAAGGTCGTCGCGGCCATGAAGCGTACCGGTGCGCCCGACGATTTCCGCTCCAACCTGCACCGGGGCGGCAGCGCACAGCTCATCAAGATCACGCCCGAAGAACGCAGTACCGCGGTTCGCGCGGCCAAACACATGGGGCTCAATGTCTGCGGCGTCGATATGCTCCGCTCGAACCACGGACCGGTCATCATGGAAGTGAATTCGTCGCCCGGTTTGGAGGGTATCGAGAATGCCACGGGCAAGGACGTCGCCGGAACAATCATTGATTACATTGCCGCCAACGCCAAGGCGGGCAAAACCAAGACGCGCGGGAAGGGCTGAATGCTGCCTCGTGAAACCTTGGCGAGCGCGTCCGTACCGGGCGGCGAGGAGCAGTTGCATCTCGTCAGCCACGGACGTGACTTCATCGTAATGCTGGGGCGCGAGGAGTTGATGAGTTCGCGGATGCAGTTCAGCGAGGAACAGCTCGCCGAATTGACACTAGACCGTGTGCAGGGCGAGGCTCCGCGCGTGCTGATCGGCGGTTACGGGCTAGGGTTCACTGCGCGCGCCGCGCTGGCCAAGGCCGGACCGAATGCGCGGATCGTCGTTGCAGAGATCGTACCGGAAATTCTCGAATGGGCCAGGGGCCCGATGGCAGAGCTTACCGGCGAGAGCCTTTCCGATCCGCGCCTGACAGTCGAACTCCACGATGTCGCGGCGCTGATCGACGATGCAATGGACGGAACGACGCGCCCTTACGACGCCATATTACTGGACGTAGACAACGGACCAGAAAGCATGGTGCGAGAGGCCAACAACCGCCTTTATTCGCCTACCGGGCTTGGCCGTGCGCGCGACGCGTTGAGCGAGGGGGGCGTGCTGGCCGTCTGGTCGGCTGCGCCTGATCAAAAGTTCACGCGGCGGCTCAAGGATGCCGGGTTCGAGGTCGAAAACCTGACCGTTCGGGCTCGGCCGAACAACAGGGGGCCGCGGCATCACCTGTGGTTCGCGCGCAAACGTGCCGCCTGACTAGAAGCCGTAAACGAGTGTAAAGCGGCTGAGCGTATCGGTGCTGAGCGTGCCGGGCGGCGGCTCGGTGTCGTATTCTATGCGGTAGGACAGCCGCGCCGATAGCGAAGCGATAATCTCCGCCTCAAGACCGGTAATGGCCACCAACGTGCTGTTCCCACTTTGGAGATAGACGTTGGAATCGTGAACGAATTTCACCTTCTCGGCGAGCTGCCAATCGAGGTCGACCGCTCCAAGTGTAGCAATATTGCTCTCGATCGGTCCGTCGACGGGCACGAAACGCCGGTATGCGGGGCCGCCCTGTACGGCAAGCTGCAACCGGTCGCTTTCGATCACGCGGTAACCGATACCGCCCGACAGCGAATAGCGCGCTTCGAAGCCCTGAAACGGGCCGCGCTCGGCCTGCGCGAGTCCGAAGGCGTAGGTCCGCGGGTTGAGGACGTAATTGGGCTCGTATGCGAGCGAGAAATACTCCCGCGTCGTCCGGTCGTTGTTCGTTCGGTAATCGGCAATGGCGCGGACTTCGTGCTCCCAATCGATTCCGACACGCTTGAGGTCGAGACCGGCGGTCAGCGCGAGACTTTCGCTGTTCCCGGTCGAGCGTGAAGCACCGATTTCGCCGCGGCCTTTCCAAAGCCGGTACCAATTGGCTTCGCGAATGCGCTGTTCTTCGGCGAGTTTAGCGACGCGTTGCCGCTCAGCCTCTTCGGCGGCGAAATTGCGCGCTATCTCATCGAGCTGGCTTGCGTCCTCCGGCTGGGTCTTCTTCGCCAAGACAATAATCGCCTCGAGCTGGCGCTGGTTGCGCGTCTCAATAGCTGCGTCGATCAGGGCCTGGGTCTCTTCAGGCAGCACGTTCGTTACCGGCTGCGCGGCAGCGAACTCAACGGCCATCGTTCCCAAGGTATCGGCATGCTGCGGATACAGTTTTTGCGCGAGTGCAACGACCGTTTCGACCGCTTCGACTTCGCCGGTTTCTTTCGCAGCTTCGATCAGGGAGAGCGTCTCTTCGGGAATGACGTCTTGCGGCGGGTTTTTGAGGGTGAAGTTCGCAAGTACCCAATCCAGCAGTTCTGCGTCTTCGGGATGGAGTTCGCGCGCGAGCGCAACGATAGCCTCGACTTTTTCCCGCTCGCCCGACGCAATGGCAGCGTCGATCATCTCCCGCGTTTCGAGCGGCAGTTCCGCGTTTACCGGCGCTGCGGGCAGCAGTAATGATGCGAACGCTGCAAAAGCGACCATTCCAAGCGATGTAAAACGCATCGCGCAGACCCTTCTCGAACTCTGACTAAGCGGTCAGGCTTTCAATCGCATCCGGCCGAGGAAGTCGCGTTTGCCGAGATCGAAGCCCTTCTTCCGCATGATGTCGTAAGCAGTCGCGCAGTGGAAATGAAGATTGGGCGTAGAAAAGCTCAGCAGAAAATCCTGAACCGCGAAATCGAGCCGGAACTTCTCTCCGATGCTGAAAACCAGATCGTTTTCCGCAACATCCTCGAGCTCCTGCTCCCCGATCGCTTTGCAAGCGGAGACAGCTTCGTCCAGCTTCGCACGCAGCGCTGCGAAGGTAGTCGGATAAGGGCTCATGTCAGGAGAGAAACTACCCGAGCGAGCCGCCTCGAGCGCTAGCTTGCTGTGAGTCCAGCAGCTTTTGAACTGGTAAGCAAGCGGCAGCATATCGTCCGCCAGCCGCGTTTCGAGTAGTTCCCGTTCCTTGGCCGTATCGCTGTCGCAATGTGCCTCTGCCTTATCGAGCAATTTATGTGCCGATCCGAGCAGTTGAAGCCAAGTCGGTATAACGGCGTAGTGAAGCGAAACGGCCATCGCCTATCTTCCCCAAAATTGCACTTTTGTCCCAACCGATCCGGGGCGGGGTACGTGTTAGCGTACTCTCGGACCGCCAAACGGCAAGGGCGGAGGCGGACGGCGCGCACCGCGCGGCAGCTGTGCCTGAAACGCCCGGCCGCAGTGTTCGACGCAGTAGGGAAAGCCGGGATTGACGTCTGCACCGCAGAAATGGAAGTCCGGCTCGCCCGGATGTCCCATCGGCCAGCGGCAGACCTTGTCGCTGAGTTCGAGCAGGCTCGTCTTGTCGGCGATATCCGGGCTCGGTTTCGCCGGGACAAGTCGGCGCGGAGGCGCGGGCGGGATCGGAGGCTGCTGGTCGCCTGGCCCTTGGCGCAGGAACCCTCCGGGACCGACCGAAACGATCTTCGGCATGTCCTTGCCGGAATTCGGCATCGGCTGGCTTTGATTGGACGGAGCGTTGCTCGGTGCGGGACGCGGCGGCGGAGCCTGTTCCGCCGGTTCGGGCTTTTCCGGTGCCGCCGCGGCGGGTGCGGGCGTCGGTTTAGCTACCGGCTTGGCCGCTACCTTCGTCTTCGGTTTTGGAGCGGGCTTGGCTTTCTTCTCGTTCGCTTTCACGGGCGACGGGCGTGACTTGAGCCCGAGACGGTGCGCCTTGCCGATCACGGCATTGCGGCTGACGTCGCCGAGCTCGTCCGCGATCTGGCTGGCCGTAGCGCCGCCTTCCCACATCTTCTTGAGCGTCGCGATCCGTTCATCGGTCCAGGCCATAAATTCACTGCTTCCATCGTATTTCGGTACGGTCCTGTCGGGAATGCCGTGCCGCCAAGCTGTCAGGTCAGCGCGATGCTTGCCAGCCGCGCCGCGCCCCAGTAGGCGCGCGGTCATGGCCAATCAAGCACAGCGCACCGAGATGCCGGATATTACCGCAACCTCGCGGTTCAAGCCGCGCGGAGAGCCGGTAATTCATGGGATCAACACCATCGGATTGTGGAGTCTCTATATTAAGGAGGTTCGCCGCTTTCTCAAGGTGCAGACGCAGACTATCTGGGGTCCCGCGGTATCGACGCTGCTGTTTCTCGTAATATTCGACGTGGCGCTGGGCAGGGCGGGGCGCGAGGTGCTCGGCGTTCCCTTTCCAACCTTCATCGCTCCAGGACTGATCGTCATGGCGATGATGCAGAATGCCTTCGCCAATGCCAGCTTCTCGCTGCTCGCCGGCAAGATCCAGGGAACGATCATCGACCTTCTGATGCCGCCTCTTTCAGTCGGCGAGTTAATGGCGGGCATCGTCGCTGCGGGCATCACGCGTGCGGTCATGGTGGGCGCGGCAATGACCGTAGCGGTCTACTTCTACCCCGACGTTACGCTCACCGTGTCGCATCTTTGGGCGATCGTCTGGTTCAGCCTGATGGGATCGGCAATGCTCTCGCTGTTCGGATTGCTTACATCGATCTGGGCGGAGAAGTTCGATCACAACGCCGCCATCACGACCCTGATCGTCGCGCCGCTCGCTTTGTTGTCGGGGACATTCTACACCATCGACAACCTGAGCGGGGTCTTCCAGGCGATCAGCCGCGCCAATCCATTCTTTTACGTGATCTCAGGCTTTCGCTACGGCTTTATCGGAGAAAGCGACATCGGCGAGGGTTCGCGCGCAGTCGTACAGGCCGCGATAGGGCTTGGCGTCTTCAACCTGATCTTAGCCGTAATCGTCTATCTGGTGCTGAAATCGGGCTGGAAGATCAAAAGCTAATCCGACGCTCCGCTATCAATGCGTGAGGTTGCGGCGCATACGGTAGCGCCCAGCCTCGAAATTTTCGAACAACTGGCTGACATCGGGGTGTTCTACAGGTCCACTATCCGCATCGGGCAGCAAGTTCTTTTCGCTGACATATGCGGTATAGCTGGAATCGTCGCTCTCGGCGAGCAGGTGGTAGAACGGCTGGTCGCGATCGGGCCGAATGTCCTTCGGAATGGATTCGTACCATTCCTCGCTGTTCGCAAAAACCGGATCGATATCGAAGATAACGCCGCGGAAGTCGAACATCCGGTGCCGTACGACGTCGCCGATCGCGAATCGCGTGGACGAATGGCGCGGTGCCGTGATGAGGCGCCCGGCCTGAGCCGAGAAGAATTCCGTGTCATCGTTCATGGGGTTCATCATGTAATGCAATATGGTGCCCGGCGGCGCTCGAAGCAAGGCGGTGGACGCGCCCGTGCGCAACTGCGTGGGCGCCCTGTCAGGATGAACATGCGGTGCGAAGCGTACGCAGCGCCGGAATAGGGCTTGGCAAGCGGCGCGGCCTGCGCTAACCGCCGCGCTCCCGACAGACCGGGATGCGGCGCTCGTGCGCTGAAATCCTTTGCATCAGTCTCACGCGGAGAGGTGCCGGAGTGGTCGAACGGGGCAGTCTCGAAAACTGTTGTGCCTTCTGGGTACCGTGGGTTCGAATCCCACCCTCTCCGCCATTTGACCCTCGACAGTCGTCTAAAGTCGTCTACAAAACCTTGAAAACCTGCCGGTCTGCTGCGATCAAAGCAGTGGCCTTGGTCTCAAGTCGTCTACCAGCGTCGACATGGTATCATGGTATAAAGCATGGCATCGGGCCTGCTGATCTATGGTATCGGACCTATGCTGACAGACGCGAAGATCAAAGCGGCCAAGCCGAAAGCGAAACCCTACAAGCTATCTGACAGCGGCCAGCTATACCTGTTCGTGACATCGGCTGGAGGCAGGCTCTGGCGCATGAACTACGCCTACAAACCTGCCGGAGCGGTGAAAGCCAAGCAGAAGACCCTGTCGCTGGGCGCATATCCGGCAATGACGCTTTCCGACGCACGAGCGGCACGTGATTCGGCGAAGGCCATTTTGGCGAGCGGCGGCGACCCTTCCGTGGAGCGGAAGCTGGATGCGCAGCGCGCCATCGAATCGAGCGAGGCAACCTTCGAGCGGCTGGCGCGCGAATGGCATGGCAAGCAAAAGTCCCGCTGGTCGAAGGTTCACGCTGCTGACATTCTGCGCAGCTTTGAGCGTGACGTGTTTCCCGAAATAGGGGCCGTGCCTATTGCCGATCTGCGCGCTCAGCGTCTGCTCCGCCTTCTATCCGACATCGAGGACCGTGGGGCTATAGAAACGGCGCACAGGCTGCGCTCCCGCATCTCTTCGGTATTCGTCTACGCTATTGCCGCAGGATACGCTGAAAGCGATCCAGCGGCCAGTCTGGGCAAGGCGCTGAAGCCGAAGCCGCTGGCGACGAAGCAGCCGGCAATCACTGATCTGGACGAACTGAAGGCCATGCTCGCCAAGGCCGAAGCCGAGCGGTGCAGAGCAGGCACGAAGCTGGCGCTGCGTCTATTGGCTTTGACGGCGGTAAGGCCCAGCGAACTCCGAAAGGCTCACTGGAGCGAGTTTGAAGGGCTGGGCGGCAGCGATCCGATCTGGCGCATTCCGGCAGAGCGGATGAAGGGCACGGACGAACGCAAGGCGCGTAGCGATGGCGATCATATCGTGCCGCTTACCAAGGAAGCCGTTGCGGTCATCGAAGCCGCGCGCCAGCTATCTGGCGAACTCGAACTCGTATTCCCCAGCGATCGGCATCCTCACAAGCCGATGTCCGAGAATACCCTCCGCGCCCTGCTTATCCGCGCCGGGTACTTCCAGCGGCACGTTCCGCACGGCTTCCGCGCCGCATTTTCTACGATCATGAACGAGCGGGCGCAGGAAGCGAATCGTCCAGGCGATCGGCAGATTATTGATCTAATGCTCGCGCACGTCCCGACGAACGAAGTCGAGGCGTCCTACAACCGCGCCGCTTTTATGAAGCGGCGGCGGGAGATAGCTGAGGAATGGGCGGAGCTTATAGCAGACGACCTAGTTCCGGCTGCCGAACATCTGGGCAAGCCGATGCGATTCCCCTCGAACCAGTCGCGCTAGAAATTCCGGCCGCAGTTTAGCCGCTTATTTGCGTTCGAACTGCCATTCGCGCGGAAGGCAGTCGTCTGCCAGCATGTTGCGGTATTCCGGCACTACCAGCATCGCTTCGTGGATCATCTGGATCGGCACCTCGTAAAAAGCTGCCGCATGCCAGATATCGATAAACATCCTCGCAAGTAGCTCTCCGTTGTTGCCGCCTTCAGCAGTCTCCTGCCATCTGCGAAAACAAGCTCCGACCGAATACGTATAGTCCCTACTATAGTAGTCATCGTGACCGAGAGGCCGAACCGTAAACTTCGGTTCCTCGCCGTCAAAACCGGCCTTGTAGAGGAAAACAGCCTTAGCCAGTGGAATGTCGGCCATGTTTATGCGCCTCTCTGCTCTTCGCGCCATGCCATGACTTCGGCTTCACTCCATCGGCTGGCGTATCCACCCGGCTTGTATGCTTGCGGGAAATCGCCTCGGCGCATGAGCCGGTAGACCATTGATCTACTGATACCGACGATCTCAATGACCTGCGGTAGCCGGAGCAACCGGTCCGGCGCTTGAGTAGTCTGCGTCATTGCCCAGCCTCCAATCCCCATTCAATAAGCAGTCGGGCTTCCTCAGCGAAGGAAGAGCGAGCCCGCTTTGCGCGGGCTGCGACCTGCTCGAAGGTTTCGTTGTCCAACGTGATCACAATGCGGCGGGTCTCGCCGTTTCGGCTGAAGCCTCGCGCGGTCACGACTGCCGCCCCGGCTGATAGACGCCGATTACCTTACCAATCAGATCGCGCCCGAACGCGTGATCCTTATACGGTCCGTCGATATGTCCGCATGGCAGGCGAAGGCTCGGTCCGCCTGTTGCCGGATGCGAGATATAGTGAACGACCTCTCTTCGCGTCCGCAGTGGACCTGTCGGTCCAGCGCGGTCGCCATATTGGCGCTCGGTATCAAGCCATGAACTCCAAGGCATCGCGCCGTGAGGTCGCTGGCTTTCGCGCACATAGAGCTTGCCCGCTATAAAACCCTGATGGATCGCCAGCCGGTCGAACACGATAACGAGGCCGTGCATGGCGACGACGTCGAAGTTCTGGCCGGTAGGTACGGAGCGGAAGGTCTGAAGGTCCGAAAAGTCGAAACCGGTGAGAGATGGTTCGGCAGGGAGCGTGGCTACGCTCCGCCCCCTGCCTTCCTCATGCAATGGCACCGTCATTGCACAAGACCTTCTGCTTCGAGCGCGCCTGCCTCTATAATCTTGAGATCACCGGTTAGGCGGAGCGCATCGCGCACCTTCTGCCGTTGCCCAGCGTCCAGAGGTTCAAGCGCAGCATGCAGCTGCTCCAGCGTCCATTCCTCGGAGTAATCAATCTCGTCGAGCGTAAGCTTCGCTTCTCCAATCGGATTGACGTGTACCAGTTGCGGCCATTCGCGCCGCATCTCGTCGGCGACCAGCTTATGGCGTTCGGCACCGGGCCAAGCCAGCAGGCGGTGCAAGCGATCCCGTTCCCTGTTAATACGAGGCGAGACTTCGTCCTCGTCATCGTACTCAAGCGAAAACCAGAAATCCCACCGACCGTCTTTTTGCTGCTGGAGCGCCACCTTCTGGCCAAGCCGGTCGGCAGCTTCCATCCAAAGCTCTGCGTCAAAATCGAGCTTGCCGTATGCAAGCAGGTTCATACCGACATCGCAGTTGTCGAGATCGTAGTAGAGCGTGTTCTTGTCGATCGTATCGAACGCGCCTTCACCCTCGCTGATTTCGATGTCGATATCCCAAGGGTTTGCAGTGTAATTGCGACACTGCTCTGGGCTGTTGCATCCGCCCCGCGCCCCCAGCAGGCGCACGTACTGCTTCGCGATGAAGTCCCCCGCCGTAGCGCAAGGCCATTGCATCAACTGGCGATATTTGATCGCGCGATCTTCGCTCGCCTGACTAATGTCGCTTTCGCTGTCGCAGTTTCGGCATTTGTCTTCGTGGTCCTGCTCAGCCGAACGCCAAAGGGTAAACGCGAGTGCGAAGGATGGGCTGGGTTCGTTGCGCTTCAGCCGGTCAAGATCTGATCGGATCGCATCGAGTGAATAATAATCGCGAATGTCGAAGTCATCTCGCGCGCGCTCTGCAGCGCGATCGAGCTTCTTCAGGACTTCGAACGGTGTGTAAGCCTTGGCATCGAAGAACGGACCTTCGGCAAGCGTAAGCGCATCGCCGCACTCCTTCTCTCGCTCGGCAGCGTCGTCACCTGTATCGTCAAAAGTAGAGTAAGCTTCACTAGCCTTGTCGTACTGCTCACAGGCTGCGCTGAATTCGCCGGTGTAGTGAAATCGCATGTTCGCCTCCCTCAATTTAGACGGTCAATGTCAGCAAGAAGCTGGGTGAAAATTTCGGCCGCAGGTAGCGCGGACACTTCGCCGTAGACTTCGCGAAGCTCCTCGACCTTGATGCGCAGCTGATCGAGATCAGGGACGCGGGTGCGCAGTAAGGTTCGGAAGCAGGGCATCCGGTCCTCGTCAGCGGCAGCTTCATAGTTGCTGAAAGAGTGGTTCCAGTCGCGCCGGATGTATTCGTCGCTGGTAGCGAACGAATTCGTCTTCGGGCGGCGCAGGATTTCGACCTGCGCCGACTGCGCTTCGATCTGGATCATGGAGAGTTCGCGGTCGACGACTTGCATCAAGTCACTCGCCTTGTCGGCGTTATCGCGGATCGTTTCGAGATTGCCTTTGCCGACGTCCGCTTCTTCTATCGTATCGCATAGAAGCAAAGTGGCGCGCTCTATGACGGCGCGGTTCTGTCGGCAGCGGATTTCAATTCCAGAGAGCGTCTTGACCGTACGCTGCCCGCTCTGGACGCGAGAAGGCGGAGTTCGACCGCATGATTGCAGGCAAGAACGTGTTCTTCCGCGGTCAGGAGGCAATCGACATTGGCCTCGCCGACGCGCTGATGGAGCGCGAGGCGGAGATGCCGGTCTATGCCGCCGCCGATGAATTTCCGAGCGATAAGGCATCGCTCGACCGTTATCTCGCGAGACAGGATATGCCGCGCACGCAGCGCCGCGACCTGTACCGCGCGATGGGCACGCAAAACGCTGCCGACCCCGCCACGCCCAGCGCTGGCAACGAACCGCAGGCCGATAACTCGCGTCTGCTCAAAGCCCTCACCGTCTAAAACAAGGAATTGACGATGAACATGAAGACCACCCTGCGCGGCACCGCCGCGACGGGCCGGGGCCTCGTTGCCGTGCGCGCCGAAGCCCAGCCCAAGAAGATTGCCTCGATCGACGATCTCGCGATCGCGTTCGAAGCGTTCAAGACGACCCACACCGAGCAGCTGAACGAAATCAAGGCTGGCACGGAAGACTACGTCACCACCGACAAGCTCAATAAGATCGATGCCGCGCTCAGCGAACTGCAGACCGCGATCGATGATCAGGCCAAGATCAACGCTGCTGCGAAGCTCGGCGACGGTGCCGTGATCGGCGACATCAAGGCCGACCCGGCTTACACCGCCGCCTTTAAGCAGTTCATGCGCAAGGGCGAGAACAACGTCTCCGCCGATGTGCAGGCTGCGATGCAGAAGGGCACGGACGCCGATGGCGGCTTCCTCGCTCCGATCGAATGGGACCGTACTATCGGCGAAAAGCTGAAGAAGGTCTCGCCGATGCGCGCCGAAAGCCGCGTCATCACGATCTCGACTGCGGGCTTCAAGAAGTTCTTCAGCGACCGCAACGTCGGTTCTGGCTGGGTAGGCGAGACGGCGAGCCGTCCCGCTACGACCACGCCGCAGATCGGCACGGTGACCTTCGAACCGGGCGAGCTTTATGCAAATCCGGCTATTTCGCAGGGTCTGCTGGACGATGCCGCGGTCGACCTGGAGGAATGGCTGTCGAGCGAAGTCGACACCGAGTTCGCGCGGCAGGAAGGCATCGCTTTCCTTTCCGGCGACGGTTCGAACAAGCCTTACGGCGTTCTGACCTATGTCGAAGGCGGAGCGAACGCGGCGCGTCACCCCTACGGCGCCATCAAGACGCTCAACAGCGGTGCGGCTGCTGCCTTTACCGGCGACGGCTTCCTCGACCTGATGTACGATCTTCCGGCTGAGTTCGCAGCCAATGCGAAGCTCTACATCAACCGCCTCGCAATGGGCGCGGCTCGCAAGCTCAAGGATGGTCAGCAAAACTATCTTTGGCAGCCGAGCTACGCTTCGGGTCAGCCGCAGACGCTGGGCGGTGCGCCGGTCGTCGAGATGCCGGACATGCCGCTTGTCGCTGCGGGTAATATCGCAGCGCTCTACGGCGACATGGAAGCGACCTATCTGGTCGTCGACCGTATCGGCATCCGCGTGCTGCGCGATCCGTTCACCAACAAGCCGTTCGTGCACTTCTACACGACGAAGCGCGTTGGCGGCGGCGTGCACAATCCCGAACCGATGCGTGCGCTGAAGATCGCGGCGAACGCCTAATGAATTGAGCCGGGACACCTTGTCCCGGCTCGCTTCCCCTCATCTGGAGAAACGCCATGAGCGCCAAGAAAGCCGAAAACGTGAAGCCTGCCGAGACGATTGATACCGCAGGCGCCCCCCAGCAGATCGTACCCGACGTGGATATGGATCATCCTGCCGTCGACAACGATCCGCGTGCGGGCACTTCCGCCGAGCAGAACAAGATCGACTTCAACGACCCGGATCTGTCCGGTTCGGAAGCAGTCGCGAAGAACCTGAAAGAACAAGCGAAGAAGTAATGCGCAGCACCGGCCTTCGGGCCGGTGCCTTGCCATAGGAGGCTGATATGGCTCTTCCCGTCAGCCTTGACGATGCCAAGCGGCAGCTGAAGTTCACCGACGCAAGTCAGGACGAACTGGTCGCTGATTACATTCTCGATGCCGCTAGCTGGGTCGAAGAATACACCGGCCACTTGCTGGAGCCGCGCGAGATAACCGAGCGGTTCGCATCATTCACCCGTCTGCGCCTTTCGGGCTGGCCGATCGTCGGCGGTCCGGTCGCCGTGAAAACCCTGACCAGCACCGGTGAGACGGTTGTCGACGGCGCATGGCTCTACGCCGTGTCGCGTCCCGGCAGCGTTTTACCGGCATCGGGCACGCACTGGCCGCGCCTCCTGGACGGAGAAATGGTCGAGGTCAGCTACACTGCAGGCTACGCCGATCCGGCTGACGTGCCGCGCAACTTTCGCCGTGCGATGCTGCTGTTGATCACAGCTTACGAAACCGACCGCGAAGGCGGCGAAGTATTCCAGAAGGCGGAAGCGACAGCCAAGCGTCTCTGCCGTCAGAAAAAGCCGTACCGGGTATGAAGCCGCTGCTACCGCGCGGCTCCCTGAACCGGCTTGTCCGCATCGAGAACAATACCGCCGACGAGAGTTTCACCGGCGCTGGCAAGGCCAACTGGACGCTAATCGCCGAAGTATGGGCGGATGTGCAGGATATGCTGCCAAGCCGGGGCGAGAAGCTGGCAGACGGTCTCAACATTGCCACGCGGCCTGCTCGCATCCGCATCCTTTACCGGACCGACGTCACCGCAGCCATGCGGATCGTAATGGGGGAGCGCGTCATGCAGATCGTCTCCCCTCCTGCCGAACTGGGCAACCGCGAAGGTCTGGAGCTTATGGCCGAAGATTACAGCACGGCAGGCGGCAGCTGATGGCGCCCATGAAGGGGCGCGAGCAGGTCCGCCAGTATTTCGCCAGCCTACCGGACAAGCTCGAAACGAAGATTTTGCGCGGCGCGGCCAAGGCAGGCGGTTCGGTCATCAAGGACGAAGCCAAGCTTCGCACGCAATCCGATCAAGTCCGCGACGATCTTCGCATGCGGACGCGGGCGAAGGACGGCAAGGTGCGCGTCACGATCGACGTGAAGCCCGGTTTCGGTCGCTCCATTGCCAACTGGGAAGAATACGGCACCGATCCGCACTTCATCCGCGTGGCGGACGAGCAGCGGCAGGGTCTTAGCGTGCGCAAGGTCAACGAGCGCACAAAGGACGGTTCGCTCGTCATCAACGGCAATTTCGTTAGCGGGACGGTCTTTCACCCCGGCGCGGCTGCGCATCCGTTCCTGCGGCCATCGCTGGACCTGAAGGGCGCAGAAGCAATTGCCGAGGCGCAAGGTTACATCAACGCCAAGCTCGCCAGCACGGGGCTTAACGGCCCCGACATACCGGTTGACGAAGAATGAGCGGCGTCGACATCATCGGGGCGCTGCTGCTCGCTGACACTGCAGTCACGGATTTCGTCCCGCCGAGCATGATCAAGGCGGGGCGCTTGCCGGACGGCGTTAGCAGCCGCTCGCTGGTGGTTCGGTCGATCAGTTTAGTCGAGCGCGTCACCCTGAAGCGCGAGGCTCTTGTCCGCGTGCGCGAGCGCGTTTCGGTCACGATCCGCGCCGCGAACTACGACGACCAGAAGGCGCTGACCAAACTGGTGCGCGATGCCTGCGCCGGGAGGACCGGCACCATCGCCAATTTCGATGCCGTGTCCGTGATTGCGGCAGGAACGGGTCCGGACGTGAACGGTCCCGCCGATACTTTCGAAAAGGCTCAGGATTTCATGGTCGGCTTCAACGAGCCGGTCTGAGCAAAGCAAGGAGACGTAATATGGCCGATAAAACTGTGAAGACCGCTGCTGAAGAGCCGACGAAGATCGTCAAGGGCATCCGGCGCGACCGAAACGCAGGAAGCCGAGATGCGCTACACGCTGGCCGATCTTCGCAGCGAACTGGCGCAGCTGCGGACCGACACGGTTGCAGGGCTGTCGGTCGTGGCGGGCAACACTGGTAAGACTGCGCGCGTTCTCGAGGACGTTACGGCTGAAAGCGGCGGCGATGCCATCTCTACGAGGACGGCAGCGTGAAGGTAATTACCGGCTCCGGCGAGACCATTACGCTGGGCCTGGGGATCGGTACTGGCTCCCGCTAACAGCGTGGGGACAATCACGTTCCCGGTCCCGTTTACCTCGCTAAACTACGCGGTCGTTACCGGCGGCGCGGGTGATGGCGGGTTCAACGATCAAGACAATTATCCGACTTGGAATAAGGGTTCGAAGACGTTGACGCAGGTTAGCTGGCGCAATCCCGATGATGACGTGGCCGAACTCGATTGGATGGCACGCGGGTGGTAACTACAAGGACGATTAAAAATGGTTGATGTTCGCACGTTGCCGAAACTCGATCCGGAAGATTACGGTGGGAAGTATATCTTCGCTTGGGATGGCGTCAGTCCCTACACGAACTACCGCATTTCGCTGAACGAACTCGGCAGCGGCGGATCGGGCGCATCTTCGCTCGCCGATCTTGATGATACAACAATTTCGCAGCCAGTGGACGGCGAAATCCTGCGCTACAACGGATTGGCTTGGGTCAACGCGCCGGACTCTGGCGGCGGCGGTGGTAGTTCCAACCCTGTCCTGTCCCCACCGTTGCTGGCCGACTTTCCGGAACCGCTGAATATCGGCTCGGAAACGACGCTAAGTAATTCGGGCGATGGACTGAGTTTCTTCGTCGGCGCGGGCGGTGTAGGAACCGCTTTGCGATGCCGGTTCAAACCGTATCCTACCCCGCCTTTCTCCGCTGTCTTCAATCTGCGGATAGTCTCAGACTATACTGGCGGTGACGGCGTGGGAATGATGATCCGCGATCTCGGTGGGCGGATAATCAAGTTCGGCATTGAGCTGCAGGGAGCCGGTGGTCCTATCATTCAACGCTGGAACAGCGATACGTCTTTCGGAGGCACCTACGCTGGTGGCACTGGTGGTCAGGGGGGTGAGAACTACTTCCTGAAGTTCACAGACGACGGCACAAACCATCACTTCGCAGTCGGAGCTTCAAAAGACGGACCGTTCTTTACAATGTTCTCTCAGTCACGCGGCGCTTGGCTTACGAACATCACACAGATCGGCTTCGGCGTGGAAGACCAGAACGGCAGCTTTTACAGTATGCTGATCAAGCACTATGCCCAGACAGCGCTGTAACCGAGGCAGTGGCCCGCACCTGCCTTAATCGCGTCAGCAATGTCCGCATCGGGCGGTCGTAGTACCGCTCTAGCAGAACCGCGAGAATGACGGTCGCGGGAATGGTCAGCCAGAGCGGCAAGTCCATTCGCACGATAGGATGGTGGATCGCATAAAGGGCATAGGACGAGCCGCCGATAAAGGCGGCGGCTCTTGCGAAAGGCACTTCGTATCGGACGCCGAGCCAGATGATTGCCGGGAATGCGAAGGCGACAATCGCCAGATCGTAGACCGCCATACGGCTTGGCACGATCATGATTATGACCGGCACGGTAATAGCGAGAACCGAAAGCCAACTAACGTCCCGTGTCGGATGCCGGCGAAAGATGGCGAACAGAGCAACGCCGATGCAGAAAGAAAAGGCGGTGCGCGCAAGGCCGGGGGCGAGGGTATGCCATCCCCAGCCAAGGTCTGAAGATCCGTGCGATAGGACGCCGACGAGGAAGCCTGCCGCGCCGAAACTTAGCAGCAACAGCCAAGCAGACTTGCCGAACCGATAAAGCGCAGCGAAGGCCAGACTGGCGACCAGTTCAAACAGCAGCGACCAGAGCGGGATGTTTGCCGGGTAGAGGGCCAGGTCGCCGGTCGGAACGAGCAGCAGGGTCCATAGCGATCCGCCATTTATAGCTAAGCCGATAGCTGCGCCCGCGATCATCAGCGGGGCTAGGCGGATGAAGCGAACAAGAGCGAATTCGCAGAACGATAGGCCTGAATGCAGCTTCTCTAGGTACGCGGCACAGAGTACGAAACCGCTCAGTGAGAAGAAAAGATCAACCGCAAGGTAACCAAGCGGCACAGACCTGTTCGCATGGTAAAGAACCACGAGGAACGCGGCCACCCCACGCATCGCGTCTAGGGTATAGAACCGAGTTTGCGCGCCCTTCACGCGGGGGATTCTGCGTCAATTCCTGACAAATACAAGCGGACAATTCGTCCAGAAACGGAACGGATATGACGGAACGGATATGACGGCCTTGCTCACCGTGCTTTGCGGCGTGACTGCGCTCGCAGCTTATATCCTTGGCGGGCTCGCTTGGGATTGGCTTCAATGAGCCTCGGTGCCGCTATCGCCGTCACATTCCGGATCATGATGATCCTCCTAGCCTGTGCGATGGTCATTGGCTGGTGGGAGAAGTTCCTCGCCGTGCTCCTGCGCAGGCCGGGATGGAAAGGTCACCTGTCCAGCTTCGTGGTGACCGTCATCGCGCTCGGCTGCGCCATCGGATCGAGCGTCAATATGTTTCCTGACGCGGGCTGGCACATCAACGAGAACCTGCGTCTGTTCGTTCTCAATATCGCAATGGCGATGATCATCTGCGGCCTACTGACGTCCGTCTATCGCCGCGCACTTCGCGCCGGACCTGAAGCGGCTCGTGCGGCCTTCCTGTCCGGTCTGCTGCTCATCTTTCCTGCGTCGGGCTTCGTTGCCCTTCTCACAATTTACGGCGGAGCGAATGGGTGATCTGGCTAAGAGAAGTGCCCGTCCGCTGGTGGGCCGTCATGGTCGGCATCGCGTTCGGGTCGATGGCGCTCATCACTATCAATGGACCGAAGGAAGGGTACGGCAAGGCGGTCTTTACAGCTGCCGGTATCGCGCCGCTGCTGTGCGTAGTCGCCGGAGCGATGCTGCCATCAGAAACATCGCTTGAAATTGCCGCGCTCATCGGCGGGCTGACCGCGCTGGGCGGGACCGCTCTGGTTCTGGCGCTGGCGAAGCGGATGCCGGTGATCGTGAGTGCGGCGATCGGCGCTGCCGCCCGCAGCTATCTCGAAGTCGAGACGAAAGACAACGGCAAGCAGAGCATTACGCGGATCGACGAGAAAGGTCTGCCGGAGCCGGACAAGAGGCTGGATGCGCTCGCGCACAAGCTGGACGGCGAGAACGAGCCGAAGGAGCAAGATGATGGACCGTAAGCGCATCTTCGATCTGGTCGATGCCGAGGCACCTGGCATCTGGAACATACCCGGCTCGGTGCTGATCTTCGACGGTCTGCTCGATCTCGCCGGATCGGTGCTGCCGGACAAGGCGAAGCCTGCACCCGCTAAGGGTGAAGGCGCTGCGGACGGCGATGCGTTCGGCTCCGCACTTGCCGTCATTCTTCGCCACGAAGGCGGGTACGTAAACGATCCGGATGACGCAGGTGGGCGTACCAACCTCGGCGTGACGCAGCGCGTCTGGGAGAAGTTCGTGGGGCGCAAGGTCGGCGAAACCGAGATGCGCGCCCTTACGCCGGAGATGGTCGAGCCGCTTTACGAGCGGCACTACTGGGAGGCGAGCGGGGCCGATCTGCTCCCTTTGGGACTGGGGCTATGCGTATTCGATTTCGCGGTGAACGCGGGACCGGCGCGGGCAGTGGCCTTTCTGCAGGAAGTGGTCGGCGCAACACCGGACGGACGGTTCGGGCCGCAGACGCTGGCCGAAGTGCTGAAGGACGTGCAGGACGTCGGCGAACCGACAGTGATCGCGCTCTACCAGAAGGCACGCGAAGGGTACTACCGGACGCGCAAGATGTTCTGGAAGTACGGCAAGGGCTGGCTCCGCCGCAACGCCGAGACAACCGAAGCTGCGCTGGCGCTCGCGAAATGAACGAGAGCCGCATCTCGCCGTGGGTGCGCCCGCTGCTCCTGATTTTCGTCGGTCTCATCACTGGCGGCGTGGCGCTGCTCTCCGGTGCGATCAATGTCGTCTTCCCCGGTACCGGAGTGCGCTTCGGCATGACCGTGATGCAGGTGCTGCAATCCGTGCCCGAAAGCTGGGTCGGCCTGCTGGAAGTGATGTTCGTCACCTACGCGATCGCCAAGACTGGCGAGCGCGGCGTCCAAGCCTATTCGAGCGCGAAATACGATCCGCCCATGCGGCCAGATGGAGACTCCCATGTTTGACCGGCTGTTGCGCGCTTTCGCTTGGCGCACCGTTCCCATGCCCGCCAGCATCTGGCGATATCAAGAAAACACGCGCACCGGGCAGCGCCGCGCGATCCGAACCAGTCGAAGCTTCCAGCCTGCGAACTTTGGATGGCTGGGCGGCGGTGTCGGTGATGGCCTCATAATCGATGATATTTACGGCGGTCGGGCAACTGTCCCGCACGGCTGGACTATGCCGCCTCCGCCTTCGGGTGGAAGCGGCGTCATGCGACCGAATAGATAGGAGGACACGATGCACCAGCCAGTTGAACGGAAAGACGTCTTCAAGCGCGGTTACGTATTTCGGAGCGCTGTCACCGGACGATATGTGACGCGCGCCTATGCGCTGCTGTTCCCCGACAAGACCATGAAGCAGCGCGTCCGATGATCAGGCGGGCAGTCGCGCTCGTCGCCGGGCACTGGCAGATCGCAGTCGGCATCGCCGCACTGCTGATCGCCACGCATCTGCTCGCTTACTGCGGGGGGCGATCGGACGGCACGAACAACGTACTGGCGGAGCAGCGCGAAGCCGAGATCGATCGCCAGCGCCAGACCCGCGAGGCGGACGAAAACGCAGACTCTACCCGTACGCTCGACCAGCAGGAGAATACCGACAATGCACAAGAACGCACCGACGCGATCAATGATGGCGGTCGCATTGGCCTTAACTGCCTGCGCCTGCGAAAGCATTATCGAGAAGCCGATTTACCCGCCGCGTGCAGACGTTGAGGCGGTGACCGAGCGCAAGCCGGTTCCGCCGCTGGAGATCGTCGACGATGACGATGTAGCGGCTCAATACGATGCCGACGTTGAAAGCTGGGGCGAACGTATCTCAGCAGCCGGCACGCGCCTTTGCCAGTGGTTCAACGATCAGGGGGCGGAGTTCGATTGTCGCGAGTAAGCAAGTTATTGTAGGCGATGAACTGGTCGCGATTTCCGCTCTCCAGAACTTGCTTTAGGGTGGTCATCGTGCGATTCTCGCTACATGGAGCGAGCGATGTCAAGGAACGATCATAAACCAGAATCGACCCGCTCTTGGTTGACAGGTCTTGTGGTGATCGTCGCTGTTATCGTTTCCTACATGGGTTTTGCGAGATTGTCCGTTGAGTGGACGCTTGGCATCGCGAGTTTCGTCTTTTTCGGATTAATATTATTCCTTTGGCGCGCTGGCGTCCGGAAACAAAGGGATGGGCGTCCCAGGAGGTAAGGGGCGCAAAACTTTAGTTACCCGATGGGAGCCGATCACAGGCACCCATCCTTCGTTCGTATATTCCTCGCGATATTTTACCTCCACTTTCATCCGAATTCCTTCTGCCAACGTCACTGGCAGGGTCTTGTCGTGAATAGCATCGAGGAAGTGCTGATCCTTCATCAAGGCGCTGAATTCGAGGCCTTCTTTCGCGAAGCGCCACCTTCGTGGTTCGGGTACCAAAGTGGCTTTGATCAAGACCACATTCCAAGTGTCCGTAATGGTTTGAGATGACGGGTCTACAACCGGATCGTCATCGCCGCCCCACAGCCCACTTCGAGAAGCGAATTCGCTTTTCGGTACGGTGTGGACCGTTCCTCCGCCATAAGGTCTGATAATGTCAATTGACCGATAGGCCGGCTCTTCATGAAGAATGCCGTAAAATTCCATTTCGCGCTTCTGGAGGTCGTTAGATTCTCTGAGCAGCTGATTTTGCTCCTCGAAGACGGCCATTTGATCGGGCGGCAAACGGGGGTCATCAGAAAAGCGGTTTTCCAACCCGATGCCGATCATCGTACCGCCAATAAGGCCACCGAGCGTAATTGTGGCCTTACTGACGATTGGGAATTCCGACATCCCCTCAATCAATGTTTCGCCGAAATTCTCGCAAGCCCGCAAAATGAATTTGAATATGTCGCTGCCGTCTTCAACGCCGGACAATCCGACTTCCATCTGGCGGCCGGGCGCGACAATCTCGCCTGCTGTCTTCAGAATAGAGACGTAAGCCGACAGTGCCCGGATGACGTTCTCTGCGTCAGGTGTTTCGCCATCTACGATCTCAAAACGCAGCGTGACGTCAGCTTCGGCCATATAACCCCCTGATAAGATGCGCGGACGCTATGCCGCACTTATCAGAGAGTCAAAGCGGTACGTGACGTTAAAAAATTCCCACGCCGTTAACAGCGAAAGCCCACCGTGGGCGATGGGCTTTCTATCAGTTCACCTGCAATCCACAGTGGGTCACAGTGCAGGATCGCTGACGTCCATCAACGCGGTGTCCGGCTGATCCGTTCCTAGCCGCGTGTATGCGGCTATGTGCAGAAAGCGAGAACCCGCCTTAGGGGGCGGGCTCTCTATCAGCTGATCCTGCGGCCAGAGGGGGTCCTTCTGATGGATCAGCTGGTGCCCGGTAACGTGGCGCCGAACTGATACGTTCCCGCCAGCACACCTGCAATGATGCCCAGAAAGCGAAAGCCCGCCAATGGGAGGCGGGCTTTCTATCAACAAACTTCGCACCCCAGCGGTCTGCCGACTGCCGTCAGAGTATCACCGACCGGACCGGCTGACAATCGGCCTCGAACCACTTTCAATACCGCCACCCGCATCAATCCGCGTTCGCGGCGCGATGCTGCCTGCCTGAAGGAACATACATGAGATTGCTGATGACGATCGCGGCATTGTTTGCCGCCGCCCCTTCGCTCGCCCAGGATTCGCCGCTCGAACGCGCAGAGCAGGGGCGGATTGACCTCAATGAATCGCAGAACGAACTAGCGCAGGCCCGCTACGACTTCGGTCAGGTCGAACCTGAAAACCTGCCGCTGGAGGTCTTCGACGACTGGGCGAAGATGGAAGCCGAAGCCCGAACGGGCGAGCTGGCGCTCCGCCGCGCACTATACGCAGTCGACAAGCTGATCGAAGCACTGCGCGCAGGCGGCGTTAACGTACCTACGCCGGAACCGGAGCCGCTGCCGGACCCGATGCCCGATCCCGAACCGATTCCAAATCCACAGCCTCCGACCGATTCGACAGTCCCGACCAAGGGACTGGCCGCAGTGCAAGACGGCCTCGATTATACGGCGCTCACGTATTCGCATGGACGCATCGCAGGTTCCAGCGCGCCCGACGTCGTCGGCGCGTTCCGCTTCATCTGCGCGCCGGGACAGCTGCGCTACGACGATCCGGTCGTGTTCCCCGGCAAGCCGGGGGCCTCGCACCTGCATCAGTTCTTTGGCAATCTCGAAGCTGATGGAAACTCGACCTACGAAAGCCTGCGCAAGTCGGGCGAAAGCACCTGCACGAGTGACCTGAATAGGTCGGCATACTGGATGCCAGCACTGCTTACAGGCGACGGGCATGTCGTCCGGCCGGAATACTTCTCGATCTACTACAAGCGCCGCCCGCTAGGCGACGCGGCGTTCGAGAACAACGGGACGAAGCCTGCCCGCTTCCCGCGCGGCTTGCGCTATATCTTCGGGTGGGATGCCTACCGCGCTTCGGAGTATCAGAAGCCCAAGGCGAACTTCAAATGCAATCCCGGCGAAGGTGGGTCGTTCAGCGGTACTATGACCGAGGTGCTGGCGCGCTGCCCAGTAGGCGGCGCGTTCTATGCTTCGCTATCATCCCCTAAATGCTGGAACGGCACGGATCTCGACAGCCCTGACCATCAGGCCCACATGACCGGAAGCTACCGCAACCGCGATAGCGGCTACATCGAGGCTTGCCCGTCGACGCATCCGTATATGCTGCCGACGTTCACGATTACGGCCAAGTATGTCGTGCAAGAGGGCGAAGATACGAGCAAGTGGTACTTCGCGAGCGATCCGATGGCACCGGAAGAGTTTCGCGAACCCGGCTACACCCTGCACGCCGACTGGTTCGGGGCATGGAACGATCTGGCGCTGAACACTTGGCAAGAGCATTGCATCGAGAAGATGCTCAATTGCTCGGACTTCAATTTCGGCAACGGGTCGGGCGGCCAGCGTAACGAATATTACCACAACAAGACGTGGAACAACACGCAGCCGGACCGCCCTGCGGTCCCGACGCGCCCAGAAGGCACGACACACGCGCATTGAGGTGGGCGGGGCAGACTAGCCGCCTGCTTGCGGCGTACTGTCCCGCTTTCCGACCTGCAGATAGATACCGTTTAGGGCGCACGTCAAATTGGCGAAGCGCCGGTGTTTTTCTTGGCATACGAGTCGGGATGGTTACGAAGTCTAGCGTTACTATGCGGCACATTGCATCTCCGTTGATGAGACGCACCTAGCGGCCACTCGCGGTTAGAACCGTAAGCGTCCGTTCTCCGCGGGAGCGTCCACGCCAAGCGCAATGAAGGTGAACAACAGACGTCGGTCGCTATCTAATACTTCGACGCGGAGTTCCTCGCCCAGCCATAATAACTGAGGTTTCTCGCTAAGATACTGAGCAGCAAATTTTACCGCTTCGACTCGGGCCTCACAGAGGCTGCTAATATCAACCCCCTGGTTATCCCGGTCAGTGATCGCTCCAGCTATATTGAAAAAATAGCGCAAAGCCGCCCTCGAACTTTGAAGATCAAGTAATAAATGCGCTAATCGACCGGATTCTGCAAGGAATTGAATCTTTTCCAGCGGTACCAATTGCTTGCAACAATAAACGGGCTCGCCGGCGCGGGTCGACTGATTGCCACGGGGCGCGACTCTGATCGGTGCGTAGATGGATGAATGAAGGCCAGCGCGAAGGGTCTGGGCGCTGGCCTTCTAGGAACGCACAGGGGAACAACCCTGTAACCATTGCGATAGCCAGCACCTGTGAAGAAAGGCTAAATCTGCCGGAAAGAAAAACCCCGCTGCGGGGGGCAGCGGGGCTAAGGTAGAAAGAGGTTTATATGTGACCCTTGTCTTGGGAGGCCCGCCGTAGGTCAGCGAGTATGGTGAAGCAAGACCCTCGGGCAATGAAGGCCGGCCTGATTAAGCGACCCGACCGACCTTCACGAACCAGAACAGGAAGATCCTGCTTCAGCTGGCGTAGGGGGTAGGGGTAAACGAACAGTCACGCCAGACCTTTCAGACGAAAATAGCCCGCATAACATTTGCTAAGTGGCCGTGGTACAACGCTTTTGTCCGTTCCAGTTTAACCCCATGGTAAGGGAGCGCACCTAGCCCAGCGTCCATGTTCTCGGTCACCGGCAAAGCTTATAAGGCGGCGTTTCATAACCGCGGCCGCTCGCAGATCCTCCTGACGGGTCTCTTGCAACTCGATGACGAGTGGCGGCAGTTTCGGATCAAGGACATCTCCACAACCGGGCTGAAGGGTAACGGTATCCTCGACCTTCAGGCCGGAATGGACGTGCAGGTCCGCATTCGGAAAAGCGAACCGATCGCCGCCAGTATCGTATGGTCGAACGGAAGCCTGTTCGGACTGCGCTTCGTCCATCCGATCATTCCGGAAGAATTCCGTACCTGTATTACCGGAGAATATAACCCGCCGAGCGAACCGGAAAAACCGATCGCCCCGCGGCGACCGGTCTAGCATTTGAATCGGAAGCAGAGGACGAGCCTTAAGATTGCTGGAAAAAACCCCGCACGAGGGCGGGGCGTTAGTCAGAGCAATTCAGTTCAGAAGCTGTCTAAATACAGCACCGTGATGAATGGCGGGAGTCTGTTAACTTTGTCAGGTGTTCAATAATTAGTGATGAAGGCCAGCGCTGAGGGGGCGGTTGCGCTGGCCTTCTAGGATCACACAACGAACTAACGCTGTAGCAGACGTTCTAAACAGCACTAGTAAATGAACGGTTGAGAAGGTCGCTGCGATTAAATGAGGCCTCGCAAGTGAAGCGGTCTAACATTTACGTCTTCTCGATGCATGATGGTCCATCTAATTTCATCGAATGGAGGCCAGCGCTCAGGTGGAGAGACGCTGACCTCCACATCTAAGCGCAGGATGCATCGCTGCGCCTAACCATCCTTGCGACAGAACTACGTTTCTACACCATAACAAAAGGTGGCGTGTCAGAATAAGACACGGCTTGGTTGGGAAGGGCTGACGAGAAATGAAGGCCGGTTCGGAAATGCGACCCAACCGGCCTTCTCGGGTACGAACAGGAGGAGACCCTGTGCCGACCGTTTTGGACGTGGCGGGTAAAGGAACTTCTCAAGCGAATGCTTTCCTACAGCTTACCGGACTTAGCGGGATCCACGGTATCCTGATCATCACGGCAATCTCATGACATTACGATCTAAGGCGCTATAGAACGGGCATGCTTGATGTGCCTCCTCTGGATATCGACGGTCTAAACGCCGTATTGCACACGGCGCTAGATGCCACCGTGGTGATGGACACAGAGGGAGTCATTCGGGGCTGGAATACGATCGCGGTCCGCGATTTCGGGCATGCCATCGATGATGTAATAGGCAAGCGGATGAGCGAGGTTATCATTCCGCCTCGCTACCGCGAGGCCCATGAGCAGGGCCTCGCACGTTTTCTGGCGTCTGGTGTCGGGCCAGTGCTCGGACAACATTTTGAAATCGAGGCTCTGCACGCAGATGGCTCGGAACTGCCGGTAGAACTGTCGATCACGCATTCAACCCATTTCGGGGAGCCGCTGTTTATCGGATTCATACGCGATATCAGCGAGAGGCGGCGAGCGGAAAAAACGCAGCGCATCATGATTGACGAGCTCAATCACCGTGTGAAGAATGTGCTGGGCGTCGTGTCCGGACTGGCGCAGCAGACGCTCAGGACCGCAAGATCGTTGGATCAATTCGGCGAGGACTTCACCGGCCGTTTGGGGGCACTCGGCCGCAGCCACGAAATCCTCACTTCGGTTAACTGGGAATGTGCTTCTTTAAAAGAACTCGTCCAGGCCATTACCGAGCCGTACGCTGGAGCGAATAGTCAGGTCACTATTACCGGCGAAGCGCTTCTTCTCCCCTCGAAGCACTTTCTGGCCCTCAGCATGATCCTGTATGAACTGCTTACCAATGCCGTGAAATACGGTGCGCTATCTGAGAGCAACGGGCGATTGACGATCCGATGGATGCGAGAGAACGATGACATTCGTCTGGAATGGCAGGAGATACACGGCAACCGAATGGAGAAATCCGATCGACGGGGATTTGGCACACGAATGATCGAGTTCAGTGCAAAGCACGATCTTCAGGGTGAAGCGAATTGGGACTGGTGCGACGGCAAGATGGTATTCAGGCTGGATTTCCCGTACCCGACTGGCCAATGACTGAGATTGTGTTTTCTGAAATACACCGTCGCTTGGTGCTGCCCCTATCTCCGTCCGATCAACGAGGTTCAGGACGGTTCCAGGAGCAGACGACACTCGCCGAACGTTTGCTAGAGACTGAGGTTCTGATCGTCGAAGACGAGATGATAATTGCCTGGCAGATGCGCGATCTTCTCGAAGACATGGGGTTCAGTTCCGTTCGGACGGCGGGCACATATAGCGAGGCGATCACGGCAGCGGAAACTCTCGCTCCTTCCCTACTCATATGCGACGTCAACCTCGGTAGCGGTCCAGACGGAATTGCCACGGCTGCTGATATTGCCCGCATGACGTCGATAAAGCCGATCTTCGTCACCGGTTATGCCGGGGAGCAAATCAACGCCCGCGTCGAGGCGTTCGATCCACGGGCGAAGCTGCTGCGCAAGCCAATACAAGCCAAGAGCCTCAGAGCAGCAATTTACGAGGTCTTGCAGGGCGAGAGTTCACACCACTAACCTATCTATCCACACTGGGCGCTTGCGCGGTAGGCATGTAATTTGGTTGATTATCGGACCGTAAGGCTTTCGTGCGTGATCTGATTTACTCGCTTCATAAGCCACCGAGCGCTCTGATATTCCGAATAACGCCCCTGCCAATTTGGCCGGCCTGTGTTATCTGTTCAGGCCATGGTCTTTACTAGGCATAGTGGGAACTAGGATGGAACAGAACTTACTAGTGCGGAAGTTGGAAGGTTACGGGCCGCTCAGTGTCAATGATAGAATGGTCATTGAAAAAATGACAGCCGCAAACGTGGCGACTTTCCGCGCCAAATCAAATATTCTTGCCGATGGCGAGTGCCCTGAACAGATTCATCTCATTCTTGACGGTTGGGCAGCGCGTTACAAAACGCTGTCGAATGGTAAGCGCCGGATCATGGCATTTCTTATACCTGGAGACTTTTGCCACCTGCACGTTACCGTGCTGAAACAAATGGACCACGGCATCATAGCCCTCACGCCATGTAAGGCAGCTATGCTCGACAGCAGAAAGCTAAGTGACTTAGCGAATAAGCGCCCGAACCTGACGCGGGCGCTCTGGTGGACGACGTTAGTTGACGAAGCGGTATTGCGGCAATGGGTTGTAAATGCAACACGTCCAGCCTTCACTGCGGTCGCACACCTTATGTGTGAACTACATCAACGCTTGAAGTCGATCGGCCTCGTGAAGGACGGGAAGTTTGAACTTCCCCTTACGCAGGCGGAACTAGCTGAGGCAACGGGTATCACGACTGTCCATTTGAACCGTACGTTGAAAGACTTACGGGAAAGTGGTTTGATTGAACTCCGAGCGCACTCACTCTTCATTCCTAATTTCGCTGCGCTGGCAAAAGCTGCCGGGTTTAATGACCGTTACCTGCGCTTGCGGGAAGGAAAGAAGCGCGGGGATGATATCCGCTTGGTAAATGCACTTATAGGGGGGGATTCGCTGGCAGTTCCCAATTAACGAAATTAACTGGGGTAGTGGCTTTATAGGCATTCGCATTCCCGAAAAGTATAGATCACCGCTGAACTTGAAGTGGCGGACATCGGCGGCTCGGATTCCGAACAACTTGCCGAGATGGAATGTAAGGATCTCGCTGCGATAGCGGGGCCGACGCTTCCGCCGGCCCCCGATCAAATTAAAAGCGGAAGCCCAGGCCAGCGACGATCTGGTGACGTTCCAGGTCGAACTCGCCCAATTCCTCTTCAAGATCGACATTGAAGCCGTCGTAATCGAATTCGGAGTCTTGGTAGCTGGTGTACCGGTACTCGATCTTGCCAAGGAAGCCGCCGAACGAACGCTCGTAGCCAACGCCAAGTCTAATGCCGCTGAACCGGAAGTCTGCACTGTCGGACGCCGGCTCGCCGTCCACAGTACCTTCTGCGTCGAGATCCAAGGTCGTGTTTGCGTAACCAGCCTTACCGTAGAACAGGTTCGCACCCGACACGACGCCAATGCGTCCACCGAGATACCAGTTCAGACCATCTTCGAGACTGAGGGTGCCGTCGTAGACGCTGCCATCGATCGTCTCGGTCAGTTCTTCCTCGAACCCGTTTCCAGAGCTCGACACTTCGCCTTCGACGCCGAAGAGGAAGTTGCCGCTCTGAATGTCATATCCGGCTTCAGCACCGTAGAAGATGTCGTCGGTATTACCTTCAAGTTCGTCTTCACCGTCATCGACACTAATGTCGAAGCGATCCCAACCGACGAGAACGCCGGTGCGAAGACCCTCGAAGGTGTCGACTTCCTGTGCGAAGACAGGCGACGAGCACAGGCACAAGCCAGCGCCCAATAGAAGCTTTTTCATGTAGTGAATTCCCCCGTCCGTGATTGGACGGCGTGGCCTTTGCCGAAAATGCTTACGATTCGGATAATCGAATACTGCGACCCTTCAAATTTAGTCGACGAACGACTTGGTGAGGCGGCTATTCCGTCAGTCTCCATTACGAAAGATCGAAAATTTATCTGGCCGAGTTCTCAACCCGATAAGTCCGGCTCTTCAGACGCCCATCTAGTCTTTACACCGAGTCTGCTCAGGCTTCTCCACCAGTCGCTTTGACCAGGAAAGCATTCACCTGAAGTTTGAGGGCGGAGGTGAAAGCTATGCTCAATCAAGATCAACGGGACGCGATCGCGTTTCTAAACTCACACGGCTGGACGGACGTGCGGATTGGAAATGTCGTCGGCCGAACCGATAAGGCGATCTGCCAATACCGGAAATCAAACGGCATTCCTGCAGCGAATTATCGGCACAGAATTGACGATCGCAAGGCTATTAGCATGTACGAGATGGGCGAAACTGACGGCGCAATCGCAAGAGTTTTAGGCGTCGATCAGTCCGCGATATGCTATTGGCGGAAACGCAACGGTTTGAAGGCGAATTTCACCGGCAATGCGCCTCTTCCGAAGCATACAAAGCGGATGGCTAAAGCATTATTGAAGGATGGTGCGTCCAAAACTCAAGTGGCGACCGCCGTTGGTTGCTCGGTCTACAGCGTCCAAAAGATTAGACGCGGCATGACCAGTCCGCACCTTCGCCGGACCGGCTTGAGCAATAAAGATATTAGGCACCGAGTTCGAAAGGATACGAGGCTACTGGAGAAAATCGAGGCGGCGGTCGGCGCCAAGGTTCCTCAAGAGATCAGAGAGCACGCTTCCTACGATATGTACGCTGACCTGTTTGAAGGCGTTCTTTCTGTAGAACTCATTGAAGAGCGCGCCTCTCGCTATCGAAACAAGGCATACTCGATGTGTGGATCGACCTTTGAGCACGCTCGTCTTGATGCAGCAAACGATCAGGGGCTGACCTTATTGGATCGGCTGTCCGACGAACTAACTGAAACTACGGATTATCTCGACGATGCAGACGCGCACTTTTAAGTCGCTTAACTTGTGAAATATGTGGAACAAGGGTTCTCAAATTGCTTCTTTTGCGTCTACCTGATCTCTTTTTGTTCTGGAGAAGATTCGGATGGGGTGGAACGACTTTAGCCTACCAATTTGCGGTTCGCAGTACGAGAACGAGGACGGCACTAGTCGGCAGGAAGAGTTAGCGTTGTGCGCTCCCGGTGACCGGCTGGAGCTAAAACGTGAGCCGGACAATCCGCACGACCCGATGGCAGTCGCTGTGCTCACTGAGCGCAGCGTCTGCGTCGGCTATCTGAACCGGGTGAGGGCAGGGTGGATCGGCAGCAAGATCGATCGGGGTTACGATGTCCGCGCGATCGTTGAACGGGTGCGGGGCAGGTCCATGAAAGGGGTACCGCTCGACGTCATCTTGCGGATCAATATGGACGGCGAAAATCCGGAACTACCGGACAGCGGGATGCAGACACTGGTCGATCAAGTTTTGATGCGGGACCGGGATTCGAACATGGTACCGCAATGAAACATGGTATGATTTATGGTATTTTACAGCACTCATGATTTAGAAGCATTCTAAAACAGGCCGATAACGAGAATGTGCGGTTTCCACCCTCTCCGCCACGGGCTTCTAGAACCCGCAGAAATCCTAGAGATCGCTGATTTCCTTCGCTTTTCAAACTGCCTCAAGTACAAACGGCAGGTACACATGGCGATTAGCATGGCGAAGCTGACTCGAACCCCCACAGGTCTCTGGACGTCCCGGAAGGTGATCCCTGCGGACGTGCGAACTGCGTACGGGAAGCGCGAAGAGAAACCGACTTGGCCTGCAACTCTGACGCAAGGGCAAGCACGAGCGGAGTTTGGCGCTTGGCTTATTGCGGTAGAGGAGCGGATCGCCGCTCTGCGTTCTACAAGTGACGACGGCCCAAGTGTAGATCTCACGGAACGACAGTCGCGAGCATTGGCTGGGAGATGGTACGGGCAGCTCAAGGTAGAGTATGGCGATGACCCGGGCGACGAGATTGGCTGGGAGGTGCAGCGCGAGGAACTCTATCCCTTGGATGAGGACAGGTTGGGCGCTAACAGCAACGCCCCTTTCGAGGGCCCTTGGAGGATCACGCCCTATCTCCGCAAGGAAGCCAGCCGCCTACTGGAAGCCGAGTCCTTAAGGGTTTCCGAAAAGGCTGAAGAGCGTCTGCAGCAGGACATGGCAGACCTCTTCATTTCATTCTGTGATCTGATGTCGCGGCGCGCTCGCGGCGACTAGCCGCCGCGCTGGAATGCTCATTGCACGACCTCTTCCCCGATCTCGCACGTGCGTCTGGAAATGGAGGTTCGAAGGTTCCCGACAATGACGATGATGACCGATTTGCTGCAGCGGGTCTTGAACTGGACCCATCTCTCCATACAGTTGAGGTAGGATTGAAGGGTGGGCGTTGTTTCAACTTCTTTGTCAGTGCGCGAGAGGCGTCTAGAATCCGAAGCTGCCTGCTTTCGGAGACCAACAGCGACTTTCTGATCATTGACACACCCAGCCATCGGTATGCGCTGAACTATGACGCTGTTGCTTTCAGCCGCCTGCTCTTTGACCCATTTGTAGAAGTGCCCGAGGTGGAAGTCAGAGAAGGTGAAGGCATGAAGGTCTGGTTCAATGACCAACAGGAGCCATTCGAAGTTGGCATTGACCCCGACGACCGCCGACAGGGTGATGAGGATGACATTGGAAATCTGCAGGGGCTCTTTTTCGATCTTGAGCAACCCTACAGTGAAGAGAAGTCTGCACTGTTTGAGGACGAAGACGGTGAAGAAGTGATTCTTTTTCGCTCTGCCGTAGCGCTGTTGTCTGTTCCACAGGAATACGTGCGCCCTGAACTGCTCGATGCTCAAATCGAAGGAATGGAAGAGGAAGTCGCCTTCTAGCTATCCGAAAGATTGGCATCGCTGCCTAGCAGCGGTACAATCGTGAGGTACAAACGAACTAGAAACGCAGCTTATAAAGGCGCGAAAATCAGCCATTTTAGAGGGTGCGGACGAGAGTCCCACCCTCTCCGCCATTCACTCCCAGCACTTCGTTGCCGAGCGCGCCAAAGCAACGCGCCAAAGTGCGCCACCACGCAGCCGTTACCTATCCAATCCTCCAGTCTTCATGGGTGAACCGCGGAAGAGCGAGAGCTTGGGGCGGTCGGCATGGGAAGCCGTTATCCTGATATCCGCACGGTCAGGCGAGGTGCGGCTGGTAACGTGGAGCGAGCGGGACTTAGATGCCGCCACCTGGACTATTCCAGGCGAACCTATCGAGGGAGCGAGGTTATCAGCCGGTCCGGTTTTGAAACAGAGAGGGCGGAAGCGACCGGTCCGCTATTGGAAGAAGCTGCAAGCGCCGCCGCGAATATCCGATTAGGAGTGGTTAGCCGACATTGAGTTTTCCGCCTTCATACTATGGCCTAAAGTTCTTTTGGCACCTTGCCAGACGTTTCAACACAAGTTTTAGGTAAGGTAAATCGCATCTAGTTGTGGGCTATTTCTGGTATTTGCATTGCTTCAAATGACCGTTCCTCATTGTTCGCTCACCGCCAGCAGATTAAGTAACCCTATAATCGAATATAGCTTATTAAATTGACAGCACTCTAGAGTTTTTGAACTTGGCAAAAGAGTTCCACACCGGTTTCAGATAGACGTCGCGCCCATTGCAGAGCGCGACGTTGAGCAGCCTGTTGCTTCGCCTAGGTTTTGTGCATGCGCAGCTAGTTTACTTAACAAAAGCTTTCACTGGAATCGCCCAGCATCTGAAAGGGCTGTTACCAGCCAGCCCGTTGAAAGCGTTGGAACCTAAATAAGGTCTATCTGCTTTTGGTCGTTATCTCACAAGTAGCAAAGTCCTGCGAACGGGTGATAAGCGGTCGCCAAGTAATCGTTCAAATGCAGATGTGTCTAGTGATCCATTTGCAACTTCGGTTTAGCGAAGCAAACACTCCCACCGCTCACAAATAGTGTTTCGTATCCGTGCTTCGCGAATTTCTCGCGCCGCTTCGAGGTCGAGCCCCATACTTCATTGTCCTCAAAAAGAATGACGTCGATGGGAAATCGGTCGAGGTCCAATGCGTCAACCAATTCACCATCTAGTCCTTCAACATCAATGTTGAGAAAATTCACCTCTGGCAACTCAGCAAGCAGTTCGTTGATCCCTAGAATGGGAACTCGTGCCACGGTATATTCGCCGAACCCTTTCACAGTCCGATACATTTCCGCAGTAACACGGTCTAGTGTGTCAATATCGGACCATCCTCCATGTCCTCCGAACTTGAAAACTTCCATTGATTCTCGCCCAATACCGTGCCCCACAATCGCCTTTAGTATAGCATTACATCGCGAACCTCTTGCTTTGTTGAAGAGATCGACTTTGTGTTGATCTATGTCCACCGCACAACCGCGCCAGCCCCTTTTATGCAGTAAGTAGGTGTTCGAGATATGCTTGGGGTGATAGCATCCAATATCAAGATAAAATCCCGGTTCAGAAAAGTAGCCAGAAACGAGTAAGTCTTCTCCTTTTTGAGCATAAGATTTAATTGGTTTTGCAAAGAAACCCTTTACATACCCACGAAAAAAACCAAGCAGTCGACTTCCGATGTACGATCGGCGGACTTCGGAACTGAATCTACTCATTAATAAGACACCTCAGCGCGCGTTGAAGGACGAAATTTAGCCTTCGCCTAACACGTTTTTAATAGCGATCGAACTGCTATCAAGTCGTGGGCAAATGGGAACGGAAGCAGTCGAATTTGCTTCCGGCGAAGAGGTTATTTGGCGATAATGCTCGTATTACTCAAGCTTGTATTTGGAAACATGACAGGCCCCGATGGAGACTAAATGTTTCCAGTGGAATCGGCTGCTGACTGTCCGCTTATCGAAGACGGCAAGAAGCCTGCATTTGCATTCCCAGCCGTTCCAAATGTCGATTTATCCGAGGTATTTCGGAAAAATGTTTGGCGTCAAAGAGGGTATTGAGGCAACCTTGTCGAATGGAGGGGGTTGGATCGGGCAGAACAGGCGGGCGGCCAACAGCAGATAACTCGCTGCGCATCGATCCGGCATAAGCGCTGCGAACGGATCGAGTGGGCGAAGGTTCGATTAGCTACGCCGCCAAAATATACGAACCGGGGCAGGAACGGCTGGAATTGACGTTCACGAATACCCGGGACGGCAGCCGCGAAGAAAAGAGCGGCACCCCCTGCCAAACTAAAGATGTTGGCTTTCGTTAGCCTATTGAAACCGATTTAACCCCTTCGCAGCGACGTAATCGGCGCACCACCAGCTGGGGTGTTTGGCGCTGCCCATTATCGGCTACGGAATTGTCCAAACTACCAATCCACTTGCTCGCATAGGATGAAGAGGCAGTAGCGGGGCGGTATCGTAGGAAATGTGGGAGGGATTTCAGCGTTCGACAACGTAACAATTAAATCAGCCTTCTATGAAGCTTGTTGTGCGGACAACCTCTCCGCCAATTCTCTGATTTGAAACGACACTTATCGGAGGCAGGACGACGGCAATCGCGGCGGACCCATTAGTTAGTCCGTTGGTTATTAAAGCATGGACGAAGCAAAGGACTCTTCGAACAAGCGCGAAGCGATGGTGCAGCGACAGATCGCCGACAGGGGCATCGACGATCCATTGATTTTGGCGGCCTTCCGAACCGTACCGCGCGAACACTTCCTGCCGGAAAATCTGTCGGAATTTGCCTACGACGATGGGCCACTGCCAATCGGCGAAGGACAGACGATCAGCCAACCGTTCATCGTCGCTTGTATGATCGACGCTGCGGAAATTGGCTATCAAGATCGGGTGCTGGAGGTGGGTGCTGGATCAGGGTACGCCGCCGCAATTATTTCCCGCATTGCCGACGAGGTAATCGGGATCGAAAGGCACGAGGTCTTGGCGCGAGAAGCCTCGAGCCGGGTGAAGGCTCTGGACTACGAAAACTGCAATATCATCGCGGGCGACGGAACGAAGGGTTTGCCGGAGAAGGCCCCGTTCGACGCCATTCTTGTTGCCGCGCGCACCGACGAAGTACCGAAAGCACTGTGCGATCAACTCGCACTCGGCGGAAGATTGATTGTACCTTTCGGCGGCGAGGACATGCAGCAATTGCGCTGCATCGAAAGAGTTGCCGAGGATCGATGGGAGAGCCGCGATATTACTCCGGTTCGCTTTGTCCCCTTACTCCGGGGTGTCATACCGGCTGATGGTGCTCAAACGGCATCGGACCACCGGCCCGCCCGCGACCTCTCCACTCTTGCATTGATAGGGCAGAGTTGCACTCCGCTTCCGGAACTGACGAGTCAAGACTTCGCCGCTTCATTTGATCGGTATGCGAACAAGCGGATCGTCATGCTCGGCGAAAGCAGTCACGGCACGCATGAATTCTATGCCGCTCGCGCTGCAATAACGCAGCGGCTGGTCGAACGGCACGGCTTCGATATCGTCGCAGTCGAGGCCGACTGGCCCGACGCCGCTGTCTACAACCGCTACATACGCGGCGAAAAAGCAGGCGCAGAGCCAGCCAATCCGTTCCAGCGTTTTCCAACCTGGATGTGGCGCAACGCTGTCATGCCCGGATTTCTCAACGGCCTGAAGCGAATCAATTCCGATCGGCCCGAGGGCAAGAAAGTCGGGTTTTACGGGCTCGATATATATAACATGTCGGGTTCGATTGAAGCGGTTCTGGCGTACCTTGACGCGCATGATCCGCAAGCCGCGCAGGTCGCGCGAGAGCGATATGGGTGCCTGACACCGTGGCAATCCGATCCAGCTACGTACGGACGCGCCGCCCTGACCAAAGGCTTCGCCGAGTGCGAGGATGCTGTCGTCGCTCAGTGCCGCGAACTGCTGGAACAGGGAATTAATGGCGAGAGCGAATCTTTCTCGGCTGCAATGAACGCGCGCTTGGTCGCCTCTGCCGAGCGGTATTACCGCATCATGTATCATGGTGGGCGAGAAAGCTGGAACCTGCGCGACAGCCACATGGCCGATACGCTCGAACACCTGTTAGACAACGGCGGTCCTCAGTCCAAGGCCGTGGTATGGGCTCACAACAGCCATATCGGCGATGCGCGGGCTACCGACATGGGTGCCGTGCGCGGGGAGCATAACATCGGGCAGCTTGCCCGTGAACGCTGGGGTGACGACGACGTTGCCCTGATAGGATTCGGGACGCACACCGGCACGGTCAGTGCCGCTTCCGATTGGGATGGAGAACGGGAGGTCAAACGCATAAACCCCTCAAGGCGAGACAGCTACGAAAGGTTGTGCCACGATAGCGGTGTCGAACGCTTCCTTTTGGATTTATCCGCTGATCCTGCAGTGACGGACAGGCTGAGCGATCCGCGGTTGGAGCGCTTCATCGGCGTGATTTACCGCCCGGAAACCGAACGCTGGAGCCATTACAGCGATGCTGTCCTGCCGCGCCAGTTCGACGCCTGGTGCTGGTTCGACGAAACTACCGCTCTGGAACCGCTTGCGAAGCATGAGCCGGGCGCGGGAGCCGCAGAAACCTTCCCGTTCGGTCTGTAATTCGCCAGTTATTTCGTGGCTTGCACCAACTCGCGCGTCATCGGCCTCTCATTTGTATGGAAAAACCGTTAGGCAATGAGAGCGTGCTTGCACCCGGCAGCTATTTTCAGGAAAGCAGCGAATTGACTTGGGTCTGATCGTCCCAGAGATAAAAGCCATGAGAGAAAAGTTTTCGATGTCTCGAAGCCGGGTGGTCTGGACACTTAGCAGACCAAGGGGAACTGCACACAATGCCTGAATCGAAGACCCTGAGTGCACAGCGGCTGGGCCGGATCGTCGACGAAGCCGCCTCTGAAGTCTACGTCTTCAGTGCGGAGGACTTCCGCTTCCTGTTGGTGAACCGGGGCGCGCGCGAAAACCTCGGAATGAGCGCCGAAGACCTGACGCATATGCGCCCTTGGGACCTTAAGCCCGAATATTCGGAAGAGCAATTCAGGCAGATGGTCCAGCCGCTGCTGAAGGGCGAGACGGGCAAACTGTTGTTCGAGACCGTTCACCAGCGCAGCGACGGTTCGACTTACGACGTCGACGTTACCTTGCAACTTATCACAAGCAGTGACGAGCCACTGTTCTATGCCGCGATCAGAGACGTGACCGATCAGAAAAACGTTTATCGCGACCTGGAGGCTGCGACTGCTCGACTGGATGCGATCCTGAACAATACCACCATGGCCGTGTTCATGATGGACGACCGTCAGCACTGCTCTTTCATGAACAGGGCGGCGGAAGAGATGACCGGCTTTACCTTCGAAGAAACGCAGAGCCGCCCTCTGCATGACGTGATCCACTATCAGCACCCGGACGGGTCTCCGTTTCCCATTGAGGAATGCCCGATCGATCGGGCTTTTCCGGAAGATTACCAGACGCAGGGCGAAGAGGTTTTCATCCATAAGGACGGCCACTTCTACAACGTGGGTTTCACGGCTTCGCCGATGAAGGACAGCGCAGGCAAGACTGTCGGCACGGTGATCGAGGCGCGGAACATCGACGATGAACTGGAGGCGCGAGCAGCGCTCAGTTCGTTCAACGAGGAACTGCGCAGCCGGGTCGACGAGGCTATGGCGGAACGCGAACAGCTCGAAGCGCAACTCGTGCAGGCGCAGAAGATGGAGGCGATCGGACAGCTGACCGGCGGGATCGCGCACGACTTCAACAATCTGTTGCAGGTCATCGGAGGCAATCTGCAGCTGCTCAAATCCGATCCGGCGATTGCCGGCAGGAACGCCGACCGTGTGGACCATGCCATATCCGGTGTGGAACGGGGCGCCAATCTCGCAACGCAGTTGCTTGCGTTCGGACGACAGCAGCCGCTTAGTCCGGAGCCGGTTAATGCCGGACGGGTTATCCGCGGAATGGACGACATGTTCCGCCGCACGCTTGGCGAGACGGTGGAGATCGAAACCGTTGTCGGTGCAGGTTTGTGGAACTGCTTGGTCGATCCGCGCCATCTCGAGAATGTGCTTCTCAACCTCGTGATCAATGCCCGCGACGCCATGGGGGGCGAAGGCAAGCTGACCGTGGAGGCGGGCAACGCCTCGCTCGACGACGAATATATCCAGGCGAACCCGGAGGCGCAGGCCGGCCAGTACGTGATGCTGTGCGTGACCGACGACGGCTGCGGCATCTCCAAGGAGGATCTGGCCAAGGTCTTCGAACCCTTCTTTACTACGAAGGAGACGGGCAAGGGAACAGGACTGGGTCTGTCGATGGTGTTCGGCTTCGTCAAACAGTCCGGGGGGCATATCGCGATATACAGTGAGGTAGGCGAAGGCACGACGGTGCGCATCTACCTGCCGCGAACTCGTGCCGAAGAACCGTCAGGCCGCCGTCAGTCGGACCTGGTCCTCGCGCCTGGCAACAACGAAGTGGTCCTCGTGGTCGAAGACGATGAGGAAGTCCGCGCCACGGTAATGGAAATGCTATCGAGCCTCGGATACCGTGTTATCGAGGCGGAGAACGCGGAGGCCGCTCTTGCGATCGTGAATTGCGGGATAACGATCGACCTGCTCTTTACCGATGTCGTCATGCCGGGTGAACTCAAGTCGACCGAACTTGCCAGAATGGCGCAGAAACGTTTGCCCGATCTCGCCGTTCTGTTCACCTCGGGCTATACCCAGAACGCCATAGTCCATGCTGGCCGGTTGGATGAGGGCGTCGAACTCATCAGCAAACCATACACGGCGGAGCGGCTCAGCCAGAAAATCCGCTCGGTGCTGGCGAAGTCGGGACGATCCGCTCATGATGGGTCCGAGGGGCCGTCCGCAGCTTCTTCGAGCAACGAAACGGCAAATAAAGCCGAATCCTTGCGCATTCTGGTGGTCGAAGACGAGATTCTCATCAGGATGTCGCTAGTAGAGCTACTGGAAGAACTCGGACACGAAATCGTCGAAGCCGGATCGCTGCAGGAGGCGAGGCAGAAGGTTGCCGATGGCGATTTCGCCATGGTCATAACCGACTTGAGCTTGCCTGACGGGAAAGCGGCGTCGTTCGTGCTGGAACTTATGGATGCGGCGGAGGACCCGCAGATCATCATCGCCACCGGCGGCGTAGTTCCCGACGAGCTCGCGCCCTACAAATTACCGGTATTGCGAAAACCCTTTACGGATCACCACGTTCGCGAACTCGTAGGATAAACGAGTTCGGGCGCACTGCGATCGTCGGTCGAGCCCCTGGTCTCGCTTTCGATCACTGAAGGTAAAGATGATAGGCGGCGCGGCTGTTTGGCTCACGCGAACATAGTCCTGCCGATCTAGTGAAGCACGCTACCATAACTTAAATCAGTTACAGGCTGCTTGCCCGTCGATGTTGGTTACAGCATGACTTGCTGATGAACACTATTTCGGACGTCTTCTCTTTCAATCTCGCGCGCTGCGGGTTTTTGACTACGGAAGATCGCATTTCGCTCGACGAAGCAGCGAACAAAAACGTCAGCAACGTTAGAGCCAGATCGGACCTGATGTGCGAAGGGGACCGCGCCCAGACGGTTAAAGTCGTGCTCGACGGCTGGGTCGCGGCTTACAAGCAACTTTCGGATGGCCACCGTCAGATACTGGCTTTGCTGCTTCCGGGAGACATGTGCGCGGCAAACGCATTCGTGGTCGAGCGGATGGATTATTCCCTCGGTACGCTCACGCCCGTACGCTATGCCGAGATTCGGCGCGAAGATTTCGAAGAACTGTTCGAAAACAATTCTCGCATCTTGCGGGCCTTCTGGTGGAAGGAGATGGTCACGGCTTCGATCCAGCGGGAATGGACTGCAAATGTCGGCCAGCGTCTCGCTACCGCGCGTATCGCTCACCTGTTTTGCGAAACCCATGCACGGCTCGACTGCCGGAACCTGGCGCGCGGGAATGCGATCGATTTTCCGCTAACGCAGTCGGATATCGGCGAGGCGACCGGACTGACCGCCGTGCATGTCAATCGCTGCATGCAGAGCTTGCGGGCCGAAAAGCTTGTCGAGTTGCGTAATAGGGAACTGATCCTTCCCAATCCGGAAAGGCTACGCAAAATCGCGATGTTCGACCCTGCTTATTTGCACGCATAGGGTCACTGGCCGCTGGCGGGCAGGCTCAATACGCTTCCTTGTTTCTCCGGCTATCGAGTTGGCGTAATAACAGCCGGGCTTCTTCGAGCGACCTGCGGGCTGCTGAAATTTCACTATGCAAATCGGTTCTGGCACGCGCGGCGCGCCGATGGGTTTCACCAAGTTGATCGCATATCGCGGCATCAAAGCGAAGTGAGCGAACCGAAGCAGGCGGGCACCTGTCGAACAGCTCTGTGAAGGGTAGGTCCAGCAACTCGCGGCCGGCCGCATCTTCGATGCTGAAGCGGCAGCGTCTGGGATCGCGCCCTGCATGCAGAAGTTCGAACCACAAGGCTTCGCATCCCGCCCTGGCTTCGAGATAGGCGTGCTCAACGCTGGGCAGTTCGAGACCCGTTTCGTCGCGGTCCATCAGGTCGCCGTCGATGAGATGGAAGAAGAAGATGGCCATGAGCGTAATTTGCCTTATCGAAATTATCGCGCAATGAACGAATTTGCGAATGCGCGCATTTTCTTACTGATAAAGGTTTGAATTTACAAAGATTGCGCGCAATCCGCAGGTTCGTATCCTAGAATTCGGACATTCCGCCCGTCTGGCCATGGAGAGTTGCAGTGAAAGAGGATGCCGGGTTCACCAAAACCGGAGCCCAAACCCCGATTTGCGCGATCGGCGCATCGGCTGGCGGTGTTCGCGCCTTGCAGACCTTTTTCCAGAATGTCGATCCGCAGTTGGGTCTTGCTTATGTCGTAATACTTCATCTCGCTCCCGACTACCCAAGCCAACTGGCGGAAATCCTAGGGCAACACACCCAAATGGACGTTCTTCAGGTCGAAGATTCTCCTAAACTGAAGCCGGACTGCGTCTATATCATAGCTCCCGGACGCGAGCTTCTGATCGAGGACGGCCGGATCCGCTCACGCCCTTTCAAGGAGCCCCGCGGGAAACGGGCACCGATCAACAGCTTCTTTCAGTCGGTCGCGGAAGTACGCGGAGACGGTTTTGCCGTTGTCATGACCGGATCGGGCTCCGACGGGGCGATCGGCGTCAGCTATATCAAGGAAGCTGGCGGTGTAGTGCTGGTACAAGACCCCCGCGATGCGGAATTCCCGACAATGCCGCGTAACGCGATCGCAACCGGGGGTGCTGACTTCATCGAACCTGTCGCCCAGCTTCCGGAACGCATCGCGGAAGTACTGCGCAGCAAGCTCGCCCTCTACCGCACCGAGCAGGAGGAAGCCGAGCGTTTGGTCGAGCGCATCCTGTCGTTCCTGCGCTCGCGCACAGGTCATGATTTCAGCAACTACAAATCCGCTACGGTGCGCCGGCGCATCGGTCGACGCATGCAGATCACCCGCCGCGACAGTCTTGAAAGTTATCTCGCATATCTCTCCGAAACGCCCGAAGAAGCACAAGAACTTTTCGCCGACCTTCTGATTTCGGTGACATCCTTCTTTCGTGATCAGGACGCGTTCGATGCGTTAGCGACTGACGTGATACCGGCTCTGTTCGACAATTGCGCAACCGAAGACACGCTGCGCGTCTGGACGGTCGGCTGCGCCAGCGGCGAGGAAGCCTACAGCCTCGCCATTCTCCTGCTGGAGGAGGCAGCGAAACGAGAACACGCTCCGGCGATACAGATATTCGCCAGCGATCTCGACGAAGGTGCGCTCGGAACGGCGCGGGAAGGGCGGTATCCGCGCTCTATCGAGGCTGCCATTAGCGAGGAACGGCTGAAGCGCTTCTTCGTGGAAGAGGTAGGGCATTACCGCGTTCGGAAAGAGGTTCGGGACCTGGTTCTTTTCGCGCATCACAGTGCGCTGAAAGATCCGCCATTCATGCGCATGCACCTCATCACGTGCCGCAATCTGATGATTTATCTGAAGCGCGAATTGCAGCAGCAATTGCTGGCGCTCTTTCACTACGCCCTTCGGCCCGGATGCTTCCTTTTCCTGGGATCATCCGAAACTGCAGATGCAAGGACGGAACTCTTCGCCCCGCTGAACCGCGATGCACGAACTTATGCGGCGAAACCGCGGAGCGCCGCTTCGGTCGACATTCTTCATCAGTTGCCCAAAGATCACCGCAGTGAAATACCCACTCTGGGAACGCGGAAAATGCAGACGTCCTCTCCGGGGTCCGCGCATAGCGAAATTCTGGAGCGTACATCGCCGCCCAGCGTGCTCGTCGATGAGGAGCAGCGCATCCTCAACCTGTCGCACAATGCAGGAAGGTTCATTCAGCCGCCAGAAGGGCCCATGAGTCAGGAACTGCCCGACGTGGTTCGGCCGGAACTGCGCGCCGAACTGCGCAGCGCGCTGCACCGCGCGTTTACGTCCGCCGAACCCTCTATTTCGCTGCCGATAAACGTCGCCTTCGACGGTTCTCGTCACCGTGTCCTGATGTATGTCGCACCGAGTAGTTCGAAGCCTCACGATGCGCCGCAAGCGCTCGTCGTGTTCATGGACGGAGGACCCATCGAGGAAACGCCAGACAATGATAGCGATATCGACGCGACGATGGGAGTCGCCGAAATACGGCGGCTGCGCGAAGAGCTTCGCTCCGCTCAAGAACGACTGAGCAACAGCCGGCGGGAGCACGAAAGCTCGATCCAGGAACTGCGGATTGCAAACGAGGAACTGCAGTCGGTTAACGAGGAATACCGTTCTACCGCCGAAGAACTCGAAACGAGCAAAGAGGAATTGCAGTCGATCAACGAGGAACTGCAAACGGTCAATTCGGAACTCAAGGCCAAGCTCGACAATATCGGGACCGCGCACAGCGACCTTCAAAATCTGGTTAACGCTACGGAGATCGGTACGCTGTTCCTCGATCCCGAATTGCGGATCAAGATGCTTACGCCCGCGGTCGAGAAACTGTTCAGCGTAACGGATTCCGATGTTGGACGGCCCATCACCGACTTTACCCACAAGCTCGCTTATGACGGAGTAGAAAGCGACGCGCGAAAGGTACTGAAAACCCTCACCCCGATGGAAGACGAGGTCGAAACGGAGGACGGGCGGTGGTTGATGATGCGCCTTCGGCCTTACCGAACGGTCGAAGACCGGATCGACGGCGTGGTCCTGAGCTTCGTAGACATATCCGAGCGGCAAGCCGCAGAAGAAGCCTTGCGGCAAAGCAAGGAACATTACCGGCAAATGCTCGAGCGCTTTTACGACGCGGCGTTACAAGAGGGAGTCGAAAAAACTGCGCTGGACAGGGCCCGCGAAAAACTGCGGTCGGAGAGCAACAAGGACTAAAGGCGCCATTGCCGAAACCCATGGCAGGGAGCGGCCAAGCCTATCGCGTCGGCACGGTATCGGGCTGACTGCGAAACGTCCGGTGTCGGCATCGAGGCCAGATCGCCCGGACGTTTCGCTCGTAGTCAGGGACGATCGAAAAAGTCGACCGCTCCGGTGCCGAGATTGTAATGCGCTCCCACGACTTTTAATGTCCCGGCTTCCTGTGGTTCGAGCAACAGGGGATCGGTCGAGGTCCGCAGCTGCTTCACTACCCGTGAGACGTTCGCGCGAATTGCGTTGGCGAGCATATCGCCTTCGCTGCCGCGCACTTCGAGAACGGCGGGAATGATCGGCTCGATCATGCGTCCGATGCTGCCGGGGAAGGTCGCATTTTCGTCCACGACCGCCTTGGCGGCCTTCACGGCCCCGCAGGCCTCGTGCCCCATGACGACCACCAGGGGCACACCCAGTTCGGCAACGGCGTATTCGATCGAGCCCAGCGCAACGGTGTCTACCGTATTGCCTGCGTTGCGAATAATGAAGAGTTCGCCGAGACCGCGGCCGAACAGGATTTCGGGCGAAACGCGGCTGTCGGAACAAGTGACATAAGCAGCGAAGGGTGCCTGCCCCTTCGCAATCTCCAGCCGGCGTTCGCGGCCGACCGGAGCGGACGTCGGAACGTCGTTCAGGAAGTTCTGGTTGCCTTCGATCAGCAATTCGAGCGCCTGGTCCGGCGAGAGCGCGGTCTTGCCGTCGACGACCGGAGCGAGGCGGGCGGGCGGCGGCGTCTGCGCGCTGGCGGCGCCGGTCCCGGCAGCGATTGCTCCGCCAGCGGCGGCCGTGCCTGCGAGAACTTTTCGTCGAGATATCATGGTAATCTCCTTGGTGTTAGACGTTGGATATCAGGATCGCGAGATAGGCGACGTAGCTTGCCAGCAGAGCGAGCGCAGGCAAGCGGGCGACCCTGCGGAACATAGCGAACATCAGGATCGCGAGCGCGGCTGCGAGCATGATGCCGATGTCCAGCGGAAGCAAGTTGGACGGCACGGCTCCAGGGGCGAGCAGCATGGTTGCCCCGCCGATGCCGAGAATATTGTAGATGTTCGAGCCGACGACATTGCCGAACGCAACGTCCGCCTCACCTTTGCGGGCAGCAATCACGGACGTAACCAGTTCCGGCAGCGAGGTGCCGACTGCAACAATCGTCAGTCCGATCAGGGTTTCGGTAAGGCCCGCAAGCCGCGCCAGATCAATCGCACCGCCCACCAGAAGCCTTCCGCCTACAATAAGAACGGCCAGCCCGAACAAGGTGAACACCGCCGGTTTGGCCCATCCACCCCCTTTTACGTGGAGGTTCGGGTCAGTCAGTTCGAGCGCCTGCGCACGGTCGTAAGGCGCGTTATGTACGACCGCGGGCTCGGCAAGGCGTTCTTCGCGGTAGCACCATGCGACATAGCCGATAAGACAGGCGACGAGCGCTATCCCGATGACCATGCCGCCCAATCCGGCAAGCGCGAGTAGTAACAGGACCAGTGATGCGCCGATCGCAACGCCCGGATCGCGCCATCTGTTCTTTGCCGTGATGGCAATGGGCGCGACAAGCGCGGCAACACCGAGAATGAGCAAGCTGTTGGCGATGTTCGATCCGACAATATTGCCCCAGGCAATTGCAGGAGAACCTGCAAGCGCAGCCTCGACGCTCGTCACGAGTTCGGGCATCGATGTTCCGAAACCGACGATCACCAGGCCAATGACGAGCGCACTGACGCCCGCTTTCTCGGCAAGACCGACAGCGCCGCGAACGAGCAATTCTCCCCCGACGACCAGCAGCACGAGACCTGCCAGGAGTAGGCCAATAGCCACGATCATGCGTTGCGTTCCCTAACTGTAAGAGCAGCGGCCCATGTTGAATATGCAGACTGCCAATGCGCAATCGTGCGACCGCTCTGCCGGAATATGTATGGTTTAAGCATAGTGGAAAAAATTTGCGGCGACCAGCTTGGGGGAGGGGGCTTGCCGGTCGCCGCTTCGGGGTCAGCCAGGCAGGCCGCGCCCGTAATAATGCCGCTGAAGTGCGGTAATCTTGTCCTTCAAACGCAGGCGAAGGCGCTTCATCGCTTTTACCTGCTCGCTCGCTCCAATCGTCTTCGTAGTATCAATCATGCGGTTGAGCGCGCGATGCTCGCGCATCAGCTTGCGCAGATAGGGTTTCATGATCTTCGCGTCTGGGGACTTGTGGGTCATGTCACTCTCCATCGTTGGTCCCCTCGATATGATCGAGCGGATGGCAATTATCCAATTCGATTAGTTGGCAAGTTTCCATAAGATTTGCTAATGGCGGACCATGACTACGCTGAAGCAGCTCGCGATTTTTGCCAGGCTCGCTGAAACCGAAAATATGGGCGAGGCCGCCGGTACGCTCGGGATCAGTCAGCCTGCCCTGAGCCAGCAGCTGGCCGCACTCGAAACCGGACTAGGCGTAAAGCTTTTCGAGCGGGTTCCGAAGGGGACGCTTTTGACGCCCGGCGGGCGCCAGCTTCTTCCGTTCGCGCAGACCGTTCTTAATACCGCCCGCGAATTTCGCGATGCTGCCGACCACGCGGCGCAGCGGTTCGTCGGATCGATCAGATTCGGCGTGTCGCCGACACTCGGTCCGTATCTTATGCCTGCGGTCATCAAGAACCTGCATGAGCGCTATCCCGGCATGCGGTTGTTCATTCGGGAGGGAATTCCTGAACAGCAACAGGCCGAACTTGCAGCCGGTCAGCTCGACATGGTGCTTTCTCCGATGCCGATAGAAGGTCGAGGTTTGCAGATCGAACCCCTGTTTCGCGAACCGCTGCATATCGTTGCACCCCCCGACGATCCCGTCCGCGAGGGTCAGACGATCGCAACGGACGACTTTTCGGGAAGAACTTTCCTGACACTCGACCACCGGCATCACTACCACCGGCAGATCGTACAGATTTCCCGTGACCTCGGCGCCACAATTCTCTCGGACTACGAAGGCACAAGCCTCGATGCCCTGCAGCAAATGGTCGGCTCCGGCGTAGGGCTCGCAATCCTTCCCGAGCTCTACATAAAATCGGGCGCAGGGGGGCTTGATATGGTCGCGATCGCCGATCCTGCCGGTTGGCAAGAATTCCGCAGCATCGGTGCGGCATGGAGATCGACGGCTGCCTTTTCCGATCTCTACGCAGAAATCGCGGAGGTTATCGCGGCAGAAGCGAGGGCGAAACTGTAGATCACCGCCGCCAAGCTACCCGCGAACAGCATAGCTTGGCACTTCTACGCGTAGGCAACTACATCAACCGCGGCCCTTCCGATGCTGCTTGGGTGTTACGTGACTTTTCTTGCCGAGATTGGGCCGTTTGTTGCGCATGTTCTTGCGCGCCGTCTCCCGCGGCGGAGCTGGCGCGCGTTCGATGGTTAAATCGCCGCCGTCCCCGTCGGAGCCCGCCGTCCGCTCAGCTGATTGGGCAAACCGGTCGGCTACGCTACGCGGAACCTGAAAATGGGTTTCGGCGGGCCCGATGCGAATAGCGCCGATCTCGTTACGGGAAACGTCGCCTCGGCGGCAGAGGATCGGGAGAATCCAGCGAGGGTCCGCGTTCCGGCGACGCCCTACATCCATACGAAACCAGACGACGTCCTCGAAACCGGGGCGGTGCTGCTGCTTCTGGGCTTCGCGGTGCGCCTCGGGTGAATTGACGCGGAGGTCTTCCGGCGCCGGCATTTTTGCGCGGTGAGCCTGAACCAGCATCGTAGCGATCTGGCGCGGAGTCCGCTGTTCCAGCAGTGCGTCCGCCAATTCGGTGTCGGCGGCGTGCTCTTCAGCCGGCTGGAGTAGCGTGTCGAGCAATCGGGCGCGGTCCTGCGCCATGATGGCATCGCGATCCGGCACGGAAATCCACTCGGCGCTGATCTTGGCATGGCGCAGCATGCTTTCGACCCGCTTGCGCTTGGGGTAGGGAACGACGATTACCGCCGTACCCTTGCGTCCCGCGCGGCCTGTCCGGCCAGAGCGATGTTGCAAGGTCTCGGCGTCGCGCGGAATTTCGACGTGGATGACGAGGCTGAGGCCCGGCAGATCGATGCCGCGAGCGGCGACATCGGTGGCGACGCAGACGCGGGCGCGCCCATCGCGCAGGGCCTGCAGCGCCTGGTTACGCTCTGATTGAGAATGTTCGCCCGAAAGAGCGACGACGCCGAAGCCGCGCTCTTGCAGGGCGGCGTGAAGGCTCCGCACCTTCTCGCGGGTAGCGCAGAACAAAATGGCAGTTTCCGCTTCGTGGAAACGCAGCAGGTTGACCACGGCGTTCTCGATCTCGGCCGGGGAAACCGTCACGGCCTGATAGGCGATGTCCCCATGGCCGCGCGCGGCACCGCCGGTCGCGATGCGCAGCGCATCGCGCTGATAGCGCCGGGCGAGCGCCTCGATAGGGCGAGGCATGGTAGCGGAAAACATGAGCACGCGCCGCCCCTCGGGCGTAGCGTCGAGAATGCTCTCGAGTTCTTCGCGAAAGCCCATGTCGAGCATTTCGTCCGCTTCGTCGAGAACCACGGCGGCAAGCGCCGACAGGTCGAGAGCGCCGCGTTCGAGATGATCGCGCAGACGACCCGGCGTGCCGACCACAATCCCGGCACCTGCCTTGAGCGAGCGGCGTTCCTGCTGCGCGTTCATTCCGCCAACGCAGGTGGCGATCCGCGCGCCTGCGGGCTTGTAGAGCCATTCGAGTTCGCGGCTGACTTGCAAAGCCAGTTCGCGCGTCGGGGCGATCACCAGGGCAAGCGGAGCGCCGGCTTGACGCAGGCGTCCGTCCGTCCCCAGCACCTGGTCGGCGAAAGCAAGGCCGAAAGCGATCGTCTTGCCCGATCCGGTCTGTGCGGAGACGACCAGATCGCGCCCCCGCGCGGCGGGTTCCAGAACGGCATCCTGTACGGGAGTGGGGGTGTCGTAACCCCGTGCGCCGAGTGCTTCGGCGAGACCGGACGGGAGTTCGGGAAAAGGCATAGAATTATAACTTTCGGGGGCAGCACGTGCGCGGCAGGAGATGCCGACGACGCCGGGTGCGGGTATAACAGGCGGTGGGTGTGGGTAATCACGTTCAGAACGGATTGCGCTCGCCTGATACACGAAAACCGCCGGAGTGGGGAGGTTTTTCTTAGAAAGAAGCCTTTAACACGGTTGGGTCAGTAAGTTCGCGTGGGCTGGTGAGAAAAAAGGCCGGCAATTCAACATTCCTTTCGCCAGCGCAGAAGATAGGCTAGGCCGCGCATATGGACGCGAGGCAGGCTTCATGTTGAACGATACGGACGAGCGATACGGGGTCACGTGGATGGTCACGCCCGATCTTCTCGGCATTCTGAGCGCGGATGCGCATTTCGTCGCGACCAACCCTGCTTGGCAATCCACGCTCGGCTGGTCTGCGGAAGAGATCGAAACTCGGCCCTTTTTCGAATTTCTTCATCCCGACGACATGCTTCGTACACAGGAGGCGTTCGCAGCCATTCAGGAAGGACAGCCGATCCTCCAGTTCAAGAACCGGTACCGTCACAAGGACGGAACCTATCGGTGGCTGTCGTGGAACTGCGTACCGGAGAGGGGGAAGTTCTATTGCAGTGCGCGCGACGTGACGCAGAGCGTCGCCAATACGTCCGCGCTTGCCGACCGGGATGAGGAAGCCCAGCTCCGCGAACAATTTATCGCTGTGCTCGGCCACGATCTGCGCAATCCCCTGGCAGCGCTTCAATCGGGATTTCGGGTGCTCGGCAAGGAAGCTGCGCTGAGTGACCGCGGACAGGGTGTCATCGATGCGAGTCTTCGTACCGTTGCGCGCATGTCTGGCCTGATCGACGATCTGCTCGACTTTGCGCGAACCCGGCTTGGTAGCGGCCTGTCGCTCGATATCTCCGACGGATCGGATCTTGCGACCGCGATCGAGGCGACCGTGGAGGAATTGCGCTCGGTCCATCCCGACCTCAATATAGAGACCGATATCGATCTTCCGGTAAACGTCCGATGCGATGTCGGGCGCATCTGCCAGCTATGCTCCAATCTGACCGCCAACGCGGTCACGCATGGGGAGCAGGGAGGTCTCGTCCGGTTGGACGCCAAAAGTGACGAGGCGGGTCTTACAATCGAGGTGCGAAACCAAGGGGAGACGATGTCGGAAAAGGTTATTGCGCATCTCTTCGAGCCTTTCGTGCGAGAGCAGGCGCGACCGTCTCAGGAAGGTCTCGGACTGGGGCTCTTCATCTGCTCGCAGATCGCCAGCGCCCATGGCGGCGATCTGACGGTCCGTTCCGAAGAGCGTCTGACCACGTTTCGTTTCGATCTGCCCCGTCAAACGTACGGCCGTGACTGAGGCTTATCCCCTGCTTCGACTGGGGCTTGCGCAAGGCCGACTGAAGGCTACGCGATTTGTATTTGATTGCACTGGCTTGGCGTAGCTAAGGCGGGCGGAAACTTCATCAGGGCATCATTCGCTTGAAAGAGACAGTATCAGCGCGGCCGTTTAAAGATACCGCGCCCGGTTGGACAATCGGCGTTTTGTTGATCGGTATCGGGTTTTTCCTGATCAGCGCGCTTGCCGCTTACTCGAATGTCCTCGACATGCGCGAGGACGAAGCGAGAATTCGAAATACGCATGAGGTCTTGAGCACGCTCGACGATCTCCTCGCCGCTGCTCTGGACGCGGAAACCGGTCAGCGCGGCTATCTTTTAACCGGTGATGGAAACTATCTCGAGCCTTATTACAGCGGCTTAAGTCACGCGCGTCAGGAGCTTTCGGCATTACGGTCTCTGACGCGAAGCAACTCCGTTCAGCGTGAGAATGTCGATGCTCTTCAATCCGCTATCGAGAACAAGTTTCGCTTTTCCGAAGGTGCAATACGGACACGCACCGAACAGGGTATCGACGCAGCTATTGATCTGACCAACACCGATCGCGGCAAGATCGCAATGGATACGATCCGTGACCGACTGGCGCAAATGAAGCGCGAGGAACTGCGGGAACGCCAGCAGCGGGTGATCGCGCTCGCTTCCGCTTCGCAGAAGGCGGTCTTGAGCGCCGTCGTGACCAGTCTGATCGGTATCGCTCTTACGATCGCGATTTTCATCCTCGTGGTGCGAACCAACCGCAGCCGTGAGCGCCAGCGCTGGTTACAGACCGCGCAGGTCGATCTTGCAGAGGCCATGAGAGGCGAGAAGACTGTGCCTCAACTGGCAGCGACCGTCCTGTCTTTCCTCGCCGAGCGGACTGGGGCGAGTGCGGGCGCATTGTTCAAGGGCGAGGGCGGCGTTTTCAATCGTGTTGCCGCGCTCGGCGTATCGGACCTTTCCGACGTGCCGCAAAGTTTCACCTTGGGGGAAGGTCTTCTCGGCAAGGTCGCCGCTGACGCGCATGCCACCAAGCTATCCGACCTCCCGTCCGGCTATCTGAAGATAGGTTCGGCGCTGGGCAGCGAAGCGCCCCGCCATCTCGTCGTTGCGCCCGCTTTCACCGACGGGCTCGTCAACGCGGTCGTGGAACTGGGCTTCTTCGACGAAGTGGAAGAGCGCGTTCTCGACTTGCTTGAGGCTGCGTCCGGGTCGCTCGGCATTGCCTTGCGGTCTGCCCGTTTTCGCGAGCGGTTACAGGATGCGCTGGAGGAAACCCAGCGGCAGGCGGGTGAACTCCAAGCGCAAAGCGAGGAACTGCGCGTATCCAATGAAGAACTGGAGGAACAGGGCAACGCGCTCAAGGAATCGCAGGCGCGGCTCGAACTGCAGCAGGTGGAACTGGAGCAGACCAACACCCAGCTCGAAGAGCAAGCCGAGACGCTGGAGGGGCAGCGCGACGAATTGAGCCGCGCGGCTGCCTCGCTCGAACTGAAAGCGCGCGAACTCGAACAGGCGAGCCAGTACAAGTCGGACTTCCTCGCGAATATGAGCCACGAACTGCGTACGCCGCTGAACTCGTTGCTGATCCTGTCCAAGCTGCTCGCGGACAATGCCGACGACAATCTGACGAATGAGCAGGTCAAGTTCGCCCGAACGATCGAATCGTCGGGCAACGACCTTCTGACCCTCATCAACGATATCCTCGACCTGTCCAAGATCGAAGCGGGCCACTTGGAAATCGAAGCCGCCTCGGTCTCGACCGAGCGGCTCGCATCCGATCTGCGCAAAACATTCGAACCGATGGCGCAGCAGCGCGGCTTGGAACTCGAGATAGCGGTCGCAGCGGACGCGCCGCGTTCGCTCGAAACAGACAAGCTGCGATTGGAGCAGGTTCTGAAGAACCTGCTTTCGAACGGGCTCAAGTTCACTGAGAAGGGTAGCGTTAGTCTTTTTATCTCGACTGGCCCGGAGAACACGGTCGCGTTCGCAGTCTCGGATACCGGCATCGGCATTGCCGAAGCGCAGCGCGAGGCGATTTTCGAGGCTTTCCGGCAGGCCGACGGTACGATCAGTCGCAAATTCGGGGGTACCGGGCTCGGTCTGTCGATTTCCCGTGAACTCGTCCGCCTTTTGGGCGGTACGATCAGGCTCGAAAGCGAAGAGGGCAAGGGTAGCACCTTTACTGTCAGCCTCCCGGAAAACTATGACCCCGCCAATGTCGCGCCGCGCCAGATCGCGCCGGCCGACGCAAGCAATTTGGAAGCGCCGGCCGTACCGACGCCGAGCAGGCCGCAAAATGCGCCGGTAGTCGCGGCTACGATCGACGATGACCGCGATACGCTTTCCGAAGGCAAGCGCCTGCTGCTCGTTATCGAAGACGACAACACCTTTGCAGGTATCGTGTGCGACCTGTCCCGCGAACTGGGGTTCCAGTGCATCGTCGCTGGCACGGCACAAGACGCGATCGACCTTGCCAAGGAATACCGCCCGAGCGCGATCGTGCTCGATATCGGATTGCCGGATCAATCGGGTCTCACCGTACTCGACCGCCTCAAACACCAGGAAGAAACGCGCCACATCCCGGTTCACGTAATTTCCGGGTCGGACCAGAGTCAGACCGCGCTTTCTCTTGGCGCGGTCGGCTTTCTCGAGAAGCCCGCGCCGCGCGACCAGCTCGCGGAGGTACTCGCAGGCCTCCAGGAAAAATTGTCTTCGCGCGTGCGCCGGGTTCTGATCGTGGAGGACGACGAGGTTCAGCGCGGGGCGGTTGGCCAACTTCTCGGCTCACAAGACGTCGAGACGGTCGGGGTCGGCACCGCAAGCGAATGTCTAGAAGAGTTGCGCGACGGTCATTACGACTGCGTCGTTCTTGACCTATCGCTGCCTGACGCCTCCGGCTTCACATTGCTGGAAACGCTTAGCGAGGAAGGCCGCACGGCCCTTCCGCCGGTAATCGTCTACACCGGGCGCGATCTATCGGCAGAGGAGGAGCAGCGCCTTCGCCGTTATTCGAGTTCGATCATCATCAAGGGCGCGAAATCTCCCGAACGCCTCCTCGACGAGGTTTCGCTGTTCCTTCATCGGGTGGTTTCCGAACTGCCACCGGAGCAGCGCCAAATGATCGAGAAGGCTCGCCACCGCGACGCCGCCCTCGAAGGCAAGCGTATCCTGATCGTCGAGGACGACGTGCGGAATGTCTATTCGCTGACGAGCGTTCTGGAGCCGCGCGGCGCGGTGACGAGGATCGCGCGCAACGGTCAGGAGGCGCTCGACGCTCTTGCCGAAGCGGCCGGCGATTCTGAAAGGACGATCGACCTCGTGCTTATGGACGTGATGATGCCGGTAATGGACGGTCTCACTGCGGTCCGCGCGATCCGCGATGATCCGCAGTGGCGCAAACTGCCAATCGTAATGCTTACGGCCAAAGCTATGCCTGACGACCAGCAGAAATGCCTTGATGCTGGGGCGAACGACTACATGGCCAAACCGATCGACGTCGACAAACTGCTGTCACTGGTGCGCGTATGGATGCCGCGGTAATGAGTGAAAGCGTTGAGGATATCGAGATCCAGCTGCTGCTGGATGCCGTGTATCGCCACTATCATTACGACTTCCGGCATTACGCCCGCGCCTCGATCAAGCGGCGGCTTCTGCAGGCGCTTGCCCAATGGGGCTACGAAAGCATTTCGGAGATTCAGTCCGCTGTGCTTCACGACGAGACAATTCTGCCGCAGTTGCTCAACTTCCTCACCGTGCAGGTGAGCGAGATGTTCCGCGATCCATCCTATTTCCGGGCCTTGCGCGAAAAAGTGGTACCGCATCTGCGGACCTACCCTTCGCTGAAAGTATGGATCGCCGGTTGTAGCCAAGGAGAAGAGCTGTACTCGCTGGCAATCCTTTTTGCAGAGGAAGGTCTGGCGGAGCGGACGATGTTCTACGCAACAGACATCAATCCGGCCGCTCTGAAAGCGGCGCAGGCCGGCGTTTATCCGCTCGACCGCATTCGGCTATTTACGGAAAACCACCAGGCGTCCGGTGGTCAGAACTCTCTGTCCGAATACTACACGGCGAACTACGATCGCGCGGTCTTCGACAGGAGCTTGCGCGAACGTACGGTCTTTTCTGATCATAGCCTCGTGACAGACGCTGCCTTCGGCGAGATGCATCTGATCTCATGCCGTAATGTGCTGATTTATTTCGACCGCGAATTGCAGGACCGCGTCGTGCGCCTGTTCTCGGATTCGCTGACTCGCGGCGGTTTTCTCGGTATAGGGTCGAAGGAAACCCTTCGCTTTTCCGCTCATGCGGATCGCTTTACAGATTTCGTACGCGCGGAGAAAATCTATCGGAGGATATCACGATGAGCCTGCGTGCAGTAGTAATTGGCGCCTCCGCAGGGGGAGTGCAGGCACTCTCGCAAGTGCTTCCTGACCTGCCTGCCGGTTTCCGGGTGCCGGTAATGGTGGTGGTCCACATTCCTCCACACAAGGAAAACGCACTGGTCGACCTTTTCGCGAGAAAATGCCATCTTCAGGTCAAAGAAGCGGAGGACAAGGAGCCGCTTGCGCCGGGTACGATCTATTTCGCACCGCCCGATTATCACCTCTTGGTCGAAGCCGGCGAAACCTTGGCGCTCTCATCGGACGAAACGGTGAATCACTCTCGCCCGGCAATCGACGTCCTGTTCGAGACCGCCGCCGATGCCTTCGGGTCCGGATTGGCTGGCGTCGTTCTTACGGGAGCAAACCAGGACGGGGCGAAAGGGTTGAAGGCCGTCTGCGAAGCTGGCGGCGTCGGCCTTGTGCAGGATTCCGCAACGGCGGAGGTCGCTACCATGCCCGACGCAGCTCGTATCGCCTGTCCCGGGGCACGGACGATGTACCTAGACGAGATAGCGCCCGCTCTACAAGCCATGACCCGATGATGACCGCGCCTGTCAAATTCCTGCTGGTCGACGATCTCGAAGAGAACCTGCTGGCGCTGGAAGCGCTCCTGGTCCGTGAGGGATTGGACCTGCACAAGGCTCGCAGCGGTGAAGAAGCGCTCGAGCTGATGCTGACCAACGAGTACGCGCTTGCCTTGCTCGACGTGCAGATGCCGGGAATGGACGGGTTCGAACTGGCCGAGTTCATGCGCGCGAACGAACGTACGCGGCACATCCCGATCATCTTCGTCACTGCCGGAACGGGTGATGCGTCCCGCCGCTTTCGAGGTTACGAAGCAGGAGCGGTCGACTTCATCCAGAAGCCGATCGAAACGGATATTCTGCGTTCCAAGTCGAACGTCTTTTTCGACCTCTACAACCAGCGCCGCCAGATCGTTGCCCAGCGTGACGAACTGGCCAGCATGAGCATCGCGTTACAATCGGCGGATCAGCAGAAAAACCGGTTCTTGGCAGTACTCGCTCACGAACTGCGCAATCCCTTGGCGGCGCTTTCCTCCGGTCTCAATATCCTCGACCGAGCACAGAGCGGGGTCGATACGAGCAAGATTAGGCTCTCGATGCGGCAGAAGGTCGCCCATGTGACGCGCCTCGTGGATGATCTGCTCGACATCAGCCGGATCGAGCGCGGTAAGATTTCGCTCAAAACGGAAAAGGTCAGCCTGAACGAACTGCTGCCACTGGCCTTGGACCTCGTCGAACCGGCCGTCGTAGCGGCGAACCATCGTCTGCTCGTGAACGCATCCGACGAGACGTTGGTTCTCGACGCCGATCCCGCGCGCCTCATCCAGATCGTGAGCAACGTCGTCGGTAACGCGGTTCGGTATACTCCGCCGGGCGGAGAAATCGGGGTCAGGGTTTGGGGTGCCAGCGGCTACGCCATCGTAGAGATATCGGACAACGGCATCGGCATTCTGCCGGAGCAGCAGGCGAAAATATTCGAGATGTTCGAACAATCCGACAACGGCCTCGGCATCGTCGGGGACGGACTGGGGATCGGCCTTGCCCTCGTGAAGCAGCTCGTCGAACTGCATGGCGGAGAAATACTGCTCAAACACAGCTGCCCCGGCGAGGGCAGTACCTTCGAGTTGAGACTTCCGCTGGCTAAGTAATTCTCCGGCAAAGCCCATTGCCTACACCATTGCGCAATTGTCGCCTGCAGTAGAGAATGCCTCCATTGAACGACCGCGCGGGACGCTTCCCCGGCGCGGCGACAAAGATGGAGAGCCTTCGATGAATTTCGTTCTGAAAGGGGCCGTAGTGGCAGCCGCCGTCGCGATCGCCGCCCCGGTTCATGCGCAGGATCCGGTCGGGTACTGGCAGGGTACTCTCGACACCGGCGCAGGAACGCTTCCGATTGGCGTCAACATCGAGGGGGGCGGCGACGGGTCGCTTTCGGGATCGATCGACAGTCCTTCCCAGCAGGCATTCGGCATCCCGGTTTCCAACGTCGAGGCGGCTGGCGATCGCTTGACCTTCACGGTACCGGCGGTCGGGGGCTCCTACGAGGGCGAGTGGCAAGCCGAGGAAAAGCGCTGGGTAGGGTCGTGGTCCCAGGGTGGCGCGACATTTGCGCTGTCGCTCACTGCGGGCGAACGGCCGCCGCGTCCTGCCGCAGCGTCGCCGCGAACCCTTCCGGCGGACTGGGATATTCCGAACGAAGAGGAGGTCGCTGCTGTAATACAGGAAAGGCTCGCGAACCGGCCGGGAACGGGAATGGTCGTCGGGCTCGTCGATGGCGACGACGTGCAGACGATCGCACGCGGACCATCCGGCGCAGCTTCGTTCGATGCCGATACCTTGTTCGAGATCGGTTCGATGACGAAGGTGTTCACCGGTTTGCTGCTTGCGGACATGGCTGCAGACGGTGTCGTCTCGCTCGACGATCCGGTGAGCAAACACCTTCCCGCAGGGGCCACGATGCCCACGCGCGGGGGGAAGCAGATTACGCTGCGCAACCTGTCCCAGCAGGATTCCGGTTTGCCGCGACTGCCTGACAACATGGTTCCAGGCGATGCGAGCAACCCCTATGCCGATTACAGCGAACAGCAGCTGCTCGACTTTCTGGCAGGATACGAGCTGCCGCGCGACATCGGCAGCGAGTACGAATACTCGAACCTCGGCGTCGGCCTGCTCGGGTACGCGCTCGCACGTGCTGCGGGTAGCGATTACGAGACGTTGCTGCGCGAGCGCATCCTGACCCCGCTCGGCATGGACGACACTGCGATCGCCCTCTCGGCGGACCAGCAGGCGCGGTTCGCGGGCGGCCGCGACGCGTTCAACCGTCCTACGAGCGCGTGGGACCTGCCGGTCCTCGCCGGAGCGGGCGCGCTGCGCTCCACCGCGAACGATATGCTGAAGTTCATGAGAGCCGCGCTCGACCCGCAGTCACCCATCAGTCGGGAGATGCAGCTGGCGCTCGCGGACCCGCGCGAGGGGCCGGGCTTCGGGGCCGGTCTGGGCTGGATGATCCTGCCTGCGCCCAGCGGGACGATCGTGATGCACGGCGGCGGTACCGGCGGCTTCCGCACGCATATGGCGCTTCAGCCTGCCAATAACCGGGCGGTCGTCGTGCTGACGAACAGCGCGGTGGACCCGGGCGCGCAGGACATCGCGTTTCATTTGCTGGCCGGAGGTCCGGTTGCGGAAGCCGGGGCTGTTCCCCAGGCCGCGCAGCAGGTGCAGCGGGACGAGATCGCCAACCTTACCGAGGCGCAGCAGGACCGCGTGCTGGGCAAGTGGCGCCTGACCCCCGAACTCGCGATAGACATAACGCGGGACGGCGAGCAGCTCTACGCCGCGGTCACCGGGCAGGCGGCGCTGCCGATCTTTGCGCGCTCCCCGCTCGCGTTCTTCTGGCGCGCGGCGAATGCGGAGATCGTTTTTACCGAGCAGGACGGCCGCATCACCGGGGGCATGTTCACGCAGGACGGCAACAGCATTCCGGTCACGCGAGCAGAGTGACCCGCCCCCTAAACCCATATCGCCATTAGCGATTTGGGAACTTTGAGCGAATAAGTATCGTTAATTCACCGGGTCGTCGCAATCCCGCCCTACCGGAGGCAGCTATTCGATGACCGCCGATCAACGGCCAGAATTATATTACGTTATCAAGGCGGGCGAACTCGTCGCCCTCAATTACCTGGACGGCGGGCATCCTTCGCCGGTGAGCGCGGAGTGGATCGACCGCGGCACTGATCGGCACCTGTCCGCCACCCGGCTCGACCAGTTCTTCCGCACCTATCACCAGGACGTCGATACGCCGAGCGTGCTCAAGCTGCGCGAGGCGGCGGGCCTGCGCGTCGGCTTCGAAAGCCGCGAGGATCGCCACGCTTTCGCCTCCGCCATTCACGAGGCGAGCATCCGCGCCAAGGCCGAGGCTGCCCGGCTCGTCACCGCGATCCATCCGAGCATGGAAGAGGCGGAGCAGGCGGTCGATGCGCTGGTGAAGCGCGGCGTGCCGGTGGAGGCGATCGCGCTGCTGTGGCAGGCGAATGCCGTGATGGGCGGGGAGGGCACTCCGGCGCAGGGCTATAGCCGCAGCCGCGTGCTCGCGCGCGTATCCGCCGGCGGCGTGGCGGGGGCGGCGATGGGCTTTGCCATGCTCACCATTCCCGGCGTCGGTCCGGTCGCGGTGGCTGGCGCGGTGATCGCCTCGGCCTATTCCTCCGTGGCGACGGCGTGCGGGGTGATCGGCGCGACCGGGGCGGCGATGGCTACCATGCTGAGCGACCAGGACGTGGAGAGTGTTGCCGCCAATCACCGCGAGACGCAGTTGAAGCGCGGGCGCATCTTCATGACCGTGGATGCGGAGAAGAGCGGCAAGTCGCGGGAGGAAATTACGGCGCTCTTGGAGCAAAACGGCGCCTTGGACGTATAGTTAATGGAACGGGACAAGGAGACGAGATAGCGCAGTGTCAGCCAGAGACGAACAGAATCGCAGGTCCGCTAATTCAATCTTTACCAATAAAGATGATAACGGCGGCATGATTTCGAAACGCCTCGGCATCCTTCGCTTCGTTCTGCGCTCTGCCGCAGTTCTCCTCGCACTTAACGAAATCCGCGGGCTTATACTTGCCGCACCGGTGTTCTGGGCGATGTACCAGTCGGGCGGATCGGCAGTGGCCATCTGGCTCGGGATCAGTTCGCTGGGCGGGATCGCGCTTTCGGTGATCGTGCCGATGTTCGCGCTGAAGAAGCTCGAGAAGCGTTTGCAGCCGGCGACCGCCTGAGCGGCGCAAACCCTGCATTTCTAACACAGATCAGGTTCCAGGCGGGCGCGAATCGATTCGCGGCCCGCTGCGACTCGTGCTGATTCGCTTGGATCGAGGGCGCGATTAACCACGTCGCAAGTAATTTGTTCCCGAAAATGCGTCCCGCGGTGAAACAAAAATGCACCATAGTTAACGCCTCGGTAACCATCGATCTTAAGATATTCGCGTTTCAAATACTTGAGAAACGGACTTATTTTTTTCATGTCTTAAGAAACCGTTGCCGAAAGCAAGTGAATTAGCGATCATTATTGGCGTCGGAGGGGGCAAGTGCTCGACGGAACGACCGGACCGCAAGTAGCGGGAAGGAAGGCCCAAGAAAACTTCCTCAGACACTGAGAGGTATCCGGAAATAGAGGCCGGACCCGATTTGTGACCTAGAGAATAGAAAGCGACCCAAGATTATGAAAACTTTCCTTAAGAGCTTCATTGCTGACGAATCCGGCGCATCGGCTGCCGAATACGCCCTGATCATCGCCGTCGTCGGCGTAGGCATCGGTGCTGCTGCGCTTGCCCTCGGCGGCAACATCCAGGCTGCCATCGGCGGCGCGGCAAACGAGGTAGACGATTGTAACCAAGCTGCCGCAGCTGTAACCGGCGTCGCAACGTCGGCACAGTTTGACGGCACTGAGTGCGACTAATCTGTCCCAAAACGGGCCTCCGCGAGAATTGTCTCGCGGGGGCCTTTTTTATTTGATAACGAATGGCCGTTACATAGCTTCACTAACGAAGCGCATGGATAGCTTTTCGGGGGGAAAGTCATGGGGGGACGCAATATTGCGATCCTGGCTGTTGCCGTAATACTCGGTATTATAGCCGTTTTATTTGCCAATGCTTGGTTTTCGGGTGCCGAAGAGCGCCAGGCGCAAATCGCCGCGGAAAACCAGATGGCGCGCATTGTCGTCGCCGCGCAGCCGATGGAATTCGGCACGGCCCTGTCGCAAGAAAACCTGCGGATGCAGAATTTCCCAGCCAGTTCGGTGCCGCAGGGCGCCTTCACCTCTCTCGAAGCGGCCTTGCAGGGCGGGCGCGTCGCGCTGCGCCCCATCGTTCCCGGCGAACCCGTGCTGGCCGACAAGGTCAGCGGTAGCGGCGGCCGCGCCGTTCTTTCCGCCAATCTCGAAGAAGGGATGCGCGCTGTCGCCATCCCCGTTTCCGCCGTCAACGGCGTCGCGGGCTTCGTTCGCCCCGGCGACATCGTGGACGTGCTGCTCACCCGCCAGATCCCCGGTGACGGCGCAGGCGGCCAGGACCTGATGACCGACGTCATCATGGAAGGTGTCCGCGTCCTCGCGATCGACCAGGTGTCGAGCGAAAGCGCCACCGAACCCGGCGTCGGCGCCACCGCCACGGTCGAGGTCGATACCTACGGCGCGCAGCGGCTCGTCCTTGCCAACCGGCTCGGCACGCTGACCCTCGCGCTGCGCAATGTCGAAAGCCAGGAAGCGGGACAGCTCCTTACCGTGACCGCGCGCGACCTCGGCGATCCGGGGCTCTATATCGCGGGCCAGCGCAACCAGTCGCAGCCCGCGCCGCAGCCGGCCTATCAGCCGCCCGTCATCTACGCGCAGTCGCCGCCGCAGGCCGCACCCGCGCGCCAGTCCGCTCCGTCGGAGCCTGTCTATCGCGGGCCGTCGATGTCCATCATCCGCGGAACCGAATCGACCGAATATCCGGTCGGACGCCTGGGGGGGCGTTGACATGATCACCAAGTTCAAACTCTTCGCCGCCGCACTTGCCGCGACCGCGCTCGTTCCCGCCGCGGCCGCACACGCACAGGCCAGTGCCGATTACGGGCTGCACGCTGGCGAACTCGTCGTGCCGATCAACAAGAGCCAGGTCGTTTCCACGCCGGAGCGGATCGACCGCGCCATGATCGGCAATTCCGACATCGCGGACGTGTTGCCGATTTCCGACCGCTCGATCTACGTGCTCGGCAAATCGCGCGGTACGACCAGCCTGACGCTCTACGACAATGCCAACCGCGTGATCGCGGTGATGGACGTGACCGTCGGGCCCGACATCGACGGGATGCGCCGGCAGCTGCAGGCGCTGATGCCGTCCGATGATGTCGACATCAGCCTGTCGAACGGCTCCATCGTCCTGTCGGGCACGGTGCCTGATGCGGGCATGGCCGACCGGATCGCACGCCTTGCCACTGCCTATGCGGGCGACAATGTCATCAACCTCCTCGGCATGGGGGCAAGCCAGCAGGTGATGCTGGAAGTGCGCTTTGCCGAGGTAAGCCGCCAGGTAGGCGAGCAGCTTGGCGTCAGCGGCTTCGCGTTCAACGAAGACGGCGATTTCGGTGCGGCCATCGGCAACGGCGCTGGTGTTTCGCCGAGCACGTCCGCATTGCGCCTCGACACCATCACGGATGCCTTCGGCGTGTTCGGTGCGCTGTTCGAACTGGGCGACCTCAGCGTCGAAGCCTATCTCGACACGCTGGAGCGCAACGGCCTCTCCCGCACGCTGGCCGAACCGACGCTCGTCGCTCTCAGCGGCGAAAGCGCGAACTTCCTTGCGGGCGGCGAATTTCCGGTGCCCGTCTCGCAGGGCAACGGCGGGGGCGTAGCGGGCGGCGGCAATGCGATCACCGTATTGTTCAAGCCGTTCGGCGTCAGCCTCGCTTTCACGCCCACCGTGCTCGGCAACGATGTCATTAACCTGGTCGTCGAACCCGAAGTGTCCTCCATCGACCCCAGCGCGTCGGTGACAGTCAACGGCCTGACCGTGCCGGGCCTCCAGACCCGCCGCGCGCGCACCACGCTCGAAGTGCGCGACGGGGAAAGCTTCGCGATCGCCGGCCTGCTGCGCGACGAGACGCAGACGACGGTCAACCAGCTGCCCCTCTTGGGATCGCTGCCGATCATCGGTTCGCTGTTCCGCTCGACCAGCTACCAGCGCGGCGAGACCGAGCTGCTGATCGTGGTCACGCCGCGCCTCGTCCAGCCGATCCGGCCCGACCAGGTGCGTCTGCCGACCGACCGCGTGCCGTCGCCCGAAGTCGCCGACGTGCTTCTCAACGGCGACGTCTATCAACCGCAGGACCTGCCGCCCGCCGCGCCGGCCAGCACGGGAGCCGACTATGAATATTAAGCCTCGCCTGCTCGTTGCCATCGGTGCCTCGGCCGCGCTGTCCGCCTGCGCCTCCAACTGGAGCGCGAAGGAAGGCTATTTCGCGGACGAGGAGTTCGGCGAAGCGAACCGGCAGACCTATGCCGCAATGATCGTGAACCCGGCGCCCGAATACGACGAGCCGATCGAGACCAGCGCGCAGAGCACCGCCGATGCCGCCGAGCGCGTGCGCGAGCGCCGCGTGGTGCAGCCGGTGGCCGAAGACACGACTTCGGTCGGTAGCGGCGGCGGGGGAGGGGGCGGCTAAGCCGCCCAATGATGCCATGCCGAAGATAAGCTCTTTCCGATCGGACGAGCGAGGCGCGGTCGCCGCGACCTACGCGATTGCGCTGTTTGGCTTGGTGGCTATCGCCGGAGTGGGTTTCGACTACGCACGCATGGCCGGCATGCACAGCGAGCTGCAAAACGGGGCCGACCAGGCGGCGTTGGCTGCGGCCACCCAGCTCGACAAAGGATCCGGCGCCTGCGCCCGCGCGAGTGCCGCCGCAGTCGGAATGCTGCGGAACGTCACGCTGCTCGCCAACGATGGCGACCCGGACGGCAACGCGGTGACTTTTGAACCCGAACCGAACTGCGACGCGACCGGCTTCATCCGCTTCTGGCAGAACCGCGAGGGCACCACGGCCGCGACCAGCGATGCCGACGCGCGCTTCGTCGAGGTCGTCACCACTCCGCGGGTGGCGCGATATGCACTGACACCCATCGTGGACGCGCTGGATTCCGGCGAGATGCGCGCACGGGCCATGGCCGGCATCGGCAGCGCCATCTGCCGCGTGCCGCCGCTGATGATCTGCAATCCGGCAGAACCGGAAACCAATCTCAATGTGCTGCTGCCCTTCGACGTTGAGGCCAACCGGGGTGCGGGTATAAAGCTGGTGGCCAACAACAGCTACACGCCCGGAGCCTTCGGTTTCCTTGAAACCGGTTCGGGCAATTCGGCGAACCAGTTGCTCGCGGCACTGGGCTGGGACGTACGCCGCGGCGATTGCGTGTCGATCGACGGCGTCGAGGTCAAGGAAGGCCTGACCGCCAGCGTGATGGACGGCATCAACACGCGCTTTGATATGCCAGGAAGCGGAAACTCCTGCCCGACCATCGGCGGGGTCACGGGACAGTGCTCGCCCTCCATCAACGTGCGCAAGGACCTGGTGCGGAAGAATACGGGCAACAACATTTCGTGGTCCGTACACGAAGGGAATGCCGGCAATTTCGCCACCGAAGCCTATCGACCCACCTCGCGCGCGCTCTATCCGTCCACGGTAACGCCGCGGATCATGGGGCATCCGCGCGACCTATGCCACGCCTGGAGCAACGACGGCGATTGCCCCTTGGTCAACGGCAATCAGAGCCCCCGTCTCGGCAACGGCGAATGGGACATCGACGCCTACTGGCGCTCCAACTACGGGACGTCATATCCCGCGGGCACGATCGCAACGAATTCGTACGGCACGCTCTCGCGTTACACCTATCCCACCCGTTACCAGGTGTACCGCTGGGAATCGGAAAAGCTGCTGGCAGGCACTCTCCCCGGCGTGGTCAAGGATGCCGGGACCAATCCAGCTCAGGCCGCTTATGCCCAACCACAGGCGGGCCAGATGCTGGCGCTGCCATCCTCGCCGTATGGACGTGTGCCCGGCAGTGATCTGGATCGCCGACGTCTTAGCGTAGCGGTGCTGAATTGCAGCGCGCTGACCAATTCGGCCAACGGCTATAACAATCTCAACAACCGTGAGCTCACGCCGACCACCTGGATCGACATCTTCATGGTCGAGCCCGCCATTGCGCGTAGTCGGTGCCAGGGCGGCGGCAGCGGCTGCAACAACAGATACACCGAGAACACCGATGTCTACGTCGAACTTATCGAGCGTACCGATATCGGCGGGTCCAGCGGTGCCAATCTGCAGACAATCCGGCGCGACGTGCCGTATCTGATAGAATAATGCGGAGCGTTTTCCGCCTCTTCTTGCGCGACAATCGCGCTGCTGCCGCCGCAGAGATGGCGCTGATCATGCCGATGATGTTCGCGTTGATCTTTACTACCTTCGAAGGTGGTAACTACCTGTTGACGGAACACCGGGTGCTGAAGAGCGCGCGCGAAGGCGCCCGCTTCGCCGGGCGGTTAAACTACTCCGCGTTTGATTGTGCCAGCGGCGCCGTGGTGGGGGATTTTCAGACGTCACCGCAGATAACCAATGCCAATGCCATTCGGAACGTCATGCGCTACGGGAATCCGGAAGGCACTGGCAGGCCTCGCTTCACTCTTCAGCAAGGCGACGATTTTACGGTAACGCTCGACTGCCCGATCAGCAGCGATACGACGACGTACCATAACAACGGAATTTACCGCGAACGCGGGAATGTACCGCGCGTTTTGGTCAACGCTCGGATCTCGTACAACTCGATACTCGGCCTTCTGGGCTTCGACACCAGTAGCGTCGTGGTACGCGGACAAGCCCAAGCTGCGGTGATGGGCGTATGATGACGAGCCCGGTCTTTCGTCGGTTTTGGCGCTCCGATCATGCGGCCAGCGCCGCAGAGTTCGCACTCGTTCTACCAGTTTTCCTGGTGTTCCTGTTGGGAACAATCGATGTGGGCCGATTCATCTGGGCCGTGAACGAGAGCGAGAAAGCGACGCAGGCAGGCGCTAGGCTGGCTGTAGTCTCCGACGTGATTCCCGGAGGCGAGATCGGCTGCAGCGACACTGGAAATAACAACACGACGCCGGGATTGCTCTGCTACAGCTATGCGCTGAGCGGCAACGTGCCGCAAGGTTCGCCCGTACCAAAGAGTGCTTTTCCTACCGTGACTTGCTCCGCTCCCGGCGGTTCGCTGGGATGTACCGCTACCAGCGCGCCGTTCAGCACGGCCATCGATGCCAGTGCGCAAGCAGCGTTCGACAATGTGGTAGCCCGCGTTAACGACCTTCAACCGCGTGCCGACGCCGATAATGTGATTATCAGCTATGCTTGGTCGGGCCTCGGTTTCGCCGGTGATCCCAACGGGCCAGACGTCGCGCCGACGATCACGGTCTCTCTGACAGGTTTGCAATTCCGCCCGATATTCCTCGCTGGCATCTTTGATTTTGGACTGCCCGCGCAAAGCTACTCGCTGACCATGGAAGACGGGCAGGGGTGACCCGTCATTTAATCAGAGCAATGCGATGAAGGATATGTTGACACTGTCTAAGGTAAACGGAATCGGCAAGATGCCGCGGACGCTCATCGTGGTGCAAGAGCGCTGGGCACATGGTATCGACGAAACCGTGCGGAATGCTATTCCGGACGTCAGCCACCTCGACCTCGCACCTGACGGCGATTTGTCGCGCGAAGATCTTCGCGAAACCGAACTTCTCGTTCTCGAGGTCGATCCGGCTAGCGACGTCAGTTTCGAACGCCTTGAAAAGGTAAAGCGGTTGCGGCCCGAGCTGCCGGTCATCGTGGCGATCGAAGATGCGACCCTTCCGGTGATGCGATTACTACTTCGGCATGGCACCCGGGATGTAATCGGCCTTCCGCTCGAAGGCGGGGAACTCGCTAGCGAGATCATAAACGTAGTCGATCGGCAAGCCGATACAGGCGGGATCAGGCTTGCGCCCGCAATCTGCTTCGTCGGATCGCTGGGCCGCGTAGGAAATACCTCGATCGTTTTCCATCTGGCCGCCGCTATTGCCGCTGAGGCCGATAGGCAGATGCGCTGCTGCGTCATCGATCTGGACATCCAGTCCGGCACGCTTGCCGCGCATGCGGGAGTGGATACCACCCGCTCCGTGCTTGACCTTGTCGAGGCGGAACAGCGTCTGGACCAAGACATGGTACGCAATGTTGCGACCCGGAGCACAGACGGCTTGTACATCCTTCCCGCGCCGGAAGAAATCGTGCCTATCGAACAGGTCGATACCGACCAATTGCTACGTGTCGTGAATGTCGCACGGGCGGAGTTCGATCTTGTATTGCTCGACATGCCGCCGGTCTGGACGAACTGGTCGCTTTCGTTGGCTGCCGAAGCGGACCAGGTCGTAGTCGTTACCCGTCAATCGCTCGCTCATCTGCGGCAGGCAAGGCGCTGTATCGACCTGTTCCAGGAAGTCGGCATTCCTCGTAGCAAGATTAGCGCGGTCGTGAACCGCGCGCAGAAGAACCCGTTCCGGCTGATCTCGGTACAGGATGTCGCCGATACGCTGGGAGTCGATGTGCTTGCGGCGATCAGGGAAGATCGCGGCGATCTTTCGCAGGCAATCGATCAGGGCAAACTGGTCCAGCAGCTTGCGCCGAAAAACGTTTTTGCGCGCGATGTATCGACAATGGCGCACGAGCTTCTGACGCGATCGGAGATCGGACGATGAAATGGAATTTGAAGTCCGCGAAGATTGTTGAACCGGTCACTGAAGTCCCGGACGACGACGGCCAATCGCGCTCCGGCGCAGATAATGATCCGGGCACGGCAGCTAAGGAAATTGCCGTTGCCGATTACGTGCCGCGCGGGAAGAGCGACAACAAGCTGCTGGAACTGAAAGTATCGATTCACAAGGCGCTTTTGGACCGGATGAATCTCAGCTCGCTCGAGAAGATGTCGCGCGACGAACTGAAGTCCGGGATCGGCGACATCGTCGGCGAACTTCTCGTCGAAGAAAACGAAGTTCTCAACCGAAGCGAGCGGGAATCGCTCATCGAGGACATTCTCGACGAACTGTTCGGCTTAGGACCGCTCGAACCGCAACTGCAGGATGAGAATGTTACCGATATTCTCGTGAACGGTCCCAAGAACGTCTATGTCGAACGCTACGGGATGCTCGAGCGCGTGCGGACGGAGTTCAAGGATGAGCGGCATCTTATGCGCATCATCCAGAAGATCGTCAGCGCCGTCGGCCGGCGTATCGACGAAAGTTCGCCCTTCGTGGATGCACGGCTTGCCGACGGTTCGCGCGTGAACGCCATCGTCGCGCCGCTGGCGGTGGATGGATCGCTGCTCTCGATCCGTAAGTTTGCGAAGAAGCGGATCGGTATTCAGCGGTTGATCGAACTCGGGTCGGTCCCCGAAGCCATGGCCGAGGTTCTCGAGGCTGTCGTACGCTCGCGCCGCAACGTCCTTATTTCCGGCGGTACCGGCTCGGGTAAAACGACAATGCTTAACGCGATGAGTTCGTTCATTGACGAGGGCGAACGCATCGTGACCATCGAAGACAGCGCCGAACTGCAATTGCAGCAGGATCATGTCGCGCGCCTCGAAACACGACCGCCGAACATCGAGGGCAGGGGCGAGGTGACGCAGCGCGACCTCGTGAAGAACGCTTTGCGTATGCGGCCCGACCGCATCATCGTGGGCGAGGTCCGCGCCGGTGAGGCGTTCGACATGCTTCAGGCGATGAACACCGGGCACGACGGTTCCATGACCACGGTTCACGCGAATACGGCGCGCGATGCCTTGTCGCGGCTCGAGCAGATGATCGGGATGAGCGGCATCGACATAACGTCCAAATCCAGCCGTGCGCAGATTGCGTCCGCTATCAACGTCGTGCTGCAAGTGGGGCGGCTCGCCGACGGTCGCCGTAAGGTTCTCAGCCTTTCGGAAGTCACCGGAATGGAAGGAGACGTGGTCACGATGCAGGACATCTTCCGTTTCAAGGTCAAGGGACGCACCGAAGACGGCAAGGTTCTGGGCAATTTCGAAGCGACCGGGATCAGGCCGAAGTTTCTCGAACACGCGAAGAGTGCCGGTATCGAACTGTCCGCGGATCTGTTCCGCCCCGATGTTGCGATCGACTGAGCATGACCGACACAATCGTCCGCATCGCTCTACTGCTCGCAATCTTTGCCAGCATTTTCGTCGCGAGCCAGTTCGTCTTGAACTATGCATGGAAACGCAACGTCCATGTGCGCGCAGTAAACAAGCGCCTCACCTTCATTAACAAGGGACTCGGACGCGATCAGGTCGTCGCCCTCTTGCGCAAGAACCAGCCGCGGGAGATGAAAAACGTACCGGCACTGCTGCGCGGTCCGGCGATGAGCCTTCAGAGAACGATTGCCGGGTCGGGTATCTCGCTCTCCGCCGCGCAGGTGTACTTCTTCATGGGGCTCGCGTCACTTTCGGTCTTCGTGCTGATCCTGTTGCTCATAGCCGCCACGGACGTATCTGCTTCGGCGGGAACGCTTCTACTTTCAATTGTGATGGCGGGATGTATCGGCATCCTGTTGCCGACGATGGTCCTTTCCATGATGGCAAGTAAGCGGCGCAAACGGGTGGAGCAGCAATTTCCCATCGCGCTCGACGTATTCGTTCGGGCGCTGAAAGCCGGCCACCCGATCGCCTCGGCACTCTCGATCCTGACGCGGGAAATGGAAGATCCCATCGGAAGCGAATTCGGCCTGGTTTCGGACGAGATTTCCTACGGTGCCGAACTGACCGAGGCGCTCAGTGAAATGGCGGAACGATGGGACTTGGACGACATCCGCATGTTCGTCGTGTCGCTTACCGTGCAGAACGAAACGGGCGGCAACCTAGCTGAAATTCTGCAGAACCTGTCGACGGTAATTCGCGCCCGTGCATCGCTGTTCATGAAGGTGAGGGCGCTCAGTTCCGAAGGGCGGATGACCGGGTGGCTGCTAACTGCCCTGCCGGTGCTCGCGTTTGTCGGGATGTTTCTCACAAACCCCGAATTCTATCTTAGCGTCGCGGAAGAGCGCTCGTTCATGATCGGTTTCGTCGCGCTTATGGTGATGTATTTCTGCGGGTTCGTGATGATCCGCAAGATGATCGACATCAAGGTCTGATATGCTCGAACAAATCCTAGCCAGCGACATCCTGCGGCTCGCACTGCTGATCGGCCTCTTTACGGTCGTCGCGGCGGCCAGTTTCATCCTCATTTCCTACGTCAACCGGCGGTCGCATCTGCGCGGTGAGCTTCAGGGCATTCGCGACAGTCAGGCGAGCATATCGTTCGCCCCGCAGACCATGAAGGAGAAGAAGGCAAGCGCCTGGACAGCAATCGTCGAGGCGGTCGAGAAAACCGGGTTGCAACTCGGAGATACGAAGGATCAGAGGCTGCGCGAGCGCCTGGTTGCTGCCGGTTATGCGTCACCCGCGGCGCCGCGTATCTACACCCTGATCCGGCTTTCGCTCGTCTTCATCCTGCCGGGTCTGTTCCTTCTACTTACCTTGTCGATGGCGGAGCCGCCGGGTTTTCTCTCGCTTTACGTATTCGGCTCGCTGCTCGGTCTCATCGGCTTATTCCTGCCGTCGTTGCTCATCACGGCCAAGGCCGATCGCCGGCGCGAGCAGATCGTCAATGGTTTTCCTGATGCGCTCGACTTGATGCTGGTCTGTATGGAGGCTGGCTTGGGGGTGGAGTCCGCGCTGGACCGCGTCGCGCGCGAAATGGCGTCGTCGCATCCGCTCGTCGCAGCCCTTCTTGGAACAGCAGTGCTGCAATTGCGGGCCGGTGCAACCCGCGAAGAAGCGTTCCGGCGAATGGCCGACGCGGCCGGCGTAGACGAAATCCGAAGCTTCACGACGCTGCTGGTGCAGTCGGATAAATTGGGAACCTCCGTCAGTTCGACACTGCGCGTCTACGCAGAGGAAATGCGTGAGAAGCGCCGAATGCGTGCCGAGGAAAAAGCGCACCGCCTTCCGGTTCTTATTTCCATTCCGCTGGTCGTTTTCATGCTGCCGACCATGATCGGCGTAATCATGCTGCCCGCCGCGATCCGCATGGTTCGCGACGTATTCCCACTAATGACAGGAGGTTAGGACATGAAGCTGTTTCAAGCCATGCCGCTCGCGCTTACGGTTGTTGCCCTTGGCGGCTGTCAGGTATTTTCCGGCAATCAGTCTTCGTCCCTGCGCAGCAGTGTCGCGCAGCCTGACGTCTCGAGCTATTTTGCACAGCTCCTTCAGGAGGGCCGCATGCACCTTCGCGCGAACCGTCCGGGAGCGGCAATTACCGCGTTTCGCCGCGCCTCCTACGATCCGGCATCTACGGCGGAAGCTTATAACGGTCTCGCCATCGCATATGATCGCCTCGGTCGGCACGACGTTGCCGAGCAGTTTTTCGCGCGCGCGGTAGAGGCGGACCCGACTGATGAACGCTTCGCGCGCAACGCATCGCGGTTTGAAACGGTGATGTTGGCGCGGCAGGAGAGAGAAGCGAATGCGCAGCTTGCAAAGGCGGAGAGTGAACGTGAAAGCGCGCGCGCAGAGCAAGAGTATGGTCCCGCGTCCCGCATGCAGCGTGTATCTACCCGAGAGGTGCATATCGCTGCGCGCAGTGAGGCGGTAGTCGCAGAAGAGCGTGCTTCCAACAATATCCGCACATTCGACACAAGAACGGCTTCGGGCGGCTACCCGCTAAGACTAGCGCTATCCTCCGACAGAAAATCGGTCGAGTTGACTTCGGAACGTCCGGTACAGGCTGGTCCGAGAGGAAGGAATACGCTGGACGTTCGCGCAAGCGGGGAGATCGTGCGTCGGGCTACTCCGGTCTATCCCATTCGCGTTGCGCTGCGCTCAGACTAAACGGTCGTGCCTGAAATAATCTTCTGGCTATTCATAGCCTCCGTAGTGGCTGCGGCGGGCTATGATCTCGTACGCCGGGTCATTCCCAACTGGTTGAACCTGATCGTTCTGGTCACCGGAGCGGTCTGGGCGTTCTACGATCCAAACGCTGGCGATGCGTGGTCACACATCGCGCATTTCGCCATCGCGCTTGTCGCCGGCATGTTGCTGTTCAAATTCGGCGCCTGGGGCGGGGGGGACGGCAAGCTTTACGCGGCTTGCGCGGTGTCGCTGCCCCTTCAAGCGGCCCCGTTGTTCGCTTTGACGACCGCGGTGGCAGGTGTTCTGCTGGTTGTTGCTTTCGGGATCGTACGAAGGGTCTCGAAGATGTCCTCTTCGCTAAGCGCACTGCCTTACGGTGTCGCAATTGCCGTCGGCGCAATCTGCACGCATTTAATCTTCGCTTGATCCGGAAACCCGGTCGTCCGAGTCATTCGAGCGGAAGGGAATGAGCAGGCTTTGCAAAAGGCTTTGCGGCCGTTCGTCCTGAAAGGTTTCGAGACCGATCGTCATGCCGCGGTGGCCATGTTCCGGTTCCTCGCGGTAGGTGCCGAACAGCCGGTCCCAGAGCGACGTAGAAAAACCGAAATTGCTGTCTGTTTCGCGCCTGATCACCGAATGGTGGATCCGGTGCATGTCCGGCGTAACCAGAACAAGCCTTAGTACCTTGTCCATACGCAGCGGCAAGCGGACGTTGGCATGGCTGAACATCGATCCGGCATTCAGCAACAGCTCGAATACAAACACCGCAGCCACCGGTGCGCCCAGCGCCGCCACGAGCGCGAGTTTCCAGATCATTGACCCGATGATTTCCAGTGGGTGAAAACGAAATCCGCTCGTCACGTCGAGATCGCGGTCGACGTGGTGCACCTTGTGCAGTCGCCACAGAAAAGGGATGCGGTGCGTTGCCACGTGTTGCCAGTAGATCGCCATGTCGAGCAGCACGAGGGAGACCAGGAATTCCGCCCAGCCGGGCCAAGCGATCGCATTGAACAGGCCCCAGCCGCGCTGTTCGGCCAAGACAGCCATGCCGAGCGCGAGAACCGGCAAGAGCAATCGCAGCAGTGCCGTATCGATCGCTATTAGCGCAGTGTTCGTCACCCATCGCGCGCGCCGCGGCATCGCACGTTGGCGGCGCGGGAATAGCGCCTCCGCAATCCCGAGGACGAGCAGGACCGTAGCGAAAATGCTCAAGCGCAGGATGCCGTCGTCGGAGAGTGCGTTGTCCACTCCCGCTATCTACCGCCCCGCATCATCGGAGCAAAGCAGTTCGTCCGTGGCCTAGGCGAAGTGCAGGCGCCGATACTTGCCGCGGAAATACAGCAGCGGGTCGCGCTGCGGGGCGTACCGCACGCGCTCCACTTCCCCGACCAGGATGACGTGATCACCGCCGTCGTACTCGGCGTATTTGCGGCATTCGAAACTGGCGAGGGCATTAGCAAGGATCGGCACGCCGCGGTCCCATAGTTCGAACTCGGTCTCGGCGAAGCGGTCCTCCCCTTTCGCTGCGAACAGGTTGGAGACGCCCTGTTGCCCGATATGGAGGACGTTGACCGCAAAGAACTCCGCCTTTTCCAGCACCGGCATCGAACCGGCACTGCGCGCCGGGCATACCAGCAGAAGCGGGGGTTCGAGGCTTACGGAGGTGAAGCTGTTGGCGGTGAGGCCGATATGCCTTCCGTCTGGCGCGGTCGCCGTCACGATTGTCACGCCGGTCGCGAAGGTGCCTAGCGCATCGCGCAGCGTTCGCGGATCGGAACCGGCGACATACTCGGTCGCGGTGCGCGGCGCGCGGCGTTCGAGAAAGTCGATGAGACAGGCATGGAAGGCGTCGCGTCTGTCGGGTACTTCGGGCGAGGGTGCTGCCGCACTGCACTCTATATGCTGCGTTTCCCGCGCTGCCGGAAAGAAGTCTTCGCCATGCGCAAGAAGCAGGATGGGGCACCCCGTTTCTGCGATAGCCGCCGCCGCTCGCTCGGCGAGGTCGGCGGAAGCAGCGCTCGTGCTTCCCCCGCCGGGAATTGTTTCGACGAGCGCAAGTCCGCTGGCGAGGTCCGGACCGCCTTCGCCGAGTGCCACAGCTGCGATGTAGGCGGCTGAGCCATTGGCGATGATGACCGGCCGCGACGACAGCTGGTGCAGCACAGCGTGCAGGTCGGAAACGAGCGCGTCCGTGCCGAATGTGTCCGCGCCGCGTCTCCACTCGAGCACGATGCTATTGCGTCCGGCATCGCTGAGGGCGGCGGCAACCGAAGCCCATGCTTCGCCAGAGGCGCCGAGGTCGGGCAGCAACAGGACGGTGGGAGCATGGCGGGACCCGCTCTCCTGCGCCAGAAGCGGCGAACCGTCGAAACCGGTGAATTGACGCGCGGCGATGATAGGCTCCCTTCGGATCGTTTTCGCTGCCTAACGGGGCAGGGGATGTAAGGCAATCGCGCCGCCAACGCATTTTGTGCGGTTGACGGCTCCGAACGTGCGGTTCTAAACCGGAGATAAGTTGCAATTAAAAATGTAAGAGGGTGCGATGTCTGAGGAAATAACGGTCAGCCAGGAAAACGGCGTACTCATTATGACGATCGACCGGCCGGAAGCGAAGAACGCGATGAACAAGGCTGCGGCCGAAGCGATTGCCGCGGCACTCGATAAGCTCGACAGCGACGACGACTTGCGCGTCGGCATTCTGACCGGCGCTGGCGGCACCTTTTGCTCGGGCATGGATCTAAAAGGCTTTCTTCGCGGCGAGAGCCCCATCATCGAGGGGCGGGGTTTCGGCGGCCTAGTCCAGGCTCCCCCCAAAAAGCCGCTGATCGCAGCCGTCGAAGGCTATGCGCTTGCTGGCGGGCTTGAACTGATGATCGCCTGCGATCTGGTGGTCGCAAACGAAGACGCACAATTCGGCATTCCCGAAGTGAAGCGCGGCCTCGTGGCGGCGGCGGGCGGCGTGATGATGCTGCCCGACCAGATCCCCGAACGGATCGCCATGGAACTGGCGTTGAGCGGCGAGTTCATCGGTGCCGCGCGCGCCTACGAACTCGGTCTTATCAATCGGGTCGTTTCCGGCTCGGCATTGGACGGGGCGAAGGAAATGGCAGCCAAGATCGCGGCGAACGGGCCCTTGGCGGTGTGTGTCTCCAAGCAAATCGTGAAGGAATCGCGCGGTTGGTCGATGGAGGAGCGCTACGAGAAGCAGGCTCAGCTCATCGGTCCGGTTTTCGTGAGCGAGGACGCGCGCGAAGGGGCCGCGGCTTTCGCCGAGAAGCGCAAGCCGAACTGGAAGGGGAAATAACCATGCCCGTTATCGATGTACCCGAGCCGGAATACATGCAGGACGAGGAGATCGCGATCTTCTCCGACGCCGTAGGCAAGTTCTACGAGAAGCACGCGCCGGAAAAGCGCGTTCTCAAGTGGCGCGAGGACGGCCAGGTCGAGCGCGAGTTCTGGAACGAAGCGGGAGAGGCCGGACTGCTCGGCGCGTCCGTTCCCGAAGAATACGGCGGTCACGGCGGCGATTTCCGTCATGAGATGGTGGTTATCGACCAGCAAGGGAAACACGGCGTCGAAGGTTTTTCCGCCAGCCTCCACAACACGGTGATCCTTCCCTATTTGGTCCGCCACGGGACGGAAGAGCAGAAGAAGAAGTACCTTCCCAAACTGGTGTCCGGCGAACTCGTCAGCGCGATCGCCATGACGGAGCCGGGTGTGGGGTCCGACCTGCAAAGCATCACAACGACCGCGCTGAAGGACGGCAATGGCTACCGGATCAACGGCGCTAAGACTTATATCAGCAACGGACAGATCGCGGATTTCGTCATCGTCGTGGCCAAGACCGATCCTAAGGAGCGGGCCAAGGGTATCTCGCTGATGCTGCTGGAGACCGAGGGGGCGGACGGGTTCCAGCGCGGCAAGAAGCTCGACAAGGTCGGACTGGACGCGCAGGACACCAGCGAATTGTTCTTCGATGACGTGTTCGTCCCGGCGGAGAACGTGCTCGGCGGGGAAGAAGGCAAGGGCTTCTACCAGCTCATGGGAGAATTGCCTCAGGAACGCCTCATCATCGCAATGGGCGGTATGACCGTTATCGAGCGCGCGCTCGAAGAGACCGTGAAGTTCACTAAGGAGCGCAAAGCGTTCGGTCAGACGATCTGGGACTTTCAGAATACGCAGTTTACGCTCGCCGATCTGAAGGCGCGCGGCACGGCAGCGAAGATCTTCGTGAACGATTGCATCGCCAAGCACTTGAAAGGCGAACTGGACGTGCCGACTGCCTGCATGGCCAAGTACTGGATCACCGAATTGCAGGGCGAGGTCGTGGACAAGTGCCTGCAACTGCATGGCGGGGCGGGCTATATCAACGATTACCCGATCGCTCGCATGTTCCGCGACAGCAGGATCAGCCGGATATTCGGCGGCAGCAACGAGATCATGAAGATGGTGATCGCGCGGTCCATGTAGTTCTATCCGCGCGCATGCTCGGTTAGAGGTCGCGGATGGACGGGGCAGCACAGCAGGATACGGAGCGATGGCGAGGTCGGATCGTGGCGATCTACCTGTTCGGCGCACTGCTTCTCGGCGGAGGTGGGACACCGAACCCGGAAACCGAGATGGCGCTCCAATTGCTGGCAGTGGCCGCCTTGACGGGGTGGATCTTCGCTGCGCCCCGCTGGTATGCCGAGATGCCGCGGGCGGCCATTGCCCTAGCTGGCATCGTCCTGCTTCTGCCCTTGCTGCAACTGATGCCGCTGCCGCCGGAGCTGTGGCAGGCCATGCCGGGACGAGAGCGCGTGGAAGACGTTCTCGCGCTTAAAAACGCTGATCAAAGCTGGCTCGCATGGACCGTTTCGCCGCCAAGAACATTGGCAAGCTTTGTGGCGATCATTCCGCCGGTACTATTGATGCTGGCTACCTCGACTTTGACCCGCAATAGCGTGCCGGTCTTACTTGGGGCAATTGTTGCCGCCGCGTTACTCGGCGCGTTGCTCGGTGCGGCGCAACTTGCCGGTGGACACGGAGCGTTTCGCATATACGCGGAAACGCACGACGAGTGGGTCACCGGGTTCTTCGCCAATCGCAATGCGTCGGTCGATCTGTTCCTGGTCGGGGGCATGGCGATTGCGGCGCTTTACGCTTACGTGGAGCGTACGATACCGAGAAGTGTTTTCATGGCAGGCGCGGGCGTGCTGGCGCTCGCCGCGCTGTTGACCGGATCGCGTGCCGGTATCGCGCTTATCCCCGTCGCATGCATCGCCGTCTGGCTGATGCTGCGAATTGATAACGGCCAAGGGGCGATCAATCGGCGGCGCGTCGGCTGGTACGGTCTGGCGGCGGTATTTGCTGCGTCACTGCTCGCGCTCAGGGCTACCGGTAGCAACAGGCTCGCGAGTATCGGGGCGCGGTTCGCCAGCGACGATATTGGCCGCGCCGACATCTGGCGCGACACATGGACGGCAATCGCCGCGCACTGGCCGTGGGGCAGCGGGATAGGCACGTTCGCGATGGCAGTATTGCCTCACGAGCGACTGGATGCGCTCGATCCGAGCTTGCCCAATCGGGCCCATAGCGAATTGCTGGAGTTTTTCTTGGAAGCCGGCATTTTCGCGCCGCTGATTCTCGCCGCGATCGGTACTATCCTCGTTCGTTCCGCGCTGCGTGCGTGGCAATGTCCTGCCGAGCGCGATGTAATCATCTTCGCGAGTGCGACATTACTGTTGATGACGCTGCACGGCCTCGTTGATTATCCATTTCGGACCATGGCACTATCGAGTCTTGCCGGGGTTGCAGCGGGTTTGCTCTTGCGAAGTGCGCGCGGTCCACAAGACGAAAGCAAAACGCATGCTCGCAGCGAAGAGATCGGTTGAACGAGGGCTCGGTGCAATATTGGTTCTGGCCGTTCTCGGCGGCTGTGCGTCCGATACCGTGCCGGTCGGGCCGGACGGGGCGGAGGCTTACCGCGTCCTGACGCCTGCTGCGATGTCCGCAGCGCCGCAAATCTACACACTCCGACCCGGCGATGTGGTCAGCGTAAATGTCTTCGGTGAACCGGAATTGTCGTCCGAAGAGATTACGCTCGACAATGCGGGCAATATCGCGATGCCGCTCATCGGCCATGTCGAGGCATCGGGGCTTGCCGCAGCCGAACTCGCCGCGAAGATCGAGACGGCATACGGCGCACGATTCCTGCGCAATCCGCAGGTTTCGGTCACGGTACGCCAGTCACGCGCCGCTACCGTAACGGTCGAAGGCGAGGTCGAGCAGCCGGGCAGCTTCGCTTACGAGCCGGGCAGCACCTTGCTGATCGCTTTGGCGCAGGCGCGCAGTCCGACGGAGACGGCAGCGCTCAAGAACGTGCTCGTCTTTCGCACGGTCGACGGCGAGCGAATGGGCGGGCGCTTCGACGTCGAGGCGATCCGGGCCGGACGAATGCCCGATCTTGCTCTCGTACCCGGCGACGTGATCGTCGTTGGGCACAGCGCTCGCCGGGCGGCAATGAACAATGTGCTGCGTTATGTACCCCTGCTCGGAGTGTTTCGTCCGATATGACCGTTCACCAACCCCGGATCGAGCCGAACCCACGCCAGCCGCAGCACTTCGGTGCGTATCCGGCAGCGAGCGAGAACGCGATCAGCGCCAATCTTCGCTACGCCGCCGCAGCTGTACGCCGACATTTGTGGATGGCGCTGGCGATAGTCATCGGGGCTTTCGCGTTGGCCATAGTCGCGACGATGCTCGCGAAGCCGCAGTACACCGCCGTGACGAGCGTGCAGATCAACGACCAGCGCGACGAGGTGCTGGGCGAGGAACTGGACAGCAGCGTTTCCGCCCCCGCGGATTGGGACGTGGACCGGTTCCTCAATACGCAGCTCGATGTTCTGCGCAGCCGCTCGCTAGCGGAACGGGTCGCCGACGCCCTCGACCTCTACGACGATCCGCGCTTTTTCGAAGCAATGGGCCTGCCCCCGGAGGTTGTTGCGGAAGGCGTAGCGGAGGCGAGGCAGCGCGAAACCGTCATCGCCTTGCTGCAAGGCGGCCTGTCGGTCGATCTGCCGCGCTCCACCCGTGTTGCCGACATCGGGTTTACCAGCGGCGATCCCGAACTGACTGCGCGCATCGCCAATGCTTTCGCCGAGGAGTTCATTCAGGCCAATCTGCAGCGAAGCTTCAACTCGTCGTCTTACGCGCGCAATTTCGTATCGGAGCAGCTCGAGGAAGCGCGCGCCAATCTTGAGGCGTCGGAGCAGGTTCTCAACGACTACGCCAAGTCGGTCGGCTTGATCCGGACCCGGGACGCACTCGCAAGCGATCCGCGGCAGAGCAACGCTGGAACGGTGACTGCGGCAAGCCTGCTGCAACTGAACGATGCGGCCATTCAGGCGCAGGCCGAACGGATCGCCGCGCAGTCGCGTTATCAGGCGGTAAATGGCACACCGCTGCTGTCATCGCAGCCGGTACTCAGCAACCCGACGGTGCAGGCGCTCATGACTCGCCGCGCGGCGCTCGATGCGGAACTGCAGACCGCGCGCGGACGCTACCTGCCGGACCATCCCACTATCGGGCGCCTCGAAACCGAACTCGCCGCAGTCGGCCAGCAGCTTAACGCCGCGGCACGCAACGTGGTAGGTTCGGTCAGGTCCGAATACCGTGCCACCGCCGCGGCGGAAAGCCAGCTCAACCGGCAGGTCGAGCGGCTTCGCGGCGAAACGCTGGCCGAACAGGACCGGTCGGTGCGCTACAACACGCTAGCGCGAGAAGCAGACACGGCCCGCTCGATCTACGACGGACTTCTCCAGCGCTACCGCGAACTCAACGCATCTGCTGGTATCGCGTCGAGCAACATCGCAATCATCGACGAAGCCGGCGTACCCGCGGTCCCCTCTTCGCCCAGCCTGCCGCGAAACCTGGTTTACGCGGCGCTGATCGGCTTGTTGCTGGCCGGCGGCGCGGTCTTCCTGCGCGAGCAGCTGACGGACAGTGTGCGCGTGCCCGAAGACGTCGAAAGCAAGCTGCAGCTGCCATTGCTCGGCGTTATCCCGCGCGCGGCCGAAGGCAGGCCGCTCGAAGCGCTGGCCGATCCGAAATCGCCGATCGCGGAAGCACATAACTCGCTGCGCGGCTCGCTATTGTATTCCACGACCCAGGGCCTGCCGGACGTCATCGCGATCACAAGCGCGCAGGCCCACGAAGGGAAAAGCACCACGAGCGTGGCTGCTGCTGCCGGTTTCGCGCGCATGGGCCTGAAGACCCTGCTAATCGATGCCGACCTGCGGCGGCCTTCCATTCACCGATTGGCAGGCAGTGAAAACGTGCGCGGCCTGACCGATCTTCTGACCTCGCAGGACCCGGTCGAAAGCGCGATCGCACCTTCGAACAGCTACGGCTTCGACGTCCTTCTTTCCGGCCCGATCCCGCCCAGTCCGTCCGAACTGCTTTCCTCGCTGCGCATGGCGCAGATCATCAAGCTTTCCTCGGACATCTACGACGTCGTGATCGTCGACAGCCCCCCGGTACTGGGGCTTGCCGACGCACCGTCGCTTTCCCGCCTTGCGGACGGCACGATCTTCGTCATCGAGGCCGAGCGCGGGAGAAGCAGCCAGCTTCGGGCCGCAATGAAACGTGTGCGCGATGCGAACGGTATTCTGCTTGGCGCGGTGTTGGCGAAATTCGATCCTGAAAAGGCTGGTAACCGGTACTCCGCCTATTCCGGCTACGACTATTACAGCTACGCCGACACGAGCAAATCGGTCTTCGGTTGGCAGAGGAAGCACGAAGCGGCTGCGCGCGGTACTTCGCGCGATGCAGGCGAACTCGTCACGTGAGCACGCAGGCATTGCCGTGAAACGCGGCGCGCTGCTTCTTGTGTTCGCAGCAATTTACGTCTGGGCGGTCGTGGGCAGCGGCCTCGACCGCATTGCGGAAAAGAACGCTGCGGTGGTCGATCTCGTCCCCTCTCCGTTTCGCGCCGCCGCGGAGCGAAGCCGCGCTATTTCCGCCATCGGTAACGAAGACGCCGAAGCGGCCCTCGAAGCTGCAGAAGCGGCGCTTAGGGCGAACCCGGCCGATCATCGCAGTGCTGCATTGCTGGGCGTAGCTAACCGGCTGGCTGGACGAGAAACCGCAGAAAAGGAAGCGTTTTCGGCGGCACGTCAGTTCGGTTGGCGCGATCCGGACACTCAAGGCTTCTGGCTGGAGCAACGGCTATCGGAGGGCAACTACGACGAAGCGGTCTTGCACCTCGACGCGCTTCTGCGGCAGTTTCCGGCCCTGCCGAATGCGCAGGAACTGATCGCTAACTTTGAGCGGAACAGGGCCGGGCAGCAAGCCTTGCGGGACCGGCTCGCCCTCGATCCACCGTGGTCGCGCACGTTCTGGCAACCGGAAACCGAGGATCGCGAGACTGTCTTGCGCCGCCGTGCGCGCTACCTCGGCGACAACAGTACTAAGTCGTGGGGCTGCGGACCGTCGGGTCCGCTCATGTCCGGCTTGTGGGAAACGGGCCTGCGCCGCGATGCAGAGAGGGTGATGCTGGCACAATGTAGTAGGAATATTGCGGAAGGTTCGGTTGCCGACCCGCATTTCGACATCGCTCAGCGGCTCGGTTGGCGGCGGCATCCCTCGGGGGATATCACCTACCGAGAAAAGGAAGACGGACTGGTGGTTCGCAACCGGAGCGCGGCAACGCGCCTCGTCCTGTCGCAGCCCGTAGCATTTGGCGAAGGCTTCTACCGCGTAGCGCTTTCCGGTGAAAATTCGGTGGCGGTCAGTCTCACCTGCGGAATGCCGCAAGTGCCGCCGCCGCGTAGCATTTCACATACCGTTCGGGTGCCGGACTGCCGCGACCAGGTTCTTGGCTTGTGGGTCGGGGGCGGAAATGTCGCGACGTTTATCGCTATCACCGCGGCGAGCGCGACGCCTTAGCGCGGCTCTTCGATCCAGCGGCGTTCGCACAGCCATGCTGCGGGATTGCCGCGGTAGACGGCCATGGGCGCGGTATCCTCGAACAGAGCGCCGCGCGCAGACAGGACCGACCCCGCTCGCATCGTTACGCCCGGTCCGACGAAGGCTTCGGCGGCGACCCAGCAGCCTTCGTCGATCGTGACGGAGCGTTCGAGCAGCCGAAACTGCGGGTCGGATACGCCATGTGTGCTGGCGCAGATATGCGCGCGCTGGCTGATCACGCTATGTGCGCCGATGCATATCGCGCCTTGATTGTACAGGATTGCGCCCGGTCCAATTAATGCGCCTTCGCCGACTGTCAGGCGGCTGGGCAACCAGATGCGAACGCTGGCATGGATGCGCGCCGATGGTCCTATTTGTGCTCCGAACAGCTTCAGGACGAAGCGCCGCCATGCCCATAGCGGCGGCGGAGTCCAGCGCGCCAACAGCAGCCAGGACAGTTGCCAGACAATGCGCGCAAGCTTGTTGCGAAGGCCGAACGCCGGACCGGCCGCCAGAGGACGAAAGCGCGCAGGATCGTCAGGGGGAAGCGGGTCTGCCATCGAGCAATACAGCATAGGCGGCTTCCCAGCGTCCTGCGATAACGCGCTTTGATAAATCCCCGCCCGCGAGTGCCTGCGCCGCGCGGGACATGGCCAGCCAAGCGTCTTCGCTGACATCAAGCGTCCTGCCGATGGCTTCGGCGATCGCCGCCTTGTCCGTTCCGCTATCGAGCGCAGCGCCGCGGGCATATCCGCTCTCAAGGTGGCAAGCCTCGCTCATCACGGTCGGCGTTCCGACCGCCCATGCTTCGAGTATTGTCATCGGCAGTCCCTCGCTGAGCGACGGTAGAATCAGAGCGCGCGCGTTCCGAAGCAGCGCCGCTTTGGCGTCGCCGTGCACCGGGCCCGCGAGCGTAATGCTGTCGTTCCGGGCGCAAGACGCAGCCAGATCGGCCGAATACGCCGCCTCTCCCGAGCCTGCGATTGTTAGCGTTGCGCCTCGTGGCAGCGCGCTTTTCTCTTCGAGTGATTTCCAAGCCTTTACAAGCGTAAGAACGTTCTTCTTCGGATGAATTCTCCCAAGGTAGAGCAGGTGCGGAGGCGACATTGTTTTCCGCTCATGCGAGAGCGGCGGGGCGGGGTTGGCGATGACCAGAGCTCCATCACGGCCCGCCTCACGTCCGATATCTCCAGCCTCCGCTTCAGTCAGCGCATGGAAGCACGAAGCTGCCCGCCACAGTGACGTCTCCCACCACGCTCGCGCCACCCGCTTCTTCATGCGGCCGCGCCCGGTGATCCACCGATCGAGCATCCCGTGCGGTGATACGACCAAGGGCCGACCGGTGCTGCGTGCCCATTCGAGCGCAGCACGGCCTGGGTAGTGCCAGATGCCGTGGAGATGGAGCAGGTCAAGCCTCGCGTACTTCAGTCGTCTCGTCAGCGATGGGGCAAAACCCACCGCCCCCGGCCCCATCACCGGCGCGAGGATCGTTTCGAACTCGCCCGTCGCCGTCGCGCCGTCGTCGAGCGCGGCAATTACCGGCTCGGCACCGAGTCCGCGCAACATCCTCGCCTGTGCTTCTACCGCCGTCCAGACGCCGCCGTTACGCGAACTCGCCCAGCTCGACAGCAGCCCGATGCGCTTTCCCGTCAGCGCCGACATGTGGAAAGCGTCAGGCTTTGACCACTTCCTGCGCGATCGTGCCGAAGATCGAATGGCCGTCCTTGTCGTTCATGTACACGCTTACGGTATCTCCGGGGCGCATGAACCGGGTCGAGGCCTCGCCGTTTGCGATCGTTTCGATCATCCGGATTTCTGCGATGCAGCTGTAGCCGCGCCCGCCTTCGGAGACCGGCTTGCCTGGGCCGCCGTCTTCACCCTTGTTCGAAACTGTGCCCGAACCGATGATGGCGCCGGCGCCGAGCGTGCGGGTCTTGGCGGCGTGGGCGACAAGATCGGCAAGGCTGAAGGTCGCGTCTTCGCCCGCTTCGGCGCGGCCGAACGGCTCGCCGTTGTAATCGACCATCAGCGGCAAGTGGATGAGGCTGTCCTTCCACGCATCGCCAAGTTCGTCCGGCGTGACGGCGACGGGCGAGAAGGCGCTGGACGGTTTCGACTGGAAGAAGCCGAACCCTTTCCCAAGTTCGCCGGGGATCAGGCCCCGCAGCGATACGTCGTTGACCAGCATCAGCAGCTTGATGTGGCTCGCCGCTTCCTCGCTCGATACGCCCATCGGTACGTCATCGGTGATGCAGGCGATCTCGCCTTCCATGTCGCAGCCCCACGCCTCGTCGCCGAGCGGAATGTTCGCGCGCGGCGGCAGGAAGGTGTCGCTGCCGCCCTGATACATCAGCGGGTCGTGGTAGAAGCTTTCCGGCACTTCGGCATCGCGCGCCTTCCGTACCAGTTCGACGTGGTTGATATAGGCCGAGCCGTCCGCCCACTGATAGGCGCGGGGCAGGGGGGAGTGCGCTTCGCGTTCGTGGAACCGCTCGCACGGCACCGCCTGATGCTCGACATCGGTATAGAGCGCTTCCAGCTTCGGGGCGAGCGCGTTCCAGTCGTCGAGTGCGGCCTGCAGCGTCGGCGCGATGTTGTCGGCAAGGCAGTAGCGGGTGATGTCCTTCGAGACGACCACCAGCTTACCGTCGCGCGATCCGTCGTTCAGTGTGGCGAGTTTCATTGGGCGGGGTTCCTCTCTGGATTGTCTGCTTGTTTATCGGGGTGAGCGAGCCGGAAGGGCTCGAGCGCCTGGCAGGCTTCGTCGATCCGGACCATCCGCGGACAGTCCGAGAGATCGAAATCGAAGCGCCGGGCGTTGTATAGTTGCGGCACGAGAACGGTTTCGAACAGGCCCGGTTCGCCGAGCAGGAAGTCGCCGGTATCAAGCTGTTCGAGCCGCCGTTCGACCGGATGCAGCGTGCGCGCCAGGAAGTGGCGGTAGTAGGTATTGATCTCGTCCTGCGAATGGCCGAGCGGGTCCTTGAGGTACTTGAGCACCGGCAGGTTCAGCGGCGCGTGCAGTTCGGTCGCGATGGCGTAGGCAAGTTCGCGCACGGTGAAGCGGTCCTCGATGTCTTTCGGCATCAGCTGCGGCCCGTCGGGATAGGCCTCGTCCAGCCATTCGAGCATCGCCATCGACTGGCTGCGGTCGCGCCCGTTCGCTTCGAGCATCGGCACGCTGCCGAAGGCGTTGCGCGCGGTGAAGGCGTCGGACCTCTGCTCGGCTTCGAGCAGGTTCACCGGCACGTTCTCGAACGCGAGGCCCTTGAGGTTCAGCGCGATGCGCAGGCGGTAGGAGGTGGAGCTGCGGTAGTATCCGTAGAGTTTCATTATGTCATCCAATGCACAGGCCGCGCGCTTGCTCCTGAAACCCTACAGGATGGAACACATGGAACACGGTACAAGGGCAAGAAAAAGCCGCACGTTTCCGCGGATTGGCGGGCGAGGGAAAAGCGGGCGGGGGAGCGGTTCATGCCGCCCCCTTTACCGGACTGCCGTGCAGTAGGACATACGCCCCCACCTAGCTCACTCAAAACGCCGGAATGCCGGTGATCGCGCGGCCGAGAATGAGCGCGTGAACGTCGTGCGTGCCTTCATAAGTGTTCACCGTTTCGAGGTTCACCATGTGGCGGATGACGTGATATTCCTCGCTGATGCCGTTGCCGCCGTGCATGTCGCGCGCGGTGCGGGCGATGTCGAGCGCCTTGCCGACGTTGTTGCGCTTCACGATCGAAATCATTTCGGGCGCGAACTTGCCTTCGTCCATCAGCCGTCCGACGCGCAGGCTCGCCTGCAGGCCGAGCGCGATGTCGCTCATCATGTCGGCAAGCTTCTTCTGGAACAGCTGCTTCGAGGCGAGCGGCACGCCGAACTGCTCGCGGTCGAGGCCGTATTGCCGCGCCCCGTGATAGCAGAACTCGGCCGCGCCCATGCTGCCCCAGCTGATGCCGTAGCGCGCCCGGTTGAGGCAGCCGAACGGTCCCTTGAGGCCGCTGACGTCGGGTAGCAGCGCGTCCTTGCCGACCTTCACGTCTTCCATGACGATGCCGCCGGTGGTCGAGGCGCGCAGTGATAGCTTGCCTTCGATCTTGGGCGCGGAGAGGCCTTTCATGCCCTTTTCCAGCACGAAGCCGCGGATCGCGCCGTCATGTGCGGCGGACTTGGCCCAGACGACGAATACGTCGGCGAAGGGCGAGTTCGAAATCCAGGTCTTCGCGCCGTTCAGCACGTATCCGTCGCCGTCCGCCTTCGCCGTGGTCCGCATTCCGCCCGGATCGCTGCCGGCATCGGGTTCGGTCAGGCCGAAGCAGCCGATAAGTTCGCCGCTCGCGAGGCCCGGAAGGTATTTATTGCGCTGTTCTTCCGAGCCGTAGGCATGGATCGGGTACATCACGAGGCTCGACTGCACGCTCGCCATGCTGCGGTAGCCGCTGTCCACCCGCTCGATCTCGCGCGCGATCAGGCCATAGGCAACGTAGTTCGCGCCCGCGCCGCCGTATTCTTCAGGCACGGTCGCGCCGAGCAGGCCCGCCTGCCCCATCAGCGGGAACAGCTCGGGCGCATCGATTTCGTCGCGGTAGGCATCGGCGATCCGCGGCTGCAATTCGCCTTGGGCGAAGCTGTGCGCGGTGTCGCGGATCATCCGCTCTTCCTCGCTCAGCTGGTCTTCAAGGTTGAAGGGATCGTCCCACGCAAATCGTGCCATGCCGGCCATGTCGGTTCCTCTGATTATCTCGCGAATTAGTTACTTGTGTAACCAAATACCCGATATTCGCTGTCGTCGCAAACGCCGGTCACTTGCATACCCTCGTATTCGAGCCAAGCATGGAAGCGGTCTGCCTGCGATGGAGCACTGCGTGCGGCGATCTTCAACTCTGCGGTCACGCCGCGCCGGGCGAGCATCGCGCGCGCGGCGAGGGCTTGCGGCAGGCATTTCGTGCCGCCCGGAATATTGCGGCTGGCGCGCAGAACTGCGCGGCGGACCGCGGCGATTTCAAGCGGGGAAGCGCTGCTCGTTCGAGCGGCCGCCGGTGCCTTCATCCACCGCGCTGGCTTCGCAGTGCGCAGGCCTATTTCGTAATAGACGAGCCGTGCAGCCACTTCGAGCGTCAGCAGCCTCTCGGACCAGGAAAGGCCAGCGAGGGTTTGCAGCTTACGCGTAAGCGGTAATCGGGGCAGACGGGCAGAGATCACGCGATTTCGGTCGTGGCCAGCGCCTCCTGCACGCTTTCGATCACCCGCGCTGGCGGGCAGGGCTTCGCGAGCGCCTGCATCGTCGGGAAGCGCGCAGCCATTTCGTCCTCGGTCATTTGCCCGGAATGGAAGATGATCGGCACATTTTCGGCCATCAGTTTTTCGGCCAGCGGAAAGACGGTCCCGTCATCGAGCTGCACGTCGAGGATCGCGGCATCAGGCCGGTGTTTCTGAAAGGCGAGCATGGCGGAGGAAACGTCGCGGTGCGGCCCTTCGACCGTGTAACCCGCTTCTGCGACCGTGTTGCACAAATCGAAGCCGACGATCGGCTCGTCCTCTGCGATAAGGATCACCGGCTGCTTCATGTTCCCACCTTCTGTTCTGCTCGATTCGAAGGTTAACACGCAATTGCCCAGCGGCAAGCGCTTTCGAAAAGGCCCGGCGGGCGGCGGTAATCAGCTCGTGCGGCCGAATTTCGCCTCGAACCCTTCCGTGTCGCCTGCCGCGAGAAGGCGGGCCTGCTGCCGCCAGTCGTCGCGCTCTATCCGGCCCTCGAACCGGCCGAGCTGGCCGTCGATCCGCGCCACATCGGCATCGTCCCATGCCGCGATCTGCGCGAAAGAGGTGACGCCGAGCTCGTTCAGCCGCGCTTTCAGCTTGGGACCCACGCCCTTGATGCGCGACAGGTCGTCGGCCGCGCTGCTGGTCGCCGCACCCGCATTCTGCTTCTCGGCGTTGTCAGGATCGGGCTCGGGCTTCACCTGTTTCATCGCTTCGCGCATCGGAATGCCATCGCCCGTTTCGGCGTCGGTGCCGAGCGGCGAGGCGGCGGTGCTGTCGGCATTGGCCGCAGCGGAGGTCGCGCCTGGCGAGGCGGCCGTGCGCGAGGCTTCGGCGTCTTCACCGTCCGTTGCTGCAATCGACACGCCCGCGCCCTCGTCACCCACGGCCCGCGGCGAGTTGATGAGCGCTTCGTTGCGGGTGGTCTTCTGCGCGCCTTCGTCGAGCGGATCGGTGCTCGTTCCGGTGACGCGGGTGCGGCGCGTTGCGTGGAAGACGTACCACGCAATGGCCACGCCGATCAGGAAGGCGATCGTAATGAGCAGCCAGTATTCTTCGATCATCTGGACCATGATGTCTCTTTCTCCAGTTTGCGCAGGTCATGGGCTGCGCCGCCCCGTTCAATCTTCATCGCTACGCCCCCAGAAGGCCCAACCGATGCCGATGCCGGCGGCGTAGGCGGCCAGCGCGAGAACGATCAGTTCGAACCAGATGGGCATGTCCTAGCGCGGTCCCGGCGTATCGACGGGCGTGGGGACGACCGGCTGGGTGGAAATGACCGAGAACTCGATGCGGCGGTTGGCGGGATCGGTCGGGTCGAGCCCTTCGACCGGCTCCTGCGAGCCGTACCCGGCATAGCGCAGACCGTCACGCGGAATACCGCGGTCGATCAGCGCGTCGCGCACGGCCATCGCCCGCTCGCGCGACAGGTCGAGGTTCCCCTGTTCGGGTCCGCTGCTGTCGGTATGCCCGCTGATGGCGACGATCGCGCCGAGGCACGGGGCGAGGGCATCGGCAACTTCGTCGAGCAGTATCAGCGAGTTGCGGTCGATCCTTGCACTCGATTCCTCGAAGCGGATGCTCCGCGCGCGAAGCAGCGCCTGAACGTCGTCCTGGCAGTGATGCGGGCTGACGACTTCTTCGCTGCTGGCGGCGAACATGGTGCCGTCGGCCCAGTGGACACCGCCGACGCCGGGCAGTGCCGCAATGCCGCGCGCGACTTTCGCCCGTTTCGTTTCGGACAGGTCCTCGCCGCCCGACAGAAGCACGTGGCGGGCCGGGCTGCCGAAGCGGTCGGCGAAGTCGATCGTTACCCCCCGCGCGTCCGCATTCGCAGCCACGCTTTCCGCTTCGGCCTCGAGCTCGGCCACGAAAGCGGGACCGTACATTTGCGCCGTCACGTAAGCGGCACAGGCGACGAGCACGGCTCCTGCGATGAGGAAAAGAACGGGCGAGAAACGCATTACGAGCGTTCTCTAGGCAAACCGCGGCGAAGGCGAAAGAGGCAAAGGCTCCCTTTGCGGGTTTGCGGTTCGAAGTCCCCGGAGATCGGCAGCGGTTACTTCGGCGGCCGGTCGAGGGTGACCGACTTGTCCACGTCGCTCGCGTGGCTTTTGAAAAGCACGCGGTCTTCCGGCCCGAACCCCTTGCGCCAGATGACGAGGCCATAGGCGAGCAGGATTGCGGGAACGCCGAAGGCAAGCTCCGCCCATTCGGGCAGGTAGGTAACCGCGAAGCCGACCGCCACGGCGGGGGCGGCAGCGTATACGAGCGCCCAGCGCCAGTTGTTGACCCGGTGGCCGAGGATGCGGGAAAGCAGCTTCGCTTTCACCAGCGACGCAGTGCCGAGCGCGATCATCAGCGCAATCGCCGCTCCTGCCGCCTTGAACGGTTCGGGATAGCCGTAATGCTCGACCAGCAGCATCGCCGCGTAGGTCAGCGCCGCCTGAAACGCGATCGTGGCGAGCGAAATCCACAGATTCCGAACGCGCGCGACATAGACGAGTGCGGCTTCGGATACGACGGCGGTCGCGGCGACGACCTCGGCGGCAAGCAGGAAGGCAAGCGCGCCCGTGCCGCCGACGAACGCCGGTCCGACGAGTCCCATTACCGCCTCGCCCGGAATACCGAGCGCCAGCGCGATGCCAGCCTGCGCCGCCACGATCCAGAAGCCGACCTGGCACACCTGTTTCGCGATCGCCTCGTAATTCCTGATCTTGAGGTTCTTGGTAATGACCGGACCGAGGATCGGCTCGAAACTCGTCTTCAGCTTCTGCGGCAGGCTCGCGACCTGCTGCGCGACGTAATAGATACCGACCGCGCTCGGCGCGGCGAAAAAGCCGAGGATCAGGATGTCGATCCGCCGTGTACCCCATTCGACCGCGTCCGCGGTTGCGAGCGGCAGCGCGCGCCACGTCTGCCGCGCCAGCTTGCCCGGTTGCGGGCGCCAGGCGGTCGGCCGGCCGTAGCTCTTGAAGAACGGCCACAGCGCCGTCGCCAGGCCGGCGAAGATCGAGGCGATATAGGCGAGCGACAGCCCGGCGCCGGGAATGACGAAGTAGAGTGCGCCCGCCATCAGCGAGATCGTCCACGGCTCGACCACGGCGCGCGCGCGGACGGTCGTCGCGATGTCGTATTTATAGGCCTGCGCGGCGAGCACGATCTCGGTCAGCGCATAGGCCGGGATCGCGAGGACGAGCAGCTTGTCGAGATCGGAATATTCGCCGCTCGGGAACATCGGGGCAGGCACGAACCACAGGAATACCGCCGCGAGCGACGAGAACAGCAGCGCGAGCAGCATTCCGTCGAACACGAGGTTGGCGGGATGCTTGTCGTCCTCGCTCAGCCGCTGCGCGAGGCCGCGCTTCTCCCCCAGCGAGCAGATCAGCGCGATGAGTTCGACCACCACCAATGCGGAGGCGAAGCGGCCGAGCTCTTCGGCACCGTAAAGCCGTCCGGCGATGAACAGAAAGGGGATACGGGCGGCAAGGCGCAGCAGGAAGCCGAAGAAATTGGTGCGCCCCCCGCGCGCAAGCGCCGCGATGTCGCCATCCGGTTCGCTTCCGGCGGCGGCTGCGCCGGTCGGCGGAATGCTCATAACGCGGCTTCGCTCGTCAGTGGTCGGGCAAGCAGCTGCGCCACGATATCGCGCGGTTCCTTTCCGCCGAGCAGGGCGACGACGGCACGCACGATGGGCATGGAGATGCCTTTCTCCTGCGCGAGTTGCGCAAGGATCGGCGCGGTATGCGCGCCTTCCGCCACGGTGCGGCGGCCGTGCATGACTTCACCCAGGGACTGGCCTTCGCCGAGAGCCTTGCCGAGCGCGAAATTGCGGCTCGCGGTGCTGGTGCAGGTGAGGACGAGATCGCCCATGCCGCAGAGCCCCGCCAGCGTCTCGCGCGATGCACCGACCGCTTCGCCGAAGCGCAGCATCTCGGCATAGCCGCGCGCGATCAGGGAGGCGCGCGCGTTTTGGCCGAGCGCGAGGCCGTTCACCACGCCGCAGGCGATGGCGAGCACGTTCTTGACCGCGCCCGCGACCTCGGCGCCGATGACGTCGTCCGAGTAATAGGGCCGGAAGGTGGAGCGCGCGATGGCCGGGGCAAGGCGGTCCCACTGTTCCTCGCCGCCGCTGCAGGCGAGCGTGATCGCGGTCGGCAGCCCCGCGGCGACTTCATGTGCGAAGGTCGGACCGGACAGGACGGCGATGGCGCTGTCCGGAGCGGCGGCGCGCGCGACCTCGTTCATCATCCGCCCCGTTGCCGCCTCGATCCCCTTGCTGCACAGCACGAGATCGCGCGGGAAGGACGGCATTTGGGTAAGCACACTGCCCATGTGTTGCGCCGGGGTGACGACCAGCAGCGCGCAGCATTCGGACATCGCGGCGATGTCGCCGGTGGCGGTGATGGTTTCGTGGAGTTCGGCGTCGGGCAGGTAATGCTCGTTCCGGCGCTCCCTGTTGATGGTCTCGGCAAGATCTGCCGAGCGCGCCCATAGGCGCACGTCACGGCCGTCGCTCGCCAGCATGTTCGCGAGCGCGGTTCCCCACGCGCCGGCGCCGAGTACGCCAATCGGACCGCCGTCGCTCATGCCTTCACGCCCGCACCACGGACACTCTCGGCGTCGGGGTCGAGCGGCCAGCGGGGCCGGGCGGCAATGTCGAGCGGGTCGCTGTGGCCCAGCGCCAGGCGCTCGCATCCCGCCCAGGCGATCATCGCGGCATTGTCGGTGCAAAGTGCCGGGGGCGGGGCGGTGAAGCGCATCCCGCGGTTCGTTGCAAAGGTTTCGAGCGCGCCCCGGATCGCGGCATTGGAAGCCACGCCTCCCGCGACGACCAGCGTATCGGCCGGGGGCGCGCTTCCGATGGCTTTCGCCAGCCGGTCGAGGATGCAGTCGATCGCCGCCTGCTGGAAGCTTGCGGCAATATCCGCGTCCCGGTGCTCGCCGCTTTCCTTCGCGCGCAGCACCGCGCTCTTGAGACCAGCGAAGGAGAAATGCGGTTCCGCGCTGCCCTTGAGCGGGCGGGGCAGGGGAACGGCGGCGGCATCGCCTTCGCGCGCCAGTCGCTCGACCGCCGGACCGCCGGGAAAACCGAGGCCGAGAATCTTGGCGGTCTTGTCGAACGCCTCGCCCAGCGCATCGTCGATCGTTGTCGCGAGGCGCCGGTATTTCCCGACCCCCTCGACCGACAGGATCTGGCAATGCCCTCCTGATACGAGCAGCAGAAGGTAGGGAAACTCCACGCTCGCATCAGCAAGGCGCGGCGAGAGCGCATGCCCTTCGAGATGGTTGAGCGCCATCAGCGGCTTTCCGCTCGCCATGGCCAGTGCCTTTGCGCTCACCAGTCCGACCATCACGCCCCCGATGAGGCCCGGTCCGGCAGTCGCGGCAATGGCATCGCACTCGTCCAGCGACATCCCGGCATCCGCGAGGACCGCCTCGATCATGGGGGCGAGCCGCTCCGCATGGGCGCGGGCGGCAATCTCGGGAACGACACCGCCGTAGGGCGCGTGCGCTTCGTCCTGCGAAGCGATGTGCTGCGCGAGAATGGTCCTGTCAGTCGTGACCAGCGCCGCCGCGGTTTCATCGCAGCTGGATTCTATGCCAAGGACGATCCCCATGCGCCTTCCCCTGAACCAGATGCGCCGCTAGGGCAAGCATCCGCCATGACCGCTGACAACTCCCCCGATATCCGCCTTCGTCTCGGCACGCGCCGGTCTCCCCTTGCGATGGTGCAGGCCGAGGAAGCGCGCAGCCGCCTGTGCGCCGCGCACGGGTTGAGCGAGGAGGCGGTCGAACTCGTCCCCGTCATCGCCAGCGGCGACCGGATACAGGACCGCCCGCTTGCGGAAATCGGCGGCAAGGCGCTTTGGACCCGCGAACTCGACATCTGGCTGGCGGAAGGGAAGATCGACGCGGCGGTCCATTCGATGAAGGACGTCGAGACCATCCGCCCCGCTTCCCTCGCCATTGCGGCGATCCTGCCGCGCGCCGACAAGGCCGACCGGCTGCTGGGCGCCGCCTCGCTGGCAGAGATCCCTCCAGGCGCGACGATCGGCACCAGCGCACCGCGCCGGGCGGCGCAGCTTCTCCATCACCGTCCCGGCTGCAAGGTGGTGAGCCTGCGCGGCAATGTCGCGACCCGGATGGCGAAGCTCGCGAGCGGAGAGGTCGACGCGACCTTCCTAGCCGCTGCAGGCCTGTCGCGGCTGGGCGAAGAGGGCGTGGGAACCGCGCTCGACATAGAGGAATGGCTGCCCGCTCCGGCTCAGGGCGCGATCGGCCTCGAATGCCGCGCCGATGATAGGGAAACGCGTGCGCTTCTCGCCGCTATCGACCACGCGCCGAGCCACGCCGAACTGACGGCGGAGCGCGCATTGCTGCGCGGCCTCGGCGGCACGTGTCATTCGCCCATCGCTGCCGTCAGCCTGCCGCAGGCAGACGGAGGCTGGCTGATGAAAGCGAGCCTGTTCAGTCCCGACGGATCGCTGCGGGTGGACGGCGAATGCTTGTATGGCGTAGACGAGATGACCGCAGTCGATACGCTCGCCGCCGATCTGCTGGAGCGCGCACCCGCCACCATTGCAGTCCATTTCGGCCATCATCACGACAGCGCGGACGAATGAGCCTGCCGCTCGTCATCATTCGCGGCGAACCAAGCGCATCGAGAACGCTCGCGGCAGCGCGAGATGCGGGTATCGATGCGCGGGCATTTCCGCTGTTCGAAGCGCAAGCACTTCCATGGGAGCCGGCCGATCCGGCGCGCTACGATGCGCTGCTGATCGGAAGCGCGAATGCGGTGCGGCACGGCGGCAGCGCGCTTGCGGACCTGAAACGGCTGCCGGTTTATGCAGTCGGGCAGGCCACAGCTGCCGCCGCGCGCGAAGCCGGGTTCGATATTGCGCATGTCGGTAGCGGAGGCTTGCAGAACGTGCTCGACCGGCTGGGTAGCGAGCCGCCGCTGCGTCTGCTACGGTTGGCTGGCGAGAAGCACGTGCCGCTCACTCCGCCAGCACGCACGCGGATGGATACGCGCATCGTCTACCGGATCGACGACAAGCCGTTCCCGAGCGCGCTCACCGGTATGCTGAAAGACGGAGCGGTCGCGGCGCTGCATTCCGCCGAAGCGGCGCTCCATTTCCGCAGCGAATGCGAGCGCGCCGAGCTGGACCTCTCGCGCATCGCGCTTTTCGTCATCGGTCCGCGCGTCGCTGCTGCCGCCGGGCCGGGCTGGGCAAGCGTAAATTCAGCTTCCACCCCCGATGATACCGCGCTGCTGGCCTTGGCGCAGGGAATGTGCCAGACGGCAGCTTGATTACGTAATTGTTACATCCGGTGGGTCGCCGGACGGGAATTCGATGGACGCATATCACGACGAACCGGCCGCGCGGCGGTCCAAAAAGCCGCTGTTGCTCGCGCTGGGCGGGTCTTTCGCGCTGGGCATCGCGCTCGCCGGGTTCCTGTTCTACCAATACGATCAGAACCGCGACAACATCACCTTCGCCAATGTCGGCATGGGCGATGACAGCGAGGTCGAGCCGGAACCGGTCGCTTCGGTCGCAAACGGCGCGGCGCTGCCGTCGCCTTCGCCGTCAGCCACCCGGACTGCGGCCGCGGCAGAGCGCCGGCAGGCCGTGCAGGGCGAGCAGATCGAAGGGCTCGAGCAGCAGCAGGGCGGCATCGACCAGCGGCTGGCGGCAGCCGAGCAGCGGCTCGCGCGGCTCGATTTGCAGATGGAAGCCGCCTCCGGCAACGCCGCCCGCGCCGAGGGTCTGCTGATCGCCTTCGCCTCGCGCCGGGCCTTGCAGCGCGGCGAGCAGCTCAACTATCTCGCCGACCAACTGCGCGTACGCTTCGCCGACCGGCAGCCAAATGCGGTCAACACGCTGATCCAGTTTTCGCAGGATCCCGTAACGCTCGACGAACTGCTTGCCCGGCTGGAAGGGCTCGCGCCCGAGCTAGAACGGAGCAGCGACGAGCCTTCGTTCGAGCGGATCAAGCGCGAATTGTCCTCGCTGTTCGTCATCCGCCGCGACCAGACGCCGAGCCTGATGCCGCAGCGCCGTCTGCGCCGCGCGCGGCTGTTCCTGGAAAGCGGACGGGTCGAACCGGCGATCGAGGAAGTGCGCAAACTTCCCGGTGCGGAGCGCGCATCCGGCTGGATCAACGATGCCCAGCGTTACGCCGCGGCCTATCAGGCACTCGATCTGCTCGAAGCGACCGCGGTGCTCGATACGCGCGGCCTGCGCGACGGGCGCGGCAACCGCGTGCAGCAGCCGAGCCCGGCCGGCAACGAAGCCGAATAGCGCGCGCTACGCTTCGAGCAGTTCGGGCATGTCGCCGGTAACGCCTCGCGCTTCGTCCATGAACCAGTTCTTGAGCAGCGGCAGGCGCTGAACCCCGCCCATGCCGAAGCGGCGGATCGCCGAAGCTGCCGGACCGGGCAGCCCGAACAGGCGGGTCAGGCCGTCGGTGGCGAGCGCGACCATGAAGCTGTCGAGCCCGCGCCATTTCTCGTAGCGGTCCAGGAGCTGTGCATCGCCCGGATCGAGGCCGAGCCGCGCTCCTTCCGCGAGAACTTCGACCAGCGCTCCGACATCGCGGAGACCAAGGTTGAGGCCTTGTCCGGCGATCGGATGGATGCCGTGCGCTGCGTCGCCGACCAGCGCCAGGCGGCGGTCGGTGATGGTCGCGGTGTGGTGAAAGCCGAGCGGAAAGGACGAGCGCGGTCCGGCTGCGGTCAGATCGCCGAGGACCCGCCCCATGCGCTTTTCCGCCTCGGCAAGGAACGCGCGGTCGCTCAGCTTCAGCACGCCTGCCGCGTCCTCTTCCGAAACCGTCCAGACTAGCGCGCTGCGGTGCGTGCCGTCCTCATTGTCCTGCATCGGCAGCAGGGCGAAGGGGCCGGCGGGATAGAAGATTTCCCACGCCACGCCGCCGTGCGGTTTGGAATGCGTCAGACCGGCGATGATTGCGCGGTGCTCATATTGCCATTTGGCGACCGCGATGCCCGCATCCTCGCGTGTGGGCGAGCCGCGCCCTTCCGCGCCGATCATCAGGCTTGCCTCGAGCCGGGTTCCATCCGACAGTTCGGCAGCCACGCCATGCTCGCCGCGCGACCGGCTGACGATCTCCGACTTTGCGTGCCAGGCGATCGCCTCTTCCTTCTCTGCCGCTTCGAACAGTGCGAGGCGCAGCGTGCGGTTCGCGAACATCCGGCCGAGCGAACCCTCATGCGGCTGCGGCGTGAAGTCGATGCGCCCCGGCTTCATCTGGTCGGTGACGGCGATGCTGCTGATCGGCTGGCCGTATTGTTCCAGCCCATCGGCAAGGCCGATGTTCGTGAAGAGGTTCCAGCTTGCGGTGGAAATTGCGGATGCGCGCCCGTCGAAGCCCTCGGCCGTAAGCGCTTCGGGATCGGCGCGGTCGACGACGTGGCTGGTAAAGCCCTTGCGCGCGGCCGCCAGCGCCAGCGTCATGCCGACGAGCCCGCCGCCCAGGATTAGCAGATCGCGTTTGTCGTCCATGCGCCCGTTCGCTCCATCGCCGCAAGGATTGCGGCTGTCTTGCATCATTGTGAGTTCACCCGGCCCGCTCTAAAGCGCGCGCCATGATCGAGGCAAGGACATTAGCGGCGAGTGCGAGGCGGTGGGCTTTGTTCGTACTGTTCGTGTTCGCAGCCCTGTTCCAATTTCACGCCGCGAACGCGCAGGGCGAGCGGCCGAACAACATCCGTCTCGAACTGGTGGCCGAGGAGATGCCGAAGCCGGGCGAAACGGTGATGGTCGCGCTGCATTTCCAGCCGGTATCGGACGAATGGCACGGCTATTGGTCGAATCCCGGTGACGCGGGTGTGGGCATGATGCTCGACTGGGAATTGCCGCCCGGATGGGAAGCGGGCGAGCCGCAATATCCGGTTCCGAAGGTGCTGGAGATATCGGGGCTCATCAATCATGTTTACGAGGGCGATTACGCGGTCCTGGTGCCACTAAAGGTATCCTCGACATCGCTTGACCCCTCTTCAGCAACCGTGTCGGTCAAGGCCGACTACCTCGCCTGCACCGACCGGATTTGCGTGCCGGAAACCGCTTCGCCGACGTTGCAGTTCGACCGTGTGGCCGCACCAGAGCAGTTCGCCGGGTGGAGCGCGGCCATCGCGCCGCTGCTGGACAGCACCGCCCGGTTAGAGATGCGTGGCGGGAAGCTGCGCATCGCCATTCCGCTGCCCGAAGGACTGGCGCTGAACGATCCGCACGTGTTTCTCGCCGAGGACGGTGTGGTCGACTACGGCGTTACGCAGACGTTCGCTCGCGAGGGGGACGTTCTTGTCGCGGAACTGACGCTGCAGAATGATCCGGCGAGACCGGGTGCTCTCGGCGGCATTCTCTCCTTTGGTGGTGGCGAAGGCGTTCGGTTCACCGCGGAACGAGGCGAAGTCCCGACCGGCCTCGAACCTTTGCGCTCAAGCGGAACGGACGCGCCCCTGCTGCTGCTGATCCTCGGCGCGCTGGCGGGCGGCCTCATCCTCAACGTCATGCCCTGCGTGTTTCCGATCCTGAGCCTCAAAGCGATGTCGCTCGTCAAGGCAAGTGTCAGCGAAGGCGCGGCGCGCCAAGAGGGGCTTGCCTACACTGCGGGCGCTGTTCTGGCGTGCACCGCGCTCGGCGCGCTGCTGCTGATCCTGCGAGCGGGCGGGGAGCAGATCGGCTGGGCCTTCCAGTTGCAGGAGCCGGGCGTCGTCGCTGCCCTGCTGGTTCTCGCCGCAGTGCTCACCGCCAATTTCGCGGGCGTGTTCGAGCTTCCGACCTTGCCGATCCGGCGGGGCGGGGAGCCGCTCGGCGCATTCGTCACCGGCCTGCTCGCTGCCTTCGTCGCGACCCCCTGCACCGGGCCGTTCATGGCGGCGGCGCTTGGCGCGGCGCTGATCCTGCCGCCGCTGTCTGCGCTTGCGTTGTTCGCGGCGTTGGGTCTTGGACTGGCGCTACCGTTCCTGCTGCTCGGCTTCGTGCCGGCGCTGCGTAAGCGACTGCCGCGTCCGGGCCCGTGGATGGAGCGATTTCGCCACGCGATGGCGATCCCAATGGGCCTGACCGCTCTCGCGCTCGTTTGGCTGACCGTGCGTGTCGCCGGAAAGCCCTTCGCGCTGCTCGCCTTACTGCTGGTGGCTGGCGTGCTGCTGGCGCTCGCGGTTACGGGACGTTTGCAACGCGCAGGCAAGCTCGCCTGGCCCGCCTTCGGTCTGATTGCCGCGCCCTTTGCGGTCTTCGCCGCATTTGCTTTGCCCGCTGCGCTGGCGGCGCGTGCCGATAGCGAAAACGACCCCGGCATTCTCGCCGCGCAGCCATTCAGCGAAAGCGCGCTCGCCGAAGCGCGTGCTGCGAACGCGCCGGTGTTCGTTTATTTCACCGCCGACTGGTGCGTTTCGTGCAAAGTGAACGAAGCTGCGGCGATCGAGCGCGAAGCCACGCGCGAAGCCTTCGAGGAAGCGGGCGTCACGACCATTCGCGGCGACTGGACTCGCCGCGATCCGGAGATAACCCGCTTTCTGAGCGAGCAGGGAACCGCGGGGGTGCCGCTCTATTTGTGGTATCCCGCTGGCGCTAGCGAACCCGAGCGCCTGCCGCAGCTTCTGTCGCCTGACTTGCTGCCACGGTTGGCTCGACAGGCTTATCCGACCCGCTGACGGGTTCGGTTTCTTCCACCTCGTCCCGCTGGCATTCGTCGATGAGTTCGCCGACCATCGGGTTGGCGTTGAGCATGAGCGATCCGCCGCCGGGCACGGTTGCCTCGGTCGTGCGCGGACCGCGGAAGGCTTCGAGGTTGTAGTCGTTGGCGGGAACCTGTCCCTGCCAGTAGAAGCCTTGCCGCGCGGGTGTCGCATCGACCTTGTAGCGTCCGATATGGCCGTTGCCGATAATAGCGATCAGCGCCCTCGCGCCCTCGTCGGTCGGCGTGAAGCGGGTAAGCTCGATTGCCGAGCCGACATCGGTGCGCTTGCAGGCGAGGGCGAACAGCGGCGGCTCGCCTGGCTTGCCGAAGACGATCCGCTCGCCCTGTTTGGCCTTGGCCCAGATCGCATCTTCCACGTTAGGCGATTCGATCGGCTCGATCAGTTTGGACGCTTTGGCGGCGACCTCGCCGCGCTCCGCATAGCTGTCGGTCGCGGGGGGATTGCAGGAAGCGACAAGGAAAATCGGGACCGCCAAAGGCAGCAGCATTCGCAGAGGCGTCACCGTTTCCATTTCCTTTGCGTCTTGCCGTAGCGGGTCTTGCGCGTGCCCGGCTTGCCTTCGTTGCTGCGCCCGACAATCGGCGCTTTCTTCTCGCCTTCGGGCAGGCCGAGCTCGTCGTTTTCGAGCCGCCGGATTTCGTCGCGGAGCCGCCCGGCTTCCTCGAATTCGAGGTTGGCGGCGGCGTTGCGCATCCGCTTCTCGAGGTCCTCGATATAGCTGCGCAGATTGTGCCCGACGAGGTTGTTGCGCTCGTCATCCCCGGTATCGACCGTGACCCCGTCGCCCGCCGCCGAATGCGCCACGATATCGGCGATCTGACGCTTGATGGTTTGCGGCGTGATGCCGTGTTCTTCGTTGAACTGGCGCTGCTTTTCGCGCCGCCGCTCGGTTTCGGCCATGGCGCGTTCCATGCTGCCGGTGATCCGGTCGGCATAAAGAATGACCTTGCCGTCTACGTTACGTGCCGCGCGCCCGATCGTCTGGATGAGCGAGGTTTCGCTGCGCAGGAAGCCTTCCTTGTCCGCATCGAGAATGCAGACCAGTCCGCACTCGGGAATGTCGAGCCCTTCGCGCAGCAGGTTGATACCAACCAACACGTCGTAGACACCGAGCCGCAGGTCGCGGATAAGCTCGATGCGCTCGAGCGTTTCCACGTCGGAGTGCATGTAGCGCACCTTCACGCCCGCCTCGTGCATGAATTCGGTAAGGTCCTCAGCCATGCGCTTCGTCAGCGTAGTGACGAGCGTGCGGTAGCCCTTCTTGGCCGTCTCCTTGCACTCGTTGATGCAGTCCTGCACCTGATCCTCGACCGGGCGGATTTCGACCGGCGGATCGATGAGGCCGGTGGGCCGGATGACCTGCTCGGCAAAGACACCGCCGGTCTGTTCGAGCTCCCACCCGCCGGGCGTCGCCGAAACCGCGAAGGTCTGCGGCCTCATCGCGTCCCATTCGTTGAAGCGCAGCGGGCGGTTGTCGATACAGGACGGCAGGCGGAAGCCGTATTCGGCAAGCGTGATCTTGCGGCGGTGGTCGCCCTTCGACATTGCGCCGATCTGCGGAATCGTCTGGTGGCTCTCGTCGACGAACAGCAGCGCATTTTCGGGCAGGTATTCGAACAGCGTGGGCGGCGGTTCGCCCGGAAGCCGTCCGGTCAGGAAGCGCGAGTAATTCTCGATCCCCGCGCAACTACCGGTCGCCGCGATCATCTCGAGGTCGAAATTGGTGCGCTGCTCCAGCCGCTGGGCTTCGAGGAGCTGGCCCTCCGCGTGCAACTCCTTGAGCCGCTCTTCCAGCTCGAACTTGATGGCCTGCGTCGCCTGTTTCATCGTCGGACCGGGCGTAACGTAGTGCGAATTCGCATAAACGCGTACCCGGTCGAGCACCGAACCCTTCTTGCCCGTCAGCGGATCGAATTCGCTGATTTCCTCAATGTCGTCGCCGAAGAAGCTTATTCGCCAGGCGGTGTCTTCGAGGTGGCTCGGGAAGAGTTCGAGGTTGTCGCCGCGCACTCGGAAATTGCCGCGCGCGAAGGCGGCATCGTTGCGCTTGTACTGCAAAGCGACGAGCTTGCGAATGAGCTCGCGCTGATCGACCGTCTCACCCTTCTTGATGTCGAAGATCATCGCCGAGTAGGTCTCGACCGATCCGATGCCGTATAGGCAGGAAACCGAGGCCACGATGATGACGTCGTCGCGTTCGAGCAGTGCGCGCGTGGCCGAATGGCGCATCCGGTCGATCGCCTCGTTTACGCTCGATTCTTTCTCGATATAAGTGTCGGAGCGCGGCACGTAGGCTTCGGGCTGGTAGTAGTCGTAGTAGCTGACGAAATACTCAACCGCGTTGTTGGGGAAGAAGCTTTTGAACTCGCCGTATAGCTGCGCGGCGAGGATCTTGTTCGGCGCGAGGATCAGGGCGGGGCGCTGCAGTTCCTCGATCACCTTCGCCATTGTGAAGGTCTTGCCGCTACCGGTTACGCCGAGCAGCGTCTGCGTCTGTTCGCCTTCCAGGGCGGAAGCCACGAGTTCCTTGATCGCGCGCGGCTGATCGCCTGCCGGCATGTATTCGGACACAAGCTCGAAGCGCTTGCCGCCCATGCTCTTTTCGGGTCGGTCGGGCTTGTGCGGTACGAAATTGCCTGAAGTATCGGGCTCTTCCAGCCCGCGCCTGATTACGAGTTCCGCCATGCGCGGCTATATGGGCGTTTGCAGCCTGCCCCGCAATGGATACGCGCTAGCGCTGCGGCGGTGACAGGATTTGGCCCCGCTGCTAGCTGCCGCGCCGAATTACCCGCATTTTATGGAGAACACGATGCGCCTTTCCCTCATCACCCCTGCCGTTGCCGCGCTGGCGCTTGCCGCCTGCGGCGGGGGAGACGACAATTCGGTCGCGATGGAAAGCGAAGAAGGTCTTACGGCGCAGCAGCTCGAAGGGGCGAATGCGGCCATGGTGAAGCCGGAGCCGGGCCTGTACCGGGCCGAAGTCCAGCTGCTCGACGTCGACATCCCCGGACTTCCGCCGGAGCAGGTTGAGGCGATGAAGGGAATGTTCGCCGACCAGTCAAATACGGCGACGCAGTATTGCCTCACGCCGGAGCAAGCCGAGAAGGGGTTCGAGGAGCTCGCAAAAAGCTCGCAAAACACCGACTGCAAGGTGCAGAAATTCAACGCCGACGCGCGCGGTGTCATCGATGCGTCGATGACGTGCCGCAACGGGGAAGGCGAGGCGAAGATGGAGTTGAGCGGGCAGGGCACGCCGACCACGCTGAAACTCACGATGGAGATGAGCCAGGAGATGACGGCCGTCGGTCCGGCATCCATGACCATGCGCATCGATCAGGAGCGGATCGGAGAATGTCCGGCAGGCTGAGAAGCCGCTTCACGGTCCGTTCAATAGGCCGTACCTAAATGGCCGTTATGACCGATGGCGCACAATCCGGGGGTTCGGGCGAGGGGCAGACAGGCTCGGGCGCGATCGCCGAACTCACGCGCCGCGTGGCGCTGGCCCGCGAACCGGCTGTGACCGACGCGAAGGGACCGCGGCGCCGCCTGTTCGCGGCTGAGCTTTCGCACCTACTCGAACCGATTAAGCGCCCCTTCCGCTCGATCAGGGTCACGCCGGCGCAGCAGCCGAAGATGGTCATGCTGCTGCCCGGCTTCGCCACCCATCCGGTGCGGATGAAATACATGGCGCAGCAGCTCGAGAAGGCGGGGCACGAGGTCAAGCGCTGGGGTCTCGGCTTCAACTGGGGCGCGACGACGGAAAAGCTCGAAGCCGTCGAGAAGCGGCTCGTCGCGATCCATGAGGACCGCGGCTGTTCCGTCGTTTTGGTCGGCTGGAGCCTCGGCGGTCTGTTCGCCCGCGAACTTGCGAAGCGGCATCCCGAGGCGGTCGAGAAGGTCATCACGCTCGGAACGCCGTTCTCGGGCGACATGCGCGCCAACAACGCATGGCGCATCTATCAGGCGGTCGCCGGCTACAGCATCGACAATCCGCCGGTCGAAAGCGCGATCGCCGAAAAACCTCCTGTCCCCACCATCGCCATCTGGAGCCCGCGCGACGGGGTGATCTCGCCGCGCTCGGCCTGCGGCAAACCGCACGAGCGCGACCGCGCCATTGCTCTACGCTGCTCGCATATCGGCTTCGTGCAGACAAAGGAGTCCATCGAAGCCGTTCTCGGGGAACTGGACGCGCGATAAACCTTTATTGATCTGAGGGGACCGCGTCCGCTTGCGGCGCAATTGCACACCGAACGCGGCGAACTATCCACAATGCGGGGGCACATGAACGAATCCAGCGAGAACTTCGATGAAATGCAAGCTGGGGACGGCACGGTTCGCAAGGCGTACGAGGACTACAATACCTGGTATCAGGCGCAGGACGCGCGCTTCCTGAAGCGCAAGCACAAGGACGCCGAACATAGCTTCCGGCGCACCGGAATTACCTTCAACGTCTACGGTGAGGACGAGGCGGAAGAGCGGCTCATCCCCTTCGACATGGTTCCGCGCATCATCGATGCGAACGAATGGCGCAAGGTCAGCCGCGGGATCGAGCAACGGGTGAGCGCGCTCAACGCCTTCATGCACGATCTCTATCACCGGCAGGAAATCGTTCGTGCAGGACGTCTGCCCGAAAGCATCCTGCGCAATAACGATGCCTGGCTGCCGCACATGGTCGGCTTCACCCCGCCGGGCGGCGTCTATACGCACATAGTCGGCATCGATCTGGTGCGCACCGGTCCGGACGAGTTCTTCGTGCTGGAAGACAATGCGCGCACCCCGTCGGGCGTATCCTACATGCTCGAAAACCGCGAAACCATGATGCAGATGTTTCCGGAGCTGTTCATGCAGGTGGGCATCGAGGAGGTGTCGAACTACCCGCGCCGTCTCGCGAAGAGCCTGGCGGCCTGCGCGCCGAAGATGACCGAGGGCCGGCCGACCGTCGCCGTTCTGACGCCCGGTATCTACAACAGCGCCTATTTCGAGCATGCCTTCCTCGCCGACCAGATGGGTGCAGAACTGGTCGAGGGAACGGATTTGCGGGTCGTCGATGGCCGCGTCGCGATGCGGACCACGCATGGCTACAAGCCGGTCGACGTGATCTACCGGCGGGTGGATGACGAATATCTCGATCCGCTTACCTTCAATCCCGACAGCGTCCTCGGCGTGCCGGGCATCATGGACGTGTACCGCTCCGGCGGCATTACGATCGCCAACGCGCCGGGCACCGGCGTCGCCGACGACAAGGCGATCTATTCCTTCATGCCGGAAATCGTCGAATTCTATACCGGCGAGAAGCCGCTGCTCCCCAATGTCCAGACGTTCCGCTGCAGCGAAGAGGAAGACCGCAAATACGTGCTCGACAACCTCGAAGAACTGGTGGTGAAAGAAGTTCACGGTTCGGGCGGCTACGGAATGTTGATCGGCCCCGCGGCAACCAGGGCGGAGATCGAGGAGTTTCGCAAGAAGCTCGAAGCGAAGCCCGACGGCTACATCGCGCAGCCCACCCTGTCGCTGTCGACCTGCCCGATCTTCACCAAGAAGGGGCTTGCGCCGCGGCATGTAGACCTCCGTCCCTTCGTGCTCGTCTCGCCCGACAATATCGAAATCACGCCCGGCGGCCTGACGCGCGTGGCGCTCAAGAAGGGCTCGCTCGTCGTTAACTCCAGCCAGGGGGGTGGCACCAAGGATACCTGGGTGCTGAAGGACTGATGCGGATACGGCAAACCATTTTCGGAGGCGCTTCATGCTAGGCCGCACGGCGAACGGATTGTTCTGGATGTTCCGCTATCTCGAGCGGGCCGTAAACATGGCCCGGCTACTCGATGCAGGTCTGCGCATCGCATTGACGCGCGACATCGTGAGCGCGGAAGACGAGTGGCGTTCGGTCATCGCGGCCGCCGGCCAGCGCGAAGCGTTCGAGCAGAAGCACGGAACCTACACCGGGATGCAGGCGTGGAACTTCATTCTGCGCGACCGCGACAACCCGGCCTCGATCATCAACATGTTCGAACAGACGCGGACGAACGCCCGCCTCGCCCGTAACGCCATCAGCAGCGAGCTGTGGGAAGCGATCAACGACAACTGGATGCAGATCAGCGCGATCATGGCGAAGCCGGTCGGGCAAGGCAGCGTCAACGAAGCGGTGACGCTGATCCGAAGTGCCGGTACGCTTGCGCATGGCGCCATGCTCGGCACGATGCTGCGCGACGAAGGCTTTCATTTCGCGCGCGCGGGCACTTACGTCGAGCGGGCGGACAGCATCGCTCGCATTCTCGACATCAAGTATTACCTCCTGCTTCCCTCGCTCTCTTACGTCGGGTCGAGCCTCGATACGGGCCAGTGGGACCAGGTATTACGTTCCGTTTCGGGCGACCGTGCGTACCGATCGCTCCATGCAGGTCAGGTCGATGCGCGCGGTATCGTCGAATTCCTTGTTCTGGACGACCGATTCCCGCGCAGTCTCGCGTTCTGCCATTCGGCGCTGCGCGACGAATTGTCTGCGCTGGCGCGCCTCCACGGCAGCGAGGGCGAGAGCAATGCCTTGATGCGGCGGGCCGACACGCGCCTCTCGGACCTCACGATCGAGGATGTCTTCGACCAAGGGCTGCACGAATTTCTCATCGAGTTCGCTGGAACCAATGCCGCGATCGGCCAAGCCATCGCCAGCGATTACCGTTTCCTTTCCTAAGCAAACCGTCAGGCTAGACCCATGCGCCTCTCCATCCGCCACACGACCCGCTACCAGTTCGACGATCCGGTCGTTCATGCGCTGCAACGCCTGCGCCTGACGCCAAAGACGACGCAGGGGCAGGAAATCCTCGACTGGAAGATGGACTACACGCACGCGCACGAGGAACTGCACTACGAGGACCAGCACCATAACCCGACCGTTCTCGTCGCGGTGGAAGAAGGGGCACAGGAAGTCGTCGTCGAGTGCCGCGGCATGGTCGACACGCAGGACAATGCCGGTGTGATCGGCCGCCATTCCGGCCACCTGCCGCTTTGGAGCTTCCTCGGTCAGACGCGGCTCACTAGGCCGGGCGACAAGATCAGCGCGATGGTAGAGGAAGCAGCGCGCGACAGCAGCGATACGGTCGGGCAATTGCACGCATTGTCCTCGAAAATCCGCGACCGGGTCGAATACAAGGTCGGCTCGACCAAGGTCGATACGAGCGCCGAGCAGGCCATGGGATCGGCCGCCGGTGTGTGCCAAGATCACGCGCATATCTTTATCGGAGCCGCGCGGATGAGGGGCGTGCCTGCCCGCTACGTCAGCGGCTACCTCATGATGAACGACCGGATCGAGCAGGAAGCGACGCACGCCTGGGCCGAAGCCTTCGTCGAGGGACTCGGCTGGGTCGGGTTCGACATTTCGAACGGTATCAGTCCCGACGAACGTTACGTTCGCGTGGCGACCGGACGCGACTACCGCGATGCGGCACCGATCACGGGCATCAGTTTCGGCTCTTCCGCACAGCATCTTCATGTGGACGTGGCGGTTGAACAGCAGCAGATTGAACAATAAGCCCGCACTATTGCTTGAAGGCGCTGCGCAGAGGCGCACAGCCACACGGGAGAAGCGGCCGGTAGCCGCCAAAGGACGATAATGACATATTGCGTGGGAATGATGATCGAGCGCGGCCTCGTGCTGATGAGCGATACGCGGACCAATTCGGGCGTCGACAATATCTCCGTCTTTCGCAAGATGTTTCACTGGTGCGTGCCGGGCGAGCGGATTATCACGGTGATGACGGCAGGCAATCTGGCGACCACGCAGGCGGTCGTGAGCCAACTGGAAGAGCGGACGAAAACACCCGACCAGCGCGATAATTCCCTGAAGAGCGCGCCGACCATGTTTCAGGTCGCGACCGAGATCGGCAAGCTGCTGCGCACCACCGTCAGCGAGCGGCAGGAAGCGAACAACATGCGCTCCAAGTTCACCGCTTCGATCATCGTCGCCGGACAGATCAGGGGAATGGAGCCGCGCCTTTTTATGGTCTACCCTGAAGGCAACTTCATCGAGGCAGGACTGGAGACGCCGTTCTTCCAAATCGGAGAGACGAAGTACGGGCGGCCGATCATCATTCGCGGGTACGACCGCGAAATGAGCCTCGAGGACGCGGTGAAGCTGTTGATGGTATCGTTCGATTCGACCCTGAAGGCGAACCTTTCGGTCGGGCTTCCGCTCGATCTGATGGTAATCAAGCGCGATGCATTCAAGCCTTCGTTCGAGCGGCGGATCATGCACGACGATCCCTATTTCAACGCGATCTCGACCGGTTGGGGCGAGGCGCTGAAAGCGGCGTTCCATTCGTTGCCCGACTACAGCTTCTACCAGCCGAACGAGGACGTGCGCTGAGCTTCGTGAGAAATAGCGCATGTGCGGAGCGTGAAATTAACCGTTAGAAAGAGCGGGTTCTCCCGGGTTTTCGGTTCACGCGTCAAGATACATCCAGAATGGATCTTTCTCGCGGTGACAACGCGCTGCGTCAGCGGCACTTCTCTGCGGATGGCACAGACGAAGAACGAAACAGCCCGCCCCGCACTCCACGTCATCGACGGCTGCAGCCGCCGGCGCGCCGCATTTGCGCGTGCAGGAATGAACGCAGGCTACCATGTGGAGGTCTACGCCTCGCTGACCGAACTGCTGGCAAGGCCTCCGCAGGCCGGGATCGTCTTCCTGCACGACGCGCAATCCGACGGCGGTATCGCGGCGCTCGGGACGGGTCTGGGCGCACACGGCATCTGGCTACCTGCGGTCGTGTATGCGCAAGAAGTGGAGCCGGCACGCATCGTGTCCGCAATCCGGGGCGGGGCGGTCGACTATCTTGCCTACCCGATCTCGTCAGAGCGCCTCGTCACGGTGGTAGCCGAGGCGGAGGCCGAAGCCGTGCGATTGGGCGAAGCGCGCCGGAAGCTTCTGACCGCGCGGCGCAGGCTCATGGACCTGTCCGAGCGCGAACGTGAAGTACTGGAATGGCTTGCCGCGGGATGCAGTAACAAGGGGATTGCCCGCGAACTTCGCATCAGCCCGAGAACCGTCGAGATTCACCGCTCGAAAATGCTGGCCAAACTTGGCGCGGCCCATTCGGCAGAAGCAGTCCGTTTGCGACTGGAGGCGGACCTTCTGCCCTCGCTGGTAATGGTTTGAAACTTCAGCGGCAGAAGGCGTTGCCGCTCATTTCGAGGTGCAGATGGTCGCGGTGCGCAGCGTTGTATTCGGGGCCGAGCACGGTTCCGAAGCGCTTGCAGGCGCTGTCGTGCACGATGCGCAGAAAGCGCCGCTCTTCTGACGAACCCTCGTGCCAGTCGTCCTTCACGCTGATCCGCCGCCCGTCGGTCAGCACGAAGGCGGCCACGTCGATGGCATTGGCGCGCGAATGGGCGGACCGGCGGGAAGAGCCGGCCACGTTCCGGCAGGAGTAGCTGCCGAAGGTCTCGATTTGTGCGAGCCCGTTTCCGAGGATCTGGCGCGCCGCCCGGTCGACGCCGAAGCGGGCCCAGCCGATGGCCTTGTCGGCTAACGGGCAGGTCACCGGCCCAAGGTTCGTCAAAGCGATACGTGCCGCGTCTCCGGCCACGCCGTCGAGCTGGACCACGCCGCGCTGCTCGCACCCGGCGCCGAAATCGCGGTCGGGTAGCAGCCGGAAGGTCGAGCCGGTCTGCGCAAGATCGGCGAGGCATATGCGCGTCTCCGCCGACTGTACGGATGCCTGCGCAGCGCTGCCCGGTCGCTGCGTAACCCGCTCTTCCTGCCGCGCACACCCGGCCAGCAAACCCGCCACAACCGCCACAGCGAGGGCGCTACGTAGCATGGGCAGGAAGAGAGGCATTCTCAGCATGGCCCCGCGTTCTAACTACCCGCTCCGACCTTCCGCAAGTGAGGCCGTACGCAAAGCGAGCTAATATCCGCTCGCTTGCCCGTCTTTCCGCATCTCGGTCGCGCCCGTGTAAACGCCGCTCTCGGGGTCGCGAGCGATGGCCTGATAGCCGCCGAACATGATGCCGTTGTCGACCACCTCGACCTTGTGACCCATGGCCTTGAGCCGCGCGACGGTATCCGCTGGGATACCCGGCTCGACGTACAGCGTGCCGAGCGGATCGGTTGTCTCGCCGAGCAAGGGATCGGTCGGCTGCCTCCCGCCGTCGTGATTGAGGCGTGCCGCATCGCCCGCTTCCTGCAGGTTCATACCGTAATCGACGATATTGACGAGCACTTGGACGTGACCCTGCGGCTGCATCCCTCCGCCCATCAGGCCAAAACTCATCCACGGCTTGCCATCCTTTTTGACGAACGCGGGAATAATCGTGTGGAAAGGCCTCTTGCCGGGCTCGTAGGCATTGGGGTGTTCGGCATCGAGCGAGTAAAGCTCGCCCCGATCCTGGAACATGAAGCCGAGACCTGTCGGCACCAGACCCGATCCCATCCCGCGGTAGTTCGATTGGATGAGACTCACCATCATGCCGTCCTTGTCGGCGACGGTCAGGTAGGTCGTGTCACCTTCGCCTTCGATCTGCGGAGCGCCGTGCGCCACGTCGGGCGCAGCGCGCTGCGGATCGATCATGGAAAAACGCTGCCGGCCATACTCGTCGGAGAGTAACTCGGTAGGGAAGGGGGTGAAGTCGGGGTCGGCGTAGAAGCGCGCGAGGTCCGCGAAGGCGAGCCGCTTCGCCTCCGTGATGTAATGAAGAACTTCCGGACTGCCGCGGTCCCACTGCGACAGGTCGACGTTCTTGAGGATGTTCACCATCTGAAGTGCCGCGAAGCCCTGTCCGTTAGGCGGCAATTCGCACAGCTCGTAACCCTTCTTGTAGGTCACGCAGGTCGGCTCCGCCCATTGGCTTTCGTGCGCGGCAAAATCCTCGAGCGTAAAGGCGCTTCCCTGCTCGCGCAGGTAGTCGACCATGGTGCGGGCCAGTTCTCCCTCGTAGAAAGCGTCACGGCCTTCGCGGCCAAGCGTTTCGAGCGTGTCAGCGAGATCGGGGTTCTTGAAGATCTCGCCCGCTTCCGGCGCGCCATCCGCGAAATAGGTCGCGCGGGCATTGCCGAAGTCGCCGATCATGTCCTGCCGGCGCTCGAAGGACGCGAGCGACCGATCGAGATACATCGCAATCACCGGCGCGATGGGATGCCCCTCGCGCGCATAGGTAACCGTTGGTGCGAGGATTTGCGCCATGTCCATCTTGCCGAAGCGGTCGTGCATGGTGAACCACGCATCTACCGTGCCGGGAATGGTGATTGGCAGAGCACCGAGCGGCGGGATCGAAGTCGCGTCCGGACCGAGCTTCTCCTGAAGCTGCGCCAGGGTCTGTCCGCGCGGACTGCGTCCCGAACCGTTAATTCCGTGCAGCTGGTTCGTTTTCGGGTCGTAGATGATCGCGAACAGGTCGCCGCCGATGCCGTTGCCGGTCGGCTCCATCAACCCGAGTGCCGCATTCGCCGCGATCGCCGCATCGACCGCGTTTCCGCCCGCCTTGAGGATGTCAATCGCGACCTGAGTGGCGAGCGGATGGGCGGTGGCGGCCATCCCGTGCTCGACAATGACGGGGCTGCGCGACCAGTCTTTGCCGATGGGGCGGCCGCCCGCTCCGATCGTGTCGGCGATGCCGACTTCCGCATCCTCTGTGGGTAATGTATCCTGAGCGGAGACGGGTAGGGCGGTCGATGTCAGCAGGAGCGTGGCAGCGGCGAACAGTCGCATATGATTTCCTTAAGCGGGGACAGTTTCCCTCGAAGCGTAGGTCATCTTGCTGACGATAACAATCGCCGCCCACGCCGCGATGAAACCGGGAATGATCTCGTAGATACCTTCGCCGCCGAGGAAAGCGCCGTTCCAGCCGAGCGCGATCCACGCCATGACTACGGCGGCGCCAGTAACCAGACCGGCGAGCGCGCCCGAACCGGTCATCCTGTTCCACGTCAGCGACAGGATTATGAGCGGGCCGAAGGCCGCGCCGAAGCCGGCCCAGGCGTTGCTGACGAGACCGAGAACCTCGCTGTCCGGATCGAAGGCAATGACGATCGCTGCCAAAGCGACGAGCGCGACGCATACGCGCCCGACGTTCACCGCCTCGGGCTCGCTCGCGTTCTTGCGCAGGAACAGGCGGTAGAAATCTTCGGTCAGCGAACTCGACGAAACGAGCAGTTGCGAACTGATCGTGCTCATGATCGCGGCCAGCAGTGCGGCGAACAGGAAGCCGGTGATGAGCGGATGGAACAGCAGGTCGGACAGGACGATGAAGATCGTCTCCGGGTCCTCGACCACCAGCCCGTTGCGCTCGACATAGGCACGGCCCGCGATGCCGACACCGACCGCGCCGAGCAGGGCGACCCCCATCCAGGTCATGCCGATGTTGCGCGCAGTCTTAACCGCCGCGACGCTCTTCACGGCCATGAAGCGCACGATGATGTGCGGCTGCCCGAAATAGCCGAGGCCCCACGTGACGGCCGAAAAAAAGCCGATGACCGTCAGCCCCTCGGTAAAGCTCAGAAAACCGGGCACGGGCACTTCGGTTAGCGATCCGCCCGCGCTTCCACCTTCGCCGAACATGACGACCAGCGGCATGAGGACCAGCGCTACGACCATGATGCACCCCTGGACGAAGTCGGTGAGACTGACGGCGAGGAACCCGCCGACCATCGTGTAGGCGAGGACGACGCCAGCAGTGATCCAGAGACCGGCGAAATACGGATCGGCGCCGGGAATAAGGTCCGCAAATGCGGTCTGGAACAGTTTTCCGCCGCCCACGAGACCTGCTGCAGTGTAGACGGTAAAGAAGGCGACGATGACGATGGCGCTGACTACACGAAGCGCGATCGCCTTATCCGGAAAACGGTTGGCGAGAAATTCGGGAATGGTAAGCGCATTGCCGTAGCTCACGGTCTGCTCGCGCAGCCGCGGCGCGACGATGATCCAGTTGAGGAATGCGCCGACAAACAGGCCGATGCCGATCCACGCGCTGACGAGCCCGGTCGCGAACAAGGCGCCGGGCAGGCCCAGCAACAGCCAGCCCGACATGTCCGAAGCGCCTGCGGAAAGCGCGGCCACAGCGGGCGGCAGATTGCGTCCGCCCAAAAGATAGCCTTCGCTGTCTTCGGTGGATTTGCGCCATGCGTAGAGGCCGATTGCGATCATGGCCGCAAAATACAGGGCCAGCGAAATGAGTGTTCCCGTCTGCATGGTGCGCGCTCATAACGGCAAGCGCGCGAAAACCCAAATGGGTGCTAACATGCATCAGGCGGGCGGGCCTTTGCTATCGCGCCGGGCTTCTGCAAGGAGGGGCGAATGGGGCAGGAACCGATTTCGATCTGGGTGACCGGTGCAATGGCGATCAGCTTCGCGCTGGTGCATATCGGGATCGGCCAGTTGCGGTTCCTGGACAAGACACCGCGGAGCCGCTGGCTATCCTTCGCGGGCGGCGTCGCCGTCGCTTACGTTTTCCTTCACATCCTGCCCGAACTGGCCGCGCATGGAGCCACGTTTTCGCGTGCCATCGGCCTCGATGAAAGTATGGCAGAGAGCGCGGTTTACTCGCTCGCGCTAATCGGTCTTGTCCTGTTCTACGGCACGGAACAGCTGCTGTCCGCCTCCAAATCGAAGCAGGAGGCCAAGGGCGCGAAGAAACGCGCGGGTACGGGCGAGTTCTGGATCCACATCGCCAGTTCAGCGCTGCTGATCGCGATCATCGCCTATCTGCTCAATCACCGAGAGGATTACGGAGCGATCAGCCTCGCGGTCTACTTCGTCGCGATGATCCTGCATTTCACGACTGCCGATTACGGCACGCGGAGCGACCACCCGGAGCTGTACGACGATTACGGCCGATGGGTGCTCGCCGCGGCCACGCTCGGAGGGTGGCTGGTCGGCGAGCTCGTCGAACTGCCGCAGATCGCGATCGGCGGACTGTTCGCGTTCGTCGGCGGCGGGATCGTACTGGTCGTGCTGAAGGAAGAACTGCCCGAGGAGCGGCAGAGCGCATTCATTCCCTTCTTCGGCGGGGCAGTGCTTTATGCCGCCCTCGTGATCGGGGAAACCGCGCTCTAGCCGCCGGTTACATGGCGTCCGACTTACGCTGCGCCTTCTTGCGCTCGTGCGGATCGAGGATCGCCTTGCGCAGCCGCACCGACTGCGGCGTGACTTCGACCATTTCGTCGTCGTCGATGTAGGCGATCGCCTGTTCCAGCGTCATCACGCGGGGCGTGGTCAGGCGGATGGCGTCGTCCTTGCCTGTCGAGCGGAAGTTCGTCAGCTGCTTCGACTTCATCGGATTGACTTCGAGATCCTGCGGCTTCGCATTCTCGCCGATGATCATGCCTTCGTAGACCTTCGCCTGGCTGCCGATGAAAAGCTCACCGCGCTCTTCGAGCGCGTTAAGCGCATAGGCGACCGCTTCGCCCGACGTGTTCGAGATCAGCACGCCGTTCTGCCGGCCTTCGATCGGACCCTTGTAAGCATCGTATTTCTCGAACAGGCGGTTCATGATGCCCGTGCCGCGCGTGTCGGACAGGAACTCGCCGTGATAGCCGATCAGACCCCGGCTCGGCGCGGAGAAGGTCACGCGCGTCTTGCCCGCGCCGCTGGGGCGCATATCGGTCAGTTCAGCCTTCCGGCGCTGCATCTTTTCCACGACCGTGCCGCTGTAGTCGTCGTCGACATCGATCACGACAGTCTCGAACGGCTCTTGCCGCTGGCCGTTCTCTTCACGCAGCAGAACGCGCGGACGCGAAATGCCGAGTTCGAAGCCTTCGCGGCGCATCGTCTCGATCAGGACGCCGAGCTGCAATTCGCCGCGGCCGGCGACTTCGAAGCTGTCCTTGTCGGCCGATTCGGTCACACGGATCGCGACGTTGGTTTCTGCTTCGCGGTTGAGGCGGTCGCGGATCATGCGGCTCGTCACCTTGTCACCCTCGCGCCCGGCGAGCGGGCTGTCGTTGACCGAGAAACGCATGGCGAGCGTCGGCGGATCGATCGGCTGTGCAGCGATGGGCTCGCTTACCGAGGGATCGGCGATGGTGTTGGCGACGGTCGCCTTTTCAAGGCCGGCAAGCGCGATGATGTCGCCTGCCTTGGCGCTTTCCACCGGCACGCGCTCGAGCCCGTCGAAGGACATGAGCTTGGTTGCGCGGCCCGCTTCCACGACCTTTCCGTCCGCGTCGAGCGCGTGGATCGGATCGTTGATCTTGATCGTGCCCGACTGCACGCGGCCGGTCAGCACGCGGCCCATGAAATTGTCGCGGTCGAGCAGGGTCGCGAGGAACGAGAACGGGCCGCTGGGGTCGAGATCGGGCGAAGGCACGTGATCGACGATCAGCTTGAAGAGCGGCTCCAGCGAACCTTCCCGCGTATCGGGGCTCTCGCTCGCATAACCGTCGCGGCCCGAGGCGTAGAGGACCGGAAAGTCGAGCTGCTCGTCATTCGCATCCAGCGCAACGAACAGGTCGAACACTTCGTCCAGCACTTCGGTCGCACGCGCATCGGGACGGTCGATCTTGTTGACGACCACGATCGGGCGCAGGCCGAGCGCGAGCGCCTTGCCGGTCACGAACTTGGTCTGCGGCATCGGACCTTCGGCAGCATCGACGAGCAGGATGACCCCGTCCACCATGCTGAGGATGCGTTCGACCTCCGCGCCGAAGTCGGCGTGACCCGGCGTATCGACGATGTTGATGCGCACGTCGCCCTTGGCGCTGCCGTGCCATTCGACGCTGGTGCATTTGGCGAGGATGGTGATGCCGCGCTCTTTTTCGAGATCGCCGGAGTCCATCGCACGCTCGTCCACCCGCTGGTTTTCGCGAAAGGTGCCGGACTGGCGGAACAGCTGGTCGACAAGAGTGGTTTTGCCGTGATCGACGTGGGCGATGATTGCGACATTGCGCAAGTTGAGGGACATGAACTCGTTCTTTCGCTGGAATTGGTGCGGCCATCGCACCACGCGCGGGTCTGACGCCTGCGCATATCGGCGCTGCCCCTAGCGCCGCGAAGCCGTTGGGGCAACCGATTTGACGGGCTTACGTCGGCTCGGGCGCGGTGTGGCGCTTCGGCAACATCGCTTCAGGACGGTGCATACGGCCGCGCAAGTAACTTGAGCGAAGGATTTCCTGCGATATGACTGCACGAATACAGTTAGCCGGCCATTAGAGAAGCGGCTTCTGTCTTGGAGAGGAACACTTGCCGATGAAATTCAGTCCCCACGTCCGCATTGTATCCAATCGCGCCGCCTATCTGGCAGGTGCGGCTGCGCTCGGCCTCGCCTTTCCGGCTGCAGCGTCTGCGCAGCAAGGTGCGGAGCCGCAGACCGAAACCGATGCGGACGAACTGGTTCTCGAAACCGAGCAGGGCGAACTTGCTCCGCGCGAGAATGTCATCATCGTGACCGCATCCAAGCGCGAGACGACGCTGCAGGAAACGCCCATCTCGGTTTCCGTCACCTCCGGCGAGACGATCGAGCAGGCGCAGATCCGCGACATCGCGGACTTGCAGACGGTCGCCCCTTCGCTGCGCGTGAGCACGCTGCAAAGCTCTGCCAACACCAACTTCGTCATTCGCGGTTTCGGCAACGGCGCGAACAATGCCGGTATCGAACCCTCCGTCGGCGTCTTCATCGACAACGTCTACCGCTCACGCTCCGCCGCGCAGATCGGCGACCTTGCGAACGTGCAGCGGATCGAAGTGCTGCGCGGACCGCAGTCGACCCTGTTCGGCAAAAATGCGAGCGCGGGCGTCATCTCCATCATTACGCGCGAGCCTCAGTTCGAGTTCGGCGGCAGCGTTTCTGCCACTTACGGCAATTACGACCAGATCGTCCTCAAGGGCGATGTCACCGGACCCATCACCGACAGCGTCGCCTTCTCGGTCGATGGTACGCTGAACAAGCGCGACGGCTATGTCGAGGTCGTCAATCTCGACGAAACCATCAACGAGCGGGACCGCTACTCCCTGCGCGGGCAGCTCCTGTTCGACAATGGCGGCGCCCTTCGTCTGCGCGCAATCGGCGACTATTCCAAGATCGACGAGCTGTGCTGCTACGCCGGCAATCTCGTCGCCGGTCCGACCGTTCCGCTTATCTTCGCGGTCGGTGGCGCGATCCAGCCTGAAGACCTGTTCTCCGACCGCACGTTTCTCAACGTGCTGCCGGAGAACGAGATCGAGAACTACGGCGGATCGCTGCAGGCCGATCTGGAGCTTGGTGCGCTCCAGCTGACGTCGATCACTGCGTACCGCGAGCTGAGCTCGTTCCAGCAGCAGGACGTCGACTTTTCCAGCGCCGACATCGTCAACGAACTCCGCGACCAGTCGATTGACACCTTCACGCAGGAAGTGCGGCTGACGTCCGACTTCGACGGACCGCTGAACTTCCTGCTTGGCGGTTACTACTTCAAGGAAGACATCGTACAAGACAGCGGCCTCACCAATGGCGAAGACGGACGACTGTTCTTCGACCTGCTGGCGGGGGCTGGAACACCCGGCACGCTGGGCGGCATCGAAGGGCTGTTTGGCTTCGAGCCGGGTTCCATCTTCGAACAGGGGCCGTCCACTTTCGAGTTTTTCACGCTCGATAACGAGAGCTATTCGATCTTCGGTACGGTCGATTTCGAACTGACCGACCGGCTGACCCTGACGGGCGGCTTCAACTATACCGACGACAAGAAGGATTTCACGCTCGAGCAGCAGTCGCTCGATCCGCTGGCGAACGTCAGCCTCGTCGATGCGTTCATTTCCCAGGCGTTGGGAACGCGGGACCCGGCACAGATCGGTGCCTTTGCTGCGGCAAATCCGGCCCAGTTCCAACAGATCGCACTGCTGGCGACGAACCCGGCATCGAACCCGCTGCTCGCCCTTCGGCCATTGCAGTTCCTGCCGCCGTTCCTGAACGTGCCGAACGCGGTCGAGCCGGGCCAGACGCGCGACGACAACTTCAGCTACACCCTGCGCGCCGCTTACGACGTCACGGACAACATCAATACCTATTTCAGCTACGCGACCGGTTTCAAGGCATCGTCCGTAAACCTGTCGCGCGATTCGCGGCCGCTGCCCGGCGATTTCACGCCGTACCCGCTATCGACCGGTGCTCCTTCGGGCAGCGTCATCCTTCCGCTGATCCTCGGACCGAGTTCTCCGATCACGGACGCCGGCTTGCTCGTACCCAACCTCACTACCGGAACGCGTTTTGCCGGACCGGAAGAGGCAGAAGTGTACGAGTTCGGCCTCAAGGCGCAGTTCGACCGGTTCGGGTTCAACCTCGCGCTGTTCGATCAGACGCTCGAAGGGTTCCAGTCGAACATCTTTACCGGAACGGGCTTTGCGCTCGCCAATGCCGGTTCGCAGTCCAGCCGCGGGTTCGAACTCGATGCCACGGTGAACCCGACCGATCCGCTGGTTCTCACATTCGCGATGACCTACCTCGATGCCGTCTACGACAGCTTCGTCAATTCGGCGGTCGGCGATCTGACCGGGACACGTCCGGGCAACGTGCCAGAGTTCTCGATCTCGACCTCGGCGGCTTATACGCATGAGTTCGGTGCGAGCGGTAATGCGCTCATCGCGCGTGTCGATTACAGCCACGAAAGCAACCGGCAGCTCATCGAAGGGCTCCCCGACCGGATCGACTTCACGCTGCCCGATCCGTTCCTGCCCGCACGAGAGGCGGCAGAGCCGTTCCGCAGCGAGACGAACCTCGTCAACGCTTCGCTGACCTTCGCGATGGAGAACGGCCTTGAAGTCGGCGTATGGGCGCGCAATTTGCTCGACGACCGCTTCATTACGCAGATATTCCCCGGCGTTGCGCAGACGGGCACGGTTTCGGGTTACCCGAACCAGCCGCGCACCTACGGCGGTACGGTTCGCTTCAACTTCTGACGGTTCCTTAATTCGTCACGGGAGGGGGCTGCTTCGGCGGCCCCTTTTCGTTTCGGGCTTCGTTGCTTCGTTAAAGTGCGCGGAGTGCCTGCGCCGGCTTCGTCCGCAGCAGCGGCAGTGAACCGAGAAGCGCAAACGCCATAACCACCGCCAGTCCGCCGCCGAGCACAGCTAGAACCTCGAGCCAGTCGGGAAGCCAGTCGAACTCGAACAGCTGCGTCACGACCAGCCAGGCAAGCACGCTGCCTAGCGCCAGTGCCACGAAGGCGAGGACGCCGGTCAGAATACCGTATTCGATGGCCTGCATCGCGAAGATCTGCCGCCGGTCCGCCCCAAGCACGCGCATGACGACGGTGTCGTAAGTGCGGGCAGCGCGCGCCGCTGCGATCGCGCCGAGCAGCACGGCCAGCCCGGCGAGCACCGCGACGGAGGCGGCGGCAAGCGTCGCGAGCCCGACCTGACTCAGGATCGTGCGCGCCTGCACGAGCACCTGTCCGATTTCGATGACCGAGGACGACGGGAAGTTCTGCACCAAGTCGCGCAGCAGCGGCGCGGTTTCGCTGCCTTCGTCCAGCTCGATCGTGGCGGAAAAATTATGCGGAGCGTCTTCCAGGGCATTGGGGGAGAAAACGAAAACATTGTTGAAACCCATCGAGTCCCAGTCGATGCGTCGCAGGTTCGCGACCCGGGCGGTGCGCTCGACCCCCAGAACCGCGACGGTCAGGTAGTCCCCGACTTCGAGGCCCGTCGCTTCGGCGAGCTCTTCGTCGATCGACACGAGCGGCTCGCCTGCATGGTCCGCATCCCACCAGCTTCCGCTGACGACTGTGTTGCCCTCAGGAACGCCCGCGGAGTAAGTGAGCCCGCGCTCGCCCCGTAGCGCCCACGCGCCATCGGGCAGGTCCTCCAGATCGGAAACCTGAGTCATGTCGCCGCGCGGTCCGTAGGCGATTACGGCTCCGCGAAGCGAGGGAGCGGTGCGGATCGCGGCGCCGGGTTCACGTGCACCGACAAGGGCTTCAAATGCACCAAGCCGGTCCTTGGGGATGTCGAGGACGAAGTAATCGGGTGCTTCGCGGGGCACGCGCTGCTGGATATTGCCGTCGATGCTCGACTGGATCGCGGCGAGCAGGACGAAAGCCGAAAGTCCGAAGCCGAGAGCGGTGACCAGCGCGCCGGTGCTGCTTCCGGGGCGGTAGAGGTTGGCAAGCGCGTTGCGCAGGATCGGATTGTTCGCGCGGGGCAGACGGCGTGCGCTCTCGCGGATTGCAAAGCCGAGCAGCGCGAGAAAGCCGAGCGCGGCTGCGGCTCCGGTGAGGAAGCCGGCGGTCAGGAGCGGGCGGCTGGCAGAGAGCAGCGCCAGCGCAGTGATCGCAGCCAGTCCGCCGAGCACCCATTTGAGCGCGGTCCGGTCGCGGGCCATCGTTCCAGTGCGCGAGCGCATGATCGCCATCGCCGGGTACTGCCGCGCGCGCAGCAGCGGCGGGGCGGCGAAGACGAGCGCGACGAGCAGCCCGTAGGCAAGCGCGGTGAGCAGCGATAGCGGGTCGATTACGAACCCGGTCTCGACCGGCAGCAAGCCCTTTAATGCCTGCGCCAGGATCGGCGTCGTCGCGACCCCGACTGCAAGTCCAGCGAGGCTTCCCGCAAACGCCGCCGCGCCGATCTGCAGCGCGTAGATGCGTACTATATCCTGTGACGTCGCGCCCAGTATCTTGAGCGTGGCGATGCTCTGCCGCCGCGCCTCGAGGTAGGAGGTGACGCCGCCGCCGATACCGATCCCGGCGATGACGAGCGCGGCGAGGCCGACCAGCGTCAGGAATTCGCTCATCCGTCCGATGAACCGGTCCGCACCCGGCGCGGCATTGTCGCGCGTGCGGTACTCGAAGCCGCTGGTGGGAAAGCGGTCCTGCAGGGTCTCCGTCACCTCTTCGGGATCGGTTCCGGGGTCAGCGAAGGCGATCCGGTACTTGCTGCGAAACTGCGATCCTACCGCGGTCAGTCCGGCGCTCGCCGGAAAGCCCTGCGCGACGATGACGGTTGGGCCGAGCTGAAACCCTTCGCCGAGACGGTCGGGCTCGGTTTCGATGATCCCCCCGACAGTCAGGTCCTCGGTACCGATGCGGATGGTATCGCCGTCCGACACGTCCAGCCGGTCCGCCGCCCCCTGCGACAGCCATGCGCTGCCGCTCGGAGGTGCTCCGACCGAACGACCGTCGGCGAGAGTGAAAGTGCCGTAAAGGGGGTAGTTCGCATCGACCGATTTCAATTCGATCGGCGCGGTGTTGCCGCCCGCCTGCGCCACCGCTTGTAGCCGCGCTCCGCCCGAAACCGTGCCGAGCGCCGAGAGCGCCGCGCGTTCTTCCTCGCTCAAATCGCGCTGCCATACGCTGAGCTGGATATCGCCGCCGAGCAGTTCCTGCCCGCGGCCTTCAAGTTCGCCTTCGATTGCGGCGGTCAGCGTTCCGATCGCCGCGAGCGCTCCGGTTCCGAGGAACAGGCACACCAACAGCAGGCGCAGCCCGCGGAACCGGGCATTGAGGTCGCGGCGGGCGATCCGCCACGCGTCGCTCCAGGATAGACGCTCGCTCACGCCGGAACGCCTGCCCCGGCGGTGTCGCTCGCAATATTGCCGTCTTCGAGCGTGATGACCCGCTCGCAGTGCTTGGCGAGTTCTGGATCGTGCGTGATGATCAGCATGGTTGCACCGGTTTCCGCGCGCCGGGCGAACAGCAAGCGGACGATCTCTTCGCCAGTAGTGTGGTCTAGATTACCCGTCGGCTCGTCGGCAAAAATGAGGTCGGGGCGGGGCGCTGTGGCGCGCGCAATGGCGACGCGCTGCTGCTCTCCGCCCGAAAGCTGCGGTGGGTAATGGCCGAGCCGGTGCCCGAGGCCGACCGCTTCAAGTTCGGCCTGCGCCCGGGCGCGCACATCCGACATGCCGGCGAGTTCCATCGGCGTTGCGACATTCTCCAGCGCGGTCATGGTCGGCAGCAGGTGAAAAGCCTGCAGGACGATGCCGATCCGGCCGCGGCGCGCGCGGGCCAGTGCGTCTTCGTCCATCGCGGCGAAATCGCGTCCCGTGACGGTGAGGCTACCGCCGCTCGCGCGTTCGAGACCGGAGAGCACCGCCATCAGCGAGCTCTTCCCCGATCCCGAGGGGCCGAGCAGCGCGACGGTCTCGCCTTGCGCAATATCGAGATCGATCCCGCGCAGGATGTCGACCGGTGCGGCCTGGGTTCCGAGGGTCAGGGTGAGGTTGCGGGCGGCGATTGCCATTTGTGACTTTTCCACGCCGCTGCGATGGCATAGGCACGGACCCGGCACAAGGAGACTGACAGACTTACATGACCCCTTCATCGACGCGATTTGCACTGACGCTTTCGGCAGCCGCCCTGTTCGGCCTCGCCGGATGCGAGGATCAGGCCACCGCGCCTGTGCCGGAAACGGGCGCGAACGCCGCCAGCGAAGCGGAAGCGCCGATCCCCGTCATGGGGCCGGAGCGGCACATCCTCGCCTTCGGAGACAGCCTGTTCGCAGGCTACGGCGTCGGACGCGAGAACAGCTATCCCGCGCAGCTTCAGGCGGCGCTGAGAGCGCGCGGCATCAATGCCGACATCGTCAACGCGGGCATTTCGGGCGATACGACCGCCGCCGGACTGGCGCGGCTGTCCTATACGCTGGACGCGCAGGAAACCGTGCCCGAACTCGTGATCCTCGAACTCGGCGGAAACGACCTGCTGCGGAGCCTGCCGCCCGCGGAGACCCGGAAGAATCTGGACGCGATGATGGCCGAATTGCAGCAGCGCGGTATCCCCGTGCTGCTGATGGGAATGCGCGCGCCGCCCAATCTGGGCCCGGCCTTTCAAGGCGAGTTCGATGCGATCTACAGCGAGTTGGCGGAGAAATACGACGCGAACCTCGTGCCGTTCTTCCTCGATAGCATCTACCGGCGGCCGGACCTGATCCAGGCCGACCGCGTGCATCCGACCGAGGAAGGGATTTCGGAGCTGGTCGGTGCGACGGTCGATGACGTGGTAGAGGCTTTACCGCCGCCGGCAGAAACGGCCGCCGCTTCCTAGAGCCGCTGCGCCGCGCCGCCCGACACTTGCCATACGGCCGCACGGTCCGCAATGCCTTCGAACGCGGCCATCTCGGTTCCGGTCATCCACACCTGCGCGCTGCCTTGCGCGAGCCGTTCGAACAGGGCAAGCCGGCGCACCGGATCGAGATGCGCGGCGACCTCGTCGAGCAGCAGTACGCTGGCGCGGCCTTTTTGCGCGAGCGCGCCGTGTGCGAGCGTTATGGCGATCAGCATCGCCTTCTGCTCTCCGGTCGAACATTGCGCTGCCGGCACATCCTTGGCCGCGAACACGACTTCGAGTTCGTCGCGCTGCGGCCCGATCAGAGTGCGACCGGCCGCGCGGTCGCGCCTGCGGCTGTGCACCAGCGTCTCTGCGAGCGCCTGCTCGTCCAGCGGGCCGCCGGGGCGATAGGTGAGGGCGGGGCGCGCGAAAGGCTCGGCCGGTGCATCCGCCAGTTCGGCCTTGAGGCCCTCCACCAGGCGCGCGCGGCCCTGCGCCAGCGCCGCGCCGTGCCGCGCAAGCTGCGCCTCGATCCCGTCGAGCCATGCGGCCTCAGGCATCTCGTCGCCCGACAGCAGGCGGTTGCGCTCGCGTAAAGCAGCCGCCTGCCGCGCGGCATGGGCCGCGTGACCCGGTTCGATGGCGACCGCCAGCCGGTCCATGTAGCGCCGCCGCTCGCCCGCGCTGTCCATGAAAAGCCGGTCCATCGCCGGCGTGAGCCAGCCGACCGACAGCCATTCGCCGAGCGCGACCGCGCTCGCAGCGGCCTCGTTGATCCGTACGAGGCGGCGGGCAGGGCGATCAGGCTGCGTGAACGTTCCTAGCCGAACATGATCGTCGTCATGCATGGTGAGGCTCGCACCTACCGCGAAGTGACCCGGACCCCCCGCCTGCGCCAGATCGATCAGTGCCGCCCGCCTGAGGCCGCGTCCCGGCGCGAGCAGCGACAAGGCTTCCAATACATTCGTCTTACCCGCACCGTTCTCGCCCACGAGCACGTTGAACCGCGCAGCCTGATCCAGGACGGTGTCGGCGTGGTTTCGGAAGCGCGATAGGGCAATACGGTCGAGCGACATGAAGGGCTTTGCGATAGCCGCGCGCCGCTCATGCGCAAAGCGCGATTAGCGCAAATCCAATAGTTGGGAAATTTCGCCAAACTTGCGGAACGCTGAACAAACGGTTCACGAAGGAAACTGCCGAACCTTAGGATTTCTGCGGTTTTTCGAAAATGGCACGCGTCCTGCAACAGTGTTGGTATGACCGGCAGAGTGGTTCTTCCGGCAAAACACGAAAGGAAATTTACTCATGTTCTCGTCCAACGACTTCAGCGCCCGCGTCTTCGCAGCCGTCTCCTCGCTTGCCATTTCGGCCTTCGTCTTCGCTTTCGCAATCGCTCCCGCCGTTCCCAGCGCAACCGGCACGGGTATGCTGGTATGAGCAACCTCGACCGGCGCAGCGCAGGCGGACCCCCGAACAAGACTTTCCGGCTCAATCGGGACCGGAAGAAACTGATGGGGGTCTGCGCCGGAATTGCCGATTACTTCGGCGTCGATACCACGATGGTCCGCGTGGTCTTCGTCCTCGGCGCGCTGCTCGGCTTCGGCAGCTTCATTCTCATCTACCTGGCGATCGGACTGATCGCGAACTAGGAAGCGCGGGGCGGCAAGTTCCGCGCTTCACCCTCATCCAGAGAAGCTCACATGGCGGATATGCCGCCGTCCAGTTTGAGCTCGGCTCCAGTCATGAAGCGGCTCTCGTCGCTTGCCAGATAGAGCACACCCATCGCGATATCGTTCGGCTCGCCCACCCGTCCAAGCGGTATCTGCCGCGCGAGCTTGCCCATGACGACTTCCTTGTCGATCCCGGCTCGCTTGCCGATCCCGTCCAAGATCGGCGTATCGACGAATGTGGGATGCACCGAATTGCAGCGAATGTCCCACCCCTGCTTCGCGCAATGCAGGGCAACCGATTTCGACAGCATCCACACCGCCGCCTTCGAGGCGTTATAGGCCGGCATCGTATCGCTGGCGATCAGCCCGGCGATGGACGAGATGTTCACGATCGAGCCCGGCTGGTAGTCCTTCATCAGACCCAGCGCCTTCTGGGAGCCGAGGAACGCGCTATCGACATTGACCGCGAACGCGCGGCGCCAGTCCTCGAAACTGCAGGTCTCGATATTTCCGGCAACGCCGATCCCCGCATTGTTGACGAGGACCGACAGACCGCCCAGCTTTTCTCGCGCGGCATCGATGGCCGCGTCCCAGTCGGCGGCATCGGTCACGTCGTGCTTGATGGCGAATGCCGTATCCGCGCCGCATTCCTCGCAAATGGCCGCAGCGGTCTTTTTTGCGCCGCTTTCGTTGATATCGGTCAGCAGCACCCGCGCACCTTCGCGGGCAAGCAACGCCGCCTGCGCCGCGCCGAGCCCCTGCGCCGCACCCGTTACCAGCGCCAGCTTGCCGTCCGCCCGGTTACTCATCATCCTTCTCCCATAAATCCGCTGCCCATTGCTACGGCAATCCGTACATCGACCCCGTGGCCCGCTTCGCGCCAGTGTGCAACGAAATCGGGCAGGTCGGAAAGAGGCACGCGGTAGACCGTGATGTCCTCGCTTTCGGTCCCGCCGCCCGGTCCAACCTTCGTGAGGCCATGCGCGCGCAGCAGCGTAAACCCCTCGCTGACCATGCCGGGCGAGGAATAGAAATAGCCCAGTTCTTCGAAGCTATCCGCGCGGTAGCCGGTTTCTTCCTCGAGTTCGCGCGCAGCGGCGCTCACGGCGCTTTCGCCTTCCGCGCCGTCGTCGTCACCGATGAGGCCTGCGGGAATTTCAAGCGTCCGGCAGGACGTCGCCATGCGGTACTGCGAGACGAGCAGGATATGGCCGTCGTCGATAGCGATGATCGCAGCAGCCCGGATGCCGCGCGCACGGCTCGCATATTCCCAGCGTCCGCGCCGCTTCATGCTGATGAAGCGCCCCTGCCATAGCACCTCTTCGTCTTTCGCAAAATCGGGATCGCGTACGGGCGCGTCCTTCGGCGGAATATCGTAATCCATCAAACCTCGATGAGCCGGTCGGGAAGTTCGTTCTGGTCGTCCGCATCGCGCGGGAAATGCTCTGCGAGAACGACGCCGACGTCGCGCACGCCTGCCGCCATGCCTTCCGCCAGCCGGCCCTGTTTGATCTCGGCGAGCATGTCGGCCATGGCTTCGCCCCAGACCTCGGCGGAGACGATTGCCGCAATGGGTTCGTCGGCCACGATTTCGGCGCGGTGCTCGTCCATCGAGAGGTAGATGAGAACGCCGGTGCGGCCGTGGGTGCGGCGTTCCGCGCCCACCTTGAACAGCGCTACTGCTCGGTCGTGCACGCGCGAGGTTTTGACCGTGCCGGGCACGAGCAACATCCTGAGCGTGTCCCATGACTGCGCAGCCCATGCAGCAAGGAAGGTTACAAGGCCAAGCGCGATGGTCATGCTGGCGAGTTCGCCTGTCGTCCAGTCGTGCTCCCACCCGCCCGCGAGCCGGTCGTAGAAATCGAGAAATGGCAGCGGGAAGAGCGCGAACAGGCTCATCACCGTGAAGGCGAGCGCAATACTCCAGAGGAGCGCGATGTCGGAATAGCCGTCCGATTGCTTTGCGAGGACCGTGACGATCTCGCCCGATGTCTGCAGTTCGGCCTCGCCCACGGCGCCGCTGACGAGTTTGTGCCCTTCTTCGTTCAGGTAGCGCATCGCCTACCAGCCTCCCGAGGCGCCGCCGCCCCCGAAGCTGCCGCCGCCGCCGGAAAAGCCTCCGAAGCCGCCACCCCCGTCGCCGAAACCGCCTCCGCCGCCCCAGCCGGAATTGCCGCCGGCTCCGCGCGCGATGGCCTTACCTGCCTCCCACAGAATGATGTTACCGACCGCGCCGCCCATGCCGCCGCGGCGATAGCGGCGGCTGCGGCCGCCTCCGCGCAGGATGGGAAGGACGAAGAAGAAGAACATAAGCGCGAGCCAGATAAGCGTACCGAAGGGAAACCCGCCGTCGCTCGCGCGCTGCTGCTGTGCCTGCTGCGCGATCGCCGCGGCTTCTTCGGGCGGCAGTTCGAGCTGCTGGATAATCTGCTGCGCGCCCCATTCAATGCCGGCGGAGTAGTCGCCTTCGCGGAAGTAAGGCTTCATGCCCTCTACGTAGTCGAACGCGAGACCGTCCGGAATAATAGCCTCTAGACCGTAGCCGACCTCGATGCGCACCTTTCGCTCGTTCGGGGCCACGAGAAGAATGATCCCGTCGTCGTTCTCCGTATCGCCGAGCCCCCATTCGCGGCCAAGCTGATAACCATAGTCGGCGATGTCGTAGCCACCGAGATCGGGAATGGTCGCGATGACGAACTGGCGCTGGTTCTGTTCTTCGAACTGGTCGAGCTGCGCGGTCAGCTCAGCCTCGGTCGCGTCGTCGATGATGTTGGCAGCATCGACCACGGGCGCGGTCCCGCGCTCCGGAAAGGTGGGCTGCGCGGCAAGCGGCGCCGACAGAAAAGCCAGCGCCGCTGCAAGACATGCGATCAATCGCATCGAGATCGAACTGCTTAGGGTCAGTTCATTGCCGCCGCATCGGAGCCAGTAGCCGCATCGTTGTCGTTCGAGCCGGCCGGCGCGGCGGATGTGTCGCCGCCCGAACGCATGTCGAGGCTCGGCGCGACTTCAGCGCCTTCGGTCGTGGCTTCGTAAGGCACGAGCGGCTCCGCGCCGTGGATGATGTTCGCGCCGATCGTATCGGGGAAGGTGCGGATGGTCGTGTTATACTGGCGCACCGCTTCGTTGTAGTCGCGGATCGCCACGCGGATGCGGTTCTCGCTGCCTTCGAACTGGGTCATGAAGCGCCCGAAGTTTTCCTGACTGCGCAGTTCGGGATAGCGTTCGACCGATACGAGCAGGCGCGACAGCGCTCCGCCGAGCTGGTTCTGTGCCTGCTGATACCGCTGCACCGCCTCCGGGTTGCTGAGATCGTCGCCATCGATCTGCACTTCGGGCCGGGTGGCCGAAGCGCGGGCCTGCGTCACGCTTTCGAAAGTCGCGCGTTCCTGCTCGGCGGAGGAAAGCACGATTTCCTGAAGGTTGGGGATGAGGTTGGCGCGTTCCTGGAAGGCCGCCTCGACATCGGCCCATTTCGCCTTCGCGTTCTCTTCCGCTGCCGGAACCGAGTTGATTCCGCACGCGGCCAGCAGCATCGAAGCCGCCGCAGCAAGGCCGAAGCGTTTGAACGTCGTCGCAATCATTTGTCTTTCCCCTTCGCGAAGCGCGTGTCGCGCCATCCTGTATTATCTACATAGCGCACCTACTTGTGGAGACAAGCATTGCCCGCACGTATTTGCGCTTGAGAACCGGGCGGAGCGCTGGCAGTCATCCGGCCCATGTTCAAAGAGTTCAAGAAATTCATCGCACGCGGCAACGTCATCGATCTGGCGGTCGGTATCGTGATCGGCGCCGCTTTCACCGGCATCGTCACGCAGGTGACCGAAGCGATCCTGATGCCTCTGATCGGCTGGATCTTCGGCGATATCGATTTCTCCAACTGGTTCATCCTGTTGGGAGACATTCCCGAAGGCTACGAAGGAGCGACCGACAATTACGAGCAATTGAAGGAAGCGGGCGTCGCGATGATTGGTTACGGCGCGCTGCTAACGGCACTCATCAACTTCGTGATCGTGGCCTTTGCCCTGTTCATCATTGTTCGCAGCGTCAACCGTGTCACCGAGGAAATGCAGCGCAAGCAGGCGGAAACCGAGGACAGTTCCAAGAGCGACGAGGTTCCCACCGATCCGCAACTCGACGTGCTGAAGAAAATACTCGCCGAACTGCGCGGCGGCGACGCGGGGCGATCGGGCAGCGACCCGGCCACGTAATTTCGGTCACTTCACATTGACGCGCGAGACCCTATATAGGGCGTGCCGGTTTCGACCGGCTATGGTGATAAACTGCGGTGTGCAATAGACACAACGGACCCGGGGGCAGTACCCGGCGGCTCCACCAAAACGCCCGGAAATCCGGGAATTTTGACGGGGCCGAACTAGGATCGACGTGTGTTGAAAAGCATCGTTTTCGCCCGGGCTGAGTAACCCGCATAAGGCTCATCTTTATAAGTGCAAACGATAACGAAGCACTCGCAATTGCAGCGTAATTGATGGCCTAAGGGCCTGACATTACTACGTAAAAGCGCGGTTGGACCCACCGGGCAACAGAAGGGATACCGGGGCTCCGGGGGTAGCTAGCAACAGAAACCCCCATTTTCAGGAATCCGGTTAAGAGTGATGTTTGGCGGCGGCCGTTTCCGCGGCCTTGCGTTCCGCTTGCTCGTATTTCAGGCAATCGAGAATCTTCGCGCCTGCCATGAACACCGCTCCGGTCGCCGCGAGGAACAGAAGCTTGCCGCCCCATCCGGGATACTCGGTCAGATAGGCGGAGCCGCGCGCCGTCGCACCCAGGGCGAGGGCATAGATGATCACGAACGCCTCGAAGCGAGTCTTGATCACGAACAGCCTGCCGATCTTGCGAAACATCAATTCCCTTTCCTTAACGCCTCGACGCTGAAAAACCGTTTAGGTTCCGCACTTTGCGGCGTTTAATGGTTAACGTGTCTCGTATTGTAAGCGGGCGGAAGATGGTGTCCAGCGCGTTAACCGAGTTCTTCGAGGTCCAGCGCGGACAGCAGTTTTCCGCGCGTTTCAAGCACTTGCCGTGCCAAATCGGGATCGCCGACATCGCTCGGGGCGATGGATTCGGGCCAGTGCTCGGCGATTACTTTCTCGATGTTGTCGGCCTTTTCCTCGTCCAGCAAGAACCGCCCGTCTACGGTCTTCGGATCGGCGACCACGCGCAGCCTCAGGCACGCGGGACCGCCGCCGTTCGCCATGCTCTGCCTAACATCGACAGCATGGACGTCGCGAATCGGACCTGTGCCAGCAAGCATCTCCTGCAGCCAGCCCCACACCGCTTCGCTCTCGCGGCATTCGCTCGGCACCACAAGCGCCATTCCGCCGCCGGGCACGCTGACGAGCTGCGCGTTGAAGAGGTAGGTGCGGATCGCTTCTTCGAGGCTGACGCGGTCCGATGGCACTTCGACCACTTCGAGCGCGGGCAACGCTTCCGCGATGGCTGCGTAGGCCCGGCCTTGGTCCGCGAAGGCTTCCGCATGGGTGAACAACACGCGTTCGTTCGCGACCGAGACGACATCGTTGTGGAACGCCCCCGCCTCGATCGCAGCCGAGTTCTGTTCGATGAACACGCAGCGCTCCGGATCGAGCCCGTGCCGGCGCGCGACGATGCGGCTCGCTTGCTCGTGCTGGCGAGCGGGGAATTTGCCGCCCGGTCTGCCGTAGACGAACACTTCGACGCCCTGTGCGCCGTGCTCTTCGCAAAACCGCATGTGGTTCGCCGCGCCCTCGTCGCCGAAGGAAGGCGGAACGGCGTCGTGCACCGCAAAGTGCTTCTCGTTCGCGAAAGCCAATGCAAGCTGCCGTTTCGTTTCCGGCCACTCCTGCGCGCGGTGCAGCATGGTGACGAGGTTCGCGGGGGTCAGGTGGCACCTGCCGTCGCGCGTATCGGGTGCCGGGCTGACCGTCGCGGCATTGGCTGTCCACATCGAGCTTGCCGACCACGCGGCAGCGAGCAGGGCGCGGTCGGATGTCTCGTCCAGCGCCAACTCTTCGGTCAGCGCCGCGTTCGGGCGTTTGAGCGGCAGCAGGATACCCTGCGCTAGGCCTAGCGCCATGTTCGAGCGCATCTTCGCGAGGCCCTGCAACGCCGCGGCACGCGGATGCGATGTCTGCCCCTTGTGCGTGGCGCTGGCGATATTGCCGAGGCTGAGGCCAGCGTAATTATGCGAAGGCCCGATCAATCCGTCGAAATTGATTTCGCGCAGCGCGTTTCCGGCCGTCATCGCGCGACGCTCCAGACGGTGTCGTCTTTCGAAACGCCGAGTATGCGCGCCGCTTCGGCGTCGATCGCGACAGTCCCGTCCTGCGCAACCTCCCGCGTGCCGTAAACACAGCGGAAATCGGAGAGTTCGCCCGCCGCGATCAGCGCCTTCTCCCCGCCGTCGAGGTCGGTGCCGGAGATTTGCGCCTCCCTCGACTCGGCAACGCTACGCACCTGATCGGTGCGCGCGATCATGGTCGGACCGCCGTCGAAGATGTCGACATAGCCTTCGAACGAGAAATTCTCGTTTTCCAGCATCCGCATGGCAGCGCGCCCGGAAGGGTGCGGCACGCCAATCGCTGTCCGGGCAGTCTCCGTCAGCATCGCCACATAGACTGGGTGTTTCGGCATGAGATCGGCGATGAACTGGTTGCCCTTGATCGCATTGAAGTAGTCGGCTTCCTGAAAGCTCATGCCGAAGAAACGGCCGGCGACCCCGTCCCAGAACGGCGACCCGCCGCGTTCGTCGATGATTCCCCGCAGTTCCGCGAGGATACGGTCGCCGAAGCGCGCCCGGTGCATCGCGATGAACAGATAGCGGCTGCGCGCGAGCAGCAGGCCGAGGCCGCCGGCCCGCTCGCCGGGGTGGAGGAACAGCCCGCCGACTTCGCTGCACCCTTCGAGGTCGGTCGTCAGGCTTAGCATTTCGGCGCGCACTGTCCGGTCGAGTTCCTGGCTGTGCTGCGTCAGCGTGGTCATTCGGTAGGAGTAGAACGGCCACTGCTGTCCGACCGCGGTGAAAAGCTGGCACGTGCCCCGAACCTGGCCCGTTTCCGTGTTTTCGAGCACCAGCACGAAAAGTTCGTCGCGAACCTCGCCGTCGGTCGCGCGCGCATAGGCTTTGCTCGACCGCTCGATCTTGAACGACAGTGCGTCTCGGTCGGCGGGAAGGTTCGTGAACCCGCCGCCGGTCAGTTTCGCCATTTCATAGAGCGGCTCGATGTCCTCGTTACGCGCAGCGCGCAGGCGGAAGCTCACAGGCTCTCTCCCGATGCGAGGCGGTGGAGGACCAGCGCGGACAGCGAGGCTCGTTCGGCGAGCGAAGGGACGATGAGATATTCGTCCGGCGAATGGATCGCGCCGCCGCGCACGCCCATGGTGTCGACCACCGGCACGCCGCAGGCCGCGATGTTGTTGCCGTCGCATACCCCGCCAGTCGATTGCCAGCCGATGGTTTGCCCGAGCGACGCGCCGCACTCGCGCACGAGATCGAACAGGCGCTGCGCCCGCTCGTCGACCGGCTTTGGTGGCCGCGTCACGCCGCCGTGGCGGTGGATGCCGACTTCGTGGCTTTCCTCGATCTCGCCCAGCAAGTCGTTCAACTCGTTGTCGAAATTGTCCATCGCCCCCGTAGATTTCGGCCGAATGTTGAAGCGCAGTATTGCGTGATCCGGCACCACGTTGTTGGCTGCGCCGCCTTCGATCTTCGCCGGATTGACGGTGAGGTTTTCGCCTTCCATCGCTTTCAGCCGCAGCGCCAGATCGGCCGCCGCAAGCACCGCATTGCGCCCTTCGTGCGGGTTGCGTCCGGCATGGGCGGACTTGCCCGAGAAGGTGATCGAGTAGTTGCCCGTGCCGCCGCGCGCATGGGCAAGCGTTCCGTCGGGGAGGGCGGCAGGCTCGTAAGTCAGCGCCGCCAGCTTTCCGCTAGCCAATTCCGTGATGAGGCCGGAGGACGCGAGCGAGCCCGTTTCCTCGTCGGAATTAATCATTACGTCGTAGCCGATCGCGGAGGCCGCATCGGTCCGCTCCAGCGCTATCAGTGCGTGAAGCATCACAGCGAGGCCGCCCTTCATGTCAGCGACACCGGGGCCGTTCAGCGTCTCTTCGTCGAGCCAGCGTTGGTCTTGAAAGCTGTGATCTTCGGGGAAAACCGTGTCCATGTGTCCGGTCAGGATCAGCCGCCGGTTCGCGCCCGGACGCACACGCACGACCAGGTGCTGCCCGTGCGGTTTCTCGTATTCGTTGCCGTCGGCAGCGATCGCTGTGACCGGGGCTGGATCGACCAGCTCGATCTCGCCGGGCAGGGCGGAGAAGGCATCGGCCAGCAGTTCGGCTTGCCGCTTCAACCCGTCGAGATTGGCGGTGCCGGTATTGACGGCACTCCATTTCCTGACTTGCTGCAGCATCGCGTCCGCATCGATGCTACCCAGCAGCGCGTCGTTTCTGATTTCTGTTGTCATGGACCGGCTCTAACCGTGCGCCGCGCACCTTCCAACCCCTGCGCCGCCGCGCGTGGTTGCATTTCCCCGAAGGCTTCGCCATACGGCAGGCCTCCTCCCCGGGAATTGATTGGCTAGACCTGCGTACTCATAGCGAGTGCGCCAATTCACGTGCGAGGAATGATGACGAACATGACGGACAAGGCCGGTTTGCGGGTCGATGCGAAGCTGGCGGAATTTCTCGAACGCGAGGTGCTGAAGCCGCTCGGACGCGACGTAGACGCCTTCTGGCAGGGCTTCGCAGACCTGCTCGGCACCTTCGCACCGCGCAACAAGGCGCTTCTGCAGAAGCGCGAGGATCTGCAAGCCAAGATCGACGCCTGGCATTCGGAGCGGAAGGGGCAGCACAACGACGGCGCGGCCTATCGCAGCTTCCTCGAAGAGATCGGCTATCTCGTGCCCGAACCTGGCGAGTTCCAGATCGGGACGGAGAACGTCGATCCCGAGATTGCGAAGATGGCGGGGCCGCAGCTGGTGGTCCCGATCCTCAATGCGCGCTTCCTGCTGAATGCCGCCAATGCGCGCTGGGGCAGCCTCTATGACGCGCTCTACGGCACCGATGCGCTCGATGCGCCTGCAGCCAAGCCCGGCGGCTACGACGAGAAACGCGGTGCGGCGGTGATGGCGGAGGGGCGCAAGCTGCTCGACGAGATCGCGCCGCTCGCCAGCGGAAGCTGGACCGATCTGGAAACGCTGGACGACCTGACGCTCGCCGATCCGGCGCAACTTGTCGGGCATACGGGGCGCGGCCCGCTGCTGCGCAACAACGGCCTCCATTTCGAACTGGTGGTCGATCCCGGTAGCCAGGTCGGCAAAAGCGACCGGCTGGGCATTGCGGATATCGTCTTCGAAGCGGCTCTGACGACAATCGCGGATTGCGAAGATTCGGTTGCCGCGGTCGATGCGGAAGACAAGCTGTTGGCCTACTCCAACTGGCTGGGCGTCATTCGCGGCGATCTGAGCGAGACATTCCAGAAGGGCGACGAAAGCCTGACACGCGAGCTCGCGCCGGACAAGGACTTCGCCGACACTGACGGCAATCCGCAGAGCCTGCCCGGCCGCAGTCTGCTTTTCATCCGCAATGTCGGCCACCTGATGACCAATCCGGCGATTACGCTGGCGGACGGCGGACAGATACCCGAAGGCATCATGGACGCGGTCTTCACGAGCGCGATCAGCACGCTCGATGTCGAAGACCACGCGAGATACGGGAACTCGCGCTGCGGCTCGATCTACATCGTCAAGCCCAAGATGCACGGGCCGGAGGAATGCGCCTTCACCAACGACCTGTTCGATGCGGTGGAGGACCTGCTCGGTCTGCCGCGCCACACGATCAAAGTCGGGGTCATGGACGAAGAGCGGCGCACTAGCGCCAACCTGGCCGCGTGTATCCATGCAGTGAAGGACCGGATCGTCTTCATCAACACCGGCTTCCTCGACCGGACGGGGGACGAGATCCATACCTCGATGCAGGCCGGTCCGATGATCCGCAAGGCGGATATGAAGTCGAGCGACTGGCTCGACGCCTATGAAAAGCGCAACGTTGGCATCGGCCTGCGGCATGGCCTGTCGGGCCGCGCGCAGATCGGGAAGGGCATGTGGCCCGCGCCCGACCTCATGGGCAAAATGATGATCGAGAAGATCGGTCACTTACGCGCCGGGGCGAACACTGCCTGGGTTCCCTCACCGACGGCCGCGACGCTGCACGCGCTGCATTACCACCGCGAGGATGTCTTCGAAGCGCAGCAAGGGCTCGGCGAAGTGCCCGGTCTCGAACCGCTATTGACCATTCCGCTCGCGCGCGGCGCGAACTGGTCGGAAGAGGAAGTGCGCGAGGAACTCGACAACAACGCGCAGGGGCTCCTCGGCTATGTCGTACGCTGGATCGACCAGGGGGTCGGCTGCTCCAAGGTTCCCGACATCAACGACGTCGGGCTGATGGAAGACCGGGCAACGCTGCGTATCTCATCGCAGCACATGGCGAACTGGCTGCATCACGGGGTTTGCTCGAAGGATCAAGTGATGGATTCGCTGCGCCGCATGGCGAAGAAAGTGGACGAGCAGAACGCCGACGACCCGTCCTACGAGAAGCTGTCGGGCAACGAGAACGCGCCCGCGTTCCGTGCCGCCTGTGATCTCATCTTCGAAGGCACACGGCAACCGAGTGGATATACCGAACCGCTGCTGCATTCCTGGCGGCTGAAGAAGAAAGCCTAAGTCTGAATTAAACGCGGGAAAGCTTACTGAGGACAGAGGGCGACGGCATCAAAGCTGCCGTCGTCGGCCCGTGCGAGAAGCGAGCCCATGCCGCCATGCGGCTTCAGCGCGCGCGTCGCATGGGTCCATCGCGCGCGGAACGCTTCGACGTTTTCGTCATCGATGCGCCAGCGGTAGATCGCGACGAGACCGGGCTGCGTGCTCACCCCCATTCCTTCTCGCGGTACCATTTGGTGATGACGTATTTGAGGCCCTTGCGCACCTTCATCCCGTGATGAAGCGTGTTGGGATTGGGCGAGCCGTCGGGGCGCCGGTTGTTCCAGCAAAGCAGCTTGCCGGTTTCCGGCTGGACTGTCTTCCTGATCGTCTTGAAGCGCGTTCCGCCGCCCGCATCGACATCGTTCAGATAAACCATGAAGGTCCAGCTGCGCTGTCCGGCGACCGAGCAGAACTTGTCCCAGTCCGGCCCGTTCGGCGTGAAGTAATCGGTGTGCGGCTTGAATTCCTGCCCGACATCGTACCGCTGTCCCTGAACCGGTTCGCCATGCGCCGGATCGATGCCGGAAAGCGTATCGAGCAGATCCTCGAGTTGACGGACCGCCGGTTCGTCCGGCGAGAGGTCGCAGGTCTCGCTGGTACGGAAATACGCATCGCCATTGTCGTCCGCTATTGTCGAGGGGCGGCGCTTCTCGTCGATCAGGTCGATCAACCTGGCGCAATGATCCGCGGAGAGGAAATTGCGCAGTTGAAACAGCTCGAGCTTGTCCGTCGGTATGCGCTGAACGCCGCGCTGGCCGAGCAGATGCTCGGCGGAGGATTCGCTGGGTGGTCTGGTGCTGCTTGCCATGCTTCGCGCAATAGCCAAACTGGTATGCTCGAAACAAGCGCGTAACAATCTTGCGTAGAACTGGCGCCCGCACAGTTTTCGCTTCCCAAAAGCCGCCGCTTATGCAACACGCGCCGCGCAGTTCGCGACGCGGGTTGACCGCCCCGTTTCTCGCACTATCAGCCCGCGAGACCGGCAGGTCCGGCGGGTATGTGGCGATCGTAGCTCAGTTGGTTAGAGCGCCGGTTTGTGGTACCGGAGGTCGGGGGTTCGAGACCCCTCGATCGCCCCATTTCCTGCTTCCGCCGGTGACTTCACGCCATTCGATTCAAGCGGGAAATATGCGACCAATGACGGCTTTCTGGACCGAACCGGACTTCGACGAGCATGAGCGGGTCGAACTGATCCATGACCGGAAATCCGGCCTGACCGCGATCATCGCGCTGCATTCGACGCATCTCGGACCCGGCGCGGGCGGCACGCGCTTCTGGCATTACGCAGAACCCAAGGCCGCCATGCGGGATGCGCTGCGCCTCTCGCGCGGAATGAGCTACAAGAACGCCATGGCCGGCCTCCCGATGGGCGGCGGCAAGGCGGTTATCCTCGCAGGCGAAGACCGGACCAAGACGCCCGAAATGCTGGCTGCGTTCGGCGACGCGGTCGACGCGCTCGGCGGGAAATACGTCACGGCAGAAGACGTCGGCATCAGCGAAGCCGACATGGCCGCGGTGGCCAAACGGACGAAGTTCGTCTCCGGCCTGCCGAACGACGACGCGGACGAAGCGGGCGGCGATCCCGGACCGTTCACCGCGATGGGTATCTATCACGGCATCAAGGCGGCTGTTCAGTACAAGCTCGGCAAGGACAGCGTCGAGGGTGTCCATGTCGCGGTTCAGGGAACCGGCAGCGTCGGCGGCGGCGTTGCGAAGCTTCTGGCGCATGACGGCGCGAAGCTGACCCTGTCCGACATCGACGAGAAGCGGGCCGAAGCGCTTGCAAAGGAACTTGGCGCACAAACCGTGCACGCCGATGCGATCATGTCGACGCCCTGCGACGTCTTCAGCCCGAATGCGCTCGGCGCCATCCTCGACGACGAAGGAATTGGAAGACTCGATTGCGCAATCGTGGCAGGCGGCGCGAACAACCAGCTTGCCCGCGCAGGTCATGGTCCGATGCTGGCGGCGCGCGGTATTCTCTATGCTCCCGACTACGTCATCAATGCAGGCGGCATCATCAGCGTGACGATGGAATATCTCTGCCGCTGCGGCGAAGGAAACTGCGACATCAACGAAGTGCGCCGGCGCATCGCGCAGATACCGGGCCGCCTCGTGGAAATCTGGGAAGAGAGCGAGCGGAGCGGAATTTCGTCCGACCAGGTCGCGGACCGGATGGCGCAGAAGCTGATCGGGCGCTAAAGCCGCTTCTTGATAGCAGCGGCGGTCGCTGCCACATAAGACCGCAGACCGAACGATGCATTCCTTCGCCAATCCCCGCCGCTTCCTGTCGCTCGCGCGCTGGATAACGCCGCTCGCGCTGACCCTGGGCATGTTGCTTACCGGGGCGGCCCTGTTTTGGGGCGTGACGCAGGTTCCGCCCGACCGGCTGATGGGCGAGACGGTGCGCATCCTCTTCATCCACGTACCCGCGGCATGGCTGGGCATGGGCGGCTGGGCTGCGATCGCCGCGGCAAGCCTTGCGTTTCTCGTCTGGCGCCACCCGCTGGCCGCGCTCGCGGCACGCGCGGCTGCACTGCCGGGAGCGGTCTTCACCGCGATCTGCCTGGTGACCGGGTCGATCTGGGGTCGGCCCACATGGGGCACGTGGTGGGTGTGGGACGGGCGGCTGACATCGATGCTCATCCTGCTGTTCCTCTATCTCGCCTACATCGCGCTGTCCGACGCAAGCGCGCGCGAAGGCATTTCGCCGCGCATTCCGGCTATTTTCGGGCTTCTCGGTGCGGTCAACATTCCGATCATCAACCGCAGCGTCGTCTGGTGGAACTCGCTTCACCAACCGCCGAGCATCACGGTCGGGAAGAGCGCAATCGACGCTGCCTATCTTACGCCGCTGCTCGCGGCTGTCGCCGGCTTCTCGCTTATTTTCTCCGGTGTCGTGCTGGCCCGGATGCGTGCCTTGCTGGCCGAGGCGCAGGCCGAAGCCCGCCTTCGGCGCATGGCAGGCGAGGTAGTCTGATGCGCGAAGCGCTCGACCAGACGAACTACGTCATTGCAGCCTATGCCGTGGCGATTGCCGGCACGCTGTTGCTCGTCGGATGGAGTTGGCTGGCGATGCGGCGGGCGGAGCGCCGGCGCGACAAGGTGCGCAGCGACGCGCTAGAGCGTCCGGAACGATGAGCGCGCTCAAAGCCAAGCACCAGCGGCTGGTCCTCGGTCTGATCGCCCTCTTGGCGCTGGTCGGGGCAGGGCTGCTCGCAGCCTACGCTCTCAGAAACCAGGCGGACTATTTTTACCTGCCGGGGCAGATGCTGGCGGATCCGCCGCGACCGGACCGCGACGTGCGGCTCGGCGGGATGGTGGAGGAGGGCAGTCTCGCGACCCAGCCCGATGGGGTCACGCTCGCATTCGTCGTGACCGACAAGGACCGGGCGCGCGTTCCAGTGCGGTTCTCGGGGATCGTACCCGATCTGTTCGTGGAGGGTTCAGGCGTCGTGGCCGAAGGACGGCTCCGCTCCGACGGCGTGTTCGAGGCTTCGAACCTTCTTGCCAAGCACGATGAGAATTACATTCCCCGCGAACTCGAAGACATGACGAAAGCGCAGGCCGAACAGATCGTCGCGGAAACCCGCGCAGCCGACCCCGGCACATGATCGCGGAAATCGGTCTTGCGAGCCTATGGCTGGCGGCGGTGCTAGCGCTGTTGCAGCTCGCCGGAGGCGTGCTCGCTTTTCGAACGGACGGCACGGGCGGTGAGAACCCGATGGGTATGTTCATCCGGCCCGCCGCAATCGTGCAGGCGTTCTTCGCAGCCTGTTCCTTCGTGGCGCTGCTCTACGTGTTCGCCGTTACCGACCTTTCGGTGAAGCTCGTCGCCGCCAATTCGCATTCCGCCAAGCCGATGATCTTCAAGCTCGCCGGTAGCTGGGGCAATCACGAAGGCTCGATGCTGCTGTGGGTGACGGTCATGGCTTTCTCCGGCGCATTGATCGCCGCGCTGGAGCGGCGTCTGCCCGAACGCATGATGCAGGCGACGCTTGCCGCGCAGGGTTTCGTCGCGCTCGGGTTCTATGCCTTCTTGCTGTTCAGTTCCAATCCGTTCGAACGGCTGGAGGTGCCCGCACCGGAAGGCATGGGGCTCAATCCGCTCTTGCAGGACATCGGCCTCGCGCTGCATCCTCCGGTCCTTTATTTCGGCTATGTCGGACTGTCGGTCGCCTTCAGTTTCGCAGTCGGCGCGCTGCTCACGCGGCAGGTGACGCCCGAGTTCGCCCGCGTGTCGCGCCCGTGGGTGCTGGCGGCGTGGGTGTGCCTTACCATGGGCATCACGGCGGGAAGCTACTGGGCCTATTACGAGCTCGGCTGGGGCGGCTGGTGGTTCTGGGACCCGGTCGAGAACGCCTCGCTCATGCCATGGCTGGCAGCGACTGCGCTACTGCATTCGATCAGCGTGCTGGCCGCGCGCGACGCTCTGCGCGCATGGACGATCCTGCTGGGCGTGATCGCCTTTTCGATGTCAATGCTCGGCACCTTCCTCGTGCGGTCGGGCATTCTGACGAGCGTTCATGCCTTTGCGGTCGATCCGGAGCGGGGGATGTTCATTCTCGTGCTGCTCGGCATCTACATCGGCGGTGCGCTGCTGCTTTTCGGGCTTCGCGCCGGAGCCGTGGCGGAGGGCGAGCGCTTCGCCGCGACAAGCCGCGAGGGCGCGCTGGTCGTCAACAACGTGCTGCTGTCGGCGACGCTGGGTATTGTGCTGCTCGGCACGCTTTATCCGCTGCTGACCGAAGCGTTCGACGTGCGCGTGTCGGTCGGGCCGAACTACTTCAATCCGGTCAGCGCGATCTTCGTGCTGCCGATGCTTGTCGTCATGGCAATCGGCCCGCTGCTGCGCTGGCGGCGCGACCGGCTGGAGCGCGTCATGAAGCCACTTGCCCTGCTCACTGTGATCGGCGCGGTCGTGCTGGCGATAGTCGCCCTCGTTGCCGATATCGCATTCCTGCCGCTAGTCGGGCTCGCGCTCGCTGCCATTCTTGCCGTAGCGAGCTTCATACCTCTTCGCCGCCGCAAACTGACGCGCGTGCCGCTCGCGACCTGGGGGATGGTCGTCGCGCATTTCGGCATCGCAGTCGCGCTGTTCGGAATGGCAAGCGAAAGTGCGTTCTCGAGCGAGCGGCTGGCGGCTCTCGAAGTGGGCGAGACGGCGCAGGCCGGTCCATGGCGCGTGACGTTGAACGGCGTCGATCCGGTTGCAGGACCGAACTGGACCGCGCTCGAAGGGCGCCTTGCCGTCCGCGCGGAAGACGCGAGCCGGACCAGCGAACCGATCATGATGGCGCCGCAATCGCGCACGTTCTGGGCACCGGTCCAGCAGACAACCGAGAGCGCATTGGCCACCCGCTGGAACGGCCAGCTCTACGCCGTGCTTGGCAACCAGCTCGACGACGGGCGCTGGCAGCTGCGGCTGTGGTGGAAGCCCTTCGTCACGTTCATTTGGTATGGCGGGCTGCTGATCGCTTTCGGCGGCGTTCTTTCGATAATCGGGCGGGTAAGGAAAGACCTAACGCGGCGATCCGTGCGCAGCCGCCTCGCCTCGCGCCGTGCAGACGAGCGCGCTCTGGAAGCCGCCGCATGAGCCGCTGGAAACTCTTCGTGCCGCTAGGCCTGTTTGCTCTGGTGCTAGGGCTGGCGGCCTATCAGCTCAATCAGCCGAAGGACGACCGCATCGTGAGCGCGATGGTCGGCAAGCCGCTTCCCGAATTCGCCCTACCTGCTGCGCTCAATGGCGGTCAGCCGGTAACGAATGCGATGTTCGCGGACGGCAAACCGCGCCTTCTCAACGTCTGGGCGAGCTGGTGCCTGCCGTGCATTGCCGAGGCGCCGCAGCTCGAAGCGCTCGACGAAGCGGGGGTGGAGATCGTCGGCGTCGCCATCCGCGACAAACCCGAGGACATCGCTGCATTCCTCGAGACGCACGGCGACCCTTACAGTTCGATCGGTGCGGACGACCTGTCAGAATTGCAGCTTGCGCTAGGCTCGTCGGGGGTGCCCGAAACGTTCGTTATCGACGGGCAGGGCATCATACGGCACCAGCATATCGGCGACATTCGGTCTGAACACGTGCCCGAATTGCTCGCCGAATTGCGCGAGGCACAGGAATGAAGGGTTTCGCGATCCTGTTGGCATTGCTGGCCGCGACCCCGTCGCTAGCGCAGGATTCGATGCCGCCCGCGCCCTATGCTTACAACCAGCTCGACGATCCGGCGCAGGAAGCCGAAGCGCGCGAACTGATGGAAAGCCTGCGGTGCCTCACCTGTCAGAGCCAGTCGATCGCCGACAGCGATGCGCCAATGGCGGGCGACATGCGTCACCAGGTGCGCAGCCGGATCGCTTCGGGCGAACACCCTGAACATATTCGCGGCTGGATGATGGAGCGCTACGGCGATTACATCAGCTACGAACCGCGCATGAGCCGCACGACATGGCCCCTGTTCGCGGTTCCGCTGCTACTGATTCTTGTCGCCGGCATTGCCCTGTCGCGTAGGCTGCGGCGTAGCAAGGCGGAACCTTCATGATCTGGCTTCTGCTGATCGCGCTGGCGGCGCTCGGCCTTATCTCCGCGGCCTATCTGGCGGGCCTTCCGCGGCAGGGCTACACGCTGTTCGCGGCAGCCTTGCTCTTCGCCCTCGCCGGATACGCAGTGCAGGGCAGCCCCGATCTTCCGGGTGCGCCGCGCAGCGCGGTGGAAATTAGCGATGCGGGTAGCGAAGCCGTCATCCGCGCTCGCCGCGCGATGTTCGGACCCGACCTTCCTCCCTCGCGTTACGTCAATCTGGCGGACGGCTTCGCTCGGCGGGGCCGCTACGGAGAAGCAGCCGATTTCCTCAATCTCGCTATTCGCGAGCAGCCGAACGATGCGGAGGCGTGGGTGTCGCTCGGCAACGTACTGGTCGAATACGCGAACGGGACGCTGACCCCGGCGGGGGCCGAAGCTTTCGCCCGCGCGCGCGCGGCAGATCCGGACAGCCCGGCGCCGCCCTACTTCCTTGGCGCGGCGCTGCTCCGGCGCGGCGAGCTTGCCGATGCCCGTGCCTTGTGGGCAGAGGCGCTCGAATTGAGCCCGGAAGACGCGGATTTTCGCCCGGAACTCGCGTTCCGGCTAGCCCAGCTCGATGCCTTCATCAGCGCTTCTTCTGCGGCGAACGGGCCGCCGCAGTAGCAAAACTGTGCAATCTCGAAGCGCAAGTTGCCGCCGGGCAATCGAGGTGGTAAGCGCGCCCACCGCTGCCGGGAACAGGCAGAGTAGAGGTTTTGGGGGAGGCTTAGCGGCATAGGTCGGCCGCATGGTCAATCGCCGGCTTGTGGCCGGCAGCAGGGCTTGGATTTATATGAGCGATAGCGCCATTCCCCAGAAACATCCGTCTGCTGACGTGCAGGCCCCGGCCGAAGTCGGTGCGGAAGCGCCTGCACAAGGCGGCGGACACGGACACGGGCAGGGAGCCTCGAAAGCCGCCCTGGCGGTTGGGGCGATCGGGATCGTCTTCGGCGACATCGGCACCAGCCCGCTGTATGCTTTCCGCGAGACTTTCATCGGGCCGAATAAGCTGGCGCTCGATACCGCGCATGTGTTGGGCGTCATCAGCCTCATCTTCTGGTCGATGACACTGGTCGTCTCGATCCAGTACGTCACCATCCTCATGCGGGCGGACAACAAGGGACAGGGCGGCAGCCTCGCTCTCGTCGCGCTCATTTCGAGCCACGTCAAGAACAGCCGCAATGCCTGGGTAGCCGTGCTATTAGGCGTGTTCGCGACATCGCTGTTCTACGGCGACAGCATGATCACGCCCGCGATCTCGGTCCTGTCCGCCGTGGAAGGGCTGACGGTCGTGGACGAGGGGTTCTCCGACTACGTCATTCCGCTCGCGCTGTTTCTGCTCGTTCTGCTTTTCCTGCTGCAAAAGCGCGGGACGGCCAAGGTCGGCGCACTCTTTGCACCGGTAATGATCGTCTATTTCTTCGTCCTTGCGGGGCTCGGAACGTGGCAAATAATCCAGACGCCTCAGATCCTGTGGGCGCTCAATCCCTATTACGCCGTCAACTTCTTCATTCTCGACGGGACGCTCGCCTTCCTTGCGCTCGGCTCCGTCGTGCTCGCAGTGACGGGCTCAGAAGCGCTCTATTCCGACATGGGACATTTCGGGCGCGGGCCGATGAAGCTGTCGTGGTTCGGCTTCGTCATGCCGTGCCTCCTTCTCAACTATTTCGGGCAGGGCGCGATGATCATCGGTCTCGACGCACAAGGTGCTGCGGAAGCCATCCAGAACCCGTTCTTCTTCCTGGCATCCGAGCAGTGGCGCCTGCCGCTCGTTTTCCTCGCAACTTTCGCGACCTTCATCGCCAGCCAGGCGGTAATTTCCGGTGCGTTCTCCATAACGCATCAGGCGATGCAACTCGGTTTCATCCCCCGCATGTCGATCCGCCACACGAGCGAGACAGAGGCGGGGCAGATTTACATCCCGGTCGTGAACTGGGCGCTGCTGGTAGCGGTCATCGTGCTCGTGCTGACGTTCCAGAACTCGTCCAACCTCGCCAATGCCTACGGAATCGCGGTAACGGGCGCCGTGACGATCGACACGCTGCTTATGGCGGTGCTGCTCGTCGGCGTCTGGAAGTGGCGCTGGTGGTATGCGGCGCCGGTCGTGATCCTATTCCTGATCGTGGACGGAGCCTATTTCGCCGCAAACCTGACCAAGGTCGGCGACGGCGGGTGGTTCCCCCTACTGGTCGGAGCGATCGCTTTCACGCTGCTGACGACCTGGGCGAAAGGCCGCAAGCTGATGCGCGAGCGCATGAGCGAGGTTGCCCTGCCGCTCGAAATTTTCGCCAAATCGGCGAAGAACAGCGCGACACGCGTCCCGGGCACGGCCATCTTCATGGCTTCATCCAAGGGAGGCGTGCCGTCCGCGCTGCTGCATAATATTAAGCACAACAAGGTGTTGCACGAACGCGTGGTGATCCTGACGGTCGAGATCGCCGACGTGCCTTACGTCGATGCGCGCGAACGCTGCGAATATCACGACATGGGTGACGGCTTCTTCCGCGCCATTCTGCACTACGGTTTCATGCAGGAAACCGACGTGCCGTCAGGGCTCAAGACCATGGAACAGTGCGGCGGTGCGTTCGAGATGATGCACACCAGCTTCTTCCTGTCGCGCCAGACGCTGCTTCCTTCGGAGAAGCCGGGCATGCCGATCTGGCGGGAGAAGATTTTCGCCTGGATGCTTCGCAATTCGGCGACGGCGATGGAGTTCTTCCGTCTGCCGACCAACCGTGTCGTCGAACTGGGCAGTCAGGTTCGGATCTAGCTGCCGCGACCTATTCTCCGGTCGGCGGCTGCTCGGTCACGGCCTTTTCTTCCTCACCTACGTTCAGCCCGTGCCGTATGAGCATCGGTATCTGGCTGAAGGTGAAGAGGAAGGTCAGCGGCATGAAGACCCAGAACTTCGCCCACAGCCAGCTTTCGAAGGAAAGCTGGAGCCGTAGCGCCTCGTTCAGACCGGCGAGGAACAGGAAGAAGAAGCCCCAGTTGCGCGACAGCTTGAGCCATCCTTCCTCGCTTACGCCTTCGAAGGCCGCTTCGAGCAGAATCTTGAGCAACGCCCGCCGTTTCCAGAAATAGCCGATCAGCAGGGCGAGCCCGAAGCCCGTGTAGATGATCGTCGGCTTGACCTGGACGAACGTCGGATCGCCGAAGAAGATTGTAAGCGCGCCGAAGAAGACGATGAGTCCGGTCGAGAACCAGAGCATCGGTGATACGCGGCCGAGACGGAATTTCGAGAACAGGAGCGCCGCCACCGCTGCCACCATGAAGGCCAGCGTACCCTTGATGACTGCTGCGATCTCGGCCAGCGGCTGAGGATCGTCCGGCGAGAACCACTTGTAGGTGCCGAGAAAGACGGCCAGCGGACCGTAGTCGACAAGCACGTTGAGCCAACCGGACTTCGGTTTCGTATCGGCCTGCGGTTCGCTTTTCATTATGCCACCCCTGCGATAACGCGCGCGACAAGGTCGGGGTCGAAGGGGCGCAGGTCGTCCATCTGCTCGCCCACGCCGATGGCGTGGATCGGCAGGCCGTATTGCTCGGCTGCCGCGACCAGAACGCCGCCGCGCGCCGTTCCGTCCAGCTTCGTCATGATGAGGCCGGTAACGCCTGCGACCTGCTTGAAAACCTCGATCTGCGACAGCGCGTTCTGCCCGTTTGTCGCATCGAGCACGAGCACGACATCGTGCGGCGCCTCCGGATTGAGCCGGCCGAGAACGCGGCGAATTTTCTCAAGCTCGTCCATCAGCTCGCGCTTGTTCTGCAGTCGCCCGGCGGTATCCACGATCAACGTATCGATGCCCTGGTCCGTCGCGGCCTTGACCCCGTCAAAGACGACACTTGCTGGATCTCCGCCCTGTGGCCCGCGTACGATAGGCACGCCTAGCCGGTCAGCCCATGTCGCCAGCTGACCAATTGCCGCCGCGCGGAAGGTGTCGCCCGCCGCCAGCATCACGCCGTAGTCGTCTTCCTGAAACCAGTGCGCGAGTTTCGCGATAGTAGTCGTCTTGCCCGAACCGTTCACGCCAATGACGAGTATGACCTGCGGGCGGGGGAAAGCGACGATTTCGAGCGGCTTGGCCACCGGGCGCAGGATGGCCGCGATTTCTTCGGCAACCGTTTCCTTGAGTTCGCGCTCGGTGATTTCGCGGCCGAAGCGCTGCTCGGAAAGTTTCGCACGAATACGCGCGGCCGCTGCCGGGCCGAGGTCCGAGACGATCAGCGCATCCTCCACCTCGTCCAGCGTCGCGTCGTCCAGCTTCGCCGTACCGACAACGCCGGTGAGGTTTCCGGAAAGTCGCTCCGACGTCTTGCGGAAGCCGCCGAAGAGCCGGTCGGACCAGCGTGTCTCGCTCATATCAGAAGGTCCTTGTCATGGCGGAGCGGGGTTACACTCACGATATCCCCGCGGTTCGAGCCGGTCGGAGCGGAAATGCGGGCATAGTTTGGCGCATAGCCCGTTCCGTCGCTTTCGACGAGAATGGATTGTTCGTTGCCCACGAGGCTTTCGAGCCATTCCGCTCGCTGAAGGGAAACCGCCTCGCGCAGTTCCTTCGCGCGCTGCTTGATGGTCGAGCGCACATGCTGCGGCATGCGCGCGGCGGGGGTGTTTAAACGCGGCGAATACGGAAAGACGTGGCCGTGTACGATGCCGAGATCGCGGATAATCGCAAGATTGTCCGCGTGATGCGCTTCGGTCTCGGTCGGAAAGCCTGCGATAAGGTCGGCACCTACGGCGAGGTCGATCCGCTCGGCCTTGAGTCTTTCAACAAGCTTGATGGCATCGCTGCGCAGGTGGCGGCGCTTCATCCGCTTCAGGATAAGGTCCGACCCGTGCTGCATCGACAGGTGCAGATGCGGCATGAGCCGTTCTTCCAAGCAGAACAGTTCGATCAACTCCGGATCGATCTCGATTCCGTCGAGCGAAGACAGGCGGAGCCGTCTCAATGCGGGAAATGTGTTCAGGATCGCGGCAACGAGAGAGCCGAGGGTGGGGCTGCTGGCTAAATCACTACCCCATGAAGTCAGATCGACGCCCGTCAGAACGACTTCGGCTGCGCCCGCGTCGAGATGACGCTCTACTTCACGCAGGACTTCGCCCATGGACAGCGAGCGGCTCTTTCCGCGGCCCTGCGGAATGACACAGAAGGTGCAGGCGTGGTCGCAGCCGTTCTGCACCGCGATAAACGCCCGCGTATGTTTGGGAGCATTGCGCGGCATCGTTTTGGGGAGAGGTACGTTCCACGCCCTCGCGTCGAGTTTTGCCGCGTTCGGAACAAGTCCGTCGACCTCGTCCATCGCGCCGAGAGCGCTGCGCTCTATATCGGCAGCGCAGCCTGTAACGAGCAGCCGCGCATCGGGATTTTCCCGCCGGGCACGGCGGATCGCCTTGCGGGTCTGCCTTACGGCTTCTTCCGTGACCGCGCAGCTGTTCACGACGACGAGACCGCTCTCTTGCGCGAGCAGCGCCGCCATGCGTTCGCTTTCCGCGATATTGAGGCGGCAGCCGAGCGATACGATCTTCGCACCGCGGGTAGTGTCCGCAAGCGCGTTCACGCGAAGTCGTCCCATTCGAACGAGCCGCGAAAGCTCTCGGTTGCCGGGCCGGTCATGGTCAGCCGGCCATCACCGGCCTGTTCGATTTCGAGCGCCCCGCCAGGAAGGTGAACGATTACTCGCTTCTCCGTCAGCCCGCGGCGTATCGCTGCGGCTGCCGTTGCGCAGGCTCCCGTGCCGCAAGCCTTGGTCAGACCCGCACCGCGTTCCCAGACGCGCAACTCTATGGTTTTGCGATCTTTCACGGAAGCGACGTTTACGTTGACGCGCTCAGGGAACAGCGGGTCGTGCTCAATCTGAGGTCCGAGATCGGACAGCGGAACGTCGGCGACATTCTCGACGAAGAAGATCACATGCGGATTACCGACATTGACCGCCGCAGGGTTCTCTAGTCCATCCCAGGCGACCGGCATCCGGTTCGTATTCATCGGCATCTGTAACGGGATTTCCTCCCAGCCGAAGCGCGGTGTGCCCATGTCGACGCTTGCCCCGCCTTCTGCCGGAGTGAGCGCAATGACACCGCCGGCAGTCTCCAGCGCCGCTTTTTCTCCGAGCAATACGGCGACCGCGCGGGCCGCATTGCCGCAAGCTTCGACCTCGCTGCCATCGGCGTTGAAGATCCTCATCTTGGAGTCGGCCTTATCCGATGCTTCGAGCAGGATAAGCTGGTCGCAGCCGATACCGCCGTGCCTGTCGGCGATATTGCGCACCGCGGCCGGGGAAAGCTCCGGCAAAATTTGCGCTTGGCCATCGATAACGACGAAGTCGTTGCCCAGACCGTGCATCTTGGTGAAGGAAATGCGCATTATCGCGCCCGCATCTATGCGCGGCATAGGCTATCGTAAAGAGCGCTGGCCGCAATCGGCCGCCCTGTATCGAGGAAAGTCAGCCGGTGCGGACCCTTTCCGCATAGCCGTGTGCAAGATCGTGAACCTCGGTTTTCGGCTCGTGCGGGTGAGCGGGCGACGCTTCCGACTGAGCCAGCAAACCGAGTTTGGCGAGCCTGTTCCGCACCTGGTCCGCATTTTCCGGCATCCCGTAATGATAGCCCTGTCCGGCCATCCGGCCGCGGCGCTTCAGCGCTTCGAGTATATCCGGCGTCGCGATACCCTCGGCCGTGATCGGCATCTTGAAGCCTTCGCCGAGCGACAGGATCGCATCTACGATGGTCGTATCGAACGCATCCGCCTCGCCGTTTTCGGTTAACGAGGACACGAAACTGCGGTCGATCTTCAGCCGGTCCACCGGCAGGTTCTTGAGCTGGAGCAGGCTCGAATAGCCGGTCCCGAAATCGTCGATCGAGAAGCGAACGCCCTGGTTGCGCAGACTGGTGATGACGGAGCGCACCTGATCGAGGTCCTCGTGCAGACAGCTCTCCGTGATCTCCAGATCGAGCCTGGAGGGCGGAAAAGCATTCTGCACCAGCAGTTTCAGGATGCGGTGCGAGAACCACTGATCGCGCAGTTGTATGGGCGAAATGTTGATCGACAAAGTGAGATGCGGTGCCCAATCGCGCGCATCGGCAAGCGCCTGAGCTATCAGCCCTTCGGAGAGTTCATCGATCAATCCGAGTTTTTCCGCGAGCGGAATGAAGATTTCGGGGCTGACTTCGCCGAGTTCGGGGGACCGCCAGCGTGCAAGCATCTCGAACCCCAGAAGATCCCCGCTGTCGAGATCGATCTGCTGTTCGTAAAATGGTCTGAACTGGCCAAGTCTCAGGCCCTCGCGCAGGCCCCGCTCGAGGCGCTGGCGCTCGACCAGTTCGCGCTCCATAGCTTCGTCGAACCATGCGTAGCGGTTCTTCCCGCTGTTCTTCGCATGATACATCGCGAGGTCTGCGCGGTGAATCAGCAGCTGCGCACCTGCTTTCTCGGGCTGACTGGGCTGAGCGTTCGCCGCTGCGTTCGACTGCGCATCATTGCTGGCAATACCGACCGAGATCGTGAGTTCCACCGCACCGTGCTCGTAGTCGAACGGCTTGGCGAGCGTTTCCAGCATACGGAAGGCGAGCATCTCGATACGTTCGCGCTGATGCGCGGCGTAAGGCAGGGCGCAAACGAATTCGTCGCCGCCGATCCGCGCGAGTTTGGCTTCGATAGGGAGCAGATCCTCGATCCGCCGGACCGTCTGCCGCAGGACATCGTCGCCGACACGGTGTCCGTTGGAATCGTTGACCCGCTTGAAGTTATCGAGGTCGATCAGAATGATCGCAGTGGCGCTCCCCGACTTCTGGCAGTTGCTCATCAGCCGGTCGATGACTTCGATCCCGCTTCGTCGGTTGAGAGATCCGGTTAGCGGATCGGTATCGGCGAGAAGCTTGGCGTCCCGGGCTGCGGCAGCCTGCGCCTTAAGCCTTCGATTGAGTTCGTTGTAACGTCGCCAGCCGAGCCCGATGAGTGCTATATTGAGGAGCAAGGCATTTGCCAGCAGGATGTCCGGCGGACTTTGATGTCCCTGAAAAGCCGCGATGATCTGCGGTATGACGATACTTGCGCTGCCGGCGAACAGCAGGATCGAGGCGCCGGCGATCGCTAGAGTTACGATATCGCCTTGGGTTGCCCTTTTAAGCGCTGCGCTTTTGTATGCGGCCTTGTCGGTCAACGCGGTTAATCCTGCCCGTCCTGATTAGTGACCGATTGGTAAGGGGCAGTGTTCAATAATCGGTTAATTGGCCGAAGGTTGGGTACGGGAATGCGTTTGCCGGTCGCCTTGCTTCCCGGCTCAATCATGCGGTACCGACCGGCTTCTGCACAAACGCGAAGGAATACGATGGAACGCTACTGGCTCCTCAAATCGGAACCGTTCAAATACGGTTGGGACGATCTCGAAGCGGAAGGCGAGGGCACTTGGGACGGTGTTCGCAACCACCGCGCGAAGAACAATCTCGCCGCCATGGAAGTCGGCGACCAGGCGTTCTTCTACCATTCGCGCGAAGGGCTTGAGATCGTGGGCATTTGCGAAGTCAGTGAAGCGGGGATTACCGATCCGACCGACGAAACGGGCAAGTGGGCTGCCGTCAAGGTCGTTCCGAAAACGAAGCTGCCGCGGCCAGTGACGCTTAAAGAGATCAAGGTGGAGGAACGGCTCGCAGATTGCGAACTCGTTCGTCAATCGCGTCTTTCCGTAGCGGAAATCAAACCGGACGAATGGTCTTTGATCCTCAAGATGGCAGGCGTCTGACGGAACTGCGGGCCCGCTACTCCGTTAACTGTATATAGCCGCGCGATACTGCGCCGCACAGTTGCAGGAGACAAATCATGGGTGAACTGAAAGACAAAGCCAAGGGCGTCGGAAACGAAGTTGCCGGCAAAGCGAAGCAGCAATCGAACGATCCGGAAACGCGTGCCGAAGGTCATGCCCAGGAGCGCAAGGGTGAAGCACAGAACCTGAAGGGTGAAGTGAAGGGCGCTACCGGCAACAAAGTATAATTGCCGACTAATATGAATGCAGAAGGGCCGTCCGGCATGGGCGGCCCTTTTCGTACGTCGATCAGCTAGCGCGCACGCAGTCCGCTTATCGTCGCTCCGCTCGCTGCGAGTTGCTCGACGTCGATCTTGCAGTGGATGAGCCGTACCCCGCGACGGCCTTCGGCAGCGACAATGGCATCCTTGAACGCTTCGGTGGTATCGGCAAAGGCGCTCCAGCAACCGAAGCTTTCCGCTAGGGCGGCAAAATCGGGATTGCGCAGGTCCGTGGTTGAGACACGGCCGGGAAACTCGCGTTCCTGATGCATCCGGATCGTGCCGTATGCGCCGTTGTCTACCACGACGACGATCAGGTCGACTTCGAACTGAACCGCCGTCGCCAGTTCCTGACCGTTCATGAGGAAGTCCCCGTCGCCGCACACTGCGACGACCGTTCGGTCTGGGAAGCGCTTCGCCGCGGCCACACCTGCCGGCAAGCCGTAGCCCATGGCGCCGCAGGTCGGTGCTAACTGCGCCGGGTAGCCCTCGTAGCGCCAGTAACGATGCCACCAGCCTGCGAAATTGCCGGCGCCGTTGCAGATGATGGTATCCGGCGGAAGCGTATCACGCATGAAGGTGACGCACCGGGCGAGATCGAGCGGGTATTCGCTGCCCGGCGAGGGACTGGCCCATTCTTCCCACTCCCGGTTCGCTTCCGCGCCCGTCGAGAACGGGGTGATGTCGCTTTCGTCCCAGAGGGCCAATGCCTCGGAAAACTCGCCCATATCGGCGCAGATCGCGAGATCGGCCGGGTAGACGCTGTTGAGTTCCGAGGGATCGGGGTGGACATGGACGAGCTTGTAGTCGCCGCCGTCGAGATCGGGGACAGCGTACCCATCTGTGGTCGCTTCGCCCAGCCTGGCTCCAACCGCGATCACGAGGTCTGCTTGCTTGACGCGCTCGACCAGTTTCGGGTTCGGTCCGTAACCGAGGCTTCCGGCATAGACGGACGAACTGGCGGGTATCGCATCCTGACGGCGAAACGCGGTTGCGACCGGAATGCCGGCGCGCTCCGCGAAAATCTGGAAGAACTGGCGCGCCTTGGCGTTCCATCCCGCACCGCCGACAATTGCCACCGGCGAAGCGGCATCGTCGAGCATCGCGAGCATCGTCTGCATCGCATCAGGGCAGGGCGCCTGAGCGGGACGGGCAAGGAATTGTCTCGGCTGCGCTTCAGCCGTGTCGCTCAGCATGTCTTCCGGCAAAGCGAGCACCACCGGTCCCGGTCTGCCCGACATCGCGGTCGCATAAGCACGAGCGATGTATTCCGGAATGCGCTCCGCATCGTCGATCCGTGCGGCCCATTTTGCAATCGGACCGAAAAACGCCGGAAAGTCGATTTCCTGGAAACCTTCGCGGTCCCGCATCGAGCGCCCGACGTCGCCGACGAACAGGATCATCGGCTGCGAATCCTGCTGCGCGACATGCACTCCGATGCTCGCATTGGTAGCGCCGGGTCCGCGGGTGACGAAGGCGACGCCCGGTCGTCCCGTCATCGCGCCGTCCGCGCAGGCCATGAATGCAGCCCCGCCTTCCTGGCGGCAAGTGACAACGTCGATGGACTGATCCCCGTGCAGAGCGTCTAGGACCGGCAGGAAACTTTCACCCGGAACGGTGAAGATACGGTCGCATTCCTGCGCTGCTAGACAGTCTACGAGCAGACGTGCGGCCTGCGGGGAAGCATGTTCGGTCATGGTAAACGCGCTTAGAGAGCGCAGCGCCCCTCCGCAATCCACTTCATTGGCGCCGAGCGAAGGGCCGGTCTCTTTTCAATGGTTTAGATCGATTGCTGCACAACTCGGTAGTTAGCAGACATGCTTAATGTTCCATCACGCGACACGTTCGATTTATGGGAAACCGAATTCTTACCGTTCCGTTAACAGCTACATCATGCGTAGATCACTCGTACTCACCACCGAAGGCGCCGGACACAGCTTCCGCGCGAGCCTCCCCCCTCACGTCTTTTCGAGCGACCGCTCGGAGGAAGACCCTGATATCATCGACGGCAAGCCGACCCTCTGGCTTACGATGGAAGACATGCGCGGCGTAGCCAGCGTGTACTTCGCCACTTTTGCGGCGGCGCTCGTCTTCCTCGCCTGAGGCGAGGAAAGGATTAGGTCGTCTGCTCCGCAAGGTTCGCCTCACATTCGGTGCGGAACAGCTTGCGGGCAAGCCATGCTGAAATCAGGCACATGAAGGCGCTCAGCAGGACCTGTTCTGTCAGCGAGATGCCGAGGGCGTTCAGCAGGCCGGCGAGTATGGACCCGGCTACCATCGCTCCAGAATTGACGATGTTGTTCGCCGCTATTGTGCGCGCCGCCTTTTCGGGCGCCACGCGGGTCGTCAGGAACGCGTAGAGCGGTACGACGAACATCCCGCCGGCAATCGCGATGCCGAGCAAGGTCAGCAACAGGAAGGTCGCCGTCGGCCAGGCGATGAACTCGCTGACCGACAAAAGCTGGGTCGGCTGATCGGCCTCCCATAGCCGGCAGACTGCGTAGAACGCGACTACGAAAACGCCCATCACGAGCACCGACGCCGGCCCGAACCGTGCCGAGACGCGGCCTTTGAGAAGTACGTTGATGCCGACTGACCCAATCGCGACGCCGACGCTGAACACGACGAGGAACAGGCTAGCGACCTCCTTGCTCGCCATGATGACGTTCTTCGCGAGAGGGGGGAACTGGATGAAAAGGACCGTGCCGATCGTCCAGAAGAAGCTGATTGCGATAATCGCGTAGAAGATCTGCCGGTCGTGCATGGTATCGCGGATCAAGCGGATGGAGGAGCGAAGGACGTTGCGGTCGATCGGCTCGATTGCTCCCATCGCCGGAGCCGCGGGTATCTGCCGCGCCGAGAGATAACCGACGACGGACGTTGCGATGATTCCGGCCGCCGCCCATTCGACCGGTATCCAGCCCGCGAGGATCGTCCCGGCCAGGATGGCGATATAGGTTCCCGCCTCGACCAGTCCGGTTCCGGCCAGCACTTCGTCCTTTTTCAAATGCTGCGGAAGGATGGCGTATTTGATCGGGCCGAGAAAGGTCGACTGGATGCCAGTCAGCAACAGCGCGAACAGCATGAGCGGGATCGCGAGCTCATGTACCGCAATCCCCCGCCAGGCGAGGAAAAGCCCTGCCGCACCGATGCACATGAGCAGGATTTCGCACGCCTTTACCGTGCGGATGATCGCTGCCTTGTCGCGCATGTCCGCCAATTGTCCGGCCAGCGCGGAAAGAAGGAAATAGGGGAGGATGAATAACGCGGAGGCGATCGCACTGAAGCCGCCTTCGGCCGCCTCGTCGTTGTAGACGCTGTACACGACGAACAGGACCATCGCAGTCTTGTAGAGGTTGTCGTTGAACGCATTGAGCAGCTGCGTCACGAATAGCGGCAGGAAGCGGCGCCGCTGCAGCAGCTGCGTCGAAATGGTCATCGTGCGCCCGCGCCCGCGATAGGAATGGTCCCCCTCATGTCTCCCGCCCTGTAGCGACCCGCACGAAGCGGACAAGGGGCAGATTTTCTTTTGCGAACATGCATTCCGCGTTAGGGACGGCGCCGTGCCCTATTCGAACGACACGATTGCGCAGCCATGCTGAGCCTGCCGAACGTCCTTACCCTGAGCCGTATCTTCGCGGTTCCCCTGCTGGCGTTTTTGTTGTGGTGGCCTGACTGGCGGCTCGGCTATGCGCTCGCTTTCGTCCTCTACTGCCTGATGGGCGTCACGGATTATTTCGACGGCTATCTGGCGCGCACCAGCGGGGCGGTGTCGAAGCTCGGCATTTTCCTCGATCCCATTGCGGACAAGATCATGGTGGCGGCAGTCATCATCGTGCTGACGGCGCAAGGCTACCTGCGCGGACCTTACGCCGGCGACCTGCACGTGATTGCCGGCCTAATCATTCTCGTGCGCGAGATTGCGGTATCGGGACTGCGCGAATTTCTGGGCGGACTTCAAGTATCCATGCCGGTCAGCCGGCTTGCGAAATGGAAGACCACGATGCAGCTGTTCGCGCTCGGTGGGCTGATACTCGGCGGAGCGGTGCATGGCCAACCATGCCAGTCGCTCGGAGAAGCCTGCGCGAGTTTCGCCGACAGCTGGGTTCACGTGACGAGCCTAAGCTTACTCTGGGGTGCTGCCGTTCTGACATTGATCACGGGCTGGGACTATCTGCGCGTCGGTCTCGCGCACATGGACTGATCTGCGGTCAGTTCGTTAATTCGCGTGCAACGGCGACGAAGTCTCCGACCTGCAGAGTTTCGGCGCGGCGGGTAGGTTCGATGCCGAGCGCTTCCAAAGCCTCGATCGCACCCGGGAGGCTCTTGAGACTTTGCCGCAGCATCTTGCGGCGCTGTCCGAAGGCCGCAGCGGTGAGGCGTTCGAGAACAGCGGCGGAGACGCCCTCCGGCATGGGTGCGGGCTCGATATGGACGATCGCGCTCATGACCTTGGGTGGTGGCGTAAAGGCGCTACGGTGCACCTTCATCGCCAGCTTCGCAGTGCTTCTCCACTGACCGAGCACGGCGAGACGACCATACGCCGGCGTGTCGGGTTTCGCCGCGATCCGCCGTGCGACTTCTTCCTGAAACATCAGCGTGAGCGAGGTCCATCGGGGCGGCCATTGCTCACCGCCGAGCCAGCCGGTGAGAAGCGGCGTTCCGACATTGTAAGGTAGATTGGCGACGACGGCGAAGGGTTCGGCCATCAACTCTGCATGGTTGAGTTTCATTGCATCGCCCTCGACTACTCGGAGCCTTCCGGGAAAGGCCTCCCCAAGCTCGGCAAGGGCGGGGAGGCAGCGGCGGTCCATCTCGATGGCCGTCACCCGCGCTCCTGCGCGCAAAAGTGCGCGGGTCAGGCCGCCGGGACCAGGCCCGATTTCCAGTACGGCGCAGCCCGAAAGATCGCCGGGAATGGCGGCGATGCGGTCCAGAAGCTGCTCGTCGAAAAGGAAGTTCTGGCCGAGCGCTTTCGATGCGGTAAGCCCGTGGGCGCGGATGACTTCGCGCAGCGGCGGAAGTTCAGCTGCGGCTTTCATTTTCTCTCCGCCGCGCAGCACAGTCGCTCGCCATGCGGATTGCGGCGAGCATGGCGCCGGGGTCCGCGATCCCTTCTCCGGCAATGTCGAACGCAGTTCCGTGATCTGGCGAGGTGCGCACGATTGGCAACCCGAGCGTCACGTTCACGCCCTCGTCGAAGTCGAGCGCCTTGAGCGGGATCAGTGCCTGGTCGTGATACATGCACACCGCGACATCGTATGTCTCGCGTGCGCGCGGCGTGAAGAGGGCATCTCCCGGATGGGGGCCGGTCACGTGATGCCCATCATCTCGAAGCACGCGAATAGCGGGGGTGATGATTTCCGCTTCCTCACTTCCGAAGCGGCCGTTCTCGCTCGCATGAGGATTGAGCCCGGCGATAGCTATCCGAGGCTCGGCGATACCGAAATCGCGTTGTAGCGCCTTTGCCGCGATAGCCGTTCGGCGGTGGATTTTCTCGCTCGTCAGCCGGCCGGGAACCTCCGAAAGTGCGACGTGGACGGTGATAGGCACGGTCCTCAGCCGGGGTCCGGCAAGCATCATGACCGCATCCTCGGGCGCGATGCCGCAGCGGTCCGCAAGAAACTCGGTCTGGCCGGGATGCGCGAACCCGGCCGCCACAAGGTTATCCTTGGCGACGGGCGCCGTGACGAGCGCTGCCGCTTCGCCAGAGCGCGCCAGCCCGCATGCGGCTTGCAACGAGGCAAGCGCGAGCCGCGCCCCGTCTGCCGTGGGCTCGCCTGGTGTGTATGTTGCATCGGCCATATCGAGGACGGGCAGTGCACGCGACCAGTGCAACGCGGCGTCCGCTATCCGGTCCACCTGCGCTAACGGAAGATCGATTCCGATCCGTTCTGCGGCGCGGCGCAGCACGTTCGCTCCACCCACTACAGCGATTGGCCCGCAGTCGGTATCAGCAAGCGTCTGCCAGCAGCGGACGATCAGTTCCGGGCCGACGCCCGCCGGGTCTCCGAGCGAGATGGCGAGCGGCAGGCTATTCACCGGATCAGTTATATTCGATGAAGGCGTCGTTGCGCAGGTCACGCAGATAGCGCTGTGCGCGCTTGTTGATGCGCTCTTCTTCGAGTTGATTCATGACCTGCTCGAAATTGGGTCCGGAGCTTTGTTCCGGATCGTCGCGCCCGCACAGCATGAGTACGCGCACCCCTTCCTCGATCGAACCGAAGGGCGGTGTGGTCTGACCCAGCTGGAGTCCGAGCACGATGTTCTGCAATTGCTCGGGCAGGGCACGCACGCGAATTTGGTCGTTGGTCACGACCGTAGCGCCGAGCGCCGCCGCTGCCTGGTCCGCATCGCCACAGCCGCGCATCTGTTCCACGCCGGTTCCGAAGGCTTCGAGGCGCGCCTGCGCATCCGCCTGCGAAATGCCAGCCGGGAAGCCGATCGAAATCTGCTTCAGCGACAGCAGGGCATCGCGCGGATCGGCCATCAGGACTTGGCGCTTGTCGATAAGATAGATGATCGAATAACCGCCGGGCACTTCTATCGGACCATTGAGCTGACCCGGCTGCATCGTTGCCGCAGCACTCGAAATTGCGCCGGGAAGCTGGCCGAGCCTCACGAAGCCGAGATCGCCACCGACAACCGCGGTGGAGGCTTCGGAAAACTGCCGCGCATATGCGACGAAGCTGCCGCCCTGGCGCAGCTGTTCGATAATTCGCTGCGCGTTCTGCAGTACTGCTTCGCGGTTCGCGGGCGTCGCCGAAAGGTAGATTTCGCCCAGACGATATTCCTCGGTGCCGCGCGATTGCTCCATGCGCGTAAGCACGTCGTTCACTTCTTCCGCTGCGACATTGATGAAGGGAGATACGTTCTGCCGGATAAGGCTCGACCAGGCGAGCTCTCCCTTGATCTGCCTTTTCAGAGATGCGGGCGATGAGCCGACCCCGGTGAGGTAGGCATCCATCTTCTCCGGCTCTTGGCCGAAATTCTGTGCTGCGAGCTGCAGATACTGGGCATTCACCTGCTCGTCCGTCACGGCAAGTTCCTGCGCTTCGGCGGCCTGAATCTGAAGCGTTTCGTCGATCAGGTTGCGCAGCACCTGCTGGCGCAGGCGGACCATCTCGTCGGGCGGTATTTCCGCCTCGGAGGCCGAGGTGACTAGCGCCACGCGCTGATCGATATCGGTGCCGGTGATCACCGTTCCGTTCACCAGCGCCGTCGCGGTGCGCAGGTTCGGGTCGCTTTTGCCGAGGATCTGCACGCTATCGGGAATGCCGAGCGGATTGTCATCCGCAGCGTCCTGCACCTGCGGGTTCGTAGCCGGCTGGCCGGCAGCCTGCGCCTGCACGAGAGCCGGAGAGGCAGCGAGCGAAAGGCCGGCACTACAAGCGAGCAGGCGGGCAAAATTCCTGGATGCAAAAGTCTTCAGCACGGCTGTTGTCGTTCCAATATAGCGGCGGCAAAGCGCCCGGTCATGGCACGCCCACTGGAATGCCTCGGCTTAACCGAAGCTGATTGCGGAGCGCCTTGTTGCAAGCCCGATAGCGGGCACGGCACGAACTGCCAATGCTGGCGCCTTACCTGAAACCCAGATTCTTGAGGCTGAAGAAGACCTGGAAGGTGTTGCCGCGCTGTGCGTCGCCCGCTTCGGCATAGTCGCGCCGCCACGTCAGACCCATTTCGAGACAGTCGTCCTCGTAAGCGACGCCGAGCCGGGTGCGGATCGGCTCGAACCCGTCGGAGGTGAAGGTCGGGTCCTCCTCGGCATCGGTCAGGTTGATGACGCCGGCGCCGAACAGCGACCAGTAATTGGCAAAACCGACACGCGCGGCAAACCGCAGTTCCTCCCGGTCGTCGAGATCTTCGCGGGTCGGATCGATATCGCGGTTCAACCGTAAATACCCTACTTCCAAATACGTCCGGCGAGAACCGACTGCGGCATCGATCTCGTTGCGGCGCAGCGCGAAATTGTCCTTATCGATACGGTACCGGTGCGTGAAACTCACGAAATCGCGGTAACGGACCCGGGTTCGGCCAACGAAGTCGGACACTTTATCGGCAATGCCGGTCCCTTCGACCAGGAAATTGCTATCCTTGTCGAGCCTGACGGACTGACCAATGTTGGTGCTGACTTCCCATCCGGGGCGGCGCAATTCCCAATCGAGGCCGTAGGTCAGACGCACGCCGTCTTCGATCCGGTCATAACCGGGAAAGCGGTTCAGCGCGAAGAGGTTCGAATCCTCGAGATCGATTGCGCGCGCATCCTCGTTCGGAACGGCGAGATTGCGGATAGGCGTACTTGCGACAAGCTGAACGCGCGGTGTAAGAACCTGCGTTCCGCCGAACGCGGAACCTATCAGCGGCCATTCGAGATCAGCAGCGCCGATGGCGAAGGCGCGGGTTTCCCATCCCTCGTTCCCGCGGAACTGCGGGGTTTCGGTCAAGCGGACCTCATCAGTGTGGTAGACATCGCCGCGGCCCATCGCAGTGAACGTCAGCACCTGGCCCATGGGCGTTATGCTATGGCGCTGCCAGGTCGCCCCGGCGAAGGCGCGCTGCGTATCCTGTCCGATATCGCGAGCTATCGAAAGTGTGTTGGCCTGCAGTTCGATGGTGCCGCCGGCCAGTGGATCGGCAAGCCGCTTGCGATAGTCGATGACCGGCAGCGCGACCGGCACCTGCCCCTGGTCGGCATTGAGGCGCAGCGTCTGCGTCGCCCAACCGGCGAGCGAGAAGTACGAGGAATCATCGATGCGCTCTATTTCGACCATCGAGCGCAGCCGGTCCTCGCGCGAAATGTCGTAGCGGCGCAGGAATGTGCGGTCGCTGGCTCGTCGGATTGAGCTGGTGACGCTCCATTCGGGCGTCAGCTGGAAACGCCCGTTCGCGAATACGTAGCCGCGAAAATCGTTTTCGCTGGTGTCGAGCCTGGTGAAGTCGCTGATCCGGCGGCTGTTCGTGACGTAGCCGGTGATCTGGTAGGCACCTTCATCGGTCAGATGCCGGAATTGCCCGGACACCATGGGCGGCGCTTCGGTGAATAGGTACGCGCCCGTGGTGACGTCCATGTTGTTGGCGAGCCGCCAGTAATAGCTTCCGCTTACCTCGACGCCGTTGCTCTGCGAAATGCGGAAGTTGGGGACGAGGAAACCCGAAGCGGGGCCGCCGTCGGTGCGGATCGAAAGTCCGGGGAGCGGCAGAATGCTCGCACCGAAAAGTTCGAGCCGGGCTCCGCGAAATCGCACCTGCCGGGCATCGGGATCGTAAATCACCCGCTCGGCAGTAATTCGCCAACTCGGCGTTTTCGGGCATCCCTCCGGCTTGACTATAGCGCAGGCCGAGTAGGCAGCGCGTGTCAGTTCGATCGTACCTTCGGCGCCGCGTTCTCCCCGTTCGGCAGCAAGTCGGCCCCCTTCGCTGAGCGCAAGCAGCAGGTCCTCCATCGCGCCGGCTTCGAACTCGTCGGTTAATTCGAGACGTTCGGTGAACAGCTGATTGCCCACATCGTCGACGAGGCGCACGTTGCCTACCGCCTCGATCTGTCCGGTCGCGCGGTTCCATACGACGTTGTCGGCCCGCAGCGAGCGATCCGCGCTGCGCAATACGACATCGCCGCTGGCGGTAACCGTGTCGGTCGCGGCATTGTATCCGAGTTCGCTAGCCTCGAAGTCGATCTGCCGTCCGTCTGCCTCGCTTTCGAGGTCTTCGGCGAGCGGCTGCAGGACAGGCTGCGGGGGCACGGCGGGATCGGGCAGTGGTGGTTCGACCTGCTCGCGCGCGGTAGGCAGGCCGGGCGCCGCGCCGCTTTGTGCAGCGGCCGGGACGGCGAGCGAAGCCAGTGCGGCAATCGCCGAGCCGGTGAGAAAGCGCGTGGCGGCGGCTGCGCCTTGCCTATCGGCGATGCCGGTCCTACCTCGGCCACTATTGAAGCACATCATCGGGTCTACGCGCATTCGTTTCGTGGGGCCTGCAGCCAGACACACTCTCCGGGAGTTTTCATGCAAATTCACTTTACCCAGAACCTTCCGTCCGACGCGCGGCTCATTGCCTATGTTACCGGTCAAGGCAAGCTGCCAGATAACCTTGAACGCGCGATAGCGGAAGGGACGTCGGCAGCGCGGTTCAAGGGTAATGCAGGACAGGTCTTCGAAGCATTTGCCGAACGCGACGGCTCGGTTCGCCGGGTGGCGCTGGTGGGAACCGGGAAGGCGGACAGCGACAAGCGGACGGCCAATCTCGAACGTGCCGGCGCGGCGCTTACGGCGAAATATCTGCGCTCCGGCGAAAAGTCGCTGGCCGTCGATCTGACGAATGCGGATCTGTCAGCGGACGAGGCGGCAGCCTTCCTGACGGGTCTGCGGCTGCGCGGTTGGCACTACGACAACTATCGCACCAAGCTGAAGGACGAGCAGAAGGCCACGCTCGAAACGATCACGGTTGTAGGTGCGCCGGCCGATCTCGAAAGCACGTGGGAAGAGCGTAGCGCGATCGCGGATGGCGTGGAGCTTGCACGCGAACTCGTGACCGAACCTGCGAACATCATCTATCCCGAAAGCTTCGTAGAGCGCTGCCAGAAGCGTTTTGAAGGTACGGGCGCCGAATTGATCGTGCTGGACGAAGCGGAGATGAGCCGTCTCGGTATGGGCGCTCTGCTCGGCGTCGGGCAGGGATCGCGCCGGGAATCGCGGCTGCTCGCAATCCGTTGGAACGGGGGTAATGACGGCGATGCTCCGGTTGCTTTCGTCGGCAAAGGCGTCACGTTCGACAGCGGCGGTATATCGATCAAGCCCGGTGCGGGCATGGAAGACATGAAGTGGGACATGGGCGGTTCAGCGGCCGTGGTCGGCGCTATGCTATCGCTCGTGAAGCGTAAGGCGAAAGCGAACATTGTCGGCGTCGTCGGCCTCGTCGAGAACATGCCGGACGGTAATGCCCAGCGTCCCGGCGACGTGGTGACGTCGATGTCCGGCCAGACGATCGAGGTCATCAATACCGACGCAGAAGGGCGCCTCGTGCTGTGCGACGCGCTGCACTGGACGCAGAAGGAGTTCTCACCCCGCGCCATCGTCGATTTCGCGACGCTGACAGGAGCGATGATCATTTCGCTCGGGCACGAGCACGCCGGTGTTTTCTCGAACAACGACGAACTCGCGGACAATCTCGTCGCAGCGTCGAAAGATAGCGGCGATGCCTTGTGGCGGATGCCGATCGGCGCATCTTACGACAAGTTGCTCGATTCGCCGATCGCCGACATGAAGAACGTCGGACCGCGCGCGGCAGGTTCGATTACCGCCGCGCAGTTCCTTCAACGCTTCATAATGGACGGAACGCCGTGGGCGCACTGTGACATTGCCGGCATGGTCTGGGCGGACAAGCCCGGCGCGACATGGGACAAGGGCGCGACCGGCTTCGGCGTTCGCCTGATCGACCGCTACGTTGCAAACTCGGTCGAAGATGGAGGCTAACCCTCCGTGCCGAAGATGCGGCGCAAGGGCGATCTGCCCACCAAGGACTGCCAGAGCTGCGGCCTGCCTTTTGCCTGGCGCAAGAAGTGGGCCGCAGACTGGGAGAATGTCCGCTACTGTTCGGAGCGTTGCCGGCGAAACAAGTCCGTTGTGGAGACTTAGGTAAGGACGCATGCGGATCGACTTCTACCAGCTTTCCCGCGATCCGGTGCCGGAGGTAGCGGCACTGCTAGCCCGCAAAGTGTTGGGCTCCGGCAAACGGCTGATCATCATTGAGGAAGACCCGGCGATCCGCGGCGACATAGCGAGCGCACTATGGTCCGCACCGGGCGTTTTTCTGGCGAACGGTGAAGCGGGCGGCGCGCATGACGCGCGGCAACCGGCGCTTCTGTCAGGCGACTGCAAGGCGGAGAACGGCGCCAGCGTTGCCCTGATCAGCGACGGAAAATGGCGCGAAGACGCAGCGGCGTTCGAGCGGGTATTGCTGCTTTTCGGATCGGAACGCACCGACGACGCACGCAGCCTGTGGCGCGAACTCGGATCGCGCGGCGACGCGGAGCGGCATATCTTCAAGCAGAACGAAAGCGGCGGCTGGACCGAAGGCGGCTAAGCCGAACGTCCGACGCTCCATTCTCTTTCCAGAAAACTTGCCGAAGCAGCCGCCGCCGGTTAGGGGCGCGCCGAGCGCGCATCTCGCGCCGCAAAATTACCCGATAAACGAAGGATATTGTTCATGGCGGTTACCCGCACCTTTTCGATCATCAAGCCCGATGCCACACGCCGCAACCTGACCGGCGCCGTTACCAAGAAGCTTGAGGATGCCGGCCTTCGCGTCGTCGCCTCCAAGCGTATTCAGATGACCCGCGAGCAGGCCGAAGGCTTCTACGCCGTTCACAAGGAACGCCCCTTCTTCGGTGAGCTGGTCGACTTCATGGTCTCCGGTCCGGTAGTCGTGCAGGTGCTCGAAGGCGAAGACGCTGTGAAGCGCAACCGCGACGTTATGGGCGCAACGAATCCAGCCGACGCCGAAGAGGGCACGATTCGCAAGGAATTTGCCGAATCGATCGAAGCCAACTCGGTCCATGGCAGTGACAGCGAAGAAAACGCGGCGACCGAAATCGCTTTCTTCTTCGATGACAGCGAAATCGTCGGGTAAAACCTTACCTAAGTTAAGTTCGGCGGCGTTAGTTGGTTAATCCTCTAGGTCGCCGCACAAAACTGATTTACCGTTCTTCCCCATGTGGAGGTTCGAGAACAAGTCGGTTGCGCTCGTTCGGCGTTTCGTGTCCGCGGTCAACGCGCGCGATGTGACGACGGCGACCGATTTGTTGTCTGAAGACTGCCGAATGGTCGACAGTTCCGGAGACTGGATCGAAGGCCGTGCCGAAATTGGCCGTGTCATGCAGCGGTTCATGGAAATCGAGCCGGATTTCCGCATAACGATCGATGATATCTCCCGCCGAGGTCACGATCTGCTGCTTCGTGGTCACGCCCAGGCGAGGGACCCTCAGATCGCTAAGGACACGCTTTGGATGGCGCGTACCGAGGGTGGTCTCATATCGCATTGGCAGAGCTACGGGCCCAGTCAGCGCAACCATGTGATGCGTGCGCTGATGCCGGACGAGGTACATTGCGAACCGATCGAGCACGCTACCCGAAAAGAGCAATCAGGCCCGCTTGTTCACCAGCGCTCGTAACTGCCGCCGGTGGTCGCGGTGCGCGGCCTTTTGCCCCTTTGCAACTTCGCGCGACATCGCAGTAAGCGCGTCACCGGTCAGCTTTAGGTTCAGCGACGAGTAAATCGCCTCCATTTCGTCCTGCCAGTTGCGCCCAAGCCGTTCGAAATCGACCTCTGCAACCTTTCCGGAAAAATCGGCAAGTGCATCAGCCGCGCGCTGTTCGCGCAGTTCGATCTTCCTGCGCCATTCGCGTCGAATTGCGTTCTCGTCCGCATGGTCGGTCTGCATGGCCATCTGGTTTGCGACCAGCGAAACGGCGCTTTCGAGGACGTCCTCGCTGTTTCGCTGCGCGTGAACGATCCGCGCGCTCGGAAAGGTCGTAACGAGCGTAGGTAGATCTTCGGCAAATTGCGGTGTTTTCATCACGCGCGGGCAAGCCGCATTGCCGCGATGCGCTGCATCGGTTCTGAGGATACGTGCGAATTCGCGGTAGATCGGCGCAGGATCGCGCGCTTCGGAAAAAGCCGTGAAGGCCGGTATATGCCACTGCGCCTCGACAGCGCAGTGATCGAACGCTGCCGCGAGCCAGCCCAGTTCCTCGTCCGTACGAGTCGAACCGAAGGGATGGATCGTATCGAGCCACGGATTGAGCCAATGCGCTAGAGCCAGCATCGCAGCGCTTTTTGCCGGGCGAAGATCGGGCGATTGCGGCGTGGGGTTCCAGCTGTCGCAGAAACGGGTCGCCGAATGAGCGGGATCGGCAGCGAGATACCGGTGAATGCGAGTCGTACCGGCGCGCATCTGCCCGACGACGATGATCGGCGGAGCGATTTCGGTGTCGGCCAGCGCAGGCTGCTCGCGCCAAAGTCTTCCGAGTTTATGCCGTTGGCGAACGATTCGGGTAAGTTGACCCCAGGCGAACACCTGGCCCAACTCGTTGAGCTGCGCTTCCTGCGTCAGGGCGAAGCACAGCTTTTCAAGCCGCACGCGAAAGTCTGCCGCGTCCTCTTCGCTACGTCCGCGTAGTTCGTCGCCTAAATCGAAGCCCTTCGCTCCTTCGGCCCAGACCGCATCAGGCGAAAGGTCGGGTACGAATAGCCAGCCACGTGCGAAGCCGGCCGCGATCCAGCGGTTGACCATGTCGACGCGCGGAGAACGCGCACACAAATGCGGCCGTGGCGGCGCCATTCTAGAGCCGGTCCGCCGCCTCGGAGCGGCGCGCGAGGTAGTCGGACAGGATGCGCGGGTAAAGCTGGTGCTCGGCGATCAAGACGCGTTTGGACAGGCTCTCTGCCGTATCGTCAGTAGTGATCCGGACTTTCAACTGACCCAGCACCTCGCCGTCGTCGAGTTCGGGTGTCACCAGATGTACGCTCACCCCCGCTTCGCTGTCGCCAGCGGCTATGGCGCGGGCATGGGTGTCGAGCCCCTTGTATTTTGGTAGGAGCGATGGGTGGATGTTGAACATCCTGCCGGCCCACCGCTCGACGAATCCCGGCGACAAGATGCGCATGTAGCCGGCGAGCGCGATGTACTCTGCACCCGCATCGCGGACCGCGCGTTCCATCGCGGCGTCGTGATCTTCGCGGCTCATGCCCTTGTGCGGCAGGGAGAAGGTCGCGATGCCCTCCGCCCGAGCAAATGCCAGTCCCGGCGCGTTCTCGTCGTTGCTTGCAACGAGAACGACTTCGTAGTTCGCGTCCGGCAAACGGCTCGCGTAAGTGAGCGCGGCCATGTTGCTTCCCGTGCCGGAAATGAAAATGGCTAGACGGGCCTTCTGCATGGTCAGGCGTTGTGTACGGCGTTCCAATCGCCGCGCGCGGACCAGGTGCCGCTGCTGCCCCTTACAGTGCAGCCTTTCGCGCCGCTCTCGATCCTGCCGATCCTGTAAGCGGTTTCGCCAAAGTTCGCGAGTTCCGCAAGCACCTCGTCTGCTGACCCCGGCGCCACTGCGAGCACCATGCCGATGCCGCAATTGAACGTGCGCGCCATCTCTTCGGGCTCGATATTGCCCTGTCCTTGCAGAAAGCCCATCAGCGCGGTCTGCGGCCAGCTATCGGCATCGACGAGGGCGTGGCACCCATTAGGCAGCACGCGCGGAATGTTTTCCAGCAGGCCGCCTCCGGTAATGTGCGCCAGGGCGTCGATCCTGCCTGCGTGAATTAGCGGCAAAAGGTTCGCGACATAGATCCGCGTTGGCGCAATCAGTGTATCGATGAGCAGGCGTTCGAAATCGAACGGGGCAGGGCGGTCGAGTTTCCACCCCTTGTCTTCGGCCAGTCGGCGCACGAGCGAATATCCGTTCGAATGCACGCCGCTGCTCGCAAGTCCGATCAGTACATGTCCCGCTCCGACCTTCTCGCCCGTAAGCTGCTCACCGCGTTCAACTGCCCCCACGCAGAAGCCAGCGAGGTCATAGTCGCCGGCCGCATACATTCCCGGCATTTCCGCCGTTTCTCCTCCGATCAGCGCGCATCCTGCCAGCTTGCAGCCTTCCGCGATGCTGGCGACGACCCGCTCCGCAATGCCGGTCTCGAGTTTGCCGGTGGCGAAGTAGTCGAGGAAGAACAGCGGCTCTGCGCCTTGCACGATCAAATCGTTGACGCACATCGCGACGAGATCTTGGCCGATTGTATCGTGCCGGTCGTAGTCGATCGCGAGTTTGACTTTCGTGCCCACACCATCGTTCGCCGCGACGAGCAGCGGATCGCGGTATCCCGCCGCTTTCGGATCGAAGAAACCTCCGAAGCCGCCGATCTCGCTATCGGCGCCGGGGCGCGCCGTAGCCTTTACGAGCGGGCCGATCGCCTTCACGAGCGCATTGCCCGCATCAATCGAAACCCCAGCGTCTTCGTAGGTATAGGAGCGTTTGTCCGAATTCATTCGTGCAGCCATACGCATTCGCGCTTGGAAATCCACGAGTGTTTGGGCAAAAGGCGGAGCGTTTTCCCCATGATGACCTTTCCTCTCCTCTCCGGCCGCGATTTTCGGCCCCTGCTGCTACCGGCGGTCGGTATGGCGCTCGGCGGTCTTGCCGTCGTCGCGGCATATAACGTCGCCGCGCAGGTTTCCGGCGATCGCGGCATCGCGCCGGTCGCCGCCAGCAGCGATATCGAGGTGCTGGGGGTCGAGGTCGATACCACGGGCGACACGCCTGAAGAAGCGCGCGAAGAGGGTTGGCGCGAGGCGCAGCGCAAAGCGTGGGAGAAGGCGGGCGGTCCCGAAATCTCCGATTCGCAGCTGCAGTCTCTCGTTTCGGCAATTGTGGTCGAGAGGGAGCAACTCGGCCCCAACAGATACATCGCGACGCTTGGCGTAATCTTCAATCGCCAGAGGGCAGGCAATCTTCTCGGACGCGGCGGTGCGATGACGCGCTCGGCCCCGCTGCTCGTCATGCCTATTACATATAGTGCGGGCACGGCGACGATGTTCGAACAACGCAACGCCTGGCAGCGTGCGTGGGCGGAATACCAGGCTGGCGCCAGCCGGATCGATTACGTGCGCCCCTCGGGAGCCGGAGGGCAATCGCTTCTGCTGACGGCCGGCCAGACGACCCGCCGCAGCCGCTACTGGTGGCGCAACATTCTCGACCAGTTCGGCGCGACCGACGTGGTCATTCCGGTAGCAAAACTCGACTATACCTATCCCGGCGGCCCGATCAGCGGCCGGTTCACGGCACGCTACGGCCCGGACAACCGGTATCTCGACAGCTTTACCCTGACGGCGCGCAATGCCGAAGAACTCCCGCAAATGCTGACCCGCGCGGTCCGGCAGATGAATACCGTATACGAGCGCGCGCTCGACCGCGGAACGCTGCGTCCCGATCCTTCGCTTACCTATGGAGAAGGGGAGATCGATCCTGCGCTCCAGCGCCTCATCGACCTAGGCCGCCAGCTCGAAAGCTACGATGCGGAGCAGCGCCGGGCCGCACGCGCTGCTTCCGCCGCACGTGCCGAAGCCGCCAGCGGCGCAGAACAAGGTACGCAGGCGGCAGAAACGCCAACGACTCCGGCAGCAAGCGTCGCGACCTACTCAGTCCAGTTCGCTACGCCCGATGCGGCGGCATTCGATGGCAGTCTGTCGGCGGTACGCGGCACGCCGGGCGTGCGCGGAGCGAGCGTCAGCAGTACGGCCCTCGGCGGAACATCGGTCATGAGCGTGCAATTTGCGGGATCGAACGACGAACTGGCCGCAGCCCTGAGCGCACGTGGATTCTCGGTCCAGCGCGGGGCGGGCGCCCTTTCCATCAGCCGGTAGTGAGCCGCAGAACGGAAAAGGCCGAGCCGGAACAGATCGCCTTGCCGCTAGGCTCGGCGAGCCCGAGTGACCCGGCCCGCATTATCGTCGGACCGGCAAACAAGACGGTGATCGATGCCCTCGGCGCACCGGACGATTGGCCTTTCCGTACAGCAGTCCTGACCGGGCCGCCTCGCTCGGGGAAAAGTCTGCTTGGCCGGTGGTTCTCCGTATCGCATCCTTCGGCCCGGGTTATCGACGATGCGCACGAGTATCCTGATACGGACTTGTTTCACGCGTGGAACCGAGCGCAGCAGGCTTCGGCGCCCTTGTTACTCATCGCGAACCGCGAGGGTCCGGACGCAGAAACCGCGAATGAGAGCGCCGACCTGTTCGGCGGTTCGGAAGGCTGGACGATAGCCTTGCCCGACCTGCGCTCCCGTCTGGGCGCAGCGCTTCATCTTGAGATAGCGGCGCCAGATGAAGAGATGCTCGCGGCATTGATCGAAAGCCATGCCGCCCGGCGCGGGCTTGCTCTTCCGAACGGGGCACTTACCTATCTCGTGCCGCGTATCGAGCGCAGCCATGCTGCGGCCGAGCAAGTTGTTGCGGAAATCGACCGGCTGAGCCTCGAGCGCAAGGCGCCGCCGACCTTGTCGATTTGGCGTGCTGCGCTGGAGGCGGTACAAGGGCCGGAGCAGGGCGAACTGCTGTGAGCCGCGAATAGAAAGGCCTGAAGGCAAATGTTCCAATCGCTCAAAGCCTATCTCGATTCCGTGCGGGCCCGCGACCCGGCGCCGCGATCGCGCGCCGAAGTGCTGCTGTACCCCGGCGTGTGGGCGATCGGGCTGCACCGGATCGCGCATTGGCTCTACGAGGCGCGGCTCTACTTTCTCGCGCGGCTCGTGAACCATACCGCACGGTTTCTGACAGGCATCGACATTCATCCGGGTGCGAGGATCGGGAAGAACTTCTTCATCGATCACGGTTTCTCGGTCGTGGGCGAGACTTGCGAGATCGGCGATAACGTCACGATCTACCAGAATGTGACGTTGGGCGGTACGAACCCGACGAACGGAGAGGGCGGCAAGCGCCATCCGACGCTCAAGGATTACTGCATCATCGGTTCGGGCGCGCAAGTGATCGGTCCCATAACCGTAGGCGAGCGCGGGCGTATCGGCGCAAATGCGGTCGTGACCGAGGACGTACCCGACGGCGTGACGATGGTCGGTCTGAAAGCGCGGCCCACGACGGTTTCCGTGTCCGACTGGCTGCGCGAGTTCTCTCCCTACGCCACCCCGTCCGATCCTTGCGAGCCGCGAGGCGACTGCGTCGAGAAGCTCGAAAAGCAGATCGCCGAACTGCGCAGCGAAATCGCCGATCTGCGGCGGGCGCAGGGGCTTGCCACACCGTCTTCGGTCGAAGAACACGGTACGAGTGCGAACGTGCCCCCGGTTGGCGGGAAGCCGAATTGAGCGAGAAATGAGCGGAATGAAACAGGGCGGAACCGTACTCGCCTTCCCAGGCGGCCGGGGCGGCCTCAGAGCCGATCAGGTCGGTTTCGACAGGCAGGAATTGCAGCGCATTCTCGACCTTTACGGCCGGATGGTCGCCGCGGGTGAGTGGCGCGACTATGCGATGGACTTCACCAGGGACGCAGCCGTGTTCGCTGCGTTCCGCCGCGCTGCCGAGCGGCCGCAGGCGCGGGTCGAGAAACGCCCGGCGCTACGGGCAAAACAGGGAATGTGGACCTTGTTCGGAGAGCATGGCCAGGTGCTGAAGCGCGGCCATGAACTGGCAGGCGTCCTTGCACCGATGGAGCGGCGTCTTTTGAAAAGCGTCGATGACTAGGCGTTGCGGGACGAGCCGCTGGCCCGTCCCGAACTGAGCGAAAGTTAACCGCCGGTAACGCTCTGCATGGCTTTCAGAATCGCGCCCGACTGCTCGGCACCCGACTGCGGCGAGACAAGGTTGGTCTGCGCAGAGATCTTGTCCCAGTTTTCCGCGAAACCCTCGACCGTGCGCTGGTCTTCCGGCAGCCAGACCGCGTCGTTCATCATCACCCATGCCGAATGGAAGCCGCCTGCGCCTGCTCCGACGATGGCATTGGACGGCGCATCTTCGCTGACGAGGAAAAGCGCTGCCGGTGCGACGTTCTCCGGCCCGAACATCTCGAACGCCTGTTCCGGGAAGATGTCCTCCGTCATGCGCGTGCCCGCGACCGGCGCCAGCGTGTTGCACCGGATGTTGTACTTCGCGCCTTCGAGGTGGAGGGTCTTAGTGAGGCCTGCGAGACCCAGCTTCGCCGCGCCGTAATTGGCTTGGCCGAAATTGCCGAAAAGGCCGGTCGAACTGCTCGTCATCAGGATGCGTCCGTAGCCTTGGTCGCGGAACGTGTCCCAGCAGGCCTTCGTCGCATAAGCGCTGCCCAGAAGGTGGACGCGAACGACGAACTCGAAGTCTTCGGGCCCCATCTTCGCGAAGCTCTTGTCGCGCAGGACGCCTGCGTTGTTGATGAGGACGTGAACACCGCCCCACTTCTGCTTGGCGTCGGCGACCATCTTTTCCATCTGGTCGTATTCGGTGACGGAAGCGCCGTTCGCGACCGCTTCGCCGCCCGCCTTCTCGATTTCCTCGACGACTTCGGCAGCAGCGTCGGAGGTGCCCGTTCCGTCGCGCGATCCGCCGAGATCGTTCACGACCACTTTCGCGCCCCGCCGAGCCAGTTCGAGCGCGTATTCACGGCCGAGGCCGCCACCTGCTCCGGTCACGATGGCAACGCGGTCCTTGAAGGAAATGGTCATGAGTTCTCTCCGGTAAGTGTGAGGGTGTTTACGTTAAGGTCAATGCGTCTGTCTCGTTGCACGTTCCCATGGGTCATGCAACCGCTCGCGGCGACACTCGCGGTGCCGTAGGGGCAAGCCGGGTAGCAGCCGCGATCAGTGCGGCGAATCGGCTTTCGCCAAGCCTTCCAGCGCCGGAATCAGCTCTGCGAATTTTGCGATCACCGCATCAGCGCCCAGTTCGTCGGCAGGTCCGTCGCAGTATCCGTAGGCCGCTGCAACGATGGGAACGCAGGCGGCGCGGGCGGCCAAGACATCGTAACTCGAATCGCCGACGAAGGCGAAATTGCCGCCGCCGGAAGCCTGTCGAGCGGCATCGATCGGATCGGCGAGCGGCTTGGCGCGGTAATTGCCTTCCGCGTCCTTGCCGAGCGTGTCTCCGCCGATGATCGAGGCGAAGCGATCGGTCAGGTCGAGCGCGCCCAGCACGCCGCGGGCGAAGCCCTCGAACTTGTTGGTCACGACCGAAAGAACCACTCCGCGCTCGGCAAGCTCGTCCAGTACGGCGATTACGCCCGGATAGGGCCGCGTATGCACCGCGACATGGCCGTCGTAATAGTGCAGCATTGTTTTGTAGAGATTGCGAAACTCGTCCTCCGGCACACCGCCCTGCTTGTCGAGCGCGCGCCGCAGCATCACCTTCGCTCCGCCGCCGATCAGGTCGGTCACATCCTCGACCGGGACGGGATTGAACCCGCCTTCGCGCAGGGCGTGGTTGACCGCTTCGCCCAAGTCGCGGTGGCTTTCTACGAGCGTGCCGTCGAGGTCGAACCCGATGCAGCGAAAGGGAAAATCTGTCATATGCGGGCGGTCGGTGCGTGATGTTTCTTCAAACCGCAAGCATTTGCTGTCATGGCGCGAAGACATGACCGATCGACACTACGAATTCGCTGCCGTGATCCTCGCCGCAGGCAAGGGAACGCGGATGAAATCAACGCTGCACAAGGTGCTGCACCCGGTTGCGGGACGCGCTATGCTCGAACACCTCATGGCATCGGTGGAGCGGCTCGGGCCTGCGCGGCAGGTCTGTGTGGTCGGGGCAGGGCGCGAACAGATAGAGGCGGCAGTCGAAGGCCGTGCCGACACGGTGCTGCAGGAACCGCAACTCGGTACGGGTCATGCCGTCCAACAGGCGCAGGAGAGTCTCACAGGTTTCACCGGCGACGTGCTCGTTCTCTACGGTGATGTTCCTTTCGTGCGCGCCGAAACGATGCGGGCCATGCTGGAGCGGCTCCATCAGGACGATGCGCCCAAGGCCGTCGTCCTCGGCTTCGAGCCGGACGATCCGCTGCAATACGGGCGCGTGATTGCCGATGCCGAGGGGCGAATCGCGAAGATGGTCGAGTACAAGGACGCAAACGACGACGAGCGCGGCTGTCCGGTCTGCAACTCGGGCCTGCTCGCCGCGCGGGCCGAAGACCTTTTCGCACTGCTCGATCGGGTCGGCAATGACAATGCACAGGGCGAATTTTACCTGCCCGATATCGTCAACATCGCGATTGCCGACGGGGACACCTGCGCCGTGATTTCCGCCGATAGCGCGGACGAAGTGCGCGGCATCAACAGCCGCGGTGAACTCGCGGAAGCGGAACGCGTTTGGCAGGAACACGCCCGTAAGGAAGCGATGGCCGAAGGCGCGACGCTTCGCGCTCCGGAAACCGTCTTCTTCAGCTACGATACGAAGCTGGGCCGCGACGTTGTGATCGAACCCAACGTCGTGTTCGGTCCGGGCGTCACCGTCGCGGATGGCGCGCGGATCAAGGCTTTCAGTCATCTCGAAGGAGCGGACGTCGGCGAGGGCGCACAGGTCGGGCCCTACGCCCGCCTCCGGCCCGGAGCGGTGCTGAAGAAGGACAGCTTCGTCGGAAATTTCGTGGAGATGAAGAAGGCCGTGCTCGGTGAGGGCGCGAAGGCCAGCCACCTGACCTATCTCGGCGATGCGGAAGTGGGGGCCGGGGCAAACATCGGCGCGGGGACGATCACCTGCAATTACGACGGCTATTTCAAATACAAGACGGTTATCGGCGAGCGTGCCTTCATCGGATCGAACTCGTCGCTGATTGCTCCGGTCAAGATCGGCGCCGATGCGATCGTCGCTGCGGGGAGCGCGGTGAGCCGCGACGTTGCGGACGGCGAGCTCCGGATGGTCCGCGCCGAACAGTTCGTGAAGCCCGGTTGGGCCGACCGCTTCCATGACACGATGAAGAAGAAGAAAGCTGCCGAAGCGAAAGGCTGAATTCTCGGCGGAAGCCGCTGACGATACTGGCGAGCCCCTTCGCTGCTGGCTGTGTGAGCGGGCGCTCGGCCAATCGGTACAGTGGCACCATACGGTCCCGAAATCGAAGCGGGGGCGGGAGACGGTGCCGGTTCATCCGATCTGTCACCGGACCATCCACGCCAATTTCAGCAATACCGAATTGGCCCGAATCGGGACCGATCGCACGCGAATCGCGAGCGACGAGCGCATGACGACCTTCCTTCACTGGATCGCCGGCAAACCGCCCGACTTTCATGCGCCCACGCGAACAAGTCGTTGATTTCGTGCAAAAATGCAGGTTCGACTTCGCGCTTCTGTTATTTTTAGCGTGCCGCGGCGTTAAGGGTAAAAATTAACCTTTACCTGCGCAAATTGGCTGATTTAGGGACACTCCCCAGAAAGTCCGCCATCCGCCTACGGTTTTCGAAAAAGCCGTGCTATATCGGGATTATGGAAACATTAGGTGCGACATTGCAGGACAACCGGAAGGCGATCTACGGCGGAGTCGCGGCGGTCGCTTTGCTCGCTGCAGCCTATCTCGCGTTTACCATGTTCAATAATGATGGCAGCTGGTGGAACTCGTCCGACCGCTACACCGCGGCCGATGGCAGTGGCGAAGACGACGGATCGATCTTCGACCGTGCGAGCAACGCGCTGAATTCCTTCATCGGACGGTCTCCGGGCGAGCGAAACGAAGCCGCTCTCGTTGCCGGCAAGGGGAAGGGCAAGGGACGCCGCGCGCCGCGCGAGGGCCTTACGCGCCAGCCCCGCGAGCGGGCGCTCGGCAAGGTATTCGATACTCCAGCCGCACAGGACCGCGTCATTCCCGGCGAAGATACGGCAGTCGACGATGCGCTTATCCCCCCGGAAGCCTTGCTTTCGCAGGCACCCGCTGCGGCACCGATCGGATCGACGCCGCTCGCAAGCGGACCGATTTCCGGCCCGCCCGTTACGGGCGGCGGGGGCGGCGGTTTCTTTCCCGGCATAGGTGGCGGCGGCGGTGGCGGCAGCCCTGGCGGTCCCGGCGGTCCCGGAGGTAATCCAGGCGGCAATCCTCCGCCTGCTGGCGGCGGCGGTGGCGGTACTCCTCCGCCCGTTCCTGCAGTCCCCGAACCGGCGACTTGGGCGACGCTACTTCTGGGCATGGCTGCAACCGGCGCCATGATGCGCCGCCGTCCGCGCATCGCGTTCGCCCCCGTAAATTCCGTGCGCGAGACTATCGGCTGACCGCCTTGCGACTCGCCCTTGTAGCTTTCGCGGCGCTCGTATCTCTTTCCGGCTGCGAGCAGGCAGAAGAGAGCGCAGCGAAAAGCGAATTCGCCGCTGGCACAAGCGCACCGAACAGGGGTCAAGAGGCACCGAGCGACACCGAAAGCCGCGTCTATCTCGACTTGGACGAGGCGAGAATGGGAAGCGAGCAAGGCATAATGCCGGCCGGTGTTCGTTCGCTCATCAAGACCGATGGGCGCATGAAGCATGGCGAGTTTCGCTGGGACGATGCCGAAATCGGCGCGGGCAAGGTGCAGATCTTCGTCGATCTCGACCGGCAGATGGTCTCGGCCTATCGCGGCGGCCACGAAATCGGGACCGCGGTGATCCTCTTCGGCGCTTTCGGCAAGGATACGCCGCTGGGCAGCTTCCCGATCGAGCGCAAGATCAGCGATTACCATTCGCGAACCTATGACGCGCCGATGCCCTACACGCTGTGGCTGACCGATGACGGCGTAGCGCTCCACGGCAGCAAGGTCGAGTGGGGCGCCTCGACGCGCGGCTGCGTCGGTGTGCCGATCGAGTTCGCCGAGCACCTTTTCGATGTCACGCGCGAAGGCGACGTGGTGCGCATCGTCCGCTCGCAAGGTAAGGAAGTGTAAGGCTTATCCTTTAACCCGTATTAAGGATTTTGCGGCGCATAGATTTTCCCATGTGGGGAAGAAGCGCCCGTACTCCGAGAATCGTTCGCCGCGCTGCTGCGGCGCTGGCAGCCGCGGTGACCGCACCGCTGCTGGTTGGCGCGCAGGGCGTTCACAACGATTTCGAACAGCGTTTGCTTGCCAGTCACAACCGCGAGCGGGCTACCCTGAAGCTGCCTGAACTGCGCTGGGACAGCGAACTGGCGCGGGGGGCGAAGCAGTGGGCAGAAGAACTTGCGGCGACCGGGAAGTTCGAACATTCACCGGGCAATTCGGGGACGGAGCCGCTCGGAGAGAACCTGTGGGGCGGCACCCCCGGCCATTTTCAGCCCGAGGCCATGGTCGGCCTGTGGATCGAGGAAAAGGAACATTTCAAGCCGGGCAGGTTTCCGAACGTCAGCATTACCGGCGATCATGCCGACGTCGGCCACTATACGCAGGTGATGTGGCGCAAGACGCGGGCCGTGGGCTGCGCGCGCGCGACAGGAGCAGATGAGGAAATTCTGGTGTGCCGCTACAGCCGGGCTGGCAACATTCGCGGTCAGAAGGTTTTCTGAAGCGCCCCTCGTTTGCCGACGCCGCGGTCCGTCCGCTTTGACAAGTTGTACCGCAGCAATCGCATCCGTGGCCTGCTCGGCGCCGCGCGCTTCTTCACGCTTGCAACGCTTACAAAAAAGCGGCCCGCAGGCCGCTTTCTCGTTCACCAAGGCTAAGACGTCGACTTAAGCCGCGTCCTCGACATGCTCGGCAAGGACCGTGAGGCCCTTATCGCCGACTTCGGCGAAACCGCCGCGCACTTCGATGTTTTCGGGCGTACCGCCAGCGGTCTTGTAGACCTGAACTGCGCCGTCGCGGATCGTCGACATGAACGGCGCATGCCCTTCGAGCACGCCGAACTCGCCTTCCGTGCCGGGGACAATCACCATGTGGACTTCCTCGGACCGCACGAGCTTGGCGGGCGTCACGAGTTCGAAATGCAATGCCATTGTCGTTCCTCAATACCCCGCCCGCTAAGGGGCGGGGCTGTTTTTCTTAAGCGTCGTCGGCCATCTTCTTGGCTTTTTCGACCGCCTGGTCGATGCCGCCAACCATGTAGAACGCGCTTTCCGGAAGGTGATCGTATTCACCCTCGACCACCGCCTTGAACGAGGCAACCGTGTCTTCGAGTGCAACGAACACGCCCGGAATGTTGGTGAACACTTCGGCCACGTGGAACGGCTGCGACAGGAAGCGCTGGATCTTGCGCGCACGAGCGACGGTCAGCTTATCTTCTTCCGACAGTTCGTCCATGCCGAGAATGGCGATGATGTCCTGCAAGCTCTTGTACTTCTGCAGCGTTTCCTGAACCTTACGCGCGGTTTCGTAGTGCTCCTGTCCCACGACGCGCGGTTCGAGAACGCGGCTCGTCGAATCGAGCGGGTCCACTGCGGGGTAGATGCCGAGCTCGGAGATCGCGCGCGACAGCGTCGTCGTCGCGTCCAAGTGAGCGAAGGAGGTTGCAGGCGCGGGGTCGGTCAAGTCGTCTGCCGGCACGTAGATAGCCTGGACCGAGGTGATCGAACCCTTGTTCGTCGATGTGATGCGCTCTTGCAGGTTGCCCATGTCGGTCGACAGCGTCGGCTGATAACCCACGGCCGAGGGGATACGGCCCAGCAACGCGGACACTTCGGAACCGGCCTGCGTGAAGCGGAAGATGTTGTCCACGAAGAACAGCACGTCCTGGCCTTCCTGGTCGCGGAAGTATTCCGCCATCGTCAGGCCCGAGAGGGCGACGCGGGCGCGGGCACCCGGCGGCTCGTTCATCTGGCCGAATACCAGCGCCACCTTCGAACCCTCGGAGATCGCCTCGCCTGCGTCGTTCTTGGCGATGACGCCCGCGTCGAGGAACTCGTGGTAAAGGTCGTTTCCTTCGCGGGTACGCTCACCCACACCGGCGAACACGGACACGCCGCCGTGACCCTTGGCAATGTTGTTGATGAGTTCCTGGATAAGCACGGTCTTGCCCACCCCGGCGCCGCCGAACAGGCCGATCTTGCCGCCCTTCGCATAAGGTGCGAGCAGGTCGATAACCTTGATGCCGGTGACGAGAATATCGGCTTCGGTCGACTGGTCGACGAAGAGCGGAGCCTCGGCATGGATCGGAGCGGTCTGCTCCGCGCCGATGGGGCCGCGTTCGTCGATCGGCGCACCGACCACGTTCATGATGCGGCCGAGCGTCTTCGGGCCGACCGGCACGGAAATCTGCTTTCCGGTGTTCGTGACCGATTGGCCGCGCGTCAGGCCGTCGGTGCCGTCCATCGCGATGGTACGAACGGTGTTTTCGCCGAGGTGCTGCGCAACTTCGAGAACGAGCGTATTATCGCCGTTCTTCGTTTCGAGTGCGGTCAGAATCGGCGGCAGTTCGCCTTCGAAATGCACGTCGACGACTGCGCCGATGACCTGCGAGATGGTGCCGCCCGCGGAAATGTTCGGGGTCGACTGATTGATAGCGGGTGCGGTGGCCATGATGGTTTTCCTAAAGACTTACTGGTCTACGTGGTGGGAACCGTGCTCGGCGCAGATAGCAGGCGCATCGGCCAATTCCCAGTTATCTTCGGTTGCGCTGAGCTGCGCTTCGTGGCGCAGATACTGGTCTTCGCCGAGGCCGAATTCGCAGGTCACGTTGTCCGCGCCCATTGCGCGCCGGCAGACGGCGTTGCTGACGGGTTCCGCATCGGGGCAGGTTTCCGCGAAGACTTCGGTGAACAGTCCCTGGTCGGGTGCGGGCAGGGTCGAGGTAGGCTCGGGAGCAGGAGCAGCGGCAGTCGTTTCGGTTGCAACCGGTTCGGCAGCTTCTTCCCCGCATCCGGCGAGGACGGTAATTGCAGCAAAAAGGGGTACCAATTTCTTCACAGCGCTTCGGCTCCGGCAATGATTTCGATAAGTTCGGTGGTGATCGCGGCCTGACGGCTACGGTTATACTGGACAGTCAGGTCCTTGATGAGGTCGCCGGCATTGCGCGTGGCGTTGTCCATCGCGGTCATCGAAGCGCCCTGTTCCGACGCCTCGCGTTCGAGCAGCGCGCCGAACAGCTGCGTCTTCACGTAACGGGGCAGCAGTTCTTCGAGGATTTCCTCTTCGCCCGGCTCGTATTCGACGACGGCATCGCTGGCCGCCGCGTCGGCATCACCTTCGGGCGAGGGGACGGGGATCAACTGATCAACCGTCGGGTCCTGCGCCAGTGCGGACTGGAACACCGGATAAACGAGGTGCGCGACATCGAATTCGCCATTCTCGAAGCGTTCGATCAAGTCGTCGCCGATCGCTTCGGCTTCGTCGAAGCCGGGTTGGCGGACGTCGGAGGTGTCGAACCACTTCTCGATCCGGTCGGCATAGTCGCGCTTGATCGGGGCACGTCCCTTCTTGCCGACGAGATAGAACTGCACGTCCTTGCCCTCGGCAATCAGTTCGCGCGCCTTGACCTTCGCGGCCTTAACGATGTTCGAGTTGAGACCGCCGCACAGGCCTTTGTCGGTGTTGACGACGACCAGCAGGTGGCGCTGACGGCTGCCGGTACCGGCGAGCAGCTTCGGTGCGCTGTTGCCGCTCACCCGGGAGGCGAGCGATGCCATGACCGACGACATCCGCTCTGCGTAAGGACGCGCGGCTTCCGCCGCTGCCTGCGCACGGCGCAGCTTCGCGGCCGCAACCATCTGCTTGGCCTTGGTGATCTTCTGGGTCGATTTGACCGAGGAGATGCGGCCCTTGAGTTCTTTCAGGCTAGCCATGGTCTACCTCAGCCTTCCAGCGGCTTCACTTCGACAAGTTCGGGCGCAGATTGCAGCCAGTTCTCGTATTTAGCGAAGACGTCTTTCGTATAATCTTGGGCATGGTGGAAATCGAAAGCTTCCCGGTTCGCCCACTGCTCGAAAATCATGATGCTGCTCGATCCGTCCGCGGCGCGGCGCGGCTCGAAGGCGATACAGCCGTCTTCGTCGCGGGTGGCGGGCACGATGGAAGCTACCGCTTCGCAGGCGGCATCCATATGCTCCGGCTTGACCGGAATGGTTGCGAAAACGGTGTAGCTCATCGCGTGATCAGGCGAACTGCTTGGCGAATGCGTCGAGTGCCTTGACCGTGCGGTCCTTCACGTCGTCCTCGAACTTTCCGGTCGTGCGGATGTCGTTCAGCACGTCGGCGTGGTTCTGGCGCATGAAGCTCAGCATCTGCTGTTCGTAGTCGGTCACCCGGTCGACCGGAACACTGTCGAGATAGCCGTTGGTGCCGGCATAGATCGACACGGTCTGCTCCTCGAACGGCATCGGCGAGAACTGCGGCTGCTTGAGCAGCTCGGTCAGGCGCGCGCCGCGGTTCAGCAGCTTCTGCGTCGACGCATCGAGGTCGCTGCCGAACTGCGCGAAGGCCGCCATTTCGCGGTACTGTGCGAGGTCGAGCTTCATCGAGCCCGAGACCTTCTTCATGGCCTTGGTCTGGGCGGCACCGCCCACGCGGCTCACCGACAGGCCGACGTTGATCGCCGGACGAATGCCCTGATAGAACAGGTCGGTTTCGAGGAAGATCTGGCCGTCGGTGATTGAAATCACATTGGTCGGAATATAGGCGGACACGTCGCCGGCCTGCGTTTCGATGATCGGCAGCGCGGTCAGCGAACCGCCGCCTTCGCTGTCGTTCATCTTCGCAGCACGCTCGAGCAGGCGGCTGTGGAGATAGAACACGTCGCCCGGATAGGCTTCGCGGCCCGGCGGGCGGCGAAGCAGGAGCGACATCTGGCGGTAGGCGACGGCCTGCTTGGAAAGGTCGTCATACACGATAACGGCATGCATGCCGTTGTCGCGGAAGAACTCGCCCATAGCGCAGCCGGTGTAGGGCGCGAGATACTGCAGCGGAGCGGGCTCCGAAGCGGTTGCGGCGACCACTATGGTGTATTCCATCGCGCCGTTTTCTTCGAGCGCCTTCACGATCTGCGCAACCGTCGAACGCTTCTGGCCGACAGCGACGTAAATGCAGTACAGCTTCTGCTTCTCGTCATCGCCCTGGTGCGCTTCACGCTGGTTGATGAAGGTATCGAGTGCCACGGCGGATTTACCGGTCTGGCGGTCGCCGATGATGAGTTCGCGCTGGCCGCGGCCAACCGGAACAAGTGCGTCGATCGCCTTGAGACCCGACTGCACCGGCTCGTCCACCGACTGGCGCGGGATGATGCCCGGCGCCTTTACCTCGACGCGGCTGCGCTGGTCGGAAACGATCGGGCCCTTGCCGTCGATCGGATTGCCGAGCGCATCGACCACGCGGCCGAGCAGGCCCTTGCCGACCGGAACGTCTACGATAGTGCCGGTCCGCTTGACGACGTCACCTTCCTTGATCTCGGCGTCCGAGCCGAAAATCACGACGCCGACATTGTCGCTTTCGAGGTTCAGCGCCATGCCCTGAACGCCGTTCGAGAACTCGACCATCTCACCGGCCTGGACGTTGTCGAGGCCGTGGATGCGGGCGATACCGTCGCCGACGCTCAATACCGAGCCGACTTCGCTGACTTCGGCTTCGGTGCCGAAATTGGCGATCTGGTCTTTGATGACCTTGGAGATTTCTGCTGCGCGGATTTCCATCTGGGTAGCCTTTCGTGAGCGCGATCAGGCGCTTTTCATCGCCGTGGCGAGAGAGTTGAGTCGAGTGCGGATCGAACCGTCGATCCGCGTGGAACCTACGCGGACGACGAGCCCGCCAAGTAGTTCCGGATCGACTTTCGTGGAAAGTTTGACTGTGCGGCCCTCGCGCTGCGTCAGCTTCGTCTTCAGCGTTTCGAGCTGGCTGTCGGTCAGCGCGTGGGCGCTCGTAACTTCGGCGGTAACCTCGCCGCGCTGCGCGGCGGCGATCGAACGGAAGGCGCGGATCATGCCCGGAAGTGCGGACAGACGGCGGTTCTGCGCCAGCACGCCGAGGAAGTTCTGCGTCAGGCCGGTAAGCCCCATAATGGCCGATGCGCCCCACAGCGCCTTTTCGGCGGCACCGCGGCTGATCTGCGGATTGGTCGTCAGCGCCTTCATCTCCGGCGATTCGTTCATCGCCGCCTCGACCTTGTCGAGATCGGATTCGACGGCGCTCACGGTACCCGCTTCGGAGGCCAGATCGAACAACGCGGAGGCGTAGCGCCCGGCTAGGCTAGACTGAATACCGGCGGAAACTTCCACGCGAAAATCCTCTTGGGGTTTCGATTAAAGACACGAGAATGTGCTGACCGCGCCGAACGAGGGCGCGTTTCGCACCCCCGGCAAGGTTGGCGCGCGCCTAGCATTGCCTACTAACCGATGCAAGCCGGTGTTGGAGAAACAGGCGGGGCGGGCCGGGGACGCATTTATCATCTCAAGGGCTGCATTGATACACCAGCCGCTCGTTCGCGCGTTCGGGCAGTTTCCCGGTGACCGAGGATTGCATTTCGCCAAGCAGGCTCGCGGCATTCTCGGTTTTGCATTTAGGCGGCGTGTAGCTGCGGCGCTGCGCGCGCGCTTCGCTCATCTGAGCGCGGTTCAGGAGATAGCGGTCGGTCCGGAAGGTGAGGGTGTCGGGATCGAAGCGGTTGACGGAAACCGCCGCTTCCCCGTTCGGTACGAAGACCCGCGACCACGTGCCGCCCGCAAGCCCGTACTGGGTCCGCCCGTTGACGCAGCCGTCCTCGCTCCACTCGAGCGTGATGTCGTCGGTTTCCGCGCTGGTCACGCGGCTGCGCGCTACATCCAGCGTACACACCAGCTTCTGCATGCCCTCGGAAGTCATCTGCGCCACGTCGTCTTCGTTCTGACCCTGGGTAAGTGCCTGCGCGATGCGCTTGTCGATTTCGCCGAGGCCGGGGCGGGAGAACCAAGCGACGAGCGCAGCGAGGAAAGCTGCGCCGGCAATGCCGCTGGCGATATAGATGCGCTTGTCCTCGCGTCCCCGCCGCTTGCAATATACGGCATAGCTTGCCGCGCTCCACCCGCCGAGAACCAGCAGGAAAGCGAGTGCGATCGCGTTCTCGCGGTCCTCCAGCACGGATTGCTCGGCTTCGAGACCGATCCGCTCGCGCCGTTCGCGCTGGGTTCGGGCGCGCGTTTCCTGCTCCGCGCGCTGCGCGGCTCGCAGGCGTTCCTGCCTGTCCTGCTCGCTCGCATCAAGTTCGGCCATGCTGCGGCAGGGCAGGGCGTTGACGCGCAGGTCGACATTGTTCTCGCGCAGGAAGGGGAGCAATTCGCGGGTCGAGACGGCGAAGAAGAACTCGGCATCCGATCCGCCCGAATCGGCACCGAAGCTATTGACGCCGAGCACCCGGCCGCAGGCATCGAGCAGCGGACCGCCCGAATTTCCGCGGGCGATGGGCGCGGTATGAAGGATAGTGTCGAACTCGCGCGACGGGCGTGCGCCCGAGAGGAACCCGCGGGCCGTGACGGGCGGCTGCGAGCGGAAGATGTCGCCGATCTGCAGGCCTTGCGCCCTGTCGACATTCATCGGGTACCCGACCGCCGTGACCTCGCCGCTGTCCGCCGGAACGCCGCCGGCGATCGTGAGCGGCGGCAGGCGCAGGTCTCCTGTCAGCTCGATCAGGGCGAGATCGTTGCGGCGGCTGACGGCGACGGTCTTCGCATAGACGGCGTCGTCGCCCTCGCTGGTGACCACGCCGATGCGCAGGCTGTCGTCCGCCAGCGCTTCGCTGACGACATGGGCGTTGGTCACGATGCGGGTCGGCGACACGGCGAAGCCGGTGCCGTGGCTGATCGGAAAGATTTGCTCGCCGTCGCTGCCGATGACGACGACGCGGACCACTCCGCGCGCAGCGGCAGCAATATCCTGCGGCTCGGCGCGCAAGTTTGCCGGTAGCGCGAGAGCGGCAGCGCATAGGAGAAGTAGCATAAAGCGGAACATCAGCGCGCCTTTACGCGATGCCGTGGTTTCATCGCAAGCGGCGGGATGCGAAGCTGTCGGCGCGCTGCTAGAACGACTGGCATGAACGAAGCCGAGCGCGCCTTTCCCGACGACGAGACTGCATGGTCAGCCGTGAAGCGGCGGGACCGGGCGTTCGACGGGCGCTTCGTGACCGGCGTTCACTCGACCGGCATCTACTGCCGGCCCTCCTGCGCTGCTCGGCATCCGGCCCGGCACAACGTCAAGTTCTATTCTGACGCCGACGCTGCCGAGGCGGCCGGATTGCGCGCCTGCAAACGCTGCGCTCCCCGCGACGTAGCGCGCGACGAAGCGGCGGTGCTCGGTGCGATTGAGGCGATTAAAGCGAGCGAGAGCGCGCTTGGTCTTGCGGCGCTAGCCGAACAGGCAGGCTATTCGCCGAGCCATTTTCAGCGGGTCTTTACCCGCATCACCGGACTATCCCCGGCAGCCTATTCCCGCGCCTTGCGCGAAGAGCGGGCGCGCACCTCGCTCGCTAGCGAAGGCAGCGTGACGGAAGCGATTTTTGCGGCGGGCTACAGCGCCCCGTCGCGGTTCTACGAGGAAATGGAAGGACGGCTCGGCATGAGCGCAAGCGAATGGAACGACGGAGGCAGAGGGCGCACGGTTCATTGGGACGTGATCAAAACCAGCCTTGGCAAAATGCTGGTCGCGGCGACCGAGAAAGGCGTCTGCTGCGTCAGCTTCGGCGAAGAGGAAGAACATTTGCGCGCTCGCTTCCCGAAAGCGGAGCTCGTGAAAGCGGACGAAGATTTCGCGGCGCTGTTCGGTAAAGTCGTCGCTGCGGTCGAGCGGCCCGGAACGGCAGAGAACATCCCGCTCGACGTGAAGGGTACCGCCTTCCAGCAGCGGGTGTGGGAGGCGCTGCGGGCTATTCCGCCCGGCAAGACGCGCAGCTACGGCGAGCTTGCCGCGGCGCTCGGCAGTCCGAAAGCCAGCCGCGCGGTCGGCGGCGCGAACGGTGCGAACAATATCGCCGTGCTGATCCCGTGCCACCGGGTTATCGCGGCTAACGGTACGCTCGGCGGCTACGCCTACGGCACGGCGATCAAGGAAGAGCTGCTGAAGCGCGAACGATCGGAATGATGCTCTACCGCGCGTAATCTTTGGTTGCTGGCTCTAGGCTGTCCAGAAACGCCTCTGCGCTGTCGAGGTATTCTTTCTGCCGCTCTTCGCCCATCTGGTCCCAGTTGGCGTAGATACGGCCGATACGGTGGTTGCTTTTCAACCGGTCGCGGTGCCGATCCATGAAGTACCAGTAGAGCGGGTTGAACGGGCAGGCGCCTTCGCCGGTTTTCTTCGACGGCGAATAGACGCATTTCTTGCAGTAATCGCTCATCTTGTTGATGTAGTTGCCGCTTGCCGCGTAGGGTTTCGTCGCGAGTTTTCCGCCGTCGGCGTAAAGGATCATCGCGCTGACATTGGGCAGTTCCACCCACTCGTAAGCATCGGCGTAGACCACCAGGTACCAGTCCTGCACCTCGCGCGGGTTAATGCCCGCCAGCAGCGCGAAATTGCCGAGCACCATCAGCCGCTGGATATGATGTGCGTGCGCATTGTCGCGGGTCGAGCGGATGCAGTCGGCAACGCAGCGCATGTCAGTATCGCCCGTCCAGTAGAAGTCCGGCAGGCTACGCTGCGCATTGAGCGCATTCGCTTCTTGCAGATGCGGCATGTTGTACCAGTAGAAGCCCCGAATATATTCGCGCCAGCCGAGGATCTGGCGGATGAAGCCCTCGACCGAATTGAGCGGCGCTTTCTCGTCGCGGTAAGCCTGCTCCGCCCGCTCGCACAGTTCCATCGGGTCGAGCAGGCCGAGGTTCAGGCTGGTCGACAGCATGGAGTGGAACAGGTCGTCCTCGCCGTGGACCATCGCGTCCTGATAGGGGCCGAACTTCTCGATCCGCTCCGTGAAGAAGGCGTCGGCGGCCTTCTCGGCCTCGTCGCGCGTGACGGGCCAAGCGAATGTCTCGAGGCTGCCGAAGTGGTCGGCGAACTTTTCCTCGACCAGTTCGATACAGGCTTGCGTTATCTCGTCGGGTTCGAACTTCGGCCGCTCCGGCGGGTCCATGTCGTCCTTCGGCGGGCGGCGGTTCTGCTTGTCGTAATTCCATTCACCGCCGGTCGGCTTCCCGCTTTTCTGCATGAGAAGGCCGGTGCGCTTGCGCATCTCGCGGTAGAAATGCTCCATCGTCAGGTGATCGCGGTCCTCAGCCCATTCGCGGAAGTCGGCGATGGGGCACAGGTAGCGGTCGTCGGGCAGGATCGTGACCTCGCGGTCGAACTTGTCCGGCCATTCTGCGATTGCCTGGTTGAGCCGCCATTCGCCCGCTTCGACGACATGGACTGCGGCCGGATCATGCCGCTCGATGGCGCGTGCTACTTCGCCGGTGAAGCTGTGCGAATTGTCCTCGTCGGTCAGTTCGACGTAATCGACCTCCCACCCCGCATCGCGCAGTTCTTCGGCGAAATGGCGCATCGCGGAGAAGATCAGCACGATCTTCTGCTTGTGATGTTTGACGTAGGTCGCCTCGTCATACATTTCCGCCATGACGATGACGGTGTCTTCCTTGGTGCGCCCACGCAGCGACGCTAGCGTGCGGGTAAGCTGGTCGCCGAGGATGGGAACGAGGACGGGGCCGCCGCCGCTATTGCTTGAACTCATGCCGCCATAACGAGCGAACGCGCGAGCGGTGCCTCAGCCAGCGGTATCCCCTTCTTCGTCACCTTCTGGGTCGCTTTGTTCTACGACCGCGGTTTGGGTCACCGTCAGTGTCCCGATCGGAAGCTCTCCGTCGCGCATCTGTTCGATCATCCGGATGAACTCGCGCGTGCCGCTTCCGTTATGCGGGTTGCCCGAAATGATCTTCAGCAGCTTGATCGCGTCGTCGAACTCGCCTTCGTTCACCAAGTGCTGCGCCCAAGCGAAGCGAATTTCCCGACTTTCGGGCGCACCGTAAAATGCGCCTTCGAGCGCCTCGCCCATCTGCGCATTCTTCTTGCCTTCCCTGAGGTAGGTATTGGCGAAATAGAACAGCGGTGCCGGATCGAGCGGATCGGTTCGGTTGGCCTTGCCGAAATACGCCCGCGCCTTTGCCCAGTTGCCCGCGTCCGGATCGTCATCGTGATCGAACGGTTCGAGCAGGATTTTGCCCTTCAGGATATTGGCGTCGACGTGATCGGGGTTGAGCGCCAACGCCTTGTCGACCGCCGCGTCGGCCACCGCGAAGTCGTACTGCGGCTGCGCATCGGACCGGTGGGCGGCCAGATATTCTAGTGTCGCGAACTGGACCAGACCGTCGGCGGTCGGCTGGTGTCGGTCAAAGAATTTGGCGAAATCCTTCCGAGTTCCCTCGACGTCGCGTGCGGTTCTCGCCTCCAGCGTCAGCTGGGTCAGATCGGATTCGTACTCGGACAGCCTGCGAACGGTGATGTCGCTGAGGTACGGGATCGGTTCGTCCGATTGCGCGTATGACAGCGCGCTTTTCGTGTATTTCTTCAGTTGCGCTTCGAACGCATCGAGATCGCCGAATTCGGCCTCCGCCGCTTCGAGCGGGTCCTGCCCCTCGTTAAGCGCGGTAAAGTAGCGGGCGACCTGCCTGCCTTTCTCGTCCGACCCGCGGTACATCATGTGCGTAAGCGCCCATGACCACGCGTAGAACGCATCGACGTAATCGCTCTTGCCGCTGGCTGTCTCCGTCAGCAGTTTGCGGATCGGAACCTGCGGCCCGACCTGCAGCCCGTAGGCGCGGTGATTGGCCGGTTTTCCGAAGGTCCAGGCGCCGCCGCGCTTGAATTCCGCGGTCGAGACGAACTCGGCGAAGCCCTCCACGAACCATGCCGGCGCAGGCGTTTGGAGATTGCGGAACATAAAATGGTGGGCGTATTCGTGAAAGATCACGGTATCGCCCGACAGACCGAAATCAGAGTAGCTCTTCTGGCGATTGGCGATCGCGTAGCTTCCGTCAGTTTCGGGTGAGTAGATGCCGGCGACCGTCTTTCCTTCGTCACCGAGCAAGTCCTGAACCTGCTTGGCGTTGTCGAGCAGATAGATCGTCAGCCGGTTCGGCTCGACTTCCGGTTTCTTGCCAAACAAAAGCCGCATGAGCGCATCGAGTTGCTCAAGTTCGTGTGCGAACTCTTCGAGTTGTTTTTCCTTGCCGCTGCTCAGGATGACAAAGTGGTGCGTATCGGCCCGGTACCACGTTTCGGCGGCGGCCGGGGCGGCAGAAACCGTCCCTACCGAAAACGCAAGCATGACGGCAATTTTCGTTCTGAGTCGCATAAGGCCCCCCTTACGGAAGAGAAGCCTAACGCATGATGACAAGTCCCGCAATTAATCCGCAAGACCTCGGCTAAGCGTCTGCACGACTGCCATCGTATAGGGGGCCGGGTAGTTTCGATCAGGTTACCCGGCCCATATGGCGTATCTAATCAAACGCCTTCAAGAATCTTCTTCGTCCTCATCGTCGTCGGCAAGGTTTGGACGAAGTTCATCGATGAGCGGCTGCGTGTTGCCGTCTCTGGCTTTGTCTACCAGATTGCGGATGTTCTCGATTTCCTCGCCACTGGCATGAGGCAAATTGACCACCGGTCCGAGCAGAATAATTGCCTCCCGGTCTCGCTCCTCCAACAGAAGAAGGTAGGCGAGCGAACGCCGAATACCTGTATCGAATGGCGCGATGCGGAAGGCCTGTTCCAAACCGATGCGCGCTGTCTCCGGTATCTGCTCGTTGGCATACACGAAAGTGTCGAAGTAGGTGTGCAGAACGTCGGGCCGCTCTGGATTGATCTTGTTCGCCGAAACCAAATGCTCGCGCGCTTCAAAAACTTTCGCCGGGTCAGTCTTCGCTTCTTCAAGCGCAATTTTCGCGAGATAAAGATAAGGCCGTACGGATTGCGGGTCCGCCGCCATCAGACGGTTGGCCAAGGCCGTCGCTTGTCCGTAATTTTCCGCATCAAACTCCGCTTCCATCGCCGTATCAAGTACCACGGCGGAGTTTGGATACTGGGATACGAGTGCGCGTGCATCTTCTGCCAGACCTTCTGCGTTACGCTTCCGGATGCCTGCTGTGGAACGGATATGTATCGGCATAGCCGCTGCCGCCGCCTCATCTAACGCGGTAACTTGGATGTCTGGCTCGGTTCCCTTCGGAAAATCGACGGCAATCGCTCGCGCCCTTCCGCGATGATACTTTTCCAGATCTTTTTGTAATTCGTCCAAATCACCGAAGGCTTGCCGTGCGGCTTCGAGATTTTCCGTGCCGTCATTCACGAGTTGAAGGTACTTCGCCAATTGGCCTTGCCGCGACGGTTCGAAAGTAAGGTAGCTCGTGAACATCCAACCATACGCATATTGGCGCATCACATCGGCATAATTAACCCGCCCGTCTTCCGTATCGAGGTCAAGAACGTCCTCAACGTCAAAACTCAGATCACGTAGGACGAAATTGCGATAGCGAGGCGGTTCTCCGAGATTGAAACCGTCGTCGCGAAAACGGATAGTTGCAAACAGTTCCGCGAAACCTTCACTATACCAGAACGGATAAGCGGCGGGAGCGTGTTGCCGCGAGAAGTAATGCGCATACTCATGAAACAGCACTTGGCCGGGGTTCAATTCTTCGCCACTGCTGACCCGCGCACCTAGTCGTCCGCGCGAGCGCCGATCTTCTTCCGCGGGCGCAAACGCTACGGAATTACCAGCGCGCGGGCTGAAGAACCCTGCGACGCCGGGTGAATAGGCAAGCTCACCAATATCGCTGGTCGTGCCAGTATGATAAATCGTGACCTTTTTACTATCTGCTACTTCACCGGCATCGAGTGGAAGCCCCCGAAACAGGCGCAATGCTTGATCAAGGCGTTCGAGGCTTCCTGCCACCTCGCTTGCTTCTTGTTCGCCCGCTTCGGACACAACTCGGAAGTGGTCCGTTTCGGCAATCCACCAATTATCGGCAGCGACCGCCGGAGTAGCAGCCATGGCCGCGCTTAACATCATAAATTTCTTAAACAAGTGCAGACCCCTTAAACCTCGACCCTCATATCAAACGAGCAAAACGTTTATAAAAATTGAGGACGGTTCCGCAAGTCGCCATCCGAAATGATAGATGGGCTTTCCGTAAGTGCACCGCATTTATGCAGTGGTCCGGTTCCAGCTAAGCTTGTCTGCCCGCTCTGAAAAAATGACCGACGGCTGTCTCGGCGCGTTTGACCGGGCGCATTTTTGCAACGCGCCCAATCTAATTAAGCAAACGTCAAAGCTCTGCGATCTGCTCTTTCGCGGCCTTCATGCCTTCTTCGATCGTGTCGGGACCGAAGCCGGTTTTCTCGACCCGCACGAAATGCAGATCGTCCACTCCGATGAATTCGAAGAAAGTCTTGAGCAGGCTTTCCTGATTTTCCGCCATCTGCTCGTTCGAATACTCGCCGCCGCGCGAGGATGCGATAACGACCTTGCGGCCGCCGGCGAGGCCTTCAGGGCCGCTATCCGAATATTTGAACGTTACGCCGGGAACGCCGAGCCGGTCCAGCCACGCCTTGAGCTGGCTCGGAATGGAGAAATTGTACATCGGCGCACCGATGATGACGATGTCGGAGGCGAAGAATTCGTCGAGTACAGCGCGCTCGTCAGGGTAGGCGGCGGCGACCGCTTCCTCGTGCGTTTCGGGCGGGGTTCGCAGCGCTTTTGTGGTGATCGGGTCGATATGCGCGAGCGGATTTTCGACGAGGTCGCGGCGGACCAGTTCCGCATCAGGATTGGCCTCGGTAAAGTGCTGCGTGATGAGATCGGTCAGCTTGCGCGAGATGCTCTGCTCGCCGGTCGTGCTGCTGTCGATACGTAGGATTTGCATTCATGAACTCCAGTACTAGTTACTAACGATAACCTGGAGGCCATATGGAAACCGCTACCGCAGCTCTGCAAGAGGGCACTTACCTGACCGATAGGGACATGGGTGATACCCTTGAGGTCGAAACCGCACCGCAGTGCCAGGCGGTGAACGACATTCTTGCCCGTGTCGGCGACAAGTGGACGGTGCGCGTCGTGATGAGCCTTGCCGAAGGGTCAAGCCGGTTCAACGAGCTGCGGGGGATCATTCCTGCGATCTCTCAGCGGATGCTGACGCGCACGCTGCGCAATCTCGAACGCGACGGGCTGGTCACGCGGACCGTCACGCCGACCGTTCCCCCGCGGGTCGACTATGCGTTGACGCCGCTTGGTCAGTCGCTCGTCGGTCCTGTAGCGCAGCTCGGCAACTGGGCGCTCGCCAACATCGCCGAGGTCGAACGTTCGCGCCGCAGGTTCGACGCCGAGGGGCCGGGCGTCTAATCAGACGAAGCTGTAGGGATCGATGTCGATCCCGACCCGCACGCTTCGCGGCAGATCGAGCTTGCCCAGCCAGTCGCGGATGACCGCCTGGACGTTGGCGGTGCGGCGTGCGTTTAGCAGCAGGCGATAGCGGTAGCGACCGCGCAGCAGCGCCATCGGGGCAGGCGCGGGTCCGAAGATCGCGATGTCGTCAAGATCGGGACGCGTGCCGCCGATGGCGAAGGCGGCGTCGCGCGCCTCGCGCTCATCCTCGCTCGATACGATAATCGCGGCCCAGCGTCCGAAGGGCGGGGCGCCTGCGCTGCGCCGTGCTTCGGTTTCCGCTTCGTAGAAGGCGTCGCGGTCCCCCTCAGCGAGCGCGGCGATGACCGGCGCTTCGGGGTGGCGTGTCTGGATAAGGACCAATCCCGGCTTCTCGCCCCGGCCGGCGCGTCCGGCGACCTGCGCGACCTGCTGATAGGTCCGCTCGGCTGCGCGCAGATCGCCGCCTTCGAGACCGAGGTCTGCATCAACCACGCCGACCAGCGTGAGTTCGGGGAAGTGAAAGCCCTTGGTCACGAGCTGTGTGCCGACGATGACGTCGACCGCGCCCGCATCGACCTGTTCGATGAAGGCGCTGGCCTTGCCGGGAGAAGAGAGCGTATCGGAGGTGACGAGCGCAACGCGCGCATCGGGCAGGCGCTCGGCCACTTCGTCTGCGATGCGCTCTACGCCGGGGCCGCAGGCGACGAGGCAGTCAGGCTCGCCGCATTCGGGGCAATTGGCGGGCGGGGTGGTCTCGTGGCCGCAGTGATGGCAGGCGAGCCGCTGGGACAGCCGGTGCTCGACCAGCCATGCGGTGCAGTTCGGGCATTGGAAACGAAAACCGCAATTGCGACACAGGGTCAGCGGGGCGAAGCCGCGCCGGTTGAGGAACAGCAGCGATTGCTCGCCCTTGGCCAGCCGCTCTTCCATTTCCGCAACCAACCGCGGCGCGAGCCAGTGACCGGCTTCCGGCCTTTCCTCCGTCAGATCGATCAGGTCTATCGAGGGGAGCTGCGCTTCGCCGAACCGGCTTTCGAGGTCGAGCTTCGTATAGGTCCCGCTCGCCGCCATATGCAGGCTTTCGAGCGCCGGTGTGGCGCTCGCGAGCACGACCGGTATCTCCTCGAAATGCGCGCGCATCACCGCCACGTCGCGCGCATTGTAGCGCACGCCGTCATCCTGCTTGAAACTGACCTCATGCGCTTCATCGACTACGATGAGGCCGAGGTCGGCATAAGGGAGAAACAGGGCCGAGCGTGCGCCGACCACAACCTGCGCGCCGCCTTCGCCGGGCGGAGTCGCGATCGCGCGCCAGGCACGGCGGCGCTCGGTCGATTTGAGCGAGGAATGCCACAGAACCGGCGGCACACCGAACCGCGCTTCGAACCGCCTCAGGAACGCTTCGGTAAGCGCAATCTCGGGCAGTAAAACAAGCACTTGCCGGCCTTCCTTCAGGGCGGCGGCAAGCGGTTCGAAATAGGTCTCGGTCTTGCCCGACCCGGTCACCCCGTCGAGCAGGAAAGGGGCATAGCGCCGTGCCATAACCGCAGACGCTATCGTGTCCGACGCTTCCTGCTGGTCGGCACTCAGTTCCGGCACGTCGTGATCGGGCCGGGCGCGGGGGAAGGGACGGTGCAGATCGACCTCGACCGGCTCGATGACTTCCTGACCGACGAGCCCGCGCAGCACCCCCTCCGAGACCCCGGCCTTTGCCGCGAGTTCGCGGATGGTCGCCTGCTCGCTGTCCAGCCGCTCCATCGCCTGCGCGCGCTGCGGAGTCATGCGGTCGGGCTGCTTGCCGCTGAGCCGGTATTCGGTGGTGGTCGACGGGCCCTTTAGGGCGCCGCCGCTCGCCAGCGCCATCCGCGCTACGCTTGCCAGCGAAGCGCAGTAGTAATCGGCGGTCCATTCGATCAGGCGGCGCAGCGGGGCGCGCAGTGGCGGAACCGGCACGACCTCGGCGATGGGGCGAAGCCGCTCGTCCGGAACCGCGTCGGCAAGCAGCCGTTCTGCCTCCCACACGATCCCCGTCAGGTGCCGGGGGCCGAGCGGAGCGACTACGACCGTACCCGGCTCCAGCCGCATGTCGCCAGGCACTGCATAGTCGAGCGGGCCGAGCGCGGCATTAAGCGGAAGGATACGGACACGGTTCATCTATATCCGCCTATGTCGGATGCATCCACGGCAAGGCAAGCGCTGCCGGCAGGAATAGACAATGGGAAAAGGATTGCGAGTATGAATGAAATTGCCGCGAAACCGACCAGCCGGCGCGCCTTCGTCGGCGGATTGACCGCCGGCGGTGTGCTGCTCGCATTGCCCGCGTGCTCGAGCCTTCCCGCCTTCAGTTTCACCGAAGCGGTGCGCCGGATGCTGCTTCTCTCCAGCGAGCGAGCCTTCGCGCGTCTGACTGCACCCGACGGCTTCTGGGACCAGCAGGTGGCCGAAATCGGTCTTAGCGATATGCTGGGCGCGCGCGGTGACGTCCTGAGCCGCATTTTGACTTCGTCGCTGTTCAAGGACCGCCTGCAGGATGCCTTTGCGGATGTCGCCATCGAAGGCAGCTACCGCGCTGCGCCGGTCGTGGCGGACGCGGTGCGCGTCGTTGGAATTCAGAACGCGGCAGACCTCGTTCGCGGCGGTCCGCGCGCGGCGACGGCATTCCTGCGCGACGAGATGGGCGGCCGGCTGATCGAAGCGATGGTGCCGGAAATTTCGGAAGCCTTGCTTGTCGCGAACGATCCGCTCGTCGGCGAGGCGCTGAATGCACTCGTCGGCGTGAATGTCGCCGAAGTAACGAACCGCTTCGCCGGCCGTGTCAACGACGTCATCTGGAACGAGATGGGCTACGAGGAAAAGGAAATCCGCCGCAATCCGCGCAGTACAAATGATCCGGTGATAATCGGGGCTTTCGGCACGGCGGCGCTTTGAACGAATCGCCACGCTCGGCCATCATCGTCGGCAGTTGAAGACGCGTAGAGCAAGCGCGCCGACTTTGAAGGACCGAACACCCGTGGAGCTTACCGCCGACATCCTCGCACGCTACCGCCGGCACTGCATGGACCGCCGGATGAAAGCGGAAAAGGCGATGCCGGAGCGGGCCAAGGACGCGGCGATTACGCGCGGCCTGGCGCGGCGGAAGGACGAATCTGCCGGGGAACGCGAACTGGCGTAACAAACTTCGCTCCGATCGGGCAGCGATAGCGCTACCTAAGGGTTTGCTTGCGAGCAGCCTTTTCGTCTAGGCACGGCTGCAACCAACCAGCCGGAGGCTCAGCAAGCAATCATGAAATTCTTCGTCGACACTGCCGATATCGATGACATCAAGGAAATGGCCGAGACCGGCCTGCTCGACGGCGTCACCACCAATCCCAGCCTGATCGCAAAATCGGGCCGCGATTTCATGGAAGTGACGAAGGAGATCTGCGGTCTCGTCGATGGTCCGGTCAGCGCTGAAGTGGTTGCGCTCGATCACGACACGATGATGCGTGAAGCGGAATCGCTCCGCAAAATCGCCGACAATGTCTGCATCAAGGTTCCGCTTACGATCGACGGGCTGAAGACCTGCAAGGCGTTGACGAGCGACGGGACGATGGTGAACGTCACTTTGTGCTTTTCCGCCAACCAGGCGCTACTGGCCGCCAAGGCGGGCGCGACCTTCATCTCGCCCTTCGTCGGCCGCCACGACGACAACGGCTTCGACGGAATGGAACTCATTCGCGATATCCGGCTGATTTACGACAACTATCTGTTCGACACCGAAATCTTGGTGGCTTCGGTGCGCCACGCGACGCACGTGCTCGAAAGCGCGAAGATCGGTGCGGATGTCGCCACCATGCCGCCAGCTGTCATCCGCGGCCTGTTCAAGCATGTCCTGACCGAAAAGGGCATCGAAGGCTTCCTCAAGGACTGGAAAACGACCGGGCAGAGCATTCCGGGCGTTTGATTTCCGGTAGGCAATGGCAGACCAGACTCCCCTCGACCTGTTCCGTCAGGCGCTGACCGGCACGGCGCGCGCTCTGTCGCGCGAGCCGGAGGTCGAGGTTGCCTGGAGCGCGGATACGCCGACGGAGAACGGAAAGAACTTCCGCGTTCCCCTGCCGGGCCGCGATCTGCCCGATGCTCAGACCCGCGAGGCGCGCGGCTTTGCCGACAGCTTCGCGCTGCGCCTGCGCCATCACGACACCGCGCTTCATGCCAAAAGCGCACCGGACGAGCCGCTTGCGCGCGCCTGCTACGATGCGGTCGAGCAGGTCCGCTACGAGGCGCTCGGCAGCAATAACTTCGCCGGGATCGCCGCCAACCTAGCTGCGGCGACGAAGCTGCGCGCCGGCTCCGATCCGATTTCCCGCGCAAAGGAAGCGGACGATGTGCCCCTGCAAAGCGCGCTCGGTCTCGTGCTGCGCGAAAAGCTGACCGGCCAGCCCGTGCCCGAACGCGCGCAGGCGGGCGTCGATCTGGTGCGCGACTTCATCGAGACCAAGGCCGATACCGATTTCGAAGCGTTGGCGCTGTCGCTCGACAATCAGGAAGCGTTCCAGTCGCTCGCGCTCGACATGCTGCGCCGCCTCCACATCATCGACCAGACGCCAGCCGATCAGGACGGCAGCGACGAGGAAGACGACGACTTCGACGGCGAAGGGGAAGATGAGGACGAGGGCGAAGAGGGTCTCGATCCCGGCGATCCCGAAGCGGTCGAGATGGCCGGCGATGCCACTGACGGCGAGGGCGACGGCGAGGCCGAGGGGGAGATGGACGCCTCCGAGGACGATCTGACCGAGGGCGAGCCGGGCGACGACGCGGAAGAGGGCATGATGCCGGTCCGCCCGAACCGCAGCTGGACCGATCTGCCCGACGACTTCGACTACAAGGCCTTCACCAAGCAGCATGACGAGATCATCGAGGCGGGCGAGCTGTGCGACGCGGAAGAACTGGAGCGACTTCGCGCCTATCTCGACAGCCAGCTGACCGGCCTGCAAGGCGTCGTGACACGGCTCGCGAACCGGTTGCAGCGGCGGCTGATGGCGCAGCAGAACCGCAGCTGGGATTTCGACCAGGAAGAGGGGCTACTCGATGCTGCGCGGCTCGCCCGCGTGGTGATCCAGCCGGGCCACGCGCTGTCCTATAAGGTCGAGCGCGACGTCGAGTTCAAGGACACGATCGTCACGCTGCTGATCGACAATTCGGGCTCCATGCGCGGGCGGCCGATCTCGATCGCTGCGATCAGCGCGGATATCCTCGCGCGCACGCTGGAACGCTGCGGTGTGAAGACCGAGATTCTTGGGTTCACGACCCGCGCGTGGAAAGGCGGGCAGGCGCGCGAGACCTGGCTGGCCGAGGGTAAGCCCGCGGACCCCGGCAGGCTCAACGACCTTCGGCATATCGTCTACAAGAAAGCGGACGAGCCGTGGCGCCGGGCGCGGCGCAACCTCGGCCTGATGATGCGCGAGGGGCTGCTGAAGGAAAACATCGACGGCGAAGCGCTCCTGTGGGCGCACGACCGGGTGATGGGAAGGCCGGAGGATCGCCGGATCCTGATGGTCATTTCGGACGGCGCGCCGGTGGACGATTCGACGCTCACCAACAACAGCCCCGGCTATCTCGAAAGCCATCTGCGCAAGGTGATCAACTGGGTCGAAACCAAGTCCCCGGTCCAACTCGTCGCCATCGGGATCGGCCATGACGTGACCCGCTACTACAAGCGCGCGGTGACGATCATGGACGCGGAGCAACTCGGCGGGACTATCATCGAGCAGTTGGCCGGGTTGTTCGAGGTGGAGGGGTGAACGTCTCCGATGCCGTCCGCAGCCGCCGTTCGGTTCGTGCGTTTGTTAACAAGCCGGTCGAGCGCGAGACGCTGGCCCGCATCCTCGAAAAGGCGCAGCGCTCGCCGTCTGGCGGCAATACGCAGCCGTGGCACGGGATCGTCCTTTCGGGCGAACCGATGCAGCGCCTGTTCGACCGGATCGCCCACGAATTTCCCAAGGGCCGCGACGCGCACAGGCCCGAATACAACGTCTATCCGTCGGAACTCGATGGCGCCTACGAGCAGCGCCGCAGGGGCGTCGGCGAGGATATGTACGGTGCGCTTGACATCTCGCGCGAGGACAAGGCGAACCGCCTTCAATGGTTTGCGCGCAATTTCCAGGCGTTCGGCGCGCCCGTGCTCATGCTCATCCATACGCCCAGATACATGGGTCCGCCGCAGTGGAGCGACATCGGCATGTGGTTGCAGACGATCATGCTGCTGCTGCGCGAGGAAGGGCTCGACAGCTGTCCGCAGGAGGCGTGGGCGGTCTATGCGTCGCAAATCCGCGAAGTCGTGGATATTCCGGACGATCACATCTTCTTCTGCGGGCTGGCCATCGGCTACCGTGACGAAAGCGCGCCGGTGAACAATTTCGACGTCAAGCGGGCCGATATCGGCGAGGCGATCCGCTGGGAGGGTTGGCAGTAACGCGTGAGCGACTTATGCGCGGCGCATGACCGACACGCCGCCCAAGAACGAACTGCGCCTGTTCAACTCGCTCACCCGCAGTCTCGAGACGTTCGAGCCGGTCCACGAAGGCGAGGCGCGCGTCTATACCTGCGGACCCACGGTCTACAACTACGCTCATGTCGGCAATATGCGCGCCTACGTCTTCGCCGATGTCCTCGGACGGACGCTGACGTGGAAGGGTTACAACCTCCGCCACGTCATCAACATCACCGATGTCGGCCATCTGACCGACGATGCGGACAGCGGCGAGGACAAGCTGGAGAAGGCGGCCGCAGGAACGGACACATCGATCTGGGACATCGCGAAGCGCTACACCGATGCGTTCAAGGCGGACGTAAAGGCCCTCAATATTCGCGAACCGGCGGAATGGTCGGTCGCGACCGACTATATCGAACCGATGATCGCATTCGCGAAATCGATTGCGGATGAGCATTGCTATGAACTCGAAAGCGGGCTCTATTTCGACGTCTCGACGGTCGCCGATTACGGGCGTCTTGCCCGGGCCGTAACCGAAGAAGGTGAGGGCCGGATCGATGCGGTCGAGGGCAAGCGTAACGCTACCGACTTCGCGATCTGGCGCAAGACCCCGGCGGGGGAAACCCGGCAGATGGAATGGGACAGCCCGTGGGGCAAGGGCGCGCCGGGTTGGCACCTCGAATGCAGCGTGATGGGTGAGAAGCTACTGGGCTTCCCCTTCGACATTCACACCGGCGGCATCGACCACCGCGAAATCCACCACCCCAATGAGATCGCGCAGAACCAGGCCTTCTGCGGCTGCGGTTCGCTCGACGTGGCGACGCATTCGGGCGCGAAGATATGGATGCACAACAACTTCCTCGTCGAACGGTCAGGCAAGATGTCGAAGTCGTCTGGCGAATTTCTGCGGCTGCAATTGCTGGTCGACCGCGGATACCACCCGCTCGCCTACCGGATGATGTGCCTGCAGGCCCATTACCGCAGCGAACTGGAGTTCAGTTGGGAAGGGCTGAGCGCGGCGCTGACGCGGCTGAAGCGGATGGTGATGACAGCGCAAGCGCTCCGATCCGGTCAGTCCGGCGATCCTGACATGAGACGCGATGACGGCTGGGGCAAATTGCAAGGTGCTGCAGACAAGTTTGCATCGGCGATCTCGGACGACCTTAACACTCCGCTGGCGCTGACGGCGCTTGAAGAAGTCGTCGCGACCAAGAAGGTCGATGTTGCTCTGAAAATATCGCTTCTGCGCGAGATGGATGCAGTTCTCGGTCTCGACCTTCTGAACCTCACCCGCATTGACCTCCGCATCCGTCCGAAGGCAGCGACTATTACCAAGGCGGAAATCGAGGACGCGCTCGAACGGCGCAGACAGGCGCGGGCGGAGAAGGACTTCGCCACGTCCGATGCCATCCGCGACGAACTTGCTGCTGCCGGCGTGGAAGTAATGGACGGCGATCCGCTCGGCTGGGAATGGAAGCTCGCATGACTGTAACCGTAATATCCGCCATGGTCCGTCCGCTGATCGAGGACCGTCTGCCCGACTGGGTCGAGCCGCGCTGGTTTACGAACCGGGAAGAGGCTGTGGAGCTTGCGCCGGAGGCCGAGATCGGCTGGTTCGACTTCGACAAGAAGGAACCGATGATCGAGGCGGTGAAGGCTGCATCGAACCTCAAATGGCTGAACTCGATCTACGCCGGGCTTGATTTCCTCCCGCTCGACCTGCTCGCGGAGCGGGGCGTGACCGTGACGAACGGGGCGGGCATCAATGCTATCACCATCGCCGAATATGTCGTGATGGGAATGCTCGTTCATGCGAAGGGTTACGCGGATGTCGTGCGGGCGCGAGACCGGCGCGAATGGCTGACCGATTCGCCGGGAAAGAAGGAACTTGCAGGCTCGAAGGCGTTGCTGATCGGCTACGGCGCGATCGGCAAGCTGATCGAACCGCGCCTCGAGGCCTTCGACGTCGAAGTGACGCTGGTCCGCCGCAGCGGCGGTGACAAGGCGCTGGGGCCGGATGAATGGCGCGGCCGGCTCGGCGAGTTCGACTGGATCATTCTCGCCGTACCCGCAACTGACGAGACCGAGGGCATGATCGGCGCCGACGAGTTGTCAGCGATGAAAAGCGATGCGGTGCTGGTGAATATCGCACGCGGCAGCGTGGTCGATCAGGCGGCGCTAACGAAGGCGCTGGAAGACAAGTCGATCGGGGGTGCGTTCCTCGACGTCGTGACACCTGAACCGCTGCCGGAAGAAGACCCGCTATGGGATCTGAAAAACGCCGAGATCTCGATGCATCTATCGGGCCGCGCTCAGACCAAGATGTTCTTGCGGTCGGCAGAGCGGTTCCTCGATAATCTGGATCGCTACCGTGCCGGAGAACGGGTAGAGCCGCAGCTCGATCCCAAACGCGGATATTAAGGGGTCGGCGGGCACTCGCACCCGCCGCCCCGGCTATCTCATCAGTCCTCTACCAACAGAAGGATTTCACAGCGCACGACCATGCGCGGCGAAGGGACCATCCGGTGCTCGACCTCGCAGATCGTAGCGTCTGCCACCAAGCGCCGAGGAATGGTGAACTCGTGTTCGGGCAGGGCGGCGATGAAGAACTCCGCCGCCGCGGCCGCTTCCGCCCCGGCAAATAGCATCGTTACTGTGTGGCGCGCGCCGGAGAAGGTGACGCTTGCCCAGCTTTTCTCCGAATGGTCGAGAACCTGTCCGCGGTGATCGGATAGTGCGAGCAGCGCATCGCGCAGCCGGTCGCTATCGTTTCGGCGGGCACGGCGAGCAGGTGCTTTCTTTTCCCGGTCCTCGTCAAATTTGAAGCCCTCAAGCACGGCTGGCCTCCCGGTAATTCTGCATGAATTCCTCGATGCGGCGGGCGGTATGTTCGCGCGGCGTGCGCCCGTTGCGCAAGTCGAGGACGAAGCGCGGATCGTGCGCGGCGAGCCGGCCGAACTTGGTCGGGGCCATGTTGTGTTTTCGAAGGAACTGTTCGATCGAGCGAATGAGCATCTGGCGACCTCTCTCATGATGCCTGGTTGGTGATTCGAGCGTTGTTGTTCTTACTTTGTTCCTTTTGAAATCCTACTTGTCTAGGAAAAATCCTATGCTATAGGAAAAATACTGTAGACAATAAGGGAGTCGCGCCGATGGAAGATCTCGACCCACTGGATCGCTTCGAACCGGAAGAGCGGTATGCGCGGGCCAGGCTACGCGAGATCATCAAGCGCGAGGGGCATACGCTGTCTGCCTTGGCGCGGCTGATTGGACGCAACCCCGCCTATCTGCACCAATACCTCGGGCGCGGAAGCCCGCGGCATCTCGACGAACCCGACCTTTTGCGGATTGCGGAATTCCTCGGCGTCGACCGGGGTTCCATCGCTACCCGGACGATCATGCAGCCGGCCGCTGACCGACCCCAAGCCAAGGGCGCAGAGTTCGTCGCCATCCCGCGCTTGCCGCTCGAAGCGTCAGCCGGGCCGGGCGCATTCAGTGCTGAGGAAATTTCCTACGACACCTTCCAGTTTTCCAAACGTTGGCTGCGCGAGATGGGGCTGGAAGGCGCGGATTTGAGCGCCATCCGGGTCGAAGGCGATTCGATGGAACCTATTCTGCGCAGCGGGGACGAAATTTTCGTCGACCGTAACAAGCGCGCCGGGGAGGGCATTCACGTCGTCAGGATTGGCGACGCGCTTCATGTGAAGCAGGTGCAGTCGATCGGGCCTGGGCGGATCAAGCTCGTCAGTGCGAACGAGGCTTACGCACCTGTCGAGCTGTCGCATGATGAGGTCGAAATCATCGGGCGGGTCGTATGGAAGGGTGGGCGCATCTAGTCCGCTTGTGCTGCCCCATAGAATGCGCGCTGCATTGCAATTCCGATGCGGGCGAGCCATTTGCGAAGGCATGACCGAGACAACCGACAAACCCAAATCGCCGATGCGCGCGGCCATCCTTCCGGTGACGCCGCTGCAGCAGAACTGCTCGCTGATCTGGTGTACCGCGACGAACAAGGCCGCGATCATCGATCCCGGCGGCGATCTCGATAAACTGAAGGCGGCAATCGCAAAAGCGGGTGTCGACCTCGAAAAGATACTGATCACGCACGGTCACATCGATCACTGCGGCGAGGCTGGCGTCCTGGCGAAGGAACTCGGCTTGCCTATCGAAGGCCCGCACGAAGACGACCGCTTCTGGATCGCGCGGCTGGATGAGGACGGACAGCGCTACGGCATCAACGGCAGCGTGTTCGAGCCGGACCGCTGGCTTGCTGACGGAGACACCGTAACGGTAGGCGATCTGACGCTCGACGTCGTCCATTGTCCGGGTCACACGCCCGGCCACGTCGTCTTCATCCACCGGCCTAGCAAGTTCGCCATCGTCGGCGACGTGCTGTTCCAGGGCAGCATCGGGCGGACCGACTTTCCGATGGGCAATCACCAGGACCTGCTCGACTCCATCACGCAGAAGCTCTGGCCCTACGGCAACGACATCACCTTCATTCCGGGGCACGGTCCGACCAGCACGTTCGGGCACGAGCGCCAGACGAACCAGTTCGTCAGCGATGCCGCGCTCTCGTAAGCGCCTTTGCGGGTTGCGCTCGCGCGAAAATGCGTTATAGGCCGCCGCTTCCCGCCGATACCGGGCCATTTGATCCGGCGCACCTTGCGCGCTACCGGACCTTGGCCTAGGGCGACCGCAACAACCACGAATTCGTTTCAAGGATCAGGTGCCGCAATGGCTGTCCCTAAGAGAAAAGTTTCCCCGCACCGCCGTGGCAATCGCCGCTCGCACGACTCGCTGAAGGTTCAGGCATTCCACGAATGCTCCAACTGCGGCGAACTGAAGCGTCCGCATAACCTTTGCGGCGCCTGCGGTTTCTACAACGGACGCGAGATCGTCTCGGTCGGCCTGTAAGCCGATAACCAGCCGGAGATTGCCATGACCTTGCCGCGTATCGCTATTGACGCGATGGGCGGGGATGAAGGCGTGCGCGTGATGATCGAAGGCGCGGCGCTCGCCCGCCGGCGCCACGACCGTTTCAAGTTCCTGCTCGTCGGCGACGAAGCGCGTATCCGCAAGGCGCTCGAAACGCACCCCGGGATGACCGAGGCGAGCGAAATCCTGCACTGCGACGATGTCGTGGGCGGTGACGAGAAACCGACCAACGCCCTGCGCCGGGCCAAGACTACATCGATGGGCCTTGCCGTGAACGCGGTGAAGAAGGGCGATGCGGGCGCCGCTGTAAGCGCCGGCAATACCGGCGCGCTCATGGCGATGAGCAAGCTTGCGCTGCGGACCATGCCGGGGATCGATCGGCCCGCGCTTGCCGCACTCCTCCCGACCCTCGGCGAAAGCGACGTGATCATGCTTGATCTCGGCGCCAACCGGGAATGCGATGCCCGCAACCTCGTCCAGTTCGCGATCATGGGCGCGGCCTATTCGCGCATCGTGACCGGACGCGACAAACCGCGCGTGCGGCTGCTCAACATCGGCAGCGAGGAAACCAAAGGCACCGAAGATTTGCAGGACGCCTCTGCGCAGCTGCGCGAAGCGCGCGGCCTCGCCATGCAGTTCGATGGTTTTCTGGAAGCCGACAAGATCAACCGCGGCGAAGTCGACGTGGTGGTGACCGACGGTTTTTCCGGCAATATCGCCCTCAAGGCGATCGAGGGCACGGCGCGTTTCGTGACCGATCTGCTCAAGAACGCCTTCACCAGTTCGCTGCGGTCCAAGATTGGCTTTCTGGTTTCGCGCCCGGCAACCGAGCTTCTGAAGCACCACCTCGACCCGAACAATCACAATGGTGCGGTATTCCTCGGGCTCAACGGCGTAGTCGTGAAGAGCCACGGAAGCGCGAATGCCGCGGGCGTCGCCAACGCCGTCGCGGTTGCCGCGCGCTTGCTCGAAGACAAGCTCATTCAGCGGATCGCGGGCGACATGACCAGCCTCGACGAACAGCAACTCGGCGGAAAGCCCGTACCGCGCGCGGACAGCAGCGCGGCATGATCCGATCCGTATTGCTCGGGACCGGCTCGGCGTTGCCGCGCAATTGTGTCACCAACAGTGAACTCGAAGAGCGCGTCGATACGAGCGATGCCTGGATCCAGGAACGCACCGGAATTCGCCAGCGCTATCTCGCGGGCGAGGGCGAAACTACCGGAACGCTGGCGATAGATGCCGCAAAGGCGGCTCTCGAAGTCGCCGGTCTTAAGGGGGAGGACATCGGCCTCATCATTGTTGCAACCGCTACCCCGGACCAGACCTTTCCAGCAGTTGCGACGAGCGTCCAGCACGCGCTCGGCGCCAACGGCGGTATCGCGTTCGATGTTCAGGCAGTCTGTTCCGGCTTTCTCTACGCGCTGACAACGGCCGATTCGCTGCTGCGCACCGGCGCTGCGAAACGAGCGCTCGTGATCGGCGCGGAGACGTTCAGCCGCATTCTTGACTGGGAAGATCGGACGACCTGCGTATTGTTCGGTGACGGTGCGGGCGCGGTTGTCCTCGAAGCGAGCGAAGCCGACGATGCGCGCGGTATCCTCGGCAGCAAGCTTCACGCCGACGGACAGCACCAGGAACTGCTCTACGTCGACGGCGGCCCGTCGACGACCGGGACGGTCGGAAAACTGCGCATGAAGGGCCGCGAAGTGTTCCGCCACGCGGTCGTGAACCTCGCCGACGTACTCAACGAAGTGCTTGATGAAGCTGGCGTTTCATCCTCCCAGATCGACTGGATCGTGCCGCATCAGGCTAACCGCCGCATCCTCGATGCGACAGCCAAGAAGCTTGGATTGCCAAGCGAGAAGGTGGTCGTAACCGTGGACAAGCACGCCAATACCTCGGCCGCATCCGTGCCGCTCGCGCTTGATACGGCAATCAAGGACGGGCGCATCAAGAAAGGCGACCTCGTCATGCTCGAAGCGATGGGCGGCGGCTTCGCCTGGGGCGCTTCGCTCATCCGTATTTGAGACGAACCGGCGTTTTTGCGCGGCCATTGTCAGCGCTCCCGAAATAGCGTAGAGCCAAAAAACGCGAATTTTCAATAGCTCGCGGCATAAGATAAGGAGAGAGTATATGCGTTCGGTGGGTACGCTAACTCGGGCCGACCTGGCGGAAACGGTCAATCGCAAGATGGGCTTTTCCAGATCAGAGTCGCTCGACCTCGTCGAGGCCGTTCTGGGCCATGTCTGCGAGGCCCTTCGCAAGGGCGAAAACGTGAAGATTTCCGGTTTCGGCAGTTTCGTTTTGCGCGACAAGAAAGAACGCATCGGACGCAATCCCAAGACCGGTGTCGAAGTGCCGATCACCCCGCGCCGGGTGCTGACTTTCAGGGCGAGCCAGCTTTTGAAAGACCGTATCGCCCGCGCGTGAACAGGGAAACCGGCTTATGACAATCGAGTTCGACGACGGTAAAGATGCCGGGGCGATGCGCACGATCGGTGAAGTGAGCGCGGCGCTTGATATCAAACCGCACGTGCTGCGATACTGGGAACAGCAGTTTCCGATGCTCCGCCCGCTCAAGCGGTCGGGTAGCCGGCGGTATTACCGCGCCCGCGACGTGGCCCTGATTGAAGAAATTGACAAGCTGGTGAACCGGCAGGGCTTTACCATCAAGGGCGCGAAGAAGGCGCTCAGCGACCGGCGCGCGATCGACGAGGAAGGTAAGGAGGCATCGGTGTTCTTTACCGAAGGCGATAGCAAATCGTCGCCCGCCGAGCAGGACCTGATCGAAGAACTGAAGGACATTCGCCAGTCGCTGGCCAAGGCCGTCGACCGCTCCTGACCGCTATTCGGCCGCCAGCAGTTCCTCGGCAGCGCCGAGATCGACGCTGACGAGGCGGCTGACCCCCTGTTCCACCATCGTGACACCGAAAAGGCGGTGCATCCGGCTCATCGTAACCGCATTATGCGTGACGATCAGATAGCGCGTTTGCGTTTCGCGGACCATCGCGTCGAGGAGGTCACAAAAGCGGTCGATATTCGCATCGTCGAGCGGCGCGTCGACTTCGTCCAGCACGCAGATCGGGGCCGGGTTCGTCAGAAATAGCGCGAAGATAAGCGCGATGGCGGTCAGCGCCTGCTCTCCGCCCGAGAGAAGCGTAAGCGATTGCAGGCGTTTGCCGGGGGGCTGCGCAAAAATCTCGAGACCCGCTTCAAGCGGATCGTCGCTATCGACGAGGGCGAGGTGGGCCTGTCCCCCTTCGAAAAGGCGCGTGAAGAGGCGGCGGAAGTGGGTGTCGACCTGCTCGAAAGCGTCGCGCAGCCGTTCGCGGCCTTCGCGGTTCAGGTTCCCGATCGAGCCGCGCAGCCGGTTCACCGCCTCGGCCAGTTCAGCCTGTTCTTCGGTGCTTGCACCGTGTTCCGCCTCGATCTTCTCAAGTTCTTCTGCCGCGACGAGGTTCACGGGCCCAATGCGTTCGCGGCTCATGGTGAGCCGGTCCATCTCTTCCGATTCCGCGCCGGCGTCCGCTACGTCACCAGTTTCGAAGCCGAAGCGTTCGGGCAGGAGCGGGGGCGGCGACTGGAACCGCTCGCCCGAAATGCGGGTCATTTCGATTCGGCGGCTTTCCTGGTTTTCGGCGCGTTCGGCGAGGCCGGCCCGCGCCTCCCGCGCAGCGGCCAAGGTCTCGTTCGCTTCGGCCAGCGTTCGGTCGGCTGCGTCGGCGGTCGCCTGCGCTTCGCGGACCATCTGTTCCGCCTTGGCGAGATCCGCGGCGAGACGCGAGCGTACCGCATCGCCCTGCTCGATTTCGCGCACCAAGCCGTCCGGTTTCGCGGCGACGACGGCGCGCTCTTCCTCGATTTCGTCGAACCGGCTGGCCATTTCGGAGAGCCTGCGGGCCGCTTCGGTAGAACGGGCTTGCCAACTGCCTTGCTCCGAGCGCTGCGCCGAAAAGCGTTCGCGAGCCACTGCGAGAGCCTGATCGTGCGCAGCGAGTTCGGCGGCGGCCGCCTGCAACTGCGCTTTCGCCGCGTCGTTGCGGGCGGCTGCGGCATCCAGCGAGGCGCGTCCAGCTGCCTGATCGGGCAGAGCGTCCCGCTTCTGCTCAGCGGCCTTGCCTTCGGCGACGGCTGTTTTCATTCGCCCATCGTGTTCTTCGCCCGCCGCCGCGAGTTCTTCCAGTCGGCTTGCGAGGCGTTCCTGGGCGGCCTCCGCCTGATCGACCGTTCGCAGCGCTTGGCGCTCGGTTTCGGCGGCATCGGCGCTCGCCCGTTCGGCCGCGATAATCTGGCGCCCGATGTCCGTCAAAGCGCCTTCAACCGTACCCAAAGCGTCTTGAGCGGCGATCAAAGCGTCTTCAAGTGCGGGCAAAAGGCTCGCTAGCTGGGTATGGCGGTTGTCGGCTTCGAGCCGTGCCGCTTCGGCCGCGCCCTCTCCCCGAGCGACGAAGCCGTCCCACCGGCGTAGGGCTCCGTCCCGTGTCACCAGCCACTCGCCGGGCGAGAGCGAGCGGCCATCGTCCGCCTCTGCGAAGTGGACGAGCGCAAGTCGGGCTTTCAGCTCTTCGGGCACACTGGTCAGACAGTCGAGCAGGCTGTCCGGTACGGGTTGGGGTGCTTCGCGACCGGTCCAGTAGCGGCCGTCCTGCGGCGTTTCGGGCGCGCCGAGCGGCGATTTCGCATCGCGTCCCAGCACTGCCGCGACGGCACGTTCGTAGCCTTCCTTCGCCTTAACCTGGTCGATTGCGAGCGGCTGGCCTTCGCGCTTTTCCGCCAGCTTTTCCCGCTGCTTCCGGTCGCGGTCGAGCGCTTCATACTCGCGCTTCACACCGGCAAGTTCGGCGCGGGCGGTCGCCAGAGCAGAGGATGCCTCGTCGCGTTCCTGTTGCAGTGCGCTTTTGCGTTCCTGCATTTCGCTCAGGCGGGCGCGCTGCTTCTGTGCTGCCTCGGCAGCTTCCTCCGCTTCGCGCTTCACGACGTCGAGCGATGGTCGCTGCGCCGCTTCGGCTTCGATCGCGTCGCGCTGCTGCGCCCGGCGCGCCGCTTCTTCTTCTAGCCGGGCAATCCGCGACTGCGCCTGCGCGACTTCAGCTTCGACGATGCGCCATTCCGCCTCGACCCCGGCGTGATCCGCCGTAGCTTTCGCGAGTGCCAGTTCGCTGGACCGCGCAGCGCTCTCGGCTTTCTCGCTTGCGCGCACCAGTTCGGGCCGTTTTGCGTCGTCGGCTTCGAGCGCACGCTGGGTTTCGAGCAGCGTTCGTTCGAGCTTCGCCAGCGCCTCTGCCGCATCGCGGGTCATGCGGTCCGCGTCGCCTCGGTCTTCTTCGAGTCGGGTGCGCTGCCGCTCGAGAGCAGCAAGCCGTTCTTTGGCAGCTTCGAGCTGGCTCGTCAGCGACGCCATACGGTGTCCGTGCGCGTTTGCATCCTCGCGCCGGTCCGCCTGTTCCTCCCGCGCTTCGGCGAGCCGCGCCGCCGCTTCGTGCTGTGCCTTCTCCGCGGCTGCCGCGGCCCCCCGCGCTTCTTCCACCGCAGCGTCGGCACGTGCCGCCTCGGTGCGCGCAGTCTCTGCTGCCGCCGCCGCATCGCGCCATCGGGCGAAGACCAGCCGCGCTTCGGCGACGCGGATTTCGTCCGACAGCTTCGTGTAGCGCTCGGCCTGCCGGGCTTGCCGTTTCAGCGAAGCAATCTGCGTATCGAGGCCTGCCATCAAGTCTTCGAGTCGGGCGAGGTTCGCTTCGGTCTGGCGCAGCTTGCTTTCTGCATCGCGCCGCCGGACGTGCAGGCCCGCAATGCCTGCCGCCTCTTCGAGCATCTGGCGGCGTTCTGCTGGTTTGGCCGCGATGACCTGCGCGATCTTTCCTTGGCTGACGAGGGCAGGTGAGTGCGCCCCGGTCGCCGCATCGGCGAAGGTGAGCGATACGTCCTTCGCGCGCACGTCGTGCCCGTTGACGCGGTAGGCGCTACCTGCGCCGCGCTCGATCCGGCGCGTCACGATGAGTTCTTCGCCGTCCGCGTCCTCGGCCAGCAGCACCACTTCGGCGAAATCGCGCGCGGGCCGCTGCTCTGTGCCGGCAAAGATGACGTCTTCCATCCCGCCGGAGCGCATGGACTTGGGCGAATTTTCGCCCATGACCCAGCGGATCGCTTCGAGCAGGTTGGATTTGCCGCAGCCGTTCGGGCCGACTACGCCGGTCAGGCCGGGTTCGATGCGCAGGTCTGACGGCTCTACGAAGCTTTTAAATCCGCTAAGCTTGAGCCGTTTGATCAGCACCCGATATGTCCCGCCCCCTGCCGGCTAGCCGGCGTCAGCGTGCTCCTGCTTTTTGCAGGATCGGCTCGAGGCCGCTCCAGCTGTTGGTGTCGACCTTCTGCCCGTTGACGAAGAAGGTCGGGGTTCCCGTCACATCGAACTCGCTCGACTGGCTGTCCGAATTGTTTGCGATCGTCTCCATCGCCGAGAAATCGGAGAGGCACTGGCGCGCATCCGCTTCGCTGATGCCGCGTGCAGCGAAGAAGTCGTAGAAGCCCGCCTGATCGGCGAACGCCACGAAACGCTCGTCTTCGGGCAGCTGCAGCGTCTGGTTCATCGCTTCCGAATTGGAAAAGACCGGCTCGAGCAGCGACTGGAGATTGGCCCAGATCTGGTCGGCCAGCGGGTGGAAGCTTTCGGGCGAGCCGCAGCGCGCCAAACGCGCGAGAATCAGGTCGTGCGGACCGTGTATCTGGTTGCGGAGTTCGAAGCTGACCTTGCCGGTGTTGACGTAATCGTTCTTGAGCGGCTCAGCTCCGTTGGCTGCGAATGCAGCGCAGGCCGGGCACGTCAGCGAAGCGTATTCGACGACTTTGACCGGCGCGTCGGGATTGCCCATCAGATAGCCATCGTAATCGGTGACGGTGACTTGGTCGCGCCATTCCGTTCCTTCAGGGGCGGCGACGGCAGCGACCGGCTCGCCTTCGATCGCTGCGGCACCGCCGGCTTCATTCGTGTCGCAAGCGGAAAGCGCCAACGCGAGCGGCGCGGCGAGAGCCAGCTTCCAATGCGAGGCGATAATTTTGGCGGTCATCGAAGGGCGCTCCCTGTTACGTCGTTCGGTTGTTCGATTGATGATTTTGCAAAAACTGCAAGACGGTAGTCGAAAGAAATGATTCTTGTGAGGGGAGGGCGGTTAATTTCCACACCCCGCTCCGATTATTCCGGCTGGTTCGGCCGGTCTTCATATTCCCGATTTGGCAGAAGGCCGCCCGGCAAGATTTCCTCGGCGGTATCTTCGCTGATCGCTGCGCGCAGGATCGTTTCCAGCGCAGGCCAGCTATGCGTACCTTCTAAAAGCTGACCATTGAGTGCAAAACTTGGCGTCGATTGCACGCCGTAGCTGGCAGCCGTCTGGCGCGATCCGCTGAAGATCCGCTCTGCGGCTGCCTGATCGGCGAGGCAGCGGTCGAGTTCGATCCGCTCGTAACCGTTTTCGGTAAACATCGGATAGATGTCGAGCGCGCGGGCGATCTCGCGGCGAGCATCGACCGATCTTCCCGCTTGGTTCCACAGCGCCTTCTGTGCATCGGTCGCGTTCGCGGCAACCGGGAGCCATTCGTTCTGGCGGAACATCACGCGGTTATGGTTCGAGAGGAACTTCTGCGGATCGCCGCAATCGACCAGCATCGTCATGACGAGGTCCACCGGATTGCGGATGACCGGAACATACTCGGCGCGGACCGCCTGCGTACCGATGTAGCCGACATGCAAAGCGCCTTCGCTGCGCGCGAATTCGCCGCAGTGCGGACAGGTGTAGCTGAAGAACTCGACAAGCTCGACCGGGGCCGTTTCCGAACCCAGCCGGTGGCCGGCTTCGGTCTCGGCTGTCTGTATCGGCGCAATCTGCGCGGAAGCGGGTGCGGCAAATGCCAGAGTGCCGATGGCAGCGGCTAGGCCCAAACGGGATAAGGTCTTCATGTGTCCTGCTCTTCCTTCGTGCCCATGCTTCGGGCCAGCGATTCCAGTACCGTTCGTAACTCGGGATCGCCGATATCGCGTAAAGATTCCCCCAGTTCCATCGGGATCGGCTTGAGCGACGGCGGCGCCTTAGGGCGATGTGTGTCCTCAGGCGGCTTAACCGCGCCTTGCCGGATCTTCACCCGCGCGACCGCCCGGTAGCCGAAAAAGCGGTTCACCCGCTCCATGATCTCAGGAAGCACGTGCTGGATGAGCGGCGCATGGCCGGGCGATACGACGAGTTGCAGGATACCTTCCGCCTTTTCGCCGGGAGGAAAACGCAGCGATTCGGGAGCGCAGACCCGCGCGTGCGCGTCGCCGACGATTTCCGGCCAGCGCGATACGATACTGCTCTGCACGAAGCCGAAGCGGCGGAACGCGGTGCGCCCGATCTGCGGCATCAGTTCCGATATCTGGCGCGCGCCGCCGCCCCGCGGCCGCTCGTAGGCTTTCGCTTTCGGCTTGGCAGACGGTTTCGCAGCCTGCCGGGCTGCGCGTTTTGCCGCCGCATCGAGGTTTTTGTCGTCGCCGCTTTTCATTGCTCGCTCGCTCATGCCATAGGCGGCGCGTGACCGCCACTCCCCAAGCGCAATCGGCCCCCCAAATCGCAGCGGATCTGCTCGGCTGGTATGACGATCATGCCCGCCGCCTGCCGTGGCGCGCGATGCCGGGGGAGGAGCCGACCGATCCTTACCGCGTTTGGCTGTCGGAGATAATGTTGCAGCAGACGACCGTAGCGGCGGTAAAGCCCTACTTCGAAGCCTTCACGGTGCGCTGGCCGAGCGTCGATGCACTGGCCGCGGCAAGCGAAGAGGACGTCATGGCCGCTTGGGCGGGGCTGGGATATTATTCGCGCGCCCGCAACCTTATCGCCTGCGCACGGCTTGTCGCGGAGCGCTGCGGCTTTCCCGATACCGAGGAGGGTTTGCGCGACTTGCCCGGCATCGGCGCGTATACCGCAGCAGCAATCGCGGCGATCGCGTTCGGCAGGCGCGCGGTGGTCGTCGATGCGAATGTGGAACGGGTCGTTTCGCGCCTGTTTGCCATTACCGAGCCGTTGCCCGCATCGCGCCCGACTATTCGCGAGCGCGCCGATCAGATCACGCCGGAGCACCGTTCAGGCGACTTTGCGCAGGCGATGATGGATTTGGGTTCTTCGATCTGCACGACGCGCGCTCCGAAATGTCTGCTCTGCCCGCTGTCAGGCGACTGCGCTGCGCGTAAGACCGGCGACCCGGCACGCTTTCCGTTGAAGCTGGCGAAGAAACCGGTGCCCGAGCGGACGGGGAGGGCCTACTGGATCGAACGAGAAGGGCCGGCGGGGCGAGACGTATGGCTCGTCCAGCGGCCCGCGAAAGCGATGCTCGGCGGAATGCGGGCGCTACCCGACGACGGCTGGAGCGCGCAAAGCGACGGTAGCTGCATGCCGCCGATTGCGGGAAACTGGACGGAACTCGGCGCGGTCCGGCATGGATTCACCCACGCGAAGCTAACGCTCACCGTAGTACGATACGAGGGCGACAGGGCGCCGGACGGCGGCGAGTGGTGGCCGGTCGAACGGTTAGACGAAGCGGGGCTGCCGACGCTGTTCGCGAAAGCCGCTACGCTGGCGCTTGCTGCGGATGCCTCACAAGATTTCGCCGCCTAGCGACAAGCGAATGACCGCGATCGCGAGCACGATCAGGCAGAAGTTCCGGCCCTTGTTGCTGCTCGACAATGCGCCCGCACCGACCCCCGCAATGACAAAGGGCAGCGCGAACCAGTTGCCCCATCCGAGCAGCGGAATGGTCGAGGGGATCACGATGATGAGCGAGAAAATCCCGAGCAGGATCGATACGATGTTCAGCATGTGTCCTATATCGGTAGTACAGTCGGTGTTTGCAAGTGCAATCGGACGCGGCAACACGCGGTTCAGCTTGCCGCCGCCAACACGCTCTGCAACAGTTTCGTCCGGCGACCGCTCGCCTAATCCGAGGACTTCCCATGACCGCATTTAACCCGCTTCCTGCCGAACTGTCGCGCCGCAATCTTTTGCGCGGCGGAGGCATGGGCACCGCCGCCCTCGCGCTGTCCGGCCTTTCCGGTGCGGCTTTCGCTCAGCGCGAAGTGCGCGACGCCTCGGCGATGTGGCCCAATGTCGCCGCTTTGCAGGAACGCTACGTCGGACGGCAGCGGGTCGCCAACATGGTAAGCGCGATCGGTGTGGGCGATGCCGATACCGCCTATATCGCGGACGGTCCGCTCAGCCTCGGCGGGATGGTGCAGGCGGGGCCGGACAGCCTTTACCGCATCTACTCGATGACCAAGCCGATTACCGGCATGGCGGTGATGATGTTGATCGACGAAGGCAAGCTCGGCCTCGATCAGCCGCTGAAGGAAATCCTGCCAGCATTCGGCAATATGCGCGTGCTGAAATCGCCGACCGGCGCGCTTTCCGACACCGTTCCGGCGGAGCGGGACGTCACCATCCGGCAGTTGCTCACGCATACCGCGGGGCTGGGCTACGCGATCATTCAGACGGGTCCGATCAAGCAGGCTTACGAAACCGCGGGCATCAACCCCGCACAGGTTACGCGCCTGCCGATCCCCGGCATCGGCACGGCCAGACCCGCGCCGAGCCTCAAGGCTTTCGCGGACCGGCTTGCCGAACTGCCGCTCGTCTACCAACCCGGCACGAAGTGGAGCTATTCGGTCGGGCTCGACCTGCTCGGCAGGGTGATCGAGGTCGTCTCGGGCCAGAGCTTCGACACGTTCCTGGAAGAGCGGTTCTTCGGGCCGCTCGGCATGGACAGCACCTTTTTCACCGTCCCGCGTTCACAAGTGGCGCGCCTCACCACCAACTACGGCAACCTTGGCGGCAACCTGTTGCCGCTCGATCCGGCGCGCGCTTCGATCTATCTCGACAAGCCGGAGTTTCCCTTCGGCGGAGCTGGCCTCGTATCGAGCCCGCGCGACTATGACCGTTTCCTCCGCATGCTCGGAAATTACGGCACGTTCGAAGGCAAGCGGATCATGAGCGAGGCGGCCGTGAAGCTCGGCACGAGCGACCTGCTACCTCAAGGCGCGTCCACCGCCGGAACCTGGGTCGCAGGCGAGGGCTTCGGCGCGGGCGGCCGCTCGGGCAAGGGCGAGAATGCCGGCACGTTCGGCTGGTCGGGCGCGGCGGGAACGCTCGCCTTCGTCAATATGCTGACCGGCCTTCGCGTAGGCATGTACGTCCAATACATGCCGGACAGTTCGCTGCCGCTGCGCGACGAGTTCATAGCGGCCTTGCAACAAGACGTCTCCGCCAAGATGGGGGCTGCGAAGAAGGACGCCGCGTGAACCTGCCGAAGCCGCATATCGCCTTCTCCGGTTCGCCGATCGACCGGGCCGATCATATCCGCTGCGACCCTGACGCCCTTGCGGGCTGCATGGGGTGGCGCGCGCGGCTGCTGATGCTCGACGGACTCGCGCCGGTGATCGACGATGCCGGTATGCTCGTCTGGGGCACGCTTGCCGACTGCGATGAGGACGCCGATCTCGTCTTCCTCGGCATGATGGACGAGAAGCCCTGTTTTGCCGCGATCCCTGATGAGGGAGCGACCGGACCGTCCTACGCCAACCCGCAGATTTGGGCCGCCATACAGGCGCTCGCGCCGCCCGATCTGGCGCTCTACGGCGGCGCTCGCAGTCTGGTCGACTGGCATGCGCGGCACCGGTTCTGCGCGCGATGCGGGTCGCCGACGAAGCTCGCCAAGGGCGGATGGCAGCGCGACTGCGCGGCCTGCGAGGCGCAGCATTTTCCGCGCACCGATCCGGTCACCATAATGCTCGTCACCCACGGCGAGGGCGAGGATCGCAAGCTGCTCCTCGGCCGCCAGCCACGTTTTCCGCCGCGCGCATTTTCGGCACTCGCAGGCTTCGTCGAACCGGGCGAAAGCATCGAGGAAGCGGTTGCGCGCGAGGTGCTGGAAGAAGCCGGCATTGCGGTGCGCGACGTGACCTACATCGCGAGCCAGCCGTGGCCCTTTCCCTCGCAGTTGATGATTGGCTGCCATTCCCATGCGGACGAGGATGCACTGACGATCGACGAGACCGAACTCGAAGAAGCGCGCTGGTTTTCCCAGAACGAGGTTCAGGCCGCGATGGAAGCGGGACGTGACGGCAACGGGCCCTTCGCACCGCCGCCGCCCGCTGCGATCGCGAATGTGCTGCTGCGGTGGTGGCTCGACCAGGGCAAATGAGCGTCAATGCCTCTATCGACGGAAAGGAACGGCAAGGCTAGGGAAGCGCCCATGTCCGAAGAGCATTCACACCGAAACCCGCCCTGCCAGCTTTACCTGATCTCGCCGCTCGAAACCGGTGGCGCGTTTCCGGCCCGACTGGAGCGCGCGCTCGATGCAGGCGGAGAAGCCAACCCCGTTGCCGCATTCCAGTTTCGCGTGAAGGGCCTCGATCAGCACGAGGCGGCGCGGCTCGCCGAGCCCTTGCAGGTGATCTGCGCGGAGCGCGAAGTTGCCTTCATCGTCAACGACAGCATCGCGCTCGCCAAGCGGCTCGGAGCCGACGGGGTGCATTTGGGGCAGGGCGACGGAACGGTCGAGGATGCGCGCGCGGCGCTCGGGCGGGAAGCTCAGATCGGCGTGACCTGCAAGGACAGCAAGCATCTTGCGATGGAAGCGGGTGAGGCAGGCGCAGACTATGTCGCTTTCGGATCGTTCTTCGACAGCCAGACAAAGCAGAGCGACGCCCGTCCCGATCTCGAAATCCTCGAATGGTGGCAGACCCTGTTCGAGCTACCCTGCGTCGCGATCGGCGGGATCACGCCTGCGAACTGCGCCCCGCTGATCGCGGCGGGTGCGGACTTCCTCGCGGTTTCCGGCGCTATATGGAACGGCGACGAAGTCGCTGCGGTAAAAGCGTTTTCGGATATAATCGCCGCATCGTGAGTTTACTGTCTTGATGAAGGGGGCGCGCTGCGACGCCCCTTGGAGGACAGATTTATGAGAATTTTGCTTGCCGCCGCCTCGGCCCTTGCACTTGCCGCGTGCGGAATGAACGGCACCGACCGTTACGAAGACGAACAGAAGACGGCAGAGGCCGATACGGGCTCCGATCTCGGATACGAGACCTACAGCGACGATAACGAGGCCGATACGATGGCCTCGAACGATGCCGCCTTTATGAACGCATCCGCGAGCGGCGACAACGAGGGTACGAACGGGGCGATGACGAGCTCCGGCAATTCCTCGTCCGGCGCGAGCGATACCATGATCGAAGACCCGGAAGATCGTCCGATCATGCAGGCGCAGGTCGTGCTCGACCGGCGGGGCTTCGGGCCGGGCGTCATCGACGGCAAGATGGGCATGAGCACCGAGAACGCGCTGATGGGCTTCCAGGAAGCGAACGGGCTCGATCAGAGCGGCGAACTCGACGAAGCGACCAAAGAGGCACTTTCCGAATGGGAGCGCATTCCTGCGACGCGCGTGGTAACCGTTCCGCAGAACTGGGCGCAGATCAGCTACACCGACATTCCGGAAAGTACGGAAGCCAAGGCCGAGCTTCAGCGGCTCGGTTACAAGAGTATCGACGAAAAGCTCGCGGAACGCTTCCATACCACGCTCGACGTACTGAGACGCCTCAATCCGAACGGCCGCCCTGCCGGAATGGAAGCAAGCGGCAGTTCGGCATCGTCCACGCCGACGCCTTCTCCGACCCCGAGCGGGACGGCATCGGGTAGCGGCGATGCGCAGGCGCCGTACTTCACGGCCGGGCAGCAGATACGCGTCCCCAATATCGGCGCGGACCGGATCGAGCCGGGTGCGGTTTCCGACAAGGGCTGGCAGCAGACGCTTGCCGCTCTTGGGGTTGGCACCGAGCAGACCGAAGTCGACCGCATCGTGGTCAGCAAAGCGGGCAAGACGCTGAAGGCCTATCAGGGCGACAAGCTCGTCGCGTTGTTTACCGTGAGCAGCGGATCGAGCCAGTTTCCCCTGCCGCTCGGCGAATGGGACATCGTGGGTGAAGCTTATCTTCCGCCCTACCGCTACGATCCCGAAGTGCTCGGTAATGAGGATGCCGAAGGCGAGGTCTACGAACTTCCCCCCGGTCCGAACTCGCCGGTCGGCGTCGTATGGATCGACCTCAGCAAGGAACATTACGGCATTCACGGAACGCCCGACCCTGAGACCATCGGACGCGCGCAAAGCAGCGGCTGCGTGCGGCTGACGAACTGGGATGCGGCACGGCTCGCTGGAATGGTGACAACTTCGACAGAGGTGCTATTCGAAGCCTGATATGGCTTTGAACCTTGCAGACCGCCTGCTGACGATTGCAGCGACCGCGACAATTACCTCGGCGGTCTGGATCGTCGCAGGCGGCAGCCTGATCGAGAACGCCACGAGCGAAAGTCAGCGCGGCAGCACGCGCCCCTCGGAAGCCGCACCGAGCCCCGTCGCGAACGAAACGGTGGTGCTCGACGAAGAGACGGGCGCGACGCGAACGGTCGCCGGTTCGCTCGATAGCGATACGCCCGACCGTCCGAGCGAGATGGACGTGCGCGAGATCATGATCCCGGTTCTGAACGTGCGCCGCAGCGACCTCACCGATACCTACGAGCAATCCCGCGAGGGCGGGACGCGCTTGCACGAAGCGATCGACATCATGGCGCCCGAGGGCACGACGGTGGTCGCGGCAGCGCCCGGAACGATCGAGAAAATCTTCGTTTCGGAGCGTGGCGGCAATACGATCTACGTGCGCTCGAAGGACCGGAAGACGATCTATTATTACGCGCATCTGGCGGAATACGCCAAGGGCCTGAAGGAAGGGCAGCGTGTGCGCCGGGGGCAGCGTCTCGGTTCGGTCGGCAGTACCGGCAATGCGGAGAAAGACGCGCCGCATCTGCATTTCCAGATCCTGCGCACGACGGCCGGTTCGGAATGGTGGGAGCCCGCTCCCGCGATCAATCCTTACCCGGTCCTGACCGGCACATAAACGCACCGAGAAGGGGTCAAGGCGCCCTCAACCGCGTTCGGAGCGGCGAATGCAGCGAAGCTTGCCCGCCGACCCGTTTGCTTCGACCTTGCGCAACCTGTTGAGCGTTTCGCGGACGAAGCGCATCCCCTTCATCGGTCCGCGGGTAAAGCGCACGTTGTCTCCGGTCAGCAGATAGGTGCCGCGTCCTTCGCTAGTGCGGTAGCTCGATCCGTTGATGAGCACGAAGTCCATGTCCTCCTGCTCGAGCCACGCCTCGCCGGTCGCATCGCCGGGCAGTCCGCATACGTAGCTGCCGAGCGGCAGTGTGCCGATCCGCCCGCCGGGCGCGGCGCTGGCGGCGCTTACTGCGGCTACCGCGAGAGCGAGGGCTGCGAAAGTCTTCGTCATAATGCGCGTCGTTACCATCCGCCGGCCCATATCGCCACCCGCCTTGCTCCATCCTGACCGAGCGGCTAAGGCGCGCGCATCATTCGGCCGGCTCTGACGGGTCCGGCAAGCGCAAAGGCTTCATCACATGAAAATCAGCGGCGTGGACATTCGTCCCGGCAATATCATCGAATATGAGAACGGCATCTGGAAAGTCGCCAAGATCCAGCATACGCAGCCGGGCAAGGGCGGCGCCTACATGCAGGTCGAGATGAAGAACCTGATGGACGGCCGCAAGACCAACGTCCGCTTCCGCAGCGCCGACACGGTCGAGAAGGTCCGCCTCGATACCAAGGAATTCCAGTATCTCTATGCTGAAGGCGACATGCTGGTATTCATGGACCAGGAAACCTTCGAGCAGATTAACCTGCCCGCCGACCTGATCGGTGACGCGGTCGAATTCCTGGAAGACGGGATGGAAGTAACGCTCGAACTCCATGAGGAAAAACCAATCAGCGTGGCGCTGCCCGAGCAGGTCGAAGCCGTCATCACCGAGGCCGATGCTGTTGTGAAGGGGCAGACGGCATCATCCAGCTACAAGCCCGCGATCCTCGAGAACGGGGTGCGCGTGATGGTTCCGCCGCATATCGAGAGCGGGACGCGCATCGTGGTCGACGTCTACGAGCGCACCTATGTCGGGAAAGCGAGCTAGGTAACTCATCATGGCGATGCCCGGTCTCATCAAGGTCATGGAACGTGCCGCGCGCAAGGCGGGCAGCCGCCTGCGGCGCGATTTCGGCGAAATCGAACACCTGCAGGTCAGCCGCAAGGGGCCGGCCGACTTCGTGTCCAAAGCCGATCAGCGCGCCGAGCGCACGCTGTACGACGAACTGCTCCACGCGCGCCCCGACTGGGGCTTCGTGCTCGAGGAAGCGGGCGTCATCGAAGGTGATCCGAACTCGCCCCGCTGGATCATCGACCCGCTCGACGGGACCAGCAACTTCCTCCACGGCATTCCGCATTTCGCGATCTCGATCGCGGTGCAGGAACCGAAGCTGGGCGGGGGCGGCTGGGGCGACGTCGTGGCGGCGGTCATCTACCAGCCGACCACCGACGAGACCTTCTGGGCCGAGAAGTCGCGCGGTTCCTGGCTGCACGACGGGCGTCTGCGCGTATCCTCGCGCTCGAACCTGTCCGATTCGCTCATCGCGACCGGCATTCCCTTCCAGGGTCACGGTGACTTTTCCGAATGGAGCCGCATCTTCGGCGCCATCGGTCCCAATGTCGCAGGCATTCGGCGCTACGGTGCGGCCTCGCTCGATCTTGCGTGGCTTGCCGCCGGGCGGTTCGACGGCTTCTGGGAAAGCGGCCTCAACGACTGGGATACCGCGGCCGGCTGCCTGATCGTGCGCGAAGCGGGCGGTTTCGTTTCCGATTTCCGCGGCCGCTCGCAGCCGATCCATTCGAAACAGGTGCTGGCAGCGAACGATACGCTCCATTCGCGGCTTCACAAACTGCTTGCCGGAGCGCTCAAGTAAGCGGCCTTGCCAGCCGCGCCGGCGAACGCTAGATCGCCCCTCGCGCTGGGCCGCCCCTGTGGTGGAACTGGTAGACGCGTTCGACTCAAAATCGAATTCCTAACGGAGTGCCCGTTCGAGTCGGGCCAGGGGCACCAGCGCGCATTTCCCCGGCTTTTGAAAAGCGCGCTCGCTTCGCCGGTGCAGCATGACAAATGCCTTGATTCCTGCCGCCCGGAGTGTGAACGCTAACCCCTGATGGTTCTGCCGGGTCTGCCTTCACCACATGCGGTCGCCGCGATGGCTGTCACCATCCTCATGTTCATCGCGTTCGCGCGCGGGAAGATGTCGATCGAGATCATCTCCCTACTGACCATCGCCGTCATCGCCGTGGGTCTGTATTTCTTCCCCCTCGAAGGGACCGCTCCGGCAGACGGGCTGGCGCTCGCCTTCGCAGGCTTCGGACACTACGCGCTCATCACGATCTGCGCCTTGATGATCATGGGGCGCGGCCTCGTCGTGACCGGGGCGCTGGAACCCGCCTCCCGCTTTCTGGAGCGGGTGTTCAAGATCAACCTGCAGCTCGGACTTCTGGTATCGCTCATCATCGCCTTCGTGCTGTCGATGGGGGTCAACAATACGCCGGTTCTCGTGCTGATGATCCCGATCTTCGCAGCGCTGGCTCATCGCGGAGCGCTGCCGTCATCGAAGACGCTGATCCCGCTCAATGCCGCATCGCTGCTTGGCGGACTTGCCACGACCATCGGCACGTCCACCAACATTTTGGTGGTGTCCATCGCGGTCGATCTCGGCATGCCGCAGATGGGCGTGTTTCATTTCACTCCGATCGTGCTGGTCGCCTCGCTTTTCGCGCTGCCTTATCTTTGGCTGGTGATGCCGCGGCTTTTGAAGGATAACCGGACCGCAGCGGAAGCGAAGCAGCGCCGGTTCCATGCCCGGCTCAGGGTGGGCGAGGACAGTCTGCTCAACGGGCATGAACTGAAGACGGTCCTCTCGCGCCTGCCGGACGAGATCGAGTTCCACGATCCCCCCGCCGGACCGATCCGGGCGCAGCAGGAATTCTACGTCAGCGGGACGCACGAGGCGATCGAGGAAGCGAGCCGGGCGCTTCGCGGCGAGGTCGCACCGGCGTGGGTAATCGACCGCATCCGCCGCAAGGCCGACGAAAGCGGAACCGACATCGGCGTCGTGGAAGCGATCGTAACCGCGGATTCGCGCCTCATCCACCGCACCCTGCCGACATCGGGCATCGCCGACCTCTACGGCGTGGCCGTTCTTGGCATTCACCGGCCGGCCCGGGTGATCGGAGAGCGCGAGGAATACAGCCAGAGCGGCGACCTGCGCATCGCGGAAGGCGACGTGCTGCTCGTCATGGGCGTGCCCGAAAACCTCAACGAATTTGCGACCGCCGACAGCCTGATGCAGCTTGAGGGCATGCGCGAGTTGCCGCGCCGTTCGAAAGCGGTGCTGGCGGCGACCATCATGGGCGGGTCGGTCGGTCTCGCCTCGATCGGCCTGCTGCCGATCGCAATCGCTTCGCTGGCAGGCGCGATCGTCATGTTCCTGACCGGCTGCGTGAAATTCGACCGGGTTGGGCGCGCCCTGTCCGCCAAGGTCATCGTGCTCGTCGCAGCCAGTATCGCGATCGGGCGCATAATTCTCGAAAGCGGGGCGGCAGATTGGCTCGGGCAGACGCTGGCGCTGGGACTGCAATTCCTCTCGCCCTCGCTGGTGCTGGCAGCGATCATGCTGTTCGTGACGGTGCTCACCAATTTCGCCTCGAATGCGACGGCGGCGACGGTCGGCACGCCGATCGCTTTCAGCATCGCGAGTCAGCTCGGCCTTCCGGCGGAGCCGCTGATCCTGGCCGTGCTGTTCGGCTGCAACCTGTGCTATGCCACGCCGATTGCGTATCAGACCAATATGCTGATCATGTCGGAAGGCAGCTACGAGTTCAAAGACTACATCCGCACCGGCGTGCCGCTGGTGCTCATCATGGTCACGACCCTCTCGATCGGGCTGGTGCTGACCTACGACATGTAACAGGGGGAGACAGGCGATGATGGGACGGTTTGGACTTTTGGCAGGGGCGGCGCTGGCGCTGGCGCTTGGTTCACCGGCGGCGGCGGACGAACTCGGCGATGCGGTGGCGAGCGACATGCCCGAACTGATGAAGCTGTACCGCGATCTTCACGCCAACCCCGAACTCAGCATGCAGGAATTCGAAACAAGCGCGAAGCTGGCGAAACGGATGCGCGCGCTCGGCTTTGAGGTGACGGAAAAGGTCGGTAAGACCGGCGTCGTCTCCGTGATGAAGAACGGCGAGGGACCGGTGGTCATGCTGCGCGCGGACATGGACGGGCTGCCCGTCACCGAGCAGACCGGACTGCCCTTCGCTTCAAAAGCGCGCGGGGTTCCGGCGTCGGGGGTCGAAAGCGGCATCATGCATGCCTGCGGCCACGATACGCACATGACCGCCTTCATTGGCACGGCGCAGCTTCTGGCCGAGCGTAAGGCGGACTGGTTCGGAACGCTCGTCATGATCCTACAACCGGGCGAGGAAACGGGCGAGGGCGCCCGCGCAATGCTGGAAGACGGGCTGTACGAACGCTTTCCAAAGCCCGACTACGTGCTTGCCTTCCACGATGCCGCGCAGTTTCCGGCCGGGATGATCGGCTATTCCCCCGGCTTCGCGCTCGCCAATGTCGACAGCGTCGACATCACCGTGCCGGGTATCGGCGGGCATGGCGCCTATCCGCATACGACGAAAGATCCGGTCGTTCTCGCGAGCGCGATGGTGATGAAGCTGCAGACGCTGGTGAGCCGCGAAAGCTCGCCGCTCGACCCGGCAGTGGTGACGGTCGGCAGCTTCCACGCCGGGGCGAAGCACAACATCATTTCGGACGAGGCGAAGCTGCAGCTGACCGTGCGCTCCTATACCGACGAATCGCGCAAGCTGCTGCTCGACGGTATCAAGCGCATCGCGCGCGGCGAAGCAGTTGCCGCAGGCATGCCGGACGAGAAGATGCCGGTGGTCGAAGTGCGCGAAGACGAGTTCACGCCCGCGACCTACAACTCGCCCGAGTTCACCGAAGCGGTCATGGCCGACCTGACCACGCGGTTCGGAGACGAGCGGGTGCAGCAGGTTCCCTCGGTCATGGGCGGCGAAGATTTCGGGCGCTACATCCGCGAGGACCCGGACAACATCAAGTCGCTGATCTTCTGGGTCGGCGGCGTACCGCAAGCGGAATTCGAGAAGGCGCAGGCAGGCGAAACGCAGCTTCCCTCGCTCCACTCGCCGTTCTGGGCGCCCGATGCGGAAAAGGTGATCGCGACGGCGGCCGAGGCGCTCACCGACACAACACTGAGGCTGATGCCCGCGCGCGGCGGCTGACGCTAGTCGGCTATCAGACACAAAAAGGCCGCCGGTAGCAGGGGGTGCTTCCGGCGGCCTTGGCGTTCTCCTCCCCAGGAGAAAGCGTCGATCAGGTATAATTGCCGAGGCGGTGGTGCAATGCGTTGATTTTCGCTAGGACCTCGCGGTCTTCGGTCGCGCGTGCGTGGCTGGTCAGCGCATCGCGCAGCAGGCGGAAATCCGCAGTGGAGAACAGGGCGCGGGCGCGGCCCGGTTCCGGCTTCTTGGTGTCTGCTTCGGTCATTATCGTATCCTCTCGCAAATTCTCGCGCTGCTTTTATGCAGCGAACTGGTTCATCGTGTTGTCCTTGCCGCCAGCCTTCAGCGCAGCTTCGCCGGCAAAATTTTCCTTGTGGTCATCGCCGAGGTCGCTGCCGGCCATGTTCTGGTGCTTCACGCAGGCGATACCTTCGCGGATCTCCTTGCGCTGGACGCCCTTGACGTAGCCGAGCATCGCTTCCTCGCCAAAATATTCCTTGGCGAGATTGTCGGTGCTGAGAGCCGCCGTGTGGTAGGTCGGCAGCGTGATCAGGTGGTGGAAGATACCGGCCCGCTTCGCCGCGTCCCGCTGGAAGGTGCGGATCCGCTCGTCGGCTTCGGCGGCGAGATCGGTGCCGTCGTAATCCACGCTCATCAGCTTCGCCCGGTCGTATGCACTCAGGTCGCGGCCTTCCGCTTCCCAAGCGTCATAAACCTGCTGACGGAAATTGAGCGTCCAGTTGAAGCTGGGCGAGTTGTTGTAGACGAGCTTCGCGTTCGGCACGGCCTCGCGGATGCGGTCGACCATTCCGGCGATCTGCTCGATGTGCGGCTTCTCCGTCTCGATCCACAGCAGGTCCGCGCCGTTCTCTAGGCTGGTGATGCAGTCGAGCACGCAGCGGTCCTCGCCCGTTCCGGCGCGGAACTGGTAGAGGTTGGACGGCAGGCGTTTGGGACGCAGCAGTTTGCCGTCGCGGCTGATGAAGACATCGCCGTTGCGGATCGTCGCCGGATCGACTTCCTCGCAGTCGAGGAAGCTGTTGTACTGGTCGCCGAGGTCGCCTTCCTCGGTGGTGTAGGCGATCTGCTTCGTGAGGCCAGCGCCGAGCGAGTCGGTGCGTGCGACGATGATGCCGTCATCGACGCCGAGTTCCATGAAGGCATATCGGATCGCGCGGATCTTCTGGAGGAAGTCCTCGTGCGGAACGGTGACCTTGCCGTCCTGATGGCCGCACTGCTTCTCGTCGGAGACCTGGTTCTCGATCTGAAGCGCGCAGGCACCGGCCTCGATCATCTTCTTGGCGAGGAGGTATGTCGCCTCCGCATTCCCGAAACCGGCGTCGATATCGGCAATGATCGGAACGACGTGCGTTTCGTAATTGTCGACCGCGTGCTCAATCCGCTTCGCCTCGACTTCGTCGCCGCGCTCGCGCGCTGCATCGAGGTCGCGGAACATCATGCCGAGTTCGCGGGCATCGGCCTGCTTCAGGAAGGTGTAGAGTTCCTCGATCAGCGCCGGAACGCTGGTCTTCTCGTGCATGGATTGGTCGGGCAGGGGGCCGAACTCGCTGCGCAGCGCCGCGACCATCCAGCCGGACAGGTATAGGTAACGCTGCTTCGTGCTGCCGAAATGCTTCTTGATCGAAATCATTTTCTGCTGCGCGATGAACCCGTGCCAGCAGCCGAGCGACTGCGTGTAGTGCGCGGGGTCGGCATCGTAAGCAGCCATGTCGTCGCGCATGATCTTCGCAGTGTAGCGCGCGATGTCGAGGCCGGTCGCAAAACGGTTCTGCAGGCGCATGCGGGTTGCTGCCTCGCCGTCGATCGCGTTCCAGGCGCTGCCGCGCTGTTTGATCATTTTGGACAGTTCTTCGGTCGTGCTCTGATACGTCATCGTGAAACTCCAGTTCCTTCCGCCCCAAGCGGCTTTCTGGAATGGTATTTCGCGGAAGCGGCTCGGATTTGAAATGAAATTTACGAACTAACTTGTCTTCGGACGTTAAAATCAGCATTTTGCGTTGCAAACTTGTAAACAAGTTTACAATACGAGTGCGATATGCCTGAGCAATCTCTTTATGCGGGCGCGGCACTGCGCCGTATCCGTCGCCGCGAAAATCTGACGCAGGCGGCAATGGCCGCTCGCCTCGCTATTTCGCCCAGCTACCTGAACCTCATCGAGCGAAACCAGCGCCCCTTGTCGGCGCGGGTCATGATGCAGCTTGTAAGCCAGTTCGACTTCGATCCGCGCGCGCTCGAAGCGGACGAGTCCATCGGCGGCATCGACGGGCTGGTTCGCCGGATGGCCGACGAGCGTTTCAGCGACCTTGCGATCGACCGCGAGGAACTGGACGAGTTTCTTGCGGCCTCGCCCCGCGTCGCCTCCGCTTTCGCACGACTGTTCGACAATGCCGCACCCGCTTCCGCGGACGCCGCTGATCCGCTGGTCGAATCGCGCAAGGCAATCGAGCGCTGGCGCAATCATTTCAGCGAACTCGACGACGCGGCCGAGCAGACGGCGGACGATCTGCGCCTCTCGCGCGCCGATATCGGCGTTGCGCTCACCGAGCGGCTGCGCGAGCGCCACCAGCTATCGGTGCGCATCCTTCCGCGCGAGATCATGCCCGATCTGCAGCGGCGGCTCGATCTGCACGCCCGGCAAGTCCAACTGTCGGAAATGCTTCCGCCCCATGCACGCAATTTCAACCTCGCCGTGCAGCTTGCCGAACTTGAAGCCCGCCGCGAGGTCGAAAGCATCGCGGCGGGCGCGGACTTTTCCGAAGACACCGCGCGGCAGCTGTTCCAGCGGCATCTCTACGGGTATTTCGCAGCGGCGCTCCTCATGCCTTACGGCCGCTTCCTGCGCGCCTGTCAGCAGACCAATTACGATTTTCCGGTTCTAGAGCGCCGCTTCAACGTCAGCTTCGAGCAGCTCGCGCACCGGCTGACGACCCTGGGTCGCGTGGGCGAGCGCGGACTGCCGTTCTTCATGGCGCGTCTGGACGAGGCGGGACAGTTCTCTAAGCGGTTTGCCGGTGCCAGCAATTCTCCGCTGGTCGAGCCGGTCGGTTCGTGTCCGTTGTGGAACGTGCATCGCGCCTTCGCTCGACCGGGTGAGTGGCAGGCTCAGCAAGTCAGTGTCGAGGGCGCGCAGCCGTCCGACTGGTTCACCGTCGCGCGCAGCACCAGCGGCGCCGAAAACGCGCGCTTTGTGGTTGTCGTGGGGGTCGAAGCACGACTCGCGGGAGAGATGGCACTCGCGCGCGGTCTGTCGTTGAGCGGCGATACATTTCAGCCGATCGGCCTGGGTTGCCGCGCTTGCCGACGAGTGCACTGTACGCAGCGTTCGCTGCCGCCGACCGGAGCCAGTCTGCGCTTCGACCGGGCGGGGCGGACGAACACGCCGTTTTCCTTCGGAAATGGCTAGCGCGGTGTTAACCATCATCGTGGGAACTGAGGGAGTTAAGTGCAGTTTCTCATCCCGGACAAGGAGACTGACATGACCGAAGAACGCATTACCGAAACCCGCGACGATCTTGGCAATACGCATACGCATACCACTGTCATTCACGACGGACCGCGAGACAGCGGCGGCGCGGGCAAGTGGGTATTCCTGCTGATCCTGCTCGTCGCGGTCATTGCAGCGATTTATTTCTTCTCGCAGATGAGCAGCGCGGAAGCCGGCAAGGATCAGGCCGTGGCCGATGCCGCCGGACAGGTCGGCGACGCGGCGCAGCAGGCAGGCGATGCGGTCACGAACGCAGCGAACAATCTGACGAACTGATCGTTCTTCACGGAATACTGTCGGGGAGCGGATGCGTTCGCTCCCCGTCCTTTGTAAACGCGGTGTTTACCTAGACTTCACCAATTCGCCGTAGCGCTGAAGCATGGCTTCGCTCCGGACACCGCATCGGTTTTCCAGCCTCGACCGGCTCGCGATATTCGCGTGATTTTCGCCGAGGCCACGACCGTGTTTGTAAGCGCCTTGCTGCTTGCCGGGGCTCTCGCCTCGCTGATGGCGGCAATCCACCTGCTGAGAAGCGGCGATGCTGCCCGCGCGGATCGCTTGCCGAGTAGCATGGCGCTTGCCCTGACGGCGCTCTGGCTGCTCGCCTACGCAGCGCTGGGCGAAGCGAACATCATCGTCCGGCTGTTGGAAACGCCACGCAACCTCGCCTGGATCGTGGTGATCTACCGCGCATTCGAAGTTGCCGCTCCGCATGACCGGAATGCGGCGGTCCGGAAGGTCACGCTGGCGCTGGTGATGACACAGCTACTGCAGCCGGTCCTGCTCGGCATCGAGCTGCGCGTCACGGACTACCCCGCGCTCTTGCGCGATACGCAGCACACCGCCGAGGCGCTGCAGATGCTTGTCTGCATCGGTGCGCTGGTTCTCGTCCACAACCTCTACCTTGCCGCTTCGGACGGAGCACAGCGGGTCGTGCACTGGCTCTCGCTCGGTCTGGCCGGTATCTGGTTCACGCAGTTGAGCGCCGAAGGGGTCTCTTATTTCGCAAGAGAAGCGGGCGATTTTGCCGCCGGAGTAGCAGCGGCCGTGCACGGTGTGTTCGCGTCGGCTGCCTGGATCTTCGTTCTGCTGTCGTCCCGCGCCGATGCCGCCAGCAACCGCTTTCGTCCGTCACGCAAGGTGGCTTTCCGAACATTGTCGCTCGTGGTAATCGGCGCTTACCTCCTTGCGCTTCATGCACTGACCGAAGTGCTGGTAGGCGGCGAATTACAGGCGGCGCAGATCGCCATGCTCGCCGTGTCATTGGGGATTGTGATCGGCGCGCTGCTGTGGCTGCCGACGCGCGAACTGCGTGCCTGGCTAACCGTCGTCATCACGAAGAACCTGTTCAAGCACCGCTACGAGTACCGTGAGGAGTGGCTGCGCTTCACCCGGACGTTGAGTTCGCGCGCGGGCGATACCCCTCTTCCCGACCGCTCGGTCAGGGCGCTTTGCGACATCACCGGCAGCCGCTGGGGACGGTTGTACCTGGCGCAGAGCGGGGGTGAATTGACGTGTGCGGCAAACTGGAACCGATCTCCGCCCGAAGACGTGGACCGTATGCTGCCGAAGGCTTTAGCCGAATACCTCGGTACGACGGGCAGGATCTACGATGGGGCAGAGGCCGATATTCACGATGGGGAAACGCGGTCGTGGCTGGACGCACAGGCGAACGTCTGGGCCATCGTTCCGCTGCTCCATTTCGAGAAACTTGTCGGCGCAGTGGCGCTCGGCCCGCCGGCCTATGCGCGCTCGCTCGATTGGGAGGATTTCGACATCCTGCGCGTGGCGGGTTCGCAAATCGCCAGCTATCTGGCGGAACGGCAATCGCAGGAAACGCTGCTTGAAAGCCGCCAGTTCGACGCTTTTTACCGTCGCATGGCTTTCGTCATGCACGATGTGAAGAACCTGTCGAGCCAGCTTTCGCTGATGTCGCGCAATGCGAAGCTGCATGCCGACAATCCCGAGTACCGCAAGGATATGCTCGTTACATTGCAGAACAGTGCAGACAAGATGAACGCGCTTCTGGCCCGACTGGGCCGTTACGGCACGGCAGGTACGGGAAGACGCGAGACCGTGCAGATCGGCGGCGTGCTGCAGCGGCTCGCGGAACAGTTCGCGCATAGCCGCAAAGTGGTACTCGGCGACTGCGTGCAAGGACTGGTCACGATCGATCCGGAGCGGCTCGAACAGGCGCTGGCGCATCTCGTCCAGAACGCGATCGATGCCGGCGGCGAGCCGGTCGAGATTTCCGTAGCCGTCGAAGGGGAGCAGGCGCGCATTTCTGTCAGCGACAGGGGCTCTGGCATGAGCGCAGGCTTCATCGAAAACGAACTCTTCAAGCCCTTCGTTTCGACCAAGGAGGGCGGCTTCGGCATCGGTGCGCTCGAAGCGCGCGACATCGTTCAGGCCATGGGCGGAACGCTAGAAGTCCGCTCTGCCGAGGGCGTGGGTACGACTTTCATTGCCGTATTGCCGCTCGCCAAAGCAAGGATCGAACCGGCTGAGCGCATTGATCAGAACAGAGCCGCTGCATGAGCAAGGAACAGAAACCGAAACTGCTGATCGTGGAGGACGATGCGGGTCTGCAGGCGCAGCTTAAATGGGCCTATGCGGACTTCGACGTGACCATCGTCGGCGACCGCAAGTCCGCGCTTGCCGCCCTGCGCTCGGAGAACCCTGCGGTCGTGACGCTCGACTTAGGTCTGCCGCCCGATCCGGACGGGACGAGCGAGGGGTTCGCGGTCCTCGACGCGATCGTCGAACTGAGCCCTCAAACCAAGGTCATCGTCGCCTCCGGCCACGGCGAGCGGCAAAGTGCGCTCGACGCGATCCAGCGCGGCGCTTACGATTTCTACCAGAAGCCGGTCGATATCGACGTGCTCGGCCTGATCGTCGAACGGGCCTACCGCCTGCATCAGATCGAGGAGGAGAACCGCCGGATGGCGGTGCGCGCAGGCGATGATAAACTCGTGTTGCAGCGTCTGCTCACCGACGCGCCCGAGATGATCAAGGTTGCCAGGACCATCGAACGGGTTGCGGATACCAGCGCTTCGGTCCTGCTTTTGGGGGCGAGCGGCACCGGCAAAGAACTGCTCGCGCGCGGGGTGCATGAAGAAAGCAATCGCCGCGATGCCGAATTCGTCGCGATCAACTGCGCCGCGATCCCTGAAAACCTGCTCGAAAGCGAGTTGTTCGGACATGAAAAGGGCGCGTTTACCGGCGCTGTAAAAACCACCGAAGGCAAGATCGAGCGCGCCGCCGGAGGGACACTCTTCCTCGACGAGGTGGGCGACATTCCTCTGCCGCTACAAGTGAAGCTGCTGCGCTTCCTGCAGGAGCGGACTATCGAGCGGATCGGCGGGAGAAAGCAGATCGCAGTCGATACGCGGCTGGTGTGTGCGACACATCAGAACCTCGAAGAAATGATTGCGGCGGGCACGTTCCGCGAAGATCTCTACTACCGTCTGGCGGAAATCGTCATTCGCATTCCCTCGCTTGCCGAGAGACCGGGAGACGCAGTGCTCCTGGCAAAGGCCTTCCTCTCGCGCTTCGCCGCGGAGATGAACCCCAAGGTACGGGGATTTTCCTCAGCCGCCTTGACCGCGATCGATGAATGGGCATGGCCCGGTAACGTGCGCGAACTCGAAAATCGGGTGAAGCGGGCGGTCATCATGTGCGAGGGCAATATCATCGATACCGCCGACCTCGATTTTGGAGAAGGCGAAGGTGCCGACACGATGACGCTGAACCTGAAGGCTGCGCGCGAACAAGTCGATCGGCGGATGATAAAGCAGGCCCTAGCGCGCAGTGAAGACAACATCTCTGCGGCGGCGAAGCTGTTAGGGGTAAGCAGGCCGACGCTCTACGATTTGCTGAAGCAATACGACCTTCAGCCTTGATAGGCGGGGCGAATGCCGCTCTAGGCGCCGAACCCGTCAAGTTCCGAAAGTCTACCTAATTCTCAAATGTCCTTCTTGATACGCCTCACGCGCGACCCGATGCTGCGCCTGCTTGCTATTGCGATACTGCTGGCGGCGTTCCTGCCGGCAAGCGGAGCGGCGCGCGAGATCGTGCAGGGAGCGGCTTATGCAGCGATATTCCTGCTGTTTCTCGTCAACGGTATCCGCGTCGCGCGCGGCGATATCCTCGCCGGTCTTCAGGATTGGCGGTTTTTCGTACCGCTGACGGTGTGGGTGTTCCTCATCATGGGAGGGATTGGGGTTATCCTTGCGCAGACATTGTCCGGCGTTCTGCCCGGCCTTGTCATTATCGGGTTCATCTTCCTAGGCGTGCTGCCGTCAACCGTTCAATCGGCGACATCGTACTCGTCGCTTGCCGGCGGCAACGTCGCCCTGTCGGTGATCGCAGCGGCGCTTCTGACGATCGTCGGCATCATCGCCAGCCCGGCTTTGTTCGTTGCTTTCGGGGGAAGTGGGGCGGGAAGTCTCGGCTGGGACGCGTTCCGCAACATCGCAGTGCTGCTGCTATTGCCGCTCTGCATCGGGCTGCTCGTGCAAGACAGGTTCCGCCCGTTCGTTCTGCAGTACAAGGACGCGGCGACGTGGCTCGACCGGATCGTCATCGCCCTCGCGGTCTATGTCGCGATGGCGGGCGCCGTGTCGGAAGGACTATGGCAGAGAGTCACGCCGACCGAATGGCTGATCTTAGCGGCGGCAAGCGTAATCTACCTCGCTTTCGCGCATTACGGTGCGTGGATGCTGTCCGGCGCTCTCGCGAGAAGTCCAGAGGACCGCATCGCCTTTACCTTTGCCGGCGCGCAGAAAAGCGCAGCCATTGGCGCGCCGCTGGCTGCCATCCTGTTTCCGGCGGGAGCAGCGGGCTTCATCATCGTACCGCTGCTACTGTACCACCTGATGCAGCTCGTCCTGGCCGTGCCGCTGGCGAACCACCTGCGGAACCGCTTCGGAGAAGCCTCCGTCTAGGAGCTCGAGGCGTCGACCGCTTCATCGACATCTCCGAACGGCGACACCGGCTCCGTGCTTCTTTTGTTATGGCGGATCGACCACCAGAGCGACAATCCGATGAGTACCGCGCCGATCAGGCCGGTGATGGTCTCGGGAATGTGGTAGCGAGCAGATAGCAGCATGATCGCGCCGAGCGCCATGATCGCCCAGAACGCGCCGTGTTCGAGATAGCGATACTGCGCCAGCGTTCCCTTCCGGACGAGGTGTATCGTCATGGAGCGCACGAACATCGCGCCCACCGACAGGCCGATGGCGATCACGATCATGTTGTTCGACAAGGCGAAGGCACCGATCACTCCATCGAAGCTGAACGAACTGTCGAGCACTTCGAGATACAGGAAGCCGCCCAGACCGGAGCGAACCACGGCACCTGCCGCGCGCTTCTTTTCTTCCCATTGTTCGATAATCGCGCCGAGTGCGTGCACCCCGATGTAGGTGACCAGGCCGAGGATCCCTGCGGTCAGGAACGTCATCGCATCCGCGGGAGCAAGCAGCGTAGATACGAAGTAAATTATGAGGAGTACGAGGCCGATTTCGACCGCCGGAATGGTCGAGAACTTCTTGATGCCGCGTTCCACCACGCGGATCCAATGTACGTCCTTGTCCGAATCGAAGAAGAAGGTGAGGCCGACCATCGCAAGAAATGCACCGCCGAAACCGGCAATTCCGACATGCGCCCCCGATACCAGCCGTTCGTATTGCTCGGGATCATTGAGCGACAGGCGGATGGCCTCGACCGGTCCGATGTTGGCCGCGATTGCGACGATGGCGATGGGAAACACGATGCGCATTCCGAAGACCGCGATTGCGATCCCCCAGGTGAGGAAGCGCTTCTGCCAGACCTCGTCCATCTCGCGTAGCACGGTCGCATTCACCACGGCATTGTCGAAGCTCAGCGAAATTTCGAGGATCGAAAGCACGAACACGATCCACAGCAGGCTGAGCGTGCCGGTGAGCGTGCCGGTGCTTTCCCAGCCGTACCAGACTGCCAAACCGAGACAGACGAGCGTGAAAATCACGGCCGCTTTGTAATAGTGCAGGAGGGTTTGCATGGAAAACGGTCTCAGCTTTTGGGTTGGTAGGTCTGGTCAGAGCCAGGGAAGCTGCGCGAGCGCACTTCCTCGGCATAGGTGCTGACGGTCCGGTCGATCAGTTCGGCGACGTCGGCGTATTTCTTGACGAAGCGCGGGACCCGCTCGAACATGCCGAGCATATCGTCGGTGACCAGTACCTGGCCGTCGCATTTTGCCGATGCGCCGATGCCGATGGTCGGCGCCGAGACCGCTTTCGTCACGGCAATGGCGATCGGTTCGACCACGCCCTCCACGACGATCGCGAAGGCCCCTGCCTCGTCGAGTGCCTGAGCATCGGAGACGATCTTGTCCGCTTCGGCATCGCTTCGCCCGCGCGCTCCGTATCCGCCGAGGACATTCACCGCTTGCGGGGTCAGGCCGACGTGACCCATGACCGGAATGCCTCGCTCGATCAGGAAGCGCACAGTCTCTGCCATCTGCGCGCCGCCTTCGAGCTTGACGGCGGCGGCTCCGCTTTCCTTCAGCAGCCGCGCGGCGCTTTCGAACGCCTGCTCCTTCGAGCTTTCGTACGATCCGAACGGCATATCGACAATGACGACGGCATGGTAGGATCCGCGCACGACCGCAGCCGCATGGTTCGCCATCATTTCAAGCGTCACGGGTACGGTCGAAGGCAGGCCATAGATTACCTGTCCCAGCGAGTCTCCGACGAGCAGCATATCGCAGTGCCGGTCGAGCAGCTGTGCCTGCCGCGCGGTGTAGGCCGTCAGCATGACGAGCGGTTCTTCGGTCGAACCGTCGTCCTTGCGCGCCCTTATCTTCGGCACGGTAAGGCGCTTCATCGGGGCGGGCGTCGGATTGGCGCGGCTGGTCGAAGTGTCGATCTGGAAGGTCGTTGACATGGGAAGGCTCCATAGACGAGCCGGGGATTTGCGCAAATCCCGCCTCGACGGGAGAGGCAATTCTTGCAAGAACCCCGCGAAAGACGTGGGAGGGGCAAGAAACCTCTTCTCCGAGAAGAAAACCGGGAGGGATGACAATGGTCGCGACAACGAAAACGGGCACGCCTACCGGAGACGGTTGGTCGTCTCGCTCGGCCTTCATCCTCGCAGCTGTCGGCGCAGCAGTCGGCCTCGGCAATCTGTGGCGCTTTCCGACACTTGCGGGCGAGAGCGGCGGTGGCGCTTTCGTCATCTTCTACATCGGCTGCGTGGTCTTGCTGGGCCTTCCCTTGCTTCTCGCCGAGATTTTCATCGGCAGAGCAGGCCAGACCGACGCGGTGGGCTCGATCAGGCGCGTCGCTAAGGAATCGCGCGTTTCCCAGAAATGGTGGATCTTCGGCGCGATCGGCGCGCTGGCGGCTTTCCTGATCGTATCGTTCTACTCCGTCGTCGCCGGTTGGGTACTCTACTACGCCGGCGTCTTCGCAGGTGATTTCGCAAGCGCGCTGCTGGCCGGCGATCCCTTCCGGGGCGGTCTGCACGGAGAAACGCAGGAGCAGATCGCCGGACGGATGGGCAATCTGTTCGCATCGCCCGGTCTACTCATCACCATGCATCTTCTCTTCATGGGCGGGACACTTTACATCGTCGCGCGCGGGGTGTCGGGCGGGATCGAGAAGGCCGCGACCTATCTCATGCCCGCCTTCTTCGTCCTGCTGCTCGGCATTACTATCTACGGTGCGGTAGTCGGCGACATCGGCGAAGCCGCAGAGTTTCTGTTCACGCCCGACTGGTCGAAGCTCACTCCCGAAGTGATGAACGCTGCGCTCGGGCAGGCGCTCTTCTCGCTGTCGCTGGGCGTCGCCGGTATCATCACCTACGGTTCCTACATCCGGCAAGGCACACGCCTCGGGCCGACCGCGCTGGCGATCGGTGTGGCCGATACGATGGTTGCCCTGATCGCCGGCCTGATGATTTTTCCGATCGTTTTCGCCGTCGGCCTCGATCCGGCAGCCGGACCGACGCTGGTGTTCCAGACCCTGCCGTTCGCGTTCGAAAGCATGCCGGGAGGGGCGCTACTCGGGCTGCTCTTCTTCGTCCTAATTCTCGTTGCGGCGATCACGAGCTCCATTTCGCTGCTCGAGGTGCCGACCGCTTGGGCCATCGGCGAGCTTGGCTGGACCAGGCGGAAGGCTGCGCTGGTTTTCGGAGCGGGCGCCTTCGTGATCGGGATCGCCTGTCTGCTGGGTTACAACGTCTGGTCGGACGTGCGTCCGCTGGGCTTCTGGCCGATCTTCGCCGAGACCGACATCCTCGACACCGTCGACGGCTTCACCGGCAAGATCATGCTGCCGCTCGGCGCGCTGCTCGCTTCGATCTTTGTTGGCTGGCGCGCGGACAGGCGCCTGCTCGAGGCGACCACGGGTCTGTCGCCGATCATGTTCGGCCTATGGCGATTCCTCCTCGCATGGCTGTGCCCGCTGGCGGTCACGATCATCCTCGTGACGGGCTTGTTCCCCGCAGTGCTCGGCGCGTAGATTTTCCCGATTGCCAGTTTAAAAAAACGGCATAAAAGTTGCGCCGGACCCGGGGGCAATCACGCGCTTCGGGTCCGGAGTAAGTCCGCCGTATGCTATTCGGCCGTATTAAACCGCTCGACGCAATTCTGAACGTCGCAGCGAAGAAGTCGCTTCCCCGAACCTTAGGCGCTTTCCAACTGATGCTGTTCGGCATCGGATGCGTCATCGGGACCGGGATTTTCGTCCTCACCGCCGCGGGTGCGCAAAAAGCCGGCCCCGGCCTCATGCTGGCTTTCGCCATTGCCGGCGCGATCTGCATCGTCGCCGCCCTTTGCTATGCAGAGATCGCGGCGATGATCCCCGTATCGGGGTCCGCCTACACCTACACTTACGCCACCATGGGCGAACTGCTCGCCTGGACGGTGGGCTGGGCGCTCATTCTCGAATATGCGGTTGCCGCGAGTGCCGTGTCGGTCGGATGGTCCGGCTATTTCGCCGGTACGATCCTGAACGAGTTTCTCGGTATCCAGCTGCCGGCATGGCTCGCTGCCGGGCCGCTCATATTGGGCGGCGCCCCGGGCGGGTTCATCAACCTGCCCGCACTCGTCATCGCTCTGCTGGTAACCTGGCTGCTGGTGCTCGGCACGCGCGAGAGCGCTTTGTTCAATACCGTGCTGGTTGCGATCAAGGTTACGGCGCTGACGGTCTTTCTGGTCCTGACGTTGCCTGAAATCGAGATGCAGCGGTTCAATCCGCTTCTTCCGGCGGGCGTGTTCGGTGGGTTCGGTAGCGGCATTGGTGCAGTAGGCGCGGCGGCGACGATCTTCTTCGCCTATGTCGGCTTCGACGCCGTTTCGACCGCGGCGGAAGAGACCAAGAACCCGCAGCGCAACGTGCCGATCGGGCTCGTCGGATCGCTATTGTTCTGCACCGTCTTCTACATCCTCGTCGCAGCCGGAGCGATCGGCAGCATCGGCGGACAGCCCATCATGGGGCCGGACGGCATTCCTTTCCCGGCAGGTTCGGAGGAACTCGCGCGGCAATGCGCGCTGCCCCAATATGCGGGCATGCTCGTCTGCTCGGACGAAGCGCTTGCCCATGTGCTGCGCGAGATCGGATACTCAGGGATCGGCAACATGCTCGGTATCGCAGCCTTCGTTGCGCTACCGTCGGTAATCCTCGTTCTGCTGTTCGCACAGACGCGCATCTTCTTCGTGATGAGCCGTGATGGGCTCTTGCCGGAGGGGCTGAGCAAAGTGCATCCGAAGTGGAACACGCCCTACATCGTCACCTACATCACCGGCGCGGTCGTCGCCGTAGGCGCAGCGTTTTTGCCGGTTGGCCAGCTTGCCGACATATCGAACGGGGGGACGCTGTACGCATTCATGATGGTTGCCATCGCAGTGATGATCCTGCGCCGGACTGCGCCCGGAGTGAAGCGCCACTTCCGTACGCCGGCATTGTGGCTGGTGGGACCGGCGACGATCCTCGGCTGTATCTTCCTGTTCCTGAACCTGCCGTTCCTGGCGATGCTCGTTTTGCCGATCTGGGCGGCGATCGGGCTGGTGATCTATTTCGCGTACAGCCGCGGCAACAGCCGTCTCGGGCGGGGCATTGTGGAAGTGGTCGACGATGTCGAAGGCGACGAAACGGCCATCCCTCTCGGCGAGCGGTAAACGCGCATAAGAAAAGCCGCCGGACCTTCGATGGACCGGCGGCTCAATTCTTCGACTGTAATAATCGTCAGAGTGCGGTTTCGGTGTGGTGCTCACCCGCTTCGTCGCGCACATCCATGCCAAGCGCCATCTTTGCGTTAGTTAGCACGCCCATATCGCTGTTCCAGATTTCGGCCTTGCCGAGTTCCATGCGCAGCATCAGCAGGTTCGGATCGTCCTTGCCGTCGAACCATGCCTCGACATGACGGTCCCATTCCTTTTCGAGCCGTTCGCGGCTTTTTTCCTCGACAAGAACACCTTCGAAGCGCGCAAAGATCTCGTGACCCTTGCTGGAGAACGTCGCGAAGGCCGGACCCATTTTCGCAAGATGGTGGTCCTTGCGCGTGAAGAACCAGATTTCGCTGTTCGCATGCTTGTCGAGCTGTGCGGTCATGACCACGGCATCGCCCGGCTGTTCCTTACGCTCAAGAAACACGAACGGAGAATCGGCGAGCGCCTTCCAGAATTTGGTCTTCAATTCGTCCGCATTGCCTTCTTTGTAATCCATCGGTTGCTCCTTTTAATTTCACTCACAGGAACGGAGCGGAGCGCGTCTTTGTTCCGGTTTTGCACGCTGCCTTGCCGTAAGCGCGCTCGCGGCGAGCAGAATCTGCTGGTTAATGCGGCAGCAAGAACATATATGGAACACGAAAGGTCCATATGCGCGAATTGTCTATTCTTGAGAAACTGGAAATCCTCGCCGACGCTGCGAAGTACGACGCTTCTTGCGCATCGTCCGGCACCGCGAAGAAGAACAGCATCGGCGGGAAGGGGATTGGGTCGACCGAGGGGATGGGCATCTGTCATGCCTATGCGCCCGATGGCCGGTGCATTTCGCTTCTCAAGGTTCTGCTGACCAATCACTGCATCTTCGACTGCCACTACTGCATCAACCGAAAGAGTTCGAACGTGCGCCGCGCGCGATTTACTCCGCAGGAAGTCGCGGACCTGACGCTCAATTTCTATCGCCGTAACTATATCGAGGGCCTGTTTCTTTCTTCCGGTATTATCAGGAGCTCCAATCACACGATGGAGCAACTGGTGGAGACTGCGCGGATCTTACGGGAAGAGCATGATTTTCGCGGATACATTCATCTCAAGACCATTCCCGAGGCTGATCCAGAGCTTGTCCACCAGGCGGGCCTCTTTGCGGACCGGGTGTCGATCAACGTCGAATTGCCTACTGACAGCGGGTTGACCCGGCTCGCGCCTGACAAGGATGCGCGCCAGATCGAAGGCGCGATGGGCGGCATGAAAAGCGCGATCGTTCAGGCGAAGGTCGAGCGAAAGACGTTCAAGCACGCGCTGCGCTTCGCTCCGGCCGGACAGTCGACGCAGATGATTATTGGCGCGGATTCAGCGAGTGATGCGGATATCGTCGGGAAGGCGAGCCGGCTCTATGACAACTTCCGCCTGCGCCGCGTATATTATTCTGCCTTCTCACCGATCCCCGATGCCAGCGCCGTCTTGCCGCTGAAGCGTCCGCCGCTGATCCGCGAACACCGGCTTTATCAGTCGGACTGGCTCATGCGCTTCTATGGCTACAAGCCGGGCGAGGTCATGCAGGCGACCGAAGCGGACGGTAATCTGCCGCTCGACATCGACCCAAAACTCGCCTGGGCACTGAAGTTTCGTGAGTTCTTTCCTGTCGACGTGAACCGGGCGAGCAAAGAGCGTCTGCTGCGCGTTCCGGGGCTAGGTGTGAAGGCAGTGTACAAGATTCTCGCAGCCAGGCGGCACAAGAGCTTGCGCCTTGAGGATGTCGGCAAACTGACGGTTTCGATCGCGAAGGTTCGACCGTTCCTGATTGCCAGCGATTGGCGTCCGGTCGCCTTGACCGACCGGGCCGATCTGCGTGCGCTTCTCGCTCCCAAACAGGAGCAACTCGAACTGTTCGCTGCATGAACGAGACCGGCGAAAGGATCGTGCCGGTCTGCACGGTGGTTGAGCTTCCCGCGCCTGACGATTTCGCCTTTTGGCGTGAACGTGCACGTACGCTGGTGCAACAGGGCGTTCCGCCCGATCAGGTCGTCTGGCGCGAGCCGGGGCAGGCGGGCGATCTCTTCGGCGGGAACGAAGCGAGCATCGTCGATGCGCCGGTCGATACTGCAGCCGCGCGTACCGTGCGCGCGAATAAAAGGTATCTGTCGCTCGCGAAGAATGCCGCGCTTCATTCCGATCCGCAGCGTTTCGCTCTGCTCTACCGGCTTCTCTGGCGGCTCCAGATCAATCCGCGGCTAATGGATGACAAGACCGACGACGACGTGCGCCGGATCGAAGAAATGGACAAGAACGTCCGCCGCGATAGTCACAAGATGCATGCCTTCGTCCGCTTTCGCCGCATTGAGGGCGACGACGCGGACGGCGATCATTACGTCGCGTGGTTCGAGCCGGAACATCACATCGTGCGCGCGAACGCGGGCTTTTTCATGCGCCGCTTTGCCAATATGCAATGGTCGATCCTGACGCCGAAGGGCTGCCTGCACTGGGACGGCGAGACCATGCGCGAAAGCCCCCCTGCGCATAAATCGGACGCGCCCGATGGCGATCCCGTCGAGGAACTTTGGCGCAGCTACTACGCTTCGATCTTCAACCCCTCTCGGCTCAAGGTCGGCGCGATGCTGTCCGAAATGCCGAAGAAGTACTGGAAGAACATGCCCGAGGCCGAGCTTATCCCGGCTCTCATCGCGGGCGCGCAGAAGCGGGAGGCCGAGATGGTCGCACAGGGCGGAAGTTTGTTTGAAGAGCGTCCCGAAACGCTCGCCGCGATCGACAAGGCGATCCACGCTTGCCGCGAATGCCCGATCGGCGCGCTCGATAACGATGCGGTAATGGGCGAGGGGCCGAGCGATCCCGAAGTGTTTTCCGGCTTGATGATAGTCGGGGAACAGCCCGGCGATAACGAGGACGTCGAGGGACGCCCGTTCGTCGGTCCTGCGGGTCAGCTGCTCGACGTGCACCTGCAGAAGGCCGGCATCGAGCGTAGCGCCGCCTACGTCACCAACGCGGTCAAGCATTTCAAATTCGTCCAGCGCGGCAAGCGGAGATTGCACCAATCGCCCACGGCGAAGGAAATCGATACGTGCCGCTGGTGGCTCGAAAGCGAGCGCGAGATCGTACAGCCGAAGCTGACGCTCGCGCTTGGGGCGAGCGCAGGCCGCGCCATGCTCGGCAAGACGGTGAGCATTACCAAGGCGCGCGGAATGCCGCACAAGCTAGAAAGCGGCGGCGAACTTTGGATAACGGCGCATCCGTCTTATCTGTTGCGCCTCGACGGAGAAGCGCGCGACAAGCAGGAAAAACTGTTCGACGCGGACCTTGCCGCCGTGGCGGAGCGGCTCGCGGAACTGGCGTAAAGCGGGCGGGGGCGGAACCGGACCATACTGTCGGCGCTTGAGCAGCGAGGCATGCAAAACTTTTTTTCCAAGTGAAGTTGCCGTTCGATCTGTCGACGCGCATCGGGCGTTTTGCTGGCGATCGCCGGGTGATTGTGGTGTTCGTCCTGCTATGCTTTGCGCTTGTGGGGCGTGTCTGGCTGGCGCAGCACCCGCAACATAACCCGTGGGCACCGCTCGATCTGCGCGATCCTCCGGGCTGGGCTACCGATACGAAGCTGACGGGGTTAAAAGACGATCCGGAACTGTGCCGCGCCGTACTCGACCGCAGCGATGTTGCGTTTACCGATTTGCCGGCCAGCGAAGCGAGCGAGCCCGCCTGCGCTAGGCCGGACCGTGTCAAGCTCAACACCTTTCCCTACGCCGGGCGCAATCCGCCTTCGACCTGCGCGGTAGCGGCGAGCGCCGAATACTGGCATCGGCATAGCGTTGCTCCCGCAGCTGAAGAGATTTTCGGCAGCCCGCTCTCACGGATCGAGCATTTCGGGAGCTACTCCTGCAGGCGCCTCTACGGCCGCGACAGCGGCGCCTGGAGCGAGCACGCCACCGGCAACGCCATCGACATCGCGGCATTCGTGCTGGAAGACGGCACCCGCATCAGCGTGCTGGGCGATTGGGATGGTGGAGGCGACAAAGCGCGGTTCCTGCGCCAGGTCCGCGACGGGGCCTGCGATGCTTTTGGAACGGTGCTTTCGCCCGAATATAACGAAGCCCACGCCGACCATTTTCATTTCGATCAGGCGCAGCGTTTCGGCGGCGTCTGCCGCTAGGTCAGGACTCCAATGCGTATCCGGCTGAGCGCACGGTTCGGATCGGGTCCTTCACCCCTTCGATCTCGATTGCTTTGCGGAGGCGGCGGATATGTACGTCGACCGTTCGCAGTTCGATGTCGCTGCCCGTGCCCCATACGCCGTCGAGCAATTGCCCGCGGCTGAAGACGCGGCCGGGACTTTCCATGAAAAATTTCAGCAAGCGGTATTCCGTTGGTCCGAGCTGAAGCGTCTCGCCGCGCCGCTGCACTTTGTGCGCCACCGGATCGAGCCGCAGGTCGCCGACCTCGATCGCCTCGCCGGCGAGGGCAGGGCGGATGCGCCGCATGACCGCTGAGACTCGGGCGAGCAATTCGCGCGGAGAGAAGGGCTTCGTGATGTAATCGTCTGCGCCGGTTTCGAGGCCGCGGACGCGGTCATCTTCGGCTTCGCGCGCAGTGAGCATGATGATCGGCACATGGGCCGTCGCCTTGTCGCGGCGCAGGCGGCGGCAAACCTCGATTCCGCTGGTTCCCTCGATCATCCAGTCGAGGATGATGAGGTCGGGCACGTCCTCGCTCGCCATGACCAGTGCTTCGTCGCCGTCGGCGGTGACGCGGACCTTATAGCCCTCGTTCGAGAACCGGTATTCGAGCAGTTCCGACAAAGCCGGATCATCTTCCACCAAGATCAGTTTTGCGCCCGTCATCGCGGTTCCCCCGGCGCCCGCTTAATGATCTTCGTCGGGCGGATAGAGCCCGGTCGCGGCGAAATGGACCATCTCGGCGACGTTGGTAGCGTGATCCCCGATACGCTCGATGTTGCGGGCTACGAAAAGGAGCTGCGCCGCGCTCGAAATCGTCGCAGGATTCTCGACCATGTGGCTGACAAGGTTGCGAAAAATACTATCGTAGAACGCGTCGACCTTTTCGTCAGTCTTGATGACTTCCAGCGCCAGCTCCGGATCGCGGGCGGCATAGGCGGTCAGAACGTCATGGACCATTTCGGCGGCAACTTCGGCCATCGCTGGGATTAGCGTCAGCGGTTCGAAACGGGACCGGTTCTCGATCCGGTCGACCCGCTTGGCGATGTTTTTCGCATAATCGCCAATGCGTTCAACCACGCCAGCGATCTTAAGCGCGGCGATGACCTCGCGCAGATCGTCCGCCATCGGGGCGCGCAGGGCGATGACCCGGACCGCGAGCCGGTCGACCTCGGTTTCCAGGGCGTCGATCTTCTTGTCGCGCAGTACGACCTGCTTCCCGAGCTCTCCGTCGCCGCGGACCATCGATTCGATCGCTTCGTGTATGGACACTTCCGCGAGACCGCCCATCTCCGCGATAAGGCCGCGCAGGTGGGTAATGTCCTCGTCGAATGCCTTGACCGTATGTTCTGCCATTATCCGTACCGTCCGGTGATGTAATCCTTGGTCCGCTCTTCCAGCGGATTGGTGAATATGTCGGATGTCGGTCCGTATTCCACCATATGCCCAAGGTGAAAGAATGCCGTCCGCTGCGAAACGCGCGCCGCCTGCTGCATCGAGTGGGTAACGATGACGATTGCATACCGCCCGGCCAGATCCGCGATCAGTTCCTCGATCTTGGCCGTCGCGATGGGATCGAGTGCGCTACATGGCTCGTCCATCAGAATAACCTCGGGATCGACAGCGATCGCGCGTGCAATACATAGCCGCTGCTGCTGGCCGCCCGACAGCGCAGTGCCGGAATCGGCGAGGCGGTCCTTCACCTCTTCCCATAATCCTGCGCGGCGCAGCGACCTCTCGACCACTGAATCGAGTTCATCCTTCTTCTCTGCGAAACCATGGATACGCGGGCCGTAGGCGATGTTCTCGTAGATCGACTTGGGAAACGGATTGGGCTTCTGGAACACCATGCCGACACGCGCACGAAGCTGCACCACGTCCATTTTCGAACGGTAGATGTCTTCGCCGTCCAGCGTCACGCTGCCTTCCACGCGCGCGGCGGGAATGGTGTCGTTCATCCGGTTGAGCGTGCGCAGGAAAGTGGATTTGCCGCAGCCCGATGGGCCGATGAACGCGGTCACGACCGAAGAAGGGATGTCGATCGACACATCGTCGATCGCCTTCTTCTTGTCGTAGAAGACCGACACGTTCCGGGCCGCCATCTTGGCGTCCATCTTTTCCATGTTGTCGTGGATCAGTGTCACCACTTTTTCTCGAATTTGTTGCGGAGGTAGATTGCGAGGCCGTTCATAACGAGAAGGAAGGCAAGTAGCACGATAATTGCGGCACTGGTCCGCTCGACGAAGCCGCGGTCGATCTCGTCCGACCACAGAAAGATCTGCACCGGCAACACCGTCGCGGGCGAGGTGAAGCCATCGGGCGGACTGGCGACGAAAGCACGCATTCCGATCATCAGGAGCGGCGCCGTTTCACCGAGCGCCCGCGCCATGCCGATGATCGTGCCGGTAAGGATGCCGGGCAGGGCAAGCGGCAGTACGTGATGGAACACGACCTGGACCTTCGATGCGCCGAGCGCCAGCGCGCCGTCGCGGATCGAGGGCGGCACCGCCTTAATAGCGTTGCGGCCCGAAATCACGATGACCGGCATCGTCATCAGCGCGAGCGTCATGCCGCCGATCAGCGGAGCGGAACGCATGTTCGGAAAGATCCACAGGAATACGGCGAGACCGAGCAGACCGAAGATAATCGAGGGTACGGCCGCAAGGTTGTTGATCGATACCTCGATCACGTCGGTCCAGCGGTTACGCGGAGCGTATTCTTCAAGGTAGAGCGCGGCGAGCACGCCAATCGGAAAGGCCAGGATCAACGTCACGATCATCGTCAGGATCGAGCCCTTCAGCGCACCCCAGATGCCGACGAACTGCGGGCTCGTCGCATCGGATCGAACGAGGAAACCGCTATCGAAATTGCTCTGCAACACGCCTTGCTCCGCAAGCTGCGCGGCAAGCGCACGCATTTCGGGCGAGCCCTCGTTTGCGAGGCCGGATGCAAGCTTGGCGTCGGCGGGCAGCCAGAAAGTCTCGGACCGTTGCAGCAGGCTGGGGTCGGCAGCGATAGCTGCGCCGACATCGCGCCATGCTGCACTCGCGATCACCTCGCTTGCATCGACACCAATCTCCTGCGTCGCGGCATTCTCGACGATCTGCTCGAGGCCCTGCGCCTGAAGCGTCTGCATACCGGCGGGAGTGGACAAGATGGACGGGTCGCCGGACAGGCCGCTCGCGGCGAAGTCGATCGGCACGCGCACTTCGGCGCGCTGGAACCCGCCGATTGCGTTCGCGCTCATGGTGACCAGCAGAATGAACAGCACCGCGACCGAAAACAGGATCGCCGCGAGCCCCAGATACTTGAACCGGCGTTCCGCCTTGTAGCGTTTCGCAAGGCGTTTCTCGAATATCTCGGTGCGCGTCGGGGGGGTGGCCTGCGCCATTATTCGTATGCCTCCCGGAAGCGCTTGACGACGCGCAGCGCCACGAAATTAAGCCCCAGCGTCACGAGGAACAGCACGAAGCCTAAGGCAAAGGCGGCAAGCGTCGCAGGATGGTCGAAACTGCCTTCGCCCGTCAGTAGCGCGACGATCTGGTAGGTTACCGTCGTCATCGTCTCCAGCGGGTTGGCCGTGAGGTTCGCCGCGGCGCCGGCGGCCATGACGACGATCATCGTTTCGCCGATCGCGCGGCTGATGGCGAGCATTATCCCGGCGACGATCCCGGGAAGGGCGGCCGGAACCAGCACGCGGCGGATCGTCTCGGATGTGGTCGCTCCCATCGCAAGGCTGCCGTCACGCATGGCGTTGGGCACGGCGGCGATGGAATCGTCGGCCATCGAGGAGACGAACGGAATGATCATGACGCCCATGACGAGACCGGCTGCCAGCGCGCTCTCGCTCGAAGCGTTGGCGATGCCGACCGACTGCGCGACGTCACGGATGAACGGCGCGACCGTCAGCGCCGCGAAATATCCGTAGACGACCGTGGGCACACCGGCGAGTATCTCAAGCGTCGGCTTGAGCCAGCTGCGCCACGTAGGGCTTGCATATTGCGTGAGGTAGATCGCGCTCATCAGGCCGAGCGGTATGGCGACGATCATGGCGATGATGGCGCCGATATAGATCGTACCCCAGAACAGCGGGATCGCCCCGTAGCGCGTCGGATCGGGGTTTTCCGGGTTGGCGATCGGGTCTGGCCCCCATTCCGTTCCGAACAGGAAATCGACCGGGTTGATCATCCCGAAGAACCGCACCGTCTCGAACACGAGACTGGCGACAATCCCGAGCGTGGTGAGGATCGCGACGAGCGAAGCGACGAGCAGGATCGCGAGCACGGCTCGCTCGACCTTGGTGCGTGCGCCGAAGTCGGGTTTCAGGCGCAGGAACGCTTGGCTCCCGGCAAGCAGGCCGATTATTATCGTCGCGAGGATGCCGATAAGGTTATAGCGCGACAGTGCCTCCCGATACGGCTCGACCAGCGGGACGGCATCTTCATCGAAGACCGCCAGGGCATTGCCGCTCGCCACCGCCCGCGCTTCGTTGAGGAGCGCATTCCGCTGAAGGTCGAAGTCCGGCAGGGCCTGACCCGCCGGGCTCGCCAGTACCGATTGAGTCACGAGTTCCGGCGCAATCGCGCTCCAGAGCGCGATGAACGCGAGCACCGGAAGCACCACCCATAGTGCCACGAACCACGCATGGTACTGCGGGCGCGCGCGGAGCCTTCCGGCACCTTCGCGCGCCTGGAAGCTCCACGCTTTCGCACGCGCAGCCAGCCACCCGGCGAGGCCCAGCCCGACCGCAAGCAGAAGCAGAAGCGAAAGCGACATGGTAAAGCGTCCTAGCCGGCCCGGGCCGGACTAGTCGAGGTCCGCCCGGGTAAGCGACGTCAATTCGTTGACGCGCCTGGTCTGTTCGGCCCGGACATCGTCGGGCGATGCTACAAGGCCGATCGAAGCGAGCGGACCGTCGCGGTCCCAGCTTTGCGCCCACTGGTTGAGGAACTCGCGCAGACCCTGGATCGGCTTCACATGCGCTTTCTTCACGTAAACGTAGAGCGGACGAGCACCGAGATAGTCGAAGCTGGCGATGTTCTCGTAAGTCGGCTCGACCCCGTTCATCGTCAGGCCCTGAACCTTGTCGGCGTTTTCCTCGAGATAGGAATAGCCGAACACGCCCACGGCCTGCGGGTTGCTTTCGATCTTCTGGACGATGAGGTTGTCCTGCTCGCCCTGCTCGACATACGCGCCGTCGTTGCGGACTTCGGTACAGATCTGTGCGTGGCGGTCCTCGTCGGTCTCAGCGAGTGCTTCCATCTCCGGATTGGTGTCGCAGCCCGGTTCCAGCACGAGTTCCTTCAGCGCATCGCGCGTGCCCGACGTGGGAGGGGGGCCGTACACGAGGATACGTTGGTCGGGCAGAGACGGATCAACATCGGACCACAGCTCCGCGGTCTGCTCCTGCCCGTAGGGATTTGCGGCGAGCGCCTCGTACACGATCTTGGGCGTCAGGTTCATCGAGATACCGCCCTTGGCCGAAGCCAGAGCCAGTCCGTCGAGACCGACCTGAAGTTCCACGATCTCCTCGACGCCGTTCGCCTGACATTCTTCGAACTCGGACACCTTGATTCGCCGCGAGGCGTGGGTGATGTCCGGCGTATCGGAGCCGACGCCCGCACAGAACAGTTTGAAGCCAGCACCCGTGCCTGTCGATTCGATGATTGGCGAACTGATGTCCGGATTGGAGCGGGTCATCTGTTCGGCAACCGTCTTCGCGAAGGGGAACACGGTCGATGAGCCGACCGCGCGAACCTGGTTGCGCGTTTCCGAACTGCCGCCGCCGCTGCCGCAGGCTGCTACGGCCAGTGCGCCGAGCGAAACCGCGAGAAAATTCTTCAGTTTTGACATTGCTTAGATCCCTTGAGTTTAAGCTGTCCGAATCCTGCTTGCCCTAGAGCGATGGATTGTTACGAATTGGCGACATTTTCGCGACTTTGCCGCCACGCGGGCAGTGCATTCGAAATCAGATGCATCACGGCAACGCACCGCATCAGAAATCTATCTGGGCGCGAACGCCGAGGCTGTCGACGCTGTAGGAAGTTTCGCCATCCTTTGCCGGGATCACCGCGCCGTCATAGGCGAGGCGACCATAGCTCATAAGGAAGCGGGTGTAATCGGTCGGGGTCCAGACGAGAGACGCGATATAGCCGTTCTGCATCCCGCCCGTGATCACGCCGTCGGTCAGGTCGAGGTAGTCGTAGCGCAGGTTCACCTGCAACGCTCCGAAACCGCCTTCGCCGACAGGATTGGCCGGCTTTACCCGGTCGAATACACCGGCCTTGTAACCGCGCGTGTCGCCGGAGGTAAGAAAGTAGCCGACTTCCGCATAACCGCCGAAGAAGTCCGCGTCCTCGATGTCGCCGGGGCGGCTCACCGTTTGCCAGAATGCTTCGCCGGCCGCGTGGAAAGGTCCGCTGATAAAGGCGCTCTCGAGACCGATGCCGCGTTCGCTGCGCGCGTCGAAGCTGCGCGTATCGACGAAGCGCGTATCGGTGAAATGTACGAGCGGTCGGTAGCGATAGCGTAGGCTATCTGCGGGGGCGATGTCGGCATAGTGCAGGGATCCGCCCAGATGCATCTGCGAATCGCCGATCTTCGGCAGGTAGACCGCGCGTCCGTCGACGCCCCAGCGTTCGCCGGGCAGGTCTTCGATATTATCGCTGAACACGCCGCCCTGGATGAGCACGTCGCCCGAAAGGTACTCTGCCGATACGCCGAGCAGCCGCTCGAACCCGAATGCATCGGTGAACGCGGCCCGCTCGATATGCGAAGTGAACCGGCTGCTGGTGAGTTCGTCGAGGCTCTGGAAGTTGTTGTGCTGGCCGATCGTGATCGTCGCGCCGCCGCTACCGTAGGTAAGTATGGCATCGGTGATTTCCGCGCCCTCTGCGAAATCGACCTCGACCTTGTAGCCGAAGCCGCCCGGAATATCGCCTTCGACGCCGAGGCGGATGCGGCGCGCTTCGCTGCCGAACCCGTCGTCTACGCCGGTTCCGGAAGGCGCGTCGACGACGCCCGCGTCGAAATTGAAGCGCCCGCGCGGCTTGAAGCTCCACCCTCCGCGTCCTTCGATGACCGGAGCACCTTTCCACGCAACGTCGAAAGGGGGCTCGGACGCGTCGACGGGCGTCTCCGCAACGGCAGTATCGGCAGCAGGCGGAACGTCGCTGTTGGTTAGTGTCGTCACGGATGCGCGGTCTTCACGCTCAAGTTCGTCGACGCGTGCCGTCAACGCCTCGATCTGTGCGCGCAATTCGGCGATCTCGGCTGCTCGGCTATCCGCATCCTGCGCGGCAGCTGGAGTGGCAACGACGACCGGCACCGCGGCAGAGATGGCGAGAAGGCCCAGCCGCGTCGTATTCTTCCGCATTGTGCGAAGCCTCTTCCGGTCCCGTTTGTTACGATACGGCGGCACTTCTATGACCGTTGTGTTACAGTTTTTTGACGGCCGAGTGCGGAAGTTTGGCACAGCTTCGGCGTATCGCTACGCAGGTTCGGCGTCGTCGCTTTCTTGGATGAGCGGAAACCTTACCGACACAAGTGTTCCGTTTCCGATGCTGCTCTCGATATCGAGTCGGCCCCGATGCCGCTCGACGATATGCTTGACGATGGCGAGGCCGAGGCCGGTTCCGCCCGAGGCCCTGCTGCGCCCCGGATCGGTGCGGTAAAACCGGCGGGTCAGATGCGGCAAATGCTCTTCGGAGATGCCGTCGCCGAAATCCTTCACGGCTAACCGTACGTGACCTGCCCGGCCATGCTCGAGCGTCACTGTCACGGGCTTGTCCTGTGCACCGTATTTGAACGCGTTATCCACAAGATTGCGCACAAGCTGTTCGATCTGCTGGCGGTCCCCGGCAATCGTGAACTCACCCTCAAGATTGAGTTCGAGCCGGTCCTGCCGTTCCGCGGTAGCCCCATCATGCGCCGCGCGCTCGACCACTTCCTTCAGTTCGATGTGATCTTGCGGCAGATCGTGTTTCTCCGCCTCGACCCGCGACAATGACATGAGATCGCTGACGAGGTCCTGCATTCGGCGCGCTTCGCTCAGGATAGTATCGAGGAAGTGTTCGCGCTTCTCTGCATCGATCCGGTCACCGTCGTCGCGCAGTGTCTCGACATAGCCGATGATGCTTGCAAGCGGCGTACGCAGTTCGTGGCTGGCATTGGCGACGAAGTCGGTATGCGCGCGCCCGATATCGGCCTCGGCAGTCCGGTCGATAAGCTCGATGACCGCCATGCGGCTGTCGATCGTCTGGCGCCCCATGCGCCAGATGTCGCGCCGCCTGACTAGACCGCGAACGAGAGTGGTTCCGCCGCTATTCGAATTGATGAGTTCGATTGCTGCCGGATTGCGGAAAGCAACGCGCGCGTCCTGGCCGATGATGTGACTGCCGAGCAGCTTACGCGCCTCGTTGTTCGCGACCGAGATCTTGCCATCCTCGGTAAGAAGGAGCGGCGTACCCGACAGTTCCAGCATGTCGCGCATTGTCTCGCGGTCAAGCGGGTTGGCCTGCGCGGGGGCCGCAGCCGGCGGAGGATTTCCGCCTGTCAGCCAAAGCGATCCGAGCCATACGAGAAGGACCGCGCCGCATAGCCAGATCGAAAGTCCGCCCAGCGCCAATGCCGTGCAGCTAGCGAGCGCGAGCGCGATGCCGCTGACCGGAATATCCCTCACACTGCTCATTGCCTCGCCGTGTAACCTAACGGTCGCACGAGCGCCACGGCTTTGCAGCATTTCTGCCGGAAAGCGCTGTCACCGTGCATCTATAGAGAAAATGCCATCGGTGGTGACCCCTACGGGAATCGAACCCGTGTTTCAGCCGTGAAAGGGCCGCGTCCTAACCGCTAGACGAAGGGGCCAAGTGCGAAGCAGATGCTCGCGAACCGATGGCGTGGCGGCGCAATTAGGCAGGCTCGCCGTTCCAGTCAAGCACATCGCACGCAGTTTTTGAGAAAAGCTTCTGCGCATGCACTCGATCAGTCCGCCCAGGCCGCATCTTCGAGGTGCAGTTCGGCCGCCGGTCGTGCCCCCCAGTCGTCGATCTTCACCCGTCCGGCGAGCCACAGCTTACGTCCCTTCGCGCCATGAAGGAGGTTTTGCCCGAGCTCACTGTCGGCTGCCCGAAACGCGATTCCCTTAAACGATTTGCCGTCGTCACCTCGCGCGATCAGGCGGACATGGTCGGTCCCGACGATGTCGCATTTGACCAGCGCAACCGGCCCGACCGCGACGCGCGGTCCCGGCCAGCCTACGCCGTAGGGGCCAGCCGCATCCAGCATCGTCACAAGTTCCGGGACGAGCCCGCCCGGAGCGACGCCGATGTCGAGCAACATGTCCTGTGTTTCCAAGGCTTTGGTGACGCGATTTGCCAACCTTTCGTCGAGCCACTCACCGAGCTCTTCGATCCGGCCTGCATCGACCGTGAGGCCGGCGGCCATGGCGTGTCCGCCGCCAGCGACCAGCAATCCCTCTTCGCGTGCAGCGATGATGGCCGCGCCCAGATCGACCCCGGCAATCGAGCGGCCCGATCCCTTGCCCTGACCGTCTTCCCCGATGGCCACGACCAGCGAAGGCTTGCCGGTCTTCTCCTTGATGCGCCCTGCGACGATGCCGATGACGCCTGGATGCCAGCCGCTTCCGGCCAGCAGATGTACGCTGCGGTTGTGCTGCGACGAAAGCAGTTCTTCGGCTGCTTCCTGCACCTCGCGCTCGATCGCGCGGCGCTCTTCGTTGAGCCCGGATAGCTGCTCGGCGATGTCACGGGCCTCGTCCGGATCTTCGGTTGTGAGCAGTCGCACACCTAGCGTCGATTCGCCGACCCGCCCGCCTGCATTGATCCGTGGTCCGAGCGCAAAGCCGAGATCGCTGCACAGCGGCGCGCGGTTGAGTCGGCTTGCATCAATCAGTGCCGCCATGCCGGTGTTCTGCCGCTTCGCCATGACCTTGAGCCCCTGCGACACGAAGGCGCGGTTGAGGCCGTGGAGCGCGGCCACGTCCGCCACCGTGCCTAGCGCGACCAGATCGAGCAGACTCATCAGGTCGGGCTCTTCGCGGCTTCTGAAGTAGCCCTGTTCGCGCAAGGTGCGCACGACTTCGATTGCGAGCAGGAAGGCGACGCCGACCGCGGCCAGATGACCGTGCTCTGCCGCTTCGTCGCATTCGTCGAGCCGGTTCGGATTGACCAGCGCGAGCGCTCTCGGCAGCTCGCCCGCACACTTGTGATGATCGACCACAATGACGTCGATCCCCGCGTCATGCGCCTGCGCCAATGCGTCGAAAGCCATCGCGCCGCAATCTACGGTGACGATGAGGCTCGAACCTTCCTCGCCCAGCTTGACCAGCGCTTCGCCCGAGGGGCCGTAACCTTCGAGCAGGCGGTCGGGGATGTAGTAGCGCGCCTCTGCGCCAAGCATCTTGAACAGGCGGATGAGCAGGGCCGCGCTGGTTGCTCCATCGACGTCGTAATCGCCATAGACCGTTACGGCTTCGCCTGAGAGAACGGCTTGGGCAATACGCGCGGCAGCTGGTTTCATATCCTGGAAGATCGACGGGTCGGGGAGGAATGCGCGCAGCGTCGGCGTGCGCTGGCGCTCGACATCGTCCGGTTCGACCCCCCGAGCCAGGAGCAGCTGCGTAATCAGATCCTGCCCGCTAGCGCCCGCACCGATGTCCATGTTACCGCCGCGCCAGCGCCAGCGCTTGCCCGAAAGCGAGCGTTCGATGCCGTAAGGGGCGGCGGATGCGGTGCGGGTTGCCATCGGGCTATCCTATGCCTGGCGGGCAGGCTTTGAAACCGGCAGCGTTTGACAATCGACAGCCGCGCTTCGCATAGCTGCGCACATGACTGCGCCGCTTCTCATCGTCTGGCATTCGCGCACCGGCGCTTCGCGGGCTATGGCGGAGGCGGCTGCCGAGGGGGCGGGGGAGGCCGCCGACATTCGCAGCGCCGCCGAGACCGAGCCTAAGCATATCCTCGGAGCAAGCGGATACCTGTTCGTCTGCCCGGAGAACCTGGCCACGATGAGCGGGATGATGAAGGACATGTTCGATCGCTGCTATTACCCCGTGCTCGGCCGGATCGAGGGGCGGGCGTTCGCAACGATCATCGCTGCCGGCTCCGACGGGGAGGGCGCGCAGGCGCAAATCGACCGGATCGCAAAAGGCTGGCGGTTGAAGCGCGTGGCAGAGCCGCTGATCGTCAATTTCGACGCGCAAACACCCGAGACCATCCTCGCCGACAAGACCGTGCCGGGGGACACGCTCGCGCAGTGCCGCGAGATGGGCGAGGCAATGGCGGAGGGGCTTGCAGCGGGCATCTTCTAGCCGCGCGGAAAAGACTGCGATTTCGTGCCGAGCGCGTCTTTCGCGTCGCTGTACTGCTCCGCCAGACGGTCCACGATGGCTGCGACCGGTTCCACCGCGCCGACTGCACCGATGCCTTGGCCCGAACCCCAGATGTCCTTCCACGCCTTCGACTTCTGATTGCCGCCCGAGCCGAAGTTCATCTTGCTCGGATCGCTTTGGGGCAGATTGTCGGGGTCCATGCCCGCGTTCTCGATCGACTTGCGCAGGTAGTTGCCGTGCACGCCGGTGAAGAGGTTGGAGTAGACGATATCGCTCGCCCGGCCTTCGACGATCCCGTCCTTGTAACCTGCATCCGCATTGGATTCCGCAGCAGCGATCCACTGCGATCCGATATACGCGAAGTTAGCGCCAAGCGCCTGCGCCGCGAGGATCGAGCGGCCGTGCGCGATCGAGCCCGACAACGCCACCGGCCCGTCGAACCATTCGCGGATTTCCTGCATCAGCGCGAAGGGCGACAGCGTGCCCGCATGTCCGCCCGCTCCGGCGGCGACGGGGATCAGTCCGTCCGCGCCTTTCTCGATCGCCTTGTGCGCGAACATGTCGTTGATGACGTCATGCAGCACGATGCCGCCCCACGAATGCGCGGCCTCGAAGATCTCCTCCCGCGCGCCGAGCGAGGTGATCATCATCGGCACTTGCCACTTTCGGCACAGCTCCATGTCTTCTTCGAGCCGGTTGTTCGTCCTGTGAACGATCTGGTTGACCGCGAAGGGCGCGGCGGGCGCATCCGGGTTGTCGCGGCGGTGGGCTGACAGTTCCTCGGTGATTTGGTGCAGCCATTCATCGAGCTGCGAAGCGGGCCGGGCATTGAGCGCCGGGAAGCTGCCCACAATGCCTGCCTTGCACTGCGCGATCACGAGCTCGGGTCCGGAGACGATGAAGAGCGGCGCGCCGATGACCGGCAGGCGCATCCGGTCGAATAGCGGGTTTGGCGTCATGCTTCACAGGCTCCTAGTTCGCGTTCTATTTGCATACGCGGGTATGCCAGTATCGCCACGGTAGCAATCCTTCAGGATGGAACACATGGAACACGGTACAGGGGAGAAAATCCGGTCGGAAAGTTCTCTTGCATTTGCCAGTCGTTACGCGGCTTAGCGAGGGCATTTTCGAGGTCATTCAGAGCGGCTTAGCGTCACGCCTTCATGTAGGAAATAATCGGCCGCTGGCAGCGAGCTACGCCGCCGCGCTGTTCGCCGCGCTCAGAACGGCGCGCACGCTCGCGGTTGCAACGTCCTCGTCGATACCGACGCCCCAGATCGTGCGCCCGTCGGCGTCGCGGCATTCGAGATAGGCGGCGGCGCGGGCATCGCGGCCGGTGCCGAGCGCGTGCTCGGTATAGTCCGCCACTTCGAGGCTCAGTCCGAACGCATCCTCTATCGTCGACAGGACGGAAGAAATCAGACCGTTGCCGCGCCCGCTGACACTCTGGCTTTCGCCGTCAACTTCGATCGTCCCGGTGAAAAGGCGCGATCCGTCAGCGGCACGCCGTTCCTCGTAATCGACGAGCTGGAAGTGCTTGTTTTCGGTCTGCACGTGGTAGGCTTCGCGGAATGCCTCCCAGATGTCTGCGGCACCGAGTTCGCGAGACTGGCTGTCTGCCAGAGCCTGCACATGGCGGGAAAAGTCCGCCTGCATCCGCTTGGGCAGCTTGAGGCCCTGATCCTGCTCGAGCACCCAGGCAAAGCCGCCCTTTCCGCTCTGCGAATTGACGCGGATCACCGCCTCGTAGGTTCGGCCGAGATCGGCGGGGTCGATGGGCAGATAGGGCACCCGCCAGCGCTCGTCGTTCTGCTGCTCCTGCGCGGCGAAGCCTTTCTTGATGGCGTCCTGGTGGCTCCCGGAAAACGCCGTGAACACGAGGTCGCCGCCGTAGGGATGGCGTTCGTGCACGGGCAGCTGGTTGCAGTACTCCACCGTTTCGATCACACGGTCGATGTCGGAAAAATCCAGCCTAGGATCAATGCCTTGCGTATACATGTTGAGAGCGACTGTCACGAGGCAGCAGTTGCCGGTGCGCTCGCCGTTGCCGAACAGACAGCCCTCGATCCGGTCCGCGCCTGCCATCAGTCCGAGTTCTGCCGCCGCGACGCCGGTCCCCCGGTCGTTATGCGTATGGAGCGAGATTACCGCGCGCTCGCGGTTCGGCAGATTGCGGCAGAAATATTCGATCTGGTCGGCGTAGATGTTAGGGGTCGCCGCCTCCACCGTGGCCGGCAGGTTCAGAATTATCGGTCGCTCCGCTGTCGGCTGCAAAACCTCCATCACCGCGGCGCAGACCTCGATGGAAAAGTCGAGTTCCGCGGTCGAGAAGGTCTCGGGCGAATACTGGAAGTGCCAGTCCGTATTGGGCCGCTTCTCCGTTTCGTCCGCCATGACTTCGGCCCCGCGCACCGCAATGCCTCGGACTTCGTCGCGGGTCATGCCGAACACGATCTCGCGCCAAGCCGGGCTGACTGCATTATAAAGATGGACGATGGCCGCGCGTGCGCTATCGAGGCTGGCAAAGCTGGTGCGGATCAGGTCTTCGCGGGACTGCGTCAGCACCTGCACCATGACGTCGTCCGGGATGCGGCCTGACTTCACAAGGCCGCTGATAAAGTCGAACTCGGTCGCGCCGGCACTGGGGAAGCCGACTTCGATCTCTTTGAGGCCGACTTCGACGAGTAGATCGAAGAAGCGGTTCTTCTTCACCGCGTCCATCGGATCGACGATCGCCTGATTACCGTCGCGAAGATCGGTCGACAGCCACCGCGGCGGCTGTGCTATACGCTGCGAGGGCCACTGCCGGTCAGGCAAATCGATAGGCGGGAAGGGTGCGTATTTGCCGCTCGGGTCAGGCATACGCCGGACGGCGGAAGGAGTCTGGTCGGTCATGGTAAGCTCGTATCGCGGTCAAAACGGTCAGGCGGGTAAGACATCCCTTGAGCGACACTCCGCGGCTGTTCGACGCGCGAAGTTTACGCCCAAGGGCGCATAAGTCGTAGAAGAAGAGCCTGCGATACGATCATTGCGCGCTTCCTATGCGTGAGCGCGCGAAAGTTGTCCAGTGTTTGCGAAAATCAGCCGCATTCGACCGACTGGATCGTGCCCGCTTCGTCGAGCATGATGGTGAGGCGGCGCGGATCGATATCGCTGTTTTCCTCTTCGGTAGGATCAATCCAGCGCACGTTGACGATCGGCGCGACCGCGCTGAGCAGCAAGCCGCGGGTTTCGGCCGAGGCTTCCTCGCCGATGAAGGGTTCGGCGAGACCGGCGTTGCAGCCCTCTTCGTCGGTGACGGCCACCGGCTCGCGGTTTGGCTCCCGGCCGTAATCGAAGACGGGTATTTCGGTATCGGCGGCCTGGCTGGGAATATCGCCGTCCTCGCCTACCGGGGTCGAATCGCTGCAGGCAGCGGACATCGCCAGAACGAAGGCGAGGGCGGGAAGACGGACGGCACGCATTATCGGTTTCTCCTGATTGTCGTTATCTCGAACGAACCGGTCACCTTCGCCGTTCCATATTGCCTTCGACCGGTTCGCCCATGAGCCGCGCAGCCGGGAATTACTTCTTCTCGAAGGCGACGCTGAATTCGATATCCACGACATCGCCGACCATCGGGAGAGCGTAGTCGATGCCGAATTCGGAGCGCTTGATCGATCCCTGACCCTCGAAGCCGATCGTTTCGACATCGCTCATCGGATTGGTCCCGGCACCGGTGAAACGGGCGTAGAGCCGCACCGGCTTGGTGATGCCATTCATCGTGAGATTGCCGTCGACATAGGCCGTCATGCCACCGGGACTGATTTCGACATTGGTCGAGCGGTAGGTCGCGGGTGCCGGCTCGGGTCCGAAGAAGTCGGGTTCCGCCCCGTCTTCGCCCGCGCGCAGGAGGTGGTCGCGCAGCCCTTCGCTCGGCACGGTGACCGAGGCGATGGGTATGGTCATCTCGACCGACGCCTCGCCCGGGTTTTCGGGATCGATCGTCAGTGTGCCGTCGACGTCGCCGAACAGGCCGAGGTAGTCGTTGAAGCCGAAGTGGTTGACCCGCCACTCAACGAGGCTGTGCGCAGGATCGGCGGTATAAGTCCCGCCGCTCACCTTGGACGGATCGACCATGCCCGGAGCCTCGGTCGGGCCGCCTTGGGCATTCACCGCCGCGACGGAAAGAACGCTAACGGACGCAGCTCCGGCTAGAATGATATGCGGCAGTTTCATGATATTTGCTCCGGATTTAGCGGTACTGAAAGAAGGTTACCCTACGAAGGTGGGGTCAGTTTTTCTCTTTGTCCACCAGCTTGTTCGCGCCGATCCAGGGCATCATCGCGCGCAGTTCCGCGCCGACCTTCTCGATCGGGTGCTCCGCCTGCCGCTTGCGGCTCGCCTTCATTTCGGGATTGCCGACCGAGTTGTCGACCATGAACCGCTGCACGAAACGGCCCGCCTGGATGTCTTCGAGGACGCGCTTCATTTCAGCTTTCGTTTCGTCGGTGATGATCCGGGGGCCGGTGTGGTAGTCGCCGTATTCGGCGGTGTTGCTGATCGAATAGCGCATGTTGGCGATGCCGCCCTCATAGAGCAGGTCGACTATCAGCTTGGTTTCGTGGAGGCACTCGAAATAGGCCATTTCGGGCGCGTAGCCCGCTTCGACCAGCGTCTCGAACCCGGCCATGATGAGGTTGGTGATGCCGCCGCACAGGACCGCCTGCTCGCCGAAAAGGTCAGTTTCGCACTCTTCCTTGAAGTTCGTCTCGATAATGCCCGAACGCCCGCCGCCGACCGCGCTGGCGTAAGAGAGGGCCAGCGCCTTCGCATGGCCGTTGTCGCCCGCTTCGGTCGATTCCTGGTGAACCGCGATGAGGCAAGGGACGCCGCCGCCGCGCTGATATTCGCTGCGTACGGTGTGGCCCGGACCCTTGGGCGCGATCATGATGACGTCGATGTCGGCAGGCGGCTCGATGAGGCCAAAATGGATGTTGAGGCCATGCGCGAAAGCGATGGCGGCGCCGGGCTTCATATTGCCGGCAAGGTCATCGGCCCAGATTTTCGCTTGATGCTCATCGGGCGCGAGGATCATGACGAGGTCCGCCCACTTCGCCGCTTCGGTATTCGACATGACGGTGAAGCCCGCGGCTTCCGCCTTGCGGCGCGTCGAGGAGCCTTCGCGCAGCGCGATCGCGATATCCTTAACGCCGCTGTCGCGCAGGTTCTGTGCATGGGCATGGCCCTGGCTGCCGTAGCCGACGATGGCGACCTTCTTGTTCTTGATGAGATCGGTATCCGCGTCGCCGTCGTAGTAAACTTTCACGTTGTCTTCCCCTTGTCGCGCGGCCCCGCATCGAAGGAGGCCGCCGGTTATTCATGTTTAGGATTGGTTTCCGCGCATCATGCCGACGCTGCCCGAGCGGCCGACTTCGGCCAGCCCGAGTCCGCGCATCAGCACGATGAAGCTGTCGATCTTGTCGGGCGCGCCCGTGATCTCGAACACGAAGCTGGAGGTCGTGCTGTCGACGACCTTCGCACGGAAGATCTCCGCGATTCTGAGTGCCTCGACCCGCGTGTCGCCCGTGCCGGTGACCTTCACGAGAGCCAGCTCGCGTTCGACGTGCGGCCCTTCTTCGGTCAGGTCGACAACCCGGTGGACCGGGATGAGCCGCTCGAGCTGCGCATGGATCTGGTCGATAACCGCGGGCGGCCCACCGGTGACGATGGTAATGCGGCTGACCGCGTGATCCTCGGAGATGTCGGCCACGGTCAGACTGTCAATATTGTAGCCGCGCGCGGTGAAGAGCCCGGCGATCTTCGCAAGGATGCCCGCCTCGTTGTCGACGATCACATTGAGGACGTGACGCTCGTAGGTTTGGTCGATGCCAGCCATCAGACGAGCGCCTTCGCCTGTTCCTCGATCACGTTGGTCGTGGAATCGCCGTAGAGCAGCATGTCGGTATGCGCCGCACCCGAAGGAATCATCGGCAGGCAGTTCGCGTCCTTCGATACCTGGCAATCGACGATCACCGGCCCGTCATGCGCGAGCATCGCCGCAATGCCCTCGTCGAGGTCGTGCTCGCCCGTGATGCGGATGCCCTTCCAACCGTAGCTTTCGGCGAGCTTCACGAAATCGGGCAGGCTGTCGCTGTAGGAGTTGGAATAGCGGCTTTCGTAGGTCAGTTCCTGCCATTGGCGGACCATGCCCATATATTCGTTGTTGAGGATGAAGATCTTGACCGGCAGGCGGTACTGGCTCGCCGTGCCGAGTTCCTGAATGTTCATCTGAATGCTCGCCTCGCCCGCGATGTCGATGACGAGCGCGTCCGGATTACCGAGCTGCGCTCCGATCGCTGCTGGCAGCCCGTATCCCATCGTGCCGAGCCCGCCGCTGGTCAGCCACTTGTTCGGTTTCATGAAGCCAAAATACTGCGCCGCCCACATCTGGTGCTGGCCGACTTCGGTGGTGATGATCGGATCGCGTTCCTTCGTCGCCGCGAACAGCCGCTGCACCGCCTTCTGCGGCATGAGCGGCGCGTCGCCTTTATTGTCGGGATACGCGAGGCTCTCGCGCGCTTTCCACCCGGCGATCCGCGACTTCCATTCGTTCAGCGGCCGGGCTTCGCGCGAACCCCACGCCTCGATAATCTGCTCCAGCACGGAAGCGCAATCACCGACAATACCGAGTTCGACGGGCACGTTCTTGTTGATCGAAGCGCGGTCGATGTCGATGTGAATTTTCTTCGAGGTGGGCGAGAATGCGTCGAGCCGGCCCGTCACCCGGTCGTCGAAGCGCGCGCCGACGCACACCATTACATCCGAGCGGTTCATCGCCATGTTGGCTTCCAGCGTGCCGTGCATCCCAAGCATTCCGAGCCAGTCGGGATGATCGGCGGGAAACGCGCCGAGGCCCATCAGGGTCGAGGTTACGGGCGCGCCGGTCAGTTCCTGCAGCTGACGCAGAAGTGCGGAAGCACGCGGTCCGGAGTTGATGACCCCGCCGCCGGTATAAAGGACCGGCCGTTCCGCTCCCGCGAGCATGTCGACCGCTTCCGCGATCTCTTCGGGCGAGCCGATCGTGCGCGGATCGTACCGCTTGGACCGCGTTCCTGCAGCCGCTTCGCCGTCCTTCAACTCGGCGAGTGCGATCTGCACGTCCTTGGGAATGTCGATCACGACCGGGCCCGGCCGGCCGGTGGTCGCGATGGCGAAGGCCTCCGCGATCGTGCCGGGGAGGTCCGAAGTGTTCTTCACGAGGTAGTTGTGCTTCGTGCAGTGCCGCGTGATGCCGACCGTATCGGCTTCCTGGAACGCGTCTGTCCCGATCAGCGGGACTGCGACCTGGCCGGTGATCACGACCAGCGGGATCGAATCCATATAGGCGTCGGCAATCGGCGTGACCGCATTGGTCGCGCCTGGACCGGAGGTGACGAGGACGACGCCGGGTTTACCGGTAGAGCGGGCGTAACCTTCCGCGGCGTGCGCCGCGCCGGCCTCGTGCCGGGCGAGAATGTGGCGGATACGCTCGTCGCCGTGGAGTTCGTCGTAGATGGGAAGCACCGCGCCGCCCGGATAGCCGAACACGAACTCCACGCCCTGCCGGACGAGGCATTCGATCAGGATGGCTGCGCCGTTATGCGTCGTACTCACGGTAATTCCCCGTTTCGCGGTGTTGCGCCCCCATAATAAAAGAGAGGGCCCGGTGCGATGGGGGAGTCGCGCCGGGCCGGAAACTTCTCCTATGCTTTCCTAAACTATGCGTCAACGGCTTAAATCCGGAAATAATATTTCTTTCATTGCGTCAGTTTTGAAATCAGGAGGAGCTGCGCGTGTCCATGAGGCCGGCGGCTGGCGGCGGAACCAAGTGTACTGGCGCTTCGCGTAGTTACGCGTGGCCTGCGCCCCGGCGGCAATCGCTTCTTCGCGGGAGCAACCACCGCTCAGGTAGCTGGCGATTTCACGAACGCCGATCGCGCGCATGACGGGAAGGGCGGGGTCGAGGTCGCGGGCGAGCAGTTCGCGCACTTCCTCGACCGCGCCTTCATCGAACATCTGTGCGAAGCGCCGGTCGCACCGCTCGTACAGCCACCCGCGGTCCGGCAGCAGTACGGCCGCCCGCAGGTCCACTTCCTCGCCGATTCCGCCGACTTTCTCCTGCCGCCAGTCGCGGATCGATTTGCCGGTGGAGCGCACCACTTCGAGCGCGCGAGTCGTTCGCGCGGCGTCGGCAGGGGCGAGCGCGGCGGCGCTTTGCGGGTCTTCTTGTGTTAGCGCTGCGTAGGCTTCGTCCTGCGGCATCGCCCGTACCTCGGACCGAATGGCTGGATCGATCGGCGGAATGGGCGCGATCCCGTCGAGCAGGGTTTGCAGATACATACCGGTCCCGCCGACGAGGATCGGGACGACGTGAGCCCCGTGCAGTTCCGCAATCACGCGCTTCGCCTCGGCCGCCCAATCGGCTGCGGAGCACGCTTGCGCTCCGTCCCACGTGCCGAAGAGGTGATGTGGCACGCCCGTCATCTCGTCTTCGGAAGGCCGCGCGGACAGCACCGTCAGATCGGCATAGACCTGCGCGCTGTCGGAGTTAATGATGGCGGCCGATTGTCCGGTATTCTCCAGCGCTTGCGCGAGACCGACGGCAAATGCGCTCTTGCCGCTGGCGGTTGGCCCTGCAATGAGCGCGAGCGGCGGCTTCCTGCCGCCGAACAGGGGAGCATCCGGTTTGGCCATCGCGCGCGTCATAGCAGATCCCGATCACTTGTCCCGGACGTTCGACGACGCCCTGCGCGCGCTTGCGGCCGAGGGTTTGCCGGTCGCTTTGGCGCAGATGCTGAACGACGAGGGGACCGTACTCGAATTTTCGTTCCCCGAAGGCTCGCCGCAGCGCCTTCATGCCGCACTGGTTGAAAAATTCGCACCCTGCGACGTGCTGGTCGGTGCGGACACTCTGGCGCCCCCGCACCTGTTCGTTTCGGACATGGATTCGACCATGATCGGCCAGGAATGCATCGACGAACTCGCCGATTACGCGGGCCTCAAGGAAAAGATTTCCGCGATAACGGAGCGCGCGATGCAGGGCGAACTCGACTTCGAGGCTGCGCTTCGCGAGCGGGTCGCGCTGCTCGAAGGGCTGGAGGAGCAGGCGATTAGCGACTGTCTTTCCGAACGGATCGAGCCGATGGCAGGCGCGCGCGAACTGGTGGCGACGCTGAAGCATAAAGGCGCACACTGCGTGCTCGTGACCGGCGGCTTCCATCACTTCGCCGATCCGATCGGGGAAATGCTGGGCTTCGACCGAGTGGTCGGCAACCGGCTCGGCGTTGCGGACGGCAAGCTGACCGGCAAGCTCGTCGGCCCGGTGGTCGACAGTTCGGTCAAGCGCAGCGTGCTCGAAGAAGAGCGCGAGCGGCTCGGAGAGGGCGCGCTGGTGCTCGCGACCGGCGACGGGGCGAATGACATCCCGATGATCGAGGCTGCGGATTACGGCGTGGCCTATCACGCCAAGCCGAAAGCGCGCGAGGCAGCGAACGGCAGCATCGGCGCGGGCGATCTGACTTCGGTGCTGACGCTACTCGGTATCGATCACAGCGATTGGGTCGCTGCCTAACCGAGGTCAGAGCCAGGTCGTAATCGCGGAGAGCGGCTTCTTGGTCGCTGCGTGCCGCGTCACCGTGGCGGCGTCCGCTGGCTTGCCGACTACGACGATCATCAGCGGCTTCTCATGCGCCGGACGCCCGCAGATTTCGCGCAGGAAGTTCATCGGCGAGGGCGTATGCGTCAGCGTCGCGCAGCCTGCCTCATGGAGCACGGTGAGCAGCATCCCGCAAGCAATTCCGACGCTTTCGTTGACGTAGTAATTCTGCGTTTCGCCGTCGCGCTCGATCCCGCCCTTGCGCTGTGCGAACACAACGATCAGCCACGGCGCGGTTTCGAGGAAGGGCTTGTTCGCGTCCGTACCGAAAGGCGCAAGCGCACCAAGCCATTCGTCGCCCGCCTTGCCCGAATAAAAGGCGCGCTCTTCCTTCTCCGCCGCTTCGCGGATGGCGCATTTCTTCTCCGGCGAAGAGATCGCGACGAAGTGCCACGGCTGGTGGTTCGCGCCGTTTGGCGCTGAGCCGGCAGCGGAGATGGCGGCCTCGATTACCTGGCGCGGGATCAGCTCATCTGAGAAATAGCGGCAGCTTCGCCGGGCCGCGAGCCGGTCGCGCATTGCTTCGGCCCGCGCGATACGCTCGTCGTCGGAGAGGTCCGGCAGGTTGTAGGGCAGGTTGCTCATCGAACCTGCCGCGCCTCAGCCTTCCATCCAGTCGCGGAAGAAGCTGTCGTGCGCCTCGCGCAGATCGGCCAGTGATACGCCGAGCAGGCTGTCGCCGCCGACGGTTCCGATGCGGTGGAAGCCGACGAGCGAGGCTTCGTCGGTTTCCGGGCCCTCCGCGACGAGGCGGTTGAACGCCTCGACCTTGTCGGCGGATACCGTCACGACATAGCGCGCCTGGTCCTCACCGAACCACCACTGCGCTGCGCTATATGCTTCACTGGGCGTAACTTCCGCGCCGAGATTTCCGGCCAGCGCCATTTCCGCGAGTGCCGCGGCCAGACCGCCGTCCGAAACGTCATGCACCGCGCTAACAAGCTTTTCTTCGATCAGGCGGCGCACGATCCGGCCTGACCCAAGCTCGGCGGCAAGATCGACCGGCGGAGCGCGCCCCTCGTCGCGGCCGTGCACTACAGACAGCCACAGCGATTTGCCGAGGTGTGAGCGCGTCGGATCGGGGCGTGCCCAGAACTCTGGCGCGATAAGATAGATCGCATCGCCCTCGGCCTTGAACGGCATCGTCGCCATCGTGTCGTAATCGTCGATAATACCAACGCCGCCGATCGCGGGGGTGGGCAGAATGGCGGAGCCGCCGCCGGTCGCCTTGCTCTCGTTGTAAAGGCTGACGTTGCCGCTCACGATCGGAAAGTCGAGCGCAAGGCAAGCGTCGCCCATGCCTTCGAGCGCGTGGACGAACTGCGCCATGATCTCGGGCCGCTGCGGGTTCGCGAAATTGAGGCAATTGGTGACCGCGAGCGGGCGCGCTCCGACGGCGCAAAGGTTGCGGTAAGCCTCGGCAATGGCCTGCTTGCCGCCTTCGTACGGGTCGGCATGGACGTAGCGCGGCGTGCAATCGGTGGAGATCGCAAGCGCCTTCCTCGTGCCGTGGACGCGCACGACGCCGGCATCGCCGCCGGTCTGAAGCGTATCCGCGCCGACCTGACTGTCGTATTGCTGAGAAATCCAGCGCTTGCTCGCGAGGTTGGGCGAAGCGAGCAGCTTGAGCAAATCGGCGCCGACGTCATTGCTCTCCGGTACGCCGTCCAGCGGCTTGATCTCGGCCCAGACCGTGTATTCCTCTTTCGAGAGGTAGGGCCGGTCGTATTCAGGCGCATCGGCAGCCAGCGGCCCCAGCGGAATGTCGCACACGACCTCGCCGCCGAACTCCAGCACCATGTGCTGCGTATCAGTCACCTCGCCGATGACTGCGAAATCGAGCTCCCACTTCTCGAAGATCGCCGCCGCCATCTTCTCCTTGCCTGGCTTCAGAACCATGAGCATCCGCTCCTGGCTTTCCGACAGCATCATTTCGTACGGCGTCATGCCTTCTTCGCGGCATGGCACCTTGTCCATGTCGAGGCGGATCCCCGCCTTGCCGTTGGTCGCCATTTCGACGCTGGAGGAAGTGAGGCCGGCCGCGCCCATGTCCTGGATCGCGACGATCGCATCGGTCGCCATCAGTTCGAGGCAGGCTTCGATCAGCAGCTTTTCGGTGAAGGGATCGCCGACCTGTACCGTCGGGCGCTTCGCCTCAGCATCTTCTTCGAAGTCCGCGCTCGCCATCGTGGCGCCGTGGATGCCGTCGCGCCCGGTCTTTGAGCCGACGTAGACGATCGGGTTGCCGACACCCGTAGCCGCCGAATAGAAAATCTTGTCGCGATCGGCAACGCCGACCGTCATCGCATTGACGAGTATGTTGCCGTCGTAGGCGGGGTGGAAGTTCGTCTCCCCGCAAACGGTCGGCACGCCCACGCAGTTGCCATAGCCGCCGATGCCAGCGACGACGCCCTGCACGAGGTGCTTCATCTTCGGATGATCGGGCCGTCCGAAGCGCAGCGCGTTGGCATTGGCAACCGGCCGTGCGCCCATGGTGAACACGTCGCGCAGGATGCCGCCGACACCCGTCGCCGCTCCCTGATAGGGCTCGATGTAGGAGGGGTGGTTGTGGCTCTCCATCTTGAAGATCGCCGCCTGACCGTCGCCGATGTCGATGACGCCCGCGTTCTCGCCCGGTCCGCAGATGACCCACGGTGCTTCGGTCGGCAACTTCTTGAGATGGAGCCGGCTCGATTTATACGAGCAATGCTCGCTCCACATGACGGAGAAGATGCCCAGTTCCACAAGGTTCGGCTCGCGGCCCAGCGCATTCAGCACGCGCTCGTATTCCTCGGCCGAAAGTCCGTGCTGTTCGACGATTTCAGGGGTGATCTGTGACTCGGCTTTACTCATGCGATGCGCGTTAGCGCCGCGCGCCCTTTGCCGCTAGTCCCGCCGCGCCATTATGCGGCGTCTGCTACCCATCCGGCATGACGCCTGCCGCGCCGCTTGACCCCGCCGCTTTGCCCCGCCAAAGCTTGCCGCCGCCATGGACGAAGCTGCGCCGAACCTTACCGAACTGACTTTCGAGGATGCGCTGCGTCAGCTCGAAGCGGTCGTGAAACAACTCGAGAGCGGCGACGTACCGCTCGACGAATCCATCGATCTTTACGAGCGCGGCGAGGCGCTGCGCAAACATTGTCAGGCCCGCCTCGATGCGGCGCAGGCGCGGATCCAGAAGATCGTGACCGATGCGTCGGGCAAGCCGGTGCGGACAGAGGAATTCGGCAGCGATGGCTGATAAGGCCGGTGCGAACGTTGTCAGCGGCCGGTTGGGCAAGGCACTTACGCGGGTCCAGCGCGAGGTGGACGATTTCTTCGATGCCGCTCTTGTCGTTCCCAATGATGCGCGCCGCCGGCTGGTCGATGCCATGCGCTATGCCGTGGTGGGCGGTGGCAAGCGGGTCCGCCCCCTCCTTTGTATTGCGACGGCCGACCTGTTCGGCGTGGACCGCGCGACATCGCTGCGTGCCGGATGCGCGGTCGAGGCAATCCACGTCTATTCGCTGATCCACGACGATCTTCCCTGCATGGACGATGACGAACTGCGGCACGGGCGAGAAACCGTCCATCTCAAGTTCGACGAGGCGACGGCTGTGCTGGCGGGCGATTCGCTGCACGCCTTCGCGTTCGAGTTGCTCTCCGGCCAGCACATGAGCGGCGACCCGTTCACCCGCGCGCAGCTCGTCGAGTGTCTCGCGCTGGCAAGCGGCCACAACGGCATGGCGGGCGGGCAGATGATGGACCTCGCCGCCGATTACGAAGACGTGCCGCCGTTCGATCTGCATTCGATCACCCGGCTGCAGCAACTGAAGACTGGCGCGCTGCTCAGTGCTTCGGTCGAGATGGGAATGATCCTAGGTCATGTGCCGCATGAAGGGCGGGGCAACCTGACGAACTATGCGCGCGACATCGGCCTCGCGTTCCAGATCGCCGACGACCTGCTCGATGTCGAAGGGGATGAGGACAAGGCCGGCAAGGCACTTCGGAAAGACGACGAGAAGGGCAAGCAGACTTTCGTGACTCTAATGGGAGTGGATCAGGCCCGCGCGCAGGCCCGCGCACTCGTCGACCAGGCGATCGGTCATCTGGCACCATACGGCGAAGAGGCCGTGCTACTGGCGGACCTCGCGCGCTTCATCGTGGAACGGGACAGGTAGACATCTGATGCGCATCGGCATTTATCCCGGCACCTTCGATCCGGTCACTCTGGGTCACGCGGATATCATCCGCCGCGGTGCGAAGCTCGTCGACAAGCTGATCGTCGGCGTGACTACCAACCCATCGAAGAACCCCATGTTCACGCCCGACGAACGGATGGAAATGATGCGCGGCGAGATCGACCGGCTCGGTCTGCAGAATGTCGAGATAGAAGGCTTCGATGCGCTGCTGATGAAGTTCGCCCGGCATGTCGGCGCAGGCATCATCATTCGCGGCCTGCGCGCAGTCGCGGATTTCGAGTACGAATACCAGATGGCGGGGATGAACCAGCAGATCGACGATACGATCGAGACCGTGTTCCTCATGGCGGACATCTCGCTGCAGCCGATCGCGTCCAAGCTGGTGAAGGAAATCGCCATCTACGGCGGTGATATCGCGCCCTTCGTCAGCGCGCCGGTGCGGCAGCTGGTCGAGGAGCGGGTCGAGACCATTGGGCGGCGCGGCGAATACTGAGGACGGTACTTCCGGCATTCATTGAAACGACAGTCGATGCGCTCTAAGCGGCGACCCTGACACCTTACGAACAGAAAATCGGCGATATAACGATGCTCAAATCCATTCTCGCATTCGGCGCGGCAGCGGCGCTCGCCATGCCCGCTTCTTTGATGGCGCAGGATGCTCCGCCCGAGGCGGCGCCGGTATCGCAGCCTGCGACGAACTACAGCGCGAAGGTGAACTTCAACCTTTCGGAAGACCGCGACAATATCCTGCTGCTGGACCTGTCCAACGGCCAGCGGGTCGCGGTTCGCCTGATGCCCGAATGGGCGCCCAATCACGTAGAGCGCGTCAAGACGCTGTCGCGCCAAGGCTTTTACGACGGGGTCATCTTCCACCGCGTCATCGACGGGTTCATGGCGCAAAGCGGCGATCCGACCGGGACCGGGCAGGGGGGTTCGCAGCTTCCCGATCTCGAGGAAGAGTTCAATCCGCTGCCGCACGTGCGCGGAACGATCTCCATGGCGCGCGGCAGCGAGGAAGACAGCGCCAACAGCCAGTTCTTCATCGTCTTCTACCCGCGCTTCAGCCTCGACAAGCGCTACACGAATTTCGGCCGGGTCATTTCCGGTATGGAAGCGGTCGATGCCATCAACAGGGGCGAGCCGCCTGCCGATCCGACGCGCATTCTGCAAGCTTCGATCGCGAGCGACAATCGTCCGGTTCCGGTAATGCCGCAGCCGGCTCCGGCGGAAGAGATCAGCGTGGAAGACCTCTCCGCGCCGCTCGAAGCGCAGTAAACATCGCCGGCCCGCGCGGCGGGTCGCGGTTGATCCGATGCGGGTAGACCTGTTCGATTTCGCGCTGCCGCAAGAGCTTATCGCGCTGCGCCCTGCCGTTCCGCGCGATGCCGCGCGGATGCTGGTGGTGGACGGTAACGCACCGCTGCGCGATGCGGGCGTGCGCGATCTGCCGGGGTTGCTACGCGACGGGGACGTACTCGTCTTTAACGACACCCGCGTCATACCGGCACAGCTTACCGGCACGCGCGGCGAGGCGACCATCGGCGCGACTCTCCACAAGCGCCTCGACCTCCGCCGCTGGCAGGCGTTCATCCGCAATGCGAAACGCCTGAATGAAGGCGACCGGATCGACTTCGGTGGCGGCGTATCCGCAATCGCCGAAGCACGACATTCGGACGGCAGCTTCACGCTCCTTTTCGAAGGCGAAGAGCCGGTCGAGGTGCTGCTGTCGCGCGCCGGGACCATGCCGCTCCCGCCCTATATCGCGAGCCGCCGTCAGATCGACGAGCGGGACCACGAGGACTATCAAACGATGTTCGCCGCGGCCGACGGCGCCGTCGCTGCCCCCACCGCCGCGCTTCACTTTACGGCTGACCTCATCACCGCGTTGGACGAGGCGGGGATCGCTCGCGAAACGCTGACGCTGCATGTAGGGGCGGGGACTTTCCTGCCGGTAAAGGCCGAGGATACCGACGACCACAGAATGCATGCCGAATGGGGCGAGATCGCGCCCGACGTCGCCCAGCGCCTGAACGAAGCGCGCCAGAATGGCGGACGCTTGATTGCAGTCGGCACGACGAGCCTGCGCCTGCTCGAAAGCGCGACGAGCGAGGACCGCGTCATCCACCCCTTTTCCGCCGACACCGACATCTTCATCACACCGGGCTACCGGTTTCGCGCTGTGGACGGCCTGATGACCAACTTCCATCTGCCGAAGTCGACACTTTTCATGCTCGTGAGCGCGCTGATGGGCCGCGAGCGTATGCAGGAAGCCTACGCACACGCGATCGCAAACGCGTACCGCTTCTACAGCTACGGCGATTCGAACCTGCTCCTGCCCGAACGCGGCTGACGCGATTGCCGCGCGCCGCCCGCCCGGCTAGGTGCGGGCGCATCATGAGCGAACGCTTCTCCTTCTCCATCCACGCCCGCGACGGCAAGGCCCGGACCGGCGAAATTGCCATGCGGCGCGGCATGATCCGCACGCCCGCCTTCATGCCGGTCGGCACGGCCGCGACGGTCAAGGCGATGAAGCCGGAAACTGTCCGGCAGACGGGTGCCGACATCATCCTCGGCAATACCTATCACCTGATGCTGCGCCCCGGTGCTGAGCGGGTGGCGCGCCTCGGCGGACTGCACCGCTTCATGAACTGGCACCGGCCGATCCTGACCGACAGCGGCGGCTATCAAGTGATGAGCCTGTCCGACCTGAGAAAGCTGACCGAGGAGGGCGTCGAATTTCGCAGCCATATCGACGGCTCGAAACACATGCTGACGCCTGAACGCAGCATGGAAATCCAGCGGTTGCTCGGTTCCGACGTCGTAATGGCGTTCGACGAGTGTCCGCGCGCCGATCAAGAGCGCGACGCCATCGCCCGCTCGATGGAAATGTCGATGCGCTGGGCAAAACGCAGCCGCGATGCGTTCGATGGCGGCGAGGAACACGCGGCAGGCGCAGCGCTGTTCGGCATCCAGCAGGGTGCGCTTCACGAAGATCTGCGCACCGCATCGGCGGACGCTCTGAAAGACATCGGCTTCGATGGCTATGCGATCGGCGGACTCGCCGTGGGCGAGGGGCAGGAGGCGATGTTCGGCGTCCTCGACTATGCGCCGAGGCAGTTGCCAGACGGTCGGCCCCGCTACCTTATGGGCGTCGGCAAGCCGGACGATCTGGTCGGTGCGGTAGCGCGCGGAGTCGATATGTTCGACTGCGTTCTGCCGAGCCGGTCAGGCCGCAACGGGCAGGCGTTCACCTGGAACGGCCCGCTCAACATCCGCAACGCGCGTTTCGCCGAAGACACCGCGCCGCTCGACGAAGACTGCTCGTGCGCCGCCTGCTCAGACTACTCCCGCGCGTACCTTCACCACTTGAACAAGGCCGGCGAAATCCTCGGCGCGATGCTGATGACCGAGCACAATATCGCTTTTTACCAGCAATTGATGGCAGCAATGCGGGAAGCGATCGCGGAGGGCCGGTTTGCCGATTTCACTAAAACTTTCCTTTACAACTATTTGCAACCATAAATGCTGTCGGCCGTGGCTATCGCGGACAAGTTGGGGGACATTATGATACGCAACATTTTCTTGGCGCTTGCCGGATCCGGTGCGGTTTGTTCGCTGCCGCTTTATGCGCAGACGACCGACCTTGAGGAAGCTGCCATTGTTTTCGGCTCCCGCGAAGAGATTGCCGACATCAGCCTTTCTCCGTCCGGAAACAAGCTTGCTTACGTTTCGCCGGTCGGTAATTCGACCGAAGCCATTTACGTTGTCAATCTGGTGGCCAGTGCCGAACCGGTCCCGATTACGAAGTACGAGGAGAAAACGGGGCAGATCACGTCGTGTGACTGGGCGACCGAGGAGCGCTTGGTTTGCACTGTTTTTGTGACTGCTAAGAGCGGCGGTATGCTGCTCGGCTTTACGCGCGTACTCGCAGTTGGCGACGACGGAAAAGAAGCGAAAATGCTGACAGAGCGAACGTCTTTCCGGGCTTTGGGGCTTAAGCAGGATGGAGGCGACGTACTCTCTCTCGACCTGGACGGTGATACGAACAAGATCTTGATGACCAGCCAGTGGGTTAAGGAAAGTACCATTGGAACGCGCCTTGCCAATGATCGGGAGGGACTGGGAGTGGATAAGATCGACGTAGTGACCGGGCGGCGTACGAAGGTCGAAAATCCGGACGCCGATGCAATCGGATATGTTGCGGACGGATCTGGCGAAGTGCGCCTCAAGATACGTCAGCCGGATACGTCCTCGGGCTATGCCGCGGATCGGCTGCTGTTCTACTTCAGGCTTCAAGGTTCGAACAGATGGGAGCTACTGTCCCGGGTCAATACTGACAGTCAGACGTACGACGGCCTCTATCCAGTAGCGATCGATTCAACCCAAAATATCGCTTACGCTTTCGCCCAAAAAGACGGTCACGAGGCGCTTTACACGATCCCGCTCGAAGAAAATGGCGAGCCTTCGTTGATGATGGCGCGGGAAGACGCGGATATAGATAGGCTCATCCGCATTGGCCGAGACCGCCGGGTGGTTGGCGCTAGCTACGCGACCGAAAAGCGCGAGATCGCCTATCTCGATCCGGAATTGAAAGCTTTGTCGCAACAGCTTCACCAAGCGTTGCCGGGACAACCGCTCGTCAACATCATCGGTGCAAGCGCTGACGAAAGTAAACTGATGATCGTGGCGGCGAGCGACACCGATCCCGGGATGACGTATCTGTACGACAAGGCGACGCATCAGCTTGAACCACTCTTGCCCCTGAGACGATTCATGGACGGGCGCGAAATGGGAAAGATGACTCCGGTCTCCTTTCCAGCTGGCGATGGTACGATGATTCCCGGATACCTCACCCTTCCGCCGAACTCGGACGGGAAGGATTTGCCAGCCATCGTTCTGCCGCACGGCGGACCGAGCGCGCGCGATGAGTGGGGTTTTGATTGGCTCGTCCAGTTCTTCACCGCACGCGGATACGCGGTCTTGCAACCCAACTATCGCGGGTCGTCAGGGTACGGCAGTGAGTGGTTCGGCAAGAACGGTTTCCAGGCATGGGAAACGGCGATCGGCGATGTGAACGACGCCGGGCGCTGGCTCGTGAAAGAGGGTATTGCCAACCGCGAAAAGCTCGCAGTCGTAGGTTGGTCTTACGGGGGATACGCTGCATTACAATCGCAAGTTCTCGATCCGGAACTGTACAAGGCTGTTGTCGCTATCGCACCTGTGACCGATCTGGAGCAACTGCGATCCGAGAGCATGCGCTATGTCAGCGGCAAACTGGTCGACGCGTTTATTGGAAGCGGCGATCATGTCCGCACTGGTAGTCCGGCACGGAACGCCGAGAAGTTTCAGTCGCCGGTACTGCTCGTGCACGGGGATCTCGACCAGAACGTCGATATCGCGCAGTCCCGGGTAATGAAGAACAAGCTGGAAAACGCAGGAAAACGGGTCGAATTTTTGGAGTTCGAAAACGTGACGCACTCGCTCGGCGAAACCGAGGTACGGATCGCAATGTTGAAAAAAGTGGACGATTTTCTAGCGTCAAATCTCGCTCAGTGAGCTGATCTCTTTGCTTGGCGCCGAGGCCGTGCGGTGGATGCGATAAACGCGTTCCCGTGGCCCGCGCCAACGTCTGTACCGTTGGCAGCTAACCTAAACTTCGCGCAGTTCCAGCACCGTTCCGCGGTACATGATGAACTGGCCGAGCGGATCCAGATAGCCTGCTCCGATCCGGAATGCGAGCCGCTGTGCCTCTTCCAGGCTGCGGTACCATTTCCCGCGCCGGTTCGGAGTGATGAAGCGATACTGGATCATAAATCCGAAACCCGGATTCATTACCCGAGTTCCGCAGCTTAGAGCGGATTTGCGACAAGCCGAGCACAAAAAAGGCGGCCCGTTCGGACCGCCTCTTTGCTGTTCAATTTTCGCTGCTTAGCGCGAGTAGAACTCGACCACGAGGTTCGGTTCCATCGTCACCGGATAGGGCACTTCGTCGAGCGCCGGCACGCGGGTGAAAGTCACCTTGTCGTTGCCGTCGGGCGCGACGTAATCGGGAATGTCACGCTCCGGAAGGCTTTGTGCTTCGATGATAAGCGCCATGTCCTTCGCCTTGTTGCCGAGGCTGATGACATCGCCCACCGCGCAGCGGCGGCTTGGGATGTTGCACTTCACGCCGTTCACATAGATGTGCCCGTGGTTCACGATCTGCCGGGCGGAGAAGATCGTTGGCGCGAACTTTGCGCGGTAGACGATCATGTCGAGCCGCTGCTCCAGCAGACCGATCAGGTTCTGGCCGGTATCGCCGCGCATGCGCGAAGCTTCCTTATAAGTCGCGCGGAATTGCTTCTCGGTAACGTCGCCGTAATAGCCCTTGAGCTTCTGCTTGGCGCGCAGCTGCAGGCCGAAGTCGCTCGTCTTGCTCTTGCGGCGCTGACCGTGCTGGCCCGGACCGTAGGAACGCTTGTTGACCGGTGAATTCGGACGACCCCAGATGTTTTCGCCCATCCGGCGGTCGAGTTTATGCTTGGCGCTTTTGCGCTTCGACATGGGTATTCTCCAATTTGCGTATCGCCGCCCCGTTGGCGGCGCTTCAACCCGGTATCGCCCACCGCGCCAGATCTGCGCGATGCGGCTGCCGCTTCACCGGGATGCGGAGCCAAACTTGCGAAGGCGCGCGAATAGCAGGATTGGCGCAATCGTCAAGCGCCGCGGCACTAGCCGAATCGCGCCCGAGCGGGCAGGGCGCCGGGCATGAACAGACAAGCGAAATCGCCCGACGATTGCCGGACCATGCAGGAAGTACGGGAAGGGGTCGACCAAACCGACCGCGAACTGATGATGCTGCTCGAGAAGCGCTTCTGCTACATGCGGGCGGCGGCTCGGATAAAGCCGGACCGCGGCGCGGTGCGTGACGAAGCGCGCAAGGCGGCGGTAATCGCGGCAGCGGGCGCGGATGCCGAGCGGGCGGGGCTCCCCAAGGCGGAAATCGAGGCGTTGTGGGAGCGTCTGGTCGAAACCTCGATCGCCTATGAACTCGAAGAATGGGACCGTACGCGGTAGAACCCGAGAGCTACTTACCTGCGCTCTCCGCGAGGCGGGTTTTCCAGGGTCGATAGTATGCCGCGCATGGTCCGCACCTCGAGGTGGTTCCATCCTGGCGATGTCAGCACGTTGCGCAGCGTGCGCTTGCTCGCCTCGGCGCGTTCTTCGGGCAGGAAATAGTTCTTGGCCGCCAGCATGCGTTCGGCATGGGCGATAAGTCCTTCGAGTTCGGACTGCGGGGCAGGGGGCAGGGCATCGGTCTTGGGCGGCTGAACCATCCCTTCCGACCGCGACCATTCGTAGGCGCAGAGGATCACCGCCTGCGCCAGATTGAGCGAGCCGAACTCCGGATTGATCGGCACGGTAAGGATACTGCGCGCGAGGCTGACATCTGCCGCATCGAGCCCGGAGCGTTCGGGTCCGAACAGGATCGCGCTCTTGCCAGACGACACCCGGATCGCAGAAGCGGCTTCTTCAGGTCCGACGACCGGCTTGGTGTCGCCGCGCTTGCGAACCGTAGTCGCGAAGACTTCGACGCAGTCCGCGACCGCTTCGGCGGTCGTATCGAACAGCTTCGCTTCGGCAAGAATCCGATCAGCCCCTGCCGCCGCCGGCCCAGCACTGGGGTTGGGCCAGCCGTCGCGCGGCGCGACCAGCCGCATCTCGGTCAGCCCGAAATTGAGCATGGCGCGCGCTGCCTTGCCGATATTTTCGCCAAGCTGCGGACGCACAAGCACGATTGCGGGCTGCTCAGCCATCGTTGCGCGCCGGTTTCACCGCGTCCTGCACGGTACTGGCGAACTCTTCGAAATCGCGGGCTTCCGAAAAGTCGCGGTAGACCGAAGCGAAACGGATGTAGGCCACCGTGTCGATCTGGCGCAGGCCATCCATCACCATTTCGCCGATGCGCGCGGAGGCAATTTCCTGCTCGCCCGCCGTCTCTACCTGGCGTTGGATGCCGGAGACGAGCTGGTCGATCCGCTCCTGCCCAACGTCTCGCTTCCGGCAGGCGAGCGTGACGGAGCGCGCCAGCTTGTCGCGGTCGAAGGGTTCGCGGCGGGCATCCTCGCTGTTGGCGGCGCGCGGATCGCTTTTGACGACCGTCACTTCGCGCAGTTGCACGCGCTCGAAGGTGGTGAAGCGCGCGCCGCAGTGGCCGCACTGGCGGCGGCGGCGGATCGCAGCGCTGTCCTCCGTCGGTCGGCTGTCTTTTACCTGCGTGTCGTCATGCGCGCAGAACGGGCAGCGCACGTCCTACCTGCCCGGGTAGACGGGGAAGGCGTTGCAGAGTTCCGTGACACGTTCGCGGACGTTCTCCTCGACCGCCGCATCGCCATCCGGTCCTGCCTGCGAGAGGCCGTCAACGACCTCCGCAATGAGCTTGCCGACTGTGCGGAACTCGGCAACGCCGAAGCCGCGCGTGGTCCCTGCCGGAGTGCCGAGCCGCACGCCGCTGGTGACGAAGGGGCTGCGCTTGTCGAAGGGAATGCCGTTCTTGTTACAAGTGAGCCAGGCGCGGTCGAGACCCGTCTCCGCAGCCTTTCCGGTCACATCCTTGGCGGTGAGGTCGACCAGCATGGAGTGGTTGTCCGTGCCGCCCGACACGATCCGCAGGCCGTTCTCTTCGAGGCTCGATGCGAGTGCGCGTGCATTGGCAACGACGTCGCGGGCGTAGGTCTTGAACTCGGGGCGTAGCGCCTCGCGGAATGCGACCGCCTTCGCTGCGACGATATGCATCAGCGGGCCGCCCTGCATTCCGGGGAACACGGCCATGTTGATCGGCCTGGTAAACTCTTCGTCGTTCCACAGGATCACGCCAGAGCGGGGACCACGCAGACTCTTGTGAGTCGTCGTGGTCACGACATGGGCATGCGGGAAGGGCGAGGGATGCGCGCCGCCGGCGACGAGGCCGGAAATATGGCTCATGTCGACCATGAGGTAGGCGCCGACTTCGTCAGCCACTTTGCGAAACGCTTCCCAGTCCCATACGCGGCTGTATGCAGTGCCGCCCGCGATGATGAGCTTGGGCTTGTTCTCTTTCGCGATCTTCAGGACATCGTCCATGTCGATGCGCTCGTCTTCCTCGCGCACCCCGTAGGCGACCGGATTGAACCACTTGCCGCTCATGTTGACGGGGCTACCGTGCGTGAGGTGGCCGCCCGAGTTAAGGTCGAGACCCATGAAGGTATCGCCGGGCTGGAGCAGGGCGAGGAACACGGCCTGATTCATCTGGCTGCCGGAGTTCGGCTGCACATTGGCGAACTGGCAACCGAACAATTCCTTCGCGCGCTCGATCGCAAGCGTTTCGACCACATCGGCATATTCGCAGCCGCCGTAGTAGCGCTTGCCCGGATAGCCTTCGGCGTATTTGTTGGTGAAGACGCTGCCTGCTGCTTCGAGCACAGCGCGGCTCGCGATGTTTTCAGACGCGATCAGCTCGATCTTGTCGCGCTGCCGACCGAGCTCGCTGCGAACAGCCTGTGCGATCTCGGGATCGGCTTCGGCGAGGCTGTCGTGCCAGAAGCGGCTGTCGGCGGCGGCGTCATTGGCGGGCGCGGTGCTCATCGGATAAACCTTCTTAAAGCTGTGGGTTCGAGAGTTTGTCGACGCGGCGCTGGTGCCGGTCGCCGAGGAAATCGGTGGAGAGGAATGCCGAAAGGCAGGCTTTCGCCATTTCGGGTCCGACCAGCCGCGCGCCCATCGCAATGATATTGGCATCGTTGTGCGAGCGTGCCAGTTCAGCGGAAAGCGGTTCCGATACGAGCGCGCTGCGGCAGGCCGGATTGCGGTTGATGGCGATCGAAATGCCGATACCGCTACCGCAAAGCGCGACCCCGCGCTCTGCCGTGCCGTCTGCAACCACGCTGGCGAGCTTGTAGCCGTAATCGGGATAATCGACACTGTCCGCGTTATCGGGGCCGAGGTCGGCGACTTCGTGCCCTTCGTCGATGAGCCATTCGCGCAGTTCCGCCTTTAGGTCGACTGCGGCATGGTCCGAGGCAATGGCGATCTTCATGGCCCGCGCCATAGGCGAGGGAAGCGATTCGCGCGACCCTGCGCCGGGACTTTTTCACGTAAAGCCCCGGCGCGGTCGGTAATCGGACACTCGGACCGGTTCTCAGACCCGAGAGGCCGGAAGCGGATTGCGCTCCGCATCTTCGAGGCTCAGCTTCTTGAACCGCGCCGTAGCGACGAAGCCGTAGATGACCTTCGCGGTAATATCCATGACGACGATCAGCCAAGCGTCGACGACGGCGTCGAACAATCCGAGCCCTTGCGGGCCCAATGCCCATTCGATCGGATAGATCGCCCACACGACCAGCAGGAACGTGAGGTTGGCCTTGTAGACCTGGGTCATCTTGCCGCCCAGTGCCTTGGCCGCAGTCATGACCGGGCCGAGCAGCAGGTAGATTACGCCCAAGAAAGCGGCGCTCGACCAGGCGAACCAGATCCACTTGGCCGCTTCGTTTTCGGAGATCGCCGCGAGCAAACCGGTCACGATCATCAGCACGTCAAGAACGACTGCCGGAAGAATGAACGTCGAATGCCGCGGATGCTCATGCAATCCGGCAAGTATCAGTCCGGTTAGGAGGATCGGGGTGGTAACGGCCCAGTCTGCATAACGCGCGAGGAAAAGGGTTTCCCCGCCCGCAAGTTCGAGCCGTCCGATCCCGAGCGCCATTGCCAGGTAGGCCGTTGCCGCGATGAACGGCACAACCGAATGGAACTGCGTATGGTGAAGGAACTCGGTTCGCTTGTCGCCATGAGCATAAATCACAAGCGAGCCGAGCGCCATCACGACGAAGCCGATCAGCAAGGGTAAGGTAACTGGTTGCATATCGCTGCATCCTTTTGTTGCCCGTCCAATCGCTTAATGGACTGATCCCGCCACTGTTCCTGCAACTATTGCATGGTGAATTGCGTTATTTACAACGCTGCGAACGATTGATCTTGAGTGCACCCAGAGCGGTTCTTCTGCGGACCGAACTTCTTGGTGGACCGCCGGAAGCTTTTCGAATTGCACGTTTTCGATCCGGCCTGATTGCCCAGACGCTGTCACAAATCGCGCGCCTAAAACAAAACCGGCGCAGCCTCATATGAGGAGCGCCGGTCTTTTGTGCCGTATGTGTAGCGAGGTTACTGGTCGAGGAAGCTGCGCATCTTGCGGCTGCGGCTGGGATGCTTGAGCTTCCGTAACGCCTTCGCCTCGATCTGCCGGATACGTTCGCGCGTGACGGAGAACTGCTGTCCGACTTCTTCGAGCGTATGGTCCGTGTTCATGCCAATCCCGAAGCGCATTCTGAGAACGCGCTCCTCACGCGGCGTCAGAGACGCTAGGACCCGGGTGACCGTCTCCTTGAGGTTCGCCTGGATCGCGGCATCGACCGGAATGATCGCATTCTTGTCTTCGATGAAATCGCCGAGATGCGAATCTTCTTCATCACCAATGGGCGTTTCGAGGCTGATGGGCTCCTTGGCGATCTTCATCACCTTGCGAACCTTTTCAAGCGGCATGGATAGGCGCGCAGCCATTTCCTCCGGCGTCGGCTCGCGGCCTTCTTCGTGGAGGAATTGCCGTGAAGTGCGCACCAGCTTGTTGATCGTCTCGATCATGTGAACGGGGATGCGGATCGTACGCGCCTGGTCGGCGATCGAACGAGTGATCGCCTGCCGGATCCACCACGTCGCGTAGGTCGAGAACTTATACCCGCGGCGATACTCGAACTTGTCGACCGCCTTCATGAGCCCGATGTTGCCTTCCTGGATAAGATCCAGGAATTGCAGCCCGCGGTTAGTGTATTTCTTGGCGATGGAAATAACGAGCCGCAGGTTCGCCTCGACCATTTCCTTCTTGGCGATGCGCGCCTCGCGCTCGCCCTTCTGCACCATGTTCACGATGCGGCGGAATTCGGGCAGCGACATGCCGGTGTTGGCCGCGATGTCGGAAATCTCGACCCGGATACGCTCGATGGAATCGGCTTCCTTCTCTGCGAAGGCGGCCCACTTCTTGTCCTTCGTACGGTCGGTCAACCAAGTATCGTCGAGCTCGTTGCCGATATAGGCGTCGAGGAAATCGCGGCGTTTAACCTTGTGCCGTTCGGCAAGGCGCAGCATCTGGCCGCCTAGTGCCGTCAGCCGGCGGTTGAACGCATAGAGGTTGTCGACGAGAAACTCGATCTTCGCCGCGTGGAACTGCACGCTTTCGACTTCCGCCGTCAGCTCTTCGCGCAGACCTTCGTACTTGCGCTCCTTCGCAGCGGGGAAACTCTCACCGCGGCCAAGCACGTCGACACGCTCGTGCTGCAGCTTCTCGAATTTCTTGAACAGGTCCGCGATGCGCGCGAAGCGTTCGAGGGCTTCGGGCTTCAGCGTCGCTTCCATCTGCGCGAGGCTGAGGGTGTTGTCCTCCTCCTCGTCATCGTCGTCGCGCTTCTTGCTTTCGCCGTCCTCATCGTCGTCGTCACCGGACGTATCGGTGTCGTCGTCCTCGTCTTCATCGTCGTCGCGAATGGTCGGGCCAGCGGTTTCTTCCGAGATTTCCCCGTCGTCGTCATCCTCCGCGTCGTCGGTCATCTTGTCGGCCGGCGGTTCCTTGGAAAGCATAGCGTCGAGATCGAGGATCTCGCGCAGTTGCATTTCCTCGTTATTGAGCGCGTTCGACCATTCGATGATTGCGTGGAAGGTGATCGGGCTTTCGCACAGGCCCATGATCATCATGTCGCGGCCCGCTTCGATCCGCTTGGCGATCGCGATCTCGCCCTCGCGGCTCAAAAGCTCGACCGCGCCCATTTCGCGCAGGTACATGCGAACGGGATCGTCGGTCCGCTCGCCGGTTGCGGCCTTCTTCGCCTTCTCGGCAGGTTTCTTGGCGGCCTTCTCGTCGCCTTCCTTGCCGATTTCCTCGACCTCGGCTTCGTTGTCCGCTTCGGCTTCGGCTTCGGCTTCCTCATCGTTCTCGATGATGTTGACGCCCATTTCGGAAATCGCAGACATCACGTCCTCGATCTGCTCCGACGACATCTGATCCTGCGGCAGCGCATCGTTGAGCTCGTCATAAGTGACGTAGCCGCGCTTCTTGGCCTTGCTGATCAGTTTCTTGATGTCCGCATCGTTCAAATCGATGAGCGGTGCATCATCTTTGTCTTTCTTCGCCTTGGAAGCCATGTGTCAGGTTCGGTCCGTTTTGTGTTCGCCAGCAAGTGCTTGTTTGGGCGAATTATCTGAATCAATCGAAGCCGCGCGAGCGGCCCGTTTCGAGGCTATCTGCCCGAGTCGCGACTCGAATTCCAGCTTTCGTTTGAGCAGGCGCTGCTGCTCGGCGAAAGCGCCTTCCGGGTCGGTCTCGAACCGCTCCGTCGCTGCCGCAAGAGCAGCTTCCAGTGCGGGCCGTTCGACCAGTAGCGACACGGCTTCGGCCAAATCCTCTGCTGCGCTGTCCGGGTCGGTGCCTTCGCGAAGGAAGGTAAATCGGGTTTTGTCCGGTGGAGCGGGAATGTCCTTTGTTAGCGATATGGGCGAAAATTCCCCCGGTTCAAGCGTTTCGGCGGCTTCTATCAACAAATCTATTACCCGCGCGTAAGCAGGCGCGTAATCGGCGAGCCGAGTCAGCTCTTCCTCGCGGGCGAGGATCGTCCGCGGATAGCGGGCAAGGCCATGCATGACCGCGTCGAGCAGTTCCCCTCTCATGCCGCCCGATGTTCCGCGTGTCAGACGCTGCCTTGCGTTTTCCGATAGGGTGGGCAGGGAGGGGACGAAAGGCTTGCCCTTACCGCCGGAAGGCTTGCTCCATGCCTTGCGCTCGCGCGGCGGGAACGCGAACGCCCCGTAGCGCTCGAGCAGTTCGCGCCGGTAAAGCGAGCGGATGTCGGGGTGTTCGATCGTATCGGTATGTTCGAGCAGCCGCGCTTTCAATCCGGCCTTGGCCTCGGGCGTATCGAGGGGAGTGGCCTCGCGCTCGAACTGCCACAGCGCTTCCAACAGCGGCGTGCGCTCCGCAATGATCCGCTCCATGGCCTCGCGCCCTTTCGCCTTCAGCAGATCGTCCGGGTCCTGCCCCGGAGGCAGACGTACGATGGCAAGGGAATGTGCGGGCTTCAGCATCGGCAGGACGCGCCCAATCGCGCGCATCGCGGCGCGCTGACCAGCATTGTCGCCGTCGAAGCACAATATCGGGCAATCAGTCTGCCGCCACAAAAGTTCGATCTGCGTCTCGGTAAGCGCGGTGCCGAGCGGCGCGACGACCTCGCCGATGCCGTGCGCGGCAAGTGCGACCGCATCCATATAGCCTTCGACCACCAGCATCCGGTCGGTCTGGCGCGCAGCGGGGGCGGCGCGCTGCAGATTGTAAAGCGTGCGCCCCTTGTCGAACAGCGGCGTGTCGGGCGAGTTCAGATATTTCGGCGCTTTGGTGCCTTCTTCGAGAATACGCCCGCCGAAGGCGATGATCCGCCCGCGCATATCATGGATCGGCAACATGAGCCGTCCGCGGAACCGGTCGTAGGGCTCCTTATCGTCGACCGCGATACGCAGGCCCGCCTCGATGAGCATTCCCTCTTCGAAGCGGGAGAGTGCTTTCTTCAGCGCCTGCCGATCGGAGGGCGCATAGCCGAAGCCGAATTCGCGAGCGATCCTGTCGGATACCCCGCGGTTTGCGAGATAGGAGCGCGCATGCGCCCCGTCCGCCGACTGCAGATTATGTGCAAACCAGTCCTGCGCCGCTTCCATGACATCGTGAAGGCTCGCGCGTTTCTCCGCCCTCTCTACACTGCGTGGATCGGCGGCAGGCACTTCCATGCCTGCTTCGCTCGCCAGTTCCTTCACCGCATCCATAAAAGCGAGGCCGCGCTGGTCGGTCATCCAGCGGATGACGTCGCCATGCGCTTCGCAGCCGAAGCAGTGATAAAAGCCCTTGTCGTCGTTGACGTAAAAGCTGGGCGTCTTCTCGTCGTGGAACGGGCAGCAAGCCTTCCACTCCCGCCCGGCGCGCTGAAGCTTGGTCGTGCGCATCACTACGCTCGACAGCGTTACGCGCGAGCGCAATTCGTCCAGCCATTGTGGTGTGAGCGCCATTGCCCGTTAGTGCCCGAGGCGGCCCGGCGAGTCGAGCCGGGCGCAGCCTTCAGCCGAGGCTTTCCTTCACCATCGCGCTAGCCTTGCTCATGTCGAGCGAAGCGCCGTGGCGAGCCTTCAGTTCGGCCATGACCTTGCCCATGTCCTTTACCGAATCGGCGCCAACAGTGGTTTTCGCTTCCTCGATCGCGACGCGCATCTGTCCCTCGTCCATGACCTGCGGCAGGAATTCCTCGATCACTGCGAGTTCGCCGCGTTCCTGCGCCGCCAGCTCCTCGCGCCCGCCGTCCTCGTACATCTGGATCGATTCGCGCCGCTGCTTGGCCATCTTCTGCAGCACCTCGGTCACGAGATCGTCGTCGTCGACCGTCGATTTCGCCGTCCGCTGCTCGATGTCGCGGTCTTTTACCTTGGCCGAAATCAGGCGCAGCGCGGCGGTGCGCTGCTTGTCGCCGCCTTTCATTGCGGCAATCGTTTCTTTCTGGATGTTCTCGCGGATCATGGCTTTCCTGTGGATGGTTTGGAAGTTTCCCGCCACCTAGCCCAAAGAAGCGCGCCGCGATAGGTTGACGAGGCGGCTTCGCGACCTTAGCGGATGGGTCTTAGCGCACATCGCCGAAACCCTCTTGAACGGAGCGCCGCTTATGGCCCTTTCCGCCTCTTCGCCTGCACGCCCTGCCGGGGCCACGGGATGCCTCGTTCTGGCTGACGGCACGATCCTTTGGGGCAAGGGCTTCGGCGCGATCGGCAGCGCAGTGGGCGAGGTTTGCTTCAACACTTCCATGACCGGCTATCAGGAAGTGCTGACCGACCCGTCCTATGCCGCGCAGATCGTGACCTTCACTTTCCCGCACATCGGGAATGTCGGCACGAACGATGAAGACCTCGAAAGCACGGTGGAATCGGCGGTCGGCTGCATCGTGCGCGAACCGGTCACCGAGCACAGCAATTTCCGCAGCAAGCAGCATTTGCACGACTGGATGACGGAGCAGGGCAAGATCGGCCTGTCGGGCATCGACACACGCGCGCTGACGCGGCTCATCCGCGCGAAGGGCGCACCGAACGCGGTGATTGCGCACGAGCCGAAAGGCAATTTCGATACCGAGGCGTTGCTGGCACGGGCGCGCGACTGGAGCGGGCTGGAAGGGCTCGACCTCGCAGGGCTCGTCACCCGCGACGGCCGCATGACCTGGGAAGGCGGCGAATGGGTGCTGGGCGAGGGCTACAAGAGCTTCGGCCCCGAAGGCCGTCCGCATGTCGTCGCGATCGACTACGGTGCGAAAGACAATATCTTCCGCAATCTGGTGAAGGCGGGGGCGCGCGTGACGGTCGTGCCGGCCAAGACCTCGCTTGAAGACATCCTCGAACTGCAGCCCGACGGCGTCTTCCTTTCGAACGGTCCGGGCGACCCGGCGGCGACGGGCGAATACGCCGTGCCGGTCATCAAGGGCTTGCTGGAGCGCGACGTGCCGATCTTCGGCATCTGCCTTGGCCACCAGATGCTCGCGCTGGCTGCGGGCGCGAAGACCGCCAAGATGTTCCAAGGCCACCGCGGCGCGAACCATCCGGTGCAGCGGGTCGGCGGCGGTTGGGACGCGACCGAGGGACTGGTCGAGATCACATCAATGAACCACGGCTTCGCGGTCGACGGCGATACGCTGCCTGAAAGGGTGGTCGAAACGCACCGCTCGCTGTTCGACGGCACGAACTGCGGCATCTCGATCACGGGCAAGAAAGCGTTCGGAGTGCAATACCACCCGGAAGCTTCGCCAGGGCCGCAGGACAGCTTTTACCTGTTCGAGAAATTCGTGGGGATGTTGGGATGAGGAGTACGCCAGATCAGTCCGTGACGGGCAATGAAGACAGGTGGGTCCTTTTTAACCGTGAATTCTCCGACGGAAGTCCCATTGTCGTCGTTGGTCGTGCAGGCAACTCTCTGATCAACGAACGTCTTGCGACATCACATCTGACAATAGTCGACTGTATAGCTGAGGATGATTTGGTGAATGACTGGGGGATGCCGCAGCATACCGATCGACTTTATGCTATTGAAGACAAGCTCAGCGAAAAATTGGAAGCTCTTCCAGGCCAAGCATTTCACATAGCGAGCGTGACCGGAAACGGTGCGCGTCGCATCTTTTTCTTACATGACGAACCCGTCGACTTCTCGACAATTATATCCGGTCTCGCTGCAGAAGGCTATCGGTTTGCAAGTTCGGCGGCGGCATACAGCGAGAAGCTTCATAACTTGATCGTCCCTAATGCAGTCGATTGTCAACTCGACGCAGACAGGCAAGTGATCGCCTCTCTGTCAGAGAATGGCGACGATGTAGATACGCCTCGAAAGACTGACTTCTGGTTTTTTGGAAACTCAACAAGTCTGAAAGGCTTAGCTGCTGATCTCGAGCCGTGGGGATTTAATATCGACCGATGGATGACTGAAGAGTCTGGCGCGGTGCTCACTTGTCAAACTTCGGTAAACCTTACCTCCTTTCAACAATTGACACCCGTGCTAGTCGCTGCGGCGGAAAAGCGACAAGTCGTTTATGATGGGTGGGAAACCGTTGTCGTCGGCTCGGACGGCATTGTTTCCGAGAGTGAGCAATTTCAGAAGCCGACTTCTATGTTCACCAAGCTCTTTGGAGCGAAGAAAAACTAATGCCCAAACGTAACGACATCTCTTCGATCCTCGTCATCGGCGCCGGGCCCATCATAATCGGACAGGCCTGCGAGTTCGATTACTCGGGCACGCAGGCGATCAAGGCGCTGCGCGAGGAGGGCTACCGCGTCATCCTCGTGAACTCGAACCCGGCGACGATCATGACCGATCCGGACATGGCCGATGCGACCTATGTCGAGCCGATCACGCCGGAAATTGTCGCCAAGATCATCGCCAAGGAAAAGCCCGACGCGCTGCTTCCCACGATGGGCGGGCAGACCGCGCTCAACTGCGCGCTGAAGCTCGACGAGATGGGCGTATTAGCGGAGCTCGGGGTCGAGATGATCGGCGCGAAGGCCGACGCCATCGACAAGGCGGAGAACCGCAACCGCTTCCGCGAGGCAATGGACTCCATCGGCCTCGAAAGCGCGCGCAGCGGCACAGCGCATACGGTGGACGAAGCCTTCGCAGTGCTCGAACGCACCGGCCTGCCCGCGATCATCCGGCCCAGCTTCACGCTCGGTGGGACGGGCGGCGGCATCGCCTACAACCGGAGCGAGTTCGAGAATATCGTGCGCTCCGGACTGGAAGCGTCGCCTACCACCGAGGTGCTGATCGAGGAATCGCTGCTCGGCTGGAAAGAATACGAGATGGAGGTCGTGCGCGACCGCAACGATAATTGCATCATCGTGTGCTCAATCGAGAACGTCGATCCGATGGGCGTGCATACGGGCGATTCCATCACCGTCGCGCCCGCGCTGACGCTGACCGACAAGGAATATCAGATCATGCGCACGGCGTCGCTCAACGTCCTGCGCGAGATCGGCGTTGAGACCGGCGGCTCCAACGTGCAGTTCGCGGTCAATCCGGAAGACGGCCGCCTGATCGTGATCGAGATGAACCCGCGCGTATCGCGCTCGAGTGCGCTCGCATCCAAGGCGACCGGCTTTCCCATTGCGCGCATCGCGGCGAAGCTGGCGGTCGGCTACACGCTGGACGAGCTGACGAACGAGATCACCGGCGCGACGCCGGCCAGTTTCGAGCCGACTATCGACTACGTCGTCACGAAGATCCCGCGCTTCGCCTTCGAGAAGTTCCGCGGCGCGGAAGCGACCCTCTCGACCGCGATGAAATCCGTCGGCGAAGTCATGGCGATCGGCCGCAGCTTCGCCGAGTCGATGCAGAAGGCGCTGCGCGGTCTCGAAACCGGGCTCGACGGGTTCAACCGCCTGCCGGAACTCGAAGGGGTGAGCCGCGACGTCATCACTGCCGCGCTCGCCAAGCGCACCCCGCAGCGTATCCTGCAAGTGGCGCAGGCCTTCCGCGAGGGGCTGACGGTCGAGGAGATACACGCCGTCACCGCTTACGACCCGTGGTTCCTGCGCCAGATCGAGGCGATCATCTACGAAGAACGGATGATTGCGCACGACGGCCTGCCGAACGATGCCGAGGAACTGCGCCGCCTGAAAGCCATGGGCTTTTCCGACAAGCGCCTATCGACGCTGGCCGTCCGCTCCGTCGGCGTGGCGGGCGGGCTCGCCGAAACGCAGGCAAAGCGTTCTGGTCTCCTTCACGACACGCTGCGCGCGATGGCTGGCGCCACCAGCGAGGAGGAAGTGCGCGCGCTGCGCCACAAGCTCGGCGTGTTCCCCGTGTTCAAGCGGATCGACAGCTGCGCGGCGGAATTCGAGGCCATCACGCCCTACATGTACTCGACCTACGAAGCGCCGACCTTCGGCGAAGGTCCTGACAGTCTGGGCGACGAAGCGCGGCCGAGCGATCGGCGCAAAATCGTGATCCTGGGCGGGGGGCCCAACCGGATCGGTCAGGGGATCGAGTTCGACTATTGCTGCGTCCACGCCTGCTACGCGCTCGGCGATGCGGAAAAGGGCGGGGCGGGATTCGAGACCATCATGGTCAACTGCAACCCGGAAACCGTCTCGACCGATTACGACACCTCCGACCGGCTGTATTTCGAACCGCTCACGGCGGAAGACGTGCTCGAGATCCTGCGGGTCGAGCAGCAATCAGGCGAAGTCGTCGGAGTAATCGTCCAGTTCGGCGGGCAGACGCCGCTGAAGCTCGCTGCCGCGCTCGAAGCGGAAGGCATTCCGATCCTTGGCACATCGCCGGATGCGATCGACCTTGCCGAAGACCGGGAACGGTTTGCGAAGCTCGTGAACCAGCTTGGGCTCAAGCAGCCATCAAACGGTATCGCTCGCAGCCGCGACGAGGCAGCCGCCGTCGCCCGGCAGATCGGCTATCCGGTGCTGCTGCGGCCATCATACGTGCTCGGCGGGCGGGCAATGGAGATCGTCGAAAGCGAAGCGCAGCTCGATAATTACATCGCCACCGCCGTTAACGTGTCTGGCGACAGCCCTGTCCTGATCGACCAGTTCCTGCGCGATGCGATCGAATGCGATGTCGACGTCGTGAGCGACGGCAAGACGGTGCGCGTCGCCGGCGTGATGCAGCATATCGAGGAAGCGGGTGTGCACTCGGGCGACAGTGCCTGCACCTTGCCGCCCTACAGTCTCTCGCAGGACGTCATCGCCGAGATGGAACGGCAGGCCGAAGCACTTGCCGACGCGCTTTCGGTGGTAGGGCTGATGAACGTACAATTTGCGGTCAAGGATGGCGAAGTGTACCTTATCGAGGTCAACCCGCGGGCAAGCCGCACCGTACCCTTCGTCGCCAAGGCCACCGGCGCTCCCATCGCCGCGATTGCCGCACGCGTAATGGCGGGCGAACCGCTCGACAATTTCGAGCCGTTCGATCTCAATCCTCCGCACATGGCGGTAAAGGAGGCGGTCTTCCCATTCGCCCGCTTCCCCGGCAGCGATCCGGTGCTGACGCCGGAGATGAAGTCGACGGGCGAGGTCATGGGGATCGACAGCGACTTCCCCACCGCATTCCTCAAGTCTCAGCTTGGGGCGGGGGTCACCCTGCCGCGTGAGGGCACTTTGTTCGTGTCGGTAAAGGACAGCGACAAGAGCATCATCTTGCCTGCCGTGCGAACGCTGATCGACCAGGGCTTCAAAGTCGTGGCGACCGGCGGGACACAGACGTTCCTCGCCGAGCAAGGCCTGCCGGTTGAGCGGGTCAACAAGGTAGCGGAAGGTCGTCCGCATATCGTCGATGCGATCATCGACGGCGAGATCGCGCTGATCTTCAACACCACCGAAGGCTGGCAGTCGCTGCTCGACAGTGCCTCGATCCGGGCTTCCGCGCTCGACCGCAAGGTTCCCTACTACACTACCGCGGCCGCCTCGCTCGCCACGGCAGACGCCATCCGCAGCGTTTCGCCGGGCGATCTTGAAGTGAAGTCGCTCCAAGCCTATTATAGCTGAACAGTTTTACGTCCCTCCTCGACATTCTGCCCGTTAGAATTGACGCCGACCGGCGATCAAACGGAGTAGAATTTGTCGCGGCTGCGGCGGCCACGATCTTGAGAATAAAGGAATACCTATGGAAAAGGTGCCGATGCTCGCCGAAGGTTACGAGCGCATGACTGCCGATCTAAAGACGCTACGCGCCGAGCGTCCAAAGATCGTTGACGCCATAGAAGAGGCGCGCGCTCACGGCGACCTTTCGGAAAACGCGGAATACCACGCGGCGAAGGAACGTCAGGGTCAGGTCGAAGCGCAGATTGCCGATCTCGAAGACCGGACCAGCCGCGCGCAGATCATCGATCCTACCACGCTGTCCGGCGACAAGGTCGTGTTCGGTGCGACCGTGACCATGCTCGACGAAGACGACAAGCCGGTGAAGTACCAAATTGTCGGTCAGACCGAAGCCGATGCGAAGAACGGCCGGATTTCGTACAATTCGCCGCTCGGCAAGGCTTTGATCGGCAAGAGCGTCGGCGACGAGATCGAAGTCACCGTTCCTTCGGGCGACAAGTTCTACCTCGTCGACAAGATCGAATTCATCTGACGATCAGTTAGAGGCGCTTCTCCATCGCCCAGTTGTGCATGGGGATGCCGCCGATCTCGAAGTTGCGGCGCGCCACGATGTGGTAGCCCGCGCGCTCGAACGCAGCGCGGGCCGGTTCGCTCGCTTCGGCGAACAGCCTCTCCCATTTGTGCGGGCGTGCGAAATGTTCGGCCGCCGCGAGGAGCTGCTGTGCAACGCCGCGGCGCTCGTCTTCGGGATTGGTGAAGAGCCGGTCGATATGTCCGCCGCGCTCTAACAGGACATAGCCGAGCCGCTTTCCCTCGGCATCGACGGCGACGAAACAGGCGCCCCCCAGCGTCAGCTTCGTATCGAAGTTCGTCACGTCCGGGTAGTTTTGAAGCCAGGCCGCGACCTGATCCTGCGAATAGGCGCGCGGCGCCGAAATCCTGATGGCCTTGCGTGACAATTCGTCCAGGTAGACCGCGTCCTCGGAGCGGTACGGGCGGATCGAATAGGCCAAGCCGCTAGGCCTACTTTTCCGGGTCGAGCAGCTTGTGCAGGTGGACGATGACGTATTTCATCTCGGCATCGTCGACCGTGCGCTGTGCATTGCTGCGCCAGGCTTCCTCGGCGCGTTCGTAATCGGCATAGACGCCGGCCACGTGAATGCTTTCCGGATCTTGGAACTTGATCGCGCGCGGATCGGACACGCGCCCGCCCATTACGAGATAGAGTTGCTGTTCGGCTTTCTGTTCCTGCATGTTATTCGTCCGGTCTGTGGGGAAAGAGATTTCGCTGGAGCCATAAAGAAAGCGGCGCGTCAGGCAATCCCGGCGCGCCGCTTTTCTCTGAAATTGCTTCTCTGTTTAATGCCGCAGACTGTGGCGGGTGTCGCGGTACGAACGGCGAGCCTTTCGGGCGAGGCTGCGCTTGGTCATTCCCGCGCTATCGGCAAGCGAGCTTGCTTCATAGCTGGCGCGGCGCCGCAGGGTACGGGCTTTGCCCGACACGGTGTCGCCGAAATCTTCGAGTGCGTCACCGCTGTTGCGGGCGAGGTCGCCCGCACCATCGATCAGGCTTGCGCTGTATGCGGCGATGGCGTCCGCTGCGATGGCTGCGAGTGCGCCGGTCCGAACTGCGCCTTGACGCGCAAGGCGGCGTCCCGGACGTGTCATCGCGCCGATCGCAAGGCCTACAGCGATTGCGCCGGCAATAGTCGCTACAGGGTGATCCTTCGCGAATTCCTTCGCATTGTCGGCTGCATCCTTGGCGTAGTCGCCGAGCGAGCGTTCCTGGTTGCGGCGCTCACCAGCTTCGATACGTTCACGAAGAAGATCACGCTTCTCCTCGCGCGTCATGTTTCCAGAATTGCCAGTTGCCACATCGTCCGAGGGGACGGTGTCGGTTTTTCCGACTGGCTTCGTGTCGGTTGTCGCGGTTTCCATAAAATCTCCTGAATTCGGTAATATACTTGATTAATACGCGGAACGTGCCGACGGTTCCAAAGAGGCGGTCGTGGCCACTAGTACCGCTCGTAAGCGTAGAGATCGTCGTCCGCTTCCTCCTCGTCGATCTCGTCGTCATCCAGGAACAGTGACATGATCGGGTTGCGCGCGAACCAGAGCCCGACTGCTGCGAGCAGCGCCGCCAGGACACCCCGGTGGTCGGATGCGACGTCGACGGCTTCCTCGTAGACTTCGCTGGCGCCGTCCTTCAGACGGTCGACCGTCCGTGCGCCAATCCCTTTCTCGGCCCAGTCTGCCTTGAGGTGCGCAATGTCGGTTCTGACCAGAGTGTAGGCGGCGTCGCGCATCGCCTTGTCTTCGCGAAGTTGCGCTTCGAGCGGGCGGGTCATGACTGGATATCCTTATCGCCGAAGGCGCTTATCAGACTGTCGATTTTCTTCTTGAGCATCATGCCGAGTATGGCCGCACCGATAAGGAGCAAGCCGGTTACGAGCGCAGTCGCGCCGACGGCGCCGATTTCCGGCGTGAGAATGATGACGAGGCCGACGACGAAGGCGATCAAGGCCAAGTGCAGAAACGCCAAGGCGCCGACGCCGAAAACAGCAGCCGATTTCAGCCGGTCTCCGGCAAAGCGGGCCCGGGTTTTCTGGAAGGCGAGTTCCGCCTGAACATAGGTCGTGCCGTCTTCGTAGAAAGCCTTGAGATCTTCGAGCAGCGAAGGCGGGTATTCCTCTTCCGCGCTAGGATCTGCTACGCGCGGATCTTCGTGCGGCGGGTAGTCGCCTTCCGGCGGATAGCCTGTCGGGGTGTCTCGGGCGTCGGATGCAAGCAAAGACGTTCTCCGTCAGAATAGGATGCTCTCGTCGAGCGAGTTTTTATACGGAGCGGAAAAGGCCGGCAGCACTCCGCCGGCCCTTTATGCATTTTCGTTACTTGCTCGAAGTGAACAGCCGCGAGATCAGGAAGCCAGCGACGGCAGCGATGCCGACCGCCGTGCCCGGGCTCTTGCGAACGAATTCGCGGGCGTCTTCACCGAGTTCTTCGACCGATTTGGTTTCAAGCTTCGCTGCGTTTTCGTCAAGCGATCGCGATGCGCTGCGCGCATAATCGCCGTATTTCGCACCAAGCTTCTCGTCGAGCTTCGGTGCCTGCTCGGATACCATGCGGCTCAGCGACTTCATGCCTTCGCTGGCCTTCGCCTTGCCTTCGACAGCAAGATCGCTCGCCTTCGTCTTGGCCTGACCGCGATATTCGGTGCCCTTGGTCTTTGCCTGGCCCCTGTATTCGCCAGCGCGCACGGATGCTTCGGCCTTCAAGGCAGCGGCGCCGGCCTTTGCTTCGTCAAGCGCCTTGTTGAAACGCGACTTCGCTTCGGCGCGGTGCGGCGATGCGGTATCGGCGGCGGTGGTGTCTACCGGCGACGTCGTAGTCGTCGTGGTCGGCGTCGTAGTTGCGCCGGGGGTCGCACTAGTACTTACCATGATCAAAATTCCCTCTGTTAGCGTTGCGGAGGCCCAGCAGATGCGCCTCTCCTTCATTCATACCAATGCAACTTGCTTGTAATCGTTCCGCCCCATAGACCACCGCTGCCGCGCCGCACCGGGGCGCAAATCGAACCACAGATTCTGAAAGAGAGCTACATGACCGCCATCATCGATATGCACGCCCGCGAAATCCTCGACAGCCGCGGGAATCCGACCGTGGAAGTCGATGTCCTGCTCGAAGACGGAAGTTTTGGCCGCGCTGCGGTACCCTCCGGCGCATCGACCGGCGCACATGAAGCGGTCGAGCTTCGTGACGGCGATAATCAGCGATACCTCGGCAAGGGCGTACTGAAAGCGGTCGACGCGGTGAACGGGAAAATTTCCGAAGCGATCTTGGGGCTCGACGCGGAAGACCAGCGCGACATCGACTACACCATGATCGAGCTCGACGGGTCCGACAACAAGGGCACCCTCGGCGCCAATGCCATTCTCGGCGTCAGCCTCGCGGTAGCCAAGGCGGCGGCGAATGCGCGCGGTTTGCCGCTCTATTCCTATATTGGCGGCGTCAAGGCTCACGTCCTGCCGGTGCCGATGATGAATATCATCAACGGCGGCGAGCATGCCGACAACCCGATCGACATCCAAGAATTCATGGTGATGCCGATCGGTGCCGACAGCCTTGCCGAAGGGGTCCGCTGGGGAGCCGAAATCTTCCATACGCTGAAGAAGGGTCTGGCCGCCAAGGGCTTGTCCACCGCGGTCGGCGACGAGGGCGGCTTCGCCCCCGACCTTGCCAGCACGCGCGATGCGCTCGACTTCATCATGTCGTCGATCGAGCAGGCGGGATTCGAGCCCGGCCGCGACGTGGCGCTGGCGCTCGACTGCGCCTCGACCGAGTTCTTCCGCGACGGGAAATACGAGATATCTGGCGAGAACCTGTCGCTAACGGGCGAGGAAATGACCGCCTATCTCGCCGATCTGTGCGATGCCTATCCGATCATGTCGATCGAGGACGGCATGGCGGAAGACGACTTCGCGGGCTGGAAGGCGCTTACCGACCGCATCGGCAAGAAGATTCAGCTTGTCGGCGACGATCTTTTCGTGACCAACCCGGTGCGCCTCGCCGACGGGATCGCAGACGGTCTCGCCAACTCGCTCCTGGTAAAGGTCAACCAGATCGGCACGCTTTCCGAAACGCTCGATGCCGTCGATATCGCGCACCGCGCGGGCTACACCGCGGTCATGAGCCACCGCAGCGGAGAGACCGAGGACGCGACGATCGCGGATCTCGCAGTCGCAACCAATTGCGGGCAGATCAAGACCGGCTCGCTCGCCCGGTCCGACCGGCTCGCCAAGTACAACCAGCTCATCCGCATCGAGGAAGAACTGGGCGCGAGCGCTATTTACGCCGGCGATCGCTGCTTCGGCAATATCGGCTAGTTCGCGAAGCGGCTCCGCAGATCAAGGAGGGCGAGGGCGGCCTGTGCTGCCTCTCCCCCCTTGTTCTTGCGCGCAGGATCAGCGCGGACCTCGGCCTGCGCATCGTTCTCGACCGTCAGAATGCCGTTGCCGATGGCAATACCGTCCATCGTAAGCGCCATGATCGCCCTTGCACTTTCGCCGGCGACGATCTCGAAATGATAGGTTTCGCCGCGAATGACCACGCCGATGGCAACGAAGCCGTCGTAGCGCTCGCTTTCCGCCGCCAGCGCGATCGCACCAGGTATTTCAAGTGCGCCTGGGACGGTCAGAACCTCGACCTCGTGCCCGGCAGAGGTCAGGGCCGAACGCGCCCCTTCGATCAATTGGTCGTTGAGATGCGCGTAGAAGCGCGCTTCGACTATCAGGAACTTGGCCACGTAGATTACTCCGGAATGGGATCTTCGCCGACGATATTGAGACCGTAGCCTTCGATCGCGACGACGTTGCGGTGCGAGTTGGTGAGCAGCACCATGTCTTCGATGTGAAGGTCGGCGAGGATTTGAGCGCCGATCCCGTAATTGCGAAAGTCGCCGTCCGATGCGCTGGGTGCGGAGTCGCCGGTAAAGGCCGCGGTGCTGTTGATGAGGATGACGATTACGCCCGCGCCGTTTTCGCCGATACGGGTCATGGCCCGCTGCAGGATGCGCTTCTTCGGTCCGGCCCGGCCGAGAATATCATCGAGCAAGCTGATCGTATGGACGCGGGCGAGGGTGGCTTGCCCCTCCACCACGTGCCCCTTCTGAAGCACATAGCTGGCGCTACCGTCGACCTTGTTGCGGTAGGTGAGCAGCTTCCACTCGCCGCCGTAGTCGGAAGTGAAGGATGTCTCTGCAATGCGCTCGACAAGGTGATCGTAGCGGCGGCGGTACTCGATAAGGTCGCGTATAGTGCCGATCTTCAGGCCATGCCGCCGCGCAAAAGACATCAGATCTTCGAGGCGGGCCATGGAGCCGTCCTCGTTCATGATTTCGCAGATTACACCTGACGGATTGAGGCCGGCGAGGCGGGCGATATCGACCGCAGCCTCGGTATGGCCTGCACGCACAAGAACCCCGCCATCGCGCGCGACGAGCGGGAAGACATGACCCGGCGTAACGATGTCGTCCTTGCCTTTACCCGAATCGATCGCGACCGAAATCGTCCGTGCGCGGTCGGCGGCGCTAATCCCGGTCGTCACCCCCTCGCGCGCTTCGATCGACGTCGTGAAGGCGGTCTCGTACATGGTCCGGTTCGAGCGGCTCATCGGCTCGAGCCCCAGAAGGTCGACGCGCTTCCGGTCGAGCGACAAGCAGATAAGCCCGCGCCCGTGCATGGCCATGAAATTGATCGCATCGGGCGTCGCCATCTGGGCCGGAATGACGAGATCGCCCTCGTTCTCGCGGTCCTCGTCGTCCACCAGCACGAACATGCGCCCGTTGCGCGCTTCGTTGATGATCTCCTCGATCCCGCACAGGACGGGGATGGTCTCGTTCTGCTCGAGGAAGCGCTTCAGCTTCGCGACCGTCTCGGCAGTGGGATTCCAGCTTTCCTGATCGCAGTCGCGCAGCGTATTGGCATGAAGGCCAGAAGCGCGCGCGATCCCGGCTTTGGTGAGCGACCCGTCGGCGACGAGACTGCGAATTCGGTCGATTGTCTGTTCCATGCCGCCCACGTATCACACAATAATGTGATGAGCAACGGGTGTCCACATCAAGCGCACACGCAAGAATAATGTGTCCCCCGCTCTTTCCTACATGTTCTCTGTTCGTTCAATCTGAGGTTATGGTTCGACGGGCGAAAAACCGCGCCGCAGCGCTCGAAAACAACTTTCCCATTCGCGTACGGATTGCGTGGGAGCGCGGCGCATTGCCAGGCGTGATCCAGGCGATGGAAGCTTGGGGACTGCAAAACCTCGGGTTCGCCCGCATGGCAGCAACTTACGCGGGTCACGGAAGCGAGCGCGAGGCGCTCCTTTATTTCCGTTCTTTGTGCGAAGCGGAACGATGCCTCGCCGCTTTTCCCGAAACCGATCTCATCGACTTTTGCGAGCAGGACCGCAGCCGCTGCTTCACTGGCCGCACTGCCGCCGCGCACTCGACCTGGGGCGAGTAGTTTCGGGTATTTGTCGGGAGAGGAATGGTGGACGCACTAGGGTTCGAACCTAGGACCCGCTGATTAAGAGTCAGCTGCTCTACCAACTGAGCTATGCGTCCACATCGGGCTTTTGCCGCGATCAGCTTCACATTCACACCGTCAAAACGGATCGAATCGCGCGAAGGAGTGCCGCATATAGCGTCCCGCACGCGAAGGGGAAGGGGTGCAGCGAAAATTCCTCGGCTTTCCTCGCTAATGCGTCAGACCGCTGCGCGGCGCTTCGCGGTTCCATTTGCTCACCTGCATAAGAATGCCGATGCAGATCATGTTGGTCAGCATTGAGGATCCGCCGTGGCTCATGAACGGAAGCGGGATGCCGACAACCGGTGCCAAACCCATGACCATCATCAGGTTGACGGCAACGTAGAAGAAGATCGTTACGACCATTCCTGCAGCGAGCAAGCGGGCGAAGCGGTCGTTCGATTTAAGAGCGACCGACAGTCCCCACCGCAGGATCAAGGCGAAGATCACGATGACGACCAGTCCGCCGAGCAGACCCCACTCCTCCGCCATCGTCGCGAAAACGAAGTCGGTGTGCGGTTCGGGAAGGTAATTGAGATGGCTCTGAGAGCCTTCGTTGAACCCTTTGCCGCTCAGTCCGCCCGAGCCGATCGCGATTTTCGATTGCGTGATGTGATAGCCCGAACCCAGCGGATCGCTTTCCGGATCGAGGAAGGTCGTCACGCGCCGCCGCTGGTAATCCTGAAGCCCGAAGAAAAAAGCCAGGGGAGCAGCGACCGCTCCGGCGGCGCCGGCCATCACGAACCAGCGCATCGGGAGGCCGGCGAGAAACATGACGGCCGCTCCGCCGAATGCGAGCGCCAGCGACGTTCCAAGGTCCGGTTGCAACAACACCAATGCCATTGGCATTGCGATAATAGCGCCAGCCGGGACCAGGGCGCGCCACGTGCCGACCATGCCGATGGGCAGCGTGTCGTAGAATTTGGCAAGCGCGAGCACGATCGCCGGCTTCATGAGCTCCGACGGCTGCAATTGCATGAAACCGAGATTGAGCCAACGCTGGCTCCCCCCGCCGACGAACCCGATCGCTTCCACGGCGACCAGTAGCAGCAGGATGACGATGTACACTGGATAAGCGAGAAATTTCATTGCCGCCCGCGTGAACATGGTGATGATAATCGCCATCACGAAGAATACGGCAAAACGGATCAGGTGCGACTGCGCGAATGGCTGCATGTTGCCGCCCGCTGCCGAAAACAGCACCGCCGCACCAAATGCTATCAGCACGAACAGGGGAATCAGCATCTGCCAGGGTTGCCGCGCGACAGCGGGAGGAACGATGCTCATCTACAGCGAACTGACCCCGCCCGGCCGCCCCCGTCGGTCGCCGACGGGATTGGCCTCCGACCGGGGAACGACCGGCTGGTTGGCAATCTCTTCCGACTGCCTGGCTGCGAGGCGTGCTTCGGCTTCGACCTGGTCGAAGATTTCCTGTTCGCGGCTGGGAACGGGCGGGACAGCCTCTCCGGCTGCGCGCGCGTATTCGGCATAACGGCGGGCAAGACGTTCCTTGGCTGTTCCGCCCCAGTCGTTCTCGAACCCGCGCAGCGCGTCCATACCCTTTTGCGGATCGAAGAGGAACGTCGTGACGTCACGGGCAATCGGATAGGCCGCGCCCGATCCGCCGCCGTGCTCGATGACGACCGCTCCGGCATAGCGCGGATTGTCGAAGGGCGCGAAGAAGATGAAGAGACCGTGGTCGCGGTACTTCCACGGACCGCTCTTGCCATCGGACTTATTCAGCGAGACGACCTGTGCGGTCCCGGTCTTGCCCGCGATCTTGACGTTCTCGAGCGGCAGGCGGCCGCGGCCCGCCGTGCCCGGTCCGTTGACGACATCGCTCATGGCTTGCCGGATGTAGGCAAGCTCATCGGTAGAATAATGGAAGTCCTCGACCTGTTGAATCTTGTTGGTCCGAAGCAGCCGAGGCTCGACCTTTCGACCGGTGGCCAAACGCGCGGCCATAACGGCGAGCTGCAGCGGATTGGCAAGGTAATAACCCTGGCCGATGGACGCGTTGACAGTGTCGAAGGTCTGCCATTCCTGCTCGTACTTGCGCATCTTCCAATCGGGATCGGGAACGGTTCCGTAGAACTGGCTCGTCACCGGCAGGTCGAATTCCTGACCCAGACCGAATTTGCGCGCTTCCTGAGCAATGAAATCGAAGCCGACCTTCTGCGCGAAATAATAGAAGTAAGTGTCACAGCTCTGGTAGATGCCCTTGGCCATATCGACCGTGCCGTGCCCGCCGCGTTTCCAGCAGCGAAAGAAGCGGTTTCCGACGCGCAGGCCGCCGCCGCAGAAGACGGTGTCGGTCGGTTTTATGCCGGCATCGAGAAACGCCATCGAGTGCATCGGCTTGACGGTCGAGCCGGGTGGATAGAGCCCCTTAAGCACCTTGTTGCGCAGCGGCACGCGTTCGTCGTCGCGCAGCATCGAATATTCGACCCGCCCAATGCCGCCGGAAAAGCTGTTGGGATCGAAACTCGGCATGGAAGCCATGCACAAGATGTCGCCTGTCTGGCAGTCCATGACGACGACCGATCCCGATTCGAGCCCGATGCGGCGAGCCGCGTAGTCCTGCAGCGGTCCGTCGATGGTCAGGCGCACCGGATCGCCCTGGACATCGTCGCGCGTATCGAGATCGCGCACAATCCGGCCCGCTGCGGTCACTTCGACGCGCCGCGCACCGGGGACACCGCGAAGGTCGCGCTCGAACTGCTTTTCGAGGCCGTCCTTGCCGATCTTGTATCCCGGCGTAATCAGGAGCGGGTTCCGGTCCTCCTCATACTCTTCTGCCGAAGCCGGACCGACATAGCCGATCAGGTGGCCGACCGAAGGGCCAGTCGGATAGAAGCGCGAGAAGCCGCGCTGCGGGATCACACCCGGGAGCTCGGGCAGGCGAACGCTGATCGCGGCGAATTCGTCATAGGAGAGATTTGCCGAAACCTCGACCGGCTGGAAGCGGCGCGCCTCGCCGATCTTCTTCAGCAGATCGTCGCGTTCCGGCGGCTGAAGGCCGAGAATGTCGCCAAGCACGTCCACTGTCCGCTCCCGGTCGACTAGCCTCTCCGGAATAACGTCGACACGGAAGTCCGCTCGGTTGGATGCGAGCGGGGCGCCGTTCCGGTCGAGCAGCCAGCCACGGCGCGGGGGGATTAGCGTAAGGTTGACCCGGTTGCTTTCGCTTTCGGTCTCGTATTTTTCGTTCTCCGCAATGGCGATATACGCCATGCGCGCGGCAAGCAGCGTGCCGATACCGACCTGCAATCCGCCGATGACGAATGTCCGCCTGTCGAAGCGGTTGCGTAAGTGCGTTGCTGAGATTGGCGGGCCCGACCCGCGGCCGAGCGCCATCAGTTGACCACCCGCCAGCGCAGCAGCCGCATCCGGTCAAATCGCGACACTATGCGCGACAGGAACGGGAATACGAGAATGGACAGGACCACTTGCGGTCCCAATGCAGACAGCAGTTCGAAGGAGAGTTGGGCACCAGATAATAACATCGCAAAGAGAAGGTACACGATGACAATTAAACTTGCCGTTAACCAATCCTGGAAAAAGTTGCTCCACGGGAAGCGCGCCTCCATCGCCTCGATCGCGATCATGGAAAGCGAGAAGAAAAGGACGCCGCTACCGAAAACGTGGCCGCTGAAAAGGTCGTCGAACAGTCCTAGGGGCAGGCCCGCCCACATCGGCAGCAGGCCGGGACGCACCAGCCGCCACGCCAGCATCATCAGTAGCCCCAGCGGCGGCATGATCGGAATGCCCGATGCGATAACGAAGATTGGTGCGAGCGAAGCCAGCATGATACTGAGCCACGGAACGATATTGGCGAGTATCGCCGAATGCGACCGGTTCAGGCGGCTGCCGTACTGATCGCTGCGCGCACGGGGGTTGAGCCGTTCCATTACTCGGCTTCCTCCGCCGCTTCGGTCGTCTCGCCAGTTCCCTCGCCAAGCACTTCCTCGTCGGCTACCTTTGATGCAGCGACGGCTTCCGGTTGGTAAATTGGCTGGACCGCCACGAAATCGGCTGCGGCAGGATCGCTTACGACGCGTGCGATCGCCCCGTCGTCGGTCTTTTCCTCGACCAATGCGACCGCGATACCCGGCTGGTAGTAGCCGCCGGCGCCGCTGCTTACGAAGAGGTCGCCCGGCTTGAGCGGATTGAGCCCGAGGTTGATCAGCCTGATCCGGATTCGGCCGTCCCCGTTACCGCGCGCAAAGGCGACGACTTCGCGGCGCTCGTCGGACAGGCGCACGGGAAGTACGCTCTGGCTGTCGGTCAACAGCAGAATGCGCGCATTGTTGGCGCCCGCTTCGAGTACGCGACCGACCACGCCGCGGTCCGTTCTCACAGGCATTCCGGGCTGCACGCCGTCGTTCGTCCCCGCGCCGATATAGCCGAAGCGGCGCGAACTGGTGGAAGTGGCTCCGACCATGCGCGTGATGGCCACCGGCCGGCTCTCCCCGCCTTCCAACGCCAAGAGCGCTTTCAGCCTCCTGTTTTCCTGCTCAACGACCGCTGCTTCACCCAGGCGAATACGGGCGAGTTCGACTTCCCGCTTGAGCTCCGCATTCTGCGCACCGGCGCGCAAATAGCCCTGAACGCTTTCGAGGAAGCCCTTGCTGCCGGTTCTGACTTCGGCTGCGCCCCGTTCCGCGGGCACGACCACGTCGTTGGCCCGCGCGCGGATGTTGCCCGGCAGATCGGGACGCCAGATCGACAGGATGATGAGAAGCACGCCGATGACAGCACCGATCGCGGCCAGAATGTAGCCGGTGAAGATGCTTATCTGCGCTCGCTTCGAATAGCTGGAGCGCCGGGAGGTAGGCGGCGCCATTAGCTAACCCGCCTTAGGCCGTCATCAAGACGCCGCGGTAGATCGGGTCTTCCATGGCGCGCCCGGTGCCGACCGCGACGCAGGTTAGCGGATCTTCCGCAATTGATACGGGTAGGCCCGTCTCCTCCCGGAGATATTCGTCGAGACCCTTGATAAGGGCTCCGCCGCCGGTCAGCACGATGCCTTGATCGACAATGTCCGCAGCGAGTTCGGGTGCGGTATTCTCGAGCGCAATACGCACACCTTCGATGATCGCTCCGATGGGTTCGGACAGCGCTTCGGCGATGTGCGCTTGGTTGATCGTAATTTCCTTCGGAACGCCGTTCACGAGGTCGCGGCCTTTGAGCGTGATCGCTTCGCCGATACCGTCTTCCGGCGGCATCGCGACGCCGTAGTCTTTCTTGATCCGCTCCGCGGTAGCTTCACCGATCAGCAGGTTGTGATGGCGGCGAACGTAGGACACGATCGCTTCGTCCATCTTGTCCCCGCCGGTACGAACGCTGGTGGTGTAGGCCAGGCCGCGCAGCGAAAGCACGGCGACTTCGGTCGTGCCGCCGCCGATGTCGACCACCATCGAGCCCACCGGCTCGGTTACCGGCATATCGGCGCCGATCGCAGCCGCCATCGGCTCCAGAATAAGATAAACCTGGCTCGCCCCGGCATTGCTTGCCGCATCGCGAATCGCCCGGCGCTCTACCGAGGTAGAGCCCGACGGCACGCAGATCACGATTTCGGGATAGCGCAGCAGGCTCTTCTTCCCGTGAACCTTGCGGATGAAATGCTTGATCATTTCTTCCGCAATTTCGATGTCGGCGATGACGCCGTCGCGCAGCGGACGGATCGCCTCGATGCTGTCGGGCGTCTTGCCCATCATCATCTTGGCATCGTCGCCCACGGCCTTGACCCGCTTGATCCCGTTCAGAGTCTCGATCGCAACGACCGACGGTTCGTTCAGGATGATCCCCTGATCCTGCACGTAAACGAGCGTGTTTGCGGTTCCCAGATCGATAGCGATATTCTGGGTGCCGAATTTCATCAGGTTGGAAAAGAAGCCCATGGGAAAGGTAATTCCGTCATTTGTTAGCGCGCTGAGCCCGCACCTTTACGATCATGCGGGAGTAATGTCAGGCCATATAGGCCCGTCCGTTCCCCCTGCTTTCGCTCGCCAGGGCTCGATCCAGAACGGGCCTTAGCGAAGCGCTTCGAAAAACTCCAAAATTTTATGTCGAAAGATGGTTCTTTTTCCACTGCCGACCTCGAATTTGCGTCGCCTTGGCGTTAGCCTTGACTAATGCCACAAATCCGCCGCCTGCCAGAAACGCTGATCAACCGCATTGCCGCGGGCGAGGTGGTGGAGCGTCCGGCGTCCGCGCTCAAGGAACTGGTTGAGAATGCAATCGACGCCGGTTCGACACGGATCGGGGTCAATCTGGTCGACGGGGGCCTCGGCGGGATCGAGGTATCCGACGACGGCTGCGGGATGGATCCTGCCGAAATGGCGCTAGCGCTCGAACGGCACGCGACGTCGAAGCTGCCCGAGAGTCTGATTGGGGAAGCGGGCGCGATCGAACAGGTCCGCACGCTCGGCTTTCGCGGTGAAGCGCTCCCCTCGATCGCCAGCGTTTCCCGGCTGACCATCGAAAGCCGCCCGCGCGACGCGGAGAGCGGTTGGCGCAAGCGCATCGACCACGGCGAGTTGATCGAGAATGCGCCCTGTGCGATCCCGCCGGGTACGCGGATCAGGATGGAAGGCCTGTTCGACAAGCTGCCCGCGCGCCGCAAGTTCCTGCGCACGCCGCGGAGCGAGTACGCTGCCTGCCTCGACGTGGTCCGCCGCCTCGCGATGACCCGGACGGATATCGCCGTTACACTCGATCACGGCGAGCGGCGCGTATTGGCGGTGCAGGCGGGCGAGGATCTAGCCGAACGCGCAGCGCAGATCGTCACGCGCGAATTGAAGGAAAACGGCGTAGGAATCGAATTCGAACGCCCGACCGAAACCGGAGAACTCATCCGCTTGACCGGCATCGCTGGCCTGCCGACCTACAACCGCGGTGTGGCGGACCACCAGTATCTGTTCGTCAACGGCCGCCCGGTGAAAGACCGGCTCCTGATCGGAGCGGTAAGGGGCGCTTATTCCGATATGCTGGCGCGCGACCGTCATGCCGTACTGGCACTGTTCCTCGAGCTTCCGGCAGAAGATGTCGACGTGAACGTCCATCCAGCCAAGACCGAGGTACGCTTTCGCGATGCCGCAGGCGTGCGCGGGTTCATCGTCTCCGGCCTGCGCCGCGCGCTCGCGAGCGGTGACAAGCGCAGCGCGCAAGGTCCGGACCGGAGCGCGATGGATCGCTGGCAGCGCGAGCCGGTCGAACAGCCTGCAGCCATGCGGTCGATCTTCGCCGGATCGGGCTGGACGCCGCCTGCCGGCAACATGGCGCGGGTTCAGGCCTATATGCGAAGCGACGAAGCCGATGGTGAGGTTCTGGCCATGCCGCAGGGACGGGCCGAGACGCCAATGGACGAAGAGAGACCTTCGCCTAGCTACCCGCTCGGTATAGCGCGCGGGCAGGTCGCACAAACCTACATCGTCGCGGAAGCCGAGGACGGTCTCGTTTTGGTCGATCAGCATGCTGCCCATGAAAGGCTCGTGCTCGAACGGCTGAAAGCTGCGGGCGCCGAGGAAGCCGTATCGCGCAGCCAGGCGCTGCTCATGCCGGAAGTGGTCGAGCTCGACGAACCGGCGTGCGACAGGCTGGAAGAAGCGATCGACACGCTGGCGCAGCACGGACTCGTAATCGAACGCTTCGGTCCGGGAGCAATGCTGGTCAGGGCTACCCCGCACGCGCTGAGAAACGGCGACTTGGCGAAGCTGCTGGAAGATATCGACGACGATCTCGCCAAACACGGAACGGCATTGCTGCTCGGCGAGAAGCTCGATCTGGTTCTGGCAACCATGGCATGCCACGGATCGGTGAGGGCAGGGCGCAACCTGACCGTCGCAGAAATGAACGCATTGCTGCGCGAGATGGAGCGCACGCCGCGTTCAGGACAATGCAACCATGGCCGACCGACCTGGGTGAAGCTGTCGATGGACGACGTCGAGAAACTGTTCGGGAGGCATTGATGCGGCAGATTGGACTTGGATTGTTGGGGGCATTGGCGCTGACCGCGTGCAGCGAGCGGGAACCCACGGCGGAGGAAACGGCACAAAAGGCGGCCGAGGATGCCGCCGATATCGCCGCGGTAGAGGCTGCTCAGACGCCCCCGGCGGAATCCGTGGCTCCGCAGCGCATCCTCTACGAGGATATCGAAGCGAACGACATGTATGGCGCAAGCTGCGCCTTCATCCCCGAAGGTTCAAGCGACCGACCGATCGCGCTCGCACTGGCCGACAGTGGTTTCATGAAGATCGACGGCGATATCGAGCGGTTCGCGCCGGATATGGGAAGCGCTGAAAGCGCTTTCGGATCGCGCACGCGCTACGACGGCAGGCGGCTCTCTTTCATGATCGACATAGCCGAGGGTGACGGCAGGCAGATCGGCATCGAAACCGTCGAACACCAAGCGAACTTCACGGTGCGTGACGGCCGGAACGAGACGGTTTACAGGGCTGTCGGCACCGCGCAGTGCGGGTCCTGAGCGCCTAACCTTCCGCGCGGCGCGGTTCGCGTACCTGCATGATACCGTTCGAGGTCATCTCGAGCACCGGTTCGTCATCCTGGTTGTAAGTAACGATCCGTGATTTGAAGAAACCCATTTCGGGCCGCGACTTGCTTGCCCGTTTTTCCAGAACTTCGGTTTCGACGCGCAAGGTATCTCCCGGAAAGACCGGCTTTTTCCAGCGTAGTTCGTCTATACCCGGAGAGCCCAGGCTCGCTTGTTGATGGACTTTCATGTTCTCGACCATCATGCGCATGGTCATCGCACAGGTATGCCAGCCGCTCGCCGACAAACGGCCGAAATGGGTGCGGGCGGCAGCTTCGTCGTCGAGATGAAACGGCTGCGGATCGTAGTTCTCGGCAAATCGCATGACTTCGTCGCGGGTTACCTCGTAGGAACCGAACGACTGCTTCTCGCCAATCTCGATATCTTCGAAATAACGCACCGCCGCTTACCTTTCAGGAATGAAACGGGCGGGCATTTCTCTGCCCGCCCGGTGATTGGTTCAAGCGCGGAAGCTCGGTACCTTGCCGTTCGAACTCATCTCCGGAATGATCCGGTAACGCGCAAGGATCAGGCTGAACAGGCCGAAGATCAGTAGGCCGATCGCGACGAGCGTGAAGAGAATTCCGTCATCCGCGAGCGAAGCCACCGCGCTACCCAAGGTTTTTACCTGGCTGGAACCGCTTGACATAAAACCCGCCTGGACGAGCGACCATCCGATTACCGCATAAACCACTGCGCGGGCGCAAAAACCGATGCCGCCCAGAATGCGGGTGAAGTCGGGTGCCTGGCCGCTGATGCGGTTCATGAAGCTGCCGGTAATGCCTTTCTTCGCCTGCGAAACCGTCGCACCGAAGAAGGCCAGACCTAGCAGACCGAGAATGATGCCGCCAAGTTCTACCGAAAGCACACCCGAAGCCGCTTCCTGCGCGCCGCCACCGGACGAATTCGTATCGCTGCTGGCGAATTTATACGCCGAATAAGCGAGGGCGAAGTGACCGATCGCGCTACCGAGGTGACCGATGCGGTGCGCCCAGCCTTTGGCGTCCGAACCGTTGTTCTCAATATCGAACAACGGCGAGCACAAACGGAACAGACCGTAAGCCGTGAGGCCCACAACCAGGATCCACAGTATTACCGTGCCTGCCGGAAAATCCTCGATCGCCTGAAAGACGCCGTTGGTACCTTGTGCGATCTTCCCCGCGCTGGTAAGGGCGATCAGGCCGAGCACCGCGTAAAGGATCGCGCGGCTGAAATAGCCAACGCGCACCAGCCAATTAAACTTTTCCGATTTGTCCACCATGTGCCCCGTTCCTTCTTTGCCCTGTTAGGTTTTGTTATCGTTGAGTGTCCCAACGGGCAAGGGCAGCAATCGGTCCCTAGACGTTGAACTTGAACAGCATCACGTCCCCGTCCTGGACGAGATATTCCTTACCTTCCTGGCGCAGTTTGCCTGCGTCGCGCGCTGCGCTCTCGCCGCCGAGACCGACAAAGTCGTCGTAGGCGATGGTTTCGGCGCGGATGAAGCCGCGCTCGAAATCGGAATGGATTTCGCCAGCCGCCTGTGGAGCTTTGGCGCCGTTCGGAAAGGTCCAGGCGCGCGCTTCTTTCGGTCCCGCAGTGAAGAAGGTGTTCAGGCCGAGCAGTTTGTAACCGGCGCGGATGACGCGCGACAGCCCGGATTCGGTAAGGCCGAGTTCGGAGAGATATTCACCCCGTTCTTCAGGTTCCATGCCGATGAGTTCTGCTTCGATCGCGGCCGAAACGACGACAGCCTCCGCCCCTTCGCGCTCCGCCTTGGCGAAAACCTGCTGCGACAGCGCGTTGCCGTTCGCCGCGTCCTCTTCCGCGACGTTGCAGACATAGAGCACCGGCTTGGCAGTGAGTAACTGCGCCTGCTCGAACAGGCGCTCTTCTTCCGTGTCCTTGGGTTCGGTCAGCCTTGCCGGCTTTCCTTCGCGCAGCAGGTCGAGTGCCTGGCCGAGTACGCTCGCCATCGCCTTGGCTTCCTTGTCACCGCCGGTCGCCTTCTTTTGCGCTGCAGGAACGCGCTTCTCAAGGCTTTCGAGGTCGGAGAGGAGCAATTCGGTTTCGACCACTTCGGCATCGGCAATCGGGTCGACGCGGTTGGCGACGTGCTGGATGTCGTCGTCTTCGAAACAGCGCAGCACATGGACGATCGCGTCCACCTCGCGGATGTTTCCGAGGAACTGGTTGCCGAGGCCTTCACCCTTGCTCGCGCCTTTCACGAGACCGGCGATGTCCACGAAAGCAAGCTGCGTGTGAATGACCTTCGCGCTTTTCGCGATGGCGGCGATCTTGTCGAGCCGCTCATCCGGAACCGCGACCTGGCCGACGTTCGGCTCGATCGTGCAGAACGGATAGTTCGCGGCCTGCGCTGCCTGCGTTTCAGTAAGCGCATTGAAGAGGGTGGACTTGCCCACGTTGGGCAGTCCGACGATGCCGCATTTGAAACCCATGAAATACTCCGGTGATTGGCTGCGCCGCGCGTTTAGGCGAGCGCCATGCGATTGACCAGTGTCGTTGCTCTATGCCGCGTCTTGTTGGCGCAGTGCGACATCGCTCATGAACCGTGGGGCGTCGTTTTCCGCGAGCCAATGCGCTTCCACGCCGATTGCCGCTAGCATTTCTGCCAGATCGTCCATCTCCGCTTTCGCGTAATTGGAAAGCACGTGCCCGTTGACCCGGTCCTTGTGCCCCGGATGACCGATGCCGATACGTATCCGGCGAAACTCCGAGCCGAGATGTTGGTCGATCGAGCGCAGCCCGTTATGTCCGGCATGGCCGCCGCCCTGCTTTACCTTCACCTTGAACGGCGCAAGATCGAGTTCGTCATGGAATACGGTGAGGGCATCGGTATCGAGCTTGTAAAAGCGCAAAGCTTCGCCGACCGACCGGCCGCTCTCGTTCATAAAAGTCGCCGGCTTGAGCAGCAGCACCTTGGCAGACCCGACCCGGCCTTCCTGCACCCAGCCGGAAAACTTCTTCTGCACGGGGCCGAAGTCGTGCATTTCCGCGATCACGTCGCAAGCCATGAAACCCACGTTATGCCGGTGCAGCGCGTATTTCGGGCCGGGGTTACCGAGGCCAGTCCAGATTTGCATCGCTGCCGCCTAGGGAGATTTCCCCCCGCTCTCAAGTGGCGCAGCGATAGGACAAACAAAAACGCCGGACTTCTCGTCGAAGCCCGGCGTTCACTACCTGTATCGATGAATCGAGCTTACTCGCTCTTCTCTTCCTGTTCCTGCGCGGCGTCGTCGTCCGGGCCCTGCTCGGTAGCAGCGGTTTCGCCCGGCTCCATGCCTTCGCCAGTCTGACCTTCTTCTTCGCTCTTCTTGAGAGCGGAAGGAGCAACCAGCGTCGCGATGGTGAAGTCGCGGTCGGTGATCGCGCTTTCGCTGCCTTCGGGCAGGTGGACTTCGCTGATGTGAATCGAATCGCCCACTTCCTTGCCGGTCACGTCGATGACGATTTCCGACGGAATGCGGTCGGCATCGCAGACTAGTTCGAGTTCGTGGCGAACGACGTTCAGCACGCCGCCCTTCTTAAGGCCAGGGGATGCTTCTTCGTTCACGAAGACCACCGGCACGTCGACGTCGATCTTCGCGCCCTTGGCAAGGCGGAGGAAGTCGGCGTGGATCGGACGGTCGGTGACCGGATCGAGCGCGACGTCCTTCGGGATCGTGCGGATCGTATTGCCGCCCATTTCGACGTTCACGATGGAGTTCATGAAATGACCGGTCATCAATTGCTTGACCAGTTCCTTCTCTTCCACGTGGATCGGGGTCGGTTCTTCCTTGCCGCCATAGACAACGGCGGGAACACGGCCTTCGCGACGCAGTGCACGGGAGGCTCCCTTGCCAGCCCGTTCGCGCGTCTCGGCCGGCAGGGTCAGAGCGTCGCTCATAATTCTAGCCTTTCGAAATGCTTTTGAGACATTTTTCCCGCCACGCCTCCAGGGATGACCATGACGCGAAAGGCGCGCCCTTACGGAAAGGAGCGCGCCTTGTCCAGCGGTTGTGCGGCGAGCCCGACGCTTTTACTGAACGCGTACCGCTTTCAAATCACGCTCGGCGAGCTTGTCCTGCACGCTGTTCCGGCCCGCAAGATGACCTGCACCGACCGCAATGAAGACCGTACCCGGCTCATCGAGCCGTTCGTCAATCCATTCGGCCCAATTGCCGTTGCGTGTATACAGAAGGCGTTCCGCCAACATCGGGTCGGTCAGTTCCTCGTTCATGAGTGCGGCAAGCCGGTCGGCATCACCCGCCATCCAGACACTGACCATCGCATCGAGCTTGGCCTTGGCGTCGTCGATGCCTTCGGCGGTTTCGACGAGAAAGCTAATCTGTGCGTCTTCGAGCATCCCGTCGAACACGCTGATTTGATATTCGGCAGTTTCGAGTGCGCCGCGGGTCATCGCCTCGCCGGCCTTTCCTTCGAGAACCTTTTCCACGCCCGCCTCTGGAGAATATCCCTGCTGAAGCAGCGGCAAAAGGCCGAGAGTCATTCCCGCGAACCATGGTTTGAACTGATCAAAGGCCTGTGCCGGTAGATTCAGCTTGGCAAGCGCTTCTTCGTATGTCGCGCGCTGGGTATCCGTGAGCTTTGAGCGCAACGTCGTTCCGGCGGGCAGCATGGCCTTCGTCTGAATGAGCTGCGCCGTAGCGGGATCGTTTTCCGCCCCCGCAGGGATCTCGGTGACGAGTTCGCCCGACGCATCAAAAGCCTTCGCAATCGTTCCGCTGTACCAGTCCTTGCCTTCCGGCAGCGCGTGGATTGTGCCGAAGAGGTAAACGGTGGTGTCTTCGTCGGCGACTTTCCACAAAGCCGGACCGTCCAGTGAAGCAGCTTCGGCAGATGCTACTGCGGGCGCCTGAACTGCGGGCTCAGCCTGCTGCGCACAAGCCGGCAGCACAGCCAGCGTCGCTGCCGCAGTGAATGTAGCTGCAAATCTTCCACATAATGTTGTCACAATAATTCCCCCTTCAAACTGATCTCACGGCGTTCCTAACGTTTCGCTCCTTTCAACGCCAGTGCTGGAACCGCTAGCAGTAATAAGAAATCTTGCCCGCTGCGGCATTGACCAGCTTTCGGCCATCAGCCAAAGCCTCGCGCCAATGACGCTCGAACCGACCCGATCCTTTCAGGACATGATCCTCGCGCTGCACCAGTTCTGGAGCGCGAAGGGCTGCGTGATTTTGCAACCTTACGACATGCGTATGGGAGCGGGCACGTTCCACACTGCGACGACGCTGCGCGCGCTCGGGCCGGAGCCGTGGAATGCCGCTTTCGTCCAGCCATGCCGCCGCCCGACCGACGGGCGCTACGGTGAGAACCCCAACCGGCTCCAGCATTACTATCAGTATCAGGTCATCCTGAAGCCGAGCCCGCCCGAAATTCAGGACTGGTATCTCGAAAGCTTGCGCGTGATCGGTATCGATCCGCTGAAGCACGACATTCGCTTCGTCGAGGACGACTGGGAAAGCCCGACGCTGGGCGCGTGGGGGCTGGGCTGGGAAGTCTGGTGCGACGGGATGGAGGTGACGCAGTTCACCTACTTCCAGCAGATGGGCGGCTTCGACTGCAAGCCTGTCGCCGGAGAGCTGACCTACGGCCTCGAACGGCTTGCCATGTACATCCAGCGCGTCGACAACGTCTACGACCTAGACTTCAACGGGCGCGGCACCAGCTACGGCGACGTGTTTCTCGAGAACGAGAAGCAGATGTCGAAATGGAACTTCGAAATCGCGGAAACGGATGCGCTGTTTGATCTGTTCTCCAAGGCCGAGGCGGAATGCAGGAACGCGCTGGATGCCGATGTACCGATCGCCGCGTATGAGCAGGCGGTCGAGGCGAGTCACATCTTCAACCTGCTCCAAGCGCGCGGCGTCATCGGCGTGCAGGAACGCGCCAGCTACATGGGCCGGGTACGCGATCTGGCGCGCGGAAGCTGCGAGAAATATGCGCAACTGAACACGGAAGGCTGGCGCGCTCAATATCCGGAGTGGCGGCTGTGAGCGGCTTTCTACTTGAACTTCGCTCCGAAGAGATTCCCGCCCGGATGCAGGCCGGCGCGCGGGCCGAACTGGAAAAGCTTTTCCGCCGCGAGATGGAAGCAGCGGGTGTCGAATGTGGTGTGATTACCGTCTGGTCCACGCCGCGCCGCCTCGCCCTAATCGCGCGCGATCTGCCGGAAGCGACCGAAGCGGTAAGCGAGGAAGCGAAGGGTCCGCCCGAAGGCGCACCGGATCAGGCGATCGAAGGCTTCTGCCGCAAGAACGGCGTTACCCGCGAGCAGCTTGAAGTGCGCGACGTGAAGGGCCGGGCCACTTACTTCGCGGTGAAGAACGTGCCGGGCCATGCGATGAAGGACCTGCTCGCCGAGGCGATCCCCGCGATCGTCCGCGACTTTAGTTGGCCCAAGTCGATGCGCTGGGGCGAGGCGTCGATGAGTACCGAAAGCCTGCGCTGGGTACGTCCGCTGTCCGGTATAGTCGCTCTTTTGGATGATGACGTCGTCGAATGCGAAGTTCACGGGGTAACCTCGGGCGTGGTCACGCTCGGTCACCGGTTCCATCACTCCGGCGACATAACCATCGGCAATGCTGACGACTACGCGGTGAAACTGCGCGCGGCTCACGTCATCGTCGATCACGAGGAGCGCGCTGCGCTGATCCGAGAGGGCGCGGCGCAAGTCGCCTCCGAAGCGGGTCTGACGCTGATTAAGGACGAGGGTCTGGTTACCGAGAACGCCGGCCTCACCGAATGGCCGATCCCGCTGCTAGGCCGCTTCGACGAAGCATTCCTCGAAGTCCCGCCCGAGGTCATCCAGCTGACGGCACGGGTGAACCAGAAGTATTTCGTATGCGAAACTGACGACGCAAGGCTCGCCAACGCCTTCATCTGCACCGCGAATATCGAGGCTGAGGATGGCGGCGCGGCGATTGTCGACGGCAACCGCAAAGTCCTCGCAGCGCGTTTGTCCGATGCGCGCTTCTTCTGGCAGCAGGACCGGAAGAAGTCACTTGCGCAGCACGCCGAGGGTCTGAAGCGGATTACCTTCCACGAAAAACTGGGCACGGTCGCCGACAAGGTGGATCGGGTTGCCAAGCTCGCGCGGTGGTTGGTCGAGGAAGGCATAGTCAAGAATGCCGACGCGGACTTAGCCGAACAAGCCGCGCGCCTTGCCAAGGCCGACCTCGTTACCGAGATGGTCGGCGAATTTCCCGAATTGCAAGGCTTGATGGGCGGTTATTACGCCCGCGCCGAAGGCCTGCCGGACGAAGTTGCCGACGCCATTCGCGACCATTACAAGCCGGTTGGGCAGGGCGATGAAGTGCCAACCGCGCCGGTGACGGTAGCGGTGAGCCTGGCGGACAAGCTAGATACCCTCGTTAGCTTTTTTCTGAACGAGATGCGACCTACCGGCTCAAAAGACCCGTTCGCTCTTCGACGCGCAACACTCGCTATTGTTAGCGTCGTGTTCCGGAATCACCTTCGTGTTCCTTTCGATGAATTAGTCTTTCGAGCTGAAGAGTTTTCTACTGTCGAGCGGTTCGCACGAATTTCTAGCAAAATCGATGAAAAATACGCGGAGGCTATTGATCTGCTTGGTATCTCGGCCGCCGCTCACGGAGCCATTGCACGAGCTCGTTACGACCACGACATCAAACGTGCATTTAATGAAATGTTCTTCGTCAGAAGCGGTCTACAAGATTTTGTTTTAGACCGCCTCAAGGTTCAGCAGCGCGAGGCCGGGGTTCGGCACGATCTCATCGATGCGGTGTTTGCTCTAGGTGGGGAGGACGATCTTGTCCGCCTGCTGGCAAGGGTGAAAGCATTGCAGAACTACATCGAAACCGCCGAAGGCGCGGATTTGCTCGCAGCTTACAAGCGCGCTTCCAACATCCTCAAGAAAGAGGATTGGGAAGGCAGCGAGACGCTCAAGCCGCAGACCGGCGAGGAAGATCCGCTTGCGCTGGTAGACGATCCGGACATGGCTGCAGTCGTGGCGGCGCGCGGCGAGCCCGAAACGCATCGCAAGGAACTGCCTTACATGCCCGAACCGGCCGAGAAACAGCTCAACGACGCTCTCGACGCAGCAGAGCCGAAAGCCGAAAGCGCGCTCGCGGATGAGCGGTTTGAGGACGCGATGGCCGCGCTGGCGACGCTTCGCGGTCCGATCGATGCCTTTTTCGAGAACGTCACGGTTAACGACCCGGATCAGGACAAGCGCGCCGCGCGTCTCGACCTGCTCGCCCGGTTCCGCGATGCGGTCCACCGGGTTGCCGACTTCGGTCGGATCGAGGGGTAGCCAGCCTATCGCCAAGTCCGCGTTCCACCCGACACGACTAACAGGATTGCTTATGACCAAGACCGTCTACACCTTCGGCGGAGACGCCCCCAAGCCCGACGCGCGGCAGAAGGACAAGACGATTACCGGGGGGAAGGGCGCCAACCTTGCCGAAATGGCCAGCATCGGCCTTCCGGTTCCTCCCGGTTTCACGATCACCACCGAGGAAAGCGTGCGCTACTTGCGCGAAGGTGCGGCGTTTTCGGACGGTCTGCGCAGTGACGTCGCGGCGGCGCTTAATCATATCGAGAAGACGGTCGGCAAGCGGCTTGGCGATGCGGCTGACCCGCTTCTCGTCTCGGTGCGCTCCGGTGCCCGGGTGTCCATGCCCGGAATGATGGACACCGTCCTTAACCTCGGCCTCAATGACGAGACTGTCGAGGGGCTGGCGGGTGCGTCGGGCGACCCGCGCTTCGCATGGGACAGCTACCGCCGCTTCATCCAGATGTATTCGGACGTGGTGCTTGGCCTCGACCACGGCCTGTTCGAAGAAGCTCTTGAGGTCGCGAAAGAGGACAAAGGCTTCTACAACGATACCGAACTGACGGCGGACGACTGGCGGGAACTGGTTGGCGAGTACAAAAATATCGTTGCGCAGGAACAGGACGAGTCGTTTCCGCAGGATGTGCAGCAGCAGCTATGGGGCGCGATCGCGGCGGTATTCGAAAGCTGGGATTCGGACCGCGCGAAGATTTACCGCCGACTGAACGACATTCCGGCGGACTGGGGTACAGCGGTCAACGTGCAAGCGATGGTGTTCGGCAACATGGGCGACACCAGCGCGACGGGGGTTGCCTTCACACGCAATCCCTCGACCGGCGAAAAGGTCTATTACGGCGAATACCTCATCAACGCGCAGGGCGAAGACGTCGTGGCGGGAATTCGCACACCGCAATATCTGACACGGGCGGCGAGGGAGGAAGCCGCCGCCAAGCCGCTGTCGATGGAAGAGGCGCTGCCTGACGCTTTCGGGGAACTCAGCCGCACGTTCGAGCTGCTCGAACAGCACTACACCGACATGCAGGACATCGAGTTCACGGTCGAACGCGGCAAGCTCTGGATGCTCCAGACGCGGACCGGCAAGCGTACGGCAAAAGCAGCGTTGAAGATGGCGGTCGACATGGTCGGTGAAGGCTTGATCGACGAAAAGCAGGCGGTCCTTCGGATCGAGCCCATGGCGCTCGACCAGCTGCTTCACCCGACGCTCGACCCTGACGCGAAGCGCGACGTCGTCACCACCGGCCTGCCGGCATCGCCAGGCGCGGCGAGCGGCAAGATCGTGCTCGACGCCGATACCGCGGAACAGCGCGCAGGGCGGGGTGAGAAGGTCATCCTCGTGCGGGTCGAGACGAGCCCCGAAGACATTCACGGAATGCACGCCGCGGCAGGTATCCTTACCGCACGCGGCGGCATGACGAGCCATGCGGCCGTGGTCGCTCGCGGAATGGGTCGGCCCTGCGTGTCCGGCGCCTCGAGCGTATCGATCGACCTCAAGAACCGCTCGCTGCGGATCGGCACGCGCGAATTGCGCGAGGGCGACACGATCACGCTCGACGGCTCCAACGGTCAGGTCATGGCGGGCGAAGTCGCTACGATCGAACCCGAGATGGAAGGCGACTTCGGCACGCTGATCGGCTGGGCGGACGAGCACCGGCGGATGCGCGTGCGGACCAATGCCGAAACGCCGGAAGATTGCCGCATGGCACGGCAATTCGGTGCGGAAGGCATCGGACTCTGCCGGACAGAGCACATGTTCTTCGATGCAAACCGGATCAGCGCCGTTCGGCAGATGATTCTTGCCGACGACGAAGCCGGACGGAAAGCCGCGCTCGAGAAACTACTGCCCGAACAGCGCAGCGATTTCCACGCGATCTTCGATGCGATGGCGGGGCTTCCGTGCACGATCCGTCTTCTCGATCCGCCGCTGCACGAGTTTTTGCCGACAGGAGATACGGAATTTGCGGAGCTTGCGGAACTCACTGGCGTCGGAACCGATCATTTGCGCCGGCGGGCGAGCGAGCTTCACGAATTCAACCCGATGCTCGGGCATCGCGGCTGCCGGCTCGGCATCACTTTCCCCGAAATCTACGCTATGCAGGTGCGGGCAATCTTCGAAGCGGCCTGTGATGTGGCGCGCGACAGCGGCGAAGCGCCGATCCCTGAAGTGATGATCCCGCTAGTCGCGACGGCAAGAGAACTCGCGATCCTCAAGGCTCTGGTCGACGAAACCGCAGAAACGGTCTTCGCCGAAAAGGGTGCGCGGGTCGAATACCTCGTCGGCACGATGATCGAACTGCCGCGTGCTGCCCTAATGGCTGGCGAGATCGCGGAAGAGGGGGCGTTCTTCAGCTTCGGCACCAACGATCTTACGCAAACGACGCTGGGCGTGTCGCGCGACGATTCCGCGCGCTTCCTCGGACCCTATGTCGAGAAGGGCATTTTCGCTCGCGACCCGTTCGTCAGCCTCGATATCGAAGGAGTAGGGCAGCTTGTTCGTATGGCAGCGGAGCGAGGGCGCGAAACGCGGCCCGACATCAAGCTCGGCATTTGCGGAGAGCATGGCGGCGATCCGGCAAGTATTGCCTTCTGCGAGGAAGTCGCGCTCGACTACGTCAGCGCTTCGCCTTACCGCGTGCCGATCGCCAAGCTAGCGGCGGCCCAAGCTGTTTTACGCTAGTCCTTCCATCCGGTTAGCGTGATAAGCTCGAAGGTTTCGTAAGTCGGGTTGCCTGCCGGAAAGGCTTGCTGCAACCGAGTCAGCGCCTGCCGCGACAGAGGCGGTGTAGCTTGCCGCATCGTACTACCCATGCCGTGGTCGCGCATATCCGCGATCAGGCGGTCGAGTGACCGATAACCGACCTTCAGCGTATGACTATCGATCACATGCCTCGCGAAGGCCGCCCGAGCGAGCAGCGCGCTGGCCACGCCGGTATCAATCATCGGGTGGATACGCGGGGCGGGGCGGTCGGCATCTGCCGCAAGCATTGCGCTTCGCAACATCGGAAGACTGCCCGCGCCGATCAGGCTGGCCATGAAGAGGCCGCCGCTTGCCAGCGCGGTCCGGTAGTGGATTAGCGCGCCCGGCAGGTCGTTCACGCTCGCCAACGTGCCGATGTTAACGATCAGATCGAATTGACCGGCGTCAAACGGGCGTTCCTCGTCCAGATCGTGGGGGCCGCGCGTCGTGATTTCCCGGCCAGGGGCTCTTAGTCGGCCAGCAATCACGCCGCCTGCATCGCCGATGACAAGCGCTCGCTGCGGGTTGCGCTGCATGAATGCGAGCCTTTCGGCCACATCCTCGCCGACCTCTTCGAAGAGAAATCTTGCCGCTTCCGGGTTCGCAGCCTGACGCGAGACGGCCCGCCGGTACACGGCCGACCTACGCGCTGCGGAAAAGATGGATGGAGGCGCGGTGTCTTCGTTCACGCCCTCATGGTGGGGTTCTTGCCAGCGCCTTGCAAGTCGGGCAGCACTGCGGTCGTGTCGCTATCAACCCAGCTATCGCGAACCTTCGCGCCGGTCATCGATCTCGTCTATCCGCCGCGATGTCCAGCGTGCGGAGAAGGAACGGCCTCGCAGACCGGACTGTGCCTTTCGTGCTGGAGCAGCCTTGAGATACCGTCCGAGCCGTGTTGCACCTTGTGTCAGTATCCGCTTGATCTCGAAGAATCGGGGGGAAGCACGGAATGTCTCGTATGCGCGAACCATCCGCCCTTGCATTCGGGAATAGCGGCGGGGACGATCTATAATGATACGTCACGCAAACTGGTGCTGGCGTTCAAACATGGCCGGCGGATCGCGCTGGCGAGGCTGCTTGCAAGCTTTATTGCGGCACGCCTGCCGGCCGATACGGCTGATTATCTGATCGTGCCCGTGCCGTTACACCGGCTGCGCCTATGGCAGCGTGGTTTCAACCAGGCGGCGCTGCTCGCGCGCGATCTCGAACGATTGGGCAAAGGGCGCCTTATCGTGGATGGACTGGTGCGCCGGAAATATACCCGCCCGCTCGGTAATCTCGGTCAGCAAGAGCGGAAGCAAATCCTGGCCGGCTCGATCCATGTGAACGCACGGCGCGCCGAACGTCTTGAGAATGCGAAGGTCATACTGGTCGATGACGTCCTGACGAGCGGCGCGACCACGAATGTTTGCACAGATGTACTGAAACAGGCTGGTGCGAGCGAAATCGTCATCGCCTGCGCCGCCCGCAAACTTCGTTAGAAGGTTAAGCAAAAGCGCCCGGGGTCGTCGCGGTGACCCCGGGCGCTACGTGACGAAACCGGCAACTTTCGGCTCCCCAGCCGTACCGCAGCTGCCCCCCAGCATCTGCAGTCGTTGCCATTTCATCATTTCCGGCAGGCGCCCGATTTTCCCCTTATCGGTCGGCTGCTGCCGAAACTGATCGCCGTCTGGACGGCGCAGATGAGATACTTGCAAACAAAGAGAATATAGCAAGCCGCACGGCACGTCCTGCGTAGATTTGGGACGCTTCTGTTGTTAAGCGGCAACACCGGCCCAGATGCACGAACGGAAGCAGCAATGTCCGATAAATTGACTGACGAAACGCGGGAAACCGGGGATGTGTTGCTGCCTAAATTCGGCGCGGACGGACTTATTACCGGCGTGGTGCAGGACGTACGGACGCTGGAAATCCTGATGGTCGCGTTCCTTGACGCAGAAGCACTCACAGCAACGCAGGAAACCGGTTTTGCGCATTTCCATTCCCGCTCGCGCAGCAAACTGTGGAAGAAGGGCGAGACCTCCGGGAATACGCTGAAGGTTATCGAAATGCGGATCGATTGCGATCAGGACGCTCTGGTAATACTCGCCGAACCGGCCGGGCCGGCGTGCCACACGGGGGCGCGGACTTGCTTCTACCGGAAGGTCGAAGGGGCTTCTCTCGCGCCGGTAAGAACTTGACGCTTACGTAACGTGCTGGTAACGGTGCTGGCATGGCCAAAGCCCAGCACAAGACGCCCGTAATCGCCGAGCGCGAGCCGCATGCCGGCGCGCATATCGACCGTCCCGACAAGCTGGCGCGGGAGCGTTACGCTATCTCCGACCTCACCGAAGAGTTCGACTGTACCGCTCGTGCGCTGCGCTTTTATGAGGATGAGGGGCTGATCGCCCCGACCAGGGTCGGCCTTACCCGCATCTATTCGAAGCGCGACCGGGCCAGGCTCGCGTGGATCATGCGCGCCAAGAACGTCGGTTTCAGCCTGTCCGAGATCAAGGAGATGATCGACCTCTACGATCTTGGCGACGGCAGGGTGGAGCAGCGGCGCGTGACGGTCGAACGATGCCGGGCGCATGTCGCAAAGCTCAAGAACCAGCGCGACGATATCGAGGCGTCGATCAACGAACTTACCGATTTCATAGAGCGGATCGAAACGCTCGACGCGGACTGACTGCCGCGCGCAGTCACCCGCCAGCACCGTAAAACAAGCTCGAGGACAGCCCCCATGCCCACCTATACCGCCCCGACACGCGATACGCGTTTCATCATCAACGACCTGCTTGATCTGGCGAGCTACAACAACCTGCCGGGTTTCGAACACGCAACGCAGGACATGATCGACACGGTCGTCAACGAAGCCGGGAAGTTCTGCAGCGAGGTGCTCGCGCCGCTCAATCCGGTCGGCGACGAGGAAGGCTGCACCCGCCATCCCGACGGTTCGGTCACGACGCCCACGGGCTTCAAGGAAGCTTTCGGGCAGTACCGCGAGAGCGGTTGGGGCACGATCTCCGCGCCGGAAGAGTGGGACGGGCAGGGTATGCCGCACGTCCTCGGTTTCGCGGTGGAAGAGTTCATGTCGACCGCGAACATGGCCTTTGCCATGTATCCGGGTCTGACGAACGGCGCGGTCAGTGCGCTGATCGCGGCGGGATCGCAGGAGCAGAAGGAGAAATACCTTCCGAAAATGATTTCGGGCGAATGGCTCGGCACCATGAACCTGACGGAACCGCACTGCGGCACCGATCTCGGCATGATCCGCACCAAAGCCGAGCCGCAAGGTGACGGTTCGTATGCGATCACCGGCACGAAGATCTTCATTTCGGCAGGCGAGCACGACCTGACCGATAATATTATCCACCTCGTCCTCGCCAAGACGCCGGGTGCGCCGGACAGTTCGAAGGGCATTTCGCTGTTCGTCGTGCCGAAAGTGATGGTCGGCGACGACGGATCGCTCGGCGCACGGAACAGCGTGACCTGCGGCTCCATCGAGGAAAAGATGGGCATTCACGGCAACGCCACCTGCGTCCTCAATTACGACGGGGCGAAGGGCTGGATGGTCGGCGCGGAGAACAAGGGCCTCGCCGCCATGTTCGTAATGATGAACGCTGCCCGTTTGGGCGTTGGCATTCAGGGTCTCGGCCAGGCCGAGGTCGCCTATCAGAACGCGGTTGCCTATGCGCTCGACCGCCGGCAGGGACGCGCATTGACCGGCTCGGCCGAGCCCGAGGCGCAGGCCGACCCCATTTTCGTCCATCCCGACGTTCGGCGGATGCTCATGGATGCGAAAGCCTTCACCGAAGGGTTCCGCGCTTTGTGCCTCTGGGGCGCCTTGCAGGTGGATCTGACGCACAAGGCCGGAAGCGAGGAAGACCGCGAGAAGGCCGATACCATCATCAGCCTGCTCACCCCGGTTATCAAGGGCTACGGCACCGACATGGGCTACGAGATTGCCACCAACATGCAGCAGGTGTTCGGCGGACATGGCTATGTTCGCGAATGGGGCATGGAGCAGTTTGTGCGCGATGCGCGGATCGCTATGATCTACGAAGGCACGAACGGCGTGCAGGCGATGGACCTGTGTGGCCGTAAGCTCGCCCAGAAGGGCGGCGCGGCGATCCAGGCCTTCTTCGCGACCTGTGACGAGGAAATCGCCGAAGCCAAGAAGGTCGAAGGTCTCGCCGAAATGGCGGAAGCACTCGACAGCGCTCTCGGGCAGCAAAAGGCCGCGACCATGTGGTTCATGCAGAACGCCATGCAGAACCCGAACCACCTTGGCGCAGGGGCGCATCACTACATGCACATCATGGGCATCGTCACGCTTGGCCTGATGTGGCTGCGCATGGCGACCGTCGCGCAGAAGCGGCTTGCGGGCAGCGTCGAGGACCCAGCGTTCTACGAGGCCAAGCTCGCCACGGCGCGCTACTACATGGACCGGTTCCTGCCCGATGCGGGTGCGCTGCGCCGCAAGCTGGAGGCAGGTAGCGACAGCTTGATGGCGCTGGGCGAAGAAGCCTTCGCTACTGCGGCCTAAGCCCGCCCAATACAACTCCGCCCCGGTTTTGAGGCCGGGGCGGTACATACTTCGCTTATGGCGGAATTACTGTTCCGGAAGGAAATCCGGCACGGACAGATAGCGTTCGCCGGTATCGTAATTGAAGCCGAGCACGCGGTTGTCGCGATCGAGTTCGGGCAGCTTCTGCGCAATCGCGGCCAGCGTCGCTCCGCTGGAAATGCCGACGAGCAAGCCTTCCTTCGAAGCGCACTGCCGGGCCATTTCCTTCGCGTCCTCGGGATCGACGGAAATCGCCCCGTCGATCGACTGCGTATGCAGATTGTCAGGAATGAAGCCCGCGCCGATGCCCTGAATCGGGTGTGGACCGGGCTCGCCGCCTGATATGACCGGCGACCCCTTGGGCTCGACGGCATAGGCCTTGAGATCGGGCCAGTGCTTTTTCAGTTCCTCGGCGCAGCCCGTAATATGGCCGCCGGTTCCGACGCCTGTGATCATCGTGTCGATCGGCGCATCCGCAAAGTCCCGCAGGATCTCCTGCGAAGTCGTGCGCACGTGGACCTTGTAATTCGATTCGTTCTCGAACTGCTGCGCCATCCAGGCACCTTCGGTCTGTTCGACGAGTTCGCTTGCGCGTTCGATCGCGCCCTTCATGCCGCCTTCTTTCGGCGTGAGGTCGAACTTGGCGCCGTAGGCGAGCATCAGGCGGCGGCGCTCTATGCTCATGCTCTCGGGCATGACCAGAACGAGCTTGTAGCCCTTTACCGCTGCTACCATCGCGAGACCGATGCCTGTGTTACCGCTGGTCGGCTCGATGATCGTGCCGCCGGGTTTCAAGGCGCCGGACTTCTCTGCATCTTCCACCATCGCGAGGGCGATCCGGTCCTTGATCGAACCGCCCGGATTGGCGCGCTCCGATTTTACCCAGACTTCGTGGTCGGGAAACAGGCGGGCCAGGCGAATGTGCGGCGTGTTTCCGATGGTGGCGAGGACGGTATCGGCTTTCATGGAATGGTTTCCTCTAGTTTCTGTTCAGGGGTTTCCTGCTTCAACGCGTCGGGTGGGTCGAAGGTCCGGGTGGTTCGCAAAACCGGGAAGACACGCGCCCACAGAGCGACCGTGGCGATCGCTCCTATCCCTCCCGACACCACCGCAAGCACCGGACCGATAAGGAAGGCGAGGCTGCCGCTGAAGAAATCGCCGAACTCGTTCGAAGCCGAAATGGTCAGCATCGACACGCTCGAAACGCGGCCGCGCTTTTCGTCCGGAGTATGAAGCTGGATCAGCGACTGCCGGATATAGACGGAAAACATATCCGCCGCGCCGACGATGAAAAGCATCGCGAGCGAGAACGGCATGCTCGTCGAAAGACCGAACCCGATGGTCGCCGCACCGAAGATCGCGACCGCCCACAGCATCTTCGGTCCGACATTCGACTTGAGCGGACTGAACGAAAACCACGCCGCCGTCAGCGCCGCGCCTACCGCGGGCGCCATGGCCAGCTGTGCCAGCCCGGTCTCGCCGACTTGCAATATGTCGCGGGCGTAGACCGGAAACAGCGCCGTCGCGCCGGCGAGGAAGACGGCGAACAGGTCGAGCGTGATGGCTCCGAGCACCATCTTGTTGCGTACGACATACCTCAGCCCGTCGACGATCTGTCCGATGGGCCGCTCCGCGCCGACGATGGGCGAGCGCGGGACGTCGCCGATCATGCTGAGCGCGGCGATCGAAACGAGGAACAGCGCTCCGGCAACCGCATAGGGCAGGAACGGCAGGACCGAATAGAGATATCCGCCGATGGCGGGTCCGACGATCATCCCGACCTGCCAGGCGATCGAGGACAGTGCAATGGCGCTCGGTAGAATCGCCTTCGGTACGAGATTCGGGGCAAGCGCGCTGAACGCTGGGCCGGAGAAAGCTCGCGCAACGCCGAGCGCTACGGCGACCGCGAAGAGATACGGCAGGGTGATCGCGTCGATGTAGGTGAGCCACGACAGCGCCGCGGCGCAAAGCAGTTGCAGGAAGACGGTGGCCCGCCCGACATTGCGCCGGTTGAGGCGGTCGGCTGCCAGACCGGAGAATGGCGTAAGCAGGAACAGCGGCACGAACTGGAGCAGACCGATGATGGCAAGCTGGCCCGACGCTTCGCCGACATCCATCCCGCCGCTGCGCGCCAACGTGTAGGTCTGCCAGCCGATGATCAGCATCATCGCATACTGCGCCAGGGTCATCGCGAAGCGTGAAACCCAGTAGGCCCGGAAATTCGCGATCCGGAACGGCGATGTCTGTTCGGTCATATCGCGCTCATGGCATCCGCCTGCGCCATTGCAAAGTCAGCAAAGAAAAAGGGCGGCGCCGTCTCTGGTGCCGCCCGCTCATTAGTCAGGGGTTATTTCGTATCAGCGCGGTCGGCGCAGCCTCGGATTGGGCTGCAGCGTGTCGATCATCGCGGAAAAATCATCGAGACGGATGATCCGCTCGAACTGGAAGCCGGCGCGCTTGTCGCGCGTCCAGATGACGTAAGCCTCGATCCGGCCGATGACGGGAAGGCGTACGATCACGCGGTCGCCTCGTTTGAGGTCCTCCGCATCGTCCACCATGAAACCGTGCGCGCTGATGTTGGCGACGTGCAGACGGATATCGCCGCGCTGATGATGCTCGGCGATTACCGGGTGATCGACAGGGTGACGCGCCACCCGCCGCAGGTCGGTAACACTCAACTGTGCGCCGCCATTCATCTCGCTTACCAACCTCCAAAGTTTGTCTTGAAGGCGATCTTTGCGCGAAATTGCCTGCTAATTGGTTAACGCAGGCGGGTGATTTCCGTCTAGATGACTTTCAAGCGACTCGATTACGACCGCAGGATCGCGTGCTTTTTCTTGCCCATGCTGAGTTTCGCCTCGCCGCCTTCCGGAAGTACGATAAGATGGCCGGGATCGGTGATCGGCTTGTCGTCGATGCGCACCGCGCCTTCTGCCAGCTTGCGCTTCGCTTCCTTGTTCGAAGCGGTGAACCCGAGCGCTGTCAGCGCCGCGCCGATCCGCATCTCGCCGCCCGAGACGTCCAGCACCGGCAGGTCGTCGCCTGCGCCTCCCCCGGCGAAAGTGTCGCTTGCCGTAGCATTGGCGCGCTCGGCGGCTTCGCGCCCTCGCACCAGTGCGGTCACTTCATCCGCGAGCACGGTCTTCGCCTGATTGATCTCGCTACCTTCGAGCGCTTCCAAACGCGCGATTTCCTCTAGCGGCAGATCGGTGAACAGGCGCAGGAAACGGCCCACGTCGCGGTCATCGACGTTGCGCCAGTATTGCCAGAAATCATAAGCCGGCAGAGCATCCTCGTTGAGCCATACCGCGCCCGCTGCGGTCTTGCCCATCTTCGCGCCGTCGGCAGTCGTCAGCAGCGGCGTGGTGACGCCGAAAAGTTCGGCTCCGTCCATGCGGCGGCCAAGTTCGACCCCGTTGACGATGTTCCCCCACTGATCGCTCCCGCCCATCTGCAGGCGCACCCCCATTTCCTTCGCCATGTGACGGAAATCGTAGCCCTGAAGGATCATGTAGTTGAACTCGAGAAAGGTCATCGGCTGCTCGCGTTCGAGCCGCAGTTTCACCGAATCGAACGTCAGCATCCGGTTCACCGTGAAGTGCGGGCCGACCTCCTGCAGCAGTTCGATATAACCGAGTTCGCCGAGCCAATCCTGATTATCGACCATCACCGCATCGGTCGGTCCGTCGCCGAAGGTCAGCAGTTTCTCGAAGACGGTACGGATGCTTGCGATATTGTCCGCGATGTCTTCGTCGGACAGCATCTTGCGGCTTTCGTCACGGCCGGTCGGATCGCCGATCCGCGTAGTGCCGCCGCCCATCAGCACGACGGGCTTGTGACCGGTTTGCTGGAGCCGGCGCAGCATCATGATCTGCACGAGGCTGCCGATATGGAGGCTCGGCGCCGTCGCATCGAAACCGACGTAACCCGGAACGACCCGATCGGCGGCAAGCTTGTCCAGTCCCGCCGCGTCGGTGGTCTGGTGAATGTAACCGCGCTCTTCGAGTACGCGCAGCAGAGTGGACTGGTATGTGCTCATGGGCTGAGGGCGGTAAGCACCGCCGCTCCCTTTGAAAAGAGGCTATGTCGCCGCTTGCCGCAGACGCGTGCCTGCGCGATAGACGGGCGCATTATGCGCGAACTCGTTCTCCATCCCGATAGCCCGTCCGGACCCGCTTCCGGAATCGCCGCTTTCATTCGTCCGACCGAAGAAGGCGTCAAAGTCTCCTTCGCCATTCGCGGCAACCTGGCGCAGATCGTCGTGCCACACGAACAGGCGCCCGAAAGGGCCGACGATCTGTGGCGAACGACCTGCTGCGAAGTTTTCTGGCAGGAGGAAGGCGCTCCGAACTACACTGAGTTCAACCTTTCGCCTTCGTCTCGCTGGGCGGCATACGCCTTCACCGATTACCGCGCGGGCCGGGAAGATATTGCTGTCCGCGGCATCGAGATTACGACCGAAGCGGAAGGCGACGTGCTGCGCCTCGAAGCACAGATCGAAGCGGAATTGCACTTTCCGGCGCAGGTCGGAATGTCGGTCGTCGTCGAACGGGAGGGGGGCGAGATGCAGTACTGGGCCTTGGCCTTTCCGGACGGAGAACCGGACTTCCATAGCGCGGAGTGCCGCGCGCTCGGCCTGGCGGGACGGTTATGAGCGTTAAGTTCGGTATCGACCGGCTGCTTGCCGACCCGGCATTACTCGATCGGCTCAAAGGGAAGCGTGTCGCGTTGGTAGCGCATCCCGCTAGCGTCACGGCGGACCTTACCCATTCGCTCGATGCGCTGATCGCCGCTGGTCTCAATGTCAGCAGTGCGTTCGGCCCCCAGCACGGCCTCAAAGGCGACAAACAGGACAATATGGTCGAGACCGCGGACGAGACCGATCCGCAGTACGGCATTCCTGTTTTCAGCCTTTACGGCGAGGTCCGCCGTCCTTCGGGACAGATGATGTCGAGCGCGGACGTGTTCCTGTTCGACCTTCAGGATCTCGGATGCCGTATATATACCTTTGTCACGACGCTTCTCTATCTACTTGAGGAAGCAGCGAAACAGGGGAAAGAAGTTTGGGTGCTCGACCGGCCCAACCCTGCAGGCCGGCCCGTTGAAGGCACCTTGCTCCTGCCCGGTCAGGAGAGCTTTGTGGGAGCCGCCCCGATGCCGATGCGGCATGGCGTCACTATGGGGGAGATGGGGCACTGGTTCGTCGATCACTTCGGTCTCAACGTGGACTACCAGGTTGTCGCCATGGAGGGTTGGGAGCCGGACGGGCCGGGCTTCGGCTGGCCGACGGACCGCATCTGGATCAATCCCTCGCCAAATGCCGCAAACGTCAACATGGCCCGAGCCTACGCCGGGACGGTGATGATCGAGGGTGCGACACTCAGCGAGGGCAGGGGGACCACCCGCCCGCTGGAGGTGCTGTTCGGCGCGCCGGACGTGGACGCCAAGGCGGTGCTGGCGGAAATGCAGACTTTCGCTCCCGAATGGCTCGCCGGATGCGCCTTGCGCGAATGTTACTTCGAACCGACTTTCCACAAACACGCAGGAACACTGTGTAATGGCTTGATGATCCACGCGGAAACGCCATTCTACGACCATGCTGCTTTTCGGCCGTGGCGGCTTCAGGCATTGGCGTTCAAGGCCATCCGCCAGCTCTATCCGGAATACGAGATATGGCGGGACTTCCCGTATGAATACGAGTTCGACCGGCTGGCGATCGACGTGATCAACGGCGGGCCGGCCTTACGCGAATGGGTGGACGACAGCGAGGCAGTACCCGGTGACCTCGATAAGCTCGCCACAAAGGACGAGGCAGACTGGCGCGAAGCGATCGCACCGCACCTGCTCTACTGATCGGGCGATCTGACCGGCTGGATCAGCGACACGAGTACGAAGCTGATGAGCATCAGCAGATACCAGCTTCCGAGCTTGGCCAGGCTTACCATGCGCCAGCCGCCGTCCTGATCCGGATAGGTCCAGGCGTTCGCGAAAGTGCCGATATTCTCGGCAAACCAGATGAACAGAGCCACGAGCCCGAAACCGACGAGCAGCGGCATCCAGCGGCGTTCCTGCCAGTTGCGAAAGTAGATGCGTGTGCGCCCGAACATCAGGATGATCGCGGCGAACAGCACAAGGCGAATGTCGGGAAGCCAGTGATGCGCAAAGAAATTCACGTAGATTGCCGCGGCCAGCAGCCATGTCGCCCAGTGGGCCGGATAGCGGGTGAAGCGAAAATCGAAAATGCGCCAGACCCGCGCGATGTAGCTGCCGACGGCCGCGTACATGAAGCCCGAGAACAGCGGCACCCCGCCGACCTTCAGAACCGCAGCTTCGGGGTAGATCCATGACCCAGCAGCAGTCTTGAACAGTTCCATGACTGTCCCCACGACGTGAAAGACGAGAATGACCTTGGCCTCGCTCAGGGTTTCGAGCCGAAGGGCTATCATCCCGGCCTGTATCAAAAGGGCGGCAATCGTCAGAAAGTCGTATCGGTGCAGCGGCGCGTCCGCCGGATAGAAGAAATGGGTCGCCAGTAGTAGCGCGAGCATGAGTGCGCCGAACAGGCAAGCCCAGCCTTGCTTGAACCCGAACAGCAGAAATTCGTAGAGCCATAGCCGCCAGCCGGTGCCGGGGTCGTAGGCTTCGAGCCGCGCACGGATTGCGGCGAAGCGGGAATGGCGGCGGTAGTGCTGCGTCATCGCCGCCCGATCCCCCGGCGCTTATCGTGCGGGAATGAGGCCTATCGGCTCGTTTGCGGTTTCCGGAACAGGGCGGACGTCCGACTTGTCCGAGTGCATCACCAACACCGGGCAGCCATCGATGGTCTTGTCGACCGCCGAAAGGAGGTACGGCTTGTCGGGAGAGGCAGGTTCGCGGCGAAGCAGCGGCAGGTTGCGCTCGGCACGGACCTGTTCGATCGTGCGCTCGCAGTGCTGTTCCTCGGAATTGCTTTCTGCCTGAGGTCGAGGCTCGAAAGCGTGGGCATCGTTCTCGGCATCCGGCATTTCCGGAAATGGCAGCGCAGTTCGGTCGCCGTCCACAGCCATACCCGCGGCGGCCAGAACGATCATGGCAAATTTCAACATCGCACCTATCCTTGCTTGCGACTCAATTCTCGCATCGCGTCGTCGAGTCCGTCAAGCGTCAGCGGATACATCCGGTCGTTCACCAGCTGTTTGATCATCCGCGTGCTCTGCGAATAGGTCCAATGCTTTTCAGGCACCGGATTGAGCCACACGGTCGCCGGATAGGTATTGGTGACGCGCTGCATCCAGGTGGCGCCCGCTTCCTCGTTCATATGTTCGACGCTGCCGCCGGGATGCGTCACCTCGTAGGGGCTCATCGCGGCATCGCCGACGAACGCGACCTTGTAGTCGTGGCCGTACTTGTGAAGCACGTCCCAGGTCTTGGTCCGCTCCTGCCAGCGGCGGCGGTTGTCCTTCCACACGCCTTCGTAAAGGCAGTTGTGGAAGTAGAAAAATTCGAGGTTCTTGAATTCGCTGGTCGCCGCGCTGAACAGTTCCTCGGTAATCTTGATGAACGGGTCCATCGAGCCGCCGACGTCCAGAAACAGCAGCAGTTTGACCGCATTGCGCCGCTCGGGCCGCATATGGATGTCGAGCCAGCCCTGTTTGGCCGTGCCGTCGATCGTCGCGTCGATGTCGAGTTGATCGGCAGCGCCTTCGCGCGCGAAGCGGCGCAGACGGCGAAGCGCCATCTTTATGTTGCGCGTGCCCAGTTCCTTGGTGTTGTCGAGGTTCTTGAACTCGCGCTTGTCCCAGACCTTGATCGCGCGCTTGTGCCGGCTCTCGCCGCCGATCCGCACACCTTCCGGGTTGTAGCCGGAATTGCCGAAAGGCGAAGTGCCGCCGGTCCCGACCCACTTGTTCCCGCCCTCGTGGCGTCCTTCCTGTTCTTCGAGCCGCTTCTTGAGCGTATCCATGATCTCGTCCCAGTCGCCGAGGGACTTGATCTGCTCCATTTCCTCTGCGCTCAAAAATTTTTCGGCCACCGCCTTCAGCCAGTCTTCCGGGACTTCGACCGGGTTCTGTCCGTAATCGGTCAGAATGCCCTTGAAGACTTTCGAGAAGACCTGGTCGAACCGGTCGATCAGCCCCTCGTCCTTCACGAAGGTAGCGCGGCTCAGATAGTAGAAGGCTTCGGGCGACTGCTCGATGACGTCCCGGTCCAGCGCTTCGAGCAGGGTGAGATGCTCCTTGAAGCTTGCAGGAATGCCCGCGGCTCGAAGTTCGTCTACGAAATCGAAAAACATGGACCGAGGGACTAGCGCAACGCCCGCCGCCTGCAAAGCCGCGAAGGCCGATACGGTTTATTAACCCTGTTCTCATTAGACGGAGTAATAAAAAGGAGAGGGATAGGTGAACGCGCTTACCAGTCAGTTGGATTTCGCGGTCGACGAAGATCGCTTGAGAGCCCTGCCCGAAAGCTGCGGTCAGGTCGCCGTATCCTGCTCGCAGGTTTCGGGCATCATCGAAACCGTCCGCAATTCGTCGAGCGCCTTACGCGAAGAACATGCACGGATCACACAGACCGTCCGCGAGCTCGAGGAAGACCAGACCAAGGTTTCGCAGGCGAGCGACGAGGCCCGGATGCTGTCTGCCCGCGCGATCGAGCGCCTTGGTCAGGGGATGGCACAGCTTCAGTCATCGCTCGGGCAAGTGAGCGATCTGCTCGAACTCGTCGATGCACTGACGTCGCACGTTACCGGGTTCGCCGCCGCGATGGAGCAGGTCAGGCGCTGCTCCAGCGACATCGAAGAGCTTGCCGACCGGACCAATATCCTCGCGCTAAACGCCAATATCGAGGCGATGCGGGCCGGGGACGCTGGCCGCACTTTTGCTGTGGTCGCCAACGAGGTCAAAAGCCTTGCAGGACAGACGCGTAGCGCGACGAGCGAGATCGGCGCGGTGATCGACAATCTGTCGCACGAGGCCGGCAAGGTGATCGAGCGGATCGAAGTCGGTGCGCAGGCCAGTGCCGCCGCCAAGACTTCGGTCGACAGCATCAATACGACCATTGTCGATGTCGTCGGTCTGGTCGAAGAGGTCGACAATCAAAACGCACAGATAACGCGCTCGACCGGCACGATCAGCGTCCATGTCGACCGGGTCAGGGACGTTCTCGACAAGTTCGCGGAGAAAGCGGAGGAAAGCGAAAGCAATCTCGAAACGGCGCACGAACGCGTCGGCGGCCTCGAACTTACCGCCTGCGAAATGTTCGATACGCTGGTCCATGCCGGACTATCGGTGCGCGACAGCGAACTGGTCGAGATTGCGGCGGCAGAGGCGCGAAAGGCAATGCACCTGGCCGAAACCGCGATTGCCGGCGGCAGAGTGTCCGCCCGCGACTTCTTCGATCGGGACTATTGCCGCATTCCCGGCAGCGATCCCGAATGCTTCACGACTGCCCTGACACCATGGGCCGATGCTAACTGGCAGCCGCTCCTCGACGCGGTCGTTGCGGGTGATAGCCGGATCGGCTCGGCAGTCTTCGTCGACGAGAACGGTCACTTGCCGACGCACATGAGCCTTTATGCGAAGTCGCCGTCGGGCGACGTCGCGCGTGATACGCTCTATTCGCGCAAGGGGCGGATTTTCGGCACGCCGATCAATCTGAAGGCAGGCCGTTCGAGCGCGGATTACATGACTTCGGTCTACCGCCGCGATGACGAGAACGCCGAATACGTCGTATGGCGCAGCGTCTACATCCCGGTCAGCATTACCGGCCGACGCTGGGGCAATCTGCAGATTTCCTACCAGCTTTAACGCCTCATCGTGCTTCAGGGCCGCGAAGTCCTTAACCTCACGGTTACCAGTTTACCCTAATCCTGCAGCTCGGATTTCGAAAATTGAGGACTGCCGATCTAATGGAAATGCAACCGCTTGCGAACTTCGATCCGAATTCGGTGAGCCGTATTCCGGAGCTATGCGGCGATGTCGCCGTGAAATGTTCCGACGTGGCTGGGGTCGTCGGCGGAGTGATCGACGCTTCGGCCAGTTTGCGTTCGCGCTATCACGATCTCGAAGGCACCATCCGCGAACTCGAGGAAGACCAGGGCCGCGTCAACGAAGCGAGCGACGAAGCCCGGCTCCTTTCGCGCAGGGCAATGGAACGACTCGAAACGGCGACCGGTCAGATCGAAGGTTCACTGCGCGACATTTCAGCGCTGCTCGAACTGGTCGATGCACTCTCGACCCACATTACCGGCTTTGCCTCGGCTATGGAGCAGGTGAAACGCTGCTCGAAAGACATTCAGGAAATCGCCGATACCACCAACATCCTCGCGCTCAATGCGACGATCGAGGCCACGCGCGCCGGGACCGCAGGACGGGCTTTCGCGGTCGTTGCGGGCGAAGTGAAATCACTGGCCGGCGAAACGCGGAAAGCGACCGACGAGATCGGGTCGGTCATCGACACGCTCGAAGGGGAAGCCTCGATGGTCATCGGACGCATCGAAGCGGGATCGAAGGTCAGCGGACAGGCGAAGACCTCGGTCAGCAATATCGATACGACCATTGCCGACGTCGCCAGCATCGTGCGCGAAGTGGACAATCAGAACGAGCAGATCACGCGCGCGACCGGTACGATCGGGCAGCGCGTCAACGCCATGCAGGAGGCGTTCACGAATTTCGGCGCCATCTCGCGCGATAACGAAAAGCAGCTGCACGATGCGCAGGAAAGCATCCTCGCACTCGAACTCGACGCGAGCACGATGTTCGACGAGGTGGTGAAGGGTGATCTTTCGCCTGCCGACAGCGTGATGGTGACGAAAGCGCAGGCCATCGTGGCGGAACTGCAATCCTACACGGAGCAGGCGATCGCGCGCGGCGACCTGTCCGAACATGCGCTGTTCGACCGCGATTACATCGCCGTTCCGAACACCAATCCCAAGCTTTACCGCACCAAGTTGTCCGACTGGGCAGACAAGCACTGGCAGCCGTTCCTCGATAATACACAGGCGAGTGATCCGCGCATCATCGCTGCGGCCTGCACCGATCAGAACGGGTTCCTGCCGACGCACCTTTCCTCGATGTCGCGCACGCCCACAGGCGACCTCGCGCATGACACCGCATTCTGCCGCAATGGCCGTATCCTGCTCGAGGCGATTGACGCGAAAGCGAAGGCGAGCACCAGCCCGTTCATGATGGCGGTCTACCGGCAGGAGGGCGACGGCAGGTCCTATAACGTCGTGCGCAACGTCTACATTCCGCTTTTCGTGAACGGCCGCCGCTGGGGCGACTTCGAAATCGCCTACTGCTTCGACTGATCGACCCCGTTCGGGCGCGCTCAGCTTTGGCGGCGCGCCATGAAGGCGAGGCGCTCGAACATCATCACGTCCTGCTCGTTCTTGAGCAGCGCACCGTGCAGCGGGGGGATCGCCTTGGTCGGATCGCGGTCCTGCAGCACTTCGAGCGGCATATCCTCGTTGAGCAGCAGCTTCAGCCAGTCCAGAAGTTCGCTGGTGGAGGGCTTCTTCTTCAGCCCCGGAACCTCGCGCAGTTCGTAGAAGACGTCCATCGCCTTCTTCACGAGCGCCTTCTGAATGCCCGGATAATGTACGTCGATGATGTCCTGCATCGTCTGGCGGTCGGGAAACTTGATGTAGTGGAAGAAACACCGGCGCAGGAACGCGTCAGGCAGTTCCTTTTCGTTGTTCGACGTAATGACGACGATCGGGCGTTCCTTCGCCTCGATCCGCTCGTGCGTTTCGTAAACGTCGAAGCTCATCCGGTCGAGTTCCTGCAGCAGATCGTTCGGAAACTCGATGTCCGCCTTGTCGATCTCGTCGATCAGCAGGACCGGCAGTTCGGGCGAAGTGAACGCTTCCCACAGCTTGCCCTTCTTGATGTAGTTCGAAATGTCGTGGACCCGCTCGTCGCCGAGCTGACCGTCGCGAAGCCGGGCGACGGCATCGTATTCGTAAAGTCCCTGCTGCGCCTTGGTGGTCGATTTGACGTTCCACTCGATCAGCGGCGCATTGATCGCCTTTGCGATTTCGTGCGCCAGCACCGTCTTGCCCGTACCCGGCTCGCCCTTCACAAGCAGCGGACGGCGCAGGGTGACGGCCGCGTCGACCGCTACCTTGAGGTCGTCGGTAGCAATGTAGTTCTGCGTGCCCTCGAAACGCTGCGTCATGCGTATTCCTTCAGTTTTGTCTTGCAACTTGGCCTCCGGGGTAGGCACGGCGCTGGCAAAGGGCAAGACCCCGCTTTGAGCGCGCGAAGAGGCTGAAGAACAGGAAACCGTCATGCCATACGAGAAAGTCTCCTTCCCCGCCGCTTCCGGGCACATGCTCGAAGGCGTATTGGAAATGCCGGAAGGTCCGCCGCACGGGATCGCCCTGTTCGCGCATTGCTTCACCTGCACCAAGCAGAGCAAGGCGGCCGTCGCGGTATCGCGTTCGCTCGCCGAAGAGGGGCTGGCGACCCTGCGCTTTGATTTCACCGGGCTGGGCGAAAGCGAAGGCGAATTTGCGACCGCGGGCTTTGCCAGCGATGTCGAGGATTTGGCGGCGGCCGCATCTTACCTGTTTGCTCGTTTCGGCCGGAAGCTGGTTCTGGTCGGGCACAGTCTCGGAGGAGCGGCAGTGCTCGCTGCCGCGGACGACATCGGCATGGACCGCATCGCTGCGATTGCGACGATTGCCGCGCCGTCCGACGTTCCGCATGTGCTCGAGCGGATCAAAGGGGACCTTGGGGGCGTGCGCGAGACCGGGCAGGGAAGGGTCTCCATCGGCGGTCGGCCGTTCGAACTAAGCCGGACGTTCCTTGAGCGGGTCGAGGCTGCGGACCTGCTCGCCGAGGTCGGCAAGCTGCGCGTGCCGCTCATGTTCCTGCATTCGCCGACCGACGAGATCGTGGGCGTGGAGAATGCGAGCGCGCTGTTCAATGCCGCGAAGCATCCGAAGAGCTTCGTCAGCCTGTCGGGCGCCGACCACCTGCTGCTCGAGGAAGAGGATGCCCGCTTTGCCGCGCGCCTGATCGCCACCTGGGCCGGGCGCTATACGGTTCGGGAGGCCGTAGCGGGCTAGGACAGAAGACCGAGTATTGAGATCCCGAAGAACAACGTCAGCACCAGGGCCGTCGCGATGCGCCAGCCGAGCGCCGCGCCCGCCATTCCGCGCTGCGATGTCCAGTGCCAGATGAAGCCGCTCGCAAGCAGACAGAGGCCAATTGCGAACCAGCGCGAGAAGCCGAGCGCGGTCGCTCCGATCGCGAGCGCGGGCTGAACCACCGCCTGGAGCACGAGCGCGCCAGCGAACCACGCGATCGGGATGGGACGATAGGCAGCGTCGGAGGCGTACCAGTCGGGCAGGGCGGTATCGGTCCGCGCGATGCGGCGGTCGCCCGCCATGACGTCGTCTTCGGTTTCCTCGCGGCCGGAAGGCGCGTCAGGCATCGATCATTTCGCGGTCGAGCTCGCCAGCGCGGTTCTGGATGAAATTGAACCGATGCTCCGGATTGCGGCCCATAAGCTGATCGACCAGTTCCTTGACCACGGCGCGGTCCTCGAACTCGGTCGGCAGCGTGATCCGGATGAGCGAGCGGGTTTCCGGGTCCATGGTGGTTTCGCGCAGCTGCCCCGGGTTCATCTCGCCTAGACCCTTGAAGCGACCGACGTCGACCTTTTTGCCCTTGAACACGGTCGCTTCGAGTTCGCGGCGATGTTCCTCGTCACGGGCGTAGCGGCTCTCTTTACCGGCAGTGAGGCGGTAGAGCGGCGGCTGCGCGAGGTAGAGATGACCGCTCCGAACGAGATCGGGCATTTCCTGGAAGAAGAACGTCATCAGCAACGTTGCGATATGCGCCCCGTCGACATCAGCGTCGGTCATGATGATGATGCGGTCGTAGCGCAGGTTCTCTGCATCGCAGTCCTTGCGTGTCCCGCAGCCGAGCGCGAGCGTGAGGTCGGCGATCTCGCTGTTGGCGCGGATCTTGTCCGCCGTCGCGCTTGCGACATTGAGGATCTTGCCGCGGATCGGCAGGATCGCCTGCGTTTTGCGATTGCGCGCCTGTTTTGCGCTGCCGCCGGCGCTGTCGCCTTCGACGATGAAGAGTTCGGTCTCGCCGTTTCCTTCGCCGCTGCAATCGGTGAGCTTGCCGGGGAGGCGCAGCTTCTTCGCATTGGTCGCGCTCTTGCGCTTGATCTCACGCTCCTGCTTGCGCCGAAGCCGCTCGTCCATCCGCTCCATGACCTGGCCGAGCAGCGCCTTGCCGCGGTCCATGTGGTCGGTCAGGAAATGGTCGAAGTGGTCGCGCACCGCATTCTCGACGAGGCGCGCTGCCTCGGGCGAAGTAAGCCGGTCCTTGGTTTGTGACTGGAACTGCGGATCGCGGATGAAGACCGAAAGCATGACTTCCGCGCCGTTCATCACGTCGTCGGCGGAGATGTCCTTCGCCTTCTTCGCGCCGGTAAGCTCGCCAAATGCGCGAAGCCCCTTGGTGAGTGCGGCGCGCAGGCCCTGCTCATGCGTACCGCCATCGGGGGTCGGCACGGTGTTGCAGTACCAGCTGGTCGACCCGTCCGAGAAGAGCGGCCAGGCGATTGCCCATTCGACGCGCCCTTGATTGGTCCCCGCGTCGTCTTCCGGAAAGTCCTGACTGCCGGTGAAGGGCTGTGCGGTGACGCATTCGCGGCTTCCGACCTGCTCGGCAAGGTGATCGGCTAGGCCGCCGGGGAACTTGAAGGTCGCTTCTGCCGGAACATCGTCGCCAGCGAGTGCCTCGTCGCATTTCCAGCGGATTTCCACGCCGGCGAACAGGTAAGCCTTCGAGCGTGCCAGTTTGAACAGCCGCTTCGCCTTGAACTTCCGGTCGCCGAAAATTTCGGGATCGGGCACAAAGGCGACGCTGGTGCCGCGACGGTTGGGGGTTGGGCCGAGTTCTTCGAGCTTGCCCAGCGTTTCGCCTCGCGCGAATTCCTGCGCGTAAAGCTGCTTGTCGCGGGCGACCTCGACGCGGGTGTGCTGCGACAACGCGTTGACGACGCTGACGCCGACGCCGTGGAGGCCGCCGCTGGTGGCGTAGGCCTTCCCGGAGAACTTGCCGCCCGAATGCAGCGTCGACATGATGACTTCGAGCGTGGACCTGCCCGGAAACTTGGGATGTTCGCCAGTCGGAATGCCGCGCCCGTTGTCGGTGACGATCAGGCGTCCGGCGGTTCCCTCCGGTCCTTCCTCCAGCGTCATCTCGATCCGGCTGGCGTGCCCAGCCACCGCTTCGTCCATGGCGTTGTCGAGCACTTCGGCGGCAAGATGGTGCAGGGCGCGGTCGTCGGTTCCGCCGATATACATGCCGGGCCGGCGGCGCACCGGCTCCAGCCCTTCGAGAACCTCGATCGAGGAAGCGTCGTAATCGCCGCTGCCGGTCGGCGCGTTTTCGAAGAGATCGTCTGACATTGTCGTTTCGCTATACGGCCCGCTTCGCCGCGGGCACAAGCGAGACCCTCGTACTTATCCGCTTATGATCGGCACGCGCCTTAATCGGCGAAGCGCTTCGGCGCGGGGGAAACGACGACCACGCGCCCGTTTTGGACCTTGCGCACTTCCATCGCCCGCTGCGCCACGCCGTCGCTGCCGAAGCGGAACGCACCGTCGAGGCCGAGGAAGCCGTCGCTATCGCGCAGTGCTCTCACCGGGAAGTCACGCCCGACCCGCCAGTCGTTGCTGATCCGCAGGGTAAGCAGGACCGCATCGTAGCCGAGCCGCGCGACGTTGGACGGATTGCTGCCGAAGCGCTGTTCGTAGCTGGAACGGAACTGCTCGTACATCTGGTCGGAAACGGCCGAGAAGATCGCCCCGTCGAAGGCGTTTTCCCGCGTTACCGCGCTTTCGCCGCTCCACAGCTCGGTTCCGATGATCTGCGAAGGCAGACCGCGGCCGGAAATCTCGCGCGCCGCCCGCGCGGCCAGCGCCGGGCTGTCGGCAATCAGCACAGCGTCGAAATCGCCGCGCGCCTGGACCCGCTGCGCGGCGCTGACGATGGAAGTGTTGCTGCGCGCATAGTTTTCGAGCGAGGCGACATCCCCGCCCACGCTGCGCACGCTTTGCTGGAAGGCGGCTTCCGCACGGTCGCCGTAATCGCCGTTCGGAATAATCGCGGAGAAGCGGGTCGCGCCTTGGTTGCTCGCGTACTGTACGGAACGCTGGATCGACTGTTCGGGGATGTGCCCCATCAGGAACACGTTGCCGCCCGCGACGCTCGTGTCGTTCGAGAACGAGATGACGGGCACGTCGGCGGACTGGGCAATCGCGGCCACCGCGCCGACATTGTCGCGCAGCAGCGGGCCGAGGATCAGCTTGTTGCCGTCCGCGATCGCGCGCCGGGCAGCCTCCTGCGCGCCCCCCGCCGTATCGTAGGTCGTAATCCTGAGATTGTCGGCATTGGTATCGAGCAACGCCATCGTCGTCGCATTGGCGATCGACTGGCCGACACTGGCGTTCGCACCGCTCTGCGGGACCAGCAGCGCGACACGGTGACGCGTTTCGTCGGTCGGAAGCTGCGGCTCCGCGCTTGGCGTCTCTTCGGGAACGGGTGCGCGCGGTGCAGGCGCCGAGGTATTGGGGACGACCTGGCAACCGGCGAGCGCGGCGGTGGCGCCTGCGAGCACGAAATGGCGGCGGCTGAAGCGGAAGCGGTTCATGATCTCGTGTGTTCCTTCGATATCCCGCGCGGGCAAAAGGCAAAGCTGCCCGCACTTGTCACGCGGCGTACTCATGTTCATGGACATGGAGTGCAAAGCGACGCCTCCACAACGCCGAACTTGAAGCCCGGTCTCTATATCGTAGCAACGCCGATTGGCAATCTCGGTGATATAACAGTGCGCTCTATCGATGTGCTGAAGCGCTGCGACGCGGTCGCGTGCGAGGATACGCGCGTTACCGGAAAGCTCTTGAAGCATCTCGGCATCGCGAAACCGCTGTGGCGTTACGACGACCATACGGGCGAGGAAGCACGGACACGGATCGTTTCGGCCGCGGCGGGGCAGGCAGTTGCCTTGTTGAGTGATGCGGGGACACCGATAGTCTCCGACCCCGGTCACCGCCTGGTGGAAGCCGCTTACGCTGCGGGTGTCGAGGTTACGAGCCTGCCCGGACCATGCGCTGCAATCGCGGGCCTGACCCTATCGGGCTTGCCGAACGATCGCTTCCTGTTCGCCGGCTTCATGCCGTCAAAAGCGAAAGCGCGCACTGACCTGCTTGCGGAACTCTGTAACGTGCGTGCGACCGTCATCTTTTACGAGACCGCGCCGCGCCTCACGAAAACGCTGGAGGCGCTTAGCGAACTCTGGCCCGAGCGCCCGGTCGCAGTGGCGCGCGAACTTACCAAGCTGCACGAGGAATGCCGCCGCGGGTCCGCCCGCGAGCTCAAGCTTCATTACGAGGAAAAGCCGCCGAAGGGGGAAATCGTGCTGCTGGTAGGCCCTCCGGTAGCGAAGCACGCCGATGCGGGCGATGTCGATGCGTTGCTCACCGATGCGCTGGAGACGCTCAAACCTTCCCAAGCTGCGGCGCAGGTGGCGAAGGCGACCGGCGAAGACCGCAAGGCGCTGTATGCCCGCGCGCTCGAACTGCAACGCCAGTGAAGAGGCAACGCGCCGAAATGCGCGGCCGCGAGGCCGAGGAGCTGGCTGCCGACTGGTACGCAGCGCGCGGCTGGAACATCGTCGCCAGCCGCGTAAAGACCAAGCTCGGCGAAATCGATCTGATCGTGCAGCGTCCGGGCATTACGGTATTCGCCGAAGTCAAATGGCGGCGGAGCGCCGATGCGCTGAACCTCGCCATCGACGAACGCCGGCTCGCGCGGGTGGCCGCAGCAGTGGAAGCCGTCGCGCATGAGTATGCGGAGCCGAATGACGACATCCGGATCGACGTCCTGCTCCTTGCGCCGGGGCTCGACCCGCGCCACATCCCCAACGCCTGGCAGCCATAGGAAGAACCCAGCATGAGCCTTCGCGTCGCCGTCCAGATGGACCCGCTCGAAACCATCAAGATTGCAGGAGATTCGAGCTTCGCGCTGATGCTCGCCGCGCAGGAGCGTGGGCACGAGGTCTTCAAATACGATGCCAAGAGCCTGTCATGGGAATCGGGCGGCGGCGGGGAGGGGCGGATTACCGCGCACGCATCTCCGGTAAGCGTGAAGCGCGTCGAGGGTGATCACTTCGAGGCGGGCGAACTGCGCCGCATCGACCTCGCCGAAGACATCGACGTCATCCTCATGCGGCAGGACCCGCCGTTTCACCTCGGATATATCAGCGCCGCCTTCCTGCTCGACCGATTGAAGGGCCGGACCTTGGTCATCAACGATCCGCGCGAAGTCGTGAATGCGCCCGAGAAGATGTTCGTCCTCGATTTCGCGCGCTTCATGCCGCCCACTCTGATCGCGCGCAATCTGGAGGACGTCCGCGCCTTTCAGCAGAAGCACGGCGACATCGTCGTAAAACCGCTCCACGGCAACGGCGGCAAGGCGATCTTCCGGATCGGAGCGGACGGCATGAACCTCTCCGCCCTGTTCGAAGTCTTCGACAAGACCTGGCCCGAGCCGCACATGGTACAGAAATTTCTTCCCGAAGTAAGCGAGGGGGACAAGCGCATCGTCCTGATCGACGGCGAGTTTGCCGGCGCGATTAACCGGAAGCCTGCAAAGGGCGAGTTTCGCTCCAATCTTGCGCAGGGCGGCTATGCCGAAGCGGCTACGCTCACCGACCGCGAGCGGGAAATCTGCGAAGCGATGGGCCCGGAACTGAAGCGCCGCGGCCTCGTCTTCGTCGGGATCGACGTGATCGGCGGCGAATGGCTGACCGAGATCAACGTGACCTCGCCAACAGGCATCGTCGCAATCGACAAGTTCAACGGTAGCGACAGCGCCGCTGCCATCTGGGATGCGATCGAACGACGGCACGATGCCATGGTATCGGACACGCCTGCATAAAATTCGGAGCGGAACGCGTTCCCGCCGGTTGATGGACCATGGATGACCTGATCGTCGAGATAATCAGCCGGCTCGGTTATGTCGGGATCGCGGTTCTGATGATGCTTGAGAACATCTTTCCGCCGATGCCGTCCGAAGCGGTGATGGGCGCCAGCGCTCTCGCGATCGAACGGGGGCGGCTCGACTACTGGATGGTTCTGTCTTCGGGTACTCTCGGGACGCTCGCCGGGAATTACCTGTGGTACTGGGCGGGGCATAGATACGGCTACGAGCGCCTGCGGCCCCTCATCGACCGGTTCGGGCGTTGGCTGACGATGGAATGGGAGGATGTCGAAGCCGCCGGCGCCTTCTTCCGCAAGCACGGGCATTGGGTCGTACTGGTTCTGCGATCTACGCCGGTGATGCGGACGATGATCTCGCTCCCGGCAGGGCTGGCACACATGAATGCAATCAAATTTTGCATCTTCACCGCTATCGGCGCGGCAATCTGGAACGCGATCCTGATTGCCGGAACGCAGTGGCTGACCCGGACTTTCGAAGGCAGCGACAACATCGTGACCGGCGTGATCATCGGCACGATCGTTTTGTCGGTCGTCGCTTACCTGTGGCGGCTGGCAGTGTGGACGCCGCGGAGCAAGCGCTAGTCGCCGCGCTCCCTCGGATGCGTCGAGCGATACGCATCGAGCAGGCTTGCGGCATCGACTTTCGTATAAATCTGGGTCGAACCAAGGCTCGCATGGCCGAGCAGTTCCTGGATCGATCGCAAATCCGCACCTGCGCCGAGAAGATGCGTAGCGAAGCTGTGGCGCAGCGCGTGCGGCGTAGCGGTCGAAGGCAGGCCCATCACGCGCCGAGCCTGCGCGACGGCTTTCTGAACCATACCCTGGGATAGCGCTCCGCCCTTGGCTCCGCGGAAAAGCAGGTCGCTCGCCTCCAGCGGCCACGGGTTTGCCTTATGATAGGCGGCGACAGCCTCGCGAACGACCGGCAGGATCGGAACGGCGCGCTCCTTCCCGCCCTTGCCGGTGATGCGTAGCACCGGTCCCAGCGGCACGTCCCCGGCAGTGAGCGAGAGCGCTTCGGCAATGCGCAGCCCGGCACCATACATGAGCAGGACTACCGCCCGGTCGCGCGCTCCGATCCAGTCCTCGCGCGCCAGAGAGGCGACCTCGTCGGCAAGACCCGCAGCATCGTCGGGCGTAACTGGGCGGGGCAGGCCCTTCTTGATCCGCGGTCCGCGCATCCGAGGCGGCGCGGTATCGCTATCGCCCACCTGCGCCTTCGCGAAACTGACGAAAGCCTTGATGGCGGAGAGTTCACGCGCTGCGCTGGCATTGCCGATCCCCTCGGCACGGCGCTGGGCGAGGTGATGCCGCAGGCGAGCAGAGGTAAGCTCTGCAACGTCTCTCCAATGGCTCAGCTGTAGGCCTTGCAGTAGCCGCTGCGCTGCTGTCCGGTAGGCGCGCACGGTATGCGGCGAGCGGCGGCGGGATACGGCAAGATGCTCGTGCCATGCCGCAAGCAATTCCGCCTGGCATGACAGATCGCTCACGCCTCGACCAATTCGCCGGACACGAGCTCCGCCAGCAAGCCGTCAAGCAACGGCATCGCAGCGCTTGTGGCCTTGATGCGGTCTCGGTGCCTCTCGACCAGGCCCAGGTGCTCGTAGACCCCCAGTCTGTCCGCATCGATCATCGCGTCGATGGGAAGCGAGAATCGCTCGGAAAGTGCAGCCAGATCAACGCCCTCCGCCAGCCGCAGACCCATGAGTAGCGACTCCATCGCCTGTTCGCGCATCCCTAGGCGGCGGGTCTCGGAAATGCCGTGGCCGTGTTCCGCGATGCTGCGAAGCCAGTTTTCGGGCTTCTTGTGCCTGACGGTCGCGGAGCCCCCGCGGCGGCCATGCGCGCCGGGTCCGATGCCTGCGTAGTCGCGGTAACGCCAATACGTCAGGTTATGGCGGGATTCCGCGCCGGGCCGGGCGTGATTGCTGATCTCGTAGGCGGCCAGACCGGCAGCGGCGGTCATCTCCTGCGTGAGCGCGAACAGGTCCGCCGCCTCGTCTTCGCCAAGTTCGGTAAGGCGCCCCCGCCGCAGGTCGGTGGCGAAGCGCGTTCCCGGCTCGATCGTAAGCTGGTAGAGCGAGAGGTGCTCGGTCCCGAAGCTGAGCGCACGGCCGAGTTCGTCCGTCCATGCTGCAAGACTTTGTCCCGGGCGGGCATAGATCAGGTCGAAGCTGACGCGCTCGAAATGGCGCTGCGCCGTAGCCAGCGCTTCGAGGCCTTCGCCTGCTGAATGCTGCCGTCCCAGAAACTTTAGCACGTCGGCATCAAGCGACTGAATACCGAGCGAGACACGGTTGACCCCCGCGCTTGCCAGCTGTTCAAAATTAGCGGCTTCGACCGAGGTCGGATTGGCTTCGAGCGTGATCTCGATGCCGGGGGCGAAACCCCACAACTTCTCCGCCTCTGCGAGCAACGCTGCGACCAGCGCAGGCGGCATCAAGCTGGGCGTGCCCCCGCCGAAGAAAATGCTGTCTAGCGCCTCTTCGCCGGTAGCCTGTGCCTCGTGGCGCAAGTCGGTGAGCAAGGCCTCCTGCCACAGTGCGTGGTCGATGCCTGCACGAACATGGCTGTTAAAGTCGCAATACGGGCATTTCGCGAGGCAGAACGGCCAGTGAATGTAGAGCGCGCGGGGCATGGAGGTTCTCTACAGCTTTTGCCGCGCGGGGGCCAGCACGCCGGCCCCGGGCGCTAGTCGCCGAATTGCTCCGCGACCAGTTTTGCGAATGCATCCGCCCGGTGGCTGATCAGATGCTTCTCGTCCGGAGCGATCTCGGCAAAGGTCTCGGTGCGCCCTTCCGGAACGAACACGGGATCGTAGCCGAACCCGAAGTTTCCGCGCGGCGGCCAGGTCAGCGAGCCGGGCGCAATGCCTTCGTAGATCGCGTGCTCCCCGTCCGGCCATGCGAGCGCAAGGACGCAGTGAAATGCCGCGCTGCGGTCGACGTCGGCCCCGTGTTCGGCCAGCAGCCCTTCGACCTTGCCCATAGCCATGTACCAGTCGCGTCCGGCTTCGCCTTCGAACCACTGCCGCTCCGCCCAGTCGGCGGTGTAGACGCCGGGTCGTCCCTCCAGTGCAGCTACCGACAGGCCGCTGTCGTCGGCGAGCGATACGATGCCCGATGCTTCTGCCGCGGCGCGCGCCTTGATGAGCGCGTTAGCGACGAAGGTGCGGCCCGTCTCTTCCGGTTCGGCGAGGCCGAGCGAACCTGCTGACAGGCACTTCATCCCGTATGGTGCGAGTAGCGCCGAAATTTCCTTCAGCTTGCCGGCATTATGCGTGGCAATCACGAGGCTGCCGGAACCGAGGCGCCGTACATTGCCGTTCATCCGCGAACCGCCTTTTCCTGTGCGGCAAAGATACGGTCGCAGCCGATCCGGGCCAGGCGGAGAAGACGCAGCAGGCCTTCCTCGTCATAGGTCGCGCCCTCGGCCGTGGCTTGCACTTCGGCGATGTGCCCGCCTTCGAGCAGGACGAAGTTCGCGTCGGCATCGGCGGCGCTGTCTTCGGGGTAGTCGAGATCGAGCACGGGCGTGCCCTGGTAGATTCCGCAGGAAATCGCCGCCACCTTGCCGGTGAGCGGGTCTTCCTTGAGTGCCCCGGACTTCATCAAACCGTCTACCGCAAGCCGCAGCGCGACCCATGCTCCGCTGATGGAAGCGGTCCGCGTTCCGCCGTCCGCTTGGATGACATCGCAATCGAGCGTAATCTGGCGCTCGCCCAGTTTTTTGAGGTCGGTCACGGCGCGCAAGGACCGCCCGATCAGTCGCTGGATCTCCTGCGTACGCCCGCTCTGCTTGCCTTTTGCAGCTTCGCGCATTCCGCGGGTATGCGTCGCGCGGGGAAGCATGGAATACTCGCCGGTGACCCAGCCTTCGTTTTTCCCGCGCAGCCATGGCGGCAGGCGTTCCTCGATGCTGGCCGTGCACAGCACCTTGGTCTCGCCGAAGCTGACGAGGCACGATCCCTCCGCGTGTCTCGTATATCCCGTCTCGATACTGATGGCGCGCATTTCGTCCGGCGCACGGCCCGATGGTCGCATGATATTTTCCTTGTCGCAGCAATCGTTCGCCGATGTGAGTCGCTACTCCCGACCGGCGTGTCCGGCGCCGCGATAGGCGCTACACCCTTGCCGGAGCAAGGCCATCGTCTAAATGATAACGGCATGACCGGTCCGCCCCTCACCGATCTGTCCGAACGAGCGCGCGAGATCTTCCGCCGCGTTGTCGAAGGCTATCTTGCGAGCGGCCAGCCTGTCGGATCGAAATCGCTGGCCGGCGAAGGCGCGCTGAACCTGTCGCCCGCCTCGATCCGCTCGGTGCTGGCCGACCTCGAACGGCAGGGTCTTCTGGCCGCCCCGCATACAAGTGCCGGGCGCCTTCCGACCGAGAGCGGGCTCAGGCTGTTCGTCGACGGGATGATGCAGGTGTCCGAACCGACCGCCAGCGAACGCGCGATGATCGAGCGCCAGATGAGCGGCGGTGGTCCGATCGAGGAGGCTCTGGAAAAGACGAGCGCGGTCCTTTCCGACCTTTCGGGCGCGGCGGGCATGGTCATGGTTCCAGCGCGCGAGGCGCGGGTCGCGCAGATGAGCCTAATGCCGCTCGGTCCGGGCAGGGTGCTTGCGGTATTGGTGGGAGAGGACGGCGGGATCGAGAACCGCGTTCTGGCGCTGCCGGGCGGTGTGACCTCGTCCGCGCTGGAACAGGCCGCCAACTACATCACCGCACGGCTTGCCGGAAGGACGCTGAACGAGGCGGCGCAGGCGATCAATAATGAGATCGCATCGGGCAAGTCGGCCCTCGATACGGCGAGCCGCGACCTTGTCAGCCGCGGCCTTGCGGTGTGGAGCGAGGACGCTGCGCAGCGCCCGATCTTGATCGTAAGGGGGCAGGCGAAATTGCTGGACGAGGAAGCGCTGGGCGATCTCGACCGGGTGCGGCAACTGCTCGACGATCTCGAAAACAAGCAGTCGGTCGCCGAATTGCTGGACCGGGCTCGCGATGCACAGTCCGCGCGCATTTTTATCGGCAGCGAGAACCGGCTATTTGCGTTGTCGGGCTCATCCGTGATTGCTGCGCCTTACCGCGACGGGCAGGGCAAGGTCGTCGGTGTTCTGGGGGTGATCGGGCCGACGCGGTTGAATTACGCGCGGCTCGTCCCCATGATCGACTTCACCGCCCGATCGCTGGGCAAAATCATCGGATAGCTGGGTATTTGTAAGATCATGATCGACGACGGGAAGCCGCGCGACGAAGCCGCGGAAAAGGAACTGGAAGGCGTGCCGGAGGAATTCCTCAATAACGGCGAAGACGAAGCTGAGGACGAAACCGAAGAAGGCAGCGAAAGCGAAGCGATTGCCTCGCTCCGGTCCGATCTGGAAGCGGCTAAGCAAGATGTCCTCTACGCCAAGGCGGAAACGCAGAACGTGCGCCGCCGGATGGAAAAGGACGTTGCGGACGCGCGCAACTACGCGGCGACCGGTTTTGCCCGCGACATTCTTTCGGTGTCGGATAATCTCGACCGCGCCATTGCTTCGATTCCCGAGGAACTGCGCAGCGACGAGAAGATGAAAGGCTTCGTGACCGGGATCGAGGCGACGCAGCGCGAACTGGCCAAGGTCTTTCTGCAGAACGGCATTACGCGCATCGCTGCAATGGGCTTGCCGCTCGATCCCAACCAGCACCAGGCGATGCTCGAAATTCCTACGAATGACGAAGAGCCGGGTACGGTCGTTCAGGAAATGCAGCCCGGATACATGATCAAGGACCGGCTGCTGCGCCCCGCCATGGTCGGGGTCGCCAGAAAACCGGACTGATTTGATGCGCTGCGGAACTCTCTGCGCTTTGGCCCGTAAGTGACTGGGGCAAGGAGATATGGAGAGAATTCTATGCGTACTCGAATGATGATTGCACCGGTTCTGGCTCTGTCGACACTGTCGCTCGGTGCCTGCGCGGAGAACTACGCCGCCGAAGGTGCGCTCGGCGGCGCCGCAGTCGGTGCAGGTGTCGCGGCCGTTACCGGCGGCGATATCGCGACTTACGCGCTTGGCGGCGCGGCAGCGGGCGGCCTGGCCGGTTACTTCGTCGACAAGAACGACGACTGCGACGGTTATAACAACAACCGCTACCTTGATGACGACTGCTTCGGCACGTCGGGCTACCCGATCGACCCTCGCTAAGGTCAGTTATTTTCGGGAGCTTGCTTCGCCTCAGGGTGGGGCGGCTCCCGGAAAGTTCACCAGAAGATCATAGGCTGCGGCGTTCGATACGCCTGCTAGTTTCACGCCATTCCGCAGGAAGAAGGCGTGTTTGACGATCTCTGCCTGCTGTTCGATCCCGTAACGCTCGAGCCCCCACCCCGGTTTGAGCGTGTAGTCGTATCGGGAGAAGGGGTGGCGGTGCATGACGAGCCACCAGTCGCCTCTAGTCTGCGCTTGCCAGACATGCGCCATCTCGTGGATGAAAAGGCCCGCCGCCAGCGTTGATACCTTCGAAAAGTCGTCGCAGTAGCCTGACCCTTGCGGATGGAAATGGATGTGACCGCGCGGCGCCATGGTGACGTGCTTCGGCTGAAACGGAAACCACTTTCGCCGCCTCAGCGTCACCTTGCCGTAGTCTATCGCATCGCCGTAGATGCTACGCGCTAAGGCTACCTCGCCCGCCGTTAGCGGACGTTCGCCGCCGACCGGACAGGTCGGCGGCACCTCGTTTTCAGCCTCGAGCGCACCGGTCATGACGCAAAGCGATACTGGTGTGTGTTACCGGTCTTCCCCGGCAGCCTGGATCTGTGCGGGGAAGGAGAACTTGTCGCCCCCCAGAACGGTAATCGTGACCTCGGTGGTTCCGCCTGCCTGCAGTTCCGGCGAGAGGTTAAAAGCCATGACATGGCGCGCGCCGGGCTCGAAGTTGACCGTTTCGCCCGGCGTCATGTTCATTGGAGCGGATTCGCCCATGACCATTTCGCCGTCCCATTCGGAGAATTCGTGGACTTCCGCACGCTCCGCACCTTCGACGTCGGCGCGGCGGATCGTGTAGTTCTTCTCCCCGCCGAGCGTCAGATCGAAGTAGACTGCCGCGGGATTGCCTTCCACCGCGGGCAGGACGAGCCGGGCATTGTCGACCGTGAAGGCGAGCGCCTGTTCCTCGGCCGGCGCTTCGGCGGCGTTGTCGCCGCAGGCGGACAGGCCCGCAGCGGCAATGGCGATGGATGCGGCGATGGCGAATGTGCGTGTCATGTCTTCGTTGTAACCCCTCTGATAACTGCGCCGCTGTGTAGGCTTTCGCGTCCCTTGTGCCAAGCCAAAGCGCACCTATATGCCGCTCATGATCGAGCCGCCGATCGGTTCCGCCGGTTACGGGGAACCTCCTGTGCGGCGTCTAACAATTGAAGAAGAATGGGGAAATAATGGCGAAAGTTATCGGTATCGACCTCGGCACCACCAACAGCTGCGTTGCCGTGATGGACGGGGGCAAGCCCAAGGTCGTTGAGAATTCCGAAGGCGCGCGCACGACGCCTTCCATCGTTGCCTTTACCAAGGACAACGAACGTCTGATCGGACAGCCGGCCAAGCGCCAGGCGGTCACCAATCCTGACAACACGCTCTTCGCGATCAAGCGCCTGATCGGCCGGCGGTTCGACGATCCGCTGACCAAGAAGGACATGGAACTCGTCCCGTACGACATCGTGAAGGGCAAGAACGGCGATGCGTGGGTCGAAGCAGGGGGCGAGGAGTATTCGCCCAGCCAGGTTTCCGCCTTCATTCTACAGAAGATGAAGGAAACCGCCGAAAGCTACCTCGGCGAAACCGTTACGCAGGCGGTCATTACCGTTCCGGCATATTTCAACGACGCACAGCGTCAGGCGACCAAGGACGCGGGTCAGATTGCCGGTCTCGAAGTCCTGCGCATCATCAACGAACCGACTGCCGCCGCGCTCGCATACGGGCTCGACAAGCAGGACGGCAAGACCATCGCGGTCTATGACCTTGGCGGCGGTACGTTCGACATCTCGATCCTTGAAATCGGCGACGGCGTGTTCGAAGTGAAATCGACCAACGGCGACACCTTCCTCGGCGGCGAGGATTTCGACAGCGCGATCGTCGAATATCTTGCCGACCAGTTCAAGAAGAAGGAAAACATGGACCTGCGCAGCGACAAGCTCGCGCTGCAGCGTCTCAAGGAAGCGGCCGAAAAGGCGAAGATCGAACTCTCGAGCGCGCAGACGACCGAGGTCAACTTGCCGTTCATCACCGCGCGGATGGAAGGTGGTTCTTCGACCCCGCTCCACCTCGTGGAAACGATCAGCCGCAGCGACCTCGAGAAGATGGTCGGCGACCTTATCAAGCGGACGCTCGAGCCGTGCAAGAAGGCCATGGCCGATGCCGGTGTCAGCAAGAACGAGATCGACGAAGTCATTCTCGTCGGCGGCATGACCCGCATGCCCAAGGTGCGCGAAACGGTCGAGGAATTCTTCGGATCGAAGCCGCACACCGGCGTGAACCCCGATGAAGTCGTCGCAATGGGTGCGGCCATTCAGGCAGGCGTTCTGCAGGGCGACGTCAAGGACGTCTTGCTGCTCGACGTGACGCCGCTGTCGCTGGGTATCGAAACCCTCGGCGGGGTCTTCACCCGCATGATCGACCGCAACACGACGATCCCGAGCAAGAAGACACAGACCTACTCGACTGCTGAAGACAACCAGGGCGCGGTCACCATCCGTGTGTTCCAGGGCGAGCGCGAAATGGCGGCGGACAACAAGCTGCTTGGTCAGTTCGACCTTGTCGGAATCCCGCCCGCGCCGCGCGGCGTTCCGCAGATCGAAGTCACGTTCGACATCGATGCGAACGGCATCGTGAACGTGTCCGCCAAGGACAAGGGCACGGGCAAGGAACAGCAGATTCGCATCCAGGCCTCGGGCGGTCTCTCGGAATCCGACATCGAACAGATGGTTCAGGATGCCGAGAAGTTCGCCGAAGAGGACAAGAAGCGGCGCGAGGGCGCGGAAGCGCGCAACCAGGCGGAAAGCCTCGTTCACGCGACCGAGAAGCAGCTCGAAGAGCATGGCGACAAGATCGACGCCTCTCTCAAGTCCGACGTCGAAGCCAAGATCGCGGAACTCAAGACCGCGCTCGAAGGCGACGATAACGATGCGATCAATGCCAAGGCGAAGGAACTGACCGACGTCGCCATGAAGATGGGGCAGCAGATCTACGAACAGCAACAGGCCGAAGGTGCTACCGAAGCGCCGACCGACGGTGCTGCGGCAGGGAGCGAAGGCGGCGCGGAAGAAGACGTGGTCGATGCCGAGTTCTCCGAAGTCGGCGACGACGACACGAACGCGGAAAACAAGGGCTAACCAGTCCGCATGACAGAACCGGCCGCCATCGGTGCCGTGAGGTGCATCGGTGGCGGTTCGGCTTGCGACGGGAAAGACCATGCCAGCAACTGAAACCGACTTCTACGAACTCCTCGGCGTCTCTCGCGATGCCGACGGAGCGACGATCAAGTCCGCCTACCGTAAGCTCGCGATGAAGTATCATCCGGACCGCAATCCGGGCGATGCCGACAGCGAAGCGCGCTTCAAGGCGGTCGGACAGGCTTACGAATGCCTGAAAGACCCGCAGAAGCGCGCAGCCTACGACCGCTTCGGCCATGCCGCGTTCCAGCAGGGAATGTCCGGCGGTGGCGGACGGGGCCAGCAGGACTTCGGCGATATCGGCGATATTTTCGAGACGATTTTCGGCAGCGCCTTCGGGGGCGGTGCCCGCCAGCAGGCCCGCCGCGGTGCAGACCTGCGCTACGATATGGAAATCGGTCTCGAAGATGCCTTTCACGGTAAGTCCACTGAGATCGAGATCGAGGTTTCCCGAAACTGCGATACCTGCGCCGGCACAGGTGCGACCCCCGGCACAGGCGTCAGGACCTGTAACCTGTGTCAGGGGCACGGTAAGGTGCGTGCGAAGCAGGGCTTCTTCGTCGTCGAACGGCCGTGTCCCAATTGCCACGGCCGAGGCGAAGTCATCGAAAGCCCGTGCCGCGACTGCCGCGGCGAGGGACGGATCGACGTTCCTCAGTCACTGGCCGTCGAAATCCCCCCCGGCGTCGATACGGGAACGCGTATTCGCCTGTCGGGCAAGGGCGAGGCAGGGCCGCGCGGCGCGCCCGCCGGCGATCTCTACATCTTCGTCCATATCCGCCCGCACGACGTGTTCCAGCGCGAGGGCACAACTTTGGCGACGCGCGTACCGGTCAGCTTCACTACTGCAGCGCTGGGCGGTTCGATCGATATTCCCGATCTCGACGGAAGCACGAATACGATCGACATCCCCTCGGGCATTCAGTCGGGCAAGCAACTGCGCAAGCGGGGTGCCGGTATGCCGGTCCTGCAAGGACGCGGGCGCGGCGATCTGGTCGTTGAAATTCAGGTCGAGACGCCGACCAAACTCAGCAAGCGACAACGCGAAATCCTGTCAGAATTCCGCGAAACGGAAACCGGCGACGAATGTCCGCAGACGCAGGGCTTCATGGGCAAGATCAAGAGCGCTTTCGGAGGCTAACGACCCGGTCTTCACTCCACAGGAAGGCGCTCATCGACTTCCTGTCGCAGCCGGTCGATCAGGCCACGGTTCGCCTTCAGCCGCGCTTCTTCCTCGTCGAGAATGGCGAGGAAGGCAGCGCGCTTGAACGGGTGCATCGTTTGCTCGTCCATTCCGCCTTCGACGGTAGAGCAGACGAGATCGATCATCCGCTCCGCACCGTGAAGGCGGCCCCAAAGGTAATCGTTTTCGCGGTAGGCCCGGCTGAAGAACGCACCGAAATTGTAGAACTCTATCCCGCGCAGCGTCGCGCGCGTGCCGCCTTCGCGTATGGAGCGCGCGTCGTCGGGCGAAATCCGGTCCACCTTCACCGGGTCGAACTCCGTGTAGCCTTCGCTTCTGAGAAGGGGCAGAGTGGCGACATCGTAATAGGGGAAGCCGAGATAGGCGAGCAGCATCCGCCGCTTCAGGTTCTTCGGCATCGCTTCGAACGCCTTGGCCAGCATTTCCTCGGCCTGATCGTCGACTTCGGGAAGCAGGCGCCGCTCGGAAATCATGTCGAGCACGCGTCCCGGATCGCCGAACACGTTAGCCGCAGCGCCGGGGAAGTCTTCACCCAGAGGGTCGACTCCTTCGCGGTCGAAATAGAGTGCAAGTATCTCGTAAATAGCTTTGCGCGCCGCCTCCAGCGCGCTGTCGGGTATGTCGGGGTCCGCTTCCCAGTCGCGCGCGAGACGCCGGGCAAGGAGCCGCAACCGCCGGATGCGAAACCCGATATCGTGCGCGCGAAAGAACGTAACCGCCGCTTCGTTAGCGCCGCCGCCGGGGGCGGACAGTTCCTCCACGCCGCGCGCATTCAGTTCTTCCCGCAACGCCCGCTCGATGGACGACGTATCGGGCAGGCCAAGCTCCGGGGCGGCAGCCAAAACCAGGCGCGACAGCCGCTCGACGATGCCAGTGAACTTCGCAAGCGCGTAGGAATGATAGGCATATCCCGCCTGCTCTGCAGCGGACTGCTGCGCGCGGTTGCGCCACGAACGCAGGCGCTTCGGATTGGGCTGGTTGAGGAACAGGGTCCTGCCGAACAGGCGGTCGACCGCCTTTTCCACCTCGGGGCGCAGCGATTTGACGATTCGCTGGAGGCGCGCCGCTTCTCGCGATTGCTCGTCCAGCAATTCGAGGTTGTCGCGAATGGGTTGCTCGCGGGGAATGGTGGACAGCGAGCCGAAGATCGCGGCGAAAAAGCCGATCGGCTCCTCCCGTTCTTCGTCGGTCAGGGATCCCGAGCGGTCGGGGCGCGGATCGATATAGACGAAGCGGCGGTCGACTTCGCGTTGCACGGGCCGGCTCGGCAAGGCGGCCATGGCGGCGGCAAACGGAGCGTTCACGAGCACCGAGCCGTCTATCAACGATACCGAGCCGGTCTGTTCGCGCCGATAATGCGCAGGCATGATGCGCTGAAGAAAACGGTCCCGGTCACGCCATTCGAGGCTTTCGCGCTCTGCCAGATCGTCGATTTCGCCGATGCGCAGGGCCGGGAAAGCTCCGGGGAAGCTCGCCGTCGCCCGGGCGGCCAGCGTCAGCTCCAAAACATCGGCAAGACGCTGTCCGCCGTTCGCGGGCGTACGCGCGGTAAAGCCGATCGGCAGGCGGTGCTCGGTTTCCTCCACTACCTCGGGACTGTTGAGCCGGAGCAGTTCGAGGTGTCCGCGGAAATCGGTCGCCGTGACCATCAAGTCGATCGGATGGCGGGGCGGCAACAGGGGCGCGTCCGCCGGCGTCTGGTGCATCGCCTGCAGCGCCTCGAACAGCAGGCTCGAGAAACCCGGCCCGGAGAACGGCGGCTTGAACCAGCGGCCCCGCACCAGATTCGATACTTTTCGCGCCACTTCCTGCCGCGTTTCCGGCGCGACGCTTTCACTGACGACGCTGCCCGGCCGGCGCATGAGCCACCAAGCGAGCGGCTGTGCCCAGAACTTAGCGAAGCGCCAGACGGGCCGCGCATCGGGGTCCACCAGCCGGTCGATGTCGGCGAGCTTGAGCCACAGCTCGGTCAGCGGTTCGAGCGATCGTCCCGAATGGATCGCTTCGGCGAGAAACACCGCATTGATCCCGCCCGCACTCGCGCCGGTCAGGATGTCGGGCAGAACCCGCAGGCGCAGTTCGTGACGGGTCTTGAGATGAGCGAGCAGTTCGCTGTACACCCGCTCGATCCCGGCCGGCGCGCCATCGGACCCGTGAAAATCGCGGCTCGCGCGGGCGAGATGCCACACTTCCTTGGTGACGCCGTGCATGTAGACCGCCAGGCTGACCCCGCCGTAGCAGATCAGCGCAAGCCTGAGTTCCTTCTGCCGCATCGCGCCTACATGACGGGGCGGCAACGGAAAGGCAATTGCGTTCCCATATTGTTCTCTTTACGGGACGCAAATGGCAAAACCGAAACGTCGATATGTCTGTCAGGCCTGCGGCGGTGTATCGCACCGCTGGCAAGGGCAATGCCCCGACTGCGCGGAGTGGAACACGCTGTCGGAAGAGGCTCCGGCGACGATCTTCTCGCAGAAGCACGACCTGTCGAGCGGGGGCAGGGGGATCGAGTTCGTCTCGCTCGACAAGCCGGGCGAACTTCCCGTGCGCTCGTCGACCGGGCTTGCCGAATTCGACCGCGCGCTGGGGGGTGGGCTCGTTCCGAGTTCAGCGATTCTGATGGGCGGCGATCCGGGCATCGGGAAATCGACGCTATTGCTTCAGGCGGCGGCGAGGCTGGCGCGCGGCGGGACGCGGACCGTGTACATCAGCGGCGAGGAAGCCTCGGCGCAGGTCCGGTTGCGGGCGGCGCGGCTCGGCCTTGCGGACGCGCCGGTAGAGCTCGCCGCGGCGACCTCGGTGCGCGACATCCTCACCTCGCTCGGTCAGATGGAAGCGCCGGGACTGCTCGTCATCGATTCAATTCAGACGATGTACTCCGACACGATCGAGGGCGCACCGGGCACGGTCAGCCAGGTGCGCGGCTGCGCCTTCGAACTGATCCGTTATGCGAAGGAGAACGGCTCCGCGTTGGTTTTAGTGGGGCACGTCACCAAGGACGGCAACATCGCGGGTCCGCGCGTGCTCGAGCATATGGTCGACGTCGTAATGAGTTTCGAGGGCGAGCGCAGCCACCAGTACCGCATTCTTCGTAGCCTTAAGAACCGCTTCGGACCGGTCGACGAAATCGGGGTCTTCGCAATGGCGGAAGAGGGGCTGGAAGAGGTCGCGAATCCCTCGATGCTGTTCCTGTCCGGACGTGACGAACCCATGGCCGGAAGCGCGGTATTTCCGGCGATGGAAGGCACGCGGCCGGTCCTTGTCGAAATTCAGGCGTTGATCGTGCGGCTGAAGTCGGGCGCTACCCCGCGCCGGTCGGTGGTGGGCTGGGATAGCGGGCGGCTCGCCATGCTGCTCGCGGTGCTGGAATCGCGCTGCGGCCTCAATTTCTCTTCCGCCGAGGTTTATCTGAACGTGGCCGGCGGATACCGCCTGGCCGATCCGGCGGCGGATGTCGCGGTAGCGGCGGCGCTGATTTCGGCGCTGGCCGATACGCCGCTTCCGCCCAAAAGCGTATGGGTCGGCGAGGTTTCGCTGGCCGGAGAAATCCGTCCGGTAGCGCATGGCGGGCTTCGTCTGCGCGAAGCGGCGAAGCTCGGTTTCAAGCGCAGCTACGGCCCCGCGGTGACCGGCGATGCTTCATCGAAAATCAACCACACCGCGCTAGACCGCCTGTTCAATCTCGTTGACCGGGTCATGCCGAAGAATTAGGCCCGCATCCGCCAGAGGGGTTATGACGGGTTTAGATTATCTTATTCTGTTGATTGTCGCTGTCGCTGCGATCGGCGGCTTCTCGCGCGGGATCGTGCAGGAAGTCCTTTCGCTGCTGGCGTGGGGCCTCGCCATCGCGGCAATCCGCTTCATGCACAAGCCGCTGACCCAGCAGCTAAGCGCGTATATCGGCGACGATATCACGACTTCGATCCTAGCCTTTGCTCTGCTGCTACTGATCCCCTACGCCGCGATGAAAGTGATTGCCGGTAGTGCGGGCAAAGCCGCGCGCAGTTCGAAGCTGGGCGTGATCGACCGCATACTCGGCCTCGCTTTTGGTGCGATCAAGGGCGTCATCATCGCGGTTGTCGGCTTCTCGCTGCTGGTGCTCGGTTACGATACGGTCTGGGGCTTTCAGGGCCGGCCGACGTGGATTTCGGGCGCCCGCAGCTACGAGTTTATGGACGCGAGCAGCCGCGACATGGTCGAACTGATTGCAGAGCGCCGCGCACGGCTGCGCCGGCAGCAGGAGCGCGAGGAAGCGGCTGCTGACGCGTCATGACCGCAGCGCGCGGCGGCGCTTTATATACGCCGGAAATGCTCGGACTGGCGGTTTCGCTGGCCGATTACCCGATCTCCGAAACCGCGAACGCCGTGGCCGAGGCGCGGTCGCAGACCTGCGGCAGTGTACTCGCAGTCTCGCTTGCTTTGAAAGACGATGGCAGTGTCGGCGAAGTTGGTTTGCGCGTATCAGCCTGCGCAGTCGGCCAGGCGGCTGCAGCTATCTTTGCGCAGGACGTGATCGGGCGCACCGAGGCCGATATCAAGCGGGCGCGCGATGCAATTGCAGAGTGGCTCGGCGGCGACCGCAGTGCTCCCGACTGGGCGGGGTTGCAGACGATTGCGGCGGCGCGCGCGCATCCGGGACGCCACGAAGCCATTCTTCTGCCGTGGAAGGCCGCGCTCTTGGCGCTTTCAAACGCGCAAGACGCGCGGTAGGCAGCGCCTGATAACAGGTAAGCAGCCTGCCGGGAGGGGAAGCATGTCCGATAGTGCAATCGCCGAGCGCCAGCCGAGCGACAAGGAAATCAGGCTGGTCATCGCCGCATCGTCCGCCGGCACGATCTTCGAATGGTATGATTTCTTCATCTACGGCACGCTCGCCGGATTGATCGGCGCGGCGTTCTTCCCGAGCGGAAACGAAACGCTGCAACTGCTGCTGGTATGGGCGGGTTTTGCCATCGGCTTCGGTTTCCGCCCGCTCGGCGCGATACTGTTCGGCTTTCTGGGCGACAGGCTCGGGCGTAAGTACACCTTCCTGGTCACCGTGACGCTGATGGGTGTCGCCACTGCGGGCGTGGGTATGATCCCTAGCGCGGCGAGCATCGGTATCGCGGCACCGATCATCGTCATCGGGTTCCGCATCCTGCAAGGCCTCGCGCTCGGCGGCGAATACGGCGGCGCGGCGATCTACGTCGCCGAACACGCGCCGCCGGAAAAGCGCGGGTTCTACACGAGCTTCATCCAAGCCAGCGTCGTCGGCGGCTTCGTGCTCTCCATTGCCGTGGTGTTGGCCTGCCGCGCTGTCATTCCGCCGGACGACTTTGCCGCATGGGGTTGGCGCGTGCCGTTCCTGCTGTCGATCGTGCTGCTCGGCATATCGCTGTGGATGCGGCTCAAACTGTCGGAAAGCCCGGTGTTCCAGGCGATGAAGGAAGCGGGCGAAACTGCAGGGAATCCGTTCGTTGAAAGCTTCACCTATCCCGGCAACAAGAAGCGGATCTTTGTGGCGCTTTTCGGCGTAACGGGCGTGCTGACCACAATCTGGTACACGGCGTTCTTCTCCGGCCTATCGTTCCTGCGCGGCCCGATGCGTGTGGACGAAGAGCTGGTCGAGTACATCCTGTTCTTCGCCGGGCTGATCGCGATGTCGTTCTATCTCGTGGTCGGCAAATGGTCGGACCGGATCGGGCGCAAGAAACCCATCATCGTCGGCGCGGCGCTGACGCTGGTCTTTCTGTTCCCGATCTTCTGGGGGATGGGCGCGCTTGCCAATCCGGGCCTGAGCGCTGCGGCTGAGCGCGCGCAGGTGGTGGTATCGGGCTCGCAGTGCTCGACCGATCCCTTCGCCGAACTGTTCGACCGCGAGCAGAGCGACTGTGGCAAACTGCTCGAGACGTTGACTGCGAGCGGAGTGCGCTACGATGTCGAAGAGGCCGAGGTGCTGTCGCTGCGGGCGGGAGAAACGCCAATCGCGATCCAGCCTGAATGGATGGACGACGGGATCGCGCGCCGCGACGGCATTCAGGCGGCGCTGACCGGGGCGGGCTTCGACTTCACGCCCAGCCGCCCCGGACCGGCGCGGATTGCCGGCATCCTCGCGCTGCTTCTGTGCCTTGGTGCGCTCTCGGCGCTGACCTACGGCTCGGTCGCGGCACTGCTTTCGGAGATGTTCCCGCCGCGCATCCGCTATAGTTCGATGTCGATCCCCTACCATATCGGGGCCGGCTATCTCGGTGGGTTCCTGCCGCTGATCGCCGGAATCATCGTCGCGCGCACGGGCGACGTCTATGCCGGCCTGTGGTACACCTGGGTGGTCGTTGCGTTCGGCCTGGTAGTCGCATGGTGGGGCCTGCCTGACGGACCGCCGCGCGACTTCGGCGAAGACACGGCCGCGGTATGATCGAAACCCCGCCAGCAACGCTGCGCCTGCGGGTCGATACCGGGGCGCTCGGCCATAACTGGCGTGCGCTCGACCGGCTTTCCGGCAGCGCGAGCGCCGGGGCTGCGATCAAGTCCAACTGCTACGGCCTCGGCATCGAGAAATGCCTGCCGGTTCTGCGCGATGCGGGGTGCAAGGCGTTCTACGTCGCGCATTGGAGCGAAGTCGCAGGCGCCGCGAACCATGTTCCGGCAGAACAGATCGCCGTTTTGCACGGTCCGATTACGGACACCGAAGCGCGCTACGCGCTGGAGACCGGTGCAGTTCCGGTGATCAATACGCTCGAACAGGCGCGGCGCTGGAACGAGGCGGGCGGCGGCAGATGTCACCTGATGATCGACAGCGGCATCAACCGGCTCGGCATTTCCCTGCACGAGGTTGGCGACCCGGCGATCGCAGCTCTCGAAGTCGATGTTATCATGTCGCATCTCGCCTGCGCGGACGAGGACAGCGCGATGAATGCGCGCCAGCTTGCTCGTTTCCGCAAAGTTTTGCCCCTCATAACGCACCGCGCCGAGAGCCTTGCCAACAGCGCCGGGATCGCACTCGGCAGCGACTACCATTTCGACCTTACCCGGCCCGGACTCGCGCTTTACGGCGGCGTGCCGCGCAGCGAACTTGCTGGCACGATCCGGCAGGTTGCCTTCCCCGAAGTCTCGGTCATCCAGCGCCGCTCGATCGAGGCCGGCGAGACGGTGGGCTACAGCGCAACCTGGACAGCGAAGCAACGGACCGAAATCGCGGTCGCCTCGCTCGGTTATGCGGACGGGTTCCTGCGCGCATGGCATGACGGAGAGCCGCATCTGCTGCGCGGTGAAACGCGCCTGCCGATCATCGGGAAGATCTCGATGGATATGATCGTGCTCGATTGCAGCGCGATGCCGGATTTACGCGAAGGCGACTGGCTCTCGGTTCCCTATTGGCTGCCCAATGCTGCGCAGCGAAGCGGTCTCTCACAATACGAACTCCTGACCATTCTGGGACGCCGGTTCGACGGCTAGGTGCCTCCATGTTGCGGCAGCGATTGTGCACGTGCTAAATCCGCGGTAACAAGTCTCAACTAGAAACTTACCGAACGGGGATGCGCATGGCCAAGAAACCGCAGGATGGCGAACCCATCATCATCAAGAAATACGCCAACCGCCGCCTCTACAACACGGGGACGTCGAGCTACATTACGCTCGACGATCTCTCGGCCATGGTGCGCGACAATGTCGAGTTTCAGGTGCTCGACGCGCGGACCGGAACCGACATCACCCATTCGATCCTGACGCAGATCATCATGGACGAGGAAGCGAGCGGCGAGCAGATGCTGCCGGTCAGCTTCTTGCGCCAGCTCATCGGCATGTACGGCAATTCGATGCAGTCGATGATGCCGCATTACCTCGAAGCCTCGATGGAGCATTTCCGCGCCAACCAGACGAAAATGCGCGAAGCTTTCGAACAGGGGTTGAGCGGTAATCCCTTCGCCAAGATCGCGGAAACGAACATGGCGATGGTGCGCGCGGCGACCGCTGCATTCATGCCGCAAACCGGCGAGAAACCGAAGGAAGGCGCGCAGCAATCCGGCGATCCGTCGCCCGCTCCCTCGCAAGACGACATTGCCGCGCTGCGCGAGCAGATGGCCGTCATGCAGGAACGGCTCGACAAGCTTTCGAACTAGGCAAAGCTTGATCTGCCGGGGGCTGCCGCGATAGCGGCGCATCACCGCATTTTCCGCAGCGCAGGCTATGCGCTGCCACCAGCACAGGACCGCAACCCTTGTTCAAGATCCGACACGCCCTTTCCGTCACTCGCGAGGCCGACTTCGCTGCCTGGTATCAGGCGGTCATCGCTGAGGCCGATCTGGCCGAGGAATCGGGCGTGCGCGGCTGCATGGTCATCAAACCGTGGGGTTACGGCATCTGGGAGCGTATCCAGCGCCTGCTCGACGACCGGATCAAGGCGGCGGGGCACGAGAACTGCTATTTCCCGATCTTCATTCCGCTCGCCAATTTCGAGCGCGAGGCGAGCCACGTCGACGGCTTCGCCAAGGAAATGGCGGTCGTAACGCACCACCGGCTCATCGCGGGCGAGAACGGCGGGCTGATCCCCGATCCAGAAGCGAAACTGGAAGAACCGCTGATTGTGCGGCCCACTTCGGAAACCATCTTCGGTGATGCGATGGCGCGCTGGATCCAGAGCTGGCGCGATCTGCCGCTGAAGCTCAACCAGTGGGCGAACGTGGTGCGCTGGGAAATGCGCACGCGGATGTTCCTGCGCACCAGCGAATTCCTGTGGCAGGAAGGGCATACCGCGCACGCCGACGAGGCCGAGGCGAAAGAGCACACGCTCCGTATGCTCGAAGTGTACCGGGCCTGCGCCGAAGAAGATCTCGCGCTGCCGGTGATCGCGGGCGAAAAGCCCGAGCACGAGCGGTTTCCGGGCGCGGTCGAGACCTGGTCGATCGAAGCGATGATGCAGGACGGCAAGGCGCTGCAAGCGGGCACTTCGCATTACCTCGGCACGAATTTCTCCGAAGCGGCGGGCATCCAGTATCAGGACCGCGAGGGTCAGCAGACGTTCTGCCACACGACCAGCTGGGGCGTTTCGACCCGCATGGTCGGCGGCGTCATCATGACGCATGGCGACGACGACGGCCTGCGCGTGCCGCCCGCGATCGCGCCGCATCAGGTGGTGATCCTGCCGATGCTGCGCGACAAGCCGGAAGACGATGCGCTACTCGCTTACTGCGAGGAACTGCGCGCCTCGCTTGCCGGAAAGAGCGTATTGGGCGAGCCGCTGCGCGTGCTGCTCGACAAGCGCCACGGCAAGGCTGCGGCAAAGCGGTGGGACTGGGTGCGCAAGGGCGCGCCGCTAATTATCGAGGTTGGCGGCCGCGATATGGAGAACGGCGTCGTCAGCCTGCTGCGGCGCGACGGATTGTGGGATGCGGAAAGCGGTAAACCTGCCTTCCAGACGCCGTCCAAAGAGAGCGCTGCTGGTGAGATACCGGCGATGCTCGAAGACATGCAGCGCTCGATGCTCGGCGAAGCGCGCGACCGGCGCGAAGCGGCAATCACTCGCGGCGTCACCGAGTTTTCGGAGCTCGAGCGCATCTACGGAGGCGATGCGAAACACCCGGGCTGGACCGAAGTGCAGTGGTCGAAGCCGACCGGCGAGGCGCTCGAGAAGGTGGTCGAACGGCTCAAGGCCTTGAAGCTGACCGCGCGCAATGCGCCGATGGACGCAGAGCCCGCAAACGGCAGTTGCATCTTTACTGGCGAACCGGCGGTGGAGCGCATCCTGATCGCGCGCGCCTATTGACCGGGCGCCGCCAGTAAGGGCGTGACAGCGTACCGGGCGCTCCCCATATGGCGCGCATGGTAAAACAGAACAACACACAAGGCCTGCCCTCGCGCGAGCAGGTGCTCGAACTGATCGAGACGTCCGACAAAGTTATCGGCAAGCGCGAAATTGCGAAGGCGTTCGGCATCAAGGGGCAAGAGAAGATCGCCCTCAAGAAGCTGCTCAAGGACATGGCCGAGGAAGGCCTGATCGACGGCAAGAAGACCGCCTTCACCCGCATGGGCGGCGTGCCGAAAGTAACCGTCCTGTCGGTCGCGGAGATCGAGGACGGCGAGGCCTTCGCGGTCCCGGAAAACTGGGAAGCCGACAGCGGCAAGGCTCCGCCGCGTCTGCTCGTGATTGAGGGCAAGCCGGGCGGCAAGGGGAAGGGAAAGGGCGGCAAGTCGCGCATTCCCGCGCTGAAGGTCGGCGACCGGATCCTCGCGCGTACCGAGGAAACCGGCCGCGGGTGGACCGCGCACCCGATGAAGAAGTTGCCCGCGAAGAACGAGGCGCTGATGGGCGTCGTCGAACTCGACGGCTCGGGCAAGCCTTGGCTCGCGCCGGTCGACAAGAAGGTGCGCAACTCCTCGCCCATTTCCGATCTCGGCAATGCGGAAGAAGGGCAACTCGTCCTTGCGGAGGCTACCGGGCGCTCGCGCAAAACGGGCGTGAAGGTCACAGAGGTGCTCGGCGATCCGCTCGCGCCCAAGAGCTTCAGCCTGATCGCGATCGAGAAGCACGGCATCCCGCACGTCTTTCCGGACGCCGCGATCGAGGAAGCGGAGCGCGCGGCGAAGCTGCCGGTCACGGCCGACAAGCGCGAGGACTTGCGCCACCTGCCGATCGTCGCGATCGATCCGGCGGATGCTCGCGACCACGACGATGCGATCTGGGCGCAGCCCGACGGAGAGGGCGGTTTCGAGGCGCTGGTCGCGATTGCCGACGTGTCCTATTACGCCCGGCCGGGCGGGGCGCTCGACCGCGAAGCGCGCAAGCGCGGCAATTCGGTCTATTTCCCCGACCGCGTGGTCCCCATGCTGCCCGAAGTGCTGAGCGCGGACGTCTGCTCGCTGCGCGAAGGCGAGGACCGGGCGGCGATGGCGTGTCACCTCAAAATTTCCAAGGACGGCGCGATCCGCGACTGGCGCTTTACCCGCGCCATCGTCCGCATCGATCAGGTCATCGCTTACGAAGATGCGCAAGCGAAAGTCGACGACGGCAGCGCGCCGGACAATCTCAAGCACCTGTGGTCGTGCTGGAAGGCTCTGGCAAAGGCGCGGGCGGCACGCGAACCGCTCGATCTCGATCTGCCCGAACGCCGGGTGATGCTGGACGAGGATGGGCGCATCAAGGAAATCGCGGTGCGCGAAAGGCTCGATGCGCACCGAGTGGTCGAGGATTTCATGATCGCCGCCAATGTCGCGGCGGCGAAGGCGCTTGAAGCGAAGAACGCGCCGGTCGTCTACCGCGTGCATGAGACGCCGAGCCGCGAGAAGCTGATCGCGCTACGCGAATATCTCGAAACGCTGGGCCGCAAGCTGGCGCTGGGGCAAGTCATCAAGCCCGAACTGTTCAACCGGATGCTGGCCGGGATAGACGACGAGGCGAACCGCGCGCAGCTTATGGAAGCCGTGCTTCGCACGCAGACGCAGGCCTATTACGGGCCGGGCAATCTGGGCCACTTCGGCCTCGCACTCGGCAGCTATGCGCATTTCACCTCGCCCATCCGGCGCTACGCCGACCTCTTGGTTCACCGCTCATTGGTCGACAGCTACAATCTCGAACAGGCGAAGCCGAAGCAGGACGTGCCGCCTGCAAGCGGACTGTCGGACAAGGACAAGGCGGACCTCGGCAAGATCGCCGACGCCATCAGCAAGACCGAGCGGCGCGCGATGGAGGCGGAGCGCGACACCATCGACCGCTACGTCGCGGCTTGGCTCGCGAGCCGCGTGGGAGAGACGTTCGATACGCGCATCACCGGAGTCCAGTCCTTCGGCTTCTTCGCGACGATCGAAGGGCTGGGCGGCGACGGCCTCGTACCCGTATCGACGCTCGGCAGCGATTACTTCCGGTACGATGAAACCGCGCAGTCGCTCATCGGTGACCGGACGGGTACGAGTTACACTGTCGGTGACCGGCTGAAGCTGAAGCTGGCCGAATCGAACGCCCTGACTGGCGCGCTCAAGTTCGAGGTGCCGGACGAAGGCGGCAGCAAGGTCGAATCGCGCGGGGGCAAGGGCAGTCCGCGGCGCTCTTCGGGCGGCGACAGATCAAGTAACAAACCCGGCCAAAAGCCCAGGCACAAGCAGGGCAAACGCGGGCGTCCGGGCAACATCCGGCACCAGTCGCGCAAGAAGGGTGGCTGATTACCGGAACGTGCGCGGGCATCACCCATTGGTTCGGCAAAGGAGAAACCGACCATGCTGATACCCGGACAGAAAACGCCCGCTCTCGAATTGCCGCTGACGATCGAGGCGCGCTTTGCCCTTGCCGACCAGTCGCCTGAAAATTTCACGATGCTGGTTTTCTACCGCGGCAAGCATTGTCCGATCTGCAAGAAGTCGCTCGAAGAACTGGCCGGAAAGCTCGACGACTTCAGCAAGGCGGGCGTCAATGTCTTCAGCGTCTCGATGGACGACGAAGAGCGCGCAATGGTGATCGACAGCGACTGGGCGACCGGCGACGTGCCGCTGGCCTACGATCTCAGCGAAGATCAGGCGCGCGAATGGGGCCTGTATATCTCGGAAGGGCGCGAGGACAGCGAGGAACCCGCGAAGTTCTCCGAACCGGCGGTGTTCCTGATCCGCCCGGACGGCACGCTGTACTCGGCGCATATCCAGAGCGTGCCGTTCGCTCGGCCGCAGTTCGACGACCTGCTCGATGCAGTCAAGTTCGTGACGGAGAAAGACTACCCTGCACGCGGCACGCTGACCTGATCGGTCAGGCGAGCGCGTCGATCTGCTCGGTCGTGAGAGCGCCGGGCACGATGTAGAGCGGGCAGGGCATCCGCGCCGCGCCGCTGGTGAAATACGTCACGAGCGGTCCTGCTCCGTTCTCGCTCGATGCGCCAAGGACCAGGGCGGCAATATCCTTGTGGTCTTCGAGGTAGGACTTGATGGCCGCGAGCGGATCGCCGGTCCTGACGGCGATGGTGGGCCGCTTGCCGTGTTCGGCGAAGATATTACCCGCCTCGCTGTTCGCCATGACTTCGGCGCGGTCCTTCGCCTCTTGTTCGATCGTCGCCTGCACCCCGCCGAACGCGTTGAAATTGTTCTGCGGGACGAGCGCCAGAATATGGACTGCCCCGCCCGTTCGTGCGGCGCGCAGCGCGGCGAAACGAAGCGCACGCTTCGCTTCGGCCGTCTCGTCCATCACCACCATATAGATGCGCATCGGGTTTGCCCTCTCGCTTTTGCGCGCCGGTATCCGCTGAAAACGAATTCAGCGCAAGGTGCTTGCCCGGCGGCGGCATTTTCGCCAGAGAAGCCTCGCAGTTTCCGTAAGGTAAGGGATACGACGCCAGACATGCCGATCGCCATCAAGATGCCCGCCCTCTCGCCCACCATGGAGGAGGGGACGCTTGCCAAATGGCTCGTGAAAGTCGGCGACAAGGTCGAATCCGGCGACATCATGGCGGAGATAGAGACCGACAAGGCGACGATGGAATTCGAGGCGGTGGACGAGGGTACGATCGCCGCGATCGAGGTCGAGGAAGGCACCGAGAACGTCAAGGTCGGCGATGTGATCGCGGTGCTCGCCGAAGAGGGCGAGGATGTCGAGGAGGCGGCCAAATCTGGAGGCAGTTCTTCGGATAGCACTTCTGGCAAGGGCGATACGACAAGCGAAAACTCGGCAAAGGCCGACGGGGTCTCGGACGAACCCGCGAAGGCGCAGCCGCGTGCCAGCGCCGACCCGCAGGCTAGCCCCGAACCGTCCGCGAAACCGGAGACTTCCGCCGGACCCGCACCGAAGGCCGATGGCGAACGGATCATTGCTTCGCCGCTCGCTCGCCGGATCGCGGAACAGAAGGGCGTCGATCTCGCGGCCGTCGAGGGCAGCGGCCCCAACGGCCGGATCGTGAAAGCCGATGTGGAAGGTGCAGAGCCGGGCAAGGCCAGCGCAACCAAGACGGCAACGCCCGAAGCGGAAGCCGAAGTGCCCGAGCACACGCCCGCTCCGACGGCCAGCGCGGCGAAGGTGCCCGACTTCGGCATTCCGTATGAGGCGGAAAAGCTGAACAATGTCCGCAAGACGATCGCGCGCCGCCTGACCGAAGCGAAGCAGACGATCCCGCATATCTACCTCACCGTGGACGTGCGGCTCGATCCGCTCTTGAAGCTGCGCAGCGAACTTAATGCGGCGCTCGAAGCGCAAGGCGTCAAGCTGTCGGTCAACGACCTCCTCATCAAGGCACTGGCCAAGGCGCTAATCGCCGTGCCGAAGTGTAACGTCAGCTTCGCGGGCGAGGAACTGCGCAAGTTCTCGCGTGCCGACGTATCGGTCGCGGTCGCGGCACCCAGCGGTCTCATCACGCCGATCATCGTCGATGCAGGCAACAAGGCCATTTCCAGCATCTCGACCGAGATGAAGGAACTGGCGGGCAAGGCACGCGACGGCAAGCTGCAACCGCACGAATATCAGGGCGGCACGGCCAGCCTCTCGAACCTCGGCATGTTCGGCATCAAGCAGTTCGATGCCGTCATCAACCCGCCGCAGGGCATGATCCTGGCGGTGGGTGCAGGCGAGAAGCGGCCCTACGTGGTCGACGGCGCGCTCGACGTCGCGACCGTGATGAGCGCGACCGGCAGTTTCGACCACCGCGCCATCGACGGCGCTGACGGCGCAGAACTGATGAAAGTGTTCAAGGAACTAGTCGAGGCACCGCTCGGCCTGGTGGCGTAAAGCATTGTCCTACTGCGGACGGTCTGTGCCATCCGGACTGAATGACCTGGCTCCATTCTTTCGCTCCGAATTACGCTTTCAGCGCGGCCTGCGCGCGCGCCTTCTTTCTTCTCTTTGGACCGTGTTCCTTGTGTTCCATCCTGTAGGACTATCCGAAAGGTAATCCCGTAATGTCAGCAAGTTACGACGTCATCGTTCTCGGCTCCGGACCCGGCGGCTACGTAGCCGCGATCCGCGCTTCGCAGCTCGGACTGAAGACTGCCATCGTCGAGCGCGAACTGCTAGGCGGCATCTGTCTCAATTGGGGCTGTATCCCGACCAAGGCGCTGCTGCGCTCGGCGGAGATCCTGCATTATGCGCAGCACGCGAAAGACTACGGACTGAAGATCGCGGGCACGATCGAGGCCGACTTGGACGCGGTGGTAAAGCGTAGCCGCGGCGTTGCGAAGCAGCTCAATCAGGGCGTTACGCATCTGATGAAGAAGAACAAAATCACGGTGCATATGGGCGAGGGCACGCTGACCGGCCCGACCTCGCTGACCGTGAAAGGTGAGTCGGGCGAGGAAAAGCTCACCGCCAAGCACATCATCGTCGCCACCGGCGCGCGCGCCCGCGACCTGCCGTTCGGAAAGGCTGACGGCGAGCGCATTTGGACCTACCGCCACGCGATGACGCCGAAGGAAATGCCGAAGAAGCTGCTCGTCATCGGTAGCGGCGCGATCGGTATCGAGTTCGCCAGCTTCTACAACGACATGGGCGCGGAAGTGACCGTGGTGGAAATGCTCGACCGGATCGTGCCGGTGGAGGACAAGGATGTCTCCGTTTTCCTCGAGAAGAACCTGACGAAGCAGGGCATGACGATCATGACCGGCGCGGGTGTCGAGGACATCAAGACGGACGCAAGCGGTGTGAAGGCCAAGATCAAGGGCAAGGACGGCAAGGTCACCGAACAGGAGTTCACGCACTGCATCGTCGCCATCGGCATCGTCCCCAATACGGAGAACATCGGTGCGGACAAGCTGACCGAAATGGACCGCGGCTTTATCCAAGTGGACGATTACGGCCGGACCAAGTCCAAGGGGCTGTGGGCGATCGGCGACTGCACGCCGGGACCGTGGCTGGCGCACAAGGCCAGCCACGAGGGCGTGACGACCGCCGAAGCGATCGCGCAGGAACTCGGCAACAAGAACGTCCACCCGCATCCGCTTAACCGCGACGCCATTCCGGGCTGTACCTACTGTCACCCGCAGATCGCGAGCGTCGGCCTTACGGAAGCTAAGGCGAAGGAAGCGGGCTACGAGATAAAGACCGGCATCTTCCCCTTCATCGGCAACGGCAAGGCGATTGCGCTCGGCGAAGCGGAAGGTTTCACCAAGACAGTGTTCGACGCGAAGACCGGCGAGCTTCTCGGCGCGCATATGGTTGGCGCTGAAGTGACCGAGATGATCCAGGGCTACGTCATCGGCAAGACACTCGAGACGACCGAAGCCGAACTGATGCAGACCGTGTTCCCGCATCCGACGATCTCCGAATCGATGCACGAAAGCGTGCTCGCGAGTTACGGAAAGGCGTTGCACATCTGAAACGGGCGAGCGGTATGGCGCTGTCCGCCATCCGCTCGTCGCAAACGCGGGAAACCGCCAAGGCTTCAGGGCGTTAACCCTATTATAGGAGAGACGCCATGGAATACGAAATTAGCGATCAGCCGCAGGGCGGACGCGATGCTTTGGAAGCCGATCGTACTGCCGGTCTTCCCGGTTACGAAGATGGGTTGAACAATGAGTCTTCGGTCGATGCGGAAGACTACCCCGAGGATGAGCGCGAAGATGCATCGCTCGTGCAAAAGAACAAGAAGCGCGAAGCGGAGAAATCGGCGGAGAAGCAGCCGAGCTGACCATCGCTGGGAAAGGTGGCGGACAGGGTGGGATTCGAACCCACGAAGGGCTTGCACCCTTGCCGGTTTTCAAGACCGGTGCATTCAACCGCTCTGCCACCTGTCCGCGCGCTCGCTGCGCTAGGGAAGCTGGCGCGGTTTGTCACGGGGGTAAGATCGACGGCACAAAAATCACTTGCGGTTCAGAGGCGATCTGACATTTGAGAACCATGCCGAAATTCCTGAAAAGCTTCCTCGCCGTTCTGCTAGTCACCGCGCCGGTCGGCGCCTCTGCGCAGGACCTGTCGTTCGACGCCTACCTGCAAGTTCTGAAGGCTCAGGCCCGCGCCGAAGGGGTTAGCGAGCAGACTATCGCTTTGATGACGGACGGGCTTGCGCCCAGCCAGCGGGTGATCGAACTCGATCAGGCGCAGCCCGGTTCGCCTTCGCGCCCCGGCGTCTTTCCATCGGTACAGAACTATATCGACCGCCATGTCGACAGTGCCCGCATCTCAGGCGGCCGCGATGTCTACCGGTCCTCGCAGCCGATTATCCGCAGGATCGAGGCCGAATACGGCGTACCGGGCCAGATCCTTACGGCGATCTGGGGGCACGAAACGGCTTACGGCAATGTGACCGGTGGTTTCGATCTGGCGCAGGCACTGGCCACTCTGGCTTGGGAGGGCCGCCGGCGCGAACTTTTCGCAAACGAGTTCGTCTCGCTGCTCAAGATCGCCGACCGCGGTTTTCCGAAGTCGCAGTTGCAGGGCAGCTGGGCGGGCGCCTTTGGCAATCCACAGTTCCTCCCCAGCGTCTATCTGCGGTTAGCGAAGGATGGTGACGGCGATGGCCGCGCCGACCTCTACAACAGCAAGGCGGACACGCTTGCGTCGATCGCAAACTACTTCCGCGATGCCGGATGGCGCACCGGCCAGCCTTGGGGCGTCCGCGCCGCGGTTCCGGCGGGCCTCGACATCGACAGCATGGCGAGCGAAATTGCCGCCCCGGTTTGTCCGCGCGTTCACCAACGGCATTCCGAGTTCAAGACCGTCGCAGAATGGCGCGCGCTCGGTGTCCGCCCGCTGCAACCGATCGGAGAGGACGTCATGGCGTTCCTGTTCCAGCCCGACGGCGCGGGAACGCCCGCCTATCTGCTGACCGGCAATTACCGCGTCATTCTCGAATACAACTGCTCCAATTACTACGCCATGAGCGTAGGCCTACTCGCCGACGCCATCGCTCCGTGAACAAAGCGGGACGGGAAAGCATATTCGTGAAACAGGTTCGCAAGGCTCGTTTGCGCTTCGGTCTTGCCGGAGTGCTGCTTTCAGCGGCAATCCAGGCTACCGCACAGCAGGACGCCGAGACGCAACTTCCCGAACCTCCGGCAGCGGAAGCCGCCCCGATTGCAATGCTTTACGACATGAACAGCCGCCAGACGCTGTTCTCGCGGGAAGTCGACCGGCGGTTCGCGCCCGCATCGATCACCAAGGTCATGACGACGTTCGTCGCGTTCGGCAAAATGCAGGAAGGCGAGCTAGACCCGAGACAGCGGTTTTCCGTTCGTCCCGAGACATTCAAGAAGTGGAACCGCGTCGGCTCGACCATGTTCCTAGCGCACGACGACAAGCCGACCGTAAACCAGCTGCTGCACGGCATCACGACGGTCTCGGCCAACGACGGATCGGTCGTATTGGCGGAAGGCGCGGCGGGGTCCCTGCCTAAATGGCTCAACGAAATGAACGCCGCTGCACAAAGGATCGGGATGGAGGACAGCCACTTCGGATCGCCGAACGGCTTTCCTGACGAAGGCCGCACCTTCACCACCGCCCATGACCTCGTGACGCTCGGCACGCGTCTTATCCGCGACTATCCGCATCACTATCAACGCTACTACGGCAAGCGGCAGATGCGCTACGGCGGCATCACTCAGAACAATCACGATCCGATTACCGGGCGCCTGTTCGGGGCAGACGGTATCAAGACCGGCTTTACCAACCAGGCGGGATACGGCTTCCTAGGTTCGGCGATGCGGAACGGCAGACGGCTCGTGATGGTGGTTGCAGGAAGCGACCGGGGATGGGTACGCAACGAGGCGGCCCGTGATCTCATCGAGTGGGGCTTTACGAATTTCGACGTCCGGCGCCTGTTCGCACGCGGCGAGACGGTCACCACCATTCCGGTCCAGAACGGAAGCCTGCGCGATCTACCCCTAATAGCCGAAGACGGCGTCGCGGTAAGCGTACTGAAGGACTGGAACGCGGAGCCGGAGATGACCCTGCGCTTCGAAGGACCCGCGGTCGCACCGATCAAAGCAGGCGAACCGGTTGCGGAGCTTGTCATCACTTCGACCGGTACGGGTGACGCGCGCATTCCCCTCGTCGCCGCGCAGGACGTGGCCGAGGCGAACGTCGCGCAGCGTATCCGCAACGGGTTTCTGTCGTGGGTGGACTGACCCGCGGCAAATTCATCGCGTTCGAGGGCGGAGAGGGCTGCGGCAAATCGACGCAGGCGAAGATGCTCGCTGCGTGGCTCGACCGGAACGGCAAAGAGGTAATCCTGACCCGCGAACCGGGCGGAACACCGCGTGCCGAGGCCATCCGTTCGCTCTTACTCGATCCGCCCGAAGGCAGCTGGTTGCCGGAGGCGGAAGCGCTACTGTTTGCAGCAGCCCGCTCGGACCATGTCGGCCAGCTCATCCTGCCGGCGTTAGAACGAGGGACCTGGGTCGTGTGCGACCGCTTCGTCGATTCGAGCCGCGCCTATCAGGGCTACGCCGGAAAACTGGGTGACGAGGCGATAAACCAGCTTCACGAGTTCGGATCCGCCGGACTGCTTCCCGATCTGACGCTGCTTCTCGAAGTTGACGCCGCGAGCGCTGCAAGCCGCGCTACCGCGAGAGACAGGGGCAAGGCTGATGCGATCGGCGGACGGGACGATGCCTACCACGCCGGGGTGGCGGCGGGCTTCAAGGCGATCACGCAGCGAGACCCCGAGCGGTTTCGAACTATCGACGGAAGCGGTTCTCCGGACGAGGTTCATGATCGCATCGTCGCCGCGGTCGCGCCCCTTACGAAAGGCACGCACTGATGCTGGTCGGGCATGAAGCCGCGTGGAAGGCATGGAACAGCGCCACGACCTCGGACCGGATGCACCACGCGTGGCTACTCACGGGCCGGCGTGGGGTGGGAAAGATGCACTTTGCCGAGGCGGCAGCGCAGCGCCTGCTCGAAACGGACCGTCCTGCAGCCGATCATCCGGACATCATCGTGCTTACCCACCTGCCGAAGGACGACAAGGAAGACAAGAAGCGCGCGGAAGGCAAACCCTACGAATTGAAGCGCAATATCGCGATCCAGCAAATCCGCACGATGCAGGTTGCGCTGACGAAGCGACCGACGCTCGGCGACAGGCGGGTGGTCATTATCGATCCTGCCGATGACATGGAACGCAACGCCTCCAATGCACTGCTTAAAAGCCTGGAAGAGCCGCCGCGGGGCTGTACCTTCATCCTCATATCGCATCATCCCGCGCGGCTGCTGCCCACGATCCGCTCGCGCTGCCGGACCCTGCGGTTTCCGCCGCTAGGCAATGAGCAGCTGGCTGCCCTGCTGCGCCGCGAGTGTCCCCAAGAGGACGAAGGTGCGATCAGCGAGGCGATTGCCGCTGCCGGTGGGTCGCCCGGTTTTGCGATAAGCTTTCTCGCGCTCGACCTCGCCAAGGCGGCTGCGGTGATGCGCGACATAGCTGGGAGTGGCGACGAGAGTTTTGCTCTTCATGCAAAGCTCGCCGGCATCCTCGGCAGTCGTCCCGATCGTGCGAAACTTCAGGCGGCTCTCGAAGTCGCGCGCCGCACGCTGGCGGACGGCATCATCGCCTCCGGCGGGCGGGGCGCCGATGCCGGAGCGCAAGCTCATGAGGAACTGACGCAGCTCGAAAACGAACTGGCGACTTACAACTACGATGCCGGTCTGCTCGTTATGCAAATCGGAACCTTGCTCGCCCGGACTGCGGCATCTACCAAGCGCTCCTATGCCTGAGCCAACCTCACCCTACTACGTCACGACGGCGATCAGTTACCCGAACGGTCCGCCTCATATCGGCCATGCCTATGAAGCGATTGCTGCGGATGTCATCGCGCGGTTCCAGCGCGCGCAGGGCAGAGAGGTGCGATTCCAGACCGGGACCGACGAGCACGGCCTGAAGATGGCACGAAAGGCGGAGGAGCAAGGCAAGACCGCTCGCGAGCTCGCCGACGAAATGTCTCATCGCTTCAGAACGATGTGCGACGCACTTGACGTAAAGTACGACCGTTTCATTCGAACCGTTGAAGAAGACCACCACCGTGCCAGCCAAGCGCTGTGGCAGGCAATGGAAGCGAAGGGCGATCTGTATCTTGATCGGTACGAAGGTTGGTACTCGGTCCGGGACGAGGCTTTTTACGACGAAAGCGAACTGGCCGAAGGTGAGGGGGGCGAGAAGCTTTCCCCGCAAGGTACACCTGTCGAATGGACGGTCGAGGAAAGCTGGTTCTTCCGCCTGTCGAACTACGGACAGGCGCTGCTCGAACTTTACGATACCAATCCGTCTTTCCTGAAGCCGGATAGCCGGCGGAACGAGATGCGTGCCTTCGTATCGGGCGGTCTGCGCGATCTTTCGATCAGCCGGACAAGCTTCGACTGGGGCGTGCCCGTACCCGGTAGCGACGATCACGTGATGTACGTCTGGGTCGACGCGCTGACGAATTACCTGACAGGGCTCGGCTATCCGGACGAAACGGAGAACATGGCGAAGTTCTGGCCTGCCGACCTGCATTTGATCGGCAAGGACATAGTTCGCTTTCACGCGGTTTACTGGCCGGCGTTCCTGATGAGTGCTGGCCTGCCGCTGCCCAAACAGGTTTTCGGGCATGGCTTCGTACTGAACCGCGGGCAAAAGGAGTCCAAGTCGCTCGGCAACGTCACCGATCCCCTTGAACTGGCGGACCGGTTCGGTGTGGATGCGCTGCGCTATTTCCTCCTGCGTGAAGTGCATTTCGGCCAGGACGGCAGCTATTCGGCCGAAGCGATCGTGACCCGCGTAAACGCCGAGCTTGCGAACGGGTTCGGCAATCTGGCGCAGAGAACTCTGTCAATGATTTTCAAGAACATGGACGGTAAGGTTCAGCCCGTTTCCGAACCGTCCGAAGCGGACCGGACACTGATGGACGAGGTCTGTTTGTCTATCGATACGCTGCAGGAAAAATTCGCCGCTCTTTCTTTCAGCGAAGGGCTGGAGGCTTGGATGCGGGCGGTTTTCGCATGCAACCAATATGTCGACGAGCAAGCTCCCTGGTCGCTCAAGAAGACCGATCCGGCGCGGATGGTAGCGGTGCTGATGACGTTGCTCGATCAGGTGCGCCGCCTTGCAATCGCTTTGCGTCCGGTCGTACCGTCATCGTGCGATCGGATGCTGGACCAAATGAAGGTCGCAGCGGACGCGCGGCTCTACGCCAATGTTGCCACCGACTGGCTAGCTGCGGCAGCGTCCGAAGGGATTGTTCTCGAAAAGCCGGAAGGGGTATTCCCGCGCCTTGAGCAACCTGAGGAAGAAGCGGCGGCATGATCGACAGCCATTGTCACCTTCAATACAAGGGGATCGTCGAACAGCAGGCTGACGTCCTTGACCGTGCGCGCGAAGCGGGCGTCCGCGGCTTCCTGAATATCTCCACCAAGCGTAGCGAGTGGACCGACGTTACCGCGACCGCCTCACGGGAACGCGATGTCTGGGCGAGTGTCGGCATTCACCCGCACGAGGCCGATGCGCATACCGACCTGACCGAGGACGCGCTGTACGATGCGGCCAGCCAAACGCACGTGATCGGGATCGGGGAAACCGGGCTCGATTATTATTACGAGCATTCCGACCGCGAAGCACAGAAGGAGCTGTTCCGCCGGCATATCTCGGTCGCGCGCAAACTGTCTTTACCGGTTATTATCCATGCGCGCGACGCCGAGGAAGATACGCTCGAGATTCTTGATGACGAAATGGGTAAGGGCGTCTTTCCCGCGTTGATCCATTGTTTCACCGCATCGCAGGGTTTTGGTGACGAAGTGCTCCGGCTGGGCCTGTCGATCTCAATTTCGGGCATCGTAACTTTCAAGAACGCCAAGGACTTGCAAGCGGTAGCGAAGACGATTCCGAAGGATAGGCTGCTGATCGAAACGGACAGCCCTTTCCTTGCGCCCGTGCCGAAGCGCGGCAAGACGTGTGAGCCTGCTTACGTTGCGCATACGGCGGCGTTCCTCGCGGATTTGCGCGGCGAACCGGTCGATGCATTGACGGATTACACGACGAGCAATTTCTTCTCGCTATTCAGCAAGGCCGCGGCTTGAAACTCATCATGCTCGGATCGGGAACCTCCACCGGGGTTCCACGGGTCGGCGGCGACTGGGGTCTGTGCGATCCGTTCAATCCGCGCAATCGGCGCAGTCGGGTCTCGATCATAGTTGAGAGCGACAGCGGGCAGCGTGTCCTTGTCGACACTTCACCCGATCTCCGGCACCAGTTGCTCGCGAACCAGATCGACCGGATCGATGCCGTCCTGTGGACGCATGATCATGCCGACCACTGTCACGGGATCGATGATCTCAGGGTCATGCGCTTCGACAGAAGCAATCCTCTGCCGGGCTATGCGAGTGCGGAATGCGCAAAGCGGCTGCGCAAGCGCTTCGATTACGTATTTGCTGGGCAATACGGGTATCCGACCATCGTGGACCTTAAGACCTTGGACGAGCTGCGATTGCTCGCCGGCTTTTCGGTTAGGCACTGCGAAATGCCGCATGGCGGAATGACCAGTACCGGCTACGTGCTCGATGATGGCCAGAAAACAATAGGTTACGCAACGGACTTCGGAGAGATTACCGAAGAGATGTTGGCGGTGTTTGCTAACGTAGATCTGCTTGTCTGTGATTGTCTTCGCCGCAAACCGCACCCGACGCACGCGCATCTCGATTTAAGCTTGGAACTGGCAAAGCGCTGCAAGATCGACCGGGTCGTTCTGACACATCTCGACAAGAGCATGGATTACGCGGACCTCAGCGCGCAAGTTCCGGACGGCGTTCAGGTGGGGTACGACGGTTTGAGGCTGGAGGTATGAACGAACACAACATCGTCTCGCTGGTTTCGCTGGTCGGATTTCTGATCCTGGCAGTCAGCGCATTGGGTGCACACCGATTATCGCTCAAGAAGAGTGTGATCATGGCGCTCGGTTGGGCGGCAATCTTCGCTATCGTCGTCCTGTTCATCAGTCTCATCGCAGACTAGCATTCTTTACATAATACATATTATCAGTTTTGCGTTATGAGCATTGATCGCCTTCTTTCCATCATGGCTACCCTTCGAGACCCGGAGCATGGCTGCGAATGGGACCGTGCGCAGAATTTCGCCTCGATCGCGCCGTACACGGTCGAGGAAGCTTATGAAGTTCTCGATGCCATCGAGCGCAACAATCTGAGCGATCTTCGCGGAGAGCTCGGCGATCTGCTCCTGCAAGTCGTTTTCCACGCCCGCATGGCGGAAGAGCTCGGCGCCTTCAGTTTTGCAGATGTCGCCGAGGCAATCGCTGACAAGATGGAAGCGCGGCACCCTCACATTTTCGGCGGTCAGGACGGCGCGATGACCGAGACCCGGTGGGAAGAGTTGAAGGCGGCAGAGCGCGAAGCGGCAGGCAGCAAAAGTGTCATGGACGGACTCGCCGCGGCGCTGCCTGCTGCCATGCGGGCGGGCAAGATACAAAAGCGCGCGGCACGCGACGGGTTCGACTGGCCCGATCGTGACGGTCCGTCAGCCAAGATACTCGAAGAAATCGAAGAATTGGCTGCGGCTGAGAATGATGACGAGCGCGAGGACGAGGCCGGCGATCTGCTTTTCGCTGCGATCAATCTCGTCCGCAAATACGGCGTGGAACCCGAAGCGGCCCTACGCCGCGCCAACAGCAAATTTGAAACCCGTTACCGCGCGATGGAGGAAGCTGCCGAAGGCCGCTTTGCTGACCTGCATCTAGACGAGCAAGAACGGCTTTGGCTTGAAGCGAAAGCATCGCTCGGCAAACCGTCTGCTCTCTAAAGCGTTTCGAATTGCCCCCACTCTTTCGGGTTCAAACGCACGGTCATCTTGACGCAGGGCGTCCCTTCTCCGTCGCTGACGTTCTCCTCCGACAAAACTTCCCCGTGCGCATGCAGCCAAGCGATCCGGCGCCCTGCCGTGGCGGGCAGTTCGATGTCGTAGCTTTTCGCCTGCGCCGTCAGTTTGGCGCTTAGCAGGTCTAGCAGACTGTCGACCCCTTCCCCCGTCACCGCAGAAATCGCTGCAACGTCGTCCCGCTCACTGGCGGCATCGGTAAGTTCGCCACGCTCGTCTGGCGGCAACTGATCGATCTTGTTCCAGACCTCGACGATGGCCGGCCCTTCCCCGTCCCGATCCTCGCTATCGTCGATCACGCCAAGATCGCGCAAAACACTGAGAACCTGAGTGTTCTGCGCATCGGCTGAAGGGTTCGCCATGTCGCGCACGTGGCAAATCACGTCCGCCGACAGAACTTCCTCCAAAGTCGCGCGGAAAGCAGCGACGAGCTGCGTCGGCAAGTCGGAGATAAAGCCGACCGTATCGGACAGGATTACCTTTTCGACGCCCGGCAGCGAAATCGCGCGCATCGTGGGGTCAAGCGTGGCGAAAAGCAGGTCTTCCGCCATGACTTCGGCTCCAGTCAGCCGGTTGAACAGCGTCGACTTCCCCGCGTTCGTGTAGCCGACCAGCGAGACCACCGGCCACGGAGCGCGTTCCCGCCGCTCGCGATGAAGGCCCCGGGTTTTGCGAACCTGCTCCAGCTCCTTGCGCAGCCGCGCCATGCGGGTACGGATTAGCCGCCGGTCGGCCTCGATCTGGGTTTCGCCCGGCCCGCCCAGAAAGCCGTAGCCGCCGCGCTGGCGTTCGAGGTGAGTCCAGCTGCGTACGAGCCGGCTCTGCTGGTAGTCGAGATGCGCCAGTTCTACCTGCAGGCGGCCTTCCGCGGTTTGCGCACGCTCTCCGAATATCTCGAGTATCAGCCCGGTACGGTCGATGACCTTGCGTTTCAGCGTCTCTTCGAGATTGCGCTGCTGGATCGGACTTAGCGCGCTGTCGACGATGACCAGCTCGATCTCCGACTGTTCGCAGCGCGTCGCGATATCCGCGACCTGTCCCGAACCGAAGAAGGTGTTCGGCTTGATCTCTCTGACAACAAGAGTCTCGGTGTCTGCGATCTCCACGCCGATCGCGAGCGCAAGCCCTTCTGCTTCCGCCAGACGCGAAGCTGCGTCGAGATCGTAGCGCTCCCCGCGAACGTCAGGGCATATGACCATGCCCCGCGCACCGCGGGTGACTTCGCCTAGAAGATCGTCATCGAAACTCAGGAGTTGTCCTCGTCGCCATCTTCACTGAGATCGACGTTCACCGCAGGCTGGATCGTCGAAACGGCATGCTTGTACGCAAGCTGGACGTAACCGTCACGCTCGAGGAGCATGCAGAACAGGTCGTACGCGGCGATACGCCCCTGAAGCATGACCCCGTTCACGAGAAACATGGTGACTTCCGCCTCGGCTTCGCTGACCCGCGAAAGAAACACGTCCTGAAGCAACCGCTGCTTCGCGCGGCTGCCCTGACTATCGAACTGCTCCGCATCGATCGGCTGCGACGGCATGATGGTCGAGATCGCATGTTTGTAAACAAGCTGCGACTGCCCGTCACGGCGCAGTAGGATCGAGAAATTGTCGAACCAGGTCACGATCCCCTGAAGCTTCACCCCCTTCACGAGGAACATGGTCAGCGGGATCTTGTTCTTGCGAAGCAGGTTCAGAAATGCGTCCTGCAAGTTTCCTTGCTTGCCGCTGGCCTGCTTCTTCTCGGGCGCAGGCTTCTTTTCGATCGGTCGAGCGGACAATGTAGCCTTGGCCATGACAATCTCCATTTTTGGCGGCAATCGAAGTTGCCGCAACTAGACGCGCTTCGCAAAGACTTGGCGTGTCCGACCCGTTAAGTTCTATGCTGCAACTGCGAGATAAGCAAACGATTCTATGGCGTTTACTCTTCTCCGCTGCCGTCGTTCTTGCGGTCCGCCATTCCGAGCAGTTTCAATTTACGGTGCAAGGCAGAACGTTCCATTCCTATAAATCCCGCCGTCTTCGAAATGTTTCCCGAAAACCTGCGGATTTGCACGGATAGGTACTCTCGTTCGAAATTTTCGCGTGCTTCGCGCAAGGGCGCACCCATCATCGAAGAGAAATTGCCGCTCCCGCCGAGATTACCGCCGGTCACTTCGCTTGGCAGCATGTCGACTTCCACCTGGGAGAACTCGTCGCGGGGCGTGAGGATGACCGTACGTTCGACGACGTTGCGTAACTGGCGGACGTTCCCCGGCCAATCGTATGCCTGAAGTGCCGCCATCGCCTCTTCACTGATTTCCGGTGCCGGAATGCCTTGCTCCGCGGAATAGCGGGTAAAGAAGTGCTCGGCGAGCGCGGGAATATCGTCGCGGCGCTCGGCTAGCGAAGGCACGGCAACCGGAACGACATTGAGGCGGTAGTACAAGTCCTCTCGAAACCGTTTCTCTTCCATTTCCGCCAGCAAGTCTCTTGCGGTCGAAGAGACAACGCGAACGTCTACGCCGATCTGCCGGTTGCCCCCGACCCTCACGAAACTCTGGTCGGTCAGTACGCGCAGTATGCGCGCCTGCGTGGAAAGCGGCATGTCCGCCACCTCGTCGAAGTAGAGGGTGCCGCCGTCCGCCAGTTCGAGCAGACCCGGACGGATGAGCTTTCCGTCCGCTTCTTCCCCGAACAGTTCCTTCTCGAACCGCTCCGGAGTGATGCGCGCAGAATTGACGATCACGAAGGCGTGGTCGACCCGGCCCGACCAGCTATGGAGCAGGCGCGCGGCGACTTCCTTGCCCGATCCGGCCGGCCCGCTGATGAGCACGCGGCTGCCGGTACTCGCTACCCGTTTCAGGGTCGCGCGGACCTGGTTAATAACGACCGAATTGCCGGTAAATTCCTCGCCGCGCGAAAACCCCTGCCGGAGACCCACGTTTTCCCGGCGCAATCGCTCGGTCTGCGTTGCGCGCTCGATGAGCAGCAGCAACCGCTCGGCTTCGAACGGTTTTTCCAGAAAATCGACCGCGCCGCGGCTCACTGCGGATACGGCGGTCTCGATATTGCCGTGCCCCGAGAAGATGATCACCGGCAGTTCGGGCTCGCGCTGCTTGATAGCGTCGAGCACTTCCAGCCCGTCCATCTCGCTGCCGTGCAGCCATACGTCGAGCAGCACCAGGCTCGGACGCTTCTCATCGAGCGCCGCGAGTGCTTCCGTGCTGTTGGCAGCCGTCCGGCATTCGTAGCCGTCATCGGAAAGCACGCCTGCGACGAGTTCGCGAATATCGCGTTCGTCGTCGACAATCAGAATGTCCAAAGCCATGCTTTCATACCTCTATCTTGTATATCATTCGGCAGCCTGAACCGCCCGTTCCGCCGGGCAGCGGGCGAAGGTCAGTTCCACCCGTGAGCCGCGGCTTTCGCGCGCACTGAAATTCATCGTGCCGCCATGCTCCTCCACGATCTTGTTGACGATCGCGAGCCCGAGGCCGGTGCCCTTTTCCCGCGTCGTCACATAGGGTTCGACGATGCGGTCGACCTCTTTCGGGAGGCCGATGCCGTTGTCCTCGACCACGACGGCAATGAGATCGTCGCGGTCCTCGAGCGACATGACGATCTTTCCCCTGAACCCGTCCTCCTGTTCCTTCGCCCTTCCCTCGATCGCTTCGACTGCATTCTTGAGGATGTTCGTCACCGCCTGGCCGATCTGGTGCCGATCGCATTCGATTAGCAGCGGCTGCTGTGCATCGGTTTCGAACGAGAAATCGATGTCGCTATGCGCGACTTCCTGCAGGAAGAGCGACTGCCGTACGAGGTCGATCGCATCCTCGCCGCGGAAGACAGGTTTCGGCAGACGTGCGAAAGACGAGAACTCGTCGACCATCTTGCGCAGATCGCCGACCTGCCTGATGATCGTGCTCGTCAGTTCGTCGAACAGATCGGCGTCGGTCTCGATCTGCTTGCGGTAGCGGCGCTTCAACCGCTCCGTTGCCAGTTGAATGGGAGTGAGCGGATTCTTGATTTCATGCGCGATCCGGCGGGCGACATCGGACCATGCAGCCTGCCGCTGGTCGAGCAGCTGCCGCGTGATATCCTCGAAGGTGATGACGTGTCCGTCCGCCTCTTCGCTGATCTTGACGGCCAGTGTTAGCAGTTCGCCCCGCCGCGTGAAATTGACCAGTCCCTGCTTCGTGCGGTTCTCGACCATGGCATCGAGTTCTGGTGACATGTCCGCAAGGTCCAGCCCCGCTTCGAGTGGTCCCTGACGATCAAGAATGATGAGCTGAGCCGAATTGTTCATCAGCAGGACGCGCCGATTGCCATCGATCGAAATGATACCCGAGCTGACCGATTCCAGCACGGCCTCGATGAACAGGCGTCGTTCCTCAAGTTGCCGGTTGGCACTGACGAGCGCATCGGTCTGTTTTTCCAGCTGCGCGGTCATGCGGTTGAAGGCCCGGTTCAGCAGGCCGATCTCATCGCCGCTCGTGCGCCCGCTGACCCGCATCGAGAAATTGCCGGAGCCGACACGGCGCGCAGCCGCAACCAGATCGGTCAGCGGCTCTACCTGACGGTCGGCGAAGCGCAGTGCAAACCACACGGCAAGCCCGACAAGCGCGAGGCTGATTACGAACAGCGCCAGACTGAACCTGAGTTGGAGTGCTCGCGCTCGGCTGATCAACTGCTCGTAGCGGTTGGAAATGGTCTGCGCGCGCTGCCAGTAGTTGAACGACGTCGCCTCGGAATTACGCGCATTATAAAGGTAAATGCCGCTGTCCCGGTCGATCGGCGCAACCGCCTCGATACGCGTTGGACTTCCCGAGATGGAAACGGCCTTGCCTGCCACCAGTGAGGGCAATGCTGCTTCTACCATCTGGTCGGGCGAATTGTCCTCGCGCAGGTTGAAAACCGCGGCCGCGCGCGTCGTGCCGTCGGGCATCGCCTGCACGACCACGCTTTCGCTGATGTCGCGGGCTTGCGCCTGATACTGGTAGACGTTCGGAAAGCTCTCGTCGGTGATCGCACCGCGTTCGAGATAGAAACGAATATCGCCCGCCATCGCGATGGTTTCCTGCCCCACGTCGAGCTGGTTCTGCTCGTAATACCCTTGCGCGAGACTATCGACATTGCTCATCAGGTTGCGCGAATTGTCGGAAAACCAGAAATCCACGCCGAACTGGAACAGCAGCGCTGCAAAGCCTGCGACGAGCAGCGTCGGAACGGCAGCGATGAGCGAGAACAGAAACACCAGCCTGACGTGTAGTCTGGCGGTGCTGCCAGCCGCGCGGCGAAGCGCCGCTCGCCTGCCCCAGAGGACGAACAGTGCCATGGTTGGGATAAGCGTGCCGACCAGCAAGGCTGCCGCCTGTCCGGAAGGAAGCAACCGTCCATCTGGCGGAGCGCTCTTGAAAGTGAGGTAAGTGGTCGCAGCCATTATGATGAACGCCGCCGCACAGGCGATCTCGATGATGACGAACAGGTTGGCTTGCCGCGAGAACAGCGCAAGACGCCGCAGCCAGGTGGGCGATCGCCGTGTTGTCTTGCTAGGTATGGCGGTCATCGTTGCATCACTACACGAAGGGTGTTGCAAATATGCAAGTATTTTCTGCCGCGGAGCGGCGACCTCTCGACCAACGGCGCTTCAGTAGCGATGGTCGACACTTTAGTCCGAAATACACTAGCGTCCCGAGGCTAGCCGACCGACGTCGATCGCTAGCTCGCTCAGCTTCTTACGCAGCGTATTGCGGTTGATGCCGAGTAGCCGGGCGGCCTGCACCTGATTGCCTTCGGTCTGGACCAGAATACGTTCGATTAGCGGCTTTTCAAACTCGCGCAGGAGGTCGCGGTGAATGTTTCCGCCCGATGGCTTCGCGTCGCGCAGCCATTGCGCAATGAGAGTATCGAACCCGTTGTCGGCATCGCTCGCTCGTGATGGCGCACTTGCAACGCGAAGTTCCCGGATCGTGCCCTGGTCGACAACGTCCTCGCGCGCCGTGACCGCAAGCCGAAACATGAGATTACGGAGTTCGCGCACATTGCCGCGCCATTCCATTTCTTCGAGCAGTTCGACCGCCGCCGGAGCGATCTGGCGCCGCGGCAAGCCTTCCTTCTCGGCCAGACTGAGGAAATGTCTGGCGAGCGTCCCGATATCCTCGCGCCGCTCCCTGAGGGCGGGGAGGTGGATGGGAATTACATTCAGCCGGTAGAACAGGTCTTCGCGGAACTGCCCGGTCTCGATCAACGATCCGAGATCGCGGTTGGTCGCGGCGATAACACGCGCATCGACCGCGACGTCATGGCGTCCGCCGACGCGGCGGATGCGGCTCGATTGAAGCGCGCGCAATAGCCGGGTCTGTGCATCGGCGGGCATGTCGCCGATCTCGTCGAGGAACAGCGTGCCGCCATTCGCCTGCTCGAACTTGCCGATCGCCTGCGCGACTGCTCCGGTAAAAGCTCCGCGCTCGTGTCCGAATAGCTCACTTTCGATCAGATCGTGCGGGATTGCCGCGCAGTTGACGGCGATGAACGGGCCCGACTTGCGGTTGCCGAACTGGTGGATCGCTTCGGCGACCAGTTCCTTACCCGTGCCGGATTCTCCGGTAATGAGGACCGACAGGTCGTTGCGCAGGACGCGGGTAATCATCCGGTACACCTGCTGCATCGGCGCACTGCGTCCGATCAGCGGCAGATTGCCGTCGCTGCTCTCCGAAACACTCGGCGAAGTTCCGCGAGAACGGGCAGCCTGCTCGACCGCCTTGCCGAGTTCGTCGATATCAAACGGCTTCGGAAAATATTCGAACACCCCGTGCTCGCTGGCGCGAATAGCGGTGTCGAGCGAGTTCTGTGCCGACACGACGATGATCGGAAGGTCGGGCTGCATCCCGCGGACGCGGTCGATGTCGCTAAGGCCGTCGCCGTCAGTTAGCCTGATGTCGGTGACCATGACGGCGAACGTCTCGTCCTTCAGCAGCGCGTCGCGCCCAGCGACCGATGCCGTGTGCGCGACCGCATAGCCGCTGTCTTCGAGCATGGTCTTCACGATGAGGGCGATCGCCTCGTCGTCCTCGACCAGCAGGATGCGCGCCGTCATCGGCCGCTTTCCTGTGCATTCGTTGTCGCTTTCGCAACGGGAAGAAAGACCCGGAAAACGGTTTCGCCCGTACGGTCGAGGCGCTCGTGACTGATACGCCCGTTCATGTCCTCGATCAGCTTGCGGGCCAGCGCCAGACCCAAGCCTTGTCCGTGCGGTTTGCTCGATACGAAGGGCTCGAAAACCCGCTCTGCAAGCTCGCGGTCGATCCCCGCGCCCCGATCAACGATGCTGATTTCGACCGGAAGATGCGTTGCTTTGCCTAAACGGATCGCCTTGAATACCGAACCGCTGACAAAACGGGTGCGCACGCTGACGGAGTGTTCGCCCGCCGCCCGCCCGGCATCGCAGGCGTTGGCAAAGAGGTTGATGAGAACCTGTTCGAGCGCTTGCGGCTGAGCGAGCACTGGAGGAAGCGACGGATCGAACTCCTCCACGAAAATGAACGGCTCACCGTCCAGCGTGTCCTGCGCAGTCTTGACTGTCCTTAAAGCGTTACGGATCGCCGAGTGCGGATTGCAGGCGGACAAGGCTTCGCGCGACGTGCTGCCGAGCTGCTGCATCCGGTCGATTACGTCGGCGATCCGGTCGGCTTCGCTGACGATGAGGTTCGCCAGGCTGCGCTCGTTTTCTGCCAGCTTGCGCGACAGGAGTTGCCCTGCTCCGCGAATGGCCGAGAGTGGGTTCTTGATCTCGTGCGCAAGAATATTGGGCGCGGCAGGCTTGGCCGCGCTCTCTCCGTAATCGCCCATCTGATTGGACGCGATTTCGGATAGCGTCATCACGAGCCAGTTCGGCTCGGTCGCTACCGGCGATACGGTTATGTTGAGCAGCACTTCGCGCCCCTCGATCCGGGCCGATACTGCGCGCGCGACGAGCCGCATATCGCCCCGCCGTAGTTCGCGCGACATTCTGAGATCGCCGATGTCGAGCAGGTCGACGATGTTGTGGCGCTGCAAGCGCTTTTCGCTCTTACCGAAAAGGTCTTCGGCAGAGGGGTTCGCCTCGATGACGCAGAGATCTTCGTCGAGCAGGAGAACGGCGAAAATAAGGCCGGAAAGCTGCGTTCGCGCGTCCGGCAGGTCGCTCACGCTGCGCGCCGCCGCAGGAACGGCTCGTAAAAACGCTCGATCTCGCCGAGCACCTGATCCGCATCTTCGATGAGGTTCGCCTTGTTCCGGAAATCCGCGCTACCGTGCATCCCCTTGGTGTACCAGCCGATATGCTTACGGGCGATCTTGACGCCGACCGCGGTGCCGTAGTGAGCGAGCATGGACGCGTAATGCTCTCGCAGAACGGCGTATTGCTCGTCGAAGCTCGGGGTCGGGATCCGCTCGCCCGTCCGCAGCCAGTGAATGACCTGACCGAGCAGCCACGGCTTTCCGTAGGCGCCCCGCCCGATCATGACGCCGTCCGCGCCCGATTGTTCGAGCGCCGCATGGCAATCCTCGATGGAGCAGATGTCGCCGTTGACGATCACCGGTATGGAGACCGCTTCCTTGACCCGGCGCACGAACGACCAGTCGGCGCTGCCCTTGTACATCTGGCACCGCGTACGCCCGTGCACTGTAATGAGCTTCGCGCCCAAGTCCTCCGCGATATGCGCGAGTTCCGGTGCATTGAGCGACTGGTGATCCCAGCCCATTCGCATCTTCACGGTCACCGGCACGTCGACGGCATTGACGGTCGCCTCGATCAGGCGCGCGGCGAGCGGCAGGTCACGCATCAGCGCGCTTCCCGCATCGCCGTTCACGACCTTCTTCACCGGGCAGCCCATGTTGATGTCGATGATGGCCGCACCGCGGTCGGCATTGAGTTTCGCGGCCTCTGCCATTTCAGATGGTGCGCAGCCGGCGAGCTGCAACGATACCGGTTCTTCGCTCGCGTCCCACGCCGCCTTCTGCAGGCTTTGCCGCGTCTCGCGGATCATCGCCGGGCTGGCGATCATCTCGGTCACGTTAAGACCCGAGCCGTACCGTTTGACCAGCGTACGGAACGGCATGTCTGTGACGCCCGTCATGGGCGCCAAGATGACCGGATCGTCGATCTGGAATGCGCCGATGCGTACCGGCTTGAGCGTGGGGGGAGTAAGAGTGTCGGTCATTGGGAGAACATGTGCCTAATTTCTGGGCAGCGCTTAGTGGATTGCGGTGAGCCTCGCAAGCGTCTAGCGGCGGACTTCGCATGAGCGAGGGGTCTCAACATTCGTCATTTGCCGCAGTCGTCGTCGCTGCGGGTCGCGGCACGCGCGCGAAACAGTCCGTACCGAAGCAGTTCGCGATCTGGCGTGGTAAGCCGGTATTGCGGCATTCGGTAGAGGCTTTGGCGCTGTCCGGCGCATCTCTGGTCGTGGTCGCAATTCCCGCTGGTTTCGAAGCCGAGGCGCGCGAAGCTTGCGCGGGACTAGACGGCGTCAGCTTCGTCATGGGAGGCGAGACACGGCAGCAATCGGTCATGGCCGCACTCGCAGCGTTGGTTTCTGCTGGCCCGGAACTCGTTCTGATCCACGACGCGGCACGTGCCGATCTTCCCCCAGAGGTTGTCGACCGACTCTTAAACGCACTGAAAGGCGCAGAAGGCGCGATCCCGGTGCTTCCGGTGTTCGACAGTCTGGCGGTAGAGGAGTGCGGCATGATGCAGGCGGCAGCGGACCGGGATACGCTGCGCCGGGTTCAGACACCGCAGGCTTTTCGTTTCGCCGCGATCGACGCCGCGCACCGTAGCTGGCGAGGCGAGCCGACAGCGGGGGACGATGCGCAGGTGCTCATGGCCGCCGGCGGAAAGGTAGCTTTGGTTGAGGGTGACGAGCGCTTGAAGAAACTGACGACGGAAGGGGATTTTGCGTCGAAACCCGCCAAAATCGCTGGCGAAACGCGGATCGGCATGGGCTTCGACGTCCATCGCCTGGCCAACGGCGAGGAATTGTGGCTCAACGGGATCAAAATCGACCACAACAGGGGTCTAAGCGGCCACAGTGATGCCGACGTGGGGCTCCATGCCATTACCGATGCGCTTCTCGGCGCAATCGCGGCCGGCGATATCGGCAAGCACTTTCCGCCGAGCGACGATCGATGGAAAGGCGCCGCGTCCTCTGCTTTTGTTCGGCACGCTGCCTCGCTGGTCCGCCAAGCCGGTTTTGAGATCGCCAATGTGGACTGCACTCTGATCTGCGAGGCGCCGAAGATCGGTCCGCACGTGCTGGCGATGCGCAAGGCGGTAGCCGAAATGCTCGGGGTTGGGATCGACCGGGTAAGCATCAAGGCAACCACGACCGAACGGCTCGGCCTCACCGGACGCGGCGAAGGCATCGCGGCGCAGGCGGTGGCATCCGTCTACCGGGCCGTGTAGGATGACAGCCATGACCGATACGCTTCTACCGTCCGATATCACCGAACTCGCCGCGCGCGTGATCGAAGAGAACCGCGCTGCCGGACGCAGGATCGCGCTTGCGGAAAGCTGCACCGGAGGACTCGTCGCGGCGGCCCTTACCGAGATTGCCGGCTCCTCCGACGTGCTCGACCGCGGCTTCGTGACCTATTCGAACGAAGCGAAAATGGAGAGCCTCAATGTGGCGAGCGACCTTATCGAGACGTTCGGGGCCGTATCGATCGCATGCGTCTGGGCCATGGCGCAAGGGGCGCTCGCCAACAGCCGCGCGGACGTGGCGGTCGCAATTAGCGGCGTTGCCGGACCGGGCGGCGGTTCCGCGCTGAAACCGGTGGGAACGGTTGTCTTCGCTCGCTCCGTCAGGGGTAGCGACGGAGAGCCGGAAGGCGAACTCAGATCGTTCGGCGCGGATTTGTCGCGCGCCGAAATCCGTCACCGCGCGGCGGTTTGCGCGCTCGAATTGTTGTTGCCGTAAAGTTCGTCCGCCCGCGCTTCGAACGCGGCGACCATCTTGCGAAAAGCACGGTCGAAATACTGCCCGGCTAGTGCTTCGAAAACGCGGTTCTTAAACGTGAAATCGACGCAGAAATCGACTTCGCATCCGCCGTCGTCCCTCGGAGTGAAACGCCAAGCGTTATCGAGATCGCGCAAGGGGCCATCGACGTAGCGCACGTCGATTGCCGAAGGGCGGTCTTTCGTCACTTCGGAGGTGAACTTCTCCCGGATCGCTTTGAACCCGACAAGCATGTCGGCTCGCAGCTTCGTCTCGCTCTCGCTTTTCACGCGGGTCGCGATGACCCACGGCAGGAACTCGGGATAGCGCGCTACGTCGGCGACGAGGTCGAACATCTGCTCGCAGCTATAGGGCAGCACGCGTTTCTGCGTAATTCCCGGCATCAGCTGGCCTTGGCAGCGGCTTTCGCCAGTTTCGCTTCGCGGTTCGCGCGCATCTGCGCGAAGTCGTCGCCCGCGTGATAGCTGGAACGGGTAAGGGGCGATGAAGCGACCTGCAGGAAGCCCTTGGCCCGCGCGATCGAGCCGTAGGCATCGAACTGCTTGGGAGTGACGAACTCCTCGACCGCGGCGTGCTTCGGAGTCGGCTGGAGATACTGGCCCATCGTCATGAAATCGATGTCCGCACTTCGCATGTCGTCCATGACCTGATGCACTTCGAGGCGCTGCTCGCCGAGGCCCAGCATGATGCCGGACTTGGTGAAGATCATCTGATCGTGGCTCTTCACCTCTTCCAGAAGGCGAAGTGAAGCGTAGTAGCGTGCGCCCGGACGAATTGTCGGGTAAAGGCGCGGCACGGTTTCGAGGTTATGGTTGTAAACGTCCGGCCCGGCTTCGCAGATCGCCTCGACCGCGGCGCGCATCTTGCCGCGGAAATCGGGGGTCAGGATTTCGATCGTCGTTTGCGGGGTCTCGCGGCGAAGCGCTTCGATCACCTTTACGAACTGCCCCGCCCCGCCGTCCGGCAGATCGTCGCGGTCGACGCTGGTGATGACGATATGTTCGAGGCCCATCTTTGCTGCCGCAACCGCGGTGTGTTCCGGCTCGAGCGGATCGACCATCCGCGGCATTCCGGTCTTCACGTTGCAGAACGCGCAGGCCCGGGTGCATACGTCGCCGAGGATCATCACCGTGGCGTGCTTCTTCGTCCAGCACTCGCCGATGTTCGGGCAAGCCGCCTCTTCACATACCGTGTTGAGGCCGAGGTCGCGCATCAGCTTGCGGGTCTCGTGATATCCCTGACTTACGGGCGCCTTGACCCGGATCCAATCGGGTTTGCGCTGGCGCTGGGGACGTTCGGCAGGCTGCGGAATGGAGGAGAGATCGTTCATTGCCCTCCACTTAAGGATGGGCGGCGCGCCAAGCAAGCCGTGGATAGCTATTCGGCGGCGGTATGGTGCGCTTGCGCCCATACCCGCGCGCGGCCATGAGAAGGCATGACCGACAGCCAGACACGCAACATCGCGCTCCTCATCGATGCCGACAACACCACCCCGCAGGGCATCGACCCGGTGCTGACCGTCATGGCGGAGGTCGGACAGGTCAATATCCGGCGCGCCTACGGCAACTTCGCGAAGGACAATCTCGCCCGCTGGGACAAGATTACCAACAAATACGGCATCCGCCCGCACCAGCAGTTCGACGTATCGAAGGGCAAGAACGCGACCGATATGGCGATGACGATCGATGCGATCGACCTCCTGTACCAGGGTAAGGTCGACGGCTTCGGCCTCATGACCTCGGATAGCGATTTTACGCCGCTCGTCACAAGGCTGCGTCAAGACGGACTGCTCGTCTACGGGTTCGGTGAAGCCAAGACCCCGCAAGCGTTCAAATCGGCCTGCACCCGCTTCCTCGAGATCGGGAAACTCATCGCGACCAACGCGGCTGACGACGTGCCGAGCGGGCGGCGCAGCAATACCGAAGGCGGCGCGATCGATGACGATCTGATGGAGCTTATCGGTGCGGCCTACAAGGAAGCCAAGCGCGACGAGGAAGGGTTCGCGAAGCTGCAGCAGGTCGGGCAGATCGCGGGCAACCGCTCGAGCTTCGACGTACGCAACTACGGCTACAAGAGCCTGTCTGAAATGTTCCGTTCGCTCGACAACTTCAAGATCGAACGGCGCGAGGGCAATCAGGTGTTCGTCAAGCGCCTCCGCTAAGGCGCGGGTCGGAAAAAGAAAGGGGCGCGAATACCGCTCGGTATCCACGCCCCTTTCGATCATATTCGACCTTGCTTAGCCGCCCGTGACTGCCGCCTGTGTAGCGGGTGACGTCGTTCCGTTCGCCTGCTGCGCGGCGTAGGCGCTCCACAGTTCCGCGATGTACTGGCGATTGCCGGTCACTTGCTCGAGCGTCTGCTGCGCTTCGGCATAATTGCCTGCGTAAACCTGCGCGATACCGATGCGGGTCATCAACATGTTCTTGTCCGTGCCCGCCTTGTCGAGCGCCATCCGGTAGAACTTCTCGGCCTTCTCCGGCTGGTCGTAGTTCAGGAAGGTATCGCCGGCGGAAACAACGAGTGCGGGCTTGGCCGAAGCCTGGCTGGCATCGCGCTCAAGACCAGGAAGCTCCGCCCTGTCGCTGCTGATGCGCGACTGCGCAGCGCTGTAGGCTTCCTTCGCATACGGATCGCTGCGCGGAATGAGGCCAGAAGAGTAACCCTCGTCGATCACTGCCACCACTTCGCCCGGCATGGTGCGTGCATCGAGAGCATCGACATATTCGAGCAACTCGTTCTTCTGACGGAACGTCCCGGTCTGCCGCTGGAGGCGTAGCAGATCGAGCATTTCCGTTTCATTCATTGGCGTGAGTGAGCGCGTCACTACGATCGCATCGCCCCAGCTGTCGTTGGTCGGGTACTGCGCAGCATACATCAAAGCAAAGTCGCGGGCTTGGTCGGCTAGATTGTTCTCATAGGCTACCGCCAGACCACGACGAAGAAACGCTTGATCTGGCTTCTGTCCCGCGGCGAGCTGTTCGTCGACCTTGCGCTTCAAAAAGGCCAGACCTTCTGCCGGTTGTCCGCCCTTGATGTAGGTTTCGACCAGAACACCGGTCGGGTCGCTAGCCGAATATCCGGCGGCAAGTGCCGCTTCGATGTACTGCCGCGCCTTGGTATAGTCTTCTGCCTCGTAAGCAAGCGAGCCGGCGACATAATTGAACTGTCCAGCATTCGCGGAGGGAGTCTTGCCGCTGGCGAGCATCATTTCGAGGCCGCGCAGCTGAAGGGATTGGTCCTGCGCCTTAACACCCGTGTTGTAGACGAAATTGCCGGCTACGAACTTGTCGTCAGGTGTAGTCGCTGCAGCGGTCACCGGAGCGACCGCGGCCTGGAGTGCCGCAACATCGGGTGTAGGGGCATTGAGCAGCGCTTCGTTCGGTTGATAAGCAGCAATGAAGGCATCCGAGTAGTTCTTCTGCTCGGCCTGTGCCGTCTCGTCCTTCTTCTTCTTTTTCTGCGCGAATGCAGGCGTTTCGAGCGCCGCGGTCGTAACCGCTGCACCGGTCGTCAAGGCTATGGCGAGCGCCAGGCCCGAAATCCGGCTGCGGGGACGCCGGCGCGGGGAAAGAAACGTCGAAAGCATAATCAAACTCCAGTTGCGAATATTATTTACCGGGACTGAGGTAGCCGGGTAGGCAGGTCGCTTCTCATCCCTAAACTCTTGTTTTCCTGTATGTCCTATCGGGTGTGAACGGTATTTGAACATTTAAGGCAGCAGGTGCACCCCGGAAGGCGGATCATGTGTGGAAAAAGCGCACGGATCGGCGCTTTGGTTCCCGCTTCCGGTGGCGGTTTGCGCCGCCGTGCACTACATAGGCAGGGTAACCGGCGCGGGTATTTTCCGCGTGCAATGGATGAAGCTTCTTGAGCGACGAAACCGAAGTACTCGACCCCCCGATGGCGCCTGCACCGCAGGCGCGTATCGACATCGTGGACGAGATGAAGACGAGCTATCTCGATTACGCGATGAGCGTGATCGTCAGTCGTGCCCTGCCCGACGTTCGCGACGGTCTGAAACCGGTCCATCGGCGCATTCTGTTCGCCAGTAACGAAGGCGGCTTCGTTGCGGGGCGCCCTTACCGCAAGTCGGCGAAGATCGTCGGCGACGTCATGGGTAACTATCACCCGCATGGGGACAGCGCGATTTACGACGCACTGGCCCGCATGACGCAGGACTGGTCGCTGCGCGTTCCGCTGATCGACGGTCAGGGCAATTTCGGCTCGATGGACCCCGATCCGCCCGCCTCAATGCGTTATACCGAGGCGCGGCTGGCGAAGGTGGCCGAGGCGCTGCTAGCCGATCTCGACAAGGATACGGTTGATTTCGCGGACAATTACGACGGCAGCCGGAGCGAGCCGACGGTCCTTCCGGCGCGCTTTCCCAACCTGTTGGTCAACGGCGCGGGCGGTATCGCAGTGGGCATGGCCACGAATATTCCGCCGCACAACCTCGGCGAAGTCATCGACGCCTGTCTTGCCTTCATCGACGATCCGGCCATTACGTCCGAAGAACTGTTCAAGATCGTACCGGGGCCCGACTTTCCCACTGCACCGCTGATACTGGGCCAGTCGGGGGCGAAGGCCGCCTACACTACCGGGCGCGGCTCGATCCTCATGCGCTGCCGGCACGAGGTCGAAAGCACGCGCGGCGCAAAGAGCGAAGGGCGTGAGAGCATCGTGCTGACCTCGATCCCCTTTCAGGTAGGCAAGTCCGGCCTGGTCGAAAAAATTGCCGAAGCGGCCAAGGACAAGCGGATCGAGGGCATTTCGGACATCCGGGACGAATCGAGCCGCGAGGGCGTGCGCGTCGTCGTCGATCTCAAGCGCGATGCCTCTCCCGAAGTCGTGCTGAACCAGATCTGGCGCTATACGCCTGCGCAGTCGAGCTTCCCCGCGAATATGCTTGCCATCCGCGGCGGGCGGCCGGAAACGCTCTCGCTGCGCGATATCATCCAGGCGTTCATCCAGTTCCGCGAGCAGGTCATCACGCGGCGCACCAAGTTCGAACTGAACAAGGCCCGCGAGCGCGCGCACATCTTGCTCGGTCTCGTAGTCGCCGTATCGAACCTCGACGAAGTGGTCGCGATGATCCGCTCCTCGCCCAATCCGGCCGAAGCGCGCGCCAAGCTGCTGGCCCGCGAATGGCCGATTGGCGACATCGCGCAGTACATCGCGCTCGTCGAAGCGATCGAACCCGATGCCGAGCAGGAGGGCGGAACCTACCGCCTGTCCGAACGGCAGGTGAAAGCGATCCTCGAACTGCGTCTGCACCGCCTTACGGCTCTCGGCCGGGACGAGATCGGCGACGAACTGAAGGAACTGGCTACCGCGATTGAGGACTATCTCGACATTCTCGGCGACCGCGCGCGGCTGTACAGCGAAATGCGCACCGAGTTTCAGGAAATCCGCGACAATTACGCGACCCCGCGCCTGTCCGAAATCGCGCCTGCATGGGACGGCCTCGAAGACGAAGACCTGATCGAGCGCGAGGATATGGTCGTCACCGTTACGCATGGCGGGTACATCAAGCGCACCCCGCTGGGTTCCTTCCGGGCGCAGGCGCGCGGCGGCAAGGGCCGCAGCGGCATGGCGACCAAGGAAGAGGACGCCGTGGTCGAAATGTTTGTAACATCGACCCATAACCCGGTTCTTTTCTTCACGAATACCGGCCGCGTCTACCGTATGAAGGTATGGAAGCTTCCCGAGGGCAGTCCGCAAACGAAGGGACGACCGATGGTCAATCTCCTCCCGCTCGGCGAGGACGAGCGCGTAACGAACGTGCTTCCCCTGCCGGAGGACGAGGAAGACTGGGCAGCGCTCAACATCGTTTTCGCTACCGAACAAGGCATGGTCCGCCGCAATTCGATGGATGCCTTCACGAACGTCCCGTCGAACGGGAAATATGCGATGGGCTTCGTCGAAGGCAGCGGCGACCGGCTGATCGGCGTCGAATTGCTGAGCGAGGATCAAGAAATCTTCCTCGCTTCGGATTCCGGCAAGGCTATCCGTTTCTCCGCCACCGATGCGCGAGAAACAAAGAGCCGCACCGGGATCGGCGTGCGCGGAATGAAGCTCAAGGAGGGGCAGAAGGTCGTTTCCATGGCGGTGCTCGACGCCGGCGAAACCGATACGGAAACGCGCGATGCCTACCTGCGCGCAGCCGCGTGGAAGAACAACGACGCCGAACCGACACTCTCTGCTGACAAGGTCGCGGAGATGGCCGAAAACGAGGAGTTCATTCTCACCCTCACATCGCGTGGGTACGGCAAGATCTCATCTGCATTCGAATACCGCACGATCGGCCGCGGCGGCATGGGCCTCACGAATATCGGCGAGCCTTCCAGCAACCCGGACCGCAACGGTTCGGTCGTTGCCAGCTTCCCGGTGAAGCATGGCTCGCAGCTCATGCTCGTGACCGATCAGGCCAAGCTCATCCGGCTGCCGATCAACCTCAGGCACCTCGTCGAGGGCGGGTTCGGCAATCATTCCGGATACTCTATTTCCGGGCGCGGATCGTCGGGCGTGCGGATCTTTCATGTCGCCAAGGGCGAATCGATAGTCGGCGCCGCCTTGATCGACGAGACGGAAGAGCCGGAGAACGAGGCCGAAGAAGCGATCGCGCAGGAAATGCTCGAACGACGCGGCGGTAACGACGAAACTTCGCCCGATACGCCGGAAGCGCGTGACGATCCTCCGCCGACCGAGGCTTAGAGGCCTCGGCGTGCGGGGTTTCGCAGCCTGCCCTTGCGCAGTGTCTGGACCTTTCCGGTCGCGATCATGAATACGCCTGCATAGTAGACCGGCCAAATCAGCCAGTCCGCTATGCCGACGTCCGAGATCGGCCCCTCACGCCAGAACAGGAGGAGGTCGGAAATAACGAAAAGGACCGCCCCGGTTCCGACGCGGTAGCGCGGAAAGGCACTGGTCCACGCGGCTGCGCCCATCGCGCCTAACGCTACGCCGTACAGCGCAGCGAGCCAGTCGCCTGTCAGCAGCCAGGCCAGGACCGGTACGCCGAAGAGAAGCGCAAATCCGGCGCCTTTCTGCGAGGCGGTTAGCGAGCGGCGCTGGTACTGCCGGAACAGCAGGATTGCTGCCAGATGTCCGCCGAAAAATGCCGCTCCGCCCCACGCCAGATAAAGTTCGATCAGCATGTCACCGAGCGCGTAAAATGCCAGAACTACGGTCAGCAATATTCCGTGCGGTGTGCGCAGACGGCGGAACGCGTAGAGCGCGAGCGCGCCGACCGCTGCGCCCTTCAACGCGATCAAGTACGTTCCGCCGATTTCGTCGTCCGACAGGAAATAATACAGGGCCGCAGCGAGCACCCCGGCGAGAAGCCACGGACGGTGTTCGACAAGCGATCTGCGTGGCACTGGCCCCTCCCCTTGAACTTGCGCCGCCAGCCTGCGGGGCCTACCTCGGCCTGCAATGACCCACGACATTCAAATCATCGGCGGCGGCCTTGCCGGTTCGGAAGCCGCTTGGCAACTTGCGCAGCGCGGTTTCGCGGTCAGGCTGTCGGAGATGCGCGGCAGCGGCGACACCACTCCGGCGCACCAAAGCGACGGGCTGGCGGAACTGGTCTGCTCAAACTCCTTCCGCTCCGACGACGACGAGCGCAACGCCGTCGGGTTGCTGCATCACGAAATGCGGCAGCTGGATTCGCTCATCATGGCTGCAGGGGAGACAGCGCGCGTGCCGGCGGGCTCCGCAATGGCGGTGGACCGCGAGGTCTTTTCCGCGAATGTCGAACGCGCCCTCGCCGAGCATCCCAAGGTCACCGTCGTGCGCGAGCGGATCGATACGCTGCCAGCCTCCGGGCCGACTATCGTCGCAACCGGCCCGCTGACCGCAGCGGCGCTGGCCGATAGTATCGTATCCGCGACCGGTTCTGACCGGCTCGCATTCTTCGACGCCATCGCGCCCATCGTCCACCGCGACAGCATCGACATGGACGTCGCGTGGATGGCATCGCGCTGGGACAAGGGCTCGGGTCCGGACGGCGATGGCAAGGACTACATCAACTGTCCCATGACCAAGGAGCAGTACCTCACCTTCCATCAGGGCCTGCTCGACGGCGATAAGACCGAGTTCAAGGACTGGGAGATGGACACGCCCTATTTCGAAGGGTGCATGCCGATCGAGGTTATGGCTGCGCGCGGGGTCGATACGCTGCGCTATGGGCCGATGAAGCCGGTGGGGCTCGACAACCCTCACTGGGCTACGGAGCAGTATCCGGCAGGCCGCTGGGCTCATGCGGTCGTGCAGCTGCGGCAGGACAATGCGCTGGGTACGCTGTGGAACATGGTCGGCTTCCAGACGAAGCTGAAGCACGGGGCGCAGGTCGAATTGTTTCGAACGATACCCGGCCTCGAGAACGCCGAGTTCGCGCGGCTCGGCGGGTTGCACCGCAATACATTCCTGAACTCGCCCGTCGTGCTCGACCGGAGACTGCGGCTGAAGGGGGCGGAGCATATTCGCTTCGCCGGGCAGATCACGGGCTGCGAAGGTTATGTCGAGAGTGCTGCGATGGGCCTTATCGCGGGAATCATGGCCGCGCAGGAAATGTCGGGAATGACGGAGACGCAGCCGCCGCGGACCACCGCGTTCGGCGCGCTTCTGGCGCATATCACCGGAGACGCGGAAGCGGACAGCTATCAGCCGATGAACATCAATTTCGGACTTTTCCCGCCGCTCCACGAAGTCGGGAAGAAGCAGCGCAAGGAGGCTTATACAGCTCGTGCGAAAAGCGATCTCGCGCAGTGGATTGCGGAAGCGCGCGCACTCGCTGCTTGAGGCTTACTTCGATCGGGTCGAAAGGAACTCGCTCGGCGTAAGGTAGCGGTCGCGATTGCCATCTGCGCCGTCGAACTTGTCGACCGTGGTGACCGCCCATTCCTCGAAGGTCAGCAGATTATTGCCGTCGACATCGAGCTTGCGGAAACTGGCAACGCGGGTCGCCAGCATCTCGTTGCGCGAGATCTTCCAGTCGCGGTTGCGGTCGTAGCGGAAGAAACGGCGCTGTTCCTTGGTAAGCTCGTCCGCTTCGGGCAGTGCCGGCCCCGTCATGTTAGCGAATCGGGCCATGTCGGCTTCGGGAAGCTCTGGATCAGCGTAGTCGCCCTGCACCGACAGTTCGGGGCGGTCGGACGGCGGGGGAGCGCCGCGCTCTACCTCCGCCCTGCCCTGCAGCCAGAAGCTCCCCAGCCCAGCGACGAACAGTGCCCCGAAAGCACCCAAAGCGATCCTGTTCATTCCCGTTCCCTACGCCTGACCGGCTCCGCGCGAGCTGCTCGCCGTGCCGCGTCAGCGCCCCAGCAGGGCGATCCGCATGGCAGCGAGCATTGCGCCGCGGTCCTCGACGGCCCGGACGCCGCCAGCCGCGATGCTGCGCTCCGCCAACCCGGCGAGAATAGCGAGCGGACGTAAAGCGCGGGTTAAACGCGCCCGCCGTGGCAATTCACTTTCGAGTTCCATTGCGAGTTCGCGCGCTTCGGTCTCGCCAGCCGCGGCCGCAGCATCGCCATAGGACCAGCGCCGCGCCTCTATCTTCACCGTCTCTGCATCGTCGGATGCGCCGGCGGCGTCCGCCCAAGCCTGCATCAGTAACGCGCGCCCTTTGGCAAATTCGCCCAGGCCCTTGCGTGACGCGGCACCGAGCGTCGCCTCCCAGCCATCGACAAGGGATATGAGGGCAACCTCGCGGCCGTTCCATTCGCGACCCAGCGCATCGAGTAACGGATCGCCCTTCGGCCGTGCGGCCGCCTCCTCCCGCAGCCGGTCGCGCCACCATGCAAGCTTCATTTGCGCGAGTATCGGCTCGTTCGCCTGCCTCACCACCCGCTCCAGCTTCCGGTCGAAGGCGAAACCCGCGTGCAGCATCGTCCGCACTCCGGGAGCCGCATATGTCAGGGCCAGCCGCTCCGGAAGAGGCAGTTCCGAACTGTCGAGCAGGGGGCCGGATTGCTCGTTGATCGTCGTGCCCCCTCAAACGACCAGGCGCGGATCGGTCAACGCAGCCGGACGGGCGCGATCGGTCACCAGTTTTGGAAAGGCAGAATTAACCATGTGAATTGAGCAATCCGTAAGCCCCCGAGCCTATCAAGGCAAACGTCCAGAATTCTATGAAGAGGCTTTACGATGCGGCGACTCGCAAATTGCTTGAAGGCGCTGAAGGTCGACAAGAGCGGCAATGCCATGCTGATCGTCGCTCTCGGTGTCCCGAGCCTCGTCGGCGGAGCAGGCTTCGCGATCGATACGGCGCAGTGGTACATGTGGAAGCGCGAGCTTCAGCATTCGGTCGACCAAGCGGCCTATGCCGGTGCCTGGGCGCTGGCGCATGACAGGAACTCGACGACTTATCTGACCCGCGCGCAGCAGGAGTATGCGGCGAACCTGAAGGTAACGACCGATTTTGCGTCCAGTGCGCGCGTCGTGAAAGCTAACTATGCAGGCGGCACGAACAATAGCGTGTTGGTCACGGCTTCGGCCAGCCAGAGCCTTCCCTTCTCCAGCTTCATCATGGGCCGGGCTACCTCGGTCAGCGTGTCGGCGCAGGCAAGTTTCGCGTCCGGCTTCGAATACACCGCCTGCCTCGTTTCGACGGCGACCACCGGTACGGGTACGACCATCGGCGGCAACGCGACGGTCCGCGCACAATGCGGCCTTGCAGCCCTGTCCTGCGACCCGGACGTACCGGCAATCGAGATCGACGGTTCGGCAAACGTCGAAACCAGCATCATCGCAGCGTGCGGCGGAATCGAAGCTAACAATTACGACGACGAAGAAGCCGAAGAACATGTCGCCGAGAACATCGGCGAAGGCGTGCTCGAAGACATCTACGCAGAGCTCGATCCGCCAACCGACGATCGGCCGCGCACGGCGAACTGCACCGGCAGCGGCCGATACAAGCAGATGACGCTTGAGCCGGGTACTTACAGCACGATCAGCATCCACTGCACGACGGTCCTCAAGAAAGGCATCTATGTCGTCGACGGCGGCACGCTCGATCTGACGGGGAACTACGACGTTAACGGTCAAGGGGTCATGTTCGTTCTGCGTAACGGTGCGCAGCTCAAACTTGGCGGATCGGGCAACGGAAACAAGCTCAACCTGACGCCGCCGACCGAAGCTGATCTGGTCGGTCTCGTTGGTCCGGAACAGGCGAAGAAACTGGAGGGTATCCTCGTTTTCGAAGAGCGCGATAACGAGCCTGCACAGCCTGGACATATTTTCAACGGCAATTCGCATTCGCTCGTCGAGGGGCTGATCTACCTGCCGTCGGGCGAGCTGACGATCAACGGCACGGCGAACGTAACATCGCAGTGCTTGCAGATCACGGCGAAGCGCCTGCGCATCAATGGTAACGCTACGATCGAAACGCTTTGTCCCACGGACCAAACCACTGTGGTCGGCAGCGGGGTTCCGAAAGTGAGGCTCGTAGCATGATCGGTCTCTCTATCGTCCCCGCGCTACTCCGGGATAAGACCGGGTCTTTCGCGATCGAAACGGCTTTTGCCGCACCGGTTCTCATCACCTTGGCACTCGGCACGTTCGAGATTGGCTCGATCGTCTCCCGCCAGCAGGAACTGCAATCGGCAGCACTAGAAGGCGAGACGATCGCGCTCGCCGTGAACCAGGGGGCCGAGATCGAGGTTTCCGAACTGGAAGCGATCATTCGTGATTCCGTCGGACTGACCGACGACCAGGTTACGATCGAGCGCTTCTATCGCTGTGATGCCGATGCAGGAACCGTGGCCGACCCTCTTCTGTGCAACACAGCCGATGAAGATGCAGAGATCGATCCGGCAATGAGCGCCGCTACGGCAGACGGCGAAACCGGCGAGGCGGAGGCCGAACCCATCGTCAGTTCCTACATCCGCATCCGGCTGCAGGACACATATACGCCGGTATGGACCAATTTCGGGGTCGGCGAACCGCTCGAATTTAATGTCGATCGGTCGGTGATGCTGTCATGAGGCTACCGCAGAAGTCGAAGCGCTTGCTGCGCGACAGTAGCGGCGCGACCGCTATCGAGTTCGCGCTGCTTGCCCCGGCATTCCTGATGCTCTTCATCGGTGTGCTCCTTGTCGGTGTCTACATGCAGAACCATAACGCCGTCCGTTCCGTTGCGGCCGACACGGCGCGGCAGGTCGCAGTCGCATACCAGCGCGGAAACGACCTCAACGACAACGAGGTACGCGCGATCGCGCGCGGTATCGCCGTCAGCCCGCCCTACTTGCTGAAGAACAATCGCTTTCAGGTCGAAAGTACGCCGGAAGCGACCAGCCGCGTGACCGGTGCGAAAGAGATCCGCATCGATCTGTCCTATGCGATGAACGATTTCCTGCCCTTCGTGGACATGGATAGCTTCGCATTGCAGTATTCGCGGCCCATCTTCGTCGTGCCGCCGTCCGCACCAGCAACCGAAGCGGAAGTGACTACCGGCGCCTGACCCTTGAAGGCGGCGCCGGACAGCGCCGTCCGTCAGAACGCGGTCTGCCGAACGCTAGTCTACGTAGCAGACCTTCTTGACCGCCGCGATGATCCGCGGCGTATCTATGAGCGCCATCTTCTCGAGGTTTGCAGCATAGGGTAGCGGCACGTCCTCGTTCGTTACGCGCAGTACCGGCGCGTCGAGATGGTCGAACCCGTCCTCCATGCAGATCGCCTGGATTTCCGAAGCGATGGAGCAGGTCGGCCAGCCCTCTTCAGCGATGACCAGACGGTTCGTCTTCGCAAGGCTTTCGAGGACCGTCTGCTTGTCCAGCGGGCGCAGCGTGCGCAGGTCGATGACTTCGGCCTCGATGCCGTCTTCCGCCAGCTTCTCCGCAGCGTCCAGAGCCAGTCCTACGCCAATCGAGTAGCTGACGATCGTCACGTCGCTGCCCTCGCGCATGATCCGGGCCTTGCCGATCGGAAGCGTGTAGTCGTCGAGCTTGGGAACGTCGAAGCTGCGTCCGTAGACGAGTTCGTTCTCGAGGAACACCACCGGGTCGTCGCACTGGATCGCGGCCTTCAAAAGCCCTTTGGCGTCAGCGGAATCGTACGGGCAAATGACGATCAGGCCCGGTACGCTCGCATACCACGGCCCGTAGTTCTGGCTGTGCTGCGCCGCGACGCGGCTCGCCGCGGCATTGGGGCCGCGGAACACGATCGGGCAGCGCATCTGGCCGCCGGACATGTAGTTCGTCTTCGCTGCCGAATTGATGATGTGATCGATCGCCTGCATGGCGAAGTTGAAGGTCATGAACTCGACGATCGGACGCAGGCCGCCCATGGCAGCGCCGGTTCCGATCCCAGCGAACCCGTATTCGGTAATCGGCGTGTCGATGACCCGCTTCGGCCCGAATTCGTCGAGCAGCCCCTGCGTGACCTTGTACGCACCTTGGTACTCGGCGACTTCCTCGCCCATCACGAACACGCGCTCGTCCTTGCGCATTTCCTCGGCCATCGCGTCGCGCAGGGCTTCGCGCACCGAAGTGCTGACCATTTCCGTACCTTCGGGAATTGCAGGATCGCTGACCGGCTCGCGCGTAGCGGACGGCTTGGTGATCTCGGCTTCGCTCGGATCACGGCCGACGTCCTTGCCCTCGCCTTCAACGTCCTCAGCGGTATCGGCGTTTTTACTTGGCTCCGGCGCTTCGATGTCGGAAGCGTCCTCACCTTCGCCTGCCAGCATTGCGATGACGGTGCCGACGGCGACATTCTCGGTCCCTTCTTCGACAAGCAGCTTACCGACCGTACCTTCGTCGATGGCTTCGAATTCCATCGTCGCCTTGTCGGTCTCGATTTCGGCGAGAATATCGCCGGGGGAAATCGTGTCGCCTTCCTTCACCAGCCACTTGGCAAGCGTTCCTTCCTCCATCGTGGGAGAAAGCGCGGGCATTTTAAGTTCGATAGCCATCAGTCGATTACCGTTTGTTGATGCTGGATAAGCTGCCAGTCGCCGCCGACAGCGTGATAGGTGCTCGTGCAATGAGCGGCGTACCGCGTGTCGTCCGCGTGCTCCGCTTCGGCGCGGTAGGCGATGACGATCGCATTCTTGTCGCTGCGGGACAGCGCCTGCTGCGACATCGCGACCGATTGCCAGCCTTCGCGGTCAGCCATCGCCTCGCTCGCTTCGCTCCCTGTTAGGATGCCGCCGCCCGGCATGACCAGCAGTGCTTCGCCGGCGACGAGCTCGGAATAGGCGCTACCGCCTTCGAGCCACAGCCGTTCTTCCGCAAGCCAGACGGCTTCGTCGGTAATGGCCATCAGTACTGGCCTACGAGAACGTCGGTATAAAGCTCTTGCGCATCGGGTTCGGGCGAGTTTTCGGCGAAGTCCGCCGCTTCGCCGACGATCTTGCGGATGCGCTTGTCGATGTCCTTGAGTTCGTCCTCGCTCTTACCCTTGTCCATCAAGGTCTTTTTAAGGCCTTCGATCGGATCCTTGGTGTCGCGGAAGTCCTGCACCTCCTCGCGCGTGCGGTACTTTGCAGGATCGGACATGGAATGGCCGCGGTAGCGGTACGTGTTGCATTCCATCAGGACCGGGCCGTTGCCGCTGCGAACGTGATCGAACGCGACTTCGGCTGCGCCGCGCACTTCGAGGACGTCCATGCCGTTCACGTCCATTCCCGGTATCCGGAAAGCTGCGCCGCGGCGGTAGAATTCGGTTTCCGCACTGGAGCGCTTGACCGCCGTGCCCATCGCGTACTGGTTGTTCTCGACCACGAACACGATCGGCAGGTTCCAGAGCGCAGCCATGTTGAAGGTCTCGTAGACCTGTCCCTGGTTCGCCGCGCCGTCGCCGAAATAGGCGAGGCACAGGCCGCCATCGTCATTGTACTGGTGGGCAAGCGCCAGTCCGCCGCCGAGCGGCACCTGCGCACCGACGATCCCGTGACCGCCGTAAAACTTATGCTCGGTGCTGAACATGTGCATCGAGCCGCCCTTCCCCTTGGAAATACCGGCGGCGCGGCCGGTCAACTCGGCCATGATCACCTTGGGATCGATCCCGTAGGCGAGCATGTGCCCGTGATCGCGGTAGCCGGTAATGACGCTGTCCCGGTCGTTGTCGAGCGCGCTCTGCAGGCCGATCGCAACGGCCTCCTGGCCGATGTAGAGGTGGCAGAAGCCGCCGATCAGGCCGAGGCCGTAAAGCTGGCCGGCCTTTTCCTCGAACCGGCGGATAAGCAACATCTGTTCGTAGAAGCGCATCATTTCATCGTCGCTGGCGTCGTAGCGCCGCTGTGCTTCGAACTTTTCCTGCAAGGCCTTCAGCGAGAAGCCGTCATCCGCGCCCGCATGGTCCGCATCGCCTGATTTGGGTGTCGAAGCTTTCGCCAACTTGTGCATCCTTCCGTTCGGTAACGTATTCACGCATCGCTTTGCTGACGCTGCGGAAAGCTGCCTATAGGACGAAGCCGGCGAGGCGCGCAACGCCTCTGCATACGAAATTAAAGTACAGCTTATTCGCCCTGCTGCGCGGGCTTGTCGAGGATGATGACTTTCTCGTCCGGATGCACGACGTCGAGGTTCTGGCGAATGAGTTCGCTCACCAGATCGGGGTCGGCATTGTCGGGCGAAAGCAGTTCGACGCGGTGCTTCAGATGCTCGCGCTTTTCCTGCAGGATCGCAAGCCGCGCGGCGCGATCGTCGCGCAGGCGCAGGTTCTCGCCCCATGCGAGAAGACCGGACGGCCCGATGACGGAGAGCCCGGCGAGTAGGCACACACCGGCGAGCGCAGCGGTGCGAAAGCGCCGCTCCGTGCTGATGATCCTCCTGATGTCCACTCCGTCCATGAATGTGTTAGAACCACACTTAACCATCTCCATCAAGCGTTATCTGTGCCTAAGCTGATGAGATGCAGCAATTTTGCGCCGCACTGCGAGCGCAACTTGCAATTTGAACGGAATTTGGTTACAACTGTAACTACATTATCAGGAGAGACTGCCATGCCCGATTTGTTCGAAAACCCCGCCGGCCTCGATGGCTTCGAGTTCGTGGAATTCTGCGCGCCGGAGAAAGGCGTGCTCGAACCGGTGTTCGAGGCGATGGGCTTCACGCATGTCGCAACGCACCGCTCGAAGGACGTCCACCTGTGGCGGCAGGGCGGCATCAATCTCATCGCCAATTACGAACCACGCAGCGCCGCTTGGTATTTCGCGCGCGAGCACGGCCCTTCGGCCTGCGGCATGGCATTCCGGGTGAAGGACGCACAGAAAGCCTATGATCACCTGATCGAGAAAGGCGCGGAGCCGGTTCAGAACGAGCCCGGCCCGATGGAACTGCGTATTCCCGCGATACGCGGTATCGGCGGCGCGATCCTGTATCTTGTCGACCGCTACCAAGGCGAAAACGGGGATGACGACGCACTGACGATCTACGACATCGATTTCGAATATCTTCCCGGTGTCGAGCGCCATCCCCTCGGCGCAGGGTTCGAGAAGATCGATCACCTCACGCACAACGTCTACAACGGACGGATGAAGTACTGGGCGGACTATTACGAAAGCCTGTTCAATTTCCGCGAGATCCGCTTTTTCGACATCAAGGGCGAATATACCGGCCTCACCTCCAAAGCTCTGACCGCGCCCGACGGAAAGATCCGCATTCCGCTCAACGAGGAAGGTGAAGGCGGCAAAGGCCAGATCGAGGAATTCCTAAAGGAGTTCAACGGCGAAGGCATCCAGCACATCGCGCTCATCTGCGACGATCTCTTCGCCTGCTGGGACAGGCTCAAGAAGTTCGGCGTGCCGTTCATGACTGCACCGCCTCAAACCTATTACGAGATGCTGTCCGAGCGGCTTCCGGGCCACGGCGAGCAAGTGGAGCAACTGAAGTCGCGCGGCATCCTGCTCGACGGAACCACCGAAGGCGGACAGCCGCGCTTGTTGCTGCAGATCTTCGCAGAAGCGCAGGTCGGACCGGTGTTCTTCGAGTTTATCCAGCGCAAGGGCGACGAAGGCTTCGGCGAAGGAAACTTCAAGGCGCTGTTCGAGAGCATGGAACGCGACCAGATAAAGCGCGGCACCCTCAGTGTCGCGGAGCGCGAGACTGCGCCTGTCGATCCCGCTTGAGGAAGAGTTTTTCTAGCCACTGGCTCTTGCCGCGGAAACCCGTTAGCAACCGCACCCGTTTACCGCGGTAAAAGGCCAGCACGCGCATGAATTACATCCAGACGATCCGGACGCAGCTCCAGGAAATGGCGACGGGCTTCGTTGCGGCTCTGCCGAGCCTCGCGATCGCCCTCGTCATCGTCTTCATTACCTGGATCGTGGCGCGCTTTGCCGCGCGCATCGCCGACGGTATGATCGGCAGGACGGATATCCGGCCGAGCCTGGAAAACCTGATCACGACGCTCGTCAAGCTCGGCATCTGGCTGATCGGGCTGATGATCGCGGCTATCGTGGTCATGCCGGGGCTGACGGCCGCCAGCCTGATTGCAGGCCTCGGAATCGGGGCCGTTGCGATCGGCTTCGCGTTCCAGGACATCTTCGAGAACTTCCTCGCCGGCGTCCTCATCATGGTGCGCGAGAAGATGCGGATCGGCGACGTCATCGAATGCGAAGGCATCAAGGGCAAGGTCGAGCATATCACGCTGCGCGAAACGCACATTCGTTCGCTGGCGGGCGAGGTCACGCTCGTCCCCAACTCGATGCTGTTCAAGAACCCGGTCCTCATCCTCACCGATGAGGACGAACGGCGGCACGAAGTCGTCGTCGGCGTGTCCTACGATACCGACCTCGACCATGCGGCAGACGTAATCGAGCGCGCGGTCCGATCGATCGACGGTCTCGATCTGACCAAGGGCGTCGACATCTTCGCACAGGAATTTAATTCGAGCTCGGTCGATTTCCTCGTGCGCTGGTGGGCCGGTTCGACGCCGCGAGCAGGTTGGGAAACGAAGGACAAGGTCGTGCGAACGGTAAAGCGTGCGCTCGACGATGCTGGCATTGAGATCCCCTTCCCCTACGTCACTCACACCTTCAAGGAGCGCGTACCGATCGGCAAGCGTCCGGGCGAAGAAGCAAACTAGGAAAGAACGCGCGCCGGAAGCGTGGTGCGCCCGACAGGATTCGAACCTGTGGCCCCCAGATTAGGAATCTGGTGCTCTATCCGACTGAGCTACGGGCGCGCCGCGAATGCCAATAGTCGCGCATGAGCGCGCTGGCAATCAGTTGACCTCGTCCGGCGGCACGAACGGCACGATGATCGGGGTAACCGTGATCCCTTCCTCAAGGAGGTCGCGGGCCTCTTTTGCGGTCGCCTTTCCGTGGACCGGCTTTTCCTCCGCCTCGCCGTAATGCATCCGGCGGGAGGTTTCCGCGAATTTGTCGCCCACCCATTCGCTCGATTTGAGCGCCGCCTGCTGCGCCTTGGCGAGCGCCTTTACCGCCTTTTCGAATTGCGGTTTCAGTTCGGCGGGAATGTCGGGCATCGGCGCGCTTGTGGCGGGCAGTTTTTCTTCAGTTTCAGGCCGGGCTGGCAGTTTACGCTCGCTCCGGTTGCCCTTTGGCGAAACGGCGGGCGCGACCGGCGCTTTCCCGATTTGCTTGCTGCCGCAATTCGGGCATTCGACGAGCCCTCGCGCAAGCTGGTCGCCATAGTCGGTGGACGAGCGAAACCAGGCTTCGAACCGGTGACCGGCTCCGCATTTCAAGTCGAAAACGATCATATGCAGTTTGCTATGAGGGTATGTCGCGCCGGTTGGCAAGGCTTGGGACCTGCCGCCGCACCGCTTCGATCCTGTTCAAGTCGATATTCACGAAGCCTAAGCCTGGCTCGTTGCCACCCATGTCGAGGAGGACCTCGCCCCACGGATCGACGACGAGGCTGTGGCCATAGGTCTGCCGCCCATCCTCATGCGTTCCGACTTGCGCCGCTGCGACGACGAAGGCACTCGCCTCGATAGCCCGCGCGCGAAGGAGAACGTGCCAATGCGCAGCGCCGGTCGGGCGAGTGAAGGCCGCAGGAATGGCGATGCAGTCGCAGTGCCTGCGGCCGAGCGCCTCGAACAGGGCAGGAAAGCGCATGTCATAGCAGATTGCAAGTCCCAGCTTGCCGACAGGCGTATCGTCGCAAACACCAACGGCGGAACCGGCCTCGTAGGCGTTCGATTCCTTCCAGCTTTCGCCCGACGCGAGATCGACATCGAACATGTGCATCTTGTCGTAAGCGAACGGCTGTTCTCCGCTCGGGGGACAGAACCATAGCCGGTTGACGCGCTTCTCGCCTGAACCGGCAACGGGCGCGCCGACGACGAGGTAGATGCCGTTTTCTCCGGCTACGTTCGCGAGCCGTTCCGGCCATTCTTGCGCTGCGTCGCTGTCGATGTGCCGCCCTGCCCGCTCGCGGTTCCGATCGAGGAGGAGCGCCATTTCGGGCGCGAACAGCATCTCCGCCCCGCCCTCGCAAGCTTCTCTCGCGGCATTCGAGATGGTCTGAAAGTTGGCGTCCGGGTCGATGCCCGAAGTCATTTGCAGGACGGCGATGCGCGGCACGGTTCAGCCTTGCAGAAGCGCGTCGAGCTTGCCCTCGCGTTCCAGCGCGGCCAGATCGTCCGAGCCGCCGACGTAGGTATCGCCGATGAAAATTTGCGGAACCGTGCGCGCCTCAGGTGCGCGTTCCAGCATTTCCTGCTTCTTTTCCCCGCCGAGCGTCACGTCGTGTTCGTTGAACTCCGCCCCCTTGTCGCTCAAGAGCCTCTTCGCTCGCATGCAGTAGCCGCAGCCGAACTTGGTATAGATATCGATAGTCGGCTGGCTCATGCTTGCTCCTGAAAATTGCAAACTTCGCGAGGTCCGGAAACTTGAAAGCCGTTTCCCGCGCGATTATCTTGGTTCGTGTCCATTCTGCCGATTACCGGAGAGCGGACATTCGGTCGAGGTGCCGCAAATGCGGGCTTCGTAAGAGAAAATTGCTCAAAGGAGGATTTGTTTCAATGAACCGTTTTGATTTTGGACCCTATCGCCGTTCCACCGTCGGTTTCGACCGGCTGTTCGATCTGCTCGAAGGCCAGGCCCGGCAGACCAGCGGCGACAATTACCCACCCTTCAATATCGAGCGTCAGGGCGACGACAACTACCGGATCACGCTTGCCGTGGCCGGCTTCCGCCCGCAGGACATCGACATCACGGCGCAGCAGAACCTGCTCGTCGTGCAAGGCAAGAAGCGTGAAGAGCGCGACGAAGGCCGCGAGATGCTGCATGCCGGCATCGCCAACCGCGGTTTCGAACGCCGCTTCGAACTAGCCGACTTTGTCCGTGTAGAACGAGCCGACCTCGCCGACGGTCTTCTGGTGGTCGACCTCGTCCGGGAGGTACCCGACGCGATGAAGCCGAAGAAGATCGCGGTCGGCGGTCAGCGCCAGAACACGCTCGAAGTCGTCGATGGCGACAAGGACGAAGGCGATCAGGCGAACGCTGCCTGATCAATTTTCCCTAATGCCGTAACTAATAGGGGGATGGGCCAGCGATGGCTCATCCCCCGCGGCGTTTAAGCCGCCCTACCCCTGTATCAACCGTCCGGGTCGCTTGAGACGACTGCGTACCGAGGCAAGCTCGAAATCTTGGTCGGTGACGCCGGTTTGCCCCCCATTGCCTACGCGAATCGCGGTTCTCTGCACGATAATTGCGCAGAACGGAAGGGGCTCGCGACAAATCTGTTTCAATATGAACCAGCTTGCCGAAGATTAAACCAGTCGCTCCTGCTCTAGAGCGGCGGCGATGAAACTCGCGAATAGCGGATGCGGTTCGAACGGACGCGACTTCAGTTCAGGGTGGAACTGCACGCCGACGAACCACGGATGATCGGGCCGCTCGACGATTTCCGGAAGCAGCCCGTCAGGCGACATGCCCGAAAACGCCAGACCCGTTTTCTCGAGGGCAGCGCGGTAGGAACCGTTCACTTCGTAGCGGTGGCGGTGGCGTTCCGAGATCTGCGCCGCGCCGCCGTAGATCTGCGAGATGCGGCTGCCGCTGACGAGATCGGCCACATAGGCTCCGAGCCGCATCGTGCCGCCCATATCGCCGCCAGCCTCGCGCTTCTGAAGACCCTCTTCGCTCATCCACTCGGTAATGATCCCGACCACGGGCTCTGTGGTATCGCCGAACTCGGTCGAGGACGCAGCCTCGATACCAGCCAGCTTGGCCGCTTCGATGCAGGCCATCTGCATGCCGAGGCAGATACCGAAGAACGGGACGCCGCGTTCGCGTGCGAAGCGCACGCTCGCGATCTTGCCCGCCGATCCGCGCTCGCCGAAGCCGCCGGGTACGAGGATGCCGTGAAGCGGTTCGAGAGCAGCGACGATGTCGGCATCGTCCTGTTCGAACACTTCCGCATCGATCCAGCGGATATTGACCCTTACCCGGTTGGCCATCCCCCCGTGGATCAATGCTTCATTGAGTGACTTGTAGGCATCGGGCAGGCCGACATACTTACCGACCACGCCGATCGTCACTTCGCTCTCGGGATGCTCGAACCGGTCGAGAATGTCGTTCCACCCCGACAGGTCAGGGTCGGGGCTTTCGAGACCGAAATGCTGAAGCAACTGCGCATCGAGGCCGCGCGCGTGATATTGAAGCGGTACGGCGTAGATGCTCGACGCATCGAGCGCCGGAATGACCGCTTCCTTGCGCACGTTGCAGAAATTGGCGATCTTCTGCCGCTCGGCGTCAGGCAGCGGATGTTCGCAGCGGCACAGCAGCATGTCGGGCTGAATGCCGAGGCTGGTAAGTTCGCGCACCGAATGCTGCGTCGGCTTGGTCTTGAGCTCGCCCGCGGCTGATATATATGGAACCAGGGTCACGTGGATGAAGGCGGTGCGCTGCGGTCCGAGTTCGTTCTTGAGCTGCCGCATCGCCTCGATGAACGGCAGGCTCTCGATGTCGCCGACGGTTCCGCCGATTTCGCACAGGATGAAGTCGTGATCGCCCTGGTCGTCGAGCGCGAAGTTCTTGATCGCGTCGGTCACGTGCGGGATGACCTGTACCGTCGCGCCGAGATAGTCGCCGCGCCGCTCTTTCGCGATGATGTCGCGGTACACCCTGCCCGAGGTGATGTTGTCCGACTGCCGCGCCGAAACGCCGGTGAAGCGCTCGTAATGGCCAAGGTCAAGATCGGTTTCCGCGCCGTCGTCGGTCACGAACACCTCGCCGTGCTGATACGGGCTCATCGTGCCCGGATCGACGTTCAGATAGGGGTCGAACTTACGGATGCGCACCTTGAACCCGCGCGCCTGCAAAAGCGCTGCGAGCGATGCCGCCATGAGACCTTTGCCGAGCGAGGAAACCACGCCGCCGGTGATGAAGATGTACCGCGCCATGGGAGAAGAGCCTTACGTCGCCGCCGCCCGCATACGCAAGCGTTTAGACAGCGCGGCCCGCAGAAATCCACAAGCCAGCGCGCTGCCGGATGAAGTTGGAAAGTTCGCCTTATTCGGCGAGCGGATCGACCGGCGCTGCAGGCTCGGTCGGTGCTTCGGTGGCAGGAGCGCCGCCGAGCGAACTCGATGCTGCATTGCCGGGCGCAAGCGGATCGGCCTGCCCAGCAGGCGTTACAGTCCGGTCGAGCGTCGAATCGACTGCATCGGCGCTCGTCGTTTCGACGGCAACCGCGGCGAGCGCAATCGACAACAGGACGAACACGATCGCGAGCGTCTTGGTCGTCCTTGTCAGGAAGTCCGCCGCACCACGTGCACTCAGCATGCCCGAAGGGCTTCCGCCTCCTCCGATACCCAGGCCCCCGCCTTCGCTGCGCTGCATCAGGATGACGCCGACAAGCGCGGCGGCCACGATGGCCTGAACGACGGTGAGGAAGAGGAAAAGGGACATGCTGTTACCTGGAATAAATGCTGTTCGGGCGCGATCTAGTCGCTTGCAAGCCAGCGCACAAGGTTATGCGCGTTCGTCCTCGCCTTCGGCAGCCGCGTATACGATACCGAGAAAGGCTTCTGCCGTCAGGCTCGCGCCGCCCACAAGAGCGCCGTCCACGTCTGCAAGCGCGAGGATGGCCGCGGCATTTTCCGCCTTCACCGAACCGCCGTAGAGAATGCGCGTTTCGGCAGCAGCGTCTCCGTACATGTCGGTCAGCAAACCGCGAATCGCGCCGTGCATCGCGGCAATGTCGTCCGTGGTCGGTACCCGGCCCGTGCCAATCGCCCAGATCGGCTCGTAGGCGACGGTGAGCCATTCGCTCGCATTGTCGCTTTCGGGCAAGGCTGCCTTCAGCTGACCCAGAACATGCGCTTCGGCTTCGCCGGCATCACGCTGCGCTTCGCTTTCGCCGCAGCAGAGGATGACCTGAAGACCGGCCTCGCGTGCAGCAGCGACCTTGTCGCGGATCAGCGCATCGCTTTCGCCGTGGTTCGTCCGCCGCTCGCTATGTCCGAGGATGACGAACTTCGCGCCCGCATCCAGCGCCATCGCGGCGGAAATGTCGCCCGTATGCGCGCCTTCGGTAAGAGCGTGGCAATCCTGCGCGCCGACGCCGATCTGCTCGACCTCGCGATGGACTGCATGGATCAGCGTGAACGGCGGAGCCAGCGCGACTTCTACCTTCATGTGCCGCTGCGAAGCACGGTCGATGGCGCGTGCCTCGGAAAGCATCGCGCGCGTGCCGTTCATTTTCCAGTTGCCGACGATATAGGGCCGTTCGGCCATCGTGTAATTCCTGCTTTCGGTTGTTTCTTCGGGTGCCGTCAGGCTGCCCGTTCGGATGGGTCCGGTAGCCGGACTTTATCCCAAGGTCAAAACCCAACGTGAGACGGTTGCCGCTTTGGTGCAGTCTCTATAAAGCGCTGTCCGCGCCGCCGAACACGGCCGGCAGAACGCGGTTGTACAGGAGAACGCTCCGGCTTCCGCGCGTAGAGGAACGACGACGAAGACATGATTTCATTTTTCCAGAAGTTTTTTCAGTCCAAGATCGGGCTGGCGATAACTTTCGCATTCCTCGCTCTCATCGCGTTCGCCTTCGCCAGCATGGACGTGGCGAATACGGCAACCTTCGGCGGCATCGCCGGCGGCGACCGGGTTGCCGTGGTCGGCGACGAACGTATCTCGACGTCAGAACTCTCGCGCGCCACGACCAACGCGGTCGACCAGGTGCGGCAGGAAAACCCGACAATCACGATCCCGGAATTCGTGCAAGGTGGCGGTTTGACCCAGGTTCTCGACCGGCTGATCGACCGGGCGGCGATTGCAGGCTTTGCAGAAGACATCGGCCTTCGCGCCGGCAACAACCTCGTGAATAGCGAGATCCGCACGATCCCCGCCTTCCGAGGTGCGGACGGCAATTTCAGCGACGACGTCTACCGGCAGGCACTTCAGTCCATCGGCGTGTCCGATGCGGACGTGCGCGAGGATCTCGGCGCAGGACTGCTCGCGCAGCAAGTGCTTCAGCCGACAAGCTTCGGTGCGGTAATGCCGCGCGGGATCGCGCGCGAATATGCCCAGCTTTTCCGCGAGCGCCGACAGGGTAGTATCGCTCTGCTGCCAAGCACGATCTACGCGCCTGAAGACGCTCCGACCCAGAAGCAGCTGTCGACCTATTATCAGGAAAACCGCGGCAGATACGTACGTCCCGAGCGGCGCATCATTCGCTACGCTACCTTCGGAGCGGACGCGCTCGAAGGACGGATCGAACCGACCGAAGCCGAAATTGCCCGGTATTACGAAGAAAATTCGGGCGAATACGCCGCAAGCGAAGAGCGCCGTTATACCCAGGTGATCGCCTCGACGCAGGCGCAGGCTCAGGCGATCGCTCAGGCCGTGCGCGGCGGGCAATCGATCGAGGCAGCGGCGCAAGCTGCTGGCTTCAGGGCAGTTCCGCTCGGTCCCAATACGAAGAGCGCGGTCGCTCAGGAAAGTTCGAGCGCTGTCGCCAACGCCTACTTCGCGGCGAACGAAGGGGCGGTTACCGCTCCTGCGCGTAGCGGGCTTGGCTGGCATGTCGCACGGATCGAAGAAGTGACCCGCCGGGCCGGTCGTCCGCTCGCTGACGTGCGCGGCGAGGTTGCTGACGCTGTGCGCCAGCGCAAGCTGCGGACCGGTCTTGCCAATCTGGGCACACAGGTGGAAGAGCAGCTCGACGAGGGACGGTCGCTTGCACAGGTCGCGCGCGACATCGGCGCGACCGTGAACACGACGCAGCCAGTCACTGCCGATGGTTCCATTTACGGCGCCGACGACGGCGCGCAGATCGACGAAACTCTGACCCCTGCGCTCGCGACCGCCTTCCAGATGGAGGAAAGCGAGCCACAGATCGCGGAAATCCGGCCGGGCGAGGAATATCTCGTGTTCGAGGTGTCGCGCATCACGGATAGCGCGGCCGCTCCCCTTTCCGAGATTTCTGAGCAGGTGACGGCCGACTGGCGGATCGCCCGCGGTCTTGCCGCAGCCCGCGAGGCAGCCGGACGGGTCATCGCGCGGCTCCAGCAGGGAAGCAGTATGGCAGAGGCGCTGGCCGCCGAAGAACCGAACCTTCCCCCGGTACAGAATATCGACCTGACCCGCGAACAACTGGCCCAGCTTCGCGAGCAGCGCGTGCCTCCGCCGCTGGCGCTCATGTTCAGCATGGCGCAGGGAACCGCGAAGCGGCTCGAGGCTGCTGGCCGGCAGGGCTTCTACGTCGTCGATCTCGAATCGATCGAGGCGGGCGAGCTCGAAGACGGCAGTCCGCTTATCGCTCAGGCTCAGCAGCAGCTGGGTGCGACGGTCGTCCAGGAATATCAGCAGCAGCTGCAGGATGCGATGCGCCGCGAACAGGGCGTCGAGCGTAACGACAACGCGATAGCGGCCGTCCGGCGCCAGCTTCTCGGCGATAATTGACCGTTAGGAATGGCGTTGGCGGAAACGCTCAAGGGCGCTGACGTTGCGGCGAGCTTGCTGAAGGCAAGCAAACCGGCGCTCGTGTGGCGGCACCTCGTTGCCGACCGCCTGACCCCGGTCGGTGCGGCGGTCGCGCTAATCGAGGCAGAGCGCGGCGACTTCCTGCTCGAATCGGTCGAGGGCGGCGAGGTGCGCGGACGTTACAGCCTGCTTGGGCTTGATCCCGATCTCGTCTTCCGCAGCAGGTCCGACAAGGCCGACATCAACCGTTCATGGCAGCGGGACCGCGAGGCATTCGCCCCCGCCAAGGGCAATGCGCTCGCAGCGCTGAGGGCTCTGCGGCAGGAATGCCTGGTCGACACGCCTGACGCACTGCCCCCGGCCCTCGCCTGTCTGGTCGGCTATTTCGGCTATGAGACGATTGGGCTGGTCGAAAGCATCGACTTCTCGAGCGCAAACCCGCTCGATCTGCCCGATATGCTGTTCGTGCGTCCGACCGTGCTTATGGTGTTCGACCGACTGACCGATGCCGTCTTCTGCATCGCGCCGATCTGGCCCGAAGCGAACCACTCGGCAGAGCAGGCGGCCCGCCTGATAGAGCGCGCCGGCGAGGCGATCGACGAGCAACTGCGCCGATTGCGGCGCGCCGATGCCGTACCCGAGCGCAGCGATCCCGGGCCGGCGCCCAATCAGACCGCGGTCATGCCGCCGGACCGCTACCGCGACATGGTGCTGCGCGCGAAGGAATACATTGCGGCGGGCGACATCTTCCAGGTGGTCCTGGCGCAGCGCTTCACCGCCCCCTTCGCGCTTCCCCCCATCGCGCTCTACCGGGCTCTGAGGCGGATTAACCCCTCGCCATTCCTGTTCTTTCTCGACTTTCCCGGCTTCGCGATCGTCGGATCGAGCCCGGAAATTCTCGTCCGCGTAAGGAACGGCGAGGTTACCGTCCGGCCGATCGCGGGAACGCGCCCACGCGGGCCTAACGAAGCGGCGGACCGCGCTGCCGAGCGCGACCTTCTGGCCGATCCAAAGGAACGCGCCGAACATCTCATGCTGCTCGATCTCGGGCGCAACGACGTGGGACGCGTCGCCACGCGCGGCAGCGTGGCCGTTACCGACAGCTACATGGTCGAACGCTACAGTCACGTGATGCACATCGTCAGCAACGTCGTCGGGACCTTGAGCGAGGACAAGGATGCGCTCGACGCGCTGTTCGCCGGCTTTCCAGCGGGCACGGTCAGCGGCGCGCCGAAGATCCGCGCATGCCAGATCGTCGCCGAACTGGAGACCGAGCGACGCGGTCCCTACGCGGGCGGCGTCGGCTATTTCGCACCCGACGGATCGGTCGACAGCTGCATCGTTCTCCGCACGGCGGTCGTAAAAGACGGTGAAATGCACGTTCATGCCGGCGCCGGGATTGTCGCCGATAGCGAGCCCGATTATGAGCAGCGCGAATGCGAAGCGAAAGCGAGTGCGCTGTTCGCCGCTGCCCGAGAGGCGCAGCGCATCGCTCTCGAACCGGAGTTCGGACAATGAAACGGGTTTTTTCCGCAGCCGTGCTGGTGCCGCTCGCCGTGCTGACAAGCGCGTGCGACGAGCAGCCTGAAGGCGAGCCGGTAGTAAGGACCGAGATCCGCGATACCGCGGGCGGCGCGGCGGGCGCTTCGCCCTCGCCTGCGTCTTCGGACAGCCGGGCGCAAATGGAATCTTCCTGCCGACCCGTTATTTTCGAAGACGAACCCTTCGTCCACTGCGTCGCCGTTCCCTCCCGCCACCATATCGTGACGGCGCTGGCGGACGGCGAAGGCACGCCGTTCCGCTCGCTCGCCGCATACGCCTCCGCCCGCTCCGCCGAAGCCGCACCGATTGCCTTTGCCATGAACGGCGGAATGTACAACGATGCGGGGCAGCCGGTCGGCTATTTCGTGGAAGGCTCGGACCGCAAGGTGGAGCTCAACCGGAACGGGGGGCCGGGCAATTTTCACATGCAGCCGAACGGGGTCTTCTTCGGCAGCGGTGATACGTGGGAGGTCCGGTCGACCGAGGATTTCCTCGCCAACGTCACCGAGCGGCCCGAATTCGGAACGCAGTCCGGCCCGATGCTGGTCATCGGCGGCAAATTGCATCCCGACATTTCCAACAACGGCGAATCGCAGCTCATCAGGAACGCGGTCGGCGTGGACGAGAAGGGCCGCGCGCATTTCGTCATCAGCAACGGCCCGGTAAGCTTCGGCAAGCTTGCGCGGCTTTACCGCGACGAGTTGAACGTACCCAACGCGCTTTACCTCGACGGCAATGTCTCGGCGCTGTGGAACCCGGCGGGCGGAAGGCTCGACAGCGGCGCACCGATCGGCCCGATGATCGTGGTGGAGAAGAAACCCGCGTCATGATCCTCGTCGTCGACAATTACGACAGCTTCACCTTCAACCTGGTCCATTACCTCATGGAACTGGGCGCGAACGTGCGCGTGGAACGCAACGACGCGCTTTCGGCGAACGAGGCTGTGGCGCTGAAACCGGACGGCATCCTTATCTCGCCCGGTCCTTGCACACCCGACGATGCAGGGATCAGCCTCGACCTTGTCGCCGCCTGCGCGGACGCGGAAATGCCTCTGCTCGGCGTCTGCCTCGGGCACCAGGCGATCGGGCAGCATTTCGGCGGAAAGGTCGTGCGAGGCGGACTTATGCACGGCAAGGTCTCGCCGATCGAACATGATGGCAGCGGCGTGTTTGCAGGGCTTCCTTCCCCCTACGAAGCGACCCGCTACCACTCGCTGATCGTGAAGCATGTGCCGGACGCGCTCCATGTCAATGCGACCAGCGCCACTCCGGGCCGCGACGGAACCTGCGTGATGGGTTTTCGCCACGACAGCCTGCCCATCCACGGCGTGCAGTTCCATCCGGAGAGCATCGCCACGAGCCACGGGCACGACCTCCTCGCCAATTTCCTCCGCATCTGCGGTCAGGAACCGCGCGGGCGATGAGCGTTCTACCCGATCCCGCGACCAAGCTTACCGAAGAGGAAGCGGAACAGGCCTTCGCGGCCATCCTCGACGGCGAAACGAGCGAGGAAGAGATCGCGGACTTCCTGATCGCCTTATCCGACCGCGGGGAAGGCGCAGCGGAAATTACCGGCGCGGCGCGTGCGCTTCGCGAGCGGCTCATTCCGATCGACGCGCCCGACGGCGCGATCGATGTCTGCGGCACGGGCGGCGACGGTCACCATACGCTGAACGTCTCGACCGCCGTCAGCCTCGTCGTCGCGGCCTGCGGCGTACCGGTGGCGAAGCATGGTAACCGCGCGGCATCCTCGAAGAGCGGAGCCGCAGACACGCTCGAAGCGCTCGGGCTCGACATGGCGGCGGCGGGGCGCACGGCTGAAAAGACGCTGGCCGAGATCGGCATCTGCTTTCTGTTCGCGGCAAACCACCATCCGGCGATGGGCCGTATCCAGCCCATCCGCAAACGCATTGGCCGGCGTACCATCTTCAACCTCATGGGCCCGCTGTCCAATCCGGCGCGGGTGACGCGGCAACTGATCGGGATCGCGCGCCCGGCCTACGTCCCGATCTACGCCGATGCGAAGGCGCGGCTCGGGACGGAGTACGCTTGGATCGTCTCGGGCGACGAAGGCCTCGACGAGCTCAGTCTCGCAGGCGGAAACGAGGTTGCCGAGGTCGAGGGTGGCGGCTTCACCATGCGGCGGCTTTCCGCCGACGAACTCGGCCTCCCCCAAGCGCCGGTCGAGGCTATCCGCGGCGGCGATGCGGCACATAACGCGAAGGCGCTTCAGGCGCTGCTCGGCGGAATGCCCGGACCTTATCGCGACGCCGTTGTTTTCAATGCCGGCGCATCGCTCAAGGTAGCCGGCAAGGGCGGCGACTGGACGGAAAGGCGCGCGATGGCGGAAGAAGGGCTCGATAGCGGGGCGGCGAGGGCGCTGCTCGAACGCTGGATCGAACTGGCGCAATGAACAAGCTGGACGAAATCTGTGCTGCGAAGCGCGAAGAGGTTGCCAAGCGCAAGGCGAAGAACTCGCTTTCGTCGCTGGAAGCGCTCGCCAGCGAGCAATCCCGGCCGCGTGGCTTTCGCGACGCGCTTTCGAAAAAAGCGCAGTCCGGCTTCGCGCTAATCGCGGAAATCAAGAAAGCATCACCGTCCAAGGGTCTGATCCGAGAGAACTTTTCGCCGGAGCTCCACGCCCGGGAATATGAAGAGGGCGGCGCAGCCTGCCTCTCGGTCCTGACCGACGCGCCCTATTTTCAAGGACACGAGGATTATCTCATCGCAGCCCGTAATTCCTGCGACCTTCCGGTTCTGCGCAAGGATTTCATGGTCGATCCGTGGCAGGTTGCCGAAAGCCGCGCCAATGGCGCCGATGCGATCCTCATCATCATGGCCGCCCTGTCGGACGCCCAGGCGAGCGAGATCGAACTAGCGGCCCTGTCGCAGGGCATGGACGTGCTGGTTGAAGTCCACGATGAGGCCGAGCTGGAGCGCGCCGCGATGCTCGTCTCGCGGTTGATTGGCGTCAACAACCGGGACCTGCGGACGTTCGAAACCGATCTGGCAACGACCGAACGGCTCGTGCCCCTCGCCCCTGATGGCTCGCTGCTGGTGGGCGAAAGCGGCATTGCCAGCCACTCCGATTGCGCGCGATTGGCGACGAGCGGCGTGCGCTGTTTTCTCGTCGGCGAAAGCCTGATGCGCGCGGATGACGTCACGGCGGCCACGCGCGCTTTGCTTACCGGAGCGTAGGACACTGTCCTACGGGGTGAAGCTGTGGCAGGTTGACGCCATGAACTACGCTATCACTTCCTCGATATCGCCCGCGTTTTCGCGCTCTCGCTTCGCTATGAAACAGCGCGAAAGTTTAGCCTCATACCATGTTCCATGTGTTCCATCCTGTAGGGTTCTGCGATGAGCGACCTCACACACTTGGACGACGCCGGCAACGCGCGCATGGTCGATGTCGGAAGGAAGTCCGAAGCGAAGCGTTCGGCTACGGCGAAGGGGCGTATCCGCATGTCTGCCGAAGCGCTGGCGGCCGCGCGGGACGGCACGGCGGCGAAAGGCGACGTGCTGGCGGCGGCTCGGATTGCCGGGATCATGGCAGCCAAGCGGACAAGCGAATTGATCCCGCTATGTCATCCCCTCGCGCTGACGAAGGTCGAGGTCGGCTTCGCATTCGAGGATGAAGGGATCGCTGTAACGGCCACGGCTGCGCTCACCGGGAAGACGGGCGTCGAGATGGAAGCGCTTACTGGCGTCACGGTAGCATTGCTGACTTTATACGATATGCTCAAAGCCGTCGATAAGGGAATGATTGTCGAGGATATTCGCTTGATCGAGAAGCGTGGCGGCAAGTCGGGCGATTGGAAAGCCGAACTATGACGGGCGGGCTCCTGTCGTACGAAGATGCCGTCGAGGCACTCTTGGCTATGGCGAAGCGCCTGCCTGCCGAGAACGTACCCTTGGATGACGCGGCAGGACGGTTTCTGCTTGAACCGCTTACGGCGAGAAGAACGCAGCCCGCGACCGATGTGTCGGCCATGGACGGCTATGCGGTGGCCGACCCTTCGTGCTCCAGTTGGCAGGTCGTGGGAGAGTCGCGCGCTGGCCGCAGCTTCACCGGCCGGTTGAGCGGAAGCGAGGCGACGCGTATTTCGACCGGCGCGGCTCTGCCAGACGGGGCGACCGCAGTGATCCTGCAGGAGAACATTGCGAGAGACGGGAAAACGATCGCACTCACGGAAGAAAGCGGCGGTGAGGCGGAAGGTCAGCACATACGCCGCCGGGGCCAAGATTTCGCTGAGGGAGACGTTCTCGTCGAGGCGGGTGAACGTGTAACTGCTCGGACAATCGGCTTGGCGGCTTCCGCGGGGCATTCGCGGCTCGCTGTCGCCCTACGTCCGCGTGTAGCAATCCTGCAGTCGGGTAGCGAACTGAGCGCCGATTTCGAAAACTGTCCCGACGATCGCCTGCCTGCCTCGAACGGCCCGATGCTGGCCGAACTCGCTCGCAGCGCCGGTGCGGATGTATCGCTGCTTCCCGTCGTTCCGGATAACGAGACAGCTATCGGCGGCGCGCTGTCCTCGGCAGCCGAAGACCACGACGTTCTCGTCACCATCGGCGGCGCATCGGTCGGCGACCACGACCTGATCCAGCCCGCGTTGCGCCCCCTTGGTGCCGACATTCAATTCTGGAAGGTCGCGATCAAACCGGGGAAGCCGCTGTTCGCGGCGCGGCTCAACAATTGCACTATCCTTGGCCTGCCCGGAAATCCGGCCTCAGCTTTCGTAACCGCGTGCCTGTTTCTCGAACCGATGCTGCGGAGCATGACAGGGTGCGTCCGCCCCCTGCCCCGCTTCGTGACGCTTCCCCTCGCTGCGGCGATCACGCAGGGCGGTACGCGGCGGGAGTTCCTGCGCGCTCGCCTGACCAATTATGGGGTGATGCCCATTGGCGGTCAGGACAGCAGCCTTCTTGCGGCCCTCGCCCACGCGGATTGCCTGATCGAAAGGCCTGCGCACGCCGAGCCGGCCAAAGCCGGGAAGCTGGCGCAATGCCTTCTCCTCGGAACTGGCGGAACTGCTTGACTTGCTCAAAATGGTTTCCTAATTGTTCTTCATTCGTTCACGCAATGGTTAAGATTAACTGTTGCAACCGCGGAAACTATTCAGGCGATTGGGAGCCACGATACAATGCTGACGGCAAAACAGCACGAACTGCTTCGCTTCATACAGTCCCGTCTCGAAAGCACGGGTATCTCTCCGTCGTTCGAAGAAATGAAGGAAGCGCTCGATCTCAAGAGCAAGTCCGGCGTCCACCGCTTGATTTCGGCGCTGGAAGAGCGCGGTTTCATCCGCCGTTTGCCTAATCGCGCGCGCGCTCTGGAAGTGCTCAAGCAACCTGACAGCGCGGTGGCCTCGGGCAAGCCTGCCGCTCCTGCGAATGATACGATCGTACCGTTGGTGAAGCCGGCGGCGCAAGTTGCCGAACCTGCTAACGACGTGATTGATGTACCCCTGCATGGCCGCATTGCTGCAGGCGCTCCGATCGAGGCGATCGAGGATCACACCAGCCTCCCCGTCCCCGCAGCGCTTCTCGGACCGGGCGAACATTATGCGCTCGAGGTATCGGGCGATTCCATGATCGAGGCCGGTATTTTCGACGGCGATTATGCGCTGATCAAGCGGACGGACACGGCCCGCGACGGGGAAATCGTAGTCGCGCTCGTCAACAACGAGGAAGCGACTCTCAAATATTTACGGCGCGATTCCGGACGGATCAGGCTCGACCCGGCCAATGCGAGTTACGAACCGCAGATCTATAGTCAGGATCAGGTTCAGGTTCAGGGCAAGCTGGCCGGTTTGCTGCGCCGCTATCACTAAGCGCGATCAGCGGCGGTGCTCTTTACTCGGTGGGCGCCACCATCCGTGCGAACCTTGGCTATCCGCGACGGATTTGATCGACGGTTCTGAGAGGTCGATCGCGAGACCGCCGGATCGTTCGAGAAAGCCCCGATCGGCTTTGAGCCAGAGCGGAGAACAACTACGCGGAAGATAGCGCGGCGCGATCACGATGTCGACTGCGCGCATGCCGCAGCCAAGGCGCGTTCGCTGACCAGATTGTCGCTGCGGGCCAGTAACAGGTGCCAGTCGCGTCCTCCCCGCCGCAGCGCAATCGTGCAGAAGTCGTCGTTGCAGCGTGCGTCTGGCCAGTCGGCCAGTGCGATCGGCTCTCCTTCCATTCCGGCAAGCTCGAGCAGATTGTCGCGGGCGTAAGAACTGCGGCTGTCGCGAAGTAAGAGCAGCCGCTGATCCTCGCCGGCGATGCCGACATGCCTTCCGTCGCGGTCGATTAGGACGTCGGGCGTGCTGGTGCCGGCAAACAGTAGCGCTCCGAGGGCCGCAGGAACGAAGCCGTACAGCCGCGCTTTCCCGCGCCACAAAGCAACCCAAAGCGCGCCGCTGACGAACAGCATCACTGTTGCCATGGTCATCTGCGGGACAAGCTTCACCGCGCCAGGCTGGGCCGAAACGAAGCGCGCTATCCCGATAAGGAGGTCGAGCGACTTTCCCGCTAACCACCAAACCGGTCCACCGAGGCCGACACAGTCAAGCAGCAGTGCGATGGCGATCAGCGGCATCGAGACGAAGGTCGTCAGCGGAATGGCGAAGACGTTGGCAAACGCGCCGTAAAACCCGGCTCGGTGGAAGTGGAACAGGACGATGGGCATCAAGGCAATCTCGATCACCAGTCCCGTTGCGAACAGCATCGCGACGCGGCGGGCGAGCCACCGCGGGCCGCTCTCTTCGCGCGGTGCGAGAAACGCGCGGACCGGGGCGCAGCCGTGCAACGCCACGATCGCGATGACGGCCGAGAAGCTCATTTGGAAGCTTGGCGTCACGAGCGTCTCAGGCCATGCGACCATCACGCAGAGCGCGGCGACGGCGACCATGCGAAGGGAAAGCGGCTCGCGTCCCAGCGCGAGCGCGATCAGGACCAGCAATGCTCCGATGCAGCTTCGGACGGTCGGGACCTCGGCACCGGTCAGAAGGGTGTACCCGATACCGGCAAGCGCTGCTGCTCCCGCTGCAGCAAGCGGCAGCCTTATACGCAGCGCCAGCCACGGCGAGAGCGCGAGCAGCTTCATCACGAGGAAGTAGGCAGCAGCAATGATCGCGCTTACGTGCAGGCCGCTGATCGACAGAAGGTGGGTCAGCCCGGCATCGCGCATCGCCTCTTCGTCCGCCTGCGAGATCGCCCCGCGGTCCCCGCTCGCAAAAGCGGCGGCAATGCTGCCTGCGCTACCGTCGAGCTTGCTGCGGACATGGTCTGAAAGGTAGCGTTGCAGCGCCGGTATGGTGTCGCTGGCATGGGCCGGTGCAACGATTTCGATATCGCCGATCAGCGTGCCGGTCGCAGCGAGACCGTCGAACCAGGCGACACGTGCAAAGTCGTAGGCACCGGGTAGCATCGGGGCCGCCGGCGGCATGAGGCGGGTGCGCAACCGTATCCGGGCCCCCTCGTTGAGTCTCTCGCGATCGTCTGCGATCGGCACGTTGACCCTCACTTTGATAGCGCTTGCCGTAGCGGCGTCGCGCGCTGCCAGTACGAGCCGGATGCGCTCTTCTGCGGGTCGCTCTTCACGTTCGAGAATGCGCGCATCGAGCCATTCTACCCGCGGGTACTCGACCGGCTCGGTTCCAACGGTTTCGGACCGTGTCCAGATCGTGAGCATACCGGCACCCGCCATCGCATTCATGCTGAGGACCGCGACGAGCAGCGACGCGCGTTCGACTACGCCGCGCCAAAGGGCGAGTGCGCCGACGCCCATGAAAGCGAGGGTACCGAGCACCGCGACCCACTGCCAGGGGTCCGCGAGCAGGAACCAGAGCCCTATACCCGATGCGAAGGCAGCGGCAAGCCACGGCCCCTTGTCCAGTCCCGCCGCCCCCAGAAATGCCTCGCCAGCCCCCACCACGCTGGACAAAGCGCCGCGTCCGCGCCAAGTGCGCAGCCGTACATCCTCGCTGCCGAATTCGGTTTCCGGCGCAGGAAAATCGAAGGTTGCGTGAACGCCCATTGCGCGTGCGATCATGAAGGAAAGAGGTTAAGATGGCTTCCACCGGGACAAACGTCGTGACGCGTTTCGCCCCCTCGCCCACCGGCTATCTCCACATCGGCGGAGCGCGCACGGCCCTGTTCAATTGGTTGTTCGCGCGGCACCACGGCGGCAAGGCCCTGTTGCGGATCGAAGATACGGACAAGAAGCGCTCGACCGACGATGCGATCGAAGCGATTTTCGATGGTTTGCAGTGGCTTGGACTCGACTACGACGAAGAGCCTGTATTCCAGTCGGCACGGGCTGATCGTCATGCGGAAGTGGCGGCAAAGCTGCTCGAGGCCGGCCACGCGTACAAATGTTACGCGTCTCCCGAAGAACTCGAGACGATGCGGGCGGAGCAGCGAGCGAACAAGCAGCCGATGCGCTATGACGGCAGATGGCGCAATCGCGATCCCGAAGATGCTCCGGCAGGCGCACCTTTCGTGATCAGACTCAAGACCCCGGAAGATGGCGAGACGGTCATCGATGACGCCGTGCAGAGCCGGGTTACGGTGCGGAACGAGGAAATCGACGACTATGTCCTGCTGCGCGCGGATGGTTCGCCGACCTATATGCTGGCCGTTGTGGTCGACGATCATGATATGGGCGTCACTCATATCATCCGCGGGGACGACCATCTAAACAACGCCTTCCGGCAGCTTCCAATCATCCGCGCCATGGATGCGATCGAAGGCGGATGGCCGGACCCGGTCTATGCGCACGTCCCTCTCATTCATGGAAGCGACGGTGCGAAGCTTTCCAAGCGCCACGGCGCGCTCGGCGCGGAAACCTACCGCGACGAATTCGGCATTCTGCCCGAAGCGCTGTTCAACTATCTTCTTCGCCTTGGCTGGGGTCATGGTGATCGGGAGGAGATCAGCCGCAAGGAAGCGATCGAACTGTTCGACCTTTCGGGCGTCGGCAAGAGCCCTTCGCGTTTCGATCTGAAGAAACTCGAAAACCTCAACGGGCATTATCTGCGCGAAGCGGACGATGCGCGACTAGCCAGTCTGGTCATCAGACGGATCGAAGGTGCTAGCGGCGACCAATCCGAGGCTTTGCTAACCAAAGCGATGCCGGAGCTGAAAACCCGCGCAAAGAACCTCGACGAACTGGCTGAAAGTGCTGGTTTTCTTTTTGCGAAGCGCCCGCTGGTTATGACCGAGAAAGCGGAGAAGCTGCTCGACAACGAGGGGCGTTTGCGGTTGCGGTATATCGCTGACGCACTTGCGAAGGAAAATGACTGGACAACCAGTACACTCGAAGTCACTACGAAGGGGCTGGCCGAGTCCATGGAACTCGGGCTCGGAAAGCTCGCGCAGCCGATGCGCGCAGCTTTGACCGGGACGACCACCTCGCCCGGGATTTTCGAAGTGCTGACCCTTCTAGGCAAGGACGAAGCGCTGGCGCGGATTGAGGCGCAGGCCGCCCCGACCGCTCATACGAATTGAATACGACAGGAGATACCGCCTTGGCCGATACGGAAGCGAAACTGGAACTGGGCAGCGACAGGCACGAGTTTCCCGTGCTCAAGGGCAGCTGCGGGCCCGACGTCGTCGACATTCGCAAGCTATACAGCAAGACCGGGAAGTTCACGTTCGACCCGGGTTACAAGTCGACCGCGAGCTGCGAAAGCGCCCTCACCTTCATCGACGGCGACGAAGGCGTTCTGCTGCACCGCGGCTATCCCATCGGTCAGCTTGCCGAGCATTCGAGCTTCATGGAAGTCGCATACCTGCTGCTGAACGGCGAACTTCCGAGTGCGGACGAACTCGACGACTTCGACAACACGATCACGCGCCATACGATGCTGCACGATCAGATGCGGCAGTTCTACCAGGGGTTCCGCCGCGACGCGCATCCCATGGCTATCATGTGCGGCGTGGTCGGTGCGCTCAGCGCGTTCTACCACGACAGCACTGACATCTCCGATCCGGAACATCGGAAAATCTCCAGCCACCGGATGATCGCGAAAATGCCGACCATCGCGGCCATGGCCTACAAGTACTCAGTCGGACAGCCGTTCCTCTATCCGGACAACTCGCTCAGCTATACCGGCAACTTCCTGCGCATGACCTTCGGCGTTCCGGCTGAGGAATACGAGGTCATCCCAGAAGTCGAAAGCGCGATGGACAAGATCTTCATCCTGCACGCCGACCATGAGCAAAACGCGTCGACATCGACCGTGCGCCTCGCCGGCTCTTCGGGCGCAAACCCGTTTGCTTGCATCTCCGCCGGCATTGCCTGCCTGTGGGGCCCGGCGCATGGCGGCGCAAACGAAGCGGCGCTTAACATGCTGCGCGAGATCGGCACGCCCGACAAGATCCCGCATTATATCGAGCGGGCGAAGGATAAGAACGACCCGTTTCGTCTGATGGGCTTCGGTCACCGCGTCTACAAGAACTACGATCCGCGCGCCACTGTCATGCAGAAGACGGTGCGCGAAGTGTTCGAAGCGCTGAACGTGAAAGACCCGGTGTTCGAAACCGCGCTACAACTCGAGGAAATCGCACTGAACGACGATTACTTCAAAGAGAAGAAGCTGTTCCCCAACGTCGATTTCTATTCGGGCATTATCCTTTCGGCCATCGGTTTTCCGACAACCATGTTCACGGCCTTGTTTGCGTTGGCCCGTACGGTTGGCTGGGTCGCGCAGTGGAACGAGATGATCTCCGATCCAGGTCAGGTCATCGGACGGCCGCGGCAGCTTTATACCGGGCCGACGCAGCGCGACTATGTGCCCGTCGACAAGCGCTAAGGTAAAAGTACTGATATGAAGGAAGCGGGCAGGTCTTACCTGTCCGCTTTTTTCATGGGAGCGGCTAGGTTACCGGCACGGACAGGGTGAAGCGGGCCCCCTGCCCCGGAGCGCTTTCCACGGTCAGGTCCCCGCCCATCACCCGCGCAATCTTGCGCGAGATGTAAAGGCCGAGGCCGCTGCCCCCGTCGCCGCTTCGGCCCAGGCGTTCGAATTTCTCGAAAACTTTGTCTTGTTCTTCATCGTTCAGCCCTGCCCCCTGATCGGCAACCGTGACGCGGGCGTAACCTTCTTCCCGGTCAAGGCAAAGCCAGACTTCCGATCCTTCCGGCGAATAGCGCACTGCGTTGCCGAGCAGGTTCAAAAGTATCTGCAGAACACGCCTGAACTCGCCCGTCGCAGGCTCGGTCTCGCCTTTTTGGGGAACAACGATATTGATACCTCGCTCGCGGGCGCGCACGCTCAAAATACCGGCGGCTCGCCGCGCGATCTCGGCAAGATCGACGGCTTCGGGTGTAGTCGTGAAATCCTCCGCTTCGACAACTTCGAGATCGCCGAGATCGTCGATCAAGGCGAGAAGGTGCTGTCCGGCAGAGGCGATGTCTCTGGCGTAGTCGCTATATTCATCCGCGATCGGCCCGGCGAGCCGCGTACGGATCGTCTCGGCATTGGCGATGATGCGCGTGATCGGCTGTCGAAGCACCGGTGCGAGGTCACGGCCGATCGAGGCGGGCGGTTCGTTTGCGCGAGATGCGTTTTCGATCGTAACCGCTTCCTGCAGTACGGTTTCCGCGCTCAAGTACAGAATATAGCCGCTCGGCCGCGTTGTGCCTGCACCCAGCGGTTCAAGCCGCACGCGCCAATTGCGTTCCGAACCCGGCAAGCGGCAGGTCGAGCCGTCAAGCAAGCGCCAGTGCGGCGCATTCCCCGTGACCTTTCCGTCGATCTCGGCGAATTCCAGCCAGCTTAGTCCTATCCCGGCAGTCATTTCGTGAACCGCCTGCTCAAGATCCGGCGCGTCTGCTTCGACCGAAAGCAGCCGCTGATCTTCGTCGAGCCGGGCCGTGAACTCAGCTAAGAGGCGGTCGATTTCGCTGCGTTTGCGCGCAGTCGCAACTTCGTCCTCGCGCGGCGCAGGTGTGCTTTGCCAGCTGAGTACGCGGATGAGGCAGTGCGAGAGAGCGCCGTCTGCTTCGTCGAACTGCGGCTCGACATCGACCCATGCCTTTACTGCATTGTCGCCGTCGATCGCATGGACCTGCCGCGAAAGGCGAAACCCGAAGCGCGTGACCTTGCGCACGAGTTCCAGAAGTTCGGGAATAGCAAGCGGTCCCGGCATCTCGCCGCCGCAGCGTCGCTGCAGCCCGGCAAGCGGTTCGCTTGCTTCGAACAGCACGCCGTCCCTATCGCAGCGCGCCTGCGCGAGGGGTGCCTGAAGTGTTTCCAGCATTAAGACAGCCCGCCTGACGATTGCTGCAGCATGGCGCGCGCCGCTTCCGGCTGAAGCGTCTCCGGAATGACCGGAGGGAGAAGATCGGGGTGCAGGCGCAGGCACTGCCGCTCGATCGTTTCGGCTGAAAGTCCTGCGGCGCACAGCGCGACGGCGAAACGAGCGGTCTGGCCTGCCGTAAGCGCGAATGTCGCCAGGTCACGGTAAATACCGGCGTACCGGGCCAAGCCGGAAACAAACAGAGCGATGCCCACATGTTCGACGGTAAGAACATGCTCAGCGTTTTCTCCGGCTGCTTCGATGAGACGAGAAAGGAGGACGGCGCGGGTCTGCCCTTCATTGTACCGTCGGCGAAGGTTTTGATGGCCGGGGGCGAAACCCGAGACATCGTTGATCGCGGACCAGTGCTGCCATCCGCGAACGACATCGAACAGGAGCTCGCCCGGCAACTCTTCGGCTCGCAGTTCCATTCGCTTCTGGGCTTGTACGAAGCGGGCCTGCGCTGCGAGTGCCTGCATCGCCAAGGACGCCTGCTCACTGCCGGCGATGGCGTTCTGCATGAACGGGGAAAGCACTGGATCGAGAGCGGCCTGCCGCTCCATCCGCTGCGCGATCTGGCTTTCGAGAGCCAGCGCGTGACAATGCGAAAGAAGGGCAGGACTTTGTAGTAGGTAGTCGGCTAGCCCGAGGACGCGCGGATCGGCGACATCCCTGCGCGGCGTATTCGTGCCCGTGTCTGACGTCAGCGCGATGAGGCTTCCGGCGAGGCTGGTCACCAGCCCCCGGACCCGCGCCAGCATCTCATCGCTGAACAATCCGTCGTCGCGTGCGCTCAGCAGCTGCGCCAATACCGGACCCGCGTTGGCGAGCGCCGCGTCCGCCTCGCGCAGAGCAAAGCGCAGCAAGTCGCCGTGCTGTTCGCGGACTTCGGTAGTGCTCGTGCGCTGGGCCATCACGGCAGCTTTAGCCGCGTGTGGTTAATGCGCCGTTATCTGCGGCCATCCTTTGCTGGAGAACACAATCGAGAAGAATGACGACGACCAGGATCATCGCAGCCGTGCCAAGTTCGCCGGCGAAGGCGCACAGCGCGAGGGCAAGGCAGATCAGGGGGCGGTCGCGCAGGAACGCAGTGCGCTTTGCAGCGCGCCGACCGGGCCGAACGGCTAGCGAAAGGATTAGCGCCGCGGCGAGGAAACCACTGGTAGTCAGCGTCAGTTCGTCTGACCCGAAGGCAATGATCAGAGCGATGACTGCATCGCGGCTCCAACGAAGCGCTAATTGCGTTTTCGCCGGACCATTGCTTTTCAATGCGAAGGCGTTGGCTAGCCGGCCGAGCACGCCGTGCGCCGCAACTGCGGCTGAACCGAGCGCGGCACTCAGCAGGGCGACCGAACTGTAGCCCAAATGAAGCGCAATAAGCGCTGCTCCAAGACTGCCTAGCGCTACGCCTAGAGACGAGCGTAGCGACGCTCTCGTGCCGTGTGCCGTGCCGAAATGCAGAGCAAGCCGCTCCGACAGTCCATGAAGCGGGCGGGCAAAACCAGACGGATGCGCGAGAGCTGTCAGCCACCGCTCGCCATGTTCGCGGATTTGCATTTCCCCGAGAGTGCGCGTCAGGAAAAGATGCGGCGCGTCCTCTTCCAGAACCGGCTTGATGCGCACATGGCGCTGCAGTCCGATCCGAAGAAGCGCGGACACGATGTCGACATCTTCAGGTAATCGCGCCAGTTCTTCAGCGCATCTTCCGGGTAGAAGCATTGTGCCGGCCCATCTGCGTTCGGCGTCGATCCGCTCCATCGCCTGCCACTGTTCGTCTTCCGCATCGCGCGCGTAGATGACCGGGCGTTCCGCGTACACGGTCTGCGACGCATTAGGTGACGGCAGCAGACCTTCTTCGACAATGAGGATTTCATCGTCAGCGGTCACCTCGCGCCGCAGGTCGCTCGCAGATGCTGTGACGACTAGCGGCACACTGGCATCGCGGCAGAACTGCCGCAAGCCGTCCAGTTCCGTGCCTACCTCTGCCGTAAGGCTCACAATCTTGGCGCAGCCGAGCTGGCAGCACATCAACGCTTGCAAGGTTATGACGTCGGCGCTGCCGACCTTGCGGAAGGCCGGTCGCGCCTCGTCATGCGGCGGCTTCGACATGGCGCTGAGTACTGCGATCCGCATGACCGCAATATCTGCAACGGCGGGTTCACGTTGTCAAAAGAACGGGCTGCCGAGGCAGCTTAGTGTGACGCAGTGATCTCGTTCAGGAAGGTCTCGATCTTGCGCATGACCACTGGCTCTCCAGGTGCCGATTCAGTTGCCTCTTCAGCCAGCACAACAAGTTCCTCAGCGTGAAAGCTTGCCGCGATTGCCCGCAGGCGCAGCGCCGCCATCATCCAGTTCGCGTCGCAGCGGGATCGCCGCAGCAGATCGAGCTGGCGCGCGACGCTGTCGAAAAATGCTGCCTTCAGCTCCTGCTGCAAAGCGGCGTTGTCGCCGGCCGCTGCCGATAATGTCGCTTTGAGGGCGCTCGTTTCGTAAACCATGACAGCGGAAAACTAGCGCCACTACGGTTAAAGACCCTTTAACCCCCCGGCCAAAGTGATAGCGTAGTGAAATGCAAAGAGGAAAGCATATCCGGGCCGTCTTGCGAGACGAGTCCTCGACCGAAAAATCGAGCGAAACCGCTGCGCCGGATAGCGAAGCGCCGCTCGAACTCGAACGCGATCAGGCAATCGAGGAACCGGCCAGCGGTGACTTCATCGAAACCGAGCAGGTCTATGATGCTCCGGCAGAAGCGGAGGGCCGATCCTGGAAGCATCTGCCGGTTGTCGCGGCTGTCACTCTGGCGCTCGCGTGGACGGCCTTCTTCGCGTTTGCAAACCAGAACGCCATCCTGTTTGCCGGCGCATCCTCGCTGTCGACGCTGGTGAGCCTGTGGGCCGCACCGGTACTATTGATCGCGGTGGTGTATCTCATTGCAATGCGGTCCAGCACGCGCGAAGCGGGGCGGTTCGGCGATGCGGCCAACCTGCTCGCTTCGGAAAGCGCAGCACTCGAAGAACGGCTTCTGACAATCAACCGCGAGCTGAGCCTTGCACGCGAATTTCTTGCAACGCAGTCGCGAGAGCTCGAATTTCTCGGACGCGGCGCGTCGGAAAAGATTTCAGGGCATGCCAAGCGGCTCGAAGACCTGATCGGCGACAACGTAAAGCAGCTTGAAACGGTATCTGAGGTCAGCGACGCGGCGGTGCGAAACATGGACAAGCTGCGCAGCGACTTGCCCGTCATCGCTAATTCGGCACGCGACGTGTCCAACCAGATCGGCGGCGCCGGCCGCGGTGCCCAGACGCAGGTCGAACTGCTCATCAGCGGCTTCGAACGGCTGAACAAGTTCGGGCTCGCTAGCGAACGGCAGGTAACCGCGCTTGAAACCAAGGTGCGCGAAGCCCTGTCCGGCATTCGCGAGCAATCGGATCAGCTCGGCGCACTGGCGGAGAACCGCTTCGATGCGCTGCGCGGTACGATCGATGGCTTCCGCGCGGACCTCGACAGCAGCGAGATCGAAGCGCTTACCGGAATTCGGCAGCGGGCCGAAAAGATGAACGAGGAACTCGAAGCGCTGCGTGCAGAAGCGGCTGCCGCTGAAGGTAAAGGCCTGTCCGCACTGGTACAACGGATCGAACGGGTCCGCGACAGTGCGCGTGAGACCTCGGACCTCATCGTTGCCAACGAGAAGAGCGCCCTTGAAAACTGGTCCGCCCGGCTCGAGGAAATCAGCGACCAGGTTGGCAAGACAGGCGAACGCTTCGATGCGCTGGATGCGAAGGCGAACGAGAATGCACAGCGCCGGGCTGCTGCGATCGACGGTCTGCTTCGCCGGATCGACGAGGATGCAGGTGCGCGTGCGGAGGCGTTCGACGAAACGCTTGCCGGCCGTAAGCAAAGCCTCATCGACTTCGGCAAGGATGCCGGGGAGGCTCTGTCAGCGCATCTGATCGAGTTTGACGACGCCCTTACCGGACGCCGCGAACAACACGAACAATCGACCAGCGCCTTGGCGGCCGATCTCGACAACCTTGCTCAGCGGGTGGACCAGATCGGAGAGCGGATCGAAGGTCTCGCCGCGCTCGGCAAGGACGCGCAGGCCAACTTGGCTGAAGACCTTTCGGCACTCGGCGAGAACTTCGAGAAGAGCCGCGCACTGGTCACGGATACCGAAGGCGCGATTGAATCCGTCACGAACTCAAGCGTCCGCCTGTTGGAACTTATCCAGGCCAGCGCGAAGCACGGCCGTGAAGTCCTGCCGGCGTCACTGCGGGAAACCGAAGCGCAGCTCGATGCTTATACTGCCCGGGCGGAAGCACTGCGCGATCTTCTCGCCAATGCCGAGACATCCTCGGCTGCTCTGTCGGAGCATCTTGATGGCGCGAACGAATATGGCACGAACGCTGCGCGGGCGATCGATGCGCTTGAAGAGAAACTAGCCGGGTTCGGCATCTCCGGCGACGAACGGATCGCGGCGCTGAAAGCCGAACTCGACGCGCTGGCTGACAAGGCACGCGCAACGGAAGCCGAAACCCGCGCCAGCCTGGAGCGGGCGTCCGAACAGCTTCGCGGCGCGCTTTCGGCGGCGGTCGAGGGTCTCGAAACAGGCGACGATACGCGGCTCGACGCCTTTGCCGAGGAAGTCGGCAAACGAAGCGCCGACAAGATCGACGAGGTGGTACGCAGCCAGACGCTCGCCTCGATCGGCGAACTCGAAAACTCGGCGCAAAAGGCTGCGGATCGTGGGCAAAAAGCCGCTTCGCTACTACGCGATCAGCTTGCCAGGATTAACGAGCTTACCGGCAATCTCGAAGCACGGATCGAAAAGCTGCAAGAGCAGTCCGAAGACCGGATTGACCACGACTTCTCACGCCGTGTGGCGGTCATCACCGAAAATTTGCACTCATCCGCAGTCGACATTTCCAAGGCTCTGTCTGAGGATGTCAGCGAAACGGCGTGGGCTGCCTATCTCCGCGGTGACCGGGGTATCTTCACGCGCAAGGCTGTGCGTCTCCTGGACCAGAGCGAAGCGCGCGAGATTGCGGAGATGTACGCGAACGACGGCGAATTCCGCGAAAATGTCAGCCGCTACATTCACGACTTCGAAGGTATGCTGCGCACGCTGCTGTCTACGCGCGACGGCAACGCCTTGAGCGTGACGGTTCTCAGCTCCGATATGGGCAAGCTGTATGTTGCGCTGGCTCAGGCTATCGAGCGTTTGCGGAGCTAGACGCGCGGTTTCTAGTCTTCGCGAAGCGAAGGCGGATCGCCGAAGATGTTGATGTCTTCGGCCTCGATCCATCCTTGATCATAATTCACCACGTATAGCGCAGTCACGGCTGCCGCCAGAACCGTGGCGCGAACGACGACCCTGCCGGGCCGGAAGTTTGCCGGGGCGCTGTCCGCCTGCCCCGGTATCTTCTCCTCGCCTACCTCTTCATGCGTCCGAATGCCGAAAGGCAGCATAAGAAAGGCGCAGGCGATCCACATTAGCAGGTAGATCGCGAGAATGGAGGTCCATTGCATAGGCTGGGCAGGTCAGGCGCGCGGCCGCGCCATCATGACTTTGACCTGCGGCTTCTTGCCCGACCAGCGAACTGCCGCCCGGCGAGCCGCAAGCCGTGCCGCTTCATGAATGGCGGCCGGATCACGGCTGTCGGCACCTTTGAGGCGGGCAATGGCCGTCCTTACGTCAGCCTCCGCCTCTTGGACGAACTCGGTGTGATCCTCGTCAAGCGGCAGGCCGACCGCATCGATCATCGGATTGTTCGCTCCATCCAGCGCGACGATGACGAGGCCGCTATGGGCGAGCCTCCGCCGCATCGTGATCGCTTCGCCGTCAGCCGGAATGATGAGGTCGCCATCGAGGAGCAACCGCCCTGTTCCGATCTCGGCGAGCTTTTCCGGCTTTCCGGGCGCCAGGCGCACGATGTCGCCATTCTTCTGAACGACCGCGTGGCGAATGCCTTCCTCGATACCGAGGCGCGCCTGCTCCTGCATATGCCGCATTTCGCCATGTACCGGGACCAGAACTTCGGGCTGGAGCCATTCGTAAAGCGCCTGAAGTTCCGGCCTCCCCGGATGACCCGAAACGTGGATGAGGTTCTGCCGGTCCGTGACCATGACAATGCCGCGCTCGGCCAGAGCGTTCTGCATCTTGCCGATCGCGATCTCGTTGCCAGGTATTTGCCGGCTCGAGAACAGCACCACGTCGCCGGGCGCGAGTTCGAAGGGATGGTTGTCCTCCGCCATGCGCGACAGCGCAGCGCGTGGTTCGCCCTGCCCGCCCGTGGCGATGATGAGAACATCGCCGCGCGGCAGCCGCATCGCGGTGTCGAAGTCGATCGGCTGAGGGAAGTCTTCCAGATAGCCGTTGTCCTGCGACACCTCGAGAATGCGCTCTAGCGATCTGCCCGCAATGCATACCTGCCGCCCTGTCTCCCGCGCTACCGATCCCAGCGTATGCAACCGGGCGACGTTGGAAGCGAAAGTGGTGACGACGACGCGTTTGTCTGTGTGCTTGCCAACTTCGTCGAGAAGCCCGGTGTAAACGGCGCCTTCCGAACCGGAGGGCTGCGGATTGAACACGTTGGTGGAATCACAGACGAGCGCCAGCACGCCTTCATCGCCGATTTCGCGAAGCTCTTCCTCGGTCGTCGGTTCGCCGATGATCGGTTCTTCGTCCAGCTTCCAGTCACCAGTGTGAAAAATGCGGCCGTATGGTGTGCCGATCAGCAGAGCGTGGCCTTCCGCGATGGAGTGCGCAAGCGGAAGGTACTCGACTTCGAACGGCCCGATGGAGAACTGGCCGTGGTCGTGCGGTATGACGTGGAGTTCGACTTGATCCTGCAAACCAGCTTCGGCCAGCTTGCGGCGAACCAGATCGGCAGTGAACGGAGTGGCGTACATCGGCACTCCAAGTTCCTGCGCGAAATAGGGAACCGCGCCGATATGGTCCTCATGCGCGTGGGTGAGGACGATGCCGAGCAGGTCGCGCTGTCGCTCCTCGATGAAGGCGAGGTCGGCGAAGACCAGGTCGACACCCGGATACTCGTTCCCCGAGAAGGTCATGCCGAGGTCGACCATCAACCACTTGCCTTGGCAGCCGTAAAGGTTGACGTTCATTCCGATCTCGCCCGACCCGCCGAGCGCGCAGAACAACAGTTCCTGTTCGGGTTTGAAGTTCCGGTTCATCGAGCGATCCTGTCTGCGAGAATGGCGAGGCCGCGAATGGTAAGGTCGGCTTCTACCTCGTCGAAAATGTCGGTGTGACGGTCGAAAAGCACGGCCAAGCCGCCAGTCGCGATTACGCGCGTGGGCCTGCCGATTTCCGCGCGCATCTTGGCGATTAGCCCTTCCATCATCGCTACATAACCCCAGTACACGCCGATCAGCATCTGGTCTTCGGTATTCCGTCCGATGACGCTATCCGTGTCGGGCGCCCGGATGGCAATGCGGGGAAGCTTCGCGGTCCGTCCGACCAGTGCATCGAGCGAAAGGTTGATGCCCGGCGCGATGATCCCGCCCTTGTACGCACCGGTAAAATCGATCGCTTCGAACTTGGTGGCGGTGCCGAAATCGACCACTATGAGATCGCCCTCGTAAAGCGCGTGGGCTGCGATGCAGTTGAGCGCGCGGTCGGCGCCGAGCGAGCTCGGTTGCTCGACGTCGATGGAGAAGCCCCAGCCTGCTTCGCCCTGCCCCGCAAACAGCGGAGTAATGCCGAAGTACTTTTCAGCCAGAACGGTCAGGTTATGCTCGGCGCGCGGAACAACGGACCCGATCACGATCCGTGTGATGCTGTCTTTCGTGACGCCTTCCACAGAAAGCAGTTGCAGGAGCCAGACTGCATACTCGTCGCCCGTTCGGCGCGGGTCGGTTGCGATCCGCCAGCGCGCGCGCACCGGCCGCCGGTCGGCTCCACTTTCGTCATCGAACAGAGCGAAGACGACATTCGTATTTCCGACATCGGCGACCAGAAGCATGCGCGTTTCCTTTAAACCGGAGTAACGTCGCCGGCATAGACGCGGGTAAAGCTTCCGTCCGGCATGCGCAATCGCAGCGCCCCGTCATTTTCGAGCCCGGCGAAGTTTCCGGCCTGCCGCGAACCGTCCGGATTGCTGACGAGCAGCGGCGCGCCCGGTTCATGACTGCGCGTCTGCCATTCACGCATGACGGCTCGCGGATCGCTGCGCCACTCGGAAACACGCGGCGCAAAGTTCTGCGCTAATTTTTCGATGAACACCGATGCGTTGGGTTCTTCGAGTGTGCCGATCTCGCGTAGCGACACGGTTTTCCGTCCCGCGATCTGAGGAGCGTGCACGATGTTCACCCCGATCCCCGCGACGATAGTGTCGCCTTGCCGCTCGAGCAGGATACCTGCGACCTTGGCCCCCTCAAACAGGACATCGTTTGGCCATTTAAGGGACAGTCCAGACTTGTCGGCGATAAGATCTTGGAGCGTTTCGAAAACCGAGAGACTGACTGCGTAGGTCAGCGTTTGCGGGGGCGGATCGCTTGGGAGAACGCGGACTACGGTGCTGCAATAAAGGTTACCCTTTTCGCCTTCCCATTGCCGCCCCAGCCTGCCCCGTCCCGAGGACTGCCGCTCTGCGCGCAGCCAGAAGCCCTCGCCAACCTCTTCGCCGCGCGAGATCCTCGTCAGCAGGTCGGAATTGGTCGACCCCGTTTTGGCGAGGGTCTCGATGACGGGTTCGCCGTGAAGCAAGCGCTCAGACGGGAATAAAGAGCGAGGTGGCTGCCCGGTCGGCCCAAGCTCCGAGGGGCTGCGTCAGCAGATAGCCAAGCGGTGAAACGATCACCGCCGCCAGTATCAGCACAGCCCAATGGCCTGCCGGACTCGTGGCAATACCGCGCTCCGTCCGGTCGTCGAAAAACATGACCTTGACGAATTTCAGATAGTAGAATGCACCGATGACGCTGGCGGCGATGCCGATAGCGGCGAGTGCGATCATGTCCGCCTCGACCGCGGCCTGGAACACCACGAACTTGCCCCAGAACCCGAACAGCGGCGGAATGCCGGCAAGGCTGAACATGAGCAGCAGCAGCGACCACGCGATCGCCGGGCGGCGGGTAACAAGACCAGCTATGTCGTCGAAGGTTTCGAGCGCATTACCGTCCTCGTCGCGCAGCATCAGCAGTGCCGCGAAGCTGCCGATCGTCATCGGAACGTAGATCGCGAGATAAACGAGCATCGCGCTCGCTCCTGCAGCACTGGCGGCGGCAAGCCCGATCAAGATGAAGCCGACGTTGTTGATCGACGAGTAGGCGAGGACGCGCTTCAGGCTGTTCTGCCCGATGGCCCCCAGCGCGCCGACCACGATCGACGCGAGCGCGGCGAAGATGACGATCTGCTGCCAGCTGGCGATCTGGCCGGCGAAGGGGTCGAGCGCCATCCGCGCAAGTACGACGACCGCCGCAACCTTTGGCGCGCTGGCGAAGAACGCCGTGACCGGGGTCGGTGCGCCTTCGTACACGTCCGGCGTCCACATGTGGAACGGCACGGCGGAAACCTTGAACGCAAGCCCGGCAAGAACGAACACGACCCCGAACATCGCGCCCGTTCCGAAGCCGTCGGCAAAGGCGATCCGGATCGCGAGGTAGTTGGTGCTGCCCGCGAACCCGTAGACCAAACTCATGCCGTAGAGCAGGATCCCGCTGGCAAGAGCGCCAAGGATGAAATATTTGAGGCCCGCCTCGGACGAGCGCATGTCGTCGCGCGCGAAGCTCGCAAGGACGTAGGACGCAAGGCTCGACAATTCGAGCCCGATATAGAGCGTCAGCAGATCGACCGCGGATACCATCATGCCCATGCCTACCGCGCCGAAAAGCATTAGGACGGGATATTCGGAGCGGTATTGGCGCCTCGCATCGAAAAACTTCGGCGTGACCACCAGACAGGCGATGGTCGCCGCGTAAATAAGGATCTTCGCAAATCCGGCGAAGGCATCTGCCCGGAACAGGCCGCCGAAGGCGTCGCCCGTCAACTCAGCTGTGCTTTCGGCCATCAGGTGGCCGGAAAAGATCATCGCGCCGAACAGCGCCGCCGCCGCGAGGATTGTGACGAGCCGAGCGTAGCGCGTGCCGGTCCAGGCCGATACCAGCAGCAGGATAAGACCCGCGATCGAAAGGCCGATTTCAGCACCGGTTGCGTAAAGGGAAGCGGTGTAGTCCATCAATGCGCCCCCTCGGCCGCAGCCGCGTGTTCTTCTGCGACATAATTCGCTGCACGCGCATTGGGCTCGCCGATCTGCACATCCGCGTCGCCTTCAGGAGCGGCGCGGGCAAGGCGAGCATCGAGCGCGGCAATGTCCTGCCGCATCGGCGCGAGGAAACTTTCGGGATAAATGCCCATCCACAATACGGCAGCTGCAATGGGAGCAAGCATGACCCACTCGCGCACGTTGAGATCGGGCATGGCGGCAGCATCGGCATTGACCTGCTCGCCGAATGCGACCCGGCGGTACAGGTACAGCATGTAGCCGGCGCCTAGGATAATGCCAGTTGTCAGGATCAGCGTAGCCCCGCTCGAGACCTGGTATACGCCGGCAAGACTCAGAAACTCGGCGACGAAGCCGCTTGTGCCCGGAAGGCCGATGCTGGCCATGGTAAAGAACAGGAAGAACAGCGCGTAGCGCGGCATGTTTATGCTGAGGCCGCCGTAGCGCTCGATCTCGCGCGTGTGCAGCCGGTCGTAGATGACGCCGACGCACAGGAACAGCGCACCCGAAACGAGCCCGTGGCTGAGCATCATAATCATCGCGCCTTCCAGGCCCTGTATGTTGAACGCGAACAGGCCCGCAGTGACGATCGCCATATGCGCCACCGATGAGTAGGCGATGAGCTTCTTCATATCGTGCTGCACCAGAGCGATCAGGCTGGTGATTACGACTGCGACCATCGACAGGCCGAAGATTAACCAGACGAACTGCGCGCTCGCTTCTGGGAACATGGGCAAGCTGAAGCGAATGAAGCCGTAGCCTCCCATCTTCAGCAGCACACCCGCCAGAATTACCGAACCCGCGGTCGGCGCCTGGACGTGAGCATCGGGCAGCCAAGTATGGACCGGCCACATCGGCATCTTGACCGCAAAGCTCGCGAAGAACGCAAGCCACAGCCATGTCTGCGCCGAGGGAGCGAAATCATACTGCATCAGGACCGGGATGGAGGTCGTTCCTGCCTCGTTTACCATCCACAGCATCGCGATCAGCATCAGGACCGAGCCGAGCAGCGTATAAAGGAAGAACTTGTAGCTCGCGTATATCCGGTTGTCCCCGCCCCACACGCCGATGATGAGGTACATCGGGATAAGGCCGGCCTCGAAGAAGATGTAGAACAGGAAGATGTCCTGTGCCGCGAAGACACCGATCATCAGCAATTCCATGAACAGGAACGCCGCCATATACTCGCCGACGCGGGTACGGATCGCGTCCCAGCTAGCTAGGATGCAGATCGGCATCAGGAATACGCTGAGCACGATTAGCATGAGGGCAATGCCGTCGATGCCAAGCGCATAGCGGAACACCGCGAAGAGCGAGGCCTCTTCGGTGAACTGCCACTGCGCGCCGCCGATATCGTAGTTGAGCCACAGCAGGATACCGAGCGCTAGGTTCACCAGCGTCGCCACCAGCGCGGTCATGCGCGCGGCCCCGGCGCTGAGGAACAGGCAGGCAAGGCCCGCAGCGAGCGGCACCAGCAGCATGATTGAGAGGATCGGGAAGCCCATCAGAACAGCACCCAGGTAATTGCCGCGACAAGGCCAAGCAGCATGACGAGCGCGTAGCTGTAGACGTATCCGGTCTGTACGCGCTTTGCCGCCGCGCTGCCCTTCGTCACGATCCAGGCTGCGCCGTCAGGACCGAAGCGATCGATCATGCCCTTGTCGACGAAGCGCCAGAACGCCTTGCCGAACGCAAACGCCGGAATGATGAACAGCATGCGGTACAGTTCATCGAAGTACCACTTGTTGTAGAAGAAGCGGTAAACCGGGCCAAGCTGCTCCGCCCCGCGCGCAGGCAGCGACGTATCCTTGATATAGGCAAGGTAGGCCGCAGCCAGCCCCAGCACCATCACGATGAATGCGGCGTATTTCACGAGCGTCGGCACGGCGTGCATCGCGTGAATCAGGGGCTCGTTATAGAAGATCGAACCGTTCCAGAACGCTGCGCTATCCAGGAAGGCTGGCGCGAAAAGCTGGCCGGCGAGGACCGCGCCGAGCGACAGAACGCCAAGCGGGATCAGCATGCTTATCGGGCTTTCGTGCGGGTGATATCCGCCGGTTCCCGCGCTGTAGTTCGGCGAGGGAACGGTGTGCGTGACGTCATGACCTGCATCTTCCTGGATGGCCGGATTGTGCTCTTCAGGTTCGTCATGGCCGTGATGCACGGCGTGCTGAATGTGCTCGCTGTCGGCCCAGCGCGGCTTACCCCAGAAGGTAAGGAACATCAGCCTCCAGCTGTAGAAGCTGGTGAGAAGCGCCGCGAAGGTGCCCATCCAGAAGGCGAAATTGCCGAGATCGGTACCCCGCGCATAGGCGACCTCGAGGATTGCGTCCTTCGACCAGAAGCCAGCAAAGCCTACGCCGAGGTGGTACACGCCCACTCCGGTAATCGCGAGGGTACCCGCCAGCATTGCCCAGAAGGTGAACGGGATTTCCTTACGGAGGGCCCCGTAATAGCGCATGTCTTGCTCATGGTGCATCGCATGGATCACGCTGCCCGCGCCGAGGAACAGCAGCGCTTTGAAGAAGGCGTGGGTGAACAGGTGGAACATTGCCGCGCCGTAAGCACCGACGCCAGCGGCGAAGAACATGTAACCGAGCTGCGAGCAGGTCGAATAAGCGATGACGCGCTTGATGTCCCACTGGGTCGTGCCGACCGTCGCGGCAAAGATGCAGGTTGCAGCGCCGATGAAGGTCACGAAGTCGAGCGCTACCGGTGCAGTCTCGAACATCGGCGACAGACGGCAGACCATGAAGACCCCGGCGGTCACCATGGTCGCGGCATGGATCAGGGCAGACACCGGGGTCGGACCTTCCATCGCGTCGGGGAGCCAGGTGTGCAGGCCAAGCTGCGCGGACTTGCCCATCGCGCCGATGAACAACAGGATGCAAAGCACGTCCATCGTCGCTACCCGGTACCCGAGGAAGCCGATCGTCGCGCCGCTCATGGCCGGTGCCGCTTCGAGAATTTCCGGGATCGAGGTCGTCTGGAACACGAGATAGGTTCCGAAAATGCCGAGCATGAAGCCGAGGTCGCCGACGCGGTTGACCACGAATGCCTTGATCGCCGCGGCGTTGGCGGAGGGCTTACGAAACCAGAAGCCGATCAGCAGATAACTTGCGAGGCCAACGCCTTCCCATCCGAAGAACATCTGGACGAGATTGTTGGCGGTCACGAGCATCAGCATCGCGAAGGTAAAAAGCGACAGATAGGCGAAGAAGCGCGGCTGATCCGGGTCCTCGTCCATGTAGCCCCAACTGTAGAGGTGGACGAGCGCCGATACCGTCGTCACCACGACCAGCATTACGGCGGTCAGCGTGTCGACCCGCAGCGACCAGTCGAAAGTCAGCGTGCCCGACTGCACCCACGGCAGAACCTGAACGACGCTGGCTTCCATAGTGCCCGACAGGAAGCCGAGGAAGATCGGCCAGCTCAGTGCGCAGGCGATGGACAAAGCGCCAGTGGTCACCGACTTCGCCAAGGTATTACCGAGCGCGCGGTTGCCGAAGCCTGCGATGATCGCTGCCAAAAGCGGCAGGAAGACGATGAGCGTGATCATGGCGTCCTACCCCTTCAGCCGGTCAACGTCGTCGACGGCAATCGTCCCGCGGCCGCGGAAATAGATGACGAGGATGGCGAGCCCGATGGCCGCTTCCCCTGCCGCCACGGTCAGCACGAACATCGCGAAAATCTGTCCGATCATGTCGCCCAGAAACGCACTGAAAGCGACCAGATTGATGTTGACCGCCAGCAGAATAAGCTCGATCGCCATCAAAATGACGATGATGTTCTTCCGGTTGAGGAAGATGCCAAGCACACCGAGCACGAACAGGATCGCGCCGACCACGAGATAGTGTTCGATACCGATCACAGTGTCACTCCGTTCATAGCTCGACCCCGGCGCCGACTTCAGGCTGCTTCATAACCGTCGCCTCGTCCGGATTGCGCCGGACCTGTTTGCCGATGTTCTGATGGCCGCGGGTCGCCTTCTGCTCCCGGTGAGTCAGCACGATCGCGCCGACCATCGCGACGAGCAGGATGATGCCCGCCGCCTCGAACAGGAACAGATAGTCGGTATAAAGTACCGCGCCGAGACTATCGATATTGCCGCGCCCGGGGATCGGCACAGCGTCGCCTGTAGGGGCGCCCAATTGCAGCGCTCCGGCCCGATATGCCCCGATGCCAAGCACCAATTCGGTAAGCAGCACCACCGCGATCGCCACGCCGATGGGAAAGTTCTTCATGAAACCTGCGCGCAGTTCGCTGAAATCGATGTCGAGCATCATGACGACGAACAGGAACAGTACTGCGACCGCACCTACGTAGACGATAACCAGCAACAGCGCGATGAACTCGGCGCCCACCAGCACCATGAGGCCCGCCGCATTGAAGAACGACAGAATCAGCCATAGCACCGAATGCACCGGATTGCGCGACAGGATAACCATCGTCGCACTGGCGGTGACGAGCACTGCGAACAGGTAGAAGGCGAGAGTCTGGATCATGATGCCCCGGTTGGTCTGCGCCGCGCGTTAGCGGTAGGGCGCATCGGCTTCAAGGTTTGCTGCGAGCGCGCGCTCCCACTTGTCCCCGTTCGCCAGCAATTTCGCCTTGTCGTAGAGCAGTTCCTCGCGCGTTTCGGTCGAATATTCGAAATTCGGACCTTCGACGATCGCATCGACCGGACAGGATTCCTGGCAGAAACCGCAATAGATGCACTTGGTCATATCGATGTCGTAGCGCGTGGTGCGGCGGCTGCCGTCCGCGCGCGGTTCGCTCTCGATGGTGATCGCCTGCGCCGGGCATACCGCCTCGCACAGTTTGCACGCGATACAGCGCTCCTCGCCGTTGGGATAGCGGCGCAGCGCGTGTTCGCCGCGGAAGCGCGGGCTGATCGGGTTCTTCTCGTACGGGTAGTTGATCGTCACCTTCGGCTTGAAGAAGTACTTCAGCGTGAGCGCGTGCGCCTTCACGAACTCCCACAGGGTGAACGCCTTGATGGTGGATGCGACGGACATTTTATCCATACCTCGTAAGCATGAGCCAACCGCTGGTCAGGACCACGAATGCGAGGCTCAACGGAAGGAAGACTTTCCACCCGAGGCGCATGAGTTGGTCGTAACGGAAGCGGGGCACGGTCGCCTTCACCCAGCTGAAGACGAAGAAGAAGAAGAAGATCTTGGCGAACAACCAGATGAAGCCCGGAATGTCGAACCACGGAATGAGGTCGATATTGAGCGGTGGCAACCATCCTCCGAAGAAGAGGATCGCGTTGAGCGCCGCCATCAGCAACACGTTGGCATACTCGCCGAGCCAGAACAGCGCGAAGCTCATCGAGGAATACTCGGTCTGGTATCCGGCCACGAGCTCGCTTTCGGCCTCGGTCAGGTCGAACGGCGCGCGGGCCGTTTCGGCGAGCGAGGAGATGAGGAACATCACCCACATCGGGAACAGCAGCAGGTTGAACGCGAAGGCGTTTACGAGCCCGAAACCGTGGCCGATCTGCGCGACGATGATCGTGTTGAGATTGCTCGACCCGGCATAGAGGATCACGCAGATCAGGATGAACCCGATCGAAACCTCGTATGAGATCATCTGCGCTGCGGCGCGCATGGCGGAGAAGAACGGGTATTTCGAGTTCGATGCCCAGCCCGACACGACTACGCCGTATACGCCGAGCGAGCTGATCGCGAGCACATAGAGCAGGCCGATATTGATGTCGGCCAGCACCGCCTCCGGTCCGAAAGGTATCACCGCCCAGGCAAGCAGCGCGACCGTAAAGGTCACGATCGGGGCGATCAGGAACAGGCCCTTGTTCGCCGCGCTCGGTATGATGGTTTCCTGAAGGAATACCTTGAGCCCGTCCGCAAAGGATTGCAGCAGGCCGAACGGTCCGACGACGTTCGGACCGCGGCGCAGCGCGATTGCAGCCCAAACCTTGCGGTCGACGTAGATGATCATCGCCACCGCCAGCATCAGCGGCAGTGCAATGAGCAGTATACCGGCAATCGTCGCTGTGAACCACGCGAACTCGTAGCTCATGCCGAGAGTGTTCTGGAAGAAATCGGTCATTAGTCACTACCCCCCGGAGTCGCATAGCCGTTGTCGGCATTGATTGCGGAAGCATCGGGAGTCCGCTTCTTCAGATCCTCATTGGATTTGCGTTCGGTCAGTCTCATTGAAAGGACGAGTACGGCTGCGACTAGAAGCAGCGCAACCACGATGGCGAAAACCACAATCACTCCGCAGCCTCCTGCAGTTCGCCTGCATGCAGCAGTTCGGAAGAGCAGCGCTGCATCACTTCACTGGCGCGTGCGATTGGATTGGTAAGGTAGAAGTCGCGCACCGGATAGGCCGAAATTTCGCCCTCGGCCCGCGTATTCTTGTCCGCTTCCGGCAGTGCGCCATAGTCGGCTAGGCCTTCTTCGCCCAGCGCCGGCACTTCGGCGATCATTGCGCTCTGCAATTCGCCGAAGCTGTCGAAGCCGACCTCGACGCCCAATGCATCGGCCAGCGCACGCAGGATTGTCCAGTCCTCGCGGGCATCGCCTGGGGCGAACACTGCTTTCTCCGCGAACTGTACGCGGCCTTCGGTATTGACGTAAGTTCCGTCTTTCTCGGCGTAGGATGCAGCGGGAAGGATGATATCCGCTGCGTGCGCGCCGGCGTCGCCGTGATGGCCCACATACACCTTCAGGCTGTCAGCAAACGAAGCGTAATCCGTTTCGTCCGCGCCGAGCGAGAGCAGCACCTTCGGTTTGGCCTCCGCGATGTCCGCGATGCCGCCCTTCTGCGCGTAGCCAAGCATCAGCCCGCCCATGCGGCTCGCCGACATGTGCAGCACGTTGAAAGCAGCGCCCCAACCGGCGGCAAGCGCCAGCGCTTTACCATGTGCGTTCTTGAGCCCCGCCCCTCCGACGATCACCGCCGGACGTTCGGCTTTCTCGAACGTTTCGGCGATATGGCTAGGCAGTTCGTTGAGTATGGCGAGATCGGTGCCAATAAACTCCGCCGGATAGGTCGTATCCCATGCCGGTCCGACGATGAAAATCTTCGCGCCGCGCTTTGCCGCCTTGCGCAGTCGCACGTTCACTAGCGGCGCTTCCCAGCGCACATGACTGCCGACGATCAGGATCGCATCGGCTTCTTCGATACCTGCAAAGCTCGAATTGAAGTTCACTGCGGCGAGATTCGAGACGTCGTAGGCCATGCCGGTCTGCCGCCCTTCGAGCAGGTTCGATCCGCACGCCCTCAGCAAGGCCTTGGCCGCGAACATCGTTTCGCAGTCGACGAGATCGCCTGCGATCGCCGCGATGCTGCCTTTGTCGCCCGCCACGGCCTCGGCAATAGCCGTGAACGCCTCGTCCCAACCTGCAGCCTGCAGCTTGCCGTCCCTGCGCATGTAGACCTTGTCGAGCCGTCGGCGCATCAGCCCGTCGACCTGATAGCGGCCCTTGTCGCTCAACCATTCCTCGTTCACCGCATCGTTGATCCGCGGCAGGGCGCGCATGACTTCGCGGCCCTTCGAATAAAGCGTGATGTTCGCGCCGACCGCATCCGAAACATCGATGCTGAGCGTTTTCTTCAGCTCCCACGGCCGCGCCTCGAAGGCATAGGGACGCGATGTGAGCGCGCCGACCGGGCACAAATCGATGACGTTGGCGCTGAGTTCGTGCTCTGCCGCCTGCTCGAGATACGTCGTGATCTGCATGTCCTCGCCGCGGCCCACTGCGCCGATCTCGTCCACGCCGGCGATCTCCTCGGAAAAACGGACGCAGCGCGTGCAATGAATGCAGCGGGTCATGATCGTCTTAATCAGCGGCCCCATGTATTTCTCTGTCACGGCGCGCTTGTTCATCCGGTAGCGCGTCGCCCCGCGCCCGTAATACATCGACTGGTCCTGCAGGTCGCATTCGCCGCCCTGATCGCAGATCGGACAATCGAGCGGGTGGTTGATGAGCAGGAATTCCATCACGCCTTCGCGCGCAGTCTTCACCATTTCGGTATCGGTGCGGATTTCCTGCCCGTCGGTCGCCGGCAGCGCGCAGCTTGCCTGCGGCTTGGGCGGTCCGGGCTTCACCTCGACAAGGCACATCCGGCAATTGCCCGCGATCGAGAGGCGCTCGTGATAGCAGAAGCGCGGGATTTCCTTACCCGCAAGCTCGCACGCCTGCAGCACGGTCGCGCCGTCGGGTACTTCGATCTCCAAGCCGTCTACGGTGACTTTAGGCATTATTCGGCCGCCTCTGCGAATTTGGCGTTGTGTTCTTCGATCCGCTTTTCGAGTTCCGGGCGGAAGTGGCGGATCAGGCCCTGAATTGGCCAGGCCGCCGCATCGCCGAGCGCGCAGATCGTATGGCCCTCGACCTGCTTCGTAACCTGCTGCAGCATGTCGATTTCTTCGATCGCCGCATCGCCGGTCCGCAGCCGCTCCATCATGCGCCACATCCAGCCCGTGCCTTCGCGGCAGGGGGTGCACTGACCGCAGCTCTCGTGCTTGTAGAAGTAGCTGATGCGGCTGATTGCGCGGACGATGTCGGTCGACTTGTCCATGACGATGACCGCTGCCGTGCCGAGGCCCGAGCCGAGTTCCTTCAGCCCGTCGAAATCCATCGGCGCGTCCATGATTTCCCTCGCCGGAACGAGGGGAACCGACGAGCCGCCGGGGATGACTGCGAGCAGATTGTCCCATCCGCCGATGATGCCGCCGCAGTGCCGCTCGATCAGTTCACGGAAGGGAATGCTCATCTCTTCCTCGACCACACAGGGCTGCTCGACATGGCCGGAAATCTGGAACAGCTTAGTTCCGGCATTGCCTTCGCGTCCGAAACTGGAGAACCACGCCGCGCCGCGCCGCAGGATGGTCGGGACGACCGCAATACTCTCGACATTGTTCACTGTCGTCGGACAGCCGTAGAGGCCTGCACCCGCCGGGAACGGAGGCTTGAGGCGCGGCTGCCCCTTCTTGCCTTCGAGGCTTTCGATCATCGCGGTTTCTTCGCCGCAGATATAGGCGCCGGCGCCGCGGTGCATGAAAACGTCGAAATCGTAACCCGATTGGGAGGCGTTCTTGCCGATCAGACCGGCATCGTAAGCTTCGTCGATTGCCGCCTGCAGTGTCTCAGCCTCGCGGATATATTCGCCGCGGATGTAGATATACGCTGCCCGCGCACGCATGGCATAGCCGGCGACCAGCGCGCCTTCGATCAACTTGTGCGGATCGTGGCGGAGGATCTCGCGGTCCTTGCAAGAGCCCGGTTCGGATTCGTCAGCGTTGATGACGAGGAAGCTCGGCCGTCCGTCTTTCGATTCCTTCGGCATGAAGGACCATTTGAGGCCGGTGGGAAAGCCCGCCCCGCCCCGGCCGCGCAGGCCCGAGGCCTTCATCTCGTCGATGATTGCGTCATGTCCGCGCCCGATGAGCGCCTTGGTATCGTCCCAGTCGCCGCGCTGCTGCGCTGCCTTCAGCCCCCGGTCCTGAAAGCCGTAGACATTGGTGAAGATGCGATCCTTGTCGGCAAGTGCCATCAGCCAAGTCCTCCGAATACGGCGATAGCCGCGACGATCAGAATGCCGACGAGTGCGACGGTCTTGATCATGCCTTTCAGCACTTTCCAAGCGATGACGATCGCGATCAGCGCGACGATGATGGTGACGATACTGCCGTCCATTACCATTCGCTCCGATAGTCGTGGTTCTCGTCGACCATTTCCTTGAGCGTGGTCACGCCGCCGTAAGGCTCGCTGGTATGGCGGCCCGGCTCCTGCGTCCCGGCTTTCGGCTGCTCGCCAGCGGCCAGAGCATCGAGAACCGCGTCGAGCCTTTCGGGCGTAAGGTCCTCGTAATTGTCGTCGTTGATCTGGGCCATCGGCGCGGTGGCGCAATTGCCCATGCATTCGACTTCGGTAAGGGTCCATAGACCGTCCTCGGAGACGTGGCCCTTCTTCATGCCGCGCGCCTTGCAGGTTTCGAACAGCGCGTCCGATCCGCGCAGCATGCACGGCGTCGTGCCGCAGACCTGCACGTGATGCTTACCCACGGGCCGCATGTTGTACATGAAGTAGAAGGTCGCGACTTCGAGCACACGGATCACCGGCATGTCGAGATAGGCGGCGACATATTCGATCACCGGCAGCGGCAGCCAGCCCTGCGTACCCGTTTCCTCGCCGACCTGGCGCTGGGCAAGGTCTAGCAGCGGCATCACCGCCGATTTCTGACGGCCTTCAGGATATTTCGCGATGTGCCTGTCGGCCTTAACTTTGTAGGCCTCGGTGAAAGCGAAACTGCCCCAGCGTGCGCGCAGTTCGGGCGTATCGGGTGCGGGTGAACGGTCAGCCATTTTTCAGTTTCCGGACGATCTGCCCCGAACCTATGCCCACAATGGCACTTACGACCGCGCCAATTATGAGCGCTGCATCGAACGAACTAGGCGAAATCGTAGTAAGCACGACGGCCGCGGAACAACCCAGAAGTGCCGCTATCACAATCAGTTTGTTCATTTCTATCACCGGTCGCACTCCCCGAACACCACGTCGATTGCGCCGAGGATGGCGGTTGCGTCGGGCAGCATGTGGCCCTTACACATGAAATCCATCGCCTGGAGGTGGCTGAAGGCCGTCGGACGGATCTTGCAGCGGTATGGTTTGTTCGACCCGTCGCTGACGAGATAGACGCCGAATTCGCCCTTGGGGCTTTCGGTGGCGACATAGACTTCGCCTGCGGGCACGTGAAAGCCTTCGGTGTAAAGCTTGAAGTGGTGGATCAAGGCTTCCATCGACTGCTTCATTTCGGCGCGCTTGGGCGGCGCTACCTTGCGGTCGTCGCTCGCGATCGGCCCTTCGGGCATTTCGGCGAGGCACTGCTTGATGATCTTCGCGCTTTCGTAGACTTCCTTCACGCGCACCATGAAGCGGTCGTAGCAGTCCGAGTTCGTGCCTACCGGAATGTCGAATTCCATACGGTCATAGACGTCGTAGGGCTGCGATTTGCGCAAATCCCACGGAATGCCTGCAGCGCGGATCAGCGGACCGGAGAAGCCCCAGGCCAGCGCATCGTCCTTGCTTACGATCGCGATGTCGACGTTGCGCTGCTTGAAGATGCGGTTGTCGAGCACGAGGCTCATCGCATCGCCGAACAATTCCGGCAGACGGCTGTCCACCCAATCGCCGATATCAGTGAGCAATTTCAGCGGCACGTCCTGATGAACGCCGCCGGGGCGGAAATACGCACTGTGCATACGCGCGCCCGAAGCCCGCTCGAAGAAGTTCATGCAGTCTTCGCGCAGTTCGAACACCCACAGGTTCGGCGTCATAGCACCGACGTCCATGACGTGCGCGCCGATGTTGAGCATATGGTTCGAAATGCGCGTCAGTTCGGCGAACATGACCCGCAGGTATTGCGCGCGGATCGGCACCTCGACGTTGAGCAGTTTCTCGATCGCGAGGACGTAGGAATGTTCCTGGCACAGCGGAGAGCAGTAATCGAGGCGGTCGAAATACGGCAGTGCCTGCAGGTATGTCTTGGTTTCGATCAACTTCTCGGTGCCGCGGTGAAGCAGCCCGACATGCGGATCGACCCGCTCGATGATCTCACCGTCGAGTTCCATCACCATGCGCAGCACACCGTGCGCCGCCGGATGCTGCGGGCCGAAGTTGATAGTGTAGTTGCTGATCGTATCGTCGCCGGTGGTCGGCGATTCTTCCAGGTGCAAACCGCTCATGACTCGCCTTTCCCGCCCGTTGCCTGCGGCTCGGTCGCGGCTTTCGTATCAGTCGTCTTGCCCTTGCGCTTCGCGCGGTCCGGCCGGTCCTCGGTCGGATCGGGAGGCGGCGTGCGGTAATCGCCGCCGTCTTCCTCTGCGGGAGAGCCGGCGCTAACCTTGTCGTCAGCCTTCTCGTCCGTATCCGCACCCGCACCGGTATCGGCGGGACTGTCCGTTACCTTGGGCTCGTCGACGGGCGGCGTATCGGCCTTCTCGTCACCCGGAAGCACGTAGTCCGCGCCTTCCCACGGGCTCATGAAATCGAACTGCCGCAAATCCTGCGCGAGCTCGACCGGTTCGTAGACGACGCGCTTCTCATCTTCGGAATAACGCAGTTCGATATAGCCGGTCAGCGGGAAGTCCTTGCGGAAGGGATGCCCTTCGAACCCGTAATCGGTGAGGATACGGCGCAGATCGGTATTGCCGTCGAACACGACGCCGTAGAGGTCGAACACTTCGCGCTCCAGCCAACCCGCATTGTACCACAGCGAGGTGACGGAAGGGACCGGAGTATTCTCGTCCGTGCTGGTCTTCACGATGATGCGGTGGTTCTTGGTCACCGACAGCAGCATGTAGACGACCTCGAAGCGCTCCGCCCGCGAGGGAAAATCGACGCCCGCGATCTCCATCAACTGCTGGTACTGGTGCTCGTCGCGCAGCGTACGCAGCACATCCTCGATACCCTCGCGCGCGACGGTGAAGATGAGTTCGCCGTGCTCCTCGTGCGAACGCAGATGATGCGCACCCAGCGCCTGTTCGAGCGTGGCGGCGACACCGTCGTGCGAAGCGATACGCGGCGCGGAATGAATGACAGCCATGCGCTCGCCCCTACCTCTCGATGGTTCCGACACGGCGGATCTTCCGCTGAAGCTGCATCACGCCGTAGAGCAGCGCTTCAGCCGTCGGCGGGCAGCCCGGCACATAAATATCGACCGGAACGATCCGGTCGCAGCCCCGCACGACCGAATAGCTGTAGTGATAGTAGCCGCCGCCGTTCGCGCAGCTGCCCATGCTGATCACATATTTCGGATCGGACATCTGGTCATAGACCTTGCGCAGCGCAGGAGCCATCTTGTTGCACAGCGTACCGGCGACGATCATCACGTCCGACTGGCGCGGGGAAGCGCGCGGTGCGACGCCGAAACGCTCCATGTCGTAGCGCGGCATATTGACATGAATCATCTCGACCGCGCAGCACGCGAGGCCGAAGGTCATCCACCACAGGCTGCCGGTGCGCGCCCACTGGAACAGGTCCTCGGTCGAGGTGACGAGGAAGCCCTTGTCGTTCACTTCGGTCTGCAGCGCATTGAAATAGTCGGCGTCGGGCTGGCGCACGTCGCCGCCCTTCGCGGTCGGTGCATCATGCAACGCGGGGTTCAGATGCGGATTGGTCGGAGAATTTTCTAATCCCATTCGAGCGCTCCCACTTTCCAGGCGTAGGCAAGGCCGACGGCCAGTTCACCGAGGAAGATCATCATCGTGATCCAACCCGGCCATCCCGTCAGGTCGAGGCTGACCGCCCAGGGAAACAGGAACGCGGCTTCAAGGTCGAACACGATGAACAGGATCGCGATAAGATAGAAGCGCACGTCGAACTGGCTGCGCGGGTCTTCGAAGGCGGGAAAACCGCACTCGTACTCGCTCAGCTTTTCGGCGTCCGGATTATGCGCGCCCGTCAGCCGCGACACGCCCATCGGCAGGAACACGAAGAGTGCCGACAGCCCGAGTGCGATGAACAGGAACAGCAGGATCGGCAGATATTGGGAAAGATCGACCACATTTTTTCCAGTTGGGGATGTTTACGCACGCCTCTAGGCCGCTCGCACTTGCAGCGCAAGGGCAGCGGGCCGTGATTTTGCCTGTTTGTTCCCGTTTGCGCTGGCGACTCGCGACGGGATGCGGAGCGGCGTTCTTCCGCTACATCTGCGACTTCGCGGCCTTGCGGGTCTTCTCGCCATAGGGAGGCTTGAACCCGCCGAGCCTCGCCACGTCGATCTTGGGCTGCGTGTAGATGCTGCGCGCGTGGCTGAACTCCCGAAAACCCTCGACGCCGTGGTAGGAGCCCATGCCGCTCGGACCGACACCGCCGAACGGCAGGTCGTGCATGGAAACGTGGAAGACAACGTCGTTTAGCGTGACACCACCCGAGATGGTGCGGCTTAGAACCTGCTCCTCTTCCTTCGTTTCGCTGCCGAAGTAATAGAGGCCGAGCGGCCGGTCGTTCGCGTTTATGTAGTCGATCGCTTCGCTGATGTCCTTGTAGGTCTTGACCGGCAGGACGGGGCCGAAGATTTCCTCGCGCATCGCTTTCATGTCCTTGGTGACATTACGCAATATCGTGAGCGGCATCTTGCGCGCGTTGCTACCCGAGAAATCTTCCTCCGCCGGATTGACCTCGACCACTTCCGCGCCCTTCCCGCGCGCATCTTCGACGAGGTCCTGCAGCCGCTCGAAATGTTGGTCGGTCACGACACTCGCATAGTCGTCGTTGGCGAGGAGCGTCGGATACATGTTGTGCACGCCGAGTTCGACCGCGGCGATCGCGGCATCTTCCTGCTCCTCGTGCACCATCATGTAATCGGGTGCGAGGCAGATCTGACCGGCGTTCATCATCTTGCCAGCGGCAATGCGTTCGCCTGCCCGCTCGAGGTCTGCCCCGCGGCCCAGGATTGCCGGCGACTTCCCGCCAAGCTCCAGTGTCACGGGTACGAGGTTTTTCGCCGCTGCCTCCATCACCTTGCGTCCCGTCTCGGTCGAGCCGGTGAACAGCAGGTGGTCGAACGGAAGCGAGGAGAATGCCTGCGCCACTTCGGGCGAGCCTGTGAACACCGCGACCTCTTCGGGTGCGAAATACTTCTCGACCAGTTCCTTCATCAGTTCACTCGTCTTCTCGGTGAACTCGCTCGGCTTGAGCATGGCGCGGTTACCTGCCGCCAGCACCTGCATCAGCGGACCGAAGGAAAGGTTGACCGGGAAGTTCCACGGGCTGAGGATGCCGACCACGCCTTTCGGCTCGTAGCGGATTTCGGCTTTCGCTCCGAGCAGGCCGAGCGGGAACTGCACCTTGCGCTTGTCGGGCTTCGCCCAGGCATCAAGGTTCTTCAGGCAGTATTTCCCGAAGCCGACGGTACCGGCGATATCGGTCAGCATCGACTGCAGCGGACTGCGGTTGCCGAAATCCTCGTTCATCGCGGCGCACAGCGCTTCGTCGTTCTCGGTCAGGAGCTTCATCGCGCGCTTGATCCGGTCGCGCCGGACTTCAAGTGCTTCCGGGCGCGCCACGGTAAAGGCGGTCCGCTGCCGTTCCAGCATGGCTGTCATCGCCTGCTTCTGATCGTCCGCCATAAATCTCTCTCCATTTGATAAAAGGTCCGCTGCGTCCTACATCGGCGCTCAGCTTTCTTAACCTCTTTCACAAGCGAAAGGCTTTCTCAAGCATGGCACAGCTCAGCGCATCCGACCCGGTCGTTATTCTCTCCTACGCACGCACGCCGATGGGAGCGATGCAGGGCGCCCTGTCCGACGCTTCGGCCACGGACCTCGGCGCGGCGGCGGTGAAGGCCGCTGTGGAGCGGGCCGGCGTGACGGGCGAACAGGTCGATCGCTGCTACATGGGCTGCGTTCTACCGGCAGGGCTCGGCCAGGCGCCCGCCCGGCAGGCGACGATCAAGGCAGGCCTGCCGAAATCGGTCGAGGCGACGACGGTCAACAAGGTCTGCGGTTCGGGCATGCAAACAGTCATCATGGGCAGCGAAGCTCTTGCAGCCGGGACGGTGGACTGCGTCATCGCCGGCGGCATGGAGAGCATGACCAACGCGCCCTACCTGCTCAAGAAGCACCGTTCGGGTGCGCGCATCGGGCACGACACGGCCTACGACCACATGTTCCTCGACGGTCTCGAAGATGCCTACGAGGAAGGCCGCGCGATGGGCACTTTCGCGCAGGAGACCGCCAACGACTACCAGATGACGCGCAAGGAAATGGACGATTACTCCATCGAATCGCTGCGCCGCGCCAATGCCGCGATCGATAGCGGCGCTTTTGATGGCGAGGTGGTTCCGGTTACGATGTCGACCCGCAAGGGTGACGTCACGGTCGACAAGGACGAGGCGCCCGGCAAGGGTAACCCCGACAAGATCCCGCAGCTGCGCCCGGCCTTCGCCAAGGACGGCACGATCACGGCGGCGACCTCCAGCTCGATCTCCGACGGTGCGGCTGCGGTCGTTCTCGCTCGCGAAAGCGTCGCGAAAGAGCGCGGCCAGCAGCCTGTCGCGCGTATCATCGCGACTGCGGCACATGCACACGAACCTGCAAAGTTCACGACTGCGCCGATCGGCGCGATCGAGAAGGTTCTCGACGCCGCAGGCTGGTCGAAGGACGAGGTCGATCTGTGGGAAGTGAACGAAGCCTTCGCCTGCGTCGCCATGTTCGCGATGCGCGACATCGGCATTGATCACGACAAGATCAACATCAACGGCGGGGGCACCGCGCTAGGCCATCCGATCGGTGCGAGCGGGACGCGCATCCTCGTGACCTTGCTCAATGCGCTGAAGCAGCAGGGCAAGACCAAGGGCGTCGCGAGCCTGTGCATCGGCGGCGGCGAGGCGACAGCAATCGCGGTGGAGCTGGTCTAAACTTAGGTACGCAAAACAAGGGGATTTGAGATGAAGAAGTTTCTTGCGCTCGCCGCCATCGCTTCGCTGGCTGCGTGCAACAATGCGAACGACACCGAGACCGCGGAAGACGACGTGAGCGTCGACCTTCCCGAAGCGACCGTAGCGCCCGAGGATGCCGCCGCTGCCGGAACCTACGAGATGACGTCCGCCGACGGCGTCGTCACCACGCAGCAGGTCAATCCGGACGGAACCTACACCGAGATGGTGGACGGGCAGCAGACCGAAAGCGGCACGTGGCGCACGCAAGGCGAAGCCATGTGTTTCGATCCCGAAGGCGCAGATCCTGAAGAGTGCTATACCGGCAGCGAAGTCAGCGCCGACGGCACTTTCCGTTCGATCGGACCCGACGGGCAGGAAACCGGCGACACCGTTCGCCGGATCAGCTGATCCGAACGATATTCAGGCAGGAGGGGCGGTCCGGTGGGCCGCCCTCTTCTTATGTGGATTTGTCGTATCGAGCCTGTTCGTATCAGGGCTCGCCGGTCCCCCATAAGCGGTCCGCTTCGATATAGCCGCGGTTGCCCTGCGCCTCGAACCGGCACCAGCCCTCGTCGCAGGAGCCGAGCTTCCCCGAAACGCCGGGTTCGACCCGCCACTTAAGTTCTGCATCGCGCGAAGGTTCGCTGCGCATCTCGGCCAGTCCATCGCCCACGACATAGGCAGAGCGGTCCGGCGACAAGAGCCGGGCAACCACCCATCCCTGCGCGCCGTCGGGGTCTTCGATCAGCCGCCAGCCGTCCTTCAAACGAAGCACCTTCACCGGAAGGCCTGGCCGGCGGTACACCCAGGCGATCTTGTATTCGGGGCTCGGCCCGACGCGCAGGTTCATCTCCGTCGCGCTCTCGCGAATGCTGGCCCAGTACGGCGCTTCCTTTTCCTGCGCCGAAGCAGGCGCGCCAAAAACAAACGCAAGTGCTGCGGCGAGCGGAACAAGCGGCTTGATCGGCAACAGTTTCTGCAGGATTCGGTGTCGTTTCATCGGGTCGTTCTTAAAGAGAGAAACTGGCGCTACGGCAAGCCCCTGTCCTGCCCCGATCCGGATCATTTGGACTGCGCCAAAAGCGGATGCTTGACCGCGGCAGGCATGGCAGCCTAGCGCCGCTACGTCATGCCGTCTCCAAACGAACCCGCCCGCCGCCTTGACCGCAAGCCAATCGTCGCCGTCACCCGGCACCTGATGCCATCGGTGGAGCAGCGGATGGGCGAACTTTTCGACGTGCGCCTCAACGAAGGCGACACGCCGCTGTCGCGGGAAGATCTCGCCGGGCTGATGCAGGAAGCAGACGTTCTCGTCCCCACAGTCACCGACCGCATCGACCGGTCCCTCATCGAAGGAGCGGGCGAGCGCCTCAAGCTGATCGCGAATTTCGGAGCGGGAACCGAACATATCGACCTCGAAGCGGCGAAGAAGCTCGGCATCATGGTCACGAACACACCGGGCGTCTTCACCGATGATACGGCCGATCTGACTCTGGCGCTCATAATCGGCGTTCCGCGCCGGATGCGCGAAGGCGTGTCGCTGGTCAGAAGCGGCGAGTGGACCGGATGGGCACCGTCCGCGCAGTTAGGGCGGAAACTCGGAGGCAAGCAGCTCGGCATCATCGGCATGGGCCGGATCGGACAGGCCGTCGCGCACCGCGCGCGCGCCTTCGGCCTGAGCGTCACCTATCATAACCGCAAGCGACTGCCCGAAGCGGCCGAACGGATGCTGGGCGCGGAATATGTCGCGGACATCGATACGCTTGTGTCGGAAGCGGACATCCTCTCGCTCCACTGTCCAGCCACACCAGAAACGCATCACCTGATGGATGCCCGGCGCATCGGACTGATGCCGCGCGGCGCATCGCTGATCAACACCGCGCGCGGCGAACTGATTGAGCAGGACGCGCTGATCGAAGCGCTCGGAAGCGGCCAACTCGCCGGTGCGGGACTCGATGTCTACCCGGACGAACCTAAGGTCGATCCGCGGCTGCTCGCCCATCCCAACGTAATGACCCTCCCCCACATCGGCAGCGCCACGGTCGAGGGGCGCGAAGCCTCCGGCGAGAAGATTATCGCCAACATCCGCTTCTGGATGGACGGCCACCGCCCGCCCGACCAGGTGCTGATCGGGTTCGACTAAGCACCACTCAAGGCGGCTTGCGGTTTGCGCGGCCGTCTGTATCGCTTGCGGTCATGAACGAACTCGCCGCGAAGATCGAAACGCTCGAACACCGCTGGATGCGTGCGTGGATGCAGCGCGACCGCAACCAGATGAAAGCGTTGGCGGCGCGCGATTTCATCTTTCTTCTGGCATCGAGCAGTTCGGCTATTCTCGACCGAGCAAGCTGGCTCGAAGCGGCGACCACGCGGTTTCGCTGCAACGGTTACCGGTTCGACGAGGTCTATGTCCGCCGGCACGGTTCAACGGCGGTGTTCGCGACGCGCATGACGCTCGACGCGAAGATCGGCATGCACGAGTGGTCGGGCGAAACGTGGATCACCGACCTGTGGCAGCGCAGCCGGGTCAAGCGCAGCTGGCGCATCGTCGAGCGGACCCTCTCGCGCCCCGACACCGACGAGGAAATGCCCGACGCAATACGCTCGATGCAGCTGTGGCGTTAGGCGTCTTCGATTAAAGCGACCCGTTCGTTCAAAGCTTCGACTACCTGCTTTACCGCCCGTCGCGAGCAACCAAGTTCGAAATGTCGGAATGGCAATGCGATGGCTTCGTCGCGCTCCTCGTCGGTACCACGAGCGCTGGAAGGAGAGACGATACCATCAACGGGAGACCAGAAGGCTATGGTATGCATCGCGGGCTTTATCGCAGGGTCGTCTGGCAGCGGCGGCGCATCGACCTTGTGGTTGGCGAGCATTTCGTAAATTCGCCAAGCATGGTTTGCCTTCCGGTGTCCCGAGAAGGGCGTCCCGAGTGTGGCAACCATGGCGACTTTTGCAGGATGGCGCTGTGCCAGGACGCGCGCGTAGAAACCGCCAAGACTCCAGCCTAGAATTATAGCATGTTGCCTTTCAACTCCAACCATCTCTAGCAGGCGCAGCTCGAGATTTCGGAACTTAACAGGCGAAATCGTTAGGTTTCGTCCGAGGCCTCCGGCCCACGGCTTGTAGCCGGCGGCAGCTAGGGAATTGCGCAGGAGAGCGGTCGATTTATCGCCCGATGCCATGCCGGGAAGAACAAGCACTGGTCGTCCCCCGCCCCGTTCTTCGGTGAGGACAGGCCGACGGTAAGGTGCGGTCGCAATTTTCGGCAGCGCCAGCGGTTCGGTAATGCAGCGAAAGAGTGGCGGCGCGCGGCTGTCGTCGCTGATGCTCTCGCTCAATGCGTCAGTCGCCGGTCAGGATACGCTCGACGAGCTGTTTGACCGTCGGCGTGAAGTTGTTCGAGTAGAACGGGTCCTGCTTGAACCGGTAGGCCGCATGCCCGGCAAAGGCGAGGTTCTCGTCCGGGTCGCCGCCGTGCGCGATGTCCTGCAGGGTCTTCTGGATGCAGAAGCTGCGCGGATCGGCGAGACGGCCGGTCGTGTGGTTGTCGTGATCCTTCCAGCTCGAGAACTGGCAATGCGACAGACAGCCCATGCACGCTTGCTGGTCGGCCCTGATCTCCTCTGCGCTCGCCGGAGTAGTAAAAACCACCGTATCGTCCGGGGTCTTGAGCGCTTCGGTGAAGCCCTCGTGCATCCAGGCCTGCGCCTTGCGTTGGTCGCCGGGATGAACGAAGAAATACTTCCCCTTGCCGTGATCCATAAGCGGGATCGTGCCCTCTTCCTCGTCGCGCTTGAAAATCTGTATCTGGCGCTCGCTGCGGTGCATGAGGTCGTAAAGGAACGGCGTCTTCACTGCGCTGGAATAAAAGCCGGTGGGCGAGAACTTGTGCAGCAGCACGTCGCCCGGCTCGACTGTCCGCAGCATGTCCTTCCAGATTTGCGGGATCGGGCTTTCCTGCGTCAACAGCGGACGCGTACCGAACTGAAAGGCGATCTTGCCGAGTTCCGGATTGTCGATCCAGTCGTTCCATTCGCGCAGGTGCCAGACGCCGCCTGCCATGACGATTGCAGTCTCTTCGCTGACGCCCTCCTTGCGCATCGTATCGCGCAGTGCCGCGACGCGGGGATAAGGATCTTCGGGGCTGCGCGGGTCCTCGGCGTTGGAAAGGCCGTTGTGCCCCCCTGCCAGCCACGGGTCCTCGTAGACGACCGCGGCCATGAGTTCGGGGACCTTGGAGTAGCTGCGCTTCCACAATGCACGGAACGCGCGGGCTGAGCTGACGATCGGCAGGTAGTGGACATTGTACTTCGCCGCGATCTCGGCGAGCTTGTAGGGCATGCCCGCGCCGCAGGTTACGCCGGTGACGAGGCCCGGGCAGTTTTCGAGCACTCCTTCGAGGACCTGCTGCGCGCCGCCCATTTCCCAGAGCACGTTGATGTTGAGCGCGCCTTCGCCGTTCGCGATCTCGTGCGCCATCTTCACCTGCGTCGTCGCGCCGTCAATCGCGTAGCGCACGAGCTGCTCGAAGCGCTCCACGCGGGTCGCCTGCGGATAGACCTGCGGAATGGGATTGCCGTCCTCGTCGTAGCTGTCGGCGTTGACGGCGCTAACCGTGCCGATGCCGCCCGCCGCGGCCCAGGCGCCGGAGGAGAGGTGGTTGGTCGCAGACACGCCCTTCCCGCCTTCGATCAGCGGCAATACTTCGCGGTCCCCGTAACGTATCGGGCTCAAACCTTTGAATGTCATAATTTCTCTACCAGTCCGCGGGTCAATTTGCCGCGTTTGGACCATGACCGGAAGTTCCCCGGCACGGTCTGATGTCTTCAGGCTCCGGCCTTGTAGCGGCTGCCTTGAATTTTGCATAGTAGCCGGCCAGTTCCGGCTCGTCGCTATACTGAACGAGCTCGAACCCTACCCGCTTGAACTCGCACGACAGCAGCAGCGGATCGATCCCGTGCTGGTCGGTCGGGCGGTCCACGTCGACTACGATAACCTCGCCGTCTTCGCGCAGAGCCGGCCATAACCGCCAGAGGAACGCATATGGCTCGCTCACCTCGTGATACATGTGGACAAGGAAGATCCGGTCGAAGCTGTTTTCAGGCAGCCGCGGATCGTCCGCCGCGCCCGGCTTGATGGAGACATTGTCGAGCCGCTCACGGTTGACTCGCTCGCCCAGGCGGGTGAGCGCGTCGCGGTCGATATCCTGCGCAAGCACGCGGCCACTCGCACCGACGCGTTCGGCGAGGCGCACCGTATAGTAACCCTCGCCCGCACCGATATCGGCGACCGTCATGCCCTCCTCGATCTCGGACAGGTCCATGACCTTCTGGGCCTCACCCACGCTGTCGCGCGCGGTCTCGTTGGAGAAGCGGTTGGCGCCGAGATCGGACACGGGCCGGTCGGGCTCCGGGAAGGCCAGCGCGGTTTCCGGGCGGTCGCCGTCCGACTGCACCTGCTCGCAGCCCGCAGCCAATGCCGCGGCGGCCAGTACGCAGGGGAGGAGGCGCAGCAAGCTACTCGACATCGTCCACTTCGACCTTCTCGCCGGTCACGCGCTGGGCAAGCGCCGCGGAAATGAACGGATCGAGCGCGCCGTCGAGTACGTCGTCGGGTGCGCTCGAAGTCGTGCCGGTGCGCAGGTCCTTGACCATCTGGTAGGGCTGCAGAACGTAGGAGCGGATCTGGTGCCCCCAACCGATTTCGGTCTTTTCCGCATATTCGCCCGAGGCAGCCGCTTCGCGCTCGGCCATTTCGCGTTCGAACAGGCGCGCCTTCAGCATTCCCATCGCGGTCGCCCGGTTCTTGTGCTGGCTGCGGTCGTTCTGGCTAGCGACGACGATGCCGGTCGGCTGGTGGGTGATACGAACCGCGGAATCGGTCGTGTTGACGTGCTGCCCGCCCGCGCCGCTCGCGCGGTAGGTGTCGATCTTGAGGTCGCTTTCGTTGATCTCGATATCGATGTCATCGTCGATCACGGGGTAGACCCAGACGCTGGAGAAGCTGGTGTGGCGGCGAGCGCTCGAATCGTAGGGGCTGATCCGCACAAGCCGGTGAACGCCGCTCTCGGTCTTGGCATAGCCGTAAGCGTTCTCGCCTTTCAGCAGCAGCGTCGCACTCTTGATGCCGGCCTGCTCGCCTGCCTGGTATTCGACCGTTTCGACCTTGAAGCCGCGCCGCTCGGCCCAGCGGCCGTACATGCGGAAAAGCATTTCGGCCCAATCCTGGCTTTCTGTGCCGCCTGCGCCCGCGTGGATCTCGACATAGGTGTCGTTCGCATCGGCTTCGCCAGCCAGCAGCGCCTGAACCTTGTCCGCATCGGCGCGCTCGGCAAGCCGCGCGAGGCTTGCCAGACCGTCGTTCACTATCTCGTCGTCGCCCTCGGCCTCGCCCATTTCGATGAACTCGACCGCATCGGCCATCTCCGAGGAAATCTCGCGCACGGTCCCGATCGCCGCGTCGAGGCGCTTCTGCTCGCGCATGATCGCCTGCGCTTCCTTCGGATCGTCCCACAGTGTCGGGTCCTCGACCCGCGCGCTGAGTTCGTCGAGCTGGCGCAGCGCCTGCTCCCAGTCGAGCGACTGGCGCACGAGCGACAGCGCCGCCTCGATCCGGTCGATATGTGCCTGCCCTTCGGCGCGCATGTACTCGTTCCTCTTGTCCCGCCCCGCCCCGCATTACGGGACGAGCGTCATATCCGAACTCCGCTTACCGAAGCGGCGCGGGTTGTAAAGTGAAGCGTCTGGTAAGACCGAGCCTGCTCGGCCAGCAGCCGGTATCAGTAAAGACCACCCTGTTCTTCGACGAAATCCTCGGTTTCGGCTTCCTGCCGTTGCCGCACCGCCGCGGCGCTACGCCCCTCCCGTCCGCGCCTGATCAGCGAGAGGATTTCCTCGCGCTTGGCAGCGATTTCGTCCTGACGGGTCGCGAGGGGCGGCTCCGTGTCCGGCTTGAAGGCTTCCCAGATTATCGGCGCCTTGGGCTCGTCGGTCGGCCATCCGTCGAACACCCGCTTCCCCGATAGCCGGTTGATCCGCACCATTCGCACGCCTTCCGGCGCCACGAAAGGCTCGCCGCTCCAGCGGTCGCGCGATTCGGTCACGAACTGCTTGAAGATCGGTGCAGCAAGCGTGCCGCCCTGCGCGTAGCCGCCCATGTTGCGGGGCTGGTCGAACCCGAGATAGACGCCCGCGACGATGTCCGGAGAGCCGCCGACGAACCAGACGTTGGTCGGTCCGTTGGTCGTTCCGGTCTTGCCGAAAAGCGGCAGTTCGAGATCGCGGAGGACGGTCGCGGTTCCGCGCTTCACGACGCCCTCGAGCATGTGGACGGTCTGGAACGCGGTGCGCGGATCGATCACCTGAGTCCCCCGCGCGGCGAAGCGCGGCATCGGGTTACCGTCCCAGCGCGGCATGTTGCAATTGTCGCAGTCGCGCTGGTCCGCCCGCCAGATGACCTTGCCATTGCGGTCCTGCACGAAATCGATCGTCGTCGGCGCGTTCATGCGCCCATGGTTCGCCAGCGTCGCATAGGCGTTGACCATCCGCTCGACCGTCGTCTCGCCCGCGCCGAGCGCGAAAGCGGGATAGGGCTCGTAGTCGCCGATCCCGACACGGTCGATCGTCTTGACGACGTTGTCCATGCCTGCGTCCATCGCGATGTGGACCGTCATCAGGTTGCGCGACTGCTCGAGGCCCCAACGCATCGTGTGCACCCCGCCGCCGCCACCGCTGAAATTGCGGAAGCACTTCTCGCCGAGGTTCGCGCCCTGGTAGAAGCAGAAGGTCTGGTCGGGAACTTCGCTTGCAGGCGTGAAGCCGTTGTCGAGACCAGTCGCGTAAACGAACGGCTTGATGGTCGAGCCCGGCTGCCGGTCGGCCTGCGTCGCCCGGTTGAAGTCGCCGAGGCGGCTGTCGAAGCCTCCCTGCATGGCGAGCACGCGCCCCGTCTGTGGCTGTTCGGCAAGGAAACCGCCCGATACTTCGGGCACGGTCCGCACGCGGTAGCCATTGCCCGAGGGCGATGCGACGATGACGTGGCCTACCTTCAGCGCATCGGGAAGGCCCGACAGGGGCGCAGTCTCGTCATTGGCGAACCCGATCGTAGCGCTCGATCCGCTGCGCTCGGTGACGACGCCGACGCGCCAGTCCTCGTAATTGATGCCGAGGTTCGAACTGTTGAGCTGCCCCGTCAGATTGCCCTCGTCGACATTGAGCGTCGCAACCGGTCCGGTCCAACCGCGATTGCCATGATAACGCAGCAGGCCGGCGCGCAGCGAATCGCGGGCGGCGTTCTGCAATTCGGTGTCGAGCGAGGTGCGGACCCACAGACCGCCGGAATATACGCTGTTGTCGCCATCTTCGGCATTCTCGCCGAAGCGGTCGATCAGCTCGCGCCGAACGCTTTCGAAGAAGTATCCCGCATCGGCAGACCGTAGCCCGCCGCGCTGCTTCACGAGGCCGAGCGGCTGTGCCTGCGCCGCTGCAGCTTCCTGCGGTGTAACGAAGTCGTTCTCGGCCATTTGCGCAAGCACAAAATTGCGGCGCTGAAGCGCAAGCTCGGCGTTCTTTGCGCGCCCGTAGCGCTCCGGCGCTTTCGGCAGGATCGCGAGGAAGGCTTCCTCATGGAGTTCGAGGTCGGCCACGTCCTTGTCGAAATAGGCGCGCGCAGCCGCCTGCACGCCGTAGCTGCGGCGCCCGAGCGGGATCTCGTTCAGGTAAAGCTCGAGGATCTGTTCCTTCGTCAGCACCTCTTCGATGCGGCGCGCGAGGACCATTTCCTTGAGCTTGCGGGTGATCGAATATTCGTTCGACAGCAGGATGTTCTTCGCCACCTGCTGCGTGATGGTCGAGCCGCCGACCGCGCGCTCGTCCGAACCGTACTTGCTCGCATAATCAATAACGGCATTTGCAAGGCCGGTGATGTCGACGCCGCCGTGGCTGAAGAAGGTCTTGTCCTCGGCTGCGAGATAGGCCTCGATCAGTTCGGGCGGAAAGTCGGAATACTGAAGCTGGACGCGGCGCTCGCGCTCGAACGTGTGGACGATCTCGCCGTCGATGCCGCGCACGACGGACGGCAGGGACGGCTGGTAGTCGACCAGTGTCGCGGCGTCGGGCAGGTCTTTCGCCACCAACGCCCAGACGACGATGAGGAAAGCCAGGAACGCGCCGAACAGATACGTCGCCCAGCGCAGCAGGCGGCTCTCGCGCCATTTGGCGCCAAACCACGCAAAGAAGCTGCCCGTGTTGCGGCGCAGCCTGTCACTGAAGGATACTAGAGTACTTTCGTCGTTCATCGTCCACCCGGTCCGTCTTGCGGTCCGCGCCCTAGCACGGGAAAGATGACCCGAACCAGAACGAAAACATTCAGGAACCTAGCCGTGTCACTCACCGCCGAGCACGCTGCCGATGCTCGGACCGCCGGAAGTGCCGCTCTCCGCGCCGCTGTTTCTGGCGGGATCGGCCCGGAAATATTCCTCGATCGCGCGGGCCATGACCAGCGAGAAGGCATCGCGTCCTTCCGCCGAGGTAAGCCGTTTCGCTTCGTCGGGATTGCTGACGAAACCGGCCTCGAACAGGACGGATGGCATGTCCGGCGCCTTCAGCACCGCAAGATTGGCAGAAAGCCGCGCCGGTTCGCGAAAGACGAGCGTGCCGCGCCCACCGCGTTCGATCAGCCCGGCGAAATTGCTTGCTTCCTCCGCCGCACGGCGCTGCGACAATTCTACCAAGATCGTCTCCACGGTTTGGTTGTCGCCGTCGATGACGACACCGTTGATCTCGTCGGCACGGTTCTCCCGCGCGGCAAAGCGGGCGGCGGCGCGGTTCGTGGCGTCGCTGGACAGGGTGTAGATGCTGGCCCCGCTTGCTTCTCCTGCTCCGACAGCTGAATCGGCGTGGATCGAGACGAACAGGTCGCCGCCGAGCCGGCGCGCGATTTCCGCGCGCTCCTCCACTACTAAAAAGCGGTCGTCGTCGCGGGTCAAAGCAACCCTCACTGCGCCGCTTTGCTGCAGCCTGTCGCGCAGCGCCTGAGCGAGCGAAAGCACAACTTCCTTTTCGAGGACGTCCCCGCCGACGGCGCCCGGATCGTGCCCGCCGTGCCCCGGATCGATCACGACCAGCGGGCGCCCGTCGTCGGGGCCGCCATCGACGGCCGAGATTTCGAGATCGCCGGATTGCGGCAGGGAGAGCGTCAGCACATAGTCTGGCCGCAATGCTCCGCCGGGAACGCTGACGACGTTCGCGCTGAACAGCGCCGCGCAGACTGCGATAACGCAAAGGAATGCAAGGCTGACGGGGATGAGCGACGAACGCAGGGGCATCACACGCGCCTGCTTACGGATTTGGCAGCTTTTCGCAATATAGTTGCTGTATGTGGGTCACAATGCTAGCGCTCATTTACCCGGTGCTGCGTCTTGGCGGCACCGATGCGGGAAACATCCGTTTCACCCGCCAGACAACAGGTTGACGCAGTTTCATGAGATCGCCCCTCCCCCTCACGCCCGAGCTGCCCGGTGCAGCAGGGGCGCGTGACGCGGAGTGGGCTGCGCCAAAGTCGCGCAATCTCGTGAATGCAGACACATCACCCCGTGCGCAGTCCGATCTCGGGCTCCGCCGGTTTTATGCCGCCCGCCGCCTTCGCTTGCCGACAGGCCGGGCCTTTCACACGAAGATAACGCGCATCGCCCAGCCCGATTGCGGCCCGGTGCAGTGCGCGTGGAGACTATTCAATGGCAACGCGTATGCTCATCGACGCGCGCCACCCGGAAGAAACGCGGGTGGCCGTTCTCAAGGGAAACCGGATTGAGGAATTCGATTTCGAATCTGCCGAACACAAGCAGATCAAAGGCAATATCTACCTCGCCAAGGTAACACGGGTAGAACCATCGCTGCAGGCCGCATTCGTCGATTTCGGCGGCAACCGGCACGGGTTCCTCGCCTTCAGCGAAATCCATCCCGACTATTACCAGATTCCGCACGACGACCGGCTTGCGCTGCTCGAAGAAGAAGCGGCCGCTGCCGAAGAGGAAGCACGCCTCCGCGCGGAGGAAGAGGACGAAGGTCACTCCCCGGGCGAGGAATACGACGCGGAAGACGAATCCGCCGAAGCTCTTGCAGAAGAGTTCGCCGAAGACGGCGTCGAGGAAATCGACACCTCGGAAAAGGACAAGGTTTCCACGATCGAAGAAGGTCATCTCGACAGCGACGATGACGACGATGATGATGACGACGATCAAGACGACGAAGACGGCTCGTCCTCATCGCGCCGCGGTCGCCGGCCGCGCCGCGGCCGTGGCGGAAAACCGCAGAAGAACGGCAAGGCACAGGCCCGCGCCAAGGCCGTCGATGCCGTGCGCGAACGACGGCAGGCCCTGCGCCGCCGCTACAAGATCCAGGATGTCATCCAGCGCCGCCAGGTGCTGCTCGTCCAGGTCGTCAAGGAAGAGCGCGGCAACAAGGGCGCTGCCCTCACCACGTATCTGAGCCTTGCCGGGCGCTACACCGTCCTGATGCCCAATTCGAACCACGGCGGCGGCATCAGCCGGAAGATCAACTCCTCCAGCGACCGCAAGCGCTTGAAGCAGATCGTCAGCGACCTGTCGCTGCCGCGCTCCATGGGCCTGATCGTCCGCACCGCCGGACTTTCGCGCACCAAGCCCGAAATCAAGCGTGACTTCGACTACCTCGCCCGCCTGTGGGACGAGATCCGCGAACGGACGCTCGGTTCGACCGCGCCTGCGCTCATCCATTCGGATAGCGACCTCATAAAACGCGCGATCCGTGACATCTACAACCGCGATATCGAGGAAGTGATCGTCGAGGGCGAGGAGGGCTACAAGTCCGCCAAGGCCTTCATGAAGCTTCTCATGCCCAGCCACGCGCGGCGGGTTAAGGCGTATTCCGATCCCGTTCCGCTGTTCCAGCGTTACGGTGCGGAAGACCAGCTCAAGGCTATGTACGATCCGGTCGTGCAGCTGAAGTCGGGCGGCTATCTCGTCATCAACCCGACCGAGGCGCTGGTGTCGATCGACATCAACTCGGGACGTTCCACCAAGGAACACGGGATCGAGCAGACCGCGCTCAGCACGAACCTCGAAGCGGCGCAGGAAATCGCCCGCCAGCTTCGTCTGCGCGACATGGCGGGCCTCGTCGTGATCGACTTCATCGACATGGAGCGGCACGGCAATATCCGCAAGGTCGAGCGGTGCATGAAGGATTCGCTCAAGAACGACCGTGCGCGCATTCAGGTCGGACGTATTTCCGGCTTCGGCCTGATGGAAATGAGCCGCCAGCGGCTACGCACCGGCGTTCTGGAAGCCTCGACCCGCGACTGCCCGCACTGCGACGGCACGGGTCTCGTACGCACGGCATCCAGCGCCGGTCTGTCCGCGCTTCGTCTGATTGAAGAGGAAGCGGCCAAGGGCAAGGGCACGAACATCACTTTATCCGCAAGCACCGAGGCGGCGATTTACCTGCTTAACGCAAAGCGTGCCGACCTGCAGGAGATCGAGCGCCGCTACGGCGTCAATGTCGAGGTCGTTCCCGAAGGCGAGGACGAAGGCGCCAAGATGAGCGTCGCTAGTTCCGGACCCAAACCGACCGACGCGCCCAAGTTCGAAGCCATCGTCGACGACGACCCCGAAGATGACGAGATCGAAGACGACTTCGACGATACCGATGAGCGTGACGATTCTGACGAGGACGACAACGACCAGAACGGCAGACGTCGCCGGCGGCGGCGCGGCGGTCGCGGGCGTAACAAGAACCGCTCTGATGAGGGCGGCGAGAACGATACGCAGAACAGCCGCTCCGACAGCAACTCCGATGACGAAAACGGCGAGAACAAGCCGAAGCGTCGCCGGCGCCGCGGCGGCCGCGGACGCAAGAAGAACGGCCAGAACGGTGAGCAGCAGAAATCGGATCAGAACGAGATCGACGCTACCGAAATGAAGGAAGTGGCCGATCAGATGCAGGACGATATCGCTGTCGTGTCCGGCCCCGATGGGGCTGCGGAAACTGCCGAAGAAATGGCCGACAAGTCCGAAGAAGGCAAAGCGCCTGCCAAGAAGCCTCGCAAGCCGCGCCGCACGAAGGCGCAGATCGAGGCGGACAAGGCTGCCGAAGCGGACGCTTCCGCCCGGGACTGCTCTGCGGACAGCGAGGAGAAGCCTGCCGAGAGCGAGAAGAAGCCTCGCCGCGCGCGTAAGAAGGCCGAACCCAAGCCCAAGGCGAACGCGAAACCGTCTAGCGAGCAGCTGAAGGACGACAGCGCAGGTGTCAGCGGACCGGACGATGCGAAGCAGACTGCCGACGCGCAAGCCGCCAATGATGCGTCCAACGACGAGAAGGCAGCACCCGCCAGAGGCGGCAGAAAGGCCAAGGCCGGCTCTGATGAAAGTGCTGGTACGGTCGAGACCGCCAAGCCGCGCAAGGGTTGGTGGCAGCGCACGTTCGGAGAATAATTGCCCCTAGCTGACGCGATACGTCCCGTGACCCTGCCGGGTCGCGGGACGTTTTCGTTTTCGGTTCAAACCTACGCCGGAACGGGCTTGCCCTGCCAGTCGAAGTGCTTGCCGCTGTCCTCGGTGCCCAGCCCGTCGATCACGTCAAACAGCTGCCGCGCGGCGCGAGCGGGAGCAAACAGCTGCTCGTCCGGCACGTTCGCCTGGAACGGTTCGGACAGGCTCGTATCGACCGTTCCTGGATGAAGCGCGACCGCAATCGCGTGTTTGTGCGTGCGCCCGAGTTCGATGGCGAAATTGCGGACCAGCATGTTGAGCGCGGCCTTGCTCGCACGGTAGGAATGCCATCCGCCGATCCGGTTGTCCTCAATAGACCCGACACGGGCAGAGAGCACGGCGAAGACGCTGCGGCGGTCTCGCTTAAAGAGCGCCAGCATATGCTTGGCGACGAGTGCCGGTCCGATCGTGTTGACAGCGAAGATGCGCTGCATCACCTTCGCATCGATGTGCTTGTAGCTTCGCTCAGGCCCTTCCCCGCCAGACAGGGTCAGCGCTCCCGTCGCGACGATCACGAGGTCAGGCGGATCGCCTGACATCACCTGAGCGACGCGCGCGATGCTACCTTCATCAGTCAGATCGAACGCGAAGGGTTCTGCGCCAGCAATGCTGAGGTCAGCACCGGCACGCGAGGCTGCAAGAACGGACACACCCCGCCCCGCGAGTTCCTTTGCCAGCGCGCGGCCGATACCGCCGCTCGCGCCGAAGATCGCCGCCCGCCGCGGCCAGTCCGCGCTTTCCTGTCCTACTTGCATCATACCGAGTAGACGCTGCGCATGCCCGCACCGTTCCTTTCCTCACTTTCGCTCCTGCCTGTCTAGGGCGAGTTTTTAAGTATCTGGAGTGTGTTCCATGTGTTCCATCCTGTAGGAAAAGAGCTGAAAAAACGGCGGATTGCCGCGCGCTTCTTGTGTCGGCGGCCAGAGTCGCTAGATAGGCCGTAATTCGAAAAGGACCCGGAAGATAATGGCTACTCTCACGCTCCCCAAGAACTCGCGCATCACCGGCAAGGGCCAGTCCCACACGCTGGCTGGCGACAAACCGGGTGCGGGGCGGATCAAGAAGTTCAAGATCTACCGCTACGATCCCGATAGCGGCGCGAACCCGCGCTACGATACGTTCGAGGTCAACCTCGACGACTGCGGCCCGATGGTTCTCGACGCGCTGTTCAAGATCAAGAACGAGATCGATCCGACGCTGACCTTTCGCCGGTCCTGCCGCGAAGGCATCTGCGGGTCTTGCTCGATGAACCTCAACGGCAAGAACGGTCTCGCCTGCACTACCGCGATCGAAGACCTGAAGGGCGAGATTCGCATCACCCCGCTGCCGCATATGGACGTGGTGAAGGACCTGGTGCCCGACTTCACGCATTTCTACGCGCAATACGCCTCGATCCGGCCGTGGCTGCAGACGGTCAGTCCCACCCCTTCGGGCAAGGAGCGGCTGCAATCACCCGAACAGCGCGAACAACTCGACGGGCTCTACGAATGCATCCTGTGCGCATGCTGTTCGACGGCGTGCCCGTCCTATTGGTGGAACTCGGACAAGTTCCTCGGACCGGCGATCCTTCTGCAGGCCTACCGCTGGCTCGCGGACAGCCGCGACGAGATGACCGGCGAGCGGCTCGACGATCTTGAAGACCCCTTCCGCCTCTACCGCTGCCATACGATCATGAACTGCGCGAACGTCTGCCCCAAGGGGCTCTCGCCCGCCAAGGCGATCGCCGAAATCAAGAAAATGCAGGTCGAGCGCAATCTGTAAGCTGCGGCGTCGCTGCATTTCATGAGTAACGTTCCGAGCTTCATACGCTACGAGGCGATCGACGGCGAACCCGGCTGGTACAGCTGGGACGTCGGCGACGAAACGCTCTACAACCGGGCGGTCCTCGGCGAACTGCGCGTGCGAAAGGAAGGCGCGAGGTGCCGCTTACGGATGTTCCCGCAGCGCAAACACGCCAATGTGCAGAAGATGGTCCACGGCGGCGCCACGCTCGGGCTGATCGACATTGCACTGTTCGCCGGAATGCACGTAGCGGGCGATAGCGACGGAAGCGGCGCGGTCACGTTAGAGCTGTCGACGCAGTTCGTCGGCGCAGGCGATCCGGACAAGCCGCTCGACGCCGTGACCGAAGTCGTGCGCGAGACTGGCCGCCTTGTGTTCGTGCGCGGCGAGGTCGTGCAGGAAGAGCATGTCGTCGCGGCTTTCAGCGGGATCTTGCGCAAGTCCTCCAGCCCGGACCGGTAATGGGTATTCTGGGGCGGTACGATGCTTTGCTCGCATCGGGCGAATTGCAGAAGGATCCGGACCAGCGTAACGCGGCAGAGCGTCTGCAACGGCTTCAGGAAGAACTACTCGATGACCGGAAGCAAGGCTTCCTGTCGCGCATCTTCGCCTCGGACGACGACCCGGTTGAGGGCGTGTACATGTGGGGTGGCGTGGGACGCGGCAAGTCGATGCTGATGGACCTGTTCCACGAAACCCTGCCGGTCAAAGCCAAGCGCCGCGTCCACTTTCACGCTTTCATGCAGGAGGTCCACGCCGCCCTTCGCGAAGCGCGCAAGAGCGAAAGCGGCGATCCTATCCCGGCTGTCGCAAGCGCGCTCGGCGGCGACCTCGATGTGCTCGCCTTCGACGAGATGGTCGTCAACAACTCGGCCGACGCGATGATCATGAGCCGCCTGTTCCGCGCGCTGATTGTGGACGAGGAGGTCACGATCGTCACCACCTCGAACCGGCCGCCGGACGATCTTTACAAGGACGGTCTCAACCGCGAGCACTTTCTGCCGTTCATCGACCTGATCCGGCAGCGGCTTGACGTCATGCCGCTCAACGGGCCGACCGATTACCGGATGGAGCGGCTTTCGGGCATCGACAGTTGGCACACGCCGCTCGGCCCGCCCGCCACGGAGCGAGTGCGCGAAGCCTTCTTCCGCCTCACCGACCACAGCCCGGAAGACGCGGACAACGTACCCTCGCGCGAGTTGGAGGTCGGCGGCAAGCGGACGATTCACGTGCCCAAGAGCTTTCGCGGCGTCGCGGTCTTCAGCTTCAAGCGGCTGTGCGGAGAACCTCGAGGCGCAGCGGATTACCTCGCCATCGCGCGGGCGTACCACACGGTCATAATCGTCGGCATCCCGCAGATGGGACCGGACATGCGCAACGAAGCGGCGCGTTTCGTCTCGCTGATCGACGCTCTTTACGAGGCGCGGGTCAAGCTGTTCGCAACCGCTGCCGTTGGCCCAAGCGAGCTTTACCAGGCCGGCGACGGACGTTTCGAGTTCGAGCGAACCGTCAGCCGCCTGCAGGAGATGCGCAGCGCGGAATACCTTGCGCTCGGCCATGGAGGCCACGAGTAACGGGCTGGCTTGAAATCCCCGGCCTGGCCTCTCATTTGAAAGGTCTTCCGGCAGATCAAGCAGCCCTGCCGATGCGAGAAAATCGATGATCGAAGTAAGACCCTTCAATACTCTGGGCCATGCGAACCACGGATGGCTCGACGCGCACCACCATTTCAGTTTCGCCGGCTATCATGATCCGTCCCGCATGGGCTGGGGTTCCATACGCGTCTGGAACGACGATACGATCGGCGCGCGCGCCGGCTTTCCGCCGCATCCGCACCAGAACATGGAAATCGTCACCTTCGTTCGGTCGGGTGCGATCACGCATGAGGATTCGATGGGCAACCGCGGGCGAACTGCTGCGGGCGATGTGCAGGTAATGAGCGCCGGGTCGGGCGTTCGGCACTCGGAGGTCAATGCCGAAGGCGAAGACTGCACCCTTTTCCAGATATGGATTTTACCTGACCAGGCTGGCGGAGAGCCGCAATGGGGACAGCGTGAGTTTCCGAAGGAGGCGCGCGGCGGCAAGTTTGAGATACTAGCCAGCGACAGCCCGGAAGCGGACGGTTCGCTGCTCATCCGCAGCGATGCGAAGGTTGCGGCGACGACGCTCAAGGTTGGACAGACCGCAACCTGGCAGGCCGACCCGCAGCGCCACCAGTATCTCGTTGCGGCGAAGGGCTCGATTAAAGTCAATGGCGTTACGGCGCAGGCCCGCGACGGCATAGCCGTCAAGGGTGAAGAACAGCTGGAAGTGGAGGCGCTCGAGGACGCCGAAGTGGTCCTGGTCGACGCCCGCTAAGGTTACATGTTGAAATTCGGGAAGCGTCGCCCTCAGAGGCGGCGCTTGCCGTCTGCTTCCAGGTAGTCGGTCACGATCAACAGCATCCGGCGCATGGCGTCTTCCTGTTCGTCGATCCGCGCTTCGAGCTGCGCGATGCGCTCCCGCAGATCGGTTTCGTCGCTTCCTGAAGAACCTTCGAATGCGCTCAACCCGTGCGCAAACCTGTCCCTATTAGCGAACCCCATCGTCTTCGTTCCTGTACTAGACCACCGGCAAACGCTCTTAAGCAAATAGTGCGCGATTACACCGGGAGCGAGAATGCCTGTCCCGTACGCGAACAGTGCATAGAACGCTGGTCGTCAGATCAAACCAGCATTTCGGTAGCGGGTCCGTGACCGAGAAACTGCGCTGGGGACGCGGTTGCCCCGTAAGCGCCCGCACAGAATACCGCGGCGATGTCGCCGACCTCTGCTCGCGGTAGAAGCGCCTTGTCCGCCAGACGGTCGAGGGGTGTGCACAGGCAGCCGACGACCGAGACGACTTCAGTAGGCTCTGTGGAAAACCGGTTTGCGATCGCCACCGGATAGTTTCGGCGGACGACCGTACCGAAATTGCCGGACGCGGCGAGCTGGTGATGGAGCCCGCCGTCGGTAATCAAGAAGATTTCGCCGTGGCTCTCCTTCCGGTCGATGATCCGCGTCAGGTAGACGCCCGCTTCGCCGACGAGGTAACGCCCCAACTCGCTATGGATTTCCGTATCGCGCAGGTTCTCTGACAGTTCATCGAAGCACGCTTCCAAAGCTTCCCCGATCGGTCTTAGGTCTAGCGCGGTGTCGCCGTGGAAATACGGGATGCCGAAGCCTCCGCCGATGTTGAGCGAAGCGATGGGCCGTCCGATGTCGCGCGCTAATCCTTCGGCCAGAACGAGCACATTCGCCTGCGTCTCGATGATCGCTTCGCCGTCCAACGACTGGCTTCCGGTGAAGATATGGAACCCACGGAAATCGCAGCCGGCCTCGAACAATAGCTTCGCCATCGGCACGACCCTCTCGACGTCAACGCCGAATTGCTTGGCCCCGCCCCCCATCTTCATGCCCGATCCGCGCAGTTCGAAATCGGGATTGACGCGGATTGCGATACGCGGCGTTTCGCCCAACTGTTCCGCCAAAGCGATGGTGCGACGCGCTTCGCTTTCCGATTCGCAGTTCAGGACCACACCTGCCTGTAGCGCTTTACGGAGCTCGTCATCTCGCTTGCCGGGACCGGCGAAGCTGACGCGGTCGCATTCGATCCCTGCCGCTCGCACCAGTTCGAGCTCGCCTCCCGATGCGATGTCGAACCCGTCCACCAATCCTTTCATCAGCGAGAGCACCGGTGCAAACGGGTTGGCCTTAATAGCGTAATTCAGCTTTAGCCGCCCTGGCATGGCGCTGCGGAAATCAGTGACCTTCCGTCCGATAATTGTACTGCTGTAGACGAACAGTGGCGTATCGCCCGCTTCGGAAATCCAGTGCGCAGCGGTCTCGCCGCCGAGCAGCAACTGCTCCTCGCGCGCAGAAAAATGCTCAGGAATTGGGCCGAGCGGCTTCATTCGGGTGTCCTCGCAGCCAGTTTCTCCTGCTCGAGCGCTGTGCGGTCCAGCTTGCCGTTCGCGTTGACCGGAAAACGCGCGTACCAGTGATACTGCGCAGGCATCATGAAATTCGGAAGCTCGCGCGAAAGTTCGCGGCGTAGCCGCTCTTCGTCTGACTGATTTCCAACCACCGCCAGATGAACAGCCTGACCGAGGTCGGGGTCGACCATTCCGAAAGCGGCCGCATCCGAAACGACGCCGGTTGCGAGCGCAGCCTCCTCGATCTCCTGCGGACTGATCCGGTTGCCCGCGCTCTTGATCATGGCATCGTCGCGGCCCATGAAATGAAGGTCGCCGTCCGCATCACGCAGCACCGTATCGCCTGAGTACACAGCCGTGCCGCCGTACTCGGACCACTCCGGCGCTGATTTGAAGCGAGCAGCGGTGCGCTCCGCATCTTGCCAGTAACCCTTCGCAACGAGCGGACCGCAGTGAACGAGTTCGCCCTCTTGTCCCGTGCCCGCCGCTTTGCCATCATTGGCCACTACGAGTATTTCGGCAAAAGGGATCGCCTGACCCATCGACGTCGGCTTTTCAGCGACCTTTGCCGGGTCGAGGAAGGTGGAACGGAACGCCTCGGTCAAGCCGTACATTGGATAGATGCGTGTCTTCGGTAACTTTTGTCGAAGCTCGCTGACAAGCTCCCGCGTCAGAGCGCCGCCGCTATTCGTTATGCGCCGCAGGGACTGCGAAGCCTTTTCGGTCCAATCGACAGCAACCAGTTGCCGCCAAAGCGGCGGAACGCCGGCGAGCGTCGTTATCTGGTGGCGCGCACAGGCCTTGGTGACGTCCTGAGGAAAGAGATAATCGAGCGGGTAAACGCAGCCTCCGGCAATCCAGGTACAGAAAAGCTGACTCTGCCCGTAATCGAACGACAGCGGCAGTACGGCAAGGGTCCTATCGTCGCGGTCCATGGAGAGGTAATGCGCAACGCTGACCGCGCCGAGCCACATATTCGCGTGGCTAAGCATGACACCCTTGGGCCTGCCGGTAGAGCCGCTGGTGTAGAGGATTGCAGCCAGATCGTCCGGATCGTGCTTCGAGATCGGAAGCCTTGCGCCTGCTTCGGCTGCGCAGGCGATGGCCTCGCCCTCATCCATCACCGTGCAGCCTGCTGGAACATCTATAGCATTGAGCGACGAACGCCGGGAATTCGTCGCGACCAGCAGCGCCGCTCCGCTATCGCTTAGGATGTGGGCGACCTGTGCGCGTTTGAGCAACGGGTTGATGGGCACATGGACCAGACCGGCGCGCGCCGCAGCGAGCGGCAAAACACATGTCAGCTCGCCCTTCGCTGCCCAGCTCGCAACGCGCGTACCCGGCGTGTATCGCTCGGCAAGCCATCCGGCCATTGTCGCGATGCGCGTCCGCAGTTCGCCGTAGGTCAGCGTCCCGGTCTTTACCGCAAGCGCCGGATCGTCCGCGCGGCCAAACTCGCAAATATGATCGAGCGGGCGCGGCACAGGATCGAGTGTCTGATGCGGTAGATCGGTCATCGAACCCGTTCCCTGCCTAAAGCTCACCGTCTTAGCAATGGCTCAGCGTGCTGCGAAAGAGCTCGGAAGCGCCCGGCTTGCGCGGCGTTTTCCCGAAGTCTATGGCGGCCCGCACAACCAAAGCCAACAAGGGGCGCGGCGAGGAAGCATGGATATTCGAACGGCCGAAGGATGCAGGGGCAAAGAGGGTGGTGCCTCGGTGGGCGATACCGAGGCCCTCGATGCAGCCGGTCCGCCCCGCGCCGAGATCGACCGGACGCTTCGTAGCATCTTGCGCGACGTGCTCGGCCTCGACGAAGACCGTGTCGCAGAATTCTCGGCAGATAGCGGCTTGTTCGGCCACGTGCCCGAGCTCGATTCGATGGCGGTGGCCGGTTTGCTGACCGAGATCGAGGATCGTTTGGAAATCATCATCGAAGACGACGATGTCGATGGCGAAATGCTCGAAACCTACGGCGGCTTGCTCGCTTTCGCCGAAGCCAAGGTCGTGGAACGCTAAACCGGCACTAGCCGCGCGTGAAAACGCTGGTCAGTTCGACATGCGTGGCCCAGCGGAACTGTCCGACGGGGCGCAAGGTCTCCAATCGGAACCCCGCTTCGCAAAGCGTCTGCGCATCCCTAGCCCAACTGGAGGGATTGCAGCTGACGTAGACGACGCGCGGAACCTCGCTCTTCGCGACTGAAGCGATCTGCTCGCGGGCGCCGGCGCGCGGAGGGTCGAGTATCACCGCGTCGAACCTCGAAAGCTCATCCGGTTGCAAGGGGTTGCGGAAGAGATCGCGGTGATGCGCTTCCACATGTAAAGCGCCCGTCGCGGCAGCCTGACGGCAGGCGAGGTGGGCATCGCGGGCCGCTTCGAACGCAGCAACGCTGCGGCCTTCCGCAACACCGAACGCCAGCATGCCGAGACCGGAAAAGAAATCCGCAACGCTTTCCGCGTTCGCAACGCCGACCCTCGTATCGGCGATCAGTCTCTCGGCTCCGTCTTGCGTGGCTTGCAGGAAAGCGCCTGCCGGAAAGCTGACGGGAATGTTGTTCCACGTCACGGTCACTGGCTGCGGCTCGTAGAAGGTTTCCGCCCCGAACCCCTGGTCGAGCGTTAGCCGCGCCAGATTGTTGTCCATGGCGAAACGGGTCAGCGCTTCGATTGCGTCGAGCCCGTCCGGCTCGATCCCGCTTAGCTGAATGTCGGGTCCTTGATCGGTCAGGGTCATCCCGACATCGATGCTGCCCCGTGGCGAGTAACGCGAAAGCAAATCGCGAAGCGGACCGAACAGGCGGAACAGTTCGGGCCGCAGCACCGGACATTCGCGTATGTCGACGATCCGGTGAGAGCGTTCCTCCCGGTAACCGAGCACGACGCGCTTCCCGATAGCCTGGGCATGCAGCGTCGCGCGGAGCCGGCTGCTCGGCGGCGATAGATGCGTCGGCAGCAAGGTAATGGGCTCGAGGCCCTGCCCTGCCGCTGCGTGAACCACGCGGTCGGTCACGAACTGGCGAACCGCCTCGTCGTCGAGATGCTGCAACTGGCAACCGCCGCACTTCGCGAAATGGCGGCACGGCGGCCTCTGCCGGTGCTCGCCCGGCTCGATCCTTCCGTCGGGGAGTATCCGGTCACCGGGAGCGGTTCCGGCAATGTGCCGCCCGTCTGAAGTGACCCCGTCACCCTTCGCGGCTACGCGGACAATTACGTTATCGGTCATAGGCAAGTCGCCAAAGCATGGCGCATCTGCCGGGCAAGTTCGCCTGCCGTGAAAGCCGGACCGAGCTGCCGGGCAGCTTCACCATGCAGCCAAACCGCTTGCGAGGCAGCTTCGAGAGGCGGCTCGCCGGCTGCCATTCGGCTCACAACGACCCCGGCGAGAACATCCCCGGTTCCGGCAGCGGAAAGCCACGACGACGCCGGTTTGAAAAAGCGTATCGGTGCGCTTGGCGCGGCAACGATCGTATCCGCGCCCTTCGCTGCGACGACGCAGCCTGTCGTTTCCGCGAGTTTCCGCGCCTTCTCGAGCTTCGTGTTTCTGTCGATACCGAAAGCTTCGCATAGCACTGCAAGCTCCCCTTCGTGCGGCGTAAGAACATGGCATCGGCGTTCCGAGGTCTCGAACATCGCTGGAGTAATCAGGTGAAGCGCGTCGGCGTCGAATACGGCAGGCTTGCCGCTGACAAAAACCGCTTCGAGTTTCGCTTTAGCTGTGTCGTTCCGTCCCAATCCCGGACCGATCAAAACCGCGTCTAATCGCTTGTCGCCGAGAACTTCTTCCAAGGGTCCGGGGTCCACGACCAAGTCAGCCGGTACCGCAGGATGCTCGGTATCCCCTGCAAGCTTAACATAGCCGGCGCCGGCACGCATCGCGGCCTCACTGGCGAGGATTGCGGCGCCGTGCATCTCACCCCCGACGATCGCGACCATTCCCCGCGAGTATTTGTGCGCATTGAAGTCCGGAGGCGTTGGTGCGGGTTTGCCGAACAGATGTCCCGAAACGTCGCCGAACTCCAGGCCGAGCCCGACGCGGATGCGCTTGCCCAGGAGTGCACTGGAAGGCATCAGGAAATGCGCATTTTTCCAACTGCCTAGAGCGAAGGTGTAATCGTATTTGGGAAGTTCACCGTTCAGAATTTCGCCAGTATTGCTGACGACACCGCTCGGCAGATCGACCGCGACCACGGTCTGGTGCAAGGCGGCGTTTCGCATCAGCAAATGATGTGCGTCGGGATCTAACGGCCGAGACAGACCGGTGCCGAACAGGCAATCGACCAGAATATCGCCCTCGACATCACTGTGGGCACTCTCGACATCACTGTTATAGCAGTCGCGGGCTTTCGCCGCCGTCGGCGTTTCCGCCTCGGTCAGGGCTACGACACGGACGGAGACACCCTTCTTCCGCAACGCCTCGGCAATCACGTAACCATCGCCGCCGTTATTTCCGGGCCCGCAGAGAACGGTCACGCGCTTGCCGTTTGCGAACGCGGTGATCTCGGCTGCGCATCCTTTGCCAGCGCTCTGCAGTAACTCCCATTCAGACGTTCCGGCCGTGATTGCCCGCTGTTCAGCGGCCCGCATTTCTTCTGCAGTAAGAACGGGTTCGAGCGTCAAGTTGCGGACCGTTCAGATGTCGGCGAAGACATGCGTTTCCTTCGACGCACCCGGATGCGTCAAGGCGCCTTTCACCGCAGGACCTACGTTCTGCGCATAGCGCCACAGAGCGCCCGACTGGTAATCGTTCGTCCGTGGCTGCCACGCACTACGGCGCTTGAAAAGGATCGTTTCGGACACGTCGAGGTCGATCGTGCCCGCTTCGGCGTCGATGCTTATGATATCGCCATCCTCTACAAGCGCGATCGGACCGCAATCCGCCGCTTCGGGACCGACATGGCCGATGCAAAACCCGCGCGTCGCGCCGGAGAAACGCCCATCGGTGATTAACGCGACTGACTCACCCATGCCCTGCCCGTAAAGCGCCGCAGTCGTGGACAGCATCTCGCGCATCCCCGGTCCGCCCTTCGGCCCCTCGTAGCGAATGACGATGACCGAACCTTCGGCAATGTCGCGGCGCTCGACTGCCGCGAAAGCGTCTTCTTCGCAGTCGAACACTCGGGCCGCTCCGCTGAACTGAAGCCGCGCCATCCCGGCGACTTTCACGATGGCGCCTTCAGGGGCAAGACTGCCTTTGAGACCGACGACACCACCGGTCGGCGTTATTGGCTGATTGACATCGTAGAACACTTTCTGGTCCGGGTTCCAGGTGATCTCGTCCAAGTTCTCGCCCAGGCTCTTGCCGGTAACAGTCAAGGGTTCGGGATCGAGGAACCCGCCGTCTAGCAAGGTTTTCATGGCCATGTAGACCCCGCCCGCCTCATGCATGTCCTTTGCAACATACTGGCCACCCGGTTTCAGATCGGCGATATAAGGCGTGGATTTGAAGATTTCGGCAACATCGAACAGGTCGAACTCGATCCCGCATTCATTCGCCATGGCCGGCAAGTGGAGTGCGGCATTGGTCGAACCGCCGGTCGCTGCGACGACGCGCGCAGCATTCTCAAAAGCAGCCCTAGTGCAGATGTCGCGCGGGCGAATATTTCGTGCAAGGAGTGTCATGACTTGCTCGCCGGCCGCGAGCCCGATTTCCTCACGCGATTTGTACGGAGCCGGCGCCATGTTGCTGTTCGGCAACGACAATCCGATCGCTTCTCCGACGCAGGCCATAGTGTTTGCAGTGAATTGCCCGCCGCACGCTCCGTGGCCGGGGCAGGCGACCTTTTCGAGCGCCGTCAGTTCCTTGAGGGGGCAGCCACCCGCGGCATACTGGCCAACCGCTTCGAACACATCAACGACCGTCACGTCCTCGTCGTGATAACGGCCCGGAAGGATGGACCCGCCGTAGACGAAGATCGACGGAACGTTGAGCCGCAGCATAGCCATCATCATGCCCGGCAAGCTCTTGTCGCACCCCGCGAAGCCGACCAGCGCGTCGTAGCAATGCCCGCGTACCGATAGCTCGATGGAATCGGCAATGACCTCGCGGCTTACGAGCGAGCTTTTCATTCCCTGATGACCCATCGCGATGCCGTCGGTCACCGTGATCGTATTGAACCGCCGGGGGGTGCCCCCGCCCGTCTCTACTCCCGCGCGGCACACATTCGCCTGCGCATCGAGCGCAGTGTTGCAGGGTGCGCTGTCGTTGCCGGCGGAGACCACGCCGACGAAAGGGCGCGCGATCTCTTCCTCGGTCATACCCATCGCATAGTAGTACGACCGGTGCGGCGCGCGTTCGGGGCCGACGGAAACGTGCCTGCTCGGCAGCTTGGCTTTGTCGAAAGTGTCGCTCATCCGCGCGTTCTCGCCCCGCTGGCGGCGATAATCAAGCGCAGGCTAGCTTTATGCCAAGCTAGGGAGATTTGAGCGATAGCTGCGTCAAACTAGCGACGTCCGCGATCAGGTCCGCCCAGCGCGACTGCTGCGCTCGGGTAGCGATCTCGTCCTGCCGGATTTCGATCGTGAGATACGGAATGCCTCGGCTTTCAGCGTGACGGTCCATCGTCGCATTAAGCTGCTTGCCCGAATAGGGTTCGTTGTCGCCAACGGTAAGGCCCTTTTCGCGAAACAAGCGGATCGCGTGCTGCGCGGCCCGGTCGTCGTTGTTGTAAAGCAGGCCCACCTCCCATGGACGCTGTTCACCGGTGCTGTGAAGTGCAGGCGTGAAGCTGTGCACGGCGAGTATCAGGGACGGTTGCGCCGCCTCTATCCAACTGTCTAACGCTTGATGGTAAGGGTAGTGAAACCGTTCGAGGCGGCTCTCCAAATTGCCGCCGATATTGCCGGGGATCGTAATGCCATCGCTCGACATAGGCATGACGGCGGGATCGTCCTCATCGCGGTGAAGATCGACCACAAGTCTACTTATCGCAGCAATATGAGCGGGAATGTCATGGAACCGGGCAAGACGCTCGACCACACCTTCGACACCCAGATCGATGGCGATGTGCTGCTCCATAGCTTCGTCCGGAACGCCGAGTTCAATGTCGTCCGGTACGAAGTTGGAAGCATGATCGGCGCACGCGATGATTCCGCCCTTTCGCGGCTCGCCAACCTGGCGATATGGCATCCCATCTATCATCGCAGTCTTCCCGTCATGGTCCACCAGTCGCGATGGCGCTTGTTTATCGAACGCTGGACGCCATTCCGTTCATCCTCGCTATCGAACAAAGCGAAACAAGTTGCGCCCGAGCCGGACATACGGACGAGCCATGCGTTCGTATCCCTGAGCGCGGCAAGGACGTCTGCAATAACGGGGACGAGCGATATTGCAGGTCTCTCAAGATCGTTTCGCCCGTTCGTTGACATTTCGCGTATCGTCTCGCCATTTAGCGGACCGCGGTCCTTGCCGTCCCAGCCAGCAAAGACGTTTGCCGTAGCAAGCGGTTCACGCGGATTGACCAGCAGGACCGGCGTTCCCGCAAGACTATCGTCCGCGGCTTCGAGTTCGGTACCCGTTCCGCGGCCGATGCAGGTCTTACTTTCGACGCAGGCCGGAACATCCGCACCCAGTTTGGCGGCACGGTCATGCCAATCGTCTGGCAGTCCGTACATGCCCCGAACGATGCGGAATACGGCTCCTGCATCTGCGCTTCCCCCGCCGAGCCCCGCGGCCACGGGCAGGTTCTTCTCCAACGTGACTTCGATCCCGGTGGCTCGCGGCAACACGGTCAGCGCCTTCATCGCTAGATTGCCGAACGGAAGCCCCATCGCCCCAGCAAACTCGCCCTGCTGATCCAGCGCATCGACTTCGGCGGGCCTAGCGGTCAGAAGATCACCGTTGTCGACGAAGGCGAACAGGCTTTCGAGGTCGTGATAGCCATCCTCGCGCCGTCCCCGTACGTGCAGCGCAAGGTTGATCTTGGCGTAAGCTATATCCGTAACCGGCACGCAGTTTGCTGCGTCACATATTCGGATAGTTCGGACCGCCGCCGCCTTCGGGCGTCGTCCACTCAATGTTCTGATTCGGGTCCTTGATATCGCAGGTCTTGCAATGGACGCAGTTCTGCGAATTGATCACGAATTTCGGATCGCCCTCCTCAACGTCTACCCATTCGTAGACGCCTGCGGGGCAATAGCGCGTCGACGGACCACCATAGACTTCGAGTTCGCTTTCCTTCTGCAACTCCATGTCGCAGACCTTGAGGTGGTTCGGCTGATCCTCTGCGTGGTTCGTGTAGGAGAACGCGACCGAGGTGAGCCGGTCGAAGCTGATTACCCCGTCGGGCTTGGGATATTCGATCGGCCGGAACAGGTCGGCACGCTGCAGATGCTTGTAATCCGCCTCGTGCTTCATCGTGATCGGAAGCCCGATCTTGAGGTAACGCATCCACATGTCGATGCCCGCAAAGACAGTTCCGATCTCTCCGCCGAATTTCGAAACGGCAGGCTGAGCATTCTTCACCGCTTCAAGTTCGCGTGCGACCCAGCTCGAACGCAGGTTTGCATCGTAATCGGAAAGCTCGGTCTTTTCCTTACCATCCGCAATGGCGGCCGCGATGGTTTCGGCGGCAAGCATGCCGCTCTTCATCGCAGTGTGGCTGCCCTTGATGCGGGGCACGTTGACGAAGCCTGCCGCGCAGCCGATCAGCGCGCCGCCCGGAAACGCGAGCTTCGGGACAGATTGCCAACCGCCCTCATTAATTGCGCGGCCACCGTAAGCGACGCGCTTGCCGCCTTCGAGTAGAGAAACGATGTCCGGGTGATGTTTCCAGCGCTGGAATTCCTGAAAAGGTGAAACATACGGGTTCTTGTAGTCGAGAGCGGTTACGAAGCCGATTGCGACCTGATTGTCCGCCTGGTGGTAGATGAATCCGCCGCCCCAGCTTTCGCTCTCCGATAGGGGCCATCCCTGAGTATGGATCACGCGACCGGGAACGTGCTTTCCCGGGTCAATGTCCCAGAGTTCTTTCACTCCGAGGCCATAAACCTGCGGCTGGCAATTCGCTTCGAGATCGAAGCGCTCCTTCATTTTCTTTGTCAGGTTGCCGCGTACGCCCTCGGCGAACAGCGTGTATTTCGCATGGATTTCCATGCCGGGCTGGAAGTCCGGCTTTTCGCTGCCGTCAGCCGCGATCCCCATGTCCTGCGTAATGACACCAGCGACCGCGCCATCGTCATCGAACAGCACTTCCGAAGCGGGGAAGCCCGGGAAGACCATGACGCCCAGGGCTTCCGCCTGTTCGCCGAGCCACCGGGTAAGGTTTGCGAGCGATACGGTGTAATTACCCTTGTTCGACATGAATGGCGGCATCGCGAAGTGCGGCATCTCGTACTTCTTCGATTTCGACATCACCCAATGCTGGTTGTCGGTGACCGGAACCTGAGCGAGCGGGCAGTCCATTTCCCGCCATTCGGGGAGCAGTTCGTCGATCGCCCGAGGATCGACAACCGCGCCCGAAAGGACGTGCGCGCCGACCTCGCTGCCCTTCTCGAGTACGACGACCTCGAGCTCTTCGTTCAGTTGCTTGAGCCGGATGGCCGCTGCCATCCCGGCGACCCCGCCGCCGATGATGACAACGTCGCAGGGCATCGATTCACGTTCGCTCATGACTACTCGCTTGCTTGGTGCAGGATTTGACTACAATTCCTTGATTGCTGCACGCTTTAAGGTCAAGGGTGTGGCCCTCCCGCGATGATCAGAGAACCTTCCCCCTCGCGCCGCGAAGTGCCCTTGCCGGAGCTGGCAGAAGCCGCGCTCGAATGGTGGCTCGAGGCAGGGGTGGACAGCAATTTTTCCGATGACGCGCAGGCCTGGCTTGGTGACCCGGCAGACGCTACGGAAAACATAGATGTCACGCTCACTCAAGCGGCCGAATTGTCGCCCAAGAAGCCCGCTCGTGCTCCCCAGAAGGTGTTCTCGCCTGCAGACCGTATTACGCACGGTTCGCTCGCCGAAAGCTCGATCCGCAACCCGGAAAACTGGCCGGCAGAATTTTCTGCATTCAATCAGTGGTGGTTGTCGGATGAAGTATTACCAGATGGCGATACGCGGCCGGCCGTCGCGCCGGAAGGCCCGCAAGGTGCGCCGCTGATGATTGTGATACCGCACCCGAACGAGACCGACCGAGCTAGGCTGCTCGAAGGGCCAGCCGGTGCATTTCTAACCTCAATGCTGGCAGCGATGGGGTTGGCGAAGGAAAGCGTCTATCTCGCCAGCGTACTGCCGCGCTATACGCCGCTGCCGGACTGGGACGCTGAGAGCGCTAGGGGTCTCGGATCGCTAGCCAGGCATCATATCGTCCTGGCGAAACCCGAACGCGTGCTGCTTTTAGGGCGGTTCCTCTTGCCGGTCATTGTCGACAAAGAGGTAAGCGATGTGCGCGCTCCGTTCGAACTGGAGGCGGGCAGCGCAAAAATACCCCTGCTTGCCGCACAGCCGCTTGGCGCGCTGGCGCGTTCTGCGCAACGTAGGCGGAGGTTCTGGGAAAGCTGGCTCGATTGGACGGATGAATAAACTGAGATGATCAAACGAAAATTCAAGGCGGCAGCTGCAAGCGCGCTGGTATTAGCCGCTCTAGTTCCCGCCCTGCCCACGCATGCTCAGCGCATCGAGTACATACCGCCCGGCGTCGCCGAACTTCCCGGAACGGTTTTGTCGCAGGATGAGCGCGCCTTCTACGCTTCCGCCTTCACTGCCCTGGATCGGCGGGATTGGGATGCGGTGACGCGCGCTCTCGGCGAACGCCCGACCGGCCTGCTTCACGGCATGCTAGCTGCAGAGTACTATCTACATCCGAACAGTCCGCGTATCGAACTGCCTGCTATCGAAGCCTGGCTCGCCCGTTATCGCGAGCTTCCGCAAGCCGAGCAGATGATCCGTCTTGGCGAGAAGCGCGGACTGACGTTTGCGCCGCAACTTCCTCCACGCAATTCGGTAACCCGGCAGTCGGCGATCTCGAAGCGCACGCGGCCGCGCAGCACGGGCGACGGCACGATGCCGGACGACATTGCGTCCGCCATCGATGCGGCGATCAGCAACGATGACCCGGACGGCGCGCGCATGCTGCTCGACGGGATCGAAGCATCGCTCTCGCGCGAGGCCCGCACCGAATGGCGGCAAAAGGTCGCCTGGAGCTATTACATCGAGAACCGCGACACGGCGTCGCTGGCAATGGCGCAGTCAGTCGCCAGCGGCAGCGGACCGTGGGTGGCTGAGGGCGCTTGGGTCGAAGGGCTCGCTGCGTGGCGACTTGGCGACTGTCGCACCGCAGCCGACGCATTCGAACGCAGCGCGGCTCGCGCGGATAATATCGAATCGCGCGTTGCGGCGCATTACTGGGCAAGCCGTTCGCACACCCGCTGCCGCAATCCGGAGCGCGCCGAGGCAATGCTGCGGCAGGCGGCGGCGGCAGACGAAACGCTTTATGGAATGCTAGCGCGCGAGCAGCTCGGCATTCCGCTGCCGGACCGATTTACTGTCGAGAAGTTCTCGCGTTCCGACTGGAGAGATTTGCAGTCTCAGCCGAATGTCCGGAACGCTGTTGCCTTGGCTGAGCTTGGGCGCATGGACCTTGCTGGAGAGGCCCTTCGCCATGAAGCTTTGATCGGCGGTGCGGACCAGTTCCCGGCCCTTGCCCGCCTGTCGCGCAGTCTCGGCCTCACTGACACGCAAAAGTGGCTGGGTTACAACGTGCCGCGCGGCGCCTCACCCCAACCTGCACTACGCTATCCCCAGGCAGCCTACCGTCCCTATGGAGGATGGCAGGTCGATCCCGCCTTGGCTTTCGCGCACGCGTTGCAGGAAAGCGATTTCCGCGAGAGCGTGGTCAGTTCCGCCAACGCGATCGGATTGATGCAGATTAGGCCGATTGCCGCACGCGAATACGCGGGATCGATCAATTTGAACGCCGATACGGCAGACCTTAAAGATCCCGCTACCAACCTGGCATTCGGACAGCGCGCGCTTCAGGCGCTCGCCTTGAACGGGACGACCCGCGGTCATTTGCCGAAGGTCATGGCAGCGTATAATGCCGGGCTCACCCCGGTTGCTCGCTGGAATGGCGAGGTTCGCGACCAGGACGATCCGCTGCTCTACATGGAGTCGATTCCGTACTGGGAAACCCGCGGCTACGTCGCGATCGTGATGCGCAACTACTGGATCTACTTGCGTCAGCGAGATGGAGAAGCACCGAGCCGAATCGCGCTCGCACAGAACGAGTGGCCGGAATTTCCCAGTGCCAATTGACGAGAGCCGTACGTTCAAGCCGCTCAACCTAGCGTTGGTGACGGTTTCGGACACTCGGACCGAGGCGGACGATACTTCAGGCGACATTCTTGCGGCGCGGATTGCTGATGCGGGGCATTGCCTTGTAGCCCGACAGATCGTGCGCGACGATGCAGACAAGCTTACCCAGTTGTTGCGAAGCTGGATTGCGGACCCGGCGATCGACGCGGTCGTCTCGACAGGCGGAACGGGACTGACGGGCCGTGATGTTAATCCCGAAGCGCTAGAAAGGGTGAAAACGAAGGATATTCCGGGCTTCGGCGAGCTTTTTCGCTGGATCAGTTACGAGATGATCGGAACCAGTACCGTTCAGAGCCGGGCCTGCGCCGTTGTGGCCGAGACTACCTACATCTTTGCGCTTCCAGGCTCGAACGGTGCGGTGAAGGACGGATGGGACAAGATTCTCGCCAGCCAGCTCGACAGTCGTCACCGGCCGTGCAATTTCGTCGAGTTGATGCCGCGCCTTAGCGAATAGGACGCTTTTCAAAGCACCAGTGTTCCGTATATGTTCTATCTATGGAGCAACCGCCGCCAGAACGAATCAAGGGGCGCGGCGCACAGTCATCGGCATCGTCTGAGCGCTTCGGCCTTCACAGCAGGGAAACAGACGGCGACTGGCGTGATCATATGGAGACGCTGGATGGTCCTCCCGTCAAACTGCGGACCACTGTAACCGAAGAACATCCGCGAACGATCCTTTCGTTCAACCAATCACCCGACATCGGCTTCGACCGTTCGATCAACGCATATCGCGGCTGCGAACACGGCTGCGTTTACTGCTTCGCGCGGCCGACCCATGCCTATCACGATCTGTCTCCAGGGCTCGACTTCGAAACGAGGCTTTTCGCCAAGCCGAAGGCAGCCGAGTTACTGCGGGCGACTCTCGCCAAGCCGAATTACCAGCCCCGTCCGATTGCGATGGGCACCAACACCGATCCCTATCAACCCATCGAGCGGGAGTACCGGATCACGCGGCAGGTCCTCGAAATCTGCCTCGACGCGCGCCACCCGGTGACCATAACGACGAAGTCCGACCGGGTCTTGGACGACCTCGATCTGCTGCGTGAGATGGCAACGCGGGACCTTGTTGCAGTGGCCATATCGGTCACCAGCCTCGACCGAAACCTTTCGGCGAAGCTCGAACCCCGCGCTGCCGCTCCATCCAAACGGCTCGCAGCGCTCGGGGTATTGGCGGATAACGGCATTCCTGCGCACTGCTCGATTGCGCCAATCATTCCGGCAATCACGGACGAGTTCATGGAGGACATAGTCGCGCAGGCTGCCGAACTCGGGATAAAATCCGCCGGTTGGATTCCGCTGCGTTTACCGCACGAGGTAGCGCCACTCTTCCGGGAATGGCTCGATGTGCATTACCCCGAAAGAGCCGGCAAGGTTATGAGCATCGTCCGCTCGATTCGGGGCGGTAGAGACAACGATCCCGACTTCTTCTCGCGCATGAAACCGAGCGGCGTATGGGCTGACCTGTTTCGTGCGCGCTTTCGTTTGGCGTGTAAACGGGCAGGTATCGGCAAGCTTAGGTTCGAACTCGATACGTCGTCTTTCCGGAAGCCCGAAACGGGCGGCCAACTGCGGTTGTTGTAACGCGGACGAAACCGCGGCGTTTACGTCCTTTTAACTACGACAGACGTATCGCTCCGATCCATGAGACGCGCCCATTTCCTAGGCTTTTTCGCTGCGCTTCTGTTGTCCGCGTGCCACGGGGACGAGGTCAGGATGGCGGCGCTCGATGCGTACGACCTATCCGACATGGCAGTCGTAAACCGGTTGGCTATCGACCTGACAGCCGAAGAGGCCGGAGCGCTCAAAACTTACGCGATCCATCACCTCGCAACTTCCGCAGCTTTCTGCGGTGACGTGCTGGTCGACAAGTCGGGCCGCACGCCGGAAACCATCGGCGAAGCGATCGACTTCACCTTGGAAAGGGAAGCAAGGTTGGCCGCCGAGCGTAAGGGACGGGATTTGAGCCAATTCTCACCGGTGGCACGGTACAGAATTGCCCTCGACAAGCTGATCGACGCGCGCGACACGGCGATCAACGACAGGGAAGAGCTACTTATCGCTCAGGAAATGGGTTTGTTGAACGCAACCCATAATACGGTAGAGTTGGACAAGCTGATCACGCGTCTCGAAGCGCAAATTGCCGAACTGCGTGCCAATCCCCCCGCCTGAAGTCAGGCGAAGCCGCCGCCAGGGGCGCCTGGCTCGAACCGGATGAGCCGGCTATCGGATAAGGCGGCGGTTCGGTTCATGACCGCCTGCTGATATTCCGGGTCTTTGATCATTTCGAAAAAGGCACCCGCAGACGGATACCGGGCTACGAAACCGTCGTCCCATCGTGCATCGACCGGGCCTGTAACCATACTTTCGAACGCGCCGCGCCAAACGATCTCACCGCCTACCCGCTCGAATATCGGACCGCTCGCGCGTGCGTATTCTTGGTACGCTTCCTTCCCGCTCCACCCTTTGGCCGCGTATTCGTGATCACGCGGGTAGTTTGCCTTCTCGCGGTAGAGCAGCAAGTTCAGCATTTCGATCGGCTTGTCGCGCGGTAGGCTTTTGAAAGCTTCGAAATTTGCCGGGCTGGGATCGATGTAGGATGTCAAAGTAGCCGCCTTTCTTGGCTTAGCCGTAAGTGAAGCGGCGTGTGCATGTTTGCGGGTTCGTACGCGCACCGCGCACGTCCAGTCCTGAAAAGAAGTCTTCCATGGAGATCGAATCGAACCCGAAATTGTGATCCAGTCTTAGAAGCAATTCTTCGCGTGCGATTCCGTTATCGCGGGTCTTAGCCAGCACTGCCAGGGAAGTGCGGCCCTCCCCCACTCGCCGCACAACCATGTCGTCACGTTCGTAGACGACCGGCCCGTAGTTTTCCGGCGGCACGAAGTCGCGGCTTTCTGTCATGCGAAAGCTGATCAAGCCGATCGAACCGTTGATCGTCGCATCGTAGCGACCGCTGCGCGCATCGACGATCAGGCCGTTCGAAGGCAGCATGAAAGCACTTTCGTTGAAGCACAGCCGTGCCGGTCCGTTTATGGCTCCGCCGTCAATATTCGAACTGGCGCCGCTGGAAGCGCATCCGGCAAGAGTGCCGGACAACGCTGCGATCAGAATAGCTTTTCTCATGCACTCAACCTGTAATCGGGATAGCGCGCGCGCAAGTCTTTCTTGCTAATTTTACCCGTCGCGGTGTGCGGAATATCGTCCACGAACTCGACTGCATCGGGCAGCCACCATTTGGCTACCTGCCCTTCGAGGTAGTCCGTCAGTTCCTTGCCAGACAAATCTTGCCCCTGTTTGCGGACTACGAACAGCACCGGCCGCTCGTCCCACTTCGGATGTGGCATGCCGATCGCCGCCGCCTCGGCCACGGCCGGATGACCGACTGCGGCATTTTCGAGCTCGACGGAACTTATCCATTCGCCGCCGGACTTGATGACGTCCTTGGTACGGTCGGTCAGTTGCAGCGTGCCGTCCGGATGAAGAATGCCGACATCGCCCGTGTCGAACCAGCCATCCGACGTCAGAGCGTCTTCTTCGGCTTTGAAATAGCGTTTGATGACCCAGGGCCCGCGTACCTGCAACGCACCTGCCGTCTTTCCGTCGCGCGGCAGCGGGGTGCTCATATCGTCCAAATCGACCGTACGCAGTTCGACGCCGAACGGCGGGCGGCCCTGCATCTGCTTGACGCTGATCTGCTCTTCGAAACTCAGCGTATCCCAGTTTGCCGGCTTGGCACCCGTCGTCCCGATCGGGCTCGTCTCGGTCATTCCCCACGCATGCGCAACGTTGACGCCCATCTTCATGAGCCGTTCGATCATGAAGCGCGGCGCGGCCGAGCCGCCAATGATTGCCTGCTTCAGATCGGGCAACGTCTCGCCGGTCGCATCCATGTGCTGGAACATCGCGAGCCATACAGTCGGGACGCCGGCCGAATGCGTGACGTTCTCCCGCCGCATAAGATCGCATAGGACCGCAGGATCGTTCACCGCGCTGTAGACGAACTTGATTCCCGCCGCCGCGCCGCCCCACGGAAGCCCCCAGCTCGCGGCGTGGAACATGGGGACCACCGGCAGCATGACAGAGCGCGGATCGGCGTCGAAAATGGCCGGTTGCAACGAAACGAGCGCATGGAGCAAGGTTGAGCGGTGTTCGTAAAGCACCCCCTTCGGATTACCGGTCGTGCCGCTGGTGTAGCACAGCATGCACGGATCGCGTTCGCCCACATCCGCCCATTCGGTCTCGCCGTCGTATGGCGCGATCCAGTCTTCGAACGCAGTAGTATGCGCCTCTGAATCGAAGCAGATATAGTGCTCGATCGTCGTCCATTTCTTGCGCATCTTGTCGACGATTGGCTGGAACGCAGCGTCGTAGAGAAGGACCCGGTCTTCGGCGTGGTTGGCGATATATTCGAGCTGATCCTCGAACAAACGCGGATTGATCGTGTGTAGAATGCCGCCGGCGCCTACCGCTCCGTACCAAGTCACGAGGTGACGCGAATGGTTCATGGCAAGGGTCGCGATCCGGTCGCCCTTTTCTATGCCCAAGGCCTGCAACGCTTGCACCATTTTGAGTGCGTCGCGTCTGATCCCGGCCCAGTCGGTGCGGGTCTCGCTGCCGTCGGCCCAGTGCGTAAGGTGCTCGCGCGAACCATGTTCCCGCGCCGCATGATCGATGAGATGCGTAACCTTCAGTTCCCAGTCCTGCATCGCCCCAAGCATCGCTCTCTCCTTGTTCTGTTTTGAGTTTGGAGCATAAGCGGCAGAGCCGAAACGGCAAGACGGCAGTTGGCTTAGGCAACCAGTTTGAGACGCCCCGGACCACGCTTGCTCGTAAGGGACACCTTGTCCAGTCCCGGCACGGAAGCGAGTCTTTCCGCAAGCTCACCGCTCAGCCGGAAATCGCGTCCCAATCTTACGCTCGGTGCCGCGCCGGCTGCAGTAAGGAGCCGCGCGATGATTTCACCCGTTGCTCCATGCACGGTGTCCGCACCGTCCGCGTTACGACCGAGTTCGAAGGTAAGTGCTTCGAGCGCACTTTCTGACGTCACGTCGAGCGTCAGCATCATGCGCGCCGACCCACTTACCTCGTCGAGCGGTCGCCCACCGCGCACGGTAATACGGGGCGGTTCATCGGGGCTCGGCGTGTCCAGCTCGACCTGAAGCAGGATACAGGTGCCGGAAGCCGCCCACTCGGCAAATTTCTCGACCATTGCTTCCTCGAAGCAAGCAGCGCTGAACTGCCCGGTTGAGTCGGAGAAATCGGCGCGGATAAAGTCCTTGCCTTTGCGGGTCTTACCGCGATTTACGTTCTCGACCATCGCAGCCATCACCGCCGGTGTCCGCCCGGCCGCAGTCGCGCCTGTATCCATCAGCGAAGCGTAGCTGCGCGCGCCTTGAGCGGAGGCAACCATGCGGTATGCTTCGACAGGGTGCGCGGAGAAGAAGAAACCGAAATTCTCCCGCTCTTTCGACATCATTTCCGCGCGCGGCCACGCCGGGGCCTCTCTCAATCGCAGGGTTTCGACCTCGCCAGCATCGCCCGCGAAGAGTCCGCCCTGCCCGCTGACCCGTTCGCGCGCTGCTGCATCGGCGACGGCCATTAGATGATCCGCATTGGCCAGAAGCTGTGCGCGATTGGGTTCGAGCGCGTCCAGCGCGCCTGCACAAATCAGCCCTTCAAGTTGTCGCCGGTTCATCGAACCCGCCGGCAGCCGCCCGAACAAGTCCGACAGACTGGAAAATTGCCCGTTCATCTCACGCTCGGCAACGATAGCGTCCATTGCCTTCGAGCCTACATTGCGAATACCAGCGAGTGCATAGCGAACCGCATAACCGTCGTCGGTCTGTTCGACCGTAAACTCAGCGACCGAGCGGTTGATATCAGGGGCCGCAATCGTAATGGGCCCACCGGTCGTTTCGGGATATCGCCGCGCGTCGTCAACGAACACCGCCAGCTTCTCCGACTGGTGCATGTCGAAGCACATCGATGCCGCGTAGAACTCGTGCGGATAGTGCGCCTTGAGCCACGCCGTCTGGTATGCCAGCAGCGCGTAGGCCGCAGCGTGCGACTTGTTGAAGCCATAGCCCGCGAACTTGTCGATCAAGTCGAACAACGCGTTCGCTTCCCGCTTCTCGATCCCCGAAACTTCGCGGCAACCGTCTACGAAGCGTTGCCGCTGCGCGTCCATCTCCGCTTGGACCTTCTTACCCATCGCGCGCCGCAGCAAGTCGGCATCGCCGAGCGAGTAGCCCGCTAGGATCTGCGCGGCCTGCATCACCTGCTCTTGGTACACGAAGATGCCGTAAGTCTCGGCCAGAATGCCTTCGAGCTTGGGGTGCGGATACTCGATCGGCACTTCACCGGCCTTACGCTTGCCGAACAGCGGTATGTTGTCCATCGGTCCAGGCCGATAGAGTGATACGAGCGCGATGATGTCCTCGAACTTGGTCGGCTTCACTGCCGTGAGAGTGCGCCGCATGCCTTCGGATTCAAGCTGGAAAACCCCAACCGTATTGCCCTGCTTCAGCAGCGCGAAAACCGCTGGATCATCAAGCGCCAATGCAGACAGATCAATATCGATCTCCCGCTTGTTCAATAGATCGACCGCCTTCTGCAGAACCGAAAGGGTCTTCAGCCCGAGAAAATCGAATTTGACGAGGCCCGAGCTTTCAACATGCTTCATGTCGTACTGCGTGACCGGCATGTCCGAGCGTGGATCACGATAAAGCGGCACGAGCTGCGCGAGCGGCCGGTCGCCGATTACGACACCCGCTGCATGGGTCGAGGAATTTCGCGGGAACCCCTCTAGCTGCATAGCGAGATCGACTAAGCGCTTCACTTCATTGTCGTTTTCGTACTCGCGACGAAAATCGCTCGCGCCGTTGAGCGCACGGGGCAGAGTCCACGGGTCGGTCGGATGGTTGGGCACCATCTTGCACAGCCGATCGACGTGACCGTAGCTCATCTGCAAGATCCGGCCGCAATCGCGCAGGACGGCGCGCGCCTTGAGCTTACCGAAGGTGATGATCTGCGCGACGTGGTCTTGGCCGTACTTTGCCTGGACGTAGCGGATCACTTCCCCGCGACGCGTTTCGCAGAAATCGATATCGAAGTCGGGCATCGATACGCGTTCGGGATTAAGGAAGCGTTCGAACAGCAAGCCGAGCCGGATCGGATCGAGATCTGTGATTGTCAGTGACCACGCGACGAGACTGCCTGCACCAGAACCACGCCCCGGCCCGACGGGAATGTTCTGTTCCTTCGCCCACTTGATGAAGTCGGCAACGATCAGAAAGTAGCCGGGAAATCCCATCCCCTTGATGATGTCGATCTCGAAATCGAGACGCTCGGCATATTCGGTGAACTCGTTACCGACACCGGCGGTAGCCAGTCGCGCTATAACGGTAGCACGTTCGTCGCCAGAAGCGCACAACGCTTCAAGCAGATCGGCTTCGCTAACGTTTGGATAATACGCAGTCATCCGCGCTGCGAGACCCTTGCGCGAATCGTCGCGCAACGCCCTCGCCTCGCCCTCCAGATCGCCCGCAAGGCTCGGCAGGATCGGATCGCGCTGCGGGGGCGCATAAGCACAGCGCCGCGCAATCGTCAGGGTGTTCTGCACCGCTTCGGGCAGGTCGGCGAAGAGTTCAGCCATCATCGGCGCTGACTTGACGAAACTCTGCGGATTGGAACGGCGCCGCTCTTCGGCCTCGATATGCGTGGAGCCAGCGATACAAAGCATCGCATCATGCGCCTTGTGCATATGCGGCTCAGCATAATTGGCGGGGTTCGTCGCGACGAGCGGAAGTTCGCGCGCGTAAGCCAGATCGAGCAGAGCGGGCTCAGCCAGACATGCAGTCTCGTCCCCATCGCGCGCGAGTTCCATGTACAGACGATCCGGAAAGAATGCGACCAATCGATCGAGATGGCTTCCTGCGTGCTCCGCCTGTTCTTCGGCCAGCAACCGGGTCAACGCACCATCACCCGCGCCGGTTAAAGCGATCAGACCATCGGTTCGCCCCTCTAGATCATCGAGCGATATATGCGGTTCGAATTCCAGCGGCCGGTCGAGATGCGCGCGGCTGACCAGATGGCAGAGGTTCTCATAACCTTTTTCGTCCTGCGCAAAGAGCGGCAGATAGTCCACGCGCGACGGTTCGCTTTCGCGTGCGATGCCGAGCAGCGTTCCAACGATCGGCTGGACCCCTTCTGCAATGCAAGCCGATGCGAAGGGAACAGCGCCGTAAAGACCGTTCCGATCGCAAATCGCAATTGCCGGAAAGCCGCGCTCTTTCGCCAGTTTCGCGATCTGCTTCGGGTCGATCGCCGCTTCCAGCATGGAAAAGGACGACATGACTCGCAGCGGAACAAAAGGAGCAAATGCCATGATAGCAATATGCCCTTCTGCGTCCGCTCATCCAAGATGCAATCCACAGCTTTCGCCGCAAATTGCCGGTCTGATCTACAACAGCTTCTCGATATCGGCCGCGATATCTTCTGGCTTGTCGTTCGGGGCGTAGCGCCGCACCACTTTCCCGTCGCGGCCGACCAGAAATTTCGTAAAGTTCCACTTGATACGCTTGCTGCCGAGCACGCCTGGCGCTTCGCTTTTTAGCCAATTGAACAAGGGATCGGCTTCGCTGCCGTTTACATCGATCTTCGCCATAAGCGGGAAGGTCACATCGTAATTCAGCCGGCAGAAGTTCGCGATTTTTTCGGCATCGCCGGGTTCCTGTCCGCCGAACTGGTTGCACGGGAAACCTAGCACGGCAAAACCGCGTTCACGGTACTCGGCGTGGAGCTTTTCTAGACCTCCGTATTGCGGGGTGAAGCCGCATTTGCTGGCGACGTTTACGATCAGCAGCACATCGCTCTGTCTGGTCGACAGATCGAGTTCTTCGCCGGAGTTCGTGCGAACCGTAAAGTCGCCGAGCGTAGTCACTGACGACCGTCGCCCTTGGGGAAGGACGGGTCTTCCGCGAGTGCCGCTGCTTCCTCTGCCGAGTAATGCCGGTCACCGGCCTTCTCGATCACGTATTTCTTTCGGTCCTCCGGCGAAAGCGCGGCCACATGGCGAACCATCTCCGCAAACGTCCCGCGGCGTAGCGCCTTCGCCCCATCGAAGATGCCGTCGCCATCGTCCTTCGCATGAAGCGCCGCGCGATCATGCCACTCGATTCCCTCGGAATGGGTTTCGCGATCACCAAAGGTGCTGGGATGGTCGGTCATATGAATTCTCCTTTGTGCTCTAACGAGCGAAGGCCTGACCGGGTCCGATCCGAGAAGTTAATTCAAATGCCCCTCATGCAGCCGCACGACACGGTCCATGCGGCTCGCAAGCCGCTCGTTATGCGTCGCGACGAGTGCTGCACTGCCCTCACCCCGCACAAGTTCCAGAAACTGTGCCAGCACCTTGTCCGAGGTAGCTTCGTCGAGATTGCCGGTAGGCTCATCCGCCAGGACCAGGCTGGGCCGGTTCGCGAGCGCACGAGCGACCGCCACGCGCTGCTGCTCACCGCCCGATAGCTGGCTGGGGCGGTGATCGAGCCGCTGTGCAAGTCCAAGCTGTCCGAGCAGGTGCTCCGCGCGCTCAGTCGCCGCCTCGCGCGGGGTGCCCTTCACGAGCTGCGGTAGGATCACGTTCTCCTTCGCATTGAAGTCGGGAAGCAGGTGATGGAATTGGTACACGAAGCCGAGATGTTCGCGTCGCAAACGCGTCCGCTCGTCGGCCGCCATCTTGCTCGCCTGTTCGCCGGCAATGGCGATGTCGCCTCCGAACCCGCCCTCGAGCAGGCCCACCGCTTGCAGCATCGTCGATTTGCCCGATCCGGAAGGGCCAAGCAGTGCGACAATTTCTCCGGGCGCAATCGTGAGGTCGATTCCGCGCAGGACGTCAATCCGCACGCCGCCTTGTTCGAAGCTGCGCGTCAGATTGTTGAGCCGAACGACCGGGCCGCCGCCGTAGCCTCTATTCATAACGCAGTACCTGCACCGGATCGGTGCTCGCAGCCTTGAAAGATGGGTAAAGAGTGGCGAGAAAGCTCAGGATCAACGCAAGCCCTACGATCATCGCGACCTCGAAAGGATCGGTACGTGAAGGCAGCGTCGTCAGAAAGCGGATTTGCGGGTCCCAAAGGTTCTGGCCTGTAACGAGTTCGATGAACTTGACGATCTGTTGCCGGAAGGTGAGCACGATGAAGCCGAGTATCAGACCGGCGATCGTGCCGAGGGCCCCAACGGTAAAACCGGTCGTTACGAATATCTTTAGCAACGAGCGGCGGGTCGCGCCCATCGTGCGCATGATTGCTATGTCCCGCGTCTTGGCGCGGACGAGCATGACAAGGCTCGACAGAATATTAAATGCGGCCACCAACACCATGAAAGACAAGGCGAAGGCCATCGCCACGCGCTCGACTTGAAGCGCTTCGAAAAGCGACGCATTGATCGTCTTCCAGTCCGCGACCTGCGCTCGGCCCGCCAGATTGTTTACAACCGGCTGCAGGATCTCGCCGACATTGTCTGCGTCATCGACCTTCACCTCGATCATCCCGATCTGGTTGTCCATCAGAAGCAGGGTCTGCGCATCCTGCATCGGCATGACGACGAAGCTTTCGTCGTAATTGTAGATGCCGACCTCGAAAAGGGCAGCCACCTCGTAACCGACCTGCCGCGGTACGGTCCCGAAAGGCGAAGCCCTTCCCTGCGGATTGATGATCGTAATCGTATCTCCGACACGAACGCCGATATTCTGGGCGAGGCGAGTGCCGATGGCGACCTTACCGGACCCCGGTTCGAGCTCCCCTATATCGCCCGCAACGATATTGTCTTCAAGCCGGTCGATGTCTTCCTGTACGTTACCGCGCACCAGAATGCCTTCGACCCGGCCGTTGTACGATACCATCAAAGGCTGCTCGATCAGCGGGGAGGCGCGCACGACACCGGGCGTAGAGCGCACGTCCTCCAGCACGTTCTCCCAGTCGTCGAGCCGTCCGCCGAAAGCCTGCACGATGGCATGCCCGTTGAGGCCTACGATCTTGTCGAGAAGTTCGGCCCGAAACCCGTTCATCACGCTCATCACGATGACGAGCATCGCTACGGATAGCATCACGACGCCGATGGATATGCTCGCCACGAGCGCAATGAACGCTTCGCCCCTGCCTGGCAGCAGGTATCGCTTGGCGATGGTCCATTCAAAAGGAGAAAGAAACAAGGGCGGTCCCGACCGGCTTGGGTAATTGGAGGTCCGCCTCTACCGCTGCCTCCATGAACCTGCAATTGCAAAGCCGTCCGCTGTGCCCGGCAAAAGCGACGAACGAAAGCCTCGGGTGCGCTCGCACCTTGTAATCGGACCGTAACATCGCCATTGGCGTGTGTGCGCGGGAGCGGGGGCGACAGGATCGGCACAGCATGAACTTCACCAATCCCTGGATTGACGATGACGGCGACACGTTACGCGAAGAGTGCGGCGTGTTCGGCGCAATCAACGCGACCGACGCGGCGGCTGCGACGGCTCTCGGCCTACACGCTTTGCAGCACCGCGGGCAGGAGGCTGCCGGCATCACCAGCTTCGACGGGACGGAATTCTACTCCCGCCGCGGACTGGGACATGTCGCCGAGAACTTTTCGAGCCAGGAGGCCATAGCGGAACTACCGGGGTTCATGGCCGCCGGGCACGTGCGCTATTCGACCACGGGCGGCAGCGGCCTGCGCAATGTGCAGCCGCTTTACGCTGAGCTTGCAAGCGGCGGCTTCGCCCTTGCGCATAACGGCAATATGTCGAACGCTAAAACCTTGCGCGACGAGCTCGTCAGCCGCGGTGCGATCTTCCAGTCCACCTCCGACACCGAAGTAATCATCCACCTCGTTGCGACGAGCCGCTATCCGACCATGATCGACCGTCTGATCGACGCGCTCAGGATGGTGGAAGGCGCCTATTCTCTCATCGTCATGACCCCGGAAGGCATGGTTGCTTGCCGCGATCCGCTGGGCATCCGGCCGCTCGTCATGGGCCGCATCGGCGACGCCACGGTGTTCGCGAGCGAAACGGTGGCCTTCGACATCATAGGCGCAGAATTCGTGCGGCAGATCGATCCGGGCGAAGTCGTCAAGGTGGACTTCGACGGCAACGTCAAATCGCTCCGCCCGTTTGGCAATCAGGGTTCGCGCCCCTGCATCTTCGAGCATGTGTATTTCAGCCGGCCCGATTCGATCTTCGACGGTCGTTCGGTCTACGAGGCGCGCAAGGCGATCGGCGCGGAACTGGCGCGCGAAACGCCGGTCGAGGCGGATCTCGTCGTGCCCGTCCCCGACAGCGGCGTACCTGCTGCAATCGGATATGCGCAGGCGTCCGCCATTCCCTTCGAACTCGGTATTATCCGCTCGCATTACGTTGGCCGTACGTTCATCCAGCCATCCGACGGCGCCCGTCATGCCGGCGTGAAGCGGAAGCACAATGCGAACCGCGGACTTGTGGAAGGCAAGCGCATCGTTCTCATCGACGACTCCATCGTGCGCGGCACGACCAGCCTCAAGATCGTCGAGATGATGCGCGACGCCGGCGCGACCGAAGTCCATTTCCGCGTCGCCAGTCCTCCGACCGCGCACAGCTGCTTCTACGGTGTTGATACGCCGGAGCGCTCCAAACTGCTTGCGGCGAGAATGCAGCTCGAACCGATGCGCGAGTTCATCAAGGCCGACAGCCTCGCCTTCATTTCCATCGACGGGCTCTACAAAGCAGTCGCGCAGAAAAAGCGCGATTCTGGCTGTCCACAGTTCTGCGATGCCTGCTTCACGGGCGATTACCCGACAACGCTGACCGACCTCGAAACGCGAGTCGACCGTGAGGCTCAGCTCTCCTTTCCCGTTGGCAAGGTCGCTGCCAGTGCCTGACCGGAAGCTCGAGGACCGCACCGCGCTCGTCACCGGATCGAGCAAGGGGATCGGCGCTGCGACCGCGCTCGCGCTGGCCAAAGCCGGTGCGCATGTCATTCTGACCGGGCGAGACGTAAGGGCGCTCGAAAAGGTCGAGGACCGGATTCATGACGAGGGCGGCACGGCAAGTATCGCTCCTCTCGACCTGACCGAAGCGGACGGCGTTTCGCGCCTTACGTCGGCGATAAGCGGACGGTGGAGTACACTCGATTATCTGGTAATTTCAGCTGCATATTTGCCGACTTTGACATCGGTTAGTCAGATCGACCCAAAGCAGTTCGGTACGGCGCTCACTACCAATGTGCTGGCGACGCAAGCGCTGCTCGCCGGATTCGATCCCCTGCTGAAGCGAGCCGACGCGGCGCGCATCGTCGGTCTGACCAGCAGCGTGGGCAGCGAAGCACGCGCTTACTGGGGCGCTTATGGAGCAAGCAAGGCCGCATTCGAAATGCTGCTCGACTGCCATGCGCAGGAGATCGAGAAGATCAGCGACGTTCGCGTGGCGATCCTCGATCCCGGCGCCACACGCACCGACATGCGTGCCAAAGCGTATCCCGGCGAGGATCCCGCGACCGTCAAAAGCCCCGATGTGGTCGGTGAGCGGATTGCTCAGCTTCTGATCGAGGACTTTCCGAACCGTTACCGCGAACGGGTGGAAGACGCGTAAGGATGTGGTTCGCTTCCAACCTCCCAGCAGGTCTGGGCGTCGTGAAAGTCGCTGTTTGAGGCGGTTGCAAAGGTTAATTTGCCTTAACTACGAGAGGTAAAAAATTTGCAACCGGCCCCGGCAGATAAGGACCGGGAACCGGGTACGCGCAATCGGCACCGAGGGGTGGACCGCGGTTCGGGATCAGCCAGGGAACTTCCGCTCATGGAACACAGGACGACCGAACGCTACGATATCGCCGCGCAGGAAGATCGCTGCTCGCCGCGGACGAAACTTACCATTCCCGGAATGCTGCGCGCCTCTGGCGGCCGTGCGTTCCAAACGGTGGTGCACGATCTGTCCATCTCTGGCTTTTCCGCCGCTGCCATCAACCGCATGCACGAGGGGCAGGTTTGCTGGCTTACCCTGCCCGGCCTCGAGTCGCTTCAGGCTCAGGTCGTGTGGTGGGAAAACTGCGTCGCTGGCTGTGCCTTCTCCGAATTGCTGAGCCCGATCGTGCATGACAATATTCTCGAGCGTTATTCCGGCAACGGCGTGTATCGCTCCTCCTACTAACGCCCTCTAGTCAGGCGGGTTTTACCAGCGTCACCTGGTGCACGTCGATCCCGCCGCCGCGAAACCCGCCCTCACAATACATAAGATAATAGCGCCAAAGGTCGCAGAACCGGTCATCGAACCCTGCCGGAAGGCGGCCCTCGTCCTTTGCAGCATCGAAGTTCTCTCGCCACGCTTTAAGCGTTTCGGCATAGTCCGCTCCGAAGTCAGCCTGATCTGTCCACTGCAACCCGCGATCTTCAGCGAGCCTGCGAAATTCGCTCGTCTTGATGAGCAGGCCGCCGGGGAAGATATACGCCTGGATAAAGTCGGCGCTGGCGGCGTAGTCCTCGAACAGATCGTCACGCATCGAAATGAACTGTAGCGCGGCGCGGCCGCCGGGCTTCAGATTGCTGGCGACCGAATCCATGAACGCGGGCCAGTATTCGCGGCCGAGCGCCTCGACCATTTCCACGCTGACGATGGCATCGAAGGTGCCGCGAACTTCGCGGTAATCCTGCCTGCGAAACTGGACTCCGGCGCTGTGATGCGTCCTCGCCCAATCCAGTTGCTCGGCGGAGAGGCTGATTGCGGTAACCTCAGCGCCCCGTTCGGCCAAATGCGCCGCCAGACCGCCCCACCCGCAACCAATCTCAAGAACCGTTCCGGGGTTGCCGATCCGGTCGGCCATGGCTTGCCACTTACGCCGCTGACATTCGGCGAGATCATTTTCCTCGACCTTCAGCGCGCTCGAGTAGCTCATCGTTTCGTCGAGCCAGGCAGCGTAGAAATCGTTGCCGAGATCGTAATGCGCGGCGATGTTCTTCTGAGCGCCGGAATGCGTGTTCCGGTTAACGAAATGGGCGAGCTTCAGCGCGTGCCGGAAGGGACCCTTCGCCCGCGCCGTATCGCCGAGCCGGCCTGCGTGTTGCATGAAGAGCGCGAACAGCGGCACCGGATCGGGGCTCCACCACTCGCCCGCTTCCCATGCCTGGTACCATCCGACCGAACCGTTGCTCGCCAACCTTACGAGCGCGTTCCAGCTGCGAAGCTTGACTATACATTCGAAGCCGGGCGCGCGGCCGCCTACTTTGCGGTAACTTCCGTCGGGCAGCGTTGCATTGATTGCGCCGCTGATCAGAGCGCGGTCAATCCGGTCGATGATCCGTTCGAAACCGGGAGCGATAAGCCGCGCGAACAGACCTGGTTTGCGCGCAAAACGCCGCCCCCCTTCGATCAGCTTTTCGCCCCGCCGGCTCGTCTGCATATCCATCGCCCGCCCCTATGCGTTTGCGCACGGGTCTAGGCAAGTCACTCTCCCTTGCTGTCCCGATATGCCTGCAGGGCCCGCTCGCGCGCTTCCTTGTGACCGATAATTTTTTCCGGATAATCGTCCGGCCGCTTGCCTTCGGGCGGATCGTGAATGTCTTCGTCCGAAAGGTCGGAGAGCTCCGGAACATATTGCCGAATGTAGTCCGCCGCATCGAACTTCTCGCTTTGGCTGAGCGGCGCCATGATGCGCGGAAACATGTTCGAATCGACGCCCGTACCGGCGACCCACTGCCAGTTGGTGCCGTTCGAGGCGTAATCGCCATCGACGAGGCAGTCCCAGTACCAGCGTTCCCCGTGGCGCCAGTCGATCAGCAGATGCTTGATGAGGAAGCTCGCCGCGATCATCCGCACGCGGTTGTGCATCCAGCCTGTTTTCCAGAGCTGGCGCATCCCGGCATCGACGATCGGATAGCCCGTACGCCCCTGTTGCCAAGCTTCGAGTTCTTCCTGAATGAGATGCCCGCGGTTCGGATGACGCCACAGGACCTGTTCGTCGTAGTCGCGGTAGCTTTGGTCGGGGTATTTCGGGAACTGCATGATGATGTTCTGCGCATAATCGCGCCAAATCAGTTCCTTCTCATAAGTCTTCCACCCGCCGCTGCGCTTGTCCTTCAACCGGTGCCAGATCGTGACCGGAGAGATTTCGCCCCAATGCAGGTGCGGCGACATCTGCGAGGTCTCGTCTTTCGAAGGCAGGTTGCGGCTTTCGTCATAGGCAGCGACTTCGTCCGCCCACCATTCGAGCCGGTCGTGTGCGGCATCCTCTCCAACTTTCCAGAACTCGCGGAAGCCAGCAGCCCAGTCGGGTTTGGTCGGTAGCAGGTCCCAATCGGACAGATCGTCGCTGTCCGGCATGTCCGACGGCTGCGAGATAGTGTCCGGTTCGGGCAGTTCGTCGCGCGGCGGGAAGAGGTCGAGCATCGCCTTCGAGAAAGGCGTGTAGATCTTGTACGGATCGCCGCTGCCCGTGGTCGCCGTGCCCGGCGGCATGAGGTAGTTGCCGTCGTGCAGGACGAGTTCGCAGCCGTCGGGCAGTGCGTCTTTCAGTTCCTCTTCCGCCTCGCGCCACCACGGTTCGTAATGGCGGTTGGCATGGACGGCCTCGGCTCCGATTTCGTCGGCGATCGAAGCGAGTACCGATACGCTGTCGCCGCGGCGCAGGACGATCGAGCCGTTGCGCGCGCCGAAGCTCTTTCCGAGGCTTTCGAGCGAATGGTGCAGCCACCAGCGATGTGCCCCGCCGAAACACCGGTCGCTACCGCTCTGTTTGGGACGATCGTCATCGAGGACGTAGACCGGGACGACCGGTCCGGCTTCGGCAGCGGCATGGAGAGCGGGCTGGTCCTTCATGCGCAGGTCGCGCCGCAGCCACACGATTTGCGGATTGCTCATTGTTAATTAGCGCCCGCTCGGCCCGGAAGTTCCTCGCAAGCTACGTCTGCCAAAGCGACGGTGAAGCGGTCGCGAGCGCGAGGATCGTAGAAGCGCGCATCGCGGAGGAGGACCGAGCCATCGGGTGCACGCTCGGCGAAGGGCGCGCGGGCCCAGAAGAGGAAGGCCTCCCCTTCCGATCCTCTCGCGTGGTGTAGGGGTGCTGATCCACAGGGCTGTCGAGATAGCCTTTCCTCTCCGCCAAACCCTGCAAAGAGAGACCAATGACCCACGTAATAAATTGGTCCCGACGCATTATGCGTCCCGAATGCAAGTTCGCTCCAGATCGTTTCCCGCTCCCAGAACGCCAAAGGAACCGGGCTCGCTATTACGTACGTTCCATGCTCACTTGCTGCTCGTTCACTGACCACCGCCCCGACTTCGCGGGACGCCGAACTCGATATCCAACCATTCACCCCGATATACGCCAGCGCCACGCTCAGTGCGATACGCGCAGGTCGCTTCCACTCCCCGCCCCGTTTCTCGCGCCGCAGCGAGAACCACGTTGCGAAGCCCAGAAGCGCCCAGAGCCACACGTCGATGATGAACAGCGTGTCGCCGTAGAACCAGCGGCTCGAGAACGGCTCCAGCAGGCGGATGCCGTAGACGTTGAGCCAGTCAAGCGCCGGGTGCGTCAGGCAGCTGATGAAGCTCAACAGGTAGAGCCATTTGAAGTTCACCGGCAGCCGCCCTTCCGGCCGCTTCCCGCGCTTCGCCTGCCAGCGGTCGAAGCCGTAGAGCAGCGCAGCCAGTATTAGCGGCAGCAGCACCCAAGCGATCGGCCCGTGCGTGATGCCGCGCCGGAAGCCGAGATGCTCGACCCCGTCGAGCCACAGGAAGCACGCCGCGTCTACATCGGGCAGGTTCGCACCGATGATGAGCGCTGGCATGGCGAGGCCGGTTTTCCGCTTCAGCCCCGTCTGTCCGATCAGGGCGCCGACGAGGCTATGCGTCAGATTGTCCATATGCGCGCTCCCGAAAGCCCTACAGGATGGAACACATGGAACACGGTACAAGGCAAAGAAATGCACGCGCTATTCGCCTGCGATCTCCTGCAGTTACCTGAGAGATATGCGCTGCCGTTCATGGTCCGATAGGTGCCACGCCGGCGAGCGGTAGGAAAGCGGTTCAGACCGGATCCTGCGCCGTGCCGTCCACCGTCCAGGTCTGTCCGGTGCCGAGCAGCTTGGCGAGGTTCGCTTCCTTGCCCTTCGACGCCGCCTCGTGCTCCGCGATGACGCTGTCGGAGAAGGTCGGCGCGGGGTCGTCGTACAGCACGCCGAGCGCCATCGGATAGGGTCCGAAAGGCAGTTCGGCGAGAAGATGTGCGGTTACGCGGTTCTTCGCATTGTGTACCCGTACGCCTGCGCTCTCCCAGTCGCCGTCCGGCACGTCGACCACCCGGAACGCAAGCGTCTCGGTGTCGAGCGCCAGTCCCTTCACGCCGCCCGACTTTTCGCTGCCGAACAGCATCGGCTTACCGTCTTCGAGCCAGAGCTGACGGTCTTCCGCACCCTTGGGCGCAGCGAAGTCGTCGAAAACGTCCTTGTTGTAGACGATGCAGTTCTGGAAGATCTCGATGAACGCCGCGCCGCGGTGGGCGTGAGCCGCTTTCAGCACGTCGGGAAGGTTCTTCGACACGTCGAAGCCGCGGGCGACGAAGCGCGCTCCCGATCCCAGCGCGAAGGCGCATGGGTTGGCCGGCGCATCGACACTGCCGCGCGGGGTCGAAGGGCTCGGCGTGCCGACACGGCTCGTGGGCGAATACTGGCCCTTGGTCAGCCCGTAGATCTCGTTGTTGAACAGCATGATCTGCATATCGACGTTGCGGCGCAGGACATGCATCATGTGGTTGCCGCCGATGCTGAGTCCGTCGCCGTCACCCGTCACTAACCAGATGTTGAGCTCCGGATTGGCAAGCTTCACGCCCGTCGCCAGCGCCGGTGCGCGTCCGTGGATCGTGTGGAAGCCGTAGCTTTCCATGTAGTAGGGAAAACGGCTCGAACAGCCGATGCCCGAAATGAACACCGTGTTCGCCGGGTCGACGCCTAGCTGCGGAAGGGTGCGCTGGACCGCCTTCAAGATCGCGTAGTCGCCGCAGCCAGGGCACCAGCGTACCTCCTGGTCCGTTTCCCAGTCCTTGAGCGTGGTTTCGATTTTGGCGGGTGCGTTCATGCGTTTTCTCGCGAGGCTAAAATATGATTATCAAAGCGGCAATTACGATCAGGAAGAAGATAATGACCGCGTAGGGCTTTTTCGGACGGTGGAATTTGGACGGCACGCGTTTCATAGAACAATTCCTTTCCTGACCCTTCATGCGCCCGATAAGTTCAGTCAGTCCATATCCTTCGACGAACCACTGTCGTAACCCGCCGAAAGGTTCGGCAACTGCTGGTCGTTAACGGGAACCTGCCCGCCTTCGTTACCCTCGATGCCGTCAAAATACTTGCCGATGGCGTCTTCGAGTTCCGCGATCTGGAACGGCTGTCCGCTGGTTTTGGTCAGCGGCTCGGCGTCAACCAGATACTGGTCGCGCAGCACGGTCTTGAACTGGCCGGTATTCATTTCCGGAACAAGCACGCGTTCGTAGCTGTTCAGCAGATCGCCGAGGTTCGCAGGCAGCGGCCAGATATGCCGCACGTGGATGTGGCTCACGTCGCAGCCCTTCGCGCGCATCCGCCTTACCGCCTGATGGATCGGTCCGAAGGTCGAGCCCCACCCGACGACCGCAAGCTTTCCGCCCTTCTGGCCGAGCGAGACCTCCTGCTCGGGTACGGTCACGCCGAGGACCTTGTGCTTGCGCGCATCGGTCATCGCCTGGTGGTTGTCCGGAGCGTAATCGATATGGCCCGTTCCTTGCGCCTTCTCGATCCCGCCGATCCTATGCATGAGGCCGGGGGTGCCGGGCTTGATCCACGGCCGCGCGCCTTTCTCGTCGCGCGCATAAGGAAGCAGCGTCTCGCCGTTCTTCTCGGTCAGGAATGTCGCGGGAAACGGCTCGTAGCTCGACGGATCGGGCACTTTCCACGGCTCGGCGGCATTCGCGATATAGCCATCGGTCAAGAGCATCACGGGGGTCATGTACTTGACCGCAATGCGGCAAGCCTCGATCGCGCATTCGAACGCATCGCCAGGGCTGCGCGCAGCGATGACCGGCATCGGCGCATCGCCGTTGCGTCCGTAGACGGCCTGATAGAGGTCGCTCTGCTCGGTCTTCGTCGGAAGGCCGGTCGAGGGGCCACCGCGCTGGCTGTTGACGATGACGAGCGGCAGTTCGGTCATGATCGCGAGGCCCATCGCCTCCGTCTTGAGCGCGATGCCCGGACCGCTTGACGAGGTGACGCCGAGGCTGCCGGCATAGCTCGCCCCGATTGCGGCGCAGATCGCTGCAATCTCGTCTTCCGCCTGGAAGGTCGTGACGCCGTATTCCTTCAGCCGCGCGAGGTGATGCAGGATCGCGCTTGCGGGCGTGATTGGATAGCCGCCGAAGAACATCGGTAGTTCGGCAAGCTGCGCGCCGGCGACAAGGCCAAGCGAGATGCTCTCCGCGCCCGTGATTGTTCGGTAAAGCCCCGGCTCGCTATCGACCGGCGGCATGTTCGTCTGCCGCATCGCGCCGCTGCGCGGTCCTGCCAGTTCAGCCGTCTCGCCATAGGCATGGCCGGCGTCGAGCGCGGCGATATTGGCATCGGCAATGTCGGGCTTCTTGGCGAACTTCTGTTTCAGCCAATTGTGGATCGGCTCGCGCGGACGGTCGAACATCCAGAGCGCAAGGCCGAGCGTCCACATGTTCTTGGACCGCAGCGCATCCTTCTTGCCGAGCCCGAACGGCTCGACCGCCTGAATGGTCAGTTCCGAAATGTCGAAGGCGAGCACGTCGTATTTGGCGAGCGTGTCGTCTTCGAGCGGGTTCGCATCGTACTTTGCCTTGTCGAGATTGCGCTTCGAAAACTCGCCGGTGTCGACGATAACCAGCCCGCCCGACTTCAGCGCCGGTAGGTTTACCTTGAGCGCCGCCGGGTTCATCGCGACGAGCACGTCCGGTGCATCGCCGGCGGTGTTTATCTCCCGGCTGCCGAAATTAATCTGGAAGGCCGACACCCCGAACAGCGTGCCCTGCGGCGCGCGGATCTCGGCGGGAAAATCGGGGAAGGTCGCGAGGTCGTTGCCGGCAAGCGCGGTCGACAACGTGAACTGCCCGCCCGTAAGCTGCATCCCGTCGCCACTGTCGCCTGCGAAGCGAACGACGATCGCATCGGGCGCAGCCTCGCTGTTGTTCGAAGCCTCGTCCCGCGTATTTGTTTCGGCGGCGCTCGCCATGCATAATCCTCGTTTTCGCGCCATCGCGGCGCATTAGAAATCTCGCTCGGCATCTATGGAGCGGCCTCCACTCCGGCAATGAAGATTTTCTCCGTCCTTTGCAAAGATGAAGTGGATTTGCGCGGCAAGGTCGTTACACCGCTGCGTCGTTTGAGAACGAAGCACCAAGGAGCGAGATTTGGCTGACAGCGACCACTTCGTAAGACAGGACGTGCGCGCCTTCCTCGGCATGCTCGAGCAGATGGGCCGTCCGGGGGTCGAGGATCTGCCGATCGCCGAAGGCCGGCAGGGCATGGCCGCGATGGGCAAGCTTGCAGAGGCGGACCCGGTCGATCTGGCGGTGATCCGCGATCTCACCTGCCCCGGCCCGGCAGGCGATATTCCGCTGCGGCTCTACGATACGAAGGATACGCGCGAAGCCGGTCCGGTCGTGGTCTTCATGCACGGCGGTGGCTTCGTCATCGGCGACCTCGAGATCTACCACAGCCTCTGTACGCATATCTGCGAACGGCTCGACCTGCCGGTGGTGTCGGTCGATTACCGGCTCGCGCCCGAAGCTCCCTTCCCGGCTGCTCCCGACGACTGCGAAGCGGCCATGCGCTGGATCGCAGGTTCGCCCGAGGCACTGGGGCGCGAAGTTACCGGCCTCATCCCGATGGGCGACAGCGCGGGCGGAAACCTCACGATCGTCGTGACCAACCAGCTTACCGCTGAGCCCGCCGCGGTTCCGGTCATCATGCAGGCCCCGATCTATCCGGTGGCGGACGACGTGTCGCAGCATCAGAGCTTCCGCGATTTCGGCGAAGGCTATCTCCTCACGCACAAGACCATGGCTTTCTTCACGGAGCAGTATGCGGCCGATCCGGCGGACCCTCGCAACGTGCCGATGGCGGGCGAACACGCATCCTTCCCGCCGACCGTCCTGTGTACCGCCGGGCTTGATCCCTTGCGCGATTCAGGCCGTAATTACGCCGCGCACCTGATCCAGCAGGGTATCGACGTCAGCTACCTCGAATTTCCGGGGACGATCCACGGCTTCATGACGCTGCGCAAGGCGCTGCCGAGCGCGCAGGGCGACCTCGACGCGATGCTGGCGGCGATGCAGGCGATGCTCGCACGCATCGAAGGCAAGAACATATGACCGAAGATGAGAAGATGGAACTCCCGTACCGCCCCTGCGTCGGCGTGATGCTGGTCAACGCGAGGGGCGAAGCCTTCGTCGGTCGCCGCATCGACAACAAGGAAGGCGACTGGTGGCAGATGCCGCAGGGCGGGATCGACGAGGGCGAAGATATCGAAGCCGCTGCCCTACGCGAACTCGGCGAGGAAACCGGAGTCGTACCCCGGCACATCTCCATCATCGCCAAGATGGAAGAACAACTGCGCTACGATTTGCCGGAGGAACTGATCGGCAAGCTGTGGAAGGGTCAGTACCGCGGGCAGGAACAGGTATGGTACCTTGCCCGCTTCACCGGGACCGACGCGGATGTCGACATCGAAGCGCATGATCCGCCCGAGTTCTGCGACTGGAAATGGATTGATCCCGAACAGCTGCCGAACATGATCGTGCCGTTCAAGAAGCGCATCTACCGCGCGGTACTCGAGGAATTTCGTGCGCTGATCTGAATCAGGAGAAGCGCCTAGTTAACTTGCGGCTGCTCGTCAGCGTCCGCGCGCGCTTCGGCGGTCAGGACCGGGCGCGCGGGCGGCGACGCGATCGTTGCGGCGAGCGCCTGCGTTTCCGGACAGCTGTCCCCGCACATGCTTTGCAATTTGGCGAGATTGGCGCGCGCCTGATCAAAGGCACCCTTCTCCGCCAGGGCCTCGCCCTCGCCCGAGATCGCGGCGAAGTTGCTCGGATCGCGCTCAAGCGCCTCGCGGTAATAGCGGATCGCCTTGCCCTGCAAATCCTGGTCGCGGGCGACTTCGGCAAGGTCGATCAAAACCGGGGTATAGGCAGGATCGACGGTCAGCGCCGCTTCGAAGGCGTCGATCGCGTCCTGACTGCGGCCCGCATCCTGCGCGGCCCGGCCTTCGCTGATCAACATCGCGGCGCGCGGGCTTGCCTCCGGCTGGGCACTGGTCGCGACACTTGAAGTCACGGCAAGGGCGAGCGAGAGGGCAGCGGCGGCGGGCGCGTAACGCATGATGAACTCCTTGGCGGGATAGGTCCCGTTGCCCGAAGGCCGGAAGGCGGCTGTATGGGCCATGAATTATCTCGTTATCACACCGTACCTAGCTGTGCGATGAAGAATCCGTCGGTTGCGTCATTGTGAGGCGTCAGCCGGTGGCCGTGACCGTGCGCCCGCCCCCGCGGCAAGTCGATCGGTCGCGCCTCGAAAGCGAGGTTGCGCTCCACGAACGCCTCGACCTGATCGGTGCCTTCGTGGTCGAGCAGCGAGCAGACGACATAGACGAGCCGCCCTCCCGGCTTCACCAATCCCGCAGCGATATCGAGCAGCCGGGCCTGTTCCGCGACGAGCTTGTCCAGGCGGTTCGGCGTAAGCCGCCAGCGGCTTTCGGGATTGCGCCGCCAGGTGCCGGTCCCGGAGCACGGCGCATCGACCAGCACGAGGTCCGCTTTGCCTGCCCATTCGGAGAGCATCTCGCTTTCCTTGCCCGGATCGAGCAGCACTTCGGTGATGTTCGACGCGCCGGCCCGCTCGGCACGCGGCGCAAGCTGCGCCAACCGGCGCTTAACCGTGTCGGCTGCGACGATCGTGCCGCTGTTCTTTATCGCGGCGGCAAGCGCGAGCGTCTTCCCGCCCGCTCCCGCGCAAAGGTCGATGACCGTCTCGCCCGGCTGCACCGCGGCGGCGATACAGGCGAGCTGGCTGCCGTGATCCTGCACCTCGAACAGGCCGCGTGCATAAGCGTCCCATTGCAGCACGCCCGTTCCGCCCTCGAACCGCAAAGCGTTCGGCGCGGCGAGCGGCTCGCCGGGGACCGGAAGGACGATCTCTTCACGCGAAGTCTGAAGTGCGTTCACCCGGATATCGAGTGGCGCACGGCCTAGAAGCGCTTCGGCCTCGGTCCCCGTTATACCGGACTTGGCAAGCGCCTCTGCTATCCATTGCGGCGCGATGCCTGCTTTCGCCGCCGTTTCACCGGGTTCGATCGGAACCGGACCGTGAGGCGTTCCGCTGAAGGCCTCGCCAATCGCAGCGTCGCTTTCGGCGAGCCGCAGCATTGCCGCCCGCCCGCTTGGCGGAATGGGTCCGCACGCGCGGATCGCATCGTAAACGAGCTGGCGCACCGCCCGCCGGTCTTTCGATCCGGCGTAGCGGCGCTGCTTGAAATAGTTGACGATCAGCCGGTCGGCGGGCGCGCCCTGCCCCCGCGCCGCCTCGATAATCTCATCGAGCAGTTCGATGGCGGCCTGAACTCGAGCAGCAGGCGTCACCGGGTCGGGTAGTTCGGTGCTTCGCGGGTGATCGCGACATCGTGAACATGGCTTTCGGAAAGCCCCGCATTGGTGATCCGGACGAACCGGGCACGCTTCTGCAAGTCGGGTATCGTAGCAGAGCCGGTATAGCCCATCGCCGCCTTTACCCCGCCGACCAGCTGGTGAACGACATCGGCCGCCGGCCCCTTGTAGGGAACCTGCCCTTCGATCCCTTCGGGAACGAGCTTCATTGCGGACACGTCCTGCTGGAAATAGCGGTCGGCACTGCCGCGCGCCATCGCGCCGACGCTGCCCATGCCGCGGTAGCTCTTGTAGCTGCGGCCTTGGTAGAGGAAGGTTTCGCCCGGGGCTTCCGCAGTGCCTGCCAGCATTGAACCGATCATCAGCGTGGACGCGCCCGCCGCCAGTGCCTTGGCCGCGTCGCCGCTGGTACGGAGGCCGCCGTCCGCGATGACCGGGACTTCGGACTTCGCAGCTTCCTCGGCGCATTCCATGATCGCGGTCAGCTGGGGCACGCCGACGCCCGCAACGACGCGCGTGGTGCAGATCGAGCCCGGTCCGATACCGACCTTCACCGCATCCGCCCCGGCATCGATCAGCGCGCGGGTCGCTTCGGCGGTCGCGACATTACCCGCGATGACCTGCACGTGGTTCGAAATCTTCTTAACCTTCTCAACCGATTTCGCGACGTCGCGGTTATGCCCATGCGCAGTGTCGATGATGACCACGTCGACTTCCGCGTCGATCAGCGCCTGGCTTCGCTCGAAGCCCTTGTCGCCGACCGTCGTCGCCGCGGCCACTCGCAGCCTGCCGCCCGTATCCTTCGTCGCGTTAGGATAGTTGACCGCCTTCTCGATGTCCTTGACGGTGATGAGGCCGATGCAGCGATAATCGTCGTCCACCACAATCAGCTTCTCGATCCGGCGCTGGTGCAGCAGGCGGCGCGCCTCTTCCTGTCCGGTCCCGAGCGGCACGGTGGCGAGGTTCTCGGTCGTCATTAGCTCGCGCACCGGCTGCGATGGCTGCTCGGCGAAGCGCACGTCGCGGTTGGTGAGAATGCCGACGAGCTTCCCGTCGCGGTCCGTCACCGGAATGCCGCTGATCCGGTGCTGCGTCATGATCGCCTGCGCATCGCCCAGCGTCGCTTCGGGCTGGATCGTGATCGGATTGACGACCATCCCGCTTTCGAAGCGCTTGACGGCCCTCACAGCCGCACATTGCTCGTCGGTTTCCATGTTGCGGTGGAGCACGCCGATCCCGCCGAGCTGCGCCATCACGATCGCCATGTCGGCTTCGGTGACGGTATCCATCGCTGCCGACAGAACGGGAATGTTAAGCGCGATGCCGCGGGTAAGCTGCGTGCGGGTATCCGCCATCGAAGGCAGGATGTCGCTTTCTGCCGGGCGTAGCAGCACGTCGTCGAAGGTGAGGCCGATGGGGATGTCGAAGGATGCCACTTAAGAGAATCGCTTTTCTTGATGAGGGGTGAGCGTGTGGCGGCCCATGTAACGACGCTTTGGCCGAACCGCTAGTGCACGGCTTGCTGCGTACCCCTCGTTCCCGGCAAGCGGAACATTGGCAATCGGCAGTGGTTCGCTACAACGAACTCACGCCTGCCTGACGGCGGCACCGATCATCTTTGGGGGAAATGCGAAATGCGGCTCAATCCGTTCGACACCGGCAATATCAGCGTGCGCGGCGGAGGCGGAGGAGGCTTTCCAGGCGGGGGCGGCGGGAAGATCGGCTGCGGTACGCTCGTCATCGCGGCGATCGGCGCGCTCGTCTTCGGCATCAATCCGATGCAGACCATCGGCGTCGTCGAAGGCGTTCAGCAAAAGTCCGGCGGCAGCGCGACCATAAGTGATGCGAGCGAGCAGGAGGTCTGCACCGAAAGCGAATATGCGACCGAGGCGTGCAATGCGCTGCAATCGCTCAACCAGACCTGGGAACCGGTCTTCCAGCAGGCCGGTATCGAATTCAGCGATCCGACGCTTACCCTGTACAGCCGCGGCATCAACTCCGGCTGCGGCAGCGCGAGCAGCGCGATGGGGCCGTTCTACTGCCCGGCCGATCAGGGCATATACCTCGACACCAGCTTCTACGACACCATGGAGCGGCAGATGGGCGCAGGCGGCGACTTCGCCCGCTACTACGTCATCGCGCACGAATACGGCCATCACATCCAGACCATTACCGGCATTTCCGACCAGATCCGTAGCGCACAGTCGCAGAACCCGCGTGCCGCCAATCAGCTACAGGTCCTGATGGAGCTGCAGGCTGATTGCTACGCCGGCGTGTGGGCAGGGAAGAACCGCAACCTCATCGAGCCGGGCGATATTGAGGAAGGAATGCAGGCCGCCAGTGCCATCGGCGACGATACGCTCATGGAGCAGCAGGGCCAGCGGGTGAACCCGGAGAACTTCACCCACGGAACGAGCGAACAGCGGATGCAGGCGCTACGCCTCGGTCTTCAGGGTGACGACGCGAGCTGCGACGAGATCACCCGGCTGCGCTGAAGCGGAGCGGCTTTCAGCTCGCTTTCATACGGGCAAGTTCGCGGTCGAGAGCGCGCAGCGCTTTCGCCCGGGCGTCCCGCTCCATATCGCGATCGGCAGCGATCGCGGCGCGGGCTTCTACCAGGCCGCTACGCGCCTGGGCCAACGCCTGCGCAGCGATGCGCGAGGCACATACGCGAACCGTCGTCTTGCCGTTTTCGGTGACGGTCTCGGTGTAACTAGTACCTTTCGGGCACGAGTTGATTACGGCTACATTCGCGCTGTGCCGCGCTTCGGCCACGGCTCGCTCGACGTCGCGTTCCATTTCCGCAAGATCCACATCGAGCTCCGCGAGCGCCTGCCGCAATTCGCGGTCCTCGCGGCTGCCGCGCACCACGCGGTGTCCATTTGACGCATGGACGCGCTCCTGCCGCCGTTCGAACATGCGTTCGAGCCGCTGTTCGGCCAGCTCTTCCTGCTTGTGCTGCCGGCCGAGCCGAACTTCCAGCGCTTCCTGCAGCGCTTCGTGCCGATGCCATTCGCGTTCGGCGCGCTCCGCCTCGCGCTCCGCAGCCTCCATCTGCCGTTCGGCATGACGCATGGCGCGCTCTGCCTCCGCTTCGCTGCGTAGATAGGCTGCCTCGCCCTCGTAAAAGCCCGAATCGTACAGCGGAGGTTCCGGCGGAAGAGGCGGTTCGGGCGGAAGCGGTGCGTCGGGGGCATATGGCGCATCGGGCGGGGGCGGCGCTTCCGGCGGCGCAGGGGGCGTATCGCCGGACTGGGCGCTCGCGTAGGTGACGGAAGCGGTCAGCGGCAGGACCAGCGCAGCGCCGGCCAGGAGTATGCGTCCTGCCATCTGGCGGCGCGGGGTGGGATCGGACATGGATAGGCTCCTCAATCGTTCGATGATGGATTTCTCGCCAAGCACGGAGCAGGCCATCGGCGCTGCAAGGGTTGCATGGCCGCCGCTGGCGAAACGGGCGATGACCCCGGCATAATCGGCGCGCTCCTGCCGCGGCAGTCCGCTCACCACGCGCGCGTCGCAGGCAGCCTCCTGGTCCCGGCGCATGGCACGCCAACCTGCCCAACCGAGCGGATTGAACCAGTGCATCGCGAAAAGCGGCTGCACGGCGAAATTTACGAGCAGATCGCGGCCGCGGTGATGCGCGAGTTCGTGCGCGATGGCGAGATTGCGCGCATTGCGGTCCGCCTGCGCCATGAACCCGCAAGGCAGGGCCACGACCTTGTCGCGCACTCCGAAAGCAACCGGTCCCTCGGTATTGGAAGTCTCGAGCAGCCTGATGTCGCCGACTTCACCGACGAATCGCGCTTCGTCCAACATCTGCGCCCGCATCTGCCGGTACTGGGCAAAACGGCGGTACATGAAGATGCTCGCCCCGATGAACCAGACCGCCAGTAGCGGCCAGGTAAAATCGACCGGTGATGCGAAGGTCTGCGGCGTCTGGTTGGTTGCCTCGAGCAGGGTCGGCGCGGCCGGACCAGCGGCGAGCGCGGGCGCTGCGATGCCCTCACTTACGACCGCAGCGTCGGCATGCTTCATCCAGTGCGGCAAGGAAATGGGCGGCATGATCAACCGAAGCATCGGCAGCAGCCACAAAGCGTAAGCGAATTTCGCGCCGAAATATCGGCGTACGGGCCGGCGCAAGAGCAGCACGGCCATGATGAGAACGCCGGTCCACAGGATCGTATCGACAAGAAAGGTGCTCATTTTCTCAGCTCCTTCAAAAGGGCTTCCATCTCGGCAAGATCGGCTTCGGTCAGCGCCTCGCTTTCCGCCAGCTGCGCGAACAGGGGCGCAGCGCGACCGCCGAACAGCCGGTCGACGAGACGGCGCGATTCTCCGCCGACGTAATCCGAGCGCGCAATGGCAGGCGAATAGAGAAAGCGGCGCCCGTCCGCTTCCGCCGCAATGGCGTTCTTCTGGACCAGGCGCGAAAGCAGGGTCTTCACGGTCGCGATCGACCAGTCGCGCTTTTCGCAAACGGCTTCGCAGACGTCGGCGGCCGACATGGGCGCCTGTTCCCAGAGCGCTTCCATCACGGCATGTTCCGCATCGCTGATGCGCTCGGGTTCGGGGGCGGCACGTCTGGTCATCGAAAACTCCTCACCGCATCGAGCGGCGCTTCTGATTACAGTTGTAAACGCTACCGGTTACGTTTGTAAACGTCGTTTCCCTGCAAACCGGCAAGATTTATCGACGAACGACAGGGGTGCGGAACTAATGGAGTGCCTCGCGCCTTCCCTGTTTGCCTCTTCAGACAAAGGATACCCATGCCCGACATCGATCAGACGACCGTCCTGACCTCTCCGCAATTACGCCTGGTCGGCGGCGTCGACGAAGCGATGTACAACGAGTTCAGACGGCAACTCGGCGCCGCTCCCGACGACGGGCCGCTGGTGATCAACATCACCACGCTTGGCGGCAATCCCGAGATCGCCCGCTGCATGGCCGACGATATCCGCCTGCTGCGCGAAGCGAAGCGCGAACTCCTGTTCCTTGGCAAGGCCGCTGTCTACTCGGCCGGGGCGACCTTCATGGCAGGATTTCCGGTGTCCGCACGTTACCTGACGAAAGGTACGCGGCTGATGGTGCACGAACGCCACCTGTCGAAGACGATCAACCTGTCCGGACCGCTCAGGAGCTGTACCGACCAGCTGAAGGCGGCGCTGCATGAGATCGAACACTCGATCAATATCGAGGAAGAAGGGTTCAGCGCCCTCTGCGATGGTTCTGACGTTTCGTTCGACGAGATCAGGAGCAAGGCGCCGGACAACTGGTACATTCCAGCAGACGAAGCGCTCGACCGCGGCCTCATCGCCGGGGTCATCTGACGCGCGGTTGGCGAATTGCGGCCCGCGTCTATACTTCCGCCTATGATGAAACGAATCGTAAGCCTCGCCTTTCTTCCGCTGGCCGCCATCACCTCCGCACAGGAAGCCGCGCCTGCCGCCCCGGATTACGAGACGACGAGCGTGATTCTCAAGACCACCATGGGCGATATTACCGTTGCTTTGGAAACCGAGCGCGCGCCGATTACCGCCGCGAACTTTCTGCGCTACGTCGACGAGGACCGGCTCGACGGCACGGTTTTCTATCGCGCGATGCGGCTCGACTGGGGCGATCAGCCCAACGGTCTCATTCAGGGCGGGGCGCAGTTCGATCCGAAGCGTATCCTCGATCCTATCGCGCACGAACCGACGAGCGAAACCGGCCTCAGCCATACGCGCGGCGCGCTATCGATGGCCCGCAACGAGCCGGGTACGGCAACCGGCGACTTCTCGATCATGCTGCAGGACCAGACCGGCATGGATGCGCAGCCGGACGCGGAAGATCCGCAGTTCCGCGACGGCTATGCCGTCTTTGGTTACGTGACCGAGGGCATGGACGTGGTCGAAGCGATCCACGCAGCCCCGACCGATCCGGACAAAGGCGAAGGCTGGATGAAGGGCCAGATGCTCGCCCAGCCCGTCAGGATTGTGGACGCCCGGCGCGCGGATTAGAAAGGGCGCAGCCGAAGCCGCGCCCCGCTACTGTTAATACACCCGCTTTTTCGGCTCGATGTAGTCGATGTCGTCGGTCAGCGTGTATTCGTGGACCGGGCGGTAGTCGATCTTGACCGCGCCGTCCTTGCCGCCCCAGCCCTCGAACCATGCCGCGGTGTGCTTCATCCAGTTTGCATCGTCGCGGTCCGGGAAGTCCTCGTGCGCATGTGCGCCGCGGCTTTCCTTGCGGTTTTCTGCTGAGGCCATCGTGACCGAAGCCTGCGCGATGAGGTTGTCGAGTTCCATCGTCTCGATCAGGTCGCTGTTCCAGATGAGAGAGCGATCGGTGACGCTGACGTCCTGCATCTTGCTATAGGTGGCAGCGAGCTTCTCCACACCTTCCGACATTAGCTTGCTGTCGCGGAAAACCGCGGCGTGGGTCTGCATCGTCTTCTGCATTTCCGCCCGAATGGCGGCAGTCGGCGCGCTGCCCTTTGCGTGGCGGAAGTGATCGAGACGAGTGAGAGCCATCTCCGCGCTGTTCTTGGGAAGTTCGTTCTGGCTCGCGCCGGGCGTAATCGTGTCCTTGAGACGGTGACCGATCGCCCGGCCGAACACGACGAGGTCGATCAGAGAGTTCGATCCCAGACGGTTTGCGCCGTGCACCGACACGCAGCCCGCTTCGCCAGCCGCGTAGAGACCGGGGACGACATGGTCGGGATTACCGTCAGGTCCGATGGTGACGACCTCGCCGTGATAATTGGTCGGAATGCCGCCCATGTTATAGTGGACTGTCGGTGTGACCGGCAGCGGCTGCCGAGTCAGGTCTACGCCGGCAAAAATCTTTCCGCTCTCTGTAATGCCGGGCAGACGCTCCGCCAGCACGTTCGGATCGATATGATCGAGGTGCAGGTGGATATGATCGCCTTCCGGACCGACGCCCCGCCCCTCGCGCATTTCGAGCGCCATGGAGCGCGACACGACATCGCGGCTCGCCAGATCCTTCGCCGACGGGGCGTAGCGTTCCATGAAGCGCTCTCCCTCGGAATTGGTGAGGTAGCCGCCCTCGCCCCGCGCGCCCTCGGTAATGAGCACGCCCGCACCGTAGATGCCGGTCGGGTGAAACTGCACGAATTCCATGTCTTGCAGCGGCAGACCCGCGCGTAGCACCATCCCGCCGCCATCGCCGGTGCAGGTATGGGCGCTCGTCGCAGTGTAGTAGCAGCGGCCGTAACCGCCGGTCGCCAGCACGACGCTCTGCGAGCGGAACCGGTGGATGCTGCCATCGTCGAGGCACATCGCGATGACGCCGCGGCAAGCGCCGCCTTCCATGATGAGGTCGATCGCGAAATATTCGATGAAGAAGTCCGCGTCGTACTTCAGGCTCTGCTGGTAGAGCGCATGGAGCATTGCATGGCCGGTCCGGTCGGCGGCGGCGCAGGTGCGCTGCACCGGCGGACCCTCGCCCATGTTCTGCATGTGCCCGCCAAACGGACGTTGATAGATCGTGCCGTCCTTGTTGCGGCTGAACGGAACACCTGCGTGTTCGAGTTCGTAGACTGCGGCAGGTGCCTCGCGCGCAAGATATTCGATCGCGTCCTGGTCTCCGAGCCAGTCGGATCCCTTGACGGTATCGTACATGTGCCACGACCAGTGATCGGGCGTATTGTTACCGAGCGAGGCGGCGATCCCGCCCTGCGCCGCGACCGTGTGCGAGCGGGTCGGAAATACCTTCGAGATGTTCGCGGTACGGAAGCCGGCTTCGGCTGATCCCATCGTAGCGCGCAGTCCGCTTCCGCCGGCGCCGACCACTACCACGTCATAGGTGTGGTCGACGATTGGGTAGGCGTTGCTGCTCGTACCGCCCGCCGCAGGCGCCTTCTTGTCGGTGGGTGTCTGATCGCCGGTCTGCGGTGCCGGGTTCCCTGAATTGGCGGCCATCAGGCTGCACCTCCGAATGCCATGCTGGCGATTGAGAAAAGTCCGATCCCGATGCCGGCTACTGCGGCGAGGTTGAGTAAGGCGATAAGTGCGAACCTGTTGCCCGAGTTATCGACGTAATCCTCGAGCATGACCTGAAGGCCGAGCCGGGCGTGCCAGAATACGCTCACGACCAGCAGGGCCACCGCGGTCGCGGGAAGCGGGCGGGCGAACCACTCGCGCAGCGTTGTGTAGGACAGGTCGGGAAGGAAAATGAAGCTCGCCAGCAGGAACAGCATCAACACCAGGTTGCCGATCGCGGTGAAACGTTGCAGCAGCCAGTGATGCGGTCCCTGATGCGCGGAGCCGAGCCCGCGAACTTTCCCGATGGAGGTTCCGTTACCCATAATTCAAACCTGTTCCGTTCAGCTTAGCAGTATCAGCGCCCAGAAACCTGCGGTGAGCAGGATGGCGATAACGGGCGAAAGGGTCGCCCAGGTCTTGTTCGTGTCGAGTTCGTAGCCCGCGCCGATGTCGAGCACGAAATGCCGCAGCCCGCTCATCATATGAGTGAAGAATGCCCAGGTTAAACCGACCAGCACGATATAGCCGAACCACGACGTCATGACCGAAACGAAGGTCGCGTATGCTTCGGGTCCGCTGGCAAGCGCGCCAAGCCACCACAGAAGGACCGCGAGCCCGACCAGCGCCATGCCGTCACCGGTGACCCGGTGGAGGATCGAGGTCAGCATGTGCGGACCCCATTTCCAGATTGTCAAATGGGGGGAAAGCGGTCTGTCGGCCATGAAACTCGTTAATCCGTTCGCTTTTCTAAGATCGTGCCCCTCCCCTTAGCGCATGGGACGCACCGTGCAAGGCGGCCTTGCTCGACAAGGCGAGGGTTTTTCCTGATACGGGCGCGCATGACGACTATCTTGCTTACCGGATCGAGTCGCGGGATCGGCGCTGCCACCCGCAAGGTATTGGAAGCGCGCGGCGCGACCGTAATCGGACACGCGACCAATGCCCGGGACGACCAAACCATCGCCGCAGACTTCACCGAGCCTTCTGCTCCGAAGTTGTTGTGGGAAGAGGCGCTGGATCGCAGCGGCGGCGCGATCGATGTGCTCATCAACAACGCCGGACTTTTTTCGCCCAACCCCGTCGACACAAGCGACATCGAATGGCTCGATGCGTGGGAAGCGACCATGCGCATCAACCTTACCTCCGCCGCGCTGCTGTCGCGCCTTGCAGTAAGGCACTGGCAGGAACGCTCGGTTCCCGGCCGGATCGTCCATGTCGCGAGCCGTGCCGGACATCGCGGCGATTCGCCGGCGCATTGGCACTATGCCGCGGCCAAAAGCGGGATGCTGGCGATGCACAAGACGATCGCGCGGGGTTATGCGAACGTGGGCATTCTAAGCTTCGCGGTAACCCCGGGCTTCACCGATACAGCAATGGCCGGCGACTATCTTGAAAGCCGGGGGGGCGCGGGCCTCCTCGCCGACATCCCGCTCGGCCGCGTGGCCGAGCCCGAAGAGATGGCGGCAATCGCTACCTTCTGCGCGCTCGATGCACCGCCCAGCATGACCGGCGCGACCATCGACGCCAATGGCGCAAGCTATGTTCGCTAAACGAGGCGCGGCTGTTTTCTACTCATCACCAAGCTCAGCGGTGTGCGTTTCTAATGCCGAGTAGCTGGAAGATCAGCGGCCTTGCGCCGAAGCGGGCCGTGCAGGCGGCCTTGCTCGAACAGGACGAGCGCGAGGACTGGGACGGAGAGATCGTTCTGGTGGGGCGCGAAATTGCCGAAAACCGCCCGCAGGAGTGGGTGCTCGAAGCCTTCCTACCGCGCAGCCCTACGGATGATGACGAAGATGCGATCCGCAGCCTGTTCGAAGGCGGTGCACCGGCATTCGTAACCGAAGAACTCGCAGATGAGGACTGGCTGACGATGAGCCAGAACGGCGCGCAGCCGATCACGGCGGGGCGGTTCTACGTGCATACGCCCGATCATCCGGCACGGGGCGATGCGTCGCTCATCGATCTCGTCATTCCGGCAAGCCAGGCATTTGGAACCGGACAACACGAGACCACCGCCGGGTGCCTCGAGATGCTGACCGCCATGCGCGCAAGCGGCGTACGGGTTCGCGCAATCGCCGACATCGGAACGGGGACCGGCCTCCTCGCTTTCGGTGCGCGGACGCTCTGGCCGTCGGCTACGATCACGGCGAGCGACATCGATGCCGTCTGCCTCGACGTCATCGAACACAACGCCCTGCTCAATGACGTGCCGCTCGGCAGCGGTCGCGGCAAGCTGACCATGCTGGTCGCCGACGGCATGGACCACCCCCTGCTCGAAATGCGCGGACCTTACGATCTGCTTATCGCGAACATTCTGGCAGGTCCGCTTGTCGAACTGGCGCGAGACTTCGCCGATCATGTACCGCCCGGCGGCAATGTCGTACTCGCGGGACTGCTCGAAACGCAGGAGCGCGCCGTGCGGCAGGCATATCGTCGTGCCGGTTTCCGCCTTGCCAAGCGCCTCGTGAACGGGGATTGGTCGATCCTATGGCTGAGGAAGCGCAGGTAGAAAAGCAGGCTTTGCGCCGATACTGGCCGAAGAACTGGGCCGCCCGCATTGGGCTCGGACTGCTGGCAGTTGTCGCCGCCTATTTCCTTGCCGCCTGGATCGGCAGTTCCATCCCGCGCAATGCAAACTGGAGCGAGCCGGACGAAGGCGTCACGGTCCTCATCGAAACGAACGGCGTCCACACGGGCATCGTCATGCCGATCGTCAGCGACGTTATCGACTGGCGCACCGTCTTTCCCAGCGCCGGGGAGCCAACCCGTTCAGGCGAGTTGCCGACGCACATCGCAGTCGGTTGGGGCGAGCGGGAAGTCTTCCTCAACGTCCCGACGTGGGGAGAGCTCGATCCGCTGACCGCCCTTCGCGTCATCACGATCGGGGGGGATACGTTGCTGCGCGTTTCGCACTACGTCCGCCCCGCCCCCGGGCCCTATCACCGTCCGCTGCGCCTTCGCCCGTGGGAGTACGAGCGGCTCGTTCGCGGGATCGAAGCATCGATGCCGCGCGCCGCCCTACCTTCGCTGCGAAAGCGCTACACGAGTTATCAGCTAGGCGACGTCCATTACGACGCGCTCGGGCGATACAACCCGATCACGACCTGCAACAGCTGGGTCGGCAACCGGCTCGCCGAAGCAGGCGTGAAGACGGGCTGGTGGACGCCGTTTTCGGGCAGCGTGATGAAGTGGGTCCCGGAACCGGAGGTGCGCGCGGTCCATTAGTTTCGCAAACCCCATCGAAATGACAGGATCAATCATGCCGCAAACACTCCTCATCACCGGTGCCTCTTCGGGTATCGGCGAAGCCACCGCACGCGCCGCCGCCAAAGCCGGGTGGAACGTCGCCATGCTTGCGCGTTCGGGCGACAAGCTCGATGCAATCGCTTCCGAGATCGGCGACAAGGCGCTCGCGATCGAATGCGACGTCACCGACCGGTCTCAGGTCGAAGACGCAGTCTCCCAGACAATCGGGAAGTTCGGCGGCCTCGAAGCCGTGTTCTCCAATGCCGGTACAGGTGTCGAGCATCCCGGCGTCGAGAAGGGCAAGCCGGTCGAATGGAAGGACATGATCGACCTCAACATCATGGCCGTGCTCTACACGGCGCACGCTGCCCTTCCCGAACTGAGGAAGACGAAGGGGCACTTCATCATAACCGGATCGAAGGCGGGGCGCGATCACATGAAAGGCTCGATCTACAGCGCAACGAAGTGGTTCATTCACGGTTTCGCCGGCAATCTGGCGGAGGAAATGCGCGAATGGCAGGGGCGCTGCACGGTCATCAGTCCGGGGATGGTCAACACCGAGTTCTTCGACGAGGACAAGCCGACCAAGCTGCAGCCGAAGGATGTCGCCGATGCAGTCGTGTTCGCACTGAGCCAGCCAGACACGTCATGCGTGCGTGAAATTCACCTGATGCCGAACGACTAAAGCTAACCCGCCGCAGCGACGATATCGGCCCATTCGGCTTCGTCGATCACTTCGATGCCGAGATCGCTCGCTTTCTTCAACTTGCTGCCAGCACCCGGTCCGGCCACGACCAAATCGGTCTTAGCGCTGACCGAACCGCTCGCCTTCGCGCCGAGCCGTTCGGCCTGCGCCTTGGCTTCGTCGCGGCTCATAGTTTCGAGCTTGCCAGTGAACACGACGGTCTTACCCGCAACCGGGCTGTCGCGCGTTTCGACTTCGTAGCGCGACGGCGACACTTCGCTGAGGAGATCGTCCCATACCTGCTTGTTGTGATCTTCATGGAAGAAGTCGCCCAGCGCCTCCACCACCGCGCCGCCAATCCCGTCGATCGAAGTAAGCTCGGCTGCCGCCGCCTCGTCGCCCGACTGCGCGCGTTCGGCCACTTCCCTGAGCGCTGGAAGCTCGTGAAGGTGCTTCATAAGATCGCGGGCCGTGACCGCGCCGACGTGCCGAATGCCGAGGCCGAACAGCAGGCGTGCGGCATCGGGCTTGCGGCGCTTTTCCACAGATGCCAACAAGTTATCCACAGACTTGTCCTGCCATCCTTCGCGCGCCAGGATCGCTTCACGTTGCTGGTGTAAGCGGAAGATGTCGGCAGGGCTTTCCAGCAATCCGGCACCTAGAAATTCGTCGATCGTCTTTTCGCCGAGCCCGTCGATGTCGAGCGCGCCGCGCGATACGAAATGCTTGAGGCGCTCGCTTCGCTGGGCCGGGCAGATCAGCCCTCCAGTGCAGCGGACATCGACTTCGCCCTCTTCCGCGACCGCCTCGCTCCCGCATTCGGGGCAATGGTCGGGGAAGCGATACGCTGCGCGCTTGGCGTCCGGGGTCAGGTTCTCGACCACCTGCGGAATGACATCGCCCGCCCGCTGGATTAGCACGCGGTCACCAAGCCGCACGCCGAGCCGTTCGATCTCGTCGCGGTTGTGCAGCGTAACGTTGGTCACCGTAACCCCGCCGACAAGCACGGGCGCAAGACGCCCAACTGGCGTCAGCTTGCCGGTGCGTCCCACCTGAATGTCGATGCGCTCCAGCATCGTCTCGGCCCGTTCCGCGGGGAACTTGCGAGCCAGTGCCCAGCGCGGGGCCTTTGCGACGAAGCCGAGCCGCTGCTGCCAGTCGAGCTGGTCGACCTTGTATACGACGCCGTCGATTTCATACGGAAGATCGGGCCGCTTCTGCGCAATGTCAGCGTAGGCTTCGTACATCTGCTCGAGCGTTTCCGCGCGCCGGAAGTCCGGCGAAACGGGAAAGCCCCATTGCGCGATCTGGCGGACCACATCTTCCTGCGTTTCGCCGGGTACGTCCGAAGCCGCTCCCCAGCCATGCGCCCAGAAGCGAAGCGGCCGCTTTGCGGTAACCGATGCGTCCTTCTGCCGAAGTGATCCGGCCGCGGCATTGCGCGGATTGGCGAACAGCTTGCCGCCAGCGCTCTGCTGCGCTTCGTTCAACGCTGCGAACGCCTGCTTCTCCATATAGACTTCGCCGCGCACCTCGAAGACCTCGGGCGGTGCCCGCGTATCGAGCTTCTGCGGGATGTCGGCGATATGGGCGACGTTTGCGGTCACGTCCTCTCCAACCTGTCCGTCTCCGCGCGTGGCAGCGCGCACGAGTACACCTTTTTCGTAGCGAAGCGAGCAGGAGAGACCGTCGATCTTGTCCTCGGCCGTAAACGCGACCGCAACATCGTCATCGAGGTTCAGAAAACGGCGAACCCTGGCGGCGAACTCGGCAACTTCCTCGTCGTCGAAGGCATTGTCGAGGCTCATCATGCGAACCTCGTGGCTGACCTTGGAGAGCGGCGACGCGGCGACTTCGTGCCCGACCGCGTTCGAAGGACTGTCGGCGCGGATCAGATGCGGAAATTCGGCTTCGAGTTCCGCATTTCGGCGAACGAGCGCGTCATATTCCTGATCGCTGATCTCGGGCGCATCCTCCCCGTGGTAGAGCCGGTTGTGCTTCGCGATCTGGCGGGCGAGCCGCATGAGCTCGTTTGCGGCTTCCGCTTCGGCAATACCGGACGCCATTAGACCCCCTCCAGCAACCGGTTCGCCTGCGCGCGGGCTTCGTCGGTGACTTCCGCGCCCGAGAGCATTCGCGCGATCTCTTCCTTGCGGGACTCTTCACCGAGCTTCGCGACCGAGGTGCGCGTGACCGTCCCTTCGGACGATTTCGCGATTAGGTAATGCGTATCACCGCGCGCGGCAACTTGAGGTGAGTGCGTTACCGCGAGCAACTGTCCGCCGTCCGCCAGCCGCGCGAGCCGTTCGCCGATGGCGGAAGCCACCGCGCCGCCCACCCCGCGATCGATCTCGTCGAAAATAACCGTTGCCGCCCCGCCTTGCTCGGCCAAGGCGACCTTCAGCGCGAGGATGAAGCGGCTGAGCTCGCCGCCGCTCGCGATCTTGCCGAGCGGCGCGAAATCCGCGCCCGGGTTGGTCGCGATGAGGAACTCGACCGTGTCGATGCCGTGTGGCCCCCAGCGATCTTCAGGTTGCTCGGCTACCGCGGTCTTGAACCGCGCGGCATCGAGCTTGAGCGGTGCGAGTTCGGCGGCGACAGCCTCGTCCAGACGCATTGCTGCGGCGACACGGTTGGCATGTAGCGCCTCGGCCCGCGCGGCATAGACCTGTCCCGCTTCCTTCGCCGCGGCCTCCAGAGCATCGAGCTGCGCTTCCCCGCCCTCGATCGCATCGAGCGCGCTGCGCATTTCGCGCATCTTTTCGGGGAGTTCGTCCACGTCGCAGCGGTGCTTGCGCGCCAAGGCGCGGAGGTCGAACAGCCGAGTCTCCGCTGCCTCGAGTGCAGCGGGATCGTGCACCAGCGCCTCGGCAGCGGCGGAGAGACGGTCTTCCGCTTCCCCCGCTTCGATCACCGCCCGGTCGAGCGCTTCCAGCGCCTCGGCCAGCAGCGGATGCTCCGGCGCGATCCGGTCGAGCCGCCGCGCCGCCACCCGCAGCGCGGCCAAGGGCGAATCGGATCCGTCCCAGATGTGGCGCAATTCCTCCAGATCGCCCGACAGCTTCTCACCCTTCTGCATCGACGCGCGCGTTTCGGCGAGGCGCGCCTCTTCACCTGCTTGAGGTTCGAGCTGTGTCAGTTCGGCGACATGCGCGAGCAGGAGGTCCTGATCGGCCCGCGCCTGTTCGACCTGGTCGCGTGCTTCGGCAAGGCGCGTTTCGCATTGCCGCCAGTCTTTCCAGGCCTGGGTCACGGAAGCGGCATCGACCCCGGCGTAGCGGTCAAGCAGAGCGCGGTGTCCCTTCGGATTGACGAGGCCGCGGTCGTCGTGCTGGCCGTGAAGTTCGACGAGAACCGGGGCCATCTCGCGTAGCAACGCGACGCCGACCGGTTGATCGTTGAGGAAGGCCTTGGAGCCGCCATCGGCCTTGAGCTGGCGGCGAATGAGGATCGGCTCGCCGTCCTCGCGCTCGATATCAGCGTCGTCCAGCGTGGCCGCGAGCGCATCGGGCAGCTTCGCAAACTCGAAGCTCGCGGTGACGCTTGCCTTGTCCGCGCCTGCGCGAACCAGACCGTTGTCGGCGCGGTCGCCGAGAACGAGCCCCAGCGCGTCGAGCAGGATCGACTTGCCGGCGCCTGTCTCGCCCGTAAGCACACCCAACCCGCCCTGGAAATCGAGGTCGAGCGCCTCGATCAGCACGATATTGCGAATGGATAGGCGGGTCAGCATCTTCGCCAGCGGGGTTAGCGCAAGCAAGCGGTTGCGTCACCGATTTCATTGTTCTGATGTGGGGAAAGCCTCCGCGGAGACATCAAGGGCCGCTTGTTGCGTCATACCGCGATGCGTCCAAAGCCACGCTTTCGCAGGATCGGCCTGCGCATTCTGGTCCGGCCATTCGATCAAAGCGATATCGTCCAGCGAAAAGCCGGCTTGCATCGGCGCTCCGGCCTCGATGGCGAATTCCAGTATCGGACGGAAAGCACGCGCTGCACCCGGGGCGTTGATCTGCTCTTCGCCCGACGCATCGGGCGGCCGCTCGAAATCGAACCGGATAGTTTGCCAGTCTTCGCTAGCCGGAACCGAAGTTTCGGCGATCTGGTCCCCACTCCGTGACCGACTCGGGCTATCCTTTGCCATCGGTCGATCCTTGATCAGCAAGTTAATTTTCAAAGCGCGGGACGTACGCACCCGTGCTTCGAGTGTGAAACGCGTCGCGTAGACATCGCGAATGTAGGACTGCGAATAGAGATAGACCGGATCAGAGGCGTCCTCAGGAAGTATCTGCAAATGGGTTGTCCCCGGCCCGGCGGAAGCAAATTCGAACCCGGCGTTTTCGCTTCGCCAGAAACGATCGCGGGCTTCGCCGACCAGTGCGTTCTCGAAATCCCCACGCGGAACCATGTTGCGCCCGAACTCCGCCCCCGCTTCTCGGCAGACCGGTCCGAAGTCCGCTATCGATGTCGAAGCGTACTTAGTGCAGCCCGCTCGCGTGGTCCGCGTACCCCTGTTCCAAACGACCGCGTGTCCGCCTGATTGCAGTAGCTGCGTACCCATCTCCGCCGAAAGCCAGTAGAGCCTGCGGAGGCTCGCTTGGCGCATGCCGTCCGTGGCCGGGACCGGCCGGTAATCCAGAAGCTGGATCGGGATCGCTTCGGCGCGCAGGAACTTTCCGTTTTCGAGCCACACTTTCAGCCCATAGCTGACCTGCGTGTGCGGGTGATCCTGATCGAACAGGAAATTGCCCAGCGAATGCGCGATGAGCCCGCCGCGGTAAATCTCAAGACCATGCGTCACATGCGGATGATGCCCGATGACGACTGGCGCACCCTTCTCGATCGCACCACGAAAACGCGGGAGCGAAAGCGCCGAAGGACGATCGCCATACTCGAGATTGCCGTGAAACTGCATGATGGGAATATGCCCGGCCCGGCGCTCGTGCCGCGTAATGCGTTCGACTGCTTGCTGCGTACCCCACGCGGCGCCCGCCTTCGTTTCGGTAGCGGTCTGGTTCGGCGTCCAGTTTCCGCGCCATCCGACGAAACCGTAGATTGCTAGGCTTTGCTTGCCGATGCGGAAAATGCTCGCGGCCTCCGCCTGATGCACGTCCATACCTGCTCCCGAGAATGCGACGCCGGCTTCGTCCAGCGCTGAAATCGTCGTTGCGAGCCCTGCCGCGCGGTAGTCGGCGGTATGGTTGTTCCCCAGCGATACGTGGTCGATGCCGGAGCGCGCGAGCGCCTTGGGCGCAGCGGTCGGCGTGAAGAACAAATATTTCTTCGGTGCCGGCGGTCCCGGCTCGGTATCCGCCACCACCGATTCCAGATTGATCGAAGTCAGGTCGCTGCCGTTCCAATAGGGCTTCATATGAACCAGCAATTTGTCGAGGTCGCTATCGAGGTTGGCATGGGTCAGGACCGACATCCCGTCCGAGCGCGGCTCGAAATACCGCCTGCCGGCCATGCTGTCGCCGCCGAAGAACAGTTCGATACGGCCTTTCTTGCGCGCGACGATCTCAATGGCCGGTACGGCAAGGCATTCGCAGTCGGAACGATACAGTTCTGCATGCCCGAAGGTCTGCCGTGTCTCGAATATTGTCGGGCCGCGAACCGTAAGGGCGTAGTACTGGCTGGGCCGCACCACCGCGGCGAAGTGTCCGTCAGGCGAAAGCGCGGCCTTGGTGTCGTTGACCGCCAATTCGACGCCTTCGCCGAATGCGATCCTGTCGCGCCGGCCATCGAGAACGCCGCTGATGCTTACTTTCGCTTCCGCTAGCGGACCGCCGACCATCTCATCGGCAGGGTGAGCCAAGGCCGGCGCTTGGACGGCAACAATAACGACGCCGACTAGGAGGCGAAGGACGGTCTTGAGAAATTCACGCATCGACCGCGGTGATAACCCGCAAGTGATGCAAAAGCGTAAACTATGGCTAACCGCGCTTCAGTGCAGGTCTTCAGCTTACGGTGACGTTGGCGGCGTGGTCCTGAATAAGCTCATACGCCTTCTCGTACCATTCGCTGTCGGGATAGTTCGCACCAAGCACGGCAGCGTATTTCTTCGCTTCGACCGGTACCCCGAGTGCTAGGCTGCTTTCCGTAAGCCGGTAAAGCGCCTCTGCAGCGTGACTCGTGGTCTGGAAATTGTCGATCACGTTCTGGAAACGGATTTCCGCTGCCAGCCACTTACCGGACTCCTGGTAGAAGCGTCCGATCTCCATTTCCTTGCCCGCCAAATGGTCCTGCACCAGATCGAGCTTCAGGCTCGCGTCGGCAGCATAGCTGGTCGTGGGGAACCGGCGAACCACCTCGCGCAGCGCGACCTGCGCCTGCTCCGTCACCTTCTGGTCGCGCTGTACGTCACTGATCTGCTCATAATAGCTGAGCGCGATCAGGTAATAAGCGTAGGGCGCATCCTTGTTTCCGGGGTGGATCGAAAGGAAGCGCTGCGCGCTCTGGATCGCCTGGTTGTAATCGGACGCCACGTAATAGCTGAACGCGCTCATCAACTGCGCACGCCGCGACCACGGCGAATAAGGGTGCTGACGTTCGACCTCGTCGAACAGGGCCGCCGCCAATTTCGGCTGGCCGCGATCGAGCCGCGCCTTTGCCTCGGTATAAAGCGTTTCGACATCACGCGCGACGTAGGCCGTATCGTTAGGGCCGGCATTCGACGAAGCGCAGCCGCTGAGGGCAAGGACCGACACGGCGGAAGCGGCGAGAAGCGGCAAACGAATGGAATTGATCATGGCGCCGCCTATAGCTCCGCGCTCGCTGAACGCCAAGTGAAAGGCCGGCGTTTTCCGCCCTCCGCCCTATCATGCAGTCATGAGGTAGAAGTTTTGGGGATGCTTTAACCTTCCCGCCTCTATATGCGAAGCCGCGCCTCCCCAATCATTCAGACGACAGCTTTCCCATGCGCCCCAACCTCACCGCAGCAATCTGCACCTACAAGCGCAACGAGCCCCTCGCCTTGTTGCTGAACAGGCTGGGGGAGCTCGCCGACAACGACCGCGAACTCTACGCGCTCGGCGTGGTGGTGGTCGACGATAGCGCGGACCAGCAGGCCCGCGACCTCGTGATGTCGTTCGCCAACCGGTTCGAGCGCGGGATCGAGTACCGCCATTCGGGCAAGCGGAATATCTCGATCGCACGCAATCTGGTGCTCCAGACGGCGGCAGACGGCGGGGCGGACTGGATCGCCATGACGGATGACGACTGCGAGCCAAGCGACGAGTGGCTGTCCGAATTGCTGCGGGTGCAGCGAGAATACGATGCCGACATCGTTACGGGCCCGCTGTTCCGCCGAGCACCGGACGACGCGCCTAACTGGCTGAAGACACAGCCGTTTCTTAACCTCGCCAATCTCGAAGCACCGACAGGCACAATACTAGATTCGGCATTCACGAATAACAGCATGATCCCGGCGAGTATCTTCTCGGATCGACAGGATCTCCGCTTCGATCCTGAATTCGGACGCATCGGCGGCGAGGACATGGTGTTCTATCGGCAAGTGGCGAAAGAAGGTTATCGGATCGTCTTCGCTGCCAATGCGAAAGTCTTCGAGAATGAGGACGAAAATCGTCTGACGTTTCCATATCAACTTCGTCGGCACTTCTGGATGGGCAATTCATCCGTGCGAACGATGCTGAACGAAGGTTCGAGCAATATTCGCATGGTCGTTCATAGTACCGGCACCGCCGTCCGCGCGCTCTCGCGGCCCTTTATCCGGACATTGAAGGGAGAGCGCCCTCAGTGGTTCTATTGTGCAGCGCAACTGTCAGAAGCCGCCGGCAAATACCTGGGAGTTCTAGGCGTCAAGGTTAAGCATAAATAGCGCCGGTTCTGTTCGAATTGTCCGAGGGTAGACAAAGACCGGTCGCCATGCCGTTTGGCAGAAAGTTCCTCCATACTTCCCCGTTTTAGGGAACGCCGACCAGCCTGTTCTTCGCGCCGTCGATGAGCGTATAATCTCCAACCGCCGACAATGTGTGAAGCCCGTCCGGGTAAAGGCCTCCATCAATCGGTGTCACGCGTGAGACAATGCGCTCTTCGAAATTGGTTTTCGTTAGCTCCGTAACTTCGCAGAGCGAGACGGCGCTGCCGTAATGAGCCGCGCAATCCTGCGCCGGACGATATATGCTTCCTCCATGGAAGAACATCGTACCGCCAGGGCGAGCAGAGGTAATGTCCGATTTTATCGGATTTAACGGATGGGGTGTCCAGTCACCCATTAGCTCGTCGAAGTAATAAGCGTAAAGATGCGTATTCTTTACACCTTCCTCTTTTATTGCGAACGCCCAATCGACACCGTCCAGCTTTACGATCGTCGTATCGATAAGCCTGCCTTGACCGGGAAGTGGGCCGATCTCCTTCAATCGATCCTGGAGGTCGAGTTCGTAGATCGTAGCTAACTGCTGATCGCTTTGCTCGGGAAGTACGAGTGTGGTCCCCTCACTTTCCATAATGAACGGATAGGATAGATGGTTCTGCGTCACCAGTTCATTCTCGACAGTCGAAAACTTACCGTCCGTAAAAGTTGAACTGGCGATTACGCCCTTCTTTTCGCGCCACAGGTATCTTTCGAAGAGGATCCTAACTCTGCCGCCTTTAGTCATATAGCCGAACGGATCAGCAAAAAATTCCGCACCTTTGGGCGACATCCAAACGGCTGAGCGAATTGCCCGAGCTTGCGCGCGATCGCCGTCAAGCCCGGCAACCGTTTGAATAGGCGCGGCAGCGACCCCGACATTCCATTGCTGACGATGCAGTTTGTACTTGGATATGTTCTTCAAGCGATTGAGGGCAATTTTCGCGGCAAAACCTATCACTTGCATATTGTTCGGCTGTTTGTAGATTTTTCCGTTCGCTTCGCTCAACTCGTATCTTCTCGCTACTGCCTCCCAGCCGTTGTACCGGATATCTGCGCAGGCACGAGCAAGCCACGGAACAGTCCCAAAATACAAATAATCTCGCGTTTGTGCGTACGATTGAGATGCGATCTGGAAGCGCCCTTTATGGAGTATCCGTCCGGCATCCAGCTCGCTGCTCAATACTTGGAGAATGGCACCGGTGTGATTTCTGCCATGGAAAATTTCCCAGAAGCCGGGAGGCTGACCCCGGTAAGCTGACGGATCACCATGATGGAATGACCATACTCCGTACGATGGAATATCGAGAATTTCGCCCTTCAAAATTCCGTAACCGAACCGGATGACCAAATCAGGCTCGAGCGATCGTACAAACTGTATGGCGCTTTCACTTAGCGCTTCACCAAATTTTCCGACCTTCTTCGGCGTATCCTGAAAGGTGGGAACGCTTGAAGTGTCAAATGTAAGCTCTCGTGGGGGGATAGCCTTGCTGAAAGGGCGCACAAAGAAGCGATCGAAGGCGCGCCAGCTAGCATAGGTGCGTTCATTCCAGCGCTTTGCCCATTTGTTGGGTTTTGCTGCTTCAGAGCGGTCTTGTCTCTCGACCAGTCCTGCCAATTCCAAATGACCGGACGTCAGAGCATGTTCTAACGCCTGCGCCTCCCATTCGGAAAACTCATTAGCTTCGCATAAAACGATGCACCGAAGTTTTCTGGTATCTAAAACCGGTTTATCGGCCATGCCTGTCAACCTTTGAAGTTCTTAATTCGACTGCGACTCTACCGGCAAACAAAACGACCAGCGCACATTATTCCTCGCCCATCCTGAGCGCGGCAATGAAAGCTTCCTGCGGGATCGACACGTTCCCGTATTCCCGCATCTTCGCCTTGCCCTTCTTCTGCTTTTCCAGAAGCTTCTTCTTTCGAGTAATGTCTCCGCCGTAGCATTTCGCGGTAACGTCCTTGCGCATCGCGCTGATCGTTTCGCGCGCGACCACCTTGCCGCCGATGGCTGCCTGGATCGGGATCTTGAACAGGTGCCGCGGGATCAGATCCTTCAGCCGTTCGCACATATGCCGGCCGCGCGCTTCGGCGACGCCGCGGTGCACGATCATGGACAGGGCATCGACCGGCTCGTTGTTGACGAGGATGTTCATCTTCACGAGGTCACCGTCGCGCAGGCCGATCTGCTCGTAATCGAAACTGGCGTAGCCGCGGCTGATGCTCTTGAGCCGGTCGTAGAAGTCGAAAACAACTTCGTTCAGAGGCAGCTCGTAGGTGACCTGTGCGCGGCCGCCGACGTAGGTGAGGTTGGTCTGCACGCCGCGCCGGTCCTGGCACAGCTTGAGGATCGCGCCGAGATATTCGTCGGGCGTGTAAATGGTCGCCTTGATCCACGGCTCCTCGATCGTGTCGATACGGGTGGGATCCGGATAGTCTGCGGGGTTATGAAGTTCGATCGTGCGCGCGTCGTCGTTCTTCGATTTAGTGAGGTGGATACGGTAGACGACCGACGGCGCGGTGGTGATGAGGTCGAGATCGTATTCGCGGGTCAACCGCTCCTGAATGATCTCGAGGTGAAGCAATCCGAGGAAGCCTGCGCGAAATCCGAAGCCTAGTGCAGCGGACGATTCCATCTCGTAAGTGAACGACGCGTCATTGAGACGAAGCTTCCCAATGCTTTCGCGCAGCTTCTCGAAATCGGCTGCATCGACAGGGAACAACCCGCAGAAAACCACGGCCTGCGGTTCGCGGTAACCGGGCAGTGCCTTCTCCGCCCCGCCCTTCACCGTGGTAATGGTATCACCGACGCGGGCTTGCTCGACTTCCTTGATCTGCGCCGTGATGAAGCCGATCTCTCCGGGGCCGAGTTCAGGTAGCTGCTCGATCTTAGGGCGCATGCAGCCGACGCGGTCGACAAGGTGCTCCGTCCCGCCCTGCATGAACTTAATCTGCTGGCCCTTCTTGAGCACGCCCGAAAGGACGCGCACAAGAATGACGACGCCGAGATAGGGGTCGTACCAACTGTCGACGAGGCTGGCCTTCAGCGGCGAGTCTCGTTCGCCTTGCGGCGGCGGTATCTTGGCGACAACCGCTTCGAGCACTTCCTCTATGCCGATCCCGGACTTGGCAGAGGTCAGTACGGCCTCCGACGCGTCGAGGCCGATAATATCCTCGATCTCCGCCCGCACCTGTTCGGGCTCGGCAGCGGGAAGGTCGATCTTGTTGATGACGGGCACGATCTCGTGGTCGTGCTCGATCGACTGATAGACGTTGGCGAGCGTCTGCGCTTCGACGCCCTGCGCCGCATCGACGACGAGCAGCGCCCCTTCGCAGGCCGCAAGGCTGCGCGAGACCTCATACGCGAAGTCAACATGGCCTGGCGTATCCATCAGGTTCAGCTGATAGGTCTTGCCGTCCTTAGCCGTGTAGTCGAGCCGCACGGTCTGCGCCTTGATGGTGATGCCGCGCTCGCGCTCGATATCCATGTTGTCGAGCACCTGTTCCTGCATCTCGCGGTCGGTCAACCCGCCCGTGAACTGGATCAAACGGTCGGCCAGGGTAGATTTCCCGTGGTCGATATGCGCGATGATGGAGAAATTGCGGATTAGCGAAAGGTCGGTCATGGACAGGGCCTTTAGCGGCGCGTTTGCGCGATGTCAGCCAGCTTTCGGACCCGGCGCACGCCTTAGGCCGGCTGCGGCCCCTCGCCCTGCTTCGGTGCGCGGTGCGACAGTTTGAACTGCGGGAAGCTCGATTCCGGCGCGGGTTGTCCGAGACCGGAATACTTGCCTGCGGGAAGGGCAGAAAGCGGCGCGCCAGCGGACGCCAGTTCGTAAGGCGAGACGCGGTGCCGGGTGCAGAGCCCCCCTGCCCCGTCATCGACCAAAGCGGCTTCGAACTCGACGCCCTGCGCATCGTCGTCGGTACGGCGCACCGTGGCGACGGCCAGTTGCCCGCCGCCGAAATCGAGGACGAACATCGTTCCTACAGGTACGTCCTCAAGCCCCTCGATCATTGCGCCAGTGCGCGAGAGATTGCGCAGCGTGACCTCGTAATAGTGATCCTCGTGAATAAGGCCGATCCGGCGGAACACTGTCCGTCGGCCGGAGCGCTGAGACCCTTCCGCGACCGGATCGAGCGTCCATTGCCCGCCCGCGATCTCTTCGAGCACCTGCTCCGCAGTAACCGTGTCGGCAAACACGAAACCCTGTACGTGACCGATGCCGCGCTTGCGCAGGGCGTTCAGCAATTCGAGCGATTCGATACCCGCCGCGACCGTTTCCATGCCGAGGACCTTAGTCAGTTCGACGATCGCCTTGATCATGTCGAGATCACCAAGCTCGTCGATCATCGTGCTCTCGAAGAAGCTGTCCCCGATCTTGATCATGTTGAAAGGCGCACGGCGCAGGTAGCTGAGCGAAGTATAGCCGGTGCCGAACTGGTCGAGCGACAACCGCACACCCAGCTTGAACAACGCGGATATGGTCTTCTCGGTCGCGGTCTGGTCGCTCAGGAAGACCGCTTCGCTCAGTTCGATCTCCAGGCGCGCGGGATCGAGACCCGTCTCCGTCAGCGTCTCGCCTACCATCTCGACAAAACGCTTGTCGCCGAACTGCACCGGAGAGACGTTGAGGACGAGGCGCAGGCTGTCGGGCCACTGCACTGCATCCTCGCAGGCTTTCTTCAGTCCCCATTCGCCGATCGGAACGATCAGGCGGCTACCTTCCGCGACCGGCAGGAACGTTTCCGCAGGCACGCGCCCGCGTTCGGGATCGTCCCACACGTAGAGCGCTTCGAGGCCGACCACCCGGTTGCCGTCAAGCGCGACGATCGGTTGGTATTCAAGCGTGAAAAAGCCCGCCTCGATCGCATCGGACAGATCGTCTTCCATCCGCTTGCGGAGGTTCGCATCATGCTCGAGATCGGCGGAATAGAACCGGAACTGCCCGCGTCCGCCGTTCTTCGCCGCGTAAAGCGCGAGGTCGGCAGCTCGCGTCAGTTCGTCGCGTTCCACCCCGTCGTAAGGCGCAATCGCGATGCCGACCGAAGCGCCGATGGCGCAGCGACCTTCTTCGACCGAGTAAGGCTGCGAGAGAATGGTGATGATCTTCTTCGCCATTTCGCCGAGCTTGCCCCGGTCGTCGACGTCGGGGATCATGACCTGAAATTCGTCGCCACCCAACCGGCCGATCTCGCCCGCTTCGCCGAGCACGCTTTCGAGCCGCTCAGCCACCTGCACCAGAAGCTGATCGCCCGCCGCATGACCTAGAGTGTCGTTGACCGCCTTGAACCGGTCGAGGTCCATCATCAAAATGGCGCAGGAACGCTTCGCCTGCCGGAAGGAATTGAGTGTCGAATCGATGCACTGCGCCATCCGGTGCCGGTTCGCGAGGCCTGTAAGCGCGTCGTAGCGCGACAGGCGCGTGGCTTCCTCCTCGCTGCGGAATTCCTCGGTGATGTCGATACCGCTGCCCCGAAATCCGAGGAACTCACCGCCTTTATCGAACGACGGCCGACCGGAGAGGCGGAGCACCAGAGCGCTGCGCTTGTCGGCGGCGGACACGGTGAAATTGGCGAAGGCCTTGCGCGTGCCGAGCTTCAACCCGAGCGAGCGAGCATCGTTGTCGCTGCTTATCGGAGCGAAAACGCTGGGAAGCGGACGGCCTTCGACTGCCGCTGCCTCGCGGCCCAGCCCTTCAAGTATTGCCGGGCTGAGATAAGTCAGGTTCCCCTGCGCATCGGTCGCCCAGAACGAGGCAAGGCCCGATGCTTCCAGATCTTCCACGATCCCGAGCTTGTCCTGCGCGGAAATCGCGATCGACGGACGCGCGCCGACCGGACCGGCAGCTACGCCGCGCCGCGATTTGAACAATCCGGAAAAGGGCATGTCGCCCATGCAGTAATCGCCTCTCAACTTGGGCTCTTCGGACCTGCGTGACGCTAGATCGCAATGGTTAGTTTTTCGCTAATCTGCTCCGCGCTCAAACGGCTAACTGGCTTCGGCTATTGCCAGTTGGCGGTGCCGCGGGCAGTCTTCGGTCTTGCTGACGAAAGCTACCGGGAGACGGAGCACATGCATCATATTGCCATCATCGGTTCGGGACCGGCAGGCTATTACACAGCAGAGGCGGCGGCGAAGGAATGGGGCGAACACGTGCGCGTCGATGTCTTCGATGCGCTACCGGTTCCCTACGGTCTGATCCGCACCGGCGTCGCTCCCGATCATCAATCTATCAAGGGCGTATCGAGGCGCTACGAGAAAACGGCGTTTTCGGACAATGTCCGTTTCGTCGGCAATGTCACTATCGGCCGGGATGTCTCGATTGCGGAATTGCAGGACCTCTACCATGCCGTCGTACTGGCGACGGGCGCACCGAATGACCGGACGCTCGGCTTGCCAGGGGAGGAACAGGCTAACATCTTTGGCAGCGCGGCCTTCGTGGGGTGGTACAACGGCCATCCGCAATTTGCCGGGTTGAACCTGGACCTCTCCGGGCGCCACGCCGCCGTCATCGGCATGGGCAATGTCGCGCTCGATGTGGCGCGCATATTGTCCAAGAGCGAAGATGAATTCGCGGGCAGCGACATCGTGCTTCATGCGCTTAATGCGCTGCGCTCTTCCAACATCGAGACGATCACGATCATCGGTCGGCGTGGGCCGCACCAGATCATGATGACGCCGAAGGAACTGGGCGAATTGGGCGAACTGGAGCGGGCCAGTCCGCATGTCGATCCGCGTGACCTTCCCGAACCCGAGGAAGACGCAATTCTTGAACCCGGCCTGCGCAAATCGGTCAATCACCTGCGCGCATTTGCGGCCATTCCGGAAGCGATCAGGGCGGAAAAGCCGGTCGCTATCGAGTTCGACATGTTCGCCAGTCCGTTGCGGTTTCTGGGTGACGGCACGGTCTCCGGCGTCGAGGTCGAACGGACCGAAGTCGACAAGGGGCGTGCGGTCCTGACCGGGGAAACCTACCGCGTGCCTGCCGACATCGTCGTCACCTGCATCGGTTATCGGAGCTCTCCGATTCCCGGAGTGCCGTTCGACGAGCGCGCGGGGCGCTTTGCCAATGACGGCGGGGTCATCCTGCCCGGTCTCTACTGCGTTGGATGGGCGCGGCGCGGGCCCACAGGCACCATCGGAACCAACCGCCCCGACGGTTATGCATTGATCGAGAGGATTGCCGCCGACTTCGAGAACGGAGGCCTCCTCTCGGGCCGCAAGCCGGGCCGTGCCGGCTTCGACGAGATCGCCGCTTCGCGCGGCCTGGACGTGGTCACCTTCCAGGATTGGAAACGCATCGAAGAGGCCGAAGCCGCCGCTGCACGCGACGGTTCGCCGCGCGAAAAGTTCGTCGACGTAGCAGCGATGATGCAGGCGTTACGCTGCACCTGACTCGGTATTTCAGACACGCATCGGCATGAGGACGTAGAGGGCCGAGGCCTTGTCGTCCTTCCGGATCAACGTCGGTGCGCCCGCATCGGCCAGATGCAGTTCGACATTGTCGCTGTCGATCTGGCTGAGGATGTCCTTCAAGTAATTGGCGTTGAAGCCGATCTCCAGATTGTCGGCGCCATATTCCGCGGCCAGTTCCTCTGCCGCCGTCCCGTTGTCGGGCGAAGTCACGGACAGCGTGACCTTGTCCTTGTCGAGGCCCATCTTGACTGCACGAGTCTTCTCGGTGGCGATGGTCGCAACGCGGTCCACCGCCTCGTAGAAGCTGCGCGGATCGAGCCGCAGCAGCTTGTCGTTTCCGGTCGGAATGACGCGGCTGTAATCTGGGAAAGTGCCGTCGATCAGTTTCGAGGTCAGCACCACGCCGCCTTCGCCGCCCAAGGTGAAGCGGATCTTGCTGGCCGACAGGTCGATCTGGACATGGCCGTCGAGCGATTCTTCGAGCAGCTTGCGCAGTTCCGCCACCGCTTTGCGCGGAACGATTACGTCGGGCATTCCGTCCGCACCATCGGGCCGGTCGAGCGTAAAGCGGGCAAGGCGATGGCCATCGGTCGCTGCCGCCTTCAGAAGCGGACGGTCCTCGTCCGAGACGTGAAGGAAGATGCCGTTCAGATAGTAGCGCGTTTCCTCGGTCGAGATCGCAAAACGCGTTCGGTCGATCAATTCGGCGAGCGTCTTGGCCGGCAGTTCGAACTTCGTCGGCAAATCACCCTCGACGATCATCGGAAAATCGTCGCGCGGCAGCGTTGGCAATGAGAAGCGGCTTCGTCCGGCCTTCACTGTCATGCGTCCGTCGGCTGCGTCGAGCGAGACCTGGCTACCATCAGGCAGCTTGCGGGCGATGTCGAACAGGAGGTGCGCGGACACCGTGATCGCGCCTGGTGTATCGACGCTGGCCGCGCTCATGTTCTCGACAACCTGAAGATCGAGGTCGGTTGCCATCACTTTCAGCGAACCGGTTTCGGCGGCATCGATCAATACGTTGGACAAGATCGGAATGGTATTGCGCCGCTCGACCACCGACTGCACGTGAGACAGACACCGCAGCAAAGTAGCGCGTTCGATCGTAGCCTTCATCGTCTAACTCTCTCGTCCCTCTGTCGCGCCGCTGCCGGACCGCTTCGCGCGAACGTGTGAATCGCTCGGGCCAAGGCGCTGGAAATAAGCCTCGTTACCCTTAACGGCCAAGCCGCACCGGGCAAGCACGCGCCGCGAGCAACGGGGATTGGCTGGGGATAATTTACCGATCTGGCACTTGGACTTGCACCGTGAAGCGCAAACCCGGTCAGCCGAGCATCGCCATCCCGCCGTTCACGTGCAGCGTTTGACCGGTCATGTAACCGGCCTCGTCACTGGCGAGATAGGCGACCGCCGCCCCGATGTCGTCGCCCTCGCCCATCCGGCCCATCGGGATGCGCGCGTTGAGCGCGTCCTTCTGCGCCTCGGGCAAGGCTTCGGTCATGGCGGTAGCGATGAAGCCCGGCGCGACGCAGTTGACGGTGATACCGCGGCTAGCGAGTTCCTGCGCCAGGCTTTTGCTCATGCCTACGAGGCCCGCTTTCGCCGCGGCGTAGTTCATCTGCCCGGGATTGCCAGTGCTTCCGACCACGCTCGTGATATTGACGATGCGCCCATGCCGTGCCTTCATCATCGGCCGCGCCGCCGCGCGCATCAGGCGGAAGGCAGCTTCGAGGTTCACTTTCATTACATCGTCGTATTCCTCGTCCTTCATCCGCATTGCGAGGTTGTCGCGCGTGATGCCGGCATTGTTCACGAGGATATCGAGCTTGCCGAGCGTATCGAGCGCCGCGGGGATCAGTTCCTCGACTTGCTTGGTATCGGACAGGTTGCAGGTAATCTCGACATGATCGCCGCCAGCCTCTTCGATCAGCTGCTGGCGGAAGACCCGCAGCTTCTCTCCGTTCGAACCGGAAAGCGCGATGCGCGCACCCTGTTTCGCAAGCGCCACCGCAATGGCGCTGCCGATGCCGCCGCTAGCGCCGGTGACAAGCGCCGTCTTTCCTTCGAGGGAGAACATCAGCCAATCTCCTTTGCGAGCGCTTCGAGGTCGCTCATCGTTATCGCGCTGGTCGTGCGCGCGTCGGGTGTGGTCCGTGCGACCATGGGGCTCAGCACCTTGCCGCCGAGTTCTACGAAGTGGTCGGCACCGGCGTCGGTCATCGCGAGTACGCTTTCGCGCCAGCGCACCCGTCCGGTAACCTGGTCGACCAGTAGCGCGCGTTCCTCGTCCGCGTCCGTCACTTTTGCCGCCGTGACATTCGCGTAGAGCGGCACGGCGAGGGCAGCGGGCGTAGTATCCGATAACGCTTCCGCCATGCGCTCCGCTGCGGGCTGCATCAACGAGCAATGGAACGGTGCCGATACGGGCAGCTTGATGCCGCGCTTGATTCCGTGCTCCATTGCAAGTTCGATAGCCCGGTCGATCGCGCCGGCATGGCCGGAGATGACGACCTGCGATGGATCGTTATCGTTCGCGATCTCGCAGACGTCCCCGTCCGCAGCCGCCGCCACAAGCGCCTTCGCCTTCTCCAGATCCGCGCCGAGCAGCGCTGCCATCGCGCCCACACCGACCGGCACAGCCTCCTGCATAGCCTGACCGCGGAGCTTGAGCAGCCGCGCCGTGTCGGCGAGCGAGAACGCCCCCGCCGCGCAAAGCGCCGTATATTCGCCCAGCGAGTGACCGGCGACACAGCCGGCAGCTTTCGTTATCTCGACGCCGAACTCCCGTTCGAGCACGCGCAGCGTCGCAATCGCGTTCGCCATGATCGCAGGCTGCGCATTTTCCGTCAGAATAAGCTGATCGTCGGGACCGTCTCGCATGACGGCCGAAAGTTTCTGCCCCAGCGCCTCGTCAATTTCCTCGAAGGTTTCGCGCGCCGCGCCGCTCGCTTCGGCCAGTTCGGAGCCCATGCCGACCTTCTGACTGCCCTGTCCCGGAAAAATGAATGCTCGCATTGCCTGTTCGTCTCCTTACGGGGCGCGGACTATTGCGGAGCATGGGGCGCGGCAACCCCGAAAGGGACAATCCTGTTGGCAGGATCGTGGCCGATATCCGCGCGACCAAGGTAAGGGATGCCGGTGCGCTCGCACCAGTAACGCGCGATCTGCTGGTCCGTCATGCCGAAATCGCGGTCGTTCTTGGGCACGTCGCCGAGCCGCCCGAGCCGCAGTCCCGCAATGCCGGACAGGTGCTGCGTCACATGAAAGAACAGCCTGTCCACGGCGTAGAAGTGCTCCGAAACCTCCTCGACCATCACCACGTGACCCGACAGCTCCGGCATGAGCTCGGTCCCGCACGTCATCGCCAGAGTCATCAGGTTGAAGGCGACCGTCGGCGTATCGTCCAGCGTGGATTCCAGACCGTTCGTATTGCCGGAAAGATAGCCCAGCGCGCGGGCGATGGCCTCCTCGCCGCCCTCGTGACGAATATCGGCAACCATCGGACCGTGCGCGGGCTTGCCGATACCGGCCTTGTAGAGCGCGGCAAGCAGATAACCGGTATCGGAATAGCCGAGGAACGGCTTGTCCTTTGCCGCGACATCCATTTTCGCGACGGCATCTGCGGCGATGCGGTTCGAGCCATATCCGCCATGCGCAAACCAGACAGCATCCATGCTGGAATCGTTGGCGCATTCGAGCAGCGCATCGAGTCGTTTGCCATCGCTACCGGCGAAATGGCCTTCCTCCGCAAAGCACTGGTCATGGAAATCGAGCGTCACATTAGGGAAATGCGCCGCAGCGTACGCAAGGACGCTGTCGGCAAACTCCTGTTCGATCCGCTTTCCCGGCGCGCAAATGGCTATCGAAGTCATGGTCGCGCTTCTAGCCAGCTTGCCCTCGCCAGCACAACGCAATAGCTGTGAGAGCGATGACCGATCCACAAGTGTCCGTTCCCGCGCCCGAAACTCTCTTTGCGCGGCCCTTCTTCTTCTGCGGGATCGGAGGCTCGGGAATGCTTCCGCTCGCACAGATCCTGCAAGGCCGCGGCTGCGAAGTCGCCGGCTCCGACCGAAGCTTCGATCAGGGCCGCACGCCCGAAAAATTCGCCGCACTGGAAGCGCAGGGCTTTACGCTGTTCCCTCAGAACGGCAGCGGCCTCACGAGCGAGGACCAAATCCTGGTCGCTTCCGCGGCGATCGAAGACAGCGTGCCAGAGGTCGCGAAGGCGAAGGAGCTGGGCTGCCTGCGAATGACTCGGGCAGAGCTTAACTCCATCCTGTTCAACACCAGCGGCGCAGGATTGGCCGTCGCCGGTACGAGCGGCAAGTCGACCGTCACCGGAATGCTCGGGTGGATCCTGCACGCGGTAGGGCGTGAACCCACCATCATGAACGGCGCGGTGATGAAGAACTTCGTATCCCACGAGCGACCGTTCGCCAGCTCGGTCGTCGGCGGAAACAGTCTTTACGTCAGCGAAGTGGACGAGAGCGACGGCTCGATCGCGCTATACCGCCCGGCGGTCGGTATCCTCCTCAACGTCAGCCTCGATCACAAGAGCATGGACGAGCTGCGCGCGCTGTTCGGCGATTATTTCGAACGCAGCCGGATCGCGGTTATAAACGCCGACGACGCGGAGGCCATTGCCCTGCTTCTGCGCGCGAATGAGGTAATCACCTTCGGTATTGCGCAGGAAAAGGCGCAGATCGGGATCGTCGAAAGCAGTATTGCGGAAGGCCCGACGCAGCAGGCGGCGTTGGTCGTCGACCGGCACGACGGAAGCGAACACGCGCTTCGGCTCGCCCTGCCCGGCCGGCACAACCTCTCCAACGCGCTCGCAGCGATTGCCGGGGCGGTCGCCTCGGGCGTGCCCACTGCAAATGCGGTCGCGGCGCTCGCTAGCTTCGAAGGCCTCGCGCGGCGGTTCGACATCATCGGTGCGAGCGAGAGCGGTATCACCGTGATCGACGATTTCGGGCACAACCCGGAAAAATGCGCTGCGACGCTGCGGACGATGAAGGCGCATGTGGGGCGCGTCATCGCCTTCTTCCAGCCTCACGGCTACGGTCCTCTCAAGCAGATGGGTGCGGAACTGGCCGAAACCTTTGCATCCGAACTCGGACCGGAGGACCAGGTCGTCATGTGCGATCCCGTCTATTTCGGGGGTACGACGGACAAGAGCGAAGGCAGTGAGAGGATCGTCCGCCTGATCGACGAAGCGGGCGGGAACGCGCACCATATCCCCGAACGCGGCGCCTGCGGCGACTACATCACCGACATCGCCAAACCGGGCGACCGTATCGTCGTTATGGGCGCACGCGACGATACGCTTTCCAGCTTTGCTTCCGATCTGTTGAGGCGCCTCGCGTGAACGTATTCCGCGCCGCGCGTCAGCATCTCTACCGCATGCTGTTCGGTACGGCAGCCAGCTTCGTTTTCGTCGTGGTTTTCGAGCGCTTTTTCGGACACAGCTCGATACCTTTCGCGATCTGCACCGTGGTCCTTTTCGCGATGGCGACCGGGATGTGGAAGTACAATTGCCCGCGCTGCGGCAGCAACCTGTTCATGCGCGGCGGCATTCCCCTGCCATGGCCCAACGCGAAATGCAGCAATTGCGGACTCGAACTCGACCGCACCGAACCTCCGGCGACTACACCCTAGTGAGCGGCCTCATGCGCCGCGTGGTCTTCCTCGTGGCCGATCTTGAATACGTTGTGCAGTAGGAACACCAGGATCGCTCCGACAACCAAGGCGATCAAGGCAGAGGCAGCGGCATAGGTGAGCCAGCCCAATATTCCGCCCAGCGAACCAGACGTCGAGGCGACCGCTTCCTCGAGACCATGCGTCGCATCGTATAGCGCGTGCCAGCCAAGCTCGTGCGTTCCGTGTAGCAGGATGCCGCCGCCGACCCATAACATGGCGACCGTACCGACAAGGCTCAGTGCCGTCAGAAGCCAAGGCATGAAGGCGACCAGGCCCCGGCCGAACTTTCTGACGAATGCGTTACTCTTCTGGGCGAGATGAAGGCCCACATCGTCCATCTTAACGATCATGCCGACAACCCCGTAGACGCCGACCGTTACCGCCAAACCGACGATTGCAAGCACGCCCGCGCGCGTAATTAGCGTTTCCGCCGCCACCTCGTTCAAGGTGATCGCCATGATCTCGGCAGACAGGATCAGGTCAGTACGCACGGCGCCAGAGATGCGCTGCTTCTCGAACGCGGCCGGGTCTTCGATTTCGTCGTCGACGGTCTTGCCGTGCTTCGCCCCGCCAAGCTTTTCCATGACCTTTTCCGCCCCTTCGTAGGACAGGTAGGCACCTCCGAGCATGAGGATGAAAACGATCGCCGCGGGCAGAAATTCGCTCAGGATCAATGCGCCGGGAAGCAGGATCAGCATCTTGTTCTTGAGGCTGCCCAGCGTAATCTTCCAGATGATCGGCAGTTCGCGCGCTGGACTTAGCCCTGTTACGTAGGACGGCGTTACGGCAGTGTCGTCAATGACGACCCCGGCAGTCTTCGATCCCGCCCGTCCTGCAGCAGCCGCAATATCGTCGACCGAGGCCGATGCGCTTCGCGCGATGATCGATACATCGTCCAGCAGGGCAACCAATCCACCGGGCATAAACGCACTTCCTCAAATACCAGACGCAGGCGCTGTCCTAGAGGAGACCCGCTGACAAGCAACTCTTGCATTTATCGCTGCGCAGGCTATGTGCGCGCCTTCCTCTGCTGCGGAATTGACGCGGCGAAGGAAAACCCAAGAAAGCCGGAGGGGCCCCGCAATCCCGCGGATCAGCCAGCGATCGGCATTACAGTGTGAAGGAACGAGGGCAATGGCTCTATACGAGCATGTCTTTCTCGCGCGCCAGGATCTGAGCCAGGCTCAGGTCGACCAATTGGCAGCGACAGCCACCGAAATCGTGGAAGCCGGCGACGGCAAGGTCGTGAAGACCGAGACTTGGGGCCTCAAGAATCTGGCCTACAAGATCGACCGCAACCGCAAGGCGCATTTCGTGATGCTCAACATCGACGGACCGGGCTCCGTTGTCGAGGAACTCGAACGCCAGACCCGTATCAACGAAGACGTCATCCGCTACATGACCATCCGCGTGGAAGAGCACGAGGACGGACCCAGCGTGATGATGCGCAAGAACGACCGCGACCGCAAGCGCCGGTCCGACAGAGAGGACCGCGACTGATGGCACGTCCGTTTTTCCGCCGCCGCAAGACCTGCCCCTTCTCGGGCAAGAATGCGCCGACTATCGATTATAAGGACGTGCGCCTGCTGCAGGGCTTCATGTCCGAGCGCGGCAAGATCGTGCCGTCCCGTATCACTGCCGTTTCGGCCAAGAAGCAGCGCGAACTCGCCAAGGCGATCAAGCGTGCGCGCCACATCGGCCTGCTTCCGTATCTCGTCCAGTAAGGGAGACTGAATCATGGATATCATTCTTCTCCAACGGATCGAGAAGCTCGGCACGATCGGCGACGTCGTAACCGTCAAGGACGGCTATGCGCGTAACTATTTGCTGCCGCAGAAGAAGGCACTGCGCGCCAACGAGTCGAACAAGAAGGTGTTCGAAGCCAATCGCGAGCGGCTCGAGAAAGAAAACGCCGAGCGCCGTACCGAAGCCGAAAAGTCTGGTGAAAAGGTCGACGGTACCGAAATCGTGCTGATCCGCGCTTCGTCGAACACCGGCCAGCTTTATGGTTCGGTCAACGTGCGCGATATCGTGGCCGGTCTGGAAAGCAAGGGCCACGAGATCGACAAGAAGCAGGTCATCATGGGCAACCCAATCAAGACGATCGGCATGCACGACGTGCGCGTCGACCTTCATCCCGAAGTCTCGGTGACGATCAAGGCCAACGTCGCACGCAGCGACGACGAAGCCGAACTGCAGAGCCAGGGCGTCGACGTCATGGCCGCAATGTTCGAGGAAGAGCAGAAGGCATCGGAAACCGAAGGCTTCACCGAAACCGTCGATCCGACGCTGCAGCCGGGCGAAATTCCCGCAGACATGCTCGAAGCGAACGACAGCGAGGCCGACGACGAAGCCGCAAACTGAGGCTTTTACGTTTCACTCTGCTTGCAAAAATCGGGCGCGAAGGTCTTGGCGGCTTTCGCGCCCTTTTCATGTCCGCCCAGCCATGAACAGCAAAATGCGCAGGCGGGTCTTGGAAATGTTGCGGCAGCGGGGCTAATGGCTGAGCGATGAAAACCGTCGATACGATTTTGGCTGAGCTGGAACGGCTCTACGATACCTCCATCCAGCGGCTGCGCAGCGACGTCATCGCTTTCGGCCGCGACCACACCATCCCCGAACCGGCGCGGCGTACGGACGGCAGCTACGCCTACCCCGAACTCGTCATGCGCTTCATGGGGGGCAGCCAGCCCGAAGACCGCAGCCGCGCCTTCGGCCGCCTCAGCGTGCCCGGCACCTACGCCACCACCGTCACGCGTCCGGCCATGTTCGCCGATTACCTGCGCGAACAGCTCGAACTGATCGGCAGCGATTACGAGATCGAACTGGAAGCCCGCCTCTCGCGGCAGGAAATCCCCTTCCCTTACGTTCTCGATGGGGCCGCGGGCGCTGAACTCGCCGGGATCAGCCCGCAGGAAATCGCGCGCTACTTCCCCTCTACCGAACTGGCCGACATCGGCGACGAACTTGCCGATTCGGTCGAGGTCGCTAATCCGGGAGAGACAATCCCGCTTTCGCTGTTCGACGGACTTCGGACCGATTTCTCGCTTGCCCGTCTCGCGCATTACACTGGCACCGAAACCGAGCACTTCCAGCGCTTCGTTCTGTTCACCAACTATCACCGCTATGTGGACGAGTTCGTCGACTGGGCCGGGACGAAGCTCGGTAGCGACGGGTACACAGCGCTCGCGGGAGCTGGCGGAATGTACCTGGAAGAGGCAACGGACAACGCCCGTGTGCACCTGTCCGATACTGCGTGGCGACGGCACCAGATGCCGGCCTATCACCTTCGCAGAGAAGGACGCGACGGGATCACGCTGGTCAATATCGGCGTCGGCCCGTCAAATGCGAAGACGATCTGCGATCACCTAGCCGTGCTGCGCCCCGAGGCGTGGCTGATGATCGGCCACTGCGGCGGCCTTCGTCCGACACAAAAGATCGGCGACTACGTTCTCGCCCATGCTTACCTGCGCGATGACCACGTGCTCGACGCGGTCCTTCCGCCCGAGATACCGATACCCGCGATTGCCGAAGTCCAGCAGGCGCTCGCCGCCGCTGCCGAAGACGTTTCGGGCGAGCACGGTGCAGACCTCAAGCGGCGGATGCGCACGGGCACGGTTGTCACGACCGACGACCGCAACTGGGAGTTGCGCTTCACCAGTTCGGCGCGGCGCTTCTCGCTCAGCCGCGCTGTGGGCATCGACATGGAAAGCGCGACCATTGCGGCGCAGGGATACCGCTTCCGCGTCCCCTACGGCACGCTCTTATGCGTTAGCGACAAGCCGCTACACGGCGAGATCAAGATGCCCGGTCAGGCGAACAAGTTTTACGAACAGGCGATCGCCGCGCACCTCGAGATCGGTACGACCGCCTGCCGCTTCCTGCGCGAGGAAGGCCCGCGGCTCCACAGCCGCAAGCTGCGCGCGTTCAACGAACCGCCCTTCCGTTAATTCGCGGCATGGCTTTCACCCATGGCCGCCGCTAACAGGCCCATCACGAGTTCTTAGACGGAGTACTTTCCCATGCCCAAGTTCGCAGCCGGCGTCGTCCATTTCCAGGAACATGTATACCCGGAAAAGCGCGACCTGTTCGAACGGCTCGCCAAAGGGCAGGAACCCGAGGCGCTGTTCATCGCCTGCTCCGACAGCCGTGTCGAAACGGCGATGATCACGCAGACCGAGCCGGGCGAGCTGTTCATCTGCCGCAACGCGGGCAACATTGTACCGCCCCACACGAGTCAGACCGGCGGCATGACCGCCTCGATCGAATTCGCGATGGCGGTGCTGAAGGTGCCGCATGTCGTCATCTGCGGACATACGAAATGCGGCGCGATGGCCGGCGCGATGAATCTGGAAAGCGTCGAGAGCCTGCCGCATGTCGGCAAATGGCTCGGCTTCGCGAAGGCTGCGAAAGATATTGTCGATGCGCTCGGCAATGAGCTCGATGAGGACGAGCGCATGGCAATGCTGCTCGAACAGAACGTGTTGCTGCAGATGCAACACCTGCGCACGCACCCCACGGTGGCGGTGCGGCTGGCGCAGGGCGACCTGTCGATTCACGGCTGGGTCTATGACATTGAAACGGGCGGCGTCTCCGCATATGACGAAAACGCCGGCAAGTTCGTACCGGTGTCGGAGCGCTACGGCGACGAAGTTGCGTCCCACGCGGGCCGTTTCGCCGCGAGCTAGAAAAACCTACTCGTCGTTCTCGAAAACCGTCTGAGAGACGTCGTCGATCATCCAGCTGAAATTGTCGAGCGACTTGAAGAACACGGCGGCGGGAATGCCGTCACCCGTCACGATATCCCAGGCCACATAAGGATCGCCTTCCTCGTCGAGCGAGAACGAGGCAAAGAGCTTGTCGCTTGCAAGCGTATTAAGCGCTTTCGGGTCCATCGGCGTCTTGCGGTCGAAGCCGACGGACAGGCGAACCGATTGGCAATTGTCGTTGGTTTCATCCTGGCACCCGTAGAAATAGATGTAACCCGGCCAGCCAGCGAGTTCGGTCTCAATCATCGGATCGCCCACCCCGTCCTTCGACAGTTCGGCCAAATATCCGGCGTAAGTCATGGCGGCAACGATCCCGTCGGGCGCCGCCGCGCTCACGTTCGCCGGAGGCGTTTGCGCGCTCGCGGCGGTAGGCGACAGACCGATGGCCGGAGCCACAAGTAGCCAGTTTCTGTACATTTCCAAATCCCCGTTCGATTCGTCCTTGGGCTTAGACTAAATGGATGACAAAAAGGGTTAAGCGTTTTCCTACGAGCGTCAGCGCGGCTCCATTGCGAACTCGATGTAGACGTTCGCGCTTACCGTGATCTCACCGGGTTCGAGCGGCGTGTTCGCAATGCGGCTTCCCGTTACGGTAATGACCTCGGCGCTGCGATACGGACCCGCGTCGAGGCTACGGTCGGCAACCCGAAGCGGCATCCCGACCCGCATTCCCAGCGCGCTTGCCATATTCTCCGCTTTCGCCCGTGCGTTTGCGATTGCCTCCCGCTCGGCCGCGGCAGCAAGGCGGCGCCGAGCCGCGTCGTCTTCGATCGTGAAGCTTGGTCCGTCTATCGTATTCGCCCCCGCTTCGAAGAAGGCGCTGACGACCCGCTCGGCCCGCTCGAGATCGGTCAGCATGACGGTGAGCCGGTTGCTCGCCCGGTAACCGATAATTTCAACATCGCCCTCGCGCCGTTGCCGGTCGCGGTACTCGGGAGTTACCGATAGCCGGCTCGTCTTGATATTCTCGGGCGTGATGCCGGCAGCCCGGATCGCATCGACGAGGTTTTGCATCGCGTGGTTGTTCGCATCGAGCGCTGCGGCGGCCGTAGTGCCGGTTGATTCGACCCCTGTGCTGATCGTCATGGTATCGGGCTCTGCCGACGCTTCGCCGCTTGCCTGCACCATGATGCTCGGTTGCCGGGCGGTCGGTGCGGGCAATTCTGATTGCTGTGCCGCAAGAGGCGCGGCTGCGAGAAACCCGAGCGCGGTGATGAGGGAAACGGTTTGCTTCATATGTCCTGCCCCAGAAATGAAAAGGCCGAGCAATGCGCCCGGCCCTTCGTGTTTGCTTCGTTTACCAGCCTGTCGGCTTGCCTTCGTTCTGCTTGTCGAGCCAAGCCTTCAGCGGCGCGAAATATTCGATCATCGCCTCCCCGCTCATCTCACGGGTACCGGTAAAGGCTTCGAGCGCATCGGGCCAGGGCTTCGACGCGCCCATCTCGAGCATCGCATTGAGGTTCTTGCCCACTTCCTCGTTACCGTAGAACGAACAGCGGTGGAGCGGTCCGTCCCAGCCCGCCTGATCGCAGGCGGCCTTGTAGAACTGGAATTGCAGGATGCGCGCAAGGAAATAGCGCGAGTAAGGCGTGTTCCCCGGGATGTGATACTTCGCACCGGGATCGAAGGCGTCGGCAGGGCGCTCGACCGGCGGTGTGATGCCCTGGTATTCGCGCTTCAATTCATGCCACGCCGTGTTGTACTCGGCAGGTGTGATGGAGCCGTCGAACACGCCCCAGCGCCATTTGTCGACCAGGAGGCCGAAGGGGAGGAAAGCAACCTTGTCCATCGCTTGCCGCAGCAGAAGGCCGATGTCCTTGTCCGGACCCGGCACATCGGCGCGGTCGAGCATGTCGATCTGAACGAGGTATTCGGGCGTGATCGACAATGCGACCATGTCCCCGATCGCTTCGTGGAACCCGTCGTTCGCACCGTTGAGGTACAGATACGGCTGCTCGTTATAGGCGCGTTGGTAATAGTTGTGGCCGAGTTCATGATGGATGGTGATGAAGTCGTCCGCATTCTTCTTGATGCACATCTTGATGCGGATATCGTCCTCGTTATCGACATCCCATGCGCTCGCATGGCACACGACTTCGCGGTCGGCAGGTTTGGTGAACTGGCTGCGTTCGTAGAAGGTCTCGGGCAGCGGTTCAAACCCGAGCGAGGAGAAGAACTGCTCCCCGACGCGGACCATATCGGTTTCGCTGTAGCCCTTTTTCTCGATCAGATCCGTCAGATCATAGCCGATGTCGCCGGAGCCCTCCGGCGCGACAAGCGGGTAGATGTTGCCCCATTCCTGCGCCCACATGTTACCGAGCAAATCGGCACGGATCGGCCCGGTCGCAGGCTGCACCTGATCGCCGTATTTCTCGTTCAGTTTCGCGCGCACATAGGTGTGCAGGCTGTCGTAGAGCGGCTTCACTTCGGACCAGAGGCGCTCGGTCGTCGCGGCAAACTCCTCGGGGCTCATGTCGTAGCCGGAACGCCACATCGAGCCGACGTCGGAGAAGCCGAGTTCTGCCGCACCCTCGTTGGCGATGGACACCATGCGGGCGTAGTCGTCCTTCATCGGAGCGCCGACGTTCGTGTGCCAGCTCTCCCACATTTCCGCGTATTCGGCAGGCGTGTGATCAAGATTGCCCATTTCCGCCTCGATATCGCTACCGTTGATCGGTTCGCCGTTAAGGGTACCCTTCCCCTTGCCGTACTGGCTGTTGAGACTGGTCGCGATCTCGTTCAGTTCGGTAGCGGCACCATCTGCCGTCGGCGCAGGAAGCACGATGCCATTGCGCAGGATATCGAGCTTGCGCGCTACGTCCGCATCGAGGCCCTGGACCTGCGCGTATTTCGCTGCTTCCAGCGCATATTTGACCGACTTTTCCGTGCCCTCGGCGCCGACTTCGGCAGCCAGTGCATCGGTGTCCGGTGTGATGTAGGTGGCGTTCACCCAATAGATCTTGGACGCCTTGACCGAGTAGTCGAACAAGTCCTTCTCGACCATCGACACCCAGTTTTTCGCTCCTTCAGGCGTCATCGGGAAGCTGCTCTCCGCCATCTCCGCGCTTGGAGTGTGATCGTCCGCGTACGCTGGAGTAGCGAGCGCGATGGCAAGCGCAGATAGCGCGGTAGATGCGAATTTCATGGGCAAATCCTCTGTGAAACCGAAATGATTTCTGCTGATACCGGTTTGAACCTGAGAGCCGGCTTAATCAAGCGGCCAGAAAACGGACGAGCTCGTCGCCAAGCGCGCCCTCGGTCACGCTGCCCATATGGGTGCCGGGAATTTCCGCAAGACGGCCATCGGGCAGCAGATCGGCCAGCGCTTCGGGAGAGCCATTGTCGCGGTCCTCGGTCCCGCACAGAACGAGCGTGGGCATCGTCAGTGCAGCGGCAAGATCGCTTGGGTCCGCGTCGGACACGGATTGCAGGAGCAGCCGCGCCGCGATCCGGTCCACTTTCATCGTCTTTATGAAGCTCGCTGCCATGAACGCAGGATCACCGCGCTTGATCTCTTCGAACCGGTCGATGGCGTCGATGAAGAATGCGGCGCGCTGATCCCAGCCGGAAAGACCGTCGAGGCCCATCCCGATGACCGCCAGTCTGCGCGGCTTCAGCCCGTTGATGACAGCCCGCGCCGCCGTGCGTGCGCCGAGCGAGAACCCGACGAGATCGAAATCGGTAAGATCGAATTTTTCCGCAAGCGCGGCGACGTCTTTGGCGAGGACATCGTCCGGGTAGGCATCGGGTTCGTGCGGAGCATCGCTTTCACCGTGCGCTCGCAGATCGGGCATGATGACTTCGAACCCGGCACCGGCAAGCTTCGCTGCATGGCCGAACTTAATCCAGTTCATCTGCGCGCTGGAGAACAGACCGTGAAGCAGAACGACGGGTCTACCCTCGCCCATGCGATGGACCGCCAGTTCGGTCCCGTCGAACGAGGCGATACGGGACGTTTCGACTTCGGCCATCCTGCCGCTCAGCCCTTCTTCAGGTGCCGCCGACCGAGCAATTCCGCGATCTGTACCGCGTTCAGCGCTGCCCCTTTTCGCAAATTGTCCGACACGCACCAAAGCGTGATGCCGTTATCGACCGTGGGGTCGTCGCGAACGCGGCTGATGTAGGTCGCGCTGTCGCCCGCGCTTTCGACCGGTGTGACGTATCCCCCGTCCTCACGCTTGTCGATCAGCATGATGCCGGGAGCCTCGCGAAGGATGTCCTGCGCGGCTTCGGCCGAAAGCTCGTTCTCGAACTCGATGTTCACGGCCTCGCTGTGTCCGACAAACACCGGCACGCGCACGCAGGTCGCGTTGAGCTTGATCTTGGGATCGAGAATTTTCTTTGTTTCGACCACCATCTTCCACTCTTCCTTGGTCGAGCCGTCGTCCATGAAGACATCGATATGCGGAATGACGTTGAAGGCGATCTGCTTGGTGAACTTCTCCGGTTCGACCGGATCGCCGACGAAGATGGCGCGGCTCTGCTGGAAGAGCTCGTCCATGCCGGCCTTGCCGGCGCCTGAAACCGACTGGTACGTCGAGACGACGACGCGCTTGATGGTCGCCGCATCGTGAAGCGGCTTGAGCGCGACGACCAGCTGCGCGGTCGAACAGTTGGGATTGGCGATGATGTTCCGCTTCTTGTAGTCGTCGATCGCGTCCGGGTTCACTTCGGGTACGATCAGCGGAACGTCCGGGTCCATCCGGTAGAGCGAGGAATTGTCGATCACGACGCAGCCCGCTTTTGCTGCCTTCGGCGCGTATTCCTTCGCCGGACCGGAGCCTGCCGCGAATAGCGCGATGTCCCAACCCGCCCAATCGAAATGCTCGATATTCTTGCACTTGAGCATCTTGCCCGTGTCGCCGAATTCGACTTCGCTACCGTGGCTGCGCGACGAAGCGACCGCCGCGATCTCGTCGCAGGGAAACTCGCGCTCGGCCAGGATCTGCATCATTTCGCGCCCGACGTTTCCGGTCGCGCCGACGATTGCTACACGGTAACCCAAATCACATTCTCCCGAAGAAACGAGCACGGGACATAGCGACCCTTGGCCGCTGTGCAACCGTCCGCCAGCTTAAAGCAGGCTCGCCGCGCGCGGCATCGCCTACCTTAGCGCTCCGGCGGAGTGACGCCGTGACGCTGAAGGAAAGAGAAGATCGTGTTCCACAGATGCGGGGAAATGTTCTCGCCCGACACGCGGTGCGTGTAGCCGGGGTAAAGCATCATTTCGAACGGACGGTTCGCTTCCTGCAAGGCAGCGATCAGCTCAGACGAATTCTCGAACACGACGTTGTCATCCGCCATGCCGTGAATCAGGAGCAGCGGATCGGAGATCTTGGCCGCATCGGGGATCGCGCTCGCCTTCGCATAGGCTTCGGGCACCTCGTTCGGATCGCCCATGAAGCGTTCGGTATAATGCGTGTCGTACAACTCCCACTTGGTTACCGGCGCGCCCGATACGCCCGCAGCGTAGAGGCCGGGGTCAGCCTGAAGCTGCTTCAGGGTCATGTACCCGCCGTAGGACCAGCCATAGAGCGCGATCTTGTCGGGATCGACGAAGTCCAAGGTCTTGATATACTCGGCACCCGCTTTCTGATCGGCCACCTCGACACCGCCCATCGCGCGGTAAATCGGCTGCTCGAAATCCACGCCGCGATTGGCGCTGCCGCGATTGTCGAGTTCGAACCAGATGTAGCCCTTGTCGACGACCGCCTGTTGCAAGGCGCCGGACCATCCTTTAGTGACGGTTTGAGGGCCGGGACCGCCGTAATGCTGGAAGAATACCGGATAGCGTTTGCCGGTTTCCATCTCGGGCGTGATCATCTTCCAATGCAGGTCGGTAACGCCGTCGGCAGCCTTGATCGTACCGAATTGCGGCGGCCGGTGGCCGGCAAGATAGGGCGCGTAGGGGTGATCGGCATCGAGTTCGTTCTGTTCGATCCAGGTCAGCCGCTTGCCACTCGTATCGGCGAGATAGCTTTGCGGCGGCTGCACCGGATTCGAGCGCGTCACGTAGAGCGTACGGCCCTCCCCATCCATGCCGGCCGAATTGGTGAAATCGAGGTCGGTGATGAGGCCGGGTTCGCCCGTCCCGTTGAGCCGCGCCTTGTAGATCTGCTGGGTCAGAACGTCGGTCGTCTTCTGGTAGAAGAACTCCCCCGTCTCCTCGTTCACGCCGACTAGCGACGTAACGGGTTCGTTGCCGCTCGTAAGCTGGGTCCAGTTTTCGCCGTCGAAGCGGTAGAAGTGCCCGTAGCCGTCCCGCTCCGACCACCACAGTAGCGACCCGTCCTTCAGGAAGCGGTAGTTGTCCGAAAGGTTGATCCAGTAGTCCTCGCGCGCGGCGTTTTCCGTGAACCAGATTTCGCTTTCGCCAGTCGCAGTATCGACGCGGAGCACGTCGAGCACCGTCTGCTCGCGGTTCTGCCGCTGGACGTAGATCGCACTGCCGTCAGGAGCCCAGTTAACGCGCGCAACGTAGATGTCGGTTTCCTCACCGAGATCGACCTTCACCCGGTTGCCGCCGTTCGGATCCATTACATATAGTTCGACGAGCGCATTGTCCGACCCCGCCACCGGATAGCGCTGGTCGAACACCTTGGTCCCTGCCGCCCCGATCGCGGCGCGCGTGACGATGCCGACCGGGCTTTCGTCGGTCCGCTGCACCACAATCCGGTCTTCGGCCGGCGACCACCAGTATCCGTCGAGCCGGCTCATCTCCTCCTGTGCGACGAATTCCGCCTCGCCCCAGCGGATGGTGTCGCCTTCCTTGGGAGTGATCGGCTTGGCCTCTCCACCAACCGCCCCGGTCCACAACTGCCGGTCGCGGACGAAGGAGACATACGATCCTTCCGGCGACAGTTTCGGATTGAGTTCGCTTTCCTCGGTATCCGTCAGCCGCTGCACCTCTCCGCCGATCGGTGCGAAGTAGAGGTCGCCGTCGAGCGGTACGAGAACGCCAGAGCCGTCGCTCGCCCATTGATAGGTGATGACGCCCTTTAGGTTGCCGACACGAGCGCGTTCGCGCTGCATCTTCTCGTCTTCGCTCAGCTCGCGGCCCGAGCCGAGCCGTTCCGAATCGACCAGCATCGACCATTCGCCGCTGTCGCGGTCATATCCCCACAGGTCGTAGCGCTCGCGGTCATTGGCGCGGTTCCGCAATACGGTGAGATAGCGTCCATCGGGCGAAAGCTTCGCCTGCCGCGGCGTTGCACCGTCCAGCGAAGGCGAGCCGAACACACGCTCGAAGGTTAGTTCGGGAGCATCCGTCATCGCGGGTTCCTGTGCGATGACAGGGACGGTGAAGGCCAGCGAAGCGGCGAAAGCGAGCATATGGCGCATGGCAAGAAGATCGTTCTCCAAAAGAAAAGGGCGCCCCGACATAGACCGGAGCGCCCTTTCGTCAATGCGTCTATAACGCAGCTTACTTTTTGGGAGCGTTGTCCCGGCGTTCGGCGATACGCGCACGCTTACCGGTGCGGCCACGCAGATAGTAGAGCTTCGCCCGGCGCACGATGCCGCGGCGAACCACGTCGATGCTTTCGACATTGGGCGAGTAGAGCGGGAATACACGCTCCACGCCTTCGCCGAAGCTCATCTTGCGAACGGTGAAATTGCTGTTGATGCCGCGGTTCGAACGCGCGATGCACACGCCTTCGAAGTTTTGTGTGCGGGTGCGGTCGCCTTCGACCACGCGCACGCCGACACGGATGGTGTCGCCAGCGCGGAATTCCGGAATGTCCTTGCCCGTGCCGAGCGCTTCGATGGCTTCTGCTTCGAGCTGTTGAATCAGGTTCATGACCCTGGTCCTTCGTTTGTTTGCCGCGCGCCAGAGGCAGGTCGGTCCCGAGCGTCACTGTAACGCTCCCAAAGGTCCGGCCTGCGTAACCGAGTGTCGTCCTCGCTCCTTGCCTTGCGCCAAGCAGCGATCTTCGCATGATCCCCCGATCGCAGCACTTCGGGGATCGTGCGCCCTTCCCATGTCTGAGGTCGGGTGTATTGCGGATATTCGAGAAGGCCTTGTTCGAAGGATTCCTCGATACCGCTTGAAGCCGCGCCCATTACGCCGGGAAGCAGGCGAATGCAAGCGTCGAGTATGGCGATCGCGGCGGGCTCTCCGCCGGACAGGACGACATCGCTGAGACTGACCTGTTCGACCTGCGGGAAAGCCTCGAAGATGCGCTCGTCATAGCCTTCGAACCGCCCGCACAGAATGACTGCACCGGGCCCGGCAGCAACGTCCCGGACGCGAGCCTGCGCTATCGGTGTGCCGCGCGGCGTCATGGCAAGTATCGGCCGCTGGTCGGCCACGCTCGCAATGGCAGCACCGAGCACGTCCGCTTTCAAAACCATTCCTGCCCCGCCGCCGGCCGGCGTATCGTCGACATTGCGATGTTTATCCGTAGCAAAGTCGCGGATCTGTACGGCTTCGAGCGACCAGTCACCCCGTTCCAGTGCTTTTCCGGCCAGCGAATAGCCGAGCGGACCGGGAAACATTTCCGGATAAAGCGTAAGGACGGTAGCGGCGAAACTCATGACCTGCCAATGGTCGGGTAGGACGAAAGGCGCAAGACCATCGACGACTGCATCATCATCGGCGGCGGACCGGCCGGGCTGACAGCGGCGATCTATCTCGCCCGCTTCCACCTTTCCGTGCGTATTCTCGACTGCGGTACGAGCCGCGCTGCGCTCATCCCGACGACACACAACCACGCCGGCTTTCCGGAAGGTATCAAGGGCACGGACTTGCTCGCTCGGATGCGAGAGCAAGCCGAGAAATATGGGGCACTACGCGAAGAAGTTCGAGCCGAGCGGATCGAACCGCAGGACGGTAGCTTTACTGTCGTTACCGGGAACGCGTGTTTCGAAGCGCGAACCGTGCTGCTCGCAACCGGCGTTTTCAACCGCCATCCGCCGGGCATGGATGATGCACTGCATGACGAAGCGCTGAAACGAGGGCTGCTGCGCTATTGCCCAATCTGCGACGGGTACGAAGTGACCGATAAGCGCGTCGGCGTTATCGGCACGAGTGACCACGGTATGAAGGAAGCCATCTTCCTGCGCGGTTTCACGAACGATATCATGCTGATCTCGCCCGACGCGGAGCACGATCTCGACCAGGAGTGCCTCGACAAACTGGATGGGCACGGCGTGAAACGGGTTGATGGCCCATGCGGCGACTACGCTCTCGAAGGGGAGAGCATCGCGGTTACCGTCGCGGATGGAACGCTACGCTTCGACAGCATCTACCCGGCGCTCGGTTCGATCATTCGCAGCGATCTGGCCGTCGGCGCCGGAGCGAAGGCGACCGAAGAAGGCTGCCTCGAAGTCGACGATCACATGCGCACCAGCGTCCCCGGCCTGTTCGCGGCAGGTGACGTCGTGCTCGGCCTTGATCAGATCAGCCACGCGATGGGCCAGGCAGGCGTCGCCGCCACGACCATCCGCAATGAACTAGCCGAACGGCGGTCGCTGAAGCGTTGATCAATCCGCGCACGCGGTGGGAATAGTCATTCTTGCGGTCGATCTTTTACAGAGTGACGGCCTCGGAAGCGATAATACGAAAACGTGGCCAAAAATGACGCTAGGTAAAAGGCAGGAATGAGCGGAAGTATTTCGACCATGCCTTTGGCACTAGCGAGATAAGCCAATACACTCTCAAATCCGCGATCAGCAATTTCGGAAATCAGGATGACCCCTGTTAGGAGGCTTGGCGGCACCAGCCATGCTTCTAACAGCTTCGCAAACGTAAGTGTTTGCACTTTGCGCGACGCGACCACCGCCATTCCCAATGTCAGCAGCATCAACGGCACAGCAAAAAGACCGGATGTGAACAGGAACAAGAGCGCATCGAATTTAATGCCGGTATGTTCCACCGGCGCGGGCGGTGGCATACTGCAAGCGTTATAGTCCCCTAGCCGATAGCAACCTTCTTTCATTGTCTAACTGATGAAATCGGTAGCGATTATCAGTCGCTCATCGTCCCATCCCGGCACCGCCTCTTCGGTTAGCGGGACCATGAAGGTTTTCGTGCCCTTTTCCGGTGGGGGTTGGCGCTCGATCTCGATGATGTCGGTTGCGCCGAAGTTCTCGACCGCGATGACCGTGCCGACTGCTTCTCCTTGATCGGTGACGACCGGAAGACCGATCAGGTCGGCGTGGTAGAATTCGCCTTCTTTGAGCGCAGGTAGCTCGCCGCGAGGGACGGTCAGCACTTCGCCGCGCAGCTTTTCCGCCGCGCCGCGGTCCGCGATCTCGGCAAAGCGCGCAATCGCCCCGCCCTTCTTGTCGGAGCGGACTTTGACCAGCGTCAGCACGCCGTCATTGAAGCTGCGATGCTGCGATAGCGCGTCGACGCTCTCGCCCAGCAGCTTCAGACGAACTTCACCCGCCACCCCGTGCGCGCCGGTGACGGCGGCCAGAGTGACGGGCTTGTCCGATGCCATTGGCCCTTAGCCTTCGGTCTTGTCTTCGCCGATTTTCTCTTCGAGTGCCTCGTCCACAACTTCCTCGCTGCCTTCGGCAGGAGCGTCGCTGCTTTCCTCGGTCGATTCCGAAGTGGTCTCGGCAGCATCGTCAGCCGGAGCGTTCTTCGCTTCTTCCTCGGCAGCCTTTGCAGCTTCCTCGGCTTCGGCAGCCTTCGCGGCTTTCTCTTCAGCGCGCTCGGTTGCCTTTTCGCCCGGCTTCGCCTTGTTCGGGTTGTTGCGCGCTTCGCGCTCACGGATGCCGGCTGCATCGAGGAAACGGGCGACGCGGTCCGAAGGCTGCGCGCCGACGCCGATCCAGTAGCGTGCGCGGTCTTCGTTGAGCTTCACGCGGTTTTCGTCGTCCTTGGCGAGCAGCGGGTTATAGGTGCCGATCTGCTCGAGATATTTGCCGTCGCGCGGCTTGCGGCTGTCGGCAGCCACGATGCGGTAGTAAGGACGCTTCTTCGCGCCGCCGCGCGAGAGACGAAGTGCAATTGCCATGATAGATTACCTTTCCAAAACAAATAACTAAGCTGATTTACTGATCTTATTTCTTCTTCGGACCGCCGAGCCCAGGCAGGCCCGGCGGCAATCCGCCTTGGCCGCCCATCCCGCCGAGCCCCGGCATCGCGGCGTCCATGCCGCCCTTGCCGAACAAGGCCCCTAGCCCCTTCAGGCCGCCCATCTTCTTGATCTGCTTCATCGCGCGGCCCATTTCCTGGTGCATCTTCAGGAGGCGGTTCACGTCCTGAACCTCCGTCCCCGACCCGGCCGCAACGCGCCGCTTGCGCTTGGCATTGAGCAGTGCCGGATTGGACCGCTCCTTGGCGGTCATCGAGCCGATGATCGCATCCATGTGCAGCAGCACCCGGTCGTCCATACCGCTCTGCTGGAGCGCAGCCTTGGCCTTCTTCATGCCCGGCAGCATTCCGGCGAGCATGCCCAGTCCGCCCATCTGGTTCATCTGCTGGAGCTGCATCCGCAGGTCGTTGAGGTCGAACTGACCCTTCGCCATGCGTTTGGCGAGCGCTTCGGCGTCTTCTTCCTTGATCGTCGCCGCGGCCTTCTCGACCAGGCTGACCACGTCGCCCATGCCGAGGATGCGGCCGGCAACGCGCTTGGGATCGAAGGCTTCGAGCGCATCGAGTTTCTCGCCCGTGCCTGCGAACTTGATCGGTTTCCCGGTAACGTGGCGCATCGATAGCGCCGCGCCGCCGCGCGCATCGCCGTCCATCCGGGTGAGGACAACACCCGTGAGCGGCACCTCCCCGGAGAAGCTCTGCGCAACGTTAACCGCGTCCTGGCCGGTGAGCGAATCGACCACGAGCAGGACTTCGGCGGGCGAAGCGACCTGCGCCACCGCGTTCATCTCCGCCATCAACGCTTCGTCGACATGGAGACGGCCCGCGGTATCGAGCATCAGCACGTCGAAGCTCTGTAGACGGCTCGCTTCCAGCGCGCGCCGCGCAATATCGACCGGTTGCTGCCCCACGACGATCGGCAAGGTGGCGACATCGGCTTGTTCGCCGAGCACCTTGAGCTGTTCCTGCGCGGCCGGACGCTGCACGTCGAGCGAGGCCATCATGGCCTTCTTGCCGTGCTTTTCCTTCAGGTACTTCGCGATCTTGGCAGTGGTGGTCGTCTTACCCGAGCCCTGCAGGCCGACCATCATCACCACCGCCGGCGGTTTGACGTCGAGCTTCAGCCCTTCGTGCCCTTCACCGCCAAGCATCTCCACGAGCTCGTCGTCAACGATCTTGACGACCTGCTGCCCCGGCGTGACCGAACGCAGGACATCCTGGCCGATCGCCTTTTCCGTGACTGCATCGATAAAGCGCCGGACCACAGGCAGGGCCACGTCCGCTTCGAGAAGGGCCACGCGGACTTCGCGCATCGCCTCGCGGACATCGGCTTCACTGAGTGCACCGCGGCCGCGCAGCCGGTCGAAAACGCCGCCAAGACGGTCGGACAAATTGTCGAACATGGCCTGCGTCTCCTACCGGGCCGCGCCCTGACGCAGCCAAATGCCAAAAACGCCGGCGGACGAAACCTCGTCAGCCAGCGTGCGAAGCGAATGCTTCGGCTTCTGTCTTTACGCTATATCTAGCGCGTCTGTAACCTATCTTGCCGCTGCGAAGCGGTAAATGGTGGAGCCTAGCGGGATCGAACCGCTGACCTCAACACTGCCAGTGTTGCGCTCTCCCAGCTGAGCTAAGGCCCCGTAACCATTTTCCCGGCAATCCGTCCGATCACCGGAATGCGCGCCTTTATGAAGAGGGCAGCGCATTTGCAAGAGTTTTATGGGTGCACCGCTCTGCCCTCACGGCATCGAGCGGCGCACCCCGATCCCCTACTCGTCGTCCTTCTCGTCGTCGCCCTTGCCCTTGCTCACGCCAAGGTCGTCGTCGCCGCCAAGATCGACTTCGTTATCCGGAGAATCGTCGTCCTCGTCGATATCTTCTAGATCGTCGTCGGCAAGATCGCTATCGGCCTCCGCGTCCTTCTTCTTTTTGTCTTCGTCCTCGAACGGTATAGGCTGCTTGGACTTCAGCACCGGCTCCGGGCTCCATTCCTCGCCGCATTCGATGCAGGTGACGGGATCGTCCTTGTTCAGATCGTAGAAGCGCGTGCCGCATTTCGGGCATTCACGCTTCGTGCCCCATTCCGGTTTGACCATGAGTAATCCTTGATTTGCCGCGCCCCGGCCTTGCAGCAGGGGGCGAAGAAACTTCTAGCGATATAATGGGATCCCGAAGGCCGGGAATCAACTGCGGGCGCGCCTTGCCAGACTGTATTCGCGCTGTCAAAGCGCTTGGGCTTTCCCGCCCTCCCTCCTTTTCACAGCCTGCGAGACTTCGTGACCGCTCACCGCTTCCTGCCTTCCGGCCCGCTTACGGGGCGCATTCGCGTACCCGGCGACAAGTCGATCAGCCACCGCGCGATCATGCTCGGCGCGCTCGCTGTAGGCGAAACCCGTATCAGCGGGCTGCTGGAAGGCGAAGACGTGCTCGCAACCGCCGCCGCCATGCGCGCAATGGGCGCGGCGGTGGACCGCAGCGATGACGGGACGTGGCTGGTCCGAGGCGTCGGCGTTGGGGGGCTGCTGCAACCCGCCGGTGCGCTCGACATGGGCAACAGCGGCACGTCCACGCGGCTGCTCATGGGCCTCCTCGCCAGCCATGCGATCACCGCCGTCTTCACCGGCGATGCGAGCTTATCCAGACGTCCCATGGGACGCGTGATCGATCCGTTGTCCGAGATCGGAGCCACCTTTACCCCCTCGCCCGGCGGCACGCTGCCGCTGATGATGGAGGGCGCGGAGACGCCGGTCCCCATCACTTACCGGCTCCCGGTGGCGAGCGCACAGGTCAAGAGCGCCATCCTTCTCGCGGGGCTCAACACGCCGGGCATTACGACGGTGATTGAACCTGTCCCGACGCGCGACCATTCGGAGCGGATGCTGAAAGGTTTCGGCGCAGACATCGAAGTCGAGGAAGTCGGCGGCGAACGCCATATCCGGCTGCGCGGCGAAGCGGACCTCAAACCGCAGACGCTTACCGTTCCGGGAGATCCGTCTTCTGCCGCATTCTTCGCGGTTGCGGCCAGTATCGTGCCGGGAAGCGACCTCGTTATCGAGAATGTCGGCCTCAACCCAACCCGCGACGGTATCTACCGAGTACTCGAACAGATGGGCGCTAATATCGAGCGGCTCGAAACGCGCGAGGTCGGCGGTGAACCGGTCGCCGATGTCCGTGTGCGGCACGCTTCGCTTACCGGTATCGACGTCGATCCGGCGGTTGCACCAAGCATGATCGACGAGTTTCCCGTTCTCTTCGTGGCGGCGGCGCTGGCAAACGGGACGACTCGTACCAGCGGGCTCGAGGAACTGCGCGTGAAGGAAAGCGACCGCCTCACCGCGATGGCCGATGCGCTGCGCCTGATAGGCGCAAACGTCGAGGAAGCCGAGGACGGGCTCACCATTCACGGCACCGGCGGCGCTACCCTGCCCGGCGGCGGACCGGTGGCGACGCAGCTGGACCACCGGATAGCGATGAGCATGGCCGTAGCGGGATGCGTCAGCGAGAACGGGGTCGAGGTGGACAGCGCCGAGCCGATCGCGACGAGTTTTCCGGGCTTCCTCGACCTATTAAAGGAGGCGGCATCGTGAACGAACTCGATTGGGCCAGCATGGTCGGCTTTGTCGGGACGGCCTGCATCATCGCCGCATACGCCTACCTTACCTTAAGCGAGAAGCCGAACCCCTTCATTCTGCACGGTACGAACCTGATGGGGGCAGCCCTCCTTACCGTATCGCTTATCGTCCATACCAATTGGCCGAGCCTGGTGCTCGAAGGGTTCTGGGCAGCGATCGCCATCTTCGGGCTCGCAAAGGCTTTCCGGAGCGGACGCAAACTACAGGAGCGCGAAGCATGATCATCGCGGTCGACGGACCAACGGCCAGCGGCAAAGGCACGATCGCCAAGGCGCTTGCCGAACATTTTGGGCTGCCTCACCTCGATACCGGTCTTCTGTACCGAGCGGTCGGGCGGCAGGTGTTCCTCAACGGAGGCGATCCCGACAATGCGTTCGACGCGCTCGCTGCGTGCGGATTCGAAGACAGGATGCTGCGCGACAGTTCGCTTCGCGACGAGGCCACCGGCGGTCTCGCCAGCAGGGTTTCGGTTCACCGCGAAGTGCGCTCTGCCCTGTTCGACCGGCAGCGGGCCTTCGCTGTGCAGGAGGGTGGCGCCGTACTCGACGGCCGCGACATCGGGACGGTCATCGCACCGGACGCGCAGGTGAAACTGTTCGTTACTGCCAGCGTGGATGCGCGGGCGGCAAGACGCCACCGCGAGATGCAGGACCGCGGCGTCGATGTACCCCTTACCGCAGTTCACGCCGACCTCGAACGGCGCGATGAGCGCGATCGCAACCGCAGCGAAGCACCCCTGGTCGCGGCAACCGACGCCTACGTTCTCGACACGTCGGAACTCGGTAAGGACGAGGCGATTGCTGCAGCTATTGCAGCCGTTGAAAACGCGCGGAAAGAATTGAGAGACTGATCTTTCTCGGAACAAGTAATTGTGGCAAAAGTTGGGCTTGTTGATGGTGCAATCGCATCGCAACAATCAGGGGAGTTATTCCATATGAAGTACATTCCGATCATAGTCCTTGCCGGCGCACTTGCTGCTTGTTCGCAGGAACCTGCCGAAACCGAAAACGCCGAAACGACGCCCGCAGAAACCGGCGCGATGAGCGATGACGCAACTCTCGATACCAAGGCGCTGGCGGCGCTGCAGCAGTGCCAGCAGGTCGAGCCGACCTGTGCCGAAGGTTCGCCCGCAGGCTATCTCGTATTCCCTGACGTGACGTCGGTTGCACTGGGTATCGGCGGTGAAGGCGGCGAAGGCGCGCTTATCCAGAACGGCCAGGTCGTCGACTATTTCAACATGGGCGAAGCGAGCATCGGCCTTCAAGCTGGCGTTTCTGCAGCATCCTACGTCTTCAAGCTCCCTGACGCTGCAGCAGTTCAGGAAGTACAGGACGACGGCGAATGGAGCATCGGTGCCGAAAGCGCGCTCGTTATCGCTAACGCCGACGCCAATGCCGCAGCCGAAGCGACCGGCGAGAACGCCATGCTCTATGTCTTCAACGCCGAAGGTCTAATGGCCGACGTTAGCGTGGATGCAATGCGCATCTGGAAGGACGAGAACTCCATGCAAGACGAGAACATGGAAGCCGGAATGACCGAAGCCGAAACCATGTAATCGCGTCAGTTTAACTGCTACGAATTGATAGGCCGGACCCTCATGGGTTCGGCCTTTCGCATGTGGGCCTCGCAGCGAGCGCTGTAGAGCGCAAAACCCTTGCTTTCAGGCGGGTGCGAGCGTATCAGCCCGCCGTTCTCGCAATCTCCTTGATTGAAGGAACCTTCGCAGATGCATACGGCGCTGCGGGGAATACGGCCCGCTTGGCCCATCGCAGCAATTCCGCCCGCGATGGAGAAAAGACCCCGGTAAAACCGGTGGCCGGAAAATCAACGAACAGGACTTTTTAAACCTATGGCAACTGCAGCCAATCCCACGCGCGACGATTTCGAAGCGCTTCTCAACGAACAACTCGGCAATGCCGACGACGGCGGTTTCGAAGGCCGCGTCGTAAAGGGCACCGTGACCGCGATCGAAGGCGGTGCGGCGCTCGTCGATGTCGGCCTCAAGAGCGAAGGCCGCATCCCCCTGAAGGAATTCGCCCGCGGCGAAGACGACCACGGCCTTTCGGTCGGCGACGAAGTCGAAGTCTTCGTGGACCGGGTCGAAAATGCCGACGGCGAAGCGATGCTGTCGCGTGACCGTGCCCGCCGCGAGGCCGCGTGGGACAAGCTCGAAAGCGAATTCGGCGAAGGCAAGCGCGTCGAAGGCCGTATTTTCGGCCGTGTCAAAGGCGGCTTTACCGTCGATCTCGACGGCGCGGTAGCCTTCCTGCCCGGCAGCCAGGTCGATATTCGCCCCGTGCGCGATGTCACGCCGCTAATGGACATGCCGCAGCCCTTCCAGATCCTCAAGATGGATCGCCGCCGCGGCAATATCGTCGTCTCGCGCCGTGCCGTGCTCGAGGAAACGCGCGCCGAACAGCGCAGCGAACTCATCGACCAGCTGGCTGAAAACCAGGTCATCGACGGCGTCGTCAAGAACATCACCGATTACGGCGCATTCGTCGATCTCGGCGGTATCGACGGCCTGCTCCATGTCACCGACATGAGCTACAAGCGCGTCAATCACCCGAGCGAAATGATCGAGATTGGCCAGACGCTGACCGTGCAGATCATCCGCATCAACAGCGATACGCAGCGCATCAGCCTCGGCATGAAGCAGCTCGAAAGCGATCCGTGGGACGGCGTATCCGCGAAATATCCGGTCGGCGCGAAGTTCACCGGTACGGTCACGAACATCACCGAATACGGTGCGTTCGTGGAGCTCGAACCGGGTATCGAAGGCCTGGTCCACGTATCCGAAATGAGCTGGACGAAGAAGAACGTCCATCCGGGCAAGATTGTCTCGACCAGCCAGGAAGTCGAAGTCGTCATCCTCGAAGTCGATTCGGACAAGCGCCGCATCAGCCTCGGCCTCAAGCAGGCACAAGGCAATCCGTGGGATGATTTCGCGGACAAGTTCCCGGTCGGATCGAAGGTCTCGGGCGAAGTCAAGAATGCGACCGAATTCGGTCTGTTCATCGGGCTCGAAGGCGACGTCGACGGCATGGTCCACATGTCTGACATCGCTTGGGGCATCTCCGGCGAAGACGCGCTCGCACTGCACCGCAAGGGCGAGCAGGTCGAAGCCGTCGTGCTCGACGTCGACGTGGAGAAGGAACGCATCAGCCTCGGCATGAAGCAGCTCGAAAAGGGTGCACCTTCCGCTGAAGGTGCAGACGCCAGCAGCATGCGCCGCGGCCAGACGGTCACTGTCACTGTCCTCGAAGTACGCGATGGCGGCCTCGAAGTTCAGGTCGGCGAAGACGGTGCGACCGGCTTCATCAAGCGCAGCGACCTCGGCCGCGACCGCGACGAGCAGCGTCCCGACCGCTTCCAGACCGGCCAGAAGGTCGACGCGCTGGTTACCGGGTTCGATCGTTCGAAGAAGCCGAACTTCTCGATCAAGGCGTTGCAGATCTCCGAAGAGAAGCAGGCCGTCGAACAGTACGGTTCGTCCGATTCGGGTGCGTCGCTGGGCGACATCCTCGGCGAAGCGCTGAAGAAGAGCGAAGACTAAGTAACGCACCGCATTTAGCGGCTAAGAAAGAGGCCCGCTTGTCGATCCGGCAGGCGGGCCTTTTCTGTTGAGGCGCGATGACCTAAGCTAGCTCACATGCTTCAGATACATCAGTTCCCCTGCCTCTCGGACAATTACGGCTTTCTGGCCCACGATCCCGATAGCGACGAGACGATCTGCATCGACACGCCGGAAGCTGACGTCATCCTGCGAGAGGCCGAAGCGAAGGGTTGGCGGATCACGCAGATATGGAACACGCACTGGCATCCCGATCATGCGGGCGGGAACGAGGCAATCAAGGATGCGACTGGCTGCACGATCGTCGCTCCGCAGACAGAGGCGGACCGGATAGCCGGCATCGACCGGACCGTTGCGGACGGCGACCGCGTCTCCATTGGCGCGCATGACGCGAAGGTCATCGACGTCGGCGGCCACACCACCGGCCACATCGCCTATCATCTGCCGCAGGACGAAATAGCCTTCGTCGGCGACAGCGTGTTCGCCTTGGGCTGCGGGCGCATGTTCGAAGGCACCGCTGAGCAGTTCTGGGCAAGCCTCGAGCGCATCAAGGCCCTGCCGCCCGAGACTGTGCTGTATTGCGCACACGAGTACACAAAAGCCAACGCGGCATTCGCGCTACATGCAGACCCGGATAACGAGGCCCTCCGCGCTTATGCGAGCGACGTGGATGCTAAGCGTGCACGCGATGAAGCGACGGTCCCGACCAAGTTGAAGCGGGAACTCGAATGCAATCCGTTCCTGCGTGCCGACGAGCCCGTGATCCAAGAGAAGTGGGGCGGCAATGCACCCCACGAAACCTTTGCCGCGCTCAGGGCGGCGAAAGACGCATTCTAAAGCCTACTTATGTCCGGGATAGCTACTGTCCTTGAGCAGTTTGGCGAGGTGCGCCGCATTGTCGGCGACCATTCCGGCCGTCTGATCGACCTTGTCCGGCCGCTCGTCCAGATCCTTGAAATCGGTCGCATGCATTGCCTCGCCCACCCAATAGCAGGCTGCGACCGCCGGGATCGTCCAACCCGTATCGTTGAGTGACTGGAAGAGCTGCGCACTGCTCCAGTGCGCGCCGTCCTCGTTCCCGACGATCGCCGCCACCGCCACCTTGCCGTAGCTCGGCATGCGCCCAGCGTCGTCGGTCTCCGAAAGAAACGCGTCCATCCGCTCCAGTACCCGTTTGGCGATCGATCCGATCTGGCCCATCCAGATAGGACCTCCGAAAATGAGGATATCGTGAGCGAGAATCTTTTCGCGAAGCTTGGGCCAGTCGTCGCCTTCGCCCTCGTCCGACGTTACGCCCGGCGGGACATTGTAGTCGGCGATCCGAAGCGTCCCGGAGATCTTCACATCGTGCTTGGCGAATTTCTCTTCCAGCACGGCGATCATGGCGTCGGTCGAACTGGCTTCGCCGCTCGACTTCTTCAATGAGCAGTTAATGGCAATGGCGGATACGGGCACAGGCAAACTCCTTGTTCATTCAAGGAGTCCACGCTTTGAGCGCCTATCCGGTTCCCGATCAGTTCGACAGTGCCCGAACGGCGTCGGTCAGCTTACAGCCCGGCGATCACCTGATCAGCGAGCCGGCGATCGGCTTCGGCGTCGTGCCGCTCGGCAATCAGCTGACGCGACGCCGCGGCCGCGGCCGCAGCGGCCTTCGCACGCACATCGGCAACCGCGTCGCGTTCCGCAGCAGAGATCGTATCCTCCGCCATGCGCTTGCGCCGTTCGATCATCGCCGCGCTGTCGCTTTCCGCCTTCGCCGTGATGGCGTCGGCTTCGGAGCGCGCATTGACGAGCATCGCTTCGGCATCTTTCTCGGCATTGGCGATCTTCGCCGAGTATTCGTCCCGCAGCGCCTCGGCTTCGGCGCGCAGGCTCTTGGCTTCGTCGAGCTGCGTGCGGATGTCCGCAATCCGCTTGTCGAGGCCGCCGGTGATTAAAGAAGGCACCTTCTTCCAGACCGCGATAAGCACCAGAACAAGCATGGCGATCGATACGATCTGGAAGGGTGCAAGACCCCACAATTCAGGCTCGACGTGCTTGCCCGCACCGTGACCGACTTCGGTCATCGCTTCTTCGGCTTCGGTCGTGAAAACTTCCGGCGGATTAGCCATGATGCAACGCCTCTTTTACCTTGGTCCGTGCAGCTTCCGCCGTGACCGAAACGCCCGCGAGACGCTGCACGATATCCTGCGTCGCTTCCGCAGCCACGTCTTCGATTTCAGCAAGCGCCGATTTATGCGCTTCGGCAATATCCGCTTCCGCTGACGCCAGCCTCGCATCGAGGCGTTCCTGCTCGGCAGCGAGCTTGCGCTCGTTCTCCGCAGCAGCTTTGGCCTTCGCATCGGCAACCAAGGCCTGGGCTGCAGCGCGGTTGTCGTTTTCACGCTTGCGCCAGGCTTCCTCTTCCTCGTCGGCCCTGTCGCGCGCGGTCTGTGCGGCGGCAAGATCGTCCGAGATCTGCCTGTCGCGCAGTTCTACCGCTCCGGTCACTTTGGGAACCATGCCGCGGCCGACCACAAAAAAGACGAGGCCGAAGAACACCAACAGCCAGAATACCTGGCTCGAGAAGGTTTCCGCGAGTTGCGCTATCTGAGGCATGGACCGGATCGCTCGTTAATTGACATACACAAAGGGAAACGCCTGTAGTGAGGGAGCTTTGCTGAATGACTTCGCGCGAAGGAATCTTACGTGCGAAGTAAGGCAGCCGCTGACCGCTACAGGCGAACCCAAGATCAGGCGACGAAGATCAGGATGATCGCGATCACGAAGGCGAGCAGACCCAAAAGTTCGGCGGCGGCGAAGCCGATGAACAGACGTCCCTGCTGACTGTCGGCGGCACCCGGATTGCGCAGCGCGCCTTCGAGGAACTTTGCGAATACGTTGCCTACGCCCAGCGAAGCAAGACCTGCGCCAATTGCGGCGAGACCGGCACCAAGCAGTCGGGCTGCTTCCATATCCATGAGAAAATCCTTTCGTTTGAGTAATTCTTGAGAGTTGAATGAAGACCTAGTGAAGGTTCTCGGCGTCATTGATATAAAGTGCGCTGAGAAGTGCGAATACGTAAGCTTGGATTCCTGCCACCAGTATCTCCAGCGCGCAGATCCCGATCATCAGCACGAAGGTGGGAACGCCTACGAGCAGACCATAGCCCGCGCCGGCATTCCCGCCGCTGATGACGAACGTCGAGAGAACTTCGAGCAGCAAGTGTCCTGCCATCATCGCGACGAACAGACGCAGGGCCAGACTGAACGGGCGGACCATGAAGCTGATGAACTCGATCGGCGCAATCAGAGGCACCATGTACCAGGGTGTGCCTTGCGGTACGAAAAGCGACAGGAAGTGCAGTCCGTGCTTGAGGAAGCCTACGACTAGCACGATACCGAAGGAAAGCAGCGCCAGCACTCCGGTAATCGTAAAGTGACTGGTGAAGGTGAACGGGTGCACGCCGACGACACCAAAGGGAACCAAGCCCAGCACGTTCGCAAACAGGATGAACATGAACAGCGAGAAGATGTAAGGCACGTATTTGCGCCCGGCCTTGCCGATATTGGCTTCCAGCATGTCGTCGATGAAGCCGGTGAAGCTTTCGACCGCCATCTGCCAGCGGCCGGGCACGACTTCGCGCTTCATCCCGCCAAGGACGAACAGCCACAGCACGACCGTCGTGATTGCCATCCACAGCGCCGAGTTCGTGAACGCGATGTTGTAGCCCGCAAGCTCCCAGCCCTCCGAGCCGAACAACGGCTGGATCGTGAACTGGTACATCGGATCGACTTTGGCCGGTTCGGCTGCCACGACTGGCTTTCCCTGCTTTCGCGCGCTGCAGGCTTCGTGCCCGCCTCGCCCTGTGTTCGATTGCTGAACCGAGCGAGCGCGCGGTTCATTCCGGCGGCTTGTTTGCCGCCCTGATGATATTCCTGAAGGCGACGACTATTCCGAGGAACAGTCCCACCAGCAGACCCCATGGCATCGTTCCGGCGAAGTAGTCGACTACCCAACCGATCACGACACCGCCAAGGATCCCGCCGAGCAAGTCCGCCAGAGCACGGTTGCCGCTGCGGTAATTCGCGTCGGCACCCGCAATCCGCGGCCTGTTACGCTCGTCTTCTCGCTCGCGCGCGACTTTAAGCCGCTGTTCGAGCGCGTCAATTCGCGCGTCTTCGGCAACAGGGTCCTGTGCAGGCTTCTCTTCGCTCATACCAAGCTCCTCCTCCGGGCTACGCTGCTGCCAGCAAAAGCCTAATGCGGAAAAATCGGCGGCATGGGCAAAGTTCAGCCCGCAAGGGGCGCGGCCCCCTTAGAAGGGGGGCACTGCCAAGTCAACAAGCCTGCCGCCGGTTCCTGCCCCCTCATCTCACTTCGGTGCCGTTATCCCCCAGGCGGCGTATTGCGCTCGCAAGGCCGGGCGCTGCGCGAGCGCACGTTCGATGTCCCCGCGCCCCGCATCGTCACCCTTCGCAAGCAAGGTAATGCCGCGCATGTAACGCGATTCCGGCAGGTCCTGATCGTTCGCCAGGGCGGCATCGAAATCGCTCAGCGCCTTGTCGTACTGGCCGAGCCGGTAATAGGCGAGCCCGCGGCTATCGAGAACGCCGGGGGCGTAATCCGACTTCAGGATTGCTTCGGTACAGGTTTCCAGCACCGTTTCGTCCATCCGGTTCCATTTGCCCGCGAACCAGCACACCCCGTTCAGCAGCGCCGGATCACCCGGCCGCGACGTCACGAGGCTCTGCATGAGGTCGAGCCCCGCGTCCGCCTGCTTCGACCAGCCCAGATATTCCGCTTCGAGCTGCTGCGCGAGATAGGGCTTCTCAGCCAGGTCGCGGTAGTTTTCTACCGCAATCTCGGCTTCGTCGGTTTTCCCAAGCTGACCGAGCAGTTCGACCTGCTGGAAATAGGTATTCCCGTTGTTCTCGATATTCTCGACTGCCCGTTGGTCTTCGAGCGAGGCCGCTATATCCCCCGCCTGAAGACGCGCTGCGGCGCGCTGGCTGTAAAGCCAAGCGTTCGGTTCGATCTCGATCGCCTTGCTGTAGTCTGCCGCGGCACCTTCGAAGTCGCCGATCCCGGCGCGGTAGTTGGCGCGGTTGCTCCACGGCAGGGCTTCGTCATTCTCGGCGTCGGCAATCATCTGAGCGTAGGCGGCATCGTGTTTTGCGAGCAACGCGCGGTCCTTGCCTTTGTACTGCCACGCTTCGCGGACATCTTCGGGAGCGCGCAGTTCGGGCAGCTTGCGTAAGTGCGCGGTCAGGCTGCGTTTCGCTTCGGGTATGTCGGCTGCCGGAAGCTCCGATCCAAGCGTGCGCATGGACTGCTGCAGCAAGAAGCTGTTCCCTTTGAGCGTAGCGTCGGAAGAAACTGCTACCTCGCCGATTTCAGCATCCATTTCCTCCTCGCCGAGGAGCTCGTAGCCCGAGCCGCCCTTCGGAAGCAGGATCTCGACATCGCTCGTCCAGTAAAGCGGCCCGTTCAGACGCAGGGGAACGTCGCGCCATTTCGCGCGCGCACGGTCGGCATCGAACGCGAGGTCGTTCGCGACCTGTGCCGGCGGTGTCAGTTCGAACCGCCCCCGGTCCTTAGACCACGGCGTCGTCATGATGCCGTTTGCCTTGAGGACGACGGTTCCCGCTTCTTCGTCGTAGCTGGCGCTTTGATCGACCACATAAGTCTCGCCGAGAATGCCGTTCACGGTGTTCTGGATCATCGATTCGAGCTGATCGGGCGTCGCCTGCTGGATGATCCCGCGCCACTGCGAAGCGGTCGGCCCGTTGAAGCTCAAATCGATTTCGTAAAGCGCCGGCACTTGCAGTCCCGCAGTGCTGTCGATCGTCACCTCGGCCGTGCGATTGGGCTTTTCGAGCGGTCTCGTGTCGAGCGCAACAAGCTCGCTGCCGCCCTCGGTCAGCGGCAGAGCGTAGAAGAACTGCGGCACGTCCGAGAGATTGCCGAGGCGCGTTCCGCTGTTCGTGCCGTCGAGCCAGTAGTTCGTGCCGTCCATGACCGCCCGCACGATCATATGGTCGAAGCCGCCGGGCCGCGGGGCAACTTCCGGCAGCACGTCGCCGCCCTGGCTGGCCACGAGCACCACGTCGCTCTCGATGCCGAGTTCGCGCAGCATCGCCGTCAGCAGGACCGACTTCGCCTTGCAATCGCCGAACCGCTGTTCCCAGGTTTCGGCGGGCGACTGCGGCAGGTAATTGCCGCCGTTCATGCCGTTCGCGAGATAGCTGATATCGTCCTGCACAATCCGAAGCGCCGCCGCAGCGCGTGCCTTCTCGCCCTTGTTCTCACGCGCGATGCGCTCGACGACACTCTTGAGACCGTCATTCGCTGCGATCGTACCTTCGGTCCGGTAGTGCTGCGCCATCACCGACGACACCTCTTTCCAGTCGGCGAAGGTGGTCATCTGCACCTGCGGCGGCATCAGGTAACGCAGTGGCGCATCGCCCGGCATGTCGTCGGGCTCTTCGATCGGAAGCTTTGCTTCCCAGACCTTCATTCCATCAACCGTCTGCGCCTCTGCGCTGATGTCGGTCCGGAACGTCGCCAGCGTCAGCGGCAAGTCCTGCGGCCACATCGCCTTCATGCGCGCCTGGCGCACCATATCCTTGCCCGAGGGCAGGAGATCGGCAAACTGCACCTCCTCGCCGAGAGCCTGGTCACTGATCGTGACACTCGTCGCCATGCGAACGACATCGCCCAGCTGCGCGCCGGGCAGGGTCATGGTTGCGGTCAGAAAGCCATTGAGTTCGCGCCGCTCCAGTGCGGCTTCGCGGCGAAGAACATCGAACCGCGCGCCCCCTTCGAGCACGTCGATGACCTTGCCGTCGCGGATAAGCTCAACCCGGTGCACCGTCAGGTCGCCCTTGTCGGGCAGCCAGCCCGCCTGCAGCGTACCGACATTGGTCAGCATATCGGGCGTATCGAGCGCGATCGCGACGTCGTTGAAGGTATGGACCAGCCCTTCGTCGAAGCGCACCTGCTTGTCGAGCAGCACCAGAGGCGGCCCCTTTTCGAGCAGGTCCGGGGTCAGCTCGACAGGCTCGACCCAGTCCGGTGCCGGTGCAAAAATAACTTCATCGCCCGCTACCGCGCTTGCCGCGCTCATCGCGGCGATCCCGCTGCAAACCATCAGCGCGGCGCGCTTACCCCTTAAAATCATGACAATTATCCCCGTTGTATGCCCGCAACCTATCATAGGATCTCCCCCCGGCAAGCCACTGAATTTGCCATGCCAGCGCTCTTGCGCGGTCCAGAGCGGGACAGTAGCCCCCGCCGCAACAACTGCCGCCCTCGCCGATTCTTTATCCCGGAGCTTCCTTCATGGTCCCCCGCTACGCCCGCCCCGCAATGTCCGCCATCTGGGAGCCGGAGGCGCGCTACCGCATCTGGTTCGAGATCGAGGCACATGCGACGACCAAGCTGGGCGAACTGGGCGTCGTCCCGGAGAGCGCAGGCAAGGCGCTGTGGGACTGGTGGGCCACCGACCCGAAGATCGATGTCGAGGCGATCGATAGAATCGAAGCGGTGACCAAGCACGATGTGATCGCGTTCCTGACCTGGGTAGCGGAGAATGTCGGCGAGCAGGCCCGCTTCATGCATCAGGGCATGACGTCGAGCGACGTGCTGGACACTACGCTGGCCGTCCAGTTGTCCCGCGCGAGCGATATTCTCCTGAACGATCTCGACAATCTGCTGACCGCGCTCGAAGCGCGCGCGAAGGAGCACAAATTTACGCCCACTATCGGGCGCAGCCACGGCATCCACGCCGAGCCTGTGACCTTCGGGCTTAAGCTCGCGCAGGCCTACGCCGAGTTCGATCGCTGCAAGGCCCGGCTCGAAGCAGCCCGCGCCGAAATCGCCACCTGCGCTATCTCAGGCGCGGTCGGAACTTTCGCCAATATCGATCCGAGCGTCGAGGAATACGTCGCCGAAAAGATGGGTCTGACCGTTGAACCGGTTTCGACGCAGGTCATCCCGCGCGACCGGCACGCGATGTTCTTCGCCACCCTCGCCGTCATCGCGGGTTCGATCGAGCGGCTGGCGGTCGAAATCCGCCACTTGCAGCGCACCGAAGTTCTCGAAGCCGAGGAATATTTCTCGCCCGGCCAGAAGGGGTCGAGCGCCATGCCGCATAAGCGCAACCCGGTCCTGACCGAAAACCTGACGGGCCAGGCACGCATGATCCGCGCTTACGCTCTGCCCGCACTAGAGAACGTGGCGCTGTGGCACGAGCGCGACATCTCCCACTCATCGGTCGAGCGGTTCATCGGGCCGGACGCCACGATAACGCTAGATTTCGCGCTCGCTCGGCTCACCGGCGTGGTGGAGAAACTGCTCGTCTATCCCGAGCGGATGCAGGCCAATATGGACCGCATGGGCGGCCTCATCCATTCGCAGCGGGTGCTGCTGGCGTTGACGCAGGCCGGCGTCAGCCGCGAGGATGCCTACGCCATCGTCCAGCGCAATGCGATGAAGGTGTGGGAATCGGACGGCAGGCTTACGCTGCTCGATCTGCTGAAGCAGGATCCGGATGTGACTGCGGCGCTTTCCGAACAGCAGTTGGAAGAGAAGTTCGACCTCGAGTATCACTTCAAGCATGTCGATACGATCTTCGAGCGTGTGTTCGGCTGAGCGCGCTAGCCAATCGGTGTCGCTGGACGCGGAGCCTGCTTCGCGATAGCTATTAAGACTTAGAGGCCCGAAAGCGGCGGAAAGAGGGAGAAAATGCCAATGCAGATAGTCCGCACGATCCTCTGGCTGCTGCTGCTCGCGGCGCTGCTGCTCTTCAGCTGGGCCAACTGGGAGCCCGGCGTGACCGTGCGGATCTGGGAAGGCATCGTGGTCGACACGCGCCTCCCCGCAATCGTGATCCTTTCTTTCCTCGCCGGACTGGTTCCGATGTGGCTCTATCACCGGGGCGTCAAATGGCGGCTCTCGCGCCGCATTCGCGCGCTTGAAGAAGCGGCGCGTACGTCAGCCCTCGCTCCTGCCGCCCATGACGAAGCGGCTCCGCATAGCCGCACGCATACCGCGGCCGAATCGGACACGGCGACCGAAGTTCGCGCCGATCACGACCGGCCCCGCCCGTTCGATAATTCCCTATGAGCAATCCCGTCTATCTCGCCCTCGATATGCCGCAACTCGATGCGAGCAAGGCGCTGCTCCAGCAGGTCAAGGCGCACATCGGCGGGGTCAAGCTAGGGATGGAGTTCTTCTACGCGCACGGAGCGCACGGCGTGCGCGAGATCGCGCATTGCGGCTTGCCGATCTTCCTCGACCTCAAGCTACACGATATTCCGAATACGGTTGCAGGCGCGATGCAGGCGATCAACTCGCTCGAACCTGCCATCGTCACCGTCCACGCAAGCGGCGGGCGCGCAATGATGGAAGACGCGAAGGCAGCGGCGGGAGAGAACACCAAGGTTGTGGGCGTCACCATGCTCACCAGCCTCGACGAGCGCGATTTGGAACGGACCGGCGTGAAAGGCTCGCCGCACGACCATGTGCTGCGGCTGGCCGAACTGGCCGAACAGGCAGGCCTCGACGGGATCGTGTGCTCGGGGCACGAAGTCGCGGCGGTCCACAAGCAGTGGCGCAAGGGCTTCTTCGTCGTGCCCGGTCTGCGTCCAGCCGAAGGTGCGGCGGGCGATCAGAAGCGCGTGGTTACGCCCCGCAAGGCGCGTGACGACGGCGCGAGCGTGCTCGTCATCGGCCGCCCGATCAGCCGCGCGGACAATCCGGCACAAGCGGCGCGGGACATCGAAGCTACGCTCTAGCCCGGTGTATCAAAAGCCGAGATCGGCGATCGCCGTTCCGATAGCGATGCCGGATACGAACAGCATAATGCCTGCGAAAAAGGCCAGAAGCGCAACCTCACCCGAAGTTCGCTTTTCGAGAAAACTGGCAAACGGATCAGTCGTTTTGGTGGTTTTATCAGTATTTTCCATAACTTATAACTAGCAGGCTCAAGGCACTCCGTCAAATTCAGGGCGGCGCATATCGGCTTGGCTCTTTCGCCCGGTCTCAGCTTGACCTATCGGCGCCGGTCATGACGACACTCGTAAAAATCTGCGGCCTCTCAACAGCCGAAACGGTCGATGCCGCTGTCGATGCCGGCGCGACGCACATCGGACTTGTCCATTTTCCGCCGAGCCCGCGGCACCTCGAACTGGACGAAGCTGCAAAACTGCGCGCGCGCGTTCCCGCTTCGGTAAAGGTCGTGTTGCTGACGGCGAATGCGGAGCCGGCCATGATCGGTGCCGCGATCGACCGGATCAAGCCGGACATCGTCCAGTTCCACGGCAAGGAAACGCCCGAATGGGTTAGCCTCGTCCGGCATCAGGCGAAGCTCGAAGTCTGGAAAGCCGTCGGACTGCGCGAGAAGGCGACCCTCGAACGCGCGCGCAAATGGGACGGTAAGGTCGACCGGCTGCTGTTCGATGCACCCGCCAAGGCCCTTCCCGGCGGCAACGGCGAGGCGTTCGACTGGAACCTGCTCGCCGAGCACGAACACAGCATCCCCTGGGCGCTCGCGGGCGGGCTGACGCCGGACAATGTCGCCAAGGCCATCCGAGAGACCGGCGCGCCGCTCGTCGATACCTCGTCGGGCGTAGAGAGCGCGCCGGGCGTCAAGGATATGGACTTGATCCGCGCCTTCTGTCAGGCGGCGCTGGCATGACCGAACAACCCAATTCCTTCCGCCAGATGCCACCCGCGAAAGCGAACAGCTTTCGCAATCAGCCCGACGAACGCGGGCATTTCGGCGATTACGGCGGGCGCTACGTCGCCGAAACGCTAATGCCGCTGGTACTTGACCTAGAACGCGAATATCGGAAAGCGCAGGCCGATCCGGAGTTCCAGCGCGAGTTCGACGATTTGCTCGAACATTACGTCGGCCGCCCATCCCCGCTCTATTTCGCAGAGCGGCTGACCGAGGCGCTCGGCGGCGCGCAGGTCTGGTTCAAGCGCGACGAGCTCAACCATACCGGCGCGCACAAGATCAACAATTGCATCGGGCAGATCCTGCTCGCCATCCGCATGGGCAAGACGCGCATCATCGCGGAAACCGGTGCGGGCCAGCACGGCGTCGCCACTGCGACTGTCTGCGCGCGCTTCGGCCTGCCCTGCGTGGTCTACATGGGCGCCGAAGACGTGCGCCGCCAGTCGCCCAACGTGTTCCGAATGAAGCTATTGGGCGCGGAAGTCGTGCCGGTCACGAGCGGTCGCGGGACGCTGAAAGACGCGATGAACGAGGGGCTGCGCGACTGGGTCGCGAACGTCCACGACACCTTCTACATCATCGGCACGGCTGCCGGTCCGCATCCCTATCCCGAGCTCGTCCGCAATTTCCAGAGCGTGATTGGCAATGAAGCTCGCGCGCAGATGCAGGACCGCATCGGGCGCCTGCCCGACCTGCTGGTGGCGGCGATCGGCGGTGGCTCGAATGCGCTCGGCCTTTTCCACCCGTTCCTCGACGATCCCGACGTTAAGATGCTCGGCGTCGAGGCGGCAGGTCACGGCCTCGACGGTGACGAGCACGCGGCAAGCCTACTCGGCGGCTTTCCCGGGGTGCTCCACGGCAACAAGACCTATCTCTTGCAGGACGAGGACGGCCAGATCACCGAGGGCCACTCGATCAGCGCTGGCCTCGATTATCCCGGCATCGGCCCCGAACACGCCTGGCTGAAGGACACGGGCCGCGTCGAATACACCGCGATCACCGATGAAGAAGCGTTGGAGGCGTTTCAGCTCCTCTGCCGGACCGAAGGCATCATTCCCGCGCTGGAGCCAAGCCATGCGATCGCGGCGGTGGCGAAGCGCGCGAAGGAAATGCCGAAGGACAGCGTCATCCTCGCCAACCTATGCGGACGCGGCGACAAGGACATTTTCACTGTCGCGGAGCGGCTCGGAGTGCAGATGTGAGACTGTTCGGGTGGACCGGACTAACGTTCCTTGTCCTCGGCGTGCTGCTACGAGAGTACTTCTACTCCAACGCCGTCCTCGAATGGATGAACGAGGCCTACCGACAAGGCGCGAACACTTACGGTAGCGGTGCGCCAATGAACTATTTTCATCAAAATTGGCTAGTTTCGCAGACGATCGAGATGGTCGGTATCGCCGCGCTGGTTTGCCAGATACTAGGTGTCGGTCTGGTTGGCTATGCATTGGCAAAAATGCAGCGGTGATAGCTGTCCTACAGCGACGAATGTCTGCCAGGTGACCAACATGAGACTGACTATCTCCCACAGCCCTGTATTACCGGCGATTTGAGCCCGCCTCGTTTTCGCTCCATACCGTGTTCCATGTGTTCCATCCTGTAGGACTTAGCTTCTCGCAATGAGCGTATCCTCCCGCCTCTCCGACGCCTTCGCAAAGCCCCACCCGGCCCTCGTCTGCTTCCTAACTGCGGGCGATGGCGACACCGCGGCCAATCTCGATGCGCTGGTCGCAGGCGGCGCCGATGTGATCGAGCTTGGAATGCCCTTCACCGATCCCATGGCGGACGGGCCCGCGATCCAGAACGCGAACATCCGCTCGCTTGGCGCGGGTACTACTACCAAAGATGTTTTCGCCATCGCATTCGAGTTCCGTGAGCGTCACAGGGAAGTGCCGTTGGTGCTGATGGGATATGCCAACCCTATGATCCGGCGCGGCCCGGAATGGTTCGGAAGCCAATGCGCGGCGGCCGGAATTGATGGTGTAATCTGCGTGGATATCCCCCCTGAGGAGGATGAGGCATTAGGACCGGAGCTGCGCTCCTTCGGGGTGGCCCCCATCCGCCTCGCCACGCCGACCACCGATACGAACCGCTTGCCGCAGGTCGTCGAAGGCAGCGAGGGCTTCCTCTACTACGTCTCGGTTGCCGGGATCACCGGTAAGCAGCAGGCCGCGCAGGCGAGCATTGAGGATGCGGTCGCACGGCTAAAAAAAGCAACCGATCTGCCGGTCGCAGTCGGCTTCGGCGTGCGCACGCCCGAACAGGCTGGCGCGATCGCAGCGGTCGCGGACGGCGTCGTTGTAGGCTCTGCACTGGTCGAACTGGTCGCCGAGCACGGCCGGGAAGCGCCCGAACATCTGAAAGCGCTCACAGCAAGCCTTGCCAAGGCGGTGCATTCGGCGGCAAGGGCGCCGCGGAAAGAAGAAAACGCATGAACTGGTTCACCCGCGTCCGCAACACGCTGCCCTTCATCGGCAAGCGCGACACGCCCGACAATCTCTGGATCAAATGTCCGAACTGCCAAGACATGGTCTTCGTCAAGGAATACGAGGAAAACCTCTCGGTCTGCCCGAACTGCGGCCATCACGGGCGGATCGGCGCGGACCGCAGGCTAGAAATCCTGCTCGACGAGGGATATGATGTGCTGCCGCAACCGCAGGTCACCGAGGACCCGCTGAAGTTCAAGGACACGAAGCGCTACGTCGACCGGTTGAAACAGGCGCGCGCGAAGAACCCGCACCGCGATGCTTTCACCGTCGGCAGCGGCACGATCGAGGGGAAGCCCGCGGTGGTCGGCGTTCAGGACTTCGGCTTCATGGGCGGATCGATGGGCATGGCTGTCGGCGCGGCATTCTGCAACGGCGCGCAGAAGGCGCTGGACCGCCGCGCGGCGTATATCGTCGTCACGGCCGCAGGCGGCGCGCGGATGCAGGAGGGTATCCTGAGTCTCATGCAGATGCCCAAGGCGACCGTCATGACGCGCCGGCTGAAGGAAGCCGGGCTACCCTACATTGTCGTTCTGTCCGACCCCACGACCGGCGGGGTTACGGCGAGCTACGCGATGCTTGGCGATATACACATGGCCGAACCGGGGGCGCTTATCGGCTTCGCCGGGCAGCGGGTGATCCAGGACACGATCCGCGAGCAGCTACCCGACGGGTTCCAGCGCGCCGAGTATCTCTACCGCCACGGCATGGTCGATCTGGTCGTCGAGCGGAAGGACATGCGCGGAACGCTGTCCGACCTGCTCGAATATCTGCAGCCGCAGGCAGCCGCCTGACGCGCAATGCGCGACTTCGGCCGGTCCGACAATCCGGACGTACAAAAACAGTTAGACCGGCTCGCGGCTCTATCGTTGCCGCAGGGGCGGATCGGGCTCGACACTATTCGCGAGTTACTGAAGCGGCTCGGCGGTCCCCACCGGTCGCTGCCGCCGGTGTTCCATGTCGCCGGAACGAACGGCAAAGGTTCGGTCTGCGCATTCCTGCGCGCCATGCTGGAAGCGGACGGAAAGCGGGTTCACTGCGCGACCAGCCCGCATCTCGTTCGCTACAACGAGCGCATCCGCATTGCCGGTCGCCTGATCGCCGACGAACGGCTCGCCGAACTGCTTGCGGAAGTTCTCGACCATGCAGACGGACTTGCGCCCAGCTTCTTCGAGGTGACGATCGCCGCTAGCTTCCTCGCGTTTTCGCGCGAGCCCGCCGATGCCTGCGTGATCGAGGTCGGTCTGGGCGGGCGGTTCGATGCGACCAACGTGCTAGAGCATCCGGCAGCCTCCGGGATCGCGGCGCTCGGCATGGATCACGAGCGCTTCCTGCTTGCTCCGGAAGAAGGCGTGCCGGACGAGCAGCTGGCGCGGATCGCGTTCGAGAAGGCCGGTATCGCCAAGCGGGGCGTGTCGCTCGTGACGCTGTCTTATCCGGAAGGCGCAGAACTCGAAGTCGAGCGGGCTGCAGCTAGGCACGGCTCCCCCCTTGCAATGCGCGGCAGTCACTGGTCGGCAAGCACGAGTGATACCGCGCTCCACTACGCCGACCGGCATGGCGAACTCGTCCTGCCCCTGCCCGCCCTGCCCGGCGCGCATCAGGCGGAGAACGCCGCGCTCGCCTTAGCGATGCTGCGCCATCAGGATTACGTCAGCGTTTCCGAGAGCGCTTACGGAGCCGGTATCCGAAGCGCCAGGTGGCCCGCGCGGCTGCAGCGCCTCGCGCCCGGCCCGCTAACCGGGGACCGCGCAATCTGGCTCGACGGCGGGCATAACCGGAGCGCCGGCGAAGCACTCGCCCGCTACTTCGAGGGACAGAGTGTTCACCTCGTAACCGGGATGATCGAAGCCAAGGATCCGGCGGCCCTGATCGAACCGATGAAAAGTTCGCTGTTGAGCATCACCGTCGTCCCGGTACCCGGCTACGATTGCCACACAGCGGACGCGTTCGGCGCCGACGCGCGCGCAGCGATCGATGTGGCTGCAGCGCTCGGTTCGTTGCCCGATGACGGACTACCCGTCCTCATCGCCGGTTCCCTTTACCTCGCCGGCGACGTCCTTCGGCTTAACGAGGAATTGCCCGACTAGACCGGCGGATCGGTCCGCGCATCGCCCTCGCCGACTTCGCCTGCAGTTCCCATCGCCGCATCGACAAGGCCGGTGCGCATCATCCACCAGAACAGCACGATACCGGGCAGCGCGAGGACGGTCGTCAGCAGGTAGAAGCTGACATAACCGAAGCTCTCGATGAGCGAGCCCGCCGTCGTACCCGTCAGTACGCGGCCGACGATGCTCGCGCCCGCGCTGATGAGGGCATATTGCGCAGCCGTGAAGCGCAGATCGCACAGGGCCGAGAAATAAGCGACGACGACGACGCCTCCATAGCCGCTCGCAAAATTCTCGAACCCGATGGCCGCGGCCATGCCGATATTGCTCTTGCCTACGGCGGCCAGGGCCGCGAAGCTGAGGTTGGAGATCGCCATCAGGATCAGCGCGATCAGGACGGAACGCTTCAGACCGAGCTTCGCATAGATGATGCCGCCGATGAAGACACCGATGATCAGCGCCCAGAAACCGACGCCGATGTCGTAGATAGCGATCTCGTCGTTGGTGTAGCCGAGATCGTCGAACAGCAGGCGGAAGGTCAGGTTGGCGAGCGTGTCCCCGATCTTGTGAACCAGGATGAAGAGCAGGACCAGCCACGCGCCGTGGCGGCGGAAGAACTCTGCAAAGGGTCCGGTGATCGACTGCCACATCTCGCCCATGCTGCGCTTCTCCGCAACAACCTGCCGCCGGGCCGGCTCGCCCATGATAAGCGCAGTCAGCATGGCCGGAAGCGCGAACACGGCGCACGCCATGTAGCCCGCTTCCCATCCGTAACGAGCAGCCACCACGAGAGCCAGCGCACCGGCTGCCGCTGCGCCGATGCGCCAGCCGTACTGGCTCATCCCCGAACCGGTGCCGAGCTGATACGGCTTAAGCGTCTCGATCCGGTAGGCATCAATGATGATGTCGAACGTAGCGCCGGCCACGCCGAGGATCACTGCCGAGGTCGCGGTCCAGACGATATCCGCAGTCGGATCGGCAAGAGCGAGGTTTACGACCGCGGCCATGACCAAGACGCCGATGACGAGCATCCAAGACACCCGCTGGCCAAGAAGCCGGGTGAGAACGGGAATTTTGACTCCGTCGACCACCCACGCCCACAGGAATTTCAGATTGTAGACGAGGAAAGCGAGCGTGAAGGCGGTAATCGTCGACTTGTCGATCCCGTCCTGCGATAGCCGCGTAGTGAGCGTTGCCGCGAGGAGGGCGAAGGGAAAGCCGGACGAAACGCCGAGGAAGAAGGACGCAAGCGATTCCTTTTCCAGATAAGGCTTGATCGACTGCCCCAGGCTGCGTTCCCGCTCAGCCCCGGTCGCCGGAGTATCTGCCATATAATGCTCGTCCTTTAGATCGATCCCGTTTCGGGTTAAGCTAGCCGTATAGAATAGAATGGGAAAGCAGGATGAACGAGACGGACACCGCGAGCTGTGGACGAACCCCTAGCGAAGGGCAGCTTGCGCTGGCCGAAGCGGTGGCGCGAGGCGAAGCTTCTGAGGTGACGCAACGCTCGTCGCTTCCCGCTTCGCTCTATACCGATCCGGAGCATTTCCGCCGCGAGCAGGCAGCCCTGTTCGCACGGATGCCGCAAATCGTCGCGCCGTCCGCGCTATTACCGGAAAGCGGCATGGCGATCCCGCACGACCTTTCCGGCAAACCGCTCCTACTCACGCGCGATGCCGAGGGCAAAGCGCATGTATTCCATAATGTCTGCCGCCACCGCGGGACGCGGCTGGTCGAAGGGTATGAGAAGGTCTGTTCGAAACGGCTGGTCTGTCCGTATCACGCATGGACCTACGCGCTCGACGGCAGACTGCTCGCCCTGCCCCGGCCCGAGACCTTTCCGGAGATGGACAAATCGCACTACCCGCTCGCGGAACTTGAAAGTTTTGAAGCGGGCGGAATGATATGGTTCGCTCCGGCTCCCGAAGCGGACTTTTCCGACGCGGCGATACTGTCAGAGGATTTCGCCGCCTTCGGTCTCGACCGCCATTACCTCTATCGCCGCAAAACGCACGAGGTTTCGGCGAACTGGAAGCTGGTCATGGACGCGTTCCTCGAGAGCTACCATGTGACCCGACTCCACGCGAACACGATCGGCAAGTTCTTCAAGGACGGCGTGACGGCAGGCGACATGATCGGTCCGCATCAGCGCTCTGCGGTCGGCCGACTTGGAGAAGGCGTGGCGAGCGAGATCGACAACATGGGTGCGCTGCGCCGCCGCATAACCTTTGCCTATCAGCTCGTTCCCGCGACGCTCGTCATCCCCAGCCCCGATTACGTCAACGTCATGACGCTGTGGCCGCGGTCGCACCGGCGTACGCTGATCGAGGACTTCATGCTGATTCCCGAAGCGCCGAAGGACGACAAGGCGCGCGATCATTGGGAGCGCAGCTGGCAATTGCTCGACGGCGGCGTTTTCGCTTCCGAAGATTTTCGCGCTGCCGAGTTGGGGCAGGAGGGGCTCGAGAGCGGAGCCTTGTCCGAGCTGACGCTCGGCACCTTGGAAAGCGGTATTGCGCGGTTCCACGAAACGCTAACGGCGATCATTTCCGAACACGATGGCTGAAACGAATGCCATCACCCGGCCGCGTGTTTCGCTGCGCCGGCTCGGCAGCGAGGGCCAGCCACTTGTCGTGATAGACGACTTCACCGGGCGGGCCGCCGAGCTGAGGGCTGCAGGCCGCGCGGCCGGATATGCGGCGGTTAAGGGATATCCCGGTATTCGCAGCCCGGTGCCAGCGAGCTACATTAAACCCGTCCTGCCCCTGCTTGCCGAAATCATCCGGCGAGCCTTCGCCATGCGCGGAAGCCTCGCGGTGGAAAGCTGTTCCTATTCGATCGTCTCGCGTGCCCCGGATGAACTGCAACCGGCGCAGCGCATGCCGCATTACGACGATCCAGGCGGCGGCGTGCTTGCCTTGCTGCACTATCTGGGCAGCGAAGAAGACGGCGGAACGGCATTTTACCGCCACCGCCGGACCGGTTTCGAGACCATGCGGCCCGAACGGCTCGCACCGTACAACCACGCTCTCGCGCAGGACGAAGCTGAGTTCGGTCCGCTCGCGCAAGCCTATCATTACGGCGACAGCGATCGCTTCGAAATGATTGGCGAGGTCGAGGCGAAGGTCGACCGGGCGATAATCTACCGCGGGCGCACTCTGCATTCAGGTATCATTCCTGAGGAGCCGGACCCGAGTTCCGCACATGAGCGTGGCCGGCTGACGATCAACACCTTCCTCGTCGCTCAATGAACCGGCCGCTTGGCGTTCGCCCATCCGAAGGCTAGACGCGGCGTCATGAGCTCAGATCCCCGCCCAAAAAGCCACCGCATTGCCAAGCTTCTCGCCCGTGCGGGCGTCGCCAGTCGGCGCGAAGTCGAACGGATGATCGAGGCGGGACGCGTTGCGATCGATGGCGAGGTGCTCGCAACGCCAGCTACGATCATTCCGAATCTGAACGGAGTGACCGTCGACGGCAATCCGGTCGGCAAGGCCGAAGCCGCGCGCCTGTTCATCTTCAACAAGCCATCGGGAATGCTGACGGCCGAACGGGACTTTTCCGGCCGGCCGACCATCTACGACGCGCTGCGCAATGCGCTTCCGAAGGGTACGCCGCGGATGATGCCGGTCGGGCGCCTCGACTTCAATACCGAGGGGCTACTGCTCCTGACGAACGATGGCGAGCTGAAGCGCGCCCTCGAACTGCCGTCGAGCAAAATCGAGCGGACCTACCGCGCCCGCGCCTTCGGCGAAGTCAGCCAGGCAGATCTGGAGCAGCTGATCGAGGGTATTACGATCGACGGCGTCCGCTACGGAAAAATCGACGCCAATCTGGAAAGGCGGACAGGCCGCAATCAGTGGATCGAGATGACCCTTACAGAGGGCAAGAATCGAGAGGTGCGCCGCGTGCTCGAACATCTCGGACTGGAAGTTTCGCGGCTTCTGCGCGTACGCTATGGCGCGTTCGAACTCGGTGATATACCGCGCGGTGCTGCGGCGGAAGTGAAGCAGGTCGAAGTCGAGCGATTGCGCAAGCAGCTTTCGGGCGAAGTGCGGCACTCATGACGCGTGCTCAACATAGCGGTTTGCGGATCATCGCAGGCGAATGGCGGGGAAGAAAACTCGCCGTTCCGAAAGGCGATAACACACGGCCGACCGCAGACCGAACCCGAGAGACGCTGTTCAACATGCTGGCGAGCAGGCTTGGCGACTTCGAGGGTCTTTCGGTCGCGGATCTGTTCGCCGGTTCCGGCGCGCTCGGTTTCGAAGCATTGTCGCGCGGTGCGAGGCAGTGCCTTTTCGTCGAACGCGACCCGGACGCTGTCGCGGCGATCCGCAACAATATTGCGTCCCTCGATGCTCGGTCGCGATGCCGCGTCGAGCAAGCCTCGGTCCTGCACCTCGCACCGGGCAAGATGGCGCATGACCTGATCCTGCTCGACCCTCCTTATGGCACGGGGGCTGGTAGCGTCGCGCTCGACAGGTTGCTGCGCCTCGGATGGATCGGCACTTCAACATGGATCGCCCTCGAATGCGCGCGCGACGAAAAGGTCGAGGTTTCGGGGCTGGAAACGGTCGCCGAGCGCAATGTCGGCAAAGCCAAGCTCACCCTGCTCCGGCTACCGAACTGACGATGCACAAAAAAACGGCCCCGTCCAAGCGACGGAGCCGTTACGCTCTAGTTCAATAAAGGGTTACATATCGCTGTCGGTCTCTCCGGGCCAATAACCGAGCGGCTGCGTCACATTCGGACCACGCCTGCCCGCTTCCCAAGCGTTGATGCAGTTATCTTCTTCACCTTCAGAGCAGATCGGTACGTCGCCAGTAGGAGGACCCTGATCGTTCGGCGTATTCTGCACGCGCTGGTTGCTCACGAAGCGGATGTTCCCCGAACCCATGGCCGACGAATTGTTCGCGGTAGTCGTGCGGGCCGTGCTCGACATGTTCGACGAAGCCGAATTACCCGGCATGGCCGTATCGTTGTTCATCGCGTTCATCTGCGTCATGATGCTGTTCCAGGCGGCGGTACGCTGGGTCGGCGTAAGCGCATAGACGCGTTGACGCTGGTCATTCGTGAGCATCCAGAAGGCTTCACGCTGTGTATCGTCGAGCGTGAAATAGTACGTCTGAATTTCGCCCGGCCATGCGTCGTAGGTCGTCTGACGGTCTGCGGGCCAACTATCGTACATCGCCTGTTGCTGCGCATTCATTTCCATGGACATATTGTCCATGTTGTTCATCTGCCCCGACTGCATCGAGGTATTGTCCTGCGTTTCCGTATGATGATCGGCAAGCGCGGCACTCGGTGCACACATGACTGCGAGGGCGGCGGAACCGGCGAAAAGTAGTGTTCTCATAATAAATCTCCTTCGAGCATATGGTTAATCTACCCTCGTCGCGCAGGTAGGTTCCGAGAGCGCATCGAACTGCCCTTGCACTGCGGTTTTGCGTTCTCTACCTGTTCACTTGCCCCATGAACGATATCGTCCAATCCGAAGCCCGCGCCCCCGACGGGCAAGTGCCGCCCTACGCGCAGATGCTGAACGCGCCGCAGCGCGAGGCTGTGCTGACCAGCGAAGGACCTGTTCTGATGCTCGCCGGAGCGGGAACGGGAAAGACCGCTGCACTGACCGCGCGCCTCGCTCACCTGATCGCGATGCGCCGCGCTTGGCCGAGCGAGATCCTGTGCGTGACCTTCACCAACAAGGCAGCGCGGGAAATGCGGGAAAGGGTCGGACGTCATGTCGGCCCCGCGGTCGAAGGGATGCCGTGGCTCGGCACGTTCCATTCCGTCTGCGCGAAGATGCTGCGCCGCCATGCCGAACTGGCGGGCCTCAAAAGCAACTTCACCATCATCGATACGGACGACCAGTTGCGCCTTCTGAAGCAGCTCATCACCGCGAACGATCTCGACGAGAAGCGCTGGCCCGCGCGGCAACTGGCCGGTCTGATCGACCGGTGGAAGAACCGTGGTCTGAATCCTGGCGATCTCGATGCGGCGGAGAACGAGGCCTACGCCAACGGCCTCGGCGCGAAGTTCTACAAGCTTTATCAGGAGCGCCTGATCGCGCTGAACGCCTGCGACTTCGGCGATCTCATGCTGCACATGCTGAACATCTTCCGCACCGAACCGCAGGTGCTGGAGCAGTATCATCAGCGCTTCAAATATATTCTGGTCGACGAGTATCAGGATACCAACCAGGTCCAGTATCTGTGGCTTCGCCTGCTCGCCCAGCACCGAAAGAACATCTGCGTGGTGGGCGACGACGACCAGTCCATCTACAGCTGGCGCGGTGCCGAAGTCGCGAACATCCTACGCTTCGAAAAGGATTTTCCAGGCGCAAAAGTCATCAAGCTCGAGCAGAACTACCGCTCGACACCGCAAATTCTAGCGGCCGCATCCGGATTGATCGACACCAACAGTCAGCGCCTCGGCAAGAAGCTGTGGACCGAATTGCCGAAGGGCGAGAAGGTGCGCGTCATCGGCGTGTGGGACGGACCGGAAGAGGCGCGGCGGATCGGCGAGGAAATAGAGCGGCTCGAACGCGAAGGCGCCTCCATGGAAGAGGTCGCGGTGTTGGTCCGCGCGCAGTACCAGACCCGCGAAATTGAAGACCGGTTTATCCAGATTGGCATCGATTACCGCATTATCGGCGGCTTCCGTTTCTACGAACGCGCGGAAATCCGCGATGCTCTGGCTTATCTGAGGGTGATCGCGCAGCCTGCGGACGACCTTGCTTTCGAGCGCATCTACAACCAGCCCAAACGCGGACTGGGGGCGAAGACGCTGGAAGCGATGCGCCGGCATGCGCGGCGGGCGAATCTGCCGCTGACCGCGGCGTCGCTCGACCTTGCGAACACCGACGAGTTGCCGAAGCGCGCGGAGAACACACTCGTTGCGCTCTTGCGCGACTTCGCAAAATGGCGCGAGGACGCGGAGAAGCTGACACCGGCAGACCTCCTGCGGCAAGTCGTTACCGAAAGCGGCTACGAGGACATGCTGCAAAAGGATCGCTCCGCCGAGAGCGCGGGACGCCTCGAAAACCTATCCGAACTCGCCCGCGCGATGGAAGAGTACGAGACGCTCGGCGACTTCCTCGAACACGTCAGCCTCGTTATGGACAGCGACGCGGCGAACGACGACGAGAAGGTCACGATCATGACCATGCACGGGGCGAAAGGACTGGAGTTCGATCACGTCTTTCTTCCCGGCTGGGAAGAAGGCGTGTTCCCGAGCCAGCGTTCGCTCGACGAAGGCGGTCTCGCCAGTCTCGAGGAAGAGCGCAGGCTCGCATACGTCGCGATCACGCGCGCAAAGCGGCGCTGCACGATCCTGCATGCTGCCAACCGCCGCATCTACGGCCAGTGGACTAGCTCAATACCCTCGCGCTTCGTCGAGGAGTTGCCGGACGAACATGTCGAAAGCGAAACCACGATGACGGGGGGCGCCTCGCTCTGGCGTGCGAACTGGTCAGAGAATGACGATCCCTTCGCGCATGTCAGCACATCGCGGCCCGACCGCTCCTCGGCGCGCGGCCCGGGCTGGCAGCGTGCGCTCGAAAGCGGGTACGAGACCAAGCAGCCGCGCATTCAGGAAAGCCGCCGAAGTGCCGCGAGCTTCGCCGCGAAGCCACGCGGAGACATCGCGATCGGCGCGCAGGTGGTACACGACAAGTTCGGTAGCGGCGTGGTGATGGATCAGGAAGGCAACAAGCTCGAAATCGAGTTCGAGGATGTCGGGCTGAAACGCGTCATCGACAGTTTCGTCCGCCTCGCGGACTGAACTGCTTCAAGCCTCGGCGATAGATCCAACAAGCAGCGCTCGCTGTGCGAACAAGCATCCAGGCGCGAGGTCGGTGATTTCTTCCCACGGCAAGCCGCTTCTCTCAGCAAAATCGATGAGCAGGCGCCGCGCAGCCGGAACGTTGCCGGTGTGCTCGCCCGCGCTCTTGTCACTGTTGTCGAGATAGATCGCCCCGCCCTTCACAAGATGGGCGACCGCGAAACGGGCGCAGTCGTCCCGCCACGCCCCATCGATCATGATGAGGTCGAACGGGCCATCCTCGCTAACATCGAGATAGGCGCTGCGCTTTTCCGCCACACGATATTCGGCGTTCGGCAGCTTTGCCAACCGCGGAGCTACTGTGCGGTACCACGCTTCATCGTGCTCGACCGATACCAGTGATCCAGCGCGGCGTGCGTACCAGAACGTCGAATTGCCGGAGCCGAATTCGAGCATCCGCTTCCCGCCGGCGGCAAGAAATCGGGCGATGCGTTCCCGACCGCTATAGGAAATCCATGGAACCTGCGCACTTTCGCCGGTGAACTTCCGAGCGGCTAGCGACGCCAGACAAAAAGGTAAATTGCGAGCCAGCAGTCCGACTGGAATGCGCGCCCCGCCCTCATCGTGCAGCCGCGTCCTGCGCGCTGGATTACCGGCAACGAGCTTCGTCCACGGCGTCACAATGAGCGCTACGGCTTAGTCGGTCGTGGAGACGCCGAGGAAGCTTGGCACCGGGCCGTTCCAGTCGCCCGGCGCGTCCGGCGTATCGCGGTCATCGCTTTTCTTCGCAGACTTGCGGGGTTTGCCCGCCGGCTTGCGTTCCGCACTCCGTTTCGGTGCGGCGCTTTCCTCGTCGCGATTGTCGTCCCTTTGCTTTCGCGGCGGAGACTTCGGTTCTCCGGGCGTTTCCGTCAGTTCGACGCGCACATCGCTTTTGCCGAAATCGGAGATCTTGGTTTTCGTCAGCTTTTCGATATTGTCGATCGCTTCGGCGTCGGCCTTCGTGACGAAGGTGAACGCCCGGCCCTTCGCCCCGGCCCGGCCTGTCCGCCCGATGCGGTGAACGTAATCATCCGGATGCCACGGCGTGTCGTAATTGAAAACATGGCTCACACCCTTGATGTCGAGCCCGCGCGCAGCGACGTCGGATGCGACGAGGATATTGATTTCGCCGCTCTTGAAACGGTTCAGTTCCTTAACCCGGCTCGCCTGGTCGATATCGCCGTGGATCTCGCCGCTTGAAAAACCGTGGCGCTTCAGGCTTTCGTTGAGCTCGCGCACCGTCGTCTTGCGGTTCGAGAAAACGATGGCCGTCTCGACATGATCGTTTTCAAGCAGCCAGCGCAGCGTCTCGCGCTTTTTCTTTTCCGGAACTTCGATCTTGAACGCCGTAATGTTCTCGTTCGTAGACGCGGCGCGGCTGACCTCGATCCGCTTCGGATCGTTCATGAAGGTCCGCGACAGCTTCTCGATGGGCGGCGGCATGGTGGCGGAGAACAGCATCGTCTGCAGCTGCGGCGGCAGCTTGGAACAGATGAACTCGATATCGGGGATGAACCCCATGTCGAGCATTCGGTCCGCCTCGTCGATCACCAGGAGCTCGCAGCCGGTCAGCAGGATCTTCCCGCGTTCGAAGAGATCCATCAGGCGGCCCGGCGTCGCGATCAGCACGTCGACCCCGTCGTTGAGCGCCGCGATCTGGTCGCCCATCTGAACCCCACCGATGAGCAGTGCCATCTTCAGATCATGATTGGCCCCGTATTTCTCGAAATTCTCGGCGACTTGCGCTGCAAGTTCGCGCGTGGGCTCGAGAATGAGCGAGCGCGGCATCAGCGCGCGGCGCCTTCCCGACGCGAGGATATCGATCATCGGCAGCACGAAGCTCGCCGTCTTGCCCGTCCCGGTCTGCGCGATGCCGAGCACATCCTTCATCATCAGGACGGCCGGAATGGCCTGCGCCTGGATCGGGGTCGGCTCTGTATACCCTGCCTCTTCGATGGCAGTGAGCAGTTCGGGGGAAAGGCCGAGATCGGCGAAGTTCATGCGGTTCCAGTTTTCAAAATGCTTGGAGAAATACGCCCTCATAGCGCGAATGCGCGCAGGGGCACAGCCGCGCAGTCCTGCAATACGGCGGGAAAGTCAAGTTTTAGGCTTAAGATGCGTGCGCGTCAGCGTTCCAGAGCGACCAATTGATGCATATCTTCCACCTCGCATTTGGACCCAGTTCGCGAATGAAGCTCGTCGCGGCGAGCGCATAGCTGCCCGTCGCTGTCCTTCTCGATGTAGAACCCGGAATAAAATGCCTGGGCTCGGCAGCTCTTGTCGAGCGTCAGCGAAACTAGCCGCCGATCGCGCAGATAGAGGCGCAGGCTGCGCTCGCCGCTGGGACGGGCGCCGATGATCTCGCTGGCCGGAATGCAACGCTCCATATCCCGCCGCACGAAACGTAGAGGCGTTCTGGTTTCGCGCTGATCGCTAACGAGGCTTTGCGGACCGACCCTGCGCGGCGAAATGCGGATGATGACGCGGCGCTCGATCCGTACCTGGTGGGCCCGTTCATCATCCGGAAGCGGCACGAAGAAGACACGCTCTGGCGGCTCAGCGAAGCTTACCTTGCCAGGCTGCTTGCCCGCCCGCGACAGTTCGCGTTGGTCTTCGTCGCTCAAAGCGACGGCTTCACCGTCCGGCGCCAGAAACGGGCCGATACCCGTTTCCAGACCGAGCAAGAGCGTAAGCGGTGAAAGCAAGGCGACAACGCTGGTCATGACGCAGAATGAAAGCCCCCTTCGAAGCGGCAATGGAAATTATCGAGCCTCTCGGGTCAAGCGGTATATGCCGGCTGCTTGAATGGGTGCTTAATTCACGCGGCGTTATGTGGCAGGTTAGACAGCATGACTGACGAGACCGGCATTCTTGCCCGCGACGAAAACATGACCGAGGCTTTCGCGAACGAGGCGGCTGCCCTTCTCGGCGACAAGGGTTTTACGCGCGATAGCGACACGATCGAGCCGTGGCTAACCGACTGGCGCGGACGGTACACGGGCAAGGCGCTCGGCATGGCCTCGCCTGCTGATGCGCAGGAGCTCAGCGCGCTCGTAAAGCTGTGCGTCAAGCACGGCGTTCCGATAGTTCCGCAAGGCGGTAACAGCGGCATGGTGGGCGGCGCCACGCCCGACAAGAGCGGCAGAGCCCTTCTCCTGTCAACGCGCCGTATGGACGTTATTTCGGTCGATCCCGAAGCGCGCGAAGCAAAGTGCGGAGCGGGCGCGATCCTAGAGCATCTGCACGACGCTGCCGAGGCGAAGAACCTTCGGTTTCCGCTGTCGCTCGGCGGCAAAGGGTCGGCCACTATTGGTGGTCTGGTATCGACCAATGCCGGCGGGACTCAAGTGCTGCGCCACGGTGTCATGCGTTCGCTGGTGCTGGGGCTCGAAGTCGTAATGCCGGACGGCGCTATCCTCGATCTGACAAGCCCGCTCAAGAAGGACAATCGCGGTTTCGACCTAAAGCAGATCTTCATCGGCTCCGAAGGCACTCTGGGCATCGTGACCGCCGCCGTCGTCAAATTGTCGCCCGCCATCGCCGAGCGGCGGGTCGTGTGGACCGGACTCGGAGATCTACACGCCGCCCGCCGTCTGCTGCTCCACTGCGAGCGGGAGTTAGGCGGCGCACTCGAAGGGTTCGAAGTCCTGCCGGAAAGCTGCTACCGCACGGTCATCGATTACCTTCCGGGGGCGAAGCCGCCGCTCGAAAGCCATCACGTGTGGCACGCTTTGCTCGAATTCGCTGCCGATCAGGAACAGGCGGCGACTCTTGGCGACCGGGTCGAGCGATGTCTTGCCGCGGCAATGGAAGAGGGGTTGTTCGACGACGCCGCGATCGCGGCAAACGAGACCCAGGCAGAAGCCTTCTGGCAACTACGCGAGATGATCGCGCCCGCTGAACGTGCGCATGCCCGCGCGGTGCAGCACGATATTTCCGTTCCCCCTGCCGACATGCCCGAAACGCTCTCCGTAATCGAGGACGCGCTGGCGCAGGAATTCCCCGATCACGAGGTGCGTGCCTTCGGACACCTCGGCGACGGAAATATCCACCTGCACGTCCTTGCACCGGCCAACGCCGCGGACGATTGGGACTTCGGCAAGGCGAAGGAAGTCAGCGCCCGCGTCTACCGCATCGTCAGCGACCGGGGCGGTTCGATCTCGGCAGAGCACGGGATCGGGCAGGACAAGCTGGCCACGCTGGAGGAGACGCACGACCCGGCAGCCCTCGAATTGATGCGGACGATCAAGGAGGCGGTTGATCCCGCCGGCCTCCTCAATCCGGGCAAATTGGTCCCGCTTGCGCGCGGGGAAGCAAATACGTAAAGCGCGGGGCTCGAAGCGGTCGCGGCGTCCTGCCGGTTCCGCGCCAGACATTTCAGTTACCCTGACCGGAGATTTATAATGGCGAGTGCGCCGCAGCCCAGCCTGCCCCTGTTCTACAACGACCTGATGCCGCTCAATTCGCGCGACCACAGCAAGTTTCACGCGAAGCCCACCGATTCGGCGAAGTGGCTGGTCGGCCATCACGCGATCCCGCTAACGGTCGACGAATTTCCGCAGGCGCAACGCGACTTTCCGATCGTGTTCTCCTCGGGCGACAATCCCCTTCCGCTAGCTCTCATGGGTCTGAACGAAGGCGTGAACGTCTTCGTCGACGACAACGGCAAGATCAACGATCCGGTCTACATTCCCGCCTACATCCGCCGCTATCCCTTCATGCTCGCGAAGCTGAAGGCCGATGCGGACGAGTTGTCGCTCTGTTTCGATCCGACCTCCGATGCTGTAGGCGAATTTTCCGAAGGCGACGCGCTGTTCAGCGACAACGAGGCATCGGCTGCCACGAAAAGCATTCTCGGCTTCTGCGAACAGTTCGAACAGGCCGGACAGCGTACGCGCGCGTTCATGGACGAGATCAAGAAGCATGACCTTCTGATGGACGGCGAAATGTCGATCTCCCAGAACGAAAATCCGGACAAGCCCTTCATCTACCGCGGGTTCAAGATGGTGAATCAGGAGAAGCTGCGGGACATGCGTGGCGACCAGCTGCGGACGTGGAACCAGAACGGCCTGCTGCCCCTGATCTTCGCGCATCTGTTCTCGCTCGATATGATGCGCAATATCTTCGCGCGGCAGTCGCAGCAGGGCAAGGTACCCGTGCGCGAGATGCCCGAACCGAGCTGAACCAGCATCTGATAGACAGAATCGCGCCCGGTCTGCCAGTCAGGCCGGGCGTTTTCTTTTTTTGCTATTCCGCCGCGTGCCGTAACTGCGACCGGTCGCCCATCACTGCGACCTCGCCGGCAAGTGAGCGCACCAGGTCGCTAAGCAACCGCACGATCGCGCCTTTGCGCGCGCCGGGCTTGTCGAGCCGGGCATCGAGATAGGCCGCCCGGCTGATTTCCAGTTGCACGCCGTGCAGCCCGGCACCCGGCCTCGCATGATGATCGAGAACATAGCCGCCCGAATAGGGCCGGTTATGCGCCACCGGACGCTGATGCTGGTCGAAGAACTGAAGGATATGCGCCGCAAGCGCATGCTCGCACGAAGCGCCGAACCGGTCGCCAAGAACGAATTCCGCGGGAGCGTGCGACGCATGCCGCGGTTTGAGCGGCGGCATCGAATGCAAGTCGAGAAGCAGCGCCGCTCCCCACGTCGCGCGAATGGATTCGAGCGTGCGGGCGAGCCGGTCGTGGTAGGGCTGGTGGATGGCAGCGATGCGCCGCTCCATTTCGGCGCCCGGCAAGCGTTCCCGCCAGATGTCACCGTGACGCGGAAGGCGGCGCGGAAAGAGCCCGAGCCCCGTCTGCGACCGGCGGCGACTTCCGCTTTGCAGCGGCTTGCTGCGAACCTCACCCTCGATCATCGACCAGTCGATATCGTCCGGAGCGCGGTTGAGGTCGATGACCGCGCGCGGCGTATTGGCAACGAGCAGCGCCGCGCCGGTGCGGCGAGCCACTTCGGTAGCCACCTCGTCGATATACCGGTCTTCCAGGCGAATGCAGGAGAAGTCCGGATCGCGCATTCGGTCGAGCACATGCTGCGGATAATCTCGTCCCCCATGCGGGGCAGCGATCAGGATCGGAACGGACGGAGCATCCTCGCGCTCGAGCACGAAAGATGCCGCCTCTTCAACCATTCCTGTTTACTCCTCCTGCGGTGTCGTTAGCCCTGCCGCCGAAGACTTACAGTCACCGGTTTTAGCCGCATTTCTCAGGCAACGTCATGGTCTTGCGGGCATCGCTGCGTCAATGGTTAATACTCCTAACAATTACCAATTCTCCCTCTCTGTCATGCACAAAGCGAAAGATTTTTTAATCCATTTGCGCTAGGGGCGATGGTTATGGACAATGCCCCCGACACGCACCGCATCCTGCTCGCAGAAGACGATACTGCGATGCGCACCTACCTACAGCGCGCACTTGAGAAAGCCGGCTACTACATCGAATCGGTCGATCGCGGCACCGCGGCGGTCCCTTTGCTAGAGACCGGCAACTTCGATTTGCTGCTGTCCGACATCGTAATGCCGGAAATGGACGGGATCGAACTTGCCCAGCGATGCAACGAGGTAAGCCCGCATACGAAGGTCATGTTCATCACCGGTTTCGCGGCGGTTACGCTCAAAGCCAGCCGTGAACAGCCGGACGCGAAAGTCCTGTCGAAGCCATTCCACCTGCGCGATCTGGTGCTTGAGGTCGAGCGCGTGCTTCAGGGCGAGGTCAAGGCGAGTCTCTGACCCCGAAGGCTTGAGCCATGAAAACGCTGTCGACGGATAAAATCGCGTAAGTTCGCAGACGCAGACCGAATGGTCTTGCGCGCATCGAACCTCGCCGCTAGATGCGCGTTTCTTCGCCTTCGGATACGTCCGCGGACGAACGACGAAGCCGAGTGTGGGCGTATAGCTCAGTGGTAGAGCACTGTGTTGACATCGCAGGGGTCGGAAGTTCAACTCTTCCTACGCCCACCATTCGGCTCCAACCTCTTCACATGTAGAGCCGATTTTGCCCGATCGAGGGCTTAACAAACAGGTCTCACCTGCTACAGCGCGGTCGATCCAATCACACGCGCGTCTGCCGCGCGGCAGCTACAGGAATGACATGGGAAAGATTCAGGTAAAAAATCCGATCGTCGAACTCGATGGCGACGAAATGACGAAGATCATCTGGCAGTGGATTCGCGAACGGCTGATCCTGCCTTATCTCGACGTCGACCTGAAATATTACGACCTGTCGATCGAAAGCCGTGACGCGACGGACGACCAGATCACCGTGGATGCCGCCAACGCGATCAAGGAACACGGCGTCGGCGTCAAATGCGCGACCATCACTCCGGACGAAGCACGCGTCGAGGAGTTCAGCCTCAAGAAGATGTGGGTCAGCCCCAACGGCACGATACGCAACATTCTCGGCGGCGTCGTCTTCCGCGAACCTATCGTGATCGACAACGTCCCGCGCCTGGTACCAGGCTGGACCGATCCGATCGTGGTCGGCCGTCATGCGTTCGGCGACCAGTACCGCGCGAAGGACACGCTCATTCCGGGTGCGGGCAAGCTTCGCCTCGTCTTCGAAGGCGAGAACGGCGAGAACATCGATCTTGACGTCTACGAGTTCCAGTCGAGCGGCGTCGCCATGGCGATGTACAATCTCGACGATTCCATCCGCGACTTCGCGCGTGCGTCGATGAACTACGGGCTGGATCGCGGCTGGCCGGTCTATCTCAGCACCAAGAACACCATCCTCAAGAAATACGACGGGCGCTTCAAGGATCTGTTCGAAGAAGTGTTCCAGAACGAATTCAAGGACAAGTTCGACAAGGCCGGCATCTCCTATGAGCACCGCCTGATCGACGATATGGTCGCATCGGCTCTCAAGTGGAACGGCAAGTTCGTCTGGGCCTGTAAGAACTACGACGGCGACGTGCAGTCGGACACGGTCGCGCAGGGCTTCGGCTCGCTCGGCCTGATGACTTCTGTACTGATGACGCCGGACGGCAAGACGGTCGAGGCAGAAGCTGCTCACGGAACCGTCACGCGCCACTACCGCCAGCACCAGGAAGGCAAGGCGACGAGCACGAACCCCATCGCCAGCATCTTCGCCTGGACCCGCGGCCTCATGTATCGCGGCAAGTTCGACGGCACGCCCGAAGTGGTCGAGTTCGCCGAAACGCTTGAGCGAGTCTGCATCGAGACGGTTGAAAACGGCCAGATGACGAAGGACCTCGCACTGCTGATCGGTCCGGGCCAGAACTGGCTCACCACCGAGCAGTTCTTTGAGGCGATCGTCAACAACCTCGAAAAGAAAATGTCGGCTTCGGCCTGACGCCGCCGCTCCGGCCAACACTTTCGGATCTAGCCTCATGGCAGACAAGAACGCAGCTAAACCGGCGAAGCCCCGCAAGGCTTCGCCGGCGAAGCGCCCTTCGCAGCGCAAGGCCGCGGAACGGATGGGGCAGAAGCGCCTCGAAATCCGGCAGGCGCGGGCAAAGGACGTGCGCGGTATCTCCGCGCTCGTCAAACGCGCCTACGATGATCTGCCGGCCTATACGCAGGGCGAGATCCGCGGGCAGATCAATAATTTCCCCGAAGGCTGCTTTGTCGCGCTGCTCGACGATACGATCGTCGGATACTGTGCGACGATGCGCATCGCAGGTGCGATCGCCTTCGCCCCGCACGACTGGGACGAGATAAGCGGCAACGGCTTCGGCAGCCGTCACGATCCGACCGGCGACTGGCTCTACGGTTACGAGATGTGCGTGGACCCGAAAGTCCGCGGTGTGCGGATCGGGCGTCGCCTGTACGAAGAACGCCGCGCCCTTGCCGAAGAGCACGATTTGACCGGTATCGTTTTCGGCGGCCGGATGCCCGGCTATACGCGGGCCAAGCGCAGCAAGAGCATCGCGGTCGACAGTCCGGACGATTACCTCGAACAGGTCGTTGCCGGGAAAATCCACGACCAGGTGCTGCGCTTCCAACTCGCCAACGGGTTCGAGGCGGAACGCGTCATCGAAAACTACCTCCCCGAAGACAAGCGTTCGGGCGGGAACGCGGTTCTGATGGCTTGGCGTAATCCTTACGTCGACCACGACGAGCCGGTGAAGCACCGTCTGCCGCGCGGGGTCGAAGCGGTTCGCGTCGCCACGTGCCAGCTTCAGGCGCGCGCAGTTGCGGACTTCGACGAGTTCATGCGCGCCATCGAGTATTTCGTCGACGTTGCAGCCGATTACGAAGCCGACTTCATTACCTTTCCGGAGCTGTTCACGCTCATGCTGCTCTCCTTCGAGAAGAAGGAACTGTCTCCGGTCGAAGCGATCGAGAAGCTGTCGAACTACACGCCACGTATCCGCAGCGCGCTCTCCGAGATGGCGATGCGCTACAACATCAACATCATTGGTGGATCGCATCCGACTCGCATGGAAGACGGCGATATTCACAACGTCGCTTACGTCTGCCTGCGCGACGGTTCGATCCACGAGCAGGAGAAGATCCACCCGACCCCGAACGAGCGGTACTGGTGGAACATCAAAGGCGGCGACCGGATCGACGTAATTCCGACCGACTGCGGTCCGATCGGCGTGCTGATCTGTTACGACAGCGAATTTCCCGAACTCGCCCGCCGCCTCGCGGACGAAGGCGCGCGGATCATCTTCGTGCCGTTCTGCACCGACAGCCGGCAAGGCTATCTGCGCGTGCGCTACTGCGGACAGGCGCGCGCAATCGAGAACCAGTGCTTCGTCGTCCTCTCCGGCAACGTCGGCAATCTGCCCAACGTCGCGAACATGGACATCCAGTATGCGCAAAGCTGCATTCTGACGCCCTGCGACTTTCCCTTCGCGCGTGACGGCATCGCCGCGGAAGCGAGCGAGAACGTCGAAACGCTTACGATAAGTGACATCAATCTCGCCGACCTAAGCTGGGCGCGCGCGGAAGGCACTGTCCGCAACCTCGCCGACCGGCGGTTCGACCTCTACCGGATCGAATGGGACGATGCCGACAAGCATACCGGCAAGCAGCGTCTGCGGCGCGAACCCATCGGGCCTCACTCACCCGGCGGAGGATAACGGGAACGCGAGACGACGCGCCGCGGCGTTCATGCCTTTCCGGCTTTGACAGCGCCGCCAAGCTGGCTAGACCCGCCGCATGGCCGGTGAAATCTCGATCTCCAATACCTTGTCCGACGCGCTGGTCATTCTCGGCGCGGCGGGCATCGTCATTCCGGTGTTCACCCGCTTCAGGATCACGCCGGTCATCGGCTTCATTCTGATCGGCGTCCTCGTCGGACCCTACGGGCTCGGCAAGCTGGTCTATGACGAACCGTGGCTCAGTCACATAACTATCACCGACCCCGAGGCGTTGGAGCCTTTTGCCGAGTTCGGCATCATTCTGCTGCTGTTCGGCATCGGTCTGGAACTCTCGTTCAACCGGTTATGGCAGATGCGCCGCCTCGTGTTCGGCCTCGGCGCGCTCGAACTTCTCATCAGCGGTAGTTTGATCGCAGTTTTTCTCGCGATGATGGGGCAGTACTGGAGCGGTGCGGTCGGCCTCGGGCTCGCGCTCGCTCTGTCTTCTACCGCTATCGTGCTCCCCATTTCCGGAACGGCCAGCCCCGTCGGACGGGCGGCACTGTCCATGCTGCTGTTCGAGGATATCGCCATCGTGCCGATCATCTTCATGCTCGGCGCGCTCGCACCCTATGCCCAAGGTGCAGGGTGGGAGGGTATGGTTGAAACGCTGTGGCAGGGCGGGCTCGTAATACTCGCATTACTGGTGCTGGGCCGGATCGCCCTGCCCCGCCTGTTCGCGCAGGCGGCCCGCACGAAAAGCCCCGAACTGTTCCTCGCTGCCAGTCTGCTGGTGGTCATAGGTGCCAGTCTCGCGACCGGTCTCACAGGTCTTTCGCCCATCGTCGGAGCGCTGATCGCCGGTCTTCTGATCGCGGAAACCGAATATCACACCGAGATCGAATCGATCATGGAGCCGTTCAAAGGGCTAGCGCTCGGCGTTTTCCTCATCACGGTCGGCATGAGCATCGACCTCATGACAATCTGGGATAACTTCGGCCTCATCATGCTGGCTGTGCTGATGGTCCTCACACTGAAGGCACTGGTGACCGGGTTGTTGCTCCGTGTGATGGGTGCGCGGCGCAGCACCGCGACGGAAACCGGCATCCTGATGGCCAGCCCGTCGGAGACGACGCTTATCGTCCTTTCCGCAGCGAGCGCGGCTCTTCTGATCCAACCCGGGACCGCGCAATTTTGGCAGATAGTTACCGCGATCGGCCTTACCATAACGCCGCTACTCGCACGGCTAGGTCGAGTGGTGGCGCGCCGGGTCGAGCCTGCGCCCGAACTTCCCCCTGAGGAACCGGGCAAACGGCGGGTCGTCATCATCGGGGTCGGCCGCGTCGGCAGGCTGATCGCCGATATGCTCAAGGTGCACGGAAAATCTTATATCGCCATCGATTCCGATACGGACACGGTCGAAGTGGCGAAGCGGCGCGGTTACCGTGCGGTGTTCGGCGACGCTGGACGCGGTGATGCTCTCGAACGGCTCGGTGTGGAAAACGCGCTCGCCTTGATCCTTACGATGGACGAGCCGGTGCTGGCGCAGCGCCTCACGCAGAAACTTCGCAAGGAGTACCCGGACCTGCCTATCATCGCGCGTGCCCGTGATACCCGTCATGCCGCCGAACTTTATCGCAGCGGCGCCAGCCATGCCGTGCCCGAAACGCTGGAAAGCTCGCTTCAGCTATCGGAGGCGGTGCTGGTCGACCTCGGCGTTCCAATGGGACCGGTTATCGCGTCTATCCATGAGAAGCGCGACGAGTACCGTGCGCAGATCGAGGAAGATGGCCAGATGGCCTACACTCCCAAACTGCGCACTTCGACGGTCGATAATCCGGGTTAGTCGGACCTCATGCGCTCGCCATTCGTTGAGGTGGCAAGGAGCATGATATGACAGACAAAAAAGACCCCACGAAGCCAGCGTCGAACGACGAGAAGTTCAAACCGCAGAACGTGCAGGAGCCGGTGAAGGACGGGATGGGCGGTCGCGGGCGCACCCAACCCGGCGATACGCAAGGCAATGATATTGAGCGCGGCTCGAGCGGCCAGACCAAGAAGACGCCCGGCGCCTGAAGCGCATCTTCAAGCAGCCAGCGCGGCCCTGACGGCTTCGAGTGCATCTTGCGCTTTCGATCCGTCGGGGCCGCCGCCTTGCGCCATATCTGCTCGGCCGCCACCGCCTTTACCGCCAAGCACCGCGACCCCCTCGCGAAGTAAAGCCACGGCGTCATAGGTTTCGGTTAGGTCGTCCGTCACCGCCACCGCCATTGCCGCCCGTCCGTCGTTAACTGCAACGATCGCTGCCACTCCGCTTCCGAGACGGGTTTTCGCCTGATCGAGCAATCCGCGCAGTTCTTTCGGATTTAGTCCTTCGATCGCCTGAGCGGAGAAGGCTACGCCGCCAACCTCTTCCTGCACCGTCGCTGCTGGCCCGTCAGAGCGGCCACCCGCCAAGGCAAGTTCGCGTTTTGCCTCAGCTAGTTCTTTTTCGAGGCGCTTGCGCTCTTCGATGAGCGTCATCACCCGCGCCGGCGCTTCATCAGGTGACGTTTTCGCTACTGCTGCAATCGCCTTCAGCGCTTCGTCCCGCGCAACCAGCCATTGGCGCGCAGCCTCGCCAGTCAGAGCCTCAATACGGCGCACGCCTGAGGACACCGCGCTTTCCGAGATGATCCGAAGCAGTGCGATGTCGCCGGTTGCCTCGACATGGGTACCGCCGCACAATTCGACCGAATAATGCCGACCGTCGTCGCCGGGGCGCCCCATCGAAAGCACGCGCACTTCGTCGCCATATTTTTCGCCAAACAAGGCCAAGGCGCCCTCCGCAACCGCATCGTCAGGACTCATCAAGCCTGTCGTGACATTATGATTGCTACGGATTTCCGCATTCACTTCCGCTTCGATCGCCGCAATATCGTCTGGTGTCAGAGCCTTCGGATGCGAGAAGTCGAACCGCAGCCGGTCTTCAGCTACCAGCGATCCCTTCTGGGTGACATGCTCGCCAAGCCGCTTGCGCAGTGCCGCGTGAAGCAAGTGCGTTGCAGAGTGGTTCGCCTTGATACGCTCCCGCCGATCTCCGTCCACTTCGAGATGAACGACGTCGCCGACGGAAATTTCGCCTTTTTTTACCGACACCTGGTGCGCGTGAATGCGGCCGAGTGGTTTGGCGGTATCTCCAACGGCAGCTTCCAGCCCCTGGGGCGTCCAGATGCGGCCGCTATCGCCAGACTGGCCGCCGCTTTCACCGTAGAATGGCGTCTGGTTCGCAACCAGAAGCACGTCGTCCCCGGTCTTCGCAGATTCTACTTCCGCGCCGTCCTTCACCAGTGCGACCACGCGCCCTTCCCCGCCTAGCGCGGAATAGCCGGTGAATTCCGTAGCGCCCTCGCGGTCAGCGAGATCGAACCATACCTCGTCCGAAGCCGCCTCGCCCGAGCCCTTCCATGCAGCACGCGCCGCTGCCTTCTGTTCCGCCATAGCCGTATCGAACCCTTCGCGGTCGACGGTGAGGCCGCGTGAACGCAAGGCGTCTTCGGTCAGATCATAGGGGAAGCCGAATGTGTCGTAGAGCTTGAACGCGGTCTCGCCCGGCAGTTGCTCGCCGGACTGCATATCGGCCGTTTCTTCGTCCAGCAGCCGCAGTCCTTTGTCCAAGGTCTTGCGGAACTGCGCCTCTTCCCGCTCGAGCACCTCTTTAATCAGCGCCTGTCCGCGCTGTAGTTCGGGGAAGGCCTGTCCCATCTCGGAAACGAGTGCGGGTACGAGCCGATGCATCAGCGGTTGCTCGGCACCGAGCAGGTGCGCGTGGCGCATTGCGCGGCGCATTATACGCCGCAGGACGTAACCGCGCCCTTCGTTCGAAGGCAGTACCCCGTCGGCGAGCAGGAAGCTCGTGGACCGCAGATGGTCGGCAATCACACGCTGGCTCGCGAGTTGTTCGTCGTTTCGCGCTTCGCCGATCAAATGCTCGGAAGCGGAGATCAACGCCTTGAACGTATCGATCTCGTAGTTGTTATGAACGCCCTGCATGACAGCGGCGATCCGCTCGAGGCCCATGCCGGTATCGATCGAGGGCTTGGGTAGCGACGTTCGCTCTCCATCGGCGCGCTGGTCGAACTGCATGAAGACAAGATTCCAGATCTCGACGAACCGGTCACCGTCCTCGTCCGGGCTTCCGGGCGGGCCGCCGGGAATATGCTCGCCGTGATCGTAGAATATCTCACTGCACGGGCCGCACGGTCCGGTATCGCCCATCGACCAGAAATTGTCCGCGGTCGCGATGCGGATGATACGCTCCTCCGGCAGACCGGAAATCTTGCGCCAAAGATCAAACGCCTCATCGTCGTCGTGAAAAACCGTTGCGGTTAGCCGGTCTTTCGGCAAACCCCATTCGCGCGTAAGCAAATTCCAAGCGTTGGCGATAGCCTGTTCCTTGAAGTAATCGCCGAACGAGAAGTTGCCGAGCATTTCGAAGAAGGTGTGGTGCCGAGCGGTGTACCCCACATTGTCGAGGTCGTTGTGCTTGCCCCCGGCACGCACGCATTTCTGGCTGCTCGTCGCACGTGGAGCCGGCGGGGTTTCAAGCCCGGTAAAAGCGTTCTTGAATGGGACCATCCCCGCGTTGACGAACATGAGCGTCGGATCGCTGAACGGGACGAGCGGTGCGGATGGCACTTCCGCGTGTTCCCTGCCTGCGAAAAAATCGAGGAAGGAGCGGCGGATGTCATTGGTCGATGTCATGACCTGCGAATTAAGCAGTCGCGTGCCTTCGGGCAAGAGACCCCGTGCTGCTACCCGCGGGTATTACACCGGGAGGGCGAGCCCGCTACCAACCGAAGTACGGGCCGCCGCGTTCGCGCGCGCGTTTCCATGCTGGGCGATCATGAACTTCACCCACAAAGCGTGCCAGTTTCGGAGCCTTCTCGCCAAAGTTTTGCATGAGCGCAATTTGAGCGGGAAAACTCATCATTACATCGGCGGCGGACCAATCGTCACCCGCAAAGCGCAAGTTTTCGCCAATACGCTCCTCCGCGTAGGCGACGTGCGCAGCCAGTTGTTCATCGATCCGGGGCATCATGGACGCAGCATCCTCGCCGAGCCTGCCCGCCATGATTTTCATCATCACCGGGACGAAGAACGAGCTTTCCGCGAATTGCATCCACTCGAGACAGGAAATGTGCGTATCGCTTTCTTTCGCAGGCAGCCATGAGTCGCCGCCATGGCGTTCGCACAGGTACTGCACGATCGCGCCGCTTTCCGTGACCGTGCGGCCCTCATCCTCGATAACGGGCGACTTTCCGAGCGGATGCGCTTGCTTGAGCTCGGGCGGAGCCAGATTGGTAGACGCATCGCGTTGATAGGGCACGATCTCGTACTCCGCCCCCAGTTCTTCGAGCAGCCAAAGAATGCGCTGGGAACGGCTGTTGTTGAGGTGATGCACGGTGATGGTCATACGGTTCCTGCAATTATCGGCGCTCCAAAGCGACGGGAGTGAACCAGCTGGTGCAAGCGGGAACCACCATTGTCCAGCGACAAGCGGGCGTCATCGTTAACGACGTCACGGAAAGGCCGGCGCGATCCGGAACAGAACACGCCGTCCATCCATGTTGCCGAGCGTGAAAGCCGCGCCCGCTAGAGAAAAGCGCTCAGTCCTCCGCGTCAGGACCGGTCATCATCTCCTCGGCGACCTCGTCGGTCCGGCCGCGGATCGCAGCTTCCAACTTGTCGCTGACTTCGGGGTTTTCCTTGAGGTAGTTCTTCGCATTCTCGCGGCCCTGCCCGATACGGATGCTGTCGTAGCTGAACCACGAACCCGATTTCTCGACGATGCCGGCCTTGACGCCGAGATCGAGAATCTCGCCGATCTTGGAAATGCCTTCGCCGTACATGATGTCGAATTCTACCTGCTTGAACGGCGGAGCGACCTTGTTCTTCACGACTTTTACGCGAGTCGAGTTGCCGACTACCTCGTCACGGTCCTTGATCTGGCCCGTGCGTCGGATGTCGAGCCGGACCGACGCATAAAACTTAAGCGCGTTACCCCCGGTGGTCGTTTCGGGATTACCGTACATCACGCCGATTTTCATGCGCAGCTGGTTGATGAAGATCACCATGCACTTCGAACGGTTGATCGAGCCGGTAAGCTTGCGCAGCGACTGGCTCATCAGCCGCGCCTGAAGGCCGACGTGGCTGTCGCCCATCTCGCCTTCGATTTCAGCCCGAGGAACAAGCGCCGCAACCGAATCGACCACCAAAACATCGACCGCGTTGGAGCGTACCAGCGTGTCGGTAATCTCGAGTGCCTGCTCTCCCGTGTCGGGCTGCGACACGACCAATTCGTCGATATCCACACCCAGCTTGCGGGCATAAACGGGATCGAGCGCGTGTTCCGCGTCGACGAAGGCCGCGGTGCCTCCATTCTTCTGCGCCTCGGCTATGACATGCAGCGCGAGCGTCGTCTTGCCAGAGCTTTCCGGGCCATAAACCTCGATCACACGCCCCTTGGGCAGCCCGCCGATACCAAGCGCGATATCAAGGCCAAGCGAACCGGTCGATATAGCCTCGACATTCATGGCCTCGCGCGATCCGAGCTTCATTGCCGAACCTTTGCCGAAAGCGCGATCGATCTGCGCGAGCGCTGCGTCCAATGCCTTCTGACGGTCCACGTTACTTTCCTTATCATCAACCAGTTTGAGTTTCGTAGCAGCCATGACACGGCCTCCATCAGTTGCATAGAGAGCAGGTTTATTCTTCAACTGATGCAGTTTGTATGCAGTTTGTTCCGCGAGAACAAGGGGGGAACAGAATTATTTTCGCCCGCCTCTTCTGTCACTTCCGCCTATCGACCCGCCAGAGCGCGTTCCGATGGTTAACTACTTCTTAGCGGAAAGTATGTCGGCGACCTTTGCATTGATTTGCTGGACCGAAAACGGCTTGGGCATGAAATGCATATTCTCGATATCGATGTCCCGGCGAAGCTGTTCTTCAGCATAGCCGGACATGAACAGGATCGGGATTTCCGGCTTCACTCGGCGGATCCCCCGCGCCATCGCCGGTCCGTCCATGATCGGCATGACGACATCCGAGACCACCATGTCGAATTCGCCGCCGTTCGCGACACAGGCGAGACCTTCCTCGCCGTCGGAGGCAGTTGTAACCGAATAGCCGGCGCGCACGAGCGCGCGTTCCGCCACCGCGCGGACCATGTCTTCGTCCTCGACCAGGAGAAGCTTACCCCCGCCGCCCCACTCGCTCGCGCCGCGATCGGGTTCCTCGGAGAGGCTCGGTCCGGTCTGCGCCGGCATCTGCGTGCCGTGATACACGGGCAGGTAGACGGTAAAGCGCGCGCCTTTTGGGTTACCGTCCGCGCCCGGAATATTGTCCGCGAAGATGAAACCGTTCGACTGTTTGACGATGCCGTAAACCGTCGACAGTCCGAGGCCGGTACCCTTGCCCTGCTCCTTCGTCGTGAAGAAAGGCTCAAAAATCTTAGTAAGCACCTGCGGAGGAATGCCGCCGCCCGTGTCCTGGATTATGAGCGCGGTATAGTCGTCCGGCGGCATGACATCGATGCCCATACGCTCGACGTCGCGCTTCGATACGCGGCGGGTAGCGAGCGTAAGCTTGCCTTTCGCCGCATCGCTCGACAGCATCGCGTCGCGCGCATTCACGGCGAGATTTACGATCACCTGTTCGAGTTGCTGCGGATCGGCGCGCACCGGACCAAGCTCGCGGTCGTGGCGGACCGTGAACTCGATCCGCTCGCCCATCAGCCGCTTGAGAAGCTGGCTGACTTCGCTTACCACGTCGGGCAGCTGCAACACCACGGGACGCAGGGTCTGCTGGCGCGAAAAGGCCAGTAGCTGCCTCGTCAGGCTCGCAGCGCGGTTCGAATTTGCGCGGATTTGCTGAATGTCGTCATAATCGCTGTCGCCAGGCGTATGGCGCAGCAGCATCAGATCGCAGTAACCGATGATTGCGGTGAGCACATTGTTGAAGTCATGCGCGACGCCGCCCGCGAGCTGGCCGACAGCCTGCATTTTCGTCGCCTGAGCAACTTGATCGCGCAGTCGTTTTTCTTCCGTGGAATCGGATAGCGAAAGGAGCACCGCGACATCGCCGATACCCCGCACACCGGCCAGACCGATCAGAACCGATTCTTCGGGTTCGCTCGACAAGCGCACCGACATATCGCCGTTCGCGACCGGTCCCTTGCCGAAACGCCGGACTGAATCTGCAAGTGCGCCCTTGTCTTCATTAATGACAAGATCAGAGGGATACTGCGGCAGACCTTTCGTCTTGCGGCCGACGGCCCGCAGAAATGCCTTGTTCGCAAACAGAAACCGGCCGTCGCGATCGGTAAGCGCCAATCCCAGCGGCAATGCCGACAGCAGCGCCTCGAGCTGCGGAACGGCCGCCCTGCCCCCGCCATCGAGCGGACCACCGAGGCTGACACCGCTATCGACGAGAAGGATAAGCGACGACGCTTCGTCCGCTCCGCTCAGCCGCTCGGCCCCCGGAGGATCGAGCGGCACATTGACCAGCGTCTGCGGCGTCCCTTGCTGCCCTTCCTTTGCGTAGAAGATGCGGTCGCGCTCGTCGCTGCGCAGTAGCTGCACGAAATCATGGCCGGTGATGTTCATGTCCGGATCGCCGGTCGCACGTTCTGCCAGCCCCGGTGTCGTCGCCTGCACCTTGCCGTCAGGACTGACCAGCGTCGCCTCGATCCCGGCACGGGAAAGCACGGTTCCGAGCGCGCCAGTCAGCATTTCGCTGACACCGTCATCGAGCTTCGCATCGATAAGTTCGCGGAAACGCCATACGATGTAGTCGTCGCCCCGGCCTGAGCGCTCAAGCAGCGCGCTCCAGCGGCGTCGTCCGTCCGGCGAGACAATGAGGCCGATCTCGCAGCTACCTTCCCGCCATGCCTTGCGAGCCGCCTCTACCAGACCTTCGCGAGACTGGTGGTCCACCGGCATGCTGGGAGGGGCGTGACTGGCCGTGAACCAGCTAACGTAGGTTTCGTTCGCGCAAACCATCCGGTTGGCGCGGTCGGTAATCGCCACCGCCACGAACGGATCTTCTATCGCGCTCAACGTGACCGACCAGTCGGGGGTCACGACCTGCGCCGCTTCGGGTTCGGGCCTGATGCGCGCCACGAGAAAACCGGCAATCAGAAGAACCAGCAGGCTGCCTCCGTAAGCCGCTGCCACGATCGACGCCTCACCAAGAATCCAGACCATTCCCACGCTGAGGGCAAGCGCCAGCAGCAGCCCGAGGAGCAGAGGAACCGGCGGCAGGGTGGAGCGGCGATCGAGATCTCCAATCATGGCACGTCTTTCCGCAGCCTTTGGTCAAGCGATGCTTCCATCCGCTTCAACCGGCGCGCGCGGCGCCGGGCGACCAGGCCGCGCCAGATGAAGCTCGAAAGCACGTAGCCGACCGCTGCCGAGACAATGGCCAGGACGAGAAAACCGAACGCGGTCACTCCTGCAGTTTCGAACAACTGCGCGAACCACTGACCGCGCTCCCCGGACAGTTGCGCGTTTGCGAGCCCTCCGGTCGCAGCATCGATCTTCAGCGTGAAGCGGCCCACCAGATTGGCGACGTAAAGCCAGAACGGAAAAGTGAACGGATTCGTCACGAAGGTCACGAGCGCTGCAAGCGGCACGTTCGCGCGGGCCGGCAATGCTAGAAATCCGGCAAGGAATATCTGACCGAAGGGAATGATGAAGCCGCAGAACAGGCCTAGCGACACCCCGCGCGGGACGCTTCGCCGGGTAAATCTCCATAACTCAGGGGACAGAAACCGATGCGCAATCGGCGCAAGCCAGCGGTTGTCTGCCATTTCCTCACGAGTGGGCATGCGCGGCCGCGCCCAGTCGAACATTCGCTTTGAGGATTTAGGTTTATTCATGAAGTTTGCATCGGCAATGCTATCGGCTCGGCTAACGTGCAAGGGCAGCGCAGGATTTTGGGACGAAGCGGGTGGTTTCGTCGCTTAGATCAACGCTGTTAACGCATTGATGAATGCGGGCACATCGCGGTCATGACAAAGGGCGGTTCATCCCTGCTCCCTCATCACCCGCGCCTTGTCGCGCTTCCAGTCGCGGTCTTTGATGTATTCGCGCTTGTCTTGCGCCTTGCGGCCCTTGGCGAGCCCGAGTTCGACTTTCGCCCGCCCATGCCTGTTGAAGTAGACCGATAGCGGCACGAGGGTCATGCCCTTGCGCTCGACCGCGCCCATCATCTTGTTGATTTCCCGCTGGTTGAGCAGCAGTTTGCGAGGGCGTTTCGGCTCGTGATTGAAGCGGTTTCCGTGACTGAATTCGGGAATATTGGCATTGATGAGCCACACTTCCCCGCCCTTCACCTCAGCGTAGGATTCCGCGATACTCGCTTCGCCTGCGCGCAAGGCCTTAACTTCGGTTCCCTGCAGCATCAAACCGGCTTCGTAGCGATCTTCCACCGCGTAATCGAACCGCGCGCGCCGGTTTTCGGCAACGGTCTTCTGCTTGTCGAAGGTTTCGGGTTTCGGGCGCGCCATAGTGACAGCGCACATAATGCCCCCGCGCCCCGTTTGCACCCCTTATTCAGAAGACAGGTCTTGCGCTTACCCTCAAATCAGATCGGCATGCTTCAGGGCGGCGTCGACAGCCGCCCTGGCGTGTTCGCTTGCGGAACAAAGCGGTAGCCGCACTTCGTCGGTAAAGCCCTCGAGCACTCGCGTGAGGGCATACTTGACCGGAGCGGGCGAGGAATCCTCGAACATCGCATAATGAAGCGGGTAAAGCCGGTCGTTGAGCTTACGCGCTTCGACAAGATCGTTGTCGGCGCAGGCTTGCTGGAACTGCGCGCAAAGCGCCGGCGCGACGTTCGCCGTGACGGAGATACACCCCTTGCCGCCGGCCGCATTGAACGGCAGCGCCAGTTCGTCGTTGCCGGAGAGCTGGCAGAACTCCTTCGATATGCCCATCCGGTGATCGGCGACGCGGGAAAGATCCTCGCTCGCGTCCTTGATAGCGACGATCTGATCGGGAAAGCGATTGGCAAGCTCGCAGGTCGTTTCCGGAGCGATATCGGTTACTGTCCGGCCCGGCACGTTGTAGAGCACGATGGGAAGGTCGCAGTTCTCCGCAAGATAGCTGAAATGCGCGAGCAAACCCGCCTGGCTCGGCTTGTTGTAATAAGGCGCTACACACAGCCCCGCCGCCGCGCCCGCCTTCTTCGAAAAGTTCATGTGAAGCAAAGCGTTCTGCGTATCGTTACTACCGCAGCCGGCAATGATAGGAACGCGCCCCGCAGCCTGCTCTACGCAGATTTCGATGACGCGGTGGTGCTCGGCATTGGACAGGGTCGATGCCTCTCCGGTCGTTCCGCATGGGACGAGTGCAGTGCTGCCATTGTCAATCTGCCAATCGACGAGCCTGCGAAAAGCCGCTTCGTCGAATGTTCCGCCTTTGAACGGCGTTACGAGCGCAGGGATCGATCCAGCAAACATCTGTCAAAACCTTCTAAAAATGCTATGCTGCGTACGCGTTACTCGAAGCAATCGCAGTTCATTCAGCGCCTGATAAGGAGCCCATAGCCAATATGTCCAGCATGGACCGACTACCCTTTATCGCTATCGCCCTTTCTCTCGTTGCCGCGACGACCGCTTCGAGCCCGTCGACTGCGCAGAACGCCCGCGTATGGGACGAGGCTCGGCAGGACATGATTGCCCGCGCTCCTACCCAGATCGCTCCCGCCATCGCTCGGTGGGAGGTACTCGCCGCAAACCGCGACCTGCGCTTCGACGACTACGCCGGTTTCGTGCTCGCCTACCCCGGCTTTCCGCGCGAAGAGACGCTGCGCATTCGTGCGGAAAACGCGCTCGACCGCGAGCCGGTGGGGGCCGAGCGCCTCGTCGCTTTTTTCGACCGCAATCCTCCCCTGACAAATAGCGGCAAGGCGCGCTATGCGCTTGCACTGGCCTCATTGAATCGTCCCGAAGCGCTCACCTATGCCCGCGAAGCATGGCGCGGCGGCAACCTGGACGGAACGGCGGAAGCCTATCTCGCCGGCATGTACGGTTCGAGGTTCAGCGCAGAGGATAACGACGCGCGAATGGAAGCGCTGCTCTGGCAGGACAATCTCGAAGCGGCACGGCGGCAGTTGACACTCGTTTCGCCCGAGCGGCGCGGCGAGTTTTCCGCCCGGCTCGCGCTGGTCGATCCCGCCATAACCGCCTCGCCGGGAATGCTCGATAACGCAATTGCCAAGGCAAACCCCGGAACGGTTTACAATCTCTCCCGCTATTACCGGAACAACGGTCAGTTGATGCGCTCGGTCGATCTACTGGCCGGACGCGGCGGCTTCACCGCGCTACCGTTCGATGCCGAGGCATTTATCGGGGAAGCGCTTCGGGTGGCACGGTCCGCCGGACCAGGCCCGGCACAGCGCATAGCAGCCAAGGTCGACGACCTGTTTGCGCCCGAAACCGACATCAGCACGCTCTCCTATCGTCTGCGAGACGATTATACCTCGCTCATGTGGCTTGGCGGGACCCAAGCACTGTGGGAGAATGGCGACGCAACCGGCGCTGCTCCGCTATTCTATCGCTACGGCAACGCTGCGCAAACGCCGCAAACGCGCTCGAAGGGCTTCTACTGGGCTGGTCTCGCCAGCGAGCGGGCCGGAAATCAGGCCGAAGCACGCCGCTATTTCGATATGGCGGCGGAATACGGCGATCGCTTCTACGGGCAACTGGCGCTCGAAAAGCTCGGCCGCCCGATGCCGCAGCTGGGTGCAGCGCCGATGCAGGATTTGTCAGACGAGGCTTACAGTCAGTTCTCAAGCGATCCGCTGGTCCAGGCGGTGCGCGAAGTCTCTCGCGGTGCGCCGTGGAGCATGGGCATTCAGTTCTACCGGGAACTCGCTCAGCGCGCCGATACGGCCGCCGAGCACAAGCTCGTCGCCGATCTCGCGCGCGATATCGGACGCCGCGACTTGGCGGTAAACGTGACCGAAGCAGCGGGCGCGGACGGGCTGAACCAGTTCGTCGCGCAGGGCTTCCCGACGCTCGAAACACCGCCCGGATCGAATTGGACCATGGTCCACGCGATCGCGCGGCAGGAAAGTCAGTTTGCGCAGAACGCGATCAGCCATGCGGGTGCGCGCGGGCTTATGCAACTTATGCCGGCTACGGCGCGCGAACAGGCGGGCAAGCTCGGCATGAATTACATGAGCGCCGATCTGATCGATTCTCCGAGCTACAACATCCGGCTCGGCGACAGCTACTTCGCACGCATGATGGACTATTACGGCGGGGCCTACCCACTCGCGATTGCGGCCTACAACGCCGGTCCCGGCAACGTGAACAAGTGGCTACGCGCCAACGGCGATCCCCGCACAGGCAGCATCGACTACGTCACCTGGATCGAGAACATCCCGATCTACGAAACGAAGAACTACGTGCAGCGGGTGATCGAGAATGCCGTCGTGTACGAGACGCTCTATCCGGAGAAGTCGCGCACAGGCACACCGAAGCTGGCCGGAGACTATCTCCGCCGCTAAGGGGCGGTCCATGCTTGGACCGCTCAACCGTATCGCTTTGGGAGCTTCGTTGGCGTTTTGCGCTGGTAGTGCGGCACTTGCGAAGGACGATCTGGGCCTGTTCTCGGGATGGGCGGCGTTTCGCGATAGCGAGGTTCCGCGCTGCTACGCGATCGCGAAACCGAAGCCGACCAAGCTGGAACACGATTACGACCCTTACGTGACAGTCGGAACCTGGCCGCGCAGCAAGGTCCGCAATCAGGTGCATTTTCGTATGGCGCGAGAAATGTCGCCCAAGACCACGATTTCGCTAAGGGTTGGAAAGCGCAGCTTCCTCCTTACCGGCGGCGGCGGTGATGCCTGGGCGCGCGATCGCACTATGGATGCAGCGATCGTCGCCGCCATGCGCTCCGCGGAAACGATGGTCGTTCGCGCGCGCGATGCGTCCGGCAAACCATTTTCCAATACCTATTTGCTCAGGGGCGCCGCCACCGCCATCGATGCGGCGACAGTTGCGTGCGCGCAGATCAAGCGCCGCGGTATTTTCTAGCGCACAGCAAAACGGCCGGAAGCGCGAAGCTCCCGGCCGCTGCCGTTCGTATCGTTTCAGTTCCGCTTAGAAGCGGTAGCCGACGCCCAGCATGACCTGGTGGCGGTCGGTATCGATATCGAAGCGTTCGCTGTCCGGAGTGTCTTCCGCAAAGTCGAGTTCAGCCTCGCTGTAGTTCGAATAACGATATTCGAGCTTGGCGAAGGTGTTTTCGCTTAGCGCATATTCCGCGCCAGCGCCGATGCGGTAACCGTCGGTATCGATATCCTGGTTGAAGTCGTTCGTCCCGTCATTCGACAGAATGTTGTACTTCGCGTTGGTGTATCCGCCCTTTGCATAAACGAGCAGGTTCGGGCTCGCGAGAACGCCGGCACGCACGCCGAGATACAGATCGCGGCCGGTTTCGACGTTGCCGAAGCCGAAGCCTTCGAAATCACCATCTTCGAACTCGGTCTCTGCGGTCGATCCGGTCAGTTCGGCTTCAGCACCCACAAGTAGCGAGCCGAGGGCGATGTCGTATCCGACGCCCGCGCCGTACACGAGGCCTTCGATCGTCTGGTCGTTGTTGTCGGTACCGTCGTCGTCGATGTCGCTGCCCGCCTTGCTGGCATCGAAACCGGCGAGCACTTCGACCCGCGGACCGGTGAATGCCTCATTGGTGCTTTGTGCGAAGGCAGGTGTCGCACCTGCGGCCAGTGCACTCGCGGCGAGAAGAATAGCAGTGTATTTCATTATTTACTCCGTTGGTATTCGGGGCGCGTATTTTTGCGCCTCGCCCTACCCAAACAGGAGAACGGGCCGCGCAGTTTCATTAACAGAAGACAACAACAATCTGTTGTTTTTGCGCAACATTACAATCGACAAACGACCGTAAATTGTCGCCGAAACGTGGGAACCGGTCGCTGCAGTATGCCGTTAGCGCGCGATGCTTGGCCTTGAGCACCATTACGCCTATATCTTTCGCATGGCCGACACTGCTTTGATTTCTATCCCCGGACCCGTGGATCCGGTTCCCGTTCCGCGCGCGCCAATAACGCCGCGCAGCGACGGACGAACCGACCTACTCGGCCTTCCGAAAGCCGACATTCGCATCCTTCTCCTCAGTGCAGGTCTCGATGAAAAACAGGCGAAGCTGCGCGCCAAGCAAATCTTCCATTGGATCTACCACCGCGGCGTCACCGAATTCGACGCTATGACGGACATCGGCAAGGAAATGCGCCCATGGCTGGCAGAGCGCTTTGTTATCGGCCGGCCCAATGTCGTCGAGGCGCAACACAGCACCGACGGCACGCGCAAATGGCTGCTTCAGACCGCCGACGGCCACGAGTTCGAGATGGTTTTCATCCCAGACGAAACGCGCGGCACGTTATGTGTATCGAGCCAGGTCGGATGCACGCTCAACTGCACCTTCTGTCATACCGGTACGATGCGGCTCGTCCGTAACCTTACGCCGGGCGAAATCGTCGGGCAGGTCATGCTAGCGCGCGATGCACTGGAGGAATGGCCGAAGGGCAAAATGGATTTCGGCGACGAAGAAACCGCAAGCGACTACCGCACCGACGGGCGGCTTCTTACCAACATCGTCATGATGGGCATGGGCGAGCCGCTCTACAATTTCGACAATGTGAAAGCAGCACTCAACCTCGTGATGGACGGCGAGGGTCTCGCCCTCTCGCGGCGCCGGATCACGCTGTCGACCAGCGGCGTCGTGCCGATGATGGAGCGCTGCGGCGAGGAAATCGGAGTGAACCTTGCGGTATCGCTGCATGCAGTGACGAAGGAAGTGCGCGATGAAATCGTTCCCCTTAACCGCAAGTACGGGATTGAGGAACTGCTCGCCGCCTGCAAGGCTTACCCCAGTGCGTCGAATGCGCGGCGCATCACCTTCGAATACGTGATGCTCAAGAACAAGAACGACAGCGATGAGGATGCGCGCGAACTCGTCCGGCTGATCAAATCGTATGATCTGCCTGCCAAGGTGAACCTCATTCCGTTCAACCCGTGGCCCGGCTCTGCCTACGAATGCTCAACGCCCGAGCGGATCAAGTCGTTCAGCAGCATTGTGTTCGACGCCGGCATCAGCGCCCCGGTTCGAACGCCGCGCGGGCGCGATATCGATGCAGCCTGCGGACAGCTCAAGACGGCGGCGCAGAAGAAGAGTCGCGCCGAGCGCGACCGCGAGGCTGCAGAGGCGGAGAATGCTCCCGCGTGAGCTTCGACGCCGAAACGCTGGCGTATTACGAAAAGACTGCGCCGCATTATACGGCCAGTTCTGCCGAGGATCGCCACCGGCTGCTCGACCCGTTTCTCGATCTTCTCGAACTTGGCGCCTTTATTCTTGAGCTCGGTTGCGGAGCCGGGCGCGATGCGGCGCATATGCTGGCACGCGGATTTAAGGTCGATGCGACCGACGGATCGAAGGCGATGGTGCGCAAAGCGAACGAACGGCACGCGGTGGGTGCGCGAGTGATGCGCTTCGACGAACTGAACGCGGTCGAGACCTACGATGCGATTTGGGCTCATGCGAGCTTGCATCATCTTCCGCGCGCCGACCTTCGTCCTATCCTCGATGCGGTGCACCGAGCATTGCGACCCGGTGGCTGGCATTTCGCGAACTACAAGCTGGGCGATCTCGAGCATCCGGAGGAAGGGCGGGACATTTCGGGTCGTTGGGCAAGCTTGCCTTCGCCAGAGTGGCTGGACGCCGTGTATGCCCAAGCGGGTTTTGCGATCGCCGAAAGGCATTCTTATCGCGCTGGCAGCAGCGACGGAACGCGGCGCGACTGGCTCGCCTTGTTTGCGCAGGCGCTGCCCTAGAACATCACCTTACCGGCGCGAAACAACCGTTCGGCGCGCGTTTTCGCATTAAGCATACCGGTTCATCTGGCGTTGTGGACCTCGAAGCGAGACCGGGAATTGTAAGAAACATATGTAAGTTTTGCCAAGGAACAGGATGATGAAAAAGTTCGCTCTCGCATTCGCCGCCGCCACCATGATGGTTCCGACCGCTCCCGTGCTCGCAGACCCGCCGCCCCACGCAAAGGCCTATGGCAAGCGCGCCAAGGACCGTATGTACGACGCTCGCGGGCGCTATTACGAGCCGCGGGTGCTGCGCCGCGACGACCGTGTGTGGCGCGGTGACGACGGGCGTTACTACTGCAAGCGCGATAACGGCACGACGGGTCTCGTCATCGGCGCTGCTGTCGGCGCGCTCGCCGGTCACGAAATCGCTGGCCGCGGCGACCGCACGCTCGGCGCGATCATCGGCGCCGTGGGCGGCGGCCTTCTGGGCCGTGAGATCGACAAGGGCGATCTGAAGTGTCGCTGATCCACTGACGACGATTGAACTCGAAGCGCCGCCGCTCCGCTCGGAACGGCGGCGTTTTCTTTGTTTGTCAGCAAGAGCGCCCTTCCCCCGCCGCCCTCGATCTGCTTTCGTAACTTGGCGATGAAAGACCGTGCCGTTCTCATCACCGGTGGAGGAAAGCGTATCGGCGCCGCGACGGCACGGGCGTTCGATGCTGCCGGGTGGCATGTCGTGATCCACTACCGGCGATCGGAGGTGGAAGCGAAGGCGCTCGCACGCACGTTGCGCTCCGCCGAGATTGTGCAGTGTGACCTTGCCGACGAGGCGGCCAGCGCCGCAATGGTCGAAGAGCTGGCAAGCCGCCTTCCCGACTGGCGCTGCCTCGTCAACAATGCCTCGATCTTCCTGCCCGACGAAGTTATCGCGCTCGATAGCGCGACGTATGACAAGGTCACGAAGATCAACGCGAAAGCGCCTGCCATGCTCTCGCAGACCTTTCTGCACCAAGCCCGCTCTACCGTGGGCCGCTGCGTCATCAACGTCACCGATCAGAAGCTCGCGAACCCGAATCCGGACTTCTTCTCTTATACGATGAGCAAACACGCACTCGGCGGCGCGATCCGTCCCCTCGCGATGGGGGCGGCGGGCCCGGCTGACCGGGTTTACGGACTTGCACCGGGCGCGATCCTGCCGAGCCACGACCAGAGCGAAGCGGAAGCCGAAGCCTCCCACCGAATGAACCTGCTCGGCAGACGGACAGAGGCGGCCGAAATCGCCGACGCGGCGGTGTTCCTTGCCGAGGGACATCTGGCGAACGGGGAAACGCTGTTCGTCGATTCCGGTCAGCACTTGCTCTCGCAGTCTCGCGACGTCATCTATCTCGCGCGCGGACAGGAGACAGATCATGGATAAGACGAAGCGGCACCGGCTCTCGACGCGCGCCTGGCACTGGATCAACCTTCTTTGCGTGGTCATCCTGTTCATGTCAGGCCTTAACATCTCGAACGCACACCGCTTTCTCTACTGGGGCGACTACGGCTTCCAGCCGAGCGAGGCGTGGCTGGTCGTGCCGCGCTTCCCGGCATGGGCGACGATCCCCGACTTCTACGATCTCGCGCAGGCGCGCGACTGGCACAATCTGTTCGCCTGGCCGTTCGCCCTCGTTCTCCTGTTCATGTGGGCGGCAATGATCTTCAACGGGCACTTCTGGCGCGACATTCGCACGCGCCGGCGCGAATGGCGGCTTGCGTCCATTGCCGAGGATATCAAGGCGCATCTGCGCCTCAACTTCGGTCACAGTCCGGGCAAGTACAATTTCCTCCAGAAGCTGAGTTACGGCATCGTATTCGGCGTGCTGCTGCCGGGAATGGTGCTGACTGGGCTGGCGATCTCTCCGGGCATGGGGCCGTCATATCTGTGGATGATCGAGCTCATGGGCGGGCGTCAGTCGGCGCGCTCTTTCCATTTCATCTTCGCATGGGCCCTGTTCGCGTTCTTCGTCGTTCATGTGCTTCTCGTTATCCTTGCTGGCCCATACCGGCAGATACGGTCGATGATCACGGGCGCACCGCTGGACAAGGACGCGCCCACGGCGCAGCAGGAGGCACGGACATGAGTGGAATGAACCGGCGCGGATTGCTCGCAGGTGCGGGCGCGCTGTTCCTGTCGGGCTGCGGCAAGGTCGCCGACAGCGCGGCGGGCCGTTCTGCCTTCGAAGCGGCGCAACGCCTTCATCAAGGGGCGCAGCGTGCGCTTGGTGGCGGAGGCCTCGTCAAGGAATATGCGCCGAGCGAGATTTCTCCCTACTTTCGCGGCAACGGTTCGGTCGATCCGCAGAACGGCGACTATCAGGCGCAGGCTGCAGCCGGCTTTACGAACTGGCGCTTGCAGGTCGGCGGACTCGTGGAACGCCCACTTTCGTTTGCGCTCGAAGAGATACGCCGCCTCCCGCAGCGCACGCAAATCACCCGGCACGACTGCGTGGAAGGCTGGAGCGCGATCGGGCAATGGACCGGACCGCAATTGTCCGTTCTGCTCGAAGCTGCCGGCCTGCGTGACGGGGCGCGGTTCATCGTGTTCCGCTGTGCCGACAATCTCAACGGACAGGACTATTACGAAAGCGTCGATCTCGACGATGCCTTCCACCCGCAGACGATCGTCGCCCATGCACTCAACGGCGAGCCGCTGCCGATCAGGAACGGTGCGCCGCTGCGGATGCGGATCGAGCGGCAACTGGGCTACAAGCACGCCAAGTATCTGACCGGCATCGAAGCGGTTGCCTCGCTCGATACGATCGGCGAAGGCAAAGGCGGCTATTGGGAAGATCGTTCCGATTACCAGTGGTATGCCGGTATCTGAGGTAAGGTTTAGAGAGGCAGGATGTTCGACAAGCTGCTCGACCGCGTGCTGCAAAGTCACATCAAGCGCGGCGTTCTTGAAATAGTACACGCCGACGGCCGCGAAGTTCGCTGCGGCGCTCCCGACCCGCAATTCGGGAACGTACGTATTCGCTTCACCGACACGCGCGTGGCCCGCGATATCGTGCGCGACCAGTCGCTCGGTGCGGGTGAGGCCTATATGGACGGCCGGCTCGTGCTCGAACGGGGCGAGATCATGGAACTGGTCGAGATCGTCAAGGGCAATGGCGCGTGGGAAGTCAAACGCCCGGTGCGGCGCGGACTGACCGGCAAGCTGAAGCTGGCGCTGAAGGCCCGCCTTGCCGAAGCCAATCGGCAGACCAGCGCACGCAGCAACGTTTCCCATCACTACGACATCGGCAACGACCTCTACCGGATGTTCCTCGACAGCGAACACCTGCAATACAGCTGCGCCTACTGGCCGGAAGACGACATGACGCTGGGCGAGGCGCAGACCGCGAAGCTGGCACATATCGCGGCGAAGCTCGCCATCGAGCCGGGGCAGGAAGTGCTCGACATCGGTTGCGGCTGGGGCGGAATGGCGATCTACCTCGCGCGGCACTTCGACTGCCGCGTACTCGGCATCACGCTTTCCACCGAGCAGCGCGACCTTGCGATCGAGCGCGCGGAAGCGGCCGGTGTATCTGACAAGGTCTCCTTCGAACTGGTCGACTACCGCGACCTTGCCGCCTATAACCTCAAGTTCGACCGGATCGTGTCGGTCGGCATGTTCGAGCACGTCGGGCGGCCGCAGTTCGATACCTTCTTCGATTGCTGCGCGCGGCTGCTCACCGGCGATGGCGTCATACTGCTGCACACGATCGGGCGCATGGGCGTGCCGGGTGCGACCGATGCCTTTACTCGCAAGTACATCTTCCCTGGCGGCTACATTCCGGCACTGAGCGAAATCGTGAGCGCGAGCGAGCCCTACCGCCTCATTGCGACCGACGTGGAGACAATGCGCCTTCATTACGCGCGGACCCTTCGCGCATGGTACGCGAACTGCGCCGCGAACCGCGAAGCCATCGTCTCGCTCTACGACGAACGCTTCTACCGGATGTGGATGTTCTACCTCTCCGGCGCGACCGCGAGCTTCGAACATGGCGGCATGTGCAACTACCAGGTCCAGTACGCCCGCAACCGCTATGCCCTTCCTTTGACACGCGACTACATGCGCGAAGCGGAACTCGGCCTCCTGAAAGCCTGATCGCGATTGCCCGCCGCGGGTGCCGGTGATAGGCGCGCGCCTTTCGCCAAGCACAGCCGGAGACCATCCTTGTCCGCCATCCAGAAAGTCGTCCTCGCCTATTCGGGCGGTCTCGATACCAGCGTCATCGCCAAGTGGCTCGAAGTGGAACGCGGCCTTGAGGTAGTGACGTTCACAGCCGACCTCGGACAGGGCGAAGAGATCGAACCGGCCCGGGAAAAGGCACGTGCGATGGGCATTCCCGACAAGCACATCTTCATCGAGGATCTGCGCGAAGAATTCGTGCGCGACTTCGTCTTTCCGATGATGCGTGCCAATGCCCGCTACGAAGGCGACTATTTGCTCGGCACCAGCATTGCCCGTCCGCTTATCTCCAAGCGTCTCGTCGAGATTGCGCACGAGACCGGCGCCGACGCGGTCGCTCACGGCGCAACCGGCAAGGGTAACGACCAGGTCCGCTTCGAACTCAGCGCTTACGCTCTCGACCCGGACATCAAGGTGATTGCTCCGTGGCGCGAATGGGATCTGACGAGCCGCACCGCGCTCATCGCCTGGGCGGAGAAGCACCAGATCGCGGTGCCGAAGGACAAGCGCGGCGAAAGCCCGTTCTCGACCGATGCCAACCTGCTGCATACTTCCTCCGAGGGAAAGGTGCTCGAGGACCCGTGGGAGGAAACGCCTGACTACGTCTATTCCCGCACCGAGCATCCCGAGGACGCGCCCGATACGCCCGAATATATCGAGATCGGCTTCGAGAAGGGCGACGGCGTATCGCTTAACGGCGAGGTGATGAGCCCTGCTACCCTGCTCGCTAACCTCAACGAGCTGGGTAGGAAACACGGTATCGGCCGCCTCGACCTCGTCGAGAACCGCTTCGTCGGCATGAAGTCGCGCGGCATGTACGAGACGCCGGGCGGCGAAATCTATGCTAGAGCACATCGCGGCATCGAGCAGCTCGCCCTCGACCGGGGTGCGGCGCATCTCAAGGACGAGCTCATGCCCCGCTATGCCGAGCTCATCTACAACGGCCTCTGGTTCAGCCCCGAACGCGAGATGCTGCAGGCTGCGATCGACCTCAGCCAGGAGAAGGTCGCGGGCACCGTCCGCCTCAAGCTCTACAAGGGCAGCGCCATGGTCGTTGGCCGCAAGTCGCCCCACTCCCTCTACTCCGAAGCGCATGTTACCTTTGAGGACGATGCGGGAGCTTACGACCAGAAGGACGCGGAAGGCTTCATCAAGCTCAACGCCTTGCGGCTGCGCCTCCTCGCCAAACGCGACATGTAGTTCCCACCCTTCGGCTCCGTTTGCCGAAGCCCTGAGTCCGTTTACCGCAGAATCCGTTCGGAGTCCGGTGAACTGAGGCAGAATTGCGGCAGCCGCCCGGCGCGTTAGTTTTTTGTTCGCCAAACCGCTGATAGCCAAAACGGCATGGACGGGCTTAAAACCAGTTTCGCCGTGCGCGGTGTGCGCCTTTTCGCACTAGCCGCTCTCGCTGCCACCCCCGCCTCCGCAGAGGCGCCGGTACCGGCAGATCCCTTCGCGCAGCAGTTCGCCGCATTCGGCGCGCTGCCCGAGGCTCCGGACCCCGTCACCAGCCCCGGTCTCGACGCGGTCGACCTTGACCATTTCGAGCCCGAGATCGAGGAACCGGCCGAGCGCATCTTCGGCGAAGGCCGCGCCAGCTACTACGGCGCCAAGTTCCACGGCCGCCGCACCGCCAGCGGACAGGCGTTCGACATGCACGCCATGACCGCTGCGCACCCCTCCCTGCCCTTCGGCTCCCGCGTGCGCGTCACCAACGAGCGCACCGGCAAGAGCGTCATCGTGCGCATCAACGACCGCGGTCCCTTCACCAAGAGCCGCATCATCGACGTGAGCCGCGCCGCTGCCGAACAGCTCGGCATGGTGCGCTCAGGCCATGCGGACGTGACGCTGGCGCTGCTCGACTAGCGCGCCCTCACCCGGCGGCATCCTCCGCCGCCTCCGCCTCCTCCATTTCCGAGAGCAAGCGCTCCACCTCGGGGTAATGCACGCAGTCGCGGCACTCGGGCCAGCGCGGCGCATCGCAGCACGGCCCCGTCCCCTCGCCCCCGTTCACCACCGGAGCCGGCCCGTCCGCCGTCATCTCCCAGTGGGGCCGCCCGCGGTCCGCGCCATGCTCCGCGCCGGGACAGTCGCAGGGCGCTTCGAGCGGATCGGCGTCCGCCGTTTCCCTACAGGATGGAACGGGTGGAACACCCCCCTGAGGCAATCCCGCGCCCTCCCCTTCGCACGCCTGGTCGGGCAGTTCGCGCCCCTCCTCCAGCGCCTCGATCGCCTCGTCGAGCGCGTAGAGCGCCGCGGTCACATCCTCCCGTTCCTCGAGCCGGTCGAGGCGCGCCAGATGCGCCAGCAGCAGCCGGTCGGAAAAGCGGCGGCGGCGCGCCACCTCCTCCCCGTGGTAGAAGACCTGCTCCTCCCACCCGTCGATCGCCCGCTCGGCCAGCACGCTTTCCGCATGGGTGCGCGCGGCGAGCAGCGCCGCATCCCAGTGGTTCGCGAAAGCGGGCGCGCGGCGGCGGGCGCGGTAGGCGGTCTGCGGCGAAACCGAGGCGGCGCGGCAGGCGAGCCGGACATTGCCGAACTCGGCCAGCTTGGCGAGGAAGGCAGCCTGCGCGCGCGGAGTGAGGACGGTGTGGCGCGCCCTCTCAGCGGAAGTGGGAACCGGTTCCGCGCCCGGAGAGGGCGCATCGGGGGCGCCGTGGGGACCGGCGGGCTGGATGGTGGTGAGGGCGTTCATGGATCGGGTTCCCTGGTTCGGGCGCGAGGCCGGACGGAATTGGAAACCTGCCTGCGTATAGTGGCGCGGGCATGTAGGACAGCGCGGCAAAACTGTGGCGGTGCGCGGCTTATCCGCTCGATAAATGTTAGCACCGGTAGCCCAAACTTCGCGGTCCGCGTTGTTCGGAAAGGCCCGCGCGCGTCCGCGGGCGTTGCAAGCGAAGGACACCGCGCCGCCATGTTCACCCAGCTCAATCCCCCGCTACCCGTAACCGTGCTCGACCGAGGCAAAGGGCTGGCGCTGGCGGTGATCGACTACGGGCCGGAGCACAATCTGCTGTGGGTCACCGCGCTCGACGAAAGTGGCGAGATCTGGTGCGCGCCCAACCCGAAGGTGCGGATGCAGGAGAACTGGTCGATGGGGCGGGCGAAGATGGGTGCTAAAGGCGCTTCGCTACTGACTAGCACAGCGCCGAAGGCGCAAGCGGGAACGACGGAATGGGAAGGCCAATAATTAAGTCCGAATTTCGATTAAAGCGGATCGGTAATTTCTAGGATCGGAGTGCAACAGTTAGCGTGTTTCCTTACGAAATAAAATTTAGATGTATCGAACATACCGGTGAAAAAAGCTTCTTTCACATTGACTTGGCTCGTTAGCGCTTTTTAACTTTCCTACAACAGGAAGTTTTTGGAGAAGCAAGAATGCTCGACGCGTATGAGCGATTTGTATTAATGTACGATCTTACTCTGAGAACTGCTCGAGTTGAGACTGAAATGCCGGCGTTTCGCGAGGTAGCTGATGCTATGCTATCTAGGATTAGGGCGAAACAAGCGACTTTGGTTCTCCGACCATACTCAGGATACAGAGGGGAAGCACCTTGGCTCCGAATTAAGGATGGAAAGAAGATTGTCAGGGATGGGGAGGAATATCTAGCGTTGCTCTTTTCGGTTGGTGACCCCCGTGCTGCCAATCCTGTGTTCGAGCATGCTGACACTGCCGTTCTTCGTGAAATTGAGAAGGAAGAGCGCGAAGGAAAAGCTGTCTCTGCTCACTGCGTCATTTCCCTTGAGCCAGTTAAATTCGGACGTCATCGGGTCATCGTGGAGGACATTCGTGGCTTGGGTAAAACGCGCCTGCGGGATATACTAGGAAGTGAACTCAAGGCAGTTTCGGAGACCTACGGCTTATCGCGAACCAATAACGCTGGCGAAGAAACAGCAACATATATAATTCCGGATTTGGAAGGGTACGCCAGTGAGAAAATTGAAGCTTCGCTTAAGAGGGGAACTCTAAGCGGCGTCTGGCTTGTTGATACGAATTCTAAGGCAGTGCTTGACGAAGTACCTGAAGCAAAGATTGCCCGTCGTGAGATCAAAATCGACGTTGCAGCGGCCAGTATGATCCCCAAAATTACGGTCTGGGGTAGAGAAAGAAACTTCGATAAAATGCGACTCGTTTGGAACGATCCAGAAGGAACCGGTCGGCCAGAACGCGCTTCTGTTGACATCACTCAGCAAGACGTCGCTGAGACATCATTCGTGAAGCAGAGGAAGGTGACACTGGAAAAACCACTTGCAGAGGCGGTTGAGCAACTTCGACCCGATATGCTGACAAAGATGATAAATTTGAAGTGACTAAGATACTTCGTTCACCATTGATCTTTCTGGTCGTCTGTTATCCAGGAAGCGTTCTTATCGCATGGATCATTCCAGCACTGCTGGCGGTCGGCATTGTCGGATCAGCGTACTTCCTCGAAATTGATGTTCCGGTTACAGGCGAAGACGGCATTTTGAAAGCTGCTACCAGTCTCTTTACCGTTGCGGGTGGATTCTTCGTCGCTGCATTAACCGTCTTAATTACAAATGATCATGCGGTCCTCAATTCAACCTTTGTCGGTGAGGACAAACCGAGAGTGCGGAGTGAAACCGACCCGCTGACACGAAAAAGATTTTTATCTTTGCTTTTCGGATACCTATCGTTTGCTTCATTTTCGATAGTAGTCGCTTGTCTGGTAGCAACTGTTTATAGCGATTACTTCCTTTCGCTGCGCGAAAGCGGTTTGAAAAGTGCTGTGGCATACTTGTTAGCTTACTTTGGTACATTCACCGCATTCCAATTGTTCCTGCTTGCGCTCGTAGGGCTACATTACCTTACTGACCGACTCCATCGAAGTGATGGGCGCGCCACATTTAAGGTGACGCCCCCGAAGGCTGACTGAAGCTACTGCTCGTCACTGGACCGCGATCAGCAGACACCCTTCTTTTTCAAATACGAATAGCTACCGCAAACCAGTAAGCCGTTCAGAGCGTTCGTTGGTACTGATGCCGGGTAAAAACTACTCCGCAGCTTCCCTAATCCGCCCCAGCATCGGCCTCAGAGAATGCCCGGTATAGCTGCGTGGTTCCTGCGCGAACTGTCCTCGCGTACCCTCGGCCACGATCTCGCCGCCGCGGATGCTTCCGTCAGTGCTTAGATCGACGATATGGTCGGCGATAATGCGCCTCTCGTGCCTCTCCCCAAGTAGCTACCCCGAAATAAAGCCACATACGCGAAACCCGTCCCGGCCGGCCGCGCGTTACCGCGGCCGTGCTCGCGAACGGGCACGCTTCTATCGGAAAAGTGTCTGCTGCCTAGATGTCGTCCGCGACGTCATCCGCTGCGTCTTCGACTTCCTCGACGCAATCGGTGTCTTCAGGCAGGCAGGTTACTGCAGCGGCACCGGCGCCTGCGCCGGCGAGAGTGGCGCAACCCGTAGTTGCGAATGCTGCGAGGATGGTTGCGGCTATGCCGATCTTTCTCATATGCTTTCTCCACTAGTTGACCCTGAATCAATTGGCCGGAGAAACAGTCGTTCCGAGATTGACAAAGGTTACTCGGCCGCCTCCTGTGCCTTCTCCGCCTGCCGTTCGAGCATCGGCTTCAGATACTGGCCGGTATAGCTGCGGGGTTCCTGCGCGACCTGTTCCGGCGTGCCCTCGGCCACGATCTCGCCGCCGCGGACGCCTCCGTCCGGGCCAAGATCGAGGATATGGTCGGCGGTCTTGATCACGTCGAGATTGTGCTCGATCACCACCACGCTGTTCCCCTGGTCCACCAGCCGGTGCAGCACTTCCAGCAGCTTTCGCACATCCTCGAAATGCAGGCCGGTCGTCGGCTCGTCGAGGATATAGAGCGTCTGCCCGGTCGAACGCTTCGCCAGTTCCTTCGCCAGCTTCACCCGCTGCGCCTCCCCGCCCGACAGCGTGGTCGCCTGCTGGCCGACCTTGACGTAGCCGAGGCCGACCTCGACCAGCATCGCCATCTTGCCCGCGATCGGGGGGACGGCCTTGAAGAACTCTTCCGCATCCTCGATCGTCATGTCGAGCACGTCGGCGATGGAGAGGCCCTTGAAGCGCACCTCCAGCGTCTCGCGGTTGTAGCGCTTGCCGCCGCATTCCTCGCAGGTGACGTAGACGTCGGGGAGGAAATGCATCTCGATCTTGATGAGGCCGTCGCCCTGGCACGCCTCGCACCGGCCGCCCTTGACGTTGAAGCTGAAGCGGCCCGGCTTGTAGCCGCGCGCCTGCGCTTCGGGGAGGCCGGCGAACCAGTCGCGGATCTGGGTGAAGGCGCCGGTGTAGGTGGCCGGGTTGGAGCGCGGGGTGCGGCCGATGGGGGACTGGTCGATCTCGATGACCTTGTCGCAATATTCGAGGCCGGTGACCTTGTCGTGCGCGCCCGCGATGACCCGCGCGCCGTTCAATGTGCGGGCGGCGGCGGCGTAGAGCGTGTCGATGGTGAAGCTCGACTTGCCCGACCCCGATACGCCGGTGATGCAGGTGAAGGTACCGAGCGGCAGGCTGGCGGTGACATTATCCAGGTTGTTCGCCCGCGCGCCGTGGACGGTAAGCTGGTGCCCGTTGCCCTTGCGCCGCTCGGCCGGAACCGCGATCTCGCGCCGGCCGGTAAGGTAGTCGGCGGTAAGGCTCTTCTTGGAGCGCAGCACCTGCTTGAGCGTGCCCTGCGCGACGATCTCGCCCCCGCGCACGCCCGCGCCGGGGCCGAGGTCGACCACGTAGTCCGCCTGCCGGATCGCGTCCTCGTCATGCTCGACCACGATGACCGTGTTGCCGAGGTCGCGCAGGCGTTTGAGCGTTTCGAGCAGCCGGTCGTTGTCGCGCTGGTGCAGCCCGATGCTGGGCTCGTCGAGCACGTAGAGCACGCCCGACAGCCCGCTGCCGATCTGGCTGGCGAGGCGGATGCGCTGGCTCTCCCCACCGCTGAGCGTTCCGGAGGTCCGGTCGAGGTTGAGGTAGTCGAGGCCCACGTTGTCGAGGAAGCCCAGCCGCTCGTTGATTTCCTTGAGGATCGCGCGGGCGATCTGCTGCTGCTGCTCGGTCAGATGCTCGTCCAGGCCGAGGAACCATGCCTTGGCGTCCGAGACGCTCATTTTGGTCGGCGTGGCGATGTCGGTCGCGCCGGAAGGACCCGGGATCTTCACCGCCAGCGCCTTTTCGTTGAGGCGCTTGCCGCCGCAGGTCTCGCACGGCTGCGCGGTCTGGAACTTGGCCAGCTCCTCGCGCATCCACGCGCTCTCGGTCTGCAGCATCCGGCGGTTGAGGTTGCCGATGACGCCCTCGAACGCTTTGTTGACCGTATACTGCTTGCGCCCGTCCTTGAAGGTCAGCGGCACGCGCTTGCCCTTGGTGCCGAAGAGGATCACGTCGCGGTGCTCTTCGCTGAGGTCTTCCCACGGCGTGGTCAGGTCGAAGCCGTATTCCTTGGCGAGGCTGCCCAGCACCTGCATGTAATAAGGCGACGGTGGGTTCGACTTGGCCCACGGCACGACCGCGCCCTTCTTGAGCGACAGCGCCTCGTTCGGAACGACAAGCTGCGGGTCGAACAGTTGCTTCTCGCCGATGCCGTCGCAGGTCGGGCACGCCCCCTGCGGCGCGTTGAACGAGAACAGGCGCGGTTCGACTTCCTCGATCGTGAAGCCCGACACAGGGCAGGAGAAACGCTCCGAAAACACGATGCGGTTGTCGGGCAGGCCTGCACCTTTCATCGCGCCGCCCTTCCCCGAGGTATCCGTCCCGGCATCGGGACCGATCTCGGCCGGGCGCACGTCCATGCGCCCTGCCAATGCCTCGGCAACGGTCGTATCGGCAAGGTCCACATAGGCGAGCCCGTCGGCCAGCCTGAGCGCGGTTTCGAAACTGTCGGCAAGCCGCGTTTCGAGGCCTGCCTTCACCGCCAGCCGATCGACCACGACCTCGATATCGTGCTTGAACTTCTTGTCGAGCGTGGGAGCTTCCTCGATCGGGTAAAGTTCGCCGTCGATCCGCACGCGAGTGAAGCCGGCCTTCTGCCATTCGGCCAGTTCCTTGCGGTACTCGCCCTTCCGCCCGCGAACCACCGGCGCGAGCAAATAGGCGCGCGTGCCTTCCGGCAGTGCCATGACCCGGTCGACCATATTGGAGACCGTCTGCGCCTCGATCGGCAAGCCGGTCGCGGGACTGTAGGGCGTGCCGACCCGCGCCCAGAGGAGGCGCATGTAGTCGTAGATCTCAGTCACGGTCGCGACCGTGGAACGCGGGTTCCGGCTCGTCGTCTTCTGCTCGATACTAATGGCGGGCGAGAGGCCGTCGATGTGCTCGACATCGGGCTTCTGCATCATCTCGAGAAACTGGCGCGCATAGGCGCTGAGGCTCTCGACATATCGCCGCTGCCCCTCGGCATAGATCGTATCGAAGGCGAGGCTGGACTTGCCCGAACCCGAGAGCCCGGTGATGACGATCAGGCTGTCGCGCGGCAGATCGATGTCCACGCCCTTGAGATTATGCTCGCGCGCACCGCGCACCGAAATTGTGGTTAATGCCATGGGGCGAGTCTGTTCCTGAATTGTTCGCAAGCGTCAAGGCGGGGATGAGAGCCGCGCGTTAGATGGTGATTGTTAACCAAATTACGAGCGCGCTTCGGAAATCCCAAGATGCCCGTGGTATTTCAAGCACTGCCTGAACAAATTGATCGACCGCGTCGGTTCATCCTTGCGAATTCCGAATTTCCGTTGAAATGCTATTGGCTTAATCGGGTTTTCTGTCGGCACGCTTGTCGCGCCGATTTGGGGGGGTAACATGAAAATTAACGCGCTAATGATGTCGGTTTCGGGCTTGGCTTTGATACTGGTGGAGGCGGAGGTGACGGATCGTCCACCCCATCGACCGGAGGGGGCACGCCAACTTTAAATGTCACGCTTTCGCAAACTCGGCGAATGTAACCGTGGATGAGGGCGAAAGCGCGAAGTTCGGTTTTACGGCGAACTACTCGGGGAGCAGTTCCAGTCCCATCGTTGCCGATGTCGAAGTTGGCGGCCGCTGGTATGCACTTGAGGGCACGCCGGTGCAATCGGGATCAAATTACGCCGTCAATCTCGAAACCGTGCCATTTCCGGCCGGCGGGGCGACGACCAGCGAAGTCAAATTCCGCCTATGTACGACGGCGGCTTGCACAGGCGTCTATCCTGGTTCCAGCAAGACGTTCACTGTTAATCTTGATGTCAAATTGGGCGATTGGGGCATGTTCCAGCGCAATCCGGCTCACACGGGATATGTCGCGGCTCGCTACAATTACGCTAATTTTTCGAAGGCATGGGAATGGGTCGACAGCAACCCAATCACATACATCCGGCCTCCCGCGGCGACGCGCGACAGAATCCTCATAACCGCAGGCAGAGGCGGGGGGATGGCTTACGATAAAAACGGCCACCTCTATTCGTTCGATCCGCGTGGACAACTCCAGTGGTCTTTTGATTTGGGTGAGCAAGCTTACATTAGCGGCCCGTCTATCGCTAACGGCCTCGTTCATGTTACCTCGATGGTAACGTCAAGCAACAATAACCCCCAGTGGGTATTTGATGTACGAAGCGGGTCTTTTCTTAACCAAATGAAGTTTGCCTCGCAGTGGCATGACTTCAATCAACCAACCGCTGCAGATGACCAGGTCTTTGTAGCTGCAGGATATACCGGTGGCATGCTCTACGCTTATGACGCACGCCAAGGAACCTTGCTATGGGAGTTGGAAAGGGCCGGCAGCAGTTGGGCTGACGGAAAGGCGGTCGCTATAGATGATCAGAATGTATATTACCCGGCGGGCGCGGCTCTCGACATTATCGACAGAGCTACTGGTACAATCACGCAAAGTATCGCCGACCCCGAGGTCAAGGCAGGTTTTGTAAGTACGTTTTTTAGCGCTCCGGTTCTCGGCGACGATGGACTGATATTCCTGTTTTCCGGTGAGAAGCGCTTCTTAAGTTCTGCAAATATTATCGCCCTATCGCAAGAACGCGGACCGATCCTGTGGCGCAGTAATTCGCAATATACGACTGCATTCGCGTATGCGGATGATACGATCTTTGCCGTACGCAACGACGCCTTTGTGCTCGCTGCGCTGGACGCAAAGACTGGCGCTCAAAAATGGGCGACCCCCATTCCCGTTGATACCGGGCTTTATGGCGAGAGGTCGTTTCACGGGAACGTGGTCGTGACAGAAAACCTCGTGTTCGTATCCGACCACGACACAACATGGGCAATCGACCGCAAAGCAGATGGACACCCGATAGTTTGGGAAGCGCCCACCGGGGGACGATTGATAATCACGCCAAATAACCAACTACTTACTACCGGCGTAAGAGAGTTTCGAAAACTGACGGCATATAACCTACAATAATGTTCGAGTTCCGCTGAATCATCGAACACTAGTTATAAGGAAGGGGCGAGCACTTTGCGCGCCCCTTTTCGCGCCAAAGGAACGCCATAGCAGCGGCGCGGTTGATAAGCGGTGCAATCTGCGCTTCAAGCCGAGTCAATGTTTACGCTGCTACACCGGCGGCAGATTCGACTTTACAGCCACACAACGGAGCTTCTCCCGCATGATCCTTGCCAACCGTACGAAACTTCTTGCCGCCTGCGCCGCGAGCGCACTTCTCGGAGGATGCGCCACCATGGCTGAAGACCGTCCCGCAATGAACAATTCCCCGGCAGCGACCGTCGCCATCCCGCAGGGTACGGGCTATTTCGCCCAGCCGAGCGACCTGCCGTTGCAGGCCCCGGACTTCACGAAGATTTCGGACGGCGATTTCCTTCCCGCCTTCGAACAGGCGATGATGATCCACAAGGCCGAGATCGAGGCGATCAAGAACAACCCCGAAGCGCCCACTTTCGCGAACACGATCGTCGCGCTGGAAACCTCGGGCCGGATGCTGGGCCGCGTTTCGACCGTGTTCTACGCGCTCACCGGTGCGAACACGAACGACACGCTCGACGCAATCGATGCGGAAATCGGTCCGAGGCTGAGCGCCCATTACGACAGCTTCAGCCTTGATCCGGTCCTCTTCGACCGGGTGAAGGCGGTTTACGACAACCGCGCGGCAATGAGCATGACGCCCGAAGACGCGACGCTGCTCGAGGAAACCTATCAGGACTTCGTCCACGCCGGCGCCATGCTGACCGAGGCCCAAAAGGAAGAGGTCAAGGCGATCAACACGCGTCTGTCCGAGACGACGACCGAGTTTTCGCAGAAGGTTCGCGATGCGACCAACGAGAACGCGCTGGTCGTGGACACGCGCGAGGAACTGGCGGGGCTCTCCGATGACGAGATCGACGCGGCCGCGAAACTGGCGGCGGAACGCGGCATGGAAGGCAAGTTCGCCATCGCGCTACAGAACACGACCCAGCAACCTTCGCTCCCCAGTCTCGAGAACCGCGACGTGCGCGAGCGGCTGTTCAAGCTGTCCTACAACCGGGCGGTCATGGGCGACGACAACGACACCCGCACCCTGCTTGCCGAGATCGCGACCCTGCGTGCGCGCAAGGCTGCGCTGTTCGGCGAGCCCGACTGGGCCAGCTACGTCATGTACGACCGGATGGCGGAAAACCCGCGGACCGCGCTCGGCTTCATGGAGCAGATGGTCCCCGCCCTCGCCGCGACGCAGCGGCGCGAAGCTGCGCTGCTCAACCAGCAGATCGAAGCGGGCGGCGAAGATTTCGAAGTGAAGCCGTGGGACTGGTACCGCTATGCCGAGCAGGTCCGGAAGGCGCGCTACGACCTCGACGAAAACGCGGTGAAGCCGTATTTCGAACTCACCAGCGTGCTTGAGGATGGCGTGTTCTACGCCGCGAACAAGCTCTACGGCCTGACGTTCGAGAAGCGCACCGATCTGCCGGTCTATCACCCAACGGTGACCACCTACACGGTGCGCGATGCCGACGGGAGCGAGCTCGGCATCTTCTATTTCGATCCGTTCCAACGCCCGTCCAAGCGCGGCGGCGCGTGGATGAGCAACTTCGTCGACCAGAGCCATCTCTACGGTACGAAGCCGGTCATCTACAACGTGCTGAACATTCCGCAGGCGGCGGAAGGCCAGCCGCAGCTCGTCAGCTTCGACAACGTCAATACGATCTTCCACGAATTCGGCCACGCGCTGCACGGCTTCTTCGCCGATCAGCGATACGCCTCGCTTTCGGGCACGGCGACCGCACGCGATTTCGTCGAATATCCGAGCCAGGTGAACGAGCTGTGGGCAACCTACCCTGAAGTGCTGCGCAACTACGCCAAGCACTACCAGACGGGCGAGACGATCCCGGCCGAACTGATCGAGAAGATCGAGGCGGCGGCGAAGTTCAATCAGGGCTACGACTTCGGCGAAGTGGTGGAAGCGGCGCTGCTCGACATGAAATGGCACTCCCTGTCGCCGGAAGAAGCGGCGCGGATCACCACACCGGCGCAGGTCGATGCCTATGAGCGCAGTTCGCTCGAAGACCTCGGTCTGGAAATCGATCTGGTGCCGCCGCGTTACCGGAGCAGCTATTTCAACCACATCTTCTCTAACCCGGCAGGCTATTCGGCGGGCTACTACAGCTATCTGTGGACCGAGATGCTCGACCGCGACAGCCGCAAGTGGTTCCTCGAAAACGGCGGCCTCACCCGCGCGAACGGCGACCATTACCGCGAGACCGTGCTGAGCCGCGGCGGGACGATGGACTATTTCGAAATGTTCGAGAACTTCGCCGGACGTCAGCCCGACGTGCAGCCGATGCTCGAAGCGCGCGGGCTCGTACCGGGCGGTGAAGGCGAAGCGGAAGACATTTCGGACGGCGAGCTTCCGGCTGGCGCGACCGGTATCGACCCGGTCGAGTAAGCGTATACGGGGGCGGCCCTAAAGCTGCCCCCGCCATTCGAGCGACTTGCGATTGAGCGCGGCGAGATCTTCGTTGCCTTTAATCGCCGCCTTGCCGAGCGCGATGGCATCGCGAAGCTGCGCATCGCTGGCGTTCCGGTAGGCGGGGCTCTCGATATGATCGTACCAGCGCCCGCCGACCGCGTTGTCGAGCAGGATTCGCTGGAAACAGTGGTCGAAGCGCACCGGCCAACGGCGCCTTTTCGCGAGCGCGGGCATCGCCTCGCGCGTCAGTTGCAGCCATTCCTCAAGCAGTAATTGCCGGCTCATATCCGTCAAACGCTGAGGTCCGACACGAGTGCCTGCGCGCCCGGCTCGCCGATCCAGCGCGCCGCGACGCCCCAGACTTTCGCGATGACCTCTTCCGACAGCGCGCGCTGCGGAATGTCGTCTGCCGCGACCCGCCCCTCGTCCAGCACGATCACGCGGTCCGCGTGGTTCCTAGCCAGCGCGAGGTCGTGCAGCACGATGACGACGCCGCTGCCTCCATCCGCCTGCCGCCGCAGATGCGCAAGCAGGGTCAGCTGATGTGCGATGTCGAGTGCGGCGAGCGGCTCGTCGGCGAGAATCCATTCGGGTTCGCCCGCCAGCACCCGCGCCAGCAGCATCCGCGCCCGCTCGCCGCCCGATAACGTCAGCGCCCGCCGCCCCTCGAATGCCTCCAGATCGAGCGCCGCGATTGCCGTATCGACGGGCTCTCGCGCGCTGTCGCCATGCGGCATCCGGCCGAGTTCGACGATCGAGCGCACCGTCACGTCCCACGCAATGTCGGCGGATTGCGGCAGATAGCCGATGCGCCGCGCCCGCTGTTTCAGATGCAGCGAAACGAGGCGCTCTTCGCCGAGCATGGCCCGCCCCGTGTCCGCGCTTAGCAGACCGGCCAGTGCCATCAGCAGCGTGGACTTGCCTGCCCCGTTCGGCCCGCAAATGGCGGTGATGCCCCCGCGCTCCAGCGAGCAGCTTACGTTTGCGAGCCGGCCTATAACGGTAAGGTTCTCCGCGCGCAGGCTCATGCCCACCCCCGCCGCATCCGCACGAGCAGGTAGAGGAAGAACGGCGCGCCGAGCAGGCTGAGCGCTATGCCGAGCCTGATTTCGGTAACGAGCGGCAACACGCGCACTACGCTGTCCGCCACCAGCACTAGCAGCGCTCCGGCAAGCGCGCTCGGCACCAGCAGCTGCGACGGGCGTCCGTCGGTCAGCGGGCGCACCAGATGCGGCACGATCAGCCCCACGAAGCCAATGATGCCCGCGACAGCGACGCCAGCGCCGACCGTCAGCCCGACCCCGCCGATCAGCAGCCAGAGCAGCGCGCGCGGATCGATGCCGAGCGAGCGTGCAACCTCCTCGCCGAGGATCAGCGCGTCGAGCGCTTTTCCGGCGACGATCAACAGGACGATACCGACGAGCGTCAGCGGCGCGGCAATGATGACTTCCTGCCAGCTCCGGTCGGTCAGCGCGCCGTTCAGCCACAGCACGATCGTGCTCATGGCGAAGGCATTGGGGGCGAGGCTGATCATCAGCGCAGTGAGTGCGCCCGCAAGGCTCGCCACCATAAGCCCCGCCAGCGTGAACAGCGCGATGCCGCGGCCGAGGCCCGACGCGCTGCGCCCGGCGATCGCGGCAAGCAGCGCCATCGCTCCGCCCGCGCCCACCAGCGCAAACAGCGGCAGCACGAAGGCGTTTGCGGTCAGGCCGAACCAAATTGCGGTCACTGCGCCCAGTGCCGCGCCCGGCGCGATGCCGAACAGCCCCGGATCGGCCAGCGGGTTCCTCAGATAACCTTGCATTGCCGCACCCGCCGCGCCGAGGCCCGCTCCAACGATCAACGCCAGCACGCTCCGCGGCAGGCGAATCTCGGCCAGGATCAACGCCGCGTTCGGAGTCGAGGCCGGGTCGATCCAGACCTTCCCCGCCAGCAGCGACAGCGGGAACGCGACCACGAGCAGCAACCCGAAAATGAGGGCGGCGCGGTTCATGCGCCGCGCTCCGCCAGCAGTTCGCCGCGGATCGTCTTCAGCCGCTCTAGCGCTGCCGGAATGGTTGGGCCGCCGCAATAGAGGAGCGACGGATCGAAACGCGCACGTCTCGTATTCGGCAGCTTGTCCAGCACCGGATGCTCCTGCCCCGTTTCCTCGCCTGCAATCAGCAGCAGATCGGGCGGATCGGCGAGCACTTCTTCGAGGCTCAAATAATCCGCCTGCCCCAACCCCCTCGCGGCCGCATGGTTTTCGAACCCGGCGATGGTCAGCAGCTCGCTGACGAGCGCTTCTTCTCCCGGCACGATGCCGCCCGGTTGCCAGAGAACGGCGCTTGGTTTTTTCGCACCGGCGGGCGGCGCCGCGTCCTCGACCGCGCGTTCGATCCTGCCAGCGAGCCGTTCCGCAGCCGACGCGTTTCCGGTGACTTCGCCCACGCGCCGGACCTGCTCCACGCTTCTCCCGACAGTCCGGGCGATGCCGAAAGTCTCGACCCGCATTCCGAGCCGCTCGAGCGCCGCCTGCGTGGCGGGGGCGATGAAGCTGCCTGCCACGACAAGATCGGGCGACAACGCCACCACTTCCTCGGCCGTCCCGCCCGTGACGTCAAAGCGCCGTGCCACCGATTGGGGGATCGAGGACGAAGCCGCGTCGCGGCTGTAATGCGACAGCGCCGCAATCTGCGCCGGGTCGGCGGTTTCGAGCAGCATCGCGTCGAGGCAGGGATTGAGGCTGACGATTGCACTTGGCTTTTCAAGCATGACGGAAGGTGGCGGCGCCGAAGCCGAACTGCAGCCGGTCAGCGCCATGAGCGCAAGGACCGCCGAGAGCGTTCGCATCACCGCCGCTTCCCCCGGCCCGCTCCCCCTTAAAGCCCCGCTCTCAAACCGGCGAAGACGCCGCGGCCGGCATTCGCATAGCCGCCTGCGGTCTGGTAATCCTCGTCCCACAGGTTCTCTACCCGGCCGAACAACGCGATCCGCTCGCTCAAGGCTAATTCGGCACGCAGGTCCAGGAGGGCGTAGCTGTCCAGCCGCACGGCGTTGCCCGCATCGTCGAAACTCGCGCCGACGATCCGCAGGTCCGTGCCGAGCGTCAGCCCCGCCGGGCCGGTCCAGTCGGCATAGAGCGTACCCGAATGCCGCGGCCTGCGAGCGAGCCGGTTACCTTCGTTCGGGTCGCCGGTGCTGCGGTTCTCGCTGTTGATGAAGGTATATTGACTGCCCACGCGGATGGCGTCCATCAAGCGGAATCCAGCCTCGACTTCGATCCCCTGCGCGCGCGCCTCGCCAATATTGTCGTAGGTGCCGAAGGGGCGATCCGTGCATATCCCGGTAGGGACCGCGCAGCCGACGAAATCGATCAGGTTGTCGCTGTCGCGACGGAAAGCCGTCAGTGCGAAGTGGCGGTCCGCTCCGCGCGTGCCGTATTCGACCCCGGCATCGTAGCTGGTGCTTTCCTCGGCTTCCAAGGTCCGGTTGCCGTAGTCGGAGTAGAGCTGGAACAGGCTGGGCGGTTTGAACCCTTCGCCGAAGCTCGCGCGCACGCGCCAGTCGCCGCCGAGCGCGTAGCTGACATCGCCGCCGAAGCTTGTCTGACCACCGAAGTCCTCATGATCGTCGTAGCGCACGCCGAGATGGGCGGAGAGGCCGCGCATGCTCCAGCCCGCCTGCGCATAGCCGCCGGTGATGGAGGTTTCCGACGCGCCGTCTTCGAACCCGGCGAAGGACGTCGCATAGCGGGTCGCCTCGTGCTCGCCGCCGTAAGCGAGGGTAAGCCCGCCGATCAGGCGGTACTCGGCGCGCAGAGACAGACGCTCGCTCTCTCCGTCGCTCGCAAAACCAACTGCGTCACGTGCAGGAGCGGCGAAGTTCTCGCGCTCGGTATCGGCAAGCGAGTAGCTGACGCGCAGGGTCAGGTCCTGTGCGTAGTAATTCGCTCCGACTGCGCCGGAATACTGGACCGTGTCCTGGATGTCCGCCGTATCGCCGAGGACGAAGGTCGGAGCGGGAAACCCGTCATATTCCAGCGTGCTGTCCGCGTACCGGCCGGAGACGAACAGTTCGAGCGCGTCGGTAACGTCGACGAAACCTGACCCGGTCAGCGCAAGTTGCTCGAATCCGTCCGCCTCGTTACCAACGGCAGCTGCAGAAAAACCGTCGCTATCGTAAAAGCTTGCGGATAGACCTGCATAATAGTTCTCGCCGCCTATTCCGCCAGCGGCATTGGCGAAGAGAGTCTCGCGCGACCCGTATTCCGCGCTTGCCGTCAGGCCCGTCTGTGCACGCGTCGAGATGTCCAGCACGCCGGCGACCGCGTCCGCTCCCCAGATGGTCGAGTTCGCACCGCGCAGCAAATCGTACTTGCCGGTATTGCCGGTGAGCAGACCGCCCGCGTCGAACCCGCCCGAGGGAGAGGCTGAATCGGCAACGCGCACGCCGTCGATCAGGACGAGAAGTTCGTCGGCACCCGCGCCGCGTACGGCGATACCGCCGACCGCGCCGACGGGCCCGTTGCGGGTGAAGGTGACGCCGGGCGCGCGTTGCAGGACGCGCTGCACATCCGCGCCCTGCACGGCTTCGATCTCGTCTCGGCCGATAAGCGTAACCGATTGACCCGTATTGCGAATGTTGGTCGGCAGACCGTTTGCCGTAACGGTGATCTCCGCCGGTTCTTCACCCGCCTCGTCGAGCACGACCTCGCGCTGCTCCGGTGCCGGCCCGAACAGCTCTTCGAGCGCGTCTTCGCCCGCACCAGGTTCGACCGACCGGTCCTGCGCAGACGCCGATCCGGCACAGGCAAACGAGGAAACAGCAATTAAAAGCAGATACTTGTTCATGAAAACTCCCGTCATGTGCGAATAATCCGCCCATAACGGTGAGCCGCACGGTGAGCACGGCTTCCGCCCGGCTATCGGTACACCCCGCCCGCAGCCTCGTGACGGGTCGGCGGCAGGTCTCCTGGCTCCCGGATCGACGGACAGTGCCTTCGCCTTCCCGGTTCGTCTCCGAACCAGTGGCGTAATGGAAAGCGGTCCTTCCCGGTCACAGTTGCGGGGGCAGCGCGGGCATACCCGCTTCCCTCTTAGGCCCACCTTTCGGCAGGCAACCGACGACACGGGCGCGCTCTTAGGCTCGGCTGGTTCGCCGCGCAAGCGGTGTCGGCAGCCATGTTAGGCGAAATCGATCGTCAACCGGCCTGCCGCAGGAACCGCACCGATGGAGGCGCGTTTGACCCAAATCGAAACAGTTAGCGTCCCCAGCGCCGAAAAGCGTGTCAGGCAGCGGGAACGCTTGCCCTTTTCGCTGTTTGATTTCCATATGGTCGTCATCTCGAAAATCTGGGCGAAGCCGCGGCTTCGCTGGGCTTCGCTCGCCGTTCTCGGCGCAGTGGCGCTCGCGGCTGCAATCGCGATCCAGTCACTCTCTGCCGTATCGCCCCTAGGGGGGCAATCGCCGGTGAGCGAAACCGGCAGCCTTCCAAGCGCGCTCAAGCCCGGGCTGTTCGGGCCGCCCGCTCCCGGCAAGGGCTCGGTCGAGGAAGTTCTCGAAGAACGCGAGGCGCTAATCGAAGTGGCCGGGCTCCCCATATCGAACGCTGGTCCGGCCGCGCGCGCATTCGCCTTTCGCGGCAGCGCGCTGAACCGCGAACGCGCGATCGAGTGCATGGCGATGGCGGTTTACTACGAAGCCGCTAGCGAGGGCGTCAAAGGGCAGCAGGCCGTGGCGCAGGTCGTGCTGAACCGCGTGGCGCACCCCGCCTATCCCGCCGGCGTCTGCGACGTCGTATTCGAGGGATCGGAACGCGTGACCGGCTGCCAGTTCAGCTTCACCTGCGACGGATCGCTGGCGCGCAAGCCGAACAAATACGCCTGGCTCGGAGCGCTCGACGTCGCCAAGAAAGCGATCGGCGGACAGGTCTTCGCCGATGTCGGCCTTGCCACGCATTATCATACGCATGCGGTGCGGCCGCACTGGGCTCCGAACCTGAGGCCGCTCGGCGCGATCGGCGAACACCGCTTCTACCGCTGGCCGGGCCGCGCCGGGACCCCGGCGGCATTTACCATGCGCTATTCGGGGCTGGAGCACGACCAGGCAAGCTATGTGGCTGCGCGTTCGGGCCGCCCGAATGTCTCTAACATTGCCGACATCGAGGAAGTCAGCGACATGCGAATGGACCTCTCCGCGCTTCCCGAGACGGAGAGCCCGCTGACCGAAGCGCTTCCGGACGATGTCGGCACATCCTCGCCGGTAGCGGCGGCGGCGAAGCCTGCGCCGAAGCCGACGCGCATTACCGCCGACCAGCGCCGCGGCGACCTCAAGCAGGCGAGCGGCGAAAGCCGGCTGAAGGTCGACGAGACTGCCGGCTCGCTGAAGGCGGGTGCAGGAACACTGCGCGAAGCGACCGACTAGACCCCTCAATCTGGACGCGTCGTCATGGTGAAGAACGCGTAAACCGTATTCTCTGACCCTCGGTTAGCACCTTGAGCCTAGTGCTCGGTCCTAACAAAAGTTCATCTGCGAGGGGTCGCGTGAATACACTGAACCGAGGCGCACGCGCGTTCAACCGCGTCGTGAAGTGCCGTCCTGCCCGCGCCATCCTGCCGCAAGCGGCGAACGACAATTTGGTTAATCCGCTGAAGGACAGCATGCTGCGGGCGGCGCTGAAGCATTTCGCGCAGCACGGCCTCGGCGCGGCGCAGAATGCGCGAATGCGGGCGCAGGAGGCCCGGTTCGCAGGCGATCATGCGGCCTACCGCTGGTGGCGGGACATGTGCCGCTCGCTCGACGCACGGATGGCAAGCGCCCTGCCCGATCCCGAAGCGGCGTGCTGAGCGGCCGGCGGGCGCCGGGCTGACGTAATTGAAGACGCCGCTGCGTGTCGGGCCGCGCGTAGAATGTAAGCGCGGCGTTAACCATTTCTATAAACCTTGATCCTAGCTCTCGCCGAATGGACAGGGAGCAGTCTCAACCGCAGCCTACCTCGCCCGGAGCACTCGCCCCGCACGAGGCGCTGATCGCGCGCGCGCTGCAGACGGCGATCGCGAACAAGACGATCTCGGTTCATTTCCAGCCGATCATCCGCCTGTCGGACGGCAGCATCGACGGGTTCGAGGCACTCGCGCGCTGGCGCCATAGCGAACAGGGCGACATCCCGCCCGACATCTTCGTCCCCATCGCGGAAGCGACCGGGCAGATCGTCGCGCTCGGCCTCCTCGTGCTGGAACAGGCGCTGGAAGAAGCGCGCGCCTGGCCGAGGGACGTGTCGCTCTCGGTCAACGTCTCGCCCCGGCAGATCGCGCAGCCGCATCACGCGACCGAAATGCTGGCGCTCATCCTCAAAAGCGGCATCGCCCCGCACCGGCTGCATCTCGAGGTGACCGAGGGACTGCTGCTCGAACCCGACCAGGCGACGCTCCATTTCCTCAGCCGGATGCGACGCGAGGGCGTGAGCTTCGCGCTCGACGACTTCGGCACGGGCTATTCCTCCCTCGCCTATCTCGACCAGTTCCCGTTTGCGCGGATCAAGCTCGACAAGGCGTTCGCCCAGCGCTCCGCCAATGCAGGGCGCTCCGCCGCGATCCGCAAGGCGGTGTCGGACCTTGCCGCCGCGCTCGACATGGACGTGATCGCCGAAGGACTCGAAACTGCCAGCCAGGTCGCCGACGCGGTTGCCGCCGGCTGCGAATTCGGTCAGGGCTATTTCTTCAGCCGCCCGGTGCCCGCAGCAATGGTCCGCGAATTGCTCGCGCACCAGTTCGGCATGGACGCGCTTCCGCTCGTGGAAGCGCGCTAAAAGCAAGGCGCCCGCAGCACCTCTTGCAACTGCGAACCATTTGCAAAGATAGCTGTTTTAGGCGGTTGCAAACCGCTTCTCGCAAGCCTAGTCCGCCAAGTGATATGCCGGGTGCGGCGTCTTTTGCGGGACGTTTGCTGCGCGTTATGACCGGCTCCACGTGATTTTGCGCCTGGTCCCGCACGCAATCGAAGGACGATAGAAGCACATCATGGCACGCAAGAAAATCGCACTCATCGGCGCCGGCATGATCGGCGGCACGCTCGCCCATCTCGCCGCGAAGAAGGAAATGGGCGACATCGTCCTGTTCGACATCGCCGAGGGGATGCCGCAGGGCAAGGCGCTTGACCTGTCGCAGTGCGGCCCGGTCGAAGGCTTCGATGCGAAGATCACCGGCTCAAACGATTATGCCGATATCGCGGGCGCCGACGTGGTGATCGTGACCGCGGGCGTACCGCGCAAGCCCGGCATGAGCCGCGACGATCTGCTCGGCATCAACCTCAAGGTGATGAAAGCGGTCGGCGAAGGGATCAAAAACAATGCGCCCGACGCGTTCGTGATCTGCATCACCAACCCACTCGACGCGATGGTCTGGGCACTACGCGAGTTCAGCGGCCTGCCGCACAACAAGGTCGTCGGCATGGCGGGAGTGCTCGACTCTGCGCGCTTCGCGACCTTCCTCGCATGGGAATTCGGCGTCAGCGTGAAGGACGTGAACGCCTTCGTGCTCGGCGGCCACGGCGACACCATGGTTCCGGTCACGAGCTACACCACGATCAACGGCATTCCGGCGAAAGACTTCGCTAAGATCAAGGGCGTTTCCGAAAGCCGCATCGACGAAATCGTCGACCGCACGCGCAAGGGCGGCGGCGAGATCGTCGGCTTGCTCGGCAACGGCTCCGCTTACTACGCCCCCGCCACCAGCGCGATCGCGATGGCCGAAGCCTATCTCGGCGACCAGAAGCGCGTCCTGCCCTGCGCCAGCTATGTCGAAGGCAAGTATGGTCTTGACGGGCTCTATGTCGGCGTCCCCACCGTGATCGGCGCGGGCGGCACGGAAGAAGTGATCGAGATCGAACTGTCGGACGAGGAAAAGAACAACCTCAAGGTTTCGACCGACGCGGTCGAGGAACTGCTCGAGGCCTGCAAGGGCTTGGACGAAAGCCTGAAGTAATGTCGTCACCCCGGCTCCGGCCGGAGTCCGGCGAAACGGCGCGGGAATAGAGAAACGCGGGTACGTCTAAATGAGGGCCAGTAAGCGCAATGGCACACTGTATATCGGCGTCGCCAGCGACCTTGCGAAACGAATATGGGAACATCGGGAAGGCAGGATCGATGGGTTTACCAGGAGATACGGGTGCAAGATGCTCGTCTGGCTTTTCGTATTCGACAGCATGGACGGCGCCATGCGCTGCGAGAAACAAGTGAAGGAATGGCAGCGCATCGAAGCTGCGCGTCATTGAAGAAATGAACCCCCGACTGGGACGATCTGTTCGAGTCGATCTGTAACTAGACTGGATCCCGGCCTGCGCCGGGAAGACGCAAAAAGGGACGAGAACCGACCATGTCCATCCTCGTAGACAAAAACACCAAGGTCATCACCCAGGGGATGACCGGCGATACCGGCACTTTCCACACGCAACAGGCGCTCGATTACGGAACGCAGATGGTTGCGGGTGTGACGCCGGGCAAGGGCGGCACGACGCATATCGGCCTGCCCAACTTCAACACGGTGCGCGAGGCCAAGGCCGAGACCGGCGCGACCGCTTCGTGCATCTACGTGCCGCCGCCCTTCGCCGCCGATGCGATCTGCGAAGCGATCGATGCGGAGATGGAACTTATCATCGCGATCACCGAGGGCATTCCGGTGCTCGACATGGTGCGGGTGAAGGCCGCGCTCGAAGGATCGAAGTCGCGCCTCATCGGGCCGAACTGCCCCGGCGTACTGACGCCCGAGGAATGCAAGATCGGCATCATGCCGGGCTCCATCTTCAAGAAGGGCACGGTCGGCGTCGTCTCGCGCTCTGGCACGCTGACCTATGAAGCCGTGCATCAGACGACGCAGGTCGGCCTCGGCCAGACGACCGCAGTCGGCATCGGCGGCGACCCGGTCAACGGCACGAACTTCATCGACGTGCTCGACCTGTTCCTTGACGACGACGCCACCAAGTCGATCATCATGATCGGCGAGATCGGCGGCAGCGCGGAAGAGGAAGCGGCCGAGTTCATCAAGCAGGAAGCCGCCAAGGGCCGCCGCAAGCCGATGGTCGGCTTCATCGCGGGCCGTACCGCGCCTCCGGGCCGGCGCATGGGCCATGCGGGCGCGATCGTGTCCGGCGGACAGGGCGGTGCGGACGACAAGATCGCGGCGATGGAAGACGCGGGCATCCGCGTTTCGCCCTCCCCGTCCGAACTTGGCACGACCCTCGATGCGATGCTGAAGGAAATGGCCTGAGCCACCGGATGCGAGGCGCGGCGGCAACTCTTTGGGAGCAACCGCCGCCCTCGCCGATTGGTTAGGGTGAAGAGCCGCAGCGGCGGCGCCAAGGAATATCCCGATGGGTAACGAACAGCACGATTTCCTCCCCGAGATGGGCGACCAGGGCGAGGCGCAGGCCGGACCGAGCTGGGCGCGCGCGAAGTGGCCGCTCGTCGGCGGCGAGAGCGAGGACGATCTCACGCAGGCGCTCGACCCGTCGGCGATGAAGCTGGTCGTGGCCGAAGCCGCGAAGAAAGCCGGAAAGGTCATGGACGAGGACGCGCTGCAGCGCGCGGCCGACGATTCTAACCGGGCGATGATGCTGATCCGCACCTTCCGCGTGCGCGGTCATCTGGCTGCTAATCTTGACCCGCTCGGCCTTTCGCACCGCGACATTCCCGAAGACCTGACGCTTGCCGGTCACGGCTTCGACGGCGACGAAAGTCTGGAAGTCTATATCGGCGGCGTGTTCGGCTTCGGCTGGGTAGCGATTGGCGAACTCTACAGTGCTCTTCGCACGACCTACTGCGGCGATGTCGGCCTTGAATACATGCACATCTCGGACACGCAGGAACGCCGGTTCCTGCAGGACAGGTTCGAGACGCCCGAAGAAACCATCCAGTTCACGCCCGAAGGCAAGCGCGCGATCCTGTCCGCCGTGATCCGCGGCGAGCAGTTCGAAAACTTCCTCGGCAAGAAATACGTCGGCACGAAGCGGTTCGGCCTCGACGGCGGCGAAAGCATGATCCCGGCGCTCGAAGCGGTCATCAAATACGGCGGCCAGTTCGGTGTGCGCGAGATCATTTACGGGATGGCTCACCGCGGCCGCCTGAACGTGCTCGCGAACGTGATGGGGAAGCCCTACAAGGTCATCTTCCACGAGTTTTCGGGCGGCAGCGCCAGCCCCGACGACGTCGGCGGTTCGGGCGACGTGAAGTACCACCTCGGCACCAGTACCGACCGGACGTTCGACGGAATCCAGGTCCACATGAGCCTGGTGCCCAACCCCTCGCACCTCGAAGCGGTGAACCCGGTCGTGCTTGGCAAAACGCGCGCGCAGCAGGCGTTCCGCGACGATCTCGCGGCGCACGGCGAAGTGCTGCCCGTCCTCATCCACGGCGACGCCGCCTTCGCGGGTCAGGGCATCGTGTGGGAGTGCCTCGGCTTTTCGGGCGTGCGCGGTTACAACACGGGCGGCTGCATCCACTTCGTCATAAACAACCAGATCGGCTTCACGACGAGCCCGCAGTTCGCGCGTTCCTCGCCCTACCCGTCTGACGTGGCGAAGGGCGTTCAGGCGCCAATCCTGCACGTCAACGGCGACGATCCGGAGGCCGTGACCTTCGCCTGCAAGCTCGCGATCGAATACCGGCAGACGTTCCGCCGCGACATCGTGATCGACATGTGGTGCTATCGCCGCTTCGGCCACAACGAAGGCGACGAGCCGAAATTCACGCAGCCGCTGATGTACGACGCGATCCGCGCGCATCCGAAGGTGTCGGCGATCTACGAACAGCGCCTGATCGACGAGGGCGAGATCGACGCGGACTTCGCGAAGGGTGTGGTCGAGGAATTCACCAGTCACCTCGCGGAAGAGTTCGATGCCGCCGACAGCTACCGCGCGAACGAGGCGGACTGGTTTGCCGGGCGCTGGTCGGGCCTCAGCAAGCCGGCCGATCCCGAAACCGCGCGCCGGAACGTCGAAACGGCCATTCCGCGCAAGCTGTTCGACAGCCTCGGCCGCACGCTGACGACCGTTCCGGACGATCTCGACATTCACAAAACGCTTGGCCGGATCATCGATGCCAAGAAGACCATGTTCGACAGCGGCGAAGGCTTCGACTGGGCGACGGCGGAGGCGCTCGCTTTCGGCAGCCTCGTCACCGAGGGCTTCGGCGTGCGCCTGTCGGGCCAGGATTCGGGCCGCGGCACGTTCAGCCAGCGGCACGCGATGTGGATCGACCAGACCGACGAGCACAAGTATCTTCCGCTCGCCACGCTGCCGCACGGCAAGTTCGAGGTCTACGACAGCCCGCTGTCCGAATACGGCGTGCTCGGTTTCGAATACGGCTTCTCGCTTGCCGATCCAAAGACGCTGGTGATGTGGGAAGCGCAGTTCGGCGATTTCGCCAACGGCGCGCAGATCATGATCGACCAGTTCATCGCGAGCGGCGAGGTCAAGTGGCTGCGCGCGAACGGCCTCGTGCTGCTCTTGCCGCACGGTTACGAGGGTCAGGGGCCGGAGCATTCCTCCGCCCGGCTCGAACGCTTCCTGCAGCTGTGCGCGAACGACAACATCCAAGTGTGCAACATCACCCAGCCGGCGAACTATTTCCACGTTTTGCGCCGGCAGATGCTCCGCCCGTTCCGTAAGCCGCTGGTCATCATGACGCCGAAGTCGCTACTGCGGCATCCGATGGCGAAAAGCCCGCGCGAGGCGTTCCTCGATGACGGGCATTTCAGCCGCATCGTCAGCGATACGAAGGAAATCGCCGACGATAACGTGCGCCGCCTCGTGCTATGTTCGGGCAAGGTCGCCTACGACCTGATCGAGCGGCGCGACGAAGCGGGCCTGGAGGATGTATCGATCGTGCGCATCGAGCAGCTCTATCCCTTCCCCGGTGAACCGCTGGCGAAGCGGATCGCGCGCATGACCAATCTCGAAGACATCGTCTGGTGCCAGGAAGAACCGAAGAACAACGGTGCGTGGTTCTTCGTGGACCGCTTGATCGAGGAAGCGGCGGAAGCGGCCGGGAAGGAAGACATGCGGCCGATCTACGCCGGACGCGAACCGGCGGCTTCTCCCGCGACCGGCTTCGCAATGCGGCACAAGGTCCAGCAGGATGCACTCGTCACGATCGCGCTCGGTCTCGCCGATGGCGGGCGGGCGCAGCGGCGCAAGACCGCGAAGAACAAGGCTTAAGGAAACGACATGGCTCAGGAAGTCAAAGTACCCACGCTCGGCGAATCGGTCACCGAAGCGACGATCGGCGAATGGCTGAAGCAGCCGGGCGACGCGGTGGCGCAGGACGAGCCCATCGCCAGCCTAGAAACCGACAAGGTGGCGGTGGAAGTGCCCTCCCCCGTTGCCGGCGTACTGCAGGAACATAGCGTCGCCGTCGGCGATACGGTCGAGGTCGGCGCGGTGATTGCGCTGGTCGAAGCCGGCGCTGCCCCTGCTGCGAAAGGCGACGAAGCAGGCAAGGCTTCCGAAGCGAAGGACGACAGCAAGGCCAAGGGCGCAGGCGATGCGCAGGCGAAGGAAAGCGCATCCGCGCCGTCCTCTTCCGCAACACTTTCGTCCGATGCGAACCAGACGCTTTCGCCCGCGGTGCGCCGCGCCGTGCTCGAACACGGGCTCGACCCCTCTACCATCAGCGGCACTGGCAAGGACGGGCGTCTGACCAAGGAAGACGTGCTTGAAGCGGCCAAGAACAAGAAGAGCGGCGGCACGGTCGAGGACGCTGCGCCGCAGCAGGCGAAGACTGCGGATACCGGCACTTCCGGCGGCGAACGCCGCGAGGAGCGGGTCAAGATGACCCGGATGCGCCAGACGATCGCCAAGCGGCTGAAGTCGGCGCAGGACAATGCCGCTCTGCTGACGACCTTCAACGACTGCGACATGAGCGCGGTCATCGAAGCGCGCGAAAAATACAAGGACCTGTTCGCGAAGAAGCACGACATCAAGCTCGGCTTCATGGGCTTCTTCGCGAAGGCTTCCTGCCTCGCGCTGAAGGATATTCCCGCGGCCAACGCCTACATCGAAGGCGACGAGATCGTCTATCATGACTACGTCGATATCTCGGTTGCCGTCAGCGCGCCGGGCGGCCTCGTCGTGCCGGTGATCCGCGATGCCGACCAGAAGGGCTTCGCTAAAATTGAGAAGGACATTGCCGACTTCGGAAAGCGCGCCAAGGATGGCACGCTGACCATGCAGGACATGCAGGGCGGCACCTTCACCATCTCGAACGGCGGCGTGTTCGGCAGCCTGATGTCCACCCCTATCATCAACCCGCCGCAAAGCGCGGTGCTCGGCCTCCACCGGATCGAGGACCGTGCCGTGGTCGTCGACGGCGAGATCGTGATCCGCCCGATGATGTACATCGCGCTCAGCTACGACCACCGCCTGATCGACGGGCGCGAGGCGGTGACCGCGCTCAAGATCATCAAGGAAGCGATCGAGGATCCCACCCGGATGCTGATCGACCTGTAAGGACCGGATAGATGCACAGGATCGCCTTCGGTATTATCGTTCTCGTCAGCGTGTCGGCATGCGACGTGGCTACGGAGATGGCAGGCGATGCCTTGAAAGGTGAAGTTCGCACGCAATATCTGAACCAGTGCCAGGGTGTTGCGGAGAGCTCCGGGATTGCTGCGGAGCGTATCACGGCAGCCTGCGAATGCTCTGCCGATGATTTTGCGGATGATTTCACTGCCGACGGTGATCTGAACATCAGTCGTGCGCGGATCGAGCAAGTGCTACAGAAATGTGTGCGGGAAAACGGTGAAGCTGCACCCGCGGAAGGATAGAAATGGCTGAATACGATTACGACGTTCTTGTCATCGGTGCCGGACCCGGTGGCTATGTCGCTGCGATCCGCGCGGCGCAGTTGGGTCTGAAGACCGCCTGCGCGGAAAGCCGCGAGACGCTCGGCGGAACCTGCCTCAACGTCGGCTGCATTCCCTCGAAGGCGCTGCTGCACGGCTCGGAACTGTTCGAGGAGGCCGAGGACGGCCACCTCGCGAAGTGGGGCATCAAGGCTTCGGGCGTCGAGCTCGACCTGACGCAGATGATGGCCGAAAAGTCGAAGGCGGTCGGCGAACTGACCGGCGGCATCGAATTTCTGTTCAAGAAGAACAAGGTCGACTGGAAGAAGGGTCACGCGACCTTCCAGGACGCGCATACCGTCAAGGTCGGCGACGAAACGGTCACCGCGAAAGACATCGTCATCGCCACCGGCTCGTCCGTCACGCCGCTACCGAATGTCGAAGTCGATAACGAGAAGCTGCGCATCGTCGACAGCACCGGCGCGCTGAAGCTGGAAGAAGTGCCCGAACACCTCGTCGTGATCGGCGGCGGCGTCATCGGGCTCGAACTCGGCAGCGTATGGCGGCGGCTCGGCGCGAAAGTGACCGTGATCGAGTTCCTCGACCAGTTGCTTCCCGGCATGGACGGCGACATCCGCAAGGAAGCGGGCAAGATCTTCAAGAAGCAGGGTATGGAGTTGAAGCTCAAGACCAAGGTCACCGGCGCCAAGGTTGACGGCGACAAGGTCATGCTGACGGCCGAGCCTGCCGATGGCGGCGATGAGGAAACCATCGAGGCGAGCCACGTTCTGGTCGCGATCGGGCGGCGTCCCAATACCGAGAATCTCGGGCTCGATGCGATCGGCCTCGAACTCAACAAGCGCAGCCAGATCGAGACCGACCACGACTTCCGCACCGCAGTGGACGGGGTCTGGGCGATCGGCGACGTCATCCCCGGCCCGATGCTCGCGCACAAGGCCGAGGACGAAGGCATCGCGGTTGCGGAGAACATCGCCGGGCAGACCGGCATCGTGAACCACGCGATCATTCCCAGCGTCGTCTACACCATGCCCGAAATGGCTGGCGTGGGACTGACCGAGGAAGAGGCCAAGGAAGCGGGTCATACGCTCAAGATCGGCAAGTTCCCGATGATGGCGAACAGCCGCGCGAAGACCAACCGCGATACCGACGGGTTCGTGAAAGTCATCGCGGACGCGGAAACCGACCGCGTGCTCGGCGTGCATATCATCACCAGCCTCGCCGGCACGATGATCGCGCAGGCCGCGCAGGCAATGGAGTTCGGCACGACGTCAGAGGACATCGCCTACACCTGCCATGCGCATCCGACGCATTCCGAAGCGATCAAGGAAGCGGCGATGGCGGTTCAGGGCAAGCCGATCCACGCCTGAGCAGGGCCCGAGTTATGCCGCCGTTCCACCTTGCCTTCCCGGTCGACGATCTTGCCGCCGCACGGCGCTTTTACGGCGAAACGCTCGGCTGCGCGGAAGGGCGCTCGTCTGACGAGTGGATCGATTTCGACTTCTACGGTCACCAGATCGTCGCGCATCTTGCGCCCGTCCGCAGCGGGGATGCCGCGAGCAACCACGTCGACGGGCACGGCGTTCCGGTTCCGCATTTCGGACTGGTGCTCGGCATGGATGCGTGGTCTGCGCTGGCAGAGCGGCTGACCGAAGCGGGAACCGAATTCGTGATCGCTCCGACCGTGCGGTTCGGCGGGCAGCCGGGCGAACAGGCGACGATGTTCTTCCGCGATCCTGCCGGCAATGCGCTCGAGATCAAGGCGATGGCGAACCCGGAAAACCTGTTCGCGAAGAACTGATACGCCTTCCCTGCCCGCCACCCGCCTAGTAAGGCGCCCGGCGGCAGCATGAGGAAGGGTCCGCCGATGTCGATGCGCAAACTCGCCAAGTGGCACATCTGGCTCGGTTGGCTGATCGGCGTGCCGCTGATCATCTGGACGCTAACCGGGCTGCTCATGGTGTCGCGTCCGATCGAGGACGTGCGCGGTACGCATCTGCGGCAGGATATTCCGCAAGCGCCCCTCCCCGCTAACGCCGCAATCGCTGCCGACCTCTCGCAGCTCGAGAAGCCGGTGAGGAGCCTGTCGATCGCGATGGAAGGCAGTCTCGCGGTAACGCGCGTCACTTACATGGACGGCACGGTGGAACGCTATTCGGAAAGCGGCCGGTCTATCCCGGCGCTGAACGAGATCGGCGCTCGGACCGTGGTCGCTCGGCAGATCGTGGGCGGCAGCGAGGTGGACGCGGCGCGCTTCTATCCCGCGGACGAAGCGCCGCTCGATCTGCGGCAGCCGGTCGATTCCTGGCAGGTGAAGCTCGCGGACGGCACGAACGTCTATGTCGCGCCCGCTACCGGCGACATTCTGGCGGTGCGTACCCCGTTCTGGCGGCTGTTCGATCTCGCGTGGGGACTGCACATCATGGACCTCGAAACACGCGAGGATACCTCGCATCCGGTGCTAATCCTGTTCGCCGCGCTCTCGTCGATCGGCGTGGTGATGGGCACGGTGCTCCTGTTCCGGCGACGCAAGGCCCGGCCGAAGCCCGCCAATGGATGAAACTGTCCTCACCCCGCTGCTCGACTGGCTCGATCTGGCCGGCGTCGCGGTGTTCGCCTTCACCGGCGCGCTGCTCGCCGCGCGGGAGAAGCAGACCTTCGTGACGATGGGTTTCTTCGCGCTCGTCACCGGAGTCGGCGGCGGCACGATCCGCGACCTCCTGATCGGCGCACCCGTGTTCTGGATCGTCGATCCGTGGGTGTCGGTCGTCTGCTTCGCGGTGGCGCTGGTGGCATGGTTCACGCCATCGGCCTGGTGGGAAGGGCGGCTGCTCGATCTCGCGGACGGGCTCGGCCTCACCGCCTATGCCGTGCTCGGCTCTGCCAAGGCGCTCAGCTACGGGATCCCGCCGATTCCCGCGATACTGATGGGCGTGATCACCGGCTGCGCGGGCGGGATCATCCGCGATGTCGTCGCAGGACGTCCGTCGATCATCATGCGGCCGGAGATCTACGTGACCGCCGCCGCCCTGTCGGCGAGCCTGTGCGTGGCCGGGTCCTATCTGCCTGCACCGCGCGGCGCCGTCTGGCTATGCGCCGCGCTCGCAGGCTTCGCACTTCGAACGGCAGCGATCTACTGGAGCCTTTCCCTCCCGGCCTACGATCGGCGCGGTAAAGCCTGAACGCGCGTTACGGGGCGAAGGCTATCGACCCGGTGTCCGGCTCCTCGTAGCCTTTCTCGCCCGGTAGCGGACCGCCCGGATAGGCAGGCTGCGGACCGTCCAGCGTGGGTACGTCGCGCGGTTCTGCGCGCGCGGGAGCATCGGGTCCGCCGACCAGCGCATCGCGGCGCGCTGCCTCGTAGCGCGCATCATCCCACTGTCCGGGAGCAGGCGCTGCGGCATATCCATCGTCGAGACCGTACTCGCGGTCGTCGCGATCTTCGTAATCGCCCTCGTCGTCGTCGCGCGATGCCGAAGCGCCGTAGTCGATGTCGTCGATCCGCCCGTCGGGGCCGATGACGCAAGTGAACGGTGCGCCGTCGTAGAGCCGGCCGCGGACGAACCAGCCTTCCGCCGTGCGCTCGACGCTGTCGACGTTCTCAACCCGCTGGTCGCGCTCGATTTCCGCTAAACAAAGCTCCGCTGCATTGTCGAGCCCGCTGTCGCGCGTCCGCGGGTAATCGCGGTAGCGCTCGTCGCGCTCCGGATAGCGGTAGTCCCGGTCCCGGTTCTTGGTGGCTGCATTGGCGATCGCTGCGATCCCCCCGATGATGAGCACACCGGTCAGCACGTCGCCGACGCTCGTGCCACGGTCGCGGTAACCGCGATTGCGGCGGTGACGCTCCGCAGTCTGCGCATCGTCGTGCCACGACGTATCGACCTCTTGGGCCGTGCGCGCGGTATCGATCCGCAGCGGCGCGGCGCCGGCGGGAACGGCAAGAGAAACCGCGGCGACCATCGCCGGGACGGTAGCGAACTTTCCAATCCTTCGTTTCATGGCACTAACCTCTCGATGCGCTGCGTTTGGCTACGCGGGCGACAAATAAAAAACGGCTAGCCGGGCCGGAATGAAACATTCCTGAACCGGGCTAGCCAGTCTCATCGGCCCGAAGGCCAATCTCGTGTCTTAGCGAAGGCCGCGGATACCGCTGAAGTCTAAGTCGGTAATCCGTCCGCGTTCGTAGCTGCACGTGAAGTTACCCGTGTCGTAATCGCGGTCGCGGTACCGCGAACGGCGATCGTAGCGGTCATACCGGTCGTAGCGGCTCGAACGGTAGCCGTAGTTGTTCTCGTCTACGACCATGCGGCCCTTCACCCGGTAACCGTAACGTGAGCGGTCGACATCGCGGATCTGGGTCACGTCCGCCCCGCGGTAGCCGTAGCGGCGCGCATCGCGCTCAGCCGCGGCAACGCATTGCTCAACCGCATAGCGCGGATCGTCGTAGCGCGAGTAGCGCCTGTCGTAGCGATCGCCATAGCGGCGGTCGCGGTAGTCGTAACGGTCACGATCGCGTCCGCCGAGCGCTCCTGCGAGAATGGCGATCCCGCCGATCACGGCTGCACCGGCGATAACATCGCCAGCATCGATCCCGCGATCGCGGTCGCGATAACGGTCGGCAGCAGAGGCCGGGGTGACCGCGGTCGCGGCCATCGCGCCAGCTGCGACGGTGCCGAAAAAGGCTTTTGTCAGGTTCTTCATGAGGCTTGTCCTCGCATCTGGCCGGCGCGGGATTGTCCGGCTTCATCTGCGTTATAGGACACACCCGGTGAGATGAGCCTGAACTCGGCGGAAATCTAGCGTTCAGCTAAGGACTGACTTATCTGAACGCCTGCATTGCGTCAGTTTCCGGAGGTCTTCGGCTCCAAACCGGCATATTCCCCAAGGAACGCGAGGATGTCGGCGGCTTCCTCGATTGCCTTGTCGGTCGGCTTGCCGGACCCATGCCCCGCGCGAGTCTCGATCCGAATGACCTGCGGCTTCTCGCCGAGATCGGCGGCCTGAAGCGCAGCGGTATATTTGAAGCTATGCCCCGGAACCACGCGGTCGTCGGTATCTGCCGTGGTTACGAGAACCGCCGGATAGTCCTTGCCGTCGGCAACATTGTGATAGGGCGAGTAGGAGCGCAGGATCGCGAAATCTTCCTCGCGGTCGGGATAACCGTAATCGTCGACCCAATAGCGCCCGGCAGTGAACCGGTCGAAGCGCAGCATGTCCATCACGCCCACTGCCGCGTTACCCGCAGCGAACAGGTCGGGCCGCTGATTGGTTACTGCGCCCACGAGCAGGCCGCCGTTAGAGCCGCCCTGAATCGCGAGCCCGTCTTCCGGCGTAATGCCTTCGGCGATCAGATACTCACCCGCGGCGATGAAATCGTCGAACACGTTCTGCTTGTTCGCGCGCCGTCCTGCATCGTGCCACGCCTTGCCGTATTCGCCGCCGCCGCGCAGGTTCGCGACCGCGTAAGCGCCGCCCTGCTCGAGCCAAGCGATGCGCGAGGGAGAGAAGCTGGGCGTCAGCGAGATGTTGAAGCCGCCGTAGCCATAGAGCAGCGTCGGCACGGCCTCGCCGCTTTCGGCCACTTCCTTGCTGCGCACTAGGAACATCGGCACGCGCGTGCCGTCTTTCGAATTGTAGAAGCGCTGCTCGACCACGAAGTCGTCGGGGTTGAAGGCAACTTCGGGCGCGGCCCAGGTTTCGCTTTCACCAGTCTCGACATCGTAGCGATAAATCGTCGTCGGCCGGTTGAAGCTGCTGAAATAGTAGAATGTCTCGCCGTCTTGCGGATCGCCGCCGAAGCCGCCCGCGCTGCCGATGCCGGGAAGCGCGACTTCGCGCACCGAATTGCCTGCAAGGTCGAAAATTTCGATCTTGCTCTTCGCATCGACGAGATAGCTTGCAACCAGGTGACCGCCGGTCAGCGACACGCCTTCGAGCGTTTCTTCGCGCTCGGGGATGACCGTTGTCCAGCCAGCGTCCGGCTGCGTGATGTCGATGCTCACGACCTTCTTCAGCGGCGCGCCGTCGTTGGTCACGAAGAAGAAGCGGCTGCCCATGTTAGAGACGTAGGAGTAATTGTTCTCGAAGCCCGGCACGAGGACCATCGGCTCGCTATCCGGACGCTCCAGATCGACCAGCGCGACTTCGTAGCGGTCGTCGGTGCCGCTGGAACTCGTCACGACGAGCCAGCGTCCGTCTTCGCTGACCGTGCCGACGTTGTTGAGCTCGGGCATGTCGGGCCGTGCGAAGATCATCCGGTCCTCGCTCTGGTCGGTGCCGAGCTCATGAAAATAGATCGTGTGGTTCGTATTGAGCGCCTGGAAGGTCTCGCCCTCGCCCGTTGCCGGGAAGCGACTGTAGTAAAAGCCGGAGCCGTCCTTGGCCCAGTCCATCCCGGAGAACTTCACCCATTCGACGGTGTCGTCCATGACCTCGCCCGTGGCGACGTCCATGACCTTGACCGTGCGCCAGTCGCTCCCGCCGTCCTGAATGGCATAGGCAAGCTTGCTGCCGTCATCGGTAATGGCGTAGCCGGCGAGCGCCGTGGCATCGTCGTCCGACCATTCGTTCGGATCGATGAGCATGCGTGGCTCGCCGTCCAGTCCGTCGCGGACATAAAGCACCGACTGGTTCTGCAATCCGTCGTTGCGGCTGTAGAAGTAGCGTCCGCCCTCTTCGGTCGGCAGGCCGAAGCGTTCGTAATCGGTGAGCTCGGTAATGCGCGTCTTCAGCGCATCGCGCAGCGGCAACTGCGAAAGGACCGCGTCGGTGACCTTGTTCTGCTCGGCGACCCAGGCTGCAACCTCCGGATTGACGCGCACGTCATCTTCCAGCCAGCGGTAGGGATCCGCGACTGTCTGCCCGAAAATCTCTTCGCTCGTGCCGTCGGTCGTCGTTTCTGGGTATTCGGGCACTTCGATATCCTGTGCTGCAAGCGGAGCGAGGGGGAGCGTGGCGGCGCTTACCGCGAGCAGAAGATGACGGATGCGCATGGGGGTCTCCGGTTGAAAACTGAACTGGTTACGGATGTAAGGAGATGGCGCTCAATTGCAAATCCGCGTGCGGCTCAATCCCCAGCGCCGCGAGCACGTCGCGGGTGAAGGCGCGCTAAAAGTGAATGCGCAAAAAAGCGGGGCCGCAGGATTGCTCCCACGGCCCCTTTCGGTGATCTCGTTTTTGCAAAAGCGCTTACGCGTCTTCGTATTCGTCCTCGTCCGCGGTCGTGACGGGGCCGCTGTCCATGCCCTTCGCTTCTACGTCACGCTCGACCAGTTCGATGATCGCGAGCGGCGCGCTGTCGCTGGCACGGATACCGGCCTTGATGATGCGCGTATAGCCGCCTTCACGGTCGGAATAGCGATCGGCCAGAACGTCGAACAGCTTCTTGAGCTGCGTTTCGTCGAGCAGGCGCGACTGCGCGAGCCGGCGGTTCGAAAGACCGCCGCGCTTTGCCAGCGTGATCAGCTTTTCGACGTAGGGACGCAGTTCCTTCGCCTTCGGTACGGTGGTCGTAATCTGCTCGTGCTTGATCAGCGCTGCCGCCATGTTGCGGAACATCGCCGTGCGGTGGCCCGACTTGCGGCCCAATTTACGCTGCCTGATTCCGTGACGCATTGTATCTCATCCTTCCTTCGCCGACCCTTCCGGGCGGGAAACCGGTTCCCACTTTCCCTGAAGGGTTCGGCGGTTCGTAAGGGGCCCGTATGAGGTAGCCCAGTGCCGGCGGCGCTTTACGTAATGAAGGCGCGCCGCCAAAACCTGAATCAACCGAGCAGTTCCTGCTCCAGCTTCTTGGCCATTTCCTCGATGTTCTCGGGCGGCCATCCGGGGATGTCCATGCCGAGGCGCAGGCCCATGCTGGAAAGCACTTCCTTGATCTCGTTAAGCGACTTGCGGCCGAAGTTCGGCGTACGCAGCATCTCGGCTTCGGTCTTCTGGACCAGATCGCCGATGTAGATGATGTTGTCGTTCTTGAGGCAGTTGGCGCTGCGGACCGAGAGTTCCAGTTCGTCCACCTTCTTGAGCAGGTAGCGGTTGAGCTGGTTCGCATCGCTTTCTTCCTGCGGTGCGGCCTGGCCGATCATCGCGCTGGACGGCTGCGGAATGCCTTCCTCGAAGTGGACGAACAACGTCAGCTGGTCCTGCAGGATGCGCGCAGCGTAGGCGACTGCATCTTCCGGCGTGACCGTACCGTCGGTCTCGACGCTGAGGCTCAGCTTGTCGTAGTCGAGTTCCTGTCCGACACGGGCGTTTTCGACCTTGTAGCTGACCTGGCGGATCGGCGAATAGAGGCTGTCGACTGGGATCAGGCCGATCGGCGCGTCGGCCGGACGGTTCTGGACCGCCGGTACGTAGCCCTTGCCCACATCTGCGGTCAGTTCCATGTTCAGCGTCGCGCCTTCGTCGAGATGGCAAAGGACGAGGTCCTTGTTCATCACTTCGATGTCGCCGCTGACGGCGATGTCGCCGGCCTTGACTTCGCCCGGTCCGGTCGCGGAAAGCTGCAGGCGCTTGGCGCCCTCGCCTTCCATCTTGAGCGCGATCTGCTTCACGTTCAGAACGATGTCGGTCACGTCTTCGCGCACACCGGCGAGTGACGAGAATTCGTGGAGCACGTTCTCGATCTTGATCGCGGTGATCGCGGCGCCCTGAAGCGAGGAAAGAAGCACGCGGCGCAGCGCATTGCCGAGCGTCAGGCCAAAGCCCCGCTCGAGCGGTTCGGCCACGAAGGTGGCCTTGCGGCTCTTGTCGCCGCCTTCCTTGATATCAAGGGTGTTGGGTTTCTTGAGTTCCTGCCAGTTCTTGTTGTTGACGGACATGGATTTCCCCTAATTCGCTAGACTTAGCGTGTTCATATTCGGGCGGGACCGGTGCGCTTGGTGGCTGCTGCGCGTCCGGCCAACGGGTAGGTGCCCGCCGCGCTCCCGACCGGAAGCGCGCCGGGCGAAGGCGGCTCAGACGCGGCGGCGCTTCGACGGGCGCACACCATTATGCGGGATCGGCGTGACGTCGCGGATGGAGGTAATGTTGAAGCCCAGCGATGCAAGACCGCGCAGCGCGCTTTCGCGGCCCGAGCCCGGACCCTTCACTTCGACTTCGAGCGTGCGCACGCCGTGTTCGGCGGCCTTCTTGCCCGCATCGTCCGCTGCGACCTGTGCCGCATAGGGTGTCGATTTTCGGCTTCCCTTGAAGCCCATCATGCCGGCGCTGGACCAGCTGATCGCATTGCCCTGCGCATCGGTGATGGTGATCATGGTGTTGTTGAAGCTGGCGTTGATATGCGCGACACCGCTGGAAATATTCTTCCTCTCGCGGCGTTTTACGCGTCCTGGTTCGCGTGCCATTGTTTTAATTCCTGTATCTGATGAGAAGTGAGAGCAATCGCTTGAAAGAACGAGCCCGCGAAGGCCCGGCCGTAAATGCGATTACTTCTTCTTGCCTGCGATCGGCTTCGCCTTACCCTTGCGGGTGCGAGCATTGGTGTGGGTGCGCTGGCCGCGAACGGGCAGCCCGTTACGGTGGCGAAGCCCGCGATAGGAACGCAGGTCCATCAGGCGCTTGATATTCATCGCTGTATTCCGCCGCAGATCGCCCTCGACCGAATAATCTTCGTCGATGGTTTCGCGGATCTGCAGGATTTCCGCATCGGACAGGTCCTGCACACGGGCAGTGTGATCGATCCCGAGCTTGTCGGCGATCTTCACAGCCGTCGTGCGGCCGATACCGTGAATATAGGTGAGCGCGATGATAACGCGCTTGTTGGTGGGGATGTTTACCCCGGCAATACGAGCCACTTAATACTTCTCCAAGCTCCACAGGGACTTACGGCGCTTCTGCATAAATAATCGAGAAATATCCCGAAACCGGCAGGGCGCGCAGCCCTATCTCATAGCGACAACATCCGAACGAGGCCCGCTTTCGCCGAAACGGCAAAAAGCCCGGATGACGCGCGCAAGAGGCTGCCGTCTGCCGGACTTGATCGAACCTGTCGAATGGAAGGGCGCTTACGGTGATTCGCCGCCAAGGTCAACAGCCTTGCCGGAAGCGCCGTCTTGCTACGAACACGCTGATCTTACCGCGCCGTGCCCCGCGGTCAAGCCGCGCGCCGTTAACCTCTTGCCGAGCGGTGCTCACACCACGCCGAACGCCAGCATCGCCTCGGCCACCTTGCGGAAGCCGGCGACATTCGCACCCTTCACGTAATCGATCGCACCGCCGTCCTTCGCGTCGGGCGCATTTTCGACGCAGCGCGCGTGAATATCCGTCATGATCGAGCAGAGCATGTCCTGAAGCTCTTCCCGCTCCCACGAGCGGCGCTCCGCGTTCTGGCTCATCTCGAGGCCCGATACGGCTACCCCGCCCGCATTGGCGGCCTTGCCCGGCGCATACATGATGCCCGATTCCCGCAGGCGCTTCGCCGCATCCTGCGTCGCCGGCATGTTCGCGCCCTCGCACACCGCGATTACGTCGTTGTCGAGCAGTGCCTTCGCAGCGTCGTCGTCCAGTTCGTTCTGCGTCGCGCAGGGCATGGCGATGTCGCAGTCGACGTTCCACGGCGCTTCCCCATCGTGGTAACTTGCCGAGGAAAACTCGTCCGGATAGGCCCTCATCCGGCCGCCGTTTTCGGTATGCTGGCGCACCCAGGCGATCTTCTCCGCGTCGATCCCGTCGGGATCGTGGACGAAGCCGTCGGAATCGGAGAGGGTCAGCACCTTGCCGCCCAGTTCGGCGAATTTCTCCGCCGCGTGTGTAGCCACATTGCCTGCGCCTGAAATAACCGCCGTCTTGCCGTCGATATCGTCGTCACGCTCGCGCAGCATCTCGCGCAGGAAATAGACCGCGCCCCAGCCCGTCGCTTCGGGCCGGATCATGGAGCCGCCGTATGCCAGCCCCTTGCCAGTCACCACGCCCTCGAACTCGTTGGTGATGCGTTTGTACTGCCCGAACAGATAGCCGATCTCGCGACTGCCGACGCCGATGTCGCCTGCCGGAACGTCGACGTTGGGGCCGATATGACGGTAGAGCTCGGTCATGAAGCTTTGGCAGAAACGCATGATCTCGCGGTCGGAGCGCCCCTTCGGATTGAAGTTCGATCCGCCCTTCCCGCCGCCCATCGGCAGGCCGGTGAGCGCGTTCTTGAAGGTCTGCTCGAAGGCGAGAAACTTGAGCACGCTTTCGTTAACCGAAGGGTGGAAGCGCAGCCCGCCCTTGTAGGGACCGATCGCGTTGTTGTTCTGCACGCGCCATCCGCGCTCGATCTGGATGTCGCCATTGTCGTCTTCCCATGATACCCGGAACGAGATGATCCGGTCGGGCTCGGACATGCGGAGCAACACCTGATGATCGGTATATTCGTCCTTGCCTTGAATGTAGTCGAACACGTCGCTCGCGACCTCGCAGACCGCCTGCACGAACTCGTCCTGATGCGGATTGCGCGTGCGAACGCCCTCCATGAATGCGGACAAGTCGGTGCAGTCTGAATGGGCCATCGGAAAATCCTGCTAGGGGGAACGCGTTCGGCGGATGCGCCGCGCGTGAGAAAGGTTTCACTTCCTCAATGCACGAAGTCCGGCGAGGTTCTACGCAGCTGCGGATTTCTAAACTCGGCCAGAGTCCAGGCTTTCGCTACGTGGCGCCGCCGCTTTCGAGATAGGCCTTGAGACCGGCAAGCTGCTGCGACAGGACACCGTCCACCGCCAGTGCAATCACCGGAATTTCGAAGCGCATCGGACCGCCGACCACATATTCGAAGACGACTTTCGTGCCGCCCTCGTCCGGTTGCATGGTGATGGTGAGAACACCTTCGGCCGGTTCACTTTGAAGCGGACCGAGGCCGCCGCGCATCCGCAGCACCTTGTGCGGGTTCGCCTGCATGACTTCCATATGTTTGGCGCTGCCTGAGGGCTGTACCGTGTCCGCATCTTCCGTGCCCGGAATGGTCTCGCAGAAGCACCCGCCGCCCTGCGGGATCAGCGTCATATTGGCCGCATCGCCCGACCAAGTATGATCGTCGCTCCACCACTTCCCCGGACTGATCAGTGCGAGCCAGACCTGCGCGGGCGTCGCCGCGATGACCTGCGTATTCCTCGTTGTGAAGCCGTTCGCGTCCTTGGCAATGACTTCGGCAGCAGCAGGAGGCGATGCCGACAGCGTTGCTGAAAGAATACTCAAAATAAGTCCCGCCCGGATATCCGCCTCCCCACGTACCGAGTGGGAAGACTAGCGCGCAGCGACCGAAGCGCAACGCGCTTAACGCAGGACCTCTTCAAGAGCGTCAGTAACCTCGTCGATCGCGGCCATGCCGTCGATCCGGGTGACGATACCGCGCTCTTCGTAGCCCGGCAGGATAGGCGCGGTCTTGGCGCGGTATTCCTGCATCCGCTTGCGCACGGTTTCCTCGTTGTCATCGGGCCGCCGTTTGAACTTGGTCGAGCCGCACTTATCGCAGACGCCCTCGACGCGCGGCAGCTTGTACCGGTCGTGATAGCCTGCGCCGCAGTTCGCGCATGTAAAGCGCCCGGTGATCCGGTCGACCAAGGCGTCCTCGTTGACTTCGAGTTCGATTACATGGTCGAGCGAGCGGTTGTGCTTAGCCAAGATGTCGTCGAGCGCTTCGGCCTGCGCTTTCGTGCGCGGGTAGCCGTCGAAGATCGCGCCGACCGAATCGTTCATGGACGCAAGCTCATCGTCAATCAGGCGCGAGACGATCTCGTCGGAGACGAGACCGCCGCTTTCCATGATCGCTTTCGCTTCCTTGCCGACCGCCGTTTCGGCTTTCACCGCGGCACGCAGCATGTCGCCAGTCGACAATTGCCGCATCCCGTGGTGCTCAACCAGACGCTGGGACTGCGTTCCCTTACCCGCGCCGGGAGGGCCAAGCAGTATGATATCCAAGACGAGTGCTCCCCCTGATTCTCTAACGCGCGGCTCTGGTGTGCCCTAGCGTTTACGGCCTTTCAACTTCGCCTTCTTGATAAGGTCGCCGTATTGGTGTGCCAGAAGGTGGGACTGGACCTGGCTGATCGTGTCGACGGTGACGTTGACGACGATGAGCAGGCTCGTTCCGCCGAGGAACAACGGAATGCCCGTCTGCCGGATCACATATTCGGGAATGACGCAGACGAGCGTCAGATAGATCGCCCCGATGACCGTGATACGGGTGAGGACGTAATCGAGATATTCCTCGGTCCGCTTGCCCGGACGGATGCCGGGAATGAAGCCGCCATTCTTCTTCAGGTTCTCCGCTGTTTCTTCCGGATTGAAGACGACCGCGGTGTAGAAGAAGGTGAAGAAGATGATGCCCGCCGCATACAGCGCGAGGTACAGCGGCTGTCCCGGCGACAGATAGAAGTTGAGCTGCTGGATAATGCTGCCGCCGGGGCCTCCGGCGGTCACCGAATTGCCCGCAAACTGGCTGATCGTCAGCGGCAGAAGCAGCAGCGAACTGGCGAAGATCGGCGGGATGACGCCCGCGGTATTGAGCTTCAGCGGCAGGTGGCTGCGGTCCGCCTGCATCATGCCGCGCTGCGTCGCGCGTTTGGGATATTGGATCAGCAGTCGCCGCTGCGCCCGCTCCATGAAGCAGATGACAAGGATCAGCGCCACGATCATCAGCGAGAACGCGACGATCAGGCCCGGTGCGATCGCTCCGGTCCGGCCGCCCTCGAAGAAGTTGGCGACGAAGCTCGGAAACTGCGCGACGATGCCGGCCATGATGATGAGCGAGACGCCGTTACCGATACCGCGGCTCGTGATCTGCTCGCCCAGCCACAGCAGGAACATCGTTCCGCCGACGAGGCTGATGACAGCGCCCACGCGGAACAGCGGTCCGGGCTGCACGACAGCTTGCAGACCGCTCTGCGCGCCGAAGCTCTCGAGGCCCGAAGCGAGGAACCAGCCCTGGATCGCGCACAGGAACACGGTCCCGTAACGTGTGTACTGGTTGAGCTTTTGCCGTCCCGACGTGCCCTCTTTCTTGAGCGCCGCGAGCGTCGGGTGAAGCGATGCGGCAAGCTGCACTACGATGGACGCGGTGATGTAGGGCATGACGCCGAGCGCGATGAGGCTCATCCGCTCCAGGCTGCCACCCGAGAAAGTGTTGAACAGATCGAGGATACCACCCCGCGCCTGATCGTACAGCGTCTCGAGAATCAGCGGGTTGACGCCCGGCAGCGGTACGAAGCTGAGGAAACGGAAAACGATCAGCGCGCCGATCGTGAACCAGATGCGCCGCTTGAGTTCCGTCGCCTTCGAGAAGTTCGACAGGCTGAGGTTGCTGGCGATGTTATCGGTACGTGATGCCATGGTGTAGACCGGTGATCCTAGCTTGCGGTAGCCGCCGCCCCTTTACGTCCGGCAGCACCATCGGACGGATACATAGGTAGCGGGGGCACGCTTGTCGAACCCCCGCCAGTATCTCGGTCCGTTTATGCCGATTTTTTCTCGGTTTTCTTCTCGCGGGGCGATTTGGAAGGCTTGGACGAAGGTTCCTTGACTTCGACCACTTCCACGCTGCCGCCGACCTTCTCGACCGCTTCGATCGCACCCTTGGACGCGCCGGCCACGATGAACTTCGCCTTCGCGGTAAGTTCGCCCTTGCCGAGCAGGCGCACACCGTCCTTGCCGCCGCGTGCAAGGCCAGCGGCCTTCAGTGCAGCGTGGTCGATGTCCTTGCCGGCATCGAGCTTCTTCGCGTCGATGAACTTCTGAACCATGCCGAGGTTCACTTCGGCGTAATCCTTGCCGAAGGGGTTGTTGAAGCCGCGCTTCGGCAGGCGCATGTGAAGCGGCATCTGACCGCCTTCGAAACCCTTGATGGCGACGCCCGATCGGCTCTTCTGGCCCTTCTGGCCGCGTCCGCCGGTCTTGCCCTTGCCCGAGCCGATGCCACGTCCGACGCGCATCCGGTTGGTGCGGGCACCTTCGTTGTCTTTGAGTTCGTTGAGCTTAATCGTCATTTCAATGCACTCGCTTTGGTTCGCCCCGCTCATTCGGCAAGGGCTTTTGTTGCTATGCCCAGAGATACGCGCGCGGAGCATCCCGGATTGCCGGCCTTCGCCGGTAATGGCGCGGGAGGGCCAACCCCTCCCCGCCGCGTGTTTACTCGACCACTTCCACCATGTGCGGCAGCTTGGCGATCGCGCCGCGAACTTCGGGAGTGTCCTGCACTTCCACTTCGCGGTGCATCTTGCCGAGGCCGAGACCCGTGAGGATCTTCTTCTGGCTTTCCGGACGGCGGATGGGCGAGCCCACCTGCCGGATCCGGATGGTCTTACTGTCGTTTTTCTTGCCAGCCATCTGTCTTACTCCGTGACCGCTGCGGCGTCAGCTTGCGCTTCTGCCTCGCTGGCTCCGCCCCGGCCGAGCAGGTCGGCAACCTTCTTGCCGCGGCGCTGCGCAACCGACTTCGGCGAAGTCTGGTCCGTCAGCGCCTCGAAGGTGGCGCGGATCATGTTATAGGGATTGGACGAACCGACCGACTTGGTCACCACGTCGGCAACGCCGAGGCTTTCGAACACTGCGCGCATCGGACCGCCGGCGATGATGCCGGTACCCGGAGGCGCGGTACGGATCGTGACCTTGCCGGCACCGAAACGGCCCTTGCCGTCATGGTGCAGCGTGCGGCCTTCCTTGAGCGCCACGCGGACCATCTTCTTCTTCGCCGAAGCGGTCGCCTTGGTGATCGCCTCAGGCACTTCGCGGGCCTTGCCGTGGCCGAAGCCGACGCGGCCCTGGCCGTCACCGACGACTACGAGCGCAGCAAAACCAAAGCGCTTACCGCCCTTCACCGTCTTGGAGACGCGGTTGATGTGTACGAGCTTCTCGACGAGACCGTCATCTTCCTCTTCGCGTCCGCCGCGCCGGTTGTCGCGGCCGCCACGACCACGGCCTCGGCCGCCATCGCGCCCGCCGCCATCACGTCCGCCGCGATTGCCGCGACCGCGCGGCTGCGAGGGATCGCCGCCGGCTGCCGACTGGTTGTCAGCCGCTTCGGTCGAAGCCGTCGTCGGCGTCGGGGTCGAGCCTTCGTTGTCGATCTTCGGCTGATCCTTCACCGCGTGCTCCGTTTCGGCGGAAGCGGGGTGATCGATCTCGACGCCTGCATCGGCTTTCGCCTTTGCAACTTCGGGCGTATCCTTGATCTGGTTTTCTTCGTTGTTGTTTTCGTCAGCCATAATCAGAACTCCAGCCCGCCTTCACGGGCGGCATCGGCCAGCGCCTTCACGCGGCCATGGAACAGGAACCCGCCGCGGTCGAACACGACCGACGTGACGCCCGCCTTCTTCGCGGCAGCTGCGATGTCGCTGCCGACCTGCTTGGCCGCATCGACATTCGCGCCGGAGGATTTGGCGCCGAGCGTGGAAGCTGCCGCAACCGTGCGGCCTTCCTTGTCGTCGATGACCTGCGCGTAGATGTGCTGGCCGGTGCGGTGCACGGACAGGCGCGGCTTATCGCCCGAGCGCTTGCGGAGCGCGGTACGGACCCGGCGGCGGCGGCGTTCGAATAGGGAAAGTTTGGCCATCTTACTTCTTCTTCCCTTCCTTGCGGAAGATGTACTCGCCGCGGTACTTGATGCCCTTGCCCTTGTACGGCTCCGGCTTCCTCCAGCGGCGGACCTCTGCGGCAAACTGGCCAACGGCCTGCTTGTCGCTGCCCGAAATCTCGATCGTGGTCTGGTCGGGAGTCTTCACTTCCAGACCTTCCGGCACGTCGAGATCGACATCGTGGCTGTAGCCGAGCTGCAGCTTGAGCTTCTTGCCCTGCGCCTGCGCACGGTAGCCGACGCCGGTGATTTCGAGCACCTTGGTGAAGCCCTCGGTGACGCCTTCGACGAGGTTCGATACCAGCGTGCGCTGCATGCCCCAGTAGGAGCGCGCCTTCTGCGTATCGTTCGCCGGGTTGACCTGGATCTCGCCGTCTTCGATCTTGTAGTCGATGAGGTCGCTCAGACCCATGCTGAGCGTGCCCTTCGGACCCTTTACCGAAAGCGTCTTGCCTTCGATATTCGCCGTAACCCCGCTCGGGATCGCGACCGGTTTCTTGCCGATGCGGCTCATCAGAATACCTCCGCCAGCACTTCGCCGCCGACGTTCTGATTGCGCGCTTCGTTGTCCGAAAGCACGCCAGCAGGCGTCGAGACGATGGTGATGCCGAGGCCGCCCCGCACGCTCGGCAGTTCCTGCGAACCCGAGTAGACACGGCGACCAGGCTTGGAAACGCGGGCGACATACTTGATCGCCGGTTCGCCTTCGAAATATTTCAGTTCGATCCGCAGCGCCTTGTGCTTGCCGCTCTCGTCTTCGCTGTAGCCACGGATGTAGCCTTCGCGCTGAAGCACTTCGAGGACGTTCGCACGCAGCTTGGAAGCGGGCGAAAGGACACTGTCCTTCTTCGCCTGCTGGCCGTTGCGGATACGGGTGAGCATATCACCCAGGGGATCGGTCATAGCCATTCGTCAGATCCTCACCAGCTCGACTTCGTAACACCCGGAATCAGGCCCTTGTTGGCCAGATTGCGGAGCTCGATACGGTTCAGTCCGAACTTGCGGTAATAGCCGCGCGGGCGGCCGGTGGTGGAGCAGCGGTTGCGAATGCGAGTCGGGTTCGCATTGCGCGGGATTTCCGCCATCTTGAGACGCGCGATCAGACGCTCGCTCTCGTCGAGCGAGGTGTCGTCAGCGACAGCCTTGAGCTTCGCATACTTCGCCGCATATTTCTTGGCGAGCTTCTTGCGCCGCTCGTTCTTGTTGATGGAACTCAGTTTCGCCATTGGACTTAAGCTCTCTTCCTTCGTGTCTTGTTTGCTAGGAGCACTGCCTTACGCAGCCTCCTTCTCCGTCGACGCTTCGGGCGTCGGGAACGGGAAACCGAACAGGCGCAGCAGTTCGCGGCCTTCCTCGTCGGTGTTCGCCGTAGTGGTTACGATGATATCCATGCCCCGGACCGTCTCGATCTTGTCGTAGCTGATCTCGGGAAAGATAATCTGTTCCTTGAGGCCCATCGCGTAATTGCCGGCACCGTCGAACGAGCGCGGGTTGAGCCCGCGAAAGTCGCGAATACGCGGCATGGCGATGGTCACGAGCCGGTCGAGGAATTCGTACATGCGGTCGCGGCGCAGGGTAACCTTCGCACCGATAGGCATGCCTTCGCGCAGCTTGAACTGTGCGATCGACTTCTTCGCCTTCGTAATGACCGGCTTCTGGCCGGCGATCAGCGCCATTTCCTCGGCAGCTGTCTGGACCTTTTTCTTGTCCTGGCTCGCTTCACCGACACCCATGTTGAGCGTGATCTTCTCGATCCGCGGGACGGCGAGACGGTTTTCGTAGCCGAACTTCTCGGTCATCGCCTTGACGACTTCCTCATCGTAGCGCTGCTTCATGCGGGGCGTATAATCAGCCATCGATGGTCTCCCCGGACTTTACGGCGACGCGGACCTTCTTGCCGTCCTTCTCCTCGAAGCGGACGCGGGTCGGCTTGCCGTCCTTCGGATCGGCGATCGCCACTTTGGACAAATGCATGGGCGCTTCGAACCGGTCGATGCCGCCCTGCGGGTTCTGCTGGCTCGGCTTGCGGTGACGGGCAGCGATGTTCACGCCTTCCACGACGACCTTGCCGTCTTTCGGCATGACCTTCTGGACGGTGCCGGTGCGGCCCTTGTCCTTGCCCGAAAGCACGACGACGCTGTCGCCCTTCTTGATCTTAGCGGAAGCCATCACAGCACCTCCGGCGCGAGCGAGATGATCTTCATGAAACCGCGACTGCGCAGTTCGCGCACGACCGGGCCAAAGATACGCGTGCCGATCGGTTCTTCGGTCTTGTTGACGAGAACCGCGGCATTGCTGTCGAAGCGGATCACGCTGCCATCGGCGCGGCGCACGTCCTTCTTGGTGCGCACGATCACCGCACGGTGAACGTCACCCTTCTTCACCTTGGCGCGCGGCTGGGCTTCCTTGACCGATACCACGATCACGTCGCCCACGCTGGCGGTACGACGCTTCGAGCCGCCCAGCACCTTGATGCACTGGACCCGTTTCGCGCCGCTGTTGTCAGCGACATCCAGGTTTGATTGCATCTGAATCATCGATGCGTTTCCTTCCTATTCGGCTTGCCGGGACCGTTTGGCTGCTGCCCTGCCCGGTAGTTCCACACAAAAGCTTCCTTACGAAGCGAAGCTCAGTTCGAAGCGGCTTCCACGTCGAGGTCGGCTTCCACCGCCTGCGTGCCGCCGGACTTGACCTGGTCGAGGACCTTCCAGGTCTTGGTCTTCGAGATCGGCTTCGTCTCCTCAATCCGGACGATGTCGCCCAGACCGTATTCGTTCTTCTCGTCGTGCGCGTGATACTTCTTCGAACGGCGGATGATCTTCCCGTAGAGCGGGTGCTTCACCTTGCGTTCGACCAGCACGGTCACGGTCTTGTCGGTCTTGTCGGAGGTGACGGTCCCGATCAGAATGCGTTTCGGCATCGTAATACTCCTTAAGCGCCGGCTTTTTCGGAAGCGGCGGCTTTCGCGCGCTCGTTCTGAAGCGTCTTGATCTGCGCGATCTCGCGGCGGACCTGCTTGATACGCGCGGGCGCTTCGAGCTGGTTGGTCGCGGACTGGAAACGCAGGTTGAACTGCTCCTTTTTCAGCGCGGTCAGCTGTTCGCCAAGCTGATCGTCAGACTTGGTGCGAAGGTCTTCGATTTTGGCCATCATTCGCCTCCCAGGTGGCTGGTGTCGCCGAAGCGGGCGACGACTTTCGTCTTCACCGGCAGCTTCATGGCAGCGCGTTCGAAAGCTTCGGCAGCGATCTGGCCCGAAACACCGTCGAGTTCGAACAGGATGCGGCCCGGCTTGACCCGTGCAGCCCAGTATTCGATCGAACCCTTGCCCTTACCCTGACGGACTTCGGCAGGCTTCTTCGATACCGGCACGTCCGGGAACACGCGGATCCAGAGACGTCCCTGACGCTTCATGTGACGCGTGATCGCACGGCGAGCGGCTTCGATCTGGCGAGCGGTAATCCGCTCGGGTTCGAGCGCCTTGAGACCATAGGAGCCGAAATTCAGGGTCGTCCCGCCCTTGGCTTCGCCCTTGATCCGGCCCTTGAAGGCCTTGCGATACTTGGTTTTCTTCGGTTGCAGCATGGTTTTCTACTCTGCTCCCGCTCAGCGTGCCGGGCGGACGCCGGAAGTCTGTGCTTCCATCATCAGCCGGTCCTGGGCGGTGGGATCGTGCGCCAGGATCTCGCCTTTGAAGATCCAGCACTTGATGCCGATGATACCGTAGGCGGTCAGCGCCTCGGCTTCGGCGTAATCGACGTTCGCGCGCAGCGTGTGGAGCGGAACGCGGCCTTCGCGGTACCATTCGACGCGGGCGATTTCAGCCCCTCCGAGACGGCCGCCGCAAACGATCTTGATGCCTTCCGCACCAAGGCGCAGCGCGCTTTGCACCGCCCGCTTCATCGCGCGGCGGAAAGCCACGCGGCGAATGAGCTGGTCCGCGATACCCTGAGCGACGAGCTTGGCGTCGATTTCCGGCTTGCGGATCTCGACGATGTTCAGCTTCACTTCGCTTGCGGTCATCGAGGCGAGCTTGGTGCGCAGCTTTTCGATGTCCGCGCCCTTCTTGCCGATGATGACGCCGGGACGCGCAGCGAAGATCGAGATGCGGCAAAGCTTTGCCGGACGCTCGATCACCACCTTCGAAATCGCGGCCTGCGGCAGTGTATCGATGATGTGCTTGCGGATCTCGATATCTTCCTTGAGCAGCTGTGCGTAGTCGCGCCCTTCGGCGTACCACCGGCTGTCCCAGGTGCGGTTGATCTGCAGACGCAGGCCGATCGGATTGCTCTTCTGACCCATCTTACGCCTCTTCCTCTTCGCGAACCACGATGCGCAGCCGGCTGAACGGCTTGAGAATACGGGTGCTCTTGCCCCGTCCGCGCGTGTGGAAACGCTTCATGGTGATTGCCTTCCCGACGCTCGCTTCGGCCACGACCAGCGCGTCCACGTCGAGATTGTGGTTGTTTTCCGCATTGGCGATCGCGGAAGCGAGCACCTTGTGCGCGTCACGCGCCATCGCACGCTTTGAGAAGGTCAGGATGTTAAGCGCTTCCTCGGCCTTCTTGCCGCGGATGAGCTCTGCCACCAGATTGAGCTTCTGCGCGCTGCCGCGAATCGTCGTGCCGACGGCCAGCGCCTCGTTGTCGCCGACGCGGCGGGGAGATTTAGCCTTGCCCATCAGCGCTTGCCCTTCTTGTCGGAGGCATGGCCGGGGAATGTGCGCGTAGGCGCGAATTCGCCGAGCTTGTGCCCGACCATGTCCTCGTTGACGGACACGGGAATGAATTTGTGACCATTGTAGACGTTGAACGTCAGTCCGACGAATTGCGGCAGAATAGTGCTGCGGCGCGACCAAGTCTTGATCGGCGCACGGCCACCCGAATCCTGCGCATCTTCGGCCTTCTTGAGAAGGCTGAGTTCGACGAACGGACCTTTCCAGACGGAACGAGCCATGTGCCTTTACCTCTTCTTCTTCGCGTGGCGCGAACGGATGATGTACTTGTCCGTCTGCTTGTTCTTGCGGGTGCGGGCACCCTTGGTCGGCTTGCCCCAGGGGGTAACCGGATGGCGGCCGCCGGAGGTACGGCCTTCGCCGCCGCCGTGGGGGTGATCGACCGGGTTCTTCGCGACACCACGCGTAAGCGGCTTCACGCCCATCCAGCGCTTGCGGCCGGCCTTGCCCAGGTTCTGGTTCTGGTTGTCGGGGTTCGACACCGCACCGACCGTACCCATGCAATCGGCACGCAGGTAACGCTGCTCGCCCGAGTTCAGGCGCACGATGACCATGCCGCGGTCACGGCCGACGAGCTGGACGTAAGCTCCGGCGCTGCGCGCCAGCTGCCCGCCCTTGCCCGGCTTCATCTCCACATTGTGGCAGATGGTGCCGACCGGCATCTGGCCGAGAAGCATGGCATTCCCAGGCTTCGTGTCGACCCGTTCGCCGGCGATCACCTTGTCGCCAACGCCGAGGCGCTGCGGGCAGATGATGTAGGCAAGCGTGTCGTCAGCATATTTGATGAGCGCGATGAAGGCGGTCCGGTTCGGATCGTACTCGATCCGCTCTACCGTGCCTTCGACGTCCCACTTGCGCCGCTTGAAATCGATCATGCGGTACTTCTGCTTGTGACCGCCGCCCATGCCGCGCGAGGTGACATGGCCCTTGTTGTTGCGTCCGCCAGTCTTGCGCTTGCCCTCGGTCAGCGACTTGACCGGGCCGCCCTTGTGGAGGCCCGACTTGTCAACGAGGATCAGGCCGCGCCGGGCGGGACTGGTCGGTTTGTAATTCTTGAGTGCCATTGTCCGGTCCGCCTCAGATACCGCTGGTGACGTCGATGGACTGGCCTTCGGCCAGCGTCACGATCGCCTTTTTCATGTCGTTGCGGCGATAGGGTTTGCCCTTCCACCGCTTCACCTTGCCCTTGGTGACGATGGTGTTCACCTTCGTCACGCTGACATCGAACAGCGCCTCGACCGCTTCCTTGATCTGCGGCTTGGTAGCACCGCCAGCGACCTTGAAGACGACCGCGTTGTTCTCGGAGAGAAGGGTTGCCTTCTCCGTGATGTGCGGGGCCAGAACGACGTCGTAATGACGCGCGTCGATTTCCTGCTTCTTAGCCATTGAAGCGCGCCTCCAGCTTTTCGACCGCGGCCTTGGAAAGGACCAGCGTGTCGTGTTTCAGGATGTCGTAGACGTTCGCGCCTGCCGCCGGCATCACGTTGATGCCCGGAAGGTTGCCGGCTGCCTTGCGGAAGCCGTCGTCAACGCTTTCGCCGTCGATGAAGAGGACCTTGCCGTTCCAGCCCGCCTTGTCGAAGTGGCCCCTGAGAGCCTTCGTCTTGGCGTCCTTGATCGAGAGATCGTCAACGATCACGAGCCCGTCCTTGGCCTTGCTCGAAAGCGCCATCTTGAGGCCGAGTGCACGGATCTTCTTGTTGAGCGACGGATTGAAGTCGCGCTTGCGCGCACCGTGAGCCTTACCGCCGCCGATGAAGATCGGAGCGCCGCGGTCGCCGTGGCGAGCGCCGCCCGAACCCTTCTGCGGCCCGAACTTCTTGCCGGTACGGGCAACGTCGCTGCGCTCGCGCGTCGGACGAGCCGTCTCGCGCCGCTTTTCCAGCTGCCAGGTCACCACGCGGTGGAGGATGTCCGCACGCGGCTCGATGCCGAACACGTCATCGTTCAAATCGATATCGCCCGAACCCTTCGATCCGTCGATTGTCTGGACCTTCACTTTCATGTGTCAGCCCTCCTTCTCAGAGCCATCGGCGGCGCCGGTATCCGAACCACCTGATGCGTTATCGCTTTCGCCTGCGTCGTTCTTCGCCATGAGAGCTTCCTTCTCGGCGATGATCTTCGCTTCTTCAGCAGCGGTAGGACCGGTGTCCACTTCGTGCTCCGCACCGCTTTCGATCATGCCGGCTTGCGCCTCCTCATGGTCGAACTCTTCACGGTTGCGGTACATCACGCCCGGAAACGGCAGCTCGTCATGCTTCACCTTCACGGCGTCGCGAACGAGCATCCAGCTGTTCTTGGCGCCGGGAACCGAGCCCTTCACGAACAGGAGACCGCGATCGGCGTCGGTGCGCACGATCTCCAGGTTCTGCTGCGTGCGCTGACGGTCGCCCATGTGGCCGGCCATCTTCTTGCCCTTGAACACGCGGCCCGGATCCTGGCGGTTACCCGTCGAACCGTGCGAACGGTGGCTGAGCGAAACGCCGTGCGTCGCGCGCAGACCCCCGAAGCCCCAGCGCTTCATCGCACCGGCAAAGCCCTTGCCCTGCGTATGACCGGTGATGTCCACCTTCTGGCCCGCAATAAAATGCTCCGCGGAGATGCGTGCGCCAACCGGCAGCAGCCCGTCTTCGCTCTCGACACGGAATTCCGCAACCTTGCGCTTCAGACCGACTTCGGCCTTCGCGAAATGCTCGCGCTGCGGCTTGTTGACATTCTTCTGTTTCGCTTCGCCCGAACCGACCTGCACGGCGAAATAGCCGTCGCGGTCTTCGGTCCGGTGCGAAATGACCTGACATTCCTCGAGCGCCAGAACGGTGACCGGCACATGGCGGCCATCCTCCTGGAAGAGGCGGGTCATCCCGACTTTCTTAGCGACCACGCCTGTGCGCATGATCCATACTCCTTAAGACAGAGGCACATGAGGACCATTCCCCAGGTGCTTGGTTCTTCAGCGCGGCGAAGCGTGAGCTCCGCCAGGCCTATCAGCCCGAAATGTTCGTATGCGTCGCCCCGTCCGGGCTGAATGCCTTCGCGCGGACAGTGCCGCTGAAAGCGAGACGGGGGACGCAGTCCCGGATAAATCCGGCGGTATCCCGATGTCTTGCCGATTCCCTAGTAGAGCACCAGCGGGGCTATCGAGCGCCCCTGAAACTTCCGGCGGGTTAAGGTCCTGCCGGGGACCGATCAGTAGCCTTAGGCCAGCTTGATCTCGACGTTTACGCCGGCCGCAAGATCTAGCTTCATCAGCGCATCGACCGTCTGGGCGTTCGGCTGCACAATGTCCAGCAGCCTTTTGTAAGTCCGAACCTCGAACTGCTCCCGCGACTTCTTGTCGATGTGCGGACCGCGGTTCACAGTGAACTTCTCGATCCTCGTCGGCATCGGAATGGGACCCCGGATCAGCGCGCCGGTCCGGCGAGCGGTGTCTGCGATTTCGCCAGTCGCCTGGTCGAGAACGCGGTGATCGAACGCCTTGAGGCGAATGCGAATATTCTGGGCTTCCATTTCCAAATACCGATGAGAAAGAGCAAACAAAAATCAGTGGCCCCGCCCCCTCCCGGTTCAGGGAGAGCGGGGCCATCGACGAATACTGATTGTGCCGAAGCTAAGTCCGGTCCGGCGCGGACGAATCCGACGCCGTATGACCGGGCCTATATTACTTCGTGATCTTGCTGACAACCCCCGAACCGACGGTACGGCCACCTTCGCGGATTGCGAAACGCAGACCTTCGTCCATCGCGATCGGAGCGATCAGCTTCACGCCGATCGTCACGTTGTCGCCCGGCATGACCATTTCCGTGCCTTCGGGAAGGATCACTTCGCCGGTCACGTCGGTCGTGCGGAAGTAGAACTGCGGGCGGTAGTTGGCGAAGAACGGCGTGTGACGGCCACCTTCGTCCTTCGACAGCACGTAGACTTCAGCGTTGAACTCGGTGTGCGGCGTAACCGAACCCGGCTTGGCGAGAACCTGGCCGCGCTCGACGTCTTCACGGCCCACGCCGCGGATAAGCGCACCGATGTTGTCGCCCGCTTCACCGCGGTCGAGCAGCTTGCGGAACATTTCGACGCCGGTAACCGTGGTCTTGGACGTATCCTTGATGCCAACGATTTCGACTTCGTCGCCGACGTTCACGATGCCGGTTTCGATACGACCGGTAACAACCGTACCGCGGCCCGAGATCGAGAACACGTCTTCGATCGGCATCAGGAAGTCCTTGTCGACCGGACGGTCGGGCTGCGGAATGTAGTCGTCGACGGCCTTCATCAGCTCGAGAACGGCTTCCTTGCCGATGTTGTCGTCACGGCCTTCGAGAGCGGCAAGAGCCGAACCCTTGACGATCGGAATGTTGTCGCCGTCGAAGTCGTAATCGCTCAACAGTTCGCGAACTTCGAGTTCGACGAGTTCGAGCAGTTCTTCGTCGTCGACCTGGTCGACCTTGTTGAGGAACACGACGAGAGCCGGCACACCGACCTGACGGGCAAGCAGGATGTGCTCGCGGGTCTGCGGCATGGGGCCGTCTGCAGCGTTAACCACCAGGATCGCGCCGTCCATCTGGGCAGCGCCGGTGATCATGTTCTTCACGTAGTCGGCGTGGCCCGGGCAATCGACGTGCGCGTAGTGGCGCGCGTCGGTTTCATATTCCACGTGAGCGGTCGAAATCGTGATGCCGCGCTCGCGCTCTTCCGGAGCCTTATCGATGTTTGCGAAATCCACGGGTGCGTCGAGCACCTTCGTGATGGCCGCAGTCAACGTCGTCTTGCCATGGTCAACGTGACCGATGGTGCCGATGTTGCAGTGCGGCTTGTTCCGCTGAAATTTTTCCTTCGCCATGCTCAAATAACCTCTGATCTAGATAATTGAAATTCTGCCGTGGGCGCGGCGCCCGGTCGATTTCAGGCGCCGCCCCTAAACGTATCGCTCGCCTTAGGCAAGCTTCTCCTTGACCTCTGCAGCAACATTCGCGGGCACTTCGTCGTAATGCGAGAACTGCATCGAATACTGCGCCCGGCCCTGCGTGAACGAACGCAGTTCATTCACATAGCCGAACATGTTCGCCAGCGGCACATTGGCCTCGACCGCCTGGGCGTTGCCGCGCGTGTCGGTGCCCTGGATCTGGCCGCGGCGGCTGTTGAGGTCGCCGATCACGTCGCCGAGATAGTCTTCCGGCGTCACAACTTCCACCTTCATGATCGGTTCGAGCAGCTTGATCCCGGCCTTCTGCGCAACTTCGCGCATCGCTCCGCGACCGGCGATCTCGAACGCGATCGCGCTGGAGTCGACGTCATGGTAGGCACCGTCGTACAGCGTGATGCTGAAGTCGATGATCGGGAAGCCGACGAGATAACCGCTTTCGGCCTGCTCGCGGAAACCCTTCTCGATCGCGGGGATGAATTCCTTCGGAATGTTACCGCCCTTGATCTCGTCTTCGAAGATCACGCCCTGCCCGCGCTCACCCGGAGCGACACGCACCTTCACGCGGCCGAACTGACCCGAGCCGCCCGACTGCTTCTTGTGCGTGTAGTCGACGTCGACTTCGCGGCCGAGCGATTCGCGGTAGGCCACCTGCGGCGCACCGACGTTGGCTTCGACCTTGAACTCGCGCTTCATACGGTCGACGAGAATGTCGAGGTGGAGCTCGCCCATGCCCTTAATGATCGTCTGACCGCTTTCGTGGTCGGTCGTCACCCGGAACGAGGGATCCTCTGCAGCCAGGCGGTTGAGCGCGACGCCCATCTTTTCCTGGTCGGCCTTGGTCTTGGGTTCCACCGACAGTTCGATGACCGGCTCGGGGAATTCCATCCGCTCGAGGATGATCGGCTTCGACGCATCGCACAGCGTGTCGCCGGTCGTCGTTTCCTTCAGACCCGCAATCGCGACGATGTCGCCGGCGAATGCCTCATCGATGTCTTCCCGGTTGTTGGAATGCATCAGCAGCATGCGGCCGATCTTTTCCTTCTTCTCCTTGACGGAGTTGAGCACGCTGCCCTTCGACAGCTGGCCGGAATAGATGCGGGTAAAGGTAAGCGAGCCCACGAACGGATCGTTCATGATCTTGAACGCCAGCGCGCTGAACGGCGCATCGTCGCTGGACGGACGCGTCGCTTCCTCGTCGCTGTCGGGCAGCACGCCCTTGATCGCCGGAACGTCGATCGGGGACGGCATGTAGTCGACCACCGCGTCGAGCAGCGGCTGAACGCCCTTGTTCTTGAACGCGGAGCCGCACAGCACAGGCACGAACGCGCGCGCCATGGTGCCCTTGCGGATCAGCTTCTTCAGCGTCGCTGCATCGGGCTCTTCGCCTTCGAGGTAGGCTTCCATGATGTCATCGTCCTGCTCGACGGCAGTCTCGATCAGCTTCTCGCGGTATTCCGCAGCCTTGTCGGCCATGTCGGCAGGAATGTCGACGTAGTTGAACGTCGCGCCAAGTCCGTCGTTTTCCCACACGATGCCGCGATTGTTGACGAGGTCGACCACGCCCTGAAGGTCGGCTTCCGCGCCGATCGGGAGATACAGCACCAGCGGCGTCGCACCGAGGCGGTCGACGATCGACTGGACGCAGTAATAGAAGTCCGCGCCGGTACGGTCGAGCTTGTTGATGAAGCACATCCGCGGAACGCCGTACTTGTCGGCCTGGCGCCATACGGTTTCGGACTGCGGCTCCACGCCGGCAACGCCGTCGAACACGGCGACCGCGCCGTCGAGTACGCGAAGGCTACGCTCGACTTCGATGGTGAAGTCCACGTGGCCGGGAGTGTCGATGATGTTGATCCGATGCTTCGGCCCCTGGCCGTCTTCGGCGGACCAGAAGGTCGTGGTCGCAGCGGACGTGATCGTGATGCCGCGCTCCTGCTCCTGTTCCATCCAGTCCATCGTCGCGGCACCGTCGTGCACTTCGCCGATCTTGTAGCTCTTGCCGGTGTAATAGAGGATACGCTCGGTCGTGGTCGTTTTCCCGGCGTCGATATGCGCCATGATCCCGATGTTGCGATAGCGTTCCAGCGGATAGTCGCGGGCCATGTTAATTACCTCGAGGGTTGGATGGGAGGAGAAGGCCGCTTGTCCCGCAGCCCTTCGCCCGCCCGATATAATTGCAAATGTTTCCGGTTAAAGACGCGCGCCGAATAATCCGCACGCGCGTCCGCCCCGACCTGTTACCAGCGGTAGTGCGAGAAGGCGCGGTTGGCGTCGGCCATCCGGTGCGTGTCTTCGCGCTTCTTCACCGCATTGCCGCGGTTGTTGGCGGCATCCATCAGCTCGCCCGACAGGCGTGCCGACATGGTGGTTTCCGCACGGCCGCGAGCCGCACCGATGAGCCAGCGTATCGCCAGCGCCTGCGCACGCTCGGGGCGAACCTCGACCGGCACCTGGTAGGTCGCACCGCCGACGCGGCGGCTGCGCACTTCGACCTGCGGCTTGATGTTGTTGAGCGCATCGTGGAACGTCTGGATCGGATCGGTCTTGGCCTTCGCCTCGACCGTGTCGAGCGCGCCATAGACAATGCGTTCCGCAGTGGACTTCTTACCGTCAAGCATGAGGTTGTTCATGAACTTCGACAGGACCTGATCACCGAACTTGGGATCGGGCAGGATGACCCGTTTTTCGGGACGACGACGACGTGACATAATTCTTAACTCCTTCGGAGTGCGGCGACCCCATCCGGGGTCCGCCTTGCTGCTCCAGGGTCAGCCGGGCACCGAGCCTCAGGTTGATACCTGAGGCGTACCCAACCAAAAACGCTTACTTCGGCTTCTTCGCGCCGTATTTCGAACGCGACTGCTTGCGGTCCTTGACCCCTTGCGTGTCGAGCACGCCGCGCAGCACGTGATAGCGCACGCCCGGAAGGTCGCGCACACGCCCGCCGCGGATCAGCACCACGGAGTGCTCCTGCAGGTTGTGCCCTTCGCCGGGAATGTAGGTAATGACTTCGCGCTGGTTGGTCAGGCGCACCTTAGCTACCTTGCGCAGAGCCGAGTTCGGCTTCTTCGGCGTCGTCGTATAGACGCGCGTGCAGACACCGCGCTTCTGCGGGTTCGCTTCCATCGCAGGGACCTTCGACTTGGCCTTCTGCGGTTCGCGGCCCTTGCGGACCAGCTGGTTGATCGTCGGCATAGACTTCTTTCTCTTCACCTGTTTGTCCGGAGCGCGCGGTAATGCGCGCCCGGTCTCGCCTGCTGAGGCTGGCGGCACACTCGGATGACCGGATGGGTTGTCGGGTTCGTGCTTGCCGCCGTCACGCCGGAGACGATCCGGGTCCAGCGAGACAGGAGCGCCGCGCACCAGCGCAGACGCCTGTCATCTTAGCACGAGCCTGAAACACTCCACCTGGCAAGCTTCATGGCCACCGGGTTACTTTGACGGTCGCCCCAGCACCCCCAGGGGAGCGCTCCAATAGAAAAGAGCCTTGCGTGATGACACGAAGGCTCCGGGACATACCGGCAATGTTCAGCTCTATCTACCCGAGCAAGATGCGACTCTCGGTTCGGATGAGGCGGCTCTTACTGGGTATAGGGGTTGGGGTCAAGTCTACACAGGTGCGGAAGTCTGAGCAAATTCATCGATTTGCTCAATAAGTCTTTTCATTGCTGCCGGAACCTCATCGACATGCATAACGTCAATGATGCCGGAGGCAGTAACACTCACTTTGTATTCTGGCTGAATTTGAGAGTTCAGCCACGCAAGTGCGTCTTTGCCTGCAACCATCTTAAAGCGCTCTTCTTTGCTTTCCCACCTACGGTCAAACTCTTCGTATGCTTCTTGAATTAATGTTGCCTCGTGAGCGGTGCGCTGCTTTCTTTCATATGCTTTGTATCGCTCGGTAAACTGGCTCAAAACGTACGACTTCTTCTCAGTACAAAATTGCTCGATTAGGTTCTCGACGGAGTGAACAAATTCTTTTTGCTCACCACCTCGCTTATTTCGCTCAGCGATACGCCTTCTAACAAGCCGCTCTATTGCTGCCGGAACCAAAACGAAATTCTCAATTTCTTTAGATTGGTGGACTGTGCAGAACTGCGAAATTTTTTGAAGCCCGGCTTGAATTTCCTCACATTCAGCTTCGCTGCGATAGTCTCTATCGAGTATCACACCACAAAGCACTGTCCGCCCCAGTGGGTGCTCCATCCCCTCTTTCAAACTTTTCACTTTTTCGGGATTAAATCCTTCAGTCGCGACGACCGCAAAATCGGACCGAACGGCGATGCGCCGTTTACCAAGCTTTCGCGAAAATTGACCGAGGATTTTGAAGTCCAATCCCTCTACAAATAACACCCGCCGGGTTTTTGCTAGTTGCGTTAATATTGGATTAGCCGACGACCCCAATTGAGCAAAAACGCCGCCTAGTTCGAAAGGCGACCGTAATCGTTTGGCTCGCTGCCTATCTTTTGAGACCAATACAATATCTTCTGTTTCGCATTCCGATATTATTTCAGTTGAATGCGTTGCGAGGAGTATATCAGGTCCTAGGCGTTTTAATATCTCAACAAGCTGCCTTTGGAGATCGGAATGTAGATAAACATCTGGCTCATCAATAAGGAAAATGGATGAGTCGTATGCTTGAACAATGTGAGTTAGCATCTGACACCACACCTGAAATCCAAAACCAGACCAAAAAATTTCTCGGTCTTTTCTATCTTCAGGACAATACATGAACAAATACGGCTCGCCATCACGTGGCACGAGTTCGGGACGCTTAATACTCATTCCCGGCCAAGTTGTCTCAACAAGCTTCTGAAACTCATCGAATTTTTCGGGAAAATGATACCAAATATTTCGAAAGTTTCGAGATGCTAGATAGTTTAAGAGTGCCCTACGTGCAGTTTCCTTTTTAAATGGCTTCTCGTAATGGTCTACCGGACTTAAAACCGGCGCGAAACTAATCTTGCATCTAAAATTCTTCCGGAAGGTCGTTGGTGATGAGCACGTCTTTCCCTGTGCATTAGGAATAAGGAAACATGCCTCTCTTTCGGGAAAAAAGAGTGTTAGAGTATTGCCGTTGTTCAGCGTGAAAACAATCTGCGCAGGTTCATCATCGTGATAATCATAAAAAATATTCTCTTCTGCTATGAAAGCATTTCTGAGATCTATAGAGTGTCCATATTGTCGTCCGTTAGGTCCGAGAACCATCTCAGCTTTCTTACTGTTAGCTCTCCGCATTGCTTCGGACAAAATACGAAACGCTCCAACGATTGTCGATTTTCCGGCATTGTTCGGTCCGACGATGACATTGAACTGTTTTAAATCGATCCGAAAGCGCTCAAAAGCTTTGAAACGCGTAAATTCGATGCGAATAAATCGATCTATCTCGTTCTGATTCATACGATGAGAATAGATCGAATGTGACGATTTAAAAGTTAAGGATCGTCGTCACCGTGGAAAACTCTCTGCACACTCGATCTACAAATTTCTGCACTCGAACTTGGCTTCTACCAAACTAAAGTGTCTAAACTTAGTTACGTCTACCTTTCCTACACGCGCCCAACCGACTAACCCCCCCCACCCCGGCTCTTTCCATCGTCCGTTCCCCCGCCCCTCGATTCCGTGTTTGAAACGTCTGCCGAGGACCGTAGCGCCTTGCCCAACCGTCGGCTGCAAGCGATCGGGCTGGCTGCGGGGCAGGCCGTTCGCCACCGGCAGACGCCTCGGCATGCCGCGCCCGCTTCTTCCCACACCACGCCCGCGTAGGGTGACGCTTTGCCGCACAGGGTGACGCCCCGGGCGCGTAAAGTGACACTTTTCGCGTGCAGAGTGACACAAGGGGTTTTTACCCCCTGTACGGTGTTCCATGTGTTCCATGCTGTAGGGCTTCGCGCGCGCTATCCCGCAGAAACGCGCGCTCTTGCTCCTACAGGTCGCTGCGACATGCGCTGGGCTCTGACGACGCCGGATCCGGTGCCCGAGCGCAACTTAACCGAGCCCGCCCGCTGGCCTCCTAACAGGCGGCGGCAGGCCCCTTTCGCTTGCGGCGCCGCTCGGTTCCCGCCTCCGTCTCGACGGTCAGCACGAAGTCCGGCTTCATCGCCGTAACGCCGCTCACGGGAAACAGGCGCGGCATCACCACGCGAGCAGAGTAGGAGACGGTATCGCCGGCAAGGCCGCGCGCCCCTCCTGCGCCCTCGCAACCGCGAGCGCCGATATGTTCGACGGTGACGTTCGCCTTCGCGGCGAGACCACCGGCCCGGCTGCGGACGGCGGCCTCGATCTCCTCCGCCCTCGCGGGCTCCGGATAGCGCTGGCCCGGCGTCCCTATCGGCGTGGCGTCGCGGACGGCTTCGGTCAGCGCGCTCTGCATCACGCAGCGGACGTAGGATTCGTAAGCCATCTCCATGCCGCCCATCGCGAGCGCGCACACGGGCATGGCGATCAGCGCGAACTCGGCGACGGCCGCACCGCGGCGGTCGCGCCGCAACCGACTGCGAAAGGATTGATTTTGCTCACCCATTTGCCCGGCTCTAGGACCCAGGTGGTTACCAAGGGGTTTCTGAGCCGGTGCGAAACGTCAGGCCGTCAGGAAGGCGGCGAGCGCCTTGACCTTCTTCTGCCGCCACTGCGGCGCGGGCGCGACCATCCAATAGGAGCGGCGCCCCTCGTCCGGCCCTTCGAGCACGGTCAGGCGGCCGTCCTCGATCGCGTCCTCGACCAGCAGATACGGAAGGATCGCCCGGCCCATTCCGGCAAGTGCGCTGCTGAGCGCCTGGCCTGCGTTCCCGGTCTGGATGTCCGGCTCCGCCCCTTCGGGAAGCGGCGCGCCGGGCCAGTCGATCCAGCTGTCGGGCGCATCGCTCGCGGCGACGACGACGCGCCGCGCCGGAGCAAGCTCGACGCCTTGCAGATCGCCGGGTCCATCGACGAGACGGATGGCGACATCGAGGTTGGCTTCGGTAAAGTCCGCATTCTCGTTCTCGACCAGCTGGTAGCGGACCTGCGGGTTCTCGGCGCGGTAGGCCGCAAGACGCTGCGCCAGCCACTGCGCGTAGAATTCGCGCGGCGCAGCGATGGTAAAGCGGTCGCTCGCCTGGCCGGCCTGCATCGCCTGCACGCTTTCCTCGAACCGCAGAAAACCGTCGCGTAAAGGATCGAGCCCGGCGACGGCTTCGGCCGTAAGCTCGAGACCCTTGCTGGTCCGCCGGAACAGGACCGTGCCGAGGTGATCTTCGAGTGCGCGGATCTGCTGGCCGACAGCAGCGGGCGTCACCGCCAGCTCATCCGCCGCGCGGGTGAACGAGAGATGCCGGGCCGCGGCGTCGAATACGCGCAGGGCGTTAAGGGGCAGGTGCGTGCGCTTCATTACGCGAAGCCGCGTAAGCCGATGAAGCGTTGGCGGCAAGCCCCCTCGCTTGGCCTATACGCCGCCTGCCCCGTTATTGAGCGGTTGCGGGCGCTGCGAGCGGGAAGAAGGGGATGCGCACCTCGACCTGGGTGCCGTCATCCTTGTGCAGAACGTAGAAGCCTTCCATCGAACCGTGCGAGGTCGGCAGCGGACAGCCCGAAACGTAATCATGCGCTTCGCCGGGCAAGAGGCGCGGTTGCTCTCCGACCACACCCTCGCCATCGACATGGCTGATACCGCCGTTCCCGTCCGTAATCCGCCAGTGCCGGGTCATCAGACGAAGCGGCTCGTCCGCGTCGTTCTCGATCCGGATATGGTAGACCCAGAACCATTGCCCTGCCTCGGGCTGCGATTGTTCGGGGAGGAAATTGACTGCCACCCGCACCGTAATTCCGTGGGTCATGGCAGCGTGCTGGAAAAACGCCTTCATCATCTCGGGCACCCTAACGGTTATCGGATTGCTATTCAATTTACGGCCGGACAATCGTGAACGGCTATCGCCTCGTAAAGCCCGCCAACTGCTGACCGCTTACTGCTCAGCACGCCGAGAACCGCACAAATCTGCGGCTTCTAATGGTTTATTTCCTGTAAACCGCAAAAGTGTAAGAATTGTTAGCAGACAAGCAGGCATTCTCCCCATCACGCCGAGAAAGAAATCGCCGAGGCAGTCCATGTTCCGGCGGTCACGTGAAGGGGCAAGGCAAATGCTGAAACCATTATCGCACAGGCTGAAGAAGCTGAGACACGATAAGCGCGGCAACATCTTGCTGCTTGCCGGTGCTGGCTTCTCCGTTCTGGTGGGCGCTGCGGGCGTGGGTGTCGATGCAGTGCAGTGGTATCTCTGGAACCGCCAGCTTCAGCAAGCGGCCGACAGCGGCGCGCTGGCCGGGGCTCACGCGCTGAACAAGGGCGAGGAATACAGCCTGACCGCCCGGACCGAACTGGAACGGACCGCGAATACGAACTTCAATGTCGAGCGGCTGACCAATCCGCCCGAAAGCGGTAAATACGCAGGCGATACGGGTGCGGTCGAACTCATTGCGACGACGAGCCGGGCCCTGCCCTTCTCCAGCCTGTTCCTGATCGATCCGCCGACCATCCGCGTCCGCGCGGTCGCTGCTACCATCTCCGAAGGACGGCACTGCGTCTACGCGCTGGCCGAAGACGGCATCGGCATTTCGGTGCAAGGCAACTCCGAAGCCGATCTGGGCTGCGGCGTCCTGTCCAATTCGCGAGGCAAGGACTCCATCTATCTGCACGGCAGCAGCTATCTGACCGCAACGCCCATCAGCGCGGCTGGCGGCATATACGCGGAAGACGGCACCTATCCCGCCGACGCTTCCTTGCAGCCCTTCGGGATTGCGAAAGACGACCCGCTGGCTGACCGCGGTCTCACCGTCCCTGCGCACGGACCCTGCACAACGAACTTCCGCCTACGTCCGAGCGAAAGTGCAACTGTAGGCTCCAGCGATCCGACCGCGGTGCACTGCTTCCGCGGCGGCATGGACATCAAGGGCACGCTGACCATGCGGCCCGGCGTCTACATAATGGACGGCGGGTCGTTCAAATCGAACAGCCAGGCGAGCATTACCGGGCGCGGCGTGACAATTATCCTGACGGGCAGCGAACCCGGCAACGTCGCTACGGTAGATCTTGCCGGCGGCAACTTCACCGATCTCAGCGCGCCGACGATGGATCAGAACCCGGACTGGGCCGGCATTCTGTTTTACCAGGACCAGATCGGTTCGAACCAGCGGAGCAAGATTACCGGCGGTACGACCCTCAAGATGAACGGGATCGTCTATTTGCCGGGCGGCGACCTCGATTTTGCGGGCAATTCGGGACAGGATTCCGACTGCCTGCTGCTGGTCGCCAAACGGGTCGGTTTTGCCGGCGATTCCAAGCTCAAGAACAACTGCGGCGACATGCTTGACGACTACGATCTCAGCACCCGCATCATTCGCGTAGTGGAGTAAGCGACATGACGAAACTATCCATTCTCGCCCTCGCCCGCCGCCTGCGGCGCGATGAACGCGGTATCGGGCTGGTCGAACTCGCCTTTGCCGCACCGCTGCTGATGCTGCTCGGGCTCGGCATGGTCGATGTCTCGCGCATCGCGGCGACGAAGATCGACATGGAGCAGGCCGCACAGCGCGTCACCGACTTCGCGCTCGCCCGCCGGCCAATGAACGACAACGCATCCTACCTCGTCAAAGAAGCGCAGGTCATAACGGGTATCACCGACGCCGAGCTTGCCGCGAACCCCGAGCTTATCCAAGCGGAAATCTTCCTCGAATGCAGCGGCACGCGGCAAGCCGACTTCCACGCAACCTGCGACGTCACCCAATCGCCCGCCCGCTTCGTGCGAGTGAGCATCTCCACCGACGTCGATACCGGCTTCGACTGGCGCGCGTTCGCCAACATGTTCGGGGCCTTCGGCACGGAGCGGATCACGACGGTCGACGGCGACAGCCTGGTGCGCTTCCAATGAGCCGCGTCGCGCTTCGCCGGTTCGCGACTGACGAGCGCGGATCGTTCGGCATTGAATACGCTGTCGCCATTCCCGTTCTCGTCACCATGATGATAGGCATCATGCAGTTCGCGGCAGTGCTCCACACTTCCGGTGTGATGCGCCACGCGCTTGGCGAAGGCTTGCGGCTGGCGAAAGTCGATCCGACCGCCACGACCGATGAAGTCATCGCGGAAACGCGCGGCAGCATGAAGGGCGTCGATCTCAACAAGATGACGAACCTGCATTTTGAGCGCGATCAGGTGAACGCGACGCGCATGGGCCGCATGACGATGACCTACGATCTGCAGCCGATCATCCCGTTCGCGGAAATCCCGCCGATCACGTTGACCGAGACCCGGCAGGTCTACCTTCCGAGTTAAAGGCCCGCCGCGCTGAGGGCGCGGTCCATGTCCACGATAATATCTTCGACATCCTCGAGGCCCACATTGATCCTGAGCATACCCTCGGCGACCCCCATTTCCGCGCGGTCCTCTTCTGACAGGCCGGCGTGCGTGGTGGATGCGGGATGACACATCAGCGTGCGCGCATCGCCGATGTTATTCGACAGATCGATCAGCTCGAGCGCATCGAGAATCGCATGCGCCTGCGCGCGTCCGTCGACGATGAAACTGAATATCGGACCGCACGCCGCCATCTGCTTCATAGCGAGTTCGTGCCGCGGGTGGCTTGCTAGCCCCGGATGCAGCATCTGCGCGACCCGGCTTTCCATGAACTGACCGAGCCGCAGAGCATTCTCGCTCTGCTTCTGCGCGCGTAGCTCAAGCGTTTCGAGGCCCTTCAGCACGACCCATGCGTTGAAAGGCGCGCAGTTCGGTCCGGTATTACGCTGAAACGGGAGCAGCACTTCGTCGATGAACTGCAGGCTTCCGCAAACTGCGCCCGCCAGCACCCGGCCCTGCCCGTCCATCAGCTTGGTTGCGGAATAGGCGACGACATCCGCGCCGAACTCCATCGGACGCTGCAGCACCGGGGAGCAGAAGGCGTTGTCGACGACCGTCGTGATGCCGTGCGCCTTGGCGAGGTCGCATACATGGCGCAGGTCGACGATATCGAGCGTAGGATTGGCCGGCGTTTCGAAGAAAAAGACCTTGGTGTTCGGCTTGATGGCCGCTTCCCAAGCATCGTTATCGGCGCTGTCGATCACCGTGGTCTCGATGCCGAAACGCGGCAGCAGGTGATCGACCAGCCAGCGGCACGAACCGAAAGCGGCGCGCGCGGCAACGCAGTGATCGCCTGCCGATAGCTGGCACAGTAGTGCGGCGGTCATGGCCGCCATCCCGCTCGCCTGTGCGCGGCAGGCTTCAGCGCCTTCCATCAGCGCAATCCGCTCTTCTAGCATGGCGACGGTCGGATTCTGCAAGCGGGAGTAGGTCATCCCCTCCTGCTCGCCGGCAAAGCGTGCCGCGACGGTCGCCGCATCGTCGTAGGTGTAGCCGGAGGTCAGGAACAGCGCTTCGCTGGTCTCGCCATGCTCGCTGCGCCAGGTGCCTCCGCGGATCGCCTGGGTTGCGGGGCGCCACTTCTGGGTGACGTCGCGGTTCATTCCGGTCGTTTTTTTCATATCGCGCGCAGCGTTATGTCAGCGGCAGTCCGCGTTCAAGCACAGCCGCCCGAAAGGAGCGGTTTGACAGTCACGCAAACGAAAAACGGGACCAAAGGCCCCGTTCTCGTAATTCGCAGATGCGCTGAATCACGCGCTGATGGGTTCGTCCTCGTCATCGTCGGTGATGAGCAGAATACCCGCACCGACCGCTGCGAGAGCGATGATAATCAGGCCCGGCGTAATCTCGCCGCCGCCAAGCTCGTTTTCTTCCGACACGGGCACGCTGCTGCGAGCCATCGTATTTTGCGCGGCAATGGGCGCCGCGACGAGCGCGGTTGCCGCGGCCGCCAGTGTCAATTTCTTCAAACGCATAGATAGTCCTCCGTAGTAAGCTTCTTCGGGTCTACAGCTACATAGCATTAAAAGCAGCGTCAGTTCCGAAATAAAGTAAAATCATCTAGATGGTTGCAAATTAGAGACAGAACGCGACGCCTCAAAGTTCGAGCCACATTAAGGCGGTACAGCATCACGATGCTTGTCAGGAGGAAGCACCGCCCTTATCGGCTGCGCCAGATGTCGCCCCCTTCCTTGACCCAATCGGCCGAGCGGCGCGATCCCAAGCTTTGGTGTGCCGTCATAGCTGGCCTGTTTTGGGCCTTGCTGCAGTTTCGCCTCGGCATCCCGAGCGCGCCCTATTTCGACGAAGTGCACTACCTTCCGGCAGCGCGCGAACTCATCGCCGGCGGGGAGTTCGTAAACCGGGAGCATCCGCTCCTCGGCAAGGAGCTGCTAGCGCTTGCGATCAGCGTGCTGGGCGACGACGCAGCGGCCTGGCGCGCCTTTCCGGCAATTGCGGGCGCCGTAGCGCTGTTCGCGGCAATGCGAACGATGTGGCTCGCCAGCTGGGACCGGTTCGCGACGGTCGCTTTCGGGATCCTGCTAGTAACCGGGCAGCTGCTGTTCGTTCAGTCGCGGATCGCGATGCTCGACATCTTCATGCTCGGGTTCCTGGCGCTTGCATACTGGCAGTTAGTAGGTGCAATGCGGCAAGCCGAACATGGGCGCTTAAGACTGGGCATCGCAGGCGTGATGCTCGGCGCGGCAATGGCGTCGAAATGGAACGCCGTACCGCTTGTCGTACTGCCCGGTATTGCCTTCTTCGTCCTCCGGCTAATGGCGGGGCGCAGGCGCCTGTTCTTCAGCCGCCGCGGCTGGCCCGTACCGGGCGTGTCGCTGGTCGAGGCGGCGCTGTGGCTCGGCATCGTACCGCTCGCCATCTACGCCCTTACCTTCTGGCCCGCGTTCTCGGCCAGTCATAACGGAATCGAGAACGGCCTTATCGCGCACCACCGTTTCATGTTCGAGCTGCAGAGCCAGCTCAAGACAGCGCATAACTACCAGAGCAACTGGTACGACTGGGTCATCAACTACCGTCCCATCTGGTATCTTTACGAGCGCGTGGACGGGGCGCAACGCGGTGTCCTTCTGATCGGCAATCCGCTGACGATGATCCTCGGCCTTCCCGCGCTCGCGTGGTGCTGCTGGAGGGGTATCGCGAACCGCAACCGCGCCGCGCTCGGAATTGCCATTCTCTACCTCGTCAGTCTGTTTTTCTGGATCGTCGCCGCGAAGCCGGTGCAGTTCTACTACCACTACCTGCTGCCGAGCATGTTCCTGCTAGCCGCCCTCGCACTTGCTCTTGCGGCGATGCGGGACGCGGGGCGCAAGTGGACCGCACTCGCCGTGCTAGCAGCCAGCGCCATCTTCTTCGCCGATTTCTACCCGATTCTGAGCGCCGCCCCGCTCGAAAGCGAGCAGTCGTTTCAAAATTGGACATGGTTCGACAGCTGGCGCTAGAAACGGCCCCAGACGAAGCGGCTCGATAGGGCATAGTTCCAGACCGAGCCGACCGCGATCCCGGCGAGCGCTGCAAGAAACGGATACACACCGCGTGCTTCGAGCAGGCTGGCGAGCGCCACATTGGCGAGCGCTCCAACTGCGCACGAGGCGCAAAAGCCCGCCCAGCCTCGAAACAACGCCGCCGCGCCGCGCAGCCGCTGATCGCGGTAGGTAAGCCAGTTGTTGAGCCAGAAGTTGAAACTCATTGCGCCGAATGTGGCCGCGGCCTGGGCCGACGTGAACGGCACCGAGAGACCTTCTAACAGTACCAAGAGTATGGCGAAGTGCACCAGCACGCCGATCGCGCCGACCGTTCCGAACAGGGCGAAGCGCACCGGCACTATGCGCCCCAGGAACCGCTCGTAAATGCCGGCAAGAAAGTCGAGCGCCACTGCCCTGTCGAGCTTGCTCGCGCCCGACCGGCGGGCTGCAAAGGCGAGCGGGAATTCGCGAACCGTCAGCGTTTCCGGAGAGCTTGCCAGAATATCCAGAAGAATCTTGAAACCGATCCCCGACAGCCGCGGTGACAACGCCCTTGCCCGGACCGCGGAAAGCAGGAAATAGCCGCTCATCGGGTCGCTGAGGTCAACGCCCGTCAGCCGCCGCGCCATCCGGTTGGCAGCACCCGACAGGCGCTCCCGCTGCGGCGCGTTCCAGGCATCGGTGCTGCTGCCCGCAAGGAACCGGCTTGCGACCGCTACGTCCGCCTCTCCGCCGCGTACCGCCTCGAGCATGGCGGGAAGCAACGCCGGATCGTGCTGGTGGTCAGCGTCCATGACCGCAACGTAGTCGGCGGCGGTAGCGCAAAAGCCTTCGATCGCCGCGCTGGCGAGGCCGCGCCGCCCGATGCGCTGAATGACCCTGAGACGTGGATGCGCGGCTGCGAGCCGGCGGGCTTCCTCCGCCGTTCCGTCTGCGCTGTCGTCATCGACGACGATGATTTCGTACTCGGTTCCTTCCAGTGCGCTGCCAATGCGCGCGACCAGCGGCGCGAGATTGTCGCGCTCGTTCAGGGTCGGGAGGATGATCGCTAGTTCGAGGCTCACGGCCCTGGGTTACAACTGCGCCAGCACGGCGTCGCCAATTTCCCGCGTTCCCGCATTACCGCCGAGGTCGCGGCCCAGAGCTCCCGCCGCCAACGCGCGCTGCACGGCACCTTCCACCCATTCCGCTTCCTCGGTCCGCCCGAGCGAGTGGCGCAGCAACATGGCGAGCGACAGGATCATGGCGAGCGGGTTCGCCAGGTCCTGACCGGCGATGTCCGGAGCACTGCCGTGGATCGGCTCGTAAAGCCCGAAAGTTCCGTAGTCGGTCTGCCGTTCGCCGAGCGATGCGCTCGCCATAAGGCCGATCGACCCAACGCAGGCGCTGGCGAGGTCGGACAGGATGTCGCCGAACAGATTGCCGGTCAGCACGACCCCGAACTGCTCGGGCGCGCGGACCAGCTGCATGGCGGCGTTGTCGACGTAGATGTGATCGAGCGCGACATCGGGATAGTCCTTCGCCACCTCGATCACCGTGTCACGCCAGAGCTGGCTCGTTTCGAGGACGTTCGCCTTATCGACGCTGGTGAGGCGCTGGCCCGACTGCTTCGCCGCGCGGAAAGCGGTGTGCGCGATCCGGCGCACCTCGGTTTCGCTATAAGACATTATGTCCCAGCCCTCGTGCGTTCCGTCCGCGGCCTCGCGCCTGCCCTTGTCGCCGAAATAGACGTCGCCGGTAAGCTCGCGCACGATCAGCATGTCGAGTTTGCGCGCGGCGTTGGGTTTGAGCGGAGAAAGATGCTCCAGCCCCTCGAAAACGCTGGCGGGGCGCAGATTGGCGAACAGGCCGAGTTCCTTGCGCAGTCCCAAAATCGCCTGTTCGGGCCGCAAGTGCCGCTCCAGCGTGTCGCATGACGGATCGCCGACCGCGCCCATCAGGACCGCGTCGACCTTGCGCGCCATCTTCAACGTCTCTTCGGGAAGAGGACGGCCGTGGCGGCGATAGGCGGCAGCGCCGACATCGCCTTCGAACAGCGTCAGGCCGGGTAGCCGCAGCGCATCGAGCACGCGGCGCGCCTCGTCCATCACTTCGGGTCCGATCCCGTCACCGGGCAGCAGCGCAATCTTCATGCATCCATCCGTTTCAGCCGTCCGAGCAGCAGGTTGCGGGCGGACATAACATCGCCGAAGGTGCCCGCAAGCAGGTAGTTTTCTATTGCGCGGCCAAGTTTTTCGAACCGGGCAATAAGCGCCGTCAGGTCCTCGCCCGATTTGGCGTCTGGCGGCGGAGCGCCCCGCCCGCCGCCGTAGCCGAGTTCGCGCAGCATCAGCCGCTCGTAGGTGATGAGTGCCGGCAGCCACCCCCGCGCGGAGGGGGCGACGCACACCGCTTCGAGTGCGCCGCCGAGCGCCTCGTAAAGCGCCGGATACGCCTGCCGTTCTGGCAATACGCTGGCGGTAAGAGCGGACATCCAGCTGATCGCGCCGGCCGGTAGCGGTTCGCTCATCCATGGACCGCGGCTGGCCGTGAGTTCGAGCCGGGCGAACGGCAGAGCGCCTTCGTTCTTGGAGCGAATGTCCGCTTCGACGACGTTTCCGGGCAGAACGACCGGGCGCAGCGTGCGCCCCCGGCCCCCGGCGATGTAGGCCGCAACGAGGCCGGCCTCCACCGTCATCATGCGTGCGATCACCGCCGTCTCGCCGTGCTGGCGCGCGGAAACGATGATCGCAGTGGTGCGGAGCTGCATGAAGCGTTCAGTGCCCGCCCAGACTGTGGCCCGCAAGCACTCCTGCGAACGCTGGCCGCGTCACCTGCTCAAGTGACGGAGCTGCTCTTCGCTTCGAGGACGGCGATCCGCGCCGCCAGCGCTTCGTTCTCGTCGCGCGCCTTGGCGGCCATCGCCTTGACCGCATCGAATTCCTCGCGCGTGACGAAGTCCATGCCGCCGAGCGTTTCCTTGACCCGCTCGCGGGCGCTTTCTCGCGCTTCGCGCGTCATCCCGGCAAAGGTACCGGCCGCGCTGTTGGCGAGTTTGACGAAATCGGCGATGAGCGGGTTCTGACTTTGCATGACGCTTATGTGGTCCGCGCTCAGCCGATTGGCAAGAGTGCGCAGAACCTGCCCTAAAGTTCCATCCTCTGCACGGCGGCGGGCGATGCTGCGCCGTCCGCTTCGGGGTTCGCTTGCAGGAACTGGTAATTGAGCAGCGTCGCGAACAGGATCCACGCGAGATACGGCAGCATCAGATAGGCCGCGAGCCTGCGTACGCGCCAGAAGGCGATGATCGTCGCGATGACTAGAATATCGAGCACGATAAGCAGGATAAGCGCGCCCGAAATCTCGTGCCAGGCGAAGAACATCGGCGACCACAGGAGGTTGACGGCAAGCTGGACCACGAACAGCACGATTGCGATCTTGCGGCCCTTGGCGCCCCATGCCGTGCAGATCAGCGCCAGCGCGAAGCCCATCATCGCGTAGAGGATCGTCCACACGATCCCGAAGGTGGCGGGCGGCGGGAAGGTCGAGGGCTTGGTCAGCGCATCGAACCACGGGTTCTCTGCCGCGCTCCCCGACACCTGGCCGGACAGATAGCCGAGCAGCATGACTGCAGGCACGGTAAACAGCGACCAGCGTATGAAACTGGCGCGAAGCTGTCCGCGCGATGCCAATACGTTCATGCCGCTCCTCGCTTGCGAATGCCAACAATGCGGGCGATTCGCCGCGCCGCAACGCGCGTGCCTATCGCCAATGCCTTGGCCGGTGCAAGCCGGTGAACCCTTCTACTGCCCCGTTTCGATACGGAGTGGCTTTGCGAATGCGCTATTTCAGCAGGACGAGTTCCTCAGCCATGGTCGGGTGGATAGCGACCGTCGCGTCAAAATCGGCCTTCGTCAGACCGGCCTTCACGGCAACTGCTGCGGCCTGCAAGATCTCCGGTGCATCGGGTCCGATCAAGTGAATGCCGACGATCCGGTCGTTCGCCGCATCGCATACCATCTTGTAAAGGCTGCGCTCGTCGCGGCCCGCCAGCACGTTCTTCATCGGCCGGAAATCGGACTGGTAGACCTTGACCGAGCCCAGTTTGTTCTTCGCATCGCCTTCGGTCAGGCCGACGCTGGCGATCGGCGGGTGGCTGAACACCGCGCTTGGAACACAAGAGAGATCGACTGCGGTCTTGTTGCCGCCGAAGATCGTGTCGGCGAACGCCTGCCCTTCGCGAATAGCCACCGGCGTCAGCTGAATGCGCGGGGTGCAATCGCCGACCGCGTAGATGCTCTCGCAGCTGGTCTGCGAATATTCGTCGACCTTGATCGCGCCCTTCTCGTCGAGTTCGACGCCGGCGTTTTCCAGACCAAGACCCTCGGTATTGGGCACACGGCCTGTCGCGTACATGACGCAGTCGACGTCCATCGGCTCGTGGTTCGACATATGGACGCGCAGGCATCCTTCATCGGTGCGCTCGATGCTTTCGAACTCCGCATCGAAGCGGAAGTCGATGCCCTTCGCGATCGATATCTGCAGCAGCCGGTCGCGCAGCGCCTGGTCGTACTGGCGCAGCAGCGTCTTGCTGCGGTTGATGATCGTCACCTTCGTGCCGAACTCGTTGAAGATCCCGGCGAACTCGTTGGCAATATAGCCGCCGCCCGCGATCAGAATGCGCTTGGGCAGTTCTTCGAGGTGGAAGGCGTCGTTCGAGGTGATGCCGAGGTCAGAGCCGCCGCACTCGGGCACGTGCGGACGCGCCCCGCAAGCGACGAGAATGTATTTCGCGGTCACTTCCCTGCCGCTGGCGAGCTTTACCGAATGCGGTCCGGTAATCTCGGCGCGCTCGTGGAATATCTCGACCCCGTGATTTTCGAGCGTGTCGGTATATGCGCCGTTCAAGCGGTCGACATCGTCCTGCACATTGTCGCGCAAGGTCTTCCAGTCGAAGGTGCAATTGTCGACTGTCCAACCGAAGCGCTGCGCATCTTCGAGATCTTCGGCGAAGTGTGCACCGTAGATCAGCATCTTCTTGGGCACGCAGCCGCGAATGACGCAGGTTCCTCCGACCCGGTACTCCTCCGCTATGGCGACTTTCGCGCCATGTCCGGCCGACACGCGGCTGGCTCTTGTTCCGCCCGAGCCCGCGCCGATCGTAAAGAGGTCGTAGTCGTAGGTTTCCGCCATGTATCGCTCCTGCTTAGAGCGGGCGATATGGAGACCATGCCGCCCGCCCGCAACCGGAAGTGGCGAGAAACTGCCGCTAGCTCAATAAGTTTGGGCGCTTAGCCGTTGTTGTTGCGGGGCCCGCCACCGCCGCCGCTACCGGAACGCTGGCCGCGCGAACGATTGCCGCCGCCGCCCGGTCCGCCGAACTTCTTCGGCTTGCCCGCCCGCCCCGGATGCTTGCGCTTGCCCGGCTTGCGGTCCTGCGAGGAAGAGCCTTCGCCGCCCTGACCGCCGCGACCACCCGGAGCGCGCTTCGGGTTCTTCGGCGTGACGCGTGCCCGGCCGCGCTGTTCCTTGGGAGCGGGCTTGGTCGGGCCGACGCCCTCGACCACCGCGCGGAAATTGTCCGGCAGCGGCAGACGCTCAAGCTCCGCATCGGTATTGCGCACGATGTCCTTGAGATAGGCGCGTTCGTCCTCGGCGCAGAAGGCTATCGCGATCCCGTCCGCACCCGCACGCGCGGTCCGGCCGATCCGGTGGACGTATTGTTCGGGCACATTGGGCAGCTCGTAATTGATGACGTGGCTGACGCCCGGAATGTCGATTCCGCGCGCTGCGACATCGGTCGCGACGAGGATCGGAACCTTCGCGCTCTTGAAATCCGCGAGCGCGCGCTGACGCTGTGGCTGCGACTTGTTGCCGTGGATCGCGCTTGCACCGATGCCGACCTGCGCCAACTTCTTCACGACACGGTCCGCGCCGTGCTTGGTGCGCGTGAAGATCAGCGTGCGCTCGAACTCACCCGGAACCTTGTGCCGGCCCGACAGGATCATTTCAAGCAGTGCCTGCTTCTCGTCCTGCTGCACCATCAAGAGGTACTGATCGATCCGCTCCGCCGTAGTGGCGGCAGGCGTGACCGATACCTGCACCGGGTCGGTGAGATACTGCGCGGCGAGATCCTTGATCGCCTTGGGCATCGTGGCGGAGAAGAACAGCGTCTGGCGCTTCATCGGCAGCAGCGAAACGATGCGCTTCAATGCATGGATGAACCCCAGGTCGAGCATCTGATCCGCTTCGTCGAGAACGAGGATTTCGACCCCGTCGAGACCGAAGGCCTTCTGGTCGATCAGATCGAGCAGCCGGCCCGGCGTCGCGACGAGGATATCGACCCCGCGCGCCAGCTTCTGCCGGTCGCGGCCGACCGAAGTGCCGCCGACGATGCTGGCGACCTTCATCGCGGCAAGCGCGGCATAGTCACGGGCGGACTCGGCGATTTGCCCGGCCAGTTCGCGCGTCGGGGCGAGCACCAGCATCCGGCAGCCTTTGCGCGGTGCATGGCGGTCGCTCTGGCGCAGACGGTCAATCGACGGCAGCATGAACGCCGCCGTCTTGCCCGTCCCGGTCTGCGCGACGCCGAGGAGGTCGTCGCCTTTCAGAACCGGCGGAATGGCCTGCGCCTGGATCGGCGTCGGCGTGTCGTAGCCCTTGAGTTCAAGGGCCTGAAGAACGGGCTGCGACAGCCCGAGTTCGGTAAATTTCATGTGTGCGTTACTCGCAGAATATGCGGCGCGCAGCCCAACGGGGCGCGCGGCGCGGGTGGTTCAAACGACCCGCGTGAAAAGGGAAGCTTTAGGAAAACAACCGAAGCTGCGGCCGGGGCGGTGTTTGTCTCTACCGCCGGTTCACGCTGCCAAGCACTTCGATGCGGTGCAGATGGGCGCAAGATGCGCGAAAGTCAATTTATTTCGCAGCTGCACAAACGGCAGTTTCGACCGGTCAGGCGTTAGCCTCGACTTCCGCCATCGCGATTTCCTGGAGGCGCGCCGCCATCTTCGGCTCGATACCGAGTTCGTGCGCAGCGCGTTCGCCGGCTCCGAACTGGCGCACGTCGAAGCCGGTTATCGACGCGAATACTACAAGGGCTTCGAGATAGGACCCTTCCGCGCTCGCGTGGTAATGGTCGTAGCTCCACAGGTCGATCTGGCCGTATTCGCGCCCGTCATAGGGGTTCGCATCCGCCACGCCTTCCTGCATCGCGCGGTTCCAGGCCTGCCCGACCGGGATCACGCCGTCGATCGCCTCGCTGGCCTCGTCCGCACGGTCGAGGGCGCGGCGCACGTCGAGCGCCATCGAACCAACCGGCTTGCCCTTCCAGCGGCCATCGACCTTGTAAGCCTGGTCCGCTCGCGTCCACGTCGACATCAGGTACACCTGCGCATCGGGATTGGCACCGGTGAAGAGATCGGCGAGCAACGGCGCATCACGCCGCGTGTCGCCGTCGTCGCCGGGGTTCTCGGGATCGAGGACGGAGAACTGCTGCATCACGACCACGTCCCACGCCCCGCCGATCTTGCCGCGCTGTTCGTTCAGGTGAAACTCGAGCGTCGTCCCGCCGCGCAGCTCGTGGCTTACGTTCCAGTCCATCTCCGCCTGCTCTGCGAACTTCGCGAACAGCGCAGGGATGCCGCCGACGCCGTCTTCATGCAGATCGTTCACGCTATCCGGCCGGTAGCGGAGCACGGCGGAATTGGCGCCCATCGTGAAGCTGTTGCCGATGAACAGGATGCTCTTCGCTTCCGTTTCCGCATTCTGCGTGGAGGCCGCGGCTTCCTGCGCGGCGCCCCCGACCGGCATTGCCGAAACGACGAGCGACAAGGCGATAGCGGCGGCGCGGGTCAGCATCATGCCAGCCCCGCCGCAGCGAGCAGCGCCTCGGTGCTCGCATCGAAGCTCCGACCGCCCTTCTCGATATCCTTGGCCATTCGTTTGCCCAATTCGACGCCGAACTGGTCGAAAGGATTGATACCCATCAGCACCGCGTTGGCGAAGGTGCGGTGCTCGTGAAAGGCGATCAGCGCGCCGAGCGTGCTCGCATCCAGATCGTCGCACAGCATCGTCGCGGACGGCCGGTCACCGGGGAAATGGCGCGCCGGGTCCTCGCCCTTGTCGCCCGCCATCAGGGCTGCGCCCTGCGCAAAGCAATTCGTCAGGAGGATGCGGTGATGCGCCGGATCGAGCTCGTCGCCCGGCGCGATGCTCGCGATGAAGTCGACCGGCACGAGGTGCGTCCCTTGGTGCAGCAATTGGAACACCGCGTGCTGCGCATCGGTCCCCACCCCGCCCCAAGTGATCGCCGCAGTCGGACCGTCGACCGGCTCGCCGTCCGCCGTCACGCGCTTGCCGTTCGATTCCATTTCGAGCTGCTGGAGGTAGTCGGGCAGCAGCGACAGCCGCTCGTCGTAGGCGAAGACTGCGCGGGTCTGGCACTCGCGTACTTCGGCGTAATAGCGGTCCGCGAAAGCAGCGAGCAGCGCTACGTTTGCGCGCCCATCGTTATCGCGGAAATGCTCGTCCATAGCCTTCGCCCCGGCGAGCATCGCGGCGAATTCGTCCCACCCGGCAGCGAGCGCCACGGGAAAGCCGATCGAGGACCATAGTGAGTAGCGCCCGCCGACGCTTTCCCCGAACGGTAGTACGCGTGTTTCGTCGACACCCCACTCGACTGCCTTCTCGGGCGATGCAGTAAGCGCGACCACGCGGCCCGAGGGATCCTGCACTCCGCCCTCGCCCAGCCACTTGAGCGCGCTTTCGGCGTTGGTCATCGTCTCGATCGTGGTGAAGGTCTTCGACGCGACCGCGATGATCGTCGTCGCCGGATCGCACTTCGCGAAAGCCGCTTCGAGCGCAAGGCCGTCGATGTTCGAGACCACATGCGTATCGACCAGTTCGAGGTCGCGGGTGAGCGCGGAGAGCGCCATCGCCGGGCCCAGCGCACTCCCGCCGATGCCGATGTGAATGCAGTGTTTGACGTCGCCTAGCGCACCGTCGTGCATCGCCTCGACCAGCAGCTTCATCCGCTCGTGCAGCGCGGCTGCTTCCTCGACCGAAGGGTCGGCGCCAATACCCCGCTGCGCAGTATGTTCAGCCGCTCGGCTCTCGGTCACGTTGACCTCTTCTCCTCCCAGCATCGCGGCGCGCATTCCGGCGAAGTCGTGCGCATCTGCCAGCTTCTCGAACCCCGTTAACAGGTCGCCATTCAGATGCGTCTTCGACCAGTCGAACCGGATACCGAGCCGCTCTTCGCCTTCGCCCCATTCGAGGCGCCGCGTCAGCTTTTCCACCCGGTCATCGTCCGACGAGAACATTTCTCCCAAGGTCTGGCGCGGCACGGCGCGAATGGCGCTCCATGCAGCATCGGAAGCGGTCTTGTCGGCGCTGTACATAGGGTAAATTTCCTTTCCTGCGGCTGCTCCGGCGGTTAGGGGAGCAGACGATGGAATGTAACCCCCGCCTGCTCGATTGCCATGTATTTTCCGCGCAATATCGTTTGCCGCGATGACCGGCGCGATGCCCTTCCATTCCGCTGCAGGAACCACGCCTAGGACAGATGACGAAGGCGACAGCAAATCGGGCTTCGCCTGGTTCCTCGTCAAAGTCGTCATCGCGGTCTTCTTGCTGCGCGTCGTCGTCTTTTCCGTCTTCTCGATCCCGAGCGAAAGCATGATGCCGACGCTGCTGCGCGGCGATTACCTGATGCTGGCCAAATGGCCCTACGGCATTTCGAAATACTCGCTGCCGTTCGATACTCTGCTACCTGAGGGAACGCTGTTCTCGCAGCTTCCCGAACAGGGCGACGTGGTCGTCTTCAAGCACCCGATCGACGGAAGCGACTACATCAAGCGAGTGATCGGGCTTTCCGGCGACCGCGTTGCGATGCGCGCCGGTCAGCTGTTCCTGAACGGAAAACCCGTAGAGCGGGAACGGATCGACGACCTCGCGTTGGGACATACCCCATACGTGTCGTGCCGCGGTGCCGAGACGGTCGCGCCCGCATCCGGTGGCAAAGCAGAAACCTGCGCCTATGTCCGCTACCGCGAGAGGCTGCCGAACGGCACGACCTACATGACGCTCGATTTCGGACGCAGCCTGCAAGACGATTTCGGACCGGTCACCGTGCCCGAAGGACATTTCTTCGCGATGGGCGACAACCGCGACAACTCGCTCGACAGCCGCTTTCCCTCGCTCTCCGGCGGCGGCATCGGCATGGTTCCGCAGGACAAGCTCGTCGGGCGGGCGAGCTTCATCGCGTTCTCGACCGACGGCGGCGCAAGCTGGGGCGAACCCTCGACATGGTTCAGCGCCATGCGTCCCTCGCGTATCGGAGACGGCTTATGAGCATCCTCGAGCATGACACCAAACAGTGGCTGCGCAAGACTGGATTTTCCCTGTCCGACGAAGCCTGCTGGAAGGCGGCGCTGACCCACGGCAGCCTCGGCGAGAAGGACAATTACGAACGCCTCGAATTCCTCGGCGACCGGGTGCTTGGGCTTGCCGTCGCCGAACAGCTCTACAAGCGCAATCTCGCGCCCGAAGGCAAGCTGTCGCAGCGCCTCAACGCGCTCGTCAGCCGTGAAACCTGCGCCAAGGTCGCCCGCCGTGTCGGCGTGCCGCCTCATGTCCGCATGGGCGCGCAGGCACGCGCGGACGGCGGCTCTGACAGCGACAACATCCTGGGCGACGTCATGGAAGCCCTTCTGGGTGCATCCTTCCTGGAAAACGGCTACGAGGAGACGGCTTCGCTGATCGGCGCGCTGTGGCACGAGATCTTCGAAAGCGATGCGGGTCAGTCGAAACACCCCAAGAGCGCGCTGCAGGAATGGGCCGCGGCAAACCGCCGCAAGCCGCCCGAATACACGCTCGTCTCGCGCTCCGGACCGGACCACGCGGCGAAGTTCACCGTCGTCGCCAAGGTGGCGCATGTCGGCGAAGCCGAAGCGACCGCCTCGAGCAAACAGGAAGCCGAAACTGCGGCTGCAAAAACCTTCATGGAGAAATTCGCGTGAGCGAGAACACCCCTACCCGCTGCGGCGTCGTCGCCGTCATCGGAGCGCCCAACGCTGGCAAATCGACGCTGGTTAACCAGCTCGTCGGCCAGAAAGTCGCCATCACCAGCGCGAAGGCACAGACGACCCGCGCCCGGATGCTCGGCATCGCGCTGCATCACGAAGCGCAGATCGTCCTCGTCGACACGCCGGGCATCTTCTCGCCGCGGCGGAAGCTCGACCGCGCCATGGTGACGGCGGCATGGGACGGAACGGAAGCGGCGGATGCGATCCTGCTGTTGGTCGATCCGGTAAAGCAGCGGCGGCATGAGCTCGACCCGCTGATCGAAGCTGTCGCGCGGCGGCCCGAGCGCAAGATCCTCGTGCTGAACAAGGTCGACAAGGCGAAGAAGGAACCGCTGCTGGCGCTGGCGCAGGAGCTCGGCGAGAAGGTCGAGTTTTCGGAAGTGTTCTTCGTATCCGCACTGAGCGGGGACGGCGTTTTCGAAATGAAGGAAGCGCTGGTCGGAATGATGCCGGAAGCTGAATGGATGTATCCAGAGGATCAGGTCAGCGACGCATCGGAGCGCCTGCTGGCGGCAGAAATCACCCGCGAACAGCTATACCGGCAATTGCACGAGGAACTGCCCTACGACAGCGCGGTGCGTCCCGAGAGCTATACCGAGCGCGCCGACGGTAGCGTCGAAATTCGTCAGCAGCTGGTGATCGGGAAGGCAAGCCAGAAGCCCATCGTGCTCGGCAAGGGCGGCAGCCGCATCAAGGCGATCGGCGAGGCAGCGCGCGCAGAACTGTCCGAGATACTGGGCCGCAAGGTCCACCTCTTCCTCCACGTTCGAGTCGAGGAAAACTGGGACGAAAGCCGCGAAATGTACGAGGAAATGGGGCTGGACTGGAAGGGGTAGTCCGCCGCTCTGTCTTAACAGTCGATCTTTGGGTCGGACGAGGACAGACGGACGCATGTTTCGACGTGAAACAAGGACCAAAGGCAGATGCCAATCCACTTGGCGCCGTCTTCGATGAAATACTCCCACTCCGCGTCGTCCAATCCCAACAGCGCGAATGTCTGATCGACGACCACCGACAGTCCAAGGAATAGAAGAGCAGACGCAAATATCTGGTACGGCAACTGCAGCAAGATGTTCTTGAAGACGAGGATATGTAGGGCGGTCGTGAGCAGGATCGACGCCAAAATGCCCTTCTCGAACCACTTGTGAAAAGCAATCGGTGCACTTGGAAGCAAATTTACCGAGAGCCGCTCGTGAATCATGAAAAAGTCATCGGCCCACAGGTAAAAGGTGATCACGGCAGAGCTGACGAGAAAAAACCATACTCTGCTACGCATCGCTCGTTTGACGGTGACGGAAGTGAACAGCAGCACCGTAGCCGTTCCGAACCATATGAAGGCGCCGATATTCGATAGAGCGCCTGTCGCGGGATGAACCCCGGCAACGGCGGCAGTATCGCGGGTTAGTTTCGGGATCACCTCGGGGCCGACCAGCGAAGCAGCCAGCGCCAGAACTGCCAAAGCGCCGCCTGCCACAAATACGAAGGCGGACCGGACCAAACCATACTTCGTGATATCAAAAACCCCCATCGCGCTTGGTTAGAGTAATCTTCGCATAAGTTATGTTTGAAAAGTACGTTCGTACGTTATCCCGTCCGAAAACAGGACAAATGCCCGGGAACCGCCGAGTGAATGAAACTACACTGGAAAGAGGCAAAGCACTCATTCGACGGAGAAAGAGACCGTCATCTCCTGCACGTACGAAATCGCTGAACCGTCACCCGCAGTTTCGATCGGTAGTTTCTCACCCTCAAGAACTTTGCAGGCGGCCGCGGTAAGTCCATTTGTACTGTTGTCTGAACCGTTACAGTCTTCGATCAAGCCGTTATCGTTTACGAGCGTCTGGACTTTCACTTCTCGAAAGCGCTCCTCCTTATCGGGAATGGATGTGACGGTAAGCTCGACGTCGGGTTTTTGCCGAAGCGCAATGATTTGCCGCCCGATCTCGGTATCCGGCAAAGCCATCTTGATCAGCCCGACAATTTTCCCATACCTTTTCGCTCCTGTCGCATCTGTCGCGGGTTCGAAACGAACGCGTTTTAGCTGTTCGCAGACATACTCCGCCAAACGATAACTGCCTACGACAGCGACGATCGCGCAGCGCAACGCGCGGCCCTCCGGGTCGACAAGTACCGAAAATACCGTGCCAGCGGACTCGTTCTTTTTGAGAGCCCAGCGAGGATAATCGCTCGTCAAATCACGAACCATGCGATCGGAAATCTGCGGAGCGGCGAGCGATGACAGGGCTAAAGAACTGGCAAGGAGGCAAGCATAGTCGAATACTAGCCGATCCAATGCCGCCCGTAAACAACCTGCCTATCGTCACTTGTTTACTGCGAGGTTCGACACAAATGCCGGGTTGGGCGCGTAAACTCGACTCTCAAAGACTATAGTAACCTTACGTCGATTCCTCGCTGCGCCCGATTGCCTTGGCGATTTCCTTGAGGCCTTTGCCCTTCGCGGCGAGGATGCGCAGTTGCCCCGCCTCGTCGGCCTTCCAGGGCTGCTTGTGCCGTTCGAAAAACTCCTTCGCCATCACTCGGCCTCTTTCGTCGAAGCTGCCTTTTTCTTCGCCGGTGCCTTCTTCGTGGCCGCTGGCTTCTTTGCCGTAGCCTTCTTCGGAGCCGCCTTCTTCTTTGCCGGGGCCTTCTTCTTCGCCTTCTTCTTCGGCGGGCCTTTAGCAGCGCGCGCGTCGATCAGCTCGATCGCTTGCGCTTCGGTGACGTCCTCGGGCTTCATGTCCTTCGGGATCGTCGCGTTGGTCGTGCCGTCGGTGACGTAGGGCCCGTAGCGACCGGGCATCACCTTCATCTCGCCTTCGGAGGTCGGGTGCTTGCCGAGCGTCTTGATCGGTTCGGCCTTGGCCCGGCCGCGCCCGCCCTTGTTGGCAGCCGCTTCGGCGAGCAGCGTGACGGCAGCGTTCATGCCGGTCTCGAACACGTCGTGCGTGGTCTGCAACTTGGCGTATTTGCCGTCGTGGCGGAGGTACGGACCGTAGCGTCCGATGGCTGCCTCGATCTCCTTGCCCGTTTCCGGATGCTCGCCGACGATGCGCGGCAAGCTCAATAGCTTGAGCGCCCATTCGAGGTCTAATTCGTCGAGGTCCTTCGGGATCGAGGCGCGCTTGGCCTCCTTGCCCTCGCCAAGCTGGACATACGGGCCGAAGCGCCCGCTCTTGCGTTCGACCGGAAGGCCGGTTTCCGGATCGTTGCCCATGATGCCGTCGTCGCCCGAAGGTTCGCCGTCCGCACCCGGCTGCGCAAAGCGGCGGGTATATTTGCATTCGGGATAGTTGGCGCAGGCGACGAACGCGCCGTAGCGGCCTCCGCGTAAAGCCAGCCGCCCGCCCTCGCGGCCCTCGCTCTCGCATAGCGGGCAAAAGCGCGGGTCCTTCCCGTCCTCGCGCGGCGGAAAGAGATAGTCGGACAGGTATTCGTCCAGCACCTCGGTCACTTCGGAAGGCTTCTGCTCCATGACCTCGTCGGTCTTGGGCTTGAAGTCGCGCCAGAACTTGCCGAGCAGCACTTTCCATTCCTCGCGGCCGTCGGACACGACATCAAGTTCGTCTTCCATCCCGGCGGTGAAGTCGTAGGCGACGTAGGTGGGGAAGAACCGCTCGAGAAACGCCGTCAGTAGCCGCCCGGATTCCTCTGCGAAGAAACGGTTTTTCTCCATCCGCACATAGTCGCGGTCGCGCAGCGTCTGGATGGTGCTGGCGTAGGTCGAGGGACGCCCGATGCCGAGCTCCTCAAGCCGTTTGACGAGGCTGGCTTCGGAAAAACGCGGCGGCGGCTGGGTGAAGTGCTGGTTCGCCTCGACCGCCTTCTTGCTCGGGCTGTCGCCCTTCGCCATCGCCGGAAGCAGGCCTTCGTCCTCGTCGTCGCTGTCGTCGCGGCCCTCCTGATAGACTGCGAAGAAGCCGGGGAACTTCACGACCTGCCCCGTCGCGCGAAGTTCGTGCAGGCCCGCCGGATCGCGCAGCGTTACGGTGGTGCGTTCGAGCGAAGCGGCGGCCATCTGGCTCGCCATCGCGCGTTTGAAGATGAGGTCGTAGAGCTTCGCCTCGTCGCCCGATCCCGCGCGGTCCTTGCGGAAGTCGGTCGGGCGGATCGCTTCATGCGCTTCCTGAGCGTTCTTCGCCTTCGTGCTGTAATGCCGCGGCTTTTCGGGCATGTAATGTCCGGAATAGCGTTCCGCGATTGCCTTCCGGCAGGCGGAAATCGCGCTGCCATCCATCTGCACGCCGTCGGTCCGCATGTAGGTGATCGCACCCGCTTCGTAGAGCGACTGCGCGAGCCGCATCGTGTGGCTGGCGGAGAAGCCGAGCTTGCGCGCCGCTTCCTGCTGCATGGTCGAGGTGGTGAACGGCGGCGCCGGGTTGCGCTTCAGCGGCTTGGTTTCGATGTCCTCGATCGTGAAGGGCGCATTCTCCACCTTGGCCTTCGCCTCGTGCGCCACGCCCTTCTCGCCGAGGGATAGCTTCTCCAGCTTCTTCCCGTCGTACTTGACCAGCCGCGCCGCGAACTCGGTTCCGTCCTGCTCGAGCGTCGCCACAATCGACCAGTATTCGTCCGCGACGAAGGCTTCGATATCGCGCTCGCGTTCGGCAACGAGCCGCAGCGCGACCGACTGCACGCGGCCCGCCGATTTCGCGCCGGGCAGCTTGCGCCAGAGCACCGGCGAGAGGGTGAAGCCGAACAGATAGTCGAGCGCGCGCCGGGCGAGATAGGCGTCGATCAGGTCCATATCGAGATCGCGCGGACGCGTCATCGCATCGGTCACGGCGCCCTTGGTGATCGCGTTGAAGGTCACGCGGTCGACTTTCGCTGGCAGCGCCTTGCGCTTCTGCAGCAGCTCACGCACGTGCCAGGAAATAGCCTCTCCCTCGCGGTCGGGGTCGGTGGCGAGCACGAGGCGGTCGGCGCCCTTCGCCGCATCGGCGATATCTTTGAAGCGCTTCTGCTTGTCGCGGTAGAGTTCCCAGTCCATCGCGAAATCCTCGTCCGGGCGCACGCTGCCGTCCTTGGGCGGCAGGTCGCGGACGTGGCCGTAGCTGGCGAGAACCTTGAAGTCCTTGCCGAGGTATTTCTCGATGGTTTTCGCCTTGGCTGGCGATTCGACGATAACGAGTTGCATGGGTGTTTCTGGTTCTCTCACGTGTACGTATGCGTATACGCGCGAAAATGGGGACGGGTCGCAAGCGGCGTCAAGCGGGTTTGTGTCGCCTTTTACGACTTCAAACTTACTTTGCCGCCGGCATGGCGCTCCAAACGCCTGGCGATCTCCAGTTCCAGCAGCGCGAGCTGTACGTCCGCGACGCTCATGCCCGACTGGCGGATGAGTTCGTCGACCCCGATCGGCGTGTTGGTCAAAAGCGTTTCGATGTCCGCATCCGCTAATGGCCTAGTGGGTGCGGGTTCGCGAACCGGCACCGGTGCGGGGATATCCGCTCTCGCAACCCGCGCCCGCGGTGCGCCGGTGAAGCCGGAGAGCAATTCCAAAACGTCCTCGACCGATTGGACGAGAACCGCCCCGTCGCGGATCAGCTGGTTGCAGCCGTGGCTGCGCGCGTCGAGCGGCGAGCCCGGTATAGCCATGACCTCGCGCCCCGCTTCGCCTGCCAGCCGCGCAGTGATGAGCGAGCCGGACTTGGGCGCGGCCTCGACCACCAGCGTCCCGGCCGCCAGCCCGGCGATGATCCGGTTGCGGCTGGGAAAGTTCTGCGCGCGCGGCTCGGTCCCGGGCGGCTGTTCGGCGATCAGCAACGCCTCCGACGCAATCCGCTCTTGAAGCGCGGCGTGCTGCGGCGGATAGACGATCTCGATCCCGCTGGCGATCACGCCGATCGTCGCACCCGCCCCGGCACCAAGCGCGCCTTCGTGCGCGGCCCCGTCGATCCCTCGCGCCAGACCGGAAACGACCGTCACCCCTGCTTCCGCCAGTCCGCAGGCAAAATCGCGCGCCAGCTTGATTGCCGAAGCGCTCGCATTACGCGCTCCGACAATGGCGATGCAGGGCTGTGCGGCCAGTTGCCAGTCGCCCCGATAAGTGAGGATCGGCGGCGCGCTTTCGATTTCGGCCAGCAGTTCGGGAAAGTCCGCCTGATCGTGAAAGAGGTATTTCGCGCCAGCTTTCTTGACCGCGGCAATCTCGCGCTCGACCTGCTCAGCCTTCACCGCGCGGTAGCGCCGCTTCCCCTCGCCGCCGAGGTTCGGCAGCGCCTCGATCGCCTCGCGCGCCGTGCCGAAACGCTCGAGCAAGCGGCGGTAGGCGATCGGTCCGATATGCGGCGAACGCAGCAGACGGATGCGGGCAAATGCTTCCGCCTGGCTCAGCGGAGAGACCTGTGGTTCATGAGCAAGCGTGACGGGCGCAGCGACGTTCATGCCGCCGGCATTTAGCGCCGAATAGCGAACAAGCGGTTATTTCGCCGCGCCGACTTTCGGTTCCTCGCCGCGCATCAGGCGGCCGATGTTCGCGCGGTGCAGCCAGATGATCAGCACCGCGATGACGACGAGCACTGCGATGTAATCCTCGTAGCCAAGCACCGCTGCGGCGATCGCGGCGGCCACGACAGCGCACATGCCGGCAAGCGAGCTTATCCGGCTCCCCGCGAGCACGCCCAACCACACGAACGCGTAGGCAAGCCCGATCGGCCATGCGAGCCCGAAGCATACGCCCGCATTGGTCGCGACGCCCTTGCCGCCCTTGAAGCGCAGCCAGATCGGGAAGCAGTGACCGACTACCGCGCCCAGCGCCGCCCAGCCCACCGCGTCGGGATACCACAGCCTGGCGAGCAGCACGGGTGTCAGCCCCTTGAAAAGGTCGAGAAGCAAGGTCGCGGCGGCGAGCCCCTTGTTCCCGGTTCGCAGGACATTCGTCGCGCCGATATTCCCGCTGCCGATCTTGCGCACGTCGCCCATCCCGGCGAGCCGCGTCAGGATAAACCCGAACGGGATCGATCCGATCAGATAGCCGACGACCAGAGCCAGCACGTTTTCCGTGGCAAAATCCATGTCCGACCTCTAACCGCCCAGCCCATGCTTGTCGAACGCGAAGAAAGCGGACCCAGTGCCGATGCGCCGATCCTGATGCTGGATTCGGGCGTCGGGGGATTGAGCGTCCTCACCGCGCTGCGCCATGTCCTGCCGCAAGCGCCGGTGATCTACGCTGCCGATCTTGCCGGGCTGCCCTACGGCGACAAGTCCGAGCGCGAAATTGCCGCGCGTGTCGCCGGGCTACTCGGGCGGATGAGCGAACGCTATCAGCCCCGCCTCGCCTGCATCGCCTGCAACACCGCCTCGACCATCGCACTCGGCATGGTGCGCGACGTCTTGGAGATACCGGTCGTCGGCACGGTCCCGGCAATCAAGCCCGCCGCATCGCTGACCCGTAGCGGAGTTATCGGCCTTCTCGGCACGACGGCAACGATCCGCCAGCCCTATGTCGACAATCTCGAAGCCGAGTTCGCTGCCGGAAAGACCCTTATCCGGCACGCCGCGCCCGAACTGGTCGGCGAAGCAGAGGCGATGCTGCGCGGCGAAGCGGCGGACGCGGATGTAGTACGCCGGGTGGTCGAAGGTCTGCGCGCGCACGAGCACGGTGAGAAGATCGACACGCTGGTCCTCGCCTGCACGCATTTTCCGCTGCTGACGGAAGCGCTGACGAGAGAACTGGGGGAAGACGTCACGCTGGTCGACGGAGCGGAAGGTATCGCGCGGCGCATCGCGTGGCTGACGCGAGAGCAGGACTTCGCAGACGCCCCGATGCGCTTCGTGGCGACCGGATCCGAAGAGCGCCTCGCTCTCTATCGCCCCGCACTTGCCCGGTACGGTTTTGCGTCGACGGAATTGTTCTAGCGAAAATCCGAACAGTCTGTGCGAAAATTGCACGAATGGCGGAAAGCCGCGCCTGACGCGGGCTGCCGGCTTATCGCGAATCGCTCGCAAAGATCGCGGTGGCCAAAGCTTTTCCGCCGTATTAGAGGCGGCGGTGCACTGAACAGGCACATGACGCACGAGCCATTGGCGATGAACTACGACAAGATTTTCGACGCGGCGATCGACCGGCTTCACACCGAGGGCCGCTACCGCGTGTTCATCGACATCCTGCGCAACAAGGGTGCCTACCCCAACGCCCGCTGCTTTCACGGTCATAACGGCCCGAAGCCGATCACCGTCTGGTGCTCCAACGATTATCTCGCGATGGGCCAGCACCCCAAGGTCATCGAAGCGATGGAAGAGGCGCTACACGACGTCGGCGCCGGCAGCGGTGGCACACGCAACATCGGCGGCAACACGCATTACCATATTCAGCTCGAGCGCGAACTTGCCGACCTTCACGGCAAGGAAGGCGCACTGCTGTTCACCAGCGGCTACGTCTCCAACGACGCAACGCTCTCGACGCTTGCCAAGCTGCTGCCGGGCTGCGTCATCTTTTCGGACGAACTCAATCACGCCAGCATGATCGCTGGCATCCGCAACTCCGGCTGCGAGAAGCGCATCTTCCGCCACAACGACCTCGAACATCTCGAAGAACTGCTCGCCGCCGAGGATCCCGATGTCCCCAAGTTGATCGCCTTCGAAAGCGTCTATTCGATGGACGGCGACGTCGCCCCGGTTCACGCGATCTGCGACCTGTCCGAGGAATATAATGCACTGACCTATGTCGACGAAGTTCATGCGGTCGGCATGTACGGACCGCGCGGGGGTGGCATTACCGAGCGCGACGAGGCCGCGCACCGGATCGACATTATCGAAGGCACACTCGGCAAGGCATTCGGCGTGATGGGCGGCTATGTAGCGGCCGACACACGCATCATCGACTGCATTCGCAGCTATGCACCGGGCTTCATTTTCACCACCTCGCTCTCGCCCGTGCTCGCTGCGGGCGTCCTGGCAAGCGTGCGGCATCTGAAGTCCTCGAGCGAGGAACGCGACGCGCAGCACGCCAATGCTAATGCGCTCAAGCAGGCGATGAAGGACCGCGGCCTACCGGTAATGGACTCCACGACGCATATCGTGCCGCTGATGGTCGGCGATCCCGTTCGCGCGAAGAAGATCAGCGACATCTTGCTTGCCGAATACGGCATTTACGTACAGCCGATCAATTTCCCGACCGTGCCCCGCGGGACGGAGCGGCTGCGCTTCACCCCCGGTCCGGCTCACACCGAATCGATGATGGCCGACCTGGTCGACGCACTCGCCGAGATCTGGGACCGGCTGAACCTGCAGGTCGCCGAGGCCGCCTGAGCCCGGCAGCCGTTACTGCGCGAGTTCTTCTTCGCTGCTCCGATCGCCTGGATGCCCGCCCGGATCGTAGCGTTCGACGAAGGGCGCGCTCACGATCAGGATCAGCAGGATAGGTAGCGCGATGAAGAGCGACAGCCAGAGCATCCCGAGGCCGCACACGATCCCGATTGCGCCTGCCGCCCAAATCGCTGACGCGCTGCCCGCCCCCATTACGTAATTCTGCTGCCGGAACATGGCTCCGGCCCCGAGAAAGCCTATGCCAGTGATAACCCCTTCGAAAACGCGAGTGGGATCGATCCGGATCTGCTGATCGAAGCTCGTCATCGCGAGTTCCATGGAAGCCATGGACAGCCCGCACGCCGCAACCGAGATGACGACGAACGGCCGAAAGTCGATCGGCTTCTTCCTCAGGAAGCGCTCCATCCCGATCAGCAACGGCAAGATGACGGCGAGGCCCAGCCGAAGTCCGGCTTCGCCCCAGGAAACATGCTGCGGTTCGAATTGTGACAGATCCATGACAGGCTAACGAGCAGCCGTCAGGGAAGTTTCGCGCGGATCAGCTAACGAAGGTTTACGACATTGTCGGCCGCGGGACGCGTGCGGCTACCGTCGTAGAGGCTCGCCATCGGCTCGTCCTCGACGACGACCGGCAATGCGCTGCCGAAGCCGTTGAAGCCCGTCTTCATGGCTGCGCCGTACGCGCCGAGCATGCCGATCTCGATGTAGTCGCCTGCCTGGATGTCGCCCGGAAGGGGGAACGGCCCCTGCATGTAATCCGCATCGTCGCAGGTCGGCCCGTAAAAGGCGAAGTCCATCTCCGGATCGCGCAGGTCGTCCTCGAGCGCGGCGACCGGGAACTTCCAGTCGACATGCGCGGCATCGAACAACGATCCGTAGGCGCCGTCGTTGATGTAGAGTTCCTCGCCCCGGCGCTTTTCGACGCGCACGATGAGCGAAGAATACTCGGCACAAAGCGCGCGGCCCGGCTCGCACCACAGCTCCGCGTTGTAGGCGATCGGGAGCGCTTCGAACTGACGGTGGATGATGGCGAAATAGTCTTCGAGCGGGGGCGGCTCCATGCCGGGATAAACGCTCGGGAAGCCGCCGCCGACATCGACCATGTCGATGACCACGCTGGCCTCGCCGATCGCTGCGCGGGCACGCTCGAGCGCCTGGACGTAGGCGAACGGCGTCATCGCCTGGCTGCCGACGTGGAAACACACGCCGAGCCAGTCGCAGTATTGCCGCGCTTCCTGTAGCAGCGCCGGCGCTTCGGTCAGGTCGCAGCCGAACTTCGCGGCAAGGGACAGCTCGGAATACTCGCTCGATACGCGCAGGCGTACGCATAGCTTCAGGTCAGTGGCCGGCTCGCCTGCGTCGTTGCGGCAAGCTTCCACGATCTTGTGCAGTTCTTCGGACGTATCGAGGCTGAAGGTGCGGCAGCCGTGGGTGTGATACGCCTCGGCAATCGCGCGTGGCGTCTTCACCGGGTGCATGAAGCACAGCTTCGCCTCGGGCAGCGTTTCCGATACCAGCCGCACCTCGGCAAGCGAGGCCACGTCGTAATGCGTGATGCCGTTGTCCCAAAGGATACGCAACAGATCGGGCGAAGGATTGGCCTTCACCGCATACAGCGACTTACCGGGGAATTTTTCCGCGAAAAAACGTGCCGCGCGTGCGGCGGCATGCGGGCGGTTGAGGATGACAGGCTCGTCCGGCTGAAGGGCACGGACGACGGCGCGTGCATCTACGTAGCTAGCGTCGGGAAAATGCTGCAATTCAAGGGACCCCCTAAACAGTCCTTGCGGACCATGAAACGACAAGCTGCCTTGCGGTTAGGAAGTCCCCCTGAGAACAGGGGTACGGCAGCAGGAAGCGCGCATATAAATCGTGTGCCATGAACCGCAAGTGAAAATCGCGGCCCGCGAAACAAGGGGCCGCGCGGCGCGCTGCGCCCATGCTGCGGCGATCCGTGCGGTCAGCTGAGCCGATCGCGAAAATCTCGGTAATCGAATGACTTGACGAGCTCCAGCGCATCGGTGTCGCTGTCCCACAGATAGATTGAGGGAAGCTGCACACCGTTGAAGGTGTTGGTCTTCACCATCGAATAATGCGCCTGATCGAGAAACGCGATCCGCTGACCCGGTTCGGGCGGAACGGGCAGCTTGTAATCGCCTATGACGTCGCCCGCGAGGCAGGATGGACCGCCGAGTCGCACGGGCGGGATTTCGGCGCTCGCGTCTTCGTGCAGCATGGCGGGGCGGTAAGGCGCCTCGATAACGTCGGGCATGTGGCAGGTCGCCGAGATGTCGGTGATGGCGACCGGCACCTCGTTGTAGCCGGTGTCGAGGATCGTGCCGACGAGGATGCCCGCATCGAGCGCCACCGCCTCACCGGGTTCGAGGAAGATTTCCGCCCCGGTATCTTCCTTCGCATCGCGCAGGAACTCGATCAGTTCTTCCCTCTGGTAGTCGGCGCGGGTGATGTGATGCCCGCCGCCCATGTTGATCCACTTGAGCTGGCCGAAATAGGGTTCGATCGCGTCGAACACCTTGTCCCAGGTTGACAGCAACGGCTCCAGATCCTGTTCGCACAGATTGTGGAAGTGGATGCCCTCGACCCCCTCCATCGCCTCTTCGGTCAATTGGTCGAGCGGAAAACCGAGGCGGCTGCCGGGGCTCGACGGGTCGTAGCGCGGCACTTCGCCGGTCGGCACCTGCGGGTTGATGCGCAGTCCCACATCGAAGCGGCCGCCGGTCGCCCTGCCCTGTTCGAGGATCAGTGCGGCGCGGCGAAGCTGCGCGGGCGAGTTGAAGATGACGTGGTCGGACAGGCGGCAGATTTCTTCAAGCTCGTCGGGTTTGTAGGCGGCTGAATAGGTCGCGATCTCGCCGTCGTAGAACTCGCTGGCGAGCCGCGCTTCCCACAACCCGCTCGTGCAGACGCCGTCGAGATACTCGCCGATAATCGGTGCGGTCGACCACATGGAAAACGCCTTGAGCGCAGCAAGCACCTTTATTTCGGCCTCGTCGCGAATGTCCGCGAGGATCTGGCAGTTCGCCCGCAGCTTCGCCGCGTCGACGACGAAGGCGGGGCTTTCCACCCGCGCCAAGTCGAAGTCGGCGAAGGCTCCCGGATCGCCGGCCTTGGTTTCCATCAGTCTTGCTCCAGTGCTGCGCGTAAATGATTTTCGGCATCTTCGCCGAAGCAGACGAGCAGTATCCGCTCGAATGCCTTCGGATGAATACTGACGAAGCCGCGGATGGTGCGCACGGCAATCGGCGCCGCCCGATCGAGCGGGAAGCCGTAGATGCCGGTCGAGATTGCAGGAAAGGCGATACTGCGAAGCTGGTGCTCTCGCGCAAGTTCGAGCGAATTGCGGTAGCAGTCGGCAAGCAATTCTTCCTCGCCCTTATCGCCGCCGTTCCACACCGGCCCGACGGTATGGATGACGTGGCGCGCGGGAAGGTCGTAGCCTTTCGTAATCTTCGCCTGGCCGGTCTTGCATCCGCCAAGCAGCCGGCATTCGCCGAGTAGCTCTTTCCCCGCGGCCCGGTGGATCGCGCCGTCGACTCCTCCGCCGCCGAGCAGCGAGGAGTTCGCGGCGTTCACGATTGCATCGACATCAAGCTTCGTGATGTCGCCGCTATGGATCGCGATTTCGGTCATCAGTCGACGCACATCGCCTGCGCGATACGGCCGTTTTTCAGTTCGCCGAAACAGCCGAAGAGCCGGTCGTCACGCTGGCAGATGCCGACGATATCCTCGTTTCCGCTGCCCGGTTCGGGGTTTCCTTCGACGATGCAGCGCGCTTCGCACTGACTGCTGTCGGTGCAGAGCTTTCCGCCGTCCAGATAGGGCATCACGCACATCTGCATGCCCGCCCGGCCGCGGCGTTCGACCCTGCCGCCCTGCCGATTGCATTCGATCTGTTCGACTTGGCTCATCTCTCCGCCGGGAGGAACGGGCATGGACGAGGTCACCTGTCCGTCCTCGACAGCGACATCCCCGCCGGCCGGCGCTTCGCCTGCCTGCGCGCAGCCGAGCATCACTGCGCTGAGGCCGAGAAGGACCGCAGAGCGCATCAGAAGTCCACCGGTCCGTCCAGTTCCTTCACTTGCCACGGCAGGCCGTGCTGCTGCAGCATTTCCATGAACGGGTCGGGGTCCATCTCTTCCATGTTGAAGACGCCGTCGCCGGTCCACTTGCCCTGCACCATCATGGCCGAGCCGATCATGGCCGGAACGCCCGTCGTGTAACTGACCGCCTGGTTGCCGGTTTCCTCGTAAGCCGCCTCGTGGCTGCAGATGTTGTTGATGTAGAAAGTGCGCTCGCCCGAACCGTCGAGCGCCTCGCCGGTCGCAATCACGCCGATGTTGGTGTTGCCTTTGGTCGTCTCGCCCAGCGTTTCCGGCTTGGGCAGAACGGCGGCGAGGAACTGCAGCGGGATGATGTCCTTGCCCTGATACTTGACCGGATCGATGCGCGTCATGCCGACGTTCTGCAGTACGGTCAGGTGCTTGATGTATTCGTCGCCGAAGGTCATCCAGAACCGCGCGCGCTCCAGTTCGGGATTGAACTTCGCGAGGCTTTCCAGTTCCTCGTGATACATCATGTACATATTCTTCGTGCCGACCGCTTCGAAGTCGAACTCGACCTTCTTGCCCATTGCCGGAGTCTCGACGAATTCTCCGTCTTCCCAGTGCCGCGCGGGCGCCGTCACTTCGCGGATATTGATTTCCGGGTTGAAGTTCGTCGCGAACGCCTGCCCGTGATCCCCGCCGTTGCAGTCGAGGATGTCGAGCTGGCGGATCGTCTTCAGCTTGTGCTTTTTCAGATACATCGTGAAGACGCTCGTCACGCCGGGATCGAAACCCGAACCGAGCAGCGCCATCAACCCGGCTTCCTTGAACCGGTCGTGATACGCCCACTGCCACTTGTATTCGAACTTGGCCTCGTCCTTCGGCTCGTAGTTCGCCGTATCGAGGTAGTCGACGCCCGCTTCGAGGCAGGCGTCCATGATCGGCAAATCCTGATAGGGCAGCGCGAGGTTCACGACGAGGCTCGGCTGGACCTTGCGAATGAGGTTCACCATCGCGGGCACTTCCTCGGCATCGATCTCGTAGGTCGCGACGTCCACTCCGCAGCGCTGCTTGACGCTGGCAGCGATCGCATCGCATTTCGATTTCGTCCGGCTGGCGAGGTGGATGCTTGAGAAAATGTCCGCGTTGAACGCCATCTTGTGGACGCAGACCGAGCTGACGCCGCCGGCACCGATTACGAGGACTGTGGACATGGGTATTCTTCTCCGTGGGTAACTGTTGCGCGCCTCCTAACCTAATGGACCACCCGCGCCAATGATCCGCGAAAGGCCGGTTTCCTATTTCCCCGATTGCAGGCAGAAGGGCGCCATGAACCCGCCGCTTCGCCTCTTTGTTCGTCAGTCTCGCATGGCTTCGAATCGCGTTAGTTTTTGTGCCTTGGATGGTGTTCCATGTGTTCCAAACTGTAGGGAAACCGCTCAATGAGCGCCGCGCGTCAGCCGACTGCGGAAGGCACCCTGGCAGCGCTGCAAAGCCTGCAAGAGCTCGGTCTTCCCATGACGCCGCTGCTGCCGGTTACGATCCGCGGGGTGAACTGCTTCGCCAAGGCCGAGAGCTTGCAGCCGATCGGCGCCTTCAAGATCCGCGGGGCGTGGTGGCGGCTGGTCAACCTTACCGATGAGGAAGCGCGGCGCGGCGTCGTCGCGGTGTCGAGCGGAAACCATGCGCAAGGCGTCGCGTGGGCGGCGAAGCGGCTCGGCATCAGAGCGACCATCGTGATGCCGCGCGATGCGCCGCGGGTGAAGCTCGACGCAACGCGCGAACTCGGGGCGGAGATCGTGCTCTACGAGCGCCCCGGCGAAGACCGTGACGAAGTGGCAGCGCGGGTGCTCAAGGAACGCGGCGGTGCGCTGGTTCACGCATTCGGCGATCCGTTGGTGATCGAAGGCCAGGGCAGCGCCGCGCACGAGGCGAACGCGCAGATGGGTTTTAGGCGAAGACCTTCGCGCTTCGTCGTCTGCTGCGGCGGCGGAGGTCTTGCCGCAGGGCTCGCTCTCGCAAATCCCGATGCCGCAATCCATATCGTCGAGCCGGAAGGCTGGGACGTCGTAGGCCGCTCGCTCGCTTCGGGCGAGATCGTGCGGATGGGTGACGGTGCGCCCAAGACGATCTGCGACGCATTGCAGCCTGATGCGACCAAACCGATGAACCTCGGCGTCCTCCGTGGCCGCGCCGAACCCGGTGTCAGCGTCACCGATGAGGAGGTGCGCACCGCGCAGCGCTTCGCCTTCGCTAAACTGCGGCTCGTGCTCGAACCCGGCGGCGCGGCGGCTTTGGCAGCGGCGCTTGCCGGCAAGGTTCCGCTCGACGAGGACACCGTCATCATGCTGACCGGCGGGAACACCGATGCAGCGCGCTTCGCCGCGATGCTGACCGAAGGGGCTGAGGTTTGACAAGGCGCTGCGCCTTGCGCCAATCGAAGGCGCGCAACAGGGAGTGGGAATGATGCAGGCACAGATACTCGCACCGGCCGCGGTGCTGATCGCATGGTCGCTCGTCATGCTGATATGGATGGCGGCGACCCGCCTTCCCGCGATGAAGCGGGCAGGCGGCGGGCTCGGCAACGCCAAACCGGGCGGACGCGGACAGGACCTCGAAGGGGTGCTCGACGACCGGGTGAACTGGAAGGCGCACAACTACGCGCATCTGATGGAGCAGCCGACGCTGTTCTACGCCGCTTCGCTGATCCTCGCGGTCATGGGGGCCGGGGCGGTCGACGTGCTGCTGGCGTGGGGTTACGTCGCGCTCCGGATCCTCCATTCGCTGTGGCAGGCCACCGTGAACACGATCCCGGTGCGCTTCACCCTCTTCATGTTCTCGACCATCCTGCTCGCCGCGCTGGCGGTGCGGGTCGTCGCACTTACCCTGTTCAACGATCCGGGAGCCAACCTGTGACGCAAAGCCAGATCCTTCAGCCGATCGTCGTCCTTCTCATCTGGACGATGATCATGTGGGCATGGATGTATGCGACCCGCATACCGGCCATGAGCAAGCGCAATGTCGACATCCAGCGGCTGGTCAACGATCCCGACGATTCGCTGGACCGGCAACTGCCTGTGCAGGTTCAGTGGAAGGCGCATAACTACAACCACCTGCACGAACAGCCGACGGTGTTCTACGCGGTGGCGTTACTGCTCGCGTTCATCGGGCAGGGCGACGGAATGAACGCACTGCTCGCCTGGATCTACGTCGGGCTGCGAGTGATCCACTCGATCGTGCAGGTGACGGCGAACAAGGTCATGGTCCGCTTCATCCTGTTCGCCATTTCGAGCATCGTGCTGATCGCATTGATCGTGCACGCTGCGATTGCCGTCTTCTGAGGCGTCGCTACTCGGCGGCTTCCGCTTCGTGCGCGTGGCCGTCGAGTTCGATCTCGAGCCCGGCATGGAAGCGCTCCGCATCGAGCGCGGCCATGCAGCCCGTCCCCGCGGCCGTCACCGCCTGCCGGTAGACGTGGTCCATCACGTCGCCGCAGGCGAAGACGCCCGCCACCTCGGTCTTGGGCGTGCCCGGCGCGACCAGCAGATAACCGCTGTCGTCCATCGGCAGCTTGCCCTTGAAAAGCTCGGTGGAGGGCGCATGACCGATCGCGACGAACGCACCGTCGACTTCCAGTGTGCTGGTTTCGCCGGTTTCGGTATTGCGCAGTTCGAGGTGGTGGAGCGCGCCGTTCTCTCCGGGCACGAACCGCTCGACCGTCTGGTTCCACATCGGGGTGATCTTGTCCGACTTGAACAGGCGTTCCTGCAGGATCTTCTCCGCGCGAAGTTCGTCGCGGCGATGGATGAGCGTCACGTCGTCTGAGTGATTGGTAAGGTAAAGTGCTTCCTCGACCGCGGTATTGCCGCCGCCGATCACCGCGACCTTCTTGCCGCGGTAGAAGAAACCGTCGCAGGTCGCACAGGCAGACACGCCCTTGCCGCCTAGTTCCTGCTCGCCCGGAACGCCGAGCCACTTCGCCTGCGCGCCGGTCGCGATGACGAGCGTGTCGCCGATATACTCGTCGCCGCTGTCGCCGACTGCCCGGAAGGGCGAGCCGTTGGCGACGTCGACTTCGACGATCGTGTCCCACATCATGCGCGTGCCGACGTGCTCGGCCTGCGCCTTCATTTCTTCCATCAGCCACGGACCCTGGATCACGTCGCGAAAGCCGGGATAGTTCTCGACGTCGGTTGTGATAGTGAGCTGACCGCCGGGCTGGATGCCCTGCACCACGATCGGCTCCATCGCAGCACGCGCGCCGTAGATCGCGGCCGAATAGCCTGCGGGGCCGGAGCCAATGATGAGCATCTTGGTGCGGTGGGTAGCCATGCGGATATGTCTTTCGAGGTAACCAAACGAGACGGAAGCCGGGACGTTAGCGTCTGCCGGCGCCCGGGTCACCCGATGTCGTTACGTTTCCACCAGATGCAAGCGCAGCGTTTCGCGCGCAGTCTCGTCGATGCCCAGTTCATGCGTCAGATAGGCATCGACCGAGCCGTAGCGCTCGGTAAGCGCGCCGCGGGCAGCCTCGAGGTAGCTTTCCTGCACCCCCATGAGGGCCGCCGCCGCGTCTTTGCTGACGGTAGGGTAGCGCCGCCGGATCGATTCGATACCGCGCGCTATTTGGCTTTCCCGATCACCCGACGTGTTGGTCAGAAGGAAGTCGGCCATTGCATCGTCCGGATGGACACCGAGCGCCTCATGAAGCAGCGCCACCGCCATGCCCGTGCGGTCCTTCCCCGCGTGACAGTGAACGAGGCTGGCCCCTTCCCCGCGCAGCTGCGCATCGAAGAAGCGCCGAATCATCGTGACGAGCGGCACCCGGTCCGGAAGCGCGGCGTAGGTGCGTTCCATTATCGTGTGCGCATCCGCAGGACTGAACGCCTCGCCTGCCGCCGCGAGATGCGGCGCGAGCGTGCCACTTTCACCATCGAACGCAATGACCTGGGCTGCAAACGCCGGACCGCGCAGGGACGGCAGGCTGTCCCGCTCTCGCGGTCCGCGCAAATCGAACACGTGGGCAAGTTTCAGTTCGTCGATCGCGTCGAGGTCGGCCTCGCTCGCCTCCGCCATATGGCCGGAACGCCACAAAAGGCTCCGCCTGACGCGACCGCCGCCCGCTACCGGATAGCCGCCATAATCGCGGAAGTTGTGCACCGCAGACAGCGGAAGCGTGCGTTCGAACTCCATTGCCGTGCTCAAGCGTATTGCGAAACTTTGGCGAGATCTCTGCGAAAGTTCTCGGTCCATTCCTGCACGTTCTCGTCGCGAACCGAGACCAGCATCTTCTGGTGCCGCTCCTTGCGTTCTTTAAGCGGCATCTCCAGCGCTTGGTTGATCGCGCGCGCAAGATCGTCCGGGCTGTGCGGATTGACTAGGATCGCATCCTTCAGTTGCAGAGCCGCTCCGGCGAATTGGGACAGGATCAGAATGCCCGGATCGTCGGGGTCCTGCGCCGCGACATATTCCTTGGCCACGAGGTTCATTCCGTCACGCAAGGGAGTGACCAGCCCGATTTTCGCCGCTCGGTAGAAACCGAACAGCTCGGCCTGCGAATAGCCACGATTGACGTAGCGGATCGGGACGAGGTCGACTTCTGAGCGTGCTCCGTTGATTTCACCCGTCTTCTGTTCGAGTTCGGCCCGTATCTGCTGATAGGATTCGACGTCTTCGCGGCTCGGCGGCGCGATCTGGATGAAGACGAGATCGCGGACGCACTCGGGATATTTGTCGAAGAACCGCCCGATCCCGTCGATACGTTCGGGAATGCCCTTCGAATAATCGAGCCGGTCCACGCCGATCATCGCCGTACGGTCACGGGTCGACGTGACGAGCCGCTGCTCTGCCTCGCGCGCATCGCTGCCCGCTTCGTGGCTCATGAAGTGCTCGTAATCGATGCCGATGGGATAGGCGCGCGCGATTGTCCGGCGTCCCTCGAATGTGATGCAGCCGGTTTCCTCGTCGACCTCTGCGCCCAGTTCCTTCTCGCAGTAATGCATGAAGGATTCGAGCCATTCGGCCGTCTGGAAGCCCACCAGATCGTAGCGCAGCATCGTGCGAACGAGCCGTTCGTGGTAGGGAAGCGATACGAACAGGCGGGTCGCCGGCCAGGGAATGTGCAGGAAGAAGCCGATCCGGTTTTCGATGCCGCGGGCGCGCAGGCGCTCCCCTAGCGGGATCAGGTGGTAGTCATGCACCCAGATGAGGTCGTCTTCCTCGACCATCGGCGCGACGCATTCGGCAAAACGCTCGTTGACGCGCTCGTAGCCCTTGGCCGTTTCCTGTTCGTATTCGGCCAGATCGAGGCGGTAGTGAAACAGCGGCCACAAGGTCGCGTTTGCATAGCCGTTATAATATTCGTCGATGTCCTGCTTCGCGAGGTCCATCGTCACCGTGGTTACGCCCTCGAACGTCTGCTCGCTGGTTTCGCCGGTGAACTCGGGAACGTCTTCGCCCGACCATCCGAACCAGATACCGCTGTGTTTCTTGAGCGCTGCGTTGAGTGCGCCTGCCAATCCGCCTTGTGCCCCGGCCGCGCCCCGCGCTTTCGGCACGGCAACTCGGTTCGAGATCACAACCAATCGGCTCAACGCACTTCACTCCAGGGTTTGGATAACAATCCGGCGCAGTTAATCACTCCTACTAGCGAGTAGGTCTGCGGGAAGTTCCCCCAAAGCTCACCTGTTTCGTGATCGAGGTCTTCCGAAAGAAGCCCGGAGCGCGTCGTATGCGACAGCATGGCATCGAACAGAACGCGCGCTTCGTCCGATCGGCCGGAGAGGTGAAGCGCTTCGATCAGCCAGAAGGTGCAGACGTTGAACGCGGTTTCCGGCGCGCCGAAATCGTCTTCCTTGGCGTAGCGAAGCATGTAGTCCCCGCGGCGCAGTTCCTTCTCGATCGCGTCGAACGTCGCTTGGAACCTCGGGTTGTCGGGCGAAAGGAATCGCAGTTCGACCATCTGCAAAAGGCTCGCGTCGAGATAGTCGCTCTCGAAGCTTGCACCATAATGCGCCTTGCCGCTTTCGCTCTCCTCTTCGGAGACCCACGCCTTTTCCTCGATCCGCTTTCGAATGACTTCGGCACGCTCGTTCCACATGGCGCACCGGTCCTCCTTGCCGAGCTTGCGCGCCGCATTGGCGAGCCGGTCGCAGGCGGCCCAGCTCATGATCGCGGAATAGGTATGGACTTCCTGCCTTGTGCGGAATTCCCAGAGGCCCGCATCGGGCTGATCGTGCATACGCCACGCCATTTCGCCGACCTCCTCGAGGCTCGCGAAGTCTTCCTCGTCCGCCATGCGCAGAAGCCGGCGATCGAAGAACCCGTGGACGGTAGGCAGAACGATCTGGCCGTAGCAATCGTGCTGGATTTGCAGGTAGGCTTCGTTCCCGACGCGGACCGGACCCATACCGCGGTATCCTTCGAGCTCGGGCGCAATGTTCTCCTCGAGCTCGGCGACGCCCATCACGGAATAGAGCGGCTGGATCTGCCCTCCGCGCGCCTGGTCGATGATGTTGCGCAGATAGGCAAGATACTTTTCGAGCACGTCGAGCGCACCGAGCCGGTTCAGAGCTTGCACCGTGTAATAGGAATCGCGGATCCAGCAGAAGCGGTAGTCCCAGTTGCGCTCGCTGCCGGGCGCTTCGGGGACCGAAGTCGTCATCGCCGCGACGATCGCGCCCGTTTCCTCGTGCTGGCATAGCTTGAGGGTGATGGCGCAGCGGATCACCTCGTCCTGCCAGTCGAGCGGGGTGGCGAGGCCGCGCACCCAGTTCTTCCAGTACTTGCGCGTCGCCTGCTCCATTGCGCGCACTTCCTCGCGCAGATTGCCGGTGAACGGTTCGTCGGGGCCGAGGAAGAAATGCGTATCATCCTCGATGCGGAAGGAACGCTCTTCCAAGATATAACCGACCGGCGCGTCGGTGGAGAGACGGATGGCCTGCGAGCCCACCAGATAGCGTATGTGGTTGGTTCCGTTGGTCCGCATCGGCACCTCGGAGCCATAGTCGCGCATCGGAGAAAGCCGTACGCAGATACGCGGATGGCCTGCGATACGCCGCACGATCCGCACGAAGGCGACGGGACGGTACATCCTTCCCGACCTTTCGTAGCGTGGGCAGAAATCGAGTATCTCGACCGCGCTGCCGTCCTTCGCTTCGAGGCGGGTGACGAGGTTCGGCGTATTACGGATATATTCCTGCGTCGCGCTCACCTGCCCTTCGAGTTCGAAGCGCCAAACGCCCTGGTCCTGCTTTTCTCCATTGAGCAGCGCGCAAAACACCGGGTCGCCGTCAACGCGCGGAACGCAGCCCCAGACGAGGCCGCCGCGCTCGTCTATCAGACCGCTGACCTGGCAGTTGCCGATCGGCCAGAGCTCGAGCGAGGACCGCACCTCCGTCATAGCCCGAGCCACTCGTGTACCGCTGCCGGCGTTTCGAGGTGATACTCCGCGTGCTCGGTTTCCCGCGGGCCTACGGCAATTCCGAACCCGCCGAGCTCGCGGCAGGCGGCAAAACCGTGTTCGTCCGTTTCATCGTCGCCGAGAAAGATCGGGCGTGCTCCGGCGAACGGCGCGCATTCCTGGAAAGCGCTCACCGCCCCGCCCTTGTTCGCGCCCGGTCGGACAAGTTCGATAACCGACTTCCCCGTTTTCACGTCGAGCTCGTGCCCGCCTGCAAGTTCGCGTGCGAAGGCCAGCGCGGCGGCGGCTGCATCGGGGCTCTGCCGATAATGGATTGCCCCGCCATGCGTCTTCGCTTCGTAGCGCAGCGCATTGCGGTCGCAGTAATCTGACAGCGCGCATATTACTTCTTCCGGTAACGGGTCGGGCTGGTCTCCGAGAGGATTGCCGCCCGCATGACGCCGCGCACCTCCGTGCGAACCGGCAACCGCGACCTCGATCGGCCCGAGGTGGCTTTCCAGATCGTCGATTGCCCGCCCGCTCACCAAGGCAAAACGTCCGTCGAGGCGCTGCTCCAGCGCACGAATCTGCGCAGGCAGGGTCTCGGGGACGGTTATGCCGTCGGGCGTATCCGCCAGTTCGACGAGGGTCCCGTCGAAGTCGCAGTAGATGGCAATCGGGGTTTCGGCGCGAAGACGCTCCAGCGGCGGAGGCACGGGCAGGCGGTTAACATTGGTCATATTCCCCGTTCTTTAGCGGCGGCTTCACCATGGTCAAACGGGCTCTGCCTGCATTGCTATTCGCGGGGAACGATTAATCGTTCCGGTCGCCGCTTTGCGGAACGAGGATCATGGTCGTACCTTCCACACGCCACGATTCCAGGCGCGAGAGAACATTCATCCCGATCACGTTCGTCTTGCCGAGATTGGGCGCGATGACGGCGTCGATTCCGCGGGCATTCACGTTCCCGAAGCTGAGGCTGTCGATCGCCGTCATGTCGGCGAGGATCGCGCCGTTGGCGGTTTCGAGCTGTATTGGAATGCCCCCCGACCGCGGCTCCAGCCCCGCGCGCTGCGCCAGATCCGGCGAGACCGCAGTCAGCGTGGCGCCGGTATCGACCAGAAACGCAGCATCCTCGCCATTGATCGAGGCCTGCAGCCAGAAATGCCCGTCGCGGGAGAGTTCGATCCGGGTCTCGCCGCCTTCGACGACCTGTTCCGGCAAGTCGAGACCCGGAACGGCCAGATCGATGCGCGGGTCAAGCCGCGAGAGCTGCAGCACCACCGTCGCCAGAACCGCAGCCAGAATGATCGTGCTCGCAGTCGATATGACGCGTCCGAAACCAACCCGCTTGCGCAGCAGTGCTGTGCCGAACCAGCCTGCCACCATCGCGGCGAGCGTAACCATGAGCAGGTCGCTGCGGGGCACCGCTTCGATCGCGGCGCTTGCCCGGTCCCAGATTTCACTGAATTCCATATGCGGCTTTTAGCGGACCTCGCTTTATCGCTCGCTGAACGAAGAATTGGGGTTCACGGCGCCTTACGCGGCTCCATCGAGCGGGCGAGAATGAGCGAGAAACGGTCTTCGCTGTCGGTCCAGCGTTTTACTGGCGACCACCCGCCGGACATCAGCAGCAGATTGCTGCTGCGCTCCGTGAACTTGTGGCTGTTCTCCGTATGGATGGTCTCGCCTTCGAGCATCGTGAAACGCTCGCCCGACAGGGTGAAGGCGATTTCCCGCGTCGCGACCAGATGCATCTCGATCCGCGCGACTTCGTCGTTCCAACGTGCTTCGTGCCGCAAGGCATCGACCGGAATGTCGCCGTCGAGTTCGCGGTTCATGCGCCGCGCCACATTGCGATTGAATTCTGCGGTGACGCCGGCCGCATCGTCGTATGCGGCTTTCAGAACCTCGACATCCTTCACGAGATCCATGCCGATCAAGAGCATCGGCGCGGTACGATCGCCCGAATGTTCTTGCCCTTCGAGCAGGGTCGCACGCATCGAGCGGAGGAGGTCCACTGCGCTGCTCGCGATCATGTTGCCGATCGTCGATCCGGGGAAGAAGCCGAGCTTGGGCATATCAGAGACTTCGGCCGGCAATTCGACGCGCCGCATGAAATCGGCTTCGACCGGATAGATCGGCAGGTTCGGAAACTTGCCCTGCAATTGATCGGCCGCTGCACGCAGAAAATCACCTGCAATATCGAGCGGCACGTAGGCGGCGGGCTCGATCGCGCTCAGCAGCAGCGGGGTCTTCACCGAACTGCCGGAGCCGAATTCCACCACGGCGCGGCCGCTACCGATCAGATCGGCAAAGTCCCGCGACTGCGATTCCAGAATTTCGGTTTCCGAACGCGTCGGATAATATTCAGGGACCTCGGTGATGTCCTCGAACAGCTGCGAGCCGGCGTCGTCGTAAAGCCAGCGCGCGGGAATGGCTTTCTGCTCACCCCGCATTCCCTCCAGCACGTCTTTGCGGAAAGCGCGATCGACCCCGTCCGCGTCGCGCTCGACCAGGGCAATCCCCTGCGCCTTGTTCATAACCAAGCCCCTGTTATTATATATCTTTTGCGAGGCGCAGGCCGGTAAACTGCCAGCGCTGGTGCGGGTAGAAGAAGTTGCGATAGGATGCGCGCGAATGCCCGCGTGCGGTTGCGCAGCTCGCTCCGCGCAGGACCACCTGCCCGCTCATGAACTTGCCGTTGTATTCGCCTACTGCGCCCTCGGCGATCTGGAACCGCGGATAGGGCAGGTAGGCGGACCGGGTGAACTGCCAGCAATCGCCGAACAGTCCGCTGCTGCCGCGAGGGTGCGGCGCGCCGTCCATGTCGGCGAGCCGGTCGAGCTGGTTTCCCGCATGAGCGTCGTGCGCCGGCGAGGCGGCGGCGCTGTCCTGTCCGCGCGCGATGGCTTCCCATTCGAATTCGGTCGGAAGTCGGGCTCCCGCCCATGTCGCGTAGGCATCGGCCTCGTAATAGGAGATGTGCGTCACGGGAGCGTTCGGATCGCGCTTCTGCCAACCGGCAAGCGTAAAGGCGCGCTCATCTTCCCAATAGAGCGGCGCGGTAATCTTCTCTTCGTTGACCCACGCCCATCCATCGGACAGCCATAGCGCCGCGTCGCTGTATCCACCCTCGTCGATGAACTGCTGCCACTCGATATTGGTGACGAGCCGGTCGGCGATCGCGAAGGGTTCGAGAATGACGCGGTGGCGCGGCCCTTCATTATCGTAAGCGAAGCCGTCGCCGTCGTGCCCGATCATGGCAATGCCGCCGGGGTGTTCGTGCCATTCTATTTCTGCCGCAGGGCTGGCGGATGGGCCGTAAGTATCGTGATAGGCCGGACCGAGCGGGTTCTGGAAAAGCGCATGCTTGATGTCGGTAAGCAGCAATTCCTGATGCTGCTGTTCATGAGCGAGGCCCAGGCGAATGAGCGGCGCAAGATCCTCGCGTCCCAGCAATTGCTCCATCGCTTCGGTCACATGATGGCGGTATGCGACGCATTCCTCGAGCGAGGGACGCGACAGCATTCCCCGCGCGAACCGGTTGATGCGCTCGCCTTCCGCCTCGTAGTAGGAATTGAACAGGAACGGCCATTTCTCGTCGAAGAGCGTGTAGCCCTCCGCATGATCACGCAGAAGGAACGTCTCCCAGAACCATGTCGTGTGTGCAAGATGCCACTTCGTAGGCGAAGCGTCTTCCATCGACTGGATCGTCGCATCGGCATCGGACAGCGGCTGCGCCAGTTCTTCGGACAATGCGCGCACACCGGCGAAGGCCGTAGCTGTATCGCCGCTTGTCCAGTCCGCTTGCCGGCCGCTCCTCACTGCCCCGTCGGATGACGGGCGAGGACGCTGGATCGGCGCGTTCACAATTTACTGCGCAGCAGAGGCGCCGGATCAGGGGTATGCATGGCACGTAGCATAACCAGAATAGTGCCCGGTCCCAAGCTTCGTTCCCGAAAACGCTTTAGCGGTCAGGTTTAAGCCGCGTCCGCTTGCGCCAATTCCATCTCGCTGTTTAGCATTTCTGCGAGCAGGAACGCCAATTCGAGCGACTGCGCCGCATTGAGGCGCGGGTCGCAATGCGTGTGATAACGGTCGCCCAGCGCTTCGTCGGTAATTGCTACCGCCCCGCCGACGCACTCCGTCACGTCCTGTCCGGTCATCTCGACATGGATGCCGCCAGGATGGGTCCCTTCGGCCCGATGAACCGCGAAGAAGCCCTTGGCTTCCGACAGGATCCGGTCGAACGGCCGGGTCTTGTAGCCACTCTCGGATTTGACGACGTTGCCGTGCATCGGATCGCACGACCAGACGACGGGGTGCCCTTCCCGCTTCACCGCACGTACCAGCTTCGGCAGGTCTGCCTCTACCTTGTCGTGTCCGAACCGGCTGATGAGCGTGATCCGGCCCGGCTCGCGCTTCGGATTGAGCGTGTCGAGCAACTTCAGGAGAGCGTCCGGCTCGAGGCTCGGTCCGCACTTCATGCCGAGCGGATTGCCGATGCCACGTGCGAACTCGATATGCGCGCTCCCTTCGAAGCGGGTGCGGTCGCCAATCCACACCATGTGCGCGCTCGTGTCGTACCATTCGCCGGTCAGCGAATCCTGCCGGGTCAGCGCTTCCTCGTACGGCAGCAGCAGCGCTTCATGGCTGGTGTAGAAGCTCGTGCCCTGAAGCTGCGGGACGGTAGCGGGGTCGATTCCGCAGGCTTCCATGAAGTCGAGCGCTTCGCCGATGCGGTCGGCGGTCAGCGCGAACTTGTCGGCCCAGGGCGAGCGACCCATGAAATCGAGCGTCCACTGGTGGACCTGACGTAAATTGGCATAGCCGCCGCCAGCAAAGGCGCGCAGCAGGTTGAGCGTCGCCGCGGCCTGCGAGTAGGCGCGGACCATTCGCGCCGGATCGTTGCGACGGGTTTCCGCACCGAACTCGATCCCGTTGACGTTGTCGCCGAAATAGCTCGGCAACGTGATGCCGTCCTTGGTTTCGGTGTCCGAACTGCGCGGTTTGGCGAACTGCCCGGCCATGCGTCCGACCTTCACGACCGGTCGCTTGCTCGCGAAGGTCATCACGACTGCCATCTGCAAAAGCACGCGGAAGGTGTCGCGGATGTTGTTCGGGTGGAATTCGGCGAAGCTTTCGGCGCAGTCGCCGCCTTGGAGCAGGAAGCCCTTGCCGCTCGCGACTTCGGCAAGCTCGGCTTTCAGCGCGCGGGCTTCGCCGGCGAAGACCAGCGGCGGGTAGCTCGCGAGGGTCGTGACCGCATCGGTCAGCGCGTCCTGATCCTCGTAACGCGGCAGATGCCGCGCTTCGTGATCTTTCCAGCTATCCTTCGTCCATTGACCCGTCACTGCAAACGTCTTTCCTGCTGTTCTGCCCGCTTTGACCCCTTCTAGGGTGCGCTCGCCCTAACATAGGTTCGCCGTTACCGTCGTCCATGTAATCTTTAAGCGGCGCAAGCTGCCCTGTTACCGGCCGGTCTGGACCTCCGGCCGCCGCGTGGAAAGTTGCTGACCTTCGGGAATGACAGCGATCTTGTACTCCTTTGCCGGATCGAGGAAGCGCGCGGCCAGCGCCTGCATGGCTTCGGGCGTAGTCCTTGAGTAATCCGCCATCAGCGAACGGGTAAGACCGATCAGCCGGGGGTCCCGCGTCGCGCCTTCGAGTTGGTACAGCCAGAACTGGTTTGCGGTCGAGGCCCGGTTGATCAGCTGGCGAAGCGGCTCGGTCACGCGGGCAAGTTCGTCCGCCTCGACCGGCGTGCTGGCAAGCTCCGCCGCGATCCGGTCAGCCTCTTCAAAGAAGATCGGCACGTCTTCAGGCTTCAGCTGCGCGAATGCAGTGATGCGTCCGCCGCTATCGACATCGGTCGGCCAGTTGGACGAGACGTTGGGCGCATAGCTCGCGCCCGACCTCTCGCGCATCGCTTCGAGCAGCCGGTTGTTGAACAGCTGGGTGAGAATTTCGAGCTGCCGCGACAGGCGCAGATCATCGACCCCGCCTCCACTCGGCCATGCGACGACCGCCGCAGCCTGATCGGGGTCGCCGCGGTGCGTCAGGACCGTCGGCGCTTCCTGGGCAGCGGGGAAAGCGATCTCGCTCGCCTCTAGGTCCGCATCGACTTCCCGCGGCTCAAGCGCGCCGAAGGTCCGTGAAAGGTCCGCAACCGCTGCATCCGCATCGAAATCGCCAAAGATGATGACCTCGACCGGCCCTTCCGCCAGCACCGGCTCCCAGGTTTCGCGGAAGCCTTCGGGCGTCAGCCCTGCGAGCGTTTGCGGAGTAGGCGTCGCGAAACGCGTATCCTTGTCGCGCAGCAGATATTCGAGATCGCGGCTCAGCACGCCGCCGGGATTCGTCTCGTAGCTTTCGTAGGCGATCCGCGCGGCGGCGATATTGCGCTGCACAGGGTTCGGGTCCCAGCGCGGCATGTCGAGCTTCGCGGCGAACAGGTAGAGCTGGTCGGCGAGATCCTCTTTCCGCGTCTGAGCCGAGAATACGAACGCGCCCTCGTCCACTTCGAAATCGAACCCCATCTTACGTCCGGTGGTGATCCGGTCGATCTCTTCCTGGCCCAGTTCGCCGATACCCGACCCTACGAGAGCGCCCTGCGCCAAGTTGATATACGGTCCGTCAGCCGCATCGAAGGCCTGGAAGCCCGAGCCGAACCGGACGTTGACCGACACGCGTCCCGGCTCGGAACCGTGCGCCCAGAGCAGCGCCTTCACGCCGTTCGCGAACTGGATCTGCTCGATGCCGAACAGCCCGGTAGGCTGGCGCGCGACGACTTCGCCGGGCTCGCCAATTGGCGGCAGGTCCGCAAAGCTGATGGTGCTCGCTGCAAGGCGCGCATTCTCATCCGCGGTGACTTTCTTCAACAAAGCCGTCCGGACGGTTGCCGGCTTGGCTTCGCTTGCATCGGGGGTCAGATAGGCCCCGCGGATGACCGTACCGTCGAAGAGCGCCCTGGTATGTTCGAGCACGCGCGCAGGCGTGATCTTTTCGGTCATGCCGCGGAACACCTGCAGCACCGTTTCGGGCGATGCCGTCGTCTCGCGGATATCGACCGCTTCGACGATGTTGTCGGCAAGCTCGGCTCCGGACTGAACCGAAGCCTGCTCCACGCTGCTCTGGAAGACGACATCGAACTCGGCGATCTCGCGGGCGATCTCCTCATCCGAAGGCGGCGTCTTGAGCGCATCGGCGATCACGCCGCGGACATCGTCGAGCGCGCCCTGCCAGTCTCCCCCGAGCGGCGCGAAGCTGACGAAGGTCGCATCCGCGCTTCGGCTTATGTCGTCCTGCTGGACCTGCGCGTAGAGATATTCGCCGCCCGCGCGCGCCCGCGCTTCGAGCCGCCGGTTGATGAGCGCCTGCGCGATGGCATCGACGAGCAACCCTTCGTTGTACTCGATCGTATCGACGACCGGCCGCCATGGCCGCATGACGCCATAGGTAAAACTGCGCGGCAGATCGGGTTCGACAATCACGGCCGTCTCGCCGACCGGATTGGAGGATTTGGCGCCTTTGGGAGCGACCGGATCGCCAAAATCTGGTGCCTCCACGTGCTTGCCCTCGGCTTGCCAGTCGCCGAACCATTTTTCGATCAGACCGGCGAAGAGCATCGGGTCGATGTCGCCAGCAACGGAAATGACCGTGTTCTCGGGCCGGTACCAGCGCCGGTGAAATTCCTGCAACGTCTCAGGCGTAGCGCCCGACAATGTTTCGGGCGTCCCGATCGGCAGTCGTTCGGCAAGCCGCTGTCCGGCGAACAAGGTCGTACGCGTCTGTTCCGCAGCGCGCTCTCCCGCCCCACCCCGCTCGCGCTTTTCGGCAAGTACGATCGGTAATTCGGCAGCAAGATTGGACTGCGTCAGCTTGGGTTCGCGGACCATGCCCGACAGCAGTTTGAAGCTCTCTGCCACCTTCTCGGGCGAGGCATTCGGCAGATCGAGTTTGTAGACCGTATGGGTGAAGCTTGTCTCGGCATTGGTGTCGCTGCCGAACGTCGCGCCAAGGCGCTGCCACATCGGAATGGCTTCACCGGGCCCAAGATATTTACTTTCGCGGAACAACAGATGTTCGAGGAAGTGCGCGAACCCGCGTTCCTTGTTGCGCTCGTGGAGCGAGCCCGCGTCGATCCGGATACGAATGGCGACCTGTCCCGGCGGAACGCCGTTGTGGCGCACCGCATAGCGCAAACCGTTGTCCATTTCGCCGAACAGCCACTCCCGGTCGACCGGGATATCGCTGCCCTCGTAGAGCCACGTTTCCTCATCGCCGGTCTGCAGCGCCTGCGGCGGGGGAGCGAGCGGTTCGCTCTCGGTTTGCTCGAGTTGAACGACGTCCTGCGCCGCGATCGGCATGGGCAGGACGAAGGGAAGGAATAGCGAAAGACAGGCGACTGCGCGCGGACGTATGCTCATGGGCCGCATATAGGTTGGGGGCAGGTGAAGGTGTAGTGAATGTCAGAGGCTTTTTTGCGCCGCTCCGCTGCGTCTTGCAGCAGCACTCTGGCGTGCCTACATTTGGCGCATGTTTATCGAGACCGAAACGACGCCCAATCCCGCGAGCCTGAAGTTTCTTCCCGGACAGCAGGTCATGCCTTCCGGCACGCGCGAGTTCGCCTCGCCCGAGGCGGCCGAAGCGAGCCCGCTCGCACAAGCGCTCTTTGACACGGGAGAGGTCGTGAACGTCTTCTTCGGCGGCGATTTCATATCCGTCACCGCCGCCCCCGGGGTCAATTGGAGCACGCTCAAACCGCAGGTACTTTCGATCCTGCTCGACCATTACGCCTCGCAGGCACCGCTCTTCGCGCCCGGGACGGCGGCGGGTATTTCCGTCCCGCCGGAAGCGGAAATGCAGGTCGAGGAAGATCCCGCCGACAAGGAAATCATCGAGCAGATCAACGATCTCCTCGACGAGCGCGTGCGTCCCGCCGTCGCCGGCGACGGCGGCGACATCGCCTACCGGGGCTACAAGGACGGCGTAGTCTACCTCACCATGCAGGGCGCCTGCTCGGGTTGTCCGTCCTCCACCGCGACGCTGAAGCACGGCATCGAGGGGCTGCTCAAACATTACATCCCCGAAGTCACCGAAGTGCGCGCCGCTGGCTGAAAACCGCCGCTTTCGGCACTTTTGCCCACGCCGGCAGTATTGAACGGTACGGACGGACAATTCGAAAGCACAAGGACCCTTCATGCCGATCAAATTCCACGACCACGTTCTCAGCGACGATGCGCTCGACCAGATTTTCCGCGAAGCGCGCTCCTACAACGGATGGCTCGACAAGGACGTGAGCGAACAGCAGATTGCCGATATCTACGAGCTGCTGAAGATGGGTCCGACTTCCGCCAATATGCAGCCCGGCCGGTTCATCTGGTGCAAGTCAAAGGAATCGAAAGAGCGGCTCGCCGAGCATGCATCCGACAATAACAAGGACAAGGTCCGCACGGCGCCCGTCTGCGTGATCATCGGCTACGACATCGATTTCCACGAGCATCTGCCGTGGCTCTTCCCGCACACCGATGCGAAGAGCTGGTTCGAAGGCGACGAGGATGGCCGCAAGGAAGGCGCATCGCGGAATAGCGCCTTGCAGGGCGCTTACCTCCTGATTGCCGCACGCGCGATCGGGCTGGACTGCGGACCCATGTCGGGGGTCGATCTCGATGCAGTCACGAAGGACTTCTTCGCCGACGAGCCAAAGTACCGCGCCGACTGGATCTGCTCGATCGGATACGGCGACGAAACGACGATATTCGACCGCAGTCCGCGGCCGGACTTCGATAAGTTCAACCGCGTGATCTGACACCGGGAAAGCAAGTTCATGCGGACCCTGGTCATCGAAACCGCGACCGAAGCTTGCTCGATTGCCCTGTTCGAGGATGACGCGCTGCTTGGTAGCGACCACCGCGTTTTTGGCAGGGGCCATGCGGAACATCTCGTCCCCATGATCTCTGACCTGCCTGGCAAGGGCCGGGCGGAGCGTATCTGCGTGTCGCTCGGCCCCGGTAGCTTCACGGGAAGCCGCATCGGCATTGCGGCGGCACGCTCGCTCGGAATCGCATGGAGAAGCGAGGTATTTGGTTTCCCGACGCTCGCACTCGTTGCCGCGAATGCTCGCACAGAAGGGAAGCGTCAGGCCGTGGCGGTGGCAATGAACGGCGGGCATGGGGAATGGTTCGTGCAATCGTTCGACGAGAGCGGGCTTCCGCGCGCAGCGCACTGCTCGCGCACATCAGACGACGCGGTCGCAGTAATGGCGGACGAATTGGTGGCCGGTACGAAAGCCAGCGCATTGATCGAAGCACGCGGCTACGGCACGGCCCTTGAAGCACATCCAGACGCACGGCTCTTCGACTTGCTGCCCCCTTCCTTGCTTACCGAAAATCTTGCGCCGCTTTACGGACGCGCTCCCGATGCGAAGGTGCCGGCATGAATTTGCCGCTCCTTAAAGCCGAGCAGGAAGACGACGTCGACCGCATGATGTCGGTGATGGAAGACGCTTTCGATGCGCATTGGGGCGAAGCATGGAACAGGCGGCAGCTCTCGGACAGCTTAATTTCGCCTGCGACGCACTACCTGCTCATCGCTGCCGATGGCGAAACACCGAAGTCGGGCGAGCCGGCAGCGGGCTTTCTCCTGTCGCGATGCATCGCGGGAGAAGAAGAAATGCTGCTCGTCGCCGTTCGGCGCGAATATCAAGGGCGCGGCCTCGGTTCGAAACTGATTGAGCGCTTCTGCACTGCCGCACGGGAACGAGGCGCAAGCGAACTCTTTCTGGAGATGCGGCATAACAACCCGGCGCGGTCGCTTTACGAAGCCAACGGATTTACGCCGATAGGCCGGCGCGCGAACTATTATACTTTGAAAAGTCGAGAAAAAGCCGACGCCATTACATATTCCAAGAAGTTACCCGGATAACTTTCATTTCGAGACACAAGATACTGCACTGTCTCTCTTGAATTTCCGCACTACATGCACGATATGCGGCGCATCTTGTCATGTCCCAAGACAGGGTTGCACACGTCACTAAAAGATAAGGAACGACGAGAGAATGGAAAACATGCAGAGCGACATGGCCGAAACGCTTATTACGCTGACGTCCGATATTGTTGCTGCTCACGTAAGCAACAACAGCGTCGCAGTCGAAGATGTCCCGACCCTCATTACAAACGTCTATCAGGCGCTGGCTAATGTCGGCGGCGAGCAAACGACTGAAGAAGAACGTCCCGAACCGGCTGTATCCGTTCGCTCTTCGGTAAAGAAAGACAACATCGTCTGCCTTGATTGCGGTAAGAAGATGAAGATGCTGAAGCGGCATCTTGCAACCGAGCACGACATGACGCCGGCCGAGTACCGCGAGCGCTGGGATCTCGGAGCCGATTATCCGATGGTTGCACCGGCATATGCGGAAACGCGGCGCGACTTGGCCAAGAAAATTGGCCTCGGTCGGCAGCCCGGGCAAAAGCGTGGGCGCCGCAAGAAAGCCGAATGATCGCCTCTACTTTTACCGGAATGCTTGAGTGCGGCGCGCACGGTCTCTAACACTGACCGAACGCCGCACTTATCACGCGGCTTCCACCTAGCTTCAGGGGCAGGAATTGACCAACCGGATCGACGTCGAACAGCTTTGCGCAGATCGGGGACTCCGCATTACGGAGCAGCGGCGGGTTATCGCCAAGGTCCTGTCCGATAGCGACGATCATCCGGATGTTGAACTGCTACACAGCCGCGCATCGGCCATCGATCCGAAGATTTCGATCGCGACGGTGTACCGCACCGTGCGATTGTTCGAGGAAGCCGGAATTCTCGACCGGCATGATTTCGGAGATGGCCGCGCCCGCTACGAAGCCGCTCCCGAAGCGCACCACGACCACCTGATCGACGTCGAAACCGGCAAGGTCGTGGAATTCGTCGATCCCGAACTCGAAGCGCTTCAAAAGCAAATAGCGGAGAAGCTGGGCTACCGTCTGGTGGATCACCGAATGGAGCTTTACGGCGTCCGCCTGGGCCGTGACGACTGACACCGATGCGCGTCGGGCCGGCCTCTCTGCCGAGCGCCTGGCGATCAGGGACGGCAATCCGCCGCCGATCTCTGTTGCGGGTTGGTTCAGGCTGACAGTCCGGCTTTTCGCGGCAAGTTGTCTGCTTCTTGTATGCGTCCCGCTTCACTATGCATTTCGTTTGTTTTGGGGGCGCTCGCCGGTACCAAGGTACTTTCTCAAATATTCTGCGCGCATCATGGGCGCGCGTGTCGAGCGGATCGGTCAGCCGAAAGAGCGGCGCGTCCTCATGCTCGCCAACCACGTCAACTGGCTCGACATTCTTGCGATTGCCGGCACCAGTGGAACTGCATTCGTCGCGAAATCGCAAGTAAGGGACACATTCCTTGTCGGCTGGCTTGCGTCGCTCAACCGGACGATCTTCGTCGCGCGCGAGAACCGGATGGATGTTTCGAGCCAAATTGATGCCGTTCGTGGCGCCTTGACCGACGATATGTCACTGACCGTCTTTCCGGAAGGCACGACCGGGGGCGGTCAGTCCTTGCTTCCGTTCAAGACCGCAATGCTCAAGGTCCTGGAACCGCCGCCACCCGGCGTCATGGTACAGCCGGTAATCGTCGATTACGGCGCGCTGGCCGAATGGATCGGCTGGACGGGTGATGAAACCGGCGCCGAAAATGCCAAGCGCGTTCTGGCGCGGCGCGGAACCTTCCCGCTACGTATTCACTTCCTCGAACCCTTCGACCCCTCCGAGTTCGCCGGACGCAAGGCGATCGGCGAAGAGGCGCGGAGACGGATGGAGCCGGTGCTTCCGGCTAATCTCCAGCGCGCGAAAAGCTCAGGCGATCGGGTTACAGGTCCGCACCGATGAGCCAGTCGTGGAACTGGCGGACGGGTCTGTCCTCCAGCGCTGAAACCTTGCAAACGAACCAGTAGCTGTACGGGCTCTCTACCGGCACGTCGAACAAGCGCGCGAGCCGCCCGTCTTGAGACCTTCGGAAATGATCGTCATGCATAATCGCGATGCCCAGCCCTTGCGCCGCCGCTTCAAGCATGAGCTGACCTGAATCGTAATGATCGATCGCGGCCGGTTCAAAGTTTTCGAGACCCAGTGCGTCCTTCCACGCTTCGAAGCTCGCAGGCAGTTCATTGTGAATGAGGAAGGTCTGTCTGGCCAATGCCTCGGCATCGGCTGCTTCCTCTCCCTTCCCGCTCCGCTCGATTTCGCTGGCAAGATCGCGGCTGACGATGGCGTGCACCATGTTGTGGTCGAGCCGCACCGCATGCAGTCCCTGCTTCGGCCCGCGTGAGAGAATGATCGCAGCATCGAGCGTATCGCCGACCCGGTCTTCCAGATGCGGGCCGGTGTCGATATCGATGTGAAGCTGCGGATGACGCCGCCGCAAGTCAGCCAGTTTCGGGAACAACCGCTGCGTTCCGAAGAGCGGGAGCACTCCCAGCCGCAAGCGGCTGAGCGCGAGATTGTCCGACTGCCCCTCGACCGCACGCGCCAACGCATCAAGGTGCGGCGAGACCGCATTGTAGAACGCCTGCCCCTCATCGGTGAGCTGCATCGACTGCCGCGCGCGGGTGAAGAGCTTGCGCCCAACGAACTCCTCCAGCGTGCCGATCCGCCGCGAAAGCGCCGACGGGCTGAGCGCGAGTTCCTCCGCCGCCAACCGCGCGGAGCCGAGCCGCACGGTGCGCGTGAACGCTTCAAGCGCGCGTAGAGGGGGCAGACGGCGTTGCATGGGTTCCGAGGTCTCGCTCGCTGCTACCGGGTGTCCGTCACGCGTCTACTTCCTCCGGCGGAGCATGGAGACGCAGGCGCGTTACATGAGTCTCGTCGCCCGCCGTTACCTCGATCCGCCATCCGCTGGGATGTTCGAGCACTTCGCCCACGGGCGGAACCTGCTCCGCCAGGATGAAGGCGAGCCCGCCGAGCGTATCCACCGATTCCTCGACCTCTGCGAGCCTCGGATCGATCGCGTCGGCGACGTCGTCGAGTTCGGCGCGCGCGTCGCAGTCCCACATTCCCTCGCCGATCGAGGTAATGAGCTGCTCGGGCGCATCATCGTGTTCGTCCTCGATCTCGCCGACAATTTCTTCGACCAGGTCCTCGATGGTGATAATACCGTCCGTCCCGCTGAACTCGTCGAGCACCACGGCAAGGTGCATTCGCTGCTGCCGCATGTCGGCGAGCACGTCGAGCGCGTTGCGCGATTGGGGCACGTAGAGCGGCTGACGCATCAGCGTCGTCCAGTCAGCGGGTGGCGCCTCTCCCGATGCCAAGAACGGAAACACGTCCTTGATGTGGATCATGCCGATCACGTCGTCGAGGTTTTCGCGGTAAACCGGCATCCGCGAGTGGCCGTGTTCGGAGAACGTAGCGACGAGCTGCGCCCAGTCGCTGTCCGCCGACATTGCGACGATTTCCTTGCGCGGCACTGCCACATCGTCCGCATCATGCTCGCTGAAGTGAAGGAGGTTACGCAGCATCTGCCGCTCGACGAAGGACAGATCGCCATTGGGCCGGGTCTCACCTTCGTCCTCAGGCTGCTCGCCCTCGTGCTCGTCGATCGCCTCTTCGAGCTGCGCGCGAAGCGACCGGTCGGTATCCTCGGCGCCCATCAGACGCCTGATCGCGGGCCACAGCCCGCTGCTACTCTCTGACTCTCCGGCTGGAGAGCTTCGTTCGTTGTCGGTGTCGGGCATGGCCCTTTGTCGATACTCCGTTGTTTCGCGTAGCGCCATATCTAGCGATACGGATCGCCGATTCCCATAGTTCCGAGCGCCTTAATTTCGAGCGCCTCCATCGCGTCAGCCTCGGCGTCGTCGTTCACGTGATCGTGCCCGGCAAGATGCAGGAAGCCGTGAACGAGCAGATGTGCGACGTGATCTTCAAGGCTGACGCCCTTCTCCTGTGCTTCCCGAGCGCAGGTTTCGCAGGCGAGCGCGATGTCGCCGAGCATTTCGGGCGGCCCGTCCACGTCCAAGTCCTCAAGTTCCTCGCGTAGTAGCATCGGGAAGCTCAAGACATTGGTCGGTTCGTCGCGGTCCCGCCATTCGCGGTTCAGCGCGTGGACTTCCTCGTCGCAGGTGAAGAGCACGCTCGTCATCAGCCGCGCATTGGCGAGCAGGGGTTCGACGCCTGCCGCCGCTTCGGCCGCGCGGTCAGCGAGCGCATCCCACTCGCCTTCCGGCCAGCCCTCGACCACGAGGTCGAGGTTCACGCCGCCACTCCGTTCGTCGCCGCTAAGGCACGCTTGGAACACATGGAACGGGGTACAAGAGAAAGAAGTTTTCCGCCTCGTGCAAACGCAGATCGTGCGATGCACGCGGCAGTTTCAGAAGATACGCGGGTGATCATGGCATGACGTTACCGCCCGACGCGGTGTTAGGAAAGTTTAGGACGAGGAACCCCGCCGCCGACCGCAAGTCCGGCCGATCGGTCAGGCCCGCGGCATGGCTCCCGCGCCATCGGACTGGTTCGCCGCGTGAGACAGCAAAAGCTTTTCCTTTACCGATTCCCGCGACATCGCAATGACATGCTCCACGCCCAGGATCGTGATGGCGAGCGAGCCTTCCTGGGTCACCTCGAGATAGCCTTTCGATCTCAAGTACCAGACGTAAAACTCGAACTGGTCTTCCGTACAACCGAGTTTTTCCTGCAATATCCATCCGATAACGCCGGGGTCCGAAGCCTTTGCCCGGCGCCGCTTGTAAAGGGCGAACAGAATTTCGGCGTGAATCTCGTCGTCGCGGGATGCAGTCTCCTGATCGACGAAGAACTCAGCCTCCGGAGCATCCGGGTCAGGCGGACGCCCGAAAACCTCGATATACTTCAGATCGTAGTCCGCACGCCGATCTGCGTCCCGCAGGACCTCGTAAGCTGCGACGATTTCCCCGAACTTATCTACGTCGGCAGTGGCGGCGTTGTCAGGGTGGAACATCTTCGCGTAGAAGTGATACGCGATCTCCAGCGTTCGGGCGTCGGCGTAAAAGTCCGCCTTGAGCGTGTCGTAATAGTCGACGAAGTCCGATTCGCTGTTCATTGCTTACGATAAAACATGAACTGCAGACGTATGCTACTTCAAAGTCACAAGTAGATACGCAAATTACTGTGCCTGAATAGGAATTTCATTTTGGTCGCGGAGGGTCGTCGGCGACGTAGGGCCTCTCGCAACACTGCTTCCGCAGATATCTTGCGCCCTGAAAAGCAAACGCCGCCAGCCTCTCGGCCAGCGGCGCTCATTTTCTGTAGCGTGTTAGTTATGCGTAACGGACGCGGACGTGTGCCGGTTTCGTCTTGCGCATCATGCCGCCGACAAAGCCGAAGCCCAGCAGCAGAAGAGCCCAGGTAGCCGGTTCCGGCACAGCAGCGGTCATTTCGCTGATGCCGCCGATGCGAACCTGGCGAACGTCGCCGACGCCGGTGCCATTCGTCGCGAATGAAACGGATGTTAGCGTGTCACCGTCAGTCGCGCGGATGCCGAAGAAGTTCTGGCCATTACGGCTGAGGTCGAACGTCTGCATCGTACCGTCGCTGAGCGTGATCGTAACGCTGGTCGTGTTGTCGAGCGAGTCGAACAGGTTGAACTCGAACTCGGTAAAGCTAAGCATCGCATCGGCCAGCGTCACGGTCAGGTTGTCGAGGCTTCCGTCGACACCTTCGATACGGGCCTGACCCTGCGACGCTGCTACGGTCAGCATTTCGTTGCTCGTGAAATTCACGGTCGTGTTGGTCTGGTTGGTCGTTCCGATAACCGACATCCCAGGTTCCTGCTCAACATCGAAGAGAACGTTTTCGTCCGGCTGAACTTCGCCTGCACCGTCGTAGATGATGACGGCGGCATTCGCCGGAACGGCAACCGCTGCAGCGGCCGCCAATGTTGCTAATGTGAGTGTCTTGCGCACGGTAATCCTCCAAAAAAAGTAACGTATGTCGGCTCTGCGGATCGCGACCCGTGGCGACTTCTGCGAGTCGTCCTTCAAGAGTTAACGCTTCTTTAACTATCAGACCGCGCAAGCTTGTATTGCGCGAATCCAACACCGTGCCACACTGACACACGTACTTTGGGTAGGGAACGGGAAGGGGTTAAGCCTTTGAAGGAACAGGACCGACCTGTTCTACTCTGCCTTGCCCTCATACGCTTCGACGATACGGCCCACGATCGGGTGCCGCACAACGTCCGCTGCCGTAAAACGGATCGTGCCGAAACCGTCGACGCCTTCGAGCTTCTCTACTGCATCGTTGAGCCCGCTCATGCCGCTGCCGCCGGGGATGTCCACTTGTCGCGGGTCACCGCACACTACCATCCGGCTGTTCTGGCCGAAGCGGGTCAGGAACATCTTCATTTGCTCGCGCGTGGTGTTCTGCGCTTCGTCCAAGATGACGAATGCATCAGCCAGCGTGCGGCCGCGCATGAAGGCGATCGGCGCGATCTCTATTTCGCCGCTGGCAAGCCTGCGCTCCACCTGTTCGGGCGGCATGCAGTCGTACAGCGCATCGTATAGCGGACGCAGGAAGGGATCGACCTTCTCCTTCATGTCGCCGGGCAGGAAGCCAATCTTCTCGCCCGCTTCCACCGCCGGGCGCGAGAGTATTAGCCGCTGCACGCTGCCGGAAATAAGCTGGCTTACCGCCTGCGCAACGGCGAGATAGGTCTTGCCGGTTCCCGCCGGGCCGAGCGCGAAGATGATGTCGTCGCGCACCAGGCTGCGCATATAAGTCGCCTGCGTGGCGGAGCGCGGCACGATAGTCTTGCGCCGCGTGCGGATCATGATCGGCGGACCCTTCGCGCCCTCCGCCTTGTCCGAGATTATCCCGTCGAGCACAGGCTCGTTCGACATGGCGATCAGTGCCTCGATCGCGCCCGCGTCGAGATCCTGCCCCTGCGCGAGGCGGTCGTACATGGTCTGGAGAACTTCGCGGGCCCGCGCGACCGCATCTTCCGGACCTTCTATCTGCAACGTGTCTCCGCGCGCTGCGATGAATACGCCAAGCCGGTTTTCGACCTGCACGAGATTGGCATCGAACTGGCCGAACAGTTCGCCGAGCAGCGCCTGATTGTCGAATGCGATATCCGCTTTCGCGCGGCGTATTTCGCGGCGCGGCTGCGGCGGCGGCGACAAGACCGGGTCTGCGGCTTCGTTGTTGGCGGCTGTCCGATTGCTGCCATTCGGGGGTTTTCTGGCCATCGATATCCTTATGCTAAGTCAGCCAAGGATAAGCCATTATTCGCGACCCGCAAGAAGGGGGCGGCATTTCGGACGTGGAGAAAAGGTCGTTCAGGCGATTGCCGGCTCACACAAAACGCCGCCGAGCGATTGCGGACCGGCGGAAGCGAGGTCGACAGTCACCAGATCGCCGATCCCTACGTCGCCGGTAAAATGTACCGATTGCAGCCACGGCGACTTGCCGAGCCATTGTCCATCCAGCTTGCCGCGACGCTCGACAAGGACTTCACAGCGCTCGCCCACGCTTGCTTCGTTGAAGGCCAGCTGGTCGCGGCGGAGGGCGGCTTGGAGGCGCTGAAGCCGCTCGTCCATCACTTCGGGCGCAATCTGGTCGTCCATCGTAGCGGCAGGCGTGCCGGGGCGCGGCGAATATTTGAAGCTGAAGGCCTGCGCGTAACCGACCGATTCCACCAGCGCGAGCGTGTCGGCGAACTCCGCCTCGCTCTCTCCCGGGAAACCGACGATGAAGTCGCCGCTCAGCGCCAAGTCCGGCCGTGCTGCGCGGAACCGGTCGAGCAATTTCAGATAGCTCTCCGCCGTATGGCTCCGGTTCATGGCCTTAAGCACGCGGTCGCTACCCGACTGCACCGGCAGGTGGAGGTAGGGCATGAGCTTGTCCACCTCGCCGTGCGCGGCGATCAGGTCGTCGTCCATATCGGCCGGGTGGCTGGTGGTGTAGCGGATACGCGCGAGGCCATCGACCTTCGCGAGCGCGCGGATAAGGCCGCCCAGCCCCACGCTTCGTCCTGCCTCGTTCTCGCCGGACCATGCGCTGACGTTTTGGCCGAGCAGCGTAATTTCCTTCGCCCCCGCCTCGACCAGTTTGCGCGCCTCGCTGACGAGGTCGCTGTAAGGCCGCGAGATTTCCGCCCCGCGCGTGTAAGGAACGACGCAGTAGGTGCAGAACTTGTCGCAGCCTTCCTGGATCGTGACGAAGGCCGCCGGATTGATCCGCTTGCGCTGAGGCAGGGCGGCAAATTTGGCGATTGCCGGCATATCGGTATCGCTCGCCCGCTCGCCGCGCACTGCCTTTGCGAGCATATCGGGCAGGCGGTGATAGGCCTGAGGGCCGACGACCATGCTGACCGCCGGAGCCCGCGCCATGATCTCTTCGCCTTCGGCCTGCGCGACGCAGCCGGCGACCGCGATCAGCGGCTCCTTGCCCGCCTTGCGGCCCCGCTTGGTGATGCGGCCGATGTCGGAATACACCTTCTCTGCCGCCTTTTCGCGGATGTGGCAGGTGTTGAGAACGACCAGATCGGCCTCTTCCCCTTCCGCAGCGGGCGCGATGCCCTGCTCGCCGAGCAGTTCGGCCATGCGCTCGCCGTCGTAGACGTTCATCTGGCAGCCGAAGCTCTTGACCCGAAAGGTCTTGGGGGATTTTGCCTGTGTCATGCGAAGCGCGCCCTCTAAGCCATTCGCGCGCGCCTCGCAACCGACCTCGCGCTAATCGATCCGGTAGTCGATCGGCTTGAAGCTGCCCCCGTTCGAGGCATAGGCGGAGCACGCGGTGAGCCCGATAACGCAGTCCATCAGCGCCTCGAAGACCACCCGGTCCCCCGCCTCGCTCGGCGGCGTTTCGACCGACAGCCTGCCGCTCGAACCATCGACCGGCACGTTCATGAACACGTTGAAAGCGCACGGAATGTCGTCTTCGCCAATGCCCCAGGGCGACAGCGCCTCGGCGAGATTTCCGAAGCATCCGCGGTGAACCGGCTTGTCGGGATAGAAATGCTTGAATGTCGCGGTGCTGCACGGCGTAAGCAGAAAGTCATGTGTGCCGGCCGTATCCTCGACGATCTTCAGCATCCCGTTCGACCGGTTCGACCATAGGGTGTTGCCGGCGGTCAGCTTGATCGTCTGTTCGTAATCGAAGGTCCGCCCGTTCGAGATGACCTCGCGCACGTCGTCCAATCCATAGGCGAGAAGATCGGAGACCTGCGCCCCCTCCGGATCGATTACGGTAAGCCGCTGTCCTTTCCCGAGTTCGAAAGCGGTCCCCGACCGCGGCGGAATGCGCTGCTTGCCGGTCATGCGCGCGGATCGCGGAAGGGACAGGTCCAGTCCTCTCCGACTTCCCGCCCGCTGTACTGCCGCGCCTCGCTGCTTTCGCCGAAGCGCGCAAGCATCGGATTGAGGCTGCCGGCGAGATCGAAATCGCGCGAGAGGATCGCTTCACGCATACGCTCGTACCGGCCCTCGGCGCGCAACCATTCGAACTGGTTGTGCAGGTTGAAGACCAGGATCGGACGTTCGAAGCGCCGCGCCGGACGCGACGCATTGGGATGCAGTCCGACGACGAAAAAGGCCTCACCGCCGAAACTGAGGGAAAAGTCGGGTTTGGCGGGATCGGCCCCGACGCTCTCGTCATACGGCTGACCGAGCCAGGCATCCTTGTCGGAAAGAGATTGCAGCCGTTGCCACATCGCCTTCTCAAAAGCCTCTTCGGACAGGTTGAGAGGCCCTTCGAATATCACCGCGAGGCTCCGAAACGCGCTCGGCGGATCGTCACGGTCGGCCCATTCGAGCAGCGCTTCGTGTATCTTGAGGTCGTTCCAGCCGCTCAGCAGGTCACGAGCGTGGCGCACCTCCAGACGGCCGTTCGCAAGCGCCGACTTCGCACCGACGCAGGGAAAGTCGGGTTCGCGAATGTGGTCTTCGAATGTGCGGCGGGCGGTATCCGGATCTTTTACGGAAAGTGTGTCGAGCATGGCGTTCTAACGCACAAGGCTCGCTGAGGAACCCAGGAATTAATAAAGTTTATATGGTTGGCACGTGCGGGAGCGATCAGGCGGCCCGGATCAGTTTCGCAGGGCCGGTAGCGATCGGATCAAGCGCCCGCAAAAGCTGTTCGACAGCCTGGGGACGAACTAGCCACTGCGCATGCAGGCGTGCTTGCGATCGGTCCCCTTGCGCCAGATTGCGAGCAACCGCCTCGAGACTGCGCTCGTGCGGTGTGACGGCTTCGCTTTCGGGAGGAGCAATTCGTACGGGCCCTCGCGCCGCATATTTCAGCACGGACTCGGCGCGTTCGAGCGACCATTTCGCGATTTGCGCGGATGCGCCGCGTCCGAATTCACTGTGAGAATGGGCATGGCAACCATGCCAGATCGTGCGAAATTCTTCGATCATTGTGATACCTCTCAATCTGCTATTGAGAATGATATGCAACTAGCCGAATGTCAACCACTGGAGATCAGGGCGCATAAAAAAGGCCGGAGCAGTGCCCCGGCCCGTTTTAATATATGCAGAAGATCTATGCTACGGCGCGCTGCTCTTCTTCCGGTACGAATTCACCGCACCAGTCGTCTGATGCGACCGTTGGCCAATGCGCCTTCTTGTCGCCTTCCGCGGGTGACGGTGCATACCGACGGCATTCGCTTTGATTATCATTGTAAAACTTGCATTCTGCACACTGCATGGCGCTTCTCCTGATCGGTGTTCTTACCAACTCAATGAGATGCCGAGCCTAATGTTCCAAAAAAGTAGCAAAAACAATTACTTAGTATTGATAATCATTAGCAATTAACGTTTGTTGCTTGGTCGCTGGAAGTGATGACAGAAACCCCGCAAGCAACCAGCGCGCTTCATTAGCTGACGGTCGCCTTGACGATCTTGCCGGGGTTCGCGGGCGGCTCGCCTTTCGGAAGAGCATCGACGTGCTCCATACCTTCCTCGACCTGGCCCCAAACGGTGTATTGCCCGTCAAGGAAATGCGCGTCGTCGAAGCAGATGAAGAACTGCGAATTCGCGCTGTCGGGAACCTGCGTGCGTGCCATCGAGCACGTGCCGCGAACATGCGGTTCGCTGTTGAACTCAGCCTTGAGGTCGGGCTTGTCGCTACCGCTCATGCCGGTGCCGGTCGGGTCGCCGCCCTGCGCCATGAAGCCGGGAATCACGCGGTGGAACACGACGCCGTCGTAGAAACCTTCGCCGGCAAGTTCGGTAATCCGCTCGACATGGCCCGGCGCGAGGTCGGGGCGCAGCTTGATGACTACGTCTTTGTTTGCGCCGTCGCCGGTGTCGAGGGTCAGCGTCAGTTTCTGGTCGGCCATAATCGCGTGTCTCCTGAATTTGCGTTCGGAGCCCATATAGAGAGGACGCGCGCAGAGTCACGCCCTGCCCCTGCCCCGATCGGCTTGCTTTTCGCCCGCCCCGCCCTAGAGCGAGCCCAATGGCCGAAGACACCCGCCTCGACGAAGAAGAGCTGATGCTGGCTCCCGCGCCGGAGGAGGAGGCGGAGGAAGACGCGCGCCCCGACGACCGCATCGACGACGAGCGGCACGACGAGGAAAACACGCTCAAGGCCGAGTATGTGAACGCGGTCCGCAGCGAGCTCGAAGCGGGCGATGCGGACGCGGTATACGCGCTGGTCGAGCCGCTTCACCCCGCCGACATCGCCGATTTGCTCGAACTGCTCGACCGCGACGTGCGGCACGAACTCGCAGGCGCAATCACCGACCTTATGTCGAGCGAGGTCGTCGCCGAACTCAACGATTACGTACGCGACGACATGATGGAGGCGCTGCCCGCCTCCGCCGTGGCGTCCATTGCCGAACAGCTCGAAACCGACGACGCGGTGCAGCTGATCGAGGATCTCGACCGGTCGGATCAGCGCGCGATCCTTGCTGAACTCGATGCGGAAGACCGCCACGCGATCGAGCAGGCGCTCTCCTATCCCGAGGAGACCGCCGGGCGGCTGATGAGCCGCGACTTCGTGGCCGTGCCCGAACATATGACGGTGGGCGATCTCATCGACTTTCTGCGCGAAGACAGCGGCCTGACCGACGACTTCTTCGAAATTTTCGTGGTCGACCACATGCATCACCCGGTCGGCACCTGTCAGCTATCGTGGATCCTGCGCACCCCGCGCACCATCGCTCTCGCGGACGTGATGAAGCGCGACCAGACGCTCATCCCCGTCATGCTCGACCAGGAAGAGGTCGCGCTGATGTTCCAGAAATACGGCCTGATCTCCGCCGCCGTGGTGGACGAGAACGACCGGCTCGTCGGCCAGATGACGGTGGACGACATCGTGCACATCATCTCCGAAGAGGCGGGTGAGGACGTCATGCTGCTATCGGGCGCAGGTGAAGGCGACATCAACGAGCCGCTGCGCGACGCCTACAAGGCGCGCGTGCGCTGGCTAATCGCTAATCTCGGCACGGCGCTGATCGCGAGCCTCATCATCGCCGCATTCGGCGCGGCGATCGAGCGGCTGGTGGCGCTCGCCGTGCTCATGCCGATCGTGGCGAGCATCGGCGGCAATGCCGGCACGCAGACGATGGCGGTGACGGTGCGCGCCATCGCCACCAACCAGCTCACCCGGGCGAACACCGGCCGCATCTTGATGCGCGAATTCACGGTCGCCGCTCTCAACGGGGTCACGATCGCGGTCCTGATCGGATTTGCGACCGGGGCCCTGTTCACGCCCACCCTCGGCGTGGTCATCGCCGCGGCGATGGTCATAAACGTAGTGACGGCAGGCCTCGCCGGCGTGCTCGTTCCGGTCATCTTCGACAGGTTGAAGCAGGACCCGGCGGTCGCGAGCAGCGTCTTCGTGACGATGATTACCGATTCGATGGGCTTCTTCGCCTTTCTGGGCCTTGCCGTCGCGTCGGGCCTTACGTCTTGAGCGAAAAGCGCGCCGCACTATCTTGAGGGGCGATGCCGCTCAACATGACCAAGATCGCGTTCGGCGCGCAGAGTTATGCCGATATCGAGAGCTGGTTCGCGAACCGCCCGCGCCTGTCGGTCAACACGCGCTATCGTCCGACCCGGCACGAGGAACTGGTAGGCGGCTCGCTCTACTGGATTCACGAGCACAACCTCGTCGCGCGCTCGCCCATCACCGGCTTCGAGCAGCAGGATAGCGGGCGCTGGTGGATTCACCTCGAACCGCAGCTCATTCCCGTGCTCCCCCGCCCGAAACGCGCGCACCAGGGCTGGCGCTATCTGAAGGGCGAGCCACCCCGCGACCTCGAAGAAGGCGAGGAGATCGGCGATCTCATGCCCGGCAAGCTGGCGGGCAAACTCCAGAAACTGGGACTGATCTAGCGGCTTTGATTACCGACCCGGCGGCCCAGGGGCTCCGGAACCAGTTCCATCCCCTTCCGTTTTGCATCAACCGACGTAACAGCGGAGCGTCGTCGGCCGCACAAACGGAGAAGGCACATGAAAAAGCAGATCATCGCGGCTCTCGGCAGCACCGCATTCCTCCTGTCAGCATGCAACACGATCGACGGCGTCGGTGAAGACGTCGATTCCGCCGCCGATTGCGTCGACGGCGTAGAAGGCAACTGCTGAAGCCAGGCCTTTCGGCAACTGACTGACGCAAGGGCGTCGCTTCGTAATGAAGCGGCGCCCTCGTCGTATGCGCGAACCTGTTACGCAGGATAAATCGCGGAACGCAGCCGCGCCGCGCCGCGTTGGATAGGCAAAAGGAGAATACTATGCCCGAGCGCCAATCCATGCATCCCGACAACGAACTCATCGACGAGATGAGCGAGAACCCCACACCCGGACATCAGGGTTCGGCAGGAGGCGAGGTCAATCGCCGGGTCGGTAAACGCGGGGAACAGAACCGCGCAAAGGATCCCGACAACCGCGAGCCGGAAATCGGCTCCGATAACCCAGCGGACGATGCGCAGAAGGGTCCGAAAACCCGCCACGCGATCCAGGAAGAACGCGAAGACTGATCGTCCTCAGAAATGCAAAACCCGGCGAGAGTTGTTTGACCCTCGCCGGGTTTTCTATGCGAAATTGAAAAGCGTCAGGCTGGCTGCATCGAGGCTGCTTGAATCTCGTCGATGGCTTTGCCCAGCGCGGTGTCGAATTCGCCGTCGTCCATGTCGGCCTGCAGCACTTCGAGCAGCGCGCGGCTGAAGCTGGCAATCATCCCGTCGTTCTTGGCCAGTTCGCGGCATGCCTCCTCGCGGCTGTAACCGCCGGACAGCGCGACGACCTTGAGCACCTTTGGATGATCGACAAGCTGCTTGTAGAGGTTCGGCTCGCTCGGCAGCGTAAGCTTCAGCATGACCCTCTTGCCTTCGGGGACGCGGTTCAGTTCGTCGAGCATGTGGGTCAGCAGCAGGGCCTCGGCCTGCGGACGGCTTTCGCTCTTCAGCGAGACTTCCGGCTCGAGGATCGGCATCAGTCCGTAATCGAGGATCTGCAGACCGTAATCCATCTGCTGCGCGACATTCGCCTTGATGCCGGCACCGTCGGCTTCGTGAATGACCGAGCGCATCTTCGTGCCGAATACGCCGAGTTCCTTCGCACGTTTGCAGCGCGCTTCGAGGTTCGGCATGTCCTTCATCAGCTGCGCGCCGTTCTCGGTATCGTGCATTCCGTTATCGACCTTCAGGAAGGGCACGATCCCTCGGCGGGAAAGCAGCTCGGGGATGGGCGAGCCGTCGTCGGTGCAGCCTTCCATCGTCTTTTCGAACAGGATCGCGCCGATGACCTTGCCGCCCCCGAAGCTGGGCGAGGTCACGATACGGCATCGCATCTTGTGAATTTCGGCGAACATCTCCTCGTCGCCCGACCAGGCATCGTCCGCTACGCCGTATGCCTTCAGCGCCTTCGGGGTCGACCCGCCCGACTGGTCGAGTGCGGCGATGAAGCCTTCGCCGTTGGCGATGCGGTCGGTCATTTCCTGCGTGTTCATAAGCGTCCTTCGATTTCGTTTTCGCCGGCCCGCGACAGGCCGTGCATTCGTATGCGTGTGCCTGTCGCCTTAACCGGCTCGCTGCACTGCGGCAACCGGTACGGGACGTAAAAGACATGCAAAAGCAGCGCTGTGCGCTTACGGCACATATTCGGCGCGAAGCCGTCACGCGAGCTGCCGAAGCGGCCCCGTTCAGCGCTGCAGTGCCGCCACGCCGGGAAGCCGCTTGCCCTCCATCCACTCGAGAAACGCGCCGCCCGCAGCCGAGACATAGGTGAAGTCCTGCGCCGCACCTGCGTGAGCCAGCGCCGCGACCGTATCCCCGCCGCCCGCGACCGATACGAGGGAGCCTTCCTGTGTCAGTGCCGCCGCCGTGCGCGCAAGAGCCACCGTCGCCTCGTCGAACGGCGGGGTTTCGAAGGCGCCGAGCGGGCCGTTCCATACGAGCGTGCGGCAGGTCTTCAAGACGTCAGCCAGCGCCTCGGTCGCCAGCGGACCGATATCGAGGATCATCTCGTCCTCGCCGACCTCGTGCACATTGCAGGTCCGCAGCGACGCGGGGTTTTCCGCAAACTCCTTCGCCACCACGACGTCATAGGGAAGATGCACCGTGCAGCCCGACTGGTCCGCCGCGTTCATGATTGCGTTTGCCGTGTCGGTGAGATCGTGCTCGCACAGCGACTTGCCGACCTTCACCCCGCGTGCGGCGAGGAAGGTGTTGGCCATGCCGCCGCCGATGATGAGGTGCTGCACGTTGGTTGCGAGGTTCTCCAGCACGGCAAGCTTGCTCGACACTTTCGCCCCGCCGACGACTGCCGCGACCGGCGTTTCCGGATTGCCGAGCGCCGCGTCGAGCGCCTTAAGCTCGGCTTCCATCGCGCGTCCGGCATAGGCCGGCAGGATATGCGCCAGCCCTTCGGTCGAGGCATGGGCGCGATGGGCGGCGGAAAAGGCGTCATTAACGTAGAAGTCGCCATGCGCCGCAATTGCCGCAGCAAAGTCACGGTCGTTCGCCTCTTCGCCCGGCCAGAAGCGGACATTGTCAAGAAGACCGATATTGCCGTCTTCCATGATGCCGAGCGACTGTTCGACGACGGGACCGCTGACCTCGGAAATGAACATCAATTCGTTGCCGAGCACCTGTTCGACGTCGCCCTGCACGAAGCTGGTCGACATGGTCGAGTGCCGCTGCCCCTTCGGCCGGCCGAAATGGGCGAGCAGAAGCACCTTCGCGCCCTTCTCAGTCAGTTCGAGGATGGTTGGCTTCGCGGCTTCGACGCGTGTGACGTCGGTCGCCGAACCATCCTTCATCGGCAGGTTCAGATCGACGCGGACGAGCGCGACCTGTCCCGAAAGATCGGCAGGAAGATCGTCGAGAGTATTGAAATCGCTCATGTAAATTCCTGCCGTAACGTGCTTCAGAGAAGTTTCGCCATGACACCCGCAGTGTCGATCATCCGGTTGGAGAAGCCCCACTCGTTGTCGTACCAGCTGACGACGCGGGCGAGCTTGCCTTCCATGACGCTTGTCTCGAGGCTGTCGACGGTCGAGCTTGCCGGCTGATGGTTGAAGTCGCTCGATACCAGCGGCTGGTCGGTAAAGTCGAGAACGCCCTTCATCGGGCCGTCCGCCGCCTTCTTCAGCGCTTCGTTCAGCTCATCCGCGTTCGTATCGCGGCCAGGCACGAAGACGAGATCGACGAGGCTGACGTTCGGCGTCGGCACGCGGACCGAGGAGCCATCAAGCTTGCCGTTGAGTTCGGGGAGCACAAGGCCGACCGCGCGCGCTGCACCGGTTGTCGTCGGGATCATGTTCTGCGCACCCGCCCGCGCACGCCGCATGTCGGAATGCATCTGGTCGAGCATCCGCTGGTCGTTAGTGTAGCTGTGGATCGTGGTCATGAAGCCGCGCTCGATACCCACCGTGTCGTTCAGGACCTTCGCGATCGGCGCGAGGCAGTTCGTAGTGCAGCTCGCGTTCGAAATGATGTCGTCCTCGGCGGTCAGCGTCTCGTGGTTGACGCCGTATACGATCGTCTTGGAGACACCCTTGGCCGGGGCGGAGATGATGACTCGCTTCGCACCTGCCTCGATATGCGGCCGGGCGGCTTCGTCCGACTGGAAGAAGCCGGTGCATTCGAGCACGATGTCGATGCCCATTTCCTTGTGCGGCAGCTTGCCGGGCTCGCGTTCCGAGGTGACGGCGATCTTCTTCCCGTCGACCGTGATGCTGTCGCCGTCGGAGGTTACCTTGCCGGGGAAGCGGCCGTGCGTGGAATCATGCGCGAACAGGAGAGCATTGGCCTTCGCATCGGCAAGGTCGTTGATCGCGACGAGTTCGAAATCGTGATCGTCCCCCTCCAGCAGCGCGCGCGCCACCAGCCGCCCGATACGTCCGAAACCGTTGATCGAAACCTTCGTCGCCATGTCAGTAACTCCTGCTAATTATTTAATCTTGTTCATGATCTGCGGCACGATCGCGTCCACAGTAAAGCCGAATTTCTCGAACAGGTCTTCCGCCGGTCCCGATGCGCCGAACCGGTCGAGACCGATGTTGAGCCCGTTCGCCATCGTGTAGCGCTCCCAGCCGAGCGTTACGCCTGCCTCTATCGAGACCCGCAGGATTTCGTCCGGCGAGACGTTCGGGAGAAGGTCGGCCTTGTAGGCATCGTCCTGCTCTTCGAAAAGCTCCCAGCACGGCATTGAGATCACGTCCGCGCCGATACCTTCCGCCTCGAGTTTCGCGGCGACTTCGCTTGCCAGATGAACTTCGCTGCCCGTCGCAAGCAGGATGACCTTGCGCGTGTTTTCTGCCGCCTTCAGCCGGTACGCGCCCTTGGCCGAGCGGTTGGACGAGGCGCTCCAGTCGGCATCGCCCTCGCCGCGCATCTGCGGCAGGTTCTGGCGGGTCAGACAAAGGGCGGCAGGCGTCTTCGGACTCGCAATCGCGAGCGCCCAGCATTCCGCAGTCTCGATCGCATCGCACGGGCGATAGACGTTGAGGTTGGGAATGAGACGCAGGCTCATCACCTGCTCGACCGGCTGATGCGTGGGTCCGTCCTCGCCGAGACCGATGGAATCGTGCGTGAACACGTAAGTGACCTGCGCCTGCTGCAAGGCCGACAGCCTCACGGCGTTGCGGCAGTAGTCGCTGAAGATGAGGAACGTCCCGCCGTAGGGGATAATGCCGCCGTGAAGCGCCATGCCGTTCATCGCGGCGGCCATGCCGAACTCGCGAATGCCGTAATAGATGTAACGCCCGCCGTAATTGTCGGCAGTGAGCGGATCGGTGGCCTTGGTCTTCGTGTTGTTGGAACCGGTCAGGTCGGCGCTGCCGCCGATCATGTTCGGGATCGCCTCGGTCAGCACGCCGAGCGCCATTTCCGAAGCCTTGCGCGTTGCCACCTTCTGCGGCTCTCGGGCGAGTTCGGCAATCAGGTGCTCGACCGCCGGACCGGCGAGATCGCTGCCGCTGGACGTGCCGTTCTCGAACGCCGCGCGCGCGTCGCTGTCCGCATTCAGGCGCTTTTCCCAGGCAAGCCGCGTTTCCTTGCCCCGCTCACCCATCATGCGCCAGCCGGCTGCGATGTGCTGCGGAATTTCGAACGGCGGATATTCCCAGCCGAGCTGCTCGCGGGCCAGCGCGATCTCGTCCGGGCCGAGCGGTGAGCCGTGAACGCCCGAAGTGCCCTGCTTGTTCGGCGCGCCCTTGCCGATGATCGTGCGGCAGGCGACCAGCGAAGGCCGGTCGCTGTCCCGCGCTTCGGCGAGCGCCCGGCGGATATCTTCGGGATCGTGGCCGTCGCAGCGCGTGACGTGCCAGCCGGTCGCCTCGTAGCGCGCGGCGATGTCCTCGCTCGTCGAAAGCGCCGTCGTACCGTCGATGGTGATCGTATTGTCGTCCCAGAGAACATTGAGCCGGCTGAGCTTCAGGTGCCCTGCAAGCCCGATCGCCTCGTGATTGATCCCTTCCATCAGGCACCCGTCGCCGGCGACCACCCAGGTGCGGTGATCTACCAGATCGTCGCCGAACTTCGCATTGAGATGCCGCTCCGCGATGGCCATGCCGACCGCCATCGCGAGACCCTGTCCAAGTGGCCCGGTCGTGCACTCCACGCCGTCGAGCAGGAAGTTCTCCGGGTGGCCCGCGCAAGGACTGCCTAGCTGCCGGAAGTTGCGGATGTCCTCGATCGTCGGCTCGGCATAGCCGGTCAGGTGCAGCAGCGCGTAGGCGAGCATCGATCCGTGCCCCGCCGACAGCACGAAGCGGTCACGGTCCGCCCAGTCGGGGGCAGAGGGGTCGAATTTCAGGAACTCGGAATACAGCACGGTAGCAACGTCGGCCATGCCCATCGGCATACCGGGGTGCCCGGAATTCGCTGACTGCACCGCATCCATGGAGAGCGCGCGAATGGCGTTGGCTAGGTCCGAGAAAGCCGCTGTGGTGGAATTCATCTGTGGTGCTCCGGCAGGCGCGCCCATTGCCGCCCGTCTGTTCGCAGAAAATGGACGCCGCCAATGGCCATCGGCACGATTCGCGGTACGCGCCAAAGCCTTCGCGGACAGCGCCTTTCAGGTCAAGCCGGTGGCCCGCAGGCTTCGCTTCGTGTGTCCACAAACCATACGGGCGGGCCGCGTAGTTGTGGATAGCTGTGAACAGGCGCCGCGAAGATTTTGCCGCAAAAGGCAATTCTTGGTAAATCCGCACGCATGGACCGAGAAAGGATCTGGGACGCGGTCGCGCGCATCGAACGCGCACGCCAGCGCATTTCCGCTGCGGAGGTGCCGGAAGCTGGTGCTGGCGCCCCTCCCCACGACCTCGCCGATCTGCCGGAACGTCATGCCGCCTTGCAGGCGGAGGTGACGCGCAGTCTTGCGCGGCTAGACGAACTCATTGAAAGGCTGGAGGAATGAGCTCTCTCAATCTTTCCGTCGGCGGTCGCCGCTACAAGGTTCACTGTGCCGATGGCGAAGAAGCGCATGTCACCAAGATGGCCGGTATCGTCGATGCGCGCCTGACGAAACTCGGTGCGACGCAGCCGCAGAACGAGGCCAAGAACCTCCTTTTCGCAGCCCTCGTCCTGGCCGACGAACTGCACGAGGCGAATCTTTCGATTCCCGGTTCGTCCAAGAAGCCGGAAGGCTACGCGGAGAAGCTGGCCCGCCTGCAGGAGGAAGTCCGCCAGGAAAAGAAAGCGCGCGAGAAGCTCGAGAAGAAGCTGGAAGATGCCGAAACGGGGTCCGAGACGTTGACTTTCGGCGTGGCGGCAAACCGCGCGCTGTCGGAGCAGGAACGCAAGCTCGCCGACCAGCTCGAAACCCTCGCCGCCGATCTCGAACAGACGGCCGAGCGGCTGGAGACCAACAAAACCGCCGTAGCCTCTTGAGCGCAGTGCTCTCGCACCTTACATCGGTAACCGGCGGGACTGCCCGGCACGAGCCATTGAACATCCCTGAGGCTATAAGCAATCCTAGGGAGCTGTCCCTGCCCTGGTTTGCCGGTTCGCCCGGAAGGCCGGGGTATACGGCGCCCACCTGACGTGAAGGCGTCAGAGGATCTCCTGGCAACGACCCATGGTGGTTCCGCCACTCTTTTTACGCGCTACCGCTTCGCTGCTTGAGCGCGTTGGCTTCGCGCGTCCCCTTCGCTGCTTGAGCGCACTGGCTTCGCGCGTCCCCTTCGCTGCTTGAGCGCACTGGCTTTCGCGCTACCGCTTCGCTGCTTGAGCGCACTGGCTTTCGCGCGGCCCCTTTGCTGCGGGAGGCCGGTCGGCCTTGCGGGTCAGCGGGCCCGTTATTAGTTCGAAAGCAGAGAAGGCGATGACCAAGGACGAACTCAGGAAAACTCTGCGTAGCGCGCGGCGCGAGCACGTCGCCGCGCAGCCGGAAGGCATCCGCGCGCTGCTGTTCCTGCGTCCCCCGGCCGCCATCCTGGACCTTATTCCGGAGGGCGCGACTATCGGTCTCTACCGTGCAAACCCACACGAGGCCCCGGCAGCGCATTACGCGAGGTTCTTCGCCGAGCGCGGCCATTCTCTGGCCCTGCCGCGCTTCCTCTCGCGCGGCGCGGATATGCACTTTGCCGCCTTCACCGAACCTTTTGGAGAAAGCGATCTCGAACCCGGACCGTTCGGCCTGATGCAACCCGCGGCAGAAGCCGCGGCGATGATCCCGGACGTGCTGTTCGTACCCCTCGTCGGCTTCACGCGAGACGGCGCGCGGCTCGGCCAGGGCGGCGGTCATTACGACCGCTGGCTCGAAGCGCACCCGGACACGCTCGCCATCGGGCTTGGCTGGGACGTGCAGGCGGTGGACGATCTTCCCTTAGAAGCGCATGACTACGCCCTCGATGCCGTCATCACGCCGACACGGATGTACGGGCCCTTCGCAAAGGAGACGCTTCACTGATGCGGACCGAACCGACCTGGCGCATTCCGGTAGGCATTCTCGGCCTGCTGGTCGGCCTCGCAATCTACGGCATCGTCATCGCGCGCTACGCACCCAGCATCATTGGCGACTGGCCGGCGCTGGCGCAAACACTCGTCTACATCGTACTCGGCGTGCTGTGGCTGCTGCCGCTTCGGCGTTTTCTCATCTGGATGGAAACCGGCCGCTGGAGCGCGCCAGGGAAATAGTCTCCTTGGAACTGCGGCGAGTGCGCCCGCGTTCGCCCAATATGCCAGAACTTCCCGAATCCGATCAGGCCCGCCGCGTGATCGAGGAGCAGTGTCTCAATCGCACGATCGAAAGCGCCGAGCTCGGCAGCGATACGGGCTACATCGATTTGCCGGGGGACAACGAGCGCGGCCGGCTTATCGGGCGCCAGTTCACCGAAACCACACGGCACGGGAAATACATCTTTGCGGGCAGCAAGACCGGCCCGTGGATCGTCGTCCACCTCGGCATGTCCGGCAAGCTCGTCGCGTTCGACGCGCCGGACGATCCGCCCGATTACACCAAGTTCCTGATTGCGTTCGAGGGCGACCGGCGGCTGGCGTTTCGCTGTCCGAGGAAACTCGGCTCACTGACCGTCATCGACGATCCGGAAAGCTTTATCGCCGACAAAAAGCTCGGCCCCGATGCCTTAAAGATCACCTGCGAGGAGTTCACCGAAGCGATCGGTTCCTCGCGCGGGGCGGTCAAATCCGCACTGATATCGCAGACCAAGCTCGCCGGGGTCGGCAACCTCTGGTCGGACGAGGTACTTTATCGGACCGGGATACTGCCCGACCGGGACGGCACCGACCTTTCCGAAGCCAAGCTGGCGGAGATGCACGGCGCGCTTCAGGACATTCTCAGACAGGTGCTGAAGGTGCATGCGGTCTACAGCGAACTGCCGAACGACTGGCTAATCCACGGCCGTAAGATCGGTGCTGACTGCTCGCTATGCAGCGGCTCGATCGTGAAGCAGACCATCGGCGGTCGCAGCGCCTATCACTGCGACACGCATCAGGAATAAGTGCGCGACACGCCGCGGGCAAATGCCGCGGCTCAATGCTTCGCAAGAAAGAAAAGGTCCCAAGTGGCGCGAGTGACGGGACTTGAACCCGCGACCCTCGGCGTGACAGGCCGATACTCTAACCAACTGAGCTACACCCGCGCATTTACGCTGGTAGCGCCTCTTGGGAACCGCGCCACTAAGGCAGCGCGGCAGGGCTGTCAATGGCGCAGCGAAGCAAAATTCGCCTTGCCTGTCGGCAGCCCGAAATATGCTCAATCCGACAGCAGCAAAACCGGCGTTTCGATGAGTTTCTTCATCTTCTGAACGAAGCTCGCAGCGTCGTATCCATCCACGACGCGGTGGTCGCAGCTGATCGAGATATTCATCAGCTTGCGCTTCTCGATCCGCTCGCCGCCATTGCCGTCGGGCACGTACATCGGCCGCTCGATGATGCGATTCGGACCGATGATCGCGACTTCGGGCCGGTTGATGACCGGAGTGGTCGCGACCCCGCCAAGCGGACCGAGTGAGGTCACGGTCAGCGTGCCGCCCTGCATCTCTTCCGACTTCGCTTTGCCCTCGCGCGCCGCCTCGGCAAGCCGCACGATCTCGCGCGCGAGCTGCCACGGGTTCTTCGCCTGCGCATCGCGGATCACGGGGACCATCAGACCTGCATCGGTCTGCGTCGCCATGCCGAGGTGAACCGCGCCGTGCCGCGTCACGATGCCCGCCTCGTCATCGTAGCGGGCATTGATCATCGGGAATTCGGGCAGCGTCTTGCAGATCGCCGTAATCAGCAGCGGCAGGATCGTCAGCTTCGGCTTGTCGCTGCGATTGGCGTTGAGGTCGGCGCGCATTTCTTCGAGCGCGGTCACGTCCACTTCCTCGACATAGGAGAAGTGGGGAATGTTGCGCTTGGAGGCGGCCATGTTCTCGGCGATGCGGCGGCGCATTCCGATGACCTTCTGCGTCTCGTCCTGGCGCGTCTTCGCCGCGCCGGTGAAAGCCGAGTTGTAGGAAAGGAACTGGTCGAGATCGCCGTGCCGTACCCGCCCGCTTTCGGACGGGCTGACTTCGCCCAGGTCAATGCCGAGATCCTTCGCGCGTTTGCGAACGGCGGGAGAGGCGAGCACCTTGCGGTCCGCCTGGCGCGGCTCGGGAGCCTTTCCGGTCGGCTGCTTCGGCGCGGGCTCTGGATCGGCCGCCATCGCATCATCGGCATCGGAAGCGTCGGAATTCTCGACCTCGATCCGCTCTTCGACAGTGTCGCTTTTTGGTGCCGGCGCGGGCTTTTCCTCCCCGTTTTCCGGCGCCGCTTCCGCAGCCGCTTCGTTCTCCTCGGCGACCTCGTCGGGAATTTCGCCCGCGACCTCGATCACGACCAGCATCGAGCCGATCGCTACCGTGTCGCCGACTTCGCCAGCGACTTCGACGATCGTGCCAGACACCGGGCTTTCCATTTCGACCGTCGCCTTGTCGGTCATCATGTCCGCAAGCTGGCCGTCTTCCTCGACCGTATCGCCGACCTTGACGTGCCACTCGACGATCTCGGCTTCGGCAATCCCCTCGCCGATATCGGGCAGATTAAAGGTGAACTTGGTCATGCAGGATTACTCGCTCAAAAGCTTGTCGATGGCCTCGCCGATGCGGACGGGACCGGGGAAATAGGCCCATTCGAGGCTATGCGGATAGGGCGTGTCGAAGCCGGTCACACGCGCGATCGGCGCTTCGAGATGGTAGAAGCAGCGCTCCTGCACCAGCGCGGAAAGCTCCGCTCCGAAACCCGACGTGCGGGTCGCCTCGTGCACGATCATGCAGCGGCCGGTCTTTCTGACCGACGCCTCGATCGCTTCGATGTCGAGCGGAACGAGCGTGCGCAGGTCGAGAATTTCCGCATCCACGCCCTTCTCGCGCGCGACCGACTCGACCACGTGAACCATCGTGCCGTAGGCGAGGATGGTCATCTCGCCGCCCTCGCGCACCGTGCGCGCTTTGCCGAGCGGGATGGAATAGTAGCCTTCCGGAACCTTGGACTGCTCGTGCTTCTTCCAGGGCTCGACCGGCTTGTCGTAATAGCCTGAGAACGGGCCGTTGTAGATGCGCTTCGGCTCGAAGAAGATGACCGGGTCGTTATCCTCGATCGCGGAGATCAGCAGCCCCTTCGCATCGTAAGGCGTCGAGGGAATGACCGTCTTCAGACCGGAGACATGGGTGAAGATCGATTCGGGGCTTTGACTGTGCGTCTGACCGCCGAAGATGCCCCCGCCGAAGGGCGAGCGCACGGTCAGCGGCGCGATATATTCCGCCGCCGAGCGGTAGCGCAGCCGCGCGGCTTCGGAGATAAGCTGGTCGAGACCAGGGTAGATGTAGTCGGCGAACTGGATTTCCGGAACGGGCCGCAGACCGTAGGCGCCCATGCCGACCGCCACGCCGATGATGCCGCATTCGGAGATCGGCGTGTCGAACACCCGGGTCTTGCCGAATTTTTCCTGCAGTCCCGCCGTACAGCGGAACACGCCGCCGAAGTAGCCGACGTCCTCTCCCATCACGATCACATCGGGATCGCGGTCCAGCATGATATCGAGCGCGTCGTTGATCGCCTCGATCATGTTGAGCCGCCGCTCGACATCATTGTCGGCGGTCTTGGCATCCTTTTGCGCAGTCTCGCTCATCGGTTCGGCAATCCTTCGGGAAACTTGACTTCGCGCTCGTGCACAGCCTGCTCGGCCTGCTCCTTAAGGTGCCAGGGCAGTTCCTCGAACACGTCCTCGAACATGGTGCGGAAGGGATGGTGAAGGCCGTGGCCGAGAATGCCGTTCTTCTCGGCCTCCTTTGTAGTCTGCTTGACGTGGGTGGCGGCGTTCTCGTCCATTTCCGCCTGCCGGTCCTCGTCCCATTCGCCCAGCGCAATAAGGTGGCGTTTGAGGCGCATGACGGGATCGCCAAGCGGCCATTCCTCGCGCTCCTGCGCGCTGCGATAACCGCTCGGGTCGTCCGAGGTCGAATGCCCCTCGGCCCGGTAGGTGAAATATTCGATCAGGGTCGGCCCGGCATTGGCGCGCGCGCGGTCGGCGGCCCATTTCTGGCTGGCATAGACCGCCAGCGGATCGTTGCCGTCGACGCGTAGCCCGGCAAGCCCGTAGCCGAGCGCCCGTGCGGCGAACGTCGTCCGCTCTGCCCCGGCAAAGCCGCTGAAGCTCGAGATTGCCCACTGGTTGTTGATAACATTGAGGATAACGGGTGCATTATACACCGCCGCGAAGGTGCAGGCCGAGTGGAAGTCACCTTCCGCAGTGCTGCCCTCGCCCAGCCAGGTGGCGGCAATCCGGCTGTCACCCTTGATCGCGCTCGCCATCGCCCAGCCCACGGCCTGCGGCGTCTGCGTCGCGAGATTGCCGGAGATCGAGAAGAACGAGTGCTCGCGGCTCGAATACATGATCGGCAGCTGGCGGCCCTTCAGCTTGTCGCCTTTGTTCGAGTAGATCTGGTTGATCATCTCGATCAGCGGATATCCGCGCGCGATGAGCACCCCTTGCTGACGGTAGGAGGGGAACACCATGTCGTCCGATGCGAGCGCCATCGCCGCAGAGACGCTGGTCGCCTCTTCGCCGGTGCACTTCATGTAGAAACTGGTTTTGCCCTGCCGCTGCCCGCGGAACATCCGCTCGTCGAATGCGCGGACCGTGGCGAAATGGCCGAGCATGGTGCGCAGCACATCGGGCGATAGCTTCGGGTCCCACGGACCGTGCGCCTTGTCGTCGTCGCCGAGCACGCGCACGAGGTCATGGCACAGCGGCGCGGTTTCCTTGGGGTCGCAGGTCTCGTCCGGGCGAGCCTGCTCACCCGCAGGCGGTACGTTGAGGTCGGTGAAATCGACGGTATCGCCGGGCCGATACTTGGGCTCCGGCACGTGCAGCGCAAGTTGCGGCTTGTTGCTGCCATCGAAGGCGGAATTGTCGGGCCGATCGGCCATGCGCGCTTTTCTCCCTTGGCGACACTCGAAATCGCGGGCCGCCTCGTTTTAGAAATCTTTCGCGGCGGCGTTATTTTATTTCAACACGTCTCTGGGGTCAACCGCGACCGTTCATACCGCGACCGGTGCCTTGATTGGCGGCAGCGGATCGTAGTCGCGAACGGCGAAATCCCCGATTTCGTATTCGAAGATCGACGCGCGCGTCCGTATTATTTCAAGCGATGGTCTGCCGCGCGGTTCCCGCGACAGTTGCTCTTCGATCAGGTGGCGATGGTTGAGATAAAGATGCACGTCGCCGCCCATCCAGACAAGTTCGCCCGGCTCCAGCCCAGTCTGCTGCGCCATCATGCGCGTCAGCAGCGCCGCGGACCAAAGGTTGAACGGAAGGCCCAACGCCACATCGCAGCTTCGCTGATACAGCAGGCAGTTAAGCCGCCCCGCCGCGACGTGAAACTGGTAGGTCTTGTGGCACGGCGGCAGCGCCATCCGGTCCAGCTCCGCCACGTTCCAGCCTTCGATAATGTGCCGGCGGCTGCCCGGATTGGTGCGAAGCGATTCCACGACCTCGGCGACCTGGTTGATGCCCTCGCCCTTCTCATAAAGACCGTCCTTGCGGTAGCGATAGGTCGGCCAATTGGTCCATTGCTTGCCGTAGACCGGGCCAAGATCGCCCCAACGCTTCGCGAAATCCTCGTCCTCGGCGATGCGCGTGACGAACTCGTCCAGCGCGATCTCGTCCCCGGTTTCTTTTACGTAACGGGCGTGTGGCCACTCGTTCCAGATTTTCACGCCCTGCAGCACGAGCGGCCGGATATTGGTTTCGCCGGTGAGGAACCAGAGAAGCTCGCGCGTCGCGGTCTTCCAGTAGACTCGCTTCGTAGTGATGAGCGGCATTGCCCCGCTCGCCAGATCGTAGCGCAGCATCGCTCCGCAGATGGAGCGCGTGCCGATGCCGGTGCGGTCGCTCCGCTCGCTGCCCTCGTCCCACACCTGCTGCATAAGCGAGAGATACTGCTGCTCGGGATGCGTATCGGCGGGAATCGGGGCGTTGGCCATCCGCCGGGGTATAGGTTGCAAAAGCGCGCTTGCCACCCCGCGATGTCACGATTATAGGCCCGCCTCTATCGCGACGGCATGACAATGCCTTCAGCGTCAGGGCACGGGAAGTAGCTCAGCCTGGTAGAGCACCGTCTTCGGGAGGCGGGGGCCGGAGGTTCGAATCCTCTCTTCCCGACCATTGTTGTTCATTCTTTGAAGCAATGATCAGTGATCCAGACGCGCCGGGGCGGATGAACGCCGTCCAACTCTCGAAACTTTTAGACCTACGCTACCGCGAAGCGCTGAACCTTCGATGGCTTGATCCGGTTTTGCGAGACCGTGCTACGAACGTCTGCAATTGGGGTGGGAAGCGGACTGACCTTTATCCGGCGCCAAGCCTGCAACCGTATTGCTGGGCACGCAATCCAACCCGCTCAATCTGTTCGATCTCCAACTGCATTTCCTCGAGCATCCGGTTCTCAATTTCTCCTGAATTTGCGGCTTTCAAACTGCTAATATGTGCGAGATGCTTTCTGATGGACGCAGAGCTGAGATCAAAAGGACAGTCTTCGTAAGGCCAATCGTTTGCGCCATTCCCGAATATCGAGTGGTTTTCAAAAGATAGGCGGCTGATGGTCCTCTCTCCGCCATCGCAGCCTGCAACGCCCTCGAAGACATCCAGTCCGCGAACTGGCCCGCTTGGCCCCTCGGCTGCAAACCAGCGTGCACATCCGTTTGTCAGGCGATCCTCCCAATACCAGACCAGGCCGAAACCCTTCCAATGAAACTGCGCGCCCGCCCGCGAAGGCACGCTTTCTGGCTTCGGAATTGCCGGGCTGATTATTGGCACCAGCCAGCCATAGACAAAGAGCGGACCTATTGGGGTAAGGGTGACGGCAGCAATAGCTATCGCCGCTGCCAAGATGGCGCAACCAAATGCACGTTGCCTGCCGGATTTCTCTGCCATTGAGTGCAGGCTAGTAGACTGATGGGATGGCCGCAATCGGGTCATAAGCAGACAGTCTGCATTTGTTGAAAAGGTTGCTAAAGCTGACGATCCTTTAGCGCTCGGCGCGACGGCATCAGCTTAAGTCCTTTCAATCGCCTCTATGCGTTCAGGCGATTGCGCCTCCACGCCCGCGCCCCATATCCTTGTCATGAGTGACAGCGACGAAAAGAACCGCCACCGCGCCGTGCCATCGGGGCGACTCTCTCGCTTGTCCGGCTTCGGCCGTCTCGCAGGAGGCGTCGCCGGGGGCATGATGGCCGAGGGCGCGCGGCGCATCTCTGCCGGCGAGCGGCCGCGGATGCAGGACATGCTGCTTACGCCCGGCAATGCGAAACGCCTCACCGACCGGCTCTCGCATCTGCGCGGCGCAGCGATGAAGCTCGGCCAGATGATCAGCATGGATGCGGGCGACGTACTGCCACCGGAGCTGTCCGACATCCTTGCGCGCCTGCGCGACAATGCGAGCTTCATGCCGCCAAAACAGCTCGACAAGGTGCTGGCGGACGAATGGGGCATGGACTGGCGCAAGCAGTTCCGCCGGTTCGAGCCGCGCCCTATCGCCGCCGCTTCGATCGGGCAGGTCCACCGCGCCCTGTTGCGGGACGACCAGATGCTGGCGATCAAGGTTCAGTATCCCGGCGTCGCGCGCAGCATCGACAGCGACGTGGACAACGTCGCAGGCTTGCTGCGCCTGTCGGGCTTGCTGCCGAAAGAGCTCGATATCGTTCCTCTGCTTGCCGCCGCGAAAGAGCAGTTGCACGAAGAGGCGGATTACCTTCGCGAAGCAGAGCAGATGGAGCGGTATGCTGCAATGCTCGGAAGCATCGACGGGTTCGTTGTCCCAGAGCTTCACCGCGAACTCACCACCGGCAAGGTGCTCGCGATGTCGTTCGAGAAAGGCGTGCCGATCGAAAGCCTCGCGGATGAACCCGCAGAGGTGCGCAATACGGTGTTCTCGCGCCAGCTCGATCTCGTCGCGCGCGAGCTATTCGCATTCGGCGTGATGCAGACCGACCCGAACTTCGCCAACTACCGCTACCGGCCCGAGACCGGCGAGATCGTGCTGCTCGACTTCGGCGCGACGCGCGATGTCGCACCAGAGATTGCGGCCTCCTACCGCAAGCTCGTCGAAGCCGGACTGGCTCAGGACCGCGAGACGGCGCTGCGCGAAGCGGTCGCGGCAGGCTTCGTCAAGCAGAGCACCGTCGACAGCCACCGCCAGCGGATCGAGCGGATGGTCGACATCATCGTCACCGAACTTGCGAGTAAGGAGACATTTGACTTCGGCGATCGCGCTTTCGTGCCGATCCTGCGCGACGAGGGCATGGAAATCGCGCAGGATCGCGAGAGTTGGCACGTACCGCCCGTCGAAACCCTGTTCGTGCAGCGTAAGATCAGCGGCACTGCACTGCTCGGAGCGCGCCTCAAAGCGGTAGTCGACCTGCGCCGCACCGTAACGAAAGTGCTCGCCGAGAACCCTGCTCCGGAAGACGAAGCGTGAGGTTGCTCGCGGCTCTGCTGCTACCAGCGGCTACGCTTGGCTGCACCACGCCGCAGAAAGCCGAGGACGATGCGCCGCTGAGCGAAGCGGAGCGCAACGTCCGGTTGTTTGAGGACGCACTCGCCGCCTGTAAGCCCGCGGCAATGCAGCACTGGGTCGGCGAACCTTATTCCGATGCCATGAAGAACGCGGCCTTTGACGACGCCGGCGCGAAAGAGGTTCGGGTCATCCGGCCCGGCGATCCTGTTTCGATGGATTATTTGACTGGCCGGATCAATATCGAACTCGACCGTCAGGACCGCGCCGTTCGCTTCCGCTGCGGTTAGAACGCGAGCCAGACGCAAAAAAGGGGCCGCGTGAAAACCGCAGCCCCTTTTTACTTATGGATCAGATCAAAACTGGATGTTGAGGTCGACGACGGCTCGGTCAGCGCGCAAGGTGTTACGCCCAAGGGCCGTCTCGAAACCGGCGCCGACGCTCATCAGGCCGCGCGTCACTTTCAGGCCGCCCTTAAGTTCAGCCCAGCTCGTGTCGCCCTCGCCTACCGGCAGCAGGATCGGCACATCCGGCGCGGCTGCAAAGCGCACCGTCATACCCTGGTCCGCTCCATTGAGCATATGGACGTAGTTCGCCTGCATCTGAGGGACGAACTGCCAGCCGCTCCCCAGATCGTGCGAACCGGCGAGCTTCGCCCCGAGACGTGCTTCAACCTGCTCGATCGCATAGGAATCGATCGCCAGCGCGGTTTCGCCGCCTGCCTCGGTATAGCCATCGACCGTTTCGCGGCTGTAGGAAACCTGCGCGCGGGGTGTCAGCGTCAGTCCTTTGGCTACGCCCAGGTTCACGCCCGTTTCGGCTACGGCGGACATGCGCTCGCTCGACATATCGCCAGCTAGATCGAACTGCCGTGAGCCATCGAAGGCTCCGCGCAAGGTTTCCGTTTCCGCAAGCTGGTAGTTACCGGCCAGACCGGCGTAAAAACCGCCGCTCATGCGGTAAGAACCGTAGGCCGAAACCTGGTTCATTTCGCTTTCGGCATTACCGAGACCTGCGTTGGTCAAGCCGCTGGCATAACCATAGCCGACGCCGACCGTAAGCCGGTCGCTGACGGCATGTTCGATGCCCATTCCGAAGTGCCGCGACTGCTGACGGTCGTTGAAGTCATTCGTCGCTCCATTGCTGTTCTGTGCTGCAATGACGCCGCCCGATACGAACCCGCTGAACCCTTCGGGCAAGGCGAGCTGCTGGACCCGGCTCGGAGCAAGACTGGAGAAGCCGTTGCGGACCGAAGCGGACTGCTCTTCGACTGCGCCGGCAAGCGCAGCTGCCGAACCGGTAATGCTTAGCGAACCGTCGGAGGCGGTCCCCATCATCGAAAGGCGGTCGGTCACATTGCCGAGCAGCGTCGAGGACTGCTGATAGCGCAGGAGATCCGCTTCCTCGTTGACCGTGGGCGCGAGGTTGTTGAACATGTTCGTCAGCGAGCTCGCGTCCATCAGGTCGATCGTGCCGTAGAGGTTGTAGAGCGAGTTGTAAGACTTGCCCCGCAGCGTATCGAGTGCCTCTGCAAACGCCCGAGCCGTGGGGTTATTCTTTCCGATGATCTCCACGAACTTGCCGGCGCGCAGTTCGGCGATGACGCTGGTGTCCGTATAAGTGAGGTCGGGCCGGAGGACGCCCTGGAAGGAATAAATATTCCCGAAAGTGCCCTGGATCCCGCCGGCTGCCGTAGCAATGACGAACTCGTCGCCGTCGCGCGGCTTCGGCGCTTTCCCGCCGATGGGCTTGTTGAAGACGACGGAAGCTCCTGGCGCGTCGGGATCGTCCGGGTCCGACAAGGAAAGAACGCCCGTGACTTCGAAAAGGTCGGCGCCAGAACGGCTCGCGTCGATGTAGAGCGCAGAACCCGATGCGAGGATGACGTTACCATCGACGGTAAGCGTTCCGATCTCGTCAGCACCGCCCGGTGCGACGATCCCGGCTACCGATGTGAGGAACGGGGTTTCGAAGGTTCCGGTGCCCGAGAGCAGACCGCTGAGCATAAACGCCTCGCCGGTGCTGAGCAGACCGTCGACATTCGTCCAGCCGCTGATCTGCGTCCAGTCGCCAAGCGTCGTCAGCGATGCGTCTTGCGTAATGTCGAGCACACCACCTTCCATCGTCAGGCGGTCAATCGTGACATCCGCATCCGACAGCGTCGTGATGCCCTCGTACAGGGTCACGTCGTAGTAGCGCGGCTTGATCCTGTTCTGCACGTCGCCCGAGAAGTTGTTCGGAACGAAGTTTTCCGTGCCCGGCCCGCCTTCGACGAAATACTGGTCGCCGCTCGCTCCTACGATCGGGTCCTGGTCGAACTCTTGGCATTCGCCAGTTTGCAGGAAGGGCGGAGATAGGACGATGCCGCAAACCTGGCCGTATTTTGCCCCTTCGCCGCTGAGCTCGGCACCGGGCGCATCCGGAAGCCGATTTATCAGCTCGCCGTCGAGCGCGACGTAGTAATTGGGGTCCATTGCCTGAACCCAGTGATCGGGATCGGTCCACTGACCGTTCTCGCCCTTGGTCGTCGCATAAACGTAGGGATTGTTCGCGACGATGACCTGCCAGAACGCATGAAGCGGCTGGTAAAAGCTGTAAGAACCGTAAGCATCGCCAAATGCAGCAGCGCCGAAGATACTACCGCCGCCCGACAATACGCCCAGGACGAGATCGAGGTCATACTTTTCGTCAAGGATCAGCGGACCGCCGCTATCGCCGCCGGCTGTAGTACCTTCGCGCGGAAGGGAGACGTCGTCGGTGCCGAACACGCCAAAATCGAGCCGAAGCTGCGTCGTGTCGTAGATACCCTCTGGATCAGTGAACGAGGTCCAATAAAGGTTTTGCTCCAGACCGCTGCGGGAACCGAAAAGGCCCTCGTCATAATCGTCCAAAGAACCGAGGAAGGACACGAAGTTTTCCGCAGACCTGCGGCGGAAGTCGATGCCCTGATTACCGAGTGCGTTCGTGCCTGCACCGCCGTAGCCAGAAATGGTCACATGCTCTTGATCATCAAGCGGCGTAAACAGCATTGCCCACGTAGGCACGTCGAACGCAGGCGTATCGAGCGTGGCGAGCGCAATATCCGCTTCCAGGAACCCGAATTCCAAGGATCGCTCGTCGTACCAAATGTAATTGGAATTATAGAACGAGCGACTCTCGACCGTATTGAAGCCGTTGTTGATCCAGGAAATAGCGCCCGGACGTGCGTTCTGCTCAAACCCGAAACCGATGGGCGTTCCGCCGGTGTCCGCTCCATACGCCTCTTCGGGACGGCTATTCACGCAGTGTGCAGCGAACAAGACGGTGCGCGGATTGATCAAGGTTCCCGTACATAGTCCGACCGATCCGTTGCCATTCCAGATAATCATCTGACCGATGCCGTTGACGCCATCGATATCGAGACTTCCGTCGGGATTGTCTGTATTGGGATCGATATCGTCGCGGGTAATGATCGAGGGATCATACGGGTCGTCGCCAAGGTTCAATTCGATCGAAATCGTTTTCCCGTCGTAGGAGCCACTGCCCGGCGCGACGCTTACGTCATTGTCTTGCGCAGCCAAAGGCATAGCAGCAGCGAGTGCACCAAGCGAAGTTGCTGCGACGAGATTGCGGCGAAGTTGTATATAATCCAGCATGAGCGTCCCCTTATCATCGGATTTGAAGGGTCAGCTCAACTTTCGAAAATAACGACTCGGCGACCCTGATAAGGATGGAACGTAACGGCCTGACGGCAGATGCAAACAGTTAATTCATATTTTATTAACTATTCTACTCCGCCGCCTTGCGAACTCATGCAATTTAAAATAGCGGTTCTTAACCTCTGTTTTAGTTTGCGGTTTGCTGCTCCGCGATCCAGCGGTCGATATGCGCTTCCAGCACGTCGAGTGGGACTGCGCCGTTCTCCAGCACGGCATCGTGGAAGTCGCGTAGCGAGAACTTCGCGCCCAGTGCCTCGGTCGCCCGTTCGCGCAATTCTCGTATTTTGAGCTCGCCGATCTTGTAGGCCAGCGCCTGACCCGGCCAGGTGATGTAGCGGTTGACCTCGGCATCGATGTTGCCAGCGCTCAGCGCCGTGTTTTTGGTCATGAAATCGACCGCTTGCTGCTTCGACCAGCCTTTCGCATGCATTCCCGTGTCGACCACGAGCCGGGTTGCGCGCCACATCTCGTAAGACAGGCGCCCCATCTGCTTGGCCGGCGTGTCGTACAGGCCCATCTCGATGCCGAGCCGCTCCGAATACAGGCCCCAGCCTTCGACAAAGGCGGTGAAGAATGTGCCGTTCTGCCGCAGCGGATGCATGTCGAGTTCCTGCTGCAGTGCGATCTGCTGGTGGTGCCCCGGAACTGCCTCGTGCACGCCGAGCGCAGGCATTTCGTAAAGCGGGCGCTGGTCGAGGTCGGTCGTGTTGACGCGGTAGATCCCCGCCTGGCCGCTCGCGAGCGAACCCGGCTCGTAATAGGCTGTCGTATTTCCCGGCGCCTGCGCGGCCGGGATCGGCAGGACCGTGTAAGGCTGGCGCGGCAGGGTGCCGAACAGCTTGGGCATCCAGCCGTCGATCTCTTTCGCGAGCGCGCCCGCATATTCCATCAATTCTTCGGACGACTTCGCGTAGTATTGCGGGTCGGTCCGAAGGTGCTCGATATAGGCTTCCCGCGTATCGTAGCCCGCTTCCTTCGCCACCTCTTCCATCTCCGCACGGATGCGGGCGACTTCAGACAGGCCGAGCCGGTGGATCTCGTCCGGCGTCATGTCGGTCGTGGTGAAGCTCGCGACCCGGTAGGCGTAATAATCGTCCCCGCCCGGTGTTTCCAGAATGCCCGGCGCGCCGGTCCGGCACTTCGGCGCGTATTCGTTTTCGTAGAAGTCCAGGAACTCGCGGTAGGCCGGGAAAACGCCGTCATTGAGCGCAGTCCGTGCGCGCGACTGCAAGGCGCTCCATTCGCTGTCCGATATGGTGGACGGCTTTTCCGCGAACGGCTGCCAGAATGCCGTCTCCTCAGGATCGTCGGCAATGTTCTTCGCGAGGTTTTCGGCAAAGCCTTCCATCGGGCCGCAGGGCTGCGTCAAACCGCGCGCCACGGCTTCGCGCGAACGGGCGATGCCTTGCGCGTTGTAGGCGCCGTAAGCTTCGAGCCGCCCTACGTAGCTTTCGTAGTCGGCAAGCGTGAAAAAGGGAGAGCGGTAGGGAAGCGAGGAAACCGACTGGAACCAGCCGCCGCGATTGGTGAACAGGATATAGCGCGACTGATCGAACGCCGCGCCCGCGATATCGTCTTCAAGGCTGCGCTTCAAAATCGCGTAATCGACCCGCAGATTGTCCGTCAGCGCGCTTTCGTCGATCGCATCGAGGCGCTGCACGAACGCGCGTTTGTCGGCGATCTCCTGCTCGTATCCGGCGATGGACAGGTCGCCCAGCTTACCGTCCCCCCGCCGGTCGCCGACCGAAGTGGCGAGGTAGGGACTGTTATCGAGCGTCCACTGCCAGATTTCCTCGCGCAAGGCTTCATACCGGCTCGCCTCGGGCGAAACGGCTTCCTGCGACTGCGCGGCGGCGGGTCCGGATACGAGGATAGTGGAAGCGGCGGTGGACATGGCCAGCGCGGCGAGAATGGATTTCAAGGGCTCTCTCCTGTCTGTTGCCGTATTCCCTATTGCGCCGCGGCGTCCCGGTCCAGTAGGCCCAGCCCATGAGCCAAAAACCAAGCGTCCTGTTCGTCTGCCTCGGCAATATCTGCCGTTCGCCGCTAGCCGAAGCCGCCTTTCGTGCGCGCGCCGAGGAAGCGGGGCTCGACGTGGAGACGGACAGCGTCGGAACCGCCGGCTATCATATTGGCGAACCGCCCGATTTGCGCAGTATCGCGGAAGCCGCCAATCACGGTATTGACATATCGGGCTACCGAGGCCGGCAGTTGTCGGCAGACGACTACACGCGATTCACCCATATCCTGGCGCTCGATCACAGCAACCTCGCCGATATCAGAGAGCGCGCACCCGCGAACTCGACGGCGAAGATCGCTTTGCTGCTCGACCAGGTTCCCACCCGGAAGGGCTCGGCAGTCGACGATCCCTATCACGACGGCGCGGACATGTTCGCCTTGACGTGGAAACTCGTGGACGAAGCGGCGAAAGCGCTCGTCGCCGAATTGCGCGATGGCAGCGATTGAGGATCTTGCCAAGCGCCTGACCGGGCAGGCCGTTACTTCGGTAGAGCGCTTCGCGGGCGGCGACATCTCGGGCGCGAGCAAGGTCAAACTCGCAGACGGCACCATGATCGTCGCCAAGAGCGGGCCAGTGGTGGCCGAGGAAAGCCGGATGCTCGAAGCAATGCGCCGGGCCGGCGCACCGGTGCCGCGGGTACTAGCCTGCGAGAACGACGTGCTTTTAATCGACTACGTAACCGGCGCCGGCGCGCTGTCGGGCGATGCATGGATCTCGCTCGCGGAAGCGCTGACGAAGCTGCGCCAACCTACGCGCGCGCAATACGGCTGGAACGAAGACTATGCGCTGCGCCATGTAGCGGTAGAGAACGATCGCGCCGAGGATTGGCCGACATTCTGGGCGGAGCGGCGCCTTTTATGCCACGTCCCGCATCTTGAGAGCGCCCTCGCGCGCCGGATCGAAGCGCTGGCGAAGTCTCTGCCAGATCTCCTTCCCGCCTCGCCGCCGGCCGCACTGCTACATGGGGATCTGTGGGGCGGAAACATCCTCGTTAGCGGTAAGAACATCAGCCTGATCGACCCCAATGCCTACTACGGCGACCGGGAAGTCGATGCCGCGACGCTGACAGTGTTCGATAGTCCGGCACAGGCCTTCTTCGACGCGCTCGATCTCGAACCGGGATGGGAGAAGCGCCAGCCGATCTACCGACTGTGGATCTGGCTCATCCACGTGCGCCTATTCGGGGGCGGATACGAAGGTTCGGCCATGCGCGACCTCGATACGCTCGGTTTCTAGCCGCCGCGCAGCAATTGCACGCCGTAGTCGCGTTCGAAGAGGTAGAGCAGTACCCGCGCCGCCTCGCCCCGCTCGCCGGTAAGGCCGCCGTCGCGTTCGATCAGCAGCCGTGCATCGTCATGTGCCTTCGGCAAAAGCCGCGTAATTTGCTCGAGGCTCGCGACATTGAACGCGTTGTCGCCCGACTGACGCGTGCCGAGCAGTTCGCCCCCGCCGCGCAGGCGCAGGTCTTCCTCGGCGAGACGGAAGCCGTCCTGCGTCTCGCGCATCAGCGCCAGCCTGTCGCGCGCAGTTTCGGACAGTTCATCCCCGCGCAATAGAAGGCAGACCGACTTCTCCGCTCCGCGCCCGACCCGTCCGCGGAGCTGATGCAGTTGTGCGAGGCCGAACCGCTCGGCCTGCTCGATCACCATCAGCGTTGCGTTCGGGACGTCCACGCCGACTTCGATGACCGTCGTCGCGACGAGCAGCTTCGCATCGCCGCGAACGAAGGCCTGCATGTTCGCGTCCTTAACTTCGGGCGCGAGCTGCCCGTGGACAAGCGCGACAGCCTCCCCGAACCGTTCCTTGAGCGTAGCGAAGCGCGCTTCGGCAGCGGCAATGTCTTCGGTGGCGTAATCGCTCTCGCGGACCATCGGACAGACCCAATACGCCTGCTGCCCGGTCTGGAGGTGACGTGCGACCCCCTCAACGATCTCTTCCATCCGCCCGGTAGAGGCGACACGCGTATCGATTGCCTGCCTGCCCGGCGGCAGTTCGTCGAGCTTGCTGACATCGAGTTCGCCATACTGCGCCAGCGTCAGCGTACGCGGGATCGGCGTCGCGGTCATCGCCAGCGTATGCGGCGCGCGCTTGCCCTTGCTCGCCAGCATCAGACGCTGCGCTACGCCGAAGCGGTGCTGCTCGTCGATTACGACCAGTGCCAGGTTCTTGTAGGCGACGCTGTCCTGAAAGATCGCGTGCGTGCCGACGAGGATGTCGATGCTACCGTCCATCAGCCCCATTAGGGTGGACTCGCGCGCCCGGCCCTTGTCGCGCCCCGTAAGCAGCGCGATGTTGACTCCGGTCGGTGCCGCCATGCGCCGCAGCGTCTCGTAATGCTGGCGCGCCAAAATTTCCGTCGGCGCGAGCATCGCGCTCTGCGCTCCCGCTTCGGCCGCGATCAGCATGGCGGACAGGGCGACCACGGTTTTGCCCGCTCCGACATCGCCCTGCAGCAGGCGGAGCATCGGCGATTCCTGCGCCAGATCGCCTTCGATCTCGCCGATCGAGCGGGCCTGCGCTCCGGTCAGCGCGAAGGGCAGGTCGAGCTTGTCGCGCAGCCTGCCGTCGCCTTGCAGCGACAATCCATTTCGGCGCCGGTTGTCCGCCCGCACCAGCATCAGCGCGAGACCGTTCGCGAGAAGCTCGTCATAGGCCAGCCGGTCGCGGGCGCGCTCGTTCTCGCCCTTATGCGCCAGGACCAGCGCATCGCGCCAATCAGGCCAGCCTTCCTTTTCGAGCAGCCCGGGTTCGATCCACTCCGGCAGCTGCGGCGTACGCGCCAGCGCCTGCTCCACGAGCCCGGCCACGCGCGGCTGCGTCAGTCCTTCCGAAAGAGCATAGACCGGCTCGCACAGCCGGCCGAGCGAGGCGTCGCTGCGCTCCAGAATGTGATCGGGGTGAACGATCTGCAGCATGTCGCCATAGCGGTCGACGCGGCCCGCGATCCAGCGCAGCTCGCCGACCGGAAGCTGCTTCTTCGCGGAATAGGACGCACGACCGAAGAACACGAGCGCGCAGACGTTACCGGTCGCGTCCTCTGCCAGCACCCGGTGAGGCCCCCGCCCCGTGCTCCCCAGATGCTGTGTCGGCGTGAGCGCAAGCACCACCTGCTCTCCGACTTCCGCTTCGTCGAGGTTCGAAATCGCCCGGCGCGTGACGAAGCGTTCGGGGAGGTGATAAACGACATCGCGCAGCCGCGTCAGCCCGAGCCGGTCGAGCGGCTTCTTCAGCTTCGGTCCGACCCCGTCCAGCGTATCCGTTTCGGCGAACAGGGGATTGAGAATGTCGGGGCGCATGACCCCGCCTCTATACCGTCTTGCGCGTACATGGCGAGTGCCGTACCGGCCTCTTTCCATGGAAGCAGAACCGACTATCGAAGCGCGCCGCGCCCGCGCCAAATTCCGCGCATGGCACCGCGGAACGCGCGAGGCGGATTACATGATCGGCGGATTCTTCGACCGCTACGCAAGCGAGTGGTCGGAAAGCGAACTCGCATGGTTCGAAGCCTTGCTCGAAGAAGACGATGTCGACGTCATGGCCTGGGCGCTGAAGACCGCACCGGTCCCGCCTGCCCTGGATGGCGAGCAGATCGCGCTTATGCAACGCCTCGATTACGTCACGATCGGGCCTGCCGCCAGCAATCGAGCTGCAGGCGAAGCTGCCTCGAAATAGGATTTATCGCCGGCAGGAAACCGTCCGGCGGATCAAACGCTGTTAGGGACTGATGCCGGATTTCTCCAAGATACTGTCCGCACGCAAGCCGCTGACCCTCGCCCGCGTGGTGAAGGGTTCGCAGCCGCTCGTCATGGCCGATCTCGCCCGGGCTGCAAAGGGCCGTGCCGTATTCATCGCGCCGGACGAAGCAGCGATGCGCAGCGTCGCGGATGCCGCGCAGTATTTCGCGCCCGAACTCGAGATCGTCGAGTTTCCGGCATGGGACTGCCTTCCCTACGACCGCGCAAGCCCTGCCCTGTCGATCAGCGCGCGGCGGCTGTCGGCCCTGCACCGGCTGCAGGTCGGAAAATCGGGCGCGCAGTTGCTCGTCACGACGGTCAACGCCGTTCTCCAGCGCGTGCTCACGCCCTTCCGCATTCGCGAAAGCGTGCGCGAGTTCAAGCCGGGCATCGAGATCGGGCGCGAAAGCCTCGCCGCCCTGCTCCAGCGGCAAGGTTATTCGCGCAGCGACACGGTAATCGACGCCGGCGAATACGCGATCCGCGGTTCGATCGTCGATATCTTCCCAAGCGGCCTGGAGGAGGGACTGCGGCTCGACTTCTTCGGCGACGAGCTCGAAAGCCTGCGCACCTTCGATCCTGCGACGCAGATGAGCACCGGCATCCGCAAGTCGCATCTGCTGCTGCCGGCCAGCGAAGCGCTGCTCGACGACGACAGCATCAAGCGGTTCCGCAGCCGCTACCGCGAGAAATTCGGCGCGAACGCCACCCAAGACCCGCTCTATCAGGCGGTCAGCGAAGGCCGCCGCCAAGCCGGAATGGAGCACTGGCTCCCGCTGTTCGAAGACAAGATGGCGACGCTGTTCGACTACCTCGGCGACGGCGATGTTACGGTCATCGATCAGGCCGCAATCCAGGTGGGCCGCGACCGGCTGTCGGACATTGCCGACTTCCGCGCCGCACGGACCGATACCGCGAGCCAGTCGGCGGGCAGCTACCGCCCCCTCCCCAAGGACGCGCTGTATTTTTCTGAAGACGAATACAACGAGGCGCTAACGGACGTCCCGATCCACCGTAGCGTCATCTTCGACCAGCCGGACAGCGAAGGGTCGCTCGATTTCGGCTTCTCTTCCGCGCGCGACTTTGCGCCCGAACGCGGCCGCGGCGAGAATGTCTACGAAGCAGCGGCCGCGCACCTTCAGAGCGTCGCCAAGTCGAGCAAGCGCCCTCTCTTCGCCGCCTATTCGAAAGGCAGCCGGGCGCGGATCGCCTCGATCCTGTCCGAGGCGGGCCTCAAAACGGTCACCGCAGAAAGCTGGCAGGAAGGACTCGGCGCGTCCAAGAACGGGCAGACCGCCGTGCTGGTGGTGCCGCTCGACACCGGCTTCGCCAACGACGAACTCGAACTGCTGACCGAGCAGGACGTGCTCGGCGACCGGCTCGTCCGCCGCCAGAAACGCAAGAAGAGCGCCGACGCTTTCCTCGCCGAACTTAGCGCGCTCGCGACCGGCGATCTCGTTGTCCATACCGATCACGGCATCGGGAAATACCTAGGCCTCGAACCGATCAAGACCGGCAAGAGCGAGCACGACTGCGTAATGCTGGAATACGCAGGCGGCGACAAACTCTACATTCCGGTCGAGAACATCGACGTCCTGTCGCGCTACGGCAGCAGTGAGGAAGCCGTGCGGCTCGACCGGCTGGGCGGCGAGGCATGGCAGCGCCGCCGCGCGCAACTCAAGGAACGCATTCAGGCGATCGCGGGCGAACTCATGCAGACCGCGGCCGCACGCGCCTTGCGCAAGGCCCCCGCCCTCGAAGCCGAGGAAGGCCCCTACAATCAGTTCGTGGACCGCTTCCCCTGGGCCGAAACCGACGATCAGGACCGCGCCATCGCCGACGTGCTGCGGGACCTCGAAAGCGGTAATCCGATGGACCGCCTCGTGTGCGGCGACGTCGGCTTCGGCAAGACCGAAGTAGCGCTGCGCGCCGCATTCGTCGCGGCCATGAACGGCAAGCAGGTCGCGGTCATCGCGCCGACCACGCTGCTCGCGCGGCAGCACTACACCAATTTCAGCGAACGCTTCGCTGGCTTTCCGCTCAAGGTAGGGCGGCTCTCGCGGCTGGTCCCGTCGAAGGAGATGAAGGAAACGCGCGAGGCACTTACCAGCGGCGACATGGACATCGTCATCGGCACGCACGCGATCCTGTCCAAATCGACCCAGTTCAAGGATCTCGGCCTCGTGATCGTCGACGAGGAACAGCGCTTCGGCGTCACCCACAAGGAGAAGCTGAAGCAATTGCGCGCCGACGTTCACATGCTCACGCTGACCGCGACGCCCATCCCGCGCACGTTGCAGATGGCGATGACCGGCCTGCGTGAACTCTCCACCATCCAGACGCCGCCGGTCGACCGGCTTGCTGTGCGCACCTACGTCAGCGAGTGGGACGACATGGTGATCCGCGAAGCGCTGCTGCGCGAGCATCATCGCGGCGGACAGAGCTTCATAGTGGTGCCGCGCATCGCGGACATGGAAGAGCTGGAGGAATGGCTGAAGGAGAACGTGCCCGAGGTTAAGTTCGTGACGGCGCACGGACAAATGGGCGCGTCCGAAGTCGAAGAGCGCATGGGCGCCTTCTACGAGCGCAAGTTCGATGTTCTTCTGTCCACGACAATCGTCGAAAGCGGACTCGATATTCCGAGTGCGAACACGATCATCATCCACCGCGCCGACCGCTTCGGTCTCGCCCAGCTTTACCAGCTTCGCGGCCGGGTCGGGCGGAGCAAGCTGCGCGCCTACGCCTACCTCACCTACCCCGCCGACACGGCGCTGTCCGAAGTCGCTGAAAAGCGCCTCAAAGTGCTGAGCGATCTCGATACGCTCGGCGCTGGCTTCCAGCTCGCCAGCCACGATCTCGACATTCGCGGGGCAGGCAACCTCCTCGGCGACGAGCAGTCGGGCCACATCCGCGAAGTCGGTTTCGAACTCTACCAGTCGATGCTGGAGGACGCGATCCTCGCAGCCAAGGCCGGCAATGCCGGCCTCGAAAAGGACCGCAGCAATCTCAGCCCGCAGATTACCGTCGACGCGCCGATCATGATCCCCGAGGACTACGTCCCGGACTTGGCAGTGCGAATGGCGCTGTACCGGCGGCTCAACGATGCGTCGAGCAAGTCGGAGATCGAGGCGCTCGCAGCGGAAATCATCGACAGGTTCGGCCCCCTGCCCGATGCGACCTCGAACCTAGTGAGGCTGATCGAGATCAAGCACCAGGCGATCGAGGCAAACATCGCCAAGATCGATGTCGGCAATGCCGGAACGCTGGTCACTTTCCACGAAGACAATTTCCCCGACGGACCCGGCCTCATTGCCTATGTCGACCGGCTAAAGGGTACCGCCAAGCTGCGGCCCGACATGAAGCTGGTGATCAGCCGCGCCTGGAACGATCCGCAATCGCGTCTGAACGGCCTGTTCCAGTTGACCAAGGGATTGAGCCGCATCGCGCGCAAGGCTGACAAGGAAGAGAAAGCTGCGGCCTGATCGCTCGCCGCTGCTTGGCGGTAAGCTTAACCCAGCGCGGCGAATTCGAACGCAGTCATCGGCTTCGAGCGCAGGAAGCCTTGGTAATAGGCACATCCCTCGCGTGCGATGAGGTCGCGCTGTGCCTCATTTTCCACACCCTCCGCCAGAACCGAGAGGTCGAGTGCCTGCGCCATGGCGAGAATGGCGCGAAACACGCTCAAATCGCGCTGGTCGTTCAGGATGCCATCAATCATCGAGCGGTCGAGCTTCAGCAGGTCGATCGGCAGCACCTTCAAGTAACGGAAATTGCAGAAACCGGCTCCGAAATCGTCGAGGGCCAGGTTCACCCCCTGCGCTTTCAGTGCCTCAAGCGTCGTGGCGACCTGATCGAGATCGGCGAGCAGCATCTGCTCGGTAATTTCCAGCGTCAGCCGATCGGGCGAAAACCCGCTTTCGCCAAGCATCGAAAGGAAGTCGCGCGCAAAGTTGGCGGAGGCGAGATCTGTCGGCGTGATATTGAGCGAGAGGCGTAAACTGGACGGCCAACTCGACGCTTCGCTGAGCGCCTTTTCGGACAGGTGCCGCGATAGCTGCGCCACGTGATCGGCCCGCTCGGCGAGAGTGAAGAGCGTTGCCGCCCCGACCAGTCCGAGCTTTCCGTGCTGCCACCGAGCAAGCGCTTCCGCCCCGATCAGCCTGTCGCCCTCCACCGCATATTGCGGCTGATAGACGATCTCGATCTCGTCGCGGTCGATCGCGGCGATCAGGTCCGCTTCGAGCTGCGCGTTGCTTCGCCCGTGAAGGGGCATGACCCCGTTCACCCAGGCGATGCGCCGGGCCTGCCCCTCGAAGGATTCGGCGAAAGCCCCCGCAAGCCGGTCGAGTATAGCGCCCGACGTCTCACCCTCCGCCCGTAGCAGCGTGATGCGCGGCCACAGGCGCGCAGTTCCGTCTCCGCCGATATTCTTGACCGGAAGGGCGACAGCATCGGCCAGCGCTTCCGCCAGCCATTGCCAGCGTTCGCGGCTGCACCGCTCGAGCGAGGCAACGAGGAAATTGCCGCCGCTGATCCGTGCCGCGATCCAGCCGCCCGCGGAAAGCTCGTCGTCCGCGAAATGGGTAATGCGCCGCGCCGTTTCGATAAGTGCGCCGTCGCCCGCGCTTTCGCCGTAAGCGACGTTGACTGTATCGATCCTCTGTAGCGAGACCATCATCGCATGGATGATCGTGCTCGACCCGCGCCGCGCTGCATTCGCCTGCCAAGCCGCAAGCGTCGCATGGACGTCGTCCGCGTTTGCCAGTCCGGTCAGAGGATCGCGCAGTCCGCCCTCCATAGGAATCGGTTTGGTTGCCAAATGACCCTCTTTTTGGCGCCACCAACCCCTCCGCCGGTAATGCGCGCTGCCAGCAATACTCCCAAGCGCGTTGCCAAACAAGCTGGTGAAATCTACGTGTCCCGGCGCAGCGGTGCCGCTTTGGCACGGGTAGCGGGAGAACAAGGCGCACCATGACCCAGAGGTTCGACAAGCTCGCACTGCTCGTGTCCGATACGGAACGGGCGCAGGAGGCAGCACGCGAACTTCGTGAAATCCATCCTTGGGTCGATGTGGAAGAGGCCGATGCCGCCGTCGTCCTGGGCGGCGACGGCTTCATGCTTCACACACTCCATGCAATGCTTACCGGCCGCCGGGTAATCCCGGTCTACGGCATGAACCTCGGCACCGTCGGTTTCCTGATGAACCGCTTCCGCGAGCCCGCCAAGCTGCTGCGCCGGCTCGAGCGCGCCCGCGCCGTAGACATCGCGCCGCTGTGGATGGAAGCCACGACGCAGGACGGCAACACCCATTCGCACTCGGCAATCAACGAAGTGTCGCTGCTGCGCGAGACGCGGCAGACGGCCAAGATCGCGATCGAGGTCGACGACCGGGTGCGGATCAAAGAACTGGTCTGCGACGGCATCCTGCTCGCGACGCCTGCCGGATCGACCGCCTACAACCTTTCCGCCAACGGCCCGATCCTGCCGCTGGATTCGCAGTTGCTTGCACTGACCCCGATCAGCGCCTTCCGTCCCCGGCGCTGGCGCGGCGCGATCTTGCCCGACCGCTCGCGCGTGACCCTGCGCGTGCTGGAACCCGACAAGCGCCCCGTCTCCGTGGTCGCCGACCAGAAAGAAGTGCGCGATGTCGCCGAGGTCACGATCGCCATCTCGCGCGAACGGGCATTGCAGTTGCTGTTCGATCCGGGACACGCGCTGGACGAACGCATCGTGGCCGAACAATTCATGGTGTGACCGGCACGGCACGCGGACGCTGGGATCATTTTTGCAATCGAGCGCTTGCCAAAGGCGCATGCGCTTCATATAGGCGCACCCCTGAAGCGAGGCTGTTCCCCGATAGCTCAGCGGTAGAGTAGGTGACTGTTAATCACTTGGTCGTTGGTTCGAATCCAACTCGGGGAGCCACGCTTTCAATAAGTTAGCCGATACCTACCGCAGAACAAGGTAACGTATAGGTAACATCGATGCCGATCCTTCCTGATGCGTTTGACCTAAATTCTTTCGCAAATGCTCTATCCAGATTGAGAGAGCAAGAGGCTCGCTAATTCGCTACAGTTAGCTGTCGATGCTTGCTCATGCGGACCTAGTTTGCGTTCACGATTTGCTCGCTGAACTGGCCAAAGATAACCACAGTCATTCAGTAGAGCCGAGCACATCATTCAGCCAGTCGGTTCGAGGGGCCTGCCTCCATCAAGCAACATCGCTCTACGTCCGCTCTACCGAGAGCGGAGGTCAGAGGCGTAGTCTTCAAGTCAGGCAACCTTTATCTCGGGAGGAACTCGAACTTCACAAAAAGTTTGTCGATTTACGCAGAAAGGCAATTGCTCACTTCGATCGTGGGAAGACTTTCGACGGGAAATTGTGGGCAGATGAACGCATCGTCTTAACAGTTGAGGCTGATGACCGCGCATCACTTCGCGTGCCGATAAGGCGAGTGATATTGAAGGGGGCACTAGAAATTGGCTTCCAGGCGCTCGCAAACAAAGTCCTTTATCTAGCAGAGGACATCCGCAAGGAGCGCATAGTGCGGGCACAAGAAGACGTGTTTTCCTTCACGGAGGAATTTCCCGACCAATGTCGCGATTTAAGAAAGCATACCCTCGATACCCTCGCGTTTTTCGGTACCAGGGAACAAGCTACCAATTTTCTCACTGGCGCGACGATCACAAATCCGGCCTCCATACACATCGAATACGACTAATTAAGCGGCTAGAATTGTGGTTCCTCTCAATAAAAAGTTAACTCTCGACTGGGTTGATATGCGCGCCCCTATGGCCACAAGTCTGGCAGCACTTTCGGTGTTCCACCGCTCATGCGGTTTTTGACCGTATCTAAGTTTCGATCGACCATGATCTGCACTGCTAGAAAAGAAACTGACAATGCCAGAGGATATAGACACGAAAACCATTCACACTTCCGATGGTGCGGAGAGTGATAAAGGACCGCGCAAGCCCTCGACTTCCAAATTGCCTGATCCGGCAAAAGATAAGCCTGCAAAGGATGGCGATAAGAAACGCTAACGGCTTCAGAAATGTGCGGCGGAATTTGCGTCACTATCCAAACAACTGACCCGATAAGTACAGCAGGCATTCATGCTCAATCGCCTTGGCGGCGCCACACCTCGTATCCAGCAGCATGTCCCACCTTTCGATAGGACGCCAATAGCGGGTCAAAGGCAGGGTCCCGTTGCAAAAAAGCGAGATAATCGAACGTTAACCCCTCGAAGTAGCTTTTTTCGCGCCTGACATCGACGAACAGTAGTTCCGGCCGGTTCCGCGCGATATCCTCGATTATCGCCGTGCGTGCGCGGAACAGTATGTCATCGAACCTCGCGCATTGTTGCGGCTCGCGGGGGCAATCCGCCTGGGCAAGGCCCACCATTGCGCCGGGGATGTACCATTGTGCGGGGAACCGACTTGACCAGCGGGCCTGCACTTCGTTAATAAAGGGAAACGAGGCAAAGACATTACTAGATAGCACCAAGACCGGCATGTCAGGTCGCTCGATGAAGGGCGCAAAGGCTGCGGTGGTAGGCGCACGATAGGGGCCAAGTTCGACCTGGCGCCCCAAGGTGAGCACCAAAACGACAATCGCCAATGCTCCCACCAACATGTCGCGCCGGACAAATGCTCCCCTTGCCCAAAACAGCCAAACGCTGCCTAGCATGAGCAGGAACGAGAAGGGCAGGACATGGTAATTCCATCCCTTGAACTGCAGAAGGTAGGCCATCAGCGCGCCAGCTATTGCACCTTGCAGACGCAGTGATATGCCATCCGCTAACTTCCCCCGGCAGCAACACAGAGCCACAAAACACAGTAGCGCGAACATTTCCCGGCGCAGCAGCACCTGTACCCAGCCACCGCCATAGCTGCTATAAACCTGCGTCGCCACCGGTACGATCTGCGACAGATATTCCGGATGTACTGCCGCGATGAAAACGGCATAAGCGACCAGCATTGTGCCCAGCGTCAGATTGGCGGGATCAATCATACGAGAGAACAGGTCCCTCAACGGGGCAACGAGCACGATTAGCGCCGGGATAAGCAGGAAATGAGGCTTCAGCGCCAAGCCTATCGCAGCCACAGCGCCTAGCGCTATCCGCTCCGCCAGCTTTATAGGCGCCCCTCTATCGCCAAGGATCAGGTAATAAAGATAAGGCAAGGCCAGAATTAGCATAATATGTTCGCGCTGCCCGAACTCGCGCACCGGCATCACGAACACGCCTGCTATCCCGCCGATCAGCAGCGCCATCTGGGCTCCGGTGGACAAATTGGCCCGCAACACGATGCGCATCAGCCACAGCGACGAAGCGCCCGATAAAACCACCGTGTAAAGGTAGAAGCCCGTGGTCGGAGCAAGACCCACCGAGCCGGCAAAATACAGCGCTGGGGCAGTGAGATAAAAGGCGAGCGGCGGATTGATTTCAATGATGCCGACGTAAAGCCGTTCGCCATCCAACCACATGCGTGTAGCCACTAGATACCAACTGCTATCGTGATTGAGAGAGAATTGCGGATAAAACAGTGCGGCAACCACCATTGTCGCTATTACTAGGGCGATATACCTGTAAGATTCCGTTAACCAAATCAAACTATCGATCCTTACTGTGACTAAATCACTTCGACGAAGATATACGGACGAATTCACCAAGTTGTTAAAGGATCTTCCTTGAGGCATAAGTATCTCAGTCTCGTTGTCCCCGTCTTCAACGAGGCCGACGTGATCCCGATCTTTCTGAAGCGGATGAATGAAATTCGCTCGCAGGTGCTGGACTCGCTCGGCGCGAATTCATCCATGGAACTCGTCTTCATCAACGATGGTAGTTCGGACGGCTCAAGGCAGGTCATCGAGGCCTTTGCAACGCAGGACACGAGCATTAAGCTGGTCAATCTTTCCCGCAATTTCGGCAAGGAGGCGGCTTTGTCTGCAGGCCTGCACTATTCACAGGGCGATGCGGTAGTGCCGTTGGATGTCGATCTGCAGGATCCGCCAGAAATCATGCTGGCCCTGATCCGCGAATGGCAGGCCGGGGCACAGGTGGTCAACGCCAGACGCACCGACCGCAGCCGAGATGGCCTGTTCAAGCGGTGCAGCGCGAAAGTATTTTACTGGCTGCTGCGCCGAATATCCGACCACCCCGTGCATGAGCATGTTGGTGATTTCCGTCTGTTGGACCGCAAGGCAGTGGATGTTCTCAACCAAATGAGCGAGAATACTCGGTTCAACAAGGGCCTGTTTTCATGGATCGGGTTTCGTGTCGCGACGGTAGAGTATGCCCGGCCTGAACGCGCTGCCGGATCGACGAAGTGGACCTTCCCCAGATTATGGGCGCTTGCCGCTGATGGTATTACCACGTCAAGCACCCTCCCGCTTCGTATCTGGACCTATATTGGCGGACTAATCGCTCTGCTTTCAATGGGTTACGCCACATGGCTGGTGATCTACACTTTCACCACCGGCATCGATACGCCCGGTTATGCCTCGACCATGGTGGCGGTGCTAATGTTAGGCGGGCTTAACCTGCTGAGCCTCGGGCTGATTGGTGAATATCTCGGGCGCGTGGCCATCGAGGTGCGTGGCCGGCCGCTGTTCATCGTCGAATCCACTAGGGGTTTGTGAGTTGGACCGCGACGTTTATCGGGTCATGGCGGCGACCGAAAACCGCCATTGGTGGTTCGTGGGCAGGCGCGCCATCATCCGCTCACTGATCGAAACCCATGTTGGTCAACGGAAGAACCTGCACATTCTGGAAGCGGGTTGCGGTACCGGCGGCAATCTGGCGCTGCTAGAACAGTTCGGACAAGTGGCCGCCTTCGAGCACGACGACGATGCCCGCCAGCACGCAAAGGCTGCAACCGGGGTGGATGTCGTGCCCGGATCGCTGCCCGACGGCATAGACCATATTGCAGGCACGTTCGACTTGATCGGCCTGTTCGATGTGCTCGAACACGTTGAACACGATCGCGCCGCTATCCGTGCGCTGGCTGCCCGGCTAGCCGAAGATGGCACTTTGATCATCACCGTTCCCGCCTTACCATTTTTATGGTCGGACCATGACCGGCTACACCATCACCACCGTCGCTATACCCGCTGGCAATTTACCGAAACGCTAGAATCGGCCGGATTACGGGTGGACTATATCAGCTACTTCAACAGCCTGCTTTTTCCCGCTGCGCTGCTGCAGCGATTAGCAAGCCGGTTTTCGCGAGGCGCGGCGAAGGATGGCAGCGCAGTCCCGCCCGCTCCTATCAACTGGCTGCTGACCCGGATTTTCGCGGCGGAGCGCCGGTTGCTACAATGGGGCGGCCTACCTATCGGCCTGTCGCTGTGCGCGGTATGCCGCCCCGCCTCCAAATGACCCAGCAAAATTTCGCCGCCACCGCGCGCGAAGCTATGCGGTTCGGCGCGGTGGGGGTGTGCGCGACGCTGACCTATGTAGCGGTAAGTATGCTAGCTAACCGGGTCGGTTGGCCAACCTACGCCTGTTCGACGATAGCCTATGTTGCCAGCGCCGTGGTTTCTTATTTTGGGCACGGGGTCTTCACCTTCCGCTCTACCGCGCCACACCGCGAGAAGGGGCTGCGTTTTTTGGCCGTGAGCGTACTCGTCTATGCCTTGACCAACCTAATAGTTTTTATCGTCATGGATTTTTTTCAGCAAAGCTTCCTGACATCAACCTTCATAATCGCCCTATGCATACCGCTGCTGATATGGATCGTGTCACGCACATGGGTTTTCGGCTCGGCACAGTGAACACGCCAGCTTATTTTCACCAATAATCATTGGCGGCACCCGATGCCAACTGCCCGCCCGCGTTCAGCCTCAATGGCAGGTGAGCAGAAATAAGACCATTTGAACATTCATCATTTCCACCTTCTTTATAAGAAAACAGGTTAATTCGGAGTGTAGTGCGTATCCAACTCGGGGAGCCACGTTCTTCTTGCCATCTGCATGTCGTGGCTCGATTTTTCGGCGCAAGAACGACGTTCCGATAACGGAAAGGGTTGTTTCGCTCCCTCCGCTGTGTCTAGCGTTTCCTGATGATAGATTTTTGTATTGGCGGTGCGCCGAAGTGCGCCACGACGGCGGTTGCCAATTATCTCGGCCAGCATCCCGGCGTGTTCTTTTCATCGCCGAAGGAGCCGTATTTCTACGCATCCGAAGCACTCGACAGAAAAGTTATGGGCCCGCGAATGTCGCGATCGGAATACACCGCGCTATTCGCACAAAAGGTGGAGGATCAGGTCGCGGGCGAAGGCTCGACCTACTATCTCCATCTGGCCGAACACGTCGCCCCGTTGATGGCGGCCGACAACCCAGATTTGAAACTGATCTTCTGCCTGCGCGACCCGGTCGAACGGGCAAGGTCGCATTATAACTATTCGTTCAGCCGGATGGGTCCTTACATGCCCAATGGGGCGGGAAATCCCATGTCGTTTTCGGAATTCATCCGCGACGAAAAGATGTTCGAAATGGGAAATTACGCCGACCACCTGCCCACTTTTTTCGACATATTCGGCCGGGACCGTGTGCTCGTCGTATTTTTCGGCGATATAAGAGAGAACCGCTCGAAAGTCCTGTCGGATATATGCGAGCACATCGGAGTTGATCCGCGGTTCGAATATCGCAAACCCGAGACGACGAACCTGACGAAATATCCGAAATATCATCGAACTATTCGCGGGTTCGATCGAATATTCAGCCTTGCCTATCCCCACCTTCCGGCTCGGGCGCGCAATGCGATCCTTCTGAAGCGCCGAGAACTTCTCTTTGCCGTCGATGGCGACAAATATGAACTGACCGAGGAAGAGCGTGCCGACGCTTATGAACTTTATCGTCCATCCGTAGAAAAGCTACAGTCGATGCTCGACCGAGACCTGTCGGGGTGGCTCGGAGCCGATAGAACGGACAGAACCTAGAACTGCGACGCGCCAAGTGATGAGTGATGAACACCTCCGGCAAAAGTTCGTCAGGTACCGGTCAAAAGTCGCCCGCCTACCCAGATCGTCAGTGCAGCGGTAAGCCACCTGATCCAGCTTACCGGCAGGAAGCGGACGGCGAGCAGGCTGCCGATCTGACCGCCGATCGCTACGGCTATCAGCATCGGCAGACCAAAAGATACGGCAGCGGCAAAACGCTCCGGGCCGCCTTTCAGAAGCTGGCCGGCGAGACCGAACAGCGAATTGACGAGGATGAACAGGCTCGCCGTCGCGGCGATCGACCGTGCATTTCTCCAGCGGACCAGATGCAGCAGCGGAGCCAGGAATATGCCTCCGCCGATGCCCACCAGACCCGCGAGATAGCCCAGCGGCACCGCAGCGAAAGGCATTGCCTTGGCGCCCCAGCCCGCACCCTCGGGAGCATCTTCCGCCTCGCGGTTTCGGAAGGGCACGAGGAGCGTCACGCCGGTAAGCACCAAGCTCGCGCCGAGCAGCAGCAAAAATGCGGCCTGATTGATGGGAGTCAGACCGCCAAGGAATGCCGCTGGCGCGGCCAGTCCCGTCAGCAGGATCGCTCCGCGCCACGGCGTAACGCCCGCGCGTGCGAAGCGGATCGTGCTGCCCGTGACCACCACGATGTTGCAGGCGAGCGAGATCAGCGGGAGAACGCGGTAATCTATCCCCGACAGCGCCAGCAGAGCGCTGTAGGTCGAGCCGCCTCCGAAGCCCACCGCTGCGTAAAGTAAAGCGGTGAGGAAGAACGCGGCTGCGAGCCAGATCACGCTCTTGTCCCGGCGAGCCTACTCAAACTGTGCACACTTACTCGGCCAGCGCCTTGCTTCCCACTGCACCGTGGCAATGCTTGTACTTGCTACCCGAACCGCAGGGGCACGGAGCGTTGCGGCTGATTTCCTGGTCGGAGTAAGGATTGTCTGCGTTGCGCCCGCCGGGGCTGGCGGCGGCGCGCGGGCTGCCGGCAAGCGATCCGAACAGATCGGCACGGCGTTCGGAGCCGTCGCCGTCGTTGCTGTTGTCGATGCCGGTAAGCGGATCGATGTGACCGGTGAGGAAATCGGGAAGGTCGGGCAGCTTCTCCATCCGGATCGGCTCCGGCTGGTTGATCTGGACCTTCATCAGTTCGCCGGTTGTGTCTTCGCGCAACGTATCCAGCATCCGCTCGAACAGGCTGAAGGCTTCCTGCTTGTACTCGTTGATCGGCTGCTTCTGCGCATGCGCACGGAGCCACACCACCTGGCGCAGCGCATCGAGCGTGGAGAGATGTTCCTTCCAGTGGTGATCGAGACGGCGCAGGAGCAAACTCTTTTCGAACTGCCGCCAGCGGCCTTCGTCCACCATGGCGACCTTCGCATTCATCTCGTCCTCGACGATGGCCGCAATGCGCTCTTCGATCATTTCCGGCTCGACCGAGTCTTCCTCGATCCAGTCATTGATCGGCGGTTGGATGCCGAGCACCTCGTCAAGGCGCGTCTTGAGGCCCTCAATGTCCCACTGTTCGGGATAGGACCCAGGGGGGCAGGCTTCGACCACCATCGCGGCGATCGCGTCCGAACGCATCGACAGGACGACATCGTCGACCTGCTCACTGTCCATGATTTCGGCGCGCTGCTCGTAGATGACCTTGCGCTGGTCGTTCATGACGTCGTCGTATTCCACGACCTGCTTGCGCATTTCGTAGTTGCGCGATTCGACCTTGCGCTGCGCGGTTTCGATCGCCTTCGACAACCATTTGGAGCCGATCGCCTCGCCGTCTTCGAGGTTGGAATTCATCATCTTCGAGAACAGCGTGTCGGGTCCGAAGATGCGCAGCAGATCGTCTTCGAGGCAGAGGTAGAAGCGCGAGAGACCGGGGTCGCCCTGCCGGCCCGAACGGCCGCGGAGCTGGTTGTCGATCCGGCGGCTTTCGTGCCGCTCCGTACCGAGCACGAACAGTCCGCCCGCGTCGAGAACCTGCTGCTTTTCGGCGGCGATCTCGTCTTTGATCTTCGCGACCGCTGCGTCGCGCTCGTCACCTTCGGGCAGGTGCGAAAGCTCTTCCTCAAGCCGGAACTCGAGGTTGCCGCCGAGCTGGATGTCGGTTCCGCGTCCGGCCATGTTGGTGGCGATCGTCACCGCTCCGAGCCGTCCGGCCTGTGCGACAATATGCGCCTCTTGCTCGTGGTGGCGCGCGTTGAGGACGGCGTGCTTCACGCCTTCCTGATCGAGGAAGTTCGAGAGCAGCTCGGACTTTTCGATCGAGACCGTACCGACCAGCACCGGCTGCCCGGTCGCGTTCTTCTCGGCGATGGCCTTGGCGATGGCCTGGAACTTGTCCTTGGTATTCTTGAAGAACTGGTCGTCCTCGTCGATCCGCTGCACCGGCAGGTTGGTCGGTATGGTGACCACGTTCATCTTGTAGATTTCCCAGAACTCGGCCGCTTCCGTGGCGGCGGTACCGGTCATGCCCGACAGCTTGGGATACATGCGGAAATAGTTCTGGAAAGTGATCGAAGCCATCGTCTGGTTTTCCGGCTCGATCTTCACGCCTTCCTTGGCCTCGGCCGCTTGGTGCAGACCATTGGACCAGCGGCGCCCCTCCATCATGCGGCCGGTGAACTCGTCGATGATGACGACCTTGTCGTCCTTCACGATGTAGTCGGTGTCGCGCTTGAACATGTGGACCGCGCGCAGCGCTTGGTCGAGGTGATGGACAACCTGCGTGTTCTCGACGTCGTAGAGGTTGTCCGTCTCGAGAAGCCCCTTTTCGGCGAGCAGTTTCTCGACTTCCTCGATCCCGTCTTCGGTGAGCGAGATCTGCTTTGTCTTCTCGTCCTTGTCGTACCAGTCTTCGGGAATGGTCTTCACCACCTCGTCGATCTGGACGTAGAGTTCCGCCTTGTCTTCGGTCGGACCCGAAATGATCAGCGGCGTCCGCGCCTCGTCGATAAGGATCGAGTCGACCTCGTCGACGATCGCGAAATTGAAGGGACGCTGCACCATGTCCGCGCGGCTGTGCTTCATGTTGTCGCGCAGATAGTCGAAGCCGAACTCGTTGTTCGTGCCGTAGGTGATGTCAGCGTTGTAGGCCTCGCGGCGCGCATGCTCCGGAAGATTCGGAATAATGACGCCGACCGTCAGGCCAAGGAACTTGTAGATGCGGCCCATCCACTCCGCGTCGCGCGGGGCGAGATAATCGTTCACGGTCACGACGTGGACGCCCTTGCCCTCAATTGCGTTAAGATAGGTCGCCAGCGTCGCGACCAGAGTCTTGCCCTCGCCGGTCCGCATCTCTGCGATCTCTCCGCGGTGAAGGACGATGCCGCCAATCATCTGCACGTCGAAATGCCGCATGCCGAGTACGCGCGAGGATGCCTCGCGGACGGTGGCGAAAGCTTCGGGCAGGATGTCGTCCAGGGTCTTGCCGTCCGCCAGAAGGTCGCGGAACTTGTCGGTCTGCGCAGCGAGTTCTTCGTCGGACAGCGACTGGATCTGTTCTTCCAAACCGTTGATCTGGTTGACGATCTTGCCCATCGAACGAACGTAGCGATCGTTCGAGGAGCCGAACATGGACTTGAAAATAGCGTTCATCATGGTGAAGCGTGCCTTTCCGGCGCGTATGAAATGGAGGTTGCGGACCGCTGCTCTCGCCGAGAGAACGCGGAGAAAAGCCAGCCTCGGCCAGCTATCGGAAATGAACGGAAGCGCGCTATTCGAAAGCGCGGTCGGGGCCGAACTGTACCGTCGGAAGGAAGATCGTCACCGGCCTGGCGGGACGGCAAACGTCGTTCTGCCGCTCGATCTTCAGGGGATTTTTCGATGGCTTCGTGCAGACACAGTCCTGTCCGCGCTGAATGGCTGAAGCCTTCCCGTCGTTAGACAGATGCGCGGTCAGCGTTTCGACGAACTGCGCCTGCGCCGGTACGCCGGCCGCGGTAAGGCCGGTCAATAGGGCAAGGCAGGTGAGCAGCCGCTTGAGCATCGTGGGCGGGTGTGTATCACGCAAGAGATTAATGGTCCATATATACTGATGCACAGCCTTGTTTACCGCGCAAGCTTCGCAACTTATGGCACTGGTCCATGGACCTCGCCCGCTCGCCGCTCGCTCGCCCCTTTCCCGATCTGCCAGGCATTGCAGGAGTAACCTGCCGGGTCGCCAATGCCCGCTACAAGGATTGGGACCGCGCCGACTTGACCTTCGTCGAACTGGCGGAAGGGACCAGTGTCGCCGGGCTTTTCACTAAAAGCGCCTGCGCCTCCACAGAGGTCGAGATGGGGCGCAAGCAGGTACCGGCTTCCGGCGCGCGTGCGCTGATCGTGAACGCCGGGAATTCCAACGCCTTCACCGGATACCGCGGACGCGAAGCGATCGAGCAAATCGTGGGACAAGTCTCCGCGCATCTGGGCTGTGAACCGGCTCAGGTGTTCGTATCCTCGACCGGCGTGATCGGCGTGCCGCTGCCGAAGGACAAGGCCTGTGCCGGGGTAGAGGCGGCGCTGAAAAGCGAGCCGGCCAGCTGGGAAGCGGCGACCCATGCGATCGGGACAACCGACACTTTCCCCAAGGCTGCGACCACCAGCGCGCTCGTCGGAGGCAAGACGGTTACGCTGGTCGGCATCATCAAGGGTTCGGGCATGATCGCGCCCGACATGGCGACGATGCTCGGCTACATCTTCACCGATGCGGCAGTCGAATCGCAGTTTCTGCAAGAGCTGCTGGCGCGCGCCAACGCCGAGACTTTCTCCTGCATCACGGTCGATGGCGACACGTCGACGAGCGATACCGTGCTCGCCTTCGCAACCGGCAAGGCGGGCGGAACACCGCTCGCGTCCTACGATGACGACGGTGCCGATGCGTTCGCCGCGGCGCTTACGGACCTATGCCGCCAGCTTGCCCAGCTTGTCGTGCGCGACGGCGAAGGAGCGAGCAAGTTCATCGAAATCGCGGTGACAGGAGCCGCCTCGAACGAAAGCGCGCACAGGATCGGGCTCGCCATCGCGAATTCCCCGCTCGTGAAGACGGCGATCGCCGGCGGCGATGCGAACTGGGGACGGATCGTCATGGCGGTCGGCAAGGCGGGCGAACCGGCAGACCGCGACCGCCTTTCGATCGGTTTCGGCGGAACTTGGGCGGCGAAGGACGGACAGCCGCTGCCCGATTACGACGAAGCGCCCGTGGCCGAATATCTGAAAGGCGACGAGGTGCGCATCGAAATCGATCTCGGCCTCGGAAGCGGGCGTGCTACGGTGTGGACCTGCGATCTGACGCACGGCTACATCGACATCAACGCGGATTACCGTTCGTGAGTGCTATTCTGGACCAAGCCATCCGCGCCCTGATGCAGAAGGCGAGCGAAGAGGCGATCATGCCGCACTACCGCGATCTCAATGCGGACGAGATCACCAACAAGGCCAGCGACGACGTCGTAACGGTCGCCGACCATGCCTCGGAGAAAATCCTGACCGAAGGGCTGGCGAAGCTCGAGCCCGGCATCGCCATCGTGGGCGAGGAGGCGTCATTCGCCGATCCGGGCGTGCTCGAAGGACTGAACGGCGATTGCTGGATCGTCGACCCGCTCGACGGGACGAACAATTTCGCGCTCGGGAAGCCGCCCTTCGGCATTCTGCTCGCCCGCGCGAGCGGCGGCGTCGCGCGTTCGGGCTGGATTTACGACTGCCTGACCGGGCGCTTCTGTTCGGTCCACGAAGGCGAAGGCGCCTTCCTCGATGGCGAACGCATTACCGCGCGGGAAAGCGGCGAAACCCCGCCCGTTGCGGCGATCTCCCTTGTCTTCATGCACGAGGAACAACGCGAAGCCGTGAAAGAGCGCGTCGCTCCGCATTACCGGCTCGTCGATATCCCGCGCTGCGCGGCGGAGCAATATCCGCGCCTGGCGCTCGGCATCAACGACGTCTCAATCTTCCAGCGTACGCTTGCATGGGACCATGCGGCCGGCGCGCTATGGCTCAACGAAGCGGGCGGAAAAGTCGCCCGACCGGACGGTTCGCCCTACCGCGTAAACGACGAGCGGACCGGAATGCTTGGCGCATCCAGTCCGCGTCTATGGGAAGAACTCGCCGCGCGCTGCGGCGATATCGGTTAAAGCTGCTGTTCGAGCCAGCCTTTGAGCTGGCTCTTGGGCGCTGCGCCCCGCATGTCGGCCACGATCTCGCCGTTCTTGTAAAGCGCGAGGTAGGGAATGCCCTGCACGCCCAGCTTGCCCGGCGTATCGGGATTTTCCATGATATCCATCTTCGCGATCGTGACCTTCTCGGACAGTTCGTCGCTGATTTCCTCCAGCGCCGGGCCAATCATTTTGCACGGGCCGCACCAGTCGGCCCAGAAATCGACGAGCACGGGCTTGTCGCTTTCGAGGACGTCGGACTGGAAGCTGGAATCGGTTACGGCGGTGGTGGCCATCGCGGCTCTCCTTCGGATTACTGTGCTCAATTCAATCTAGGACGGATCGCGGCGGACTCAAGCGCGCCGTGCGCACAAGCTTTGCTGCGCGTCAGGCAAAGCGCGCTTTGGCGGCGGCAAGCATCTCGGCGGGAAGCGGAAAAAGCTGCGGGGTCTGAGTGTAGAGCACGGCGGCAGCGACCTCCCGCCCCGGATAGATCGCCTCCAGCGCGGCGACATAAGCAGCCATCTGCATCACCGTCGCGTCGGGGATATCGGCCAGCGTTTCGGGCGGGCGGCGCGCAGTCTTGAAGTCAACCACCGTGATCTTCGTCGGCGTAACGAGCAGGCGGTCGACCGTCCCGGCAACGACCTGCCCGCCGACGATCGCCGAGAACGGCACTTCGGCAAGCGCATCCCTTCCGAACACATCGGCGAAATCGGGTTCGGCGATTACGCCCAGCGCACTGCGCGCAATTTCTGCTCGCGTGTCCTCTCCCAGATCGTCCGCCTGCCGCGCCAGCCACGCCCGCGCCGCTTCTTCGCGCCGGTCGGCCGCTACCGCGGGCAGGCGTTCGAGCAGCGCGTGAATCAGCACCCCGCAACGCGCGGCAATCGCCAGTCGATCGGCGGCGAGCGGCGGGTCGGCCGGTTCGAATTCGCCCATGGCCGAGGGAGCGAGCGGCCGCGGCGGGCGCGGCTCTTCCCCGACCGGGCGGCGTGCCCACTCCGGCAAAGCGAGCGCAAGCGTAGACGCCTTAGAAGCGCCGTCCGAAACGGGCTCCGGCTTTACGCCGAACTCCCACCGGCCGCCCCAGATGTCGTCCTCCAATGCGTCCTCGCCGAACAGCGGGCGCAGCCGCGCGTACCAACTGTCCTCATGCGCCTCGCCCTTCTCGCGCGGCGACAGCGAGCCGCCGATGAACAGCGCCTCTTCCGCGCGGGTCATGGCGACGTAGAGCAGCCGCCAGTGCTCCTGCATTTCGGCCCGCGCCGCGGCCTCATGCGCCGCCGCGACCAGCCCCACGCGCTGGTCCTTAGAAAGGCCCGGCAGCGGCACGATGTTTGGTGCGTACTGCCCCGGCACGTCCTCGCGCAGCGCCAGCGCGCCCGGCGCGCTCGGCCGGCCCGCCGCGTCGGCGAGGATGACGATCGGTGCCTGCAATCCCTTGGAGCCGTGAACGGTCATCACGCGGACCTGGTCCCCGCCCTCGCCCGCCTCGCGCTTGAGTTCGCCATCGCCCGCATCGAACCACTGGATGAAGCCCTGCAGGCTTGCGACGTGGCTGGAAGCATAGGCGTTTGCGGCGTTCAAAAGCTCGTCGATCGGATCGCCCGCCTCGCGCCCGAGCCGCTCAATCAGGCGACGGCGGCCGTTTGGCGGACCGACCAGCACGTAATGGAGCAGCGCCTGAGGCGTTTCGTAGTCGGCGCGGCGCAGTATCTCGCGCAGGGCGGCAGCGGTTTCGCTGGCTTGCGCGTCTTCGCTCGTCCGTAAGTGTTCCCACAGCCGCACGTTCGCAGGCCGGTAAGCAAGCCGCAGGAGATCCTCCTGGCTCCAGCCGATCAGCGGCGACACCAGTAGCGCGGCGAGGTTCAGGTCGTCGAGCGGCTGCGCGGCGAAGCGAAGCACCGCCATCAGGTCCTTCACCGCCAGCGGATTTCCGAGCCGCAGCCGGTCCACACCGGCCACCGGCACGCCATAGGCATAGAGCCGCGCAACAATCAACGAGGCAAGCTCGCGCCGCTTGCGCACGAGCACCATAACATCGCCCGGTCCTGCATTGCGCGCCCCGCCCTTGTGCAGCGGGAAGCCATCCTTCATCCAGCGCGCGACCTGCCGGGCGATCCGTTCCGCCATTTGCCGGTCATGCCGCGAGAGCCAGCCCTGTTCGCCGCCCTCATCGTCCTCGTCGTCGCTGCCTTCGGGGGCGCTGACCGTGTTCCACAGCGTCACGAGGCCCGGACGCGTCTCGCCTACATGCGGCTCCGCCTCGCGCGGCAGGCCGAATGCTTCCGATCCGATCGCCGCGATCGCCTTGTCCACGAAGTCGAGCACTGGGGCGGAGGTGCGGAACGACTGGCCGAGCCCGTATTCGCGGAGGCTGCGTGCATCGGGTCCGCCGCGCAGGTCCGCCGCATTCACCGCTGCCTCGCCCATGCGTTTCGCGACGCGGGTCTTCGCGACCTCGAAATTCTCGGGCGAAGTCCCCTGGAAGCCGAAGATCGCCTGCTTGTAATCGCCGACGGTAAAGATCGTGCGCGCCTTGCCCTCGTGGGCGGCAAGCCCGTCGTAGAAATCGTCGATAAGCGCGAAGACGATCGCCCACTGGTCCGCATTCGTATCCTGCGCCTCGTCGATCAGCACGTGGTCGAAGCGCCGGTCCATCTTGTATCGGATCCACGGCGCCATTTCCTTCTGCGTCAGAAGCTGCGCAGCGCGGCGGATCTGGTCGTCGAAATCGATCAGCCCTTCCCGCGCTTTTGCTTCTTCCCATCGCAGCGAGAAGGTGCGCCCGAGTTCCAGCATCGGCGCGAGGTAGTCCGCCAGATCGACCAGCGCGCAGTAGCTACGAACCCGGCCCAAGCTTTTTGCAACTGCTCCCATCGCGTCGCCATAATTCGGGTCGCGCTTCACCAGCGCAGCGAGCGGCGTGCCCGTCTTGGTAAGTGCAGTGCCGTAGAAGCCGTCCAGTTCCGCCAGCCTTCCGGCGGGATCGAGCGCGAGCCAATGACTCGTGAAGTCCGCCGCTTTCCGCCCCGTCGCGGTGTTCCAGTCGCGCGCGATTGCCAGCGCATGGTTGAGCTCCGACGCCGCGAAACTATCGTCCTCGCAAAGCGCCGCCGCATCCTCGCGCCGCGCCTCCGCCGAAAGCCCGAGCAGTCGCCGCGCCCGTCCGCCCATCGGCGGCGACCATGCGCCCGCTCCGGTCCACAAATCGTGCGCTCCGGCGCAGCGCATCAGCCAGCCGAGCACCGTATCCGCGCCCTTGCGCCGCGAGAGGTCGGCGATCGTGCCGAGCGTGGCTTCGTCGCCGGTTCGCTCCGCCTCGGCGAGCATTTCGCCCAGCACCTGCCGGCTCAGAAGGTCGCGCTCGCGGTCCTCCATCGCCCGCGTTCCGGGCGCGAGGCGTGCCTCTTCAGGAAAGCTGGCGAGCAGATATTGCGCGAAGGCGTGGATCGTATCGATCCGCAGCCCGCCGCCGGGACAATCGAGCACGCTGGCGAACAGCGACCGTGCCCGCGCCAGGCTTTCGGGGGTAGCCGGTGCGCCGATATGTGCAAGTTCGCGCCCGAGCCGCTCGGCAGGCAGCCGGACCCAGCGCGCCAGCACATCATTGACCCGCACCGCCATTTCCGCGGCCCCTGCCTTGGTGAAAGTCAGGCAGAGGATCTCCTCCGGCCGCGTATCGGGGCGCAGCAGTAGGCGCAGCACCCGGGCGGAAAGCACCTGTGTCTTGCCTGTCCCGGCGGAGGCCGAGAGCCACACGCTTTCGCGCGGATCGACCGCGTCGAGCTGGCCGCCGAGCAGCGGATAGACCGCTCCGCTCATGCGCCGTCTCCGTCGAGGCGCGGCAGCCACTCGTCCAGCCGCATGAGCTGGTCGTAATCGGCATAGGCGGGGAAGTCGGGATTGAGGCGCGCGGTGAACGGCTCGCTGCCCTTGATGAAATCCGAAATGGCGCGATCCAGAAATTGTGCGGTCGTCGGAAGAAACGCGTCCGGCTCAATCCCGCTGCGCTTCCTGCCGACCTTGAGCGGTGTGTCCGTATAGCCGAACTCGCCGTCGCGGTTCTTCGCCAGCGACCAGTATTCGAACGTCTTCGCCTCGCCCGAAACGCCCTCGAACCCGCCCCGCTCCGTGATCATGCCGATAAGGCCGAGCTGCAAGGCAAAGCCGGCTTCGACCATTTTCGCGCTCGGCGGAGAGCCTGTCTTGTAATCGACGATGGCGAGCGAGCCGTCTTCCAGCCGGTCGATCCGGTCCGCGCGCCCGTGGATGCGGACGCCGTCCACGATCATCTCGCCTTTCCGCTCGACTGCGATCACCTGCCGGTCGGGTTCGGCCCGGATCGCGTCCTCGACCCATTCGAGCGCTGCCATCAGCCGCGGTTTCCACAGCCCGCGTGTCAAGGGATGCGCATCCATCTGCGTCAGCACCCGCTCGGCAACCGGAGCAAGCCGCGCTGCCGGATCGCTCGCGCGTTCCTTGTGCCATTGCTCGAGAATTGCGTGCGCCAGGCTGCCCTGCCACGCCGCGGTCGGCTCTGCATCGAGCGGGTCGAGCGCGCGCAGGCCGAGGATGGAGGACGCGTAGAACTGGTACGGATCGCCGAGCAGCCGGTCGAGCGCGGTCACCGCAATCGGCACGTCACGCTGCGCTGCATCGGGCATCGGCTGCGGGCGCGGATAGGTTTCGCGCGCGTCCTCAGTCGGTGCATCGATGGCACGCGCCCACTCGACCGGCTGCTGCCGCGCAATTTCGGAGCGCTGGTCGTTCTGCAACGCTTTGACGCGGAGCAGGAAGCGCGAGGGGATGGTCGGCCCGCTCTCGTCGCGCATCGCGCGGCTGAGCAGCACTTCGGGCGCACCGAGCGCACCCGCGAGATCGTGCGCGGACAGGCCGATGCGGAAGTCGCCTCCCGGAACGCCTAGCGCCCTTAGCACTGGCGGCGCGAGCAGCGGATCGAGCGATGCTCCGCCCGGCCAGACCCCCTCGTTCAACCCGCCGCAGATCATCAGGTCCGCGCGGCTCATCCGCGATTCGAGCAGGCCGTAGATCGCCACCCGCGAATGGCCGCCGTACGGGGGGCGTACTGCGATCGGCTCCATCCCGTCTTGCAGCACTGCCGCAAGGTCGCGCGGATCGAGTAGGGTGCCCGCTTCTGCGGCGTGAAGGCGCAAGTCCTCGACGAACGCCGCCAGCGCGCGGCCATCCTCCTTGGCCCAGACCTCGGTCCCGCACAGGCTTTCGACCTGCGCCGCGAGCAGGTTCACCATTTCGGCTAGCGACTGGTTCGCGTCGTCGCGGGTCGGCGCCAGCAGTGGCTCGAGCATCGCTTCGACTTCCGCCCACCAAGCGCGGTAGCCTCCATCGCGGTCATCTTTCGACTGCTTCTCGACCAGAGCGCGTAGCGGCTCCAGCCCGCCGCGAGGGCGCGGCCCGCGCAGGCCGCGCTCCAACCGCCGCACGCGCGACAGCCACGCGCCGCGCTCCATCGAACCCTTCGCCAACGGATGCGACAGCAGCGCCATCAGCGCGACCGGAGCGGCATCCTCCGCCATCGTTTCGGCCAGCAGCAGCAGTGCGCGTCCGGCAGCCGTCTGCGACAGCGGCTGTCCGGCGGAATCGTCCGCCTCAATGTGCCAGCGGCGCAGATGCTGGACGACGCGGCGCGCGAGCCCGCGGTCGGGCGTTATGACAGCCACCCGCTTCTCCGGCACTTCCAGCGCCTCGCGCACCAGCAGCGCGATCGCCTGCGCTTCTTCTTCAGGATTTGCGCTTTCCATCACGGTCACGCCAGAGAGCCGCCGCCTGTCCGCCGGAAGATCGGCCCAGACCCGGCTCGCTTCGGGCGGCAGGAACAGCGAGGCGATCGCATGGCTGCGCGCCGGCGGACCGGCAGCATCGCCGCGCCGGTGCCATGCGCGTACTTCCTCACGCGCTATGCCCATGCGGTTCAGCAGCAGCTTGAGATGATACTGCGGGTGAGTGATCGCATCACCCTTCGCGAAAGGCGTGTCGCCCGGCTCGGGGGCGTTCCCGGCGCGCCCGAGTTCGTCCCACACGTCATCCGGCATCGTCAGGTCGAAGTCGGGCAGGATCACCGCGCCGCGCGGCAGGAAGGCAATGGTCCGCAGCATCCGCGCGAGCGCCGGTGACGCACTCGTTACACCCGCCGCCACGAGAGGCGTTTGCGGCGGCTCCGCTTCCCATGCCTTTCGCGCGTGATCAAACAGCAGGTTGCGCCGCGTCGCGCTGTCCACCCGCCCCCACTCCCCCAGTGTCGCGAGCCATCGCGCCTGCATCCGTGCGAATATCCGCAAGGAAACCTGCCAGTGTTCCGCCAGATCGCCGAGCAGGTCGAGCACGGCATCGCCGGTCAGTTCTTCGGGACGTATCTCCTCGACCAGCAGCCGGTCCATCGCCGCGGCGACGTCGCGCGCCATCCGCAGCCGCGCCGCGCCTTCGGGCGCATCCTTGCCGAACTCCTCTTCGAGCAAAGCCGCGAGCGCGAGCCAGCGCCGCGTCGGATCGACCGCCGGCGGAATTTCCGGCGCGCCGAGCGGATCGAGCAGGCTGCCGAGCGCTTCGTCGAGATCGAGATCGCCGACCACCGCCATGCGCGGCAGCAGCATTCCCTCCGCCCCGATATTGCCGAAATGCCGCGTAAACGCTTCGGTCACGGTGCGGCGGGCGCGGCTGCTCGGCAGAAGCAGCGTCAGCCGCGCAAGTCCGAAATCCTCCTCAGCATAGCGCGGCACCAGCCCTGCAACCAGCGCATCGGCGAAGCCGCGGTGCGCGGCGATCGAATAGATTTCGGGCTGGCTCGCCGAAGCGCGCAGGCTGTCAGCCACGCTTCAGCGCTTCCTCCGTCGGGCGGATCGCCTCGGGCGTGCCGACCTCGAACCATTCGCCGGTGAAGCATACGCCGTAAAGCCGTCCCTCGTCGATCGCACGGTTCCACAGAATATTGGTCGAGAACTTGCCCTCGGGCGCTTCGCGCAGCAGCCGGTGCGAAACGAGCTGGATGCCGGTGTAGATGAACGGCGCGATCCGGCCCGATTTGCGCCGCGACAGGCTGCCACGCGGGTCCATGTGAAAATCGCCCTCGCCGCGGAAATTGCCCGCATGACCGTGCTCGACGAGCAGCAACAACGCGTCCATCGCTTCCGCGTCCCATTGCCTGCTCAGATCGGCAAAGGCGTTGCGCGGACCGTCGAGCCAGATGTTGTCCGAGTTGAGGCAGAAGAACGGATCGGGCAGCGCGTCTTTCGCCTTGATCATGCCGCCCCCGGTTTCGAGCAATTCGGCGCGCTCGTCCGAAATGGTGATGGCCGGTGCCTTGCGCTCCTTCAGATGCGCCTCCAGCGCATCGGCGAGGTAGTGGACGTTCACCACCGCCTTCGCGACCCCGGCGTCGGCAAGGTGATCGAGTGCGTGGTCGATCAGTGCCTTGCCTGCGACGCGCACCAGCGGCTTGGGCTGCGAGGCGGTCAGCGGGCGCATCCGCTTGCCAAGCCCCGCCGCCATGACCATCGCGGTGTCGCTGACGAGGCCAGCGTCAGGCATGGAGGTCTCCGCCGCCGGTCCTGCGGCATTCCGCCGGGATGTTGGCATCGAACCACGCCGCCACCGGGGCGAGCGCGGGATGCTTCAGGTCGCGTTCGAGCAGGTCCCAGACGCGCGGAATGAGGCTGAGGTAATGCGGCTTCGCGTCGCGCCGCGCGAGCCGCACGAAGATGCCGACGATCTTCGCGTTGCGCTGCGCGCCGAGCACTGCGTAATCCGCCTCGAAGTCCTTGCCGGACGCAGCAACGGCCTGGTAATGCGCGAGCATTTCCTGCTCCAGGTCAGGGGACACGTCGCGCCGCGCGTCCTGCAGGATCGACACGAGATCGTAAGCGGGGTGCCCGACCAGCGCATCCTGGAAATCGATCAGCCCCTGTGAGCCGTCCGGCGGCAGCATGATGTTTTCCGCATGGTAGTCGCGCAGTACCGTAACGCCCGGTGTCTGCCGCGCGATAAGCGGGCCGAGGACGTTCTGCCAAGCGGCCGCAAAGGCATCGGCATCGACCTTCAGACCCGCTGCCGGACAATACCATTCGGAGAACAGCATTGCCTCGCGCAGATAGGTCTCCATGTCGTATGGCGGAAACGGACCGGGCGGCAGGCGGTGGAGTTTTGCGAGCGCGTCGACCGCAGTCCGATAGACGTCGCGTTCCGCGTGCGGATTTCGGTCGAGGTGTTCGCGCACCCGGTCGTTGCCGAAATCCTCGATCAGCACCCATCCCCTATCGGGTTCCGCAGCCAGGATCTCGGGCGCACGCAAATCGTTCGCACCGAGCCAGCGCGCGACATCGATGAACGGCTTCGGGTCTTCGTGCGGCGGCGGCGCATACATCAGCATCGCGCTTTCATCATCGCCGCGCTTCACGCGGAAATAGCGCCGGAACGATGCATCGCCGGGCAGCGGATCGAGCTTCGAATCGCCCCACCCGGCGCGCTGCAGAAATTCGTGCGTTCCCGCCGGAATGTCGCTCATGGCAGCCTGCCTAGCCAAGCCCCACCTGCCCGCACAAGAGCGATGCGGCCATCGCCCCCCGCTTCGCCGCGTTTTTCCAGAGTTACGGTCAGACAGGCTTCCTCATGCGCGAAGCCGCCGGCCTTGTCCGGCCATTCGGCGAGTAACGCTGCGCCCTCGCGGTAGTCCTCGAGACCTAGTTCTTCGGCTTCCACAGGCTGCTCAAGCCGGTAGAAATCGGCGTGGACGACCGGCAAGCGCAGGTCTGCTCCGTCGTAGGTTTCGAGGATCGTGAAGGTGGGGGACGGCACCTCGCCTGCGTGCCCCAATGCCGCGACGATCGCGCGCGCCAGCGTCGTCTTGCCGGCGCCGAGATCGCCTTCGAGTTCCACGACGTCGCCCGCCTGCAGCCGGGCGGCGATACGGCTGCCGAACGTCTCCATCGCCGAAAGATCGGGCAGTTCCTCGCGCATTTCGCCTGCGCCGCTCACGGCAGCGTGATCGTCGCGGTCGTGCCCTCGCCCTTGCGCGAGACGATCTCGAGCGTGCCGTCATGCGCCTCGATCATCTCGCGCGCGATCGGAATGCCGAGCCCCTTGCGCCGTTCGAGACCGCTGCCGTCCTCCGACATTCGCAGCCCGCCGAGCGCCCTCGACAGCTGCTCCGCCTCCATTCCCGGACCGTTGTCGGAAATCGTGATATGCGTGGCCTTCCCCCGCCGTTTCAAATCGATGAGCAGCTTGCCCTCCGGCGGCGTCGCCGTAATCGCGTTCTCGAGCAGGTGCGTGATCGCCCTCCGCAATTGCTGCGGGTCCGCGTTCACCGTCAGTTTCTTGTCGCCGCGCAGGTCGAGCGTCAGCTCCGCATCGACGATCGCCTGTTCGCGGCTGCGCACGATCTGGGTCACGAACGGCAGCAGATCGATCGGCTCCTTCGAGATAGGCAGCAGCCCGGCTTCGCTCTGCGAGAGGTTCAGAACGGTTTCGACCTGTTCGATCAAACGGGTGACCGATTCGCGGATCGCATCGGCATATTCGCGGGCCTGATCCGGCAATTCGCCCGCGACACCGGACGAGAGCAGTTCCGCAAACCCCCCGATCGAGGTGAGCGGCGTGCGGAACTCGTAGGACATGTTCGCAAGGAACCGGTTCATGACCGCGTCTGCCTCCTCGAGCGCGCGATTGCGCTCGCGCAGGGCCTCTTCCGCATGATGCGCCGCGGTCACGTCGAGTACGGTCAGCAGCCCGTTTCCGTCAGGCAGGGGCACGCCTGCATATTCGAGCGTCCGCCCGTCGGACAGCATCACGCGCCCGTCGCGCTTCTTGCGGTCGAGCGTCGCGGCGCGGATGGTGTTCCCGATCGCCGAGGCGCGGCTCGGGTCGGCAAGCTTCGGTCCGATCAGCGCCAGCAGTTCCTCGGCATCGGGATGCCCGTCGAGCGCGGTTTCCTCCAAGCCCCAAGCACCCGCAAAACTGCGGTTCCAGATTTCGAGATCCCCGTCTGGAGCGAACACGGCCAGCGCCTCGAACAGATTGTCGAAAGTCGCGGTCCGCGTCCTCAACAGCGTGTCGCGGGTCGCGGAGAGCGCCAGCTGCTCGGTCCGGTCCTCGGCGATGAAGACGAGGCCGCCGTCGGGCATCGGCTGCGCCACGATGCGCAGATGCGTTCCGTCGGGAAGCGGCCAGGCCTCTTCCTGCGTTTCGCCGGCAAGAAACCAGCGCGAGAGTTCTTTGCGCCAGACGGGGAAATCGCGCACTTCGGGGATGCGGCCATTCTCGCGCGCCGCCATGAGCACGCGCTCGAAATCGGTCCGCTCGTTGACGACGCCCGGCGGAAGCGAGAAAACGCGGTGGAACGGCTGGTTGGCGAAGGTCAGGCGGCGCTCCGAATTGAACTGCGCCACGCCGATGGAGAGCTGGTCGAGCATCTGGCGCTGCGCATTGCGAAACGCCCGAAACTGGCGCGCTTGTTCCTCCATCTCCTCGATATCGACCGCGTAGCCCGCGATCCCCTCGCCGATCAACGGCAGGTCCGTTACGCGCAGCGAGCGCCGCTCGCCATTGATCGTCGCATTGACGATCCGCTCGATCGGAACGCGCCGCTCCGCCGCCTGCTGTGCGACTTCGGAAGCCGAGAGGCCGTCGACCTGCTCGACGAGTTCGATCTGCTCCGACACGACCGCATCGGCGCTGTTCGCGCCGACCGCCGCGACATAGGCACCGTTCACCAGCCGCAGCTTCGCATCGCTGCCGCGGAACCACATCGGGCTCGGCGCCGCCTCGATAAGGCCGACCAACGCGGCGAAATCGTCTCGCGCGCGGGCCGCGTCCTTGCGGAGCTTAATCAGTTCCTCTTCGCTCGCGGTGAAATCGAACACCCAGATGAGCGCCGCCCCGGACGGTGAAACCTCGGGATTGGCGAGCCCGCCCTTGAACGCGAGGCTGCGCTTCGATCCGACCGGCTTCATCGCCGTGTAGAATGGTGCCGCCGTCTTCTGCGTGCGCCGGACCATCGCGGTCATTTCCTCGACCTGGTCTTCGGTCAGGCCGCGGTCGGGCGAGGCGGAAAGCTCGCTGAGGTAGGACGGCATTTGCGCAAGGCCCAGCCACCGCGCGAGCCGGTCGGGCGCCTCGATCCGCCCGTCGGTCCGCACGAGAAGCGGAACCGCGGGCGATTCCTCGAGCATTCGGGACAGGCGGCGCGAGAGTTTCTTGCCCGTTTCGGCCGACCGGGCGCGCGTGTTTGCCCGCAGCACAAGCCAGGCCGCACCGGCCGTCCACGCGGCCAGCAACAATCCGATCAACGCCAGTGCGGTGGGCGCAATTTCCATCGCTCAACCGCTATTGCGAGAGGCGCGGCAATGCAATGCCCCGGCCCCTCGCCCGTCAGCGATCAGTAACGGTAGTGTTCGGGCTTGAACGGCCCTTCGACCGGAACGCCGATGTAGTCGGCCTGGCTCTTGCTGAGCTTGGTCAGCTTCACGCCGAGCTTGTCGAGGTGCAGCGCAGCGACCTTCTCGTCGAGGTGCTTGGGCAGTACGTAGACGTCGTTCTTGTAGTCGCCCGCGTTCTTCCACAGCTCGATCTGCGCCAGCACCTGGTTGGTGAAGGAACAGCTCATCACGAAGCTCGGGTGGCCCGTCGCGCAGGCGAGGTTCACGAGCCGGCCCTTGGCGAGAACGATGATTTCCTTGCCGTCGGGGAACTTGACGAGGTCGGTGCCGGGTTTGAGTTCGGTCCACTCGTAATTGTCGAGCGCCGAGATCTGGATCTCGCTGTCGAAGTGGCCGATGTTGCTGACGATGCTCATCGGCTTCATCGCCTTCATGTGCTCAGCGGTGATGACGTCCTCGTTGCCGGTCGTTGTCACGAAGATATCGGCGCGCTTGACCGCGTCTTCCATCGTGACGACCTCGAAGCCTTCCATCGCCGCCTGCAGCGCGCAGATCGGATCGATTTCAGTGACGAGGACGCGCGCGCCGCCGTTGCGGAGCGACTGCGCGCTGCCCTTGCCGACATCACCGTAGCCCGCAACGCAGGCGACCTTGCCCGACAGCATGACGTCGGTCGCGCGGCGGATCGCATCGACCAGCGATTCGCGGCAGCCGTAGAGGTTGTCGAACTTCGACTTCGTCACGCTGTCGTTCACGTTGATCGCCGGGAACGGCAGCTTGTCCTGCTTGGCAAGGTGATAGAGGCGGTGGACGCCGGTCGTCGTTTCCTCGGACACGCCCTTGATGTTCTTGACCGACTGCGTGAGGTAGCCGGGCTTCTTCTTCAGGAATTCCTTGAGCGCCCGCTGCATCTCGATTTCTTCGGCGTTCTGCGGCTCGGGCATTTCCTCGCCCGCTTCGATCCGCGCGCCCCACAGTGCGAACATCGTTGCATCGCCGCCATCGTCGAGGATGAGGTTGGCGGTCAGGTCTTCGTCAGCCTCGCTCGACCAGTCGAAGATGCGGCCGACATAGTCCCAGTATTCGGCGAGGCTCTCGCCCTTAACGGCGAACACCGGAATGTCCTGCGCAGCAATCGCCGCCGCGGCGTGGTCCTGCGTCGAATAGATGTTGCAGGTCGCCCAGCGCACCTCGGCGCCCAGTGCCACCAGCGTTTCGATCAGGACGGCGGTCTGGATGGTCATGTGGAGCGAACCGACGATGCGTGCGCCCTTCAGCGGCTGCGCTTCGCCGTATTCCTCGCGCGTCGCCATGAGGCCCGGCATTTCGGTTTCGGCGATGGCGATCTCGGCGCGGCCGTAATCGGCGAGCGCAATATCCTTGATGACGTAATCGTTGAAGTCGGCCACGAAGCAATCCTTGTCTGACGTTGTGTCGATAGAAGATCAGCGCGTGCCGGTTGAACGTGAAAAGGGGCCGCGCCGTTATGGCGCCGCCCCTAGACGTTTGCGTATGGAAGGGCAACCGACGGCGTCGGACGCTCCTTGTGATGACTTGCCGTAGCTTACAGTCCGGCGAAGGCCAGATTGGTCGAGCGGCGCTTGCCGAGCAGTTCGCCGGCTGCATCTGCCAGACGAGTAGGGTCGCGTTCCTTCGCAAGGCCTTGCGCGACCTTCTTGAGTTCGCCGCATTCGAGCCACGGATGCCCCTGTCCGTACTCGTTCGCCATGCCGACGCTGAGCCGGTCGAGTTGCCGCATCGCGCCCTTGTTGCCGTGCTTGGCCTGCAGGCTCGAACGCATCTGCCGGCCCGCGAGGTTCAGCGTCGAGAGATGAGCGGCAGTGAACTTGCGGTAATCGGCCTGGAAATCGTCCTTTCCGGTGCGGCAGCGCAGGCTCGTTACCATCAGCATGATGTCGAGCTTGCGGATGTTTTCCGCCGTCTTCAGGTCGGTTTCGGCCGACGCGCCGATGGGCGTGACGAGCATGGTCATCGCGGCGGCAGCGGCGGCAAGTTTCGAGATAGTCCCCATTTCGTAGTCTCCCCGTAGCCCGGTGAATTTTCGGGCAATTTCGCTTGGGCGAGGCTCCTGTTCCCCGCTCACAGCCAAAGTCGGGCATTTCGTTTAGGGATTCTTAAACAGAGAAAGTTTGCGCGGCTTAACCATCCTAGCTTCGGCGCGGGGGCAGCACACCGCGGCCCGAACGCTTGCTTTGATACGGGTAGCGCCTATCTCGGCTGCGGCTTTAACAACATGCAAGGCACCACATCATGAGCATTTCCGTAGGCGACAAAATCCCCGACACGACCCTGATCAAGCCGACCTCCGACGGTCCGGAAAAGCTTCAGTCCTCGGACTTTTTCAAGGGCCGCAAGGTCGCCCTGTTCGCCGTCCCGGGCGCCTACACGCCGACTTGCTCGGCCAAGCACCTGCCCAGCTTCGAGGAAAACGCTTCCTCGCTGAAGGAAAAGGGCGTCGACGAGATCGCCTGCGTATCGGTCAACGATCCCTTCGTCATGGGCGCGTGGAAAGACCACACCGGCGCGAAGGAAGTTACGATGCTAGCCGACGGCAATGGCGACTTCGCTGAAGCGCTCGGCCTGACGATGGACGGTTCGGGCTTCGGCCTCGGCCAGCGCAGCCAGCGTTATTCGATGCTGGTCGACGACGGCGTCGTGAAGCAGCTCAACGTAGAACAACCGGGCGATTACTCGGTGAGCAGCGCGGAACACATGCTCGAACAGATGTAATTCGCGCCGCGCGAGCAGATAGAGACGCGCCGGAGCGACAATGGCTGGTTGAGCCTCCGCGCGGCGTGTCCTATCGCTGCCAGCACCATGGCTGACCGAAACGACAAGACGAGCGCCCCCGATGCGCCGACCGGCACGCCGGAGCGCGTCGAATACAAGGTTCTGCTTGGCTGGAACCCGACCAATATGGGTGAGCGGGTTTCGCTGCGCCTTCAAACGCTCGACGCGGACGGTGCGCGCGAAAAAGAAGTGAGCGAGACGATCCTCTTCCTAAGCAAGACGCAGGCGATCCAACTTGCCGACAGCCTGTTCCACGTGACCGGCGAAACCGCACCCGCGCGGCGCAAAGCCCCGCTGATCGACCGGCTGTTTACCCGCAAATAGGCGCTTGGTGCCGTTAGACCCCTTTTAGGTGCGCTTCAGTACCCCATCAGGCTGAGCACTTCCTTCCGGCTCCGCTCGTCGTCGCGGAAGGTCCCCATCATCCGGCTCGTCACCATCTGCACGCCCGGAGTCCGTACGCCGCGCGCCGTCATGCAGGCGTGGCTCGCCTCGATCACGACGGCGACCGCATGGGGCTTGAGGTGCTCCCAGATGCACTCGGCGACTTCCGCAGTGAGCCGTTCCTGAATCTGCAGTCGGCGCGCAAATCCATGCAGCACCCGCGCCAGCTTCGAGATGCCGACGACATGGTTGTTCGGCAGGTAAGCGATCGCGGCCTTCCCGATGATGGGCGCCATGTGATGCTCACAGTGCGATTGAAACGGAATGTCCTTCAGCAGCACGATCTCGTCATAGCCGCCGACCTCTTCGAACACCCGGTCGAGATGGCGGGCCGGATCCTCCTCGTAACCGAGGCAGTATTCCTTCCACGCGCGCGCCACGCGCGAGGGCGTATCGAGCAAGCCTTCGCGCGACGGATCGTCACCCGCCCATTCGATCAGCGTACGCACCGCGTCCTGCACATTGTCCGGCACCGGCGGCTTGCCGCGGGACCTGTCTTCGTCGGGTCCGACGATACTGCTCATCTTCCAAGCCTCCGTTTGATCTTCTGCTGCGCCCTCCGCAGCCGCCCGCCCTTACGAAAGAGTCCGCCCTTCGAATAGGGCTCGAACATCTCACCAGGTGTTTCGGGATCCAGAATGGCCGATTCGGCCAGTGTCTTTTCCGTGTCGCTGAGTTCGGGCACTTCGTAGATCTGCAAGGTCCGGTTGCGCGACATGTCGAGTGAATCGACCATCGCCGCCATCGAGCCGTGCTTGTCGAGCAGTTCTGCTACCTCATCGATCTCGAGGCCATTATGCTCGGCGAGCAGCGAAAGCCGCAGCCCCCGTATCTGCTCCTTACAATGTGCATTGGCCGGGCGCTCGGCATCGATGAACAGGTCGCATTCGCTGTCGAGCCCAAGGGAGCGGTTGTTGATGTTCGCTGAGCCGATCCGCAGAATCTCGTCGTCGACGATCATGATCTTCGCATGGACGTAGATCGGCGTGATACCGGAATAAGGGTTCCAGATCGTGAAGCGTCCGTGCTTGTCCGTCTCGCGCAAGGCCGACACCAGCTGTGCACGGGCGTGATCCATCGCTTGCTGTTCGAGCCAGCCGTCTGCGTTCTGCGGATGGACTATGAAAATCTCGGGCGGGTCGTCTTCTTCCAGCCGTTCGCTGATGGCTTCGGCAACCACGCGCGAGGCGAAATACTGGCTTTCGGCGTAAATGAATTTCTTAGCGCGCTTAATATGCCTGACGAAGAGGTCGCGGACTTCCATGACCTCCTCCCAGTCGCGGTGTTTCGCCCGCGTTCTGGCGATGCCGATCTCGACATTCTCGAACCCCACATCGAGTCCTTCGGGCCACAGACTTTCCTGTTCGCTTTCGACCGGACCTAGATCCTTGCCGCCGGCCCTTATCCAGCGGTCCCGGCCGAGTTCGCTCAAGGCCTTGGCGACATCGCCCTCGATCATCATCGTCGCGTCGTGCCACGGTCCGTAGGATGTCCCGCGGGGCCGGCGGCGCCGCTCGTCATGTTCCAGGTGCTCGCGCGTATCCCACCGGTGCGTCGTCATGTCGATCCCGCCGCAGACCGCCAGCTTGTCGTCGATCACGACAATCTTCTGATGATGGCTGCAGCCGATCGGATGCGCCGTATCGAACTTGAAATCGATCTGCCGGTTGGGGAACCACCGCATCAGGTCCACCGTCATCGAGCCGCGCGACACGAATTTGAGTACCCCGACGCTCCATTTGAGGATCTTGATCTCGAGATCGTCGTTATGGCGCGCGAGCCACAGAACGAAGCTGCCGAGGCGCGAGGGATACTTGCGCCGGTACGTCTTCTGCCACCATCTGCGCCCCTGCGTGAGATGGATGCGCGTGTCGAAGTCCCATCCGATCAACAGGATACGTTTGCGCGCCTGCAGCATCGCCGCCTGCATGACGGAAAAGTAGTCCGCCGCATCAATGATGACGCGGGCGCGGTCTGCCTTTTCGTAACGCCAGACACCCGGCTCGACGCTATGTTCGAGCCGGGTTACGTTCTTGTCCGTCTTGTGAGTTTCGCCCCCCGGCGTTTCCTTAGCTACGCCCCTACTCCTTTGCGTCCTCTTTCTTTTCCGGTGTAACTTCTGCTTCTTCCGCTTCCTCTTCCTTGCGGCGATTGAAGACGCTGCGCATGTGCTCGCGGTCTTCGTCGGTCAGATGCTCTTCGAAATCCGGAAAATGGTCTTCTTCTTCTTCGTTGATATGATGGCGGTAGTCATGATCCAACTGCTTGAACTTCGTCATCCATGCGCTTGACGACATGTCGGTAGCGGCCAGATCGTTAAGGGCTTCTTCGATTTCATGGTGCTCCGCAACGGAGTGCCGTGTTTCGTCCGTGGTAGGCGGCTTACGCAGCATGGTCGAGTACAATGCCTGTTCTTCCGCCGCAGCGTGACTTTTAAGCTCCTTCGTCAGCGATTCGAACAACGACGAGCGTTCGTCGCTCTCCCCGCTGGTGTCCATAAGTTTAGACAGAAGCTCGCGGTGCGTATCGTGATCCTCTTTCAGACGTGCAAATATGTCTTCCGAACCTGCCATGTGTAATTCCCTGTTCTAGGCCTATCGTTTCCTCTTCAACAGGTCAGCCCGATCGCGGTTCCGTGCCTTGCGCGGACCAAGCGCCACTATCATATCGAAGTGATGGAAAAGCCCGCAAGCATGCCAAGCGTCGAGGAAATGGAAGCGATCGCACGCCGGGCGCTGCTTTCACTGCCCGATACGTTTCTCGAGCATCTCGGCGATATCGTGCTGCAGGTTGAGGATTTCGCTACCACCGAACAGCTTTCGGCGGTCGGCCTGTCGAACAAGTGGGATCTGAGCGGCCTGTACCAAGGCCACCCGGTCTCGCTGCAATCGGTTTGGGCCAGCGGCGACCTTCCACCGCGTATCTGGCTTTTCCGACAGCCGATCCTGGCCGAGCACCGAGCGACCGGCGAGGATCTGGTCCATCTCATTCGGCATATCGTCATCCACGAAGCGGGGCATCACTTCGGCTTCAGCGACGAAGACATGCATCGTCTCGAAGACGAGCCACGTTAACGGTTCGACCGAAACCGGAAACTGTAGGGAAAGTTGGCGCGCCCGGAAGGATTCGAACCTCCGGCCACCTGATTCGTAGTCAGGTACTCTATCCAGCTGAGCTACGGGCGCGCTTGGAAGGCGGCACATAGAAAGGTCCCTTTGTGTTGGCAAGGGCTAGAGGTGACTTTCATGGCATTAATGACAAGTCGGTCCGCGCAGCGATCTGTTTAAGAAGCGCGCCATCGAGCGGCGGCATTTCCAGCCGACCTGCTTCCGCCACGGAAAACCATCCGATTTCGGCGCCCGGCACCGGCTCGGGTTCGCCGAGCCAGCTTCGGCATATGTAAAGAAGTATGACAATCGGCACTCGGACGTTCTCGCGGTTACTCTCCGCGAAGCCGGCTGGGATTGAATTGTGTCGAATGAGATCGAGTTGGAGCTCTTCCTTAATCTCCCTGACCAGCGCTCCTGCCGGCGTTTCGCCAGCTTCCACTTTCCCACCGGGAAATTCCCAAAGCCCCGCATGATCTTTCCCGGGCGGCCGCTTCTGCAAGAGAAACCTGCCGTCTTGCCTTATCAGCGCTGCGGCGACGACAGTCAGGAATGTCGGAATATTTTCCAGTTTACCATACTCGCTCAAGATTTTCTTAACGGATCAAGCCGTAATTTGCTTCTCGTCAGTTCGAGGACGTTTGGAGCAACGGGCACATGAAAACAATTTTGAAGAGTTTTCGCCAAGACGAATCCGGTGCGACGGCAGTCGAATACGGGCTGATATTGGCGATGATCTGTATCGCAGCACTCGTAGCGTTTTCAAACGCCGGAACCGCCGCCGCCAATATGTGGAACGGTAGCAGCAATACCATCATCGCAGCGACCGAAAAGGCAAAGTCGTAACGAAGATTCGCAATTAGGATTTTCTAAACGGGTACGAATTAGAACGAATCTTGCTTGATCCGACCAGTCGGAAAACAGCCGGGTAAGAAGACCAGAACCAGGAGACTAAATATGACGATTTTTCAGAAACTGATCCGCGACGAAGACGGCGCAACGGCAATCGAATACGGCCTGATCGCTGCCCTTATCGCAGTCGCTGCCATCACCGCCATGGGCGCTCTCGGCAACAACCTCAGCAACACCTTCAACACCGTTTCGGGTGAAATGGAAACCGCTAACAACGCTGGCGAAAGCGGCGACGAAGGCGCATAAGTCTAGCTTATACGAACACCGAGCGGTCGGGGGTAACCCCGGCCGCTTTTTTGTGTCCCGTAAAAACGCGCGGTAAGTAATTTTACGTATCCCGTTGCTTACGCGTTCGACAGGGCTGCGCCGGTAATCAATTCCCAACGTAATCATCATCGCAGTTGGGAAATTGGTATGAGTTTACTTGGTAGGCTACTTCGCGACCAAAACGGCCAAGCGGCTTACGAGCTCGGTCTCCTGATCGGATTCATCGCCCTGTCGCTCCAGCCGGCGTTGGAAAGCATAGAGACCTTACTTAGCGAACGTTTGGCGCCGATTGCTCAAGCGCAAACCGGCAAATACGCAGCAGACGAACCGCCAAGACTGCAGCCTGCCTTCTTCGAAGTCGAAGAAGCTGAGGCGATTGCGAGCACTCAGATTGCTCAAGACCGGCGGCAACATGCTGCCGGTCCCGAGGCTGCCGGAAATTACTGGCCGCGGACGACCAGCTTGACCTTCTGACCGACCTGCAATTGCTGGTCCGCCGTCAGACCGTTAAGGACCCGGAACCGTTCTACCTGTCCACGGTCGTATGCCATACGCCGAGCCAATTCGCTGACGGTGTCGCCCGCTTTCACCGTGTAGACGTCGAGAACGCGTGGAATCACACCGGCCGCCTCGTTCTGACTGATGCGGCGCATCGAATTGAACAGTGATCCGAACACGTTCGAGCGGCCCGCCGGCGTGACCGCCTGGAAGTGATAGGCTCTATCGTCCGAAAATTCATAGGCGAAAACGACGAGGTCGACTTGGGTCTGACCATTATTGACACGCGCGGTACCATACGCCGCGGGCAAGCCGTTGACGGTGGTGCGCTGAATGCTCTGCGGGGCAAGCTGCTGCTGCTCGCCGCCGATCTTCGCGAAGACCGAGCGAACGTAGTTTTCGAGATTGCCGTTGTAAGGCGCGAGCGTAAACTGCGCTTGGCCGGTCTGGCCGTTGATACCTACCGCCGTAGTCGAGTTGACCATGTAGTACCCGTCCGGCGCAGTGAAGGTCAGTCGCAAATCCGGGTGAATGAAGCGCTGCCCCTCGATCACGCCCTGGTCCGGATCGTCTCCATAAGTGAGTCCGTCGATGCGGGTCAGAAACGTGTCGCGGTTCGTAATGCCGTCGCCAAGCCCTTGCGCTTTCTGAAGTGCGGACTGCACGCGGCTGGCCGGATCGGGGTGCGTCGAGGCCCACTCGGGCAATGTGGCATCGCCGCGGCCCTGAAGCTGCGCATCGAGTTGATTTTGCAGCGCTAGCGAGCGCAGCACGGTGCTCATTGCCTTGGGATCGTATCCCGCACTGTCGAGATACTGGATGCCGAGCGTATCGGCCTCGAGTTCCTGGCTACGCGAGTAGCTGAGCGTCAACAGTTGCGAACCCTGGAGAAAACCGCGCGACAGCGTGTCGCCTAGCGGGTTGTTACCGAGCAAGACGCCCGACAAGATTGCACCCGCGGCTCCGAGCAATGAATTACGCTGGGCGCGCTGCTGTCGCCGCTGCGAATGGCGTGCCGCGACGTGCCCGACTTCATGTCCGAGAACCGCGGCAAGTTCCGCCTCGTTGTTCATGAGTGTGACGAGCTGGCGAGTGGTGTAGACGTAACCACCAGGTATCGCGAAAGCGTTGTTAATCGGGCTATTGACGAGTGAGACCGTAAAATCGGTCCGCGCGTTCGCAAGCCCGGATTCGACCGCAATATTCTGCCCGACCTGTTCGACATAGGCCGCCTGCGGTCCTGTCATGCGCCCGCCGAACTCGGCAAGTAGCTGCGGATGATACTCGGCGCCCTGCTGCGCCTCGCTCTGGGTGATCGGTGCTGAGGAATCCGGGATCGGCCCGCCCATCGCGCATCCAGAAAGTGCCAGCGGCAAGGCTGAAGCGGCCGCGAGTATAGTCGATTTGCGCGCAATTTTACGGATAGTGGTCATGGCAATCTCCCGTTTCGCGCAGAGCGCCGGAACGCGCCATGAACAGACATGGCAAATCCCGCGCCTAGGCGCATAGAATGTCTAGGGAAACAGTGTCGCTCGCGCTTTTTGGTTCCCGCGAGACGCGCGGGCGGGTGCTTTCACCTAACCGGAAATCGACAGAAAACGATCTTCGCGCTGCCGTATCACTTGTTCGCTCGACATGGCCGCGAGCGAGGCGAGCTCCGTCTCCAACGCTTCGCCCAGCAACTCGCCGGCCAGCGTATGGTCTCGGTGCGCTCCGCCCGAGGGTTCCATCACAATCCGATCGATCACGCCGAGCTTTTCGAGATCGTGCGAGGTGACTTTCATCGCCTGTGCTGCGTCCGAGGCCTTTTCCGCCGTTCGCCAAAGGATCGAGGCGCACCCTTCGGGCGATATGACAGAATAGACAGCGTGTTCCAGCATCAGGACCCGGTTCGCGCTGGCTAGTGCAACCGCTCCGCCCGAACCGCCTTCGCCAACGATTGCGGCCACCATTGGTACCGGCAAAGCGAGGCACGCTTCGGTCGAGCGGGCGATCGCTTCGGCCTGCCCCCGTTCCTCGGCTTCGATTCCCGGAAAGGCTCCCGAGGTGTCGACCAGCGTTATGACCGGAAGGCCGAACCGTCCGGCTAGTTCCATCAACCTGATCGCTTTTCGGTAGCCTTCGGGTTTGCCCATCCCGAAATTATGCCTCAAACGGCTTTCGGTATCATGGCCCTTCTCGTGTCCGATCAGCATGACGCGGCGATCGCCGAGCTTCGCGAACCCGCCGAGAATCGCTTCGTCCTCGCCGTAGTAACGATCCCCGCCGAGCGGCAGGAAATCATCGAACGTATGCTCGACATAGTCGCGGAAATGCGGGCGCCTAGGATGCCGAGCAACCTGCGTTTTCTGCCACGGGGTGAGCGAAGCATAAGTCGATGCGAGCAAAGCCGCGCTCTTGATTTCCAGGCGGCTGATCTCGCTGGAAATATCGACGCTATCGTCTTCGGCGCTGCTGCGAAGTTCTGCGATACGCGCTTCGAGCTGCGCGACCGGCTTTTCGAATTCGAGATATCCGTTCATCGCTCGCTCGCTAGGGCCTCGCATCTTTTTGCGCAAGTGACCGGTCGGCCAGCGGATGGCGCTCGTTTACGATCGCGACCAGACGAGCCGAATCAACATGGGTGTAGATTTGCGTGGTCGCGATATCTGCATGTCCGAGCATGGCTTGCAGAGCGCGCAAATCCGCCCCGCCCTCCAGCAGATGGGTGGCGAAAGCGTGTCGCAAAACGTGCGGGCTGACCTTCGACGGAGGAAGGTCGGCGCGCACCGCAAGTTCCTTTAGTAACTGGAACAGGCGTACGCGGCTCAGATGCGACTTCCGCGAGGGAAAGAGGAACCGCGTCGTTCCCTCTCTTACCGCCAGCCAGCGCGACAGGGCTTTCACGGCGCGGTTGCTGACCGGCACCAGCCGCGACTGTCCACCCTTCCCGGTCACGGTCAGCAGCGGAGCGTCGCGCGGTACAGCCGATACTGGAAGCGAAACGAGTTCGCTGGCGCGCAAACCCGAACCGTAGAGCAGTTCGATTAGGGCAAGTTGCCGGACCTTCGCCGGCTGCTCGCTTTCGGCCTCGGCCTCGGCCTGTTCGAGGAGACGAGTGACTTGCGCGACCGACAGTATTTTTGGCAACGATCGGCGCATTTGCGGGCGCTCCAACGATGCGCTCGGGTCATCGCCACGGTATCCTTCATCCTGAAGAAAGGCATAGAACTGACGAAGCGCAGAAATCTTGCGTGCCACACTCGACGGCGCCAGTTCGCGCCAAGCGTGAGGGAGCGCGCCCAGCTCTCTCGCATCGACCGACCTGAGATTACCGACGATTTCAGCTGCCTGCGATAAATCCCGTCCGTAGGCCGCGATCGTATTGGCAGACGCTCCGCGTTCCGATGCAAGCATGGCGAGGAAATCGCCGATCGCCGCGGTGCTCACCGGCAACCTTTCAAGACGAAGTGCTCAGGCGCGGGCAATCGCTTCGGCAGCGATCATCCGGGCCTCGGCATTGAGCCCGACCTGATCGAGCGAGCGCACGATATGAAACAAGTGACGCGGCGTCATCCGTTCCCAGCTTTCCCCTTGCATTCCTAGTGCGGCAAGCAAGATCACCATTCCGCGGTTATCGGTCGCCGCTGCTTGCTGGATAAGGCGGACCCACTTCGTATCGCCGCCCAGCGTCATTTGGAGCCGTTCGGCGAAGTCAGCTGCATCGCCTTCGTCAAGCCGTCCCAGCCCTGCCAGTGCGGCCACGGCAAATTTCGATCTGCGCTGCGCAGCGCTTCCGTCTTCGTCTAGGAAGCTGTCCACATCGCCTGAGCTTACAGAGCGGTCGCCGGGCGCTCCTGCCGCGAGCAGCATCCAGGCTTGGCTCCCGTCGTCGACGACATCGGACCAGGCGATCGCATTGCGGTCGAGCCCCGCGGACAGCATGGCTGCAATCAGCGACCCGGCGTCCTGAGCAAAGGCAGGCGAGACCGGCAGGCGCGCCGCCGCGTACGCCGTAAGTACGAAGCGCGCGTAGCTGTCGTCCACGATGCCGACCGCGTCGCTGGTCCAAATCGTTCGCAATGCCTCCATTCTTGCGGCAGGTGCCGAAGCGACGTAGGCGTTGCGAAGCGTCTGCGCGGTTTGGGTCGCGCCCTCGTCGGTCAATCCGAAGGCATAGGCCTGTGCATACAGATCGATCAGAGCCTGCGAGGAAAGAATGCCCTCTTTTGCCGCCAGCGATGCACCCGCCAGCCGCTGTTCTGCGGGAAGCATCGGTGCGCGTGCCGCGACGCGCTGATAATATGGACCAGCACCTTCGACGAGCCCCTCGGGTATTTCGTCGCCGACTGCGACGGCCAGGGCATAACGGAACGGAGTGAGGGTCTCCACGCCGTCCCACTCTACATTGACCGCGCGGCGCGAGCGTCCCGCCGCACCGGCATAACGCTGCGCCAACAACGCATCGATACGTTCCGCGTTGCCGCCCCGCATCAAGCGCTGCAAATCCGTCTGCGCGCGGGTTTCTTCGCCTGCGAAAGCGTTGCAGATCGATTGGAGCATCCGCCACTGCGCATCTTCGCGCGAGGTGCCCTGAAGGGTTACGGCTGGGCAAATCCCGATCAGGTCGGCGGTGCCGACATAGGCGTCGATCGCGACGTCGGTCATGGCTGCGTTCCATTCACCCGCATCGACCGACTGAACGAGAGAACGTGCCGGAACAAACTCGCCAATGCGGTTGAGGACCCCCGCCCGCAGCGCGGCGAACTGGACGGGGTCCATTTCTTGGGGCGCGGCCAGCCGGCTCGTCAGAGCCCGCCGCAGCAAGATATGCCCCCAGCGCGATACGAGCGGTTCGCGAATGCCTGTCAGGATTGCGCTTACGAGCTCCGGCGATTGACCTGCGAATGTCTGGCTCGGCAGCCCGCCGGCATCAGTTCCAGTCACGCCAACGCGCGTCAGCGAGCGGCGCGCAGCGGGCGGAATATCGAACTTCGGCCTCAGGCCAAGCAATTCGTCCAGCTCGTCGGTCGACAGGTTCTCGAGTTCTGCAGCGCTCGGTAACCGGTCCAGCAGGTCGTCCGGAATATCCGTAGACGGTGGCGAAGGAGCAGGCGCCGGGGACGCCTCGTTCGGCTGTGACGGTATCGGCTGGACGACCGCGCCGCCCTGCGAGGGAACGGGCGAACGTTGCACTTCGGGCGACGATGGGCTCGGCGCTGGTGCCGGTGCGGCTGTCGGGCTCGGCGAAGGATTTCCAAAACCGGGCGGCAGTAGCGACGTAGGCGCATCCTGCGCCATCACCAGCCCGCCGTTCGCAGCCAGCAAAGCAGCACCGGCTGCGCCGATCATCGCAAAGCTTCGCCATTTCCGCATCATTTCCAAACTTCCCTAACCAGCTCGACCAAGCGCAGTCTGCCCCTCACCCGGCACGACGGGAACTGTGCCGTCTTGCTCAGGCAGTTCAAGGGTCCTTTCAACCGGACGGATTGGCTCCCGTCCCCCGTCGAGCCATGCAAGGAACAGTATCAGAAACACAAGACCCGTCAGAACCAGCGCTATACGTCCGGCTGTCCATCCGGACCATATCCGCTTACTCATCCCGGCCAACCATACCCATGCATCACTTGCGCCGCGTCTAGCCGATCTATAGGCGAACGGGCAATGTCCAAGTCCCGCAAACCAGACGAATTCCTACATGTCGCGCCGCCGGGACCGAGCGAAATCGCGGCAATCTGCGACCGGATCGACAAACCTGTTGTCCTGATCGGCCTGATGGGGGTGGGTAAGAGCACGGTCGGAAAGCGCCTTGCAAATCTCATGGAACGCACTTTCTGCGACGCCGATACGGAAATCGAAGAGGCTTCGCAGATGTCCATCTCCGAGATTTTCGCCGAGTTCGGGGAAGCGTATTTTCGTGACGGAGAGCGGCGGGTCATCGCACGGCTGATGGAGGAGGAGCCGGGTGTCATCGCCACCGGAGGCGGTGCATTCATGCAAGCCGAAACCCGAGAATTGATACTCGAACGCGGCATTGCAGTATGGCTCGACTGCGACATCAGGACGCTGGTCGAACGGACCGCGCGCCGCGATACGCGCCCGCTTCTGAAAGATGGCGATCCCGAAGCGATCCTGCGCAAATTGTACGAGGACCGAGCACCGATCTATGCGGAGGCACCGGTTCACGTGAGAACTTCGGACGCCCCCCACGCGAAAACCGCACTCAACATTCTGGAAGCGATCGACCGATGGCTTTAAACGTAACGAACCGCGTTCAGGTCTCGCTCGCCGGTCGAAGCTACGAAGTCGTTGTCGGAACCGGACTGCTCGACGATGCAGCCGCGCACGCACGGCAGTTCTTCGGGAAAAAGACGGTTCCCATCGTAGCCGATCGCAACGCGAAAGATGCACATGGCGAGCGACTGTCACGCTCGCTCGCTACCGCAGGTTACGAGACCCGCTGGTATACGGTCGAACCGGGCGAAGGCTCAAAAAGCTGGGAAAGTCTGGCGCGGCTTACCGATTGGCTGCTCGATCAAGGCGTCGAACGCGGCGATCATGTCTTCGCGCTGGGCGGCGGCGTAGTGGGCGACCTGACCGGCTTTGCCGCAGCCATACTGAAGCGCGGCTGCGGTTTCGTGCAGCTGCCGACGACGCTGCTTGCCCAAGTAGACAGTTCGGTCGGCGGAAAGACGGCGATCAACACCGCGGCGGGCAAGAACCTGGTAGGAGCGTTCCATCAGGCAGCCTTGGTGCTCGCCGATATCACCGCCCTCACGACCTTGCCGCAGCGAGAAATGCGCGCGGGCTATGCAGAAGTTCTGAAATACGGTGTGCTTGGCGACCGCGAGTTCTTCAGTTGGTGCGAGAACAACGGCGAGGCTCTCCTAGCTGGCGATGAAAACCTGCTGCAAGAAGCAGTGACCCGGTCGGTTCAGGCGAAAGCGCGGATCGTGGCAGAGGACGAGCGCGAGACTAGCGGAACGCGGGCGCTGTTGAACCTGGGGCACACCTTCGGCCATGCACTCGAGGCGGAAACGGGGTTCGGCGATAGACTGCTCCACGGCGAGGCGGTCGCACTCGGAATGGTGCTGGCGGCCCGTTACTCCGCGCGGATCGGCAACGTAACAACGGGCGATGCGCAGCGCATTACGCGGGCAGTCGACATGGCTGGGTTACCGTCGGAAATTAGCGCGCTCGGTTTGTCATGCAGCGGCGAACGGCTGGCGGCGCATATGCTGCATGACAAGAAGATGACCGGCGGCACCCTGCCTTTCGTACTGCTGCGCGGGATCGGCGATGCGTATCTCGATAAATCGGTCGAACTCGAAGACATCGCCGCCTTCCTCGACGAACAACTGATCGCTCACTAGCCCTTCGGTGGAGGCTCGTCAGGAACGCTAGCAAGGGCCGACCCGTTTCCGGCAGAATCTTCGCTGATAATCGAAAACGAACCGTCGCTCTCCAGAACGACCCAAGCCACGGCCGAGCGGTCCCCCAACCCGTGTTTACGGATTGCGGCGTCCACCTCGACCTCGGTAATGCGTTCGTCCTTCATGGTCGTATGGTTATAGGTTCCGTGCTGCAGCAACAGCCGCGGTTCGGAGCGGATGAGCCTACGTAAAGGCTTCCAGCGAACCGACAATCGCGCCACCAGCCACTGCAAACCGATAAGCATGACGAACGCCGTCATGCCTTCGGATAGAGCGACATCCTGCGACAGAAGGATCGTGGCCAGCGTGGAACCCAACGCAACGGTGACAACGAAGTCGAAGACGTTCAATTTCGACAAGGAACGCTTGCCGCTTACGCGCAGCACGATGATCAGACCGACGTATGCGGTCGCCGATGCGATTACCGTACGCAGCAGTCCCGGCCAGCCGCCGAAAAAGATCGAATTCCAGTCCATGCACCAGTTTCAATGACCCGACCCACCCATTCGGTCCCGGACTTAACATGAATTGGTCGGCGAGTACTCCAGGTCGCGAATATCCTTGTCTGTTGCGAAGGTTCAGGCGCTTGCGCTCGGACGAACAGACACGCGCTCGTGCCAGCCGCGCAGGTTTTCGCAATCATCAGGAGCGGCGCACCCGGCGAATTCCGCGAAGTCGTAAGCCGTCAGTAGTAGTATGTCGGCCGCGCTGAAGGTGTCGCCGGCTAGAAACTCCCGCCCTTCGAGCGACGTGTCGAAGAACCGGAAAGCCGCATCGACTAGCGGCCGGTTCGTCTCGCCCCACTCGGTGTTACGGATCGGCAGCCGGGTCGTGAACGGATGAGTGTGGACCCAGACTTGGCCTATGGGCGTCATCAGAACCATTTCCACGCGGCGCATCCACATTTCGATTAAGGCGACTTCCTCAGCCGTAGTCCCGAACATCGGCGGCTCGGGCTGCAGCGCTTCGAGATAGCGCATGATCGCGACGCTTTCTGCGATTACCGTCCCGTTGCCCAGTTGAAGAGCCGGAGTCTGTCCGCGCGGGTTCAGCTTGAGGTATTCTTCGGACTTCTGTTCGCGGTCGGGGATCGAGATGGTCTGCGTCGGCAGGTCGATACCCTTCTCGGCAGCGAAGATGCGAACGCGGCGCGGGTTCGGCGCCGGGTTCGGACTATCGAAAAAGAGCATCGCTTCGTTTCTCCCGTAGGCCTAATCCGCTCGTAGCGGCGGATGCTGATCGTTATTTGCCTTTGAATTCGGCCTTGCGCTTCTGCAGGAACGCCACCGCCCCCTCGCGCGCATCCTCGCTGCTGCCTGCCTTGCGCTGTCCCTTGGCTTCGCCATGAAGCGCGGCGGCGTAATTGGTCTGGAGCGCCTGCATGAGGTTCGCGCGCATTATGCCAAGCGCCATCGTCGGACCGTTCGCCAGCCGCTGCGCCAACGCTTTCGCTTCGTCCAGCAAGGCCTCGTCCGCAACCGCCTTGTAGATCAGCCCCCACTCCTGGGCCTTTTGCGCGCCGATCTTCTCGCCGAGCAGCATCATCTCGGTGGCGCGCGCCTTGCCGACGAGCCGCGGCAGCATCCAGCTTGCTCCGCCGTCCGGCACGAGGCCGATGTTGACGAATGCTTGCAGGAAATATGCGCTTGATCCCGCGATTACGAAGTCGCTGGCAAGCGCGATCGAGCAGCCGATGCCCGCCGCCGGACCGTTCACCGCCGCGACGATCGGAACCGGGCATTCCGCCATTTCGACCATCAGCGGATTGTAGCGCATCGAGAGCGAATCGTAGGCACCGCGCCCGCCCATGCCTTTTGCGTTGTCGCGTCCCGAGAGGTCCGCGCCTGAGCAGAACGCGCGCCCTGCTCCGGTTACGAGGAAGCAGCGCGTGTCCCTCGGCTCTGCCAGGACATCGCGTATCTCGTTCGCCATGTCGGGCGGACAAGCGTTTAGGCGTTCTGGCTGGTTAAGCGTGATGGTCGTGACCGCAGCGTCCTTGCTTATCAGTATATGTTCGTAGTCGCTCATACTTGCGCGCCTTCGGTTGGCGTTTCCATGATCTCTGTGAGCTGGCCCATCATGTCCTTCGGATGGAGGAAGAAGATAGGCGTGCCATGCGCCCCAATACGGGTGGGCCCGAGGATACGCTTGCCCTTCTCTTCGAACCAGCGCCGCGCCTCCTCGATGTCCGCGACCTCGTAGCAAACGTGGTGTTGCCCGCCGAGCGGGTTTTTTTCCATGAAGGTGTTGAGCGTGGACTTTTCACCGAGCGGCTCGATCAGCTCGATCTGCGTCCCCTCGCCGGTCGTTCCGCCAGTATCGGGCGTATCGACGAAGCAGACTTTCACGCCCTGTTCGGGCAGGTCGAACGGCTCGGTAATCTGGGTCGCACCCATGATGTCGCGATAATAGGCAACGCTGTCCGCGATCGAGGGCGTCGCGACGCCGATGTGGTTGAGACGTCCGAGTTTCATGCTTCCACCTATTTTTCCCGCACTAAATCTTAATTTTGATATGAAAGCGAACCTCATCGAAAAAGAATGCTCTCGGTTCATTTGAGAGTGGAGCGTTTTAGCCTACTCACAGCGGAATATTATCATGCTTCTTCCACGGGTTTTCGAGCTGCTTTGTCCGCAGCTTGCGTAACCCAAGCGCAATTCGCCGCCGCGTCGAGTGCGGGTAGATGACCTCGTCGATATAGCCGCGCGAGGCCGCCACGAAGGGGTTGGCGAAGCGATCCTCGTATTCCTTCGTTTTCTCGGCGATCTTCTCGGGATCGTCGCGGTCCTGCCGGAAGATGATCTCAACCGCGCCCTTCGCGCCCATCACCGCGATCTCTGCCGTCGGCCAGGCGTAATTGAGGTCGCCGCGCAGGTGCTTGGACGCCATCACGTCGTATGCCCCGCCATAGGCCTTACGAGTGATGACGGTGATCTTGGGCACGGTCGCCTCGGCATAGGCGAACAGCAGCTTAGCGCCGTGCTTGATAATACCGCCCAATTCCTGGCTCGTACCGGGAAGGAAGCCGGGCACATCGACGAAAGTCAGGATCGGAATTTCGAACGCATCGCAGAAGCGCACGAAGCGCGCGGCCTTCTTCGCCGAATTGATGTCGAGCACGCCGGCAAGCACCATCGGCTGGTTCGCGACCACGCCCACCGTCCGTCCCTCGACCCGGCCGAAACCGCAGAGAATGTTCGCGGCGTGAGCGGGCTGCACTTCGAAGAAGTCGCCCTCGTCCAGCACTTTGCAAATGACCTCATGCATGTCGTAGGGCTGGTTCGCATTGTCGGGTATCAGCGTGTCGAGCGAATGCTCTTCGCGGTCCCACGGATCGCTGGTCGGGCGCTCTGGCACCTGCTCACGGTTCGATAGCGGCAGGAAGTCGAAGAAATTGCGCGTCTGAAGCAAGGTCTCGATGTCGTTCTCGAACGCCAGATCGGCAACGCTGGTCTTGGTCGTATGGACCACCGCGCCGCCTAGTTCCTCCTGCGTGACCTCCTCGTTCGTAACCGTCTTCACGACTTCCGGGCCGGTCACGAACATGTAGGAGCTGTCCTTCACCATAAAGATGAAGTCGGTCATGGCCGGGGAGTAGACCGCGCCGCCCGCGCACGGCCCCATGATCAGGCTGATTTGTGGGATGACGCCCGATGCGAGCACGTTGCGTTGGAAGACCTCGGCGTATCCGCCGAGGCTGGCGACGCCCTCCTGAATGCGCGCGCCGCCGCTATCGTTAAGGCCGATAACCGGGGCGCCGACCTTCATAGCCATGTCCATGACCTTGCAGATCTTTTCCGCATGGCGTTTCGACAGGCTCCCGCCGAATACGGTGAAATCCTGGCTGAACACGAAGACGAGGCGGCCGTTTATCGTGCCGCTTCCGGTCACCACGCCGTCGCCCGGAATGACCTGATCCTCCATGCCGAAATCGTGGCTGTCGTGCTCGACATAGGTGTCGAGTTCCTCGAAGCTTTCGTCGTCGAGCAGGATTTCGAGCCGTTCGCGGGCAGTCAGCTTGCCCTTCGCATGCTGCGCGTCGATCCGCTTCTGGCCGCCGCCCATCTTGGCAGCTTCGCGGCGACGTTCCATCTCGGCGATGTTGGCGGACATACTCTCTCCGTTTGTCTTCAGTTACCGGCGGTTAGGCAGAGGGAGCGGCAAAGGTCAATGTTGCGCGCTAGCTGCGTAGGGCGGAAATGAGGAATTCGACATTGCCTTCCGGTCCCGTGATCGGGCTGGGAACGATGCCTTGCACGGCGAAGTCTTTGCGTTCCACCCAGTCGCGCACTTCGTCACATACACGTTGATGCAGCGCCGGGTCGCTGACGACGCCTTTCTTGCCGACCTCGTGACGTTCCACTTCGAATTGCGGCTTTATGAGCGCGATCAGCCGGCATTGTCTCTGCGCGAGCGACAGCGGGACCTCGAGTACCTTCTTAAGCGATATGAAACTTGCATCGCACACCACCCAGCCAACGGGTCGGTCGATGAGGTCCGGAGTAAGAATGCGCGCGCTCGTCTGCTCAAGCACCGTAACCCGCTCGTCCTGCCGCAGCTTCCATGCGAGTTGGTTGGTGCCCGAATCCACCGCGAACAGATGCGCAGCACCGCCTTGCAGCAGAACGTCGGCGAATCCGCCGGTCGAACTGCCGATGTCCATGGCCGTCACCCCCGCCGGATCGAGGCTGAAATGCTCAAGCGCATGCGCCAGCTTGATGCCGCCTCGGCTGACCCAGGGATGGTCGCGCCCGCGAACGTCAAGCGGCGCGTCAGCGGCAATCTGTTGGCCGGGTTTGGCGAGTTTCTGCTCACCTGAAAACACGAGCCCCGCCATGACGAGCGCCTGTGCCCGGGTGCGGCTTTCGACAAGTCCGCGGTCCACAAGCATCTGGTCGAGGCGCATCTTCTTGGTCATGGACCCGAAAGCCGTTAGCGGGCATTGAGAGGCCATGAAACCGATATATCTACATCTTACCGGTGCGCTCGCGCTGAGTTTCACGCTTGCAGCCTGTATTCCTTCGGCTCCCGAACCCGCTCCGGTTCCGACCCCTACTCCCACTCCGGCGCCTGCTCCGCCGCCGCCCCCGACAGTTGTTCAGCCCGTCTACGACAACTGGATGGACGCTCCGCAGACACCGGGCGACTGGACTTATCGTAGCGAGAGCGGCAGTTCGCTCGCTTCTTTCGACCCAGCAAATGTTACGTTGCGCTGCGACCGGACGAACGGACAGATTTCGCTGATGCGCTCGGTCGAGAATGGCAGTTCTACCGCGATGACCATTCGGACTGAAACGGCCGATCGCACGTTGCAGGCCCAGCAGATGCGGGGACCGCAGATCGTCGCCACCTTGCAGGCGCGCGATCCCCTGCTTGATGCGATGGCTCTTAGCAAGGGAAGGTTCGCGATCGAAACACCGGGCGAGACCACGCTCTACCTACCGGCTTGGGCCGAGGTTACGCGCGTGATCGAGGATTGCCGCTGAGTGCTTCGCGCCAAGCGCTTCCGCGGGCCGTCAATTGTGACGTGGAAAAACTGAAATACAAGTCTTGCGAATATGCGCGCAGCGAACCAGATTACATATCAAGATCAGCGGCGAACGCGGTCTTGGGTCTCCCGGTGAACGGCAGGCTCTGGCTAAATAGCGCGAAAGGAGGTGATCCGATGTCTCATGGTTCAGCAAGGGGGTCGGTAAAGTTCCGGACGGAGCACTATTGCGGATAACGACGCAGTAGAGGTTTCCGTCGGCGGCACTTCCGGCCGCTGACCATGTTTAGGGCGGCGTCTCGCATATGCGAGGGCCGCCCTTCTCATTTGTATTGCGAAAAGCACCATTTCGAGCGCGCTTGCGGAAGATTGGGAGACATACTAACCGGTCGCTCATGGATTTCGAGCACCTCCCCCACCCGGCCCCGGTCCCCGGCGAAAGCCGTCAGCAGGCGATCGCCGACCCCGGTTTTGGCACGCTTTTCACCGACCATATGGTCGTGATCGATTACGATGCGGACAAAGGCGGGTGGCACAAAGCGACGCTCGGTCCGCGCGAGCCGATCAGCCTCGACCCGGCAGCGGCGGTGCTCCATTACGCGCAGGAAATCTTCGAGGGGATGAAAGCGTACAAGCATGCGGACGGCAGCCTCGCGCTGTTCCGTCCCGAGCAGAACGCGAGGCGCTTCAACGCTTCGGCAAAGCGTATGGCAATGCCGGAAATGCCTGAAGAACTGTTCCTCGATTCCATCCGGCAGCTTGTTTCGAAAGACAGAGACTGGGCGCCGACCGTCGAGGGCGGCGCGCTCTACCTGAGGCCTTTCATGTTCGCGAGCGAGGCCTTTCTCGGCGTGCGCCCCGCGCGCCAGTACAAATACATCCTGATAGCCTCACCGGTCGGCAATTACTTCAAATCCGGTAGCAAGTCCGTGAAAATCTGGATCAGTAGCGATTACGTGCGCGCCGCACCGGGAGGTACGGGTGCTGCCAAGACGGGCGGCAATTACGCTGCCAGCCTCGTTCCGCAAGCCGAAGGGATTGAGAATGGCTGCGACCAAGTGGTTTTCCTCGACGCGGTCGAAAAGAAATGGGTCGAGGAATTGGGCGGCATGAACCTGTTCTTCGTCATGGATAATGGGCGCGTGGTGACACCGCCGCTGACCGGTACGATCCTTCCGGGAATTACCCGCGACAGCCTGATCGAACTGCTGCGCGGAGAAGGTCTGACGGTATCCGAAGAACTCTACAGCATCGACCAATGGCAGTCGGACGCCGACAGCGGAAAGCTGCTGGAAACGCTCGCTTGCGGGACCGCAGCAGTAGTCACGCCGGTGGGCGAGGTCACTGGGAAGGACCGCAGCTTCACCATCGGCTCGGGCGGTCCGGGGCAGATCGCAACGAAGATGCGCGAGCGCCTCACCGGCATTCAGCTTGGCACAGTCGAAGACAAGTACGGGTGGGTGATGAAGGTCGGTTAAATCCGGCTTGCCTGCATGGCGAGGCGCGCGAGCATTGGGGCGAATGCAGCTGCACGCACCAGCAACCCGCCTCGCCGCCGGTGTTCTCCAATCTGCCAGATCAGCCTGGCTGCCCTGACCGGTCGCTGCGCGCGCTCGCGCAAGGCTTTCTGAAACTCGGCAGCACCGCCGCTACCGTGCGCGACCCAGCAGCGCGCCGCCATCTCACCGCTTTGCATCGCGATACCCATCCCTTCGCCCGCCAGCGAGGGAATGACGGCGCCTTGATCGCCCAGGCGATACAGTCCGGGTTCGGTTTTCGCGGCGATCCAACCGTAAGGGACCGCGCCAATCGTATCGACCTTTTCGCAGCCCGATGCGAAGGAAAGCCTGTTGGCGAAAGCCTCATTTTCCGATCCGAGCATTTGCAAAAGCTCCCAAGGGCTTCCCCCAGCTTCGGCGAGCAGGCTTTTGCGAACCGCGAGGCAGATATTCGCGCTACCGCCTTCCTGCATGACGATGCCGGCATAGCCCCTGTCGAACAGGTGCAATTCGATCCTGCCTTCGAGCAGGCGCCTAAGTTCTGAGGACGGTGCGATCCGGATGCGCAAGCCGAGCGCCGGATCCTCCGCGATACGCGGGCGTGACAATCCCCGTACGTCGTGCTTGCCCGTCGCAAGGAAGATAGCGTCTGTCCGGTAGTCGTGCCGCTCGCCCTGAACCGTTCCAACGGCGATACTACGCACGGTATCGACCGCGAACCGCGCGCCGAGTACCGCTGCCCGTTCGCGCATCGCCGTATCGAGCGCGCGCCGGGACAAGCCGAACGCGGTTTCCGGTAAAGGGGCGGTCGCGCTCCGGTCTCCTGCAAACAATGCGAGCCTATGCACGGGATGAGCACCGATGCGCGCCAAGTCGATGCCCGCATCACGAAGCCGCTTCGCGCTACGCCAACTGAGAAAGCCGCCGCATAGCGCGTCTCCGGCCTCCGCCTGCCGATCGATGACAGTGGCGCGCACGCCTGCTCTGCCGAGCGTAATTGCCGCCATGTTACCCGCCGGTCCGGCACCAACGATTAGCGGCGTTTGACCGCCGCTCACCGGATTTTCTCGACGCACAAGCGGAATGGAAACGCGCGGAAGACCCGCGCCCCGTGAACACCCGCCTCCGTTAGAAGCGGCGGCCACTCGCCAGCACGGTAAGAGCGCGCGATCGAGAGCTTTCCGTCATGCTTAACGATCGGGTGTGCCCCCATAACAGCTGCGAGGAGGGGGTAGCCGGTATAGGCAACGCCGTGCCGATGCAGGTCGTTGACGAACCATCCGGCGCTCGCTTCCTGGTCCATGAATTGGAGGAAGGTGACTAGCTGCTTGCGGGTCATGTGATGTGCGACGAGGCTCGAGACAACGCAATCGAACCGGTGTCCGGCGAGTTCGGCATAGTCGCCGGTCCTATATGTGATTGGAAGCAAAGCGGATGTCGCCTTTCGTGCGACCTCGCAGCTCTTTTCGTTCAAATCGACGCCGACGAGGTCCGCGGCGATGCCGCGCACTGCCGACCATTGCGCGATAGCGCGAAGCATATCACCATTGCCGAAGCCGACATCGAGAAGCCGGAAACTTCGTTTGCCGCCAACCGCACGTTTTAGGAAGGCGAGCGTAGGACGCGCCGCCATCGTCACTCGGTTCACGCGCGCAAGGTCGGTCAAGACCGCTTCGTAAACCTGTGGATCGAGCGCCGGGTCATCCATCAGCTCCTCGGCAATGGTGCGGCTCGCGAGCATGATCTAGGCCGCCTCCGTCCAGCCGAAATGCAGCCCTTCCATCGCCAGCCCCGGTCCGAAGGCGATGGCGACCCCGCGCTCGGGTTTGCTATGCATCATCCGTTCCAGAACGAACATGAGCGTCGATGACGACATGTTGCCGCAGCTACGCAGGATTTCACGCGAATCGTCCAATGCGCCGGGTGCAAGGTTTAGACCGTGTTGCACCCCATCGAGGATCGATCGCCCGCCGGCGTGAACGGCCCAACCGTCGATGCTTTCGGCCGGCTCGCCGCCCGTTATCCGCGCGCGAACTGTCGGATCGGCCAGCGCTGATGCGATTCGTCCTGGCACTTCGCCGGACAGGCGCATGACGAAGCCGTGATCGCTTATGTCCCAGGTGATGAGGTCTTCGCTATCGCCCAGCGCGGCGGAGATCCCTTCTCCCAAGGCAAGCCCCTCTCCGCCCGCAGTCACGATCGCCGCTGCCGCTCCGTCGCCGAATTGCGCGCCGGCAAGCAGCGGCTCCAGATCGACGGTGTCCTGGTGGTGCAACGTGCTGAGTTCGACCGTGATGACGAGGACCCGCGCGCCCGGCTCGCTACGCACGATGTGCCGCGCCGTGCGGAGCGCAGTTACGGCGGCATAGCAGCCCATGAAGCCAATCAGAACGCGCTCGATGCTCGCCGAAAGCCCTAGCCTGCGCGCGACGATCTGATCGATCCCCGGAGCTACAAAGCCGGTGCAGCTTGCTACTACCAGATGCGTCACGTCCCCCAGATCGGGAAGGCCCTCCACCGCTTTCAGAGCGAGTTCCGGCGCTTCCTTCTCGTAAATCTGCATACGCCTTGCCGTGCCCGGCGCATCGGGTCCGCCGTACAGACCCCGCCCCTCGTTGAGCTTCGCGTCTTCTTCGGACAGCACGGACCAGCGGTGCTCGATACCCGAACGCTGTGCCATACGCGCATACAAACGGGCCTCACGGGTGCCGAGAAGGCGCGTGAGCGCCCAGCGGCGGTAGTCCTGCTCGAAATCTAGCGCGGGCAGAGCAGTCGAGATTGCATTTATACGGGCCATGATGACTTTCGTGTTCGCGAGGCAGTCGCGAAACGGCCCGATGGCACGACGGTAGCCTTTCTAGGGAAGGTTGGCACGTAGTTCGTCGATCCACACATCCGCGACCGCGTCACTGGGCGCGCGCCAGTCGCCTCTCGGAGAAAGTGCGCCGCCGCTCGACACTTTGGGTCCATTGGGCAGCGCCGAACGCTTGAACTGGCTGAAGGTGAAGAAGCGCTGGCAGAATTTTTCCAGCCAATGCGCGATCGTATCGAGATCGTAGGCATTCTTCGCCGCTTCGGGAAATTCCAGCGGCCATTCGCCCGTGTCCTTATTTTTCCATGCATGCCAAGCGAGGAAGGCGATCTTGCTCGGCTTCTGCCCCCAACGGATGGTGTGGTGAAGGAAGAAATCGTTGAGTTCGTACGGTCCGATAATGCTCTGCGTCGATTGTATCTCGCCTTCCTCGCCCGCCGGTACGAGTTCGGGCGAAATCTCGGTATCGACGATCGCGTCCAAGGCTTTGTCGGCCTCCGGATCGAACTGGTTCGTGCGCTCGGTCCAGCGGATGAGATACTGGATGAGCGTCTTCGGGACCCCGGCGTTGACCGCGTAATGGCTCATCTGGTCGCCGACCCCGTACGTGCACCAGCCGAGCGCGAGTTCGCTGAGGTCGCCCGTGCCGAGCACGAAGCCCCCGTGGTGCCCCGCGAGCCGGAACAGGTAATCGGTGCGAAGGCCGGCCTGCACATTCTCGAACGTCGTATCGTATACCGGCTCTCCGCCCGCGAACGGGTGGCCGATGTCTTTCAGCATTTGCTCGGCTGCGGGACGAATGTCGATTTCCTCGGCCGTGATCCTGAGCGCGCGCATCAGGTCCCACGCATTGCCCTTCGTGTGATCGGACGTCGCGAACCCCGGCATGGTATAGCCGCGAATGAAACTGCGCGGCTTGCCCAGCCGGTCGCACGCCTTCGCCGCGACGATCAGGGCATGGGTGGAATCGAGCCCGCCCGATACGCCGATGACCAGCGATTGCGCATTTGTCGCTTCGATCCGCCGCATGAGCGCATCGACTTGGATGTTGAACGCCTCGTAGCAGTCCTCATCCAGTTTTTCCGGTCGGTTGGGCACGAAGGGGAATCGGCGGATCGGCCGGATCAGTCCGACATCACCGCGGGTCACGTCGTGCTCGAACGAGATGGTCCGGTACCAGTCTTCCGGCCGGCCGATCGCTTCTGCCGCAGTTCCGAACGTCTGCATGCGCATCCGCTCGTTGAGGATGCGGTGGGTGTCGATGTCGCTAACGCAAAGTTCGGCGTGGTGATCGAAGCGCACCGATTCGACCATGAGTTCGCCAAGCTCGTAGATCATGCCCTGTCCGTCAAAGGACAGGTCTGTGGTGCTTTCGCCGTAACCGCTCGCCGAATAGGCATAGGCCGAGACTGTTCGGCTCGATTGCGCGCGGCAAAGCATGTGCCGCTCGTCAGATTTGCCGATCGTGATGTTCGATGCCGACAGGTTCAGCAGGATCGTCGCGCCGGCGAGTGCGGCGCGGGTCGAAGGCGGATCCGGCGACCAGAAGTCTTCGCAGATCTCCATTCCGAAAGTGAAGCCCGCATGGCCCGTCGCCGAAAAGATCAGGTCTGTGCCGAACGGAGCCTCGGTCCCGGCGACCTCCATCACCAGTCCCTTGCAATGGCGGCCATGCGAGAACCAGCGCTTCTCGTAAAATTCGCGGTAGTTGGGCAGGAAGCTCTTCGGAATTATGCCGAGGATACGGCCGGCCTTGATGGCGACGGCGCAATTATAGATGCGGCCCTTGTGACGCAGCGGCGCCCCGATGACGAGCACGGCTGCGATATTCTCGCTTTCCTTCACGACTCGCGTCAGTTCGTTCTCCACCGCATCGAGCAGCGCCGCCTGTAGATGAAGATCGTCGATGGCGTAGGACGACAAGCACAGTTCGGGATAAAGCAGCAGGTCGACGTGCTTTGCATCGGCCCGCTTCGCTTCCTCTATGATCCCGTCCGCATTGTAGCGCACATCCGCCGTGCGCACCTTCGGCGTGCTCGTCGCGACCCGGACGAAACCGTGGGTGTGCAGGTCGTAAAAGGGGTGACCCTTCGTATCGCTCATGTTCGCGGCAGATCCTTGGCCAAGAGAGGAAACGGCTTTCACCTAACGCGTGTTGCCGATGCCAGCAAATCTGCTGAAGCGTTATCAGGCGGCCGCAAGGAGTTCTTCGGCCGGCGGGGCGCTTTCCAGATGATCGATCAGCCCGCGTTCGGCCCGCGTGCGCCACTTGGTCGTGCGCGGCAGGCGGAGGCCTTCGCGCCAGCTCTCCTGACTGTCGACAAGTTCGAAAATCGCCGGATGAATATAGCTTCGGCGCGTAACCGCAGGCGTATTGCCGAGGTGCTCGGCCACCCGTTCGAGCAGCGCCTTGATCGTCAGCTTTTCCTTGGCTTCCGCGAGCATCTCGAACGCCAGCACGGTCGCGTGCCAGGTGCGGAAATTCTTAGCGGTGAAGTGCTGACCCATCGTCTCGCACAGATAGTCGTTCACGTCGCTCGAGCAGACCTTGTGCAGTTCGCCGTCGTCATCGACGTACTGGAACAGGTTCTGTCCCGGCAGATCCTCCATCTTGCGCACGACCGAGGCCAGCGCGCTGTCGGTCAGCGTCATCTCGCGCATCTTGCCCGACTTGCCCTTGAAGCGAAGCTTGAGCGTCTTGCCCGTCACTTCGGCATGGCGGCGGCGGAGGGTCGTTGCGCCGTAGCTCTTGTTGCGCTTCGCATAGCCTTCGTTACCGACCCGCACCGCCCCGAGGTCGAGTAGCCGCACGACGCTCGCGATCGCACGCTCGCGGGTCAGCAGGCGTCCGGCCAGATCCTGCTCCACCCGCTTGCGCACGAGCGGCAGCAGGTTTCCGAAAACCGCGCAACCGTCGAACTTCTCGCTTTCTTTCCAGCTGCGAAAATCCGGGTGGTAGCGATATTGCTTGCGCCCTTTCGCATCGATGCCGGTCGCAAGAATATGGCCATTATCAGCGGGACAGTACCATGCGTCGGTATAGGCAGGCGGCAGCGCAATGGCGTTCAGCCGTTTGCGTTCTGCCGCGTCTCTGATGAGATAGCCTTCCACGTCGTAATATGACCAGCCCTTCCCAGACCGCTTGCGCGTAATTCCGGGCAGATCGTCATCTACGAAAATCAGTTTGGGAGGATGACTGGCCATGTTGAGCGAACGCCGCACCAGCCTTTCGGCTCCCGAGAAATAGCGGGACTTGCGGATTTGAGCCGCGCTCCCACCTGCACTGGCACAGGCAAAACGAAGGAACCGCGAATGTCCGATAGCACCTATACCCCGCCCGAAGTCTGGACCCACGATGCGGAAAACGGCGGCAAGTTCGCGAACATAAACCGGCCTACTGCGGGTGCGCGCGAAGAGAAGGAACTGCCCGTTGGCGAGCACGACCTCCAGCTCTACTCGCTTGCCACCCCCAACGGGGTGAAGGCCGGCATCATGCTGGAGGAACTGCTCGAGGCGGGCCACACGGGCGCGGAATATGATGCCTGGACGATCAACATCGGGGAAGGCGAGCAGTTTTCGAGCGGCTTCGTCGCGGTCAATCCGAACTCCAAGATACCCGCCCTACTCGATCGCAGCGGCGAAGAGCCGGTGCGCATTTTCGAAAGCGGCGCGATCCTGCTCTACCTGTCCGAGAAATTCGGCGCCTTCATGCCGGCGGGCAAGACCCGCGCCGAAGCGCTCAGCTGGCTGTTCTGGCAGATCGGAAGCGCGCCTTTCATCGGCGGCGGCTTCGGCCATTTCTACGCCTACGCACCGGAGAAATTCGAATATCCCATCAACCGCTACGCAATGGAAACGAAGCGACTGTTCGATGTCGCCGACAAGCGCCTCGCCGAAAGCGAATATCTCGCAGGCAGCGAATACACGGTCGCGGACATTGCTGCCTTCCCATGGATGGCTCCGTTCACGACGGGCGATATCTATAACGATGCGAAGACGTTTCTATCGATCCACGAATACGAGAATGTGAAACGCTGGGCCGATACGATCGCAAAACGCCCGGCAGTGAAGCGTGGGCGCATCGTCAACAAGACGTGGGGCGACGAAAACGCGCAGCTGCAGGAACGCCATTCCGCGGCCGATTTCGACGGCAAGGACGTCTGACCTGACGCGCCGGGAGCGCTAATCGGCCGCCCTGCCAAACACCCCCTTCACATGCGCTCCCGCCGCGTTATATGGAGCGCGCCTGGACACGGTTCGGGCATGCTGGGGTGTGGCCAAGTGGTAAGGCACCGGTTTTTGGTATCGGCATTCGCAGGTTCGATCCCTGCCACCCCAGCCATTTTTCTCAAACTGCGGTGTTAGGACGCGATAACCCCGTTCCGTTCGAGCGAGTTGGCGAGGATCGTCTCGATAAGCTGCGGATGCGTTAGGCCGGCGAGCTTGGCGGAGCGTCCGAAGACTTTCTCCGACCAAAGGTTACAGTTCAAGTTGACTTCTAAAAACTGCACTGCGCTGGTTTCCTCGTTCACCCGAAATTCGAAACGCCCGTAATCGAACGGATGGAATTCGCGGAACAGCTTACTTGTATATTCGGCGATCTTCTGCGCCACAGCGTCGTTCTCGAAGGGGTCGAGCGAATATTTTCCTGCACGATCAACGAGATCGCGCTTCTCATAGTAGGTCCGCAGGTGATCGGGATCACCTTGACGGAAAATCATCATCGGCATGATGACCGGTTCGCCGATGGTGATGCAGGGAACTTCCACATCACTACCGGACACGAACGGTTCGACAATCGCGTCATGTCCCTGGTCATGGATGCCCGCGACGCCCGCCTCGACTCCCTTCCAGTCGGTCGCATCGGTCACGCCCCAGCTTGCCGAGGAGGCATTTGGTTTTACCACCCATCGCTCGGCGGGCGGGCAGTAATCTTCCAGAACTTTTGCCCCGCGGCGATAGATCGCCCACGGCGCGGTCGGAACCCCGCGAGCGCTGACGGCAAGCTTGGTCAGGTGCTTGTCGTCTCCCAACCCCCGGATGATTGGGCTTCCGCCGAGAAATGGGATGCCGTGCCGCTGGCAAAGAAGGGGACCGAGCATTTCCGAGTTGAAGAAACCCGCCCGGTTGAGCAGCGGAAAAACGAAATCGACTTCGGGTTTGTCGAACAGCACCTCGAACCGGTCGGCAAGCATGAGGTTCAATCCCAGCCCCTCAAGGATCGTCCTTATTTCCTTGTGGTAGATTGCGTGATTGCCGTCGTCCGGATGCAGCGACCCATCGCCCAGCGCGTGCTTCGCAATGAAGAGCAAACGAACGCGTTCGCGGGTCTGATCGTCGATTTGCCGCGGCGTAATTGCGGAAGGATACAAGTGCTTCTCTTTCAATTTTTAGACGAGAAACCGATAGGGCTTCTGCTATCTTCGCCAATGGAAGTTACATGACGCCGAATCAACCGTTTCCCTACCTTTCCCCACGCGTTTCCGCTGACGAACCGGTCGCGGCAGTGGCGGATATCCTGACGACAGGCGGGGACGAGCGGATAGTGCTCGACCGGGCGGCGGGGTTGAACAAGTACTTTTCCGCGCCCTACCCGTCCAGCGTTCTTGCATACGCTTCATCGACGGCAAACGACCTGTCTCTTCCGGCCTTCAGGCACCTTTCTAAGACATGGGATGGAAAAACCGATTATGCTACCGCGCTGGAAGACCTGCGCGCCCGTATTCGTGCTGCATACGGGCTCAGCGCGCAGTACCCGGTCGCATTCGCAGCTTCGGGGACCGACCTGGAATATCTCGCTCTCGCAGCCGTGCATGCGGAGTACGCGGGCAAAGTGCATAACGTTCTTCTCGGAGCGGACGAAGTCGGCAGCGGCTGCATCCATTCCGCGCACGGGCGCTATTTCGCATCGTGCACGCCGCGCGGCGTTTCGACCGGTCCAGGATCCCCTGTCCGGGGGCTGGAAGACGTCACACTTACCGATATTCCCGTCAGGACCGCTAAGGGTGCCGTCCGCACCAGCGACGAGATTGTTGCGGCGATCGACGAACAGCTCACCTCCGCTGTAGCAGACAACAGACACACGCTGGTTCACGTAGTCCATGGATCGAAGACCGGCCTAATACTGCCCGATGCGGCGGGCCTTGGCGGGCTTCAGGAACGTTGGGGCGATCGGATGACGGTGGTCGTCGATGCCTGCCAAGCCCGCATTACGAGCGCGTCGCTGCAAACCTATCTGCAGCGCGGAGCCATCGTGCTCCTCACCGGTTCGAAATTCATGGGTGGTCCTCCGTTCAGCGGGTTCGCTATCTTCCCGTTAGGCCTCCTTGCGAGGGTCGCCGCCTTCCCGGCCGGACTGGCGACGATATTCGCGCGTGCAGAGCTTCCTTCCGAATGGAAGGGACTACAGATATTGCCGGATGAGCCGAATTTGGGACTTCTCGCTCGGCTCGAAGCATCGATTTTTGAACTTGAGCGGTTTCAGGCTTTGGCGTTCGAGAAGGTCGCCAGCGTTATCGCCGCGTTTCAGGAAGCCGTTCACTACGTTCTGGTGGGGCGCTTCGGATTGCCCCTCGTTGCTTCCGTAGAACATACCCGCGTTGATGCGGCCGATCGCCATATGCTTGCGATGCAGACGCTGGTCACTCTTAATTTGTCGGGACGCGCGCATTCCCGGACATTAGAGATGGCACAAGCGCTCCACCGCAAGCTGGCGTTGTCTGGCTTGCGGCTCGGTCAGCCAGTGCGCTGCATCCGTACGGAGAGTGGAGAATGGGGCGGAACAATGCGTGTCGGGTTGTCAATGCCGCAAGTGACCGCATTTGCCGAACTCGAAGAAGCTGCACTGTATTCTTCGCTCGCAGCCGAAATGGAGCAGATCGGTTTGGCACTCTCCATACGATCTCCCTGAACGCTTCCATCCCAAGCCCAACCCAGTTTCGGCGCGTAGCATACGTCGCTATCCCTTGTGCTGTTCTGAAAATTAGGTATGCTCCTTTGGCGAGCGCGGAAAACCGTGCCGATGTGGAGAGTTTGCGATGGCATGGGATTTCGAGACCGACCCTAAATTTCAGGAAAAGCTCGACTGGATGGAAGAGTTCGTCCGGGAAAAGGTCGAACCGCTCGGGCTTCTCGGCATTCACCCGTACGACGTAAAGAATCCGCGCCGGAACGCGCTGGTCCGGCCATTGCAGGAAGAAGTCAAGGCGCGCGGTTTGTGGGCCTGCCACCTGGGTCCCGAACTCGGCGGACAGGGCTACGGCCAGGTCAAGCTAGGCCTTATGAACGAGATTTTGGGCGGCGCCAGTTTCGCGCCGATCGTTTTCGGCTGTCAGGCTCCCGACACCGGCAATGCCGAGATCATTGCGCATTACGGAACTGCGGAACAGAAAACGCGGTATCTGCAGCCGCTGCTCCAGAACGAGATCGTTTCTGCCTTCTCCATGACCGAACCGCAGGGCGGATCGGACCCCACCAGTTTCGTCACCTCGGCCCGGCAGGACGGCGAGGAATGGGTGATCGACGGCGAGAAGTGGTTCTCCACCAACGGCAAGTGGGCCGATTTCCTCATTGTAATGGCCGTGACCGATCCGGACGCTCCGCGTCACGAACGCATGAGCATGTTCATCGTCCCGGTCGATACGCCGGGCGTCGAGATCATCCGCAACGTCGGCGTCTACGGACAGGAAGAGGGCTCGGAAAGCTACATCCGCTATAGCGGCGTTCGAGTCCCTGCGGACCATCTCCTGGGCGAACGCGGCGGCGCCTTCGCCATCTCGCAAACCCGTCTTGGCGGCGGCCGCGTCCATCATGCGATGCGCACGGTCGGCAACTGCCGGCGGCTGCTCGACGCGATGAGCCGCCGCGCCGTCAGCCGCAAGACACGCACCGGAACGATCGCCGATTACCAGGCGGTGCAGATGCATATCGCCGACAGCTACATCGAACTCGAGCAGTTCAAGCTGTTCGTCCTCAAGACCGCATGGATGATCGATAAATATCAGGACTACCGAAAGGTTCGGAAAGACATCGCCGCCATCAAAGCGCTGATGCCCAAGGTCTATCATGACATCGCGCACCGCTGCATCCACATTCACGGCTCGCTCGGCGTGTCGAACGAGATGCCCTTCGTCGGCAGCCTCATCGGCTCTATGGTCATGGGCATCGCCGATGGCCCGACCGAGGTGCACAAGGTCACGGTCGCAAAGCAGCACTTGCGTCAGTATCGCGATGTCGAGGATGCGATGTTCCCGGACTACTCGCTGATCGAACGGCGCGCGCGCGCGAAAGACATGTACGATCCTGTCGAGGATTTTATGGAGGCGGCGGAGTAAGCGCGGTGGCCATGCCCCCGATCACGCGCGGCCAACGCATCAGCTACGGTTTCGGAGCGGTAGCGAACGGCATCAAGAACGCCGCCTTTTCGACCTACCTCCTGCTTTTCTACAACCAGGTGCTGGGCGTTCCCGCCGCAATCGTATCGGGAGCGATTGCACTGACCCTGCTGATCGATGCCGTGGCCGATCCGTTCATCGGGCGCTGGTCGGATGTGACGCGTTCGCCCATCGGCCGCCGTCACCCCTTCATTTTCGGGTCTGCTCTACCCACGGCCGCGTTCTTCGTGCTGGCGTGGTTTCCTCCTGCGGGCCTGTCCGACTTGCAGATGGGCGTCTGGATTTTCGCCATCGCCTCGCTGACCCGAATGTCCATTAGCGCCTTCGAGATACCCTCGAGCGCCATGAATCCCGAACTGACCGAGGACTATTCTGAACGCACGAAGCTCTTCGGCCTCCGATACTGGTTCGGCTACGTCGGCACGTTCGGCTTCACGGCGTTCTCGCTCGCCGTCTTCTTCGTCGCCACGCCAGAATTCGAGCGCGGCCAGCTCAACCCCGAAGGCTACGTCAAATTCGCTTGGCTCGGCGGTGTGCTGATCTTCATCGCGATCCTCGTCTGCGGGTTCGGCACGCTGAAACGCGTTCCTTACCTGCGCCAACGCGACGAGTTAGGCGAAGGAGCCACCCCGCCCTCGCACCTGAAAGAGATGTTCAGCGCATTCCGCAACCGCGGCTTCCTCTCCATTTTTGGCTTCGGCGTTCTGAAATACACCGCGATCGGGCTGTACGCCGCAACGACGCTGTATTTCGGCACTTACGTCTTCAAGCTGGAGGCTGACCAGCTAGCCCTGCTTACCTTCGACAGCCTCGTCGCGGCTACAATCGCTGCGCCGCTTGCGCCGAAGTTTTCGGCTTGGCTCGGCAAGCGCAACACTTCGATGCTCATGGCAATCTTCGGCATTCTCCTAGGATTGTCACCGCTGGTACTTACCTATTTCGACGCGTTCTTCGCGCCCGGCGATCCGATGCTGCTGCCGACGCTGTTCCTCATCGGGGCGGTGTACGGGGCGATGATCGCGATTTCGCTCATCAACACCTCGTCAATGCTTGCCGATGTGGTGGAGGACCACGCGGTACGTACCGGCCAGCACACTGCCGGGGTGTTCTTCGCCGCCTCCAGCTTCATGCAGCAGTGCTCCACCGGGCTTGGCATTCTGGTTGCGGGTATCGTCCTCGAACTGTCGCAGTTCCCGGAGCAGGTCGCGGTATCGGACGTCACGACTGCAATGGAGAAGAGCCTGCTGATCCACTACATTCCGGCTTCGGCAGCCCTGTGGATCGTGGGCGCGCTGATCCTGCTGTTCTACCCGATTACCGAGGCTTCGCACCGCGAGAACCTCGAGCGGCTGCGGTCGCGGGAGGCGCAGGCGCGTGAGCAGACCATCAGGGACGGGGCCTTCGGGTCGCCGGCGCGCTAGGGCCATGGTAACGGATACCTCTGCTCCCAAGCTCGGTCTGTTCACCAAGCTTTTCTACGGGTTCGGCTCGGTCGGATACGGCGTCAAGGACGTCGCTTTCCGCTCGTTCCTGCTCCTTTACTACAACCAGGTCATCGGCGTCCGGGCGGACCTCGTGTCCTTCGCCATTCTGGTCGCGCTGTGCGTCGATGCCATCTCCGATCCGGTCGTCGGTCAATGGTCCGACACGCTGCGCACAAAGTGGGGCCGCCGCCACCCGTTCATGTTCCTGAGCGCGATACCCGCTTCGGCCAGCCTGCTGCTGCTGTTCTTTCCGCCGTCAGGCATGAGCGAGATGGGAATGTTCTGGTACATCCTCGTCGTGGGCTGCTGCGTGCGGACCTTCATCACCTTCTTCGAAATACCGAGCAGCGCCCTCGCCCCCGAACTGACGAGCGATTACGACGAGCGCACCTCCATCGCCAGCTACCGCTATTTTTTCGCCTATCTTGGCGGTGTCGGCATGGCTTTCCTGACGCTGCTGGTGTTCCTCGCGCCAACCGAAGAATATCCCGTCGGCCAGCTCAATCCCAACGGCTACGAGACCTTCGCCATCGTCGGAGCGGCAATTATGTTCGCCGCCATCCTCATTTCGAGCCTCGGGACGATCCACCGGATCAAGTATTTCAAGATGCCCCCGGCGCGGGAGAAGATCGGTGCCTTGAAGACGCTTGTGCAGATGAAGAGCACGTTCGGGCACAAGGGCTTTCTCGCCATCCTGTGCTTCGGCGTCCTGAAATATACCGCGGTCGGAATGACCTCTGCACTCAACATCTATTTCGGTACGTATCTGTGGGGTCTGAATTCCGCGCAGCTCGCGATCCTTACCATCGACTCTCTCGTCGGAGCGTTCCTGGCGCTGTTCGTCGCGCCGATCGCTTCTCGCAGGTTCGGCAAGCGCAACGCCGCGCTCGGCCTCGCGGTGATCGCAGTAATCTTCGGCAGCACGCCGTATCTGCTGCGGCTGAGCGGTAATTTCTTCGAGAACGGCGATCCGCTGCTCGTGCCGGCGATTTTCCTGTTCTCCGGCATCTTCCAGATGTGCGGCGTGTCGTCCGCGGTCCTGACCCACGCGATGGTCGGCGACGTGGTGGAAGAAAGCCAGCTTGCGACCGGACGCCGGAGTGAGGGCCTCTTCTACGCGGCGAATACGCTCATGCAGAAAAGCACATCCGGCCTCGGAGTGTTCGCGGCAGGTATGCTGGTATCTTTCGTCGGGATCGTGCCCGGCATGGACCCGGCGAGCATCGATCCGGCCATCCCCCGCGCGCTCGCCCTTGCCTATGTCCCGGCGCTGATCGTGCTATACATCGGCGGCGCGGGCTTCCTGTTCGGCTACCGGATCGACCGTGCGAGCCACGAAGCGAGCCTAGCCGAACTGGAAAAACGGCAGCGCGCCGCAGCCTACAACGCGGACCGGGTACCGGATCCGGCCGAATGACCTATTTGTTAGTTACCTATCGCGGGCCGCAGCGCCCCGCCAATTTCGCAGGAGAGCACCATGGCGACCCAACTTGATGTTGAACAGAAGAGCGATACGGAGGCCTTCCGCGACGAAGTCCGCCAGTTCATCGGAGAGAACTTCCCCGAAGAACTGAAGGGACAGGGCAATGCCATGTCCGCGGTCGAGGGACCGGGCGACGAAACCCCGGCACAGAAGAAATGGCGCGAGGCTGTCGGCGCGCGCGGCTGGGGCACGCCGACCTGGCCTTCCGAATATGGCGGCGGCGGATTGACGCGCAAACAGGCGGCGATCCTGAACGAAGAATTCGCGCGCGCCGGGGCGTACAACCCCATTGGCGGCATGGGCGTGATGATGTTCGGCCCCACCCTGCTCGAATTTGGCAGCGAAGAGCAAAAGAAGGAGCACATCCCCCCTATCTGCCGCGGCGAAGTCCGGTGGTGCCAAGGCTATAGTGAACCCAATGCCGGCTCCGACCTCGCAAACCTTCAGACGATGGCAGAGGACAAGTGCGATCACTACGTCGTGAACGGCCAGAAGACATGGACGAGCGGCGGCCAGTGGGCCGACAAGTGCTTCTGCCTCGTCCGCACCGACCGCTCCGACAAGCATAAGGGCATCAGCTTCCTGCTGATCGACATGGATGCGCCGGGCGTCGAGGTCCGGCCGATTCAGATGATCAGCGGTCTCAGCATGTTCTGCGAAACCTTCTTCGACGACGTGAAGGTGCCGAAGGAAAACCTCGTCGGTGAGGAAGGCCAGGGATGGACCATCGGCAAGCGGCTTCTTCAGCACGAGCGCACGAACTTGTCGGGCGGCGGCAGCATGGCGCGCCTCATGGGCGCCAGCCTGTCCGATATCGCCAAGAAATACGTCGAGACAGACGATAACGGGCGGATCGCGGATGCAGTGCTGCGCGACAAGATCGCCGACTTCGAAATCCGCTGGAACGCGTTCCTGCTGACCGCACGGCGTGCGGCCGAGGAAAGCAAGGCCGAGGGCGGCGTATCCGAAATCAGCTCTGTGCTGAAGAAGGTCGGCACGAAACTCGGGCAGGAACGGGCCGAACTCGCGATCGAGATCATGGGAATGCAGGGACTTGGCTGGGAAGGCGAAGGCTTCACAGAAGCGGAACTCTCCGGCGTGCGCGCATGGCTCTTCGGCAAGGCAACGACGATCTACGGCGGCTCGACCGAGATCCAGAACAATATCATCGCCAAGCGCGTGCTCGGCATGCTCGATCACCAGTAAGATAACGGGAAAGCACCAGACATGGCAGTTCTCAACGACGAACAGGAAATGCTGCGCGACATGGCGCGCGAGTGGACCACGAACGAAAGCCCGGTCACCGAATGGCGCAAGGTTCGCGCCGCGGGCGACCCGCAGGCGTGGGACAGTTCGGTCTACGCCACGATGGCGGAGATGGGCTGGACCGGGGTCATCATCCCCGAAGAACATGGCGGTTCCGACTTCGGCTGGCTCTCTGCTGGCCTCGTGGTCGAACAGCTCGGCAAGACACTGACCGCCAGCCCGCTGGTCGCCACTACTATCGCTGCGTCCGCCATCATCCTCGGCGGAAGCGACGAGCAGAAAGCGGAATGGCTGCCCAGGATCACTTCCGGTGAGGTAGTCGCCACTCTGGCGGTCGACGAAAGCGCTCGTCACGATCCTTCGAAGATCGAGGCGGCCGTATCGGACGGCAAGCTGTCGGGAACGAAGAAGTTCGTCCACGAAGCCCACGGCGCAGGTCTGTTCGTCGTCGCGGCGACAGACGGATTGTATCTCGTACCGGCTGGCGATGGCGTGACGCTTCACAACCGCAGTCTCGCCGACCAGCGCAATCACGCCGACGTCGAATTCAGCGGCGCGGCCGCGCACAAGCTGGCAAGCGGCGGGGACGATCTGCTCGAACAAGTGCTCGACCGCGCGCGGGTTCTGACCGCCTGCGAGATGCTTGGCATGGCGCAGCAGGTGTTCGATACCACGCTCGATTATCTGAAGCAGCGCGTGCAGTTCAACCAGGTGCTCGCGACCTTTCAGGCGTTGCAGCATCGCATGGCCGATCTGTTCGCCGATCTGGCGCTGATGCGCTCCGCCGTCGAGGGCGGATTGCAGGCGCTTGACGCTGGTTTCCGGACCAGTCAGGCTGCGACCATGGCGAAGGCGGAAGCCAACCGCGTGCTTCATCTCGTCAGCAAGGAAGGCATTCAGCTGCACGGCGGCATCGGCATGACCGACGAGTACGATGTCGGCTTCTATCTGAAGCGGGCGCGCGTCCTCGAAGCGAGCTTCGGCAGCACCTCCTACCTCAAGGACCGCTACGCCAGTCTGAGCGGCTATTGAGGCTTTGGACCCGCTCGGGGATCCCGATGGTCTGGACGATCCGGCCAGCGCGCAACGCCGCGCGCTGGCCGAACACGCGCGGTTCGTCGACGACAATCTGAAGCGCAACTACCGCGCCAACTTCATTCACGGTGTGCTGGGGATGACGGGTTTCCGTCTGATCTATGCGCCGACGATCATTCCCGCTTATTTGCTGTTGTTGACGGGCAGCACCGCCGCAGTCGGTCTCGGCGCGGCGCTGCTGCAGATGGGGGCGACCATCAGCCCGATCGCCAGCGGATCGCGGATCGAGCACCGCAGCCATATCCTGCCTTATGCGATCCGCGTCGGCTCGCTGATGCGTCTGATGATTCTTGGCTTGGCGCTCACGGGATACTTCCTGACCGGCAATGCGCTGCTGTTCGCGACCTTCGCCTGTTTCCTGCTGCTCGGTTTCTTCACCGGGGCGCAGAGGGTCGCGTTCCAGATGCTCATGAGCAAGCTTATCCCGATCCGCAAGCGCGGCCGGCTGCAAGGCTATCGCAACTTCGCCGGCGGGTTGATCGCGGCAATCCTCGCATGGGCTGCAGGCAACTATCTCATTGCCGACGAATGGCTCGGCAACGGCTACGCAACCACATTCCTGTTTGCGTTTCTTCTGACCAGCGCAGGGTTGGTCGTGCTAAAGACCATGATCCGCGAGCCTGCGGCCCCAGTATCGCGGCCGCAAATGCCGATGATGCAGCGCATCAGGCAATTTCCCGAACTGCTGTCGGACCGGGACTTCGCCTGGTTTTCGGTCGTCCAGTGCTTTTCCGTCATGGCGCGCGTCGGCGGCCCGTTCTGGACGGTTTACGCAGGGACCCAGCTCGGTCTCGACGGAGCACTGATCGGCGGGCTCAGCTTCGTCTTTCTTGGATCGGACACGGTATCGAACGTACTCTGGGGGCCGCTCGGAGACCGCTGGGGCTTCAAGCTGATCTACGGGCTGGCGCTTGCCAGTTCGATCGCGGGGGTCGCGCTGCTCATCGTCGGGAGCACTGCCGTGCCCATCTACGCGGCTTTCGTCTGCCTCGGCGTTGGCGGTTCGGGCTGGATGTTGGCGTCCACGACAATGGTCCTCGAGTTCGGGCAGACCGAAGACATTCCGATGCGCCTCGCCTTCGTCACGACATTGGAAGGCGCGATTGCGGCAGCCGGTCCGATCGCTGCGGGTCTGCTGGTCGCGGCGAGCGGATTCATGCCGCTGTTCGCCATCGTTCTGGCAGCGCTCGTGACAGCGCTGATCATGCTGGTCGTGAAGGTCGGCGAGCCGCGTAACCGGGTACCCGTTTAGTCGTCAGGCCGCTTTGGCGAGAATGCCTTCGCTGAGGACGGACAGATATGTCCTGATTGCCTCGTCGCCGTCATCGAAGCGAGCCGCCCAGCGCCGTGCCTCATATGCGCCGTTCAGCGTCGACATGATGATCTGGCTGGCGACGAGCGGATCGACCGGCTTCACCGAACCCTCGACGATGCCGTCGATCAGAAAACCGGCAAAGCGCCGCGCGAGCCGGTTCGAGCGCATGACCACATCGGTCTTGTGCTCGCTGTCGAGCGCCTGCAGCGCAGTCGTTCGCAGCAGCGGCATGGGGTCAAAAAACTGAACGTCGGCAAGTTCGTGCAGCACGCTTGATAGCCGGGTCCAGTAATCGCCCTCCAGTTCGAGCCCGACCATCTGCACCTTCGAAAGCCGGTCGTAGCTGCGCTGGAAGCATTCCATAACGAGATCGTCTTTCGCATCATGGTGATGGTAGAAGCTGCCTTTCGTCACATTGAGCGCTTCCGCAATCCGGTTGACGGACGCACCGCGGTAGCCGCGCTCGTTGATCATGACCGTCGCGGCGCGGAGGAAATCGTCGTTCTGCTGCGTGGCCTCGTCGTCGCTGGTCCGCCAAGCGCCGCCGTCGAGCGAAAGCGGCTCCCACCGGCCCGGTTTTGCCGGAATGCCGGTACACAATATCTCGACGATCTTTTTCTCGACCCGCGGGAAATCTAGCACCGAATAGCGCAGCGACCAAACCGGCCACCAGAGCATCGCTTCGATAAGGATGTGCGCACGGACCGAAAACAGCGCGTACTCCTTGTCGTCCTCTGGCTCACCGAAGAAACTGCGCACGTCGTTCACGACTTCGCGGTACTGCAGCAGAAGGTCGTCCTGATACTCCTGGTCGAGCGAGCGGATCTCCGACAGCGCGGTCATCAAGCCGCGTTCGCCGCGCCGGATCCGGTCTCGCAGTGCAACGTGCAGTGACACGAACTTCGCAATCCGCTCCTGCGGCGTTTCCTCGGCCAGCGCTTCGGATGCCATCGACTTCAGAAGTGCAATCGTTTCCTGGTAAACGGTGACGATCAGTTCGTCCTTGCGCGGGAAATAGTACGTGACACTGGTCGCGTTCAGGCCGATCGCCCGCGCGACCTTGGTCAGCGTGGTCGCCTTCACCCCCGCCTCGTTTATGAGAACCGATGCTGCATGAACGATGGCGCTGCGCTTCTCGCCGAATTTCTTTGTCACGTCGGACTTCTTCGCCATCCGCTTCCCCGTCACGGCCGACCTACATCACTGTCCGCCCCGCGCCAACGGCACGGACGGCGCTGTCCTCAGAAGAAGCTGCCGAGTTCCTTCTTCAGTATCTTTCCGTTCGCATTGCGCGGCAACGTCTCTTCAGAGAATGCGATTTTGACCGGCACCTTGAACTTGGCGAGGCGCTTGCCGACCCATTCCCTGAGTTCTTCCTCGCTCGCTTCCATGCCAGGCGCCAAGTGAACGACCGCCGCCGGTTCCTCGCCGAGCTGCTGATGCGGCAAGCCGATCAGCGCAGCGTCGGTCACCGCAGGGTGGTCGTAGAGAACGTTTTCGACCTCGGATGAATAGATGTTCTCGCCTCCGCGGATGATCATGTCCTTCGCGCGGTCCGCGATATAGCACCAGCCCTCCTCGTCGAGCCGGGCGAGATCGCCGGTCCTGACCCATCCGTCGACGAAAGTTTCTGCCGTCGCTTCGGGATTGTTCCAGTAACCCTTCACGACCATGGGACCGCGAGCCCATAGCTCGCCGATTTCCCCGACGGGCAGCTCACGCGTGCCATCTTCGCTCATGATCTTGAGATCGGCGACGGCCACCGGCGGGCCGCAGCTGTCGGGCCGGTTGAGGTAGTCCTCCGACGAATGGCCGGTCACCGTCGCCATCGTCTCGGTCATACCCCATCCGTTCCCGGGCAGCGCGCCGAAGACTTCGCGGATCTTGCGCACCAGTTCGGGTGCTGCAGGCGCGCCGCCGTAAGCAATCGCCTCGATACTGGAGAGGTCGTAATGCTTGCGCTCGGGATGTTCGAGAAGCTGCCATGCGATCGTCGGAACGCCGCCGGTCGAGGTAACCTTCTCTCGCTCGATGATCTTGAACGCTTCGACCGGGTCCCACTTGTACATATAGACCATCGTGTTTCCGGCAGCGAGATTGCCCATCAGTCCCGCCGAACACGCGGTGACGTGAAACAGCGGAATAACCGTCAGGCCGGTCTTTGGCTGCGGTTCGGGAATAGCCTCGCCGCGGCGAAGGATCGCGCAGCCTGCGCCGAACCCGCTGGAGAGGATGTTTGTGCATAGATTGCGGTGCGTGCCTAGCGCCCCCTTGGGCTTGCCGGTCGTACCGCTCGTGTAGAAGATTGTCGCATCGTCTTCTGGCACTATCTCGACGCTTGGAAGCGTGCCGTCCGGAAGATCGGGATATTCTGGCGGCGCGCCTATAAAGTCCTCGAGCCGCTCAGCTCCTTCGAGCGGCTGTTCGGAGCGAGCCACGAAGACCGTTTCGAGATCGGGACACTCGCCGCGGTGTGCAACGATGCGCTCCCAGCGTTCCTCGTCGCAGACCAGCAGTTTCGTGCCCGAATCGCTCAGCCCGTAGGCGAGTTCGGGTCCGGTCCACCACGCGTTCAGCGGCACGCAGATGGCGCCGATCGTTACTGCCGCAAAGAACACGACCGGCCATTCGGGCAAATTGCGCATCGCGAGCGCGACCCGGTCGCCCTTCTCGACGCCCCGCGCCTGGAACTCGTGCGCAAGCTTTGCGACTGCCCGGAACCACGCATCGTAAGTCATGCGCTCGTCTTCGTAGATTACGAATTCGCGGCTGCCGTGCGACTTTCCGAGCAGCGCAACCGCGCGCAGGTTCGGCGGGGCGTTCTTCCATACCCGCAGCTTCACGCCCCGGATGTCCACCTCTTCCATTTCGAAGCGCTGGCCAGGCGCGGTCAGAAGTGCCTTGCATTCCGCGCGGGTACGGGCCGGCCAGCCGGGAGGCGGCACCCATCCGATGGCCGAGGCGAGATTGGGCTGCTTCGCTGCGCTTGCCATTACAGCACCTCGAAAAGGCCGGCGGCGCCCATGCCGCCACCCACGCACATGGTGACGACGACGTGTTTGACGCCGCGCCGCTTCCCCTCGATCAGGGCGTGGCCGACACAGCGCGCGCCGGTCATTCCGAAAGGGTGGCCGATGGAGATGGACCCGCCGTTGACGTTCAGCCGGTCGTCCGGAATGCCAAGCTTGTCGCGGCAGTACAGGACTTGCACAGCGAATGCCTCGTTCAGCTCCCACAGCCCGATATCGTCTATTGAAAGTTCGAAACGTTCGAGCAGCTTGGGAATGGCGAACACGGGGCCGATCCCCATCTCGTCCGGCTTCGTCCCCGCGACCGCCATACCGACGTAGCGGCCTAGCGGTTCGAGCCCCCGCGCCTTGGCAACTTCCGCTTCCATGAGCACGCTCGCAGCCGAACCGTCGGCCAGCTGGCTGGCGTTTCCGGCGGTAACCGTGTGTCCCTCGCCCATTACGGGTTCGAGCTTGGCCAGCCTCTCGGCCGTCGTATTCGGACGGTTGCAATCGTCCATCCCGATCGTCACGTCCTGCTGCGAGACCTCGCCCGTTTCGCGGTCTTTTACATCCATTACCGTGGAGACTTCGATAATCTCGTCGTCGAGCTTCCCGGCTTCCTGCGCGGCGGCGGTACGCTGCTGCGACTGTAGCGAATAAGCGTCCTGCTCTTCCCGGCTGATGCCGTAGCGTTTAGCCACGACCTCGGCTGTTCCAATCATCGGCATGAAAATGTCGGGATGCATCTTAAGCAGTTCTTCGTCGCGTTGCGGCTTGCCTGCTGCATTACGGATCGCGGTGATCGATTCCACGCCGCCAGCAACGCAAATGTCCATCCGGTCGACAATGATCTGCTTCGCCGCGGTCGCGATCGCCATCAGCCCGCTCGAACACTGGCGGTCGATCGTCATTCCGGCGACATCGACGGGAAGGCCCGCCTTCAAAGCGATCTGACGCCCGATGTTGAAGCCCTGCGCCCCGCCCTGGCTGGCGGCGCCCATCACCACGTCCTCAATCTCTCCGCCTTCCAGCCCGGCGCGCTCGACTGCTGCTTCGACCGACCACGCGCCGAGCTGGACGGGATGTGTCGCGTTGAAAGCACCCCGGATGGATTTAGACAGCGGAGTACGGGCTGTAGACATGATGACGGCGTCGCGCATTTCCTGGACATTCCTTTCCCATTTGCCGACTCATTGGCTGGCTTTCGAAGAAGCCTACCCCCGAAAGGACTTTCGAAGCAAGGTTTGCAAAATCTTTTCTGAATTTCGGGTACGATGTTTGAATTGCCGCGAAAATGCGTTAATGCGCACCGCATAAAGAGAAGGTATGGCTGCATTCAAGCGCAGCGAGGGAGAGACAGTTGGAGATTCGCGACGCGGAAACGCTGGGTTTCGATACGGAGCGGCTCGCCCGGATCGGACCGTTTCTGGACGAGACCTACCTCGAAAGCGGCAGATTGAAGAACGTCCAGTTGCTGGTGTCGCGCGAAGGCCAGCCGGTCTATTATCACGAAGGCGGAACGCTTCAGGGCGATGATACCGCCATGCGCGAAGATGCGATCTTCCGCATTGCCAGCATGACCAAGCCCGTGACTTCGGTCGCATTCATGCAGCTCGTCGAGCAGTGCAAGGTTGCACTCGATGACCCGGTATCGCGCGTCCTGCCTGAATGGGCGGACCTCGGCGCATACGCCGGCGGCGGAGGGTCGCTCGGTTTCGCGCCGATGCGCCGCGGCCGGGCGATGCGCTTCGTCGATCTGCTCACCCATATGTCGGGTCTGACCTACGGCTTTCAGAACCGGACCAGTGTCGATGCAGCCTACCGCAAGGCGAATATCGACACGTCGCGCGATACGATGACGTCGGACGACTACGTACAAACACTCGCCAAGATACCGCTCGAATTCGAGCCGGGAACGCGGTGGAACTACTCGGTCGCGACGGATGTTCTGGGCATCTGCGTCGAGCGGCTGTCCGGAATGCCACTGGGAGAATATTTTGAGAAGCATATCTTCGCGCCGCTCGGCATGGAGGACACCAGCTTCGATCTCGATCCCGCGAAACAGGATCGGCTCGCAGACGCCTACGGCTACCGCCCCGGTAATGCGCCGCGGCTGATCGACAAGGGTACGGAAAGCCGCTTGGCACCGAAAGCCTCCTTCCATTCGGGCGGCGGCGGTCTGCTGTCGACGATCAGGGATTACGACCGCTTCTGCACCATGCTGCTGAACAAGGGCGAATTTGGAGAGAAGCGGATCATCGCTCCCAAGACCCTCGACCTGATGACTGCGAACCACCTTCCCGGCGGCGCGGATCTGACGCAAATGAGCGAGAGCCTGTTCAGCGAAGCAAGCAATTCCGGCACTGGCTTCGGCCTCGGCTTTGCCGTCGTTACCGACCCGGCGCGAACGCTGATGTCGGCGAGCAAGGGCGAGTTCTACTGGGGCGGCGCCTATTCCACCGCATTCTTCATCGATCCGCTCGAGAAGATCACCATGGTGTTCATGACCCAGCTTTATCCGTCTTCCACCTATCCCATCCGCCGACAGCTCAAGACCTTGATCTATTCGGCGCTCATCCACAGCAACGCCTGAAGGAGCCATCCAGTATGACGTCACCCATCCGCACCGAGAAGCACGACAATGTGCTCGTCATCATATCCGACAATCCGCCGGTGAACGCGCTTGGCCAAGCAGTGCGCGCCGGCCTCGTAGCAGGTATCGAGGAAGCCCTGTCGGACGACAGCGTCGAAGCCGTAATTATCCGCTGCGATGGGCGCACTTTCTTTGCAGGCGCCGACATCACCGAATTCGGCAAACCGCCTCAGGGTCCGAGCCTGCCGGACGCGCTCGACCGGCTCGAAGCGAGCGACAAGCCGGTGGTTGCCGCAATTCACGGCACCGCGCTCGGCGGCGGCTGCGAAGTGGCGCTTGCCTGCCATTACCGCGTCGCCGTACCGAGCGCCAAGCTCGGCCTTCCCGAAGTCAAGCTCGGTCTCATCCCCGGTGCCGCAGGTACGCAGCGCCTGCCCCGCCTTGTCGGAGCGGAAGCCGCCCTGCCCCTTGTCGCCATCGGCAATCCGATCCCGGCCAAGAAGGCGAAGGATATCGGGCTGGTCGACGAACTCGTGAGCGAAGATGCACTCGAAGCCGATGCCATCGCGTTCGCCAAGTCGAAGATCGGGCAGCCGGTTCCGCGCTCCAGCGAAGGCAACGCCAATCAGGACGGTATCAAGAACCCCGATATTTTCGATGAATTCCGGGCGAAGAACGGGCGCAAGATGCGCGGCTTCGATGCGCCGAACGCAGCGATCGAAGCGGTCAAGACGGCGGGCGAGAAGTCCTACGAAGAAGGCGCGAAGCGCGAACGCGAACTGTTCATGCAGCTGATGACCGGCACGCAGTCTAAGGCGATGCGGCACTACTTCTTCGCCGAGCGCGCTGCCAACAAGATCGACGACGTACCCGCGGACACTCCGCTGATCGACATCAAGAAGGTTGGCATCATTGGCGCAGGCACGATGGGCGGAGGCATCGCGATGAACTTCTTGTCGGCAGGCATTCCCGTCACGATCCTCGAAATGAAGCAGGATGCGCTCGACCGCGGGACCGGAGTGATGCGCAAGAATTACGAGAACACGGCGAAGCGCGGCCGCATGACAGACGAGCAGGTGGAAGGCGCGATGGGCTCGCTGACCCCGACGCTCGATTACGGCGACCTTGCCGACTGCGACCTCGTTATCGAGGCGGTGTACGAGAACATGGACGTGAAGAAGGAAGTCTTCACGAAGCTCGACGAAATCGTGAAGGACGGCGCGATCCTGGCTTCGAATACCAGCTACCTCGACATCAACGAGATTGCCTCGGTCACGAACCGTCCGGGCTATGTCATCGGCCTGCACTTCTTCAGCCCGGCCAACGTCATGAAGCTGCTCGAAGTCGTGAGGGGAGAGAAAACGCGCGACGATGTCCTCGCGACATCGATGAAACTGTCGAAGAAGATCGGCAAGGTCGCCGCGGTGTCGGGTGTCTGCCCCGGCTTCATCGGCAACCGAATGCTTTCCAAACGGCAGGAGCAGGCTAATAAGCTTATCCTCGAAGGCGCGAATTACTGGGACGTCGACGATGTGCTGCTCGAATTCGGCTTTCCGATGGGTCCGTTCCAGATGGGCGACCTCGCCGGGATCGACATCGGCTGGCACCGCGATCCGAGCAAGGTCACGACCGTCCGCGAAGCACTCTGCGCGGTAGGCCGCTTCGGTCAGAAGGCCGGCAAGGGGTTCTACGACTACGACGAGAGCCGCAACCGCACGCCGTCCGACGAGGTGAAGCAGATTATTTCCGACTTCGCCGAGAAGGAAGGCACCAAGCAGCGCGATATCTCGAAGGACGAAATCCGCGAACGGCTGCTTTACCCGATGGTGAACGAGGGCGCGAAAATTCTCGACGAAGGCATGGCGCAGCGCGCGAGCGACATCGATGTCGTCTGGATCAACGGCTATGGCTGGCCGCTCTATACCGGCGGTCCGATGTTCTGGGCGGACACGATCGGGCTCGATACCGTCGTTGCCGGACTGGAAAAGCACGACCTGCCGGTCAGCGACTACCTCCGCAAGAAAGCCGAAGCAGGCAAAACGTTCAACTGATCGCCGCTACGATCTGACCTCGAAAGGCCGGCGTTCCCGATGGAGCGCCGGCCTTCTTCGTTATCCCCTACTGTTCCGGTCGCGGCAATTCACGGATGACTTTTTCTGGATCGCTGACGAGGCGCGGTTCGACGTCCAATTCCATCACCATGCGGTCGGCTGTCGTGTAGGGCTCCCATTCGGGGAGCAGTTCCGACGAAGGCGTGCCGGTCTTCGCGAATGCGATCCAAGCGTCGCTCATCATGTCCGCCATCGTCTTTGCATCGTCGCCCGTTCCGACGAACACCGCGGATTCGGCAGCGTTGTCGAACATCAGTGGAATATCGAGCGTGTGCGGGCTGCGCAACATGCCGCCGCCGATGGGTGTTTCCCACGTAAGCCGGTAGACATAGACCGGCGCGCTCGCAGTCCGGCTCTGCTGATCGGCAAGCAAATAGGTGCCTCTCGCAAACCGCGTTCCCATGGCGATGGCGGCCAAGTGGGTCGGTGAATAGTCCGGATACATCGCGCGGTACGCCTCGACCGCGCCAATCGCTTCCGGTCCCATCGCTGAAGTCATTGCCTGAAGCGTGCCATCGGTCAGCCGACCGAACCACGGCTGCGCTGCCAGAAACAGCGTCATCTCGTCCTTGTTGTACCCGATCAGTACCGGAATATCGCGCGACTGCTCAGGCGCGGCGGGAAGGAAGGGATCGCGCGGTATGATCGTGCCGTCAGCGATCGGTCCGAACTGCGGACCGCGTCCCATCGCGCTTTCGGCCGGCGTCGCGAGCCTTACCGCGTCGACCAGTTCCTCGCTTCTGAGCGCGCTCAGGTCCTCGAGTGTTTCCACGCCCGCCTCGGCCAGTATCCGGTCGGCATAGTCCGCCGCCTCGTCCGGCTTTCCGCTATAGACGCCAGGGCCCGACTGGATAACCGCCTTGTCGAACAGACCGTCCGCCGATGGCATGGCCATCAGGTGGCTTACCTTGGAGCCGCCGCCCGATTCGCCCATGATAGTGACGTTGTCCGGATCTCCGCCGAATGCCGCGATGTTGTCGCGGACCCATTCTAGCGAGCGAACGAGATCGAGATTGCCGACATTCCCGGATGCCGCGTAGTCCTCGCCGAACTTGCGCGCGAGATTGAGGTAACCGAACGCGTTGAGCCGGTGATTGACCGTCACGACGACGACGTCGCCCTTCTCGGCAAGATTGCGCCCGTTATAGGCCGGCCAGCCGCCGGAGCCGTAGGAATAACCGCCGCCGTGGAACCAGACCATGACCGGCCGCTTGCCGCCATCGCCCGCCTCGGGCGTCCAGACATTGAGGAACAGGCAGTCCTCGTTGTCGATCTTGGCTTCGGTCGAGGTCGGGAAGATCGTCTGTATCTGCCGCGTCATTTCGGAGGCGTTCGGTCCGCTTGCGGAATACAGCTGCATACACGGAGCACCGTAGCCGGTCGCGTCGGCTACGCCTTCCCAGCGTTCGGGCTTTTCTGGCGGCATGAAGCGAAGCGCGCCGATCGGCGGCGCTGCATAGCGGATGCCCAGAAACGCATCGATGCCGCCCTGCTCGACGCCCTGCACCTGACCGCCTTCGGTGTCGACGACCGGCGTCGCTACGGTCTGAGCCAGCAGCGGCTGCGCCAGCACCAGCGCAATCAGCGCACCCGCTTTTCCAATCATTTTCGTCATAACGAACATCCTGTTTTCATTATCAACGTAAAGGGCGGGAGCGCCCCCACGACACCCCCGCCCCGACGAAACCCGCTTCATGGGAGAGGAGATCAGAAGCGGAGCTTCGTACCCACCTTGAAGGTTCTGCCCTTCGCAGTCCCGATGAAGGGGTCGTAGCTGTATTCCAGCCGCGCCGGTGCCGGCTCGGTATCGAACAAATTCTCGACGCCAGCTTGCAGTTCAGCCTCGATGCCGGAAAACGGGGCAAGGTCGATCGTCGCGAACACGTCGTGCTGGATGTACGATTTGACGCGGCGCCCGAAGTTCGTGCCGCCGAATTCCGGCGTTGCGGCGCAGAACTCGGTACCGATGCAGCGGTTGTCGTCGACACCGCCGATAAAGGTCGTCGACCAGGTCAGACCGACCGGCTCGAACTGGACGTTGGCATAGCCGCTCGCCCGCCATTTCGAGACCGTACCCGGCGCCCGGTCGTAATTGGCGAAGCCCGCCGCATCGTAGCCCTCGCTGAACAAAAGACCGTTGAACTCGAAATCTCCGAACTCGTACTCGAGCGTGTGGGTCGCGTTCGCTCCGATGTTCACGGCAGCGCGGCCGAACTGGGTGCGGTAGTTCAGGCTGAAGTCCAGACCGCGGGTGGTCACGTCTGGCCCGTTCACCGTACGCGTCTGCACGCGGCTGATATCGCTGCCGGTCGTCACGCCCTGCTCGCAAACGCCGCCTTCGAAGACGACGAAGGATACGAACGGACTTGAGCAATCGGCGAACTGGGTTCCGGTGCTGCCCGGCGCAACAAACCGCGCAATCTGCTGGATCGGCAAGTCGGTAAAGCGCCCCTCGAACTCGTAGGTCCAGTAATCGACGCTCGCGCTGAAGCCGCCAAACTCGACCATCGCACCGACGCTGTAGGTAAGTGCGGTTTCGGGCGCCAGCGCCGGGTTTCCGAGTTGGTCGGTTGCCTTGAAAGCGCCGCCAAGCACGTCGATACCGGCAACCGCACTGATGCCGCGCTCGCTAAGATCGGACGGCAGCGGACCGCGGAAGGTATCGCCGATCGAACCGCGCAGGGCGAGAAAATCGGCGACCTGCCAGCGCGCGGAAAGCTTCGGATTTAAGGTGGAGCCGACTTCGCCGCCGTAATCTTCATAGCGGACTGCTCCCGTCACTTCGAAGCCGTCGAAGGCTTCGATCTGCGCTTCTGCAAATACGGCGTAAACGTCCTGGCTCAGCCTTGCGCGCGGATATTGGCCGAGGAAGGTGAAGGCGCCGACCGGGAAGTTGTTGTCTTCGGGATCGTCAAGGCATGACCGATCGCCGTCGACCGCGCACGGGTAGGCGTCGGGATCGGTAAAGCGGTTGATCGGATCGCTGGCGAAGTCCGTCTTGCGGAACTGGCCGCCGAATGCGTAGCCCAATCTGCGACCGAACACTTCGCTTTCGCCGCTGAACACGGCATCGGCGACATATTGCTCTTCGGCCTGCACGGCTCCGTTCTGCTGCCGGATGTAGTCGATGACTTCCTGCGAGTTTTCGTTGCCCGGCACGTAAGCCGGGTTGTCGAGACCGAGTGCCGGGTTGCCCGGCGCGGAATTGATGAAGGGATTGAAGTAAAGGCAGCCATTGGCGCCCGGCGTGGTTCCGGTGCAATTTTCGCCGCCAAACCCATTGAGCGCCCTCTGATACCGGTCACTGACGATATCGAACGAAAATGCCGTGCGGGTGCTGCGAATGTAGGTCCCGAAAACCTGCAAGGTAAGATCCTGCGTCAGGTCGAAGTCGAACCCGGCAGAAATGCGCCAAGCGTTGTTGACCGCCCCGCCGTTGCCCCCGCCCCGCGGATCGAGAGGATTGCCGCCGAGCGCGAACGGCCGACCGAGGACGATGGACGCGAGGACCGGGGTAAACAGTCTTGGCGGCGTACCCGGTGCGAAGGTCTGCTCCAGGAATGCAGCGTAGCCCGGATTGCGCGCCGGAACGGTGAAGGCATTGGTGCTGCCCGGTCCGCGCGGCCCCTGCACCGGCGGATAGGAAGGCGAGTAACCGAGGTCGTTCAGTTCTGTATGCGAATAGAGTGCTTCAGCCGTAAAGCTGACGCTGTCGGAAAAGTCCGCCGTGAACTGGCCGTAGACCTGATAGCGGTCTTCTTCCTCGATCAGGTTGACGAAGGGAATGTAGCCATAGCGGCAAACAGGTAGCGGCGCAGCGCCGGCGCGGGGGAAGCCGCCCGCAATACCGCCCAATTCTTCACAGGCATTCAGCTGACTGCCGTCTACACCCAACCCGACCGTAGTCACCCCTACACCGGGAATGACGCCGACGGGTGCATATAATGCCGGATTGGAAAGGAACGAGAAGCCCGTCGGATTATCCGCGTACGGAACCTGCGTAAAATCGCGCGCAGTCGTCGGCAGTTCTGAGCGGTGTTGCCAGCCCGCGCCGATCATCAGGTTTGCTACCCCGAGATCGAAGCCTGCAAGCGCACTGACCCGGTAATTGTCGTCGGATCCGTCGACGAACTCATAGTCGCCTGCCAGTTCGATCCCGGTGAAGTCGCGCCGCGTGACGAAGTTCGCCACCCCAGCAATCGCGTCAGAGCCGTAGGTCGAAGCCGCTCCGTCCTTCAGCACTTCAATCCGGTCGAGCGCGAACAGCGGAATGAGGTTCGTGTCAGCAGCGCCGTCTCCGGGCTCGGTTGCGAACCGGCGATTGTTGAACAGGACCAGCGTCCGCTCGCGGCCCAGGCTTCGCAGGTTGATCGAGCCGACCCCCTGGCTGCCGCCAGCGCCGTACTGGTTGGAATCGCCGAGCACCGGCCCAACCGACGGGAGGCTCTTGATGAACTCGAGCGGGCTGTCGATGCCGCGCGATTCGAGTTCCTCCTGCCCGAATACGTCGACCGGCTGCGCACCGTCTTCACGCTGCCCGCGGATGTAGGAACCGGTCACGATGATGGTGTTCTCGGGCTCGGCTTCGATCTGCTCCGCCAGGACCGGCTGCCGCGGTTCGTCGACATCGGGATTGGTCTGCGCGGCGGCGCTCGACGCCATGAGAAGGACCGGAACACCTAGCGATGTTCCAACCATGAATTTCGATTTGTTTTTCATCTTATCTCTCCCACGGTTTCTTTTTATTCAGTTTGTTTGGGCGGTCCGTCCGGCAGTTCGTCCGCCGGGGCCATCTCCAATCCTCCGTTCGCAATGATCGCGGCGTTCCCGCCTTTTTCGTAAGCGTTCCAGGTAAAGCCATCCGCGCATTCGAACGTGCGCTGGCCCGGCGCCATCTTGATGAAGGCTATCCAGCAGGAGTTGACTTTCGCCGCCATGGCTCGGTCGTCCGCATCGGCCCGCTCCCCGCCCCAGCTCGACTGGTCGATGGAATCGAAGGCGAACATGAGCTCGGCGGAATGGATCGGACCGTCGCGCCATTTCTCGGCGCGGAAGGCCGGCGTATAATCGAAGCGGTAAAGGAAGGCCGGAGAGCCCGCGTCGCCCGCGAGCGACGCGAAGGTTCGCGCGCCTGCAAATCCGCCCTCTCCCTTGTTCGCGCCGACCAGCAGCGGCACGTCCGCTTCCGTGCCCGCGCGCAAGGCGGCAATGGTCGAGGTGGGCTTGAACGAAGAGTCAGGCGTGAAGAAAAAGCCTGCGCGAAGCGGTTCGGACGCGGCAAAGGTCTGCGCCGAGATCGACCGCAGGTCCGCAGCGGTCGCATCTTCCTCGATGCCGATCGTTTTCAGCCCTTCGACAGCCATTTGTTCGGCAGCGGCCACGTCGCGGTCCGGGAGCAGCAAGCTCCCCGACTGAACGATAGCCTTGTCGAACAAGCCCTTAGCCGATGGCAGCGACAACAGATTAGTCACGATGCCGCCGCCGGCCGACTGGCCCGCGATCGTCACCCGCTCCGCATCGCCGCCGAACGCTGCGATATTGTCGCGCACCCATTCGAGGACAGCGACACTGTCCTGCAGGGCGTAATTACCGCGCGGCTCGCCCGGATGCTCGGCAGCAAGCGCGGGGTGGACGAAGTTCGCGAGCGCCCCGAGCCGGTAATTGACGCTGACGGTGATGACGCCGTCCGAAGCGTTGGCCGTACCGTCGTAGGAACCGAGACTGCCGGAACCAAGGAAGAACGCGCCCCCGTGAAACCATACAAGCACCGGAGCGCCCTCCGCATTCTCAGGGGCGGTAATTGTCAGATAGAGGCAGTCTTCCGACTGACCGCCGTTGACGCCGCCGAAATTGGCGACGGTTGTGTCGAGATCGACCGGCTGGGTGCAGGCAGTCTCGTGTGCGGTTGCTGCCCGCACTCCCTGCCATGGCGCGACAGGCTGCGGCGCACGCCAGCGATCTTCGCCGACGGGCGGCGCGGCATAGGGTACGCCTCGAAAAACAAGTACGCCGTTTTCTCGGGATCCCATGAGCGTTCCGGCTTCGACATCCACCATAACCGGATCGATCTCGGCGGGCATCTGAGCGAGCACCGGGCCGGAGGCCAACGCGAGGATCGCTCCGGTCAGTGCCGCGAGTTTATAACTCATCCCTCTCTCCCTTGTTATTGGAACAAGGCGTAGCGCATCATTTACAATCTAACAATATAGATTTTTGAATATCGGGTACGAGAACTGAACCGTGACGCTTTTGCAGTTTTCGACGCAGTGGACATAGCGCTCGCTTGGACTAAACTTCGCGTCATGGAAGTAACCCGCGCGCGCATTTTTGATGAAATTTGGAGCGAGCCGATGGGCGCCGTTGCGGCCCGTTATGGCCTGACGGGCAACGGCCTGGCAAAGATTTGCGACCGCCTCGACATCCCGCGGCCGCCCCGCTCGCATTGGACCCGCAGCGAGGCAGCGCGAGGAACGCGCCCGGCGCTACCTGCCGCGCCGCTCGGGCTCAGCGAGAGTTTCGCGCTCGGCAAAAGGCAGACGCGGCAATCCCCCGGATCGCGGACCCGGATGCCGCTCGAGGAAAGGCGGCGCCAGCTGCTCGACGCAGCCGGAGAGCTAGCGATGGAGGGCGGTGTCTTAACCCTCTCGACCCGCGACGTGGCGCAGCGTGTCGGCATCAGCGAGACGCAGGTTCACAATTGTTTCGGTAGCCGGACCAACCTGCTGGTCGCCCTCGCCCGCCGCGAAATCGAACGTCAGGAACGGCGGCGCCGCGACCGCGTGACACGCAGCACGAACGACCACATCAGGGTCATGCTCTCGACTGTCGGCTACCTGCATGAATCCGCACAGCGCGGCCCGCTCCTCCAGATGCTGCTACGCACCCCGGAAGTGCGCGCGGCGCTAAGGGAAGAGCGCACGGCGAAAGGCGAGGAGGCTCGCGCACCGATCATCCGGCAACTGACCAGCGGCGGCGGGATGGACGAAGCGAGCGCCCGCGCCGCGACGGTCGCACTTACAGCCGTATCGCTCAAAGCCGGCGGGATCGTGGCCAGTCGCCGCGCACCTTTCGCCATGGTCGAGGAAATCTGCCTCGGGATCGTGATGGCCGGTCATTATAGCGATCACGACATTGCGGCGCATTCTGACCGCTAATCTGCAGGAACGGGCGCGAAGGAGCCGATCGCCGCATCAGTAAGGCGCTTGCAAGTGCGCTTTGCCGTATCCTCGTCGATCTGTTTTTCGCGAACGAGCCGTGCGAGCGATTCCGGAATGGCCGCGATAAGTTCGAGAAACACGAAGCTTTCGCGCGTACCGATCTGCAGCCCTTGGGAAGTATGGCGCGTCAGAATACGCAGCAGCTTGCGAAAATAGGCGCGCCCCGCCGTACCGAGAGGGCTGTCGTTCTGTGTCTCGCGCAGCAGAAGCGGCAGGATCGAGCCGGCATCCACGCAGTAGTCGAGATAGGTTTCGTTTAGGGCTACAGCATGGTCGCGGTAACCGGCGGGTGATGCAATCAGCTCGGCCAGTCGCCGTTCCAGAACGCTCGCATGCTTGACGAACAGGGCGTCGAAGATTGCCGGGGCGCTGTCGAAATAAACGTAGAGAAGGCTTCGGCTGACGCCCAATGCATCAGCGATGTCGTTGAACGAGACAGCCAGCGAGCGCCGCTCAAGTGCGAGCGCTTCCGCGGCTTCGAGCACCTGCTCCGCGCGTTCGCTGTCCTGGACATCCGCCTCCATAAGTTGCGTGTGCAGGCGCTTCCGTCCGCTTGCAAGCCCCGCACGCAAATAACTATTGGTTTGACTGTCAAAGCTTGGCCCTCCACTTAAGCGGTCAGACGACAGGAGGGGCGAACATTGGACAAGGGACTGTCACGGCGAAGCTTGATCAAAAGCGGCTATGCAGGAGCGATTGCGATGACGGCCGGCACTACTGGTGCGCTGGCACAGACCGGCGGTGACCAGACCGGAGACGCAACGCCTGAAGAAGACTGGCGGGAGATAACCCCGGCGCTGACGGCCTATATCGCGGGCGGCGCGTCGCACGAGGTTCCAGCCGCCATTCGCGAGCGCGGACGGCTGCATGTTCTCGATACCCTCGCATCCATCATCGCGTGTCATTCGCTCGAAGCTGCGCAGCTTGGCCGAAAATATGCGGCTGCGATGTCGCCGGGCGGCGAAAGTCCAATACTGGGGTCGCGGCAAACCGCATCGCCAATCGATGCCGTCTTCGCATCCGCCATGACTGCCCACGCAGCCGAGATAAACGACTTTATTCCGTCCGCCTATGTCCAGCCCGGCCCGGCAATCGTGCCGACCGCGCTAGAGACGGCTCGGCAGCATAAGCGAAGCGGGAAGGAATTCGTCGGCGCAGTCATTGCCGGTTACGAAATCGCGGGCCGCCTTCCGAAGGCGATTGGCACGCGCAACCTCTATTACGCGGGCCTCGCCAATCACGGTATCGCCCCGACGTTCGGCGCTGCTGCTGCCGCTGCCGCCATGATGCGTCTGACCCCGAACGAGGTGGACCATATGCTCGCCTACTGCGCGCAGCAGGCTTCGGGGTCGTGGCAATGGCTGCTCGACGTCCGGCATATCGAGAAGGCTTTCGTGTTCGGCGGCATGGGTGCACGAAACGGATTGCAGGCCGCGATGATGGCGCAGCTTGGGTTCACCGGCGTTCCGGCGAGCTTCGACAACGAGAACGGCTGGTTCCGTTGGCGCGCCTTTCAGGGCGAAGGCAAGGATCACGCCTCGCTGGTCGAAGGTCTGCACGAGCGATACGAGATGTCGCTCGCGGCGATGAAGCGCTATCCGGTCGGCGGACCGACCCAGCCAGCCGTACGGGCACTGCTCGATTTACGCCAAACCGTACGGCCCGAAGCAGTCGAGCGCATCGTCGTCGCGATGCCCGGCGAAGCGGCTACGTTCGAACGCGCCAACATGCCGGCGCTTAATATTCCTTACCTGGCCGCTATCATCATGCTCGACGGAAGGCTGGACTTCGTCGATGCGCAGTCGCTCTCGCGGCAAGAAAACGACGAGGCTGCGCGTGGCTTCGCGCAGAAGGTGACGGTTGTACGCGACGAGGCGCAGGAAATGGGAGAAGGCGAGGACCGGACCGAAAGCGCGCGGGTTACTGTTTCACTGAAGGACGGCTCGCAACAGGAGCGTTATATAGCTTACGTGCCGGGCTTCCCGACGCATCCGCTTGCCAAACCCGAAGTCGAGGAAAAGGCCCGCGAACTGGTCGAACCGGTGCTCGGCAAGGCGAAGGCGAACCGCTTGATCGGTCTCTGCGACGAACTCGACGATGCTCAGTCGGTTGACGCCGTCGTTGACCTAATGCGCTTCGAAGCCACCTGACACGAAAAAAAGGGGCGCGAGCTTCAAGCCTGCGCCCCCTTTCGATTTGTAGCGGCGTACTTATTCGGCAGCGACCGCCATCGCCTCGCTATCGCGGTACATCATGTGATCGTAGTTCGTCCGGTAGAACATGTCCTTCACCTCTTCGTCGAATCCTTCGAGCGAGGCTTCGAACTTGCCGAAGGGATCCTTGGTGCCTTCGGGGTGCGGATAGTCGCTGGAGAAGAGGTAGAGCTCCGGTGCGGAATCGCGGATCATGCGGCCCACGTCCTCGTTCGGAAACGGCGTGAAGCGAACTGCCCGCTTGATGTATTCGGACGGCATCCTGTCCATGTCCTTCAGATACTGGTCGGTCTTGCTGAAGGAATACCAGCCGTGATCGAGCATCCGCAGGAACTCGGGCACCCAGCCCGCGCCGCTCTCGATGACCCCGCCGCGTAGGTCGGGAAAGCGCATGAAGACCCCGTCGTAGACCATGGCGGTCAGAAACTCCTGCGGCGCATACCAGAGGCACAGGAAGTCCGGGAAGCGCAGGTTCTCGCCGCCCCCGTGAAGATCGGCCGCCCGCTCGCGGCCGTTGTTCTTGAACTTGGCCGGCTGGGTTTTCGTGCCTGGGCCGATATGCAGCATGAACGGGATCTGGTTGTCCTGGAGGAATTGCCAGAACGGATCGAAGTCTGCATGACCCGGGCTCTTGTCCCCGGCAGGCCCGGCGCTGAACATGACTGCCTTCGCGCCGGCGGCCACTGCGCGTTTCGCTTCCGCGAGCCCGCGCTCGGGATCGTCGAGCGGAGTAAATGCCACGCAGTCGAGGCGGTCGTCGGCATTACAGAAGTCCTGCTGCGCCTTGTTGAGCGCGGTTGCAGCGGCGTAACGCTGATCGTTCTCCGACGCCTTGGTAATGGCACCGAGACCGAACGTGGGAAATACGAGCTGGCTTTGAAAGCCGAGCCAGTCGAGCGCCTCGACCCGCTCATCCTTGTCGAAACCGCCATAGCCTAGCCATCCCTTGGCACCTTCGATGGGGTTCTCAAGGGCCTTTGCCCGAGCTTCTGGGTCGCTTTTGCGCGCTTTAGCGGCGTCGATCATCTTCACGATCCGATCCCCGCCCTCGCGCTTCGAATAAACCTGCGAATACATCTCTTTATACTCGCCTTCCAGATAGGGCGCGAGCCAATCCTGGGTTTCCATCGTGTGCGCGTCTGCATCATTGACGACGCGGCCCTTCGTATATGTCATCGCTATCTCCTGAATTTCCGCCATGCTTATTCCACACTATTTGTTACAGTGTCAAACGATTCCGTTTGCGGCGTTTTTGCAGGCGCTTGGAGTAGCGAGCGATGCGTTCCCGCTCTTGCTAACCGAACTTCGTTCGAATAACCGGTATGCAAAGAGGGAGAGAAAACATTACCGATTTGCCTGAGATTTTAGCGGTGAAGCGCACCGGAGATGGTGTTTTCGAAGGTAGCGCCGGGCCCGCTATGGGGCCGCGCCTGTTCGGCGGTCACGCATTGGCTCAAGGGCTTCTTGCTGCGTGCCATGAAGAGAAAGTAAGCCGGCTGCCGCACTCGCTCCACGCTTATTTCCTGAAAGCCGGCTCAAGCATGGAACCGACCCGGTACACCGTTTCGAGCCTGTCGCAGGGCCGCAGCTTCGCAGCACGCAGGGTCGACGCCGAACAGGGCGGCACAACTATCTTTACCATGAATGTGTCGTTCCATGTCGAAGAGACCGGGTTCGAACACGCCGCGCCACCGCCCTACGAACTCGATAGCGACGCCGCCTTTGCTGCGGTGGCGCAGTGGCGGACGGACAATGCGCAAGCTTCCAGCGCCCCGTGGGTGGACCGACTGCAGAAGCGCCCGATCGAGATCGTGCCGCTCGATCCGGAGTCGTTATTCGGCGGCGAGGAAGCCAAGCCCGAAAACGGCGTGTGGATGCGAATGCGCGAACCGGCTGGAGCGGACCCGGTCCTGCAACGCGCGCTGCTTGCTTATGCATCGGACATGATGTTCCTGCGCAACGCCATGCTGCCGCACGGCGTCAGGCCGGGGAGCGACCGGGTACAGGCAGCCTCACTCGATCATGCTCTGTGGTTTCATACGACACCCGACTTTGACCGCTGGCATCTTTATGCGACCGAGAGTCCATGGGCCGGCGCTGCGCGTGGGCTGAACCGGGGGCATTTCTACGATCAGGAGGGCCGAATGGTCGCGACCGTAGCGCAGGAAAGCCTCATGCGTCCGAAAGTTCAGAAGAGCTAGAACGCATTCGCCGATCAGTCGGCTAGCTTGCCCCACACTTCGATATGATCCTTGCGCTCAACGCGGACCGGAAGGCGTGTGTCGACCAATTTTTTGAGGCCACACGAAGCGAATAGCGCCCGCGTATCTTCGTCGCCGCCCGCCGCGTCGAGCAGGCGTTGCCAAAGCAAGAACGTATAGGGCTGAACGCCGCCCTCGTATTCCGCGTCCATGAAGCGCGTTGCGACCGTTCCGATGATGCGCCGGTGCGGCTTGTCGGTGACCGGCTCACCCGGAACCGCTGCCCCCCGCGAGACGTGTTCTTCGAGCGCAGCAAGCCGGTCCATCAGTCCGGGCACGATCTCGTCCGCAATCTGCCGAAGCAGCGGACCGAGCGTGTCTTGCAGCTCATCGATGCTTGCATATGCTGCCTCGTCCTTCCCGTATTCGAGCATATCGAGATTGGGCGCATGCATTCGCTCGGTCCAGCGAAACACCTTCGGCGCTTCGCGCTGCATAATGCCGAGCGGTACGGGATCGCGTCCCAGATGTGCGAACAACGGGCCGAACATCGCGTAATCGCCGATCGACGGCTGAAATCCAAGCAGGTAAGGAAAACGCGTAAAGTGGTTTTCCAGGTTCTGCAGAAGCCTGTGGTAGCTATCCTCGATCGCCGGGATGGTCGCCTCGGTTACCCCGAGCATCGGAAGATAGCTGTTCATGCGGGCCATGGTTGCCTCGGTCCGCTGGCTATCGCCGCCGACACCGAACTGATCGCGCAGGAAACGCTCTTGCTCACCAAGATAGCTCCACCGGTAATGCATCGCGTGCCGGGTCAAACCGAACACGGCGTAGAGTTCGAACAGATGCAACAGGGTCCGCAAAACCGCCGATGACGGGTAAGCGGGATAGCGCTGCCCCTGCGCCTCGAAATGATCGATGATGTCGACCGTGTCCTGAACGACCGTTCCGTCCGGCAATTCGATCACCGGAATGATCGCCCTGCCTATCTGCGGTACGATGACGGAGGCGAACCGCGGATCGCTCGGCGCGACTTCGCGGTATGCGATACCCTGCTTGCGCAGATAAATGCGCGCCCGCCCCGAATAGAGCGAGTGCGGCAAGCCGTAGAGTATGATCGGGTCGGTCACGCCGCGCGTCATAAGGAGCGGCCTTCCGGAAGCAAACGCTGAAGCAATTGCCGCTCCGCACCATCGGGATCGGCGACGACTTCAGGCGTGGTATCGAAGATCATCGTCGCGCGGTTCATCACATCGTAGGCAGGCCACTGCGGCAATTCGGGCGTGTTCGGATTGCCGCTGCGGGCAAAGGCGATCCACGCATCCGCCATGAGGTCGGCCATTCGCTGCGTTTCCGCCGTTTCTGGACCGGTAAACGAGGTCGAGCGCGCTACGTTGTCGAATACGAACGCGATATCGAGCGCATGCGGTGTTTGCAGCCGCCCGCCCTCGACCGGCGTCTGCCAGTCTAGCCGGTACATATAGACCGATGCGTTTTGCTCGCTCTTTCGCTCCGCCTGCAGCAGCGCTGTGCCGCGATAATTGCGGAAGGTCGCAACCTGGAAGAACACGTCGCTTGCATCATAATCGGGGTGAGCTTCGCGCATACCTGCTATCACTTCCTCCGCCGTTCCTTCGGGCACGAACTCCGCCAGCTTTTCCGGCAATTGCTCCCAAGCGAGCAAGAAGTTCTCTGGACTGCCGAGTCCGCCCTGCAAGCGCATCTCGTTGTTGTTCGTCCCGACCAGCAACGGGATACCGGCAGATACGGGAGTGGCATCGGGTGAGTAGGGTTGCCGGGTCAGTGAACGGCCATCCACGACCGGGCGGTAGAATGCGCCGCGGCTGCGCGATTTGATTGCTGCCGTAACGAGGTCTTCCATCGGCATGGCGGCAAGTTCTTCGACTGAGTTTGTGCCCGCAGTCGTCATCAAGTCCTTGGCTAGCGGTGTCGCGAGACGCGGGGTGAAGCCGGCTAACGACATCGAACCGGACTGCGCGATTGCCCGGTGGAACAGACCGCGCGCGCTTTCCATGGCCATTAGCGTGGAGACTTTCGCAGCACCGCCCGACTCGCCGAAGATCGTGACGTTGTCAGGATCGCCGCCGATCTCATCGGCGTGGTCGCGAACCCATTCGAGCGCCTTGACGATGTCGAGACTGCCGAGGTTGCCGCTGTCGGCATATTTCGGATCGTCGGTGCTACCGGCTAGGTAGGAGTAGCCGAACGCGCCGAGCCGGTGGTTCAACGTCACAACGACCACGTCGCCCCGCTCCGCAAGACGCGACCCGTCGTAGCCGTTGCTCGAGCCGGAGCCGGTGACATATCCGCCGCCGTGCAGCCACACCATGATCGGCCGTTTCTTTCCATCCGACAGTCCGCGGGTCCAGACGTTCAGGAACAGGCAGTCCTCGCTCGTCCCGACCGAATTCGCCCAGGATGCGAAGACCGGCACGTCAGGCTGCGGAGGCTGCGGGCATTCGTTTCCGAAGCTTTTCGCGGGAAGAGGCTCGCTCCATTGCGCCGGGTCTGTGGCGGTCTGAAATCGCCGCCTTTCCGTGCTGGCTGCATAGCGTATGCCGCGAAAGACGTTGACCGATCCGCTCTCGCCTTCGCGCGAGCCGATGACTGGGCCGGATTGCGTGTCGAGGCGCGGCTCGGCGGCAGCCACGGACGAGGTTTGTTCTGTAGTGGCGCAGCCCGACAGGCTTGCAGCGGCAATTACACTGAATAGACCGGACCCGATAAATCGCATTCTTTCTCTCCCGATTGTAGGCCTGTCGCAAACCTGTTTTTCTGAGCTTCGGCGCACACCCTGAGCAGCTTTGCATACCGCAAATACGAAAAAGGCTTAACACGGGCAACCAATTGGTTCTAGTGTCAACGGAACGTTTTGTGGGAGAGTATCGATGATGACACGGCGGCAGACATTAGGTTCGGCATTGGCACTGGGTGCGGCGGTGGCAGCCCGCCCCGCTATCGGGGCCGGAATGTTTCCGGTCATAGAGACAGCGCAGGGCAAGCTGCGAGGGATGTCGTCAGGCGGGGTGAACATTTTCCGCGGCATAAATTACGGCGCCGATACGTCGGGACGGAACCGGTTCATGCCGCCGCTGCCGGTCGAAGCCTGGTCCGGCGTCCGCGACGCCCTTCACTGGAGCGATGTCGCTCCGCAATCCCCCGGCGACCGCCGCCACGTCTACGCCGACCTCATCATGGTCGATCGCAATCCGTCCGGCATGGGCGAGGACAACCTCACCCTCAATTTGTGGACACCGACCGACGATGCGAATGCGAAAAAGCCGGTCATCGTCGTACTTCACGGCGGCGGCTTCTACAGCGGGTCGGGCAATTCTGTCGGCATGGACGGCGAGCAGATGGCCCGGTTCTCCGACAGTGTCGTGATCGCCGTCAATCACCGCCTCGGCGCATTCGGCTTTCTGCATCTGGCGGAATTCGGCGGCGAGGATTTCGCCACATCCGGGACGGCCGGCATGCAGGACATCGTGGCCGCGCTCGGCTGGGTGCGGGAGAACGTCGCTGCCTTCGGAGGCGATCCGAACCGCGTGCTCGTCTACGGTCAGTCGGGAGGAGGCGCCAAGACCAGCGTACTGATGGCTATGCCGGGCGGCAAGGGACTGTTCCACCGCGCCGGCGTCATGAGTGGATCGGCACTACGCATGATGCCTCCCGAAATGGCAAGCGCGACGGCAAAGCGCTTGCTGGGCGCTCTCGAGATCGCACCGGGCGACGTCCGCAAATTGCAGGAGGTGCCGTGGACCACTCTGCTCGAAACGCAGGCGAAGCTCGAAGCCGGCGACCGCGCACGCGGCGAGGCTCCGCGTTCGTTCGCACCGGTGGTGGACGGCATCGCCCTTCCCCGTCACCCTTGGGATCCGGATGCCCCGGACGTATCGGCGGAAGTCCCGATGATCGTGTCCTCGGTGCTCGACGAACGTTCCTACCGGATGGGTGATTTTGCCATGGACGAGAGCGGGCTGATCGAGTTCGCTCGAGAAAGGCTCGGAGACCGGGCGGAAGAGGCGGTAGCAGCCTACCGGGCAGAGGATGCGAAAGCCAAGCCTTTCATCCTCGCCGCACGCCTGGATTCGGACCTTACCTTTCGCAAAGGCGCTTTCGCGCAGGCAGAACTCAAGGCGAAGCAGGGCGGCGCGCCGGTATGGACGTATCTGTGGACACAGCCCAGCCCGGCAGCGGACGGGCGCTTCGGCGCAGTGCACGGCATCGACGTTGCTCCAAGTCTCTACAACACGCGCGGCGCGCTTAACGGCTCGAGCGCGGAGGCGAACACGCTCGCCGCCGCTATCGCTTCGATGTGGGCTTCGTTCGCGGCAAACGGCGACCCCAACAACGAGCGGTTGCCCGAATGGAAACCCTATTCCGCGCCCGAGAGAGCGACGCTGATCTTCAACGACGACCTGCGCGTCGAGAACGATCCGCGCGCACAGTTCCGGCAGTACTGGTCGAAATGAGGCCTCGGCTAGGCGCGGGTTGGTAGCGGAGGAGGGACTCGAACCCCCGACACGTGGATTATGATTCCACTGCTCTAACCACCTGAGCTACTCCGCCCCGATCGCGTGCTGCGCAGTCTGCGCCGCCGACAGAAGCGCCGGGCTACGCGGTCAATTCGCGCCCGGCAAGGCCGCGCATCTAGGGCGGCACCGGCGCATGGTCAACTAGGCATTTTACGGATATTTCATCCGCGAAAGGACCAGTCGCGTATGAAGCCCCAAGGCCCGCCGAGGTATCGGTAAAGGGCGAAACCGGCGAATGAGAATGCGCGCGGCTCGACCTGCGGCGCGAGCTCCGCCTGAAGCGCCTTGGCCTCTTGCGGTGCGACCTTGTTCTGCACCGTCACGTGGAGGCGCGGAGTGTGCTCGTCCTGCGGCATCAGCATCCCGTGAAAGCGGTCTGCGATGCGGCCGCGCAAATCGAGCATTCCGGGACTGGACAGCTTGATCGCGGTTCCGCGGCCCAAACTCATGATGCCCTCGATTTGACCCTGCACTGGGGCGTTCTCGCGCACGATCGCGGCAAGCAGATCGCATAGTTCAGAGCGACACGACGGCGGCAGGGCATGAAAAAGCGTCACATGCGCTTCTAGGTGATTGCGTTCGGGCGGAAAGTGCGCATCGCGCAGCCGGGTCGCCCATGCATGCAGGTCGCGCGGCAGGCGCGCCGTCAGGATCAACGGCGCGTCCGATGCCGCGTCGCTATCCTGCGCAAGGTTCAGATGCCCTTCTCCCGGCGGTACGCGCGCCACTTGGCGACATTCTCGTTATGCTCCTGCAGTGTACGCGAAAATACGTGTCCCCCGCTCCCGTCGGCAACGTAATAGAGCGCTTCGGTTTCGGCCGGAGAGAGCACCGCCGCAATACTTTCGCGGCCCGGATTGGTGATTGGGCCTACCGGCAAGCCAGCGATGGCGCGGGTGTTGTACGGGTTGGGATCACGCAGTTCCGAGCGGCGGATCATCCGACCCAACGGACGGCCCCTGGTGATCGGATAGATCGTCGTCGCGTCGGCACCAAGCATCATTCCGGTCCGGACGCGGTTCGACAGCACCCCGGCAATCATCGGCCGCTCGTCTGCCTGCGCCGTTTCCTTCTCCACGATCGAAGCGAGGATGATCGCTTCTTCAGGTGAATTCACGACCGTGTTGGGCGAACGTTGTTCCCACAGTTCGGCAAGCGCTTCGTCCATGGCAGCTTGCATCCGGGCCAGCACCGCGGCCCGGCTCTCCCCGCGCTCGAAATCGTAGGTTTCGGGCAGGACGGACCCTTCTTCCGGAACCGCGACTTCGCCCGTCAGCAGCGGTTCTGCCATGAGGGCTTCCTGCACGAGCACCGATGGCATGCCCTCGGGAATGGTCACGGCACGGCGAATGACGTCGCCCGTCTGAAAGGTTTCGAGAATGTTCGCCGGGCTCGCACCGGCCGGGATCATGAATTCGCCCGCCTTGATCGGCTCCGCGCCGCCTAGCAGCTTGGCACGGAACAGGAAGCCGCTGGCCGAGGAAATCAGACCTTCCTCTTCAAGCTTGCCGGCGACCGAGGTCAGGCTGGAGCCCGATGGGACGACAAACGCTTGGTCCTCGACCACGCTGCCCCCGCCATACCACGGGAACAGTATCGCGCCCCCGCCGATCGCAAGAGCGAGGCCGATCAGGGCTACGACGAAACAGCCGAGTTTCTTCACGCGCGCGAACCCGGAATGTTAGTCAATCGACTTTGGCCAAGATCAGGCTGGCGTTGGTCCCGCCGAAACCGAAGGAGTTGTTGAGAACAGCCTCCACGTTGCGCTTCTTCGCCTCGTGCGGGACAAGATCGACGCCTTCCGTGCCCTCGTCGGGATCGTCGAGGTTGAGCGTAGGCGGCACGATCTGGTCGCGCAGCGCGAGAATGCAGAAGATGCTCTCGACTGCGCCCGCTCCGCCGAGCAGATGGCCGATCGCGGACTTCGTGCTGCTCATCGATGCGCCGCCGAGGTCGTCGCCGAAAACGCGCTTCGCCGCAGCAAGCTCGATCGTGTCGGCCATGGTCGAGGTGCCGTGAGCATTGATGTAGTCGATATCGCCCGGCTCCATCCCCGCTTTTTTGAGCGCCATGCGCATGGCAAGCTCTGCGCCGCGCCCTTCCGGATGCGGAGCTGTGACGTGATAAGCATCGCCCGACAAGCCGTAGCCCACCACTTCGGCGTAGATCTTCGCCCCGCGTGCTTTCGCGTGTTCGTACTCCTCAAGCACCATCACCCCTGCGCCCTCGCCCATGACGAAGCCGTCGCGGCCCTTGTCGTAAGGACGGCTGGCTTCTTCCGGCCGGTCGTTCATGCTCGTGTTGAGCGCTCTCGCCTGCGCGAAACCCGCAATGCCGAGCGGGTTGACGGTCGATTCCGCGCCCCCTGCCAGCATGATGTCGGCATCGTCGTCGCGGATCATGCGGGCGGCATCGCCGATCGAATGCGCACCCGTCGAGCAGGCCGTGACGACCGCGTGGTTCGGACCCATCAGGCCATATCGGATCGAAACCTGTCCGCTGATCAAATTGATGATGCGGCCATGGACGAAATGCGGGCTGACGCGGCCGGGACCGCGTTCGTGCAGATTGACCGATTCCTGTTCTATCCCGGGAAGCCCGCCAATGCCTGCGCCGATGGAGACGCCCGCGCGTTCCTTCATGGCCTGATCCATTTCGGTAAGGCCAGCATCTTCCAGCGCCTGACCGGCCGCATCGAGCCCGTAGACGATGAAGGGATCCACCTGCCGCTGAATCTTGGAATCGACGCGCTGGTCCGCATCGAAACCCCATTCATGATCCTTGGGCTTCACTTCGCAGGCAATCTGCGCCTTCTGGTTGCTCGCATCGAACCGAGTGATCGGTCCGGCCCCGCTCTTCCCGGCAATCAGATTAGACCAGCTCGTCTCGACGTCACCGCCCAGGGGGGTGACGAGGCCAAGACCAGTTACGACCACACGACGCATTGATTTCTCCGCGTAATAAGACAACAGGCCCGGCCCATTACCGGGGCGGGCCTGTCAGATCCCGCGATTAAACGCGGGGCAAGAGAGCGCGGGGCGTTAGCCCTTGTGCTCTTCGATATATTTCGTGGCGTCGCCCACGGTGGTGATCTTCTCGGCAGCATCGTCCGGGATTTCCACACCGAATTCTTCTTCGAAAGCCATCACGAGTTCGACGATGTCGAGGCTGTCAGCGCCGAGATCGTCGATGAAGCTGGCTTCCTGCGTGACCTTGTCACTTTCGACGCCGAGATGCTCGACAACAATTTTCTGCACGCGGTCAGCGGTATCGCTCATTACTTTCCCTCTCGATTGGGAGTTACACTGTTGTCTTTCGCCCTAATGAACGCAGGCACGCAGTGCAAGCCCGTTGGGCGAAGGCATTCATACGCTTCATGCGGACCGAAGTTCTTCCTCGCTCGTTCACTTCATAATACCACGCAGGAAGAGGACCTCCTATATGAGCAGTACTGTTTTCAAGAGTTTGACCGATACCACTTTCGATTCAGTGGAAGGCTACCGTCAGGCGATCGACAAAGCCGACAGCCCCCAGCTTAAACAGGCGTTCGGCCAGCGGCTTCAGCAGCGCGAGCGGACCTTGGAACAGATGAACGCTGAGCTCGAACGCCAAGGCGATGAACTGGTGACGAAGGGCACAGTGACCGGCGAAGTGCACCAGATGTGGGCCGGCATCACGAGCCTGTTCGAAGACGACGACGAATCCGCAGCCGAGCGTGTCGAAGAAGGTGAGGACTACATCAAGGGCAAGTTCGAAAGCGCGCTCGAAGGCGACGATCTTCACGCGGACGAGCGACAGGTCGTCCAGCGATGCTACGACGAAATCTGTCAGGGAGAGCGGTTCGGCGACATGATCGAACGCCAGATGGACTGACGCTCAGACAGTCTCAATTTAGAAGGGCGCGGACATCGATTCCGCGCCTTTCTTTATGTCTTACTCGCCGCTGTCCGGACTTTCGTCGCGGTCGGTTGCATTCGAGTTCATGTCAGTCCCCTCCCCGCTTCGCGCACTTTCGACCGCTTCGCGCGCAGCGGGCGAAAGCTGAATATCGAGTTCGCGTAGCTGCTTTGCCGAGACGATGCTGGGAGCGCCCATCATCAGATCCTGCGCTCGCTGGTTCATCGGGAATGCGATTACCTCGCGGATGTTCGGCTCGTCGGCCAGCAGCATGACGATCCGGTCGATACCGGGAGCGGAGCCGCCGTGCGGCGGCGCGCCCAGCTTGAAAGCCTCGATCATGCCCGAGAAGTTCGCGTCGACCTCCTCCTTGGAATAACCGGCAACGGCGAACGCCTTGTACATGATGTCCGGCCGGTGGTTACGGATTGCGCCCGAAGACAATTCATAGCCGTTGCAAACGATGTCGTACTGCCATGCCTTGATGTCGAGCGGGTCCTGCGTTTCCAGCGCTTCCATCTCGCCCTGCGGCATAGAGAAGGGGTTGTGGCTGAAGTCGATCTTCTTGAGGTCTTCGTCGTACTCGAACATCGGAAAATCGACGATCCAGCAGAACTTGAAGCAATTCTCTTCGATCAGTCCCAGTTCTTCGGCAACGCGGGTACGCGCCGCTCCTGCTAGCTTGACCGCTTCCTTTTCCTTGCCGGCAGCGAAGAACAGTCCGTCGTTCTCACCAAGGCCGAGCTCGCCGTAGAGCTTTTCCATGCCCTCTGTGCCGTGGTTCTTCGCGATCGGACCGCCGAATTCTCCGCCCTTGCAGGTAACGTAGCCGAGACCAGCGAAGCCTTCGCGGCGCGCCCAGTCGTTCATGTCGTCGAAGAACTTGCGGCTCTTTTCATGCGTGTTCGGTGCCGGGATTACACGGACGCGCCCGCCCCCGCCCACGATCTTCTCGAACAGGCCGAAACCCGATTTCTCGAAATGCGAAGTGACGTCGCTGATTTCGAGTGGATTGCGCAGGTCGGGCTTGTCGCTGCCGTATTTCAGCATCGCTTCGGCATAGGGAATGCGCGGAAACTCGCCTGCGGGGGTCACGCTCTTGCCGTTCGAGAACTCCGCGAACACGCCGGCCAGCACCGGTTCGATCGCCTGGAACACGTCTTCCTGCGTGACGAAGCTCATCTCGAAATCGAGCTGGTAAAACTCCGGGCTGCGGTCGGCGCGCAGGTCCTCGTCACGGAAGCACGGGGCAATCTGGAAATAGCGATCGAACCCGGCCACCATCAGTAGCTGCTTGAACATCTGCGGTGCCTGCGGAAGCGCGTAGAACCGCCCTGCGTGCAGGCGGCTCGGAACGAGATAGTCGCGCGCACCTTCTGGGCTGGAAGCACCGAGGATCGGCGTCTGGAATTCCGAAAAGCCCTGATCGGTCATGCGGCGGCGCAGGCTCTGGATGACCTTGTTGCGCAGCATGATGTTAGCATGGACCCGCTCGCGCCGCAGGTCGACGAAGCGGTACTTGAGGCGGATGTCTTCGGGATAGTCTTCTGCCGAATTGACGATCAGCGGCAGGTCTTCCGCGCGGCTCTGCACGTCGACCTTCCGTGCGAAGACTTCGATCTCGCCGGTCGGCAGGTTGGGGTTCACCGCTTCGGAAGCGCGCGCCTTTACCGCGCCGTCGATGGTGACGACCGATTCCAGCCGGATTTTCTCCAGCATGGCCAGCGCCTCGCTGTCGCTATCGGCTACGATCTGCGTGATGCCGTAATGATCGCGCAGATCGACGAACAGAACGCCGCCGTGATCGCGCTTGTTGTGGACCCAGCCCGACAGGCGAACGGTTTCGCCGACATCGTCTTTCGAAAGGGCGGCGCAGGTGTGGGTACGATAAGCATGCATGAGCGAAAATTTCCGTATTCCGGGGGCGGCGGGCCGAGCGTAGCTTGACGCGCCCGCGCACTTCTAGGATGGGCGGGCTAACAGGGGAAGCACGCATGTTTGTCAAGCCGGACGGACGTGCGCGAAGCTTCCGAGGGCGGCACTCCGCCCACATGAGAAAACGGCGGCTATGAAAATTCACGATCTGATCACGACGACCAGCGCTCTCACCGAACTGTGCGATCGCCTTTCCGAAGCCGACTTCGTGTGCGTCGATACCGAATTCATGCGGGAAAATACCTACTGGCCGCAGCTTTGCCTCGTGCAGATCGCCGATGCGAACGAAGCCGCCGCGATCGACCCGCTGGCGGACGGCATCGACCTTTCCCCGTTGCTGTCGCTGCTGACCGACAACCACAACGTCCTGAAGATCTTTCATGCAGGCGGCCAGGACGTCGAGATCGTCCACAATCTGACCGGCAAGACCCCGCAGCCGATCTTCGATACGCAGATCGCCATGATGGCCATCAGCCAGTCGGAGCAGATCGGCTACGCCAACCTCGTCGAGAGCTGGCTCGGCATCACGGTCGACAAGGGTGCGCGCTTCACCGATTGGAGCCGCCGACCGCTGACCGACCGGCAGATCGAATACGCGATCGGCGACGTGACGCATCTTGCCAAGATATTCCCAAAAATACTCACGCGCCTGATGAAGACTGATCGCGGCGTCTGGCTCGACGCGGAGATGGAAAAGCTCGCCGACCCTGCGAATTACGAGAACGATCCAGAGCTGGCGTGGCGGCGAATCAAGGCGCAAGGCCGCAACCCGGCGGTGCTCGGCCGGCTTAAAGCCCTTGCCGCCTGGCGGGAGGACGAGGCGAAGCACAAGAACATCCCCCGCGGCCGGATCGTGCGTGACGAAACGCTCGCCGACATCGCCGCGCATCCGCCGAAGAAGCAGGCCGACCTGGCGAAGGTTCGCGGCCTCTCTGCAAGCTGGAAAAGCAACGACATCGGCAAACGGCTGATGAACGTCGTGGAAGAGGCGGAAGCGCTGCCGAAGTCCGAGATGCCGCCGAAGAACAAGCGCGGGGCGCCGCTCGGTAAGGAAGGCGCGCTGGTAGCGGACTTGCTCAAGCTTCTGCTCAAGATACGCAGCCGCGAGATCGACGTGGCCTCGCGGCTTCTGGCGCGTTCGGACGAGATGGAGGCACTGGCCGCCGGCATGCGCGATCTGCCACTGCTGAAAGGCTGGCGTTACGAGGTGTTCGGCAAGGACGCGCTTCAGATCGTCGAAGGCAAACTCGCATTCGGTGTGAAGGACGGCCGCCTCATCATGACGCATATCGACGATCTGCACGGGCAGCTCGGCGGGACTTTCGCGCAGGCCAGCAGCGAAGAAGAATAAAGCCTCATGTCCACCTACATGCCCACGATCAAGCAACTGCAATATCTTGTTGCGCTGCACGAACATGGCCATTTCGGTCGAGCGGCGACGGCGAGCTTCGTGTCGCAGTCCACCCTGTCGAGCGGCATTCGCGAGCTCGAATCGCTGCTTGGGGTGACACTTGTCGAACGCAGCCGGCGGGTCGTCCGGTTCACGGCACTCGGTAACCAGGTGGTGGAGAAGGCGCACCGCATCCTGCGCGAAACGGAAGAACTTTCCGAACTGGTGCAGGCTTCTGGCAAGCCGCTTGCCGGAAAGCTTCGTATGAGCGTGATCCCCACGATCGCGCCTTTCATGCTTCCCAAGATGCTTCCGAGGCTCCGGCGCGAGCGGAGCGATCTCGAACTCTTCCTACTCGAGGAAACCAGCCAGGACGCGATCGAATCTCTGCATCACGGGCGCGTCGACTGCGTGCTGCTGGCATTACCGTACGACACCGGCGACGTTGCGAGTGCGCATATCTCCGACGACCGCCTGTTCGTCGCTTTCCCGAAAGACGATCCGCGCGATCCGCCCGAAGTGATGACGCCCGCGATGATCGACGAGGGGCGCCTGCTTATGCTTGAGGACGGCCACTGCCTGAAGGAACACACGCTCGCCGCCTGCAACCGGCCCGAACTGCGCGATGCGGCCACGATGATCGGAACCAGTCTCCACACGCTCGTGCAAATGGTCGATAATGATCTTGGACTGACGATCGTACCGGAAATGGCGATCGAGGCCGGCATTCTCGATGGTACGACCGTCTCCGCCCGCCCCCTGAAAGCCGCGAACGCCAGCCGGGAAATCGCGCTCATATGGCGTAAGAACTCACCGCGCGAGGCAGATTTCGAGCTACTCGCCGAGGAACTGCGCGCCGGTTAAGGTTTCGTGAAAAACCGTCCCGGTCTGGAACGGGGTAAAATCTAAACATGACGTTAATATCTTTGTTCATGCGGCAAGCCTTCGTTACAACGCAGCAGTCAGCAACCGGGTCGTGCCGAGAAGGAGCTTCGTTATGAAACTGAGCAATCTATCCAGACTAGCTATCGCCGCGGGCGCGTTGTCCCTCGCCGCACCGGCAGCCGCGATCGATTACATTATCGATCTTTCGGGCAACGGGCTCAGCGCCACGGGAAGTATCTCGACCGATGGTACGATCGGCGTCCTCGATGCGGGCAATATCACCGCGTTCACGTTCAATCTGGACGACGGCTTCGATACGTTCACGATAACCGAAGACAACGCGGAAACCCTTTTTGGGGGTGCCGGGTTCATCGCAACGCTCGACAGCCTGCGTTTCAATTTCAGCAATCCGGATGCGTTCGCGCTGTTCCAGAACCCCATTCCAGCCAGCGGTCGCAACTTCATCTGTTTTGCCGGAGGCCTTTGCGGTGGCGGTTCGAACCGGGTTAGTATCACTGTCCGCACTTTTGGAGGCGGTATTCCGCAAACCGGTAACCAGATCGTCGGATCGGTCGGGACGGTCAACGGCGCTGTGCCCGAACCTGCGACCTGGGCGATGATGCTGCTCGGTTTTGCGGCAACCGGCATGGCAATGCGCCGCCGCAAGCAGGCGAACGTCACATTCAGCTACGCCTGACCCTTACTCGCGCGAAACGATAGCCGCCGGTCCCTGCACGGGTCGGCGGCTTTTTCGTATCTGCTCCATCGCCGAGCGGACCCGCCAACGGAAGGCATCAACGAAAAAGGCGGCCCCGTCGGACCGCCTTCCTCCCGGCCATGCAGCCGAACTGGTAAACAGGCTTACTTCTTGAGGCTGAGCCCGCCGAAGCGCTTGTTGAAGGCTGCGACGCGGCCGCCTTCCTGAATCTGCTGCTTGCCGCCCGTCCATGCCGGGTGGCTCGTCGGATCGATTTCGAGCGACAGGGTGTCGCCTTCGCTGCCCCAGGTGGAGCGCGTCTGAAACTCGGTACCATCCGTCATCTTGACGGTGATGGTGTGGTAGTCGGGGTGCCCATCGGCCTTCATGTCATATATCCTTTTAGCTTCGGACCGGTTCCGACCGGCCCTGCTGTCCGCGGAGAAAGCGGGCGCTTACCCTGCCCCGCCCCTGTTGGCAACCTACCATCCACGGCTTCAGGGAAGCTTCCATTCGGCAGGACGGTTCTCTTCCATTTCCGCGAGCTTAGCCTGCTGCTCGGAAAGAGGTTCTACGCCAGATTCCACGCGTAGCTTGTCGGTGAGAAAATCGCGGTCGTAGCGGCCTTGGTTCGCTGGTTTTGTGACCGACATCGACCGCTGCGTGCCGAATATCTGTCCGCGCGCAATCGATTGAAGATAGCGGTCAAGCGAAGCGGCGGCGATCCATTCCGCTTCTTCCTTGCCGAGCGCGAGAGACCGAACGGCTAGCACATGCGAAAGAAGGTAGTCCTCCGCTTCGTCGCCATGCTGGAAGATGAAGGCCGCGTTGTAATAATCATCGGCGGTATTAAGCGCGTCGGCGTCAAGCAATTCGCGCGTACGCTTCAAACGCGCGACGTCTTCTCGCATTACGGTTTGCCAATCAATGTTGTCGCCCTTGCGCGCAGCCTGGTCGGCTTCGAACATAGCGGACATTTCCGCATTGTCGGCAACGGAGACGTCCTGCGCATAGGCAGGCTGCGCCATCGTCAGCAGGACGGCGGCCGCGAGAACTACGACCGTGCGCATTACTCGGGCGCGTCAGCGATCATTGCAGTAAACTCGACCTGGCAGGTGATCTTGCCCTCGACGCTCGCTTCGCCGCGGAACTTGCAAACGCGTGCGCGTTTTTGGACGAACTCGGCTTTCAGATCGAGCAGACAGCCCGGCTCGACCGGAGCGCGGAATTTCGCGTTCTCGATCGCCATGAAATAGACAAGCTTGCCCGACCCGGCGAGGTCCAGCGTTTCGACCGCGAGTATCCCCGCAGCCTGCGCCAGCGCCTCGATCTGAAGCACACCGGGCATGATCGGCCTTCCGGGGAAATGGCCCTGAAAGAAGTCCTCGTTAAAGCTGACGGCCTTCACCGCATGAATGCGCTCGTCCGTGACGAGGCTGGCCACCCGGTCCACCAGCAGAATCGGGTAACGATGAGGCAGGGCCTTGAGGATACCGGCGACATTCATCGCGCCGATGGAGGTGCTATCGTCCGCTTCGCTCATGCCCTGCCCCTTTCGTGTCCTTTACCGGCCCTGCGGCTGCTGTGTTGCCGGTGCCGCCTGCTGCTGAGCGGCGGCCTGTGCTGCCTGTTGCTGCACGACAGCGCCTACGATCTGGCCAACGGCTTGGTGGAGCGCGACCGTTTCGCGGCGCGGCTGCCAGTTGGCGGGCGGCGTCGTGCTGACGGTCGGCACGCGCTGGTCGAGCAGGGTCACGAGATCGTCGGTAACGTCGGCGCTCTCCGGAGCATACTGAACGGCATCGGGCGTCAGCATGAGCGAGATATTCTTGTTCTGCACCACCTGGTTACGAACATTGGCGTAGTCGTTCACGAGCTGCTCGATCGCGTAATACTGCGCCAAGACCACCGGCTGCGCGAGCGTATTGATCTGCTGTTCCTTCTGTTGCAGCTGCTGGACAACCGAAGGATTGGCTTGCGCTTCTGCGTTCGTCAGCTGGCCGTCGTTGTTCGTATCGAGGCTCTGCTGCAATCGCGCCAGCTCCTGCCGGGCCGTATTGATCTGCTGGATCTGCGAGGCGTAGGTCTGCTGGATCTGCTGGTAGGCGTTGTTACGGGCCTGCGAGCGAACGAACACGACTTCAGGGGTGCTCGTCGCGATGCCGTTGACCTGCGCAGCTGCCGGTGCGGCAGCGAACACCGCGCCAGAACCGAGAACCAGCGAAGCCAGAGCGAAAGAAGAAATGAGATTTTTCATTAGAACTGTGTTCCTACGTTGAAGGAGAATGTCTTGGTGTCGTCGCCGCGCTCTTTCTTGATGATCTGAGCAAAATCGATCCTGAACGGACCGAAGGGCGAGTTCCAGTTCACGCCGATACCGACCGCAATACGCGGGGATGGCGTATCGCCGAGATAGACTTCGCGGAATGCCGTTAGGTCCCCTGCCGGCTGATTGGCCGCACCCTCGGCATCGGTCGGCGAAAGCGTCCGCAGCCCGGTAATATTGTCGCGGAAGAGCGACGGGTTGGGCGGCGGGATCGTCAGAAGCGACGGATTCGGAGCATTGTAGAGCGCACCGATATCCGCGAAGATCGACGGGCGCAAACCGAGTTCGCGCGCGCCGCTGCCAAGCGGAATTTCGAGTTCGGCGCGGCCGAGATAATATGCCGTGCCCCCGATCGCATCATTCGCCCGGCGGTTGTTGCGCGCGTCGGGTATGATGTCGATGATCTCGCCGTCTTCATCGTAAAACTGTCGAACGATGCGCGGGCCGACGCCCCGGATGTCGAATCCGCGGATCTGCCCTTCGCCAAGGAAGAACCGATCGGTCAGCCGCACCGGATCGTTGTTGAGACTGCGGATCGCACCGCCTTCGGCGCTGAGTGAGAAGATGAACCCGCTGCCGACGTTCCAGAACTGCGAAGCGTTGCCGCGTATGCGCAGGTAGTCGACCGATCCGCCCAGACCGGCAAACTCAGTCGAGATTTGCAGCGAGCGGCCGCGTGTCGGCCGCAGGCGGCTATCGAGTGTATTGTAGGCAAGCGTTGCGCCGAGGATGGAGCTTGTGCGCTCGCCGATGGCCTCGCACAGATAGCGGCTGGCAAGCAGCGGCTCGCAGGTCGCGATCCCGTCATTGTCGAAATCGGCGAAATACTGCTGCTCGCTGATCGTGACGTCCTCGATCTGGAAGCGGTAGCTGCCGACGAGCGAGATGTACTCCGTAAGCGGAACGCCAAGCCGTGCGGAAATACCGGTGCTGCTCTGCTCGAAGGTCGCGGCGTTCCGGTTGAAATAGTCGTTGTCGAAATCTTTGCGGAAAATGTCGATCCCGGCAGAGATATTGCGGTCGAACAGATAGGGTTCGGTAAAGCTGATCTGAGCAGAACGCGACACGCGAGAATAATTGAGGTTCAATCCGATGGTCTGGCCGCGCCCGCGGAAGTTGCGCTGCCTGATCGAACCGGCGAGGATGAAGTTCTCGATCGAGCTGAAGCCGGCCGACAACTGCAATTCACCGGTCGGCTCTTCCTGCACGTTCGCCTCGAGCACGATCCGGTCGGGCTGGCTGCCCTCGACCTGCGTGATCTCGAAGCCTTCCTGGAAATAGCCGAGCGAGTTGATACGCGCCGTCGAGCGCGCCACGGCGAGCGAATTGAACGCATCGCCTTCCGCAAGGCGGAATTCGCGGCGAATGACCTTGTCCTGCGTCAGCGTGTTGCCGTTGACGTCGATCCGCTCGACATAAACACGCGGCGCCTCGCGCAGCTGAAATGTCACGTCCATCGTGAGCGCTTCCTTGTTGCGCTCGAACTCTGGCCGCACGTCTGCGAATGCGTAACCGAATGCGCCCGCCGTTTCGGTCAGGCCTTCAACCGTGTCCTCGACCAGCTTGGCATTGTACCAGTCGCCGCTCTGGATCCCGAGGCGGTTCGTCATCGCCTCGCTATCGAAGTCGCGCAGTTGGCTTTCAACTTCGACGTCGCCGAATTTGTAGCGCTCGCCCTCTTCGACCACATAGGTAATGATGAAATCGCGCCGGTCGGGGGTCAGTTCGGCCACCGCGGAAACGACGCGGAAGTCGGCGTAGCCTTCGGTCAGGTAGAACTGGCGCAGCTTCTGCTGGTCAAACGCGAGCCGGTCGGGATCGTAGCTGGTGTTGGAACTGAAGAAGCTGGTTAGACGAGCCTGCTTCGTCAGCATCTCGCCGCGCAGTTCGCCGTCGGAGAAAGCCTCGTTGCCGATGATGTTAATCTGGCGGACCTTCGACTTCGGCCCCTCCTCGATCTCGAACACGATGTCGACGCGGTTCTGAGACAACTGCACCATCTTCGGCTCGACCGAGGCGGCAAAGCGGCCCTGCCGCTTGTAGAGCTCGATGATCCGGGCAACGTCGGCCCGCACTTTCGAGCGCGTGAAGATCTGGCGCGGCGCGAGCTTGATCTCGGGCAGGATCTTGTCGTTCTTGAGGCGCTCGTTCCCTTCGAGAACGATCCGGTTGATAACCGGGTTCTCGGTTACGTCGACCACTACGTTTCCGCCCTCGTTGCGGATGGCGAAGCTGGAGAACAGTTCCGTCGCCGAAAGTTCCTTCAGCGCCTGGTCGGCGGCAGCGGCGGAATAGGGCTGACCAACCCTCAGGCTGATATAGGAGAGGATCGTTTGCGGTTCGAGCCGCTGCGCACCCTCGACCCGGATCGAGCGGATGATCTCGTTCTGAGGAGCAACTTGCTGCGGGGCCGGCTGAGCAGTTACCTGTGCAGGCGTCCCAGTCTGCGCCGCGGCCGGGGCGGCGTCCTGCGCGAACGCGGCGGCAGGAACGCCCGCAAGCGCGGAGCCGCACAGCAATGCAGCGGCGTATTTCGCCGCGGTTTTCGTCGCACCATCAGCGGCCATAAGTTTTCCGTTCATAGGTTAGGAATTTCCCGTCCTGCCCGTTCAATCGACTAAGCCGGCCCCCTGATCTGCCGCTTCGTCACCTTGCCCCCGCTTTGCACGGCAGGCGATTTCGCGCCGTGCTTTAGGCGATGCACACGCGCAATCAACCTCGGCGCGCGTGCGATGCACAAATTTGCGTTCAACCTCCTCGTCGCGGCCCGTGTCAGGCGCGGTCCGCTATCCGAATATCGGTAACGAAATCACGTCGTTGATCGTCACGAACACCATCAACGCCACGACCAGCGCGATGCCGGTGCGATAAGCGATTTCCGTGCCCCTCGGCCCCACCGGTTTGCGGCGGACGGCTTCGGCAGCATAGAAGGCGAGGTGCCCGCCATCGAGCGCCGGAATTGGCAGGAGGTTAATGAATGCCAAGTTAATTGAGATAAGCGCCGAAAACTCGATGAAAGACAGCCATCCCTCGGACAATCTCTCGCCCGAGAACTTGGCTATCTTGAGCGGTCCGCCAAGCTCCTGAACGGAGCGTTCGCCGAAGATGATCTGCCGCAGTCCCTCGATCATGGAGCCGACGAGCCGGACGTTCGCTTCTGCAGCGAGCCCGACGGCGGCGACGGCCCCGACCTTCTCGTAGCCGACCTGGTCGCCCATCACGCCAAGCAGGCCGATCCGCCCTTCATTGCCGTAGCGGTCGGTGAAGAGATAATCCTCGGTCACGAGCGGAACGGTCTGGCGCGCCCCGTCGCGCTCGACCACCACGTCCATCGCCTTGCCCGGATAAAGCGCCACTGCGTCCCGGACCTGCATGAAGTCGTCGACCGGATTGCCGTCGACAGCCACGATGCGATCACCCACCTCGACCCCTGCTGCCTCGGCGACCGAGTTTTCCGAGAAGCCCGTCACCACCGGCTCTGCCATCGGCTTGCCGAGCAGTGCGAAGAAAGCGGCGAAGATCGCAACCGCGATCAGAATGTTCGTTGCCGGACCTGCGAATACGATCAGCGCGCGTTGCCACAGCTTCGCGTGGTGAAAGCTGCCGTCGCGCTCCTCTTCCGGCATCGCGTCGAGCGCCTTACGATCGGGAATGCTGGCCGGGTCCATGTCGCCCTTAAACTGGACATAGCCGCCAAGCGGCAGAGCCGAGATCTTCCAGCGCGTCCCCCGGCTGTCCGTCCAGCCGGTCAGTTCCTTGCCGAAGCCGATCGAGAATGCTTCCGCCTTAACCCCGAACATGCGCCCGACCAGATAATGGCCGAGCTCGTGCAGCGTCACCAAAGGCCCGAGCACGGCAAGGAAGCCGGCAATCCACATCCAGACTGGAATTTGTTCAGCCAATAGCGTGCTTTCCCACCATCTGCCCGGCGAGGGAGCGCGCCGCTTCGTCCGCAGCGAGCACCTCTTCGAGCGATTTTGCTTGATGCGACAGATTTCCTGCCGCCAGAACGTCTTCCACCACTACCGCTATCTTGGTGAACGCAATCTTACCGCCGAGGAAGGCCGCCACCGCCACTTCGTTCGCGGCATTGAGCGCCGCCGGGGCGATCCCGCCTGCCTGAAGCGCTTCCCGCGCCAGCCGGGTGGCCGGAAAGCGCGCCTCGTCCGGTGCTTCGAAAGTAAGCTCGCCGATTGCGGCGAGGTCGAGCGGCGAACAGGGCGTGTCCATCCGCCGCGGATAGGCGAGGCAGGACGCGATCGGCACGCGCATATCGGGCGGGCCGAGCTGTGCCAGCGTGGAGCCGTCGCGGTACTCGACCATGGAATGGATGACGCTTTGCGGGTGAACCACGATTTTGAGCGCGTCGAGCCCGACCGGGAAGAGGTAATGCGCCTCGATGAACTCCAGCCCCTTGTTCATCATCGTGGCGGAATCGACGCTGATCTTCGCGCCCATGTCCCAGTTGGGATGCGCGACCGCTTCTGCGGGCGTAGCCACCTCAAGCCGCTCGGCCGACCAGGTCCGGAGCGGTCCCCCACTCGCCGTGAGCGTGATCGTGCGCACGTCCTCGATGGCATTGCCGGCAAGGCACTGGAAGATCGCATTGTGCTCCGAATCGACCGGAAGGAGCGTCGCGCCATGCCGCTCTACGGCGGCAGTCATCACGTCGCCCGCCGAAACCAGCGCTTCCTTGTTGGCGAGCGCGACCGTGCCGCCCCGCTCGATCGCTGCCATGACCGGAGCGAGCCCCGCACAGCCCACGATCGCTGCAATCGTCATGTCAACCGGGCGCTGCGCCGCTTCGATCAGCGCGCTGCGTCCGGCCGCGGTTGCGATACCGGTTCCGCCAAGTTCCTGCCGCAGTTCGGCATGGCAGCTTTCGTCCCCGACCACGGCAATTGCCGCACCGAATTCGCGTACCAATGCGGCAAGTTCCTTGACGGAGCAGTTGGCGGTCAGTGCTTCGACCCGCCATTCCGCGCGGTTGCGGCGGATCAGATCGAGCGTCTGGAGCCCGACCGATCCGGTCGCGCCGAGAATGGAGATCGACCGCGTCACGGGTGCACCCACCACAGCAGCGAACCGGCGATTGCGACCGGCAACAAGCCGTCCACGCGGTCGAAGATGCCGCCGTGCCCCGGAATGAGATTGGACGAATCCTTCATGTTCGCCCGCCGCTTCAGCCAGCTTTCGAAGAAGTCGCCTGCCTGCGCGACGACCGCGAGGACCGCTCCGATGAACAGCGCGCCCAGCCCCATGGTTGAGAACGCCCGCTCGCCCACATTGCTGTAAAAGAAGGCGAAGGCGACGAGGCCTGCGCATAGCGCGCCGCCGCCGAGCCCGGCCCAGGTCTTGGACGGGCTGATCCGCGGGGCGATCTTGGGCCCGCCGATGGTCCGGCCGCTGAAATAGGCTCCGGTATCGGTCGCGATGACGACTGCAACGAGGCCCAGAACGACAGGGATCGGCAATATGATGAGCGCCGTTGCCGCGGCGGCGATGTAGGCCGCGCCCGCCAGCCAGCCTGCAATCCGCAGCACCGCGTTCCTCTGCGCGCGCCATACGAGCCTCGCGAACTCGCCGAAGCACGCAAGTGCGATCAGCGCCGCGAAGGCGTCGAAGTACACGCCGCCGAGCCATAGCGCTGCCCCGGCAATTGCAAGCATCACCGCTGCGGAAGCGGCCCGCCTCGGCAAGTCGGAGGTGCGGAGCTTGAGCGGTAGCCGAACATAGCGCACCGCCCCCGCCCTGAAGCGGTCCCGTTTGCGCAGCGGTGTATCGGTCCGCTCAGCGCCCGCCATAACGCCGCTCCCTACCGGAGAATTCCTCGAGCAGGCCCGCGAGATGCTCGGGCGTAAAATCGGGCCAGAGCGTATCGACGAACATCATCTCCGCATAGGCGCACTGCCACAGCAGGAAGTTGGAAAGCCGTACCTCGCCGCTGGTGCGGATGAGCAGATCGAGCGGCGGCAGGTCCGCCGTATCGAGATGCGCGGCAATGCTTTCGTCGGTAATGGCGCCATGCTCCGCCGCTTTGGTCGCGGCGCGGGCAATCTCCTGCTGCCCGCCGTAGTTAAGAGCGACCGCGAGGGTCCGGGTGCCCTTCGCAGTCTGCGCCAGCGCATCCTCGAGCATTTCCACGATATCGGGCGCCAGCGCCTTGTAATCGCCGATGATCTTGAGGCGTACGTCGTTTGCGACGAACTCGGGCAAGTCGGATTTGATGAACCGGCGCATGAGGTTCATGAGGTCGTCGATCTCGCCTTCCGGGCGTTTCCAGTTCTCGCTGGAAAAGGCGTAGAGCGTCAGGCACTCGATACCCATCGGCTGGACTGCGCGGACCAGCGCGCGCACCGCCTCCACGCCTTTCCGGTGACCCATGACCCGCGGCAGGTGATGCTGCTTCGCCCAGCGCCCGTTGCCGTCCATGATGATCGCCACATGGCGGGCGCGGGGCGTCGCATCGGTCATGAGAAAGAAGCCCGAAAACCGCCCATTACTGGGTGAGGATTTCCTGCACCTTCTTCTCGACCACGCTGTCGGTGTCGGCGACGTGCTTGTCGGTCATCTTCTGCACGTCGTCTTCCATGCGCTTGCGCTCGTCTTCCGAGATTTCCTTCTTCTTCTCGTCTTCCTTCAGCGCTTCCATGCCGTCGCGGCGCACGTTGCGGATCGCGATCTTCGCCTTTTCGCCGTATTCGCCGGCCAGCTTGGCGAGTTCCTTGCGGCGCTCCTCGGTGAGGTCGGGCAGCGGCAGGCGGATCGTCTGCCCGTCCTGCATCGGATTGAGGCCAAGGTTCGCCTTGGCGATGCCCTTCTCGACCGCGTTGACGTTCGCCTTGTCCCATACCTGGACGCTCAGCATCCGGGGTTCGGGAGCGGACACGGTCGCAACCTGGTTCAGCGGCATCATCGCGCCGTACACCTCGACATGCACCGGATCGAGCAGGCTGGTATTGGCGCGCCCCGTCCTCAGGCCGGCGAGATCGCTTTTGAGCGATTCAACCGCTCCGTTCATGCGCCGATCGATATCGGCCTTGTCGAATTTAGCCATGTCGGCCTCTCCTCACGAAAAATCAGTCTTGTGCCTGCACGATCGTCTGCACGCCTTCACCGGCCAGCACCCGGGCGACATTGCCCTTCTCCCGGATCGAGAACACGACGATCGGTATCGCATTCTCGCGCGCGAGCGCAACTGCCGTGGCGTCCATCACCTTGAGATTGTCGGACAGCACCTTGCCATAGGATATTGTATCGAAACGCTTTGCTTCGGGGAAGAGCTTCGGATCGCGGTCGTATACGCCGTCCACGCTTGTTCCCTTCATCAGCGCGTCGCAGTTCATTTCCGCCGCGCGCAGCGCCGCGCCGGTATCGGTCGTGAAGAACGGATTGCCGGTGCCGGCGGCGAAGATCACGATGCGGCCCTTCTGCAAGTGCCGCTCCGCCCGGCGACGGATGTAGGGCTCGCACACGCTCGCCATCGGGATCGCCGACTGCACGCGCGTTTCGACACCAAGTTGTTCCAGCGCGTTCTGCATCGCGAGTGCGTTCATCACAGTCGCGAGCATACCCATGTAGTCGCCGGTCGTTCGGTCGAGCCCGCGCGAAGCCGCGCTGATCCCGCGGAAGATGTTGCCGCCGCCGATGACGAGGCACATTTCGAGGCCGGTTTCCTTCGCAGCCTTCACCTCTTCGGCGAGCCGCGTCACATAGGCGGGGTCGATGCCGTATTCCTGCTCGCCCATCAGCACCTCGCCCGACAGTTTGAGCAGGATGCGTTTCATCGGGGGAAGAGTCATGGAAGCGGGGTTCTTTTTGCTGGCGGCGTGAAGGCGTTACGCGCCCGGCCTTAGAGCCTCCGCCTGCACGTGCCAAGTGCGTGTCTGCCGGCCTGAGCAAGTCCAACAGGATGGAACACATGGAACACGGTGCAAGGGTGAGAAAAAGCGAAGAGCTGCCGAGCGTTATTTCGAGGGACGAACGGTGAGAAAGAGCGCTCCGCCCTTTAGCTCTGCAACTTTGAAGTAGGACAGTTAATTCGGTTTGCAATTGGATGAACCATGCCCTCCGGCGGCAATTTGCCCTGCTTCCGCAATTTCGGTAGAATGCTTGGTGGGTCGCGAGGAGAATTGATTATGCGTTTTCTTCTATCTGCCTTCGCCATTGCAGTTCTCGCGGCGCCGGTGAGTTCACCTGCGCTCGGACAGCAATCTGATACGCCAGCAGCGAATAATCACACCGAGCGCAACAAGCGTCTCGCTGCGGAATTCTACGAAGATCTCTGGTTCTCGAACAACACCGACGCTTTCAGCGAATACGTTGCTCCGGAATACGTTGTGCACGACGTCGGCGACCGGAAAAATGTCACCGAAAAAGCGATCGCGCAAAAGGAAATCGCCGATCTGTTTCACAGTTTCGGAGAACTGCGCGGCGAAATCGACTATCAAATCGCAGAGGGTGATAAGGTCGCGACCAGATGGTTCATTTCCCTAAGCCCAAACGAAAACGGCCAGCGCATGGGAATGACCAGTGTCGAACGGGTGCCCATCATCAACGTCTTCAGGTTTAACGAAGATGGCAAGATCGTCGAAATCTGGAATCACCGCCACGATGTGGATCTCCCGCAGCCACGCGGCCGCGGAAATGGACCTTCCAAGTAGTTCAGTATCTCCGGTCCAGAAGTGCGCCGGAGACCGAACGAATACGGCCACCGGAGCGTTAACTCCGGTGGCCGCATAATTCTGCCAGCAATGGCGCCCAGGCTTAGCTGCCGCGCGTTGCGGCGACTTCTGCGGCGAAGTCTTCCTGCTTCTTCTCGATGCCTTCGCCGAGCTGGAAGCGGACGTAGTCCTTCAGCACGATCTCGTGCCCGGCGTCCTTGCCCGCCTTCGCGACGACGTCCGCGATCGGCGTCTTGTTGTCCATCACGAACAGCTGCGAGAGCAGTGCGTTTTCCTTGGCGAACTTGGCGATCGCGCCGTCGACCATCTTTTCCTGCACGTTCTCGGGCTTGCCGCTTTCGGCAGCCTTTTCCTTCGCGATTGCGCGCTCGCGCTCGATCACGTCGGGATCAAGGCCTTCTGCGTTCAGCGCCTGCGGGAAAGCCGCGGCGATGTGCATGGCGAGGCTCTTGCCAAGGCCTTCGAGCACTTCGGTGTCAGCCTTGCTCTCAAGCGCGACGAGCACGCCGATCTTGCCGAGGTTCGGAGCAACGGCATTGTGCATGTAAGGCACGACCACGCCGTTATCGACCGAGACGGTCTTCATGCGGCGGATCTGCTGGTTCTCGCCGATGGTCGCGACATTGTCGGTGAGCTTGTCGCCGACGGTTCCGCCGTCGGGATAGCTCGCGGACTTCAGCGCTTCGATATCGTCCGCGCCCTGCTTGGCAGCGACTTCGGTCGTCTTGCGCACGAAGTCCTGGAACTGGTCGTTCTTCGCGACGAAATCGGTTTCGGAGTTAACCTCGACGGCGACGCCCTTGCCGCCCTCGACCGCGACGCCGACCAGCCCTTCGGCTGCAGTACGGCTCGACTTCTTCTGCGCAGCGGCGAGGCCTTTTGCACGCAGCGCGTCCACGGCAGCTTCGATGTCGCCGTTCGATTCGGCGAGTGCCTTCTTGCAATCCATCATGCCCGCGCCGGTCTTTTCGCGCAGGGCCTTTACATCAGCGGCGGTATAGGCAGCCATCTGTTCGTCCTCTTGGGTTAAATGTGTTGCACCGGATGGAACGCTAAATGGCCATCCGGTGCTGAATTACAAACTCGTGGCAAGGCCGCACGCCGAAAGGCACGGCGGCCCTGCAACAGGTCAGGCGGTAGCGGCTTCCGCCGGCGGATTTTCCATCGCACCTGCATCGCCTTCGCTGTCGGCAGCATTCCCGCCCTTGCCCGAACGTGCAGCCGCGGCAACCGCGTCGCAGTAGAGGCGCACGGCGCGGCTGGCATCGTCGTTACCGGGGATCGGGAACGCGATGCCCGAAGGATCGGTGTTGGTGTCGAGCACTGCGACCACCGGGATGCCGAGCACGCCGGCTTCCTTGATCGCGAGGTCTTCCTTGTTGGCGTCGATCACGAACATCACGTCGGGAATGCCGCCCATGTCGCGGATGCCGCCGAGCGACAGTTCGAGCTTGTCGCGCTCGCGCGTCAGCTGAAGGACTTCCTTCTTGGTGAGGCCCGAGGTCTCGCCCGAAAGCTGCTCTTCGAGGGTCTTCAGTCGCTTGATCGACTGCGAGATCGTCTTCCAGTTGGTGAGCATGCCGCCCAGCCAACGGTGGTTGACGAAGTGCTGGCCGGAAGCCCGTGCCGCTTCGGCGATCGGGTCCTGCGCCTGGCGCTTCGTGCCGACGAACAGCACTTTGCCGCCCGAACGCACGGTCTGCTCGATGAAGTCGAGCGCACGCGCCATCAGCGGAACGGTCTGTGAAAGGTCGATGATGTGGATGCCGTTGCGCGAGCCGAAGATGTACGGCTTCATGCGCGGGTTCCAGCGGTGGGTCTGATGGCCGAAATGCGATCCGGCTTCGATCAATTGCTGCATCGTGACGGTAGGAGCCGCCATAGGTAAATTCCTTTCCGGTTATGCCTCTGGAAGACTGGAACCCCGTCGGGGCACCGGTATGTGATGCCTTCCATGTGGATTTGACCGCTTGCGAAGGGGGCGGGAATCGCCGTTCCGGTCCGCGGACGGTGCGGCGCCTAGCGCGCTTCCGCGGGAAAATCCAGTACCGATTTCAGGTCTGTCGGCAGCGACGCCGTAAACAACAGAGGCGCACCAAGCTGAAACGAATCACTTGACCGTTCAGAACAAATAGGGAACACCGGAACAGGGCGGGAACAATTCCCGTTAACTAATGTTTCAACGCCAGGTTCACAGCTTTTCCACAGGCTGGTCAACAGGCAAACACGAGGATACGGGCCATGGCCGAATTTGCAATCGTAGCGTTTCTGATGAGCGTAGCCGTCGGCGTGGCCGTGTCCCTCTCCGACAGTTTCCTGCGGTTGAAATCCGGCTTTGCAATGGCGCGGCGCGAACTCGGCGGTGCGGAAACCCGCGCGCTTCCGGCCAAGCGGCGCAGTGCGGGCTTCGCGATTACTCTACCTCGTCCGGCGCTGCCGAAACCGGCCCTGCCGCAGCCGGTGCGGACCGTGCGGCTGCGCGCTGCCGCTTGATCCGGGCGTATTTGACGAAGCCGTAGGGCATCAGCGCAAGGTAAATTACGCAGATCGCGACCAGTGCCCACCATGGTTCTGCCAGAAGGGCCGCGAAGAATATCCCGACGAGTGCGATCATTTCCAGCCGGATGTTCCGGCGCGGACGGATCGAGGTCCAGCTCAATGTCGCGATGTTCGAGATCATCATGAACGCGATCAGCGTCAGCCAGAGGCCCATCAGGATCGGATCGCGGAACTCTTCCCAACCCGTCGCCATCCACAGGTAGAACGGCAGGAACGCGAGGCCCGCCCCGACAGGCGCGGGAACGCCGGTCAGGAAGCCGGCCGACTTGTGCGGCTGTTCGTCCACGTCGATCTGCGCATTGAAGCGTGCGAGCCGCAGCGCGCAGCAGATCGCAAATGCCAGCGCCGCGAACCAGCCGAGCCGCGGCACCTGCTCCAGCGACCACAGGTAGATGATGAGCGCCGGGGCCATGCCGAAAGAAAGCGAATCGGCAAGACTGTCCATCTCCGCGCCGAAACGCGTCTGCGCCTTGAGCAGCCGCGCGATCCGGCCGTCGATCCCGTCGAGCAGGCCGGCTATGATAACCGCGAAGATGGCGCTACTCCATTCGCTGCCGATAGCGAAGCGAATGCCCGTAAGGCCCGAGCACAGTGCCGCGGCGGTGATCGCATTGGGGAGAAGCGCACGCAGTGACAGGCTGCGTGGTCCGCCTTCACCCGGCTCCTCGTCCTCGGTCGCCTTGGGACCGACGCGCGTAGAGCGCAGCTTGCCCGCATGTACCCCGCCCCGCGGGTTCGGATCGCCTGCGTTCATTGTGCTATTCCTTCGATCAACCGCTGCTCTCCGAATTCCGCCAATACCGTTTCGCCCGCGACCACCGTCTGTCCCAGCAGCACTTTGGGCGAGGTTCCTGCGGGCAGATAAACGTCGACCCGGCTGCCGAAGCGGATCAGGCCGACGCGCTGCCCCACGCCGAGCATGTCGCCCGGCTTCACGAACGGCACGATGCGCCGCGCCACCAGGCCGGCGATCTGGGTGAAGCCGATCTTCTGCCCGTCGCTGCGTTCGATGAGGATGTGCTGGCGCTCGTTCTCTTCGCTCGCCTTGTCGAGATCGGCGTTCACGAACTTGCCCGGAATATAGACGAGCCGGCGCACGCTGCCGCCGATCGGCGCGCGGTTCACATGCACGTCGAACACCGACATGAAGATCGACACCCGCGTCACCGGCCCGCTCGGCAATCCGGCGGTGCCCGAACCGTCGTCGATCTGTAGTTCGCGCGGCGGCTCGACCTCGGTGATGAGCGAAACCAGTCCGTCCGCTGGGGAGACGATCATGCGCTCGTCCTGGGGTACGGAGCGTTCGGGGTCGCGGAAGAACGCGAAGACGCCGACCGCGAGAAACAGCAGCGCGGTTCCGATGAACGTCCAGCCGAAGCCCCACAGCACGAGGAGGGCAACGCCGAGCGCGATCAATCCATACTTGCGGCCTTCGGGGTGGATCGGAGGCCAGCTCCAGCTGACATCGCCCTTCCCCTGATTGTCGATGAGATTGCCTGCCATGAAGAGCGGTCTAGGGGCTGCCCCCCGCCCTCGCAAGGCAAATGCGCCCCCGGCCGCAGGGGTGCCACAGCGTCAGGCGGCCTTGCGCACGAACACGCAGCCCGCCGAATAGCCCGCCCCGAAACTGCAGATCAGGCCCGTGTCGCCCTGTTCCAGATCGCCGCTGTGAAGGTGGAAAGCGATGATCGAACCGGCGCTCGAGGTGTTGCCGTAGGTATCGAGCACCGTTGGGCTTTCGTCCGGGCTCGCCTCGTGGCCGAGCACCCGCTGCGCGATCAGCCGGTTCATTCCCGCATTAGCCTGATGCAGCCACAACCGCCGTAGCCCGGCGGGGTCGAGCGACAGCCGCTCCGCCTCGGTCACGATCATCTCCGCGACCATCGGCACGACTTCCTTGAACACCTTGCGCCCTTCCTGGACGAACAGCTTGTCCGGCTGCCCCTCGCCTTCCGGGCTCGCGCGGTTGAGAAAGCCGAAATTGTTGCGGATATTGTTGGAAAAGACCGTCTTAAGCTTCGTGCCGAGGATGTCCCAATGCTCCGCCGGGGCGATGGCGGCTTCCTCCACCAGCACCGCTGTCGCGACGTCGCCGAAAATGAAGTGGCTGTCGCGGTCGCGCCAGTTGAGGTGTCCGCTCGTTATCTCGGGGCTGACCACGAGTACGCTTTTCGCGTTACCGGCGCGGATATAGTCCGCCGCGGTCTGGATGCCGAAGGTCGCCGACGAGCACGCGACATTCATGTCGAAACCGAAGCCGTCGATGCCGAGCGCCTGCTGGATCTCTACCGCCATCGCGGGATAGGGACGCTCCATGTTCGAGGCCGCGCACAGCACTGCATCGACATCGCGAACGTCGCGGCCCGCCTTTTCGAGCGCCTCGCGCGCTGCCGCAACACCGATCTCGGCCATCATGGAAAGCTCGTCGTCGCCGCGTTCATCCCACCGCGGCGCCATAATTTCGGGATCGAGCACCGGCTCTTTCACCATGACGTGCCGCGCCTTTATTCCGCTCGCCTTCTCGATGAATTCGGTCGAGCTCGGCTGCAGCGCCTCTGCCTCGCCTGCTTCGATCGCGTCGGCATTGCGCGCGTTGTGAAGCTCGACGTAGCGGTTGAAGCTGCCGACCAGTTCTTCGTTCGAAATGCTGTGTTCGGGCGTAAAAAGGCCGGTGGCCGAGATGACGGGGCGGTTGGTCATGGTCATCGCCCCGCGATACGCCGAGCCGACGGGTCGGGCAAGAGTGCCCCGGTGCCGAACCTATCGAAGAGCAGTGGTGGACAGGGCTGGATTGACAGCCAAATCTCAAAAATCGCAGAAATCTTAGGCTTTTACAAAAGGATGCCGGAGCGATTGTAGTAGCCCGTTGTAGCAGTTGCTGCAAGCCGTTACGCTACTTCCTTATGGTCGTTGACGCCACGCTTTTAATATCCGGCTGGACTGCAATCGCTGCCACCTTCGCCGCTGTGATCGCATGGCGTGTTTTTCGCTGGCAGCGTCAGGGAGATGTGCCCGTAGTGCTGTGTGAAGTCACGTCGCCTAGGTCGGAAAGTGAATGGTGGGAGATCAAGATTACGGTCCGCAATCGTACTACTACCCGGTGGGAATCGAAGGAAGCTCGTATTAACATCCCAAAACAAGCTATCGGCTATTCGCAATACGCTGTGCCCATCACGGTAAATGATTATGGCGATGAGCTTGCCGACCATACCGCTGCTAGAGCCTTGGCCACTAGGGTGTTTCCATTAAAAGCTAAGACAGAACCGGTAGGGACGCAGCCGCGTCAATACCTTGGCGGTGGTGATGTATCTTCGGAGAGAGCCTATATGTACATTCCCGAGGGCAGCCCAAAGTTGAAGATGACACTCACTCTTGTTTCGATGGACGGGAAGCCGAAGAAGTTTTTCGTACCCATTGAGCGCGACCTAACGCCCTCATAAAAGTGGCTCGTTAGCCTCGGCAACCCCAGTCTCGATTTATGGGAAACAACGATTTTAAGCGAGCTGTGGTAGCTCTTGCAGAAAGTCGTATGTACGTCATTTTAGTCTAATATTTTTTGATATGTTGAGGCGCTTAATGCAGGTGTTTGTCTGCTATCCAAACGAAGTTCAAGAAACCGCCAAGGAGGTCCGCAGCTTCATCCGATCAGTCGGTCTCGAAACTTGGTTTGATAAAGATAATCTTATCGGCGGAGATGATTGGGATCGAAAAAGAGAGCTCGGGCTAGCCGACGCCGATCTTGTGGTAATTATTTGCTCGACGGCAACCACAGGCCGAAATGGGGTGTATCATCGTGAAATTGCAGAAGCCTTGGCTCATGCAAAGGACCGTAGGCTGGGAACACGCTACATCATTCCTCTGCGTCTTGAGGATGTACCGCTCCCGCCTGAATTACAGCGCCTCCAGTATATCGACCATCATGCTGAATTTTGGCGGCGCGAGCTAGCTATCGCCTTCGAGGCCGCTTGTAGGGAGAACAATGCTGCTATCCCATCTTCCCTAAAAGTGGCAGCCGCTGTTCCGGATGAAGGCGGAATTAGGTCGCTGACTCTGTTTGACGAGCGGGAGAAAGGGCAGGTTCACACAGATTGGATCGAGTACGAGCAAGAGGGCGAATACTGGCTGTATGTAAACAGCGTTATCCGGGCTCGCGCGCTCGGTCATCATTACCAAGCTCGCAGGTTTATTGATGACCGCGAGTCGCCCACTGGATGGTCTGGGGGCTCGGATTCAGAAATTGCGATATCCGAGTTTTACCGGAAAGACGATCTTGTTTCATTAAGTGTCGGATGGGCGGATTACTATGCAGGGGCTGCACATCCTAATCATGGATTAGAGACTATCAATTTCTTCGGTGACCAAGCTGGTATTATCACAGTTGAGGAATTGTTTGATCTTGACACGCGCGCGCTTTATTTTCTTCGAGACTATGTCAATCTTGATATTAAAAGACAAGCATTGGAAGGCGAAGAGTGGGACGTAAGCCAATATGTGGCAGATTATGGCTGGGGTATCTTCAAGCACTTCTCTTTCAATGAAAAAGGGATGGTGCTCAATCTGTCAGCATCCTCGGGCTTGCCTCATGTTCTAGGCTACCATGATGTATATGTGCCGTGGGAACATATCGGGCAGATGCTATCCCCTGTTGCTCGCCAAATATTGCTAAGCGGATCCCCTAAAGAGGGGCATTAAGATGTTGGAATGGGCCACTGCCAATTTCGCTGCTCTCGTTCCAATATTGATAGCAATTGGGACGGGGATCGGCATCCTTGTTCAGAGAAAACTAAGCGGGCAGATACACTTCGAGGACGAAGCGAGCTTAGAGCGAACGATTAAACTCAAGCAGCTCATGGATTCCGAAAGGATGACGGTAGAGGAGGTGAGAACCCTTCGGAAGAAGTTTAGAAATAGTCGCGGCGGTATCGTAGGAGCCGAAGCTCGTGCGATTGCTAGAAAATCAGAAACCGCAGTATTGGTCGACGACCCTAAGGGAAAAACTTGGCCTGGCAAAGCTCCATATCATGAAACGACGGCTGGGATGGCCACGAAAGCAGGAGCGGAGCTCGACATCTTGAACGGGAAACTTCGCCTTATGATCGGCGAGTTGGCACATAATCTTTCGGAGAGTAGGGTCGCCCAGCTTTATGAAGCACATGATGCTTGGGAGACTTACTGCGCTGCGGACGCTAAATACGCTGCGCTACTGTTGGAGGGCGGGACTGGCGAGAGCTTGCTCTATGCGGGGAGGATGATTGAACTTACCGAACAGCGGCTTCAAGACCTCGCTCTCTACCAAGCCGAAAAGGACCTTAACAGAGCGCGACCTAAAAATGATCTACTGGCGCGTGCCGGCACCTTCGAATAGATATGCACGCATGACCCCCGTAGGGGGTATCCCCCAGACCCCGAGAAGGAAAAGGCTGAACAACCCCGGCCCTATCCTTTCCCGAACGAAGCCGCGTTCCACAGTTGGTCCCTTCCAGTTCGGCAATCGCGCGTTCTGTCCAATTTGCCTATACCCTGAGCGGTCGTCCTATCAGCACCCTATATCCGTCTTATTAGGGTTGACTTTCGTATTTTCGTACGCATTTGGTCTTGGCTCTAAACCCAAATCGGACAAGGACAATCTATGGCTACTATCGGATATGCCCGCGTATCAACCGCAGGCCAATCGCTTGACGTGCAGCAAGATGCGCTACGCGAAGCGGGCTGCGAACGCGTGTTTGCGGAGAAGAAAAGCGGACGCCGGGCAGCGGATAGAACCGCCCTGGCAGACGCTTTGGAGTTCGTGCGAGAGGGTGACACCTTCCTTGTCACGAAGCTAGATCGTCTTGCCCGTTCGGTAATAGACCTACATCAGATCGTGGACCGCCTAGCTGCAAAAGGCGTGGGCTTCCGCGTCCTACAGCAATCCGGCATCGACACTACTACTTCCACCGGAAAGCTGACGCTTGGCATTCTCGCTGCCGTCGCAGAGTTCGAGGCGGATATACGCGCGGAGCGTCAACGGGACGGCATAGAGGCCGCCAAAGCCAAGGGCGTTTATAAAGGGCGAAAGCCGAGTGTTGACCAGGCCCGTATTCAAAAATTGTTATCGGAAGGCAAGCGACCGGCAGATGTAGCCCGCGAGCTAAACTGCGCACGCTCGACAGTCTATCGACTAGCTGAGGCACCTCCGCTTGAACAGAAGGTTTGACGGCAATCCCTCCCTTTCATGGGAAGCATGACACCTCCAACGAAGCACATATGGCAACTGCGGTAGCGGTGTCTGATACCCAGTTGCGGAGATCGCTTCGGACGATGCTTTCCCCTCGGCGCATCTGCGCTAAGACGTTCCAATTACGCCTCAAAAATTTATCGCCAAATGGCGCAATGCCGAACTGAATGAGCGCGCTGCATCGCAGAGCCACTTCAACGACCTTTGTGCCCTGTTGGGGGTGGATGACCCGATCACTGCCGATGCCAAGGGAGAATGGTACGCCTTCGAAAAAGGCGCGACCAAGACTAGCGGAGGCGAAGGCTGGGCTGACGTCTGGCGAAGAGGCTGTTTCGCTTGGGAGTACAAGGGCAAAAAGAAGGACCTGAACAAGGCGTTCGCCCAACTCCAGCAGTACGCCATCGCACTGGAAAACCCCCCGCTCCTGATCGTGTCCGATATGGACCGTTTCCGCATACACACCAATTGGACCAACACGGTACAGCAGGTGCACGAGTTTGCACTCGACGACCTTAATGATGGGGCCACACGCGACCTGCTGCGCAACGCCTTTGAGCATCCCGAAGAACTTCGCCCTGCCAAGACCCGGCAGACGCTTACAGAGGAAGCGGCGGAGGAGTTCGCACAGCTTGCCCAGCGGCTCCGCTCTCGGGGCCACGAGGGTCACGAGGTCGCCCACTTCGTGAACCGGCTAGTGTTCTGCATGTTCGCAGAGGACGTCGGCCTCCTGCCCGACAACATGTTTTCGGCCATGCTCCGGGCCAGCCGCACGCAGGCGGACGACTTCGCCGCCCATGCTCGCACCCTGTTCGCCGCTATGAAAACGGGCGGGCTGGTCGGTTTTACCAAGGTGGACTGGTTCAACGGCGGCCTTTTCGATGACGACAACGTCCTGCCACTTGAGCGGGACGACATTGACAATCTGATTGCCGCCGCTGATTTGGACTGGTCCGAGGTGGACCCCTCCATCCTTGGCACTCTGTTCGAGCGCGGTCTGGACCCGGACAAACGCAGCCAGCTTGGCGCGCACTACACTGACCGCGACAAGATCATGCAAATCGTCGAGCCGGTTATCATTCGGCCCCTCTCAGCCGACTGGGCAGCTACGCGAGAGAGAATCGAGGAGCTGGTCGTCAACGCTCCACAACAAACCGCCGAGAAGCTCCTGACAGGCCCACAGAAGGCCAAGCGGACCCGCGCCTATGCCGAGGCTCAGGAACTCCTTCGCGCCTTTACAGAGCGCTTAAAGGGCTTCCGCGTACTCGATCCTGCATGCGGGTCAGGCAACTTCCTCTACCTGTCTCTGCTTGCCTTAAAGGACTTAGAGCATCGCGCCAATCTGGAGGCTGAACCGCTCGCCCAGCTTCGCTGCTACCTGCCCCCGGCCATTCGCTATGCCTTCCGGGAATAGCAGCACTTCACGCCGCGCTGCCCGGTGCTGAACGTATTGCAGGAAGCCGAGGCGGATGATTTCGGGATGGATGGGCAGCGTTCCCCGGGAGCTTTCGGTTTTGATCCCTCGACCATCATAGGGCCGTATATGCAGGACAGGGTGGCCCTCATCCTCGCCAATGTCCTCGACACGCAGGCCTGCCGCTTCGCCATTCCGTAGGCCATGAAACAGGCACAGGAGAGGAACCCAGAATGCCCCCGGCTTTTCCGTCTCTGTCTCAAAGGGCGCAGCCCAGTGGTGCTGGCTCAAGAGCGTCTGTAGCTGTACTGGGGTGAAAGGATCGCGCCGATCCTCGTCGGCTACCGGATCATGAACAGTTAGGCCGGTAAAGGGGTTGAATTGAACCCACTGTTCCCGGACCGCCCACCCGAAAATTGACGAGATGTGCGACAGATAGCCGTCATTGATGGTTTTGGGTTGCAGCACTGGCAGGCCCAATTTGCGACCCACGGCCACAGCATCCCGGATGGGCTTTCCGGCTGTCTCCTTTCGTTTTCCGATCTGCGTCGGTAATTCGCGTAGAAGGTCCACAACGTCGCGGGCATCCTTCCGAGTGATGCTTGCTACTTCCCGGTCCGCGAATAGGTCCCGCAAGAGACGAAACACGGGCTTGACTGCCTTTTTGCTAGACCCGCCCCAGAGGGGCGATTTGTCGGCCTCGTAGGCTGTCAGCAGTGCCTCTACGGTATGTGTACTGTCAGAAGAAGGATGCGCTGTACGCAACGGCCCGGCATTAGCATCATTGACTGCCCGCTGCCCCTCCGCGGCTGCTCTTAGAGACGCAATCTCCGCATCTTTTTCCCGCACGATGTCGTGCCAAGCAGCCTCTTGCGGCGACAACTCTGCCGTTGACGCTAAAGCCCGCCGCCGACGCTCGATCCGGTATTCCGCCCTCGCCTCCTTTCGAGCGGCAGAAGCCGCAGCCTCCGCCTCCGCAGCAAGGCGTTCTTCGCGTTCGCGCTCGCTTTCGCTGGGAGCAACAGTTTTCAGATGGGCCGCAAGTTGTGCGGCGCGCTCCGCCTCGTAGCTGTCAGCAGCGTCGGCCAGCAGCAAAACGGCCTCGCGCCGCTCTTTAGTCCGCAAAGAAACGTTCCATTCACGCTTCGGCCCGCCTTGTGGCCCACGCCAGAACTTTTGATCTTCAGCGATGATTGGGCGGCGGTAGTAGTAAACACCGTGCCGGTTTTTGGTCAGATACATTGGCTCTTCCATAGCTACGATTGTAGCACCCAATGGTTACCAAACCCCTGAATTTCTGCGGTTTCTGTGCCTTCTCAATATCTTAGAAGGCGGTGGTGGACAGGGCTGGATTCGAACCAGCGTACGCTTGCGCGGGCAGATTTACAGTCTGCTGCCTTTAACCACTCGGCCACCTGTCCACATAACCTGCCTTGGTGCGGACTTTCGCGAAAAAGTCCGTAGGAAAGCGCCCCGTTTCGAGCGGGTGTCCAGCCGAGAGGCGCCGCTTTGGCGAAGCTGCGCTTGCCTGTCAATGGGCCTGCTGGCAGGAGGCGCGCAGATACCAGGAAAGCAAGGAAACACACGCGTGTCGAAACCGGCAAGAAAGAAGGCGCTCCGCGGCCGTGCGGGCCGGATGAAGGGCGGGCGCGGCAGCGGCCGGGCCAGCACCGGACAGGTGCGTCTGTGGGGACGGCACGCGGTCGAGGCGGCGCTTCTGAACCCGGACCGCCAGCACCGCAAGCTGTGGGCGACGCGCGAGGGGGTCGCCTCACTGGACGGCGAGCTGCCGCCCGATTTCCCCGTCGAGTATGCCGATGCCGCCGACCTTGCCCGGCTAGTCGCGCGCGATGCGCCGCACCAGGGGCTCGTGCTCGAATGCGCGCAGCTCGACGACGTGTTTCTGGGCGATGTGATCCGCGACGCCGAGGGTGCGCCCATCGTCGTGCTCGACCAGGTGACCGATCCACACAATCTCGGCGCGATCCTGCGCTCTGCAGCCGCATTCGGTGCAGCGGGCATCGTCACACAGGACCGGCATGCCCCGCCGGAATCGGGTGTAGTCGCCAAATCCGCTTCGGGCGCGCTCGAAAGCGTGCCGTGGGTGCGCGTGGTTAACCTCGCCCGCGCGCTCGAGGAACTGGCCGAGGCCGGCTATTGGCGGATCGGGCTCACCGGCCATACCGAGACCGTGCTGGCCGATGCTCTGCCCGCCGGCCCGACAGCGCTCGTCTTGGGCGCGGAAGGCGAAGGCATGCGGCAGAATATCGAGGCGCATTGCGATGCCCTCGCTCGCCTGCCCATCAGCGACCGGATCGAAAGCCTCAACGTCTCGAATGCCGCGGCGGTCGCGCTCTACGCCATCGCCGCGCGGTAAAGACGCCCGCAACGAAAAAGCCGCACACGTCCGGCAGGACGCATGCGGCTTTTTTCGTCTAACAGACGCTGTCTTAGTTGACGGCGTCCTTGAGGCCCTTGCCGGCCTTGAACTTCGGCTGGTTCGATGCCTTGATCGTCATCGGTTCGCCGGTGCGCGGGTTGCGGCCGGTCGAGGCCTTGCGCTTGGCGACGGAGAAAGTGCCGAAGCCGACGAGGCGAACTTCGTCCCCGTTCGACAGCGACTTGCTGATGGAGTCGAAAACGCCTTCCACGGCGCTTGCGGCATCGCTCTTCGAAAGGCCGCTGGATTCTGCAACTGCGCCGATCAGATCGTTCTTGTTCATTCGGTACTTCCCCCAAAATAGAGTGAATTGAATTGTCTCGGTGAGTCGCCTCACCGAATGGAGCGCGACTTGATACGCTTTCATGGGGCAAGTCAAAGGCAAATTGGCTGATTCGCGCGGTTTTTTGCGCATTTTAGCCTATGATAAGAACAGATGAACGAGGCGCAGCTTTTCGCCGCGCGGTTGCGCTACCAATGCAGCCTTGCCGTAGCGGCGAGTCGCTGCATCGCACCATCAGACCTGGCGGCGCGATGCAGACGTAATTGAACCGGTCAGTGCGCGGTCGGTTGCTCGCTCAGGAAGTGGCCCGGCAGCGGCTGGCTCGCCAGATCGTCCGCCTCGGTCCACTCGATCGGCGACGGTTCCGCCGTGAGAGCGTGCGCAAGCACCTCGTCCACATGCTTCACCGGAATGATCTCCAGCCCGTCCTTCACATTGTCCGGTATCTCCACGAGATCCTTCACATTGTCTTCCGGGATGAGCACGGTGGTGATCCCGCCGCGCAGGGCCGCGAGCATTTTCTCCTTCAACCCGCCGATCGGGAGGACCCGGCCGCGCAACGTGACCTCGCCGGTCATCGCGACATCGGGCCGCACCGCGATGCCCGACAGGGTCGAGACGATCGAGGTGACCATGCCGATGCCCGCACTCGGGCCATCCTTCGGCACCGCGCCTTCGGGCAGGTGGATGTGGATGTTCTTGCGCTGGAAGATCGAAGGCTTGATGCCGTAGGCCGGCGCCCGCGCCTTCACGAAGCTGAAGGCCGCCGCGACACTTTCGTTCATCACTTCGCCGAGCTTGCCGGTCGTCTTGATCTCGCCCTTGCCCGGCGTGGTGACGCTTTCGATGGTCAGCAGCTCGCCGCCCACCTCGGTCCATGCGAGACCCGTGACCGCGCCGACCTGCGCCTCTTCCTCGCTCTTGCCGTGCTTGAACTTGCGCACGCCGGCGAAGTCGCCGAGGTTGTCGGGCGTGACGGTAACGCTGTCTGTTTCCTTTTCGAGGATCTTGCGCAGCGACTTGCGCGCCAGCCGCGCGATCTCGCGCTCCAGCGTACGCACGCCCGCTTCGCGCGTGTAATAGCGGATCAGGTCGCGCAGGGCCGCTTCGGTCAGTTCGAACTCGCCCTCGGCGAGGCCGTGCAGTTCGACCTGCTTCGCAATCAGGTGCCGCTGCGCGATCTCGACCTTCTCGTCTTCCGTATATCCTTCAAGGCGAATGATCTCCATCCGGTCGAGCAGCGGCTGCGGCAGATTGAGGCTGTTCGCGGTGGTCACGAACATCACGTCACTGAGGTCGATGTCGAGTTCGAGATAATGGTCCTGGAACTTCGCATTCTGTTCGGGATCGAGCACTTCGAGCAGAGCCGAAGCAGGATCGCCCCGGAAATCCTGGCCCAGCTTGTCGATCTCGTCGAGCAGGAACAGCGGATTGCTTTTGCCCGCCTTCTTCAGATTGGTGACGATCTTGCCCGGCAACGAGCCGATATAGGTACGCCGGTGGCCGCGAATCTCCGCTTCGTCGCGGACCCCGCCAAGCGACTGGCGAATGAACTCGCGCCCCGTGGCGCGCGCGATCGACTTGCCGAGGCTCGTCTTGCCCACGCCGGGAGGACCGACGAGACACAGGATCGGACCCTTCAGCTTGTTCGTACGCGCCTGCACGGCGAGATATTCGACGATCCGGTCCTTGACCTTGGCAAGCGCATAGTGATCCTCGTCGAGAATTTCCTGCGCCTTGCCGATGTCCTTCTGCACCTCGGACTTCTCGCCCCACGGCAGGCCGAGCAGCACGTCGAGATAGTTGCGGATGACGGTCGCCTCCGCGCTCATCGGCTGCATGCCCTTGAGCTTCTTGAGTTCCGAAGTCGCCTTCGCCTTCGCCTCTTCGGACAGCTTGGTCTTCTCGATCTTCTCTGCGAGCGCGGTCAGTTCGTCCTGCTCGCCGTCTTCGCCGCCGAGCTCGTTCTGGATCGCCTTCATCTGCTCGTTGAGGTAATATTCGCGCTGCGTCTTCTCCATCTGGCGTTTCACGCGCCCGCGGATCTTGCGCTCGACCTGCAGCACCGACAGTTCACCGTCCATGAAGGACAGCACCATCTCGAGCCGCTTGAGCGGATCGCTCTCGACCAGCAGCGCCTGCTTGTCGGCCACCTTGATGCCCAGCGCGGCGGCAACCGCGTCGGCAAGCTGGCCGGCGTCGTCCACTTCGGAGAGGTCTTCCGCCGCATCTTCGCCGAGCTTCTTGTTAAGCTTCGCATAGCGGCCGAACTGCTCGACCACCTGCCGCATGGTCGCGGTCACTTCGCTGCCCGACACGGTGCGGGTCTCTACGTTCGAGACCTCCGCCATTACGAGGTCGCCGGTTTCAGACAGTTCCTCCAGCTTTACGCGCGATCCGCCCTCGACCAAAACGCGGACGGTGCCGTCAGGGAGTTTCAGCAGCTGCAGAACCTGCGCCACGACGCCGGTGTCGTACAGGTCGCCGCGGTCGGGATCATCGCAAGCCGGATCGACCTGCGCCAGAAGAACGATGTCCTTCGATCCTTCCATTGCCGCTTCGAGCGCGGCCACGGACTTCTCGCGGCCCACGAAAAGCGGCACGACCATGCCGGGAAACACGACGATGTCGCGCAGGGGAAGTAGGGGATAGGCTTTGTTCATATCGGTTCCGTTCGGCGGTAATCGGGGTGTGCGGCGACCGCTTCGAGCGGGCCACTGTCTTGACCGATATATGGGAACGATGCCGACTGGCTGCAACATCGCGGCGGCCCCGCTCTGTGGACGCCGGACTGCGAAAGAAAGACGTCAGTTCAGGCGGCGCGCTGCTCCGGCACGGCCTGCATCACTCGGTCGCGCCCACTCTGCTTCGCCTCGTACAGCGCCTTGTCCGCAGCCAGCAGCGCCTTTTCGAGCGGCTGCTGCGGCGCGCATTCGGCAAAGCCGATGGAGGCCGATACGGTAAGCCCCTTCACGAGATAGGACATGTCGATCGCCGCGATCCGGTGCCGGACGGCTTCGGCGACCGCTTTGGCGGTAACGTACTCCTGCCCGGTCAGCAGCAGCAGAAACTCCTCACCGCCCAGCCGCACCGCACAGTGCGGTCCTCCGGGCGTCATGCGCGCGAAATCGCGCAGGACCTGAGCACATTGCACGATGACCCGGTCGCCCACCGCATGGCCGTGCGTATCGTTGATCGTCTTGAAATAATCGAGATCGATGGCGAGGATGTGCCGCCTCTCCCCGCTCGGTGCCAGATGCCCCTCGACCTCGAAAAAGGCGCGCCGGTTCTTGAGGCCCGTCATGGAATCGTGGAGCGAGAGGAACTCCGCATGTTCGAGCGCCTCGCACAGGTCCTCGCCGAGCCGGCGGTTGCTGACGAGCGCTTCCGACATCTGGATGTTCTGGCGCGCCATGCCCATGCTGAACATGATCATGCCGCCCGCCATGGACGCGGAGGCGAGCAAGATCGCCCAGCTTACCGGACCGGGCTGAAGCGCCAGACCGGCGAACAGGGACACGGTGAAGGAGGCGAGAAATCCGAACAGCATCATCGGCAAGGCACCCAGCATCGCGCAGATAAGCGATACGCCGACGATGGCCACGCCGAGAATGACGAAGGAAAAGCCGCCTTGCTCGAGGTAGCCGATGACCGGCCAGAGCAAGGCCGCCCAGGTAAAGCCTCCGAAGGCAAGACTGTAGGTGACGGCGCGTAAGCTCGCCTCGAAATCCTCTCCGGCTGCGAGCTTTGCCCGAAGCTGGATTGCCAGCAGGCGTGTCGTCACGATCGATACCGCGCGCAGGGCGAGTGCGATGAACAATTGCTCGTCGAAGGGCAGCATGATTGCAGCCACGAGGCAGCCGAATAGGCCGACGATGTTGGCGAAAAGCGTGTGGCGCTCCTGCTCGGCCAGCGACCGCACGGTTTCGAGGCGCACCTCGTCCGCCCAGTCGTCGCGGCTGTCCGGACAGGTCTGCGGGTCGCTTGGAGTATGCACAATCCATCCCTATTCCAGCGACCGCGAACAGGATTAGCGCTATTGTGTTAAGAAATAATGGCGCGCGAAGCTTGTTTTTTAGTGAATTTTCAGCCCATGCCGGGAAGGTTGAATCCCGGCGGAAGGCCCATGCCGCCCTGGATCTTCTGCATTTCCTCGTTCGAGGCACGGTCGGCCTTGTCGCGCGCGTCGTTGAAGGCGGCGGTGACGAGGTCCTCGACCATCTGCTTTTCTTCGGGCTTCATCAGGCTCTCGTCGATATTGACAGACAGGATGCGCCCCTTGGCCGTGCAACGGATCTTTACAAGCCCGCCGCCCGATTGCCCCTCGACCTCGATCGAATCGAGTTTCGCCTGGGCCTCGCCCATCTGCGTCTGGATTTTCTCCGCGGCCTTCTGTGCGGCGGCGATCATTTCTTCCATCGATTGCATAGTTCGTGTCCTCTTCAGCGCTGCAGATACATACCGTATTTAGGCGCTTTTGCTCCAGTTTGTATGTCCGCCGCGGGGTGCCCGCTCCTCTTCCTCGACGAATTCGGCATCGGGGAAGGCCGCGAACGCCGCTTTCACCAGCGGATCCTCGCGCATGGCCGCTTCGGCGGAACGCGAGCGTTCCTCGTCCTGTTCGACCAGAGAGGGAAGCCCGCCCGCCTGCTGCTCGTCGAGCGTCCAGCGCTTTCCGGTCGCCTGTATCAGCGCATCGCGCAGCACGGCGGCAACCTCGTCACGGTAACGCTTGTCGCGCGAGTAAGAGAGTTCGCCGTCCGACATCGCGATCGGGCGAACCTGCAGCCGCATGATGCTGGCCGCATGGTGATGCCCGCCGCGCTCGACTACCTCGATCAGAGATAGCCAGCGGTCCGCAAGGTTACTCTCGGGCGCGCTGCCCTGACTGGCGGTGCTGTCCGATTGGGAGGGTGCGGGGGCCGACCGGGCCAGTTCCTCCATCCGCTTCACCAGGCTGCCGGGATCGGGCATGTCCGCCGCATGCAGCACGCGCAGCAGTGCCATCTGCGCGCTGGCGAGCGGATCCGGCGCGATCCGCACCTCGTCATGGCCCTTCAGGAGTAGCTGCCACAGGCGGTGAAGCTGCCCCGGCGTCAGGCGCTGCGCAAAGTCGGTTAGCGCGCTGCTTTCCTCCGCACTCGGCGCGTCGGCCTGTCCGCCGCCGACCTGCGCCACGGTGACACGGTGGACGAGGTCCATCAGCGTCCGCATGAGGGCGAGCGGTTCGACTCCAAGCGCATATTGCTCGCCAATCGCAGCGAGCAGCGCCTTGGCATCGCCTTCGAGGATATGACCCAGCAGGCGGCGCTGCGCGCTCTTGTCCGCCAGGCCGAGCATGCCGCGAACAATCTTGGCGGTGACTGCGGTGGCGCCCTCGCCGCCTTCCATATCGGCATGGGCGATCGCCTGGTCGAGAATGGACAGCCCGTCACGCACCGAGCCTTCCGCAGCGCCCGCGATCATGGCGAGCGCCTCGGTTTCCGCCTCGACGCCCTCCTGCTCGCAGACCCAGCCGAAATGCGATTGCAGCAGCTGCGCCGGAATGCGGCGCAAGTCGAAGCGCTGCGTGCGGCTGAGCACCGTTACCGGCAGCTTGTCGACCTCGGTCGTCGCGAACAGGAACTTCACATGCGCCGGCGGCTCCTCGAGCGTCTTCAATAGCGCGTTGAACGCGTTGCGCGACAGCATGTGGACTTCGTCGATGATGTAAATCTTGTAGCGCGCCGAAACGGCGGAATAGCGCACCGCCTCGATGATCTCGCGCACGTCGTCGACGCCGGTGTGGCTCGCCGCGTCCATTTCAATGACGTCGATGTGGCGACCTTCGGCGATAGCGAGACACGGCTCGCACACGCCGCAGGGATCGATCGTCGGACCGCCCTGCCCGTCGGGACCGATGCAGTTCAAGGCCTTCGCGATAAGGCGCGCAGTCGAGGTCTTGCCGACCCCCCGCACCCCGGTCATCAGAAAGGCGTGCGCCAGCCGGTCGCGGCGGATCGCATTGGCGAGCGTGCGAACCATCGGCTCCTGGCCGATCAATTCGCTAAAGGTCTGCGGACGGTACTTTCGCGCGAGCACCCGGTAAGGCGTCGCAGGGTCCGTTTCGGGAGGGTTCACCGCGCCTTGAACCGCGCTCGGTGCAGTTGTGGGCGATTTAGGTGCAGTTGTGGACGCTTCGCCTGCTTTAGCCGGTTTCGGCTCGTCAGGCACCGGAACCGGGTCCCCGAACAGCGCATTCTGCCCCGCCGCTTCGAGTTCGGCCGCGCTCGGCTTAGCCTCTTCCGCGTCGTCTGCCCATGGCAGGCCGCCGTCCGGCATGTCGTTATTCTGCGGAGAATCAGGCATGACGATTAGCTAGGCGCTACGCCGCCTTTTGTCATGCCGGGGATGTGGGAAAAAGGAGCCGAGCGACCCGCCGCAATCCACCTGGGCTGCTTCCTTCCGGACCTGACCCGGTGAGCGAACGCAAACGTCCACCCGACTCCCGGCGGGCGATATGGCGATAACCGATCGGAAAATCAATTACCGAAAATTATCGGCGTAAGCTTGGAGCTTCAGCGTCTTCGGCGGCGTCACATGAACGCGTGCGGGAATGCCATGCTTTTCGGCGTAGGCTTTCGCCGCGTCCTTGTCCGGAAAAGTCAGCTTTACCTGCGCCTGCGTATCGCCGCTGCCGGTCCAGCCCATCAGCGGGTCGGGCCGCCGCGCCTCGGTCTGCTCGAATTCGAGCACCCATTCGTCGACGCGCGCCTTGCCCGACTGCATCGCACTTTTCGGTCGCTGGTAAATTCGTGCTGGCATGCGGTTTCCTTTCTGCAAGACGTGCGAGAAATCAAGAGTGCATTTCGGCCCGGCGGGCCGCAAGGGCGACTGCCCGCCCGCAGCGACGCGGCCGTGAGGCCGCATGAGCGAGGAAAGCCAAGCGAGCGGATGCGAGCGCCGGCGCTTGAGGCCTATTTATTAAACGCGTTCTTGGTCTTGAGGCTGGGCTTTTCGGTCCATGGCTGTTCCGGCCAACGATGCTTGGGATAGCGGCCCTTCATTTCCTTCGCGACGTCGGCCCAGCTTCCGCGCCAGAACCCAGGCAAATCGCGCGTCGCCTGTACCGGCCGTCCGGCCGGACTGGTGAGCTTCAGCAGCAGCAGCGTGTCGCCGATCATCGGATGCCGATCGAGGCCGAAAAGGGCCTGCACGCGCACCTCCACGCTAGGCGCATCGTCCGACGTGTAATCCACCGCGTGCTGCGTAGCGGCGAGACTGACGAACTGGCGCGGGGCCTTTTCATCGAGTCGCTGCCGTTCGTCCCAGGACAGGAGCCCCAGCGCGGCTTCTGCGCAGGCGCTCGAAGGCAGGTCGAGGTCGCGCCGTCCATGCAATAGCGGCAGTAGCCAGGTGTCGGCTGAAGCTAGTAATGCCTGTTCGCTTAATGCCTGCACTCCGGCGAAACGGGCACGCGCCAGTAGGTTTTTCGGCAGGATATCACTAAGGTTTTCGGCAGCCTTTTCCACAAGCAGTGCAGTGATCGCTTTCTCGTCAGGCTCAGGGTCGGGTCCGCTCGCGAGAATTATCGCGCCGAGCCGGCGTTCGAGCCGCGCTTCGACACGCTCGCCGGTCCAGCGCAGCCGCTTGGTTTTTTCGATCCGGTCACCTAGCCAGCTTTCGACCTCCTGCATGGTCAGCGCGAGCGCCGCCGTGATCCGTGCGCCTTGCGGATGACCCTGCGCATCGCCGATGACGAGCCATTCCTCACGCGCAAGCGACGAAGCGGGATCGAGCCGAAAGCCGCGCCCGCCCGCCGCCAGCCAGTTCTCGCCGCTCGCATCGCGCCTGCGCGCCACGAAGTCGGGCCTTCCGGACGCCAGCACGATGCCTAGCGGCGGCTTACCCGTCGGCGACGGTTCGGCAGCTGTCGCAACCTTGGCCGCCCAGCCGCTCGCAAGCTTGCGCGATTTCTGCGCGCGTTCGCTCCGGTCGCCGTTCCAATTTGCAAGCCGCCGTTCCAGATCCTCTCCGCGCCCGCCCAGCCCGCGCTCCTGAAGCAGCAGCGCCAGCCGCGCCGCTTCGTCGGCCATCCCGTGCTCGCCGGCGAACAGCAGCATGGCTGCCGATGCCGGAGCGAGCGGAAGCCGCGAAAGCTCCTCCCCTCGCTTTGTCAGGCGCAATAAGTCGTCGAGCGCGCCCAGCGCCTTGAGGTTCGCCTGCGCTGCGGCGACCGATGCGGCGGGCGGCGGATTGACCCATCCAAGATCACCCGGATCGCGCGTCCCCCACTGCGCGAGAAGCAGCATCAGCGGCGTCAGATCGGACGTCTCGATCTCCGGCGGATCGAACGCGCGCCGCCCGGCATGGCCTGCCTCTTCCCATAGGCGGTAGGCAATTCCGGGGCCCTGCCGCGCCGCACGGCCTGCCCGCTGCGCCGCCGACGCCTGACTGGCGCGGTGCGTTACCAGCCGCGTCGTTCCTGCCGCACGGTCGTATTCGGCGCGCCGCGAAAGCCCGCTGTCGACGACGACCGACACGCCTTCGAGGGTGAGCGAGGTTTCCGCAATCGCGGTCGCCAGCACGATCCGGCGGCGACCGTCAGGATCGCGGCGGATGGCCGCGCGCTGCTCGGCGGGTGCAACCTGCCCGTGCAGCGGAAGAATTACGGCATCAGCCAGTTTGCCGGCAAGATAGTCGCGGGTCCGCTCGATCTCTCGCACGCCGGGAAGAAAGGTCAGAATGTCGCCATCCCGTTCCTTCCATGCGCGGATGACCGCATCGCCTACCTCTTCCTCGATCCGCCGTTCAGAGCGTGCGCCGAGCCATTCGATTGACATCGGAAAGGCCTTGCCCTCGCTTTCGATCACCGCGGTATCTGGTCCAATCAGCTTCGCGAACCGCTCTCCGTCGATGGTCGCGGACATGACGACGACGCGCAGATCCTCGCGCAGCACCGAGCGGCTTTCGAGCGCCAGCGCCAAGCCGAGGTCGGTATCGAGATGGCGTTCGTGGGCTTCGTCGAACAGGACCGCCGAAACGCCGGTCAGTTCGGGGTCGGCAGCGATCCGGTTGACGAAAATACCTTCGGTCATGACGAGGATGCGCGTCGCGGCCGACTGCTTGCTGTCGAGCCTTGTGACATAGCCCACGGTCTCGCCCGCGCGCTCGGAGAGAAGCTGCGCCATGCGCTCTGCCGCTGCGCGGGCGGCAACGCGGCGAGGCGATGTCAGGATGATCTGCCCGCTGCACCAGTTCTCGTCCAGCAAGGCAGAGGCGACCGCGGTCGTCTTGCCCGCACCCGGCGGCGCGATCAGGACTGCGCCGGTATCTTTCGACAGAGCCGCCAGAAGCTGCGGCAGGACGGCATTGATCGGCAGCTCACGCATGCCTGCGCCCCTGAACGAAATCAGTAGCCGCGGCTAACCGCGAAGCGGGCTGCCTCCGCCATGGCCATACGCGCCTTGCTTTCGGGAAAAATTGCGAGCGCATCGACCGCGCGCTCCGCGAAATGGCGAGCGCGCTCGCGCGTCGCGGCAACCGCGTCGTGGCGTTCGATCAAGCGGATCGCGTGGGCGAGGTCTTCCGGCGTAGTCCGATGGCCGCCGATAGCCGCTTTCCAGAAGCGCCGCTCGTCCTCGTCGCCGCGGGCGTAGGCGAGAATGACGGGCAGCGTCATCTTTCCTTCGCGGAAATCGTCGCCCCGTGTCTTCCCCATCTCCGCCGCGCTCGAACTGTAGTCGATGGCATCGTCGACGAGCTGGAATGCAATCCCGAGATTGCGGCCGTAATCGTCCAGTGCCCGCTCTTCAGCGTCTCCGCGCTCCGCCACCACTGCGGCGATCCGGCTCGCGGCGGCAAACAGGGCTGCCGTCTTGGCGCCAATAATCGAGAGGTAGCGCTCTTCGCTCGTCTCGATTTGCCGCTGTGCAGTCAATTGATCGACTTCGCCCTCGGCGATGATGGCGCTGGCACCCGAGAGGATCTTCAAGACCTTCAGGCTGCCGTCCTCGACCATCAATTCGAAGGCGCGGCTGAACAGGAAATCGCCGACCAGCACGGTCGCGGGGTTGCCGAAAATGATGTTGGCGGCCGCCTTGCCGCGCCTGAGATCGCTTCCGTCGACGACATCGTCATGCAGCAGTGTAGCGGTGTGAATGAACTCGACCGCAGCGGCGAGTTTATGATGGCGTGTGCCCTGATAGCCGATGAGGTCCGCGCCTGCGAGCGTCAGCATCGGGCGCAGCCGCTTGCCGCCACCGGCGATCAGATGTCCTGCAAGACTGGGGATGAGCGGTATCTCGCTCTGCATCCGGTCGAGAATGACCGTATTGACCGCGTTCATCGCCGATGCGGTCTGCGCCAGCATGGGATCGAGGGACGGCGCGCGCTCTGGCTGCTCCGGTTTGAATGGGACGACCTTCGCGCTCATGGGGTTGCAAATGGTCACTAGGGAGGCGCTTTGCAAGCTTGGATTGGAGCGCAGCGGCGCTATAAGCGGTCCGATGAGCGAGAATGACAGCGATCCGCAACTCGATGCTTACCGGCGCAGTATCGATAATATCGACGCGGCCCTGATCCACATTCTGGCGGAGCGTTTCCGCATCACGCAGGCGGTCGGGCAATACAAGGCGAGTGTATCGCTACCCCCAGCGGATCCGGGGCGTGAAAAGCGGCAGATCGAACGCCTGCGCAAACTGGCGGAAGACGCCGCACTCGACCCCGAATTCAGCGAGAAATTCCTTCGCTTCATCATCGATGAGGTCATTCGCCATCACGAACAGGCGCGCCGAAAGTAAGGTATTTGCGTCTCAACGCATATGGTGTCGCAATTTCGCACCACGCGTGATCAAAACGTTCGAGGGTGCTTGAAGCAGCGCAAAGGACGGCGTAACGTTCTGCTTCGTCAAGTTTAAACTCTGGGATTTAGGGGAAATTGCAAATGAAATCTTTGAAGCTTGCCGGTGCGCTTGCCGCGATGGCCATGATCGCTACGCCGATCGCTGCTAACGCGAATTTTTCGCGTGCCGCCGCTCCCGTAGCCGGTGAAAGCGAAATGGGCGCCAACGCCTCCGGCACAGCAGCCGCAATTTTCGGTCTGGTGGCCTTCGGTGTATTTCTGGTCGCTTCGGGCGGCGACGATGAAGGTGACCCGATCAGCGCCTAAGCCGTCTTCGAGTTACGAAAGAGGGCCGGTTATCCGGTCCTTTTTTGTACTACTTAAGCGCCAACTCTAGCCTGCCCGCGGCAGGCTCAATCGGACCAGAAGTCCGCCAAGATCCTCGCTTTCCGTCAGTTCAACGGAGCCGCCGTAGATTTCCGCGACATCGCGGACGATCGCAAGGCCGAGGCCGGTTCCTGGCTTATCCGTATCGAGGCGCGCGCCGCGCTTGAAAATGCGGATGCGCTCTTCTTCGGGGATACCCATACCGTCGTCCTCGACCCAAATGACGCATTGCTCGCTGCCCGCCTCGGCATCCACCGTCACGAACACGCTCCCGCCGCCGTATTTTGCAGCGTTCTCGATCATGTTGCCGAGTATTTCGTCGAGGTCCTGACGTTCGATCGCGACCTTCGCCTGCTTGTTACCGTCGAGGTCGAAGCGAACCTCGGGATAAAGCCGCTCGATCGCGCGCTGCACCGCCTGCGCGCTTTCGCATACCGGCGTACGTGCGTGACCGATGGCGCGCCGGCCGACGGCTCTAGCCCGCGCGAGATGATGGTCGACATGGCGGCGCATCGTCGTCGCCTCGCGGATCACCGTGTCGGGCAGGTCGGCCGCTTTTGCGGTCGCGGCGTTGTTGATGACCGTAAGCGGCGTTTTTAGCGCATGTGCTAGATTGCCGGCGTGGGTGCGCGCTTCCTCCGCCTGCTTCTCCGAATGCGCGAGCAGCGCGTTCAATTCCTCGACTAGCGGCTGCACCTCAAGCGGCAGCGGCTCGGTGATCCGGTTCGCACCCGTCGTGCGCAGGCTTTGAATCGCCTGGCGGACGCGGCGAAGCGGGCGAAGACCGACCCGGTTCTGAAGCACCGCCAACAGGAACAGGCCGAGCCCCAATATGACGAAGCTCCACACGAGAATCGAGCGGATGCTGCTCAATTGCGCATTCGCCTCTTCCTGACTGGCCGCGACAGCGAAGCGCCATTTTACGTCGCTACCCGGCAGGATGACCGTACGCTCGGCGATGCGCAGAGGCTCGCTGGGAAACTGGTCGCTTGCATACACGTTGATCTCGTCGTCGAAATCCTCGTCCTTCAGCTCAAGCGTGCGGTCCCATAACGACCGCGACGGATAATCATCATATCCTTCGCCGCTGATCTGCCAATATAGCCCGCTGTTCGGCTCTAGAAATCGCTGGTCGGCAAGCGGCCGGTTGAACCAGACCTCGCCAAGCTCGTCGACTTCCGCCGAAACGAGCATGGCGTTGAGGTTGTATTCGAGTTGCTCGTCGAAATTGTTCTCGACCAGATTGGTCAGCGTCCGGTCAAGCGCGAAGCCGCCCGCAAGCAGCAGCACGGTAATCCAGCCCGCGGCAATAAACATCATCCGCGTGGCAAGGCTGCCGCCGGTGTGGTTCGCCGCGACCGGGATAACGACGCTGTTCGGGTCGTCCGTTTCCTTCCGCGCCCGATCCTGTTCGGGAGCGATCCCGGCAGTGTCGAGCGCGTTCACGTCAGGCCCTAGGCGCGTCGGCAGGATCGTCGAGACTGTATCCGAGGCCGCGGATCGTAGTGATCACGTCCGCACCCAGCTTCTTGCGAATGCGCGTCACGAACACCTCGATGGTGTTTGAATCGCGGTCGAAATCCTGATCGTAGATATGCTCGATCAGTTCGGTCCGGCTGACGACCTTGCCCTTGTGGTGCATCAGATAGGACAGGAGCTTGTATTCCTGAGCCGTCAGCTTGACCGGCTCGCCCTTCAGCGTCACCCGGCCCGAGCGCGTGTCGAGGCGTACGTCGCCAGCGGTCAATTCGCTCGACGTGTTACCCGACGCGCGGCGGATAAGCGCGCGCAGGCGGGCAATCAGTTCTTCGGTCTGGAACGGCTTGGCGAGGTAGTCGTCCGCGCCTGCGTCGAGACCTGCAACCTTGTCCGACCAGCTGTCGCGCGCCGTCAGAACCAGCACGGGAAAGTCGCGGCCTTCCTTGCGCCACATGCCGAGCACGGTGAGCCCGTCGATTTCCGGCAGTCCGAGATCGAGAATGACCGCATCGTAATCCTCGGTACTGCCGAGAAAATGCCCGTCCTCACCATCGGTCGACAAATCGACCGCATATCCGGTCTGCTCCAGCGTCGATTTAAGCTGGTTGCCGAGTGTCGGTTCATCCTCGACGATCAATACGCGCATACAAACGGCCCCTGTCAGCTAATTTGCCGCGGAAATGCGGCATGAAACAGAACGCGTCAACCGGAAGAGCGTTTCGCGTGCCGGCCTCGCATCAATGGCTGCGCTTGATTATCCGTCCGGTTCGCGCGTCGACGTCGATAAATGTAACCCGTCCGTCCCGGATGAATTTGAGCCGGTAGGCGCGCGCCCGGGAATCGTAGGAAGGCCCAAGATATTCCGCGCCGCGCATGGTCGGAAGGATACGGCTTTCGACCTCCCGCAGCGAAAGCTGGTTACCGGCGCGCATTTCCTTGCGCGCCTCGCCCTGGTCGCTGCGCGACTGCGCCTGTGCAGGTGAAGTAAGGACGAGGCCGGAGGCGAGCGCGCCTGCAATAAGAGCTGAACGGAGACTTTTCATGACCATCACCGTCTAGGCCGAAGCCATTGAACGATTTGTGAATGGTACGAAAAGTGCCTTTCAGCCCTTGGCAATGGCGCAGGTTCAGCGCGTCATTTCGTATTTCAGCCCGAGCATGATACCCACTCCGACCTCGCCCGGTTCGATAGGCGTAGAGACATCCGCGGATTCCGTACGTACTGCCATTGGAGGGGGAGGCGGAACGGGACCGTAGCCATGGACGCTCTCGTTCACCTCGATGAGCCGTACATCGCTGTAGCCGGCCAACCGCGCATATTCGCGCGCCTGCGACAGGCCGCGGGCAAACGCAGTCCGGCGTGCTTCGGCCTTGATGGCGGTATCGTCCTCGACCATGAACGTCGGACCGTAAACGTTGTTCGCACCCGCCTGAACCAGCGCGTCCAGCACCTCGCCTGCCGACTTCAGATCGCGAAGGGTAACGCTCACCTGATTGTTCACATTGTATCCGTCGAAGGTCTGCTCGCCCGTTTGCTGATTGTAACGGTAGTTGGGGCTGAGATTGAAGCTGGAGGTCTGGATATCCTTCCGCTCGATGCCGAGTTGGCGCATCTGCGCGATCAGCTTGTCCATCGCTTCCGCGTTCTGCTGGATTGCTTCGCGCGCTGTGGGAGCGCGGGTTTGCACACCGGCATTGATCATCGCGACATCGGGCGCCGTACGCACGGTTTCGCTCACTGACAGTTCGACGACCGGGTTCTGGACCTGGATCTGAACTTCCGCGGCGGCGGCAGGCACTGCGATCGGAAGCGCGATCAGCGCAAGGGATAGCGAGGGAAGCAGTTTACGCACCATGACGATTCTCCTGTTAAATGTTACATTATATCCGCGCCGTATGCTTTCCGCCGAGTGAACCGGCTTGTTACCGCCGCCGCCTGCGTTTAAGCGGCCCCCATTATGGCACAGCCCCCAATTTTGAGCCTCGAAGACGTCGCCCTGCAGATCGGCGGCAAGTGGCTATTCGAAGGGCTAGACCTGCATATCGCACCGCGCGACCGGATCGCGCTGATCGGCCGCAACGGGGCAGGAAAGACGACGCTGTTCCGCCTCGTCATGGACCGCCTGGAAACCGACCGCGGACAGCGCAAGGTGAAGCCGGGAACGCGGATCGTGCTGCTCGAACAGGAACCCGATTTCAGCACGCACGAAACGCTGATGGATTTCGCTCTTGCGGGGACGCATGCCCCTGCCGAGCATGAGATTGAGGCAATCGCCGGACAGCTCGGAATCGATATGAGCACACCCGCTGCCGGAGCCAGTGGAGGCGAGCGGCGCCGCGCCGCCATCGCCCGCGCACTTGCGCAGGACCCCGACCTGCTGCTCATGGACGAGCCGACCAACCACCTCGACCTTGCCGCCATCGACTGGCTCGAAGACTGGCTATCGCGCTACACGGGCGCATTCCTCGTCATCAGTCACGACCGGACCTTTCTCAAGCGGCTGACCCGCGCCACGCTGTGGCTCGACCGCGGTTCGCTCAGGCGCAAGGAAGTCGGTTTTGGCGGCTACGAAGCGTGGGAAGAGCAGGTCTACGCCGAAGAGGCGCGCGCCGCCGAAAAACTCGATGCGAAGCTCAAGCTCGAAGCCCATTGGCTCGAACGCGGCGTCACTGCGCGGCGCAAGCGCAACCAGGGGCGGCTCGAAAAGCTCTTCCAGATGCGGGCCCAGCGGGCTTCGATGATTTCGAGCGCCGGTACCGCGAAGCTGAAGCTGGCGAGCGACGAGGACTTCAAGTCGAAGTCGGTCATCGTCGCGCAGGACGTCAACAAATCATACGGCGAGCGCAAGATCATCCGCGACTTCTCGCTACGCATCCAGCGCGGCGACCGGATCGGCGTGGTCGGCGCAAACGGCGCCGGCAAGACGACGCTGCTGAAGCTGCTGACCGGAGAGATCGAGCCCGACAGCGGCAGCGTTACGATCGCGCAGAACCTCACCGGCGTCATGATCGACCAGCAGCGCAGCCTTATGACCGAGGGACTGACCGTGCGGCAGGTGCTGGCCGAAGGCGGCGACTGGATCGACGTTGGCGATACGCGCAAGCATGTGCAGGGCTACCTGAAAGAGTTCCTGTTCGATCCCGGCATCGTCGATACCAAGGTCGCCACGCTTTCAGGCGGCGAGCGTTCGCGCCTGCTGCTCGCCCGTGAGTTCGCGCGCAAATCGAACCTGCTCGTGCTGGACGAGCCGACGAACGATCTTGACCTCGAAACGCTCGACCTCTTGCAGGAAGTCATCGCGGATTACGACGGCACCGTGCTCATCGTAAGCCACGACCGCGACTTTCTGGACCGGACGGTGACGGTCACGCTTGGCCTCGACGGAAGCGGCTTCGTCGATGTCGTAGCAGGCGGCTACGAAGACTGGGCCGCGAAACGCAGCGAGCGAACTGCGAAGTCAGCCAAGCCGAAGGACAGTTCGTCCGATACACCGGCACTCCCGCCCCCTCCGGCTCCGAAGTCAAGCAAGCTCTCCTACAAGGACCAGCGCGATTACGAATTGTTGCCGGACCGGATTGCAGAACTCGAAACCGCAATCTCGAAAGGCGAGGAAATCTTGTCCGATCCCGCTCTTTACACCTCCGACCCGCAGAAGTTCGCGAATATTTCGAAGGGTCTGGAGAATGCCCGCGCGGAGAAGGACGCGGCGGAAGAACGCTGGCTCATGCTGGCGGAACAGGTCGAGGGTTGAGCCTTCACCAGGAAGTCGCCGCCTGCCGCTTCTGCGAAGCGTACCTGCCGCTCGAACCCAAGCCGATCGCCCAGTTTTCGGGCACGTCGCGCATACTCGTGGTCGGACAAGCGCCCGGACGCATCACGCACGAAACCGGCATACCGTTCGAGGATAAGTCGGGTGAGCGGCTCGCGGAATGGCTCGGCATAAGTTCGGAGACGCTGCACGACCCGGCCCGGGTCGCTATCGTTTCCATGGGGCTTTGCTACCCTGGCAAGGCGAAGGGCGGAGACAATCCGCCCCGCCCCGAATGCGCGCCGCTGTGGCACGCGCGAATCCTCGCAGAACTGCCGGCGGACCGGCTGACACTGCTCGTCGGCACCTATGCACAGCGATATTACCTGCCGGACACCCGCAAACTTACGATGACGGAGCGCATCCGGCGTTACCGCGACTACCTGCCGCGTTTCCTTCCCCTGCCCCACCCTTCGTGGCGTAGCACCTTGTGGATGAGACAGAACCCCTGGTTCGCGGAAGAGGTGCTGCCCGATCTCCGGGACCGGGTCAGCACGCTGCTTCGCGGCGAAGCCTAGTCGGTCAGGTCAGGCCTTCGGCCTTCATTGCTTTCTGGACAGCATCGCGCTGTTTGTTGCGTTCCCGGTACTGGACAAGCGCGTCAGGCAGTTCAATGCCGAAGTTCTCTGCCCAGGTAAGGGTCACGAACAGGTAGTTGTCGGCTACGCTTGGCCCTTCGCCCACAAGCCATTCGCTGCCATTCATCTGGTCCTCGACCAGCTTGTAGTTCTTCGCGAGCTTCTGCTTCGCCTTTTGTTTCTGCTCGTCGCTCGCCTCGCCGAACAGCGGATGATACGCGCCGTGCAGTTCGGTGCCGATGAAACCGAGCCATTCGAGGATTCGGTAGAACGGTTCACCGGCGGGCAGGCCGCCCGTATTCTCTGCGATGTAGGTCAGAACCGCAGGGTTTTCGGTAATCAGCCCGCAGTCGCCCGTATCTATGGCGGGAACGTAGCCGCGCGGATTGATCTCGTAGAAGTCGTCGCCGTTTTCTGTTTCGTGGCTGGAGAGGTCGACCTTCACCGCCTCGAAATCCTTGCCGCCTTCGATCAGGGCGATGTGACTGGCGAGGCTGCAGGCGCCGGGCGAGTAGTAGAGTTTCATTCGGGGTTGCTCCGTTTGATAAAGGTTAGCGCCTTACTTACGGACGCGAGCCGCTGCGGGTTCCGCAATCAGCCGATGCGGTAGAAGTCGGCCACCCGGTCGAGCGCGAGTTTCAGCACTAGCTTCCCGCTGCGCGAAGGCCACGACAGGCCTTTCTCGGCTGCGGAGAGGCTTTCTCCCGCGCACACCACGCGCCACAGAATGTCGGCCATACCGCGCCCGGCATGAGCGACCGCTCCATCGAAGCGCTGCCTGGCCGCTACCTGCCGTTCCGATGGATTGAGCCCCCGATCCGCATTCTGTCCCGAAATGCGCAACGGGATCCACCGCATGGTGACGTTCGCCGATAGCTGCGAGCGTTCGTAATCGGCGCGAAGCTGCTCTCCGGCGGCGAACAGGCGGTCGTCGATATGTCCACGCGCGTGAAGCCAGCTGATCGGCGACTCGGCGAGGTTGACCGTCGCGCTTCGTCCGCGCCTGTTCCGCGACCGTGAGGCCCGCCGCGGTCCCTCGCTCGTCAGTTCGCGTTCGCTTAATTCCTGTTTCATGAATGCCGGTCCCGTTGTTGAAAACAAAGGCGGGCCGCTTGCCAACGGACGGGGCGTGTAGGAAAGATAATTCACCAATTTGGTTAGTAGAGACCGCGCCATGATCAACCGCATCCGTACCGTTCGCAAAGAAAGGGGCTGGACGCTCGCCGATCTCGCCGAAGCTTGCGATCCGCCGACCACTGCGCAAACGATCGGGCGGCTTGAAACCGGGATGCGCACGCTATCGGTAAAGTGGATGGAGCGGATCGGTGCGGCGCTCGGCGTCGATCCGGACATTCTGGTGCGATCCGAACAGAACGATACCGCGCAGGTGGTAGCAGTCCTGAAAGACGGCGGTGCCGAGGCGCTCGAAGACCCGCACGACGCAATGCTCGCCACCGAGCTCGGCGGTGACGGCCCGCTCATGGTCCTGACGGTCGAGGCGAGCGTCGGCGAATACCGCAGCGGCGACCAGCTGTGGCTGCGCCAGGTCGATCCGGCTGACAGCGGGCGGGCGATCAACCGCGACGTGCTCGTGCCCCGCCCCGGCGGCCGCTTCGCCTTTGGCAGGCTTATCGACCGCCGCGGCAGTCTCGTCGGGCTGCTTCCGCCCGGTCACGGCGAGAAACAGATGGTGGTCGACGACCCCGCCTGGATCGGGGTCGCCGAAATGCTCGTTCGGCGGCTCTAGAGCTCGCCGCGCGCAATCCGCTCCTGCCGGTCGGCGACGTTCTCGCGCGGGATGAAGCTGTCGGAATTGACCTTCAGCCAAAGCAGTATCGGCGCTGCCATGTAGACCGAGCTGTAGGTACCGACGAACAGGCCGAGCACGATCGCAGCGACCAGACCGAACAGACTGGCCGGTCCGAACAGCAATAGCGGGATTAGCGCGATGAGCAGCGTCAGCGACGTCATCACCGTCCGTGCCAGCGTCTCGTTGACCGAAAGGTCGAGCAATTCGGGCAGCGGCATCTTGCGGTACTTCTTCAGGTTTTCGCGGATGCGGTCGTAAACGACGATCGTATCGTTCAGCGAGTAACCGATGATTGCGAGAATGGCGGCGATGATCTGGAGCGAGAACTCGATCTGGAACAGCGCGAACATACCCAGCGTCAGGGAAACGTCGTGAAACAGTGCGAACAGCGCGCCGACACCGAACTGCCATTCGAAGCGGACCCAGATGTAGATTGCGACCGCCAGCATGGCGGCGAGCAGCGCGTAGACCGCGCGCTCGCGGAATTCTCCGGAAACCTTACCCGACACGGTATCGCGGCCGTCCAGTTGGAAGTCCGGATAATTCGTCTGCAGCGTCGAGGTGATCTGCTCCGCGATGCGATCGGCTGCTTCCTTGTCGTCCGCGACCTCGTCGGGCAGGCGAACGCGGATCGAAACCTGGTTCGGCTCGCCGAAGCGCTGCACCACCGGGTCGCCGTAGCCTAGCGCGCCGACGGTCTCGCGAATTTCCGGGATCGGCGCCGCGGAGCTTTCGGTGAACGTTGCGCGGATTTCCTGACCGCCTGCGAAGTCGACCCCGTAATTAAGCCCCTGCGTCGCTACCGCGACCCAGCTTGCTACGATCAGGATGATGCTGACGACGAAGAACGGCACGCGCCATTTCAGGAACGGGATGTTCGTATCATCGGGAACGAGTTTGAGAAGTCGCATGTCAGTAAATCCCTAAACGTTCAGGTCGCTTGGCCGCGACTTGCGCAGCCAGCCTGCGACCCACATCCGGGTCAGCGTCACCGCGGTGAAGACCGAGGTGAACAGGCCGATGATGAGAACCACTGCGAAGCCCCGAATCGGACCGGAGCCGAACAGGAACAGCAGCACGCCGGCGATGAAGTTGGTGACGTTAGCGTCGTAGATCGCGCGGCTTGCTTCCTTGTAGCCGTTCTCGACCGCAGCGATGACCCGCCGCCCCCGTTTTCGCTCTTCACGTATGCGTTCGTTGATAAGGACGTTTGCGTCCACCGCCGCACCGATTGTCAGCACGAAGCCCGCGATGCCAGGCAGCGTCAGCGTGGTATTTAGGATCGCCATGATCCCGAGCAGCATCAGGACGTTGAACACCAGCGCTACGGTCGCGTAGATGCCGAAGCGGCCGTAAGTCACGATCATGAGCACGACCACGGCGAGCGAGCCGATGCCCATCGCGATCATCCCGCGGCGGATCGAATCCGCGCCGAGGTCCGGGCCAACGGTACGCTCTTCGATTACTGCCAAATCTACGGGCAACGCACCGGAGCGGAGCGAGATTGCCAGCCGGTTCGCGCTTTCGACGGTGAAGCTGCCGGAAATTTGCGCCGTACCGCCCAGAATTGGCTCGTTGATGTTCGGAGCCGAAAGCACTTTACCGTCGAGGATGATGGCGAAAGGGCGGTTCACATTTTCGGACGTCAAGGTGCCGAAACGCGCGGCGCCCTGTTGGTCGAACTGGATCGTCACGACCGGCGTATTGTTTTCATCGAAGCTCTGCTGTGCGCCGACGAGGTTGTCTCCGCGAATGCCGCCGAGCCGGCGTACCGCTACGGACTGGCCTGCGAACGGCGAATCCTCGACATAGGGAAAGATCTCGGACCCGGGCGGGACAATGCCCTGCGCTACGTCCGCAGGCAGAGCGTTCTGGTCGACGAGTTTAAATTCAAGTTGGGCGGTTTCGCCGAGCAGCGCCTTCAGCGCGTCGGGATCTTCGAGGCCCGGCACCTGAACGACGATGCGGTTATCGCCCTGCCGGATGATGGTCGGCTCGCGTGTGCCGAGTTCGTCGATCCGCTTGCGGACAACTTCGACCGCGCTTTCCATCGCCTGATCGACTGCCGCGTCGAGACCCTGCGCAGTCGGCGTCAGAACGAACCGGCTTCCGTCCATGACGGTCAGATCCCACTCGCGGACCATGCCGGTGCCGTTGATGAACGGCAGCAAGATCTCACGCGCGCGGTCGATCTCGCTGGCGTCGTCGAGCATGAAGCTGAGGCGTCCGCCCTGCGTCGATACGTCGCCGATCCGGATCCGCGGTTCGGCCTGCCGCATGGCGGTGCGAACCGATTCCTCCATGTTTTCCAGCCGCTGCGCACGCACTTCCTGCGGATTCGCTTCGAGCAGAAGATGGCTGCCGCCGGCAAGGTCGAGGCCGAGGTTGATGGTCGGGTCGGGTAGCGCATCAGGCCACGCCTGGTTTGCCAGCAAGGCGATCGAAGGCAGCGCGGCGAGCGCGGCAATCGCGGTCAGCCCCCACAGCCATAGTTTTTTCCATAAGGGAAAATCGAGCATCTAATAATCCTATCGTCGCCCGGCGGAACAGAAGGTCCGCAGCGGACAGAATGTCTGGCTGCGCAGCGTCAGTCGTTCGCCCCGGCCTTGCCCTTGACCGCGCCGCCGGGAGCAAGAATGTCGCCGATGGTGCTCTTGACCGCCTTGACCCGCACGCCCTGCGCCAGTTCGATCTCGGCGTAGGTGTCGTCGACCTTGACGATCTTTCCGACGAGCCCGCCGGCGGTCACGACCTGGTCGCCCTTCTTCATCGCCTCGACCTTTTCGGCATGCTCCTTCTGCCGCCGCATTTGCGGGCGGATGATAAGGAACCAGAAGATGGCGATCATGCCGACGATCGGCACCCACTGCACCCATCCCGGAGGGGCTTCGGCACCGGCAGCGGCGATAATGTGGATCATGTGAAAAGGCTCTATCTGTTACGGATCGCTCTCCGGTCTGCGGAAGATGGCGAGGCTTCGATGAAATGCTAGTGACCCTCGCGCAATCCGCCGATACGGAATTACGGCTGCGCGCCTAGCAGCATTGCAAATCGGGAGCAACGGCGCGCGTCACGGATATGCGCGGGGATGATTGAACGCCGCGCTTGCCATGCGGCAGAGGCGGGCCTATAGCGCCGCCTCCACTGGAACGGGACGTAGCGCAGCCTGGTAGCGCATCACACTGGGGGTGTGGGGGTCGCTGGTTCGAATCCAGTCGTCCCGACCAGTGGAATTACCCCCCCTTTGTATGTCAGTCGGCTCGAAGCGACCGGGTAGATCAGCCCGGGCTGTCGTTGCGCGTCGGCGGTACCGCGCGGCCCTCGCCTGCATCGGCTGACATGGCAACGAAGCCGACGAGCGCGGAAATCGACGCGGCAGTACCGAGCACGTCCGGACCGTCTGTCGCTGCCGACAAGGCTTCTCCGCACACGCCTTCGTACCAGTCAAGCCACTCCGCCCAATCGTAGCGCCGGCCTTCCTGACGGTCGATGTAAGCCCGGCCTGCGTACTTCCAGTCTCCGGCAGCATTATCGCCCCCAAGCCAGTCGCGATATTCCGGTGCAATGTCCTGACAATCCCACATACGCGGCGGGGGGAGCGCCTCGGCGCGGTCGCCGTTCCATTCGGTCGGTTCGGTCGCAGCCCGATCGTCCGCCCGCTGTATCTGGGCAGTACCCGCGGTCCCCGCGAGGCTGGCTGCAAGCAGAGCAATTATCGCCGTCTTCATCAATCGCTCCTCGGTAGCTCGACGCTCGCTTTACGCGAACATGGTTAATTGCTGCATAACGTCCCGCTTTGTTCTTGCCAAGCGCGAGCGCGGCGCGCTTGCAGTCGCGCTTCAAGCCTTGCATGGCGGCAGCCGATCAACCGAGGAGCATCGATATATGGCAGCCATGCGGTCCTTTCTGTTCGCACCGGGCGACAGCGCAAAGAAAATGACCAAGGCTGCCGACGGGGAAGCCGACATCGTCATACTCGATCTCGAGGATGCGGTCGCAATCTCGGCCAAGTCCGAGGCGCGGCAGATGGTCGCGAAGTTCCTTGAAACGCGTAGCGACCGGCACCGTATCTGGGTGCGCATCAACCCGCTCGATGGCAAGCACGCGCTGACCGATCTCGCGGCAGTCATGGATGCAAGGCCCGGCGGCATCATGCTACCGAAAGCGAACGGTCGGCGGGACGTGGAACGGCTCGACGCTTACCTGAGCGCGCTGGAAGCGAAGGCCGGTATCGACCCCGGCGCGACCAAGGTCATGCCGCTCGTGACCGAGACTGCCGCGGCCATGTTCTCGACCAGCGATTACGTCGGCGCGCCACGGCTCGCCGCCATGACCTGGGGCGGAGAGGACCTTGCAGACGCACTTGGCGCGAGCGAGAACACCGATGCAGAAGGTGCTTATCTGCCGCTGTACGTGATGGCGCGCAATCTGTGTCTGCTCGGCGCGAAGGCAGCGGGCGTGGCCGCGATTGAGACGATTCAGACCGATTTCCGCGATACCGACGGTCTAAAACTGCGCGCAGAGCGCATGTGGAAAGCAGGTTTTACCGGTATGCTGGCGATCCACCCCGCGCAGGTCCCGGTCATCAACGCCGCTTTCACTCCTAGCGAGAGCGAAATCGCTGAAGCGCGCGACATCGTCGATCTGTTCGCCGCGAATCCGGGTGCAGGCACTCTGGCGCTCAACGGGAAGATGGTCGACCGGCCCCATCTCGATCGCGCACGAGCCCTCCTTGCGCTGACGCGAAGCTAAATCTGTCCTACATGTACCGATATGGTTAGGTGCTTCCGCTCCCTCACGGACAGGAGCACCAACAATGGCCATCATCGAAGGCCTCATCGGACCGATCGCCTCGATCATCGACAAGATCATTCCCGACAAGGAAGCGCGCGCCCGCGCCAAACTCGAGCTACTCGAACTGCAAGGTTCGCACGAACTCAAGACCATCGAAACGCGCCTCGCGGCGATCGTTGCCGAAGCCAATTCGCACGATCCCTGGACCAGCCGCGCACGGCTGAGCTTTCTTTACGTCATGTACATTATTTTCCTCGCCGCACTACCCATGGGCATCCTGTCGGCATTCAAGCCAGAGATGGCGAGCAGCATAGCAAACGGCATGAACGCATACCTCGCCGGTTTGCCCGATCCGCTCTACGCGCTCTTCGGCACGGGCTACCTCGGTTACACCGCTGCGCGCCAATGGGGAAAGGCCAAAGGCATCGAGGCCTGAGAACCCCGAAATCCGCTAGGCATTCGCCCCGCCGCTGGCTTATGGCGGGGCGATGACCCAGACAGTCTATGTCCTCAACGGCCCCAACCTGAACTTGCTCGGCACGCGCGAACCGGAAATCTACGGTAGCGCCACCCTCGACGACATCGCGGACATGCTCGACGACCGGGCGCGAGATCTCGGACTTGCCATCGACATGCGGCAGTCGAATCACGAGGGCCACCTAATCGACTGGCTGCATGAAGCGCAGGCGGAGGGCGCGAAGGCGGTCCTGCTCAACGCCGCAGGGTTTACGCATACTTCGGTCGCGCTGCTCGACGCCTGCCTCGCCATTCGCACGCCGGTCGTCGAAGTCCATCTCTCCGATCCGTCCAAACGCGAGGATTTCCGCCACCATTCCTTCATCGCGAAGGGTGCGGTTCACACCGTGCAGGGGCTCGGTCCCCAAAGCTACGTCGCGGCGCTGGAGTACGTAGCCGGCCTGTAACATCTGCGCGCTACGGTATCCGATTTTCCGCAAGGAACGGGCATTCGCCCCCTTGCAAGGCGCCGCACTGCCGCGCATAGGCACGGGCATTCTATCAATCGAGGGGCTTTCATGGCCGAAACCAAAAGCACCGCCGGCCGCAAGACCGGCATGAATGTTGACACATCGCTGGTCCGCGAACTCGCAGAACTGCTCGGCGAAACGGGCCTGACGGAAATCGAGGTCGAAGACGGCGAACGCAAGATCCGCGTCGCTCGCGGCGGCATCCAGACCGTCGCCGCTGCCGCGCCGCAGCCAGCTATGGCAGCGCCCGTCGCCGCTGCGCCGGCATCCGAGGATGTGCCTGCGAGCGGGGGCAGTGCTGCTCCGCAGGACGCGCTGAAATCCCCGATGGTCGGAACCGCCTATCTCTCGTCCGAACCCGGAGCCGATCCGTTCGTGAAGGTCGGCGATAGCGTGAAGGAAGGCGACACCTTGCTCATCATCGAAGCGATGAAGGTGATGAACCCGATCGTCGCCGACAAGAGCGGCACCGTGCGCGACATCCTGGTCGGCGACGCGCAGCCGGTCGAGTTCGATCAGCCTCTCATCGTCGTCGGCTAGTGCAGACATGACTGAAATCAGCCGCATACTTATCGCCAACCGCGGCGAAATCGCGCTCCGCATCCACCGCGCTGCGCATGAAATGGGGATCGAAACGGTCGCGGTTCACTCGACCGCCGATGCCGACGCGATGCATGTGCGCCTCGCCGATCATGCGGTGTGTATCGGGCCGCCGCCCGCCGCCGAAAGCTACCTTAACATCGCCTCCATCATCGCTGCGGCGGAGATCGCGCATTGCGATGCGATCCACCCCGGTTATGGCTTCCTCTCGGAAAACGCCCGCTTCGCCGAGATCGTCGAGACCCACGGCATCGCGTGGATCGGTCCGAAGCCCGAACATATCCGCACGATGGGCGACAAGGTCGCTGCCAAGAAAACTGCTGGCGAACTCGGCCTGCCGCTGGTTCCCGGCTCCGACGGCGCGGTCTCAGATACCGACGAAGCCGCCCGTATCGCCGAGGAAATCGGCTATCCGGTCATCATCAAGGCAGCAAGCGGCGGCGGCGGCCGCGGCATGAAAGTGTGCGAAAGCCCCGACAAGCTCGCATCGTTGATGAAGCAGGCCGGAAGCGAGGCGAAGGCGGCTTTCGGCGACGACACCGTCTACATCGAGAAGTATCTCGGCAACCCGCGGCACATCGAATTCCAGGTGTTCGGTGACGGACGCGGCAAGGCGATCCATCTCGGCGAACGCGACTGCTCGCTGCAGCGCCGCCACCAGAAGGTTCTCGAAGAAGCGCCGTCCCCGGTCCTGTCGGCGGAAGACCGCGAACGCATGGGTGAGACCTGCGCGAAGGCCATGCGTGACATGGTTTACCGCGGTGCGGGCACGATCGAATTCCTGTGGGAAAACGGTGAGTTCTACTTCATCGAGATGAACACACGCCTGCAGGTCGAACATCCGGTGACGGAAATGATCACCGGGATCGATCTGGTGCGCGAACAGATCCGGATCGCGGCAGGCAAGGATCTGTCGCTCACGCAAGAAGAGATCCAGTTTACCGGGCACGCGATCGAGTGCCGCATCAACGCCGAGGATCCGTTCACCTTCGCCCCCTCCCCCGGCAAGGTCACGCATTACCATGCGGCGGGCGGCATGCATGTGCGCGTCGATAGCGGGCTCTACGCCGGCTATTCGATCCCGCCGTATTACGACAGCATGATCGCGAAGCTGATCGTGTTCGGACGCAGCCGCGACAAGTGCATCATGCGTCTGCGGCGTGCGCTTGACGAAATGGTCATCGAAGGGGTGAAGACCTCGCTGCCGCTGCACCAGGAACTGATCGAACAGGACGACGTGTTGTCGGGCGATTACTCGATCAAGTGGCTCGAGGAATGGCTGAAGGAGCGGTAACGCCTTATTGCCGGTGCCGCGCGTTCAATCGAAGGTAAAGCCTGCTGCTTTAGCCTCTGCGATAACTTCCGCGCCTGTTTGTCGCGGGTGATCGCCAGAAAGGCGGCACCAGTCCGCGCGTTCATCGACGAATATCTCTTTCTCGATCGAGTGGCTTGACGCTGTATCGAACATGCCGGCGGAGAAGCTGCGATTGCCTGTCGGTAGAAAGCGGAACCAGAGGTTGCTGCCGCACATGGAGCAAAAAGCCCGTTCAGCCCAGCCATTCGAACGATAGATTGCAATACTGACTTCCCCTGCAATCTTTACCTTTTTGCCGGTTTGCGCGGCGTAGAACGCCCCGCCCCAGCGGCGGCACATATCGCAGTGGCAGATTTCGACTTCGTGTGAGGGCTCTTCGAGCGAGATGTTTACCGCCCCGCAAAGGCAATGCCCTTCAAGACACTTCTCGCCGCTCACCCCAGCGGGACACCTGGCTCGTTTTTCGCCGTGCGGATCGTCAGCGACGTCTTCACGCTTTCGACGTTCGGTGCAGGCGTCAGCTTTCCGGTCAGGAATTCCTGAAAGCTCTGGAGGTCTTCGGCCACGACCTTCAGGATGAAGTCGATCTCGCCGTTCAGCATATGACATTCGCGGACCTGAGGCAGCGCGCGCACGTGTTCTTCGAATTCGCGAAGCGCATCTTCGGCCTGGCTTTTGAGGCTTACCATTGCGAACACCATGATGGTGTAGCCCAACTTCGCGGCGTCGAGTTCGGCATGATAGCCCTTGATTACGCCGTCTTCCTCGAGCGCGCGGACGCGGCGCAGACACGGCGGAGCAGTCAGCCCGACACGCTGCGCCAGATCGACGTTGGTGATCCGGCCTTCTTCCTGAAGCTCGGCCAACAACCGCTGGTCGATATCGTCGTAATTGCCCATCAACTCACGTCCCCGGTTCGCAGCACCCCTGTCACCTTATCGCGTGGCGCTAAGCATAAGATACCAAAAAACTGCGCGCTATGCCCGTTTCATACTCTGCCAAGCATCAGCCGTTGCGCAAATAACTAATATTATTATCTCTGCCAGTGTTTGTCCCGCTTTGCAACGCACACCGAGGGCGCGCTTCAAGCTTTCGTAATAATCGCCCATAAGCCGCTGAAAGCTAAAGTCGGCCCGTCGCGTCCTGCGTCCTGCCACTCACAGGGGAGTAGACAGACACATGCGTCACGACGACCGACTTGCTACCGTACTGCGCCAGCGCGCGGCGACGGAACGGGCGGTGCGGACGCAATTTCGTCAGCTACTCGATTTGCTCGGCGATCGCTCGCTCAGCGTCGAGCCGCAACTGCTCGAAGCGGCATGGGTGCGCATGGGCGCCATTGCCGAAATACTGCCACAAAGCGAACGGGCTGCCATTTTAAGAGAGGCCGGCTGGCGGTTTCGCAGCCCCGCCCTCGCCGCTTACCTCGCCGAAGACGGACCCGACGTAGCGGCTGCTGCGCTTTCCCGCGCCGAACTGAGCGGAGAGGAATGGCAGCAGCTAATTCCTCAGCTTCCGATCCGCGCGCGCGGTTTTCTGCGTTTGCGGCGCGGCCTTCCGGCCGAGGCGTTGGAAGTGCTCGATCGCCTCGGAATCTACGACCGCGGACTCCCTCTGCCCTTGGCGGTTACGGAAACTCAGCCGGGAGGAGGTGGGGAAACTGGGCGCGGCGAGGCCGCTATCTTCGTCAACGGTGAACCGGTCGACACGCTCGATCTCGACGCCGAGGCAGTACTGGACGCGGAAGGGCAAACAGACGTGACCTCTAACGACGCCGAGGAGGGGTCTAGTGATGTCGAGGCGGAAGTAGCCGTAGCCGAACAGGTGCAAAACCCCGCTCCTGCAGACGCGCCGATAGCAGCCTTGGTGAAGCGCATCGAAACCTTCCAGCGCAACCGTACGGCCCGCGCCGCTGCCGAAGGTCCCGATAGCGTCGACGGCGGCTCGGCGGCTTTCTCTCCGCAGCGTCCGGTCGCCGCATTTGCTTTCGCCACCGATATCCGCGGCAAGATCGACTGGGCCGACCGCGAAGTCGCGCCGATGATCGTGGGTACCGACCTCGCCTCGCCCCTTCTCGGCAGCGCGAACAGCGACGACGACGACCATCTGGCGCGCGCCTTCGTTCTCCGGCTCCCGGTCCGCGGTGCCGCGATCCGTTTGCGCGGAGCCATAGCGATCGCCGGTGATTGGGTCATCGACGCAGCTCCGAGCTTTTCCGAGATCGGCGGCCGTTTCGAAGGCTTCGTCGGCAAGTTCCGCCGCGCGCTGCCCGCGGTCGACCCGCAAGCGAAGGAACGCCGCAGACGGGCGGAACTCATGCGCGAGTTGCTGCACGAGCTGCGCACGCCAGTCGGCGCCATCCAGGGCTTCGCGGAGATTATCCAGCAGCAGATGTACGGACCGACGCCGCACGAATACCGCGCGATGGCCGCGGCGATTGCAGGCGACAGCGCGCTCATGCTTGCAGGCTTCGAGGATTTGGAACGCCTCGCGACGCTGGAGAGCGATGCGCGTCACCTCGAAGAGGGATCGAGCGACCTGACCGACGTGACGCGCAAATTGATTGCGCAGGTCCAGCCGGTACTGAGTGCGCGGGGTGCGTCACTCGCCATCGACGGCGGCACCGATCCCTACCTCGTCGTGGTCACGCGAAAGGAAGCCGAGGTCATGTTGTGGCGTATTCTCGGCACGCTCGCGTCGGCTGCGCGGCAGGACGAGACGCTCTCGCTTGAGCTTGGCAATGACGACGACGGGAATGCCGTGCTGCTATCGGGTGCATTGCCGAAGGCTTTGGGCGAGGCGGACAATATCTTCGCTGCGAGCACCCGTATCGCGGGCAGCAACATCAGTTCCGGCATCTTCGGAGCCGGCTTCGCCCTGCGTCTCGCGCGTGCCGAAGCCCGCGCGGCGGGCGGAGACCTGATCCGCGAAGGGAACCGCATCACGCTTGCCCTGCCGCTTGCACAAGATAAGGGCGCTGCCGACAACGACGCGGACGAAGACCACCGCCGCGAAGCCGGATAAGCGGCGCCCCCGCGCTTTAATGTTGCCAGCGGCAAAGCGGCAAGCTAGGCGCACCCACTGTCAGCGAATGGCGACCGTTCCGGCGGCGCCGACACATTCGGCATCCTGGGGGCCTGTAGCTCAGTTGGTTAGAGCTGGCCGCTCATAACGGCTAGGTCGCGGGTTCAAGTCCTGCCGGGCCCACCAGATGCCCGGCCCGAATGTAGCAAAGTTCGCTCGGCACCGGTCGGGGAGTGGCGCAGCCTGGTAGCGCACCTGTTTTGGGTACAGGGTAGCTACTCCCCATTTTTGGCAGATTTCTGCGGCTTCGGCAAGCCTTCATCGTCAGGTTCGGGGATAATTCGGGATTCGGTTGCAAATAGCATCGCCCGAACGTCATCTTCCTGTGCGTGGGCATAGCGTGTGGTCGTCCCGACGTTCTTGTGACCCAGCAGCCGCTGCACCCCAACGATGTTACCGCTTGAGCGAAGGTTACGGGTCGCGGCAGTGTGCCGGTTATCGTGAAAGCGGTAATCCTCAATGCCAGCGTCCTTGAGTGCCCGACGCCATTGGCGCATCCATCCCTGCTTGCTGAAGGGGTAACGTTCGCCCTTCACTCTCGCCGGACGATCCTTCCGACGCGGTGCCGGTCGCTGGCAGACATACGTGAAGACCTGCGGGCAGACCTTCGGTTGTGCCTTGATGATTGCCAACATTGCCGGTGATAGCGGGAAGCTGTGCTTGCTTCCGCCTTTGACCTGCACGGTTGCCCTTGCTCCCACCTCGTCCACGTCTGCCCATCGTAGCGATATGATTTCCGACCGACGCTGCCCACTCAGAAGGGCGAACCGAACAAGCGGTTTGAGGTTGTCGTGCAAATGGGCGAACAGCCGCCTTTCCTCATCGAAGGTCAGTTCGCGAATGCGCCAGTCTGGCTCTTTCGCCATCAGATCATCCCATTCGATCTCTGGCACCTCGACCTTCGCGGGCCTGAGCCAGTTAACAACGCGGCGAAGAAGTTGTATCTCGCGGTTGATCGTGCTGTCGCTCACCTTACCGCGACGGATGGCCGCATAGGTACGCAGGTCGGTGAACTCAATAGCGTGGAGCAATGTGGAGCCGCCTAGTGCAGCGATCAGGTAGCCGAACTGGTAGAGGGTGTTGCTCTTGCTCTTCAGGTTGTCGCCCACCTCGGTCTGCCATTTGTTGCAGGCTTCTTCGAGCGTGATTGTCGGTTTGGCTTGAACGCCTAGTGAGACTTGCCGCCGTTGATCATCTTCAACCCTTTGGGCATCCCGTTTGGCCGTGCAGCCAGTCGATCCATTATACCGCTGCCCCTTGTATTGGAAATCGAAGTGCCAGAAGCGGCTTTTCTTGGGTTTGTAGAGGGACATGGCGGCGCTTCCTGGCAAAGCTGCTTTTCAATGAATTCATCAATGTCTGCCGCCTTGTAAGCAATCTTGCGCGGCGTCAGGCGTGCCCACCACCTGTCAGCACGATGCGGATTAACTGCGGCAGGAAGCCTTTCTTTCGGCATTTCTGGGTAACAATCGCAATCCTGCCAATCGTTATGACCAAAGCTGCCGTCACGGTAATAACCGTGGCCTTCTCGGCGCAAATAGAAGCCCTGTCCTTTGCAACGGGGGCAATCCGGGTGATTGTCGGGGTTCATCCTGCCAACCTTTCGTGTGATGCGTTGTCGATAGCCTCGCGGAACGTTCGTCCGCTGCCGGTGCGATCGTCCATCATGACGACAGACACACCGCCCATCGGATAGCGCCGCAACTGGAACACCCCTTCTGCTGCCATCGCTCGCTCGATGCGGTCATGGTCTGCCAGAAAGTCGGTTTGGTTTACGGGAGCGCCCATCACCGTTCTCCCAAGAGGCGCTGAAGCCACGTAGGTTCGCGCATCGGCCGCACCTTGCCATGCTTCATCAAGCGCAGGTTCGCATCGGAGTACGGACGCGGGCTTGTCCAGTTGTCTGCTCTGGACGAGCGGTAGGAGTGGTGGGTCATGCGACCTCTCCGCGGGCTTTGGCGATTGCGGCGCGGGCTTTGCGCTCGCATTCGCCTTTGATCGTGAAGCCGCCGTGCTCTCGAAGACATTCCTCCAGCGCTTCAAGCAAATCAGGACTTGCTGCGATCAGGCGGGCGTTGGCGAGGCTTTCCGATCCGAACGTGTCATCGGTGTCGTAGACCTCGGCAATCGGGTCGGCGTAGTCCGGCGAACTGATTTCGTGCCAATGACCGCGCGTGAAAGCCTGGACCGTATGCTTCGCCGTCGTTTGCAGTTCCCACGGCCCCTTCGTTGCTTCACCCATGACGGTTCTCCTGTAATTGAGTCACAAACCCCGCCAGATCCCCACGGACGAGACCTTGGCCAAGGCCAATGGCGGCGGATAGAATGAGGCCAAGCAGGCCGATGCGCAGGCGGGTCACTTGACTGCCCTCGCTCGCTTGGCCCGCGCTGCATCGTAAGCAGGGAGCGCAGCACGCATGTCAGCTAGATCGGCGTCCGACCAACCGCGTTCCCGTATAGCCTTGCGGATGCGGCACCCTTCGCGGCGGTCAACTTCGATGGCCCCAAGGTCCAAGGCTTTCGTGCGTCGTGACAGGCTCACATCGTAGTGCGGAAACGACAACGGTTGAAACCACTCGCGGTCCATTCCGATCGCCTGCGCCATCTCGTGCAGTTCCGGCAGCGTATCCGCCCACATGTGGCACATTACCATGCGACCGAAGCGGTTTCGCTCTTGATCGACGTACACGCTCATAGCGCTCTCCCGAGCGTATCTACGTCAGCCTTGGACAGCGGCGGGCAACCCGATGCCATCAAGCAAGCCCTGATCTGGCCGGACAGGATGAGCGTCAGCCCGTCGTTTTTCTGCGTCCAGTTCTCTGCCTGGCGGTATTGCTCTATCAGTTCCGGTAGAGTTGCTTCACGGCGATCGGCTATGATGAGGGATAGCTCGCTCATTTCGCTTCCCCTTCGCTGTGCTTGAGGGCTTGGCGGGCGTTGCGAATATCTGCGTCTATGCTCGCAGGACGCTGCGCGATTGCTGACGGCCTGCAATTCCAAAGCCGTTCAGAGGCGTGGTCTATAACACGATTTGCAGCTTTCAACGCCTCCCGCAGCTTCTCGTTCTGCGCGGCTAGGTCTGATTGTGCTGCGATGCGGTTAGCGGCAGCGGCTAATAGGTCGGCGGCCTGAATGAGATAAACTTCATCCCCTTCTTCATTCCAAAGCGGATACTCGCGAAAGGCTTTTGCCCGTTGGCGCAACTCCTCGACCATGTTGTCAGGCCCGCTCACGACGCCACCGCCTTACTGTCTGTGCGGATTTGACCGGCAATGCACTTGGCAACCTCATCCTCGCAGGTTCCGAAATGCTCGCGCGCCTGTTCGTCCGTCAGCGCGACATAGCCGCAGTGATAGCACCGATGCTTATTGCGTTCTGCGACCCACCAGCGAGCGGCGTTCAGCAGATTGTGATGACAGGTGCGAACGCCATGTCCGCTATCGCCGCAGACTGCGCAGCCCTTGCTTTCGTCGCCAGACGCTACTGCTTCGCGAGCCGCCATCAGGTCCGCAATCGCCTCGTCGTAGTCTGCTACGGTGGGAGCGCGCTTGCGATAGATGACGCCTACATTATCGTCAGCCGACCAATCGACTGTGTTCTCAACCGCGCTCATCGTGCCACCGCCTTACTGTCTGTGCGGGTGGCGGCTTCCGAAACAGCCTCGTAGAGTTCCCACGCGATCTTTTTGACCGGCTCTAGCGCCATTGCCTTTTCGGCTTCCGTGCCATTAGGCTTACGATGGTCGCTAATGAGTGTGTTTATGTCGGCGAAGTCTTGCAGGTTACCGCGGGCGTGACGATTAGCCATTGCCACCATGTAAAGCATCGCGAGCGAGCGAACGGTTGCCTTGCCTGAAGCAATATCTGCTTCGATCATCGCGCGGTTAAAATCGAACCCAGTCACGACGCCACCGCCCGACTGTAGAACAGTTCTGTCTCGCGGTAGTTTACCTGTGCTTCGCGAAGTAAATCACGCGCATACTCAATATCGTCAGTCCATTTCGACGGACCGGATTTGAATGGTAGGGAAACAATCTGGCTGATACCGGATTGAATTGTTTCGACGGTGCATCTCGTGCAGGGAGGTCCACCCCACACAAGTCCGGTTTCATCTGTCGCAGCTAGGTAAAGAGTGCATCCCTTGAGCGCCGTTCCGATACGAGCAGCATTCAATATTGCGTTCATTTCGGCGTGAACGATGATCTTCAGTTTAGTATCACGGTCACACAGCCGCTCATTTGTATCGGCAATTCCGCGTGGAAAACCATTGAAGCCGGTCGAAACGATCTCGCGATCCGGTCCGACAATGACAGCGCCAACGCGAGTGGATGGGTCTTTTGACATTTGCGCGTTTGCCAATGCCAAGCCGATGAAGTGTTTATCCCAACGCTCGCTCATGCCGCCCTCCGTGCATCAGCTACGGCGTTGTAAGCCGAAGTCATGCTTTCGGTTTTGGACAACCGGCCAAACCGCAGGCTATCGACATTCGTAGCGACTTCCCGAACGTAGCTGCGCGCATTCGGCTTGCTTGACGGACGCGCCTCCATGTCCGCTTCCGCATCTTCGTAGCGGGCGTAGATCGTCTCGCTGCTTGCACTGGAACGGCTGAACGGAAACGCCGCAGTAGGCTGCACGTCGTATTCGGTTTCGATACGGTAGCCGATGCAGTGGCGCGGGTTCGGATCGCGTTTGTCACGAGTGATACCGCGGCTGTCTATGTGAAGGGCTTCTGTGCGGGTGAAGCGGGTCATGCGCTAACACCTTGGAGCGCGCGCGCGGCATTCTTGTGCTGCGTTTCAGTGATGAGACCGTTCATGGCCAACGCGTTCACTTCTTCAAGTGCCCGACCAATAGCGCTGTCGCCATCTTCACTGGCTAGATCAGCAAGATGGTAAGCCATCACAGCGAAAACGCTTTTAGGCATTGCTTCGTAAGCCGCGCCCCAGAGCGCTCGTGCTTCGCTATCGTTTTTGTTGAGTGCCATCTCATCGCTCCTCTAAAGCGATGAAGGATGTTCCATCGCTCTGTGTGAGGATGGTTTAGGACAGCTAAACTAAAACCGCAAGGAAAAAGTTTAGGCTGACGAAACTTTCTGCGGAGCCTCTGATTTGTCGCGCGAATCTTCGCCCGTCTCATCAGTCTCATGGGCGAGGCGCATCATCTCATCCCGCAGGCGGCGCATTCGCATGGCGTCCTCGGGGTGCATTAGTAATTCATAGGGGCGGAGATTGAGATAGTCGGCTATCTCGTTGATATCGTCGCGCGTGTAAGGCTGCTTCCCACTGGCGGTTAGACTGACGCGCGCCTTATTCCATTCCAGGTCGCGGGCAATATCAGCCTGCCGCTTCCCTAACGTGCGAAGCCACTGCTTCAAATACCAGTCGTGGATCGGCGCTGCCATAAATCCAACATACCACCGGCCAAATCTGGTGTCGTTTCGCCTGTCTAAACAAAATGCTTGCATTGATCGTTTAGCCTGTCTAAACAAAGCGAATGACGCTTCACAATTACCTCAAGCGGTCGGATGCAATGTCCCTGACCCAGCTTGCGAACGAGATGGGGGTCTCCAAGAGCCGCCTGTCGCAGCTTCGTAATTCCACGGAATGGCCCGCCGAGCTGGCGCTGACCGCTGAGAGCAAAACAGGCGGGGCGCTGAATGCGTCTCATCTTTGCTCAATCGTCGCCAAGGCGCGGCAGACTGGGGTGGCGGTATGAATAAGGAAAAGCGGATCGAGAAAATCCTGCCATTCTGGGTGACCTACAACCCTCATACTGGGCAGTTCACATTTGGCTCGCCACCGTCTCACTTCTTTAGAGATCACATCACAGAAGCTGCATGGCGAGCGAAGTACCAAGGCAAGCCTGCTGGTAGCCTGAAGAGAGACGGACGAGTTTATCTGTCGATAGACCGTGTCAAGATATTCGCTCATCGTGCCGCGTGGTTCCTGCACTACGGTCATTGGCCGAAGCAACAAATTGACCACATAAACGGTGATTCTTCGGACAATCGGATTGTTAATCTGCGCGACGTTTCGGGCAGCATCAACCGTATGAATCAAAGGCGGCGTTCGGATAATACGAGCGGCGTGACTGGGGTTATCTACCATAGCGGTCACAGAAAATGGACGGCGCAAATTTGTGTGCGCGGTAAGCGCCGCCAGATTGGCACCTTTCCATCAAAAGAAGCCGCAATAGCTGCCAGATTATCGGAGCAACAGCGCCTTGGGTTCGGGCCAAACCACGGGGCAAGCGCATGATCGCCCCCACTCCCGCCCAGCAACGCCTGCTCACCTTCATCACGGACTACATTGCCGAGAAAGGCACTGCGCCGACGGTTCGCGAGATGAAGGAAGGCATCGGCAGCAAGTCCCTTGGCAGCGTCCACCAGATGCTTTGTGGGCTTGAGCATCGCGGACATATCCGCCGGTTGCCCCGCACCGATCGCGCAATCGAGATAGTCGGCAGGGCTTCTCACCTATCAGATACCGAACTGCTGGATGAGGTCGCAAAGCGCGGCCTGAGGATGGCGGCGTGAGTTATTCGTTTAGCAGGCTCGGCATTCTCGGCGCGCTCGCTCTCGTTCCCGCTGGTTTGCCCCGCAAGAAGCCTACTCTGCGGCGCTACTCGCAATTCTGCGGCCCACCCTTCCCGCAATCGCGTCAGCATCGCCGCGCCCTTGAACGGGCCAGTCGTGATGCTCTCGCGCGTCTCGGAGCCGCCTGAATGCCCCTCCATCCATCCCACAAGCAGTCTCTCGGCAACAACGCCGAAAGCAACTGCCTGTGCGGAATCTCCTTTCTTCATGCCGTCTTCTCTGAACCGAAAGGTCAACATTTTCATGCTGCGTGAAACGAAAATCCAACAAGATTTTGCCCAGCGGTTAGACGACGCGCTGCGGCTGTTCGAAGCGGAAGGCGGCAACCTTCACGACCTGTGCGAACGGATCGACGAAAAGGACATCCGCAACATCGGCCTGTGGCGCAAGGGGCAGAAGATGCCGGCGCATACGCTGGTGCTGCTCTTGGGTGCCCTGCCCCGTCACCTTGCCGACCGGCTTATTCGCCCGTCAGGATTGCGCCTGGTCTGCCGGGAAGCAGCCGAACAAGCGAACGCATTGCGCGCTGCCTCTGTGACCAGTGCTTTCAGCGCGGATGTAGCATCCCGCATGGCCGATGGCGAGTGGTGCCACCGCGACGAAGCGGCAGCGAAAGACCACGCCGCCCGCGTCATTACCGAACTTCAGAACATCGCGGAGGCATGAGCATGATTACGCCCCGCGACGCTCGCTACATTATCGCAATCGGCGCTGCCGTTTTCCTTTTCTGTGTCGGAATGGCGGGGCTGGTGTCGTGAGCGTATCAACCCGCATCTGGTGGCTCAAGACCCGCCTTAACCTGTTCCAGCGCTCACTTAACCGCAAGTGGCGCAAGCGGCTTACCCGGCTGCGGGAGGCGCGGTGATGGCAAGCGCACGGCTCCGCGATTATCACGATTCCGCACCGCTCATTCTGGCTGACGAAGCCGTGAAGGCCGCGATGAAGGACGGTAGCTTCAAGCTGCTTACCGCACTGTGGGCAGAACACCCGCGCATCATGCAGGCGCTAGGCGCTGAAATGGCGGTCCGGTGATGGCCGACGCGCTCAAACAGGACCGGTACGAATACCATCGTCAGCGCCGCATGGCCGAGATGGTCGAAGCTACCGAACGCAAGCTGCTTGGCCTCTACCGCGAAGCATCCCGTTACAAAATGTCCGAAGTGATGCGCAAACCTTCCCTGCTTAACGAAGCATGGGAACGCGAAATGATGCTCGCCAGGATCGAAGCCGATCGGGGGCAGGCCGATGGGTAAGTATTTCGCCAAGAAAACGACCTGCATTCACGGCCACAAGCACGCCAGCAAGCGGGAAGCCGCTCGCTGCGTGGAGCTACACCTGTTGCAGCAGGTAAACTTCTGGTATCTCGACCGGGTAAGCAGCGATGGCGTGGCTCTTTCGAGCATTTGCAATGACGTTGCCGGATGGTGCGGCGTCGAAAGCTACGACTTCTCAGGTCTGGACCAGTTGATTACGGGGTGGAGCGCGACACGCGGTCCTGCCGACAACATTCTCGAACCGCTGTTCGATGCTTACGATTGCGATATTCGCCCGCACGACTTCAACATTCAGGGATTGAAGCGCACCGGTGTCCCGACTGGCTCGACGCTGGCAACCGCCATGTTCGCGGGCGAACCACGCTATTCGGTGAAGATCAAACAGGCGGCTGAACTGCCTCGCGCAATTCTGATCGACTTTGCAGACATTGAAGCGGAACAGCAGCCGAACACAGTCAGAAGCGACCGCCCACTTGCCACATCGGACGCACGAAGCGAACAGAAGATCGACCTGTCCACTCTGGCACTCAATACTGACGACGCACGGCAACTCGGCAACCGCTATTTCCGCAGGTTGTGGAACGAGCGCAAGGAACCTGCCCTATCATTGACCGCACGCGAACTCGGCCTTGAGCCGGGTGACGTTCGGACGCTGGAACTGGACGGGCAACTTATCACGGCGCGCTGCACGCGGACTACGATCGGAGCGGACGAGCGAATTGCTACCGAATGGAAGTATGACGCACCAACCCTTGCCACGCTGGACGGCTCCATAGGGGCTACATTCGACGGCAGGGATGAGGCGGTTATCGTCGTTCCTCTGCCGACACGCGGCTTCGTTCTCGATATTCCGCTGTTGCAGGATTCCGACGAGGCGGTGACGCCGCAAGTTTATACGATGGCAGCGCCCTATGCTTCGGGCGCTTGGCCGGGCGCAACGATCTATCAGGCGGTAGATGGCGAGTATTCGGACGAGCTGACTTCGATTCCGTCCAGTGCTCCTGCTTCGTGGGGGACGGTTGCCGAAGTTCAAGGAAGATAGCGGAGACTGGACGATCGACGCGGTTCGTCGCACGCGCATCGGCGGAGCATGGACGGGCGGCGCAATACCGATTGGAGAGGCTTCTGAGGCGTATCAGGTGACTTTGGGCAACGGGACTGTCGAAGCGACCGTAACAACGCCCAGCCTGCCCTATACGTGGACTGTGGCCGATCAAACGACCGCAACCGGAGCCGAAGTGCCCGAAGGATCGCTGGAATACAGCATTGCCCAAATCAGCGCGCTTGTCGGCGCAGGCTACGAGGCGGAAGCCACCGCTTAACAATTACGAGGTGAACGAATGACCACACCGCTTCTCGGTGCGCCCGAACTTGTCAATGGACAAGATGCGCCCGAAACGACCGTCAATGAGCAGGTGCGCTATCTGGAATGGGCAGCAGCTGGCGGCCCTGTCGAAGATCTCGACGTTTCCGATCCCTCGACGCTTACGCCGACCGATGGACAGGCATGGATCGTGGGGACAGGTGCTACAGGCATTTGGTCTGGCAAGGATGGTCAGGTCGCGCTCTACATCAGCACGGCGTTTGTTTACATCGTTCCGCTCGAAGGGCTGAAGATTTACGTCAAGGACACGAACACAGCGCGCGTGTTTGACGGCGCGGACTGGGTTCCGTTGGCAACGGGCGGCGCGGTCAATCCGTTGTTTTCGGTTCCCACCTGGGATTTCAACTTTAGCGGAACGACCGCGCCCGCCTATATTCGCGCTCCGGTTGCCATGACGATCGCTGAGCAGGCGACCAGCGGAACGGGCACGATCACCTACGAGAAATCGACCGCAGCTGCGCCCGACACGTTCGCCAGCACGTCCAGTCCGATTGCCTTGGAAGCAGGAGCCAAACTGAAGGTAAACGCCGCTGCTGTCACCGGTAGCGTGGCAGTGCATCTGGAACGCACGGCATGAGCGTTGTTCAGGTCTTGCCTTATCCTGCTACAGCGGCCGGCCCTGCCGGCGATATGACGGTAGCCGTTCAGTCTTTCGCTACAGGAACGACTACAGGTCCGCAAAGCCAGCTAAACGCCACGCTCACCGGACTGACACCGAAGGCCGCGCTTTTCTTCGGTTCTTACCATAACGTCGTCAGTGATCCGGGCGAAACCGCGCGAGCCAGTATCTCAATCGGTGCTTTGGGGCAGACTGGAACCGGGTCAGTTGTAAGCGGTCAAAGTTACGACGCTTTCGGCAATACTAACACAAACTCCCTCTACCAGTCGGACAATGGCAGCAACACTGGCGCTTATCTTTTGCGAACTGCGTCCACGACCCGATTGCAGGGGCGGGCTGCATTTGCATCGGGAGGTATGGATCTCAATTTCGCGACCATCAGCGGATTTTCCTACCGTGCCAGCTATATGGCATTCGCGGGGACTATCGCTTCTAAGGCGGACGTTGTAGATCTGGGAACGGGAACGGGCGCGATCAGCATCGCAACCGCTTTCGAACCTGATGTGGTGTTCGTTCTGGGAAGTGGCGGCATAGCCACGAACTCAATCCAGACAAACATGACCTTGAGCTTCGGCGTGGCGGTGAATGGCGGGGGGCAATATTGCCTGTTGGCCGAAGAGGTAAATGGTCTTGCAGATGGCACTCCCATCCAGGCTGTTCTCACTAACCGTGCTGGCGGTAATCTGACCGGCGGTTCATTAGCCTACCACCTGACGATCGGCGGTTTCAGCGGAACCGGCTTCACGATAACTCCATCAGCCAGTGCCGGAGACGATGACATTTCCTACCTTGCACTTGATCTCGGTGGGAGACGTGCAAAACTGGTGCTTCTGACCACCCCTACCGCCATCGGTTCTCAAGCGATTACCGGCGCCGGCTTCACTCCGCAGGCTGCGATTGTAGTCCTGACGACTTCGGAGACTTTCGACCCGTCTTATCCTTTAGCCAGTAGTGCCAATACAGGCGGCTTTTCCATCGCGGCGCTGGCAGACAATACAGCTTCGCATTCTTTCCGTGCGCAAAGCGGCGCAGCGATCACGAACACTGCTTCACAGGCTACGAACGGCACGCTGATTGGTGCGTCTCACGTGGACTGCGATGCCCTGAAAGCTACCCTAGACAGCTTTGACAGCGATGGCATGACCTTGAACTGGTCGGCGGTCGCCGGAACCGGGAAGAAAGGCTTCGTGCTGTTTCTTGAGTGAGAAGGGGCTCTCCTTTCAAGCCATCGCACGAACGAACCGAACGCTATCCAAATCAGCGAAACAGCTACTATCGAGAACAAGCCATCCACCGCGTAATGCCAAGCCAAATGAACAGACCCAACGAAGATGACGACCTCGAATGCAACGGCAAGCCAGATCACGACGCGGTTTCTGATACGTTCCAGCACGCACAAAAGCGCCAGATGCGCGATCGCTACATGAAGCGAGGGCATTGCCGAGATGCCCGATCCCAGCCCGTCACTAGTCCAGAGATAATCGGCTATTTGGAGAGCCTTCAAATCGGGCTGGCTTCTTAGAATCTCCATGAGGTCGCGAAAGTACGGATCGCCGTACTGGTTCTCGTAAAAGACCGGCCCGACAGACGCCATCGATATAGCCGCGACGTTTCCGAGCAAGGTCCACGACAGCACGAATGTAAGGATGGCTTTCACTTGAAACGCCTTGTCTCGTTCAAAGGCCAGCCACACCATCAGCCCAAGCAAGACGACGAACCACAGCAGGTAGATGCGGTCGATGATGAACGTCGCTTGAGGTCCTAAAACGGCGTGCGTGATGCGCCACGGATCAGTTCCGAATATGAAACGGTCGGCACTGACGAAGTAAGAGTCCGCGTAGAAATCCACGAACGACGGAATGGATTCCTTGATCCTCATGGCCGAACGCCCTGCCGGGACTAGAAGCAGGGACAACGCAAAGCCCCGAAGTAACCACCGCCAATGTTTGGCAGTAAGATAGCGAATACCGCGAAGAGGGCTTTTGATGCCCCGCCGCATCATCTGGAATGTAACGAGCGCATACCACCCGATCAGCGGCATGAACCAGAACAACCACTTGTCGCCTACACCCTGCCAACCGAATAACAGAGCGGCAGATTCGCCAAGCAGCACAGCGGTAAGAACACTCGCCGCCACGATGCCGATGATTAGCAGGTACCCCAACCTCATCGGCTGATTCTGCGCCAATTCCTGAAAAATACAAGCGGACAATTCGTCCAGAAACGGAACGGGTATGACAGCCTTGCTCACCGTGCTTTGCGGCGTGACCGCGCTCGCGCTCTGCATTCTCATAGAACTGGCAAGGGACTGGTGGGCCTGATGGAAGTCACCCTGTCCGTTCTTCAGGTCTTTCCTGCGGTCGCCTACCTCTGCCTCGCCTACACGTGCCGGAAGGCGTTCGTCCGTTCATGGAACCGTGAACCGCGAGCGTTTGACCTGATCGAAGCGCCGATCTTTTTCACCTCGCTCAGTATCGCTTACAACATTCTTTGGGTGGTCTGCGCGGGATCGTTTGAGCCGCCTGCCAACAATCTGGAAGCGTTCGGTCGCCTGCTTGGCATGGGTTTCCATCTGGCCTGCTGTTACCTGCTTATCAGAGGCGTCAAAGACTTGCGGGGTTATGGCCGATGAATGGGCTGGACGCACTAATGGACGGCCTCATGGGGCAACTTCTCGGCACCGTGGGCTTCGGATCAATCATCGCTCTGGCCATTGTCACCTTCCTGCGCAGCCGGCCGGAAATCATCCGCATCCGCACCGAAGGCGATGCTGCCGTTCGTGACGACCTGCGCGAACGCCTGAAGCTGATCGAGGACCGCGCCGACAAACTGCAAGAGCGCATGGATGAGATGCGCGAAAGCCATAAACGCGAGATGGAAGCGGTGCGCAAGCAACACGCAGCGGAAATGTCCGTTATGCGCCACCGGCTGAACAACGAAACGCAGACGCTCGACACGCTGCTGATGATGATACGCACCAGCCCCGAACGACTGGCGGCAAACGTGGAAGCGATCGAAGCACAGCGAGCCAATCAGAAGCAGCAAATCGCTGCCGAGAAAGGCGCGCTTCACCGGACAGATGATGACCCGTCAGGAAGCTGAAGAGGCCGTGCTTAAGGCATGGGAGCGCGTCCTGCACCTGTCGCTGAACGGCGCACCCCGCACCGAGACAGACCACGCCCTGAAGAACGCCACGGCGCAGGAAGAAGCATTCAATCGGAGGTTCGGTAATGAAGCATGAAGCGGAACTGCGGCGGCTTCTGCTTGCCGCTCTGGAACTACTTGAAGAACCGGCGAGCGATTACGGGAAGGACAACCCGCTCACTCTCAAGGTCTGCCAGGAACTGATCGAACACGAAGGCATCGTGCTGGAAGCCTACAGGGACAGCGAAGGCATCTGGACGTGGGGCATTGGCGTTACCGATCGTTCCGGCCATCTCGTCGGTCGCTACAAGGACAAGCCAGCTGACCTGTCGCGGGTGTTCGAGATATTCATCTGGCTCTTGCAGAACGTGTATGTGCCGCCGGTCCTGAAGGAGTTCGAGGGCTTCCCGCTCACCGAAGAGCAATTCGCGGCAGCTCTATCGTTCAATTATAATACCGGCGCGATTAGAAGCGCGACATGGCCGGACCTCTGGAAAGCCGGACAGATCGACGCGGCCCGGGCCAGCTTCATGGACTGGCGCAAGCCTGCCGCGGTCATTGAGCGGCGCGAGAAAGAGGCGGCGCTGTTCTTCGATGGCAAGTGGTCGCAGGATGGCAAGGCCAGCGTCATTCCCGTTCGCAAGCCTTCCTACGTGCCTGATTTCGCCAAGGCGCAGCAAATCGACATCACCGAACACCTGCGGGGGGCTATGCTGTGACCCGTCAGAAAACGCGCTTTGTTCTGGCGCTCATCGCAATCGTGCTTGGCGGGCTAATAGTGGCCGCGCTCATCTTCTGGCCGATCCCTGAAGGCAACCGTGAACCGCTGATGCTGGCGCTGGGCCTTGTCCTTGCGTGGGGCGGGACAGCTTACGGCTTCTTCTTCGGATCAAGCGAAGGCAGCGCACAGAAAACCGAGATGCTGAACCAGCGCCCGCAGGGAACGCCTGCCGATCCCGTATTCGTGGAGGAAGAATGATGCACACGTTCCTGCTGCCCTTGCTCGCCAAATGGGGCGTGCCTGAAGAACTGCGCCGCCCCTTGCAATGGGCAATCCTGATAGCCCTCGCGGTCCTCGCCTTTTTCGCTGTGAAGGCACTCTACGACGCCAATGTTGTCGAAGATTACGAGAACGAGCGGGCCGTCGAAAGCATCGAAGCCCGCGATACTGCGGCGGAACAGCGCGCAACTGACGCAATCGCCAACGCCGAAACCGAAAAGGAACTGATTGATGCAATCGAACAAGCGCCCGAAGGCGGCGAACTTAGCCCTGCTGCTCGCGCTCTCGCTTGCCAGCGCCTGCGCAACGCCGGGGTCGTTTCCGCCGCGTGCGGATCTGATGGCGGTAACTGAAAAGAAGCCCGTCCCCACTGCGTCCATCGCGACCGATCCGGTAGCCGAAGCGACTTACAACGCCAAAGTCGAAGCATGGGGCGACCGGTTGCGATCGGCAGGGCTGCGGCTCTGCGCCTTTTTCGAAGACACCGATATGCCAAATCTGGCCTGCCCGAAGGACTGACCCATGACCGAATTTGCTGATCGCCTCGTCAAAGCGCGCGAGGAAGTGAACCTAGCCGAGAACACCATTAACCGAGCAGAATACGCTGCCACGCGGGCGAACCACGACAAGGCGCTGCTGGAGATTACC
>NZ_JABWGV010000018.1 GCF_013370205.1 Qipengyuania atrilutea
AACGCCGATGCCGATAGCCGCCACCGTCAAACCGCCGATAATCTCAAGCACATCAGACATAGCCCCTGATAGCATATCGAATCGCTTGCGGTCAATCTCGTTATTTGCTAGAGAATAAGACGCTGCGGCGGCGCATGGAGTTGCGTCGGGCAAGAAGGGTTTAGGACACCGCCCGAACCGCAGCCACTTCACCTCGCGTTCCCCATGTGTTCTAAAGGGCCATGAGGATTCGCTACCGCACCCTGCTAGACTTCCGCAGACAGGGCGTAATGGTAGAGGTGCGCTGCCGAGCCTGCGGTCATGTCGGTGAGTTCGATCCCACCCCGCTTTCCCTGAAGTTCCAGCGCAACAAGTGGCGGCTGCATCTACCCCAAGCTGAAGCGTATTTCCGATGCAAATGCGGGGTGAAGAATTGCGAGGTCAGGCCGGGAAGAGGACTTGCGAACAAAGGGTGAATCGGGTAGGTAGGAATTGCTGCGGCGGCGCTGAAAGCAGAAGCGCTCATGTGGTGCGCGGGGACCACAGTCATTGCCCCCGCCATGTTGCCGACCAAGCCGGAGTAGCGACCGGCCCGCAGCTAACACCACCCTCGCCTACCCTTACCATAAGGACGGGCAAGACCTTCCTTCACAAGCTGCCGGCCTACGTCCACACCGTCCACGGTAAGCCTCGCAAGGGTTCGGCCGTACCGGTCAAAGCCATCGCGATGCACCTTCACCGGCCCACGGTTCAGCAGCACGACAAGCCGATCCCTCGCGCGGATCGCTAGGCGCTTCTCCCGATCGCACTTCCCGTTCATTTCGGCA
>NZ_JABWGV010000019.1 GCF_013370205.1 Qipengyuania atrilutea
GAGTGATACTGTTAAAAACAGTGGGTTTCCCCATTCGGAAATCTGCGGATCAAAGCTTATTTGCTAGCTCCCCGCAGCTTATCGCAAGCTATAACGTCCTTCATCGCCTGTGATCGCCAAGGCATCCACCATGTGCACTTAGTCACTTGGTGGATGCCATGGATAGATCATCTGGTTTCGGGTCTACACCCAGCGACTAAGACGCCCTATTCGGACTCGCTTTCGCTACGCCTTCCCTATTCGGTTAAGCTTGCCACTGAATGTAAGTCGCTGACCCATTATACAAAAGGTACGCCGTCACCCCATAAAGAGGCTCCGACTGTTTGTATGCACACGGTTTCAGGTTCTATTTCACTCCCCTCCCGGGGTTCTTTTCGCCTTTCCCTCACGGTACTGGTTCACTATCGGTCGATCACGAGTATTTAGCCTTGGAGGATGGTCCCCCCATCTTCAAACAGGATTTCACGTGTCCCGCTCTACTTATTCGACGCTTAGTACCACAGTGTGTGTTTCGTCTACAGGGCTATCACCTGCTACGGCCGTGCTTTCCATCACGTTCGACTGCACACACTGTTATCTCGTCAAGGCTGGTCCGATTTCGCTCGCCACTACTTTCGGAATCTCGGTTGATTTCTTTTCCTCGAGTTACTTAGATGTTTCAGTTCACTCGGTTCGCTTCGACTCACCTATGTATTCAGTGAGTGATACTGTTAAAAACAGTGGGTTTCCCCATTCGGAAATCTGCGGATCAAAGCTTATTTGCTAGCTCCCCGCAG
>NZ_JABWGV010000002.1 GCF_013370205.1 Qipengyuania atrilutea
GCATCGGCTTCGGGTATCGGCGCGGTTGCCATCGGCACCAGTGCATCTGCCAGCCAAACCTCTTCTACCGCAATCGGTGCGAACGCCACCACCACTGCCGCAAACCAGGTCACGCTCGGCGGTTCGGGTTCTTCGGTGCGCATCGGCGACATCGCCGCATCGACCGCCGCGCAGTCGGGCAACGTCCAGGCGGTAACGGTCGACAGCACCGGTACGCTCGGCACCACCGCCATCGCCACCGCCGCGCAGGTCGACAACGTCCGCCTCGCCATGGACAATATCGCCGCCGTCACCGATGCGCAGTTCGCTGCACTCTCCGATCAGGTGACCGGCCTCGACTTCCGCCTCGATCAGCTCGACGAAACCACCAGCGGCGGTATTGCCGCGGCCATGGCCTTCGGCGGAACGATGATCGTTCCCGACAGCGCGATCAGCGTCAGCCTGAACGGCTCGACCTATCAGGGCGAGCAAGGCTTTGCCGGCACTGTCTCGGCTCGCGTCGCCCCGCGTATTTACGTATCGGGCGGTATCGCCGGTTCGACGGCCGACAACACGACCGGCGGGCGCGTAGGCGTAGCCTTCGGCTTCTAACTGCTGCCCGCAACTGACTTAAGAGGCTGGTCCCGTATTCGCGGGGCCGGCCTTTTTGCGTTTTCCGGCTAAGACTGCCAGTCCTGAAGGACGCAGCCGTAGCCTTCGCGGTACGAGGCTGTGTCAGATCGCACCAGTGGGAAGCTCGCGGTCACGCTTCGCGCTTCGTCGTCCTCGGACAGGCGAACGAGTTCCATTCCCGCCAGCTTGTCCTTCGCGCAGTCGTCGAGGCTGCGTCCGGCTACGAACCGGCACGAGCATGCTACCCGCGCGCTATACGCTGTGCCCGCCGCCGCATAGCCATGTATCGGCGCGCGGTAGAGCCAGATCGCTCCGGCAATCACGACGGTTACCGCCAATAGCGCGAGGCCCCAGCCCGGTTTGAACATCGACTTGCGTTTGGTCATTGAAGAATCGCGTTCCTTGCGCGAGGGGTGCGTCGATGCTCCGCCTTCGCTTCCACATATCAGCTGCGCTCCCTATCGCCGCTCTCGCTTTCCTGCCAGCCCTTGCTGGCTGCGGCGAACCGCAGGAGGAGCCCCTACCGCCGTTGACCGAAACGGCATTAGCGGCAGTGAACGAGAACCCCGGCGCGCCGCGCGATCAGCTCGCCCGCGAGGTCGACGAGCTCTTCACCGACCGCGAGTTCGGAGAAACGCGCGCACTTGTCCTCATGCACGGCGGCAAGATCGCGGCCGAGCGTTACGCTCCCGGTTATGATGCGGACACGCGCTTCGTCAGTTGGTCGATGGCGAAGACGGTCACGGCCGTCATGATCGGCATGCTGGTAGCCGACGGGCGCCTCACCCTGGACGCGCCCGCGCCGGTTCCGATGTGGCAGCGCGCCGGCGATGCGCGAAGCGAGATCACGCTGCGCCACCTCCTGCAGATGCGCAGCGGGCTCGACCATACGGAGGCGGGCGACCCGCCATACGAAAGCAGCGAGGTCCGCATGCTCTTCCTCGACGGACGAGGCGACATGGCGCGCTGGGCGAAGGAGCAGCCGCTAGAGGCCGAGCCAGGCGAGCAGTACGAGTATTCGAGCAACACCACGGTCATCCTCGCCGATATCGCCGCGCGAGCACTCACCGACAGCACCGACCCGCAAACGCGGCGCAAGGCGGTTGCGGATTACCTCGAGGCGCGGTTGTTCGGCCCGCTCGGCATGACCTCGATGATCCCCGAATTCGATGCGAGCGGCACGCTGATCGGCGGCAGCCTGATCCACGGAACCGCGCGCGACTGGGCGAAGTTCGGTGAATTCCTTCGCACCGGCGGTTCGTCGGGCGGCGCGCAGCTGGTGCCGCGGCAATGGGTCGACGCGATGACGACTCCAAGCCCCAAGTCCGAATTCTACGGCTACCAGACCTGGCTCAACCGCGATTCGGGTATCGACCGCGACAAGAGCAAGGCGGACCGCGGACCCGATACGCTGTTCGCGGCTGTCGGCCACATGGGACAATACATTCTCGTTTCGCCGGAGCAAGAATTGACGCTGGTAAGGCTCGGCCACTCGGACAGCGAAGAGCGAACGAGGATGGTCGGCGGGCTGTTCGACATCGTGGAACTGTACCCCGCCGACTGACCCTTCAGTGGGGCAGCAGGAACTCCCCTTCCACGACGCTCACGCATTCGCCGCCGAGTACTGCTCGCGCATCCGCGCCGTGGCCCTCCAGCCGGCACGCCAAATCGCCGCCTCGCCTGCTTGCCTGGTGCGCCGTAAAGGTTTCGCGCCCCAGCTTTGCGGCCCAGAACGGTGTCAACGCGGCGTGGGCGGAGCCGGTCACCGAATCCTCGTCGACCCCGCCGCCGGGCACGAAGACGCGGCTGACGACATCGGTCCGGCTTCCCGGCGCGGTGCAGATGAACTGGTCGTCGCCGAGCGCACCAAGACCGCGCAGGTCCGGATCGAGCGCGCGGACCTGTTCCTCGTTTTCGAACAGGTAGATGCCGTAGCCGTTTTCATTGAGCCACACCTCTAATGGATCAGCGCCCAGCAGCGCCGCCGCTTCGGCCCATTCGCCGCGCTCGGTCGGAATGGCCGGCAGCCCGAGCTCGTAACCCGCCTCGCTGCGTGCCACTTCCAGCACGCCCGCCTTGCGCGTGCGGAAGGTTAGGCGATCCCCGCCGTCCCGCGTCAGCAGGACATGGCCGCTCGCGAGTGTCGCATGGCCGCAGAGCCGGATTTCGCAGGTCGGCGTGAACCAGCGGAGTTCCCAATCCGCTTCGCCGGTCTGGTCGCGTACGACGAATGCCGTTTCGGCGAAGTTGTTCTCCTCGCCGATCGCTTGCAGTACCTCGTCGCTCAGCCATTCTTCGAGCGGCATGACCGCCGCCTGATTGCCAGTGAACGGCCGCGATGCGAAGGCATCGACGTGGTAGTAGGGCAGGCGCAGCATCATTCGCCGTTCTCCAGTTTCGCGAATTCGTTCTGTTCGACCAGCGGGTTGTCCGGCTCGTCGATATGTCCCTTGGGATCGATGTGGATGAGGAGTTCGAGGCCGGGAAACTCGCGGCACAGATCCTCTTCCACCGAATCGATGATTTCGTGCGCGTCGTGCACGCTCATGCTGCCGGGCAGATCGACGTGGAACTGCGCGAAGTCGGTGTGGCCGCTGGTACGGGTGCGAAGATCGTGCAGGTTGCTAAGTTCGGGATGGCGCGCGGCGACCTCGACGAAACGCTGGCGCTTCTCGTCGGGCCATTCGTGATCCATCAGCTGGTGCACCGCTTCGCCTGCCGCCTGCCACGCGCCCCAGGCGAGCCACAGCGCGATGGCGATCCCGAACAATGGGTCCGCCTTGCCGAACCCGAGGAACTGGTCGAGCGCGAGCGCCGCGATGACCGCCACGTTGAGCAGCAGGTCGGACTGGTAATGGACGTGGTCGGCATGGATCGCGACCGAGCGGGTGCGGCTGATGACGTAGCGCTGCCAGCCGAGCAGCGCGAGCGTCGCCAGGATCGCGACGACGCTGACGGCAATGCCCTCGCCCGCTGCCTCGACGCGTTCGCCGGTCAGGAGCGCGCTGACGGACCGGAAGGCAATGCCCGCAGCCGAGATACCGATCAGCAGCACCTGGAAGACCGCGGACAGCGCTTCCGCCTTGCCGTGGCCGAACCGGTGGTTGTGGTCGGCGGGCAGCGACGCGATCCATACGCTGACGAGCGTCGCGAGGCTCGCCACGAGATCGAGCGCGGTGTCGGCGAGGCTGCCCAGCATCGCGGTCGAGCCGGTACGCCAGCTCGCCCAGATCTTCAGAACCAGCAGGAAGGTTGCCACGCTGATCGACGCGAGTGCGGCGCTGCGCGTCAGGCGGGCGCGGTCGATGTCGACGCTCCGCGTGCCTTGGGCCGCCGCCGTCACGGGAACAGCAGCGTGTCGGACCACGCCTCCCCCTCGCCGCTGCGAGTGAAGCGGCGGCGGTCGTGCATCCGCGCGGGCCGATCGATCCAGAACTCTATGGCCAGAGGCGTCAGCCGGAAGCCGGTCCATTCCTGGGGCCGCGGTATTTCGGTCCCTTCTGGATAGCGTTCCTCGAGCGTGGCAACCCGCTCGAAGTAGTCGGCGCGGTGCGGCAGGGGGCGCGACTGGTCAGACGCGGCGGAGGCGATCTGAGACGAGCGGCCGCGCGAATGGAAGTACGCGTCCGCTTCCGCATCAGTGACCTGCGTGAGCGGACCCTCGATCCGGATCTGACGGCGCAGGCTCTTCCAGTGGAACAGCAAGGCGGCCTGCATGTTCGCGTGGATCTCACCGCCCTTGCGGCTCAGTGCATTGGTGTAGAACACGAAGCCGCCCGGCCCGTGACCCTTGAGCAGGACCATCCGCACCGACGGTGCACCCTCGGGCGTGGCTGTCGCCAGTGCCATGGCGTTGGGGTCGTTCGGTTCGCTCTGTTTCGCCTCTGCGAACCACGCATCGAACAGCGCGAAGGGATCGCTTGCCGGAATGACGCTCTGCTCATTCTCCACGGGCATCTCCTACAGGATGGAACACATGGAACACGGTACAATGAACGAAAATTTGGGCGGCTGAAGCGCGCCGAACAGGGAGCTGCGCGTAGCCGCGTAAGCCGGAAAAAGAGATCGCCTCGCAAGACATGAACGCCGCTCTAACTCCCGGAGCGCAGGTAGGGAAGCCTTCGCGCTTGCGCGCGGGGCGCGGCGCACCTAGCTATCGGGCGATGGCCGATCCTTACTCCACCCTTGGCATTGCGCGCGACGCGTCCGAAAAGGACATCAAGAGCGCCTACCGGAAACTCGCCAAGGAGCTCCATCCGGACCGCAACAAGGACAATCCGCGCGCGGCGGAGAAATTCAACGAAGCGACGCAAGCTTACGATCTCCTGTCCGACAAGGATAAGCGGGCCCGCTTCGACCGCGGCGAAATCGACGCAGACGGCAACCCGGCCAACCCATTCGCGGGTATGGGCGGTGGTGGTGGCTACCAGGGCGGCGGCTTCCGCGGCGGGCAGCAAGGCGGTTTCCGAGCGCAGGATTTCGAAGGCTTCGGCAACGATGCCGATATCGGCGACATATTCGAAGGGCTGTTCGGCGGCGGCAGACGCGGCGCCGGTGCAGGCTTCGGGGGCGCGCGGCGTCCCCCGCCCCCGCCGCCGCGCAAGGGCGCCGACATCATGTACCGCCTGCGCGTGCCCTTCGTCGATGCAGCGACCCGCGCGGACCAGCGCATCACCCTTTCCGACGGCAAAACCATCGATCTCAAACTACCCGCCGGGGTCGAGGACGGCACGCAGATGCGCCTCAAGGGCAAGGGCGAGCAGGGTCCGGGCGGCGCAGGCGACGGGATCGTGAAGATCGAGGTCCTCGGCCATTCGCTCTACCGCCGCGACGGGGACGACGTGCGCTTCGATTTGCCGATCACGCTCGACGAAGCTGTATACGGTGCAAAGGTGCGCGTGCCTACGGTCGACGGCGCGGTGATGATGACGATCAAGCCGGGGACCGACGGAGGCAGCGTGCTGCGCCTCAAGGGCAAGGGCTTCACGCGCAAGAACGGGACGCGCGGCGACCAGCTCGTGACGCTGGAAATACAGCTCCCTCAAGATCTTGCAGAACTTGCCAAGCGCCTCGAAGGCTGGAAAGACACGAGCGATCCGCGCAGCAAGCTGGGCGGCTAAAGCGGGCCGACAGGCCCGACGCGTGAGGGGAGGCATCTTTGCCCGACAGCAAGCTGGCCGATCCCGAGCAGCGCAAGAAGCGCTCGCTCACGCCGGAAGAGCGGCGCAAGGAAGCCAAGTATTTCAAGCGCGTTCGCGCCCGGATGGGGCCGGGCACACGTACCTTCGAGATCATGAAACGGGTCGCGGTCGGCACCTATAACGACGGCTTCATCCATGCCGGCAACCTCGCCTACATGGCGATGCTGGCGATCTTCCCCTTCTTCATCCTCGGCGCCGCAATGTTCTCCGCCATCGGCGAAGAGCAGGACCGCGCGGCGACTGTGAACGCCATTCTGCTCGCCCTGCCGCCGGTAGTGGCGGAAACCATTGGCCCGGTCGCGCGCAATGTCATCGAAGCGCGCAGCGGCTGGCTATTATGGGCCGGCGCCGCGGTGGCCCTGTGGACCGTCGGAAGCCTAGTCGAGACGATCCGCGACATGCTCCGCCGCGCCTACGGAACCGAGGCGACCCACTCCTTCCTGCGCTACCGCCTCTTGTCGGCAGGCATCATCTTCCTCGCCGTCATTATGCTGATGATCTCGCTCATCGCGCAGGTCCTGATCGGGACGGCGCAGGAATTCATCGCCGCCTACCTGCCGGAGCTTAACGAGGCGCTGTCCCGCCTCTCGCTTTCCCGGATCGTCCCGGCGGTCGGTCTGTTCGCATCGCTGTACATGCTGTTCTACACCCTCACCCCGCACGAATACCGCAAACGGCGCTATCCCAAGTGGCCCGGCGCGCTCGTGGTGACGCTGTGGTGGCTCGCCGTCACCGTCGCCTTGCCGCCGGTCCTGCGCAGCTTCTTCACCTACGACCTCACTTACGGCAGCCTTGCGGGCATGATGGTAACGCTATTCTTTTTCTGGCTAGTCGGCTTCGGAATGGTAATAGGCGCCGAACTCAACGCGGCCCTTGCCGAAACGCCAGAGGAAACGGACGTGATCGAGCAAGCGGACGACGCGGATGCAAACACGACGGAGGCGAGTGCATGAGTAATCTGATGGCAGGCAAGCGCGGCCTGATAATGGGCCTCGCGAACGACAAGTCGCTTGCCTGGGGCATTGCGAAACAGCTCGCCGCGCACGGAGCGGAGCTTGCCTTCACCTATCAAGGTGAAGCTCTGGCGAAGCGGGTGAAGCCGCTCGCCGAGCAGCTCGGCAGCGACTTCACCTTCGAATGCGACGTGTCGGAGATGTCCGCGCTCGACCGGGCGTTCGACACGCTGAAGGAACGCTGGGACACGATCGACTTCGTCGTCCACGCAATCGGCTTTTCCGACAAGAACGAGCTGCGCGGGAAATATGTCGATACGAGCCTCGACAACTTCCTGATGACGATGAACATTTCCGCCTACTCGCTCGTCGCCGTCGCGCAGCGGGCCGCGAAGATGATGCCCAGCGGCGGAAGCATCGTGACGCTGACCTATTACGGCGCGGAGAAGGTGATCCCGCACTACAACGTGATGGGCGTCGCCAAGGCCGCGCTGGAAACCAGCGTGCAGTATCTCGCCAACGACCTCGGCCCGCAGAACATCCGTGTGAACGCGCTGTCGGCTGGCCCGATCAAGACCCTGGCGGCAAGCGGCATCGGCGACTTCCGCTACATCCTAAAGTGGAACGAGCTCAATTCGCCGCTGCGCCGCAACGTCACCATCGACGATGTCGGCGGATCGGGACTGTATCTGCTGTCGGACCTATCGTCGGGCGTCACGGGCGAGACACACCACGTCGATGCAGGCTATCACGTCGTCGGCATGAAGCAGGAAGACGCGCCCGACATCGCGCTGGATTGATGCTCGTCAGGATTGCTCTTCCTGTAACTTCCGAATGCAACCAATCGCAATCTGTGCTCGTACAGAGTCTTCGCCGGCGTAAATCTCGAATTCGCGCCGATCACTGGCAATATCCTCACCGTTGCGCTGACCGGCAAAAAGCTTTTGCCGTCGCACGAACAACTTTCGTGCGTCGACAAAAGCTTGACGCTGAGCGGCGTTCAAAGCACCACGCTCGGTCAGTTGCGTGGCTAGCGACTCCAGTGCCATATCGCACACAAGTGCCTGCTCATAATCTGATGTTGCCTCCTCCAGAATTGCCTGATTTCCGATCGATAACTCTGCAGCGATCTGTTTTTCCGCATCGCTAAATTCTTTGCGCTTATCGGCTGGAGGATCGCCCGTTAGTTCACTCGCCCTGTCATTACATGATGCTAGAAGAATGGAAAAAAGGGCTGCGACAAACATCGTTAGCCTAAAATTTTGGCATATGAGCATCGTGCTGCTCTACGCGACATTACCACTTGCGGCAATATGACTATCCGGTAAATCGCGCCGATGATCCCCACGCTGAGACGAACCTTCTCCGATGCTCAGAGCGTTCCGTTTTGGTTGCTCATCGCGCTGCTATCAATCTTGTGGATTTTTGGCGGCGCTTCGCGCGCGGACGTAATGGCACAACCTGTAACTCGGATGTTCGCTTGGGCCGTGCTGATTGTTTCCATCTTTACGTTGAAAAAGATTCAGCGTCCCGCCTCGGTCATTCCTAGTCTAATTTTGCTAAGCAGTGTGGCACTGTGCTTTTTACAATTGATACCGATGCCAGCAACTTGGTGGACAAATCTACCTGGAAGAGATTTACTGGCCGACTCAACTTCGGTTATTGGCGCGCCCGCTCCATGGAGGCCAATTTCCATATCGCCAAGCGCGACGGTCAACGCACTTTCATCGTTAATAGTCCCCGCCGTGTGCTTGTTGCTTGCGACACAAATCACAACGACGCGTCATTGGCAGATTGTAACTCTTCTGTTGGGTCTATTCGCTGTCAGCAGCGGAATCGCTTTGATTCAATTCTCTGGCGGACGGATCGATTATCCATTCATCAATGACCTTCCTGGTTCTGTGAGCGCGAACTTCGCTAATCGCAATCACTTTGCCCTGATCGTAGCCATTGGCCTTTTGCTAGTCCCAGCATGGGTGTTTGCGCGGCGTGAACGATTGAAATTGAGGCTGCTTTTCGCATCGGGCCTGCTGCCCGCCCTGCTGCTGCTATCGCTCGGGACCGGTTCAAGAGCGGGAATTCTTCTTAGCGTTCTCGCACTATTTATGGGATTGTTCATCGCACGGCATGACTTCATTCCGTATGTTGCCAGATACCCAAGAAAGGTTGTTGTTCCTGCGGGCGCGATTTTGGTTATCGGCATTATATTAATCATCTTTTTGAGCATCGACCTAGATCGCGCCGAGTCTGTCAAGCGTGCGATAGACATGCGCTCAGCGGAAGACCTTCGTGTCCGGTCCCTGCCGACGTTGCAGGAAATGATCTTTAGGTATTTTCCATTTGGAGCGGGAATGGGAACTTTTGATCCGGCGTTCCGCATTAGTGAGCCGAATAATATCTTGCAGCCGTTATATTTTAACCACGCTCATAATGACTGGATTGAAATTGTCATTGATGGCGGCCTCGCGGGTCTCCTGCTTCTTTGCACAGGTGTAGCGTGGTTCACGATCAGAAGTTGGAAGGTGTGGATGCAAGACCCGCAAAATTCGCTCGCGCAGATAGGCTCAAGCATGATGCTTCTTGTAATGCTTGCTAGTTTCGTCGATTACCCTGCGCGCACACCGTTCGTAATGGCAGTACTTGTGCTAAGCGCAGTATGGATGTCATCTAGTCGGCCTTCACGTAAAATTCGGAAGCAAGATGTTGGCTCTTTTGCTCCGCACCGTAAATTATGAAACCGAAAGTATTTATGCGTTCACGCCTTATCCCACTCGTATCTCTGGTTTTAATGGGCTGTGGCTCAGAAAAAATGCCGTTAGTCTCAACCCCAACACTGACTGTGGTTGAAGGAGAATCGGCCCTTCCAGCGCCGGTGAGAAACGACCTGACGGCGGCGGACCGTCTTTCACTAATTGGACCACTTGATACCATCACCGTTGATGTGTTCGGAGTTCCCGAACTTAGTCGGCAGATGCAGGTGGACGCAAGTGGGCGCATTTCCATGCCTTTGATTGGGACTGTCGACGCGCGGGGAAAGACCGCTGCAGAGGTAGCTCGAGAGATTGCAACGCTGCTTCGTGGACGGTATGTGAAAAACCCGGAAGTTACCGTGAATATTGAGTCTTCGGTAAGCCAAGTGGTCACTATTGACGGTCAGGTAGTAGAGCCAGGGCTCTATCCTGTCACTAATCAGATGACACTATTGCGGGCCGTCGCCTCCGCCCGCGGGTTGACCGAGTTGGCCAAGCAGGATGATGTTGTCATACTTCGCACTGTCGACGGCCAAAGGATGGCAGCCCTCTATAATATTGAAGCACTGCGCAGAGGGGTTTATGAAGATCCGCCCCTCTATGCAAATGATCTCGTTGTAGTCGGTGACAGCCCACAGCGCCGAATGTTTCGGGATATCTTGAGCGCCGCGCCCCTGCTCGCCGCACCGGTCGTTGCCCTTATTCAGCGGAATTAAGACCTCGTGAACGTACCAGCACAAAACCTTCAACGCTTTGAAGATCTGCGGAATCAGCATGCGAGTTCCGAGGGCGAGGACGAAGCCGAAGCGCGGCCGAATTTATTGAAATATTACGTCCGTGTTGCTCGCCGCCGAAAGTGGTTGATTGCGGGGATTACTGCTGCATTCGTACTTCTCGGACTATTGATATCGTTCCTGATGACCCCGCAATATACAGCCACCGCGACGATTGAGATTTCTCGCGAAACGGATCAAGTTACTACCTTTCAAAGCGTTGAACGCGACGTAAGTATAGGGGATCAAGAGTTTTATCAGACGCAGTATGGGCTACTGAGAAGCGCTACACTCGCTGAACGCATTGCCACCCAGCTGGGATTGGTTGATGATCCGGCATTTTTTGAAATGTTCGGCGCACTTAATGAAGAAAACCCCGCCTTTGAACTCAACGGCGATCGCTTTGTTGCCGAAGGCAGGGGTGAACGCATACGAAAAGCAGGAGCGATCCTGTTGGAAAACGTAGCTGTGCAGCCCGCGCGTTTATCGCGTCTAGTTGATATTGCGTTCTCCAGTCCCGATCCTGTCATGTCCGAACGCATTGCGAATTCGTGGGCCACAAATTTCATTGAGACGAACCTAGAGCGCAAAGTCCAAGCCACTGCTTACGGGCGCGAGGTCCTCCAACGTCAACTGGCAGAATACAAAGATCGGCTCGATGAATCACAGCGGCAATTGGTGAACTATGCTTCCCAGCAAGGCATCATAAACCTGCCCGCTTCTTCATCGGGAGAAGGTGGGGGAGTGCAGGAGCGCTCTATTGTCGTCGATAATCTGGCTGCACTTAACGCCGCCCTCAGCGAAGCAACCGCCGACCGGATCAGGGCCGAGACAAGATTCCGCCAAAGTTCGGTTGGGGGATCATCGCCAGAAGCTCTCGCCAATGATGCAATCAACAGTCTGCGGCAGCGGCGTGCAGAGTTGGCTGCCCAGTATGAGAACATGATGGTGCGCTTCGAACCAGGTTACCCGGCAGCGCAGGCTTTGCAGGAACAAATAAGCGAGTTGGACCGAGCCATTACTGTAGAGGAACGGCGAATTACGAGTTCTCTGGAATCTGGTTATCGACAGGCGAGGGCGCGCGAAAATGCGCTGCAAAGCAGAGTGAACGCTTTAAAGGACGAATTTCTGGACCTTCGCCGGCGGTCGATCAGCTACAATGTTTATCAACAAGAAGTCGAAACTAACCAAGCTCTGTATGATTCTCTGTTGCAGCGTTTTAAAGAGATTGGGGTCGCTGGTGGCGTAGGTGTGAACAATATTTCAGTTGTAGACGCTGCCAAGGTTCCTCAGGAGCCATCAAGCCCGCGATTACTGTTAAATCTTCTGCTAGCTATCGTAAGCGGGTTAGTTGTCGGTGTTTTAGCGGCTTTAGGCCTTGAGCAGCTTGATGAAGCTATTGGCGATCCGAACGAATTAAAGCAGCAGCTTGGGCTGCCGTTGCTTGGCACGGTGCCGAAGGTCACTGGGACTGATAGCCCTCGCGACGCACTGCTGGATCGAAAATCAGATTTGTTCGATGCTTATCTTTCAATTCAAACCAACCTCGGATTCACGACCGAACATGGCATTCCGAAAAGTTTCTCGGTCACCTCGACGCGTCCGGCCGAAGGTAAGTCGACGACATCGTTCGCGCTCGCCACAAGCCTAGCGCGCAGTGGCCGGAAGGTTATTCTAGTTGACGGAGACATGCGCTCGCCGTCCGTGCATCATCTCGGAGAAGTCGATCATGACCGTGGACTCAGCAACTATTTGGCGGGCGAAGACGACATCAACTCACTCACATTTTCGATGCCTGATTTAGGGCTTACCGGCATGTCCGCAGGACCAATACCTCCTAACGCGGCACAACTTCTGACCAGCAATCGCCTTTCCAATCTAATTAATCGTTTACTGCGTGACTACGACCACGTGGTTATTGACTCGCCCCCCGTAATGGGGCTTGCAGACGCTCCGCTGATTGCAAGCAATGTTGAAGGGGTAATTTATGCAATTGAGTCGCACGGTATTCGATCATCACAAGTGAAAGCCGCTCTCGCTCGCTTGCGAAGTGCGAACGCGAGAATATTTGGCGGTGTGTTAACTAAGTTCGAGCCACAGAAGTCCTCTTACGGTTACGAATACGGGTATGGCTACGGCCGCGACGATGAAGGGGTTGCTGCATGACGTTCTCGTCCCCTGTTCAAAGCTGTAGGCAAGTTCATGGGCCGTAAAACACGCCTTGTTGCATGCGCGGTGTCAACATTCATCGCGTTTTTTGCGGTAACATCTAGCTTGGGGAACGTGATCGTCAGAGTCGATCCGCAGACAGCGTTGCTGCTCTCCCCCGAAAATGCGCAAATTGAAGCTGCATACGCGTCAAATACTTATCTCAATTTATCGACTCAAAGAGAACGGGACGAGGCATTACTTCAGGCGCGCAGTGCTATTATTAAAGATGCGACCGCAGTTGATGGATTGCTAACTTTGGCCATCGATTCCGAAATCGATGGTGATCGGGATCGTGCAGCGGACATCTTTGAACACGTCTCTCGTTTGACCCGTAGAGAGTATCGTGCGCAGATATGGGCTATCGAAGAGGCGGTCGCACGAGGCGATATCACGCAGGCCATAAAAGCGTACGACCTTGCTCTTCGCGTAAGCGAACAAGGAAGACGCGTATTGTTCCCCGTCCTCGCTAAGGCAATCAACGAAAGCAAGATTCGACGTCAATTGATCGACGTCCTCGGAACGCGCCCGATTTGGGAGAAGGAGTTCGTCAACTATTTGGTGGCCAACCCTGCTGAGCCGGAAGCCTTAATTGCGCTTTTTAACGAAGGAGAAGGCGCCGGCATCACCATTGATAGCGTTTCTCGCTCGAAAATTGTTGATGCGCTCTACGATAGCGAAAAAGCTGACGCTGCGTGGGCCTACTATCGCTCTTTCCGCGGCATCCAATCCGCAGACAGTTCACGCGATCCAGAATTCACCTATGAAGGAGATGGGCGATCAACCTTTGACTGGCGTGCGAGCGACGCTCCTGAAGTTTATGCGGCAATTAATCCCGCCCCCGAGGGTGGCACCGTAGAATTCACCTTTCCGTCAAGCGGGCTCGTTAAAGTACTTGAGCAAGGACAGAGGCTCCCTCCCGGCCGGTACCGTTTTCGCGCAACAGGAAGCAGCGCTCAAAATCAAACTGATGCGAACCCTTTCTGGATCATCACTTGCGCGAATGGAAGTGAAGTAGCTCGGATAAATCTACCGGAAGAGTCGGGCGCGGATTGGCAATTTGCTGGAATAGTTGAAATTCCGCGAGATTGCTTTTCGCAGAACCTAGCTTTAATGCTGCGCCCAGTATCCGGATTTTCAAACGGCGTGGGAATTATCACGAGCGCTCAGATCAAGCGCGTCGCGAGCGGCAGAGACTGATGAGTTGTGTAATGAGATGGGTGCTTTTGGCGGCGGGCGTTCTTGTCACTGGAAACGGCGGCGCGTTGGCACAGTCGGGAATGCCGAGTTCGCCCGATGCCCGGGCGCAAGACGACACTGCTAGGTCAAACGCTGATCAGCTAGACCCGAGAGCGAACAGACTTGAGGTGCGGCGGCTACCGCAAGCTGGCGATGACGTAAAAAGCGAGAGGGCAGAAAGAAACGCGGAAGATCGAGGTTTGTCACTACGCCTCTCGACCCGCATTCCGAACCGGATCGAATCTAGGCTTCGCAACAGAATCGATAAAGATTACGATCCCAGCGCCGATATCGTGACTGTCTTCGGAAAAACCGACGACGAAATACGTAAGCGTTCATCGCCTGGTCGTATAACTACTAGGCCGCAGTAACCGCCTTTAGGGTAACCTGTTTTTGCGCGGGGCGATAATCGGGGACTGCCTCATTGAGGCATTCGCGCACAGCATTTTCATCATTCGCTTTTATTGCACGCTCTAGTCTAGCCATAAAGCTGCCGAGCTCTTCAGAAGAAAGAGAGACTTCCCGTGCCTGCAAAATTTGAGGATGATCTGTAGGCATCGCGTCATCCTCAATCAGCAGTTCCTCAAAAAGCTTTTCGCCAGGTCTAAGGCCAACAAACTCAATAGCTATATCTCCTGATTGTCCATTCTCAGCCATCGTCATGCCGGATAGCTCGATCATGTTGCGCGCCAAATCGACAATCTTGACCGGTTCGCCCATGTCGAGCAGAAAAACCTCACCGCCCGTTGCCATCGCTCCGGCCTGTATCACCAATTGAGCAGCCTCCGGAATCGTCATAAAATATCTGACCACGTCGGGATGGGTCACAGTGACAGGACCACCTTCAGCAATTTGCTTGCGAAAGAGCGGAACGACGGAACCATTTGAACCTAGAACATTGCCGAACCGCACCATTGAGAAGCGCGTAGCGATTTTCGCGCCGTTGCAACTCTTTGCCTGCAGGACCAATTCCGCAACACGCTTCGTTGCGCCCATCACACTTGTAGGACGAACGGCCTTGTCTGTACTGATGAGGATAAAAGCCTCGGTTCCATGGCGCATAGCGATATCCGCCATGGTACGCGTTCCGATGATATTGTTGAATGCACCTTCAACGGCATTCTGCTCGACAAGAGGTACATGTTTGTACGCAGCCGCATGAAAAATACAGTCAGGACGCCATTCCGCAACTACGCGATCCATTTTCGCTTCGTCCGTCACCGAACGAAGTATCGAAACGAGTTTGCAGCCAGCGCCGTCCTTCAAAGCAGCCGCTCGTTTCAGTTCTTGCTCAATGGAATATAGCATGAACTCGCTATGGTCGACCAGGATCAATACGGATGGCTGCATTGCAGCAATTTGACGACATAGTTCGCTACCGATGGAGCCACCGGCACCGGTAATCATGATGGCTCTTCCGGTAATCGCCCTCTGCAACAGTTCCAGATCAGGCGGAACGGCCGTCCTACCAAGCAAGTCCTCGATCTCCAGTTCTTTTAGGTCGAGGACCGAAACTTTACCCTGCGCCAAATCCAAATAACTAGGGAGCGTTCGAATGTGCAAATTGAATTGCTTCAGTTGCTCGACGATCTCGCGCGTTCTACTCCTACCAGCCGAAGGAAGAGCTAGTAGAATATCTGTAATTTGTTTTTCTAAAACAACAGTATGAAGTTCAGTGGGGTTATAAATACGAATCCCATCTAATGTACGCGACTGGAGTGAAAGGTCGTCGTCGATAAAGCCAGCGAGATTCATCTCTCCACTTGCGCGTATCGCCAACGCCAGTTGGCGTCCGGCCCTACCCGCACCGTAGATTAGCACGGTGGGCACATTGGTCTTTTGCCACGGGAACGTGATCGAACGGTTCAGGAGGGAACTCGCGACAACGCGGAGCATCACCATCATGCAGCCTAAAATCAATGGCTGGAGCAAGCCGACCGTTCTTGGGACACCATCAACGCCTATAAAAGTGAATATTGTCGCGAAAATAAATCCATGTAGCAGTGCTACTTTCGCGCTCAAAAAAAGAGACACGCTCCCTGCGTAGCGAAAAATCGCCCGGTATCCCCCCATCATGAGCGATAAAGGAACGACCGTAGCGATGGCGATTGCAGTAGGTAAAAGGATCGCGTCATCTACTGGAGGCCAGAAGCCTAAACGCAAGTACGTGGCCAGCATTACGCTGGCAAAACACAAAACTGCGTCAAGCATGACTACCACTAGACGCTTAGACCAGCGCGGAAGCGCAAGAATTTTTCTTACATAAGACGGAGGTAGGTTCATTGTGATTTTAACTCAAAAAGTATTCTTTTTATACTGTTTAGGTTCTCAAAGATGGTACATACTTCGACGCTTAAGGCAGCGAGACTGCTTCGTGTTCTAGATTGTTTCTAGTTGTGTTGAATAACAGGGATAACATTTTCGGAACGATGTTTTTCCAACCAAGCTTGAAACATCAATATCGTCCAGATTTGGTATTGATGATGCCCCGACCCTTCGCAGTGTCTTTCCCAAATCTTTGTGACCGCACTTGGATTGAAGAAGCCCTCCTCCAGCAGGCGCCTAGGTTCCAGCAAATTATCAGCCCAGGAACGTAACGGTCCACGCAGCCAATCGCCTATCGGAATCCCGAATCCCATCTTCGGACGATCAACGATGCGCTGCGGAACATAACGATAAAGCAGTCTGCGCAAGATCTTTTTTCCAGAATTACCAGTTACTTTCTCAGCCAGCGGGATTTGCCAAGCAAATTCGACCACCTGCGGATCAAGAAAGGGAACTCTTGTTTCAAGGCTAACTGCCATGCTTGCTCGATCGACCTTCGTTAGAATGTCATCGGGAAGATAAGTTAGCGTATCGGCTAACATCATTGCTTCGATATTGGAAAGCTCCCCACTTAAACCGCAGCTCAGATATGTCGGCGGCTCTTCACCACGGATAAGTAGGTCCGATGGATTGTCGAAGTGAGACACCAACTGTCGGTAAACGTCGCTTATATCTTCAGAGCTGAGTATGCGAGCAACCTTAGGCAATCGATCGCGTAAACCTTGATGCCGGAATTTTGCTGGTAGCTTGTTGACCATCGCTTGGGCAGCAATTGCGGTACTCGGACGCTCGAGAATGCTTGCGGCTGCGTTTCTAATTGGTGTCGGTAGCTTTCGGGAATTTTTGAAGAGTCGATTGGCTAGGATGTACCTAGTATAGCCGCCAAATAGCTCATCTCCACCGTCACCGGATAACGCAACAGTAACGCGCCGTCTCGTCATCCTGCTGACCAGAAAGGTCGGTATCTGAGAGGAATCAGCGAACGGCTCGTCCCAGAATTCTGGGATTTGAGGGATCAAATTCAGAGCGTCTTTCGGTGTAACGTACAATTCTTCATGATTAGTCCCGAGGTGCTTCGCAACCGCTGCCGCCACGTCGGCTTCGTTGTAGCCCTGCGATGTAAATCCAATAGTGAAGGTGTTGACGGGACGTTCCGAAATACTCTGCATCAAGGCTACAATTAAAGATGAGTCGATGCCGCCGGAAAGGAAGGCACCAAGCGGAACATCAGCAAGCATGCGCTGTTCGACCGCCTTACTAAGAATTTCATTCAGCCTCGAAACAGTGTCGCCCTCTCGGACCCCTTGAGCTCGCGCGCGAAGGACGGTTTGTTCCATAGACCAATATTGTGATTGTTGGACGATGGATCCGCCTTCATCAATCTCAAGGTGGGTTCCGGGGTCAAGCTTTTTTACCTTTTCGAAAATTGAAAAAGGCCCCGGAACGTAATTATGCCGGAGAAACAACGCCAACGCATTGCGGTCTATGGTCGGATCGAAATCAGGGTGTGCCTTTAAGGCTTTTAGTTCCGACGCGAACAAAAAGCTTTTGCCGCATCGACCATAAAAAAGCGGTTTCTCGCCAAATCTGTCCCTTGCGAGATGCAGTTTGCGCTCCCGCCTGTCCCAGATCGAGAGTGCGAACATGCCATTCAATCGAGGCAACGTTTTGCGAACACCCCACCTTGAAACTGCCTCCAACATAACTTCCGTATCCGAATGCCCAGACCAATTTATGGCACCGGATTTTTCGAGTTCGGCCTTTAGCTCTTTGAAATTGTAAATTTCTCCATTGTATACCGTCACATAGCGCTGGCAGCGCGAAATCATTGGTTGATGACCCGCACCAGACAGGTCTATTATCGACAGCCGGCGATGCCCTAAAGCGATTCCGTGACGCGGATCTGTCCACCGTCCCGCATCGTCCGGCCCACGATGCGCGAGTTGACGCGCCATGCCTTCGACTGTCGCCGAAAGTGCGCCGTTATTTTGTGCCACACCAATGAAACCAACGATCCCGCACATGAGCAACCTTACCTATTCGTCCGACGACGCCAGAGGGACCCTCTAATTGCCCCTCTTTGAGGGCGCCGCCATCGTTAATGAAAATACAGCCGGTGAGCGATCTAAGAACTGAGATAAAAGATCACACAAGCTCGCGATAAAGTTCGGCGTACTGCTGCGCAACAGCCTGGATGCTGAAATGATTTTGTATCCTGACGCGAGCCGCTTTTCCAACCGCGTCGCGTTGATCATGTCCCATATCTACAGCTCGTAGCAGAGCCAAGTATATTTCAGCTTCATCTGTTCCTGATGCGATCAGTCCGCAGTTTTCTATCAAAGTCGGCGTCGCGCCCACAGGTGTGGCTACACAGAATTTTGCGCATGACATCGCTTCTCCAACAGCATTAGGAAAGCCTTCACCAAGAGATACGTTGGTAGCAATATCAAGGCCGCAAACGATTCGTGGCACGTCGCGGCGGTCGCCGAGCAATCGGAGGTTTCGTGACGGAATGCGCGATACGAGCGAATTTACATGCGGGTTATTTGCCGTCATGTCCTTTCCGGCTAAGACAAAGACCAAATCATCACGACTTTCGAGGAGTCGCGCGCATACTGAAAAAAAGGCAGCGTGATTCTTCCACGGGTCAAAGCGAGCCACCAGTCCGATCGCAAGTGTGTCATCTGATAGCCCAAGTTCGTTCCGAACTGAACGGCGGGCTTCGCTATCGGGACGGAAAATATTCGTATCAAAACCGTTAGGTATCAACCTACGCTTCGCGGGTTTGAAGCCGATAGCTTCATGGCCGCAAGCTGCGGCGGAGGAATTATAAATTATCGCATCGGCAAAACGCGATCCGCGCGCCTGTAAGCGAATGGCTGCCTGTTGATGTAACTTTGCGGTTTGAGCAATTGGCACTTGCTGCCTGATGTTCCATACTAATGGTTGCTTTGAACGAGTTCGTACGGCAAAAAGAGAGGCCAAATTTCCGTGGTACATCCAGCCCTGAATGACATTTGGCTGGACGGTGCGCACGGCTTTTGCGGTTTGCAGCAAGAATGTATTCCAGAGCCCTTCCCGCTTTCGGCCCTCAAGCAAGACCGCTCCAGCAGCCTCTAGTGCGGGGGACAGTTCTCCTGGGCCAGTAAGGCTGAGTACGTGATGATTTAATTCCGGCGTATTTTCAACAAGCCGGACAAGCATGTGTTCAGCGCCCCCCGGTCCTAAACCTGATATGAAATGCAAAACGCGCAAAGCAACACCCACACCTAACCTTACCTTCTCCGGAGCTAGCTCGCCCTAAACCCTTGCAGGGCAGCCGACAATCGCGCAGATGTCCGCGGTCTAAAGGTACACCACGTATGCCGTCACTTAAAATCAACCGCACCTATCAGGCCGTCGCCGTTGCGTTCCTTTTTTGCGGAGTGTTTTTCGCTGTCGATTGGCTAGAACGCTTTCCATACAATTTCCCTGACTTGTCCAATTACCGAGAAGGCTTTTCCAGTGGCTGGTATTTATTCTCGGTAATTAATTTAGATTGGCTGCGCTTCTTTTTGTCTGAGGGTACGTGGGTTTACGGCTTCGATGCTCTGTGGCGCGAGCTTGGGGATATCGAGACAAGCTTCTTGGTCGTTAGCTTCGCTTCTTTGTTATTAATTAGTACTTATGTCTTGCGACAGAGCAGATCTGCCGCTCCGCTAATCTTCTTTATAAATCCAGCGTTCATACATTTGATTGTCGAGCAACTTAGGTCGGGCTTAGCCTGCGGGCTCTTTTTTACCGCGGTTCAGGCCAAGAGCCACTACGCTAAAATTCCTCTATTTCTTTTAGCCGCCTCAATACACACCTCTTTTCTTCTTTTCCTTTCATTGTATTATCTGTATTTGTTCACTAAGAAAACTCGCATTATTGTATGGTTGACCGAAAGGTATGCGGTGTTTTTCATGGTATTGTTTGCGCTCGCACTTACGTTAGCTTTTTTCCGGGACGCCGCTTTGAGCGCCATTGATGATAACCGAGCATTTATACTAGAAGACCAAACTTCAGGCATATTGCTAGGTATCGCTTGGTCCACATTCATCGTCAGCTACATGATATTAAGAAACAATAAGCAGTTCGATTTTAACTTTTACTTTTTTGTACTTAACATAATGATGTTTATTGCATCGATATTTGCCGGGGAATATGGGGCCCGCTTCGTGTCGGTAGCCATCCCAGCACTAGCAGTCCTTAGTCAAGATGTGCCAAAAGAGCGCCGTCATCTATTTTATTTCCAATATGTTCTTTTCTCTACGATTTATTTCGTAATTTGGGCGAATGGATAGTGCATCGTTTAGTCGATCCCATGAGGCGTACGATCTTACAGTTCATGTCGGTCGCGCCATTTATTCTGGCAGCGGGATCGGATAAGTTTGTTACGCGAACTGTCTACTCAACTGACGAGCTAGAGCAGCTTTCAATCTCTCGGGACCGGGTCCAATTAAATGACAAATATCGAAGCGGGATTTTCATTTGGAGAACAGGAAATTTTTCTGACCGGATAAAACGCGATTCAAATTCTTTGTTGTATGTGCGGTCAGCATTGAAAGGGTCGCGCGAGGGGGCGTGGGTTAGAGAGGGCTTGGTTGCAACGCCCGAGATGCTCGCGAATGGCAAGAGATTGATTGATCACACGGCTTTATTACAAGAGCTTTTTGAACTTGCGGGCGAAGGCGTCACACTGCGTTTAGATGGCGCCTACCATATCTCGGCGATGGTGGCCGTGGCGAACCGATCGAAGTTTGTCGTTGAGGGGCGAGGATCTATCACTGTGAAGGGCGGCACGCCCGTGGCCTACGGTTTCGGAATGCTCTATTTTTCCCAATGCACTGGATTCAAGCTAATGGGACTGACTCTCGATGCTGCCCGGGATACTCGGCAGGCCGCAGAGGTTCACGCTCATTCTGTTACGTTTCAATCTTGCCATGAGTTTTCGTGTATCGGACTTCGGGTACGGAATGCCGTTTGTGATGGCATCTTTTTGTATTCGGCTGAACCAGCTAAATTTGACACGCACTGCAGTGACTTTTTGTTAAAAGATTGTTCAGTAGATGGAAGCTACCGGCAGGGTTGTTCTATCATCGAAGCGCGAAATGGTGTAATTGATGGAGGCCATTATAGTGGCACGCAAGGTACCGCTCCGGGAGCCGGCATAGATCTCGAAAGTGATGCCGGGGCGCCAGACGGAGCTATTAGTGACATTACTTTGAAGAACGTAGATTTCGCTCAGAATGATGGGTTTGGTGTTCTGGTTGCTACAGTAGCGTCGCCGCGTAATATAAAGGTCCTGAACTGCAGCTTTCGAAGCAATCGCTTGGGAGCGATTTCGTTTGGAGCGGAATCTGGTTTTATTACCGGTTCAAAGATCACGGGGTTTCTCTCGACGGCATTTCGCGGCGCAATTGACTTTCCAGCAGCGAAAAGACAGATGAGCGCGATACGAATACGTGTTGTTGACACCGAATTTGCGGACGTTGCAAGCGCTCACTCAGAAGCACCTCTAATCTACGTCCATGAAAATGCTTATGCCCCTGTTGAGGTGGATACCTTAGTCTGTAAGCACTCAAGCGTCGCGATAGCGCGACTTGGTCGTGAAGGAAGCGCCCTCCGTCGGGCCTACATTACAGCCCACCCAAGCATATGTAACCATGCAATCGCCTTGGCCGGAAATGAAACTGAATTTACGGATAATACGATTGTTGGCAGCGAGGGAGCGGTTTTGGTGGTGGTTGGCCAAAGGACGCTTATCACGAGAAACCAGTTCAGAGAAATCAGACATACGGACTGGGAGGGGGCAATCCGGGTAATCGCACCAAGCGCAATTATCGAAAAGAATTACCTGCAAGGGAATGGCGAAGTCGCATTACGCCTTGAAGCTATAAGTAAATCTATCAGAGAGAATGAGTTTGATGGATTTAGTACCGCTGTCGTCAGGTCATTTCTTAAGTAACCTCGATGCGAAAGCGGGCGCACGCAGATATCGCGGTTTATCTTCCTTCGCTCGAGGGCGGGGGTGCCGAGAGAGTTTTCGTTACACTCGCGAATGGCTTTTCCGCCCGCGGATATTCAGTCGACCTCGTTCTCGTGAACGCAACAGGCCCATATATCCCTTTGGTAGACGAATCAGTCCGTATCATCAATCTTCGAAAGGCCAGCGTCTTTAAAAGCATCGGAGCACTCGCTTCCTATTTGAGGGAGGAGCGACCGAGATGCTTTCTAAGCGGCCTTAGTCATGCCAACGTAGCTGGGCTGATTGCGATACTTATGTCTGGCTCACCTGTAAGATCGGTTATAAGTGAAAGGGTAAGCCTCTCGGCCTCCCGACTCTATCAGAAAAGCGTGAAGGACCGAGCTACTCGTTTACTGATGCACCTACTTTACAAAAGGGCAGACATAATTACAGTTGTGGCGAAAAAGATTTCGGATGAACTAGTTAGTGAATTACGTCTTTCTCCGCACAAAATTGAAACTATTTTCAATCCGGTCGAGCGCGCGACTATCTTAAGAGCATTGCGGGGGCCACCTCCTCATCCTTGGCTGAATAAAGGCGCATCGTCGCCTGTTATCATAGGTTGCGGACGGCTTACGGCGCAAAAAGACTTTCATACACTTTTGCGAGCGTTCGCTATTTTAAGAACCACGCGAACAGCAAAACTTATAATACTAGGCGAAGGCGAGGACCGCGCCAGCTTAGAGCGAGAGATTATAAGGGCCGGTTTGAAAGACGACGTCGAAATGCCCGGATTCGTTAAGCGCCCGGTTGATTACATGGCGCATTGCTCTGTATTTGTACTTTCATCCCGTTACGAAGGCCTTCCTGGAGCGTTAGTCCAAGCACTTCACTGCAACGTACCGTTGGTCAGTACTGATTGCCCGACGGGTCCGGAGGAAATTCTCGAACGAGGTCGCTGGGGTCAGTTGGTCCCAGTAGGTGACCCCCATGCGATGAGCGTTGCGATCGAGAAGGCAATCGATGGGGCCAATACTGACACGACCGCACGACAAATTGCCTTCAGGGAAAGTTACGCTATTGATGAATATCTTCGCGTCCTCGGTCTACCACCTCAGAAGTAAAGTCGTTCCCTTATGGCGAAAGCTGTGAGCAAAGCTTTTACCATCGACTCCTATGGGCGAACAGAATTTGCTCATAACTATCGTCAGAACTTTTGACGGTTACCTCCTCGCCCTCCAAATATACCAAAATCGACCGGCTGTCGGCGCTCTTCTTCACGAAAGTCGCAATTGCGCGTGCGATACTCCGAGGAGTTTTACCACGCAATATCGTTCGGCAAATAGCTACGGCGCAGCCTAGACGTCCATGAAGTCGTGTCATGTCGCGAATATACAGTCCGGCAGCCAACGGTGAAGCGGCAAGCAATCCAGCGCGCGCCAATTTGGAAAGTCCGTCCCTGTTCGCGCGGAAGTCCAAATGCAGCTCAGCTCGACGTAACCCAACCGCAAACTTCGCCACCGCTTTGGGTATTACTGGCCACCAAGATACGTAATTTTGAAGAGCAAACCGATAATACTCATAATCACCGTACGCGCGCATACCGCGATTTAACTGACTGAGACGCGGCTCACCATGATCGTGAAAAACGCGAGCGGGCTCTTCGATGAACCGCGTTTTATACTCCTGCGCTAACTCGAGCCACAGGCGACCTTCAGGGATGAATTTGGTCGGTAAGTGTGTTGGAAAAGGATGCTTTTTTAATATTGCAGTTTGAATAATACCTATTCGCTCGGAAGTCATGCCCAAGATGAATGTCGCTCGAGCGCTATCAGAATCAACGACATCGTGCGGTGCGGGAGCACCAACCAACTTTCCCCCCGCATCGATACATCGGGCAGTCACTCCAGCAAACTCAGATCTTCGGTCGATCGGTATCTCACTCCACGCTCGATTAAAAATCTCTAGAGCGGTCGGCATCAATTCATCATCCGAATCAATTGTCAAAAAAAGTTTGCCAGCAGCCAGCGCCGCGCCCCGATTGATCGCCGTATGCTTTCCGCCATTTGGTTGCCAAACGTAGCGAAGTGGGAAACTTGCAATAGCTGCAAACTTAGCTACTTCGGCTGCTGTATCATCTGATGAGCCATCATCGACAATAAGCCATTCGAAGTCCCGAAAGCTTTGGACATTAATGCTTCGAAAGAGGCGAGTAAGTGTTGCTGAACGGTTATAAGTCGGGGTAAACACCGTGAACAAAGGCAGTTCTTGGCCAGCTTGCGCTTTTTTCATGTTTCTAATACATCTCTGAAAGTAACCGAGCATTTCTGATATCTACGTATGACAACAATTGCCTTCATAGTAAATGATTCGAACTTCTTTATTACCCATCGTCTTAACCTAGCTGTTGCTTGTAGGATTAAGGGCTACCGAACGATTATAGTTTCTCCGCCGTGGCCCGACTTAACCGTGTTGAAAAAGTACCAGATTGAACATGTAGAAACCGACACAGTCCGGGAACGAAACTCCGTTATTAGCCAGATGAGGCTGTTCTTTACTTACTTTTCGATCGTGAAGGCCATACGGCCAGACTTGGTGCATTTGATTACGGCGAAGCCGATAATTCTTGCAGGTATCGCGGCGAGAATACTTCGCATTCCCGTTGTTGCAGCGGTATCTGGCCTAGGTTTTGCATTTATCGGCCGCTCACTGAGAACCAAAATCCTTCGCTGGTTGGTAGGCAAAGGGTACGCCCTATCGCTCAACTCCGACCGAAATACAGTTATTTTTCAAAATACGAGTGACAGGGATCTCCTGCTCGAAAATGGATCAATCAGATGGCCCGCTTTAGTCTTGATTCCGGGGTCGGGTGTAAATCTAGATCAAATTGACGTCCGCTCAGAACCGACCGGATCAGTAGTCGTACTGCTTCCTGCAAGGTTGCTCGGCGACAAGGGCGTAAGGGAGTTCGTTGAGGCTGCTCGGCTCGTCAAAACAAAACACGGCGATGTCGTTTTCCGACTGCAAGGCAAAATTGATGAGCAGAACCCAACTGCGATATCTTTGTCGGAACTGTCAGACTGGGTTGCCGAAGGAGTAGTTGAATACGAGCCGTTCAGCAGCGATCCAAATGAAATGTTCGGCAGCTCACACATCGTCGTTCTGCCATCCTATCGTGAAGGATTTTCAAAAAGTCTTATCGATGCAGCGGCGGCCGGGCGGCCAGTTATCACGAGTGACGTACCAGGTTGCCGCGATGCGATCATCCCAGGCATAACCGGACTGTTGGTCCCAGCGCGAGACGCACACGCTTTGGCTGAAGCGACTTCCGCGCTTGTTGAAAACCCTGCGCTCCGGGAACAAATGGGGAGAGCTGCGCGACGCCATGCCGAAAAAGAATTTGACATCCGAATAGTCACTCAAATCCATCTGGATATTTATGAACGCGCGCTCGAAAAGACATGAACCAAGATAAACTAGAAGATCGTCGCATACTGATTACAGGAGCTAGCGGCTATATAGGAAGGCATGTGGTTGACGCCTTGTGCGAATCAAACTGCAATGTCGTAGCCGTTTCCCGCAGCAGAACCCTTTCGAGCCAGCCCTTTTGTACTCAATTATCGATACAACATTATGACGAATTGACATCTGAAAATAGTCTTCAGAACATAAATACAGTTTTTCACTTTGCGGAGAATTCCAATCGTAGGGCGCCGATAGCCAACGAACGGGTTGCACTAGCCGGAAATCTTGCGCGTGCCAGTTCTGCCTGCGGCGTGAAGACATTCGTTTATGCCAGCTCAATATATGCGGAATACCCGTCATCGGGCATCTATGGCACCGAAAAGTATACGGCCGAACGCGCAATCCTAGATAGCGCTGGCGATATGCGGATAGTCATCTTGCGCCTGCCTCCGGTCTATGGTGGCGGTGCAAAAGGTTTGTACGGAAAGTTAAGTTCTTGCGTCCAGCGTAAAATACCGCTCCCTTTCGCCCTAGCGAAGCGACCACGGCGATTTCTCGGGGTCCAAAATCTTCGTTCGTTAGCCGTACAATTATGCAATAGCACTAATCTAAACCACTTAATCCTGACGCCTGTAGACATGGAGCCTTATTCTCTCAAGGAAATGGCGCGATCGATTGCGCAAGTACGGAGAAAGCCCCTAGTTCTTTTTCCTGTGCCATTTATTGATAGCCTTTCTCCCTTAACAGTCACATCGTCAGAAAAGCACAGGAGCTCACTTAATGAACTGATCGATATTGGATGGACCCCCCCCTATTCAGTAAAATCGAACATCGAATTCGCGCCGGTCGAAGATTCTTGAGCGGATGGCGAAAGGTCAATATTTTAATACGAAGCTATCTGCTAGTACGACCAATAACATCAGTATGGTCACGCTTGATGACTGTTCGATACAAGATTTTTATATCATCGCGTAAAGACCACTTTCGCAGGTACTGCGCGTCGTGAAGCGCCAACTTCTCTGGCTGCGACATATCCAGCCCTGCAAGTTGGCTTAGGCCAGTGATGCCGGGTTTTAGCGTATGTACACCTAAAGATTCGCGCTTTTCTAACAGTTCGATCTGTTGCGGAAGACAGGGTCTGGGACCAACGAAACTCATCTTGCCGCGCAGAACGTTCCAAACTTGGGGTAACTCATCAACCTTCGTCCTTCGTAGAAACGCCCCTAATCGAGTGATTTCGTTAGTGGAGGAGAGATGGCTTGGAAGCTGTAAGGCATCCTTCCGCATGGTCCGCAACTTGTACAATCGGAATGTTTCGCCGTTACACCCAACGCGACACTGGACAAAGATCGGATTTGACTTGTCGATCAATACGATCAGAATGGCCAACATAGAACAAATTACAAAACTTGGCGGGATGAGGACTAGTGCTATCACGAAGTCGAAAAATCTTTTCCCAATCATCCTAAAATACACCTAAAGAAGTCTTGATGGCGTGTTATTCAAGTGAAAACCTCTTTTAAAGACTTGCATATCTCTCGCCTAGTTCTAGCCGCAGGTGCGAGACGGCTGCTTTAAGATCGAAAAGTCGGCCCTTGTCGCCGACGAGCATGAGCAATTTTTCATTCTGTTCAACGTAGTCGGTATGCGGCACTGCTAGAACCACTAAGTCGTACGTCTCTGTTAGCTCACCTTGGTGAAGCTGGATCTCGTACTCCTCGAACGCCTCTTCAGTGGATGCCAGCGGATCGTGAACGAACACTTCTCCGTGATTGGATAGTGCCCGCACGAGATCTGCGACTTTGGAATTACGCAGATCAGGAACGTTTTCTTTGAAAGTAAGCCCAAGAACCAAAATACGCTCTGCACGCGCTTTTCCAATCGCTGCATCTGCTACCCAGTTCGCCATTTGATCGTTGGTAGAGCGCCCTGCTAAGATCACCTTGGGATCCACCCCATTTTCCCTTGCCACATGGCTTAAATAGTATGGGTCCACGCCGATACAGTGACCCCCTACAAGCCCTGGTGTGAACGGCAGAAAGTTCCATTTGGTTCTTGCTGCAGCAAGAACATCGTAAACCGATAGGCCGAGTTTGCCAAAAATCTGAGCAATCTCGTTCATGAATGCTATGTTGATATCGCGCTGAGCGTTCTCGATCACCTTCGCCGCCTCCGCGACTTGGATCGATGGCGCGCGATGCACTCCGCCTGTTGTAACGCGTAAATAAAGATCAGCCACGCGTTCCAATGTCGCATCGGTCTGGCCCGACACAACTTTCGTTATCCGATCTACAGTATGCTCTCGATCGCCGGGGTTTATCCGCTCGGGAGAGTAAGCGAGAAAAAAATCGACCCCGCTTGTCAGGCCTGTCATCCGTTCGATTTCCGGCCCGCAGATATGCTCGGTTACTCCGGGGTAAACCGTACTTTCAAAGATTATTATAGGCTTCAGCACCGGGTCAATCATCGTTGCGACACTTTGCGTCGCGGCAATCATCGCAGACAAGTCAGGCTTGTTATCGCCAGTAACCGGAGTAGGTACTGTGACAATATAAATGTTAGCAGTGGGACAGTCGTTCGGATCACTCGTCAAGTGAAGCCTGGCTGCGTTCAAATTTTCGGCAGAAACTTCATCCGTCCGATCATATCCACTGCGAAGTTCATTGATGCGTGTTTGGTCGATATCTAAACCCCAGCATTCCCCCGTCCGGGAGAGAGCAACCGCGAGTGGAAGCCCTACATAGCCGAGGCCGACTACGACTATCTTTTCGTTGCTTGGCGGGGTCACAACCACGCTCCTAGTTTGGTGAGATTTGGTAGGAGCGCGCGTCTAGATTGATAACCTTCTATACTCAAGGCGTGTTTTCGCTAATAGAAAGTTCTTGCTGGTTCGACCGAGAACCAAGCGCAAAACCGAACTCCCATGATGAGCGAAGTTAGACCGCAATTCCTAATGCCACGAATGTTAGCAAACAGAATTTGGCTATCTTCATCCGCGCGCACCTTTAGTTTGGTCGCGGGACTGGCTGCGATCGCCAAATTAATCGGGCTTGCAAAAGAAGTAGCGATCGCATCAGACTTCGGCGCTGGGCCGCGAATTGATGCTTACCTGCTCGTCTTCAATCTGCTGTCGTTACCAGCGACGATCTGGCTGGCTGCCACAAGCGCCATCCTTATTCCTAATCTCATCCATTTAGAGCGAAACGAATCGGAAGAAGCCGCCTCATTTCTTTCGGAATTTTTCGGACTTTCAGTCGTTGCCGGCTTAGTTTTGGGACCGATTGCCGGCGCGGCACTGTATGCGTACGTATCAAGCCCATTGTCCGGTCTGCCCTCGGAAAGCCAAGATCTAGCTATCACGGCGGTCAGCTGGCTCTGGGTAATGTTGCCGCTTCTTTTTCTGTCCTATTGTGGCGGTGCCTGCCTCATGGCGCGAAACATACATAGTAATACCCTTTACGACGCGTCACCGGCCTTATGCATTGCTGTAGCTCTCATACTGACTGACGATAACTTTACCGCCCTCCTTGCCGCGACGGCGGGCGGCTTCTTCCTGCAGTCGGTGCTAACGGCAATCTCGTTGTATCGGAGGGGCGACTTATATCTTCCACGGATCAAGTTGCGAATGGCGGTTTGGCGCCCTTTAATACCCGCGTTGCTGGCGATCATTGGCGTTCAATTACTGCAATCTACGACAAGTGTACTCGACCAACTGATAGTCGCTTGGCTTGGCCCAAATTCGATATCCCGCTTCGGCTACGCGCTCCGTATTCAGGCAGTTCTTTTCTCGTTATTTGCCTTGGCTGTTCCGCGCGTTCTCTTGCCTGCAATCGCCGTGCTGCGATCGCAGAATGCCGAGGACGTGGACGGTTTCATCCGAAAATGGGCTTGGGCACTGGGTAGTTTCGGACTTGGTCTGTCGATCATTTGTACTGCGTTTTCTGTGCCCATGGTATCTTTGTTATTCGAGCGAGGTTCGTTTGGGCGTGAAGATACGATAACAGTTGCAAAAATTTTCGCGATACTGTCATGGCAGCTACCATTTTATTTACTGGCCATGTTATATTCGCAGCAGAAAATCGTCGAACGCAATTATAGACTGCTAGCCTGGGTCGCTGTCAGCGCGATCGTTTCTAAAGTAACAATCGGATTTTTACTAATTCATTTATTAGGCCTATATGGGCTTGCCGCATCGGTGGTCGTCGTATCCATTATACAGGTTCTACACTTGAGAATTATATCCCAAGCGCAGCGGTCTAAAGTGGGCAGTTAGCATCAGATTTACCCGGCAGACGATCTAGGACACATCTTCGACCCGGAAGACGTTGCGCCGACCACGATTGCTGTTTACCCGCGTTATAAAAAGCGACCTTTGACTACTGAGTCAGGAGAACACATTGAACAAGCCTACTTACCGCCGCAACCGCGTCCTTGTAACCGGCGGAGCTGGCTTTCTTGGGTCGCATCTGATCGATCGACTGCTTGAGCGGGGAGACGAAGTTCTGTGCGTCGACAACCTGTTCACTGGCGACAAGAGCAACATCGACCATCTTGCGGGCAATCCACGCTTCGAATTCATGCGGCATGACGTTTGCCTGCCGCTGTTCGTCGAAGTGGATGCGATCTACAATCTCGCCTGCCCGGCCTCGCCAATCCATTACCAGCACGATCCGGTCCAGACGACCAAGACGAGCGTCCACGGTGCGATCAACATGCTTGGTCTCGCGAAACGCCTTAAGGTACCGATCTTCCAGGCATCGACCAGCGAAGTCTACGGCGACCCCAGCGTTCATCCGCAGCCCGAAAGCTACTGGGGCAACGTCAATCCCATTGGCATTCGCAGCTGCTACGACGAAGGCAAGCGATGCGCCGAGACGCTGTTCTTCGATTATCATCGGCAGCACGATCTTAGCATCAAGGTCGCGCGCATCTTCAACACCTACGGTCCGCGTATGAACGCAGCCGATGGACGCGTCGTATCCAATTTCGTCGTCCAGGCGCTGCACGGCGAGGACATTACGATCTACGGCGACGGCTCGCAGACGCGTTCGTTCTGCTATGTCGACGACCTCATCGAAGGCTTTCTGCGGTTGATGGATATCGGTCCCGAAGTCACCGGACCGATCAACATCGGCAATCCGAACGAGTTCACTATTCGCGAACTCGCGGAACAGGTTCTTGCGAAGATCGGCGGCAAGTCGAAGCTGATCGAGGAGCCGCTCCCTCAGGACGACCCGATGCAGCGCAAGCCTGACATCACGAAGGCGCAGGACGTGCTCGGGTGGGAGCCGAAGGTGCAACTCGATGAGGGTCTTGATCGGACGATCGCGTATTTCCGCAAAGTGGTAGCGGGCTGAGGTACTCGGCATGAAAAAGATTCTTGTCACCGGTACCGCCGGGTTTGTCGGTTATCACCTCGCGGACCTTCTTCTCTCCGAAGGATTTTCCGTCGTCGGTTACGACGGCATGACGGATTACTATGACGTGCGCATCAAGGAGCGCCGTCATCAGATGTTGCTTCAAAACCAGCATTTTCTCGCTGAGGAGGGACTGCTCGAAGATTTCGAGAAACTTCGCTCACTCGCGATGGCAGAAGAACCGGACGTTATTGTGCATCTCGCTGCTCAGGCGGGCGTGCGCTATAGCCTCGAGAACCCACGCGCTTACATCGATGCCAATCTGGTCGGTACGTTCAACGTCATGGAATGCGCCCGCGAACTCGGCGTCGAACATTTGCTCATGGCATCGACCAGTTCGGTTTATGGCGCGAACGAGGAAATGCCTTTCGACGAGCGGCAGAAATGCGACACGCCGCTGACGCTCTATGCAGCGACCAAGAAGGCAAACGAGGCGATGGCGCACAGCTATGCGCATCTGTGGGACTTGCCGACGACGATGTTCCGCTTCTTCACGGTTTACGGTCCGTGGGGACGACCCGACATGGCTTTGTTCAAATTCACCAAGGGCATCATCGAAGGCACTCCGATCGACGTTTACAATCGCGGTGAGATGTACCGGGACTTCACCTATGTGAGCGATCTTGTGCGCGCTATCCGCTTGCTGATCGACGTCCCGCCGCAGCGGCCCGAAAATGCGGAGGATATCGCAGAGTTCGATTCGCTATCGCAAGCCGCTCCCTTCCGCGTAGTGAACATCGGCAATAGCGAGAAGGTCAAGCTGACCGACTACATCGCGGCAATCGAGGAGAGCGTCGGCAAATCTGCCATCCGCAACGATATGGGGATGCAAACCGGCGACGTACCCGCGACCTGGGCGCATACGACATTGCTACAGGAATTGACCGGCTACCGGCCCGAAACCGGCTACCGGGAAGGCGTCGCGAAATTCGTTTCCTGGTACCGCGATTATTATCAAGTCTGACGGTTAGCCGGAGTCATTCTCGCCAACAGCTCGCAGATTTGCTGCGCGGCTTTACCGTCTCCGAATGGGTTCTTTGCATTCGCCATGGCGGCATAGGCCTGCGGGTCGTCTAGTAGCCGCTCCGTTTCGGAAACGATCCGTATCTCCTGCGTACCAACCAACCGTGCGGTGCCGGCGACGATCCCTTCAGGCCGCTCGGTCGCATCGCGCATGACAAGGACCGGTTTTCCGAGCGCTGCGGCTTCCTCCTGAATGCCGCCACTGTCGGTGAGCAGCAGCGCCGAAGCCTTCAACAAGCGCACGAACGGCGCGTAGCCGAGCGGCGGAACAAGCGCGACGTTCTCACGATCATTCAACGCATTTTCGAGCGCGGGCCTCACGGCAGGGTTGGGGTGGACGGGACAAACGATTGCGACGTCCTCCCTGACTGCAATCGTAGCCGCGGCGCGCGCAATGTTGCCCAAACCTTCCTCGAAGCTCTCACGACGGTGTGCTGTCAGAACGATGATGCGCTTCTCCGCGAACCGCTCGAGCACTTCGGTGACCTCGGCGCCGAGTGTGCTATCGGCATCCAGCTTCGCCGCCATCCAGCGAACTGCATCGACCGCTGTGTTACCGGTTACGTGAATGCTTGCCGGGTCAACGCTTTCTGCTTCCAGCGAGATCGCCGCAGTCTGCGTCGGAGCGAAATGCAGCGAGGCAATAGCCGTAATCGCCTTGCGATTGATCTCTTCCGGCCAAGGCCGGTATTTTTCGCCGCTTCGCAATCCGGCTTCGGCATGGGCCACGGCGATCTGCCGGTAATAGGCAGCAAGCGCCGCTACCAGCGCACTGGTCGTATCGCCCTGAACGAGAACGACATCAGGTTTTTCCATATCGAGAACGCCGCCGATGCCGGTAAGCAGTCTCGCCGTAAGTTCGTCGGGTGTCTGGCCGGGCTGCATTACATCGAGGTCGTAGTCGGGCTCGATGCGGGCTACGTCCAGAACCTGGTCGAGCATTTCGCGGTGCTGCCCCGTCACGCAAATGCGCGAAGTGAAGCGCGCGTCGCCGGTCAGCCTATGCAACACCGGGAACAGTTTTATCGCTTCGGGCCGCGTGCCGAAAACGGTCAGAATCTTGAGCGGCCCAGTCATTCGCTGACCCGCTTACCGCGTCGCTATCGCACCCGCAAAATCAATCGTCGCCAGCGGAGCTTTCGGACGGCGGCAGACCAAGCTCGCCCGTAGTCACGCCGGTTTCCGTCTCATCACCGGGCAGCGGAGCGGCACGCTCGCGCTCCAACCGTTCTTCGTATTCACGTTCGATCTGCTCGACGCGGCGCTGCGTTTCCTCGGCATCTTCGTCGATGGTCGAAAGCCGCCGCTCGCGCTCTTCTGCGATCAACTGGCCGAAGCGTCCCTCGGCCGAATTCCGGCGATCGGCATAGGCCTGTTCGATCAGCTTTTGCGTGCATCCGGTCGCGCCGCCCGCCCCGACGGGGGTGCAGGAATTGATGCCGGTTTCGCCGACCGTCTGGAGCTGCTGCACCCGCTCGGCCCAGGCCGTATTCGCCGGGTCTTCGCTGTAACGCAGCGCCCGGGGAATGCGGTACGGATCTTCGAGGACGCCGCAGACCGTGATGACCTCATCGGTCGAAGCCGGGCATTCCTCGTCTTCGGTGATGTAGACCTGATTGACTGCATAATCCTCGTCCTGCGCCGATGAGGCAGACGGCAGCGCCGCAAGCGATACGGATGCAAATGCGGCGGAGAGGACGAGGCGTTTCATGTCGGTTTCCAGATCGATTTTCGGTGCGTTTGAAAGAAGGCGTTTGGCCGTGAACCAACCATGAAGCGAGTGAGCGCGGGCAGTGGTTCCCGCTCAGATACGCTGCGACAGCGCTATCGCGGCCTTGCAGCCGAGCCGGATCGCGCCCGAGAGCAGCGGGTAGGCCGCCGCCTCCTCCGCGCCAGAGCCGATGGCGGTATCGTGATGCTCGCGCTCTTCCTCGCGAAAGCGTTCGATCATGGCCGCGAGTTCGGGGTCGCTGCCGTCGGCTTCGAGTCGGTTGAGCTGCTCCGAATAATGCTTATCGATTTCGGTTTCGACGGCAGCCGTGCAAGCCATCGCGGCCTTCGGACCCATGAGCGCAGTTACGGCGCCTAGCGTATAGCCTGCAGCGGACCAGAATGGTTCAAGCACGGTCGGCCGAACCCCGCGCCGCGCCATCAAGGCGTCGAATTCCGCCCGGTGAACCGCCTCCTGCGCAGCCATGTGGCGGATTTCCGCGCTGTCGGGAGCGCGGTCACCCATCACGGCAAGCTGACCGGCGTAGATGCGAGTCGCGCCAAATTCACCCGCCTGGTCCACGCGGATCATGGCGTCGATTTGTTCCTTCTTCACCGCGGCTTCCTTTTCGCAAGCAGATAGAGGATGGAAATCGCTCCGCTGACGGAGATCAGGAAATTCCATCCTGCCAGGGAAACGCCCAGCAGGTCCCACGGTGCCCTGTCGCAGCGGATCATTGGCGCGGCGGAGATCGCATCGATTGCGCTAACGCCCTCGGCTCGCGCCGCCGTCGCGCAGTCGGTGACGCCCTGCCACCAGCCGTATTCGACGCCCGCATGGAACCCGCCAATAATGCCGGACACGAGGATCGCCAAGGCTGCGAGCGCGACCCACAGACGCGGCGGGCCGAGAACATAGGACATCAGACCCAGACCGATTGCGGCGTAATGCGGATAGCGCTGCCACATGCACATCTCGCACGGGTAAAGGCCGAAGCCGTATTGCGAGATCAGCGCTCCGCCGATCAGCAGTGCCGGAATTCCGACCGCAAGGCGCTGCGCCAGCCGTGAGGACGGCGTGTCGATCATGGTCGCGAACCGGTCATGCAGGAATGAGGCGCCATATAAGCGCGTTTTCTATCAGCTCAGTTGCGCTTGGCCACCGTATTCGGCGCTGTCCGCCGCAAGGTCTTCAGCGCGTAATCGAGCTGGAAGTCCTCGATTCCCTTTTCCTTCAGCTCCTCAGCGGTGAACTGGAAGCGCGGATCGTCGAGCCGGTCCTGCTCCATCGCATCGTCTTCGACACCAAGCTCGTTGATGAGATGCCCGCGCAGATCGGATTCGCGCCGCATGAACTTGGAACGCAAGGCAAGGTCGGGATCGCTCAGCTGCGGCACGGCGATATCGGGCTTGATGCCGCCTTCCTGCACCGAATGACCCGAAGGCGTGAAGTAACGCGCCGTCGTCAGCTTGAGCGCGGCTTCGCGGCCCAGCGGCAGGAGCGACTGGACGCTGCCCTTGCCGAAGCTGCGCTCGCCCATGATGACTGCACGCCGGTGATCCTGCAGGGCTCCCGCCACGATCTCGGAAGCCGACGCCGAACCGGCGTCGATCAATACGATCATCGGCACGTCGCTCGCGATGTCCCCGCGGAACACGCTCTCCGCATCGTAGAGCAGGGTTTCGCCGCGTGCACGGCCCCGCTGCGAGACGATCCGGCCGTCGTCGAGGAACAGGTCGGACAGCGCCACGGCCTCGTCAAGCGAGCCGCCCGGATTGGACCGCAGATCGAGCACCAGACCCGTAATCCGGCCCGATGCTTCTTTCTGCAAATTGTTCCACGCGGCATAGACGTCGCTGCCCACATCGCGGGAGAATTCGTTGACCGTAATGACGCCGATATTGCCGGCTTCGAGCTTGGAAGTAACCGGTTCGAGCTCGATCACGCCGCGCGTCACATTGACGTCGAACGGTTCGTCGCGGCCCGGCCGGAATACGGTCAGCTCGATGGACGTGCCTGCGGGTCCGCGCATCATGCCGACCGCTTCGTCGAGGTCGTTGCCGTAGATGAGCTTGCCGTCGAGATGCGTGATGTAGTCGCCCGCCTTCAGACCAGCCTGGTCGGCAGGGCTGCCGCGGAACGGCGAAATGATCTTAACCGCACCGTCTTCCTGCACCACCGAAAGGCCAAGGCCCGAGTAGTTGCCGTCGATCAGCGTTTCGAGTCGCTGAAGGTCCTGCCCGTCGAGATAGGCGCTATGCGGATCGAGCGATGCAAGCATTCCGTCGATCGCGCCGCGGATCAGCTTCTCGTCGTCCACCTCTTCCACGTAGCTTGCCTTGATCCGCTCGTAAGTAGCGAAAAGGCGCGCGAATTCGGGCCCTGCACGTCCGTCGACCTGCGCCATGCTGGCAGTTGTCGCGGGAATGAGCGCGACGGCCGTGACCAGCGCGGCAGCTTTCAAGGTAGGGCGGGCGAATGCGGCGATCTTCATGGAATGGAATGCTCCTAGCAACTGCCGATATATATGCCTGACCGCTGCTTAATGCCAGATTAGTTCATTGAGCGGCCGCGTACTCGAGCGGATTGACCGGCTTGTTCGCCCGCCGCAGTTCGAGCAGGATCTCCGGGCGCGTAGTGCCGGTCCTCCCCAGCGGACCGCCAGCGGCGAGTGTGTCACCCACCTCCACGTCGAGGTCTTCGAGGCCCGTCACGAGGCTGGTCCAACCCTTGCCGTGCTCGATGATAGCGATCTGGCCGAACCCGCGGTAGGGGCCGGCGAAGGCCACGCGCCCCGCCGCCGGTGCGACGACCTGCGCGCGCCCGTTCGGCTCGATGACGATACCCGACTGCCGCATCCCGCTGCCGCCCTGCTCGCCGAAGCCTGCCGTAACGCGTCCGATGACCGGCAGACGGTAATCTTCAGGACCGGAAGCAGAGGCGCCCGCCCTTGCGCCGCTTTGCTTCGCTGCCGCCGCCATGCGCGAGGCGGCACGCCGAGCGGTCGGCTGCGCTGGGCGCATGATCGGTCCGGGCAGATCTGCAAGCGCGGCGCTTTGCGATCCGCTCGCGCCTATCTGCGACAGAAGCCCGTTCAGGCTGCGTGCCTGTGCTGCGAGTTCGTGCGCTCGCTCCGTCTGCTGGCGCGCCTCCCCAGAAGCCTTACGCGAAGCAAGGCGCCGTTTGCGAAGATCGGCCTGCAGCCGCGTGCGCCGTGCGCGCAGGTCGCGCTCGCTTCGTGCTAGCGCCGCAAGCGCTTGCTCGCTTTCGCGTGCCAGCGCCTGACTTCGCTCGAGCTCTTGTCGAAGGTCCACTGTCCGCTCCCGGATCGCTGGGACCGTCTGGTCGAGCACGGCTCGTAGATAGACGGTCTCCTTAAGCGATCCCGGTTGCAACGCAGTCAGCGAAAGCGGCCGCGCAGTGAGCCGCTGAAGCGCCGCTGTCAGCCGCACTAGGGGCTCGCGTTTCTCTGCAAGCGCTCCGTCGATGATTCGGCCTTGGCGCGCGATCAGCGTCATGCGAGTGCGTGCCGCCGCCATGCTGGCCTCCTCGAGCTGGATCTGACCGGCCAGCGACGCAAGTTCGCGGTTCGCCCGCTCCGCACCCGCCAGATCGGCTTCAGCCGCTTCGCGTAGCTCGTCGGCGCGGCGCCGCGCGGCTTGTTCTTGTCTTTGAGCCCGCGCCAGATCTTTCCGAATTTCGGTCAAACTTTTGCCGGACGCGGAGTGCGATTGCGCCAGCAAGGGCTGGATCATCGCCGCTCCGAAGACGAGCGCCGTGCCAATCAGGATGGCGGCGATCAGGACAATAAGTTTGCGCATTTCGCGCCATCATGCCCGATCAGCCCGAGCGATGGTAGGGGTGTCCGCTGACGATCGTCGTGACGCGGTAAAGCTGCTCTGCCAGCATGGCGCGGGCAAGCAGGTGCGGCCACGTCGCCTTGCCGAACGCCAGCAGCAGGTCTGCGGACTTCCGCTCTTCGAGCGAATGGCCGTCGGCCGCCCCCAGCACGAAGCGGGCCTCGCGGACACCGTCGTCACGCCAAGACCGAAGTATTTTGGCCAGTTTTTCGGAAGGGAGATCACGTCCCCGCTCGTTGAGCAGGACGGTCTTAAAGGGCGTCGCGGCATCGGGAACACGCCCGCCCGTTTCCGGCAGTTCGGTCAGTTTGAACGGCCAGGTGATGCGCTTCTCGTACCGCTGGACCAGTTCGGCTTCGGGCGAACGACCGATCTTTCCGCGCGCGACGATATGGAGCAGCACCGCCCTATCGGATCAGGCGTTTCCGGCAGCTACCGGCGGCGCGTCGCCGAATGCCCACATCCGCTCGAGATTGTAGAAACTCCGCACTTCCGGGCGGAACAGGTGGATGACGACATCGCCGGCATCGACCAGTACCCAGTCTGCGGCTGGCAGCCCTTCGAGCCTTACCGGACCCATTCCGGCCTGCTTAATCCGCTCGGTCAGTTTCTGCGCGATGGACGCGACCTGCCGCGTGGACCGGCCTGAAGCGATGACCATATGGTCCGCGATCGAGCTTTTACCTTCGAGCGGAATAGAAACGACTTCCTGCGCCTGGTTCTCGTCGAGCTCGTCGAGGACGAGTTCGAGCAATTCGCGGCTCGGGACGTCAGTCATGGGTGAACGGGCGGGCGCGGTGCCGCCGATTGTCGTAATATCTGTGTGCGCCTCTGGCATGGGCGTGCTTCCAACTCCTTGGATCAATTGATTGGCGAATATGGGGATTGCGGCAGTACATTACGAGGTCTCGGCCTCTTCCACCAGCAGGCGCGTTAATCGATCGCGTAGCGCCGCGCTTCGATATTGCTCCGCCCAATCGGGCCGCTCGCGGCGGATCGCCGTGGCAGAGCGGGCATCGGGATCAAAACGCAATATAGTCAGTGCCGGTGCACTCCTCGCCCCGGCTTTTGCAAAACTGGCTGCAGGCACGCGGTGGCGCCTAAGCCATGCCATCGCGGGGCTGGCGATAGCGGCTGCATCATAGCCGGGCCGCGCGATCACTGCAATCGGCATCGCTCGGGCAATGTCGCGCCATTGCCTCCAGCGGTGGAACTCTGCGAGATTGTCGGCGCCCATCAGCCATACGAAGTTATGCTTCGGATAACGCCGCTTCAGCGCGCGCAGCGTATCGACAGTATAGCGCGTACCGAGTTGCCGTTCGATCGTAGTCGGCACGATCGGTGCGCGGCGAGCCTGCTTAAGCGCCGAAGCGAAGCGGGCAGACAGCGGTGCCATGCCTTCACGCGGTTTGAGCGGATTGCCGGGCGAGACCAGCCACCACACTTCGTCGAGCGCGAGTGCCTCCAGAGCGAACAGCGATATCCGGCGGTGCGCACCGTGTGCGGGGTTGAAGCTCCCTCCCAGCAGCCCGACGCGCTTGGCCGTCATCAGGGGCGGGTCTGACCCGTCCCGCGCACTTGCCATTTATACGTAGTAAGGCCTTCGAGCGCCACCGGTCCGCGTGCGTGCAGGCGACCGGTCGCAATCCCGATCTCTGCTCCAAGGCCGAACTCGCCCCCATCGGCGAACTGGCTCGACGCGTTGACCATTACGATCGCCGAATCGACTTCGTTCAGGAACCGCTCCGTCACCTTATCGTCCGACGAGATAACCACATCGGTATGGCCAGAACTGTGCCGGGCGATATGCTCAAGCGCATCGTCGAGCCCGCCGACCACCGCTACCGACAGTTTCGGTTCGAGATATTCGGTATCCCAATCCGACGCTTGAGCCGCCGAAATTCGGCTGTCGAGCGCCTGCGCCGCTTCGTTGCCGACGACTTCGCAGCCCGCATCGAGGATAGCGGAAACGACCTCTTCGCCGTTCGCGAAATCGCTATCGATCAGCAGCGTTTCCATGGCGCCGCAGATGCCCGTCCGGCGCATCTTCGCGTTCACCGCGACCTCGCGCGCCATCTCGGGATCGGCGGAAGCATCGATGTAGGTGTGGCAAATCCCGTCGAGGTGGGCGAGCACCGGCACGCGCGCGTCGTTCTGTACGCGCTCGACCAGACCCTTGCCGCCGCGCGGGACGATCATGTCGATCTCTCCGCTCGCCTTCAGCATCGCGCCGACCGCTTCGCGTTCCTGCGTCGGCATGAGCTGGACCGCCGCTTCGGGCACACCCTTTTCCGCCATGCCTTCAGCCAGAGCGGCATGGAGCGCCCGGTTCGAATGCACCGCCTCGCTGCCGCCGCGCAGGATCGCGGCATTGCCGGCACGTACGCAAAGGACCGCCGCATCAATGGTCACATTGGGCCGGCTCTCATATATGATGCCGATGACGCCTACCGGCACGCGGACCCGCGAAAGTTCGAGGCCGTTCGGTCGCTTGTCGGTCGAAAGAACCTCGCCGACCGGATCTGGCAGGCCCGCTACGGCTTCGACTGCGCTGGCGATCCCTTCGAGCCGGTCTTCGTCGAGCTTCAACCGGTCGAGCAAGGCATCAGTCAGGCCGCTCTCGCGCCCCGCAGCCATATCCTTCTCGTTGGCAGCGAGAATATCCGCCTTCTGCGCCCGAAGCGCGTGGGCTGCGCTCCTGAGAGCGGCTGCCTTCTCGATGTCGGACATGCGCGCCAGCCGCATCTGCGCGGCGCGAGCGTCCTTCGCCAGCGAACTGATGAGCGCGGTGTAATCGGTGGTCGGGGCGGGCTTGGTCGTTGTCTGCTGTGTCATGGCTAACATGTAGCAAGCCACCGGGACAAATAAAGGGCGGAGTTCCGCGGTTTTTCCATTTGTCACCTCGGACGCCGAATCTTCATGCGCAGCGCTGTGCCAAACGCAACAAATGGATTTGGTTCCCAAAGAGTGCGCAAAAATATCAACATTGGGCTCAACTCACCCCGCTGCCCCTTCGGTTCACCCCTTAGCGGCGCCGGACGTATCGAAATTATTAACCTTTATCCGTAGGAACTGGCTGGGTCTTATAAACACGACGACGGGGGTCGCACTTGCGAAACGAAACAACCGAAGCCGGTCTAATGACGCGCGTCCGGGCTCTTTTTCCGGAACGCGAATTCTTCATGCGCTCCCAGGGACAGGTGCGTTTCATCACCGTGACATCACGGTTCCAGATGATTGCTGCCGCCATCGTTCTTGCCGCATTGCTCGGCTGGGCCGTATCGCTCGCGATGATGGGATGGACGCAGTACCGCGCTCAGGCCGATCTCGCGTCGCTCTCGCAGCGCGAAGCCAAGGTCACCACGGCGGAAGAACGTGTCGAAGCCTACCGCGACAATATCGGCGAGGTCGCAGCCGACCTCGAAAAGCGGCAGGAATTCCTCGAAAACATGGTTCCGACGCTGCCGGAAGACCTCGTCGCCGAAGTTAGTGGGGCCGAATCCACGACCGAAGCGGCTCGCACCGTTTCGAAGATCAGCGCGGTTCTTCCCGAAGCCGCGGCACTCGCTCGGATGGAAAAGCGCCAGCTCGATTTCGTCGAGAAGCTGACGCATCTCGCCGATTACCGCGCCGAGCGCGCCGAAACCGCCCTGCGCAAACTTGGCCTCGATCCGTCGGCGGTTCTACGCAAGGCCGAACGCGAAGCGATGGGTGGTCCACTGGAGCGACTTTCCACCGCCAGCGACGGCTCGATCGATCCGCGGTTCGAGCGAATGGGCCTCAGCCTTGCGCGCATGAGCGCGCTGGAGCAGGTCCTTGACGGCGTGCCGCAAGTCCTTCCTGCCAGCATCGAATCCATTTCATCGGGCTTCGGTTACCGCCGCGACCCGTTCAGCGGGAGCGGCGCGATGCATAACGGCCTCGATTTCCGCGGCGCGACCGGCACTCCGATCCGCTCAGCCGCAGAAGGGAAAGTCACCTTCGTCGGCCGTAAGGGCGGCTACGGCAAGGTCGTCGAAATTTCGCACGGCAACGGCCTGATGACCCGCTATGCGCATATGTCGCGCTTTGCCGCCAAGGTCGGTATGCGGGTAGACGCCGGCGATGTTATCGGCGCCATCGGCAGCACCGGCCGCTCGACCGGCCCGCATCTCCACTTCGAAGTCCGCATCCACAATCGCCCGGTCAATCCGCGCCCATTCCTGGAAACCGCACCTCATGTTCTCAAAGAAGTCCGCGCCGTCCCCGGAAAGCCCCACGAAGATGCCTAAGCAGGTGGCAAGCGGCGGCAAGTCGACCTTCTCCGTCATCGGATCGGACATCACCGTTACCGGCGATATCGACGCTTCGGCGGATTTGCACATTGACGGTAAGGTCGAAGGCGACATCGCCTGCTGCGCGCTCGTGCAGGGCGAGACCAGCGTCGTCACCGGCAGCGTAACGGCAGAAACCGCCCGGCTCGCCGGAACGGTCAAGGGTTCGATCTCCGCGCGCGAACTGGTCGTGCTGAAGTCGGCGCGCATTCATGGCGACGTCCAATATGATGCGCTGACCATTGAGCAGGGAGCCGAGGTCGACGGGCGTTTCGCTCCCAAGGCAGCCAAGGATAAACCGGCCGGCAAGTCCTTCGAGGCCGCGAATTCGGACAGCGAACTGAAGCTCTCCGTCGCGAACTAGACCGGCGCCCTAGCCCTGCACTTCGGCGCGGAGAGCCTTCCGGTCCAGCTTGCCGATCATCGTCTTCGGCAATTCTTCGCGGATTACCAGCTTGTCGAGCCGTTCGTGCTTGCCGAGGCGTTCGTTCGCCCAGCTGCACAGCGCGCTCTCGTCCGTGTCAAAATCCTCGTTAAGGACGACATAGGCGTGGACGCATTCGCCGCGGTAATCGTCGGGCGCGCCGATGACGAGCACTTCCTTGACTGCCGGATGGTCCTGAATGACGTGCTCGACTTGGCTCGGGAAGACCTTGAAGCCCCCGACCGCGATCATGTCCTTCAGCCGGTCGACAATGGCGATGAACCCGTCGGTATCCACCGTCGCGACATCGCCGGTGCGCAGCCAGGTTTCGCCTAGGTGCTCGGCAAAACTGTTCTTTGCGGCATCGGGCCGGTTCCAGTAGCCCTTCATGATCTGCGGTCCCGCGACCGCGAGTTCGCCGGGTTCGTCGACGCCCACGATCTTCGTCGGGTCTTCCTTGTCGAGCAAGATTACGCGCGTTTGCGGGAGTAGCTGGCCGATCGTGCCCGGTTTGCGAAGCCCGCGATACGGATTGACCGACACCACGCCGCTGCTTTCGGTAAGACCGTAGCCTTCGACCAGGCGCACGCCGGCCCGCGCCTCGAACTTGTCGCGAAGCGGCCCCGGCATCGGCGCGCCGCCGGAAATGCAGATCTTCATCGCGCTGAAGTCGGTCTTCGCGCAGTCGGGATGGTCGAGCAGCGCCTGATACATGGTCGGCACACCGGGAAAGGCGGTTGGCTTCGTCCGGCGGATTGCCGCCAGCACCTGCTTCGGAACGAAGCGCGGCAGCATGATGATCGTCCCGCCGCGCAGCACCGTCCGGTTAAGGACACAGGTGTTGGCGAAGACGTGGAACAGCGGCAGCGCGCCCAGCACAATGTCATCCTCGTGCGGATCGAAAGGATCGATCGCGTCCACCTGCTGCGCGTTGCTGGAAAGATTGGCGTGGGTCAGCATCGCGCCTTTCGGCGTGCCGGTCGTGCCGCCGGTGTATTGCAGCAACGCCAGATCGTCCGGGTCGAGCCGGAGCGGGTCTGACCAGTCATCGCCCAATTCGGTAGCGTAGTTCCTGCTCGTCAGCGCATCGTCCCAGAGCTGGACATCCGTCCGGTCGGGAATGCCCTCGATCTGACTGCGACCAAGCGTGCGAAGCGCCGCGCCCTTGTACCACGGCAGCATATCCGCAAGACGCCCGACGATCAGCGTATCGAGCGCGGAAGTGTCGAGCACTTCCAGTGCGGTCGGCAGCAGGCTTGCGGCATCGAGAGTGACGAGGAGCTTCGTCCCCGAATCCTCGACCTGATGGGTAAGCTCGGCGACCGTGTAGAGCGGCGAGAAATTGACCACCACAGCGTCCGCCATCATCGCTCCGTAATAGGCGGAGATGTACATCGGCACGTTCGGCAGGAACAGGCCGACGCGGTCGCCCTTCGCGACGCCGCGCGCGATCAGCCCCGCGGCGAACCGGCAGGCTTCGTCGAACAGGGCAGAATAGGAGTGTTGCGCCCCCAGAAACTCGACCAGGGTGCGATCCGGGTGCAGACGCGCGCCCTCTGCGAAGAACGCGGGCAAGGTGGCCGGATCGAGCGGCGCGTCCCACTGACAGGGATGGTGATAGGATGCTTTCGCCGCTTGCGGAGTGGCGGGAAAGGCGACCGGATCGTTATTGACAGCCATGTAAGCATGGATGCCGCCTGCCCGCCCAAAGGGCAAGCGGTTTGTCCCGCTCGCCCGCGGCGTTCAGCTCTGCTTATTCAGGCGAGTTTTCGCCCGCTTCCTGTGCCCGCTTGTTTTCGAGCCATGCCGCTGCTTCGGCTTCCTGCGCAGCTTCGGATGCCTCCTTCTCGGCTGCAGCGCGTTCGGCGCGCAGTTCCTCGATCAGCTTTTCCTTGTCGCTGGTATTCGTGTCGCTCGCGGCAGGCGCACTTTCCTCGATGCCGGCCTTCTTAGCGGCCTTCGACACCACGGCGTCGAGTTCGCGCTGAGAGCACAGGCCGAGCGTTACCGGATCCTTCGCCTGGATGTTCTGGATATTCCAGTGCGTCCGGTCGCGAATGGCGTTGATCGTGTTGCGGGTCGTGCCGATCAGCTTGGAAATCTGCGCGTCGCTCATTTCCGGGTGGTTGCGGAGCAGCCACGCGATCCCGTCGGGCTTGTCCTGCCGCTTCGAGACCGGTGTGTAGCGCGGCCCCTTGGTGCGGTTAACGGCGACGGGCGCACGCTGCATCTTGAGATCGTAGCTGCTGTCCGCCTCGCCCTTGGCGATTTCGTCCTGCGTGAGTTCGCCTGCGTGAAGCGGATCGCGGCCGGTGTATTTGCTGCCGGCCAAATCGTCCGCCATCGCCTGCACTTCGAGGATGTGGAGACCGCAAAACGCGGCAATCTGCTCGAAGCTGAGGCCCGTGTGATCGACCAGCCAGGTGGCAGTCGCATGGGGCATGAGGGGTTTTGCTTGATCGGCCATATCTATGTCTTTCCGCGCGGTGCGCGGCTCCTGAAAATATAAGGGCCGCCCCTTTCGGAGCGGCCGGTACGTGGGCGCATCTACGCTTTGCAGGCGGATTCGGCAAGAGCGATGGAAAGGTCCGCCGCTCGCGGGAGCCTATCCCCCGGCGACCTTCAACACGATCTTGCCGATGTGCTCGCCCGCCTCCATCCGCTGATGCGCCTTCGTGACGTCGGCAAGGTCGAACGTCTCGTCCATCACCGGTCTGATCTGCCCGTCCTCGAACAGAGGCCAGGCGTTGCCCGAAATCTCGTCGGCGAGCAGAGCCTTGAAGTTGTCGCTGCGCGCCCGCAGCGTCGAGCCGGTCAGCGTCAGCCGGTTCGACATGACCTGCACCATGTTGATTTCGGCCTTCGCTCCCCCAAGCACGGCGATGGTGACATGCCGCCCTTCGGTAGCGAGGCATGACAGGTTGCGCGCTACGTAATCGCCCGAAACCATGTCGAGCACGACCGCGACGCCCTTGCCTTCGGTGAAGTCCTTCACCTCCTCCACGAAGTCTTGCGTCTTGTAATTGATCGCGAGATCGGCGCCGAGCTCCTTCGACGCCGCGCATTTCTCATCGCTGCCCGCCGTCGTGATGACGGCGAGATCGAATGCCTTGGCGAGCATCGTCGCCATCGTGCCGATTCCGCTCGTGCCGCCGTGGACGAGCAGCGTGTCGCCCGATTTCGCCCAGCCGCGCTCGAACACGTTGTGCCATACTGTGAACAGGGTCTCGGGAATCGCCGCCGCTTCCTTCAAGGACATGCCGCGCGGCACGGTCAGGCAGTGGCGCGCATGGGCGAGCGCATATTCGGCATAGCCGCCGCCCGTCACGAGCGCGCAGACGGACTGTCCGATCATTTCGCGCGGCACGTTCTCACCTGCAGCCACGACTTCGCCCGATATTTCGAGGCCCGGAATGTGCGAGGCACCCGGGGGCGGCGGGTAATGCCCCTTCCGCTGGATCACGTCGGGCCGGTTTACGCCGGCGTAGGCTACGCGAATCAGGACCTGGTCGCCGCCGCATTCCGGAACGGCGAGCGTCTCTGCGCGAAAAACGTCCGCTCCGCCCGGCTCGTCATAGCCCATCGCGGTCATCGTTTCGGGCAAGCTACTGTCGGAGTTCGCGGCCATCTTGCCCCTCTTCGATAAGGCTTTGTTGCAAAGGCGGCACACCCGCGCCGAGCGCGCACCGCCCTATCGCCGGAGCCCATTGACAGCAAGCACAGCTTTGCGATGCTGCATGGCTGATGGACGACGATCTTCCCCGGCCGAAAGGCGATGCGGCGAGCTTGCTCGCAGCCGAGGATCTCGCGCCCTACTCCCAGGACGAACTGGCGGATCGGATCGCGCTGCTCGAAGCAGAGATCGCGCGGGTCAGAAAGCACCGCGATGCGGCCGCCAGCCACCGAAGCGCCGCAGATGCGCTGTTCGGGAAACCGGGGCAGGCCGGGTGAGGCGGCGGGTCCGATGAGCCAGGGGCTGAAAAGCCGGGACCGGACCCCTATATCGGCTGCACGGACGGCCCTTCATACAGCTTTGACTAAGCATTCGGTGCTAGAGTCTCGGCAGGCCTACCTCGATTTCCTCCACGTAAAAGAGATACCCTAATGCCAAGTTTTGCCCAGAACCTCGAAAAGACCCTCCACGCGGCGCTGAACGATGCCGGGCAGCGGCGTCACGAATATGCAACTCTGGAGCACCTGCTGCTCGCGCTGATCGACGACGAGGACGCGGCGCAGGTCATGGTCGCCTGCGGTGTGGACATCACCGATCTCGGCGAAGCGGTGAAGCAGTATCTCGAACAGGAATACCAGTCGCTCAAAAGCGACGATGGTGACGATCCGCAGCCCACTGCGGGCTTCCAGCGCGTCATCCAGCGGGCGATTCTGCACGTCCAGTCGAGCGGCAAGGATACGGTGACCGGCGCGAACGTGCTCGTCGCCTTGTTCTCCGAACGCGACAGCTACGCGGTCTATTTCCTGCAACAGCAGGACATGAGCCGCCTTGATGCGGTCAGCTTCATCAGCCACGGCATTGGCAAGGGCGGCAAGCAGATTGAAAGCAAGTCCGTCAGCGGCTCCGAAGAGGCCTCGGTCAGCGAGGACAAGTCGGGCGAAACGGGTTCGAAGAAGGAATCCGCCCTCGACCAGTTCACCGTCAATCTCAACAAGAAGGCCGAGGACGGCAAGGTCGACCCGCTGATCGGGCGCGGCCCGGAAGTGGACCGCACGGTCCAGATCCTGTGCCGCCGCAGCAAGAACAACCCGCTCTATGTCGGCGATCCCGGCGTCGGCAAAACCGCGATTGCGGAAGGCCTAGCGCGCAAAATCGTCGAGGGCGACGTGCCCGAAGTGCTGGAAGAAGCGGTGATATACTCGCTCGACATGGGCGCTTTGCTTGCCGGCACCCGCTACCGCGGCGACTTCGAAGAGCGGCTGAAGCAGGTCGTGTCCGAGCTTGAGAAGATGCCGCACGCGGTTCTCTTCATCGACGAGATTCACACCGTCATCGGCGCCGGCGCGACCAGCGGTGGGGCGATGGACGCCTCCAACCTGTTGAAGCCGGCGCTGTCGAGCGGCGCGATCCGCTGCATCGGTTCGACCACCTACAAGGAGTTCCGCAACCACTTCGAAAAGGATCGCGCGCTGCTGCGCCGCTTCCAGAAGATCGACGTGAACGAACCCACGATCGAGGACACGGTCAAGATCCTCAAGGGTCTGCGCAGCGCGTTCGAGGATCACCACAAGGTGAAGTACACGCCCGACGCGCTCAAGACCGCGGTCGAGCTTTCGGCCCGCTACATCAACGACCGCAAGCTGCCCGACAAGGCGATCGACGTGATCGACGAAGTCGGCGCGATGCAGATGCTCGTCGCTCCCAGCCGCCGGAAGAAGAAGATTACCGCGCGCGAGATCGAGGCCGTGATCGCGACTATGGCGCGCATCCCGCCGAAATCGGTCAGCAGCGACGACAAGAAAGCGCTCGAAAACCTCGAACGCGATCTGAAGCACGTCGTGTTCGGTCAGGACGCTGCAGTCCAGAAGCTCTCGACTGCGATGAAGCTGTCCCGTGCAGGCCTGCGCGATCCCGACAAGCCGATCGGCAGCTTCCTCTTCTCCGGCCCCACCGGCGTCGGCAAAACCGAGGTCGCGCGTCAGCTCGCCTCCATCATGGGCATCGAGCTTAAGCGGTTCGACATGTCCGAATATATGGAGCGGCACAGCGTCTCGCGCCTCATCGGTGCACCTCCAGGCTATGTCGGCTACGACCAGGGCGGCCTGCTGACCGATGCGATCGACCAGAACCCGCATTGCGTGCTGCTGCTCGACGAAATCGAGAAGGCGCATCCCGACCTCTTCAACATCCTGCTGCAGGTCATGGATAACGGGCGTCTGACCGACCATCACGGCAAGACCGTCGATTTCCGCAATGTCGTCCTCATCATGACCACCAATGCCGGGGCCGCCGACATGGCGAGCCAGGGCATCGGTTTCGGCGACGTGTCGAAGGAAGACGCGAGCGAGGAAGCGGTGAAACGCATGTTCACGCCCGAATTCCGCAACCGTCTCGATGCGATCGTGCCCTTCAGCTACCTCGGCAAGAGCACCGTCGCCCGCGTGGTCGACAAGTTCATCCTCCAGCTCGAACTGCAGCTGGCCGAACAGAACGTCGACATTCAGTTCGACGCCGATGCGCGTAAATGGCTGGGCGACAAGGGCTACGACCGTCTCTACGGCGCGCGTCCGATGGGCCGCCTGCTGCAGGAGAAGATCAAGCAGCCGCTCGCGGAAGAACTGCTGTTCGGCAAGCTCGCGGACGGCGGCGAGGTCCATGTGAGCATCAAGGACGAGAAGCCGGCGTTCGAAATAACGCCTGCTGCGCCGAAGCCTTCGAAGAAGAAGACGGCGAAGAAGCCCTCCGCAAAAGCCAAGCCCGAACCGAAGGCGCCGGAAGCGGACGCGAGCGAAGGCAGTACGACGGAAGGCGACGAAAGCTGATTTTCGTGCGCTGTGAAGGCGGCCGGTAGGAACCGCGCCGCCTCGCTGCCCGTTGCTGCGTCATGGCAGCGCCCTTCTCATGGATAAAGCCGGAGCCGCACGGCATCCATGTGGTTCCGGCCGATAGCTGGGTCGATCCGAGCATCGCAGTCGGCCACGCGCTGGTCACCCACGGCCACGCCGACCACGCGCGGGGCGGTCACGGCGAGACGGTGGCTACGCCCGAGACGCTGGCGATCATGGAACTACGCTACCGCACCGGGGCGGAAGACGATGCGGGCGAAATCCCGCACAAGGCCGTACCGGTCCAATACGGCGAGACTATCCGGCTAAGGGGCGGCGTCGATGCGACTTACATCCCCGCCGGACACGTGCTCGGCGGTGCGCAGATCCTGCTCGAACATGCGGGCGAAAAGGTCATCGTAACCGGCGATTTCAAACGGCGCGCCGATCCAACCTGCCCCCCGTTCGTGGTCACGCCCTGCGATATCCTCATAACCGAAGCGACCTTCGGGCTTCCCATCTTCACCCATCCGCCAATCGAAGGCGAGATCGCCAAACTGCTGAAGCGGCTTGAGGACGAACCCGATCGCTGCGTTCTGGTCGGCGCTTATGCACTCGGAAAGGCACAGCGAGTCATCGCGGAACTCCGCCGCGCGGGCCATCATGCGCCCATCTACCTTCACGGGGCGATGGAGAAGATGTGCCGGCTGTACGAAGATCACGGGGTCAGCCTTGGCGAATTGCGGCTGGTCGCGGATCATTCGAAGGACGATTTGCGCGGACATATCGTCGTTTGCCCGCCCGGCGCGCTCAACGATCGGTGGAGCCGCCGCCTGCCCGAACCGATCACCGCAATGGCGAGCGGCTGGATGCGTGTGCGCCAGCGCGCCCGGCAGCGGAACGTCGAACTGCCGCTCATCATCTCCGACCACGCCGACTGGGAGGAACTGACGCGCACGGTCGAGGAGGTGAACCCGCATGAAAGCTGGATTACGCATGGGCGCGAGGAAGCACTGCTGCGCTGGCATCAACTGCACCAGCGCCGCGCCCGCGCCCTCGCCATGGTCGGCTACGAGGATGAGGATGACTAGGCCCCCGAGGCGCGAAAGCTGAATGGAAGAGTTCGCCGCCCTCATCGACGCGCTGGTCTACACGCGCAGCCGCAATGCGAAGCTTGCGATAATCGCCGAGTATCTGCGCTACACACCTGATCCCGACCGCGGCTGGGCGCTGGCAGCCTTGAGCGACGGACTCGACTTTCCCGCAGTCAAATCCTCGACCATCCGCAACCTCCTGAAAGAACGGGTCGATCCGGTGCTGTGGACGCTGAGCCGCGATTTCGTCGGCGATACGGCGGAATGCGCAAGCCTGCTCTGGCCTGCCCCGCTCGAAGCTGCCGCCAATCCGCCGAGCGTTGCCGACGCGGTCGATGCGCTGTCGAAGATGACACGCAAGACCGCGATCCAGGAACTCGGCGGTTTACTCGACCGGCTCGATCCTTCGGGGCGCTATGCCCTGCTCAAGCTCGCGACCGGTGCGATGCGGATCGGCGTTTCCGCGCGGCTCGCCAAAACGGCTTTCGCGCAAGCGTTCGATGTCTCGGTCGACGAGGTGGAGGAATATTGGCACGGGCTCGCCCCGCCCTATCCCGAACTGTTCGACTGGGCCGCGAAGGGCGAAGCGCCGCCCGATACCGAAAACCTGCCGCTGTTCCGCCCCTTCATGCTCGCTCACCCGCTCGAGGAAACGGTGGTCTCGATGGAGGACTATGCGGCGGAATGGAAATGGGACGGCATCCGCGTGCAGCTGGTCCATGCAGGAGACGGAGAAGAAGCCGAAACGCGCGTCTATTCGCGCAGCGGCGACGATATCTCCGCGACCTTTCCCGAAATGCTCGATGCGCTGCAGATCAAGGCGGTCCTTGACGGCGAACTGCTGGTCCGCGGCACTCACCAAGGCGGCGAAACCGGCGGCGCGGCAAGCTTCAACGCGTTGCAGCAACGGCTTGGCCGTAAGACCGTATCGAAGAAGATGCTTACCGAATCGCCGGCCTTCGTGCGGCTGTACGACGTGCTGCAATGGCGCGGCGAGGATCTGCGCACCCTGCCGTGGAGCGAGCGGCGCGCGCGTCTTGAGCAGGCCGTGACCGAACTGCCCGACAGCCACTTCGACATTTCGCGCATCGTGAAGGCAGAAAGCTTCGACGCACTCGCCGAAATCCGCGAAAGCGCGCGCGACGATGCGATCGAGGGGCTCATGCTGAAGCGGCGCGATTCGCCTTACATCGCGGGCCGCAAGACCGGACTGTGGTACAAGTGGAAGCGCGATCCGCTGCTGGTCGACTGCGTGCTAATGTATGCGCAGCGCGGTTCGGGGAAACGCTCCAGCTTCTTCTCCGACTATACGTTCGGCTGCTGGGACGGAAATCCCGACACCGGCGCAGAGCTATTGCCCGTCGGAAAAGCCTACTCCGGCTTCACCGACGAGGAACTGAAAAAGATCGACCGCCACGTGCGGCAAAACACGATCAACCGCTTTGGCCCGGTACGCGAAACCGAGAAAGAACTGGTGTTCGAGGTCGCCTTCGACAGCGTCCATTCGAGCAAGCGGCACAAGTCGGGGCTCGCCATGCGCTTCCCGCGCATCCACCGCATCCGTTGGGACAAGCCTGCACACGAGGCGGACCGGATCGAAACGTTGCAGGCGCTTATCCGCGACTGAAACGTCGAGAAGTTGCGCCGCGCAACTTCACATTTCGCCGACGGCCTTCCGGTGCGCTTTTGCGTTCTCCGCGTAATGTGCGACGCCGAGCTTCATCCCGGCGATCGCCGCGTCGCTCAATTCCTTTAGCTTCTTCGCCGGCCTTCCCGCCCATAGTTCGCGCGTCTGCATCACCTTGTTCTCGGTCAGCATCGCGCCTGCGGCCAGCATCGAGTCGCTCGCGATGCGCGCCTTGTTCATCGCGATCGCTCCCAAACCCACGAAGCCGCGATCCTCGATGATGCAGCCGTGCAGCATCGCAATATGGCCGACCAGCACATCGTTGCCGATGATGCAGGGGCAGCCATCGGGATCGCGCGGGGTCGGCCCGTCGCAGTGCACGACGCTGCCGTCCTGGATATTGGTCCGCTCGCCGATGACGATGCGGCTGAAATCGGCGCGCAGCACGCAGTTGTACCAGATGCTCGACCCGGCGCCGATCGTTACGTTCCCGACGATGGTGCAACCGGGCGCGATGAACGCGCTCTCGTGGATCTCAGGGGTGTGCCCGTGGATGGGCACGATGGTTACGCCGGGTCTGGAGACTGTCATGACTAACTGCCAAGCATATTCTCCCACTTTATGAAAGGCAGGATGGATGCATGGTCGTCCGTCCAGGCATCGCTTTCGGGCTCCGGCAGCACGTCCCATGCCATCGCCGCATCCGCCTCGCGCAGGGCGGCGATCTTCGCTTTCCCCGGGCCGGTGACGATCCAGTCCGACGAACTCGCGCCGTCCTCGCCGCCGGGCACGTCGCTGCGGATCGCGCTGTCCCAGCCGCGCGCCTCAGCCGCGGCGGCCATAACCGGGCGCAGTTCGATGAAACGGTTCGATATATGCAGCAGCAGCATACCGTCGGCCTTAAGCGCGCGGGCGTAGGTCTCGAATGCTTCTTCGGTCAGCAGATGGAGCGGGATCGCGTCGGAGGAAAACGCGTCGATGACGAGGATGTCGTATTGCGACGGCGGCAGTTCTGCCAGCTTAAGCCGCGCATCGCCTAGAAGGATGTCGGCTTCCGGCGCGCAATCTTCGAGGAAGGTGAAAACCCCGCCGCGTGAATAGCGCAGCACCTGCGGATCGATCTCGAAAAAGTCGAAGCTCTGGTCCGGTTCGCGGTAGCAGGCAAGGCTACCGGTACCCAGACCGACCACGCCGACCGATGCTTCGGGTCCGTATAGCGTGCCCACATTGGCGAGCGCCAGTCCGACCCCTGAAGTTGGGCCGTAATAGGTCAGCGGCTGACTCCGCATCCCCGGCGCGAAGGACTGAAGGCCGTGCATCGTCGTACCGTGCAGCAGGGCGCGGCGCTGCGTTTCCTCGTAATTGCGCACGGTATAGACGCCGAAATAGGACCGGCTGCGGTCGCCATCGAGCGTCAGTTTAAGCGTTTCCAGCCCTCCCCGCGCCATCATAAGAATAACGAGGATCATCAGGAATGCCCATTTCTTGCCCAGTGCGAGAATGCCGCAGATCGCCATGCCGACGGTCAGGAGCAGGACAGGCGTATCGTCGCGCGCCTCGATCGCGCTCACCATGAACGAACCGAGCGCGACCGAGATGACCACAAGCAACGCCGCCGCAAGCGAGTGCGTGCGCGGATGCATGCGCAGCCGGTCCATCCAGCGGATGAGGGGCTGGCCGGGCAGTAGCGCGCCTGCTGCGATGATAAGCAGGGGATGCTCCCACACCCAGTCGAATACGACTGGGGCGATCAGTGCAGTAAAGATGCCCCCGAGCACACCACCACTCGCCATCACCAAATAGAACAAGGTCAACTGGTCGGGCGCGGGCCGCGTATCGTAGAGCCGCCCGTGCAGCGTGGTCGCCACGACGAACAGAAGCACTATGGCCGCCAACGCGCTCGATAGATTGCCGGTTCCACGTGAAACCATCGCCATACTTCCCGCCAGCAGCAGGATGATCGGCGCGGGCCGCGTGAAGGCCCAGGCGAAACTGCGATCCGTGGCGAATGCGGGAACGTAACTCAACAGGTAAAGCCCGAGCGGGATCACCCAGAGCAGCGGCATGGCAAACAGGTCGGTCGTGAGGTGCGTTGTGGTCGACAGCATGAGGCCCGACGGCACGGCGGCGAGCGCAAGCCACAGCAATATGCGCTTTGCCGGGATCGGTTCGGAAGGCGCCGCGGTTTCCGCAATAGCGTTGATTGGCGCTTTCGCCTTCCACCGGGCGGCGGCGCTCCCGGCAACCATCGCCGCGAGCAGCGCATAGCCGATACTCCACACGATGCTTTGCGATTGCAGGCTCAGATTGGGCTCGAACAACAACGGGTATGCCAGCAATCCGGCGAAGCTTCCGACATTGGACGCAGCGTACAGCCAATACGGATCACCCGCTCGGCTATCAGCGGCGAACCATTGCTGCATCAGCGGCGCCTGCGCCGAAACGAGGAAGAAGACCGGCCCGATCGTAAGCGCAAGCAGAGCCGGAACCCATAGCGGCTCCCACCCCGGCGCCGGCGAAGGCAGCTCCGCAAGGCCTATCGGCAGGGTCAATCCGGCGATGCCCAGCAGCGCAATATGCACGATCGCCTGCTTACGGAGCGGCCACCGGGTCAGCCAATAGGCGTAGGCATATCCGCCCAGAAGTAGCGCTTGATACACCAGCATCGCGCTGTTCCAGACGTTCGGCGCTCCGCCCAGAAGCGGCAATGCGAGCCGCGCGACCAGCGGCTGCACGAGGAACAGCAGGAAACTCCCTGTCAGCAACGTTATGACGAACAGCCAGCGCCGCGAACGCAATGCCGCGCCGCCTTTCGTTTGGGCCGTGGCGGCGCTCGTCACTTCCCTCCCCACTCCTCGCATGAAATCGAATAGACGATTATCCGACCGGTATCGGGATCGAACTCGTCATTGTCGAAGTCGAGATCCTCGCGGCGGCGCATGCCGAGCCGGATCATGAGGCCCCAGCTTGCCGCATTGGCCTCCACCGTCAGCGCGATGATCTCGTCCGCTCCGAACCGCTCGAAGCCCGCCGCAAGCGATGCAGCCGCCGCGTCCTTCGCATAGCCGTGCCCCCACGCATCTTCGCGCAGGCGCCAGCCGATTTCCATCATGCCGATCGGCCCGCCCGCCTGGTTGCAGCGCTTGAGACCGCAGAAACCAAGCAGTTCGCCGCTCAAATGTTCGTCATCCGATTTGCGCTCGCAAACCCAGAAGGTGTGGCCATATTGGCGCCGGTAGCTTCGGAGCCGTTCCTCGGCGCCGCGACGTTTCTCAGCATTCGCCACTCCGCCGAGCCACCGCATGACTTCGGGCGTGTTGGTGACCTCCCAGAACCGCGGCCAGTCCTCATCATGCCAGTCGCGCAGGATCAGCCGGTCGGTCTCGATACGGAATTCAGCCATTGAGGAGTCGCGCAGCAAGCGGCGCGTGGTAGCTCAGAATACCGGTACAACCCGCCCGCTTCATCGAGAGCAGCTTTTCCATCACCAGCGCCTCTTTCGAAGCGACCCCGGCAGCAGCCCCGGCCTCGATCAAGGCATATTCGCCGCTCACCTGGTAGGCAAACACCGGCACGCCGAAGCGTTCTTTCACGCGGTAGACGATGTCGAGATAGGCGAGGCCCGGCTTCACCATCACGCTGTCCGCACCTTCATTGAGGTCGAGCGCCACTTCGCGCAGCGCTTCCTCGGCATTGGCGGGGTCCATCTGGTAGCTGCGCTTGTCGCCCTTCAGTAGCCCGCCCGACCCCACGGCGTCACGGAACGGGCCGTAGAAAGCGCTCGCATATTTCGCGGCGTAGGACATGATCTGCACATTGACGTGGCCGGCCTCTTCCAGCGCGTCGCGGATTACGCCGATGCGGCCGTCCATCATGTCGGAGGGCGCGATGATATCGGCGCCTGCTTCCGCCTGGTTCAGCGCCTGGCGGACGAGTATTTCGACCGTTTCGTCGTTCGCGACATAACCTGCCGCGTCGAGCACGCCGTCCTGACCGTGACTCGTATAGGGATCGAGCGCCACGTCGGTCAGAATGCCGATGTTGCCCCCACAGGCATCGCGCACGGCGCGAATGGCGCGGCACATCAGATTATCCGGATTATGCGCTTCCTCGCCCCGCTCGCTGCGCTTGTCCGCGGGCGTATTGGGAAACAATGCGATACAGGGGATACCGAGCGCTACGGCTTCCTTCGCGCGCGCCGCGATACCGTCCACGCTCCAGCGCGAGACCCCCGGAAGGCTGGGAACAGCCTCTTCGGTTTCACGCCCCTCGGTGACGAACAGCGGCCAGATCAGATCGGAGGAAGACAGCGCGGTTTCGCGGTGCAGCGCGCGGCTCCACCCGCTGGCGCGCGTACGGCGCATTCGAAGGCGGGGATAGGCGGCAGGCATGGCAGGCTGATGAAGCTTTCCGCGTGCGAGCGCAAGGCGCCGCGCGCGTCAGTCGATCCGCGTCACCTGCTCCAGCCGGTCGATCTCGCGCACCGGCTCTGCCGCTTCGCTCGTCGTCACTTCCAGATCGTTCAGCGCTTCGCCCGGTTTCACCGTCTTCAGCCGGTTCAGGGTCGTTCGGAACTGCACGAGTTCAGCGCCCGAAAGCTGTTCGCGCATGGAATATTTCACGCTTTGCGGATCGACCGCGCGGCCGCCGCGGTACATTTCGTAATGCAGGTGCGGTCCGGTCGAAAGCCCGGTCGAGCCGATGTAGCCGATCACCTGCCCCCGCCGGACCGACTGGCCCGGACGCACCGCGCTGCGGCTCATGTGACAGTAGCGGGTCGACAGATTGCCGGCATGGCTGAGGCGGACCGCAATGCCGCATCCGCCCATGCGTCCCGCTCCGGTGACGCGCCCGTCCGTGACGGCGACGATCGGCGTGCCGTGCCGCCCGCGAAAATCGAGGCCGGCGTGCATGCGGCGGTAGCCGAGGATCGGGTGGCGGCGCATTCCGAAACGGGAGGACATGCTGCCGGGAACCGGCGCGACAAGGCCGGCGCGCTCTTCTCCGGTGCCGGACGCATCGAAGAAGCGCTCCTTGGAGCCCCAGCGCATCAACTGCGTCGTCGGCTTGCCGCCCCGCTCAATCCCGGCGTAAAGCAGCTTGCCCGCTTGCCGCTCGCCCGTTTCCGCGCGGCGGTGGGCCATGATGATGTCGAACGTGTCGGTGGCGGCAATCCGTCCTAGGTCGACATGATCGCCGAGCGCCTTGAGATAGGACTGGATCGCGCTTGCCGGAGCACCCGCCGCCCGTGCGGAGCGATAGAGGCTGTCGCCGACCGTACCGGTAATGCGCAGCGGTGTATCGTCCACGCGGATCACCTTGCGCTCGACCGCCAGTTGGCCGTTTTCACGGTTGAGGGACAGCTGCAGGTCGAAACGCGCGCGGAAACTTAGGGCATCGAGCGGGCGACTCGCTCCTTGGGCGGGACGGCGACCGAGCGTGATTTCGAACTGCGTACCGGGCTCGATTTCCTCTAGCGGGAAGGCGCCGCCGATCATCTCCGCGATCCGGTCCGCCTCACTACCGCCAAGACCGGCGCGGCGCAGCATCTCGTCAAGACTGTCGCCGCGCCCAAGCGTCGACAGCAGTTGCAATTGCGGGCGTTCGGGAGCCGCGGCGAGCGGCGTCACGGCGGCGGTCGCGGCCATGCGGCGTCCGGAATCGCCTCCAAGACCGAGGGGCATGATCATCTGGCTGCGATATTCGTCGCGCGCATTCTCGTCGATATTGGCGAGATCGGCCGCCTCGAGCGGTGCGAAGTCGGGCCATAGCGCGACAGATACCGCGATCAGCGCGATCATCGTGCCGGCGCCGCGGAACCAGCGCCCGCTGCCGATGTCCTGCGCGAGGTCGGGTGCGAATTCGAAACCGGACAGTTTCCGCTCGATCCGCGCCCGCAGACCCGGTTTGACAGGCTTCTGAGTTTTGCTGCTGCTGGCTGCCCGCGGTTTTGCAGTATCGGCGCGCGGTCGGGTATCTCGGTCGCGCGCCAGGTTCCAGCGCACCTCCTCGATCGCTGCGTCTTCAGCGGCTGGTTCCGAATGGCTCGACGATGATCGCGGTAGGTCCAACCCGCCCTCTTTTCTTGTTGCCGCCGGCGATCCCTTGCCGGTCGGCCCTCTTGTCCAAGCGCTTGATTGCCGAATTTCTAGGGAAATCAAACTTAAAATCGCGTTAATCCGCGACGATCCGCCGCCTTTGCGCGGCAAACCGAGATTGCGCCGGTCTACGCGGTTGCGGCTCTGCCCGCGTGCTGGCATTCCATGGGGCGTGGAAGGCAGCAAGCTCAAGGCGGTCCTCGGGCCGACCAATACCGGCAAGACCCATCTGGCGATTGAGCGGATGTGCGCGCATTCGAGCGGCGCGATCGGGTTTCCGCTGCGCTTGCTTGCCCGCGAAGTCTACGACCGCGTGGTCGCGATCAAGGGCGAGAAGCAGGTCGCGCTCATCACCGGGGAGCAGCGCATCGAGCCGCCGGATGCGCGCTATTTCCTCTGCACCGCCGAGGCCATGCCGCTACGCCGTCCGGGGATGGGCGGCGGACCGGAAGGTGATTTCGCCTTCGTCGCGCTCGACGAGGCACAACTCGCCGCGGACCGCGAGCGGGGACACATTTTCACCGACCGGCTGCTTCACGCGCGCGGGCGGGAAGAAACCATGCTGCTTGGCTCGGCCACGCTCGAGCCGCTCGTCCGGCAACTCGAACCGAAGGCGGAACTGGTGGAGCGGCCGCGCTTTTCCACCCTAACGCATATTGGCGCGCGCAAGCTCTCGCGGCTTCCGCCGCGCAGTGCGGTCGTCGCCTTCTCCGCCGAGCAGGTGTACGGCGTTGCAGAGATGCTGCGCCGGTTCCGCGGCGGCGCGGCCGTGGTCATGGGCGCGTTGAGCCCCGAGACGCGCAATCGGCAGGTCGACCTGTTCCAGTCGGGCGAGGTCGACTACATCGTGGCGACCGACGCGATCGGCATGGGCCTGAATCTCGATCTCAACCACGTCGCCTTTGCCGGCCTCACCAAATTCGACGGTATGCGGCAGCGACGATTGCAGCCCGCCGAGATGGCGCAGATCGCCGGGCGCGCGGGGCGGCACCAACGCGACGGGACCTTCGGCGTCCTAGCGGGGATGTCGCGCGACGGCGGGCGCGGCGCACCGCCGCCGGAATTCGATGACGAGGAAGTCTATGCGATCGAGGAACACCGTTTTGCGCCGCTGACCCGCCTCTACTGGCGCGAACCTGAGCCTCGCTTCGATTCGATCGAGGTTCTCATCGCTGACCTTGAAGCTCCGCCTGATCACGCGGCCCTTGCCGCCGCTCCGGAGGCGATCGACCTAGCGGTTCTCAAACGGCTACATAGCGACGGCATAACCGAAGCGGTAAAAGGCGCTGGTTCTGTCAGGCGGTTCTGGGAAATTTGTCAGCTACCGGACTTCCGCAGCCAGGGGACTGACATGCACGCGCGTTTCGTTTCCCGCCTGTGGGCCGATCTTTCGACCGGCTATCTCGGCGCAGATTATGTTGCCTCGCGCATCGCCCAGCTCGATAATGTTCAGGGTGATATCGATACGCTTCAAGGACGTATCGCTGCGATTCGCAGTTGGGCGTATATCTGCCAGCGTCCCGATTGGGTGCTGGCGCGCGACGAAATGGCAGCCCGCGCCCGGGCCGCCGAAGCCAAGCTTTCCGACGCGCTCCATGCGCGCCTTACCGAACGATTCGTAAACCGAAGGACGACGTTGCTGATGAAAACCGCAGGCCAGGACGCCTCGCTACTGCCCATCACGATAGGAGAGGACGATGCGGTCCTCGTCGAGGACGAGCGCATCGGCCATCTGGAAGGGTTCCGGTTCGTCGTCGATACTTCGGCCGGGCATGAAGACCGCAAGATGCTGCTCGCTGCAGCGGAAAAGGCGCTACCGGGCATTCTTGCTGCGCGCGCTACCAAGTTGACCGACAGCGGGATGGACGGCGTCACGATAATGGACGGGGCGCTTCACTGGCAGGGTCATGCGATCGCCTCGCTCGATCTGCGCGAAGGCAAGGTCATGCCCGCCCTCTCGCCCGCAAGGGACCTCGCGATGCTGCCCGCCGCCAGCCGGGAGGCCTTCATGGCAGCGCTGGAAGGATGGCTGACAACTAGACTGGAGCCGCTCGCCCCGCTGGAGAAGCTGCACGAGGCCGCGCGCGATCCTGCCGCCGAATCGGAAGCCCGGGCAATCGTACATACGCTGATCGCAGGTCACGGCTTCGCGCGGCGCGACAAATCCGGCCTGATGCATCTACCGAAGGAATTGAGACCCTTTCTTAGGCGTCTCGGCGTCACTTTCGGCGCTTTAGACATCTTTGTGCCCGCGCTTCTCAAACCTGCACCGCGGCAACTCCTCCACATGCTCGGTATCGACCGCCGCCCGCTTCAGAGCGCGATGTTGCCGGTAATCGCAGAGGAGCGGAACCTGCCGAGCGGCTACCGGCCCGCTGGCGAGCAGGCGATCCGGCTCGACCTTGCCGAGAAGGTCTTCCGCGCCGCGCACGAGGCGCGCAGCAAGAGCAAGGCGCGCAAGTTCTTCTTCGATTCGGCGCTCCCGGTATCGATCGGCCTCGAACCTGCGAACTATCGCCGCCTCATGAGCGCAGCCGGTTTCCGCCTGCAGAAAGCGCCCGCCCTGGCCGAAGGCGCGTTCGGCCCGCCGGTGCCCGACAAGTGGGAATGGCAACCCTCCTCACGGCGCGCAGCTTCAGGCAAAAGCCTGTCTCGCGGAAAGCCGGAGCGCGGGAAGCGGGAGCGCTCGCCCCAGCCCAAGACGGTGGCGGAAGGCAATCCGTTCGGCGCGCTTGCAGATCTGATGCGGTGAGCGGCGACTGCGGCACCGGCGGGATGCGGATCGACCGCCTGCTGTACTGCCTGCGCTTCGTGAAGACCCGCTCCGCCGCGCAGGCGCTAGTCGGCGAAGGCCATATCCGCTGCAACCGTCAGCGCGTCCTGCGTTCCAGCCTGTGCATCAAACCCGGCGACGTCCTGACCTTGCCTACGGGGAGGACGGTCCGCGCGGTCGAGGTTCTCTCGCTGCCCGAACGGCGCGGTTCAGCGAGCGAAGCGGCTCTCCATTACCGCATCCTTGCGAGCGGCGATGCAGCGGGAGGGTTGACCACAGACGCCAAAGCGCCATAGCGCAAATTTTCAAACTAGCGTGAATTGCCAAGGAAGCCGCCGTCCATGACTTACGTCGTCACCGATGCCTGCATCAAATGCAAATATACCGATTGCGTGGAAGTGTGCCCGGTCGATTGCTTTTACGAAGGCGAGACGATGCTGGTCATCAACCCCAGCGAATGCATCGATTGCGGCGTATGCGAGCCCGAATGCCCGGCCGAGGCGATCCTGCCCGACACCGAAGACGGCCTCGAAAAATGGCTGGAGCTCAATACGAAGCTTTCGGCCGAATGGCCCAACATCACCCAGCAGAAAGACCCGCCCGCCGATGCGGACGAGCACAAGGGCGAGGAAGGCAAGTTCGAGAAGTACTTCACCGACGCCCCCGGCGAAGGCGACTAGCTACAGATCGTGTTCGGGCCGTGTTAGCGGTATCCCATGCCGACTGGTAATATTGTTACAGCCGTGCTATATAATCTACTAACTGTACCGGTCTGCGCCGGTCAGCCCTGGTTTGATTGAAAGGCCCGGTGCCGCACCGCTCCCGTTCACGTTCAGCACCCGTTACGCCGTTTTCGGCGATACGCCTCGTTGAACCCGTCCGAACGGCCCGGCTGCGAGCGGGTATGTAGTTGAAAGGAATTTGCATGGCGAGTGAGGCAATGGCCTTCGATGTTGGTGATTACGTAGTCTATCCGAAGCACGGCGTGGGCCGGGTTATCGAATTGCAGAACGAAGAAATCGCCGGGATGCAGCTCGAACTCTACGTGCTCCGGTTCGAGAAGGAGCGCATGACGCTGCGCGTTCCGACCAACAAGATCGAGTCGATCGGCATGCGCAAACTTTCTAGCGACAAGACGCTGAAAGAGGCCATGGAAACGCTCAAAGGCAAGCCGAAAGTGAAGCGCACCATGTGGTCGCGCCGCGCGCAGGAATACGAGGCGAAGATCAATTCGGGCGACCTGGTATCGATTGCCGAAGTTACCCGCGACCTGTTCCGCCCCGAGGATCAGCCCGAGCAGAGCTATTCCGAGCGGCAGATCTTCGAAGCGGCCTCCAGCCGTCTCGCCCGCGAGCTCGCGGCCATGGAAAAGACCGACGAGCCGACCGCGCTCGAAAAAATTCTCGACGTTCTGCGCGAACACGCTCCGCAGTATTACGACAACGCCGAAGACGAGTAATCGACGGACAATTGATGGACATCGACAAGGGTCGCCTCAAACGGGCGGCCCTTTTCGTATGCGACTTGCGCCCGTTTCGCGCTGTATTATACTAGCAATACACAAGGTGCGAGAACAGGAGAGTGCAGGTGCTTCACAAGTTTTTCAGAACGATCGGACCGATTGCCGCCATGGCAGCGGGCGCGGCGATGGCCGGCTGCAGCGACATGACATTCGAAAGCGGTAGTAACGGCGTTCCTTTGGCGGAATTCGACACAAGCGGCGAGGCGCCGACCCGCTTCACCCTGTCCGGACCGGACCGCGTCATCCTCACCCGCGGCGACACGCTCGACATCGACGTATCGGGCGACAGCCGCGCAGTCGATCTCCTGCGGTTCGAGCGCGACGGGGACAATCTTACCGTAGCGCGCGCGAAATCGTCGGGCGACAACGGTACCGCGATCGTGCGGCTAACGATGCCCGCGCCGCGCAACATCACGCTTGCCGGTTCGGGTGAAATCGAAGCGAGCGATCTCGCTGCCGAGACGGAGCTTTCCATCGCCGGTTCGGGTACGATCCGGGCTCCGAGGGTCGCGGCGCAGTTGCTCGATGTGAACATCGCCGGCTCGGGGACGCTCGAAGCTGCCGGACGCGCCGACCGGCTCGATCTGAACATCGCAGGATCGGGCGACGCGAATATGTCTTCGCTCAAGGTTGAGGCGGCCGAAATCAACATCATGGGTTCGGGCGATGCGCGCTTCGCATCCGACGGTCAGGTCGACGCAAACATCATGGGTAGCGGCGACGTGACGGTCATCGGCCGGGCACGGTGCAAGGTGAGCGCGATGGGCTCCGGCACGGTGACATGCGAGGCGGGTACGGAAACCCGCGCCGAACGGTGACGCGTTGACGCCGCCGCCTGCCGAAAGTTCATGGCTTGGCAACGGATGGGGCGCTAGAAGACGGGCGTTAGGGAGCACCCGATGCCTGTTTGCCATACCCCCATTCGCTTGCTCGCCATCTTCGCCGCCGTTCCTCTGTTGCAGGGCTGTATCGCGAAGACCGCGCTCGATGTCGTGACTGCCCCGGTCAAGGTGGTGGGCAAAGCTGCCGATTGGGCGACCGAGAGCCAAGACGAGGCGGACCGGAACCGCGGCCGCGAGATTCGCAAGCGCGAAGAGGAACTTGGCAAGCTTGAGCGCGAATACGACAAGCAGATGCGGCGATGCGACGACGGCAATAGCCGCGCGTGCAGCGAAGCGCGCGAGATCTATGCGGAAATGCAGCTTATCATTCCAACGATACCCTACGAGCCGCGTTAATCCGCGGATCAGTCGGGCGGGGTCGCTGCTCGGCGAAGCCGGTCGTTGATAGCGGTTCCGATACCTTCGTCCGGAACGGGGGCCACCGCAATCGCGCCCTGCGAAGCGCGAGCTGCGAGGTGCAGACAGGCATAGAGTCGGCTAGCCGCTTCCGTCAGGTCGCCGCTTTCCGACAGCGAACAATCGCCAATCACATCACCAAAACCGATCAGGAATTCGCCGTTTTGCGCCTCACTTGCATCGACGCGCAAGGGTTTCCCCGGCGCATAATGGCTCGCGAGCTGACCCGGCGCTTCCACTCCGCCGCCCGCAGAAGTTGCGCGGCGCAACTTTTCGGGCAGTTCGATCGGGCCGGGTCGTAGCACCTCCCACGCGCCGCCACGATCGGCGAGGATGGTCGATTCTAACCCCCGCTCGCACACACCTGCGTCGAGCACCGCGTCGATTCGGCCGCCAAGTGATGCAAGCACATGGTCCGCGCTTGTCGGGCTGATGAAGCCACTGCGGTTCGCGGATGGAGCGGCGAGCGGTACGCCCGCGGCTTTCAGCACCGCCCGCATGACCGGATGAGCCGGAACGCGGATCGCGACAGTCGGCAGACCCGCCGTCACGGCGTCCGCAAGCGCGGCACCGGCTTTTCTCGGCAGCACGAGCGTCATCGGACCGGGCCACTGCTTCGTCACACACCGCGCGCTCTCGGAAAAGTCGGCCAGTTCTTCTGCGGACGCTACATCCGGCACATGCACGATCAGCGGATTGAAGCTCGGCCGGCCCTTCGCCTCGTATATTCGTACCACTGCCGCGGCGTCGTCGGCGCGCGCCGCCAGTCCGTAAACCGTCTCCGTCGGGAGCGCGACAAGCTTGCCTGCCCTAAGCAGTTCGGCCGCACGCGCAACGCCCGCCTCGTCCGCGCCGAGCATTTCCGTAGCGTTCTTGCCGGTCATGCGCTGCGCCTATAGAACGGACCTCGCAAAAGCCAAGGAAACTCGCGTGATCTCATACACCCCCGCCACCCAAGACCAACTCCTTGCCATCCGCGTCAACGCCGGCATCGACGAACTCGCCAAATCGGAGCGCTTCGCTGCAGCGGAACCGGACATGGTCGAAGCCATCGTCGAGGGTGTGGGCCAGTTCGCGGCCGGAGAATTCGCACCGCTCAACCGGGTTGGCGATCTCGAAGGGGCGAAGCTACAAAACGGCGTGGTGCGCTTGCCGGATGGGTTCGCGCAGGCCTACGCGCACTATGTCGAGCAGGGCTGGAACGCGATCGCGAGCCCAGCGGACTTCGGCGGGCAAGGTCTGCCGTTCACGCTCGCCTGCAACGTGCTCGAAAACCTCGGCACCGCCAACATGGCCTTCAACTTGTTGCCGATGCTCTCTGTCGGCGCGATCGAGGCGCTCGACCATCACGGCACGCCGGAGCAGCGCGCGGCCTATCTACCCAAGCTCGTCAGCGGGGAATGGTCGGGCACGATGAACCTGACCGAGCCGCAGGCGGGCAGCGATGTCGGCGCGCTCAGGACTACGGCCACACCGATCACCGAAGGCGAACATGCCGGCAAGTACCTAATCAAGGGCCAGAAGATCTACATCACCTGGGGCGATCACGAGTTGGCGGAGAACATCATCCATCTCGTGCTCGCTCGTACGCCCGAAGCGCCGGAGGGTAGCCGCGGCATCTCGCTGTTCCTCGTACCGAAATATCACGTGAAGCCCGACGGAACGCTGGGTGCGCGCAACGACCTTCGCTGCGTCAGCCTAGAACACAAGCTGGGGATCAACGCTTCGCCGACCTGCGTCATGTCCTACGGCGACAACGACGAATGCATCGGCGAACTCGTCGGGGCGGAGCATCGCGGGCTCGCAGCCATGTTCACGATGATGAACAACGCGCGGATCAACGTCGGCAACCAAGGTGTGCAAATCGCCGAGCGCGCCACCCAGCAGGCGACCGCCTATGCCCGCGAGCGCATTCAATCGGCGCGCGCCGGTGCGCAGGACAAGTCTCCTGTCGCGATCCTTGAGCATCCCGATGTACGCCGCATGCTGCTGCGCATGAAATCGCTCACCGAAGGCATCCGCGCCCTCCTCTACTACACCGCAGGGCAGACCGATCGCGGCGTGTTGGGCAACGAAGATGCGAAGATGCGCGCCGACGTGCTCGTCCCGCTCATCAAGGCTTGGGGTACGGACACGGGCATCGAAGTCGCCTCGCTCGGCATCCAGATCCACGGCGGCATGGGCTTCGTCGAGGAAACGGGCGCAGCGCAGCATTGGCGCGATTCGCGGATCGCACCGATCTACGAAGGGACGAACGGCATTCAGGCGGCCGATCTCGTCACCCGCAAGCTTGGCCTCGTGGGCGGTGACGCCGTGCTGTCGCTGTGCTCCGAGATTGTCCGCGATGCGTCCGGTGAGCGCGAACTCGCCGCGCTGGCAAAGGACTGCGCCGACACGGCGGAATGGATGCGCAGCGAAGCGAGCATGGACGATCGGCTCGCTGGCTCGGTGCCGTTCTGCACGATGTTCGCCGTCGCCGTGGCAGGCTGGCAACTGCTGGAGCAGCTACGCTCTGTCGAGAGCGGCGAATACCCCGCCCTTGCGCAGCGCAAGCGCGTGACCGTACGGTTTTTCCTCGACCGGATCGTGCCCGAGGCGCGGGGCCTGAAAACGAGCGCGACGGCCGGCGCGGACCTGCTCTACGCGCTCGATGCGGAGGCCTTGGCCAGCTAGGCGGTTACTCGCGAACGTAGTCGTCCTGGAAGGTCGCGCGCGCTTCGCCCGACAATTCGCGCTGCGGCGGTAGCGGACGGCTTTCCAGTCGCTCGATCGCTGCAGCCGGCTCCGCATTCGGGTCGACCACACGCCAGATAATCCCGGCCGTATCGTCGCTGACCAGTAGCGCTCCGTCCTCAGCCCATTCGACCCAGGTCGGGCGGCCGCGCGTTTCGCCGTCGCCGGCGAGAAAGCCGGTCAGCACGGGCTGCGGCTTGCCTTGCGGATTACCCCGCTCGTCGAAATCGACATACACCACGTCGTAGCCTGATGCCGGCTTCCGGTTCCAGCTTCCGTGACGCGCGATCACGGCGCCCGAACCGAACCGCTCGCCCAAGCGCGCGCCTTCGTCCGTAAACCGAAAGCCGAGCGCCGCGACATGGGGTCCGAGCGCATATTCGGGATAGCGTGTATATTCGGTCAGGAACTGCGGCGGGTTCGATTCCACGCGTCGGTCGAAAGTGTCGCCGTAATAGACCCACGGCCACCCGTACTGCGCGCCGACCGGCACGTTCGTGAGGTAATCGGGCACGAGATCGCTGCCAAGCATATCGCGCTCATTCACCGTCGTCCACAATTCGCCGCTCCAAGGGCTGAAATCGAGTCCGTTGGGATTGCGCAGACCAGCTCCGAACAGCCGCTGGCGGTTCTGTTCGAGGTCGTATTCCCAGATCGCGGCGCGCCCCTCTTCGACCTCCATGCCGTTCTCGCCGATATTGGAAACCGAGCCGACTGCGACGTAGATCTTCGTACCGTCCTCGGACAGTTCGATGTTGCGCATCCAGTGCCCGCCGCCCGGCGGCAAATCCATCAGTTTGCGCGGCTCCCCGCCGACCCGGCTCGCACCGAGTTCGTACGGGAAGGCGAGCAAGGCATCGTGGTTCGCGACGTACAGGGTTCCGTCCCGCCAGGCGATACCCGATGGTGAGGAAAGGTCATCCACAATCACGCCGCGCTGGTCCGCTACGCCGTCGCCGTCCGTATCACGCAGCAGCATTATCTCGTTCGCACTTCCGCTATCCGCGCCGGCCTTCGAGAACAGGATACCTTCGATAAACCCGCGAATGGCCTTAAATATGCCGCCGTCCTCAGCGCCTTCGGGCTTGAACCCGGGAGAGCCGGTCAGGGCGACCAGAACATCGCCGTTGGGCAGCGTATGGATCACACGGGGATGGTCCAGCCCTTCGGCAAAGCGGACGACTTCGAGCCCCGCCGCAGCGTCCGGCGTTTCGCCCTCGGCCCAGCCGACCGGTTCGGCGATATTGACCGTGGGAATCGTCTCCGGCTCGGGCTCTGTCAGCACCGGGTCGGTTCCCGTTACTGCCTCGACAGACAGTTCGGCCCGATCGCCTCGCGTGACGAACCATCCGACGATCAAAAGGACGAGGATCAGCGCGCCGACCCACAGGACGATCTTTTTTCCGGTGCTCATATCCCGAAGAGATAATCATCGCGGCGGCTTGCGGCAACACGATAGCGCGCTATTGCGACGCCGATGTTCGATTTCAAACCCGATGCAGAGCTGTCCAAGGTGGAGCGGTATCGCCAATTGCGCGATGCGGCAGACGCATTGACGGCAGGCGAAAGCGACGGCGTTGCCAATATGGCCAATATCGCGGCACTGATCTGGGAGTTCGTACCCGGCCTCAACTGGGCAGGATTCTACCGCATGGTCGGCGGCGAGCTCGTCCTCGGACCCTTTGTTGGGCGACCGGCCTGTATCCGCATACCCGTGGGCCAAGGCGTCTGCGGAGCGGCGGCGAAGAGCGGCGAAACGCAGCTGGTCGAGGACGTCCACGCTTTCCCCGGTCACATCGCCTGCGATGCAGCCAGCGCCTCGGAACTGGTCGTACCGGTTATGCGCAGAGGCGAAGTAATCGCGGTGATTGACCTCGACAGCCCTGTCAAAGGCCATTTCGACGAGAACGACGCCTGCGGCTTCGAGACGCTTGCCGCCCTGCTCGAAACCCGTATCTAGCCGCTGATTTCCCCGGTTTTAGCCGGAACTTAACCATCGCGCGGGTAAGCGAGCGCAATGGATATGTCCGCACCCATCCCGGCGCAGCGCGAACGTGCGACAGGCGTAGCCGCGCCAGCACGTATATTGCTGGCCGAAGATCATGCGATCTCGGGCGAAATCATCACGATGATGGGCCGCCATCTCGGCGTGACCATCGACCATGCGCAGGACGGTCTCGAAGCGCTCGGACGCATCCGTAAAGCTGCGCGTTCGCGCAAACCCTACTCGCTGCTGCTGCTCGACGCGATGATGCCGATCCTTGGCGGCGTGGAGGTTACCGTCCGTCTGCGTGCGGAAGGCTTTACCGCCGAGGAACTGCCGATCGTTGCCGTCACGGCGGCGGCCTCTTCCGATGAGGTGAAGTCGTATCTCGCCGCAGGGATGCAAGCCTATATCGGTAAACCCGTCAGCATGAGCGATCTCGCGCGCACTTTGGGCGTATGGGCACCGGAAACTCTCGTCTCTCCGGTCCTGCGGCCGAACCCCGACCTGCTCAAACGCTATGAGGAGCGGAAGCATGAAACGCTGCAGAAGATAGCGGACGCGGTCGATAGCGGCGACATATCGGAGCCGACGATCACGGAAATTCGCGACATGCTGCATAAGCTGGCTGGAACCGCCGGCAATTTCGGCGACCCCGGCCTGAGCGAAAAGTCGGCACATTGCGGCGCGAACCTGATCGACTGCAACCCTGCCGAACTGACGGGCATCCTCAGCAAATTCGCCCAGGCACTGGAGCAGTGATCGTCCGATCCGCTGCGACGAGCCTGCTGCGGGCTTTGGTCTTGCTCGGCGCGGTGCTGCTGCCCGTCGCGCCCCTTTCCGCGCTCGACGATATCGATTTCGATCTGCGCACAACACTGCACGCAGTACAGGCCGACCGCGCCGTCTTTCAGGGCGAGGACGTGGAAAGCAGCGGCGTCGGGGCGAGCGCACTCGCCGGAATAACCCTGCGAGAGCAAGATACCAGCGTCCGCATCGCCGTCGACGCGAAAGTCTTCAAATTTTCCGACGACGAGCGGCAACGGCGCGAAAGCCTCGGCATTTCAGTCTATGCGCGCCAGCAGGTTTCCGAGCACCTGGAACTCGAAGTGCGCGCGCGCCGGGTATCCGATATCGTGACGCTTGAGAGCCGCAGCGCCGACCAGCGTGCGGTTCGCGGACAAGCGGAATGGAGCAAGGGCGGCGACCGCATTCGTCTTGAGGCAGAGTGGCGCGTGCGCGATTACGACGACAGCATTCGCTCGCAGGGCGAAGGACCGAGCTTCGAGATGCAATACAACCGCCGCTTCGGGTCGTGGCATTGGGCGCGGCTGACAGTGCGCCACGATGCTATCGAGAGCGGCGACGCCCCGCGCCGCAGTTATGAGCGCGAGATGGTCCGCGGCGAATACAGCCTGCCGATAACAGATCTGCTCAGGTTCAAGCCCGCTCTCGAGTATCGACAGTGGCGCTACGACGCCAGAGAGGCGCAGGGCGATCCACAAGGAAGGCTCCGCGAAGATCATCTGGTCAGCCCGGAAATCGGACTTGCATACGGAAAATCACACGGCTTCTATGCCGAGGGTTCGGCCGAGTACGAGTTTCGCGCCTCGAACGACGAACGCTTCGGCGAAGATGCGCCGCGCTTCATGCTTGACGTAGGCTACCGGTTCTAGGCATCCTTTCGCCAGAGCGCGCGCGGCAGTAGTGCCGTTACCGATCCGCCCGCGTCCGCTAGGCTTGCAGCGAGCCAGCCGCCCTTCTGCCGCTTCGTCAGTTTCTTGAGTTCCAGCGCAGCGCGTCCACTGCTGATCTGCTCCGCGATCATGGCCTTGTAAACGCCATCGGCCCGGCGGCGGCGGCGCACCGCGTCGCCCGCGTCCAGCACGGCTTCCGAGGCCTCGACCAGCCAGTCGCCAACCTGGGCCAGACGTCCTTTCTCACCCCCGCCGCTGTCGGAACTCAATTCGCCCGCGTCGAGTTCGGCGAGTTGTGCATCGACGCGCGCGACGATCGCATCGAGCTGCGCCGGTCCGAACGTACTGGGAAGTTCGCCCGATGCTTTCAGTGTCGCAATGGTTTCTCGCACCATGGGCGCGCTGAGCACTCCATATTCTTGGAAGGAGGCGAGCAGGGCCAACCCCTTTTCCGCAGTGACCGGGTGCGGATCGACCGCCTGTACGCACGCACGGTGGACCGTTTCCCAAGCCTGCCAGCGATAGACGTAATCGAGCCCCGTGCCCTTGATGTTCTGCATTCCCATGATCCGGTTGACGAGGCCGGGAGGCGTAGTCTTGCCGATCAGCCGCACGATGTTCTCGCCCGATATGTAGAAGTCGCGCACCGGAACGAGCTTCGCCATAAAAGCGGCGCGCAGAAACGCCTTGATCTCGCGGTCGAGCGCAGCCTGATCGCCGCCTTGTGCAAGTCTTGTCCGCAATTTTAGGAAGGATTCGAGCTGCGCCGACAGTTCGGCGTAATGCTGTGCGATACGTTCGTATTCCGCTACGCCGTTTTCTTTCAGCATCACCTCAAGCCGCATTTCGCGCGCCGCCTTGACCGCCTGGTCCTGCGCCTCCGCGGAAAGCTGGCCGGTTAGCATAGCGCGAAGTCTGCCTTCGAGCTGGTCCTGCGCCATCGGCACGCGCTGGTGTTTCCCAAGCGCTTCGAACTTTTCGGCAGGCGAACGCTTCTCGTCGTCGAATATATTCAGCGTATTTGCGTAGGCAGCCCACTCTTCCGCGATGAAACCCATCATCCCGTCAATGTTAGAACCGATGATGAAGTGCCTGTCAGCGGCGACGTCCTGGACGAGCATCCTCGCGAAAACCCGCGACCGAGGTACGCGGTCGGCGCGGTTGTTTACCAGAGTGGTAACATAAATTTCGGGGTCCAGACTTAGATCGTGGTGCGCAAAGCCCATTCGGTCCCAGTTGCCCATCGCTCCGAACTTCTCGTTGGCTGACATGCCCATCACGAATTCGAGCGTTGCGCCTTCTACAGGGGCGCGCGGATAGATTTTCAGCACGCCAAGGTCGGCAACCACGCGGTCGGACATTTCCTTGATCGAGTAATCCTCCGATAGACCCAATTCGTCGCCCATCGCGGCCACCAGCGCGATATTGTAGGGATGCTCCGCGTAGGGAAAGCGGGCGAGCAGGTTCGCATGCACCAGCCCGGCCTGCCGCCAATTGATCGTCCGCAGCCGCGTGTCGGCGCGCCGTGCCCCTTCGGCGAGGATCGGAAGCATTTCTTCTTCGGTAGTCAGCAACACCGACCGATGCGGAATGAACTCGCACATTACCTCGGGAATGTTCCGTCCCGCCGGCCCCTGCACGTCCTCGTGATCGGGATAGGTATTGGTGATCGTGCCGATATCGTCGCGCATCCAATCTTGCTGCAGTACGCGCACATAAGCGGGGTTAAGGCCCATGCACTCCCAGAGGAACACCCGCGCTTTCAGCCCAGCGGAAATGCGGATCAGGTTCAATTGCTCCCAGATGGTCGCCTTGTCGTATGGGCGGAACAGGAACATCTCGGTGAGATCGCCGAAAGCTTCTCCGCGCAAAAACATCGCCTCGCACCCCGTCGTCTTCGATATGAGCGGATGGCCGAGCGCGTTCATTAGCCCCGCTTTCAGCCGCTCCGTGCCCGACTTGCCGCGCGTCCCCCAACCGCCGAGCGAAAGGGGTATGGCGCCGCGGTACTGCCGCGCTTTCCTCGCAAGGTAGATGTGTCGGCCGAAGAACCACCCTGCTGCCAGCAACAGAAACAGCGCCAACTGACCGAGCGTGTTGGCGAAGACGGTGGCGAAATAGGCGGCAGCGGATTCGAACAGCACCGGGATCATGACCAGCGCACCGCCCATGCCGAACAGGTGAACGACTTCCCTGTCGGCACTGTTCTGCGCTATGGGCGCCGGCTCTGAAGCTTCCCGATCCGGCAGAGCGAGCGGTTCGCCGTAGTCGTGCGGGGCGAAGCGGACTGTGACCCCGTATGGCTTCAGCGCTTCGACATATTCATGCGTGCCTGCATTGCGTAGCGCCGACAACCGCGGATAGGCGCGGCTCATGCGCCAATAGGCTTTCGCCCGTGCCACAATACCCGGACAGGCGGTTAACGTCGTGACGCCTTCGCTCGTAAAGATGCGCGTCTCCCCGCCCCGATCCAGAGCGGACAGCGCATGATCGACCAGCGGCAGGTAATTGCGCCATCCACCTTCGTCTTTGATTTTCAGCGGCTCGCCCAGAACCTTCGTCGGCGCGAGTTCGGCGAGATGCGCGGCAGGCGCGGAGATTGGCCCGGGCAAAACGCGCCCGATCGTGTGCAGGAACGCCTGCCGCTTGTCGGTCGCCGAAGTGCCGAATTCGAACAGAATACGCCAGAGCCGCCGCTTGAACCGCTCGCCCTTCTGCACTTTCGGCACCCGGCCCGGCACAAGCTCCAGCCCGAAGCCGTCCTGCGCCAGAACCGACATCATCCGCCCGACCATGACCGGATCGCTTTCGAGAGCCTGCCCTAGTTCCGGCAACGCGCATGTTCCGCCCTCTGGCGTCTTGGCAATCTGCCAAGTGACGTACTCGGCCAGATCGAGCGCATCGGCATCGGAGAGGAGCCACAGCCGCTCCAGCGCTTTTCCCGCCCACCGCCGTATTTCCGCCGGTTCCGCACGATGCCTCAGGCCAACCAGAGCAGTCTGTAGTTGGGCTATGGTCTGCGGAAGATCCCGCGGATCGTTGCCGACCTGCCATGCGGCAACACGGGTCGCCGCGTCGATCGTCAGGCGTAGTACAAAGCCGTCAGTATCGCGGTCGAGTACGCGGACGATATGCGAGCGGTAAAGTTCCGCGCCCAAAAGCGACGCCATGCCTTCCGCATCGAAGAACAGCATCGCGCGAACCTGCGGGTCGCGGTCGACTCTCAATCGTGACACTAGCGACACAGCGAGGGCTTTCGGCAGATGAGGCAGCGAGGCGGCAAGTGCCTGGCGAACCGCGCCATTGCGGTCGTTTGCGATGCGCGGAAGGAACTTCGCGAGCGGCGGGTTCGCGCCCGCGGCGCGGCACAGCAGGTCCGCAATATAGCGCCGCACGAACATCCGGTTGTCCTGCCGCAGCGCCGAACCGCGATCGCTGGTCGCCTCCAATCGCTTTTCGAGCACCGGCTCGAGCGATTGCGGCGACATCGCCAGCAGCGTCGCGAAGGCATCGCATTGCGCCCAGGTATCCTCGCTCGCATCGAGCGCCAGCCGCCGTGTATCGCGCACGGCGGTATCAACCCAGAACCCGTGTAGTGGCTCCGGTGCGCTTTCCCCGATACGACGAAGCGCCCGGTGCGCCGCTTGCCGAACCCGGCTGTCGCCCCGGTAGGCGCGAATGCTGGCAAGGTATGGGGCTATCGTGCGCACGAGTAGAGCGCTCTCGCCACCGATTTCGCCGAGCTTCAATGCGCCGCCGACGATATAACCCAGCCGCTCGGTAGCGTAGGCGAGCGCACGCTCGCACTCACCGGCACGCCTGCGGTACCGCTCGAACACGGCATCCCGGTCGAAGAACGTGTCGAGCGCCTTGCGGTCCCGCTTCAGCTGCGCTTCGTCCGCGCCTAGGCGCTGCGCAAAATCCATGATGGCCAGCCGCTCTGCCGGCTCGTCGAGAGCGCTGGCGAAACGGGCGTTGAATAGCGCGGATGCCTCGTGAAGCCGCTCGATCCGGTCCAGTGTGGCGCGGCCGAAATCGCATACCCATTGCGCGTGGTCGCTGAGGGTCGCAAGCTGGTCGCCGCCTGCACTTGCGATGATATGGTCGCGCAAATCGGCATAGGTCCCGACCAGTTTGCATGCAAAACCGCTGTCGAGCGCAGCGGACAGCAAGCATGGCGATGCGAGGGGCGGTGTCGTCATCACTGCGCGAAACATTGGCCAAAACGGGCGCGCAAATCATCGTCCGACAGAAGGGCGCGGCGCAGCGGCAAGCTCAGCTCGATATGGGTAAACCCGCTGAAACCCGCTTCGCGCAGAGCGATGCCTTGCGCATTCTGGAGCGCGCCCAATTCGTCGGCGTCGATCGGAAAGACGCGCACCTGCCGCGGATGGATTGCTGAGGTAAGGCAATCGGACAGGTCGAGCAAACGCGCTCCAGGTTCTTCGGTACCGTCGCTCAGAATAACCGAAGCGGATTGCAGCCGCCCGCTGCTACGCTTTATGCGGTTGAACCCGTGGAGTTGCACTATGCGGGCATCGGGATGTGTATGCGCAAAGGCTAAGGCAAACGCTGTAAACCAATGGCGGGGCTCGGCAGCGAGGTCACCAAAAGCGGCGCATTCGGCCGTCTCCCGGCGGGGCGCGGTGTTCCAGGCCGCGCCCGCAGCGCCCGCCTCGTCATAAAGCTGCGCTGCGAGGTTTCCGGTCAACCGGTCGAACCCGCGATGCGGAGCGGTAAATAGCACCGACGTTCGGACTTTATTGCTCCGAACCAAATAGGTTCCCCTACCGTCGCACTTCGCTCCGATTGCTGTATACATTCGCGTGCTTGCTAACACTTCCGAGTCCGAACGCGCAAATGCGAGATCTTCGAGTTGCGCCTCGCTGCCGCCAGCGAACACCTCTACAAAGGCGCGACGCGTCCGCGCAAACTCCGCGGCGCTCGGACGGTCGAAGCTTTCCGCCTCGTCAAGCGGCGGGAACAGGTCTGCGTAGCGTGCGGCCATGATCGCCAGTAACAGAAGGGCGGCACCCGTGCCTACGACCGCGAGCCGCTTCATGGCGCTTCGTCCAACGCGCTTTGGTACATGACTCCGACTTCGTAATCCTCACCTGCGATCCCCACCGGTCCGATCGGCCGCCAAAGGTTTATCGCGATATTGGCGCGTTCGTCGTCGCCAATAAATTCCTCGGGAAAGGCGTTCGCCCGCGCAAGGTCGCGCTGTTCGTCGCCGCTTCGGCGGCGGAAAGCCGCGAGCGCGTCGCCGCGTGACAGGAACGGCCTTTGCTCATACGCCCGCACGTCGATTGCCGTCACGCCTTGATCGGACGGAAGCGGAGCGATCTCTAAGCTCGCAATTTCCGTACCGCTATCAATGATCGCCTGATCCTGCGTTGCTACGAACCCGTCCGCGCCGCGGAAGAAGCGGGTCCAGGGCAGTGGCTGCTCGAGTTTTTGCGGATGGCTCCCGCTCGAATAAACTTCATGGGAAGCGAGAACACTGCCGGACCCGTCGCGCAGGGTGACACGGTAACCGTAAGTCCATCGCGCCTCGCGCTCCCAGGAGGATAGTTCGATCAGGGGGGCGCTCAAGATGCGGACGCTCGGAACTGGCTGGGAGAATACGAAACGAACGGGAGCTGCGGGGTTGAGCCGGTAGACGAGCGAGCGGCTTTCGATCCGCGCTTGTCCGCTTGTTTCTCGGCCTTCCGGACTGACAAGCCGTGCTAGCGTTGGCACGTAAAGCCATCCCGCTACTGCGAGTACCGCAAGCAGGGCGCCGATGACGAGAATGCGAACGAGGCCGGACAGGGATAGCGTCATCGGGTTAGCTTATCCGGGACTAGCAACACTGCGTAACGCTGGTTTACGGTCTGCCGCATGTAGCGCAGCGAATTGAGGGGGCTTACTTCCAGGCCGGCCGTCTCACGGTCTCTAGCTGCAATCAGAGGGTCGATTTCGGCAGCCCTCAAGGCTCTTTCGAGGTTGCCGCGAAGCGCGCTTCCGCTTTCGATCCGGTCGAACGACAAGACCGGACGGGTGACGCGCGCCTCTTCAGCGATCTCCATCGGCATGGGTCTGATTTGCAAGACTGCCGCATCACGGTCGCCGCGTGCGCGGACCACCGCCTGGCTGATTACGCCGAAGATGGTCGTCTGATCACCGCCGAACGCATGTTGGTCTGGAGCCAGCAGGAGCGCGGAAGCGCCCCAGGCGTTGCGGATGCTTTGGACCAGGTCGAAGGGTCCGGCGCGTGCATCGCTTTCAAGGTAGCCCTGCACGATACGGCCGGCGTCGCCGCCGGGATAAAACAGATAGATGCCGCCGCCCCGCCCCGAAGCATCGATACGCCAAGCGCGCCCGCCATTCGTTGCGCAGGGGCCAACGTCGATGCCGATCGACTGGCCTGCCGCGATCGCGGATGACGGGACATCGCTGTCCTCGAGAGCGGCTAGGAGCGGGTCGACGATCTCCGCGCGCAAAAAAGCAAGGTCCGGCAGATCGGTGATGGCCGAAGCGGTCGCTATGTTCGCAGTTATGTCGCACGAGCCCGCTGTTTGCGACGAAGCGTCGTTCCAGAAACTGGCGATGGCCTTGTCTCCCAGCGTCAGTACCGCATCGTTCGTGTCCGCTCCCGCCGCCGATTGACCTGCGGTGAAGCGGGTCTGCATACCCGGTACTGCGTTGCGGAGTGCGGCAATGTCGATGCGCGAAGCGGAACCGCCAGCGAAATTGCCGGTTGCCCCGCGCCCCCCGGCAACGACGAGTTCCGGCATCTGGCTACCTTGCCGAAACGCGGAGAGGGTCGACGGGCGGCCGAGCGCGTTGCGTGCGCGCGGCGCATCCAGCACTACCCACTTCGCATCTTGCCCGGTCCGTAAGGAAAGTGCGGCCATCGCTAGCCCCGGCTGCGCGGAGGCGTCGGGTACGGTAATCGCGAGATCCCGTGCCGCATCGGGATAGTAGAACAGCATCGCGCGTCCGTCACCGTCTGCCCGCGATATGGCGATGCGCCCGCCCGCAAGCGTTTCCACTCGCCATCCTGAAGCGCCGACACGTGCATTGGCCTCCAGCGGCGGCAGGCCTGCCTCGAGAAGCCTGACCAGGTCGATCAAAGTTTCGGCGCTTTCCGCGCTTATGGGTTCCGCCCCGCCGCGCCATCGCTGCAGATAGGCATCGCCGATCGCCGCCGCAGCCATGCGCCGCTGCTGCGCGTCGCTGCCGCTAACCGGGGCGTCGCTCACACTCGCCACGGCGGATTGCACCGGAACCAGCGAAGACAGGATCAGCCCGACCAAATTCCCTGCAACCGCTCCGACGAACGAGACTTGAAGGGTCGTTCGCATCAGCCGGCCGAAAATGTTCTTGTCATGTGCCTTGATCGCAATGAGCGTAGCGAGCAGGTAGCCGAAACCGTACAGATCGGTCGTTTTCACTTCCATTTCGGCGAGCACCACTGCGTGCCCGAGGATCAGTTTGTAGATGAAGCTGATATTGAAGAAGAGCAGGATCTTGCGCGCGCCCTCCATCGTGATGTTCGCGAAGACAGGCAGCCGCAGAACCGCGATCGCGATCAGATAGATGATGCCCGCCTCGACGAACGAGGTGAGTATCTTGGCCGGCTGATACCACTGCAGGGCAATCAGCGCCGGAATGAGGATGCCGGAAAAATCCCATCCGTACTTCACGTTCATGTGGCTTGCGTAAAGCGCCGTCAGCACGAGGATCATGTACGCCTTGGGGCTGGCGAGGATGGAACTCGCAAGTCCCTCGTAGAGGTAGGAAACCCCACTCAACCGGAAGTTGGTCAGTTCCATCAGCCCGAAGCGCACGATCAGGGCAGTAAGCCCGACGGTAACGACCATCGCGAAGAGACCGCGGCTAAGACCCGGCTTCCAGAACTGGTTCGCGAGAAGCGAGATAATAACCAGACCGAAGCTCTGCATGTCGCTGCGCCAGTCAAGTTGCTGGTTCCAGTTCGCCGAGAGCCATTCGGCTAGCTGCGGCAGGACATATCCGTCTAGCGATAATCGCACCGCGATGCTTGCCAGAATCAGCCCCATGAACCTGTCACGCCCGAACAGGCTCGGCCATCTGCCCCGCCCGATCCTTTCCGAAAAGAGCCAGACCATCATATAGGTCAGGATCGCTTCGACGATGATGATTGCGCCTGCGAGCGGCTTGATGATCAGCAGCGGAACGAGGTAGCCCGGCACGACGAGCCCAGACAGGACCCACCCGAAGCGCAGGTTGAAGAAGCACAGCACCCATACGCCGACCCACACGGTCGTGATGACCGAGCCGGCAAGACCGCCTTCGGGAAAGATCGTCAGATTCATCGCCGCGCCGCCGCGCTGCTCACCCGCCGGTCGGCTTTTCCAGCGCCTCGGCGACGGTTGCCAGAAGCAGCGCGGGCTTCACCGGCTTGCGCACGACGGCTGCGATCTCCGCTTGGCCGAGCTTTTTGTCCATCTCCGGCGTTGCCGAAGCGGAGGCCACGATCACGCGCGGCGGCTGCGCGATGCGTTCGGGGAGTATACGCAGGAACCGCAGGCCGTCCATCTTCGGCATCACGAGATCGAGCACGATCAGGTCCGCTCCTTCGGCGGCAAGCTTCGTTAGCCCCGCCTCGCCGTCATGCGCTACAGTGACTTCGTAGCCGCTCATCCTGAACAGCGACGCGAGCATTTCGCACAAGAGCTCGTCATCGTCGACGATCAGAATGCGCGCGCCGGTCATCCGATGCGCCGCATCTTGACGTTGAACCGTAGGCCCTGGCCCACGGCGCTCCAATAGCTGGAGAGACCCTGCCATCGGGCTACGTCCTTGAAGCCGCTTGCCAAGGCGCGGTATTCTTCGGGCACTTCTTCCGACCGGCTGTCGAGCGCCGCCATAAGCCGTTCGAAGGGAATCCCGAAACCGCCTGATACCTCGATCACCGTACCGTCCAGTTCTTCCGTCAGCCGCGCCTTGACGCGTCCCCCGTGGGGTGTGTCGGCGATGACGATGCGGAGCATTGCCTCGCACGTTGCCAGAAGCGACTTCGGCTCCGCCATCGTGAAACCGCTGATCCCCGGCAGCGCCGTTTCGATCGATACATCGAATTCTGCAGCGAAGGGCGCAACCTTTTCGAGCGCCTCATCCACCACTTTGCGCGCATCCAGCGGGTAGCAGACGTTGGCGGCACTGGTGCCGGTGTCGTTGAGAAAGTCGGCGACTTCCTCAAGCCGTCCGATGGCCCGCTGTACCGTCTCGCTCAGATTAAAGAAGATTTCCTTCACGTGCGAACCTTCTCCGGCGCTTGCCTGGCCTATTTCCGCCCCGAGTTCGATGACTTCGAGATCGTTGCGCAATTGCTTGTCGACGAAATTGCCGACTGCAGAGCGTTGCTGCGCCAAGCGATTCTGCTCGGTGATGTCGACCGCTTCGAGAATGATGATGTCATGCGTTCCTTTGAGCATCGGGGCAACCCGCAGAATGCGCTGCAACCCGCCGAAGTCCTTGGCCGGAATGCGGATTTCCACACCGTCGCGGATGATTGCCGAGAGGAGTTCCGACAGGTGGTCGGCTGAAAAGTCGCTGAGGGCCGTGAGAGTCTTGAGCAGGTTTGTACCGTGCGGGGTCAACCCGGCCTGCCTTGCCAGCGCCTCCATTTGCGCATTCGCGTGGACCGGAAACCCGCCAAGGTGAAAGATCATCGCGGCGGTTTCGAGTCCGTCGAGCCCGGCAGCGATCCGGTCGGAACGAGCCGTTATCAGGCTGGCGGCGCTTGCGAGTTGCGCGTCGATCGGACGCTTTCGCCGTGCACGGCGAGCCCCGGTCGACAGGTCGTTGCGCCATTCATGGGTCTGGCGGATGGCAGCGGCGATATTGTGCGCATGTTCGGCCGGGTGCGGCGCTTTGCCTTCCGCTGGAGCGGAGTAGAGCCAAACAAGTGCAGGATCGTCGGACGAAAGGAGGGCGGAGTGGACCTCCCCGTTCCAATCGGTCGGGCGTTCGATGGACGTGGCGGAATCCTTTCGGTCTGCGGCTATGAGGCGCAGCGTCCGTTCGCTCGGCATATCGTCTTGATCGGCGCGGAATGCTCCTAGAACCGACGCGGGGCCGCTGTGCGGTACCGAAAGCACGAGGCTGTGATGGAGGCCGATCCGCTCTGCCGCCTCCGTCAGATGCCGCCCCGGCTCTGTCTGCGCATCGTAGGGCGAATTGCCGAACGCCATGGCGATGGCACGCTCAAGGATCGCGGCCAGACGGCGGTCCTGCCGGACCTCCGAGAACAAAAGAAGGCCGACCGCCGCCATTATGATCGCTACGATCATGGCGGTTATAGGCAGCAAGAGGTTGGCGAAGGACAAGGCCAGATACGCAGCGAGGAGCGCGGAAAGCACACCGAGGAAAAGAACGGGGGCAAGCGCACGCTTCGGTTCGAACGCCGTCATCGCTGCGGCTACCGCAAGCGTTAAGGCAAGGATCGCAGCGAAGGCGGTCCACGGCGTCGCCGCATATATCTCGGAGCGATCGAGCAGGCTTTGCACGGCGTAAGCGCTGAACAGCGACGCGGGTGTTCGAGCGCCGTCTTTCGAAAGAGGGGTAGAAAGATGCGCTTCGGTAAGATCGCGGCCGGGCGCGACGATCATCACCATTCCCTCGAAGTCATCGGCGTGAAAATCGTTCGCAAGGACTTGCGCTAGCGAGACGACCGGGATGTTCTGTTCGCGCGGCATCCGCACGAAATAATCCTTAGCGGCGAGCCGCCCGGCCAGTGCAGTCTCGAAGGAGGGTATCGCGCCGTTCGCGGAGGCGAAACTCGGCGTCTGCCGACGAGAAATGCCGTGGTCCGCCGCCGCAATCCGCGCAGCGGCGTAGTCGATGCGATCGTCTGCGGAAGGCACTCGGCCCAGTTCGGCAAGTCCGAAAGTCAACGGAACCGAAGGGCTTTCGGGCAAGGCTCCTGGAGCGTTTGCGGAGTAGAGGCCGATCCGGACGGCGCCTAAGTTTCTCGCCGTTTCCGCTAGCCGCTCAAGCAGTTCAAAATTGCCTGCGGGATCTTGTGTGCCGGGGTCGACTACCACAACTTTGGGCGCTGTAGGCTCGGAAGCCCGGTTGCCCGCGTCGAGCAGCAAACCATCGCTCGCGGTCAAAAACGATGCGTAGTTCAAGAGTGCAACGATCGCCGCGATGCCTAGGGCGATCAAAAAGGCCCAGCGAGCATCGCGGTCGCCCTTAACTGCGTCGAGGATTTTACTCGGTGCCACGGCCAACGCTTATCCTGAAATGGTTAACCGTTGCCGTTAGAAGCGAATTCAACGCCTCGCCATACTTACCTATTTGGTACTAAACGGCACCTCCGGTTAACCGCTGACATATTAGATCGAGCTGATCCAATGTTTTATACGATATCGATACTTGGCCTTTTCGTGGATCGTCGTCCGTCTTGATCTTCACGGTCAAACCCAGAAACTCCTGCAAATGAACCTGTACTGCCGCGATATCAGCATCGTTCTCGGCAATCGCACTGGCATTTCTACTCGCGGATGACTTCTTTCCGCTCCCTTTCGCCTGCCGAACGCGCTTTTCGACTTCACGAACCGAAAGTTGCTTGTCCGCAGCCTCTTTCGCAAGTTCCTCTGCATCGTCATAACCAATCAGCGCACGAGCATGTCCCATATCGAGCGTGCCGTTCGCCACGCGATCCTGAACGGCGTCCGGAAGTACCAGTAGTCGCTGCAAATTGGCTACGTGGCTGCGGCTCTTGTCGACGAGTTCGGCGATTTCCGACTGTGTCATACCCTCATTATCGGCGAGACGCTGATAGGCACGCGCCTCCTCGATCGGGTTGAGATCTTCCCGTTGAAGGTTCTCGATCAGGGCAAGCGCCATGACCTCACCATCGTCCAGCGTGCGTATGATTGCGGGAATGTCGTGCAGCCGTGCTCGTTGCGCCGCGCGCCAGCGCCGCTCGCCGGCGACAAGCTCATACCGGCCGTTGCCTTTCGGCCGGACGATAATCGGCTGGATTACGCCGCGCGCTCCGATCGAAGCGGCGAGTTCATCCAGTGCCTTCTCATCAAAGTGCGTTCGCGGTTGCCCCTTCAATGGCTCGATGGCGGAAACCGAGATATTCGCCAAGCCACCGGCCAGCGGTCCGCCTTCTACGGTGCTTTCGCTTGAGCTTAGTTCGTCCGCTGCTGCAAGCGGCTCTTCGCGGCGCGTTTCGCCCAACAATGCACCAAGTCCCCGGCCCAGTCGCTTTTTCTTGTCGACGGATCCGTCCCGGTTTGGGGAAAGTCGAATGATGTCGGAATTGCTCATGCGGCTTTCCTCTCTTCGGGGAGACGCGCGATCAACTCGCGCGCTAAGGTCATATAAGCACGGCTGCCCATACAGGCATGATCGTAGATCAGAGCCGGCAACCCGTGGCTGGGTGCTTCGGAAAGCCGTACATTGCGCGGTATGACTGCGTCGAACACCAGACCCCCGAGGCAATCACGAACATCGTCCGCGACCTGATCGGTCAACCGGTTACGGCGATCGAACATGGTCAGGACCACACCAACGATTCCCAAATTGGCGTTGAAGCGCTGCTGGACCCGTTCGACAGTTTGGAGCAATTGACTCAGTCCTTCGAGCGCAAAAAACTCGCACTGAAGCGGAACGAGCAAGGTATCGGCCGCAGTCAGCGCGTTCAGCGTCAGCAGGCCAAGTGAAGGCGGGCAATCGATGAAGCAAACGTCATACGATGGCGTCGTGTCACCCGCGAGAGCGTTCGCCAACCGCGCAGTACGCTCATCGACCGATACGAGCTCGATTTCCGCACCGCTCAGATCGACAGTCGCAGGGATTACGTCGAGGGCGGGTATGTCCGTCTTATGTGCACAATCTGCGATGCTGGCACCGTCGATGAGCAACTCGTAGCTCGAACGCTCACGGTCGTTCGCGCCCACACCGAGCCCGGTCGAAGCGTTCCCCTGAGGGTCCAGGTCGATTAGAAGCGTACGCCATCCCGCTGCTGCCATCGCTGTGGCAATATTGATCGCGGTAGTTGTTTTTCCCACTCCGCCTTTTTGGTTAGCGATTGCAATCGTAATCATGTCTGTGGATCACTCCGGTGGTGATTTTCCGATTAAGATACCAGCATTCTGGTCCGTCAACGATTGTTCCACGTGAAACAACGATCGAACGCGCGCAGGCAGCTTTTGCCTTTCTTGCGCTGCAGAACGCCCCTTCGGCAAGACCCATGTCGTACCCTTTGTGGAGAACCGTTCGGCGAGCGCGACCAGTTGCGGCAGCGGGGCGAATGCACGCGCGGTAATAACTTCAGCGTGAAAGGTCTCCATATTCTCCAATCGTTCACCGAAAATCTGGCAGTTCGTGAGGGCTAATAGGTTCGTAACGCGCTGTAGCCACTCGATCCTCCTGCGCCGTGATTCGACCAAGATGACTTGATCATTTGGTCGGATCATTGTCCAAATTAGGCCAGGTAGTCCGGCACCGGAACCGAGGTCGAGAACGACCTGCGTTTCACGTGGAACATAGCGGACCAATTGCGCAGAATCGGCGATATGGCGATGCCAAACGTTGTCCAGGCTTCGATGGGCGACAAGGTTTTGGTGCCTGTTCTCATCGCGCAGCATTGAAACATACTGCTCAAGCTTTTCAAAATCCTCGTCGCTGCACAGACTGGCGACGTACTTCTTGGCCTCAGCCTCATTACTAATCATTACGCGGCCGATAGCTCGCGCTTTCGTGCAAACGCCAAAATGGCCGCCATTGCCGCAGGTGTAATCCCCCGAACACGCGACGCATCTGCGAGCGTTGCCGGTTGCGCGTGAGATAAGCGTTCGGTCATTTCGTTCGAAAGACCGGGTACGGCGTGATACGGGAATGTAGCGCCAAGCTTTACCGTTTGACTCGCCTGCATGTCACGTAGCTCCGCGTCTTGGCGCGCTACATAAGGCGCATAAGCCGCATCTTCAGCAATCTCGATTTCGAAATCGGCATCAACATGGCTGAGATCATGCAACTGTTTGAGTTGATCCACCGTTACTGTGCCGCTCCCGAGCCAATCTCTCAGCGGTTTGCGCCCGCCATCGGATTTTACCTTCGCGCCGAGCGAGACAAGCTCCGCGGCATTCGCCTCCCGCGAAAGTGCCTGATCCCACTTGTCCCGTTCGCGCTCTCGCTGCTCGAACCAAGCGGTTCTCTCTGCACCGACGCATCCGGACTCTATCGCCATTCCAGTTAAGCGCGTGCTTGCGTTACCCGCTCGCAAGCGAAGGCGGTATTCGGCGCGCGATGTCAGCATACGGTAAGGTTCACTCACCCCATGCAGAGTCAGGTCATCGACCATCACCGCCATGTACGAATTCGAACGGTCAAGCGTTGCCGGTTCTCCGCCCAAAGCCCGTGCGGCAGCATGCATTCCAGCAACCAGACCCTGCGCAGCAGCTTCTTCGTAACCGGTAGTGCCATTGATCTGCCCGGCACAGTAAAGACCGCTAACAGTTTTCATTGCCAAACCGCTGTCGAGCGAGCGCGGATCGATGTAATCGTACTCTACCGCATATCCGGGCACCGCCATTTCGACGGCCTCTAGACCCTTCATCGCCCGCAACATGCCAACTTGCACATCCACCGGAAGCGATGTGCTGATACCGTTCGGATAAACCAGATGCGTCGAGAGGCCCTCCGGCTCGAGAAAAACCTGATGGCCGTCCCTGTCGCCGAAACGATGAATCTTGTCTTCGATCGATGGGCAGTAGCGAGGTCCCTCGGCGCCGATCGCTCCACTGAAAAGCGGCGATCGGTCTAGATTGGCGCGGATCAGGTCATGCGCCTTTTCGTTCGTCCGGGTTACGGCGCAGAAGACCTGTGGGTTCAAGCGGCGCGATGTCACAGGAGACATTGTCCATTCGTCCGCATCGCTTGGCTGTTCGTCCAGCGCTGCCCAGTCGATCGTGCGCCCGTCCAGTCGCGGCGGCGTCCCGGTCTTCAGACGTGCTAGCGGCAGGCTGAACTCGCGCATCTGTTCGGCAAGCTTCTGCGCGGAATTTTCGCCGATACGTCCGCCCGTCAGTCGCTCTTCTCCGCGGAACAGCTTCCCGCCGAGAAACGTCCCCGTACAAAGAATGACATTCCGTGCCGCAATCTTCGTTCCGTCCGCCAAGAACACTCCGGTGACCAAATCGCCTTCGACAAGCAATCCGACTACTTCTCCGGCAATGGACGTCAGTCCTGGCTGCGATGCCAAGGCATCCTGCACATAGGCTTTAAAAAGGACGCGATCGGCCTGGACCCGCGGTCCCCAAACGGCGCTGCCTTTTGAACGATTGAGCATCCGGTAATGGATCGCGGCAGCATCGGCGGCCCGGCCTAGCAGTCCATCGAACGCGTCAACTTCACGAACAAGGTGACCCTTCCCCAAACCGCCGATGGCCGGATTGCAGCTCATCGCCCCGATGTGATCGAGATCGAAGCTGACGAGGCCAACGCTGGCGCCCATTCGGGCAGACACCGCCGCTGCCTCGACCCCCGCGTGCCCGCCGCCGACTACCAGAACATCAAATATTTCCATGGTCGTTCGCTCGTTAATTGATCAAGCTCGAAGCGTCAAAGACGAAAGCGTTCCACGTGGAACACTACTTTCCAATGCAGAACCGCCCGAAAAGCGCATCGAGCATATCTTCAGTCGAGCTTTTTCCGGTTAACCGGTCGAAAGCAACACGGCATTCGCGTAGCGCTTCGCCGACGATCAACGGATCCATATGTTCGCTAACATTCGATAGTCCGGAAGCTCCGTCTCGCAGGAGACCGGCCTGACGCTCGTTGAGTGCGACGTCCCCGGGTTTCGGAAGCACAGAACTCGCTACACGCATGATCAACTCACGCACTTCGTCCAGGCCTTGACTAGTAAGCGCCGAAACGCGCACGTCCGGCGCTACCTTTCTGTCGTTTTCACCGATATCGGTTTTCGTTTCAATTTCGATTGATCCGGGCGGACCTGCCCCCTCTTCTCCGAGCCAAAGTACTACATCGGCCCTACCGATCTGATCGCGCGCGCGATCAATACCGATTGACTCTATCTCCCCTGCCCCCTCGCCTCTCAAACCGGCAGTATCGACGAGCACGATAGGCACCCCTCCAAGAGACACGCTGCGCTCTATCGCGTCGCGCGTCGTTCCGGCTTCTGCGGAGGTTATCGCCGCAGCTTCTTCCAACAATGCATTGAAAAGCGTCGATTTCCCGCTGTTGGGCGGTCCAGTGAGGACCACTCTCACGCCCTGCCGAAGTTTCTCGGCACGCGGCCTCGCCAGCCAATGTTCGATCTCGCTGCGCAGCGCTTCGACTTCCGAGCCGAACGAGGTTGGCAGTTCACTCACATCGTCCTCGTCGCCGAAGTCCAGCACGCTTTCGACCCGCGCCGATAGTATCAGCAGTCGCTCGCGCCACTCATCGACTTGCTGCGAAAGTGCTCCTTGGGAGAGAGCCTGCGCTGAACGGCGCTGCAATTCGGTCTCCGCTGCCAGCAAGTCGGCGAGCCCCTCCGTTTCCGACAAGTCCATCCGCCCGTTGATGAAGGCGCGGCGCGTAAACTCGCCCGGCTCTGCTCGCCGCAGTCCCGGCAAGGCGGCAAGTTCGCGCTCTACTGCTGCGATGACCGCACGCCCGCCGTGGCAATGGAGTTCGGCAAGGTCCTCCCCGGTTGCGGTCGCGGGTCTGGGAAACCACAAGATCAGCGCGGTATCGAGCACCTCGCCAATAGAGCTTCGCAATGTGCGCAATGTCGCTATGCGCGGCGGAGGCAGCGACCCGCTTAAATTCCGAAGAGCCTCACCGGCAGCATTGCCGCTTATGCGAACGATGCCGATGGCGGCGGGCGGCGAACCGCTCGACAAGGCGTAAATCGTATCCAATGCTTATTAGGAAAAGTCTCGCCCCGCCCCGCAGTCAGGTCTTGTCCGTCGTCGATGTGCCCGGGCTGTTCGCCCGCATCGAACCTTCTACGAAACTCTGAAACAGTTTCATCCCCATTTGCCCCATCGGTGCAAGCTGCTTGGCGTAATCCTGCAGCTGGTCAGGATTGGAAACGCCTTTCATCGCCTTCGCCATCATGTCCACATAGATGGCGTTGGCCTTGCCGACATCGGGCAGGCCCATGAAGGACCGCGCTTCTTCCGGCGTGCAATCGATTTCGACATGGACCTTCATCGCGGTTTCTCCGTTAGGTGTCTGAACGTTCAATTTGGGCCCGCAGGTGCGCGGTTGCAAGCGCCAAGGTCCGCATGCCTTTGAGGAGAGCCATATATGACCGGCAACGCTACGATCGATACCCTTTCAGGAGACGACAGTTTCGAACTCTATGTCGCGCGTCCGGCGAACGAACCGAAAGCAGCCATCGTCGTCATTCAGGAGATTTTCGGTGTGAATGCCGGCATCCGCCGCAAATGCGACAAGTTGGCCGAAGAGGGCTATCTCGCGGTGGCACCCGATCTGTTCTGGAAGCTTGAGCGCGGCATCGAACTCGATCCCGATGTCAAACCCGAATTCGACCGGGCGCTGAAGCTGATGGAAAAGTTCGACGAGGATCAGGGCATCCGCGATATCGAGGCTGCGATACGCTGGGCGCACCAAGAAACCGGCGGGAAAAAGGTAGGCGCCGTGGGCTACTGTCTTGGCGGAAAGCTTGCCTATATGACGGCAGCGCGGACCGACAGCGACGCGACGGTCGGCTACTACGCGGTCGGCGTTCCGGACATGCTTGACGAAAAGGAAGCGATCGCCAATCCGCTCATGCTTCACATCCCGACCGACGACGACTTCAATGATGCCGAAGCGCAGAAGGCTATGCACGACGGGCTGGATTCGCATCCAAAGGTGACACTGCACGACTACGACGGGCTGAACCACGGTTTCGCGACCGAATTCGGCGACCGGCGCGCTGAGGATGCCGCCGACCTTGCGGACAAGCGCACCGCCGAGTTCTTCCAAAAGCACCTTAGCTGACCAGACGCGGGACTTTCAGGTCAACTGTGAGGTGACGAACTCCGCCCGGTCCGCGGGCGGAGCCAAGGGAAGCCGTATAAGCCTGTACCCGTAGGAACGCCAGGCGGCGGCAATAGCGTCCTCGCTAGCCATTGCCCCGCCCCAACTTTGGATGCGCTCTGCGTCCTGCCGGTAGATTTCGGCCCATGCAGGCGCGTGGAAGATCGGTCCGTTGTAGCGGTATTCTCGGCAAACGCGGTCTATCTCGTCGGGTACCTCAAGCCCCTCCACCCTTAAGAAGCCGGCGATGTCGGGAAAGCCGCGGTCGAATACGACAATCTCCGCATTGCCGCGCGCGTCGTGCCAGCTGACAAGCTGCGCTTCCAGCATAGCAAAAGCGAAGCCGCGCGGATCGGACGCGCGCAGTTCCATTCCGCCCGGTGATTGCAGGATCGTGCGCGCGACCTCCGGCCCAGTCGCGATACCGCGGCATGACAGCTCTCCCAGCAGCGTCGACTTCCCCGCCCCAGGAGCGCCGGTAACGGCAGCTCGTAGAGGCGCGGGCGAAGCCAAATTACTGGTTCATTGTGTCGAAGAAGTCTTCGTTCGTCTTGGAATCCTTCATCTTGTCGAGGAGGAATTCCATCGCGTCGACCGTGCCCATCTGCATGAGGATACGGCGCAGGACCCACATCTTCGAGAGCTTGTCCTTCTCGACCAGCAGCTCTTCCTTGCGGGTGCCGGACTTGCCGACGTCGAGTGCCGGGAAGATGCGCTTGTCGGCGACCTTGCGGTCGAGCACGATTTCACTGTTGCCGGTGCCCTTGAATTCTTCGAAGATGACCTCGTCCATGCGGCTGCCGGTATCGATCAGCGCGGTTGCGATGATGGACAGCGAGCCGCCCTCCTCGATGTTACGCGCGGCACCGAAGAACCGCTTCGGGCGCTGCAATGCATTAGCGTCCACACCGCCGGTGAGCACCTTGCCGCTCGACGGAACGACGGTGTTGTAGGCGCGGCCCAGGCGCGTAATCGAATCGAGCAGGATAACGACATCCTTCTTGTGCTCGACCAGTCGCTTGGCCTTCTCGATCACCATTTCGGCGACCTGTACGTGCCGCTGCGCCGGTTCGTCGAAGGTGGAGGAGATGACCTCGCCCTTCACGCTGCGCTGCATGTCGGTGACTTCCTCGGGTCGCTCGTCGACCAGCAGCACCAGAAGGAAAACCTCGGGGTGGTTGTCGGTGATCGCCTTCGCGATGTTCTGGAGCAGGACCGTCTTACCGGTCCGCGGCGGAGCCACGATCAGCGCGCGCTGACCCTTGCCCTGCGGCGAGATGATGTCGATGACCCGCGCCGACTTGTCCTTCACCGTCGGATCGAGCGTGTCGAGCGTCAGCTTCTGTTCCGGATAGAGCGGCGTGAGGTTGTCGAAATTGGTCCGCATCCGGACCTGTTCCGGATCTTCGAAATTGACCGAGGAAAGCTTGGTCAGCGCGAAATAGCGCTCGCCTTCCTTGGGTGCGCGGATCTGCCCCTCGACCGTATCGCCGGTGCGTAGGCCCCATTTACGCACCTGATTCGGCGAGACGTAGATATCGTCTGGTCCGGCGAGGTAATTGGCTTCGGGCGATCGCAGGAAGCCGAAACCGTCCTGCAGCACCTCGATCGTGCCGATTCCCATGATCTGCTCTTCGTAGTCCTCGTCCTCCGCCAGTTCGCGCAGGATGCAGAACATCAGGTCCTGCCGCCGCATGGTGGAAGCGCCTTCGACGCCGAGTTCCTCGGCCATGCTGACGAGGTCGGCCGGGGCTTTGAGTTTGAGTTCTTTGAGATGCATGAGCGGTTCGTCCGAGAAATGTCTGCGCCGACGCGGCAGCGCGAATGGGAGAATTTCCGGTCTTGGCCCTAGGGGCTGGGAGACAGCAGAGCTGGCGAACGGCTTTGGATACCCGCTCGCCGCCGGATATGGATTTGCGATTAGAACCGGGCGCTACCGACGTCAATCGGCTTATGAGCCCCCGCGCCGCCAAGCGGCGCAGGATTGCGTCAGAACGGTTTGACGATCGCGAGCACGACGACAACGACAACGATCACCGCCGGGACCTCGCCGTAGAGCCGCAGCTTCTTCTCGCTGACGGGGCGCTTTCCGGTCGCCATCTTCTTCGCCGTGGCGACGACCCAACCGTGATAACCCGAAAGCAGCAGTACGAAGAGCAGCTTCGCGTGGAACCATCCCATCGTCCAGGCGCCGATCGTCATCATCAGCGCAAGGCCCAGAAGCCACACCACGATGAGGGCGGGCGTCAGGATCACGCGGCGCAGCGTCGCTCCGCGTTCTGCCCACAGCGCTTCCTCGGGCGAGCCGGGGGCCGCGGAATGCATATAGACGAGCTGGCGCGGCGCGATGAACAACCCAGCCATCCAGAAAATCACGAAAATGATGTGGCCGGCTTTCAGCCAGAGATAAGTCATGGAAAGCACTTCCTGCATGAGCCGCTACTTAGGAATTTGCGCGGGCAGCGTCATCCCCTTTTGCGAACGGCCGCAAGCAGCCTTTCGACATGGGCGATAGGGGTACGCCGGTCGATCCCGTGGCCGAGGTTGAAGATGTGCGGACGGCCGGCAAACGCCTCGCGAATGGCATCAATTCTCGGCTCGAGCCGGTCGCTCCCCGCCAGCAACAGTAGCGGATCGAGATTGCCCTGCACCGGCATGCCCTCGGGCAAGTTGCCAGCCACCCAGACCGGATCGAGCGTTTCGTCGACGCCGATAGCCTGTACGCCTGTTTCCCGAGCGTATGACGGCAGCTTCTCGCCGGCGCCCTTGGGAAAGCCGATGACCGGAGTATCGGGATGCCGCCCACGCAGCGCTTCGACGATCCGGGCGTTGGGCGCGATGACCCAGCGTTCGAACTCGTCAGGTGCGAGGCTGCCTGCCCAGCTATCGAACAATTGCACCGCTTCCGCCCCTGCCTCGATCTGGCCGGAGAGATATTCGATCGTCACGTTGCCGACCGCATCGCAGATTGCCTGCACTGCAGCCGGATCGCGGTATGCCATCGCGCGCGCATCGTGCTGGTCGCGGCTGCCCTCGCCCGCAATCATGTAGGTCGCCACGGTCCATGGACTGCCTGCAAAGCCCAGCAACGTGGTGTCAGGCGACAAAAGCGATCTGACCCTAGCGACGGTGTCGTAGATCGGCGTCAGGCGCTCAGGAACCGCTTCCAGCCCCTCCAGCGCATGATCGACCAGCGTCGGTGACAGCTTGGGTCCCTCGCCTGCCAGGAACGCCAGATCCTGTCCCATAGCATAGGGCACGATCAGAATGTCGGAAAACAGGATCGCACCGTCGAAGCCGAACCGGCGGATCGGCTGGACCGTGACTTCGGCAGCTGCCTCGGTATCGTAGACGAGCTCCAGAAAACCGCCTTTCTCGGCGCGCAGTTCGCGGTATTCCGGCAGGTACCGACCAGCCTGGCGCATGAGCCATACCGGCGGAACGGCGGGCATCGCCCCGCCTAGCGTATCGAGAAGCAAACCGGGCATCGCGCGCGTATCCAATCAAAATAATATAATTATAAATAGAATGATGAAGGTAGTTGGCCCTGTGGACATCGGGGATAGCGCCGCCCTGCCCGATTTTTCCCGCCAACGCTACCGGATGCGCGCTTTCGACTCGCGGAGCCGATTGAGTCAAACGAAAGCTGTTCGCCTTCTCCACAGGCTGCTCATAACTTGGCCGTCCTGTCCATATGTGCGGGCGAAGCAGGCCGGTAGCGGGCACGAATTCCATGCCGGAACTTGTCGGCAGGCTTGTGCCGTGGTTTATGCCTCCCGTTGTCCACAAGCCCACAGCGCGAAGGCCCGATGGTTCGTCTGCACCTGCATCTCGTATCGGATTCCACCGGCGAAACGCTGGAAATGATCGCCAAGGCGGCGCTCGCCCGGTTCGAGGATGCCGATGTCGTACGTCATTTCTGGCCTATGGTCCGCTCGCAGCAGCACCTCGACCGGATCATGCCGACACTGCAGGATAATCCCGGCCTCGTCCTTTATACGTTGGTGAACGACGATACGCGTGCCCGGCTGGAAGACCGGTGCCACGCGCTCGGCATCACCGCGGTCCCGGTACTCGACCAGGTGACCGAGGCGCTCGAGGCGAAGCTCGGTCAGGAAGCGCACGGCAAGCCCGGCCGGCAGCACATTCTCGACGAGGCCTATTTCAACCGCGTGGAGGCGATCCAGTTCACGATCGCGCATGACGACGGCGTGCTGCACGAGGATTGGGAAGAGGCCGATATGCTGCTGGCAGGCGTATCGCGCTCGTCCAAGACGCCGACCAGCATCTACCTCGCCAACCGCGGGTACAAGGTCGCGAACATTCCGCTCGTGGTCGAAAGCCCGCCCCCGCAGGCGCTCTATAATCTGAAGCGGCCGCTGATCGTCGGTCTGACGAGTTCGCCCGAGCGGCTGGTGCAGATCAGGCGCAACCGGCTACTGTCCCTGAACGAGAACAAGCAGACCGCCTATGCCGACGAGGACCGGGTGCGCGAGGAAGTGAAATTCGCGCGCCGCATCTTTGCCGACAAGGGCTGGCCGATCATCGACGTAACGCGCCGCTCGATCGAGGAAACGGCCGCGGCGATCATCAAGCTCTACAACGAACGCGATCTGCAAAGGGCCGAAAAGATCGGCGGTCCGGTATGACGCTGATCCTCGCGTCGAAAAGCGGCTCTCGCAAGGCAATGCTGGAAGGGGCCGGGATCGCGTTCGAAGCGGTAGCGGCGGATCTGGACGAACGCGCCCTCGAAGCGGCGATGGAAAGCGCGCCGGCAGAGGAAATCGCCCAGGCGCTGAGCGCAGCGAAAGCAGCGGCGGTTTCGGCGGATCATCCGGGCCACTTGGTGCTGGGAAGCGATTCCTTGGTCGAGGTCGAGGGCAAGCGGTTCGACAAGCCAGCGAGCCGCGAAAACGCTGCGGAACATCTCCGCTTCTTTTCTGGCAAGACCATGCGCCTGCATAGCGCAGCCGCGCTGGTGCTGGATGGGCGCACACTTTGGGTCGGGCATGATATGGCTGCACTGGCGGTTCGCGAACTCAGCGATGCGTTTATCGAGGCCTATCTCGACGCCGAATGGCCCGAAGTCGGTGCATGCGTTGGCGTATTCCGGATCGAGGGACGGGGCGCGCATCTGTTCGAGACTATCCGCGGCGACCAGTTCAGCGTTCTCGGCATGCCGCTACTTCAAGTTCTCGGGGCACTGCGCGAACATGCAGGAAGCGCGGAAGGCCTGCTGCAATGAGCAGACCCTATGCCGAGGTCATCGGTGACCCCATCGCGCAATCGAAGAGTCCCGCGATCCACAATTTCTGGCTCGCCAAACTGGGTCTGGAGGCTGAGTACCGCGCGACCCACGTCAAACCGCCCGAACTTGCCGATTACATTACCGATCGCCGCAAGGACCCGGACTGGCGCGGGTGCAATGTCACGATGCCGCACAAGCTGCGCGTGCGAGAGCATCTCGACCGCGTTGAAACGCCAGCGGCAGAGATCGGCGCGGTCAATACGGTTTATCGCGGCGCGCCTGAATTGCTGGGGACGAACACCGACGGGGCAGGCTTCCTCGAGCCTCTGCTGCCGCTGCTCCGGCAGGCGCACCTGTTCCGCATGGCGCGCATCATCGGCGCGGGCGGCGCGGCGCGGGCGATCGTCCATGCGCTGGCCGCCGAGAATTTTACGCTGGTTCTCGCCGCGCGCGACCCGGCGAAGGCTCAGGCCTTGCTGGATGAACTGGCGCCCGAGGGCGAGCACCATACACCGCCGCTCGAACATTTCGCCGAAGCCACCGGTTTCGCCTTCGACGACCGCGAGGGCTGCTGCGATCTTATCGTCAACGCAAGCCCACTCGGCATGCGCGGTCACCCCGCCCTGCCCTTCGACCTCAGCCATACGCCGCCCGGCAGCATCTTCTACGACATCGTTACCGATCCAGTAGACACCGAGTTTCTCAAAGCTGCACGCGGAGCCGGTTTTCGCACCATCGACGGCCTTTCCATGCTCATCGGACAGGCGGCGGCTGCTTTTGGGCTGTTTTTCGGTCAGCCGGCCCCGCGCGAGCATGATGGCGAACTGCGCGATATGCTCACGCGGTGAGCGCGCCAGCCATCATCGGCCTCACCGGCTCGATCGGAATGGGGAAGAGCACGGTTGCCGCGATGTTCGAACGCGCGGGCGTACCGGTGTTCGATGCCGATGCGGCTGTGCGCGCGATGCAGGGGCCGGACGGCGAACTGGTCGCCGCGATCGAAGCGGCGTTCGCAGGCTCTACCGATGCAAACGGCGTGCTGCGCGAACAGCTGGGGGCGCTGGTATTCGGCAATAGAGAGCAATTGGCGCGCCTCGAAGCGATCGTCCACCCTGCGGTTGCGCGCCGCCGTGCGGCTTTCCTCGCCGAGAACGCGGACGCCCCGCTTGTCATTTTCGACATCCCGCTCCTTTACGAAAAGGGCGGCGCAGACGCGATGGATGCGGTCGTGGTCGTATCAGCGCCTGCGGAGGAGCAGCGCCGCCGCGTGCTGGCGCGTGGGGGAATGACCGAAGCGAAGTTCGAGGACATCCTCGCCCTGCAAACACCCGATGCCGAAAAGCGGGCGCGCGCCGACTACATTATCGATACCGGCGTCTCGCTCGCCGAAACGGAGCGGCAGGTCGGCGAACTCGCCGAAGAACTGCGCGAACGCTTCGCCGGTTCAAAAACCTGAGGCGAGCACTTGCTCGTCCGCGGCGCATCGTAAATAAGAGCCGCCATGCGCGAAATCGTCTTTGATACCGAAACGACCGGTCTGGACCCTAAGACGGGCGACCGGATGGTGGAAATCGGCTGCGTCGAGATGATCGATCGTGTGCCGAGCGGCAAGACTTTCCACGCCTACTACAATCCGGAACGCGATATGCCCGCCGGTGCGGAAGCGGTGCACGGCCTGTCGGCGATCTTCCTGTCGGACAAGCCGTTCTTCCGCGATTGCTGTCACGATCTGCTCGAATTCATCGGCGAGGATCCGTTGGTGGCGCATAACGCCGGGTTCGACTTTGGCTTCCTCAACAACGAGCTGACGTTGTGCGACCTGCCGATCGTCGCGATGGAACGGATGGTCGATACGGTCGCCCTCGCCCGGCGCAAGCATCCCGGCGCGAAGCTGTCGCTCGACGCGCTCTGCACGCGCTACGGGATCGATCGCAGCCACCGGGTCAAGCACGGCGCATTGCTCGATGCCGAGCTCCTCGCCCAGGTCTATATCGAACTGACCGGCGGACGGCAGATCGGTCTCGAACTTGCGGCGGAAGTCGACGCGCGCATCGCGGAAGAGACTGCGCGTTTGGTTCCGCAGAACCGCACCGTGCGCCCGCCCCGCCCGCATATGGCAAGCGCTGCCGAACTGGCGCGCCATGCCGAGTTCCTGAAAGGTATGGAGCGTCCGCTCTGGAATAGCTGAGTTGGCGCTATCGCAGTTTAAGGTGCAAGCGCGAGCTACGTATTTCTGCAAAAAATGACTCGTGGAACGGCACTTGTCTGCTTAGCCTGCGTTAAAGACAGTGAAACAGACAGGAGGTTGTCGCTCATGGATATTCGCGTCTCCGGCCATCAGGTCGATACCGGTGCAGCCCTTCAGGAACATGTCGAAGATCGGCTCGGCCGCGTGGTCGAGAAATATTTCGACCGTGCGCTTTCCTCGCACGTCATCTTCGGCAAAGCCCCGGCAAACGCGTTCAGCTGCGACATCGTAACCCATGTAATGCAGGGCCTCGTCCTGAAAGCGCATGGAGAGGCGCAGGACGCGCACCAGGCGGCGGACCAGGCCGCCAGCAAGATCGAGAAACAGCTGCGCCGCTACAAGCGCCGGCTAACCGACCGGCATAGCCAGTCCGCTCACGCCATGAAAGAGGAGGAAGCAGCCTACACGATCTTCGCCGCGCCCGAGCCGGACCGCGACGAAGAGGAAGTCGGTGAAGACGCGCCTCCGATCATCGCGGAAACGACAGCCGATATTCCCGAAGCCAGCGTCGCCGACGCCGTCATGATGCTCGACCTGCGTGATACGGGCGCACTGTTCTTCAAGAATGCGGGCACGGGCCGGCATAATATGGTCTATCGCCGCCGCGACGGTTCGGTCGGCTGGGTCGAACCGCGCGCTTAGATTTCGTTCCGGGGCGGGTGCAGGCAGTGGAGGAGAGCGGATCATCGCCGGAAGCCGCGCCGGGCGGGGCTGCGTCGCATTACCGCGCGCTGGAACGGCTCTACGTATCGGCACCGATCAATCGCCTGTTCGAATCGCATATCGAGATCGCCGGCGAAGGGGAGGCGACCATCCGTTTCGTCGTTAGCGACAAGGTCTTCCATGCCGCCGGGGCGGCGCACGGTACGATCTATTTCAAGATGCTTGATGATGCGGCCTTCTACGCTGCGAATACGCTCGCGACCGACCGCTTCCTTCTTACCACGTCGTTCAATCTGCATTTCACGAAGCCTGTACGCGCGGGCGAAGTTGTTGCTGAAGGGAAATGGGTCAGCGGCAGGCGGCGCGTCCTGGTCGCCGAATCGCGCCTCGTTGATGCGGAGGGCGAAGAGATAGGACGCGGGACAGGCACCTTCATGCGTTCGCGAATCCCGTTGTCGAGTCTCGATGGCTACAAAGCGAACTAATGCGAAGCGGATTTATTGTGCACTGCACAATCTATCGCAGGCTTGCTGCAACTTGTCGCATTTGAAACCGGTTTGGTCGAAAGTGTGGCTTCGGTGACCGGTACGCGTCTTCCCGCTCATGTCGAAGTATCTGCAATTATCAAGCAAGTTCAAGTGCTTGGAGGATTTGCAGCAGTGCTTTCCCGCGGCGACCGCGACGCCGGGACCATCGTTCTGTTATCCGTTGACCGGGGCAGCAATGCCAGCCTGTGGGAACGCATGCCAAGCTTGGACGGGCCACGTCTCTTCACCGTGACCCGCGAACAAGACGCTGAGAAACCAACAGAGTTTTCGGAATATGTTTCGCGCCGCGCGGCGCAAGATAACGATTTGTGGATCGTGGAGATCGATTTGCCGAACGCCGCGGAGTTCATCGAGAGCAGGGTTAACCGAGTTGACTCATAATCCTTCGTCTCTACCTAGCGGCCACCTTCTCCACAAAGCGCAGGCGACATAACGCGGCACTCGGCCGTGTGTGTTAGCGCGCAGACGGGGGACGGCCGGCAGATAATGAAAGCCACCCAGTGATATCGCAAGATAAGCGATACGGGCTTCGATCTGCGTCAGGCGGTTCACCGCTAAGTCAAACGGATCTATGACCCGCAAGACGATCAAATTCAGTGCAGCCGCCGTAGCGGCCACGATGATTTTTACGCTCGCCAACGCCGAAGGTTCCTACGCCTTCGCACAGGAAGAGCAGATTACCGAACCAGCGGCGCAGGTTGCCGCCCCGGTTCTGACCGACGAAGTCGTCCCGGTGTTCGAAGCCGGTGAAGTCGTCCAGCCAATTCCCGAGGAAACCGAGGAAGACGAGCGCGCGAATGCAGCAGCTACGGCTTCATCGCTCCGGGAACTGGTCGCGCTTACCGATACGAGCGGCGACCTATCCGAAAACATGCAGTGCCTTGCCGGTGCGATCTACTTCGAATCGCGCGGAGAGCCGCTATCCGGCCAGCTCGCAGTCGGTCAGGTCATCGTGAACCGCGCCGAATCGCAGCGTTTCCCCTCCGACTACTGCGGCGTGGTCTTCCAGCGTTCGCAGTTCTCTTTCGTACGCGGCGGCGCGATGCCGAAGATCCGGACAAATTCGGCCGCATGGCGCAACGCGAAGGCACTCGCCCATATCGCTCATCAGGGCACGTGGGACAGCGAAGCCGGCGACAGCCTCTACTTCCACGCCAAATACGTGAAACCGCGCTGGGCCTCGCGCAAGGAAGCGCGCGTCACCATTAACCGGCACATCTTCTACCGGTAAAACCTGCGGAATTAAATTGAAGCGCTCTGTCCGGATTGCCGGGCGGGGCGCTTTTTTGTCGCCGTGGTCAGTCCGCGAACTCGGCCCAGACCGGGGTATGGTCGCTCGATTTCTCGCGGCCACGGTATTCCTTGTCGACGCCCACCGCGGTCATGCGGTCGGCCAGCTCTGGGCTCAAGAGCAGGTGATCGATGCGGAAGCCGTGGTCGCGCTGCCACGCGCCCGCCTGGTAGTCCCAGAACGTCCATACGCCGCCGCGCGGGTTCAGCGTATTGACCGCATCGGTCCATCCATCCGACAGCATTGCGAAATAGGCATTGCGCGATGCGGGCTGCATCAGCGCGTCGTTCGCCATGGCGGCAGGGGACCAGACGTCCTTGTCTTCGGGAATGACGTTGTAGTCGCCGATCAGCGCCGTCGGGATCTCGGCGTCCCATAGGGTCTTGGCATGCACCCGCAGGCGCTCCATCCATGCGAGCTTGTAGTCGAACTTGGGTCCGGGCTGCGGATTACCGTTGGGCAGGTAAATCGAGGCGACGCGTACGCCGTTCACGTCGGCTTCCAGGTAACGCGCCTGCTCATCGCTGTCGTCTCCGGAAAGGCCGCGCTGCGTTTCGACCGGCTTCACGCCGTCGGCGAGGATCGCCACCCCGTTGAAGCCTTTCTGGCCGTGCCAGATCGCCTCGTAGCCGATCTTCGCGAAGTCGTCTGCCGGAAAGCCTTCGTCCTGCGTCTTGATTTCCTGCAGGCAGGCGACGCTCGGGCGCGTTTCTTCAAGCCATTCGATCAGGCGCGGAAGCCGCGCCTTGATGCCGTTGATGTTGAAAGTCGCAATCCTCATTGCCCGGCCTTCTGCCGCACAACGGCCTGCGCGTCTAACCTAAATGCCGAAGCTCGATCCGCAGCCGCATCCTGCAGCGGCCTGCGGGTTCTCGACCCGGAAGGCAGCGCCGCCGAGCGACTCCACGAAATCCACCGTGCTCCCGGCGACGAGGTCAAGGCTGACGGGGTCAACCACAAGGCGCGCGCCATCGGTCTCGCTGACGCTGTCGCCGTCGTCCGCTTCGCCTGCCAGTTCGAACTTGTACTGGAAGCCGGAGCAACCGCCCCCTTCTACGGACAGGCGCAGGATCGGTTCGCGCGATTGCTTTTCCGCGATAAGTTTTACGCGGGTTGCGGCAGCGGGGCTGAGGGTAAGGGGATCGGCCATGCGTCCTATCTAGGCGTTCGCATGCTCGGTTCCAAGCCGCCGTCAGGTCTGGATATACTGCCGCAGCGCCTGTGCTTCGTGCTGTACCTCGGCATAGCGCGACTTCACGAGATCACCGATCGAGATGAAGCCGCACATCGCCGTACCGTCCATGACCGGCAGATGGCGGATGCGCCGACGCGTCATCAGGGCAAGCGCATCGTCGACCGAGGTTTGCCGCTCCACCGTGATTGGCGGCGAGGACATGATCGTGCCGACATCGGTGTCGATGCATCCCTTACCCTCGTGCGCGAGGCGATAGATCACATCGCGCTCGGAGAAGATGCCGACCACCGCGCCGTCCCGGATTACGGGCAGGGCGCCGATCCGCTTCTCCGCCAGCAGGGCAACCGCATCGATTACCGACATGTCCGGATGGGCGACGACGACATCCGCGATGTCGCGCGTTTCGATCAGTTGAGCGATCTTCATAGCTGCATCCTCCTCGCTGTTGTTGCCGCGATTGTGCCATGAAGGGGGCGAAATTGCGAGTCCGCCAGTCGAGGCGAGCCCAGGCGGGCCAACCTTGCGCCTTCTACCAGCATACCCCATGAAAGGGGCATGACGCGCAAATCCCCTCTGGACGATCCCCGCAACGCCGCCTTCGCCTGGGCCCGGTACAAGCGGTTGATGCGCTTTATGTTCCTGTTGGCGGTAGGCGTCGTGCTGATTGCCTTCGCGCTGATCTACAAGGGCGGCGACCCGGTTTCGATCCACTTCTACATCGCGGTGGGACTGGCGATCACCTTCACCATGCTACTGACGGGCGCGCTGATGGGCCTCGTGTTCCTATCGCATGGGACGGGCCACGACGAGGCGGTAGAGGACCGACTCGGCGAAGAAGCCGATCACTGGCGCAAGGACTAGCGGCCGGTTTCTTCGGGCGGACGAAGGCGGTAGGCCTCCACCGGTTCGCCGCGGATGAGATGCACCTGAATGATCTGTTCCAGCGCTTCGGGCGTGCAGGAGTGATACCACACGTTATCGGGCCACACGACCGCGATCGGCCCGTGCTCGCATATCTGCAGGCAATCGGCCTTGGTCCGCGCGACAGGCCCGCCCTCGCGGCTCGGCTTGGTGAGACCGAGCTCCTTCATCCGGCGCTTCAGGAACTTCCAACTCTGCTCGCCTTCCTTGCGCGAACAGCATTTCTGCTTTTCCGCCAGCGCGCACAGGAAGATATGCCGCTGCGTCTCGCTCCCGCCTAGTTTCGCGAGTGCCTTTTCCGCTTTGTGGAGTCCGCCGCTCACTCGGCCGCGCTGCCTTCCCCATCCTTGAGATATCGCGCGAGCCAGTCGAACACGACATTGTGCCACTGCAGCGAATTCTTGGGCTTCAGTACCCAGTGGTTCTCGTCCGGGAAAACGAGCAGTTGCGATTCGATGCCGCGTTCCTGAAGGGCGGTGAAGGACGCGATGCCTTGCGTATACGGTACGCGGAAGTCCTGCTCGCCGGTTATGACGAGCATCGGCGTCTTCCACTGGTCGACGTAGTTGACGGGGTTGAACCGCTCGTACTGTTCGGTCTGCTCGGCGTAGGATCCGCCGAAGTCCCAGCGCGGAAACCACAGTTCTTCGGTCACGTAATAGAAGCTGCGCATGTCGAACAGGCCGTCGTGCTGGACGAGGCAATCGAAGCGGTCGGGCCACTGTCCCGCGATCCAGTTCATCATGAAGCCGCCGTATGACGCGCCCATCGCGCAGGCCTTGCTGCCATCGATCTGGCTATCCTGCGCAAGCGCAGCAGCGAGACCGAGCTTCAGGTCTTCAAGCGGTTTACCGCCCCAGTCGCGGTTGATGCTGTCGGTGAACTCCTGACCGTAACCGGTCGATCCGTGGAAATCGACCGAGATGACGGCGTAGCCCTGGCTCGCAAGAACGCGGGGGTTCCAGCGGCTCGACCATCCGTCGTTGAACGAACCTTGCGGCCCGCCATGGACGTAGAGAATAGCCGGCATCGGGCCGTCCTGATTTTCCAGCTTGGTTATCTGGCCCCATACCGTATCGCCGTTTGCGCCCGCGAAGTTGAAGCGCTTGGTCTCGATCGAGGCGAGTTCGCCGACCTGACCTTTTGCAATATCCGTAATGGGAAGCGCCTGACCCCAGTTCTCCGACAGGAAGATTTCGGCTGGAGCGCCGATGGAGTCCTGTGTGAACAGCAGGCGATTGCCGGAAAGCGGTTTGACGTTTCCGATATGCGCTTCGTTTCCGGCCATCAGGTCGAGGCGCTCGACCTTGCCGCTGTGCGGATCGATCCGGAATGCAGGCGTATCGAGCACGTCCTGCGCCGTCGCGACGATCCAGCGGCCGTCCGGCGTCCATGCAAGCGATCCGAAGCTGCGGTCGAAAACCTGCGTGAGGGCGCGCGTTTCGCCGGTACGCAGGTCGCGGAGGTGCACCACCTGCCGGTCCGCTTCGTAATTCGGCCGCGCCATCGCGAGATAGGCAAGCTGGCGTCCGTCGGGCGAGGGCGCAGGCGACAGGTCGAACGCTTCGTTCGCATCGGTCAGATTGCGCGGCGCTTCGCCGGAGAGGTCTGCGTAGTAGATATCCGTGTCGGTCGAGGTCGGTTCGGCTGCATTGGCTTCGCGCGCGACGAAGTACACGCCTTTGCCGTCCGCAGCCCAGGCGACGTCCTCTCCCCCACCGAACGGCTTTATGGGCGTATCGCCGACCAGCGCTTCCGCGCCTGCAGGACCGTCGATCGGCATTCCGCTTCCCGACGCCTTTCCGTTCGCGAGGTCGTAGACAAAGACGCGGCTGTATGTGCCCGGCGTTTCCCAGGTATCCCAGTGGCGGATGAAGCCCGTATCGCCTTCGTATAGGCGGCCGGTTCCGGGGCCGGTCAGATGCGCGGTGCCGTCACCCTCGCAGCCGAAGGTCGTACATTCGCGCGAGATTTCGCCCCATACCGCAAGCTTGCCGCCAGTAGGTGCGACTGCGAAGCCGGCAATATCGGCGGCGAAGTCGGTCACTTGTTCGGGTGCGCCGGCCACACCTGCAGGCGAGATGCGCGTACGCCAGATGCGGCTCTTTTCGTCCCCGCCAGTGCCTGCCCGTCCGCTCAGGAAATAAAGGTAGCCGTCCGGTCCGAAGGTAGCGCTGTTCGCATCGCCGCCAAGATCGAGCGCGACGGGCTCCGCGTCCATGTCCATGACCGGGCGCCAGTAAAGCGTCGTGGTACGTGAAAAGCTTTCCGGATCAGTGTTCGTGACCGCATAAACCATGTGCTGTCCGTTGGGCGAAACGACAGGTGCCCCGACGCGGGGCATCGTGACGAGATCGACTGCGCTCATCGGCCTCGCGGCAGGCGCGGCGCTGGTCTGAGCGGACGCGGGGACGGCTAGATATGCGGCAAGGGCAGCAAGCGAACAGGCCATCGGGCCGGTAATTTTCTTCATGCGCGCACAGTTGCGCAATCGCCGGGCAGGCGCAAGAAGTTAAGGCTGCCGGGTAACTTTCTAGCGGGCTTTCTTGCCGATCCGTGCGATCTCGGCCTTCACTAGACGCTCCACCATGCCAGGAAGATTGTCGTCGAGCCACTGCGCCAGCATCGGACGCAAAAGATCGCGGGTCAGTTCCTCGAGCGAGGTTTCGCCCGCGCGCAAGGTGCGCTGCGCACCTTTCGGGTCCGACAGCATGGCGAGCGCGGCCAGATTGTCCCGCATCGCCATGCGCACGTCGGCGCTGGTCAGCGGACCACCATCGAGGTCGTCGGCGTAATCCTCGTCCTCGTCCGCGTCATCGACGTCCGCGGAAATCTCGTCATCGTCCTGCCATGGTCCGTATTCGAGCGGCTCGGCACCTTCGTCGATCAGCAATTCCTCGTTCGAAACCGGTGCAGCTTCGTTCGAGCCGAGGATCTCGTCCTCCGCCAATTCGAGTACTTCCTCGGCCTCCTCCGCATCGGCGGGTTCGGCGCGGTTGTCCGTGTATCGCGGCACGCCGATGGCACGGCTGTCGCGCGCGATCACCTTCTTGATGGAATCGAGAATTTCCTCGACCGACGGTTCGCCAAGCTGGTGCATCAGAATTCGGGCCCCTGTGACATACGGCATCGGCACAATCGCTCGCCGCAAACACGGTCTAAACGAAATTGGATGCGTTTATCAAATGCGTTTACGGTTGCGGTTACTGATCGGGTTCGCGTTCGTAGGGACCCATGTCGGGTATTTCGGCATCGGGCGCAGGCACGTCGATCGTCCGCGTGCTTTGCGTTTCCGGATCGGGATCGCGGTCCCAGTCGAAGAACTTGCCCTCCACCCGCTCGTAATTGACGACCGGATCGTAGAGCGGCCCGGCTTCGCCAAGCCCCAGATCGCGCGCTTCGGCGCGGCCCATCGCCGCAAGCAGGCTGAAGCCGGCGACGTAGGCATTACGCCGCGCGGTCACGAGCTGGACCTGCGTATTGAGCAGTTCCTGTTCGGCATCGAGAATGTCGATGATCGTGCGATTGCCGACCGAGTTTTCCGCCCGCACACCTTCGAGGCTAAGCGCGGCGGCATCAACCGCTGTCTGCGAGGAAGCGATGATCGCCTGTGAGGCTTGCAGGCTCGCCCAGGCCGCCCGGACCTGCGCGATCACGTCGCGTTCCGCTGCCACGATCTGCTCGAGCGCGACAGAGGCACGCGCCTGCGCCTGACGCTGCTGCGCAGCGATGCGTCCACCTTGAAACAGGGGAATGGAGAAGGAAACGCCCGCCTGTGCGCCGGTGGCCACTTGCGGACTGGCAACGACCTCGCTGTTCGGATCGTCCGGATCGAGCACGCCGTCGGGCACGCTGCCGAGGAAGTTCTGGTAGTCGTAGCCGGTGAAGACCGACACGCGCGGCAACCGCTGTGCGCCTGCTACCCGAATATCGTAACCTGCCGCCACGGCGCGTTCGCGCGCGGCAATGAGGTCGGGATTGTTCTCGAGCGCGATATCTACCGCGGTTTCCACGTCGCTGGGAATGTCGGTCAGCGGCGGAGGCGGCTGCAGATTGGTCGGCGCTTCGCCCACCAACTGAATATAGGTCTCGCGCGCGGAGATGAGGTTCGACTGTGCGCTCCGCAAATCGCCTTCGGCAAGCGCAAGCCGCGCCTGCGACTGCGCGACGTCGGTGCGGGTGAGAATGCCGATCTCGAACCGGTCGCTCGTCGCCTGCAGGTTGATGCCGAGCACTTCGACCTGGTTAGCGGTCAGGCCCACGACCGCTTCGCTGCGCAGCACGTCCATGTAGGCGGCGACGACCTGGCTGAAGATGGCCGATTCGGTGCCGCGAAGGTCCGCGCGCCCGGCTTCCACGCGCTCTACCGCCGCGCGTACGGAATATTTGACCGCACCGCCCGAATAGATCGGCACGCCGAGATCGATCCCGGTATTGACGGCCCGGCTGGGCGAGAAGAAACTCGTCGAGTTCTGCTTCAGTATCTCGGTATAGGTTCCGCTGGCTTCGACCGAGGGGCGCCCTGCGCTCTTCTGGATCGGCACGTTCTCGTCGATCGCGCGAAGCTCGGACCGTGCGGATTCCAGCGTCGGATTGCTGCGATAGGCCTGGAGTAGCGCCTCGCGCAGCGTGTCCGCATAGGCAGGCGTTTCGGTCAGCGCGAGCACCGCGCAGGAGGCAAGCGCCGTGACCGCGTAACCCGCGCTCCGTAGCCGGCCCTGGCCGCTCATCAGAACTGCCATGCCTTCTTGCGGTCGAACTGCGTGAGCCGCGGGATGCCGAGTTCGCCAAGCGGTGCGAAGGCCACGCCATCGCCGCTCTTCCGGCCGCGCGCGATCCGTGTCACGCCGTCCCGGACGAGACCGGTGACGACCCGTGCATCGTCCGCCATCCGCCTGACGAGCGCGGCAGGCATTTCCTCGATCGCGCCGTCGATCAGTACGAGAGTGAAGGGCGTATCCCCATTTGCTTCCTTGAAAGCATCAGCGGGCGTGACGGTTGTGACCGAACCGGCCAGCGGAGTAGCCAGCGCGCCGAGATAGCCGCTGCCGCCGTCCACGATCAGGACGTGATCGGAGGCGGTAGGGCGCGCTTCTTCAAGCATCATGCCGTAGAATACGGGCGGCGCCATCACGCCGCCGTCCGGGAATTTGAGCGAGCGGTCGACATAAGCACTCGCACGAAGACCTTCGGGCACGAAATCCTCGCGTGCGACGCTGCGCATCCGGTTCAGCACGAAGTCCGCGTTCACCCCACTCGTGCGTAGCTGGCTGTCGATCATCGCCTTGCGTGCAGTCGCATAAAACTGCGCGTTGTCCCGCCTGTTTTCGGCCCCGCTCATGTCAATCGATCCAACCCCGTTCCAAGGTGTATTAAGAGTGCAATACAGTTAGTCTCATGCTGCCTTAAGCGCAACCGTTATTGCAGCCAAGGCCTTTGACGCTTCCCGTCATTAACCGCTAGTGGCGCTAGGTAAAGAGCGCGGCCGATGCGCGCGCCTATCTGCCGATGGAAGGAATCGTTCGATGAGCGACATGACCATAATCCAGGAAGACGATCTTATCGAAACGGTAGCCGATGCGCTGCAGTACATCAGCTACTACCACCCGATGGATTACATCCAGGCGCTCGGAAAGGCCTATGAGGCCGAACAGGGCGAAGCTGCCAAGGATGCGATTGCGCAGATCCTGACGAACAGCCGGATGTGCGCCGAAGGGCACCGTCCGATCTGCCAAGACACCGGGATCGTCAACGTCTTCATAAAATGGGGGCAGAACTGCCGCCTCGATTCGAAGCGCAGCCTGCAGGAAATCGTCGATGAGGGCGTGCGCCGCGCCTATACCAACAGCGACAACAAGCTGCGTGCCTCGATCCTTGCCGATCCGGCTTTCACCCGGCGCAACACGCGCGACAACACGCCCTGCGTGCTTTCGGTCGAGATGGTGCCGGGCGATACCGTTGGTATCGACGTCGCGGCGAAAGGCGGGGGCAGCGAGAACAAATCGAAGTTCAAGATGATGAACCCGAGCGACAACATCGTCGACTGGGTGGTCGAGCAGATCCCGTCGATGGGAGCCGGCTGGTGTCCGCCCGGAATGCTCGGCATCGGCATCGGCGGCACGGCGGAAAAATGCATGAAGCTGGCCAAGCAGTCGCTTATGGATCCGATCGACATGGCGCAGCTCAAGCAGCGCGGCCCGCGAAGCGATATCGAGCAGCTGCGGGTCGACATCTACGATGCCGTCAATGCAATGGGCATCGGTGCGCAGGGGCTGGGCGGCCTATCCACCGTGCTCGACGTAAAGATCCTCGAATGGCCGTGCCATGCCGCCGGCAAGCCGGTGGGAATGATCCCCAACTGCGCGGCCACGCGCCACGCGCATATCACCATGGACGGAAGCGGGCCGGCCTATCTCCCGCAGCCCGACCTCGACGACTGGCCGAAAGTGAACTGGCAGCCGGACAGTTCGGCGCGGCGCGTCGATCTCGACACGCTCACGCAGGAAGAGGTCAACCAGTGGAGCGCGGGCGACCGCCTACTGCTGTCGGGTAAGATGCTGACGGGCCGCGACGCGGCGCACAAGCGCATCAAGGACATGCTCGACCGCGGCGAGGAACTGCCGGTCGATTTCAGGGGCCGCGCAATCTACTACGTCGGGCCGGTCGATCCGGTCATGGACGAGGTGGTCGGCCCGGCGGGCCCGACCACCGCGACGCGCATGGACAAGTTCACCGAGATGATGCTCGACTTAGGGCTGCTTGCGATGATCGGGAAGGCGGAACGCGGCCCCGACGCCGTCGACGTCATCAGCCGCTTCAAGACTGCGTACCTGATGGCGACGGGCGGGGCGGCCTACCTCGTAAGCCGGGCCATCAAGGGCAGCAGGGTCGCCGCGTTCGAAGACCTCGGCATGGAAGCGATCTACGAGTTCGAAGTCGAGAACATGCCGGTCACGGTTGCCGTCGACAGCGCAGGCAACAACGTCCACAAACAGGCGCCCGCCGAGTGGCGCAAACGGATCAGGGAAGAGAATCTGCTGCCGACGCTGTAGGACCGGGGGCGTGGGCCATCGACCAACGCCCTTCGCTTCTCGACCGCCGGGCTGGATAGGAGCGGCAGGTTTGGACTATCGAGGGCACGTATGAACCAAAGCTCCGCGCTTACCGTGCACGAACGCCTGCCGCTGAAGATTGTCCTTGCTTCCATTATCGGAGCGTGGCTGTGCTATTTCCTTCTCGTCACCCTTCGCGGCAATGTGATGGGTATCGACATGCAAGCGGAACTGCTCTGGCGGCGGAGCCTGGTGTGCGCCGCGGGAGCCGCGGTGACGGTCGCGCTGTGGCTGATCCTCAGATTGTTCGAATACCGGGCGCTGTGGGTCAAGATCGTTATCGCTCTGCTTGCCGCATTGCCCGCATCGGTCTTGATCGCGCAGATCAACCAGGCGGTCTTCGCGGAAATACAGGAGGAGATGCAGAAGAAATTCGCCGAGGAGCAGGGCGTGAACCTGCGCCGGGACGAGGCGGGTAATCTTCTCGTCGATATTCCTACTCCGCGCGGTTGGGTTCCGGCAGACGAGAACGGCAGCGCCGGGGCTGCGCCACCCTCGTTCAGCCTGACGCTCGAGCCCGCACCGACCGGCCTCGACCGGTGGCGTCCGATCATCGGAGCTGCCCTCAGCCTCTACTTCCTGCTGCTGGCGTGGTCGGCATTGTACCTCGCGCTGATCGCCGGTGCGCAGGCACAGGCGGCGGAGCGGCGCGAGGGCGAATTCAGGCGGGCCGCGAAGGCAGCGGAGCTTCGCTCGCTTCGTTACCAGGTTAATCCGCACTTCCTGTTCAATACGCTCAACTCGCTTTCCGCGCTCGTGATGACCGGGCGGACCGACGATGCGGAAGAGATGATCCAGACGATCTCGGATTTCTATCGGCATTCGCTGGCTGACGATCCGACTATGGACGTGCCGCTGGAAGACGAGTTCGCCTTGCAGCGCCGGTATCTCGATGTGGAAGCCGTTCGGTTTCCTCAACGGCTGCGGACGCAGTTCGAACTTCCTGAGGAGCTTGCCGGCATGAAAGTGCCGGGTATGATCCTTCAGCCGCTGGTCGAGAACTCGGTGAAATATGCCGTTGCAAGAAGCACCGAACCGGTCACGATCCACGTCGCAGCGCGTGAGGAATTCGACCGCCTCGTCGTGACCGTCACCAACGACGGCGGTCACAGCGAACCAGCCGGAAATGCCGGAGACGGAACCAAGGGCGTGTCCGGTTTCGGCATCGGTCTTGCCAATGTCCGCGACCGGTTGGCTGCGCGCTTCGGCAACAGTGCGAGTATCACGTCGGGCCCGACCCTGGATGGTTACGAAACGGAGCTGAGAATGCCACTGGTGCGACATGGCTGAGGAAACCGCCGAACCCAAATTACGGACGCTGATCGTCGACGACGAGCCGCTTGCCGTGGAACGCATGCAGGTGATCTGCGCACGGATCGACGATCTGTCCGTGGTCGGCACCGCCAGCGACGGAGCGGCCGCCCTGCGGCTGGTCGATGCGCTGTCGCCCGATCTCATTCTGCTCGACATGACCATGCCTGAGGTGGACGGCCTGTCGGTTGCGAAGTCGCTGTCGAAGAAGCAGCATCGACCAGCGGTCGTCTTCGTCACGGCGCATGACGAATATGCGGTGGATGCCTTCGATCTCGACGCGGTCGATTACGTGCTGAAGCCGGTCAAGGCCGAACGGCTGGAACGTGCGATCGGACGCGCCCTGCAGCGGCGCGGAAGCGGTAAGGGTAAGACCAGCGAATGGCTCGATGAATTGTGGATCCCGCACCGCAGCGAGCTGATCCGGATCGAAACGCGCGAAGTCGGGCGGATCGATGCGGAGCGCGACTACGTCCGGCTTCATGTCGGCGAGCGCACTTATCTGCTGTTGCAGACGATCGCAGGGCTCGAAGAGCGGCTCGATCCGGCGGATTTCATTCGCATCCACCGCTCGACGATCCTGCGCAAGGACCACATCCGCGGACTGCGGCACGACGGGCTGGGTGTCTGGTCGGCAGAACTGGAAAACGGCGAGGCGCTGCGGATCGGACGGACCTATCTGCCCAAGGTCAAGGCGATGGCGGGCCGCTGATCCTGCCACTCCGAAAAGAGAAGCGGCGCATCTGCCGATGCGCCGCCCGTATCAGTCTGTTCGGGTCGATTTCCCGGGATTTATGCCTGCCGGATCAGGCTGTCGGAACCCCGGCGAAAGGGACTGGTCCGCCGGGGTTCCTAAGCTGTGGAGGAAAGCTCAGCCACCGAGCTGGCTGTCGGCTACGAGTGCAGCGTAGCGCGTCATCGCGCCGCTCATGGCCTTGTCGTAGCATTCGCGCGCTTTCGGATGGACGATGCGCGTTCCGGTGGGGGCGAAGTCGATGCCGCAAACTTCGCGTGCGGCGGCATTGATGCGCCGCTCGAGTGCGCGCTGCCCTTTCTGGCTGGTCAGGTTCAAATCCTTGTATTCGACATGGATGGTCTGCTCTTCTTGGGCATGGACGACTGCGGGTGCGGAAAGCGAGAGCGCCGCAATGGCTGCTAATGCGTATTTCATATGATCCTCCTTCGTACTGCGTGCCTTCGTTTTCTTCGGGGTCGCTGAAGGCGTTGCGCAATTTGAAAGGTACAGATCCCGCCGCCACGCGCAGCAGCATCTCGACAGATGAAGGACCAATCGGATAAGCGGGTGAAGTTGGCCGACCAACAACACTCGGGAGCCGACGAATTATTAGGGACGACGCTAGTCGATGGTAATATTCGTCATGTTCGCGCTGGGAATCGGCAATTTTGCAATTCACAAGGCGGTCTTGCAGAGCGGACATCCGATGCTGCGCGAGATAAAGGCGCTTACAGGCGCCGCGCGGGGGCATTTCACGTTCGTCGCGGAATTCGCATGGCTTCTCGCCGCGATGCTGCTGGCCGGGAACGGTTGGGCGGGCGTCGCATGGATCTACGCCTTGTACAGCGGCCTTAATCTCGCGACAGGCTGGCTCATACTGACCCGGCGGATCTGAACAGTTTCGGGAACGCGCGGGCTTTATCTACGCTTCATCGAGATGGGAGACGACGAAATGACTTCGCAGCGGCGTTGGCTGGTCGTGAACGAAACGAGCGGCAGCCACCAGGAAGAATTGATCGCCGAGCTTTGCGAGATCCTCGGCCGGCAGGCGGCGAGCGATGTCCGGATCATTGATGTGAAGAAGGACGGGGTGCCGTCGCGTGCCGAGTTGGAGCGGGAGGGTGTGGACGCCCTGATCGTCCATGGCGGGGACGGATCGCTTAATTACACGGTGAGGGAACTCGAAGGGTGGGGCGGCGCCTTGCTGCCCCTACCGGGCGGTACGGCAAATCTGCTGTGCCACCGGCTGTTCGAGGAATGCGACAGCACGGATATCGCGCGGCGCTTCGTGAACGGCGAATTCGAACGGCGGCGGATCGAATGCGTCCGGGGCGAAACAGTCGTCGCGCTTTCAGAGATACTTGCCGGACCAGGCGCGAAATGGGCGGACGTGCGCGAAGAACTGCGCGAAAGTGCGTTGATCGAAGCGGCCACCGATGCGGCCGAGGCGATATCCGAAAGCTGGAGCGGGCCCAAGGTGGCGCTACGCAATCCGCCGCTCGGCAAGGAGGAGGGGTATGCCGGCGTGCGCCTGTCTCCGGTCGGCGAGGCGATCAAGATACAGGGCTACTCGGCCGGAACGGTCGGCGACTTTCTGGGGCAGGGCATCGCGATCCTGAAGCACGATTTTCGCGAAGGACCGCACGACGACCTCGGCTCGGTAAAAAGTGTCACCTGTGTCGGGGAGGACGGCGCCCCGATCCCGCTCATGGTGGACGGCGAGCGCTTCGACGGGCGGAGCGAAGAGCGCTTTTCGCTTGCGCCGCTCGACCTCGATCTGTTTTGTCCGCGGACATGACCGGCGACGCACTTCTCTTTCACCTCAGCGACATCCATTTCGGGCTGGAGGACAACCAGGCGCTCGACTGGGTGGCGTCGGAAATCGAGCGGCAAAAGCCTGACGCAGTCGCGATCACCGGCGACCTGACCATGCGAGCGCGGCACCGCGAGTTCGATGCCGCACGCGCGTGGATCCTGAAGCTCGATGTGCCGGTCACCGTCGAAGTCGGCAATCACGACATGCCGTATTTCAACCCGATCGAGCGGTTCTTCACGCCCTACAAGCGCTTTCACGGGATGGAAGGAGTGGTCGAAAAGGAGATCGACCTGCCCGGCATCGCGATCGTTCCGTTGAAGACGGCGGTGCGGGCGCAGTGGCGCTTCAACTGGTCGAAGGGCTGGGTAACCGACGCCGCACTCGAAAAGACGCTGGCGGCGATTGATGCCTTGCCGGAAGGGACGAAGGCGCTGGTCGCTGTCCATCATCCCTTGCGCGAAGTCGGGACCGAGGGAACGGCACTGACGAAGAACGGCAACAAGGCGCTGGCGGAGCTGGCGAAGCGCGGCGTGACCGCGGTACTGTCGGGCCATGTTCACGACGCCTTTGATCTGACGCAGGAGACGGTGCACGGGCCGGTACGCATGATCGGCGCGGGCACGCTGTCGAAGCGCACGCGCTCGACCCCGCCGAGTTTCAATGAATTGCGTTTCTTTGGCGGCCATCTCGAGGTCGAGGTCCGCAATCTCGAAAGCGTGCCGAAGGAAGCGATGCAGATCGACGACGTGCCGGAAGACGCGACCCCGCCGCGCGAGCCTGGCGAACCCGTCGCTCCGGTGGGTCAGGTTCCGCGGACCGATCCGCCCGTTCACTGACGCCTATTACAACAGATACAAAAAAGGCGACCCCGGAAGGAGCCGCCTTTTCTTGGGGTATTCCCGCAGGCCTTCGCGTCCGAGTATCAGCGCTTGCTGAACTGGAAGCTGCGGCGTGCCTTCGCACGGCCGTACTTCTTACGCTCGACGACGCGGCTGTCGCGGGTAAGGAAGCCTGCTGCCTTGACGGTCGAGCGCAGTGCTGGCTCGAACTTGGCGAGTGCCTGGCTGATGCCGTGCTTCACCGCACCGGCCTGGCCCGACAGACCGCCGCCGCTGACAGTGGCGATAACGTCGTACTGACCTTCACGCTCGGTGATGGTGAAAGGCTGGTTGATGACGAGCCGCAGGGTCGGGCGTGCGAAATAGACTTCCTGATCGCGGCCGTTGACCGTGACCTTGCCTTTGCCCGGCTTGATCCAGACCCGCGCAGTGGCGTCCTTGCGGCGGCCAGTGGCGTAGGCACGGCCCTGTGCGTCGAGTTCCTGCTCGCGCAGCGGCGCGGAAGGAGCCTGCGCAATCGCGGCAGCGTCGGCATCGGGCGTATCGCCTGCGATTTCCTTGAGATCGCCGAGGTCGCTCACGCTTTTCGTGTCGCTCTTCTCTTCGGAAGCGGTGTCCGCAGCCTGCTTGTCGGCAGCCTTGGTGTCGACAGCGGTTTCGGCTGCTTTGTCGTCGGTGTTGTTGTCGGCCATTATTGCGGAGCCTTGTTCTTGCGGTTCATCGAAGCGACGTCGAGCGTCTCGGGCTGCTGGCCCGCGTGCGGATGCTCGGTCCCGGCATAGAGGTGCAGGGCGCGCATCTGGTCACGTCCCAGCGGTCCGCGCGGGATCATGCGCTGCACGGCCTTTTCGAGCACGCGCTCGGGGAAGCGGCCTTCCAGCACTTTCGCGGGAGTGGTTTCCTTGATGCCGCCGACGTGACCGGTGTGCTTGTAATACACCTTGTCAGTCATCTTCTTGCCCGTGAAACGGACCTTGTCGGCATTGATCACGATGACGTGATCGCCGCAGTCGACGTGCGGGGTGAAGCTCGGCTTGTGCTTGCCGCGCAGGATGTTGGCGACGATCGCTGCGAGCCGACCGACCACCAGGCCGTCGGCATCGATGATGTGCCACTTCTTTTCGACTTCGGCCGGTTTGATCGACCGCGTCATCTTGCTGAGCGCCTTCATGGGCTGTCTTTCCATTCGGTTCGTGTAAGTGAACTGGTTTCGTGCCGCAGCCGACGGGAATCGCTTCCCCGCACGGTACAAAGTCGGGCGCATTTGGTACGGCTCGGCCCGCAAGTCAAGCAAATGCGCGTGTTTAGGGAGAGGTAAAATAATACCGTATGACTACGCGCGCGCTCAGATCGGTACCGATTGCAGCCCTGCGATGCCGGTCCGCTTGGTCCGCCGGCCATAGATATGCGCGGCGCAGGCGAGCGCGATGACGAGCAGCGCCCCGACAAGCTGGTGCGCGACCGCCACCCACAGCTCAACCCCGCTCAAAACGGTCCCGATGCCGAGGGCGATCATGGTGCCGTAGGCGATATGCAGGCTGATCGAGGCGAGGCGGTTCGAGCGTTTGACCGCGCGCGCCAGCACGATCAACGCGGCGACCGCGGCCCAGGCCCACCAGCGATGCAGGAAGTGGAGAAGATAGGGATCGTGAGTCAGTGCGTAGAAAAACCCGCGACTGCTGTCGTATTCCGGCACGAACCCGCCCTGCATCAGCGGCCAGCTGTCCGATGCGAGTCCGGCGTTAAGACCTGCCACCCACGCCCCGAGAAGAAGCTGGACGAAGACCACTGCCGCCACGCCCATCGTCAGCGGCTTGAGCCGCGCCGGACGCGAGCGGGCGGTGAAGGCAAGCCCGCGCAGGTCGAGTGCGGTCCAGACGAGCCCCGCCAGCGTGAACAGTGCGGTCAGCAAATGGATCGACAGCCAGAAATGGCTCACGTCGGTCATCTCGCCCGAAAGCCCGCTTCGCACCATGAACCAGCCGAAGGCACCTTGCAGAGCGCCCAGCGCGAGCAGTGCAACGAGACGCGGCTTGTAGCCGGCCGGGATCGCGCCGCGGATCCAGAACCACGCAAGCGGCAGCGCGAAGGCGAGGCCGATGATTCGCCCGAGCAGGCGGTGGAACCACTCCCAGAAGTAGATGAATTTGAACGCCGCGAGATCCATGCCGGCGGGCCCGGTGACGTTCTGGTATTCGGGAATTTGCTTGTACTGATCGAATTCCGCCTGCCACGCGGCCTCGCTAAGCGGCGGAATTGCGCCGGTAATCGGTTGCCACTGCGTGATCGACAGACCCGATTCGGTTAGCCGCGTGATGCCGCCGACGCTGACCATCAGCACCACCAGCGCCGCGACCACGAACAGCCATGTCGCGAGCTTTGCCGGACGCGCCTTGCCGATACGCGGTTGCCGCGCCTTGGCGAAATCTTTGGCTATCGGACCCATTCTGCGCCTCCTTTACGTAGCGCAGGGGTATGAACGCAAGGTCGAACCGTCGCGAAACCGCGCCGTTTGGACGATACACTGCGGCAAGCTCTTGTGAAATGTTATTGTGTATCATATATGCGGCTCACTCATGGCTTTCCTGATTCCCTCTCTTCGCCGCAAGCTCGACCGCGCGGGCATCGTCCTGTCCGGCCTGTGCGCCGCCCACTGCCTCGCGACGGTGCTGATCGTTTCGGGTCTTGGCCTCGGCGGGCATTTCCTGGCCGACCCTATGTGGCACCGCGCCGGGCTGGTCGTGGCGCTCGTCATCGCGGCAGTCGCGATCGGCTGGGGCGCGCTCCAGCATCGCCGTCCGCTATCCTTCGTCGTCGCCATGTCGGGCCTGACCTTCATGGGCGGCGCACTGGCCGTGCCGCACGGGTTTCACGAGGCGGTGCTGACGATCATCGGTGTCGCACTTGTTTCGCTCGGGCACATCCTCAACTTGCGCCACACGCACGGAGCCTTATCTGACGGGGAATGACAGCCCCTCAGACCGAAGCCCTCACCAAGACCCTCACCGTCAACGGAGAGACCCGCCGCAGCGATGCTGCGACGATCGCTGATCTCGTACGTGAACTGGATCTCGAACCCGAAAAGGTAGCCGTCGAGCACAACCGCGTAATCGCGCCGCGCTCCGAACTGGGTTCGATTCCCGTCAGCGACGGCGACAATTTCGAGATAGTCCATTTCGTCGGCGGCGGGAGCGAGGCTGCGGGCGATACCTGGACCGTCGCCGGACGCACCTTCACGTCGCGCCTCATCGTCGGCACAGGGAAGTACAAGGATTTCGAGCAGAACGCCGCCGCCCTCGAAGCCAGCGGGTCCGAGATCGTGACCGTCGCGGTGCGCCGCGTGAACGTCAGCGATCCCAAGGCGCCGATGCTGACCGACTTCATCGATCCGAAGAAGATCACCTATCTTCCCAACACCGCCGGATGCTTCAACGCCGACGAGGCGATCCGCACTTTGCGGCTCGCACGCGAGGCTGGCGGCTGGGACCTCGTGAAGCTCGAAGTTCTTGGCGAGGCGCGCACGCTCTATCCCGACATGCGCGAGACGCTGAAGGCGACCGAAGTGCTTGCCAAGGAGGGCTTCCACCCGATGGTCTACTGTGCGGACGATCCGATCGCGGCGCAGCAATTGGAAGAGGCGGGCGCGGTGGCGATCATGCCCTTGGGCGCTCCGATCGGCAGCGGGCTCGGCATCCAGAACCGCGTCACCATCCGGCTGATCGTCGAAGGCGCCAAGGTGCCGGTGCTGGTCGATGCAGGCGTCGGCACGGCGAGCGATGCCGCTGTCGCGATGGAACTCGGCTGCGACGGCGTACTCATGAACACCGCGATTGCCGAAGCGAAGGACCCGGTCCGCATGGCGCGCGCCATGAAGCTGGGCGTCGAGGCGGGCCGCGAGGCTTATCTGTCCGGACGCATGGCGACGCGCAAATATGCCGATCCCTCGAGCCCGCTTGCCGGCCTCATTTGAAGCAGCCCATCTAAAAAAGCCGCGCCCGCTTACCGGGCGTTAACCAAACTGCGCGACATTCCACTCAACGGAAGGGAATGGCGCGCTATGGCTACTGCACGGACGGCTTCGGTTCTTATCGCGGAAATGCGCGAATTCGCGGGCTTCACCGCGGCAGAGCAGCGCTACATCAAGCGCAGTCTCGATGTCGGGCTCGCTCGCAGCGATGCCTTCAAGGTGTGGGCGCGCTCTCCGGAAGAGAATGCCGCGATCCGCCGGCAATATGTCATCTACCAGGATTTGAAGACGCTGCGCCTTCGGCTTCCTGCCGATACCAACGGCGAGGCCATGGAAGACCTGATGGCGAAGCTGATCCGGCTCGCCGCGTTCGATCTTTCGCAGGAGCGGATCGAAAGTTTCTCCGCGATGCGGTTTCTTTACGAGCGGCTGCTCGGCCCGGGGGTCCGGCCGTGGCTGCCCAGCGCATTCTGCGCCGCCGCAGCACTGCCGCAAATCCGGCCCGAACGGCGCAAGAACCTGCTTCAGTCGCTAAGCGAAGCTGCGGCCACCGCGCCCGGCTGGTCGGACCGCGCGCCCAGCTTCTACCCCCAGCACGTAGCGCTAGAAGCCGCCTGACGCGAGGTCAAAGGGCGGCAGGCTCGGTCTTGTGACTGGTGTGCAATTCGGCCGATCTAGCAAGACGTGAGATTCCGAACAGCACCGCGTAGCACAGCATCGGGATCAGCAGGGCGGTCGCGTAATCGCTCGCATCGGCTAGCGCTCCGACCGCGAGCGGCACGAATGCGCCCCCGATGATGCAGACGCAGAGGAAGCCCGAGGTCGCCGCATCGCTCGCGCTCGACCGTTCCAGCGTCAGCGTGAAGATGACCGGGAACATGATCGAGTTGAACAGACCGATGCACAGCGCGGCGTAACCTGCCGACGGGCCGCCGACGAAGGCGACATAGGCACACAGCAGCGCGGCGACCGCCGTGGCGAAGCCGAACAGGTTGTAGGCCTTGAATTGCGTCAGCAATGCCGAGCCGAGGAACCGCCCGATCATCGCGCCGAGCCAGTAGAGGCTGACGTAATAGCCTGCTTCCTGCAGCGGAATGTTCCAGATGTCGCCGTCATTGAGGAACAGGGCCATTTGCGTGCCGATGGCGACTTCCGCTCCAACGTAGAGGAAAATTGCGAGGCCGCCGATCTTCGCCCAGCGCGACTTGCCGACCGCGCGTACGGTATCGCCGAAGCCCGCCGGATCGCTCATTTCGGGCGAGGCGCGTTCGATGCGCTGGCGCGACAGCCAGATGAACAGTGCAAGCAGGACAAGCAGCGCACCGATCACGAGGAAGCTAGTGTTGACTGCGCTCAATGCATTGCTCGCCGCGGCTGCGTCGATCGCTTCGCCTTCGGGCACTTCGACCCCTTCCAGCAGGAAATGCGCGCCGATCAGCGGGCCAAGCACGGTGCCGAGCGAGTTGAAGGCCTGGCTGAAGGTTAGCCGGAAGTGGCTCTTTTCCGGCACGCCGAGCGCTGCGGCGAGCGGATTCGCGGCGACTTGCAGGATGGTGATGCCGCTTGCCATGACGAACAGGCCGAACAGCACGCCCGCATAGGTCGCAGCCGATCCGGCAGCCATGATCGCAAGGCACGCGCCGACCATAAGGCCGATGGCGAGCACGATCGCCGGAACGGCCCGGATCCGCGAGACGAGGATCGCGGCGGGTATCGATACCAGGCCGTAAGCGATGAAGAAGGCGAAGGCGGTTAGCTGCGCCTCGAAATTGGAAAGGCTGAAAATGCCCTTCACCGCGGCGACCAGCGGATCGATCAGCGAGGTGATGAAACCCCACGCGAAAAACAGGGTCGTGATGGTGGCGAAAGCCCCGGTCGCGGAGGAACCGCCGCCGCCACTCGTGTTCGCCCGATTGTCCGGCACGGCTACCATAACCCAATCTCCCATGTAGAATGCAGCAGGCTCTTTATGGGCCGCCTTGGTACCTCTGCTACCGGCTTCGGTGCGTTTTATGAAGCGTTATACGCCGTTTAGGTGCGCTTATGCCTCCGTGCATACTTATGCGTGAGGGCCTACGAACGGTACAGCGCGTCGAGCCGGTCCTGATAGCGTTCCTTGATCTTGTGACGCCGGATTTTCATGCTGGGCGTCATCTCTTCGTTCTCGATGGAGAATGGCTCGTCCGCGAAGGTGAACTGGCGAATCTTCTCGGTCACGGAAAGCTCCGCGTTGACCCGATCGACCGCTGCACGGATCGCGGTCTTGAATTCGGGTAGCTGCTGGACCTGCCGGCAGTCGAACTTCTTGCCCTGTGCGCGGCACCAGTCGAGCTGCCATTCCGCGTCCGGCACGATCAATCCGACCACGTAAGGTCGCTTGTCGCCGGTCACCATCGCCTGCCCGATTTCCGGCTGCAGGGTGAGCATACCTTCCAGCTTCTGCGGCGCGACATTGTCGCCCTTGTCGTTGACGATCATGTCCTTCTTGCGGTCGGTGATGACGATCCGGCGCTGCGCGTCGAGATGGCCGATATCGCCCGTATGCAGCCACCCGTCCTGAATCGTGCGCCGCGTTTCGGAATCGTTCTGCCAATAGCCATGCATCACGAGCTCGCCGCGGCACAGGATTTCGCCGTCATCTGCGATCTTGACCTCGACGCCCTTCATCGGCGGGCCGACGGTTTCCATCGCAATGCCTGCGCGCGGCCGGTTGCAGCTGATCACCGGACCGGCTTCCGTCTGACCGTAGCCTTGCAGCAAGGTCAGGCCGATGGCGTCGAAGAAGATGCCGACCTCGGGATTAAGCGGCGCGCCGCCCGAAACCATCGCTTTCATCCGGCCGCCGAACTTGTCGCGGATTTTCGGGCGCAGGGCCTTGTCGAGCAGGAAGTCCATCGGTGCGTCGATCAGGCGCTTGCGGCCTTCCGCCTTGCGCTCTCCGATGAGCAGCGCGCGGTCCATCATGTAATTGGCAAGCTTACCCTGCTTCGCCACCTGCTTCATGATCCGCGTACGCAAGACCTCGAACAGGCGCGGCACCACAACCATCAGCGTGGGCCGCACTTCCTCGATATTGGTAGCGAGCTTCTCCAGCCCTTCGGCGTAGAAGATTTCCGCGCCGACGCCGATCGGAAGGAACTGCCCGCCCGAATGTTCGTAAGCGTGCGACAGCGGTAGGAACGACAGGAAGCGCTCGTCCTTGACGCCGAAATCCTCGATGAGGATGCTGGCGGCGCCTGCGACGTTGCACAGGATCGCGCCGTGATGCTGGACTACTCCTCGCGGAGCTCCCCCGGTACCGCTCGTGTAGATGATGCAGGCCGGGTCCGTGCGGCCGATGCCCGCAATCCGTTCGTCGACGGCCTTGCGCGCGGCCGCGGCATTGCCTTCGATCATGGCCGACCAGCCGTGGCATTCCAGGTTGCCCCCCTGATAGCCGCGCACCTCGTCGATCGGGATGATGTGCTCAGCGATGCCGGTACGGAAAATAGCCGGGATCAGCGGCTGCGCCAGCTTGTCGGTCGATACGATTACGGCCTTCGCGCCCGAATTGTCGAGGATGTGGACGTGATCGCGCTCGGTATTCGTGGTGTAGGCGGGCACCGTGATGCAGCCGGCGGCCATGATGCCGATGTCGGCGAGGCACCATTCCGGCCGGTTCTCGCTCACCAGTGCGACGCGGTCGCCCTCCCTGAGGCCGAGCCCGCGCAGGTTCTCCGCAAGCAGGCAGACCCGGCGGGCGGCTTCGCCCCAGGTGATGGTCTTCCAGTATCCATCTATTTTCGCGCCGAGGAAAGGCCGGTCCGCGCGTGCATCCGCGCGTTTCAGAAACAACGAAACGAGATTGTCCGCTGTTTCGATGTCCTCAAGCAGCATTCGCGCGTCCCCCTTGGCCGGATTTCTGTTCTACGGAAATTCCCTTCCGACGTTTAGGCACGCAGTCACGTAGCGGCAAGTGGGGCTAGCGCGCAGGGACTTCGACAAGTCCGTCGAGCCGCGGGTCGCGCGCGGCGATCCAGCGCTCCCCGTTCCAATGGACCGCGCCTGCCTTGAGCGGGGGCGAGGCGGCGACGATATCGCTGTGGCCGAGCGCGCGAAGCGTCTGCTGCTCGCTCTCCAGCCACGTGCCCTCCTCCACGAGCAGGCGGTCGCCGTACGACATAACGAACGCCAGACCGAGCGCTTCTTTCAGCGGCAAGCCGAAGTCGATCACGCCGATGATGGCGCGGGCCGTCTGCACGGGGATCGTCGCGCCCCCCGCCGCGCCGATCGCGAGGAAGGGCCTGCCGTCCGGCGCGTAGACAACCGTGGGCGCCATTGAGCTGCGCGGGCGCTTCCCGCCTTCGACGCGGTTGGCGACCAGCTTTCCGTCCACTTCGGGGGAGCGGCTGAAATCGGTGAGTTCGTTGTTGAGGTAGAAGCCGCCGAAGGTGATGCCGGAGCCGAACGGCCCTTCGACGGTCGAGGTGTAACTAACCATCGTGCCGTCCGCATCGACCACGGCGAAATGCGACGTTCCGCTTTCCGCCAGCTCGTTGCCGTCCGCCTGCGCGCGCGGCGCCCCGGCAGGAACGCCAGCGGAGGCAGAAACGATGGTGTCGTCCGCGGAAATCAACGCGGACCGGCTCGCCAGATAGGCAGGATCGATCAGTCCTTCGACCGGCACGGTCACGTAGTCATCGTCTGCCAGATAAAGCTCGCGGTCGGCGTAGGCGAGCTTCTGCGACTCGGCGAAGAGATGCCACGTGAGGGGATTGCGCAGACCGAGGCCGGCCAGGTCGAACCGTTCGAGCTGTCCGAGGATCTGGATGACCGCGACACCGCCCGACGACGGCGGACCCATGCCGCAGACCCGGTAGCCGCGGTACTCGCCGCACACCGCGCCGCGCTCTTTCGCTTCATAGGACGAGACATCGGCAGCGGTCATGGCGCCGGCTTTCGGCGTTTCGGCTGCAACCGTTGCCGCGAGCTTGTCCGCGTACTGGCCCTTGTAGAAATGACTCGCTCCCAGCGTGCCGACGCGCTCGAGCGTCTCGGCGAGTTCCTCGTTCACGATCCGTACGCCGACAGGCTTGGCCGTTCCCGCCGCATCGTAGAACGTGTCGCGTCCGAATGCGCTGGCCGCGCCGCGTTCGGGATTGTCGGACAGCGACCGGTGGAAGCGCGGGTTGACGACAAAACCTTCGCGGGCAAGCGCAATCGCCGGGTCGAACAGTTCGGACCATGCGAGCTGGCCGCGTTCTTCATGGGCTTTGGCTGCGAGAGCGAGGTTGCCGGGCACGCCGACGCTCAGCCCGCTCAACACGCTTTCGCCGAAAGATGGCAGCGAGCCGTCCTCGTTCAGGAACCAGTCCGGCCCGGCGCCGGCCGGGGCAGTCTCGCGCCCGTCGTAGGTCGTCACATCGCCGTCAGGCTCGGCGAGCACCATGAAGCCGCCGCCGCCGATGCCGCTCGATTGCGGTTCGACTACCGTCAGTGCGAGCATGACCGCGATTGCCGCGTCCACCGCATTGCCGCCTTGCGCGAGGATCGCTTCGCCAGCCGCCTGCGCGCGCGGATCGGCCGCGCTGACCGTGCCGCCTGTCTGCGGGGTAGCGCTTTCGGGCGGAGGGAGCGAACAGGCGGCGAGAAGGCAGGGAAGACCGGCGAGCAGGGGAGCGCGTAACATCATCGTGCGGTTGCTATTCGCTTCCAACCGCTTCTTCAATCGAGGAGAAGCCGTCGCGCTCCATCAGGAGTTCCAAGCCGCTCGTGATCTTTCGCGCCAGACCCGGCCCTTTGTATACCAGCGCGCTGTAAAGCTGCACGAGGCTCGCGCCGGCGCGAATACGCTCCCACGCATCCTCCGCTGTGAAAATGCCGCCAACACCTACGAGCGGGATTTCGCCGCCGGTCGCCTTCTGGAAGTCGCGCAGTCGCTGGGTCGCGAGGTCGCGTAATGGCTTGCCGGACAGACCGCCGGTTTCGGCTGCATGCTTCGATGCAAGGGCCGGACGCGAGACGGTCGTATTGCTGACGATGAGTGCGCCCAGCTTCCGGTCGATCGCGATGCGCGCGATGGCGTCTATGTCCGCTGCCTCGAGATCGGGCGCGACTTTCAGGAAGATCGGCGGCATCGAGCCGCTGCGCTTACGGGCGGCAATGACTTCGTCGAGCAGGTCGGCGAGCTGGTTTTCGTCCTGCAGCGCGCGCAGTCCTGGCGTGTTGGGACTCGATATGTTGACCGCGAGGTAGCTTGCGAAAGGCGCCATCATCTCAGCCATCACGGCGTAATCGACGACGCGGTCGGACGAATTCTTGTTCGCGCCAATATTCACCCCGACGATCCCGGCCTTTCTTTTCCGCGCGGCCAGCCGGTCGCGCGCGGCAAGCGCGCCGCCGTTGTTGAAGCCCATGCGGTTGATGACGGCACCATCTTCGGTCAGGCGGAAAAGGCGCGGCTTGGGATTGCCTGCTTGCGGGAGGGGGGTGATCGAGCCGGCTTCTGCAAAACCGAAGCCAAGGCCGAGCACTGCGTCCGGGACCTCTGCATCCTTGTCGAAGCCTGCCGCCAGGCCGACCGGGTTGGGAAACTGGAGGCCCGCCACATCGGTCGCCAGCTTGCCGGATGGTTGCGGCTTTCCTGTCGGAGCGGTCTGGAGCGCGCGAATCGTCATTCGGTGCGCGAGCTCGGGTTTCAGCAAAAATAAAAACGGTCGCGCGGCAGAGAAGATCATGGCGGGCGCTATGGCTCTCCGAAAGCACCGAGTCGACCGAAATCCTCGTGTTCCCGCTCCCGGTTTAGTTGTTTCGTTTCAGGACGAAAGCGCAAAACAGCGGTTAACGCTGTCGCTTTCGTACAATCCTTTTCGAAAAAGGAGGGCTAGGGACGAACTGCGACCCGAAGGGCTCGAGGCTTTCCGCCGAGAGTTCTTGACTTCCGATAGGCGGCTCCATTCATTTGGAGTCGCCTATTTTTCATGATACGGCGCGCACCTTCAGGCGTTCAGGGGGTGCGAAGGCTGATGTCAGGGGGCGAAGGTGTAGCTGCGGCGCGGGTTCGGTCCGACAAGGAACTTACGCCCGCTGCGCTGTTCTCGCTCGATTACCTTCCCGTTCCAACCGCGCTGTCGCCTTACGTGACGACCGCCTATCACATGACCTGCGACGAAGCGGTCATCAGGGACATCCAGCCTGCCGCCGTCGGCCATTTCCTGATCATGCCCCGCGGCAAGGGCCTGATGCGCTTCGCGGACGGCAAAGTCGACGTTTCCCACGAGACCAATCTTCTGACCCCGCTGTCGCGTGCCGCGCCGTTCGAGGTAGAGGGCCCGTTCCACGCAATCGGCGTGGCGATGACCCCGCACGGCTGGGCCGCACTGACGGGCCTCGATGCCTCCGAGTGGGGCGACCGGCTGCTCCCGGTCGCGGAGCATCTTTCGGCTGAGGCGGATGCCTTGGGAAAGCGGTTGTGCAGCGAGTATCGCGACGGGGCGAAAAGCGGGGCCGAATGCGTCGATGAAATCGCCGCCTACATCGCGGACCATCTCCACCCGCTACCTCCGCGGCATATTGAATTGGTCGAGAAGACCAATCGCTGGCTCGGAACCGCCATTTCTCCCGAAGTCGACGATCTCTTCATCGAAGTCGCCTATTCGAAACGTCAGGTTCAGCGACTGGTCGAGCGTTACTTCGGTCTTCCACCGCGCGCGCTGGCGCGCAAGTACCGAGCGCTGCGTGCCGCCGCGCTGTTGTCGCTGCCGAAACTTTCGGACGAGGTCGATGCGCAGCTCAGCGATGCGTTCTACGACCAGCCGCACATGATCCGGGAAATTCAGCATTTCGTCGGCCGCACGCCGGCTAAGCTGACCAAGCCCGACAGGCCGTACCTAAGCGAGCTTATCGAACGGAAGAACTTCCGCGAAATCGGAAATCCCGACATGTGACCCGGCGTGCCCGCCCCGAGAGGGGGGTAGCTTTCGGGGGCGCGAACGGGCAGTCTTGCGGCAAAAGTCAAAGTTTCGGAGATGCCCGCATATGAAAACCGCCAAGCTCAGCGCCGCTTTCGGCCTCGCCACTACCGCTCTCGCCGGATGCGCTACCACCGATGCCGGAATGAACGAGCAGCGCCCTGCGGCCGCGGCGACCGAGCAGACTTCGGTAGACCAGTCGTCCGCGCTTGCCGCTCTGTTCGAAGAATACGACCAGGCCTCGCTCGAACTGTCGCCGATTTCCAAGTCCTATCGCGGCATTCGCGACGAGGATTACGGCCGGTGGGGCGACTTCACCGACGCTGCCGAGGTGCGCAGCGAGCGGCTTCTTCAAGACACGGCGACCCGGATGCAGCAGCAATTCGATCTTGCCGAATTGTCGCCGGAAGATGCGCTGTCCTACCGGCTGTTTCTGGCGGTGGCGGAGCGGAGCGCAGCCAACTTCGAGTTCCGCCAGAACGACTACGTCTTCGACCAGATGAACGGCGCGCAAAGCCAGCTTCCCGCCTTCCTCATCAACATTCACCGCGTCGACAACGCCGATCAGGCGGGCGATTACGTGAGCCGGATCGAGGGACTGGGACCGGTGCTCGACACGCTGATCGCGCAGTCGCGCGAGCGGGCGGCGGCGGGCGTGATGCCGCCCGACTGGGTCTATCCCTATGTTATCTCCGACATCCAGAACCTGCTCGATGCCGGTGTCGGTAACGCGGTGCTCGAAGATTTCCGCGGCAAGGTGGAAGCGCTCGACCTGAGTGCGTCGGACAGTGCGGCCTTGGTGGCGCAGGCCGAAATGGCTTGGGAGCAATCGGCGCGCCCCGCCTACCAGCGCCTGCTTGCCGAAATGCAGCGGCAGCAAAGGATCGCCCCGACCGAGGACGGCATCTGGCGTTTCGAGAACGGCGCGGAATATTATGCGGCGCTGCTAAAGAACTACACGACGACCGATCTCTCGCCCGACGAAATTCATAACATCGGCCTGCGCGAAGTGGACCGCATCCACGCCGAGATGCGCGCGATCATGGAGCAGGTCGGGTTCGAAGGCGATCTGCAGGACTTCTTCGAATACACGCGGACCGCGGACCGCTTCTACTACGACACGCGCGAGGGCTATCTCTCCGATGCCGAAGCAGTACTCGACGCGATGCGCGCCAAGCTGCCGGAGTACTTCTCCACGCTGCCGCAGGCTCCGATGGTCATCAAGCCGGTCGAGGAGTTCCGCGAGCAGAGTGCGGGCAAGGCGTTCTACAGCAGCCCAGCGCCCGACGGATCGCGGCCCGGTACCTATTACGTCAATCTCTACAATCTGAAGGACATGTCGAAGAACGAGCTCGAAGCGCTCGCCTACCACGAGGGCGTTCCCGGGCATCACCTTCAGCGCACGATCCAGACCGAGCTCGGCGACGTGCCGCCGTTCCGCCGGTTCGGCGGCGTGACTGCCTATACGGAAGGCTGGGGCCTCTATTCGGAGGAGCTCGGCAAGGACATGGGCTTCTACCAGGATCCCTATTCGGACTTTGGGCGCCTCGGCATGGAGCTATGGCGCGCGGCGCGCCTCGTCGTCGATACCGGCATCCACCACAAGCGCTGGAGCCGCGAGCGGGCGATCGATTATCTTAAGCAGAACACGCCCAATCCCGACGGCGACATTCGCAAGGCGATCGAGCGCTACGTCGTCTATCCGGGTCAGGCGACTGCCTACATGATCGGGAAGCTCAAGATCATGGAACTGCGCGACAAGGCGGAGCGCGAGCTCGGCGGGATGTACGACATCCGCGAATTTCACGATGTCGTGCTGAAAAGCGGACCGGTTCCGCTCTCGATCCTCGAAGAGAACGTCGATGCCTACATCGCGCGGGAGCAGCGTATCGCCGGGAGCTGACGCGAACGGCGGCAAACCGCTGTAATCGCTAACGACTCGCAACAAGGGGTTAAGCGTTGAAAGGTCTGTGCGCCGCTCTTAGGTGAAATCGGAACGATATCGTCCGAATTGACCGAAACCGAGCAGTTATGCGCCTTTCCAACCTAGCCGACTATGCCGTCGTCACGATGTGCGCCGCCGCGCGTCATTGCGGCGGCGGGCGCATTTCGGCGAGCGAGGTTGCCGCGGAAACGCAGCTGCCCGCGCCGACGGTGCAGAAGGTCGTCAGCAAACTCACGGCTGCCGGCCTGCTCCGCTCGACTCGCGGTGCGGCGGGCGGCCTGCAACTGGCGCGCCCGGCAGCGGCCATCACGCTCGCCGACATCGTGGAAGCGGTGGAAGGCCCGATCGCGCTGACCGCCTGCGTGGACGATACGAAGACCGATTGCGGCTACGAGCATGCCTGTACGGTCAAGCCGCACTGGCCGCTGGTGAACGACGCGCTTCGCGGCGCGCTCGCCGAAATAACCCTTACCCGTCTCGCGCAGGCGCCGACGCAGGTGCCTGCCGCAACCTTGGAAACAGCATGACCGATCAGATCGACACCAGGCCCGAAATGGACCGCGATGCCAAGGAAGCGGCCGCTCGCGCAGCTGAATATGAACATGGCTGGTCGTCCGATATCGAGCAGGACTTCGCGCCCAAGGGCCTCAACGAAGACACCGTTCGCTTCATTTCCGCCAAGAAGAAAGAGCCGGAATGGATGCTCGAGTGGCGCCTGAAGGCGTTCCGCCTGTGGCAGGACATGGACGAGCCGAACTGGGCAAAGATCGGCTATCCGCCGATCGATTATCAGAATGCGTATTACTACGCCGAGCCGAAGGCCAAGCCGAAGCTGGAATCGCTCGACGAGCTCGATCCGGAGATCAAGCGAGTCTACGACAAGCTCGGCATTCCGATTGCGGAGCAGGAAGTGCTCGCCGGAGTGGAAGGCGCACGCAAAGTCGCCGTCGACGCCGTGTTCGACAGCGTTTCGGTAGCGACGACCTTCCGCAAGGAACTCGAAAGCGCCGGCGTCATCTTCCGCAGCATTTCGGAAGCCATCCGCGAATATCCGGACCTCGTGAAGAAGTGGCTCGGCAAGGTCGTGCCGCAGCGCGACAATTATTTCGCGACGCTCAACAGCGCGGTCTTTTCGGACGGCACTTTCGTCTACATTCCCGAAGGCGTCCGATGCCCGATGGAGCTCAGCACCTATTTTCGCATCAATGCGGAGAACACCGGTCAGTTCGAACGCACGCTGATCGTTGCCGAAAAGGGCAGCTACGTAAGCTATCTCGAGGGTTGCACCGCGCCGATGCGCGACGAGAACCAGCTTCACGCCGCCGTAGTCGAACTGGTCGCGATGGACGATGCGGAGATCAAGTACTCTACCGTGCAGAACTGGTATCCCGGCGATGCGAACGGCAAGGGCGGAATCTACAACTTCGTCACCAAGCGTGGTTTGTGCCAGGGCGCACGCAGCAAGATCAGCTGGACGCAGGTCGAAACCGGCAGCGCGGTGACGTGGAAATATCCCTCCTGCGTCCTCAACGGCGTCGACAGCGTGGGCGAGTTCTACTCGGTCGCGGTCACGAACAACCATCAGCAGGCCGACACCGGCACCAAGATGATCCACAACGCGCCGGGAACGCGCTCGACGATCATTTCCAAGGGCATCAGCGCCGGCAAGTCCGACAACACCTATCGCGGGCTCGTTCGCGTCGGTCCGAATGCCGACAACGTCCGCAATTTCACCCAGTGCGACAGCCTGCTGCTCGGCAGCGAATGCGGCGCGCATACCGTGCCTTACATCGAGGTTAAAAACCCGACCGCCACGATCGAGCACGAGGCGACGACGTCCAAGATTTCGGACGACCAGCTGTTCTACGCGATGCAGCGCGGGTTGGACGAGGAAGAGGCAGTGGCCCTGATCGTCAACGGCTTCGCCAAGGACGTGCTGAAGGAACTGCCGATGGAATTCGCGGTCGAAGCGCAGAAACTGCTGGCAATTTCGCTCGAAGGGAGCGTTGGGTGAACGACCGCAAGACCCTCTCCCTCGGCTCGTCCGCCAGCGAGAAGGCGGACAAGACTTCCGCCTGGAACGTGTCCGAAGCGCGCAAGGACAAGCTGCACGACCGTGCGCGTTACAATCGCCGCCATCCGAGCGAGGCGGAAGAGCGGCTCTGGTCGATTCTAAAGGACAAGGGCATCGGCAATTTCGCCTTTACCCGGCAGGTCGTCATGGGTTCGTCGATCGTCGATTTCGCCTGCAAGTCGCGCTGGCTGGTGGTCGAAATCACCGGGCCGAGCGAGGCCGAACGCAAGATCGCCGAACTCAGCGACCGCAAGCTGACCGAAGTCGGCGTGCGCGTCGTCCGCTTCACCGAGGAAGAAGTCATGGGCGATCTCGAACCGATCAAGCAGGCGATCTTTGCCGAGCTTCAGAAACCGTTCGAGAAGCCGCGCCGCGAACGCGCCGCTCCGCAGCAGCGCAGCGCCACCACCCGCGAATTTCACCGCCAAGGCAGCATCCGCTGACCTTAGCGAAGACAGATACGAGACAGACCATGCTGAAAATCGAAAATCTTCATACAACGGTCGGCGAGACCGAGATCCTGAAAGGGCTCGACCTCGAAGTGAACGCGGGGGAGATCCACGCGATCATGGGGCCGAACGGCGCGGGCAAATCCACCTTGTCCTACGCCTTGGGCGGCCGGCCCGGATACAAGGTCACGGAAGGCTCGGTCAGCTTCATGGGGCAGGACCTGCTCGACCTGGAGCCGCACGAACGTGCGGCCGCGGGCCTGTTCCTGGGTTTCCAGTACCCGGTCGAAGTGCCCGGCGTTTCCAACGTCCAGTTCCTCCGCGAAGCGGCCAATGCCCAGCGCAAGGCGCGCGGCGAGGAACCGCTGACCGGCGGCGAGTTCCTGAAGCTGGCGAAAGAGCAGGCGGGTCTTTTGAAGCTCGACATGGACATGCTGAAGCGGCAGGTGAATGTCGGCTTTTCCGGCGGCGAGAAGAAGCGCGCCGAGATGGTGCAGATGGGTATTCTCGCGCCCAAGCTGGCGGTGCTAGACGAGACCGACAGCGGGCTCGACATTGATGCGCTTCGCGTCGTGGGCGACGGCATCAACACGATCATGCGCAAGCCGGACAAGGCGGTGCTGCTCATCACGCACTATCAGCGCCTGCTGGAAGTGGTGAAGCCCGACTTCGTGCATATCCTGTCGCAGGGACGCATCGTGAAGACCGGCGGCGCGGACCTTGCCCTGCAGCTCGAAAGCGAAGGCTACGACGCGGTGATGGTGGCATGAGCGACGCCGCAACCTTTCCGACAAACCGCGACGAAGACTGGCGCTATAGCGACGTGAAGGCGCTGAAAGCGCTAGATCTCGGCACGTTCGAGGACTGGCGCGATATCGATGTCGCACCGGGCGACACGAGCCGTGAATGCTTCGTCATCACCGATGCGGGCGAGGATGCGAATGTCGATTCCGACGGCACGCACCTGACCCGGCTGCGCGTTAAGGTGGGCGACGGCGGACGGTGCGAGCTTTTCGGCGTGATCGCCGGCGGCAAGTTCTCCCGTGTGGAGATCGTCGTGCAGCTTGGCGAAGGCGCGCATTTCGAGCTTGGCGGTGTAACGCTCGGCGGGCGCGATACGACGCGCGAGTTCGTAACCCGCACGGCGCACGAAAAGCCTCGCGCCACCAGCAACCAGACCATTCGCGCGGTGCATTGGGGGCAGGGAACGGGTAATTTCCTCGGCCGGATCGATGTCGTGCGCGATGCGCAGAAGACCGATGCCGCACAGAGCTTCAAGGGACTGCTCTTGGAACGTGGCGCGAGCGCGAACGCCGTGCCCCAGCTCGAAATCTATGCCGACGACGTGAAATGCGAGCACGGCGCTACGGTCGGACAGATGGACGAGATGGCCCGATACTACATGGCAGCGCGCGGCATACCTCCCGAACTGTCGCGCAAGCTGCTGGTCCGCGCCTTCATCGGTGATAGCTTCGTAAACCTCGATGACGAGGCGGAGCGCGACCGGCTGATGGACGCCGCATTGTTCAAGCTGGAACAGCATCTGTGAGCGATGCCGCCACCCTTTCCCGCCCGGATGTACGCACCGACTTTCCCGGTCTGCTGACTGAGGACGGCGAGCGCTGGCACTATCTAGACACGGCTGCGACCGCGCAGAAGCCGCAAGCGGTAATCGACGCGATGGCGAATGCGCTCGGCAAGGATTACGCCACCGTCCACCGCGGCGTCTATTCGCGCAGCGCGCAGATGACGCTGGGCTACGAGGCTGCTCGCAGGCGGGTTGCCGATTTCATCGGCGCGAAGGAGCAGGAAGTCGTCTTCGTGCGCGGCGCGACCGAGGGGATCAACCTCGTTGCCTATAGCTGGGGCATGGCGAACCTTCGCGAAGGCGACCGCATCATGCTCTCGCAGCTGGAGCATCATTCGAACATCGTGCCGTGGCAGATCGTCGCGGAAAAGACCGGTGCAAAGATCGACGTTTGCCCTCTGACCGACGACGGTTTGATCGACCTCGACGCGCTCGAGGACGTGCTGACGGAGCGGCACAAGATCGTCGCGCTGGCGCATGTGTCCAACGTGCTCGGCTCCATTCTCGGCGCGAAGCGCGCGGCGAAGCTGGCTCATTCGGTCGGTGCGAAGCTGCTGCTCGACGGCTGCCAGACGGCGCCGCGGATGCGCCTCGACATGAACGAGCTCGATTGCGACTTCTACGTTTTCTCCGGCCACAAGCTCTACGGCCCTACCGGCATCGGCGTGCTGTGGGCGCGCGAGGAATTATTGGGTGCGATGCCGCCCTGGCACGGGGGCGGGGCGATGATCGAGAAGGTCGAATTCGAGCGTTCCACCTATGCGCCGCCGCCGCAGCGTTTCGAAGCGGGAACGCCGATGATTACGGAGGCCATCGCGCTCCATGCGGCGATCGATTACGTCGATGCGCTTGATATGGAGAGCCTGTTCGCGCACGAAAGCGGGCTTGCCGCTAAGCTTCGTGACGAACTCCGCGAAATCAATTCGGTCCGCCTGTTCGGGCCGGAGAAATCGGCCGGTATCGTCTCGTTTGCGATGGAGGGGGTTCACCCGCACGATCTCGGCACCATATTGGATGAAGAGAATGTCGCGATCCGCGCCGGACATCACTGCGCGCAGCCGCTGATGCAGCACCTCGGGGTTCCAGCGACCGCCCGGGCAAGCTTCGGGCTTTACAGCGACGAAAGCGACATCGCGGCGCTGGTGCGCGGCATCGAGCGCACGCAGAAAATTTTCGCATAAGGACTTACTATGAGCGAAGATCAGGAAAAGGACTTCATTGCGGCTCCCGCGCCGAACGAGCAGGTCGTGGACGCGCCTGCGAAACCGCCGCGCGCCCGCGTGTCCGATGCTGTCGAACCCGCAGCCGAGACTGCGGGCGAAAAGCTGGAGCGTAAGCGCGATTATCTCGACGGGTTTCTGAAGCAGAAGCCGCAGGACGTACCCGCCGGCGAACCGGGGGGCGAGCTCCACGACGCGGTGATTGCGGCGCTCAAGGAGATCTACGACCCGGAAATCCCGGTAAACATCTACGATCTCGGCCTGATCTACGGTGTCGACGTCGACGACGAGGCGGACGTGACCGTCACGATGACGCTGACCACACCGCATTGTCCGGTGGCTGAAACCATGCCGGGCGAAGTCGAATTGCGCGCGGCCAGCGTGCCGGGCGTGCGCGACGCTGAAGTGAACCTCGTCTGGGATCCGCCTTGGGGTCCGGACAAGATGACCGACGAGGCCCGCCTCGAACTGGGAATGCTATGACCGAAACGAAGACCCGCCAACGCCCCGCCGCCGTGAACCTGACCGAAGGCGCGGAAAAGCGCATCGCCGACCTGATGGCGAAGGCACCCGACGACGCGATCGGCGTGAAGCTGTCGACGCCGCGCCGCGGCTGCTCGGGCCTTGCCTATTCGGTCGATTACGTAAGCGAAGAGGACAAGTTCGACGAGAAGATCGAGACACCCGGCGGCACCTTCTTCATCGACGGCGCCTCGGTCCTCTATCTCGTCGGGAGCACGATGGACTGGCGCGAAGACGACTTCACCGCGGGCTTCGTGTTCGACAACCCGAACGCCAAGGGCGCTTGTGGCTGCGGCGAAAGTTTCATGGTCTAGCGCCTGAGCGCAGCGACGCAGCTGGCGCGGTCGACTTCCGCGCCGTCGCTGCCCCGGCGTGCCTGGACATGCGTCGCGACCGGTTCCGCGCCGGGCCTTAGCGGATACAGGTAGACGTCGAGAACGCAGGGTTCGCCCGTGAACTGCAGCTTGACCGCGTCGCCTTCCGGCGTCGTCAGACGTGCACGCCCGAACAGGCGCTGCAGTTCGCCAGCATCGCGTCCGATGACCGGCTCCAGGCCGCGAATGCGCTGGACGGTCGGCGGAATGAAGCCGTTCGACGGCGGCGCGGGATCGGTCCGCGGGACTTGCACGGGCGGTGCGGGCCGCGGGGCCGGGGCGGCGGGCCTACCGCTCGAGGAAGGTGCGACGCAGGCCGGCAAAGTCAGCACTGCGGCGAGTGCGGCGAAACGGTAGGCGAATTTCATTACGGATTGGCTCCTGTGGCCATGTGCCGGTGCACGAGATGCGCGGCGGCCGCCGCTCCGATAATCGGCGCGAGCAGATTGAGGAAGGGCGTGGCCAGCATCATGGTGACCACGGCACCCAATGCGAAACGGGTCGCGGCGCTGAGCGGGCGCGTACCGTGCTCGAACAAAGGATGCCGCTGCCAGACCATGTCCTGAAGCTCGCGGCCGAGCAGCACTGCATTGACCAGACCGAAGACGACCGCCGGCCCGATCGCGGTGAAGAGCAGCGCGAGCGCGACCGGAGCTGCGAGCAGATTGGCGACGAGCGCGCGCAAGGCGCTGCGGAGGGTCAGCTTGACTTCGCGCCCCAGCGGAAGCGAGCGCATGTCGCCCGCGATATGCGCGTAATGCCGCGCCTCCACAGCCTGCACCACGTCGTCGGCGAAGAACTGCATGACTGCGAGCGCGACAATGCGGAACAAGAGCCAGCCCCCCGCGAAAGCGATCACCAGGGTCAGCAGCACGGTCCATTCCGTGGCCGCGAACCATCCGAAATATGCGAACAGCGCGGTGAGGCCGTAGTAAAGCGCCACGCCCAGCACGGCGAAGATGGCAAGCGTCCACAGCAGCGACTTCACCAGTACTGCCAGAATGCGGCGGTCGCCAAGTTGCGCGAAGGCAAGGGCAAGGGCTTGGGGTAGGCGCGACATGGCCCGCCAGCGATGCGGGGCGCGCGGGGAGAGGTCAATACTGCGCTTGGCCAGCCGAACGCAAAAAGCTAACGCCCCGGCAAAGCAAGCCTATCAATCAGCCAAGGACCAATACCGCTCATGCCCGAACCGACTTACGACGTCATCGCCATCGGAAACGCCATCGTCGACGTTATGGCCCCATGCGAGGACGCGCTGATCGCAAAGCTTGGCCTCAATCGCGGCGGCATGACGCTGGTCGATACGGAGCGGGCGAAGGAGCTCTACGACGCGATGGGTCCGGCCAAGGAAATCTCCGGCGGCTCGGCGGCGAATACGCTGGCGGGAATGGCCTCGCTCGGCGCGCGCTGCGCATTTATCGGGCAGGTTGCGGACGACCAGCTCGGCGAAGTCTTCGCGCACGACATTCGCGCCGCCGGAATCGATTTCGAAACCGAAGCGCGCGAGAGCGATCCGCCGACCGCGCGCTGCCTTATCTTCGTCACCCCGGACGGCGAGCGGACGATGAACACCTTTCTCGGCGCGTCGCAGTTCCTGCCGACCGATGCGCTGAGCGAAGATGCGATCCGGGATGCCAAGGTGCTCTATCTCGAGGGCTATCTGTGGGATCCCGAAGAGCCGCGAGGCGCGATGCGGCGAGCAATCTCGGTCGCACGCGACGCGGGGCGGAAGGTCGCCTTCACCGCTTCGGAAAGCTTCGTGATCGACCGGCACGGAGACGATTTCCGCGCGCTGATCGACGAGGCCCAGATCGACATCCTGTTCGTGAACGAGGGCGAACTGGCGACGCTGACGGGTAAGAGCGACTTCGAAAGCGGACTGGATGCACTGAAGGATAAGGTCCCGGTCCTAGTCGCAACCCGCGGTCCGAACGGCGCGGTGGCGCTCGCTGGCGGGGAACGTGCGGAAGTCGCGGCGCAGCCGGTCGACGAGGTGGTCGATACGACCGGCGCGGGCGACCTGTTCGCGGCCGGGTTCCTCACCGGGCATGTGCGCGGCGAAAGCTTGGAGCGCAGCCTCGAAATGGGCGCGATCTGCGCGGCCGAAGTGATCTCGCACTACGGCGCGCGGCCCGAGGCGAAGCTGTCGGAACTCGTCGCCCCAAAGTAGTCAGCTCTCGGCTTTCTCCCGCGCGACTTCGCGCCAACCGATGTCGCGGCGGCAGAAGCCGCTCGAAAAGTCGATCTTGTCGACCGCTTCGTAAGCGCGAGCCTGCGCCTCGGTCACGCTGTCTCCGCGCGCAGTGACGGCGAGGACCCGGCCGCCGCTGGCCTGCAGGTTCCCGTTATCGGCGAGCCTAGTTCCGGCGTGAAAGACCTTTACGTGGCCGGGCACGCCTTCCGTATCCACGATGCCGGCGATCGTGCCCCCCTTTTCCGGCGTTCCGGGATAACCCCGGGCCGCCATGACCACGGTCATCACCGTGTCCGGCGACAACTGCGGCTCGGCGAGATCGCCCAACGTCCCATTCGCGCAGGCGAGCAGCAGTTCGCCCAGATCGCCTTCCAGCCGCGGCATGATGACCTGGCATTCCGGATCTCCGAAGCGGGCGTTGTATTCGATCAGCTTCGGTCCTTCGTCGGTCAGCATCAGCCCCGCGAACAGGACGCCCGAATAAGGCATGCCGTCGGCCCGCATCGCCTCGACCGTGGGGCGCACGATCCGCTCCATCACGTCGCGCTCCAACGCCTCGCTCAGCACCGGCGCGGGAGAATATGCGCCCATTCCGCCGGTGTTCGGCCCGGTATCGCCTTCGCCTACCCGCTTGTGATCCTGCGCGCTGGCGAGCGGCACGATCGCCTCCCCGTCGGTCAGCGCGAAGAAGCTCGCTTCCTCCCCGCGCATGAATTCCTCGATGACGACTTCCGCACCTGCCGCGCCGAACTTGCCGCCGTACATGTCGGCAAGCACTTCCTGCGCTTCCTCGCGCGTTTCGGCGATGACGACGCCTTTGCCTGCCGCCAGCCCGTCGGCCTTCAGTACGAAGGGAGCGTCGTAAAGCTTGAGCGCGCCCCACGCCTCTTCGAGAGAGGCGGTATGCGTATAGCGTGCGGTCGGAATGCCGGCACGCTCGCACAAAGCCTTGGTGAAGCTCTTGCTGCCCTCGAGCTGCGCCGCCTTGGCGGACGGCCCGAATACCGGGACGCCGGCGGCGCGCAGGCTGTCGGCAAGCCCGTCCACCAGCGGCGCTTCGGGTCCGATGACGACGAGGCCGATTTCATGCTTCTCGCAGAACGCCGTGACCGCGCCGTGGTCGCCCGCGTCGAGGTCAACGCAGGCGGCGTGCTGCGCGATGCCGGGGTTGCCGGGAGCGGCGAACAGCGTATCCCCTGCGCGTTCCAGCAAGCGGGATTGCGCCAGCTTCCATGCCAGCGCATGTTCGCGCCCACCCGATCCGAGTAGCAGGATATTCATGCCGCCAAATTCTCCGCCCGACGATTATGACAATGCCGGTTTGGTAGCGCGCGAGGGACCGCACGACAACGCGCAAGCCTATTCGGTGAGCGAAATATCGGCCGTATTGAAGCGCACGGTCGAGGACCGGTTCGGCCACGTCCGGCTGCGCGGCGAATTGTCGGGCGTGAAGCGGGCGGCGTCCGGACACCTCTACTGCGCGCTTAAGGACGACAAGGCGGTGATCGACGGGGTGATGTGGCGCGGCAGCACGGCGCGGCTTCCCTTTCGGCCCGAAGACGGACTGGAAGTTGTCGCGACCGGAAAGCTGACGACCTATCCGGGGCGCTCCAAATACCAGATCGTCATCGATACGATGGAACTGGCAGGCGAGGGCGCTCTGCTCGCCTTGCTCGAGAAGACCAAGGCGCGGCTTGAAGCGGAGGGGCTGTTCGCCGCATCGAGGAAGCGGCCGCTGCCCTTCATTCCGCGGCGGATCGGCGTCGTAACTTCGCCTACGGGGGCGGTCATCCGCGACATCCTGCACCGACTGGCCGACCGCTTTCCGAGCGACGTGCTCGTCTGGCCGGTGATGGTGCAGGGAAAGGGCGCGGCGGAGCAGGTCGCGGCGGCGGTGCGGGGGTTTGCCGAACTGCCCGAACACGGCGATCTCGCCCGGCCCGACCTGCTGATCGTGGCGCGCGGCGGCGGCTCGATCGAGGATCTTTGGAGCTTCAACGAAGAGATCGTGGTGCGGGCGGTAGCCGAATCGCCGATCCCGACGATCTGCGCGGTCGGCCACGAAACGGACACGACGCTGGCGGATTTCGCCGCAGACCGGCGCGCACCGACGCCCACGGCAGCGGCCGAAATGGCGGTTCCCGTACTGGCGGACCTCGCGGGCTTCATCGGCGATCTCGCGCATCGGCAGCGGCGCTGCGCGATGCGGCCGGTTACCCTGGGGCGGGAGCGGCTCGCGGCGCGGGCGGAGCGGCTGCCCGACCTCAAGACGCTGCTCCAACCGCAGGCGCAAAAGCTCGACGATCTTGCCGAGCGGCTCAGGCGCGGACTGAAGGACCGCGCGGCCCATGCGCGCGAGCGCCTCCAATCGGACAGCGCGCGTCTGTCGGTTCCGCTCTTGCGTCAGCGTTTCCTCGCAAAGCGCGACCGGCTGGCTGCGGCGCGGCTCGCCCCTGCGCTGCTCACCAAGCGAGCGCTGGAGGATGCGCGCAATCTCGATGCGCAGACCCGTATCTTTCGCTCGCTCGATCCCAAGGCTCCGCTCAAGCGGGGCTTTGTGCTGGTCCGCGGACAGGAGGGCGCGCTTCTTACCGACCAGCGCTCGGCCATGCGCGCCGCGCGGCTGCGGATCGAGTTCAAGGACGGCGAGGTCGAGGCCGTGCCCGCTGGCGGAGCGACCCCGAAACCCCTACGCCCCCGGAAAGCGCCCCTTAAATCGGACAAGCCGGGCCAACAGGATTTGTTCGGTTGAAGATGCTTTGCTAAAGCACGGAGCATGTTGATGTCTTCAGGCGATGACGGAGCGAAGCTCCAGTACGGTCCCAACGGCTTTCGCGTGCTGCGCGCAGGCAACCACGTCTACTGCGCGATGTCGGGCGTGCCGATCCCGCTCGACGAACTGCGCTACTGGAGCGTGGAGTACCAGGAAGCCTACGCCACGCCGCAGCTTGCGACGCAGCGTCTCACGGAACAGAGCTGATGCGGCGCTTAGCTGCGATCTCGCTCAGCGTGCTGGCGGCTGCCTGCGTTCCGTCCTCGGTCGAAACAGCGGATAGCGGGCGGATGCAGAAAAAGGCCGAAGTCGTGCAGCCGATTGCTACGCCTGCACCTGCTCCCGCGCCCACACCGACACCGGATCCGACGCCGACCGGTCCGAGCACTTTCGTTTACGATGGAAAGCTTACCCAGGGCGGCTGGATCCGCGGGCAGGTTCCTGCCGGAACGGTCTCGGCGCGTCTCGGAGAGCAAGAGCTTATTTTGGACGAGAGCGGACGGTTCTTCGCCGCCTTCGACCGCGATGCCGGGCCTACGACCGCGCTGGTGGCGCGCCGCGCAGACGGGCGGGAGCTTCGCAGCCCGCTGACCGTGTCGCCGCGCGAATGGGATATCGAGCGGGTAAACATCGCGCGCCGTACGGGCGGAGCGAGCGAGGCGTTCATGCGCATCCGCCGCCCCGAACTCGCGCGTATCGTCGCTGCGCGAGCTGAGGAAACCGGCGCGAGCGGCTGGAGCCAGGACTTCATCTGGCCCGCGACAGGGCGCATTTCCGGTCGCTTCGGCTCGCAGCGCATCTACCGCGGCGAACCGGGCAGCTACCATTCGGGCATCGACATCGCGCCGGGCGCGGGCGTGCCCTTCGTTTCCCCGGCCGACGGGGTCGTAGTGCTCGCCGCGGACGATGAGTTCAGCCTCGAAGGCAAGCTCATCATCGTGGATCACGGACAGGGCCTCAACAGCGCGTTCCTCCACGCGAGCCGCATCGTGGTCGAGGAAGGGCAGCGGGTGAAACAGGGCCAGCTTCTCGGCAATATCGGTTCGAGCGGCCGCGCGACGGGCCCGCATTTGCACTGGAGCCTCAAGTGGCGCGACGCGCGGCTCGATCCGCTGCTGTTCACCGGCCCGATGAGCTGACCTTTCCCCGCGCAAGCTGATGCGGAGTGGAAGGGCGATAACAGCCGCGCTGGTGGCACTGGCGCTGGCCCCGGGCACGTGGCTGCGGAGCGACGTTCCGCCGAAGAACGATACCGCACCGATCTACGTGAACGCGCTTTCGGTCGCGCAGAAAACCGTGGGTCCGTTCCGGATCGAGGGGGTGTGGGAACTGGTGAGCGACAATGATTACGCGGGCGGCTACTCGGCGCTGACCTTTCTCGGCGAAGGACAACTGCTCGCCGGCAGCGATACCGGATACCGCCTCGCATTTCGCACGCCGGTCCCGGGCGAGGACAGTGTCATTCCGGCGGAAGCGGTCGGCACGCTCGGCGGATCGAACATGCTCGACAAACGCGATGTCGACCTCGAAGCGCTGACCCGCGATCCGCGGACGGGCACGATCTGGTCGGCATTCGAGCGCACCAACAGCATCCAGCGTTACGACTCGCAGATGCGGCCCACCGGGCGGGTAGTGCCGCCAGCTATGATAGGTTGGGAAGCCAATTCCGGCCCTGAAACGATGGCGCGGCTACCCGATGGACGCTCTCTGGTAATCGCCGAGGGGACGAACGGCTGGCTGTCCAACTCCCACGATGCGCTATTGTATATGGGCGACCCCGTAGAGGGCGCGGATGCGATCCGTTTCACCCTAGCCAGCCCCTATGGCTATCGCCCGGTCGATGCCGCGATGCTGGACGAGCGGCGCGTTCTGATCCTGCTCCGTAATTTCGACCCGGCCCTTCCGCCCGACTTCACTTCCGCCATCGCGGTCGGTGACGTCACCGAGATCGCGGAAGGCGAGGAATGGAGCGTCGAAGTCATTGCGCAAATCGAGCCGCCTTTGCCCAGCGACAATCTCGAGGGAATGGCAGTCGCGCCGGGTTCCGATGGCGTAAGCGAGGTGTGGCTGATCGCCGACGACAATTTCGGCGCGTTTCAACGAACGCTGCTCTACAAGCTATCGCTACCGGCGGACTTCTGAACAGAGCGCGCGAAAAGGGCGCCGAAATCGCTTCCGGCGCCCCTCGAATTGGAATGAACGCGAATCAGGCCGCGTTGTCGGCCTTGATCAGCTCGCGCTTCACCTTGCGGGCGTTGGCGCTCAGCTTTTCGTTCTTCGTCTTGCGCAGCCAGTTGTCCAGGCCGCCATTGTGCTCGACCGAACGCAGACCGTGCGTCGATACGCGAAACTTGAAGCTGCGCTCCAGCTTTTCGCTCAACAGCGTGACGTTCTGAAGGTTGGGCAGGAACAGCCGCTTCGTGCGGTTGTTCGCGTGGCTTACATTGTTGCCGGTCAGGCGGCCCTTGCCGGTCAGTTCGCAAATGCGCGACATGATAAATCTCGTCTCGAAATGATTCGGCGCCAGGCACCGGGTTGTTCGGAAAGGCGCGCGCTTAACTGCGAAGGCGAACCTCGTCAAGCGCAACTGCGCCGTTGCAGGGGTCCCATAGCTCGGTTAGCGCCCTGTGGCTATGGGGAAATGGCCGCTTTCCGAACCGATGCGAGAAGCGCTGGCGCTGGCGCGGCGGGCGGCGGAGGCCGGCGAAGTGCCGGTCGGCGCGGTCGTAGTGAAGGGCGGCGCGATTGTCGGGCGGGGGCATAACCGGCCTCGCCAGGCCCACGACCCCACCGCCCACGCCGAGATCGAAGCGATTCGCGCAGCGGCGCGCGCTCTCGGCAACGAGCGGCTGGAAGGCTGCGATCTGTGGGTGACGCTGGAGCCGTGCGTGATGTGCGCGGGCGCGATAGCCCATGCGAGGATCGCGCGGCTCTATTACGCGGCCAGCGATCGCAAGGGCGGCGCGGTCGAGCACGGCGCTCGGGTGTTCGACCAGCCGCAGACGCTGCATAGGCCCGAAGTTTATTCGGGAATGGGAGAAGAGGACGCGGCGAAGTTGCTGCGCAGGTTTTTCAAGGAGCGGCGGTGAGGCGGTGTCTGCAAACGATCCTATTGCGGACATTGGCCTGCAACCTTATCAAGTATCGTATGCAGCAGACGTCGAGACCAAACTACGTCAATGCGGCGTTTGCTTCTGTGGCAGCATCGGTGCTCTTACTCGCCGCTCCGTTTGCGTTTCCGGCGATACCTTTGTGGCCGTTCCTCATTTTGAACTGGTTGCTTTTCATGAGCGTTGGCTATTTGGCATTCTTCGCCGCACTTCATCGGAAGGCGTTTGTCGGGCAATCTGTCCGAGCAAAACTCGTTGCTTTTAATTCCGCCTTGCTGAATTTTTACGATCGCTGGATGGGTGTCGTTGTTCAACGCTGAGCGCATTGTTTGAGCAGTCGCCCGATGTCAGCTTCCCACCGCAAAGCTGCCGCCCCGCTGATCGCTTCCTTACGCGAAAACCCTACCCCGCCACTTCCGGCATCGTTCCGGGGCGGATGAAGGGGAACAGGTGCACGACGTAATCCGCCTTGCCCAGATCCGCGCCACGGCTGCGCAGGATGGCGTAAGCAATCATGACGTGAAAATAGAACTGCCCCAGCGCCCAGTCGCGCGCGTATTGCTCCGCCGTGAAGTCGAACACCAAACCGGTCGGGATCGCGTGTTCGAGCGCCCGCTCCGGATCGCCCTCGCCGATATCCACGGCCACTTCGCGAACCATCTCGATCGTCTGCGCGATGCGCGACTGCGCGGCTTCGAGCGAACCGGCAGCATTTTCCGCCTCGCGGCCCTCGGCTAACAGCTCGGACACCAATGGCGGGAAGTCCTTTCCGCCCAGCCGGTGCACGCCTTCGAGCGCCTGCACGCAGGAAAAGCGGACCTGCGTCGCCAGCGGAAACATGTCGTCCGCCAGCCGCTCGGCCATCAGCGCATCCATGTCGAAGCCTTGCTGCTTGCCCTTCTCCAGCCACGCGGACAGCGCGCCGAGCATGTTGAGGTAAGTGGGGACGAGCATGGTAGCGAGAGACATGGTATATCCTTGTGACGATTTGCGGCGCTTATTGCGCGAAACTCAAAGCCCGCGCCAGATCTTCACGCGCGTTTCGTCCTTCGCGCCGAAGCGCTGCGCGTCGCATTTCGCCGGGCGAAAGCGCTTGTCGTAGCAGAGCCGCAGTTCCTGCAGCCAGCCGCGGGAGTTTAGCTTTACGCCCACCGCATCGGCGCGCCAGCCTTCGTTCGTCGCCACGAACAGGTCGCGGATTTCGCCCGCCGTCAGGTCGGTTTTTCGGGAAAGCGCGTCGAAATCGCCGAAACGCAGTGAGTTGAACAGGATGCGCGTGACCTTGAAATAGGTCTCCGGCTTCTTCGCCATGCAGGCGCCGTGTTTGGCCCATTCATGCGCGATCAGCGGCACCGAAGGGATCATGCACAGATTGCGCCGCGCGATCTGCGGCGTGACACTGCGCGGGTTGGCACACCACTGCGGCCAATTATTGCCGCGCCCATCCGGCCACAGACCGTGGACGACGAAGCCGAAATAGCCGCTGCGTCCCGAACATTGCATCCGGTGGGAAAGCTGAGCCTCGCGCCCCTTGCAGAACTCCGGCGACCAGCTGAGCGCCAGCGTATACCCGGTGACCGGCACGCGCCGCGTTGGCCCACCTTTCAGAACCTTCGGCACGCTGACGCTCGGAGGGACCTTGCATTGATAGGCCTGCGCCAGCGCACCGGACGGCAGCAGTAGCGCAAACAGGGGCAGCAGCACCCTAAGCACGCGCCGGGACATTACTTCATGCGGACAGTCGTGTCGTTGTCGCGAGGAGGACGTGCCGCACCGGCGAACCAAACCTTCGCGTCCTGCCTGAACAGGAACACCACGGAAATCACCTGCATCGCGGTAACGACAAGGCTCAGCACCATCGTCAAACCGCCGGTTTGTGCGAGCGAAGACGGCAGGAACAGCAGGCCCAGGATGGTGAAGGCCACGAGTATCCACTTGGCGATGTTGCTCGCCTTGCGGGCGACGAAATACCACAGGAGCAAGTTGATCCCGAAAGTGATGACAAGGGTCGTCACCATAAGCCCGGTGCCCATTCCCTCCGTTGCCGGGTCTGCCGCGAGCGTTTCGGATATTTGCGCGAAACTCAGAACGGCGTTGATCAATCCGATGACCAATGAGCCGAGAAACAGCTTTTCGAAAATCCGTATAGAATTCGGTCGCATTAGAACCCCCCTGTTTACCCGAGCGAAGGTGTCGGAAACGAAGGCGGTTGGCAAGCGGTACGCGCTAAAGAAGCTTGAAATCCAACCCGATATCCGCCGCCGGGGCGCTTTGCGTCAGACGGCCCACGCTGACGTAATCGACGCCCGTCGCCGCCTTCGCACGGATCGTGTCGAGGTCGATCCCGCCCGATGCCTCGGTTTTCGCTCTGCCTGCGACCATGGTGACCGCTTTGCGCAGGGTCTCCGGCTCCATGTTGTCGAGCAGCAGGTGATCCGCTCCGGCAGCTAGCGCAGGCTCGATCTGGTCCAGCCGGTCGACCTCGCAGATTATCGTCGCAACCCCTGCTTCGCGCGCCCGGCGCACTGCGGTTTCGACATCGCCTGCGACCGCGACGTGGTTGTCCTTGATCATCGCCGCGTCCCACAGGCCCATGCGGTGATTGGCCGCGCCGCCCTGACGAACCGCGTATTTTTCGAGATGGCGCAGGCCGGGAATGGTCTTGCGCGTATCGAGCAGCGTGCAGTCCGGATTGTCCATCGCATCGACATACTGCCGCACCATCGTCGCGATGCCGGAGAGATGCTGCACGGTGTTGAGGGCGCTCCGCTCTGCCGTCAGCAAAGCGCGTGCGTTGCCGGTGAGGTGCATGAGGTCGCTGCCCGCAGCTACGCGGTCGCCGTCATTGACCAGCATCCGGATCTCGACGTCCGGATCGAGAGCGCGGAAGAACGCCTCCGCAACCGGCAGGCCCGCGACGGTGACCGCGTCCCGGCTGTCCATGACCCCGGTGAAGCGCGCATCCGCTGGAATGACGCTTTCGCTCGTCACGTCGCGCCCGCCGCCGGGCAGCCCTTCGCCCAAATCTTCGGACAGCGTTGCGCGAACGAATTGGTCGAGGTCGAAGCCGGGGGGAGCAAATGTCATGCGAGCGTGTCTGACGGAGCGTTCTATTTTCCGCAAGCGCCCGCGCGAAGCTCGTCCGCCTCCGGTTCGCGAATGGCGGACCGCAAGGGCGACCGCCCGCCCGCAGCGGGTGCAGCTTGCTGCATGTCTAGCGAGGACGAACCCGCGGATGCGGGTTCGCGAAGCAAACTAGTGCACGAAGCGCGCCACGACGTCACGGTAGCTGCGCGAAACCTTCACCTCGGCTCCCGAATCGAGCACGAGGAAGCACTCTCCGTTGGTGTGCGGTTTCACCTGCCGGACCTGGTCGAGATTGACGATGGTCGAGCGGTGGACGCGCTGGAACGTGCGCGGGTCAAGGCGGCGTTCCAGGTCCTTCATCGTCTCGCGCAGGATCAGCGAATTGTCGCCGGTATAGATGCACATGTAATCGCCCGCGGCCTCGATATGCTCGATCGAATCGACTTCCACGCGGAAGATCTGCCCGCGGTCCTTTACGTTGATGAGCTTCTCGAAGCGGTCGGCGTGGTCGCTCGATTGCTCGGCCAGCTGGTCGGCGGCGTCGGGGGCGACATCGGCGAGCACGTTCTTGAGTTTCGCCGCTTCTTCTGCGCTACGCCGCTCGGTCAGGCGGTGGCGGACGCGCTCGATCGTGTCGGCGAGTTTGTCCTCGTCGACCGGCTTCATCAGGTAATTGACCGCATTGGCTTCGAAGGCGCGGATCGCGTGCTCCTCGTAGGCCGTGACGAATACGAAGAGCGGCGGCTCGATCTCCATCACACCCTGCACGACGCTGAACCCATCGAAGCCCGGCATCTGGATGTCGAGGAACACGAGATCGGGCTTCTCGGTCTTGATGGCGCGAATGGCTTCGCGGCCATTGGCGCAGGTTCCGATGATCTCGATGTCGTCGAAGGGTTCTAAGCGTAGCTGCAAGCCCTGGATGGCGAGCTTCTCGTCATCGACGAGGAGGGTGCGGATCGTCATGGTCTGGTTCCACTTGGTTGCCCGGCGTATGCGGGGTTAACTGTCGAGGTGAGAGAGGGTTTCGGCGTTTGTTGCTGCGCAATGCGTCCTTCGAGGCGCGCGGCTTCGCTTTCGTCCACTTCATACGGTATTTCGATGATCACTGTGAATCCGCTGTCCTCCGGGCTGCGAATCTCGAATGAATGGTCGTCGCCGTAAGCCTGTTCGAGGCGGTTGCGTATATTTGCGAGACCAACGCCCATGGAAACGGGACGACTGCCGCCCGAAGGGCCTCTTTCGTGCCGCGCCCACTCCGCCTCTGTGCGCATTCCGGGGCCGGTATCGGATACGGAGATACGCAGGCGGCTACCGAGGCGCTGCGCGACGAGGCTGATCTTCGCGCCCTCTTCCTGCGGCGAGACCGCGTATTTGATCGCGTTCTCGACCAACGGCTGGAGCAGCAACGAGGGCAGACAGGCGACGGCCGCTTCGTGCTGCACGCGGAACGAGGTCCGCAGCCGCTCTTCGAAGCGCATCCGCTCGATGTCGAGGTAGAGCTTCAGGGTCTCGATCTCCTGCGCGAGCGTGACCTTGCCGCTCGGCTGGGTGATCAGCGTATGGCGTAGGAAAGAGGACAGCCGCGTCAGCATTGCATTGGCGGGCTCGGTCTGTTTGAGCAGCACCAGCGTGCTGATTGAATTCAGCGTATTGAACAGGAAATGCGGATTGAGCTGATAGCGCAGCATGTCGAGCTGCGCGCTCGCCGCCTGTGCCTCAAGCCGCAGCATCCGGTCGGCCTGCATCTCGATCTGCAGGTAGAAATTGATCGCGTAGTAGAGCGCCGACCACGCGCCCAAAAGCATCACGTCAAGGAAGGCGATGCCGATGAGGATAGAGCCGAACGAGGCGTCCGCTTCCTGCCGGTAGAGGATGATCGTCCAGCTATCGATGAAAGCCATCACCCCGACGGCGATCAGCAGCGCCAGCGAACTCAGCCCCCAGGTGATCAGCGGGCGCCGGCCCAGCAGCTGCCGATAGACGACCGACAGGATCAGGCTGATGGAGAAGCCCGTGATCATCTCGATGATGATGACGATGAGGAAGCTTAGCTCCTGCCCGCCGGCGAGTGCCGTCGCCGAACGCAGCAGCAACGCGCCGCTCCACCCGACGAATTGCAGGTTCCAGAAGGCCCGGTCTTTATTCGCGAAAAACGGGGTGGGTTCGAAGGGAAGCACGGCCATCGTAACGCTGACATAGCGTATTTGTGCTTGTCCGCGCCAGCCGCTACGATGGGAAGGGCAAGGAGAACGACAGATGGATGCCGAAAAAGATATCGCTGCGGAAACCGCGCATGCCGCGATGGAGCGCGCCAAATTCCGCGAAATGAAAGAGGGTACGCAGGAAGACTGGGCCAAGATCGGCGCGGAATACATGGCTTTCGCCAAGGATCTGCCCGACCGCATCCTGACGCACCTGAAGCTGCTAGAAGGCGATTTCGGCGGCTTTCCCGTGTGCCGGCTGGAACACTCGCTACAGACCGCGACCCGTGCGCACCGCGACGGGCGCGGCGAGCAATACGTCGTCATGGCGCTGCTGCACGACATCGGTGATACGCTCGGGACCTATAACCACCCTGAAGTCGCAGCCTCGATCATCAAGCCCTTCGTCTCGGACGAGATACACTGGATTTGCCAGAACCACGGCGCGTTCCAGGGCTACTACTATTTCCACTTCCTCGGCATGGACAAGGACATTCGCGAGCGCTTCCGCGGGCACGAGCATTTCGATGCCTGCGCCGAGTTCTGTGAGAAGTACGACCAGGCCGCATTCGATCCCGATTACGAGAGCGAGAGCCTCGAATTCTTCGAGCCGATGCTGCGCCGGGTCATGGCCCGCCCGATCAACTCCATGTATGTGAAGGCGGCGGAGCCCGAAGCGGCCTAGGATTGCGGAGAAACGGCGGGAGCGGGCTCGCGGACGAAATACCGTGACCAGTCCGCCCGGCCGGTTTTCGCCATCAGCGGCCGGATCAGCGCGATCTCGGCCTCGATGAACTCGACCCGCTCGTCCCACCCGTCATGCGTGCGCTTGCGGAGCAGGCCGCCGGCATGGCGCGGGCCCCACTTCGCCATGAAGTCGCGCGCTGCTTCGGGCGGATAGCCCGCGTTGGCGACCAACCACGGCATGAGGCGGTCGGCTTCTTTCTCGGTCGCGCGGATGTTGCTTTGCTTGCGCCCCGCCGCATCGAGCCACGCGCGGTGTTCGAGGACGTTGTGCGCAAGCTCGTGTGCGATCGCGGCGGCGAACTCGGCATCGGGATATGCGAAACCGGGAAAGTCCTGACCGAAGATGACGCGGCTGCCTTCTGCGACTGCGCCCTTGCCGCTGCCCGACAGTTCGAAGGTGGTCGCGCATGCCGGCGTACCCGGAATGTCGGCAACGCGCGCTTCGCCTTGCGAGGTCGTCCACGCGGTGATTACAGGGCTCGCCAGCGCTAGCTCAGTATCGACCGCTTCGCGCACGTCCTGCAGCCGCTGCCAGCGCGGATCGCTGACGGGAAAGTGTTCGCGCACCAGCACTTCGTTCACCGATACAAGCGCGTCGTTTGCACGCATTCCCGCCTTCTCGGCCGGAGAGCCGGGTGCGACGGCTTGCACCGCGATGTCGCCCTTGAGGCTCAGCGCGCGGCGCACACCGGCAGCATCGCTATAGGCCGCCGCATCGTGCAGCAGCCATCCGGCAGCAGGTTTGGTGTTCTTGCAGAAGGGCGCATTGCCCACCCCGAGCTTCCACCCGATCGCGAACAGCCGCCCCTCGCGCTGCTGCCACTGCGCCATCGCCTCCGCTGTTTCGCCTGCTCGCAGTGGCGTCCCGATCGGCCAGGCGAACGCAAGCGCCAAGCTGGCTGCCAGCAGGCGCACGTCAGCTTTCGCGCGGAGCTTCGACGGCGCTGCGCAGCTCTTCGTATCCGACCGCGCCTTCAAGCAGCCTGCCATTCGCGACCCAGCTCGGTGTGCCCGAGAAGCCCAGTTGCTGGGCCATCGCGACGTTCGTCGCCAGCTCGCGCCCCGCCTCTTCCGATGCGGCGAATTGCTGCGCAGCATCCATGTCGAGGCCCGCAGCATTGGCCGCTGCCATGACCGACTGTTCCGACGTATCGGGCTGTTCGAACATGGCATGATAGAACGCACCGTACTTGCCTTGCCGCGCGGCTGCCAAAGCCATGCGCGCCGGGCCCTCGCTACCGGGGAAGATCGGATATTCGCGCACCACAACCCGCAGATCGGGATCGGTTTCGACGAGCCGGTCGATGTCGGCAGTACTCGCCCGGCAGTATCCGCAGGCGTAGTCGGTGAACTTGACGAGCGTGCGCGAGCCGTTCGGATTGCCGAGCACCGCGCCGGGGAAGGGCTGCTTCACCTGCGTCTCGACCGAGGCCAGCCGCTGTTCTTCCTGGCCGCGCTGGTAGGCTTCGGCCATCTCGGGGAGGATGTCCGGGTTCTCGACCAGATAGCCGCGTGTCTGCGCATTCCCGAGGCCGCTATACGACCACGCCGCCGCCCCGCCGAAGCCCGCGACGAGAGCAATGATTGCCGTAAAGAGATACTGCCGCACCGTAAATGCCCCTCGCTTAGACCCTTACTGGTCCCGTATTTCTTCGAGTGCGGCGCGCGCCTGCAGCGCCACGTCCTGCGCCCTGATCCAGTCCGGCGAACCGGTCGGCAGACCCTGTTCCGCCGATTGCGCACTGCGCAGCGCGTTGAAGTAGTCCCGCCGCAGGATCTGCTGTTCCGCCGTGGCGAGCAGCGCCCGCGAATCGTCGCCGCGCGCGGCATAGACGATGCCGAGCTGATACCAGGCGAACGGGTTCATCCGATCGCGGGCGACGGCAGCGCGCAGCACGCGCTCGGCCTCTTCAAAGTTCGCCCGGTCCTCGGTCGCGATGAGCGCGTGGCCGAAGATCGAGCCGATGAGCGGATGGTTGCCGGTCATCTCGGTCGCTTCGCGCAGCGGTTCGAGCGCGTCCATGGGCCGGCCCGACTCAAGCAGTACCTGCCCCTTCAGCTCAAGGAAGTAGGGATCGTCGGGGTCGGCTGCGATCAGCTGCTCGGTTTCCGCCAGCGAGCGTTCGACCAGCGCTTCCTTGTGGTAGGCGTAGGCGCGGGCGTAACGCGCTTCGATGCTCTGGTCGGTTTCCGGGTAATCGGCAAAAGTGCGTTCGGGCGGATCGAGATAGCCCGCCAGCTTTGCCTTGATGCGCGTGAAGCGCTTCTGCTTCTCCGGATCGACCGGATTGTCCCACGCCGGATCGACGGTGTAATCCTCGCGCAGCCGGGCGATACGGTCGCTCGACAGCGGGTGGGTCTGCACGAACTCGCGGTCGGCATTGCGCGGAATGCCGCGGCGAAATTCCTGGTTCTGCAATTTGCCAAAGAACTCGAGGCTGCCGCGTCCCGACAGGCCGGCGTCGGAAAGATACTGTGCACCCGCCGCATCGGCGCTTGCTTCCTGCACGCGGCTGAAGGCGAGGAACTTGCCCAGCGCAGCGCGCTGCCCTGCCGCCATGATCCCGGCGAAAGCCTCGCCGCCGCCGCCTGCTGCCGCCGCTGCGGCGCCGAGCAGAAGCGACAGGAGCGAAATGTTGGAGGCCGCCTGCATTCCCTCGCTGTAGCGGTTGATATGCCCTCCGGTAATATGACCGAGTTCGTGGGCGATAACGCCTTCGACTTCGTTGGCATCGTCGGCGGCGTCGATGAGGCCGCTATGGATGTAGATCGCCTGCCCGCCTGCGACGAAGGCGTTGATCGACGGGTCGTTGATGAGGACGATGTCGACGTTGCCCGGCTCCAGACCCGCAGCCTCGACGAGCGGCGCAGCAAGATCCTGCAGGAACGCCTCGGTCTCCGCATCGCGCAGGATCGATTGCGCGGCCGCGGGCTGCGCGCTCAGCGTCAGCAGCGCCGCGAAAGCGAACAGGTGCATCGCGGCACGGCGGAAAAGGCGCGTAGGCATGGGCAGCATAGCCTTCCTGCTAAGGCCTCGGGTCCTGAACCGGAACTGAAGGTTCTGGCGTGCGCGCGGCGGCGGTCTCGTCTGCGAAGCGACCAAACGCGTCCAATACGCGCCGGTCGCGCGAGAACGGGCTGGCGAGCGCCATGATGATGCGGTTGTGGTCCATGCCTTCGAAATAAGCCGTCGTCACCGCGCCGCCCGCATCTTCCATCGCTTCGGCCAGCGCCTTCGTATTGCGCGGCTCGACGACCGTATCCTCGGTCCCCGTCATCAGCAGTAGCGGCGGCGCGTCTCCGCGCGCGAAGGCAATCGGCTGGGTGGCTTCGGGGTTATCGGCCTCGCCGAAGCTGTTGCGGGTCGAATCGGTATCGAAAGGGAGGAAGTCGTACGGTCCCGCGATTCCGATGGCGCCCGCGATCCGGTCGGGAGACAACCCGCGCGCTTCGAGCCACTGCGGGTCGAGCGCCAGCATCACGGCGTTGTATGCCCCGGCGGAATGTCCGGCGAGGTAGATGCGGTCCGCATCGCCGCCATATCGGGTGACGTTCTCCGAGGTCCATTGGAGCGCGTCGGCAGTATCTTCGAGCATCGCGGGGAAGCGCGCGTCGGGATACAGCCGGTAGCCTGACAGGACGACGACGAAGCCTTCCTTCGCCAGGTTTCGCGCGGCGAAACCGTAGTCGTCCGGGCTGCCCGCGTGCCACCCGCCGCCGTGGACGAACAGGATGACGGGCTGCGGCCCGCTCGCTGCCGGATCGCGGTATACTGCGACGGTCTGCGCCGGATGCGGTCCGTAGCTGACCCGCGCGGCGCGCTCGATGTTACTATTTCCGCCGGTCAGCCGATCGATCCGGTCGAGCACGGCGGGACCGTTCTGCGAGACCGAGCTTTGCAGCCAGAAAAAGCCCGCGGCGAGAAGCGCTGCGAGAAGAACCGCAAACCAGATCACGCTCTTTCTCCTCGTGCTCATGCGGTCGGCGCGTCCTCGGTGCTCTTGCCCTTGGTTTCGACGGTCTCGACGAGTTTCTCCGCCTCCTCGTCGCCGAGAAGCCCGATTTCGGCAAGGAATGCGTGACCCGTTTCGAAATTATCGCCGAGCCACAGGGGTACGCCCGCCGCGCGGATCGCGTCTTTCGCTGCCAACTCCTCCGCGCTCAGCGGCGCACCGGCCTGCCGGATCAGCACGGCCTTGATCTGGCTGGCGTGGCTTTGCACGATCTCGCCGAACGCGATGAGGTCGCCCTGCGTATCGTCGCCCATCAGCGCGAACTGCATGTCCGGAAAGGTGCCGAGGATGGTTTCCATCGCCGCGCGCTTGTGCGCGCCGTGGCTGGACGATCCGAAAGTCTCGCGGTTCAGCCCCCAGTCGCGCAGGGCGATCGGACCGAGCGGTAGGCCGCGCCCCCGCTGAAACGCGACGAGATAGGAGAACAGGTTCCACGGAGAGGACGAGATGTAGAAGAACGGGTTGCAGGTCGCTGCGTGCATTTCGCCTGCCTGCACGGTGCCGGCGGGCGAAACCTTGCCGCCGCCCATCGCCTGATAGAAGATATCCGCACCGGGCACGAGCAGCCGTTCGTCCGGCATCTGGGCGAGCACGCGCTTCCAGTTGCGGATGACGGCGCGCATGTTTCCGGTGATGCCGGTCTCGATGATCGTGTCGTCGATATCGGAAATCACGCCGAGCGTCGTCGATCGGCCCGGTACGAGCACCTGCCCTTTGACTTCCTGCTCGCCGTCACGGTTGCGCCAGCGCAGCACAACCGATTCCCATTGCGGGGTTTCGGGAAGATCGCACTGAGGATCGAGCTTCACGTCGAAATGGATGAAGCCCTCGCTATCGGTCACACCCTCGTGACGGCTTTCGTGGGGGCCGTGCTTGATTTCCAGAGTAACTGGCAGTTCGGCGGCTTCACGGGAGGCGAATTGCGACAGCATCGTGCGCATGGCCCGGATGCGCCCGCCGGCCTTGAACGAACGCTCTTTCTGACGCAGCGCGCGGACGGAAATGCGCAGGCGCATCGCGTTGCGATAGCCGAAATAGGGTTGGACGCGGACCGGAACGCCTAGGAGAAACCTCATGCGCCCCGCGCTAGCCTTCGCCGCGCGCATTGGAAAGGCTTGGGGCGGCAATCAGCCGATGAGCTTGCGGCCCGCGCGTTCGACGAGGCCCACGTCGGCCGGTACTTCGCCGAGGACGACGAGTTCGCCTTCCTCCGTCCGGCGTACCATGACGAGCGCGAATTCCGGGCCGTCGATCGGCAGATCGGCAAGCGAGGTTTCGGGCAACGCGCGAAGCTTCTTCGCAAGCGCCGGGCGCGGGTCGGTGCGTACTTCGACCGTCTCGCCCTTTTCCTCCCGCCGCAAGCGCCGCTCGGTCCGCACGACTTCCTTCAGGCCGCCCTCGGCATTGCGGAGGAATTGGGTCAGCGCGCCGCGTTCGACCTTCACCCGGTGTGCATGGCTGAGGACGGTCGCGTACTCGGTGAGCCGCGTCTTGTCGTAATCGGCACCGAACACGAGCTTCACGACCGGCGTCATGGGTGCGCGGCCCTGCACGCTCATGCCGTTGTCTTCGAGCAGTTCGGCAAATTCTTCGGGCGCAGCCTGCGCTTCGAGGCTGACGTCGTAGGCGCGGCCGACCGCTTCGTAGAGCGCACCGCGGCTGCGGTCTTCGCTGGAGCGGGCCGTGTAGGCGATCTCACGGGCCAGCGCGAGGCATTCGTGGAGGCCTTCGGGTTCCGCATCGTGCGAGAACGCGGCGAGGTCGACCGGTTCGGCTGCGGCAGGTTCGGAAGCGGCTGTCAGGTCGGTTTCCGCGTCGTCGATGGCTTCCTCGACATCATTGTTGGCCGCTTCAGCATCATTGTGAACCGCCTCCTCGCCGAAGCCGACCGGCTCCAGTCCGGCCGGACCATCGGAGGCGACCTCTTCCTTTGAATTGCTCAATTCTTCAGGCTCTGAAGGCACCGGCGTGGCGGCTTCGTAGCGAGCGGAGAACAGGTCGATCGGCGCATCCGCGTCCGGTTCGTAGGCCACCGGTACGGCAGGAGCCGCTTCCTGCGGCTCAAGCGTGAAGGAGGAGGGATCGAACGGCTTCTTGTCTTCGCGCGGTGCGCCGTGCTTGCCGATGGAAATACCCATCAGGCTGGGCAGGTAATCGTCGTCTTCGATCAGTTCTTCGCCGTCTTCGTTGACTTCGTCGCTGTCGAAGACCGGCTGGGTGAACACGACGTTTTCCTCTGCTTCAGCGTTTACGAGGCCGCCTTCGTCCGACAGGTCGCCCGTGTCGAACTCGCTCGTATCGTCGTAGAGCCCGGCTTCGGTCTCTTGCTCTTCGCCGAAGGCGGGTTCGGGCAATTGGACCCGTTCCTCGCCGCCCTCTTCGACCATGCCGATTTCGCCGAGATCGAGGATATCGTCGTCGCTGCTATCAGGACTGTCGTCGTCTGTTGCAGTGCCTAGGGCCTGGTCGATTTCGAGCAGCAACTCGTCTGCGGTCTGCTTGTCGGCCACTTCTTTCCAGTTGATCACGCCGTAAATGAAATCGATCGTTTCGTTGTTGCTCGAATAGGGCAGCAGGATCCCGCGGTACATCACGGTCGATCCGCGCTGGTTCACGAACTCTGCCTCGAAGCCGATCGGTGCCTGGTTGGCGAGGATCTGCATGTAATGATCGGTGATCCGGCTGAGCAGCGAGAGGCTCGGCACGTCGGCCAGCCGCTCGATCTCCACATCGGCACCGCATTCGTCGGCCAGCTTCCGCCCTAGGTACTGGATGCCCGGATTTTCGATACCCGAAGTGAAATCAAGCAGCACGCTGAACGGCCCGAAATCCTCTAGCGTTTCGGGGTCGAGATCCTCGATCGCGGGAAAGTTCTGATCGCCGAGAAGGCTGGCCCAATGGTTGTAGGCACGCACCTGCATCCGCCGTTCGTCCTGACCTACGGGCGAGGGGGGCGCGTCGAGTTCGTCTTGTTCGTCGGACGCTTCGTAATCGTGCAGATCGTCGGTCAGGCGTTCGCTCAGATCACCGGACAGGTCGCCGGTGATGTCTGACGTGTCGAATCGGCCGCGCAGCGTATCCATATTGGCCCTGATGCCCCCTTAGGTATTCAATCCAGGGGTTTCTTTTGGCCGACCATGGTAAACATATTCTTAAGCAAAGCGGCGCGAACTCGGCGGCTTGCCGCCTGCCGCCGGTCACAGGATGTAGCGCATCCTGATGGCCATTTCGCGCTTGTCGGCACCCAATGTGAAGGCCGCGTCATCGAATTTCGGCGGTCCGAAGCTGACTTTCGCATCGCGCGAGAAGCCGAAGCCTTCCTTGGGGATCATCGTGATGGCGCGGTCGGCTTTCCCGTTGCCGTTCTCGTCATGCAGGACGGCGATAGCATACCGGCCCGGCTGGACGCCCTTGAACGTGATGCTGTCGGCGCTGCCCGCCGGAACGGCGAGCTTACGCGCAGCGGGATCGAGATTGCACTTGGGGAAGCTGTCCGGGTCGGCGGTCAGGCAGGCGCGCACCACGCCCTTGCCGGAGCGCAGATCGTCGATCCGCACCTCGACGCCCGCGGTGCGCGGTGCCGGCACGTTCGCCGCCAGCACCAGACCTGCGGGCAATGCCGCCAACGCGTATCTCCACTTCATCCCGTCTGCTCCGTCAGTTTGTCCGACAGTCCCTTGTCGGTTCCGCATAGTCGATCCCAGAAGCGGAAGTATAACCCGTAATTGCAAAGATAGTGTTCATGGTGCCGCTGGTGATGGCTCGCGGTTATCAGCCATCCGCCCAACCGCGAATGAACGAGGCGGCGGGGAAACATCTCCCAGCCCATGTGATTGGTCACGCCCATCAGCGTCATGATGGCGAGGACGAGGCCGAGCACGGCGATGTGGATCGGCACGAGGAAGACGAGCACCGGGATGACAATGGCGCCGGTCAGTGCCTCGCTCGGATGAAAGCTCATGGCCGCCCAGGCGGTCGGCGGACGACTCGCATGATGGACGGCATGCATCCGGCGGAACAACCGCGGGTCGTGCATGGCCCGGTGCGTCCAGTAGAACCAGGTATCATGTAGGAACAGGTAGATGACGAGCGAGACCGGCAAATACCAAAGTGGGTATGCGCCAATGTCTTCGTAGATGCGCGTCCAACCGCGTTCTTCCCACCCCCAGGCGACGATGCCGGCCGGAACGCCGTAGACGAGCGCCGAGACCAGCGACCAGCCCATTTCCCGCCGGATCTGCGGTTTGAGCGCACCGTAACGCCCCGGCATCCGTCGCTCCGTGACCCAGGCGAAAAAGCCGCTGCTTGCCCAGTAACGAAGCGCGACGATCGCGCTCATCGCTAAGGCGGAGATGGCAACGGCCCAGAACATGGGCGCTTTTTAGCTAAAGCCTTGCCGTTATGCGACAGGCTTCTGGTGAGCGGCCCGCCAGTGTCACCTCTCGGCTACACCCCACTGGCTGCATTCATCGTCCGCGCCGATGGTCAAACGGCGCATCGCCGCGCGTGACAGGCGCTCGATCTCGACCTTCCGCCGCGCTGCGGCAAGCGGGATCGACGGCGCAGGCCGCAGTATCTCCGCATCGTAGGCATCGCCCACGATTACCCCGCAGCAATCGGGCATGTACGCATCGCTCTCCAGTACCGAACGGTCGAGATGCGGCGCAAGTCCCCAATAAAACCGGTCGCAATGGTCGAGATAATCGGACCATTTGCCGTCGCCGAGCAGGTCGGCGCGCTGCACCTTGATCTCAACGATGACGACTCGGCCTTTTGCATCAACCCCCATCAGGTCGGCGCGCCGCGAATTGCGCAGCGGCATTTCGGGCAGGCACCAGATATCGTTGCGCGCGAACAGCCGCCGGATACCGCGTGCGACGCCGAGGGCATCGCACGGCAGCGTATCATTGGCGGCGCGGGGAGGAGGCGCGGCGTCTTCCGGCGAAGGGCGCGCGAGAGCGGAAGTGTCGGTCATGGGTATGGAAACTGGAACAGAAGGCGAACTTCGTCAACCGGCTTTCTGCTTTGCGTTAGCGGGCAGGTGCGTCCTGCTCTCAGCGATTGCAGAGTTCGGCGATGGCGGCACGCGCTTCGGCATATTCGTGCCATAGCGTCGCCGCGGCGGCATCGGCGCGGCGTCCCTCGGAAGCGATGGCGATCAGCGCCCTAAGTCCCGGCTGCATCATCGCGGCCAGATCCGCGACTGCCTGCGCAATAAGGTCCGCATGCGGCGCCCCGTGCAAAGCGCCGAAGTCCGGTTCCTTCTCGCGTGCGATCTCGATGTCATGGGTGCCCAGCTGCGCCAATTCGGCGAGGGCATCGGCAGCCACCTCGACTGCTTCCCAGCGGCCGCGCAGGGTCGCAAGTGACGGGCCTAGGACGCCGTAAGTATCGGGCTGTATCTGCAGGGCGGTGCTCATCGCTACTTTGACTATCGCACGGGCCTTTCCAAATCGCTAACCGTGTCGCGCGAGCCACCCCGCAATATGTTCTGGCGCGGCACGAGGGGCTTTGCTAGAGGCGCTGGCCACGCACCCGTAGCTCAGCTGGATAGAGCGCTGCCCTCCGAAGGCAGAGGCCACAGGTTCGAATCCTGTCGGGTGCGCCAGTTTTTCCGCCGTTTCCGTGAACTCGATCATTCATGCACTCCGCTAGGCGCGGACGGTCACTGAAAATCGCCTGTAGAACTCAGGCAAAGCTCCAAAGCAGCATGGCGACCGCGAACATCACCGCCCCGGCGATGGTGGCGCTGACGGTCCAAGTTCGGAAGGTTTCCGCTTCGGTCAGGCCGAGGTACTGTTTGACGAGCCAGAAGCCGGTGTCGTTCACATGGCTCGCGACCGATGCGCCGGCCCCGATCGTCACCGTGACAAGCGCGATCTGGCCGGGCGAAAGTCCGGCTGCCTGGATCAGCGGCACGGCCAGGCCGGCGGCGGTTACCATCGCAACCGTAGCGGAGCCCTGCGCTACGCGGATGAAAGCAGCCAGCAGGAACGCGAAGACCGGCACGGCCAGGTCGAAGGCTGAAACGGCGGCAGTGATCTGCGCGCCCGCACCTGACTGGATCAGGACCTCCTTGTAGGCCGCGCCCGCTCCGACCACGAGGACCATCAGACCGGCCGGAGCAAGCGAGCGGGTCATGACGTCGGACACGGTCTGGAGCGGCGCATCGAGGCGAAACCGCAGCCACATGCCGACGAAGGCGCAGGCGATGATGAGGGCGGTGAACGGATGGCCGACGAACTCGAGTACGGTGCGAAGCGTTCCTTCAGCCAGAACGCCTGTGGCGAGCGCGGCCAGCAGGATGAGCGTCAGGGGGATCAGCATGCCTGCCAGTGCCGGGGTGAAGCCGATGTTGGCGACGGCAGGTGCCTCCTCGTCGAAGCGCGGCGGCGGACCGCTTGGTCCGAACCCTGCCTTGCTCTGCGTCAGAACCGCGAAGACCGGTCCGGCGACGAGGGCGGCGGGGATGCCGCAGGCCAGGCCGTATAGGGCGAGGAGGCCGTAGTCGGTGCCGATCAGTTCCGCGACCGCGACCGGGCCGGGATGCGGCGGCAGTAGCGCGTGCATGGTGAGCAGGCCCGCAAGCAGCGGCAGCGCGAAGTACATGACCCTCCGTCTCGCCCTCAGCGCAAGCGTCGTAACCAGCGGCGCGAGCACGATGAAGCCCACGTCGAAGAACAGGGGTATGCCGACGATTATACCGACGACAACCAGAGCCCAAGGTGCGCGGCTCTCTCCGAATGCGTCGAGCAGGCGGTTGGCGAGCGTGCCGACTCCGCCGCTCGCTTCCAGCAGGCCGCCCAGCATCGCTCCCAGGCCGATGACGACCGCCACGAAGCCAAGCGCTTCGCCCGTGCCCTTGCGCACGGCAGCGATGACATCCGCCGGGTCGGCTCCGAACGCAATCCCGGTGGCAAGTGCTATGACGAGAAGCGCAATGAACGCCGGGACCTTCCAGCGCAGCACCATGAAGATCAGGATCGCAATACTGGCACCGACGATCGTCAGGCTCGCCCAAGGTTCGGCGATCATGCGGACTTACGCCCGTTCACGCTGCCGAACCCAATCGCTGAATCGCCCATATCGCCTCTCGCCACTTTGGGCTCGAACGTTCGTCCGCAGCCCCTTGTGGTAGCGATAACAACAAACCGCCGCTTCGGCAAAGCCGCGAGTTTGCAAGGCAGGGGCGCGCTATCAGAAGTCGGCTGAGATGCTCGCCTTGACCGCGCGCGGCGAGCCTTGGAGCAGCGCAGCGCCGAAGGCATCGAAAGCGCTCGCCCAGTAACGCTCGTTCGCGACGTTATCGACCGACAGGCGCAGTGTGACCGGGGTTTCCCCTGCAGCGATTACGTAGCGCGCGCCGAGATCGAAGCGGGTCCAGCTATCAAGCTCCAGCATGTTCGCCGCATCGGCCCACTGCGGCCCGGTGTGAACCGCTCGGCCGGTCAACGTAAGTCCGGGCGCGAAGCCGAGGTCCCATTCCAAGTTCGCATTGGCTGTGTATTCCGGTACGCCCTGCACCTCGTTCCCGCCGACGAATTCGGCGTCGGTCAGCGCTGCACCGCCGATCAGGCGGAGGCCCGGTACGATCTGGCCGTTCACGGTGAACTCGATGCCCTCGTGCCGTTGATCGCCCAGATAGCCGAATGTGCCGTCAGGCAACACGCCTTCGCCTGGCCGCTCGATCCGGTATACGCCGAGACCGAGAAACAGGTCGGCGACCGCAAGCTTCGCCCCGACTTCATATTGTACTGACTTGCGCGGACTTAGCGATTGACCGGCATTGGGCAGCGGGTTGGCTGTATCGAACGGAACGATCGGCCCGGCCTGCAGGGCCTCGATCCGGTTGGCGTAAAGCGATAGCCGCTCGAGCGGTTTTGCGACCACGCCGACCACCGGGGTCACCGCGTTTTCGTCGTAAATACCTCCAGGCGTACCATCGTAGCCGATGTTTTCCTGCCGGATCGTCTGCAGCCGCAGGCCGCCGGTCACGAGCACCCGATCGTCCAGCAGTCCGATTGTGTCGCTGGCGAAGGCACTCCACAATGAAGCGCGCGTAATCGGATTGGGATCGTCCACGTCGCCGCCGACGAAACCGGGTCGGGGCGGCTCGGGCACTTGCGGCGTGGCGTAGAGATTGGTCTCGTAACCGGACAGGAAGTCGAAGGCGGTGCGGAAGACCTGCCAGTTGGCATTGCCGCCGAAGTTGAACTCGTGCGTTACCGCACTGCCGAGTTTGACCCGCAGACCCGCCTCGACCGCTTCATTATTGGTCGTCGCAGGCACGAAGAGCGCGGAACCGGTCGCTGCACCCGTTACCGCGTCGCTCACGGTAATGCCGCCGTAGAGCCCTTCCTCGCTCCCGTCGCGCGCGCCGCCCTTTGCGTAGAGATGCGCGTTCGGCGCGATGTCGTAGGCGAGCGACAGCGTTCCGAACACGTCGCGCAGTTCGCTGTAGGTGAAGTCCTGCGCGTAATTGGCGTCGGCTTCGGGAACCGCAGGGATCGCACCGGTTGCAAGGGTAACCTTCGGCCGCAGGCTGTCGACGCGAATTTCCTGATATGCGAGGTCGAGCGCAGCGCGGAACGGCCCGCTGTCATAGTCAATCGCACCGCCCACGACCTGCGTGCGGCGGTCTTCGCGCTCGATTGCGGTTTCGCCGTCACGGTAGGCTGCATTGAGCCGTACGCCCCACTCGCCGCTTTCGCCGAAGCGCCGTGCCACATCGAAGCTGCCGCCGAAGCGCGCGTTCTCCGCAGCGCTCGCCGTGACGCGGGTCAGCGGGTCCGTTCCGGCTCGCTTGAGCATCAGGTTCACGCTTCCCCCGATGCCCGATCCACCGGGAGCCGCACCGTTGAGGAACGCGCTCGCGCCGTTCAGCACCTGCACGCTTTCGTAAAGTTCGGGCGCGATCAGCTGCCGCGGGGCAATGCCGTATAGGCCACTCAGGCCCACATCGTCGCCGAACAGGGTAAAGCCGCGGATCACGAATTGCTCGGCGGCATTGCCGAAACCGTAGGTGGTGCGGATCGTCGGATCGTTCTCGAGCACTTCGCCGAGCGAGCGCGGCTGCTGGTTGAGGATCAGGCTCTCGTCGTAGGAGCGGATAGTAAAGGGCAGGTCTTCCGCCGGCTTGTTGCCCAGCACTCCGGCCTCGCCGCCGTTTACGACCTCGGTCCGGTTCTCGCGCTGTGCGGTGACGATGATCTCGCTCTCGTCGGCGGGCTCCTGCGCCTGCGCGGTGGCGGTAAGGGATACGGCGAGGGCAAGGCCCGAAACAAACGTAAGTCGGTTCATTGGAGAAAGGTCTTTCGTGAAGATAGTCAGGTGCGGCGCGCGAGCATCGCAATGATGGCAAGGGGGGCAATTCCAGCGAGCAGCGCGGCGGCAAGATCGCGTGCGCCGTCCCCGGTCAGGCCGAGCACGAGGCCAGCTATCGTCGCGAGCGCGATCAGGAGCGGCAGGGCGAACACCTGCGCGGGACTGTGGCGAACGCGCTTCATGTGGCGGCGGCCGTCCTGAAGGTCGATCCGCCGGTGCGGATTTCCTCGATTCGGCGCTCGATATGACCGGGTTTACGGCGCAGCCACAGCAGGATGCCGGTCCACAGCACCCAGATCGTCGCGAGGGTGAGCGCCGCCCAAATGAGCTTCAGTGCCAGTCCGCCGTAATCGCCGAAGTGAAGCGGTTTCGACATCATCAAGGCCTGGTTGAGTGCCGGCATGGTGCGCGCGTCGGTCAGTGTGCCGGTTTCGGCATCGACCAGCGCCGGCGTGAGCAGGTGCTGCGTGACGGGGCGGTCGCCCTGGAAGAAGATCGCGTAATGATGGCCGGACGACCACGCTCCACCGGGAAAGCCGATGAACTGCGGGCTGCGGCCCGGCAGCGCCTCTTTCGCCGCTGCCATCGCCGCGTCGATCGAGCCGTAGTTTTCGGGCTCTAGCGGTTCGGCATCCGCATAAGCGGTTGTCATGCGCGCAACCTCTCCGTCGCGCCAGTTGTCGGTGAGCGGATCGGCGAAGGCGTTGATGGCCCCGGTAACCCCGACCACCAGCATCCAGGCGAACGCCACGATACCGATGAAGTTATGCTGATCGAGGCGGCGCACCCGGCTGCTACGGCTCTTGCGAACCGTGCCGAAATCGAGCTTGCGCATGAATGGCGCGTAGAGAACGACTCCCGATATCAGCGCCAGCACGAACAGTACCCCCATCGCACCGAGCAGCAGCATTCCAGGCAGCCCGAGAAACATGTCGGTATGAAGCTGGAGCAGGAAGTCCATCACCGTATTGGTCGGCGCCGGGCCGAGCGATGCCCCCGTATGACGATTGAGGAACAGCAGCGTCATGTCCTCCGGCACGGCGTCGGGCGTCGGCCCCATGGTGACCGTCAGCAGCGGGCTGTCCTGACTGAATGCCATGAAGAGCGGTACTTCGCCGGGCCGCTCCGCCTGCGCTTTCGCCAGCATGGTGTCGAGCGGCAGCCCCTCGTCCGCGGACGGCGCGCCCGCCAGCCGTTCGGCGGCATCGGCGCCCATCGCCGCGTCGATCTCGTCATGAAAGGTGAGCGGCAGTCCGGTAACGCACAGCATCAGCAGGAAAGCCGTGGGTATGAGGCTGCTCCATTTGTGGATCAGGTACCAGGTGCGGATCGCTCTGCGCGTCATGCGGCACCGGCTAGTGAGCGGCGCCGATTCCGTCAATGATAATCACTCGCAATAGCAGCACGAAACGCTTCAACCATTGCGCATGCGCGGATTTGAATTCCGCGCGGCTCCGTGCGAAGCGAGACGAATGAACCCTTCGCGCACGCCAAAAGCCTGGCATTTCGCAGTGGACCGGGGCGGCACCTTTACCGATGTCGTTGCGACCACGCCCGATGGAACGCTTGTCACCGACAAGCTGCTGTCGGAAAATCCCGGCTTTTACGATGATGCCGCAAGCGAGGCGGTGCGCCGCCTCATGGCGAGGCATGACGAGGGTCCGATCGCTGAGATCCGGATCGGGACGACGGTTGCGACCAACGCGCTCCTCGAACGCAAGGGAGAGCGGCTGGCTCTCGCGATCACGCGCGGCTTCAGGGATGCGCTGCGGATCGGCACACAGGCGCGGCCCGACATTTTCGCGCGGCACATCGTCCTTCCCGAGCAACTGCCGGCGACCGTGATCGAAATCCAGGAGCGGATAAGCGCGCAAGGCGAAGTGCTGTCTCCGCTGGATGAGAATGGCGCGCGCAGCGAGTTCGAACGTTTGAAGGCCGAGGGCTACGACGCACTCGCCATCGTGCTGATGCACGGCTGGAAATACCGCGGCCACGAAGAGCGGCTTGCTGCAATCGCGCGGGAGATCGGCTTCGCGCAGGTCAGCGTCAGTCATGAGGTTGCGCCGTTGATCCGCCTTGTGCCGCGCGGCGACACCACCGTGGTCGACGCCTATCTCTCGCCGGTGCTGAAGCGCTATACCGACGGGCTGGCGGCAGGCCTTCCGGAAACCGGCTCGCTGCGTTTCATGCAATCGAACGGCGGGCTGGCCGAAGTCGGTGCATTTCGCGGCAAGGACGCGATCCTCTCCGGCCCGGCGGGCGGCGTCGTGGGCATGGTTGCCGCGGGTGCGCCGCTCGGTCACACGAAACTCATAGGTTTCGACATGGGCGGAACGAGCACCGACGTAACGCACTACGCGGGCGAATACGAGCTGACTGGCGACAGCGTCGTCGCGGGCGTTCGGGTTGCGGCCCCCATGATGCAGATCCACACTGTCGCAGCGGGCGGCGGCTCCATCTGCAGCTTCGACAATTCGCGCTTCCGCGTCGGTCCCGAGAGCGCCGGAGCGGACCCCGGCCCTGCGTGCTACCGCAAGGGCGGCCCGCTGACGGTCACCGACTGCAATCTCTTTCTCGGACGTATAGACCCTGCCTTTTTCCCCACCGTGTTCGGGCCGAAGGGTGACGAACCGCTCGATCCTTCCGCCTCGAGGGCGCGGCTCGAAGAGATTGCCGGGCAGCTACCCGAGCCGAAGTCGCTCGAGGATATCGCCGAAGGTTTTCTCGCCATCGCGGTCGACAGCATGGCGAATGCCATTCGCAAGATCAGCGTCGCACGCGGCCACGACGTGACGACATACGCGCTCGCCAGCTTCGGCGGCGCGGGCGGACAGCACGCCTGCAAGGTCGCGGACGCGCTCGGCATGGAGACGGTGCTCGTCCATCCGCTCGCCGGCATCCTGTCGGCTTACGGTATTGGACTCGCTCCGGTGAAAGCCATTCGCGAAGTGAGCGTCGTGCGTCCGCTCGGCGACGATTTTGCGCGCGAGTTGGCGGCGCTTCAGGATGAGGCGCAAGAGGCACTGGCCGAGCAGGGTATCGCACCAGATACCATCAGCCTCGAAAGTAGGGCGCGGCTGCGCTTTACAGGCAGCGACAGCGTTATCGCGGTCCGCTGCGACGACCCGAAGGCGATGGACGCTGCGTTTCGCGAATTGCACCGCCAGCGGTTCGGCTATTCCGATGCCGATGCGGCCATCATGGTCGAAGCGCTGAGCGTCGAAGCCAGCGGCCATTCGGGCGGGCTTGGTCAAAGCAATGCGGAGCCGGTCGCCGCTTCCGGCGAGGCATCCGGCAATTGGCACACGCTCGAGCGTACGGCGATGACAGGCGGCACTCCCATTTCCGGGCCTGCGCTCATCATCGATCCCGGCTCCACCACCGTGGTCGAGTTCGGTTGGCAGGCCAACCTCGCGGAAGAAGGCAGCCTCGTCCTGACCCGGACGGAGGTCTTGCAGCGTGACCGCGCGGTGGGGACCGAGGTCGACCCGGTACGGCTCGAAATCTTCAACAACCTGTTCATGGCGATCGCCGAAGAAATGGGCGTGGTGCTTCAGTCCACCGCGACCAGCGTGAACATCAAAGAGCGGCTCGACTTCTCCTGCGCGCTGTTCGATGCGGAGGGCAGCCTGATCGCCAACGCGCCGCATATCCCGGTGCATCTCGGCAGCATGGGCGACAGCATCGCGCGGGTGATCGAGGCGCGCAGCGGCAGGGCGGACGGACGCGGCTTTCGGCGCGGCGATGCCTATGTGCTCAACGATCCCTACCGCGGCGGGACGCATCTGCCCGACATCACCGTTATCGTTCCGGTATTCTATGGCGAGGATAGCAGCGAGCCCGATGCCTTCGTTGCCGCGCGCGGCCATCATGCCGACATCGGCGGGATCGCGCCCGGATCGATGCCGCCCGAAAGCCGCCATATCGACGAGGAAGGGGTCATGATCGACAACTTCCTGCTGGTAGACGAAGGGACCTTCCGCGAAGATGCGATGCGCGAGGCGCTTGCCGCCGCGAAGCACCCCGTGCGCAACCCCGTGCGCAACCTCTCCGACCTGCGTGCGCAGCTCGCCGCCTGTACGCGCGGGAGCGAACTGCTCACCGGCGCCGCCCGCGATCAGGGCAGCGAGGTCGTCGCGGCCTACATGGCGCATGTCCTCGGCAACGCGGAGGAGAGTGTGCGCCGCCTCCTCGACCGGCTGACCGACGGCGAGTTCGCCTATCCGATGGACAACGGCGCGGTCGTCAAGGTCGCCATTCGCATCGACCGCATGGCGCGCTCTGCCGTATTCGACTTCACCGGAACGAGCGGTCAGCTACCCGACAATTTCAACGCACCGCGTTCGATCACGAGAGCGGCGGCGCTCTATGTGCTGCGAACGCTTATCGACGACGAAATACCGATGAACGACGGATGCCTCCGGCCGGTCGAACTGGTCGTGCCGGAAGGCTCGATGCTCAATCCGCGGCCGGGTGCCGCCGTGGTCGCGGGCAACGTCGAGACCAGCCAGGTCGTCACAGATACGCTGTTCGCCGCGACCGGCCGCCTCGCGCCGAGCCAAGGGACTATGAACAACTTCACCTTCGGCAACCGCGACGACCAGTATTACGAAACCATTTGCGGCGGGGCGGGAGCGGGACCGGACCACGGCGGGACGAGCGCGGTGCAAACGCACATGACCAACTCGCGGCTGACCGACCCCGAGATACTCGAAACGCGGCTGCCGGTCCGGCTGGAGCGGTTTGCCATTCGCAAAGGATCGGGCGGGAAGGGGGCATATCCCGGCGGCGACGGAGTGGAGCGGCGCGTGACGTTCCTAGAACCGATGCGCGCGAACATGCTTGCCAACCGGCGCGCGGTCGCTCCCAAAGGCATCTGCGGCGGGGGCGACGCCCAGCCGGGCCGCAACTGGGTGGAACGGGCGGACGGTTCGCGCAAAGAACTCGGGGCAACCGGGTCGGCAGAAATGAAGCCCGGCGATACCTTCGTCATCCTGACGCCCGGCGGCGGCGGATACGGGGAGGCGAAGGAATGAACTACTGGCCGCTGCTCGGCATCGCAATCGTCGTTGCCGGGTTCGCGCTGCGCTTCAATCCTTTGCTGGTCGTAGTCGTCGCGGCTTTGGCGACCGGCGTGCTGGCGGGGCTCGATCTCGTTTCGGTCATCGAAGCACTGGGCAGCGCCTTCAACGACAACCGCTACATCAGCGTCACCTGGATCATTCTTCCGGTGATTGGCCTGCTCGAACGATACGGCCTGCAGGAGCGCGCCCGTGCGGTTATTGAAAGCGTGCGCGGCGCGACCATGGCCAAGCTGCTCACTCTCTACCTCCTGTTCCGGCAGCTTACCGCCGCGCTCGGGATGAAGGACATCGGCGGCCATCCCCAAGCGGTGCGGCCGCTCGTCGCGCCAATGGCCGAGGCGGCGGCGGTCAAGTCGCACGGGGACATCCCGGAGGATGAGCGGCAGAAGGTACTGGCAATGGCCGCTGCGACCGACAATGTCGGTCTGTTCTTCGGCGAAGACATATTCTTCGCCATCGCTTCGATCCTGCTAATCCAAGGCGTCTTCGAGAGCGCCGGCTATCCGCTGACGCCGCTGCAATTGTCAGTCTGGGCGATCCCGACCGCGATCTGCGCCTTCGTCATTCACGGCTGGCGGATCAATGCGCTCGACCGGCGGATCGGCCGGATAGCAGGGAGCGCGAAGCCATGATCACTTACGAATGGCTGTACATTCTCGCAGGCGCTTTCTTCGCGATCTGGTCCGTCCTGAGCCTGCGCGACCGACTGTGGGGCAATGCCGCCTTCTGGGGACTGCTTGCGGCAAGTTTCTTCTTGGGCAGCCATCTGTCCGACTTCACGAACGGATGCATCGTGCTGGCAATGGTCGGCATCGCAGGCGCCGGCGGTCTAAAGCGCAGCAATCCCGCCACAACGGACCCGAAGGAGCGCTTCGTGTTTTCCGAGACGTTCGGCAACCGGTTGTTCGTGCCGGCGCTAATCGTGCCGCTTACGGCAGTTGCGGGAACGCTGCTCTATAATTTTACGCCGTTTCGCGAGACCGGCCTGTTCGAAGAGCGGCGCGAGACTCTTCTTTTGTTCGGCATCGGGGTGCTGCTCGCACTTGCCGCGGCGATGGCATGGCTCAGGCCGCCGGTCATGGCACCGGCGGAGGAGGGGCGGCGGCTGCTCGATTCGATCAGTTGGGCGGCGATCCTGCCGCAACTGCTCGCGGCGCTGGGTGCGGTGTTCGCGCTGGCCGGTGTGGGCGAGATCATCGGCAGCATGGCGAACGAGATAATTCCGGGCGGCAGCGTATTCCTGACCGTGGTTGTCTTCTCGCTGGGCATGGCGCTGTTCACCATGATCATGGGCAATGCCTTTGCCGCTTTCCCGGTCATGGCAGCAGCGATCGGCATCCCGCTACTAGTCGAGGACTACGGCGGCAATCCGGCAGTCATCGGGGCGGTCGGAATGCTCGCCGGCTTCTGCGGCACGCTGATGACTCCGATGGCAGCGAACTTCAACATCGTGCCCGCCGCGCTGCTTGAGCTTAAGGATCAGAACGGCGTCATCCGTCAGCAGATCGGGACCGCGATTCCGCTGTGGGTGTGCAATGTGGCGATCATCTATGTAGCAGGCTTCGTGCTATGGAACTGACCGAAGATATCGCCCGCCGCTTTGCACGAACTGCGCTCGGCCATGTTGCTCGTCCCTACCCTTACAAGGACGACCATGTTTACACCGGCGACGACGACGTGCGTCCGCCGCGCGAGGCGCATCCCGTCTTTTTCGGCAGCTACGACTGGCATAGCTGCGTCCACGGATGGTGGACCCTGCTGACGCTGCGGAGACTCTATCCGGCCATGCCCGAAGCGAAAGAGATCGCCGCGTTGGCCGAAAAGACATTTACGCCGGAGAAGATCGCTATCGAACGTGCCTATCTGGACCGGCCGGAAGCGCGGGGGTTCGAACGTCCCTACGGCTGGGCGTGGCTCCTCTACCTTCATCTGGAGGCAGAGCGTCACGGCGACCGCGACTGGGCAGGGCGTCTCGAACCCTTGGCGCGCGCGTTCGGCAGCCGGTTTCCCGGTTATCTGGACGTGCTGACCTACCCGATTACGGTCGGCACGCATTTCAATACCTCGTTCGCGCTGACGCTCTCGCGCGAATGGGCGGAGCGACACGACGACACATTGCTCGCTGCGATCGACCGCTGGGCGCAGTCGGCATTTGCCGAGCGAAGCGATTACCGCGGGTGGGAGCCGGGCGGCGACGAGTTCCTGTCACCAGTGCTTTCGGCAGCCATGTTGATGAGCCGCATCATGGAGCGGGAGCAGTTTGCGCCGTGGCTCGACGCATTGGTGCTCGGCAACGGCTGGATCGAGCGGGAGTGTCACCCCGTAACCGTCAGCGACCGGAGCGACGGCAAGATCGCGCACCTGGACGGTCTCAACCTGAGCCGTGCGTGGCATCTGCAGGTCATCGCCCGCAAGCTCGGCGCGCACCCTGCGGCGTCGATGCTCGATACACGGGCCGACGCGCATCTGGCAGCCGCGCTTCCGCACGTAACCGGCGATTACATGGGCGAGCACTGGTTGGCGAGCTTTGCGCTGCTCGCGTTTTTGGCGAGTGAAGCTTCAGCAAAGCCGGGCAGCCAATCGCCGAATGACGAGTAAAACGTAGAAAAGTTGAAAGGTCGGTACGCTATTAACTTGTGATTGCTAATTAACCGTGGAAATAGATTTTTAGCAAATGATTGTCATACAAATGTCATGATGCAGGCGAGGGACATGGCCACAGTTTGCCGCAACAACGTCAAAAGCGTGCTCGTCGTCGAAGACGAAGCGCTCATCTTGTTCGACATCAGTTCCGCATTGGAAGATGCGGGTTATGACATCGCCGGGGAAGCGGTTTCGCTGGCGGACGGCTGGCGGATCGCCGATCAGGGCGAGCCAGGGGTTGCCGTACTGGACATCAACGTCGGCAGCGAAACGGTCTGGCCGCTTGCGCGCCACCTCGCCGCGAAAGGTGCGGCACTGGTGTTCGTCAGCGCAAATCTGCACCATGACGAGCTCAAGACCGAATTCGCGTGCTGGCCTCGCCTCGAAAAGCCGGTGCGCTGCGGCCAGCTGGTCACCGCGATCGAAGCGGCTACGGCAGGCGCAGTCCGCTAAAGCGCGAACCGCAAGGCACGCCGGTACCCTCCGTCGACCTTTTCCCCGCTGATTTCGCCGTTCAGCTGTTTCGTCGTCACTTCGACGAGCTTCGATCCGAACCCGGCAGCGCCGTCGCCTGCACTCGATCCGCCTTCCTCGCGCCAGTCGATGGCCAGCGCGCCGTGCTCCAGAGACCAGTTGACCGTCAACTGTCCGTCGGGAACCGATAGCGCTCCGTATTTGGAAGCGTTGGTCGTCCATTCGTAAAGAATCATCGCCAGCGGGGTCAGCCTCGATACCGGAACTTCGACCGGCTGGCCCTCGATCGCGATGTTCTGGTTCGCGGCAGCCGGTTCGAGAACCGTGGCGATCAATTCGCTGAGCTGGACGCCCTCATCGGGCGTGTGCGAATTGGACGTAAGCGAATGCGAGCGTCCGAGCGCGTGGATGCGCGAACGCAGCGATTCTGCGAATTCGTCGAGATCGTCGGCCTCGCGGCGAACCAGCGCGACCATCGCGGCGATCACCGCGAACAGGTTCTTCACCCGGTGGTTCATCTCGCGCAGCAGCAATTCGCGTTCTTCGAGAAGCTGGCGCTCGGAGGTGATGTCGTAGGTTACGCCGATGAACTTGTTCTTTTCTCCGTTCACGATCCGGCGGCCAAGGCCGTGCAGCCACCGCTCCCCGCCGTTCTTCAGCGGCAGGCGGAAGGTTTCGTCGAAGTCCCTCTTGCCGTCCATCGCCAGACGCAGCGAGCTGTTGATCCGGTCGCGGTCCTCTACCGGAAGCTTGGCGAGGATCGGCCCCATCTCGTCGCCTTCCTCTTCTTCCAGTTCGAACAACTCGCGCTCTTTCGCGTCGAGCACGGTCCTGTCGGTCGACGGTTCGTATTCCCAGATCCCGACCTTCGAGACTTCCAGCGCGAGGCGTAGCCGTTCGCGTTCCTCTCGCAGTTCCTGCTCCATTCGCAGGGCCTCGGTTACGTCGGTGAAAATAAGCGTCGCGCCGTCGATCGTCCCGTCCAGGCGCCGGTAGGGAATCACCCGAGCAAAATATTCGCTGCTGCCGTCGTTCAAGCGCGTGCGATATTCGGACGTCTGGCCTTCAGCGGCCGCGGCTCTCGCCGGTTTCAGGTAATCCTTGTCCTCGAGCCTGGTCGAAAGTTCTGAGAGGGGGCGGCCGATGTCGTGGTCGTCGATGGGAAAGACTTCGGCGGCGGCATCGGTGAAGCTTCTGAGGCACAGGTTCGCATCGACCACCAGCACCATCAGTTCGGTCGTATCGAAGAAATTCTTGAGGTCGGAGTTCGCGACGACGACCTGGTCGACCTTCGTCTTGAGCTCGTCGTTGACGGTCGTGAGCTCCTCGTTCGTCGACTGAAGCTCCTCGTTCATCGACATCATTTCTTCGTTGGAGCTCTTCAGCTCCTCGTTCGTGGTCTCCAGTTCCTCGACCGTCGAGCGCAAGCGGTGGCGGGTGGTCTGCAGTTCTTCCTCAAGAAACTGCAGCTGCCCGTCGCCCGCCTCGAACTCTTCCGCGTCTTCGTTTTCGAACGGTTTGAGCGCGCCCGTCTCCTTGATGACGATCAGATAGCCGCTGTCGCTGACCGGCTCGCACAGGACCGAGACGGCAATCGACCCGTATTCGGTGACGATTTCGAGATCGCGCGTGATGACGCGGTTCTGACCGTCCACGACCTTGCGCAGCATCGGGCCGATCGTTTCGCGCAGGCCCGGCCGGGCCAGGGTCGGCACGTGGACGTGTCGCTCCATCCGGTCCGGAAATTCGAGGAACTTGCCCGCCGCGCCCCATTTCTGGATCAGCACGCCTTCCTCGTCCACCAGCAGGCTCACGGGCGCATAGCGTTCCGCCAGACGCCTCAGCGCGGCGATTTCAGGCGATTTGGTCGTGCTCCCGTTATCTTCGCTGCTCTGACGCCGCTGCCGACGCTTGGCATAGACCGGTGCGGTCTGCCGCCCGATCTGGAGCGAGTAATTGCTCTTCACGTTCTTGCGGCGGAAAATCTTGGCGCGCTGGTTGACGGTGTCGAACAGGTCTTCGAACCGCCCGATCCCTTCCGACGTACCGAGGAACAGGAAACCGCTGTCGCGCAGTGAGAAATGGAACAGCGGCAGGACCTGCTTCTGCAGCGTGTCGTCGAAATAGATCAGCAGGTTGCGGCACGAGATCAGGTCGATCTTCGCAAACGGCGGATCGCGCACGAGGTTGTGCACGCTGAACCGCACCATGTCCCTGATCTGCGGGACCATGGTGAACGTATCGGCATTCCCGATGACGTAGCGGTGCTGATATTCGATCGGTATGTCGCCCAGCGCCGAGAGCGGATAGTTGGCCGATCGCGCAATATCGAGCATCTTGTCGTCGATATCCGTCGCGAAGATCTGCACATACGGGCGCGTCTCGTTGCGGCGCATGGCTTCTGCGAAGAGGATCGCGAGCGAGTAGGCTTCCTCGCCGCTCGACGCGCCCGGCACCCAGATGCGGATTTCCTGCCCGTCGCGCGACAGCTTGACCAGTTTGTCGATGGCGACCTGATTGAGCGCGTCGAACTCGTCGCTGTCGCGAAAGAACTGCGTCACGTTGATGAGCAGGTCCTGGAACAGCGCCTGGCACTCGTCCTCGTCGCTGCGGATGCGCGTGATGTAGTCCTGCGCGTCGCTGATGGAGAGCACCTGCATTCTGCGGGCGACCCGCCGCGTCATCGTCGAACGCTTGTAGCGCGAGAAATCGTGCCCGACTGCATTGCGCAGCACGTCGCACAGATCGTCGATGTGATCCGTGACTTCGCCCGCCTCACTGTCGAGGTCCGTATCTCTGGCGCGCGAGAAGAAACTGTGGAGCGCCTCGATGACGTCCGATGGCTCGGCAACGACATCGACGAGGCCGGTGCTGATGGCGGATACCGGCATTCCGTCGTAGCGTGCGGTTTCGGGTTCCTGCGCGATCGCAAGCCCGCCGAGTTCCTTGATCGCGCGCAGTCCGCGGCTGCCGTCGGCACCGGTACCCGACAGAATGACGCATGCCGAAAGCTGCTTGCGGTCCTGCGCGAGGCTTTCAAAGAAATCGTCGATGGGTCGGCGCTGCCCGCGCGGGTCGGAGAACTCGGTGAGCTGCAACGCGCCGCCTTCGATCGCGAGGCCGTGGCCCGGCGGAATGACGTAGATGTGATCGGCCTCAAGCGCTTCCCCGCCCTCGGCCTGCGTGACCTTCATGTCGGTGTACCGCTCGATCAGCTGCGCCATCAGCGATTCATGCGTAGGGTCGAGGTGTTGGACGATCACGAACGCCAACCCGGTCCGTCCGTCATACGCCTGGAAAACTTCCCGTATCGCTTCCAGCCCGCCCGCAGACGCGCCGATTCCGACGACCGGAACGGTTGGGAACGGGGTTGTCACTGTCTGCTTTCCGCCTGCCCGACGCGCGTTTTTGCTATCAGCGAGTGGCTCGATGCGAGCGACTGATAGGTGCCGAGAACGATCATCCCGTGCTCGCCGGCGAGACTGCCGATGTTGACGATGTCCTGCTTCAGCGCTTGGTCGAACATATCGACCGCGTTCGCGCTCTTGCCGCTAATGTTGAACTGCGAACCGAGGACATAGGTCACCTTGCCGCCCCGTTTGAGCTTGGTCATGTAAACGAGATTCAGGAACTCCCCCCCGCTGCGGGTCACGTTGGGGACGACGAACTTCTCTTCCTCTACCGTCTCGTCCGTCAGGAATTGCCGCATCCGCGCGCGGACCGGGCCGGCCCCGCCCGAGGGCTGAAGAAAACGGCAGTTGCGGTCGAGCGCATGCTCTGGCTCGTAGCCGGTCATCTCGCAGAACCCGTCGTTGACGCCGATCAGCGGCGCATCGGGCAGGGTCATGTCCGCGAGGGTAAGGGAAATGCGGCTCTTCTCGAACGCGCGTTCCAGCCCGATTGCAGCAGGATCAGCCTGTTGTGACCAGTGCATTCTTCAGTCGATCCTTTGCGATACCGAGCATCCCCTTAAGCAGTAGGATGACAAACAACAAGAAAACAGCCGCTACGCCAAGCAGACCCGTAGCCACGCAGTGATCTATGTCAGAAAGCTACGTCGCCTTGCGTGCGGCCTTGTCCGCTTTTCGCCGCAAGCGCTTCTGATGCATCGAGAGTTTGTGTCCTTCGATCAGCGTCGTATCCGCCATGACGGCGCCGCGTTCGCCCAGAGGCTGTTCGGGGCCGGTGGTTGAATCCTGCACCGTCTGCCGCTCCGCCTCGGCATTAATGAGTGCTCCGATAAGGATGCAGTAAGCGGACAGGAACAGCCACATCAGGAACACGACGATCGCCGAAAGCGAGCCGTAGGTGGCGTTGTAATCCGAGACGTAGGCGACATAGAGCGAGAAGCCGAACGAGATTCCGATGAACAGGAACGTGGCGAGCAGCGCTCCGGGCATGAGCCAGCGCCACTGCGCGGTCGCCCGATCGGGTCCGAAACGCATGATCGTGGCGAACCCCGTACTCGCGAGGAGGATGGCAAAGATCCAGGTCAGCAATTTGACGAAGAACTGCGCCACCGGCCCGATCAGGTCGGTGGACTGGGTCTGCAGCCATGCGAACAGGCTGCCGCTAGACACGCCGACGATCGCGATCCCGATCGCCGCCAGCGTCAGACTCGCTGCGCGCAAGGTGACCTGGATGATATTGCGCGTTTCGTGCTCTTCGTTGATGACGTTGAGCGCCGAAACGAGGCCGTTCGCGGCGCGCATTCCCCCGTAGACCGCGAAGAACAAAGCAACCGCTAGCGCGAAACCGGTCACGCTTGCGTTAGTCGTGACGACGCTGACGAGCTGTTCCTCGATAAGCGTGCTTGCATCGGCGGGCAGAACGTCGGTCAGTCCGGCCATCTGCCGCTGTACCGTTTCCACGTCTCCGACGAGGCCGTAGATCATCACGGTGGCGGCGATGAGGGGGGTGATCGACAGGAAGGTGAAGAAGGCAACACCGGCCGCCAGCAGGTTCAGATTATGGAAACCTGCCATTACCCAGGTCCGCTTCAAGACCTGCACCCAAGCCTTGCGCGGCATCTTCCACGGCGATTTTGACCTTGCGCCGGGCGTCTGTATCGGCGAGATATCGTCTTCGTTCTGTGGGACTTGCTGGTTAACGGCCTTCTGGGAAGGGGTATCGGAAGTATCTTCAGGCGACATGGCGTTCCCGTGCCACGGACAAGGGTCGAATACAATGCGCGGGCGTCGTCCCTCAGCTTTTAGCCTTTCTGGAAAACGTGCGCTCATGGCGGGTGCAGCGGCCTGCGCGCTGCTCGCTTTGCCCGCCCATGCGCAGAAGGCCGGGTCCGAGGACGAGGCGGAAATAGACGTGCCTGCCCCGCCGCCTGGCGCGAACCTGCCACAGATCGAGCCGGTCATTACCGAGGACGAGTTCGAGAGCGAAATTCCTCCACTGGACGTCGATGAAGACCCCGAACTCGACGGACCGCTCGAATCGATCGAGGCGTTCGAACGGCGACTTGCGGCAGAAGCGGCTGACGAAGCCGATGCAGACCCCCAGGACGGGCAGGCAGCGCCGCTCGGCGATCCGGCACTGGCGGACGGCGATGCTACCGAAGAGATCGGGGACGCGCCGATCCGCGATGCCGAACTGACCGCGCCGCTGCCGCCGATCGACGCCTTCGAAGTCGATCCGGTCGAGTTCGCCGAAGCCGAAAGCGACCAGGAAGTCCTCGAAGTTCGCTACGAAACCGTTCTCACCGGAATCGAAGAGGCGAACGAGGAAACCGAGGCCGGCATCCGCGCGATGTTCAACAGCCTGTCCGCCTTGCGTGAGGGAGACGGCACGGCGGCGAACATCGCGCAGGTCGCCGCGCGGCTGGAGGAAGACAGCCGCCTGATCGAGCGCATTCTCGCCTCCGAAGGCTGGTACAATGCCAGCGTCGAAACGCGCATCGACCGCTCCGAGGAAGCGGACGGCCAGCCGCTGACCGCGGTAATCGATGTCGCGACCGGCGCGCGCTACACTTTCGCCGAGATCAATGTCGATGCCGACCCGACCGTCCCCGACACGCTGATCGCGGACAACTTCGCGCTCGAAGTCGGCGAGCCGATCATCGCGACACGGGTGCAGGCCGCCGAAGCGCAGCTCGCGGTCGCCTTGCCGGAGAACGGCTATCCCTTCGCCGAGATCGGCCAGCGGGACATATTGCTCGATCAGGATACCGAAGACGGGGTGTACACGCTCCCGGTCGATACCGGACCGCGCGCCCGGTTCGGCGGTATCACTACGAGCGGCGATCTCGCTTTCGATGCCGAGCACGTCGATACCCTCGCGCGGTTCGAGCGCGGCGAACTGTACGACAGCCGTCTCGTAGACGATCTCAGACAGGCACTGGTCGCGACCGGCCTGTTCAACACGGTTTCCGTCCAGCCCGAACGCACGGGCGAGGATGCGGGCGAGGGAACCGAGTTCGTGACCGTCGAGGTCGAGCAGAATGCCGGTCCGCCGCGAACCATCGCGGGAACGGCCGGCTACGGTACTGGTGAAGGCTTTCGCGTGTCCGGCAGCTGGACGCACCGCAACCTCTTCCCGCCGGAAGGTGCGCTGATCGGCTCGGCGATCCTCGGCACCAAGGAACAGGGACTGAGCGCCACCTTCCGCCGCTCGAACGCCGGACAGCGCGACCGCACCTTCGCCATCGTCGCCGAAGCGCTCCACAGCGATTACGACGCGTTCGAGGCCTTCACCGGCCGCCTGGCCGCGCGGGTCAGCTACGATTCGACGCCAATCTGGCAGAAAACGCTCACCTACGCATACGGGGTGCAACTGCTCGGTACGGTCGAAGAGGCGTTCAATCCCGAAACGCAGATGCGGGAAGACCGCACCTATTTCATCGGCGGATTGCAGGGGCAACTCGGTCTCGATTTCACCGACAGCCTGTTGAACCCCACCGAGGGCTTTCGCCTGACGACGCTGATCGAACCGGAAGGTTCGCTGCAGGACGGCTTCACGCCTTATGTGCGCGCCCGCGTCGATGGCTCGGCCTATTACCCGGTCGGCGATTCGCTGGTGGTCGCAGGACGCATTCGCCTTGGCACGATCCAGGGCATCGACCGCTTCGACCTTGCTCCTTCGCGCCGCTTCTACGCGGGCGGCGGCGGTTCCGTGCGCGGTTTTGCCTATCAGGATCTCGGGCCGCAATCGATCGAGCCCAATCCGCGCTTCGACCCCGACGATCCGGACGAGGACCGCGATCCCTTCATCCAGCGCCCGCTCGGCGGACGCAGCGTGAACGAACTCGCCGCCGAGGTTCGCTACCGCTTCGGCAATTTCGGGGTCGTCGGCTTCGTCGATGCGGGACAGGTCTACGAAGATACCATCCCGGACTTTTCGGGCCTTCGCTACGGCGTGGGTATCGGCGGGCGCTATTACACCAATTTCGGGCCGCTGCGCGTCGATATCGCCACGCCGCTCGATCGCCGCGAAGGTGAGCCGCTGATCAACGTATACGTCTCCATCGGGCAGGCGTTCTGATGGTCGATAGCGTCCAGACCGTGCCCGAGGACGATTACGATGCTCCCGAAGAGCATGAGGAAACGCGCAAGCACCGCAACTGGCCGCTGATTATCGCGAAGTGGGTGGGTATTGTTCTGCTCGGCATCGCGGCGCTGGTGGCGCTCCTGCTGCTCGGGCTCAATACCGGGCCCGGCAAGCGCTTCATCACCGACCAGATCCAGGGTCTCGAGATGGAATCGGGCCTATCCATCGGCATTGGCCGGATCGAGGGTTCGATCTACGGCGCGATGACGATCCACGACCTGACGCTGTCGGATCCCAAGGGCGTGTTCCTCACTTCGCCCGAAGTCGACGTCGACTGGCGCCCGTTCGCTTTCGTGGGCAACCACGTCGACATCCGCTCGCTGACGGCTGAGCGCATGACGCTGGAGCGGCTGCCCGAATTCAACGAGACCCCGCCGAGCGAAGAGCCGCTTCTGCCCGATCTCGACATCGATATCGGCGAACTCAGGATCGATCGCTTCATCGCCGAGGCGCCGGTTTCGGGCGAGCGGCGCGTGGCCTCGCTTGCTGGCGAAGCGCATATTTCCGACGGCCGCGCGCAGGTCCGGCTGAACGGGCAGACGATCGAAGGGCCGGGGCGTGCAGGCGGCGACCGGCTTGCGCTGGTGCTCGATGCGGTGCCCGAAGAGAACCGCCTCGCTCTCGATCTCGACCTGCAGGCGCCGGGCGACGGCGTGATCGCGGCACTTGCCGGACTGACCGAGCCGCTGTCGCTCGAAATTTCGGGCCGCGGCGACTGGGAAGCATGGAACGGCACGCTGGCTGCGAACCTGGCAGGCAGCGAGTTCGCACGGCTCGACCTCGCCGCGCGCGACGGTACCTTCGCCGTCGAGGGGCCGACCCGCATTGCGCGCCTGTTCGACGGACCAACTGCGGCGCTGCTCGGACCGGTTACCACCATCGACCTGTCCGCTACGCCCGAAGAGCGCCGCATCGATCTGGGCGGTTCGATATCGAGCGACGCTTTCCGGCTGAACACGGCAGGCATCGTCGACCTTTCCGACAATAGCTTCGACAATTTCAAGGCGACCTTCGCCCTGCTGCGGCCGTCGGTGCTCGCGGAGAACCTGAGCGGCAGCGGCCTTCGCGGGGTGCTGACCCTTTCAGGACCCTTCGCGACCCCGGTGGTCGATTACACCCTCAACGCCAACCGCCTCGTCATGAACGACATGGGGCTGGTCAATCTTACGGCCGAAGGCGAAGCGCGCATCGATTCCGATCGCATCGTGATACCCGTCGATGCCCGTATTGCGCGCATTACCGGACTCGACACCGTGGCGGGCGGTTCGCTCACCAACGTCAGGCTGGACGGCGAGGTGGCTATCGAGGGAACGCGCGTCCTGTCCGACGATATGCGTCTGCGCTCCGATCGGATCGACGCCAACCTCGTCCTGCTCGCCGATCTGTCGACCGGGCTCTACACCGGCGCGGTCGACGGCCGGATCGACAATTACCGGGTCGAAAGCGTCGGCATCTTCGACATCACGACCGACATCGACCTGCAGACCGAACGCGAGGGCTTTGCGCTCGAAGGGCGGGTTGGCCTGCGTTCACGCCAGATCGAGAATGAGAGCGTGCGCGACTTCCTCGGCGGCAATGCGGTCGCGGGTGCGGATATCCGCTACGGCTCCGACGGGCGCATCTTGTTCCGCAACCTGACGGTCGAGGCGCCGCTGGTGCGCGTGACCGGCGGCAGCGGTTCCTATTCTCCCGACGGCCAGATCGTGTTCAATGCGGATGCGCAGACGCAAGCCTACGGTGCAGTCGGCGTACGAGTCGCGGGAACGATCACCGATCCGCGCGCGAGCATCACGGCAGAGCGGCCCGATCTCGGTATCGGTCTCGCCAATCTGCGCGCGGACATCACCGGTGCGCCGGGCGGCTACCGCCTCGATGCAAGCGGCGACACCGATTACGGCCCGCTTACGGCGGATGTGGTGCTGGGAACAGGCAATCAGCTGACGCTCGATATCAACAGCGCCAATCTCGGCGGGATCGATTTCAGCGGATCGCTGCGCCAGCTTCCCGCCGGACCGTTTGCCGGGCGGCTCGATGCGAACGGCAATGGGTTCGAAGGCATCGTGCGCCTGAATGCACGCGGCCAGTATCAGGAGGCGCTCGTCAATCTCCGCGCCCGGAACGCGAACCTGCCCGGCCCGGCGCAGCTTTCGATCGGTTCCGCGATCATCGATGCGCGCGTGGTCCTTTACGATACGCCGCATGTCGTGGCCGAGGGCCAGATCGCTCAGGCCCGCTCCGGCGACTTTTTCATCAATGCCGCCCGCGCCGAAGTCGATTACCGCGGCGGGCGCGGTTCGGCCAAGGTGCTGGCCGAAGGAACGAGCGGGGTACCGTTCCGCGTCGCGCTCAATGCCGAGATGGAACCCGAATTATGGCGCGCGGCGATCCGAGGCCGGGCGCGGGGCATCACCTTCGCGACGCAGAACCCGGCGCGCATCATTCCGGGAGAGGGCAGCTACGAACTGCTGCCGACCCGCATCGACTTCGGCCAGGGCAATCTGCGCCTTGCCGGAACCTACGGCGACGGGATCAAGGTGCAGAGCCGGCTCGACAATCTCGACATGGCGCTGGTCAACGCCTTCGTGCCGGGCCTCGGCCTAAACGGCTCGGCCACCGGCAGCCTCGATTTCGCACAGGCGAATCCGAACGCATTCCCGCGCGCCGATGCCCGCCTCTCGATCAGCAATTTCACGCGCACGACGGCGGTGTCGGTCAGTCAGCCGGTCAATGTGAACTTCGTCGGAAAGCTGCTGGCCGATGGCGGCGAAGCGCGCGCGGTCATCCGCCGCCGCGGGTCGGTGATCGGGCGTATGAACGCTTCGCTGAATCCGTTGCCGCCCGGCTCTGGGCCGTGGCTAACGCGTCTGCTCGAAGCGCCGCTCGGCGGCGGCATCCGCTACAACGGCCCAGCCGATACGCTGTTCTCGCTTGCCGGCCAGCCCGACCAGCGGCTGTCCGGTCCGATCGGCGTGGCCGCGGACTTTTCGTGCCGCGTATCCGATCCGTGCCTCAGCGGGATCGTGCGAGCTAACAGCCTGACTTACGAGAACCAGACATACGGCACGCGCCTTTCCGACATGAAGATCAACGCGCGCTTCGACGGCAACCGGCTGGAGATCACGCAGCTTCAGGCGGCGGCGGGCGAGGGCACGGTCAGCGCCAGCGGTTATGTGGGGCTGGCCGCGGATAGCGGTTATCCAATCGACATCGACGTTCAGCTGCAGGATGCCCGCCTTGCGCGCAGCGACGCCCTGTCGGCGACGGCAACGGGTACCCTCTCGCTGACCAAGCGGGCGGGCGCCGATGCGTTGCTATCAGGCGAGATCCTGCTGCCCGAAACGCGGTACGAGATCGTGCGGCAGGGCGCCGCACAGGTTCCCGAACTCACCGGCGTGCGCTTCAAGCCGCCGAAAGGTCCGGCGCGGATCACCGGCGACGAGGAAGCGGAAACGCAGCCCGGGCTGTTCTCGCTGCTGCGGCTCGACATATCGCTGCGCGCGGCCGACGAGCTTTACGTCTCGGGCATGGGTCTCGAATCCGAATGGAGCGCGGCCTTCACGGTTTCCGGCACCAGCGCCGCGCCGACGATGGCGGGCGAGGTCGACCTCATCCGCGGGACGCTGAGCTTCGCGGGCCGTTCGTTCGAGCTCGTCGAAGGACGCGTGCAGTTCACCGGCGGGCGAACGATCGATCCTGTCATCTCGCTCACCGCGACCGAAGATATCGACGATGTCACGGTCAATGTGAACGTGACGGGGCGCGCGATGAACCCGCAGATATCCTTCTCCAGCGTTCCCGGCCTGCCACAGGACGAGATCGTCTCGCGCATCCTGTTCGGCAGTTCGGTCGGTAACCTCTCCGCGATCCAGGCGGTGCAGCTCGCATCATCGCTCAATTCGCTGCGCGGTTCGGGCGGCGGGCTCAATCCGCTGGGCAAGCTGCGCTCGGCCACCGGTATCGACCGGCTGCGCATTCTGGGCGCAGACGAAACGAGCGGCCGCGGGACGGCGCTCGCCGCGGGCCAGTACATCACGGACGACATCTATGTAGAGCTTGTCACGGATGCGCGCGGTTTCACCGCCACGCAGATCGAGATCAGCCTGACGCCGTTCCTGTCGATCCTCAGCCAAGCCGGCGGGTCGGGCGGAACGGATGTGAACGTCCAGTACCGCAAGAACTACTGATGCGGCGCGCTGGTGTTATGCTGACGCTGTTGCTCGCTCTCGCCGGCTGCAAGAGCGAGCCCGATTTCGACGAACGCTACGAGAAGGCGCAGAAGGAAATCGAGCAGACCGCGCGCGAGATCGAGCGCGATCTGGAGAAGGCGCGGAAAGACGCTGCCAAAGCCTCTCCCTCTGCTACGCCGGAGGCTGAAGAGGGCAGCGCTGCGGACGCGGCGAGCTAGTCGGGAATATGGCCCTGCCGCGGGGGAACGAAGCCCTGCGGTTCGGCCCATTGCTCAAGCGCTCCGATCCGGCGATCGGTTTCGCCCATCCACGCACCGCGCTGTTCGAGTGTGGTCTGTTGCCGCTCCACCACCTCGAGCGAGCGGTTGACCGTTTCGGAGAACTGACCGAACTCGTAGGCGAGGAAGATGAAGGGCAAAAGGTTCGCCGCAACGCCGCCGAACGCCCAGAGCTTGACCGAAGAGATGGCGGTCCTGATCTTCGCGTCGATCTTGTCGTCGACCTGCGCGCTCATCAGCGTCAGCACGGTATCGTCAGGCGTCACGTGAAAGACCGAGCGCGCCGCGCGCCTGATCTGTTCGCGGTCCGCTGCGCTCGCTTCCTTGTATTCGGTCATGATCCGGTCCTGCCTTGTGCGACTCGCTCGACATACCGCAGACGCTAAGATATCCAGGTTAAAGTAGGAAAGCTAATTAACCAGATAGGATAACAAGGCGCTGGCTGATGGCCCCGACCGTCCCGATGTTAAAATTCATGGTGACGACAGCCGCCGTATCGTTAATGCCGCTCCGTCATGAACCGGAGCGAACCTATCAGCCGCAAACCGGCCGGCAATGTCGTGCCGGGTAGCCCCGGTGCACCGTATCGCGGTCGCTCGGGAACGGATGCGAGCAAGAGTGCTACGCGGCCGCAGAGGAAGCTCTGGCCCCAGGCCGCGCAGGACGCTCCGCGGATCGGGATACTTCACAATCCGCGTAGCCACGGCAATCGCAAGGCGGCCGCGGGTCAGATCGAGAGCGTCGCGGACCGGGCGAACGTCGAATGCATCTCGCCCACGACGAGAAACGAGATCGGGCAAGCGCTGCTCGACTTCAAGCGCGGCGGCATCGACTATCTCATCGTCAACGGCGGCGACGGAACCGTGCGCGACATGCTGAGCGCGGGGCAGCGGATATTCGCGGACGGCTGGCCGCTGCTCGCGGTCATGCCGCGGGGCAAGACCAACGCGCTGACCGAAGACCTCGGAGTCCCGCGCGACTGGACTTTGGAACGCGCGGTCGATGCGATCGGTACGGCACCGGGCAAGCGGCGCCGGCCGCTGAAGATCGAGCGTATGGACGGCTCGATGCAGCCCGTCGCCGGCTTCATCCTCGGCGCAGGCGCATTCACGACCGGTATCCGTACAGCGCAGGACGCACACAAGCTAGGCGCGTTCGGAGGGCTCGCCGTGGCGCTCACGGCGATTTGGGGCGCCGCGCAGATGATCTTCGGAACGAAGCGCAATCGCTGGCGACGCGGTGTCGAGATGACGGTTGCGCTCGGCCCGGACCGGAAACCGATGCCGCATAGCGGGCACGGCGAAGCGGACCGGCGCAGCATTCTTGTCGCCACCAGCCTTCACAAGATGCCGATGGACCTGAAGGTTTTCGGCAATGCGCGCGATGGTCTGAAAATCGCGGCCATCGACCGCCCGCTCCGCAAGGTCTGGCTCTCGATGCCGGCAATCCTTGCCGGCTGGGAGCCCGACTGGCTTTCCGAAAGCGGCTTCCACCGCGTCGAGGCGGCCAGTTTCGAGCTGACGCTGGGCGACGAGTTCATTCTCGATGGCGAGGTCTTTCCGCCCGGCGCGTACCGCGTGTCGCTCGGCCCTGAGCTGACCTTCCGCACCGGATGACTGCGGCGGCTTCCGGTAATTCGGAACTCCAGCAGCGGATAGCGGAGCGCCTCGGCGCGACCGTAGCGCCCGAAGTCGCCAACTTCGGCGCGATGCTCGGTCGGGAAGCGGATGCCTGCGCCGTATTGTTCTACGGCTCGAACCTGCGCACCGGCTCGCTCGACGGCGTGCTCGACTTCTACGTCCTGCTGCCGGGCGCGCAGAAAGAACGTATCTGGCCGCGCATCGGATACCGCGAATGGACTGCGGGCGAGACGATGCTGCGCGCTAAGATTGCCGTCATGTCGCTCGAAAAGTTCGCCGCCGCCTGCCGCGGCGAAACGCGTGACACGACGATCTGGGCGCGCTTCGTGCAGCCGAGCGCACTTGTATGGTCCCGGGACGCAACCGCAACTGAGAGCGTGGAGAACGCGCTTACCGATGCGGCTGTCACCGCGGGCGAACTGGCTGCCGCTCTCGGTCCTGATAGCGGTACTGCAGAAGTCTTCTGGCAGTCCTTGTTCGAAGCCACCTACCGCGCGGAATTCCGGGTCGAGAAACAGGCGCGGGCCGGTTCGATCGTCGAGGCGAACCGGGCGCATTTCGCCGGGCTTCTGCCGCTCGCATGGGCCGCGGGCGGAATCGCCTTCGAAGATTGCGGGAAAGGGCTGCTGCGACCGCGACTGCCGGCCGATCGCAGAAGCCGTGTATTGCGCTGGTGGAACGCGCGACGCCGCCTCGGCAAACCGCTCAACCTCCTGCGGCTCGCGAAAGCCAGCACCACCTTCGAAGGTGCAGCGGACTACGCGGCTTGGAAGATCGAGCGGCATACGGGCACGCGGTTGGAGGTTACGCCCTTCCGCCGCAAATACCCGCTACTCGCTGCGCCGTCCGTGCTGTTCGCCCTCTGGCGGATCAAACGCGAACGGCGCTGAGCGCTTTACATGTAGCGCATCTGGATCGTGAGGCTCTGCGGCCCGTCGCCTACCTGAAAGCGGGTCTTCGTGTAACTTGGCTTGCCGAGGTTGAAGATGTTGATGCTCGGATTGTTCGACATCCCGCCGCCGTCCTGCGTAAGGTCAGTGCTGCCGTTGCCGTTCACGTCATGCCGCACGGCGATACCGTAGCTGCCTGGCCCCGGAAGCGGCATGCACACGCGCATCGTCCCGGCCGAGGCCGGTATCTCGATCCGGTTGAGCCACTTGCCCTTTTCGAGCCAGTCGGACTTCACCCCGCGGTACGCCTGTATCCGCAGCTTGCCCTTGCTCGCCTCGATATTGGTGATCGTAATGAGCGCGCTGGCACCCTTGCCGGGTGCGCAGGCTGCGCGGTTGTGCGCAATCTCGTTGCGATAATCGGTACCCGAACGGGCCTGTCCGATAGCGGGAGCGGTGAGGCCCAGTCCAAGCGCGGCGACCAAGCCCGCCGTCCTAAAAACGGTCGTTCCGAAAGTCATAATAAGCAAAACCCTGTCTAAGCGCGCAGTCGCACTGCGCCGTAAGTTACCCTCGCATCTACGGCAAAAGCGGTGAATTTGCGCTGAATTGCTGCGTTAGCGCAGGCTCAGGCGGCAGTGAGTGCCGATGTCCGGTCGACTGGCGCAAGCGGCCGCCCGCTAGCTCGAATTTCCGATCCGCCGCCGCGGAAAGGCGCCCCCGGTGGCTGATTACAAGGACCGCACAGTCGCCGCGCAGCGCCCCGATGGCCGACGCGATAGCTATTTCGCTGTCGTCGTCGAGCGCGCTGGTCGCCTCGTCGAGGATCAGCAGGTCCGGCGTTCTCAGCAGCGCGCGGGCAAGCGCAATCCGCTGCCGCTCCCCGCCCGAAAGATGCCTAGAAGCCTCGCCGAGGTCGCAGTCGAGCCCGTTCGGCAAATCGAACACGAAGGTAGCGTTCGCCCGGTCGAGTGCGGCCACAAGTTCGCTTTCCTCGGCGTCGGCCGACCCCCAGAGCAGGTTGCCCCTGACCGTGCCGGAAAACAGCACCGGCTCCTGCTGCACATAGGCGACCCGGCGGCGCCATGCCTGCCGTTCTTCGGAGCCGAGCAGCTTGCCGTCGATAAGTATCGTCCCGGCATCCGGCGCGAGCAATCCTGCGGCAAGGTCGGCGAACGTGCTTTTGCCCGCACCGGATGGCCCGGAAAGCGCGACGATCTCGCCATGGCCTATGCTGCAATCGATGCCGGCAAGAACCGGGGTGCCCCCGCGGTGCCCGTAATGCACGCCGCAAAACGTGAGGCGCTGCGCGAGCCGGATCGGAGCGGGCGCTGACATGCGCGGCTCGGCATTCGCTTCCGCTTCCGCAATGACGGCGCGGGCTTGGTCGAGCGCCGGTGCGGCATGGTTCCACTGCTGCCAGTGCTCGAGCAGCGCGCCGAACTGGCTGGCCGAGCGCGCGGCAACGGCGACGAGCGGCAGGAGCGCGGACATCGCAAGCAGCCGGTATTCGCTCGCCGCGAAGACCAGCGCCGCCAGCGCCGCGGCCATGGCGATCTGGAAGGCAGCGCGGGCAAGCGCCGTATGCTCCAGATAGCGCCGCTCGGCATCGCGAAGTCGCCCGAAAACGGCGGCTGTCTCGTCACGGCTGCGCCGTTCGCGTCCGTAGCTTTTGACGATCCGCAGCGCGCCGAGCATTTCTTCGAGCGATGCATGGAGCGCTGTGTAATGCCGCCCCGTCTCCGCCCCCCAATGCCGCGCGCGGCGGCGCACGACGCCGTAGAGCAGCGCCAGTAAGCCAGCGACCGCGATCATGATAGCCGCAACTGCCGGCGCGATCGCCAACGCCGCCAGCAGTAGCGCCGCGCACAGCAGCGACAGGCGCAGCAGCCCGGTCAGCAGAGTGACCGCATAGGATACCCGGTCGATGGTCGTGATGAGCAGCGCCCGGTTTTCCGCCTGGTGCATTTTCGACAACGCGCTCCATTCGGCGTTCAGCAGGCCTTCCACTGCCCGCAAGCGCAGTCCGTCGACGATGCGAACGGTCAGGTCGAGCGATCTTATGCGGTAAGCGTAATCGAGCGCGGCGCGAAGGGCGACCAGCGCCACGAACAGCGCGAGTGTGAACCCCAGCCCAGTCAACCACTCCGCCAACCAGGCAAGCTGACCCGGCAAAGCCGCGCTTCCGGCAAGATACGCCGCGAGCGGGACCAGCAGCATGAAGCCCGCCCCCTCGCTCGCCGCCATCGCCAGCGACAGCACGCAGAGCACCGTAATCCGCCGCCATGAGGCGAGCCGAGCCAGTTCGGACCATGCGGCGGTTTGCATGAACGCGTTGTGCGGCAACCGCTCGCCGCACTCAAGGGCGGCCGATATACCTTACTCGTTCGAACCGTGGGTAAAGCGGTAGAAGCTGGCCATCAGGATCGCCCCGGTGAGCGCGTGGAAGTGACGGCGGATTACGCGCGGGTCGGCAGGTGTGCGGTCCGGCCACTCCTCAAGCAGCTTAAGCCCCGCCTCGACATCAATGAGGCGCTTTAAGACATCGTTGTGGCGCATCCGCTCGAACTCGGCGCGCAGTCCGGGCAACCGCCGCGTCATGCGCAGATGCCAGTCGGCGTTGTGCTGACCGTAGTCGGTGCTCGCCGCCTGCTCGGCAGGCATCCGGTTCGCTGCCATGCGCCGGGCGAGAAAACGCTGCACCCCGCCGCGCACGAACTGGTCCGTCGGCAGGCCCGCGCAATATTCGATGAGCGGGCGGTAGGCGGTCACGTCGCGCATCTTGAGACCGTAGACCTGCTCCGCCGCGTAATGTTGCTCCGCGCCCAGATCGTGCGAGCGCCAGATGAAATCGAGCCATTCGCGGCGCGAGCGGAACCACTCGCCGCGCCGCAGATCGCCGGTGCGCTCCGCAAGCCGGTCGAGGCCGAGCGCCTCACGCGCTTCGGGGCGAATTAGCGAAGCCTGCGCATTGAGCGGCTCCTGCGTTCCGTGGACCACGCTTCGCGCATAGTGCCGCACGGGGGCGGGAAGCTGTGGAAGGAAAGACCGGGCAAGCAGGCGTCGCCACATCGGTCGGCCGTCCCCGGGATGGTCGCGCAGCATCCGCCAGAGCTCGCTCCAGCGCCCTTGCTTAGCAAATTCGAGATAGGCCCACCGCCCGTCCTGGCTGAACGAATTGTTGCCCATCGCCGCGTGGAACAGCCAGTCGCAGCCGTTCTTAGCCGCATCGAGCGAAGGTCCGTGGTAGGCCGCCGAAATCGCCATACCGGGCCGCGCTATATCGCAGGCGGCCATGAACTTGTCGGCCAGTCCGTCGAAATCGATCCCGTCATTGTCGCTGAAGTGCGGATCGAGCCGCCGATGCATCGAAGCGAAGGCGCGAACGCGCGGCTCGTCGTCGTTGAACAGGCCCGGCGCAGCGGTATCGGCAAAAGGGTGCTGCGGGACGAAGGTAAAACTGTGTAGGCGCCGGTCGTCCGGTAGTTGCCGCAGCATTCCGTCCGCGACGATCGCAGAGTCGAGCCCGCCTGACAACAGAATGCCGGGCCGCTTCGCCGGAGCAAGCGCCGCACGGACAGCGTCTGCGAGAAGTTCGTTCGCCTGCTCGACGTAATCGCTGTCTTTCGCAAAGCGCGTGTGCGGCACGTCGTGCGGATCGTACCAGCGGTGCGTCTTCGCGCTTCCGTCCGGCGCAACGTCCACGATTGCGCCGTGCGGGACGTACTGCAAGCCTTCGTAGAAGTAACCGCCTTCGTGGTTCTCGATCCAGAACAGGCTTTCGGCAAGTTGGTCCGGCTTCAGCCGTTTCGGAAAGCCGCAGGCGAACAGGGGGCGCGGGATGTTGCAAGCGGCGCGCACGTCGTCCTTCGCCATCCAGAACAGCGAGGGTCCGTTCCACGGCGAACGGGCCAGCCGCATCGACCGATCGGGGCGGATGACGATGGAGGTGTACTGCCCGATAACGAAGCTGTCTGCGTCCGCACCCAAGGTAGCCACCGCCGCGGCGTAGAGCGCGTCGTCCGCCAGATGCTCGCCCGTGCCGATGCACTTCGCTAGGTCCGCCCGGTTGTCGATCGCGCCGTCGAAAAGGGTTGTGAGCCCGCTTTTGTGCCGTGCGGGCGACCAGCCCCGGGCGAAGCCGCCCGATGATGCCCGGGGTACCGGCAGAAAAGCGGCGTCGATGTGGTCGTGCGACCAGCTTTGCGCCGAAGCGCCGGCGAACAGGCCGAGCGACGACGTCATACGGTCGGGCCGGAACCACGCAGGCGGACTGGCGACATGTACGGAAGCGGCGATCATGCGGCCGCGATCCGCCTAGCTGGCGATGGGAACGCCCTTGCCGCTCGCGCCCTGATCGAGGTTCGCGCCGGGCTGCGCAATATCGCGCACCGTGCCGAGCCGCCGCAATTCGGGCTTGCTCCACGTCGGGCGGGCGGTTTCGGAGGCGGTCGTTTCAGGCATGGTCTCGCTCGTGGCTGTCCAGGATAGGTAACGCGCTACCCCGTCATTCGCAAGACGGGCCTCTGCCGCTACGCTCGACCCTCCTTGCGGACGAGGCCGGCGGCGGTCAGTTCGCCGAGAAAGTCGCGCACCTCACGTTCCATCGCTTGCGCATCGCCTGCAAAACCGGCGGCAGCCTCAGCAGCGATTTCCGCCTCGCCGCGCCTACCGTCGATGGCGCCCCAGATTGCGCGCGCCGATCCTTCGAGCGACAGCAGTTCGCCGCCTTCCATGTCGAGCAGGATCAGTTCGTCATCGACTTCGGTCGCCAGAAAGCGCTCGGTGCATTTTCGGTAAGCCGTCATGGCACCGGTTCTGGACCAGCAGCCAGACCGTTGCAATCGCTCCCCGGCTGGGAACGGTGTGGAAAAGAGGCGGCTAGCGGCTTGTGAGGCCCCCCACCCACAATATATCGCCGCCAGTGGTCGCACGCGCTTTTCCGTCAGTCTTCCACGTCAGGTCGTCCCGAATGACAAGCCCGCTGATTTCTCCCTCCATCCTGTCCGCCGATTTCGCGCGGCTCGGCGAGGAAGTGCGCGCAATCGACGAGGCCGGCGCGGACTGGATCCATATCGACGTGATGGACGGGCATTTCGTACCGAACATCACCATCGGTCCCGCGGTCGTGAAGGCGCTCCGCCCGCATACATCGAAGCCGTTTGACGTGCATCTGATGATCTCGCCCGTCGACCAGTATCTCGAAGATTTCGCGGAGGCCGGCGCGGACATCCTCACCGTCCATCCCGAGGCTGGACCGCATATCCACCGCACAGTGCAGGCGATCAAGGCGCTCGGCAAGAAGGCCGGCGTAGTGTTCAATCCGGCGACCCCGGTCGATACGCTCGACTACCTCATCGACCAGATCGACCTCGTTCTGGTGATGAGCGTCAATCCGGGGTTCGGCGGGCAGCGCTTCATCGAGAACCAGCTCGCCAAGATCGCCGACATCCGGTCGCGGATCGATGCATCGGGCCGTGACATTCACCTCGAAGTGGACGGCGGCGTCAATCCGGAGACGGCGCGTCGATGCATCGAGGCGGGAGCCGACGTGCTCGTGGCAGGCTCGGCGACCTTCAAAGGCGGGGCGGCGCAATATGCCGACAACATCGCGGCGCTGCGCCGCGAAGGACGGATGGCAGCATGAGCGTCGATCAGAAGATCGAGAAGGACAAGGCGGTGCGTGCGCCTGCCAGCGTCCAGCCAGCCCTGCCGCTCGAAAAGAAAAAACGCGAGCCGACGCGGCGCGAAACAGTCGAGGCGGAAGTGGTGGAACAGCCGCACACGCATATTGCGGACGATCAGCCGCTCGAACCATCCAAGTCGCTGGCGATCGCGGATTTCAGCGCGCCGCTCGGCAATCCGCTCGAAGCGTTCATGCGCTTCGCCTATGGCCTCGGCGTGCCGGGTTCGGTGCTGGCCTCGCCGTTTCGCAAGCCCGCCAAGCCACGGCTACTCGGTACCCCGCAGAGCCCGCTTGCCGGAGAGCGCGCGGCCGGGGTCGCCTTGCGAGCCGGACATTTCCTCGTTCACGGCCTCAAGGCGCCGCTGTCGCAGGTGGACATGGAGTCTTCCGCCCGGTTGACGCCGCCGTTCCAGCGCACGATCCACGGCTTCACCTGGCTGCCCGATCTTGCCGGATGTGCCCCGCGCGAGCAGTGCGTTCCGGTCGCGCAGCGCATCCTGACGCGCTGGCTCGACGCCAACCCGCAGCCTGCAAAGGGGCAGGCGTGGTCGGTCGAGAACACCGGGCGGCGCCTCTTGAACTGGATGGTCCACGCGCCGCTGCTCCTGTCGGGCGAAGACGAAGCGCTGCGGCTGCGGACGCTAGGTGCGATGGAGGATACGGCACGCTGGCTCGACCGGCATGTGAAGTCTGCGGATGACGAGCTTGGAGCGCTTGCCGGCTGGTGCGGTATCGTCGCGGCGGGCCTGCTGCTTCCCGACGGGCGCGCGCGGCTACTGTTCGGCGAGGCCGGGCTGATCCGCGCGCTCGGCGATCTGGCGAGCGAGGACGGCGGCGTCCTCTCGCGCAGTCCGCTCGCGCAGATGGATGCGATCGCGCTCCTGATCGACCTTACCGCCTGCTACGCGGCGATGGACCGCGATCCGCCGCAGGCGGTCGATACGATGATGGCGCTGCTGGTGCCGCCGCTGCTCGCGCTGCGGCACGGAGATGGGGGTCTCGGAAGCTGGCAGGGTGCCGGCGCAGTATCTGCCGCGCAGGTCTCTGCCTTGATCGATGCGAGCAATATCCGCGCCCGGCCGGGCAAGGACATGCGCCAGTGGGGCTATCAGCGGATCGGAGCGCGCAAGACGGTGCTGCAGTTCGATGCAGCGCCTCCTCCGCGCAGCAAGCACGCGCGCTTCGGCTGCGCCTCTACTCTCGCATTCGAGCTTTCGAGCGGCGCGCACCGGATCATCGTGAACTGCGGCGGGGCCGAATACGCTGGCGGACTGACGCCGGTACGGATCGAGCAGGGGCTGCGTGCCACGGCAGCGCATTCGACGCTGACGCTGGACGATGCGAACTCCACCGCAATCCTCATCAAGGGCCAGATCGGGAAGGGCGTCGAGGAAGTGGACATTGCCCGCGCCACCATCCGTCAGCGCGACATCGGTGCGGTGAAGCTGGAGGCGAGCCACGACGGTTACGCCTCGCGCTACGGGTTGCTCCACCGGCGCATTCTGATCCTGCGCGACGACGGCGAGGAACTGCGCGGCGAGGATTTGCTCGTGCCGCAGGGGAAGAAGGGCAAGCGCGGCAAGATCGGCTTCGCCATCCGCTTCCACCTCGGCCCGGGCGTCGAGGCAGGTCTCTCGGACGACAAGCGCGGCGTGGGGCTGGCGCTACCGGACGGATCGTACTGGCAGATGCGGCTCGGTAGCGATGCCGACGACGGCGAGATCGAAATCGAAGAGAGCTTGTGGATCGATGCGCAGGGCAAACCGCGCCCCACGCAGCAGATCGTGATCTGCGGGCTGACCTCACGCGGCGGGGGACGCTTTCCCTGGCTGCTCAAGAAAATGGGCTGAATTACTTTGCACGATAGTACGATCAAACGGGCGCTCCTGTCCGTATCCGACAAGACTGGTCTTGCCGAACTCGGCAAGGCGCTGGCTGAGCGCGGCGTCGAACTGGTTTCGACCGGCGGGACGGCGAAGGCACTTCGCGAAGCAGGGCTCGACGTGCGCGACGTATCTGACCTGACCGGCTTTCCGGAGATGATGGACGGACGCGTTAAGACGCTGCATCCCAAGGTGCATGGCGGTCTCCTCGCCATTCAAGACAATCCCGAACACGCTGCGGCGATGGACGAGCACGAAATCGGCGCGATCGACCTCGTCGTGGTGAATCTCTATCCGTTCGAGGCGACCGTCATGCGCGGCGCACCGCGTGAAGAGATCATCGAGAACATCGATATCGGCGGGCCGAGCATGGTGCGCTCCTCGGCTAAGAACCACGAATTCGTCACCATTTTGACCGACCCTGCTGACTACGGCGATCTGGTCGAGGAAATGGAGCGTGAAGGCGGTGGAACCTCTCATCCGTTCCGCAAGCGCATGGCCGGGAAGGCCTTCGCGGCGACCGCCGCCTATGACGCGATGATCGGCCAGTGGTTCGCCTATGCCGACCAGGCGGAGCGGTTCCCGGCCTCGGTCAGCATGACGCGTAAGCTCGCGGGCTCGCTGCGCTACGGTGAGAACCCGCACCAGCAGGCGGCGCTCTACCTGCCGTCGGGTCCGCACACGAACGGCCTTCCGCAGGCGGAGCAGGTGCAGGGCAAGGAACTGAGCTACAACAATTACAACGACGCCAATGCGGCGCTGGAACTGGCCGCCGAGTTCCGCGATGGCGATCCGGCAGTCGTTATCGTCAAACACGCCAACCCATGCGGCGTGGCGCAGGCAGGCAGCTTGCTTGAGGCCTACAAGGCGGCCTTCGCCTGCGACAGCGTTTCGGCATTCGGCGGGATCGTCGCGTGCAACCGTCCGCTCGACAAGGAGACGGCAGAAGCGATCGCGGAAATCTTTACCGAAGTCGTCGTTGCGCCGGGCGGGGACGAGGCCGCGCGCGCGGTCTTCGCGAAGAAGAAGAACCTGCGCCTGCTCTTGACCGATGGCCTGCCCGATCCGCGCCGACCGGGTCAGACGCTCGCGATTATCGCCGGCGGAATACTGGTGCAGGACCGCGACGCTGGCGCAGTTGCGGAAGGCGACCTCAAGGTGGTTACGAAGCGCGCCCCGACCCCGCAGGAAATGAAGGACTGCCTCTTCGCCTGGACGGTCGCGCGGCACGTCAAATCGAACGCCATCGTCTATGCGAAGGACGGCGCGACCGCAGGCATCGGAGCGGGCCAGATGAACCGCCGCGACAGCGCCCGGATCGCCGCGATGAAGGCCGAGGAAGCGGCCGAGACCTTCGGCTGGGACGCGCCGCGCACCAAGGGGAGCGCGGTCGCCTCGGATGCGTTCTTCCCCTTTGCGGACGGGCTGCTCGCCGCCGCCGAAGCGGGCGCGACCGCGCTCATCCAGCCGGGCGGCTCCATCCGCGACGAGGAAGTCATCGCCGCCGCCGACGAAGCAGGTCTTGCGATGGTGTTCACGGGAATGCGCCACTTCCGCCACTGATCGTCCGTTCGACGGAACGCCGACCGCGCCCGACCAGCGCGCGGGGCCGCGCCTTGCATCCAAACGGCCAAATCCCACGTAGCTGCCATATCGGACCTACCGAGAGGCGGGTTTGCCGAACCAAAGCTAAACGATGCATTCACTATATTGAAAGTGGCTTTGCGGTAGGTTCGAAACCGAAACGAGAAAAAGAAGACCAGAAAGATAACGCTATGAGCTTCCTCCGCTCCGACCTGTTCCGCAATTTCGCAATCGGCTTCGCCGTTGGCGGCGCGTTCGTCGTGTCGCAGGGCAATTTCGATCTCGGCGCTGTTATTCCGCAGGCGATGGCCGCGATTAACCTGTGAAGTTTCGCGTAGCTATCCTTTCAGCCGCTACCGCGCTGACGCTCTCGGCCTGCGGGCAGCCCGCGCTCGCGCTCGACAATCCGGTCGAGGCACCGGCTGCCGCTCGCAAGGCAACCGAAGGCTACGGCCTCAAGACTGCGATTTTCGCCGGCGGCTGTTTTTGGGGCGTCGAAGGCGTGTTCAGTCACGTAAAGGGCGTCCACAGCGCCGTCTCTGGCTATCATGGGGGCACGAAGCGGCAGGCTTCGTACAACCTCGTATCTTCAGGCATTACCGATCACGTGGAAGCGGTCAAAGTCACCTACGATCCCAAGGTCGTGCGGTATGACGAACTGCTGCAGATTTTCTTCTCGGTCGTTGCCGATCCGACGCTCAAGAACCGGCAGGGACCGGACCGAGGCGCGCATTACGATGCCGAGATCGTACCCCTCAGCAAGGAGCAGCGGACCGTCGCTGCCGCCTATCTCGGGCAGCTGAAGAAGTCGGGTTTGTGGAAGAAGCCGATCGTGACTTCGATCGAGCCGGCGCGCACCTTTTATGCGGCAGAGGACTATCATCAGGATTTCGCGGCGAAGAACCCGCGCCACGGGTATATTCAGCGTTGGGACAAGCCGAAGATCGCCGCGCTGAAGAAGTTTTACCCGAAGCATTACCGCGCCGAATTCAAGCGCGACTGACGCAGGCGCTGTCACGCCGCCGCGCTTGAATGCGCGTACGGCCGCGCCTATTTCGAGGTCCATGAACGCGCATTCCCACCATTCGCACGAAGAACACTCCGGTAGCGATCTCGTCGGCGCGGCCCGGCAATCGCTGACCGATTCCGGCGAACAGTGGACGGGTATGCGCGAAGCGGTTTTCGAGGAGTTGGCGCGGCACGAACGGCCCGCTTCGGCTTACGACATTGCGGACAATCTCTCAAAGTCGCGTGGCAAGCGCGTCGCGCCGAACAGTGTGTATCGCATTCTCGACCTGTTTGTGCGGACCAATCTCGCCAACCGGATCGAGAGCGCCAACGCCTATCTGGTGAACACCCATCCAGGCTGCCGCCATGACTGCATCTTCCTGATCTGCGACGAATGCGGCGCGGCCAGCCATTTCGACGACGACAAGCTCACCGGTGCGCTGCGCGACAGTGGCCGTCTGGAAGGCTTCAGCAATGTCCGCCCGGTGGTGGAACTGCGCGGCATCTGCAACGAATGCGCATAGCGTATCGCCGGTAAAAACGGTTCATCGACAAGCGCGCGTGCTCCGGCTAGACCGGGGTGATGAGCGAGAGACCCTCTACCCCGCTGCTCGACACCGTGAACGAGCCACCCCAGCTGCGGAAGCTGGACAAAGCCCAACTGCGGCAGCTGTCGGACGAACTCCGTGCCGAGATGATCGACGCCGTCGGATCGACCGGCGGCCATTTGGGCTCCGGTCTCGGCGTGGTGGAACTGACCGTCGCCATCCACTACGTGTTCAATACACCCGACGACCGGCTCATCTGGGACGTCGGCCATCAGGCCTATCCGCACAAGATCCTCACCGGGCGGCGCGACCGCATCCGCACGCTGCGGCAGGGCGGCGGGCTGAGCGGCTTCACCAAGCGCAGCGAGAGCGAATACGACCCGTTCGGCGCAGCGCACAGCTCGACCTCGATCAGCGCAGGTGTGGGCTTCGCGGTCGCCAACAAGCTCAACAGCCAGCCGGGCAAGGCGATTGCCGTCATCGGTGACGGCGCGATGAGCGCCGGCATGGCCTATGAGGCGATGAACAACGCCGAGCAGGCGGGCAACCGCCTCGTCGTGATCCTCAACGACAACGATATGTCGATCGCGCCGCCGGTCGGCGGACTGTCCGCCTATCTCGCGCGGATGGTATCCTCGAGCGAGTATCTCGGCCTGCGCAGCCTTGCCTCGCGCTTCGCCAAGAAGCTTTCGGGGAAGGTGCATTCGGGTCTCGAGAAAGCGGAAGAATACACCCGCGGGATGGTGACCGGCGGTACGCTGTTCGAAGAACTCGGTTTCTATTACGTCGGCCCGATCGACGGCCACAATCTGGACCACCTCGTGCCCGTACTCGAGAACGTCCGCGATAGCGGGCAGGGCCCGGTGCTCGTCCATGTCGTTACCAAGAAGGGCAAGGGCTACGAGCCCGCAGAATCGAGCGCCGACAAATACCACGGCGTCGCGAAGTTCGACGTCATCACCGGCAAGCAGAAGAAATCGAGCGGCGGACCGCCCAACTACCAGAACGTCTTCGGCGAAACACTCGCCAAGCTGGCTGAAACAGATAAGCGCATCTGCGCCATTACCGCCGCGATGCCGAGCGGGACCGGCGTCGACAAGTTCGCGCAGGCGCATCCCGACCGGGCCTTCGATGTCGGCATAGCCGAGCAGCACGGCGTGACCTTCGCCGCAGGCCTAGCCGCGCAGGGAATGCGGCCCTTCGCCGCGATCTATTCGACGTTCCTGCAGCGCGCCTACGACCAGGTGGTCCACGACGTTGCGATCCAGAACCTGCCGGTGCGCTTCGCGATCGACCGCGCCGGACTGGTCGGAGCGGACGGTGCCACGCACGCCGGCAGCTTCGATGTGACCTATCTCGCCACCTTGCCTAACTTCGTCGTAATGGCGGCGGCAGACGAAGCCGAACTGGTCCACATGACCTACACCGCAGCGGAATACGATGATGGACCGATCGCGTTCCGCTATCCGCGCGGAGCAGGCACGGGCGTCGCAATGCCCGACACGCCGCAGAAGCTGGAGATCGGCAAAGGCAGGATCATCCGCGAGGGTAAGAAGGTCGCGATCCTGTCGCTCGGCACGCGCCTGGCGGAAGCGGAGAAGGCAGCCGACGACCTCGAAGCGAAGGGCCTTAGCACCACGGTCGCCGACATGCGCTTCGCCAAACCGCTCGATACCGAATTGATCGAGCGCCTGATGCGCAGCCACGAGATCGTCCTGACGATCGAGGAAGCGGCAATCGGCGGCCTAGGCGCGCATGTTCTTACCTACGCGAGCGACAACGGGCTGACCGACAACGGGCTGAAGGTGCGCACCATGCGCCTGCCCGACATGTTCCAGGATCACGACGCACCCGAAAAACAGTACGACGAGGCGGGCCTCAATGCGCCGCAGATCGTCGAGACGGTCCTGACGGCCCTGCGCCACAACTCCGCCGGAGTGGAAGAGGCGCGCGCGTAACGCCTTCAGCCAAAAAGCCGCGCGAAGACATCGTTGAGTGCCTTCGACGAATAGGGTTTGACGAGGCAGGCGGCGATCGCCGGATGCTCTTCTTCGGCGATGTCGCTGTAGCCGGTCACGAGAATGACCGGCACTTGCGAACCCTGTTCGTGAAGCAACTCGGCCAGTTCGATGCCGGTCATGTCCGGCATCTTCTGGTCGGTCAGGACAACGTCGATATCCGCCGTTTCACGCATGATCCCCAGCGCCTCCGGTCCGGAAGTCGCCTGAAGTACCGTATGGCCTGACGAAGAGAGCATGCTGACCGTTCCGAGCAGCACGAGATAGTCATCCTCGACGACGAGAATCTTCAATTGCTCTGTCATGTCTCCCTCGGCACATGCAAAAACGGCCGCACGCGTGCCTTACGCGGCGGCTCGTTTGCGTCTCTGCTAAAAGAAGCGCGGCAGGGGGCGAACCGTTCCCGGAACGCCCCCCGCGCCTTACCAGTCGTAGGCCTTGGGCAGGTCGCTTTCGTCGAGGTCGCGGTAGCGCTCGCGCAGACGGGTCTGGTGGCTGACGAGGGGTTGCTCGACACCGTCGATGAACACCCGCTCCGGCGACGAGGAAACCTCCAGCGGGTCGCCGTCCCAGATAACCACGTCGCCCGCGGCGCCCGCGCGAAGGACACCGTAGCGATCCCCGTATCCGGCGATGGCAGCGGGGACCGAGCTGATGGTGGCGAAGGCTTGACCCCAAGTCAGTCCGCTTGCGCCCGGTATCTTCGAAAGCGCTACGAGATTGCCAGCAAATTGCGGCAGATTACGCGGCTGATCGCCGGTTCCGCCGGTCAGGCCCCCGATGGCCACTTGGACACCCGCCTGGACCATCCGCGGCACGTTGCTCTGCGTGGCGGCGAGCTGCTCGAAACTTGCGGGAAGATCGTCGAGCGGGTCGGCGATCACCGGTACGCCCGCAGCGGCGATGTCACGCGCGACCATCCAGCCCTCGCTTGCACCGACGAGTACGAGGCGCAGGTTGGGGAAGTCCCGCTTAAGAGCCAGTACCTCGCGAATGTCGGAGGCGCGCTCCGCATAAACGTACAGCGGCTGCTGTCCGTTCACGACGGGAACGAGTGCGGCCGCGTCGAAGCGCGACAGCAGGACATCGTCGCCGCGCTCGGTCTGGTTGTCGGCAAGACGCGGATCGAGCGGAATATCGTCGCCCGTGGTCTGCTCGGGCGGTCGCGACGGAACGCCGGAGATGCGCGAATCCGTACCGTACTGGCGGGCTTCGCGTAGGGCATTACGCAAAAGGGCGTGCGCGCTCGTGCGGCTGCCGCCCGCGATCCGTGCGCCGTATTCGCCGAGTGCCACGAACTGGAACGCACGCGGCTTTTCGATCATATCCGGGTCCGCGCCGAGATCGACGACGGCACCCTGACCGCCGAATATGGAACTCGACGGACGCGAGAATACGCTTGCGCGCGTAATGCCGCCCGCGCGGCTGATAGCCACATGCTGAGAAGCAGGGTTGAGTGCTGGGGCGACATCGAGCGCGGCGCCAAACGGCGAGTCGCCTGCTGCCTCGTCGTTGCTTTCCTCGACCGCACCGACATCCCACAGGCCGAGCGTCGACATCGCCGAGAAGAGGCCGGGCGTTACCCATTTGCCGCTACCGTCGATCGTCTCCATTCCGCCGGGAACGGCAACGTCGCGCCCTGCGGCGACGATCTGTCCGCCGCGCACGACGACCGTGGCACCTTCGACGGGATCGCTGCCGTCACCCGTGGCGAGCGTGACGCCAGTAATTGCCATATCCTGCGCCGAAGCGGCAGCGGGCAGGGCGATCAGCGCGAGAGCGGCGAGTAATTTGCTGCGGATGCTCATTTCACGTCTCCTTCGCCCGGCTGGCCAAGCTCGAAGTCGCTGATCGGCCTTCGCCTCCGGTCCATCGCATCATACATCAGCGCGCCGTCGATCCAGACCTTCTCTGGCCGCGAATAGACCGACAGGGGATCGCCGTTCCACAGCACCACGTCGGCCATCTTGCCGGTTTCGAGGCTGCCGGTCATGCCGTCGATGCCCATCGCCTTCGCCGGGTTCAAAGTGAGCCAGCGGATGACTTCCGCATCGGGAATGTCGATCCCCATGCGCGCACCGGCAGCCTGTGCCTTCGCGGCTTCTTGGTTAAGGCGCTGGATGCCGTTCTCGTCGTCCGAATGGATAACCACGCACGCACCTGCCTGCGACAGCAGCGCGCCGTTTTCGGGAATGCCGTCGTAGCTTTCCATCTTGAAGCCGTACCAGTCGGCCCAGATGGCGCTGCATACGTCATTTTCGCGTAGCAGGTCGCCAATCTTGTAGCTTTCGACCGCGTGGTGAAACGCGCTGACCTTGTAGCCCATCTCCTTCGCCATATCCATGACGAGCGCCATTTCATCGGCGCGGTAGCAGTGGTTGTGAACGAGGATCTCACCGTCGAGCACACCGGCCAGAGTCTCGTTCTTGAGATCCCGGTCGCTGCGGTCTCCGGTCGCATATTCGCGCGCGTCGAGCCACGTCTGGCGGTTGACGGCGAAGTTGCCCATGCGGGTCGACGGCTTCTGGCCGCGGCTGCCGTAGACACGCTTGGGGTTTTCGCCGCACGCCATCTTCATGCCGTAGGGCGCGCCGGGGAACTTCATGCCCTGCACCGTGCGGCTCGGCACATTCTTGAGCGTGACAGAGCGGCCGCCGACGAGGTTGGCAGAGCCCGGTAGGATCTGCAGCGCGGTAATGCCGCCATTGGCGAGCGCGCGCGAGAAACCGGGGTCCTGTGGCCAGACCGAATGCTCCGCCCATACGTCGGGCGTGGTCGGGCTAGTCGCTTCGTTGCCGTCGGAATGCGCGTCCACGCTGGGCGTCGGATAGTCGCCCAAATGCGAGTGAATGTCGATGATACCCGGGGTCACGAACTTCCCGCGGCCGTCCATGACCGTATAGCCGTCGGTCGAAAGCGATGCGTCGCCCACGCCAACGATCTCTCCGTCCGAGAACAATACCGTACCGTTGTCGATCCGGCCGCCCTTGCCGTCATAGACGGTGGCTCCGACCAGCGCGGTGGGCGTGCCGGGATAGGCTTCGTAGGTCGAGGCGTAGGGCGCACGGCCATCGACGCCGAGCGGCGCAGCCTCGCTGCTGCTCGCGCTGGACGCGGTGTCGTTCGAACTATTGGTGGTCGCGCAGCCGGTTACGGCGAGCGCTGCCAGTGCGATTGCGGGAAGAAATTTGCGGTCGGTCATCTGTTCCGGTCCGATAGGAGTTGCTGCAATGAAAAGGGCCGGGGCTTTTCCGCCCCGGCCCAGTGTTTTTCAAACCTTAGCGGTTTTCCTCGTGCTTGCCCGGCGCCTGAGGAGTGGTGGAGGGATGCATGCCCGCTTCCTGCGCCTCGAGACCGGCTCCGGCCTGACCGTCGAGGTCGTCGTCCACCGTCTCGTCGACCAGCGTGTCGAGATGCATCAGCTTCTTGATCAGCGGGCTGACCACCATGACCGCGACGCCGATAGCTACGGCGTACCAGCCGACGGTCGAATAGACGCCGAGTACGACCTGCTTGCCCGCTTCCTCACCGACGCCTTCCGCGCCGGTCGCCGCTGCGATCAGGCCGGCAGCGAAGTTACCGGTAGCCGAAGCGAAGAACCACGTACCCATGATCAGCGAGGCCATGTGAGCCGGGCTGAGGCGGTTCATCGCGCTTAGGCCGACGGGGCTCAGGCAGAGCTCGCCGGTGGTGTGCAGCAGGTAGATCAGGAAGATGAAGATCACCGGCGTCGGAACGCTGACGCCGACGCTCTGCGATCCCCATACGAGCACCAGGAAGCCCAGGCCCACCTGGATGATGGCGAGGCCAAACTTCAGCGGGGTCGAGGGCTCCGCGCCCTTGCGTGCCAGTCCCTGCCACAGCATCGCGAACAGCGGCGCCAGCAGCACGATGTAGATCGCGTTGATCGACTGGAACATCGAGGCGTTGACGCCCTGCGTATCGACGTGGCGGTCGGTGAACAGGTTGAGCGAGGAACCGGCCTGTTCGAACAACGCCCAGAAGACGATGGAGGCGAGGATCAGGAACATTGCGGCGAAGATGCGGTCGCGCTCTTCGGAAGGCAGTTTGGTAACCGCCGTGAAGAGCACGTACAGCACAAGGCCGCCGCCGAACGCGCCAAGGACGTATCCGACCAGTTCCTGGTACTGGATCGCGGTCCAGCACAGCGCGACCATCAGCAGGCCCGCGCCGTAGATGACCCATTCCTTGCCGCCGGCAATCTTCGCCGGATCCTTCGGTTCGCCCTTGCCGAGAAGCAGCGGCTTGCCGAGCACGAAGATGACTAGACCGAGCAGCATACCGATACCGGCAAGGCCGAAACCGTACTGCCAGCCGTATGTCTGGCCGAGGTAGCCGCAGATGATGGAGGCAGTCGCGGCGCCGACGTTAATGCCCATGTAGAAGATGGTGTAGGCGGGATCGCGGCGCAGGTCGGTCCGGCTGTAAAGCTGTCCGACGATCACCGAGATATTGGCCTTGAGGAAGCCCGAGCCAACGATGATCAGTGCCAGCGCCAGCCAGAATACGTTGATCATCGGGTTGTCCTGGCCGAGCGAGCCGTCTCCTTCAAACGCCATGAAGAAGTGGCCGAACGTCAGCAGGACCGCGCCGAACAGCACCGCCTTGCGCTGGCCGATGTACCGGTCGGCGAGGTAGCCGCCGACGACCGGCGTGATGTAGACGAGCGCGGTGTAGGCACCGTAGATGATCGAGGCTTCGCTATCGGTGAACAGCCAGTGCTGGACGAGATAGAAGATCAGCAGCGCCCGCATGCCGTAGTAGGAGAAGCGCTCCCACATTTCGGCCAAGAAAAGCAGGAACAGCCCCTTGGGATGACCCACGACTTCCGGCTGCGGACGCGTGATGATGACGATACCGCCGATAAGAAAAGCGGCCAATGCGATCACGGCGATGCGGAAGGCCCACATCTCGAACGCGGAACCGAAAGTGAAGAAAACGCCTTCAATCATGACGAAAGATTATCCCTCGATCGTTGTCGGCCCGCCGTCCGCGGACCCTCCCCGAAAACGCGCACCCTAACGTTTGTTTCGTTCATGTGAAGCTCTAGTTTCAGGCGAAACGGTTGAAAACGCGGTCGACCGGTTCAGGCGTTTGCCTCGGACCCGAACCTGCGGAACTTGACGCGCATCGGTGTATTATGGCACTGAAGCACCGAAAGGCTCCCACCATGTCGCAGCAGTCCCGCCCCGTTTACCTCAAGCTTCGCGATCTCATCGCGGCCGGCATTATCGAGGGGCGCTACAAGGAAGGTGACATGCTCCCGTCCGTGCGCGCGATGGCGGCAGAGCAGGGTGCCAACCCGCTGACGGTGGCCAAGGCCTACCAGCAGTTCCAGAGCGACGGCATGGTCGCGGTCCAGCGCGGGGTGGGAATGTTCGTGGTCGAAGGCGCGGCGCAGCGGCTTTACCGCATCGAGCGGGAGCAGTTCCTGCGCGAGGAATGGCCCGCCATCCGCGACCGCATGGAACGGCTCGGCATCGACCCGGCCGACCTCCTTCAAAGCGCCTGAAGGTACTACGGAAGCGAAGACTGCTCTTCGATTGCTAACAGGGGCTTGCTGCAACTTTTATGGATATGTTAAGCAACCTGGGATAACCGCGTCCACACTTGCAAGAGTGATGCGATGTGAGGTCGCTGGCGCTGCCACTCAGGGCAATGGTGCGCCAATTCGAAGCCCGCGTTGCGAAGTCGCGTCATAAGCGGCGGTGGAGACATATTGATGATCAGATCGGAACTGTTGCAGGCGCTGGCCAAGGACAATCCCGAACTGCGAGCCGAAGAGATCGAGCAGGTGGTCGATATCTTCTTCGACGAGATCGCCAAGCGGCTCGCCGACGGCGGACGGGTCGAATTGCGCGGGTTCGGAGCCTTCTCGACGCGCGAACGCGCACCGCGCGAGGGCCGCAACCCGCGAACCGGCGAAACCGTTTCGGTCCCGGCCAAGCGGGTCCCCTATTTCAAGCCGGGCAAGGAAATGCGCAAGCTTCTGAACGACTAGCGCGCAGCTCACGCCGACTTAGCTCCGATCCGTCTCTTGCCTTGCCCATGCGCGCACTCGCCATTAAGCGCGAAGCGTCAGCGGGTGTGGCGGAATGGTAGACGCCGGGGACTTAAAATCCCCTGATCCTTGATCGTGCGGGTTCGAGTCCCGCCACCCGCACCAACATTTATTGCACGCAATCGAGAACGCCGCAAAGGGCTGTTTTAGCCGGGCATTAACCCTTGCCTCCTAGCCTTGAGGACATCTGCAGGGCCGACCCCTGCCGATCCTGTCCGGAGGAGGCCGGCAAAGGGAAACTCGCTCAATGGATTTTCAGTCAGCGCCGCGCAGTTTGTCAGTTGATACGGATGACGAAAGCGGCGAACAGCGCGGAGCGAAGCGCTTCACCTCGCTGATCCGCGCCGCAAAACTGGTCTGCGCGCAGGGCGAGTTCGTCTGCGTGATTCGCGATGTCTCGGCGACCGGCGTCAGCGTGAAGATATTCCATCCGCTGCCCACCCGGCTGCCGATGACGCTGGAGCTTCAGAACGGCGACAGTTTCGACATGCACCTCGTGCGGCAAGAAGCCGGTCAGGCGAGCTTCCGCTTCACGAAACGCGTCACGATCGAGCGGCTGTTGAAGGACGACTGGAACTATCCCAAGCGCCAGCTGCGCCTCGGCATCCACCTGCCGATCAAGATCGTCATGCTGACGGGCCGCAAGGACGCGATGATCAGCAACCTGTCGCAGCAGGGCGCGCGGCTCGAGACCGACGAGATCTTCGCGGTCGACCAGACGGTTCGCATTGAAACCGACGCCTTGCCGGAAATTCGGGCCACCATCCGCTGGCGGCGCGATTCGCTATATGGCTGCGTCTTCGACAAAACTTTCTCGATGAGCGAATTCGCGCAGCTTGCCGTGTCGCTGCAGTGTCCGTTCCTGCTCGAGCAACCCTATGGCGGGCCGGAGGTTTAACCGCTTTCCCTGCAGGCTTTCTGCGCTTGCCTTCGGTTTTACATCCCCGGTTAGGCTTCCTTTAACCAATATCCTTCACTCCTCGAAACATGGTCGGCGCAGCGTTTCGCGCCAGTCGTGGCTCCCAGGCGGGGCAGCATCAGTTCGAGGGGGAAATAATGTCCGATACGTCCACAGTTGATATGAGCGCCCGCACCGCCAATCGCGGAGGTGCGAAGAAGGTCGACGTCGCAATCATCGGTGCCGGCCCCGCGGGCCTGACCGCCGGCTATCTGCTCGCGAAACAGGGCAAGTCGGTTGCCATCATCGAAAAGGACGAAACCTACGTCGGCGGGATTAGCCGCACGGTCGAGCACGAGGGTTACCGCTTCGACATCGGCGGCCACCGCTTCTTCTCCAAGAGCCAGCAGGTCGTCGATCTGTGGAACGAGATCCTGCCCGACGACTTTATCCAGCGTCCGCGCATGAGTCGCATCTATTACGAGGGCAAGTTCTACAGCTATCCGCTGCGCGCGTTCGAGGCGCTGTGGAACCTCGGGGTTCTCCGCTCGACTGCCTGCATGGTGTCCTACCTGCGCTACAAGCTGTTCCCGAAGAAGGACGTCAAAAGCTTCGAGGACTGGACGGTCAACCAGTTCGGCCACAAGCTCTATTCGATCTTCTTCAAGACCTATACCGAGAAAGTGTGGGGCATGCCGTGCAACACGATGAGCGCGGATTGGGCGGCACAGCGTATCAAGGGCCTGTCGCTATGGGGTGCGGTCACCGATGGTCTGAAGCGCAGCCTCGGCCTCAACAAGAAACCCAACGACGGGCAGGCGGTGAAGACGCTGCTCGAGACCTTCCGCTATCCGCGCCTCGGCCCCGGCATGATGTGGGAAACCGCGCGTGACAAGATCATCGCCATGGGCGGCGAGGTCATCATGGGGCACGAACTCGAGAACCTCGCGAGCGACGGCAAGGGCGGCTGGCGCATGAGCGCGCGCGGCCCGGACGGTCTGACCGTGATCGAGGCGGAACACGCGATCTCCTCCGCACCGATGCGGCAGCTCGCTCGCTCGATCCAGCCGCTGCCCCAGACGACGCTCGACGCATCGAACCTCAAGTACCGCGATTTTCTGACCGTGGCGCTGATGATCCGCAGCGAGGACCTGTTCCCCGACAACTGGATCTACATCCACGACGACAAGGTGAAGGTTGGCCGGGTGCAGAACTTCCGTTCCTGGTCGCCGGAGATGGTGCCGGACGAGGATGTCGCCTGCGTCGGGCTCGAATATTTCTGCTTCGAAGGCGACGGCCTGTGGTCGATGAGCGACGACGACCTGGTCGCTCTCGCCACCAAGGAAATGGATATCCTCGGCCTCGTCGATCCGGCAAAGGTCTTCGGCGGCGCGGTCGTGCGGCAGGAAAAGGCCTACCCCGTCTATGACGAGGACTATGCCGCCAATGTCGAGAAGGTACGCACCGAACTCGAAGAGAAATTCCCCACCCTGCACCTCGTCGGACGCAACGGCATGCACCGTTACAACAACCAGGATCACGCAATGATGACCGCGATGCTGACGGTCGAGAACATTCTCGCCGGAGAGCGCATCTACGATACGTGGTGCGTGAACGAGGACGCCGAGTATCACGAAGCGGGCGACGAAGGTGCGGAGAAGCGCATCGCGGACCGGCGCGAGGCTATCACGCCGGACCAGGCTGCGGCACTGAACTCCCTGCGCGGCGTGCCCGAGCGGATCGCTGCCGAACCGGACACCGACGCACAGGACAAGCGCGACGCGGCTTGATCGGCGTAGCGGACACAGGGGCGTCAGGGGATGAGCGAAGTGATCGGCAAACTGGGGGACTGGCAGGCGATGCGCTACCTAGCGGCAAGCGTCGCCGCGCTGGCAGCCGACTTCGCCGCGTTCCTCATTCTGGTGCAAGCCGGAATGCTGGATGCCGCAGCTTCTGCTGCCGGCTACACGCTCGGCATCGTGGTGCACTGGCTGTTTTCGAGCAGGCTGGTGTTCGCTGACGGCGTCGCGGACCGGGGTAGCCAGCGCTCGCGGCAGAAGGCGTTCTTCGTCGTCTCCGCCCTCGTCGGACTGGTGCTTACCATTGCGATCGTGGGCGCGGCCGACGCGATCGGCTTCAGTCCGGTCGTGGCCAAATGCCTTGCCATCGTCGTCAGCTTCAGCGTGACCTACCTGATCCGCGCGAAGCTCGTCTTTCGCAATCTAATCGCGCCGGAGGCGGCATAGTGCACGGGCCGCTGACCGATCGCCGCTTGCGCAGCGACGAGCGTCCGACACTGGCGATAGTCGCGGCCTGGCTGTTCGTGTCGTGCCTTCTTCTCGGCATGACCTTTTCGAACATCGTTTCCGGCGTGTCGCCCGATCCCGACGATCTGCTGCGGCTGGTTCAGGTGCGCGATCTGCTGGGCGGACAGGGCTGGTTCGATCTGCATCAATACCGGATTTCTCCGCCTGAAGGCGTGCTCATGCACTGGTCGCGCATCGTCGATGTCCCCCTTGCCCTGTTGATCGTAGCGCTGACCCCGATATTCGGCGCGAGCGTGGCCGAAACGATAACGCTCGCGATCGTGCCCTTGCTGCTCCTCGGCATGTTCATGGCCGTGGTGGGTAGGCTCGCCTGGCGCTTCTTCGGGACCGAAGGCGCTGCATTTGCATGTCTCAGCCTCGGCCTTTATCCGCTCGTACTGATGCAAATCCAGCCCATGCGGATCGACCATCACGCGTACCAGATCCTCGCCCTGCTCGTCGCCGTTTGGGCGCTGTCGTGGCGGTCGATGAAGCACAGCGGCATAGTCGCGGGCATAGCCTTGGGTACAGGCCTGTCGGTATCAATCGAACTCCTGCCGATGACGGCAGTGATCGGCCTCGTCTTCTTCTTCCGCTGGATGCGCGACGCACGTGACCGGTTCGGCCTGGTAGCTTTCCTGAACGCGCTTGCCGCCAGCATGACGGTGCTGTTCCTTCTGACGCGGGGAATCGGCGATCTGGCATCGCATTGCGACGTGATCACGCCGAGCCATCTCGGCTTCTTTATCCTCGCCGCGCTCAGCACGACCCTTATCGCATCCAAGCCCGCCATCGCCCCGCTGAAAGCGGCGGCGGCGCTCGCGATCACGGGCGCTGTAGGGCTCGCCCTGTTCGCGGCAGCGTCGCCGGTTTGCGTGGGAAGCCCCTTCGGCAATCTCGACCCGTTGGTGAAAGAGCACTGGTATCTCAACGTCTTCGAGGGCCGGCCGATCTGGGTCTATCCGTGGAGTTTCTGGGTTCCGCAAATTCTACAGGTCGTGATCGCGCTCGGAGCCTCGGCTGCACTGGTGCTGACGAACAAGGCATGGCTGCGGGTATGGTGGGCCGAATATACGTTCATCCTGCTGGCAGCGATCATCGGCGGCGTCGTCACCACGCGATCGCTCGCATTCGCAGGGGCCATTGCGGCCATTCCGCTTGGCTGGCTTGCCATGAGATTGCTCGGATGGTGGACCGGCAGCCGCAAGATCGCCGTCAAGATCGTCGGGCCGGTGGCGATTGCCTTCCTTCTCTTGCCGAGCCTGTTCGTCCAGGCGAGCGAAGTGGGCAAGATTGGGGAGGACGGTTCTGACGACGATACCGCAGCCGCCGGTACGGAAACTTCCTGCAATCTGCACGAAACCCTGCCGGAACTGAACGCTTTGCCGCCTGCGCTCATCTTCGCGCCAATAGACATCGGACCCGATCTGCTTCTGCGGACACATCATTCGGTCGTCGCTACCGGGCATCACCGGGCGCAAGCCGGTATGCACGACATCATCGCGACGTTCATGGGGGGGCCCGAGGACGCGCAGAGGACAGTAGCAGCGCATCGCGCGGAATATGTCGTGTTCTGCAAGAACCTCCCCGAGCCGCAGCTCTATGAGAAGCAGAACGAAGACGGCCTCGCGGCAAGGCTTCGCGCCGACGATACGCCGAACTGGCTGACACCGATGCCGCAGTATTCCAGCGAGCTGCTAAAGGTCTACCGGGTCGCCAATTGACGGCTCCGCAGCCGGGAACGCGCCCGGTTACGCCGGACGGAAGTCGAGTGCGGCGCCGTTGATGCAATGCCGCTTGCCGGTCGGCTTGGGTCCGTCGTTGAAGATATGACCCAAGTGCCCGCCGCACCGCGCGCAATGCACTTCGGTACGCGGAATGCCGATCTTGTAATCGGTCGAGGTTCCGACCGATCCGCCGATGGCTTTCCAGAAGCTCGGCCAGCCGGTGCCGCTGTCGAACTTGGTGGACGAGGAATAGACCGCATTGTCGCAGCCCGCGCAGATGAAGGTGCCCTTGCGCTTCTCGTCATTGAGCGGCGAGGAATAGGGGCGCTCGGTTCCGGCCTTGCGCAGAATGCGGAATTCCTGATCGGTGAGGCGCTTCTTCCACTGCGCCTCGCTTAGCGAAACCGGATATTCCTTCGCATTCGCCTTGCCCGATCCGCAGGCGGTCAGCGCGGTAAAGGCGGCGGTTCCGCCCAGCCAGCCGAGCAGTGTGCGGCGGTTCGTTTCGGGGGTGTCGTCTCGTGTCTTGGTCATGGGCTCACCATAGCGCAGCCAAGCTGAACCGGATTAGAACTGCGTGACTTCTACTTCGAGCTTACGGAACCCCTCGACGAAGTTCGCGCGCACCCGCTCGACATTGCCTGCGACATGAACGCGCATCCGCCGGCGGTGCATCTCTTCGAGCAGGATCCGCAGCTGCAATTCGGCCAGCCGCGCCCCGACGCACCGGTGAATGCCATAACCGAAGGCGAGGTGGCGGCGCGCATTCTCGCGCCGAATGTCGAGATCGTCGGCGTTGTCGAACACCTGCTCGTCGCGGTTCGCCGAATTGTACCACAGGATGACCTTGTCGCCCTTCCTGATCTGCTGGCCGAACAGCTCGGTATCCTCGCTCGCCGTGCGCCGCATGTGCTTGAGCGGCGTCTGGTAGCGGATGCATTCCTGTACCGCGTTGGGGATGAGGTCGGGGTTCTCCTCGAACGCCTTGCGCTGATCGGGGAAGCGGTCGAACGCGTGGACGATGCCCGACATCGTGTTGCGCGTCGTGTCGTTTCCGCCGACGATCAGAAGGACCAGATTGCCCATGAATTCCTGCGGACTCATCTGGTTCATTTCGGGCGAATGGATCATCATCGAGATGAGATCGGGTGCCTCACCGAGCTCTGCGCGCTTCGCCCAGAGCTGCTGGAAATAGGCGGCCATTTCGAACAGGATTGCGCGCCGCTCGATTTCGAGCCCGGGCACGGCGGCAAGCTCGGTATCGCCTGCCCAGTCGGACCAGAAGGTAAGCAGCCGCCGGTCTTCCCACGGGAAATCGAACAGGATCGCGAGCATCTGCGTCGTCAGTTCGATGGAGACCGTATCGACCCAGTCGAAGGTCTTGCCGCGCGGCAGGCTGTCCAGCACTTCGCCGGTGCGGGCGCGGATATCGCCTTCCAGCCGCTTCATCTCGGCCGGCGTAAAAGCAGGCGCAACGGTGCGCCGCTGCCCGGTGTGTTTGGGGCGGTCCATCGCGATGAACATCGGCAGCTCGAACGCCTCCTCGCCCTCCGCCGGTTCGGCGCGGTCGAGGATCGTTATCCCGCCGTGCTGCCAGCTTGAAGAGAACAGTTCGGGCAGGCTTTCGACGTGCTGCACGGCCTTGTGCTGCACCACGCTCCAATACGGACCGAACGGGCTTTCGGGAATGTAGTGCAGCGGGCCTTCGCGGCGCATTTCGGCGAAGATGGGCTGCCAGCGGTGCTCGACATAGATGTCGCTGCGGCTGGTGTCGAAGGGTTCGGGATGCGCGAGGCTGTGTTCGGGGTGCTCTGCGAAATGCGCATTCAGCGCCTCGTAGGGGGTGGGCGAGGTGCGCCACTGATGCGCAGGCGCGCTGGGGTTCGTAGCCATGTTCCTGTCTCCGCTTCGCGCCGCGGCGCCGCCTGTTCCCGGCGGTCGCGCATACTGAGGCGCTGGCTCGTATCCTGCGCTAACTGACAGCTATGTCAATAGCGATACGGTCAGACGCGCTCCGCTTTTCGGCCCATGCCGGGGAAGCGCCAGCGCCGCCCCGCACCGCGTGGCTGGCTACCCGATTTCATCACCCGCTTGCGAAACAGCGAAGCGCCGATCTTGATGAACAAATAAACGAACAGCGCCTGCCACGCGAGCGCCAGCACATGCGGCCACAGCGCGCCTTCCTGCGCCGCATAGGCGAGCATGACGTAGGGCGACGACAGGGGGAAGATCATTCCCGCGATCCCCATCCATCCCTCGATCTGGGTCACGGCGAGGCTGGCGACGAAGAAGATGAGTATCTGGCTCATCGTCACCGGCATGGAGAGCGTCTGCACCTCGCGCACCGTCGTCGCGAGCGAACCGATCGCCAGGAAGATCGAACCGAGCAGCAGGTAGTTCATCGCGAAATAGAGGATGCCGAGCGCGATGAACCCGGTCCAGCCGATGACGGGCGCAGGGAAGGCGGGCAGGGCATCCCCTCCGAGAAGCAGGAAAATGCCGGCAACTCCGCCCCAGACGGTGATACCGACCAGCGAAACGGCGAGCATGGCGAACAGCTTGCCAAGGAAGACCGCATCCATCGGGATCGACGCTGCAAGGATCTCGATGATCTTGTTCGCCTTTTCCTCGACGAGGTTGGACAAAACCATCCCGGCCAGCAGCATCGACAGTAGGAACAAGAGTACTTGGCTCGCCTGAGCGGTGATCAGGCGGCTGCGGTTGAGGTCCGAGGTGGCGGCCGCGACAGCGCTTTCCTCGATCGCAGGAAATACCGTCGCTTCGCTGCGGACCGCTTCGGACAGCAGCAGCGCAATGTCGCCTCGCCAGCGTTCGAGTTGCCCGCTCGATCCGGTCAAGCGCGGCTCGGCAAGTGAACCGCTCAGAACCGCGCCATAGTTGCGCTCGGTGCCTTTAAGCACCTCTTCTGGGCTGCTTGACCCCTCCTCAACCGGGGCAAGTTCAGGCAGCGAGAGCCCGGCGCTGCCTTCGAGGCTGTCGCGTGCCGCCTCGATCCGCTCGGTATCGCTTGCAGTCATCGCTACAGCCAGAACAGGCGGCGGTGCGGTTTCGCGCACTTGGCTACCGATCCCGCCAGCAAGGCCGCCGACGATGATCGGAAACAGCGGACCTAGCAGGAAGAAGAAGAATGCGCGGCTTAACAGAATCGCGGCGAAGTCGCGGCGGGCGATCACCCATGCTGCGCGCCACAGCGGCAGGCGTTCGGTCGGCGGGGCGGCAGATTCGCTCATTCGGACGCCTTTACCTGTTCATCGACTTCGAGGGCCCGCGCGGCTGCTTCGCCCGCAATCTCGACGAAGGCATCGTGCAGGCCGGCGCGCTCGATCGAGAGCGACAGGATGCCCGCTTCGCCTTCGATCAATTTACGCAAAAGCGGTTCGGGCCCGCCATCGGGAAGGTCGAAGCTCCACAGATGCGTGCCGTCCGCTTTGGTGTCGTGCTCGGTATCTGCCGGTAGGGCCGCGCGCCAGCTACCCTCGCCGCGCCGCGTTTCGAGGCGGACTTGCGCGGGAATCCGATCGCGCGCTTCGTCGACGCCGCCTGCGAACGGCACCTTGCCGCCCGCGATGATCGCGATTTCCTCGCACAGCCGCTCTGCATGGGCGATGACGTGGGTGGAGAAGATAACCGTCGTTCCGTTCGCCGCGAGCCGCCGGATCAGCCGCTCCAGCTTGCCCTGGTTGATCGCATCGAGGCCCGAAAACGGCTCGTCCAGCACAACCAGCCGCGGTTCGTGCACCAGCGTGCCGAGCAGCTGGACGGTCTGCGCCATGCCCTTCGATAGCTGTCTGATCTGCCGGTCGGCTGCATGGCCCAGCCCATTCTCCTCGAGCAAAGCGCGCCCCCGCCTGCGCCCTTGGGCGAGCGGCAATCCGCGCAGCGCGCCCATGAAGGCGATGGCTTCGAACGCTTTCATACTCGGGTAGAGGCCGCGCTCTTCGGGCAGATACCCGACTGCTCGCGCGACGTCTGCCGGGCGGCGGTGGCCGAGCAGGGTGCGTGTCCCGCTGTCGGGTTCGATAATGCCGAGCAGCATGCGCAGCGTCGTCGTCTTGCCTGCGCCGTTGGGACCGAGAATGCCGAATATCGCGCCTTCCGGGACGGCAATGTCGACCCCGTCGACCGCCAGTGTGCCCTCGAACCGCTTCACCAGTCCCTGCGCCTGAATCGCGAGCGGGCGGCCGGCGCCGGTGGAGGCGCCAAGCTCCGCATCATTGCCTGCCGGCAGCGTATCGCTTAGCGCCCGGTTCATAGCGGCGGAGTTACAGCGCCAGATCGTAAGGGAGCAAGTGCAAGTTTGGTAAATTCCGCTTCAATCGAAGGTCTGCAAGATGCCTTGTGCGAAGAAGCGGCGCGTCTGGGTTTCGTCAGCGTGGGCTTCACGGATGCCGAGCCGGACAACAAACGCACCGAGCACCTCCATGAATGGCTTGCGGACGGCCATCACGGCACCATGGACTGGATGGAGACGCGCGTGGAGCAGCGGAGCGCGCCCACTCGCCTGTGGCCCGATGCACGCAGCGTCATCGCCCTCGGCATGAGCTATGCGCCCGCGGGAGATCCGCTCGCGCTGGAAGGATCGCCCGACCGCGCACGCATTTCGGTCTATGCGCAGGGCAAGGACTATCACGACGTCGTCAAGAAGGCGCTCAAGGCGCTGGCCCGCTGGCTGATCGCCGAGGCGGAGAAGGCAGGCTTCGAACACCCGGAACTCAAGGTCTTCGTCGATACCGCGCCGGTGATGGAAAAGCCGCTGGGAGAGGCCGCGGGCATCGGCTGGCAGGGGAAGCACACCAATCTCGTCAGCCGCGAGCACGGCAGCTGGCTGTTCCTCGGCGCGATCTATACGACGCTGCCCTTCGCGCCGGATGAGCCGCACCCAGATCGCTGCGGCAATTGCCGCGCGTGTCAGGATGCCTGCCCGACCGATGCTTTCCCGCAGCCCTACCGGCTCGATGCGCGGCGCTGCATCTCCTACCTCACGATCGAGCACAAGGGACCGATCCCGCACGAATTTCGCGAGGCGATCGGCAACCGCATCTACGGCTGCGACGATTGCCTTGCGGTATGCCCCTGGAACAAGTTCGCCGATGCCGCGCATGCCAATGCAAAGTTCGCTCCGCGCGAGGGACTGGACGGGCCTTACCTTGCCGAGCTTCTGGCGCTCGACGACGCGGCGTTTCGGCAGATGTTCTCCGGTTCTCCGATCAAGCGGATCGGACGAAACCGCTTCGTGCGCAACTGCCTGATCGCGGCAGGAAACAGTGGTAATCCAGATTTGCGCGGGTTGGTGGCGGCGCTAACCGATGACGATGATCCAGTCGTCGCGGAGGCGGCGCAATGGGCGGCGGAGCGGCTTAGAGCATTTCCTTGAGCGGCGTGCCGGCGTCGGCGAGCAGTTCGGGATCGATCTGAGCTTCGTTCTCGACCAGCTTGCGCCCCTGCGCATAATCGCGCGTATTGTTGACGCAGTCGAGCGCGATCACCTTACCTTCGCGCAGGTACACGACCGAAAATTTGCCGCTTCCAGGATCGCCGCGTAGCACGCTCGTATCGTAATCGGTCGAGATACCGACCGTCTGCAGCCGCAGGTCATACTGGTTGGACCAGAACCACGGCACCGCGTCGTAGGGCTGCTTGTCGCCGCAAATCGCCTTGGCCGCGGTCGTTGCCATGTCATTCGCGTTCTGCACCGATTCGAGGCGGATGACCGCCCGGTTGGCATAGCGGTTGGAATGCGCCGCGCAGTCGCCGACCGCGTAGATGTCGTCGAGCGAGGTGCGGCAGAACTCGTCCACGTCGACGCCGTTGGCGCCGACAGCGCCAGCGGCAATCAGCGCGCCTACGCTCGGCACGATGCCGATCCCGACGATGACGACGTCGCAGGGCAGAACCGTTTCGTCTTCGAGTATCACTGCGCTCACGCGCCCGGACGCGTCGTTCTCGATGCGCGCGACACCGGCGCCAAGATGGAACGAGACGCCGTGCCTGCGGTGCTGTTCGAGGTAGAAGCTCGAGAGGTCTTCTCCGGCAACCCGTGCGAGCAGCCGGTTGCGCGCTTCGACCACCGTCACTTCGCAATCGAGCGCGCGCATCACCGCTGCCGCTTCGAGGCCGATGTAGCCGCCGCCTACGACTACGGCTCGCTTGGCTCCGCCGCTTAGTTCGGCGCGCAGAGCATCGACGTCCTCACGCGTGCGGACCGCATGAATGCCCTCTGCGTCACTTCCTGAGACCGACAGGCGTCGCGCTTCTCCGCCCGCGGCCCAGATCAGCTTGCGGTAACCGATGCGCGTTCCGTCGCCGAGCACGACTTCATGCGCCATGGCGTCGATTTCGGACACGTTGACGCCCATCCGGATTTCGATGCCGCGCTCCGCCCAGAAGGATGCTGGGCGAATCTGAATCCGCTCGAACTCTTTCTCGCCCTTCAGATACTCCTTCGACAGCGGCGGGCGCTCGTAAGGAGTGCTGCGCTCGCGCGTCAGCATCAGGATCGATCCGTCGTGCCCGTTCTGGCGCAAGGCAATCGCGGCCTGCGCCCCGCCGTGCCCCGACCCCACGATAATGACATCGAACTTATCCATCGCGCCGGACCGTTATGGGAAACGGGCGATGCGTCAAGAACGAGGCTGCCATCAGCGCGCTAGAAGGTTCCGGGCCATGCTCGCGATCTGGGCCAGCATCGCGGGCGCGACCGAGGCCTGACCGTGCGCGCGGTCGATCATGCTGCGGAACTGGCGGACCGAGCCCTCGTTCGCTTCCAGCCATTTTTCCGCCGCCTGCACGAGATCGTCCTTCGCGCCCTTTCGCCGCGCGATGCGGCGCAGGAATTCGAGCCGCATCTGCTGGAAGTCGCGCGCCAGTCCTGCGACCAGCAGGCGTTCCCAGACATCGGACGGGTTCATCAGCGCGGCGACGCTCTGGGCCCAGTCGAGGCCGAGTTCGCTGCCGATATGCGTGAAGGCGAGCGTGACCTGATCCGCGGGAAGTTCCGCCTTTCGGGCGAGCGAAGAGATCCCGACGGCGCCGTCCATCTCGAAGAGATGCGCGACGTCCGCGGCAAATTTTTGCGGTGCGCCGGCTTCGGCGAATTCCGCCTCCAAACGTCCGGACTGGTGCCGACCTTCCGCGCCGAGCAATTCGCCGGTCGCTTCGGAAAGCTGGCGAATGGGCTCTTCGAGATGTTCGATCGTCTCGCTCGGCGAGGCGGTTCCCGCACCCACGCGAAGCAGGTCGGCCATCTGGCTGCGGATCACCTTGGCGAGCCGGTCGAGCAGCACCAGACGCGCGCTTTCAGGCATTGCTGCCGCTTCCAGCGTCTCCCACAGTGTGTCGACGCCGAACAGACGTTCCGCCACGACATAGGCGGTGACGACCTGATCGAGCGTCGCGCCTTCCTCTTCCGCCAGCTCGAAGGGATGCACCAGTCCGAGGCGGTTGACGACCCGGTTGGCGAGCTTGGTCGCGATAAGTTCGTCGCGCAGGCGGTGCTCTCGGATCTGCTTGGCGAACTTTTCCTGCATGGGCTTCGGGAACGCGTTCATGAGGACCGGTTCCAGCGACTTGTCCTTGACCATGTCGCTGCCCTCGATCGCGTCCTGTAGCACCAGTTTGGTGGAAGACAGGAGCACGGCCATTTCCGGGCGGGTCAGGCCCCCGCCTTCGCCCGAACGCCGGACGTAGGTTTCCCGGTCGGCAAGGCCTTCGGTCTTCCGGTCGAGCGCCCCCATGCCTTCCAGCGTTTCGATCAGGTGCAACTGCGAATCGACGGCCCGCGCGCCGCCGGTTTCGGCGATCGATAGGGCGAGTGCCTGGTCGTGGTTGTCTTCGAGGACCAGCGCCGCGACTTCTTCGGTCATTTCCTCGAGCAGGGCATTGCGATTGGCTTCCGATATCCGGCCAGCGCGCCGCGCATCGGCGAGCGCGATCTTGATGTTCACCTCGTTGTCGGAGCAATCGACCCCGGCGGAATTGTCGATGAAGTCGGTGTTTAGGCGGCCGCCGTTCATCGCGAATTCGATCCGGCCCGGCTGCGTCAGCCCGAGGTTCGCGCCTTCGCCGATGACCTTGGCGCGCAGATCCTCTCCGTTCACGCGCAGCGCATCGTTCGTCGGATCGCCGACATCCGCGTTACTTTCCGTGGAGCTCTTGACGTAGGTTCCGATGCCGCCGAACCAGATCAGCCCGACCGGAGCGGTAAGGATGGACGAGATCAGCTTGTCCGGTTCGATCCCGTCACCGGACAGGTGCTCTTCGGGTATGTCGAGCAGCTTCTGCGCGGTCTTCGAGAGCGCGATCGTCTTCGCGGTACGCGGATAGACGCCGCCTCCGCGTGAGATCAGCTTCGCGTCGTAATCTTCCCAGCTGGAACGCGGCAATTCGAACATCCGCTGGCGTTCCTGCCAGCTTGCTTCGGGATCGGGATCGGGATCGATGAAGATATGCCGGTGGTCGAACGCGGCCACCAGCTTGATCGATTTGGACAGCAGCATCCCGTTGCCGAACACGTCGCCAGACATATCGCCGCAGCCGACGACCTGGACCGGCTCGGTCTGAACATCGACACCCATCTCGCGGAAGTGGCGCTGGACCGAAATCCACGCGCCGCGAGCGGTAATTCCCATCGCCTTGTGGTCGTATCCGTTCGATCCTCCACTGGCGAAGGCGTCGTCCAGCCAGAAATCGCGCGCCTCCGCAATCGCGTTGGCAACGTCGGAGAAGCGCGCCGTGCCCTTGTCCGCTGCAACCACGAAATACGGGTCTTCACCGTCGAGGATGCGCACGCCCTCGGGATGAACGACCTTGTCCTTCACGATGTTGTCGGTGACCGACAGCAGCGTACGGATGAAGACTTCGTAGCTCGCCTGACCCTCTGCCGCCCAGCCTTCGCGGTCGCGCGCCGGGTTCGGCAGTTTCTTGGGGTAGAAGCCGCCCTTCGCGCCGGTCGGCACGATGACGGCGTTCTTTACGCGTTGCGCTTTCATCAGGCCGAGGATCTCGGTGCGGAAGTCGTCGCGCCGGTCGGACCAGCGCAGTCCGCCGCGGGCGATGGGGCCGGCCCGCAGGTGGATGCCCTCCACTCGCTGCGAATAGACGAAGATCTCGCGCCACGGAACGGGGCGGGGCAGGCCGGGCACCAGCGCGCTGTCGATCTTGAACGCAAGCGCTTCGTCTGCCGCCGGGGCGAAAGCATTGGTGCGCAGGATCGCGTCGATGAGCGAGCGATAGAGGCGCAGCAGCCGGTCGTCGTTGATCGCCTGAACCGCGGCAAGGCCCGTGCGGATCTCGTCCTGCGCTTCCTCGATCGCGGCGTCGCGCTGGCCCGTGAACTCCGGATCGTGCCGCGCGGTGAACAGCGCGATGAGAGCGCGCGTCACCTGGGGGGCGTGGCGCAGTGCGTCGACCACCGTGTAGATGGTGAAGCCCATGCCCGCCTGCCGCAGATAGCGGTAGAAGGCGCGCAGCCAGGTCGCCTCGCGTGCTTCCAGGCCGATTTCGGTCACGAGCCGGTTGAACGGGTCGTTTTCCTGCGTTCCGTTCAGGACGGTCGCCACGGCCTTTTCGACCGCGTCGGACCGGTCGATCAGCCTCGATGCGTCGACGCCCGGTGCGAGGGCGAGCTTGAAGTCGTGGATCGTGCCGAGATCGCCCTCGTCGAGATGCGTCGGGATCTCCGTGCAGACGGTGAAGCCGAAGTTCTCGAGCGACGGGACCGCATCCGACAGCGGGAGGCTGCCCTTGGGCTGATAAATCTTTAGGTGCAGCTGGCTTTCGTTGTCATCGGGCCGCCAATAGATGCGTACGTCGCGCTCTTCGCCGTGCGGGCTGTTGCGCCGTCCGGTATCGGTCCGACCCGCGACGCGGCGGCCTGTGTCCGCCTGGTCAGGTTCGCGGCGATCGTCCTCTCCCTCGCCGTGGACCTCGTGCGGATGAAGCGCGCGAAGGCGGATGATATCACTCGCCGCCTCCGCTGCCCCGTATTCCGCGCGGTAACCGCTCGGGAAACTGTTCGCATAGCGAAGCGCGATGGCCGCTGCCCGGCCCTGCTCCTCCGTCTTGGCCAGTTCCTGTTCGACCGCTTCGGACCAGCCGCGCAGCATCACCTGAAGCCGCTCTTCGAGCCGCTCCTCGTCGACCGCCGCCTGTGCCTCGCGGTTGTCGAGCACGAAGCGCATCATGGCGAGGCTGCCGCCTTCGACCTCGAGGCTGTAGTCGAGGAGCGAGGCGTCCGTCTCTTCCTCGATCAGCGCCTGGATCTGCAGCCGCATCTGCGTCGCCATCATGTCGCGCGGGATCCACACGAATGCGAACAGGTGCCGGGCGAGCGGTGCCTCCACCAGCGCCAGTCGCGGGCGCGGGCGGTCGACGAGGCTCATCATGGTGGTGACGATGCGCGCGATGTCCTCGTCGGAAAAACCGATCAGAAGATCGTGCGGCAGGGCGGTGAAGGAATGGACGAGCGCCTTGCCCGCATGGCTGCCGCTATCGAAGTCGTAGCGGTCCATCAGCGCCTCGATCCGGTCGCTGAGGCGCGGCACGCTGCGCGGCGGAGCGGCAAGCGCGGCCGACGTCCAGACGCCTGCATGGACCGACAGACTGGCGGCTTTGCCCTCACCGTCGCGGCGCGGAACGATGAACAGGTCCAGCGGCACCCGGCGGTGCACCTTGGACATGATGTTCGCCTTGATGATGAGGAGATTGCGCCCCTCGTGCCCCTCGCCGTCGAACCAGGCGAAGGCGCGCTCGAAGGATTCGTCCACCATCAAGCTCTTCGCGCTCTTGCGGCAGATGCCAAGCGCCCCCTTCTGGCTTCCGTTCCGCATCCGCACGACATGTCCGAGCTGCGTCAGCATGCCCTTGTTGAGCCAGCTCAATACGGCGCTGCCCTGCGTGTCGGCGATGGCGTCCGCGTCCTTTTCCATCGCGTCCTGAAGCTTCGGCCAGTCTGCGACGGCAGCGCGCACGTCTTCCAGCGCTTCGCGGATGGCGAGTTCGATCGCCCGGCGGTGCTTGGCGTCGACGCGGCTCGTCTCCATGTAGATCATCGATTCGTAGACGGCGTCGTCCGGTTCGCCATCTACGATGGTCTGCAGCGAGCAGTCCGGCTTGCGCTTCACCGGCACGATCGGATGGACGAGCCGGTCGATCGAGAGGCCCTGCGCCGCGACCGTGGCCGCCAGCGAATCGACCAGGAACGGCATGTCGTCGTTGACGATGGCGATCCGCATGAAGCGCCGCCCTTCGCTGACCGTTTCCAGTCCGATCGCCGCCTTGCCGAATTCGCGTGACCCGCCGGTAGCGAGGATGAAGCGAACCGCTTCCTGCAAATGCGCGTCGTCGAAAGCCGCGTCGCCGGGCAGCTCGCTGCTCCGGATCCGCTGCGTCAGTTCCTTGACGAGTTGGGGAGAGATACGTTTTGCTTTGCCGGCGGCATCGCGCCCCGGTTTCGTCTTGGCTTTAGCGCCCATTCCTGCGGCTCCGTCGACCCGTCTTTTCGCAGGCCGTTTCATCGGGTTATTACCCCTTGACGGGGCGGGTTACGCTAGGGCGCTTAGGCTTACGCAAGGGGTGAAGCAAGCGTAGCGGGCGCATGAAAGGCTCGCCGCATCGCGAAATCGCGCATTCCTATGCATGCTCCGCCGTCAACGCGCCGACCGCCAGTTCGAGCGAGTGGATACGCGCGGCAGGATCGAAGGTCGCGCCGGCAAGGATTAACTCGTCAGCTTGGGTCCGTTCTGCCAGCGCGGTCATCTGGCGGCGCACCTCGTCCGGCGTTCCGGTGGCGCTGGCGACCGAGATCTGGCGCAGCATCGCCTGCGCCTGAAGCGGCAGGCTGTCGCGGTAGTTCTCGACCGGCGGCGGCAGCTTGCCGGGCGTTCCGGTGCGTAGCCGCACGAAACTCTGCAGCTGCGATGAGGCAAGCAGTTCCGCTTTCTCGGTGGTTTCCGCGCAGAACAGATTCATCGCCACCATAACGTGCGGCTCCTCGAGCGCGGCGGACGGTTCGAAGCGCGAGCGATATACCTCCAGCGCCTCGTCCAGATGCGTGGGCGCGAAATGCGCGGCGAAGGCATAGGGCAGACCGAGGCGGGCAGCGAGCTGAGCGCCGAACAGGCTGGAGCCGAGCATCCACATCTCGACGTTTGCGCCGAGGCCCGGCGTGGCGGCTATGGGTAGCCGCGGCTCGCCGGTCAGCAGGGCTCGCAGTTCGGCGACGTCCTGCGGAAACATTTCCGCTGCGTGGTGAAGGTCCTTGCGCAGCGCCCGCTGCAATTCCGGCCCGGCACCGGGTGCACGGCCCAGGCCGAGATCGACCCGGCCGGGATAGAGCGCATCGAGCGTGCCGAACTGCTCGGCGATCTGGAACGGGGTGTGATTGGGCAGCATGATCCCGCCCGATCCGATGCGGATCGTGCTGGTCGCGGCGCCGATGCGCGAGAGGACGACCGAGGTCGCGCCGCCCGCGATGCCTTCCATTGCGTGATGCTCTGCCACCCAGAACCGCTTCAGGCCGAGCCGCTCGGCCGCCTGCGCCAGCGCAATCCCGTTTTCGAGCGCTTCGGCAACCGTGCCGCCCTCGCGCACGCTGACGAGGTCGAGTATGGAAAGCGGAATGTCGGCGATATCGGTCATCGTGTCGGAGCCTCGTCTGTGTCTGGCTGATCAGCGCGGGGGACGCCAAGCTGTTCCAGATAGGCGCGTGCGCGGCTTGCCTCGCTGCTGTCAGGGGCGACAAGCAGGACCGATTCGAAGCTGCGTTGCGCGTCATCGTAGCGCCGCGCCGTCGCCGCGATCACGCCGGCTTCGAGGCCGATGGCAGCGCTTCGCGGAGCGAGCATTGCCGCGCGTTCGATCTGCTCCTGCGCGTTGGCGAGCCGGTTCAGCCGCCGGCTGAGCGTCGCGGAAAAGAGCCACGCGTCGGCATTTTCGGGCAGTGCCTCGCGCGCTTCGGTCAAAGCGGCGGCTGCCTCCTCACTGCGGTTCAACGCCACCAGCGCCCGCGCCCGGTCGATCTGGGCTTGCCCCATTGCCGCTGTGTCTTCCGCCGTCCGGGCATCTTCCACCACGGCATTGAGCGCGGCTACAGCGCCCTCGTAGTCGTTCGATACGAGGGCGGCATTGCCTGCCAGTGTGCCTAGCCGCGCGCGCATGTCCGGATCACTCTCCGGGACGCGGTCGCGTGCTTCCATGAATGCGGTCTGCGCTTCGGCGAACTCTCCGCGCACGTAATGCGCCATGCCGAGGCACTGACCGGCAAGCGCGGCATCGCTACCGCCTGCTTCACCGAGCCAGCTCATCGCTTCGCGTTCTGCGGCGGCAGGATCGGCGCGGACCGATTGCAGGCATTCGCGCAGGCGCGGAGGTACGGCGGGCCGTGCCTGCGGGATTGCTTCTTCCGCCCGCTGCGAACGTGCGCGTCCTTCGGGATCGATCGGCAGATCGGGCAAGTCGCTCGCGGTCGGATCGGGGCCCACTTGCATGAGGAGCAGCGGAACAAGAGCGGTAAGGATCATGGTGTCTCTCTGGCGGCGGCCTGCGAGATCGCTGCGATGCCGGAAAGCAGCAAGGCGATATCCTCGGGCCGGGACAAACGGTGCGTACCGCTTTTGACGAGCGTGACTTGAACCTGTTCCGAACGAAGCGCTTCGGCCAGTCGCACACTTACCTGCCACGGTACGTCGTTATCCTGCTGGCCGTGGATCAGGTGAACCGGGCAGGCGAGGTCGATGGAGCCGTCCAGCAGCCGGTGCGTCTCGGCATCCTGCCAGAATTTCCCATGGGTCGGGGTGGGTGCGGGGCCATAGGGATTGTCCTCGTAGACGGTCTTCCCTTCGGCGAGTGCCCATTTCTGTCCTTCGTCGAAGCCCCAGTCCGAGAAGTCGGGCGCAGGCGCGATACCGATCATGCCTACGAGCCGGTCTTTCATGGCGAGCGCAACCAGCAGCATCAGCCATCCGCCCATCGACGAGCCGACAAGCAGCAACGGCCCCTTGGCGTAGGCATCCGTCAGTTCGAGCACCTCGTCGCGCCATTGGGTGAGCGTTCCGTCAGCGAAGTCACCGTCCGAGTGACCGCACCCCGAATAGTCGAGCAGCAGCGTTCCGTGTCTGCGCTTTTTCGCCCACGAAGCGATCGCGGTCGCCTTGCCGCCGTCCATGTCGGACATGTAGCCGGGAAGGAAGACGATAGTCGGTCCGTTGCTCGCGCTGCTGCGGTAGGCGATCCGGCGGCCATCGGACATGGTGTGGAACTGAGGCGGCGCAATTTCTGTCGTCATTTGCGCAGGGTAGCACCTCATGGGTGCAGCAGGAACCGTGCGTGATTCCGAACCCTCAAAAGAGGTCGAAGTCCTCCACGTCGTCATCCTCTTCGCACATCGTCTTGAGGGCTTCGAACTCGGCATCGGTCAGCACCGGGGGATAGGTCTTCCCTTCGACCGCGCTTTCGCGAAAGGCCCTTGCGCGGTTGCCGCTCGCTGGATGGGTCGCAATCCATCCGGTCACGGCGTTCTCGCTTTCTCCGCCGGCTTCCTCCAGCTTGCGTTCGAAGAAGCGCGCCGCGCCGGTCGGAGAGATGTCGCTACGCGCCAACTGCGTGCGTGCGAAGACATCGGCCTCCGCTTCTGCATCGCGCGAATAGCTGAGGCTTGCGGCGGTTATGATGCCGCCGCCGACGTTCGAGCCGATGCCGCTCGACAGGATCGAGAGGCCGAACTGGCGCAGCATCGCGGTCATCACGTGGCGCTCGCGCACATGGCCGACTTCGTGCGCTAGGATACCGGCTAGTTCCTCCGGACTTTCGGCTTCCTGCACCAGTCCGTCGAACAGCAACACCTGACCGCCGGGCAGGGCGACCGCGTTGACCATGTCGATATTGGCGATGCCCGCGCGGACCTTGTCGCGCGCCGGATCGACCTCGTTCAGGAGCTTGGCGAGCGCCGCGTCTCCGGCTGGCGTATGGCAGAGCCGGTTGCCGAGATCGCCGACCATGGCATCGCCCATCCGCCGCTCCCATGTCTGCGGCACCATGGGCCCTAACCACTCAGGCAGAGTGACGAACAATGCGACCGCGGCCGCGCTGACAACGGCGAAACCCACTGCCGCACGCCCGAGGCCGATTCGGTCGATCCAGCTGCCGTACTCGGCCTTGGCGGGCATCTTCGCGGCGAGGCCGGGGGGCATGTCGGCGGGCATGACGAGCCGGAAATCGGCCTCGTCCGCCGCGCTGTAGACGATCTCGTGCCGCCGCGTTTCCTGATAGCGCAGCCTGGCGAGATCGACCGTGACCGGCGGCTCGCCTTCCTCCTCCAGCCGCAGTCCGCCGGCACCGTCCCATACGGCCAAACCTTCGCGGCGGATCGCGGTCTTGCCGTCGTACCAATGGGCCGGGGTGCGGAAGGAGGGCTCGGTCACCGGCTCAGATCGCGCCGATGTCGAAGGATTCGAGCAGCCCTTCGCCGTGTTTCGCAGTAGCAGTCGTCGACTGGGTCAGTTCGTCGAGCAGGATTTCTCCGCCCGCTTCGAGATGGATCATGAAGAATTTCCAGTGCCGGTAGCTCAGGAATATCCACCCGATGCCGAGCGTGAACACCACCAGCGCGGCGTCGCCGATGATGAGCTTGATCCAGTCCATCGTCGATGCGCCGAACGAGAATTGAAGATGCCCCCACGTCGTCGACCCTACGGCTTCGCGGTAGAACGCCGAATAGAAGGCGACCGCGATGATGCCGAGGATGCCGTAAAAGATGAAGAGGAAAAGCAACAGTCCGATAACGAGGCCAATGGTTGGATCCTGTCCTTCGAGCATTGCGTTCAGGGTCGGCGCGAACGAGCCGAGCAGGCCGAGGAATGCGAAGATAACGACGGGAGCCAGATAGAACAGCAGATAACGAGCAAACACCGGGCCTGCTTCGGCATGAGCGTCGAACTTGTACGGGCCGAAGCTCATCTCTCGCCATTTCTGGTTCCATAGACTTGTCATCGACCACGGGACGAGAAGCCCGAGCGGGATATACGCGGCGATCGTTTTCCAGAGATAGCTGAAGCCGAACTTGAAGCCGGGATCGTTGCTGCCGCCCCGAATGCCGCGCCAGCGCGTGCGCGACAGGCGGTATCGAAGCGCCCGGTACCGGGCCAATCCGACGAGGTAGAGACCCCCCAGCAACAGGACTAGTGTCAGGGCGCCTGCCCAGGCCTGCTCTCCGCGCATGGCGAGCGCCTGCAGGGCGAAGTTGATGAGAACGAAGGGAAGGCCGAAGAGCAAGGTGACCAGCAGAAAGCCGATGAAAAGCTCCATGCCGGTGCCGGCCCATTCGAGCCGCTCGTCTACGAACCGGCTCCGCGACCAAAGATACCGCCGCTCGCGCGCGGTCGCCCAGAAGCGGTAGATGCCAAGCGTGACGATGGTGAGCAGCAGGTTGGTGAACGCGATCGGCGCGAACTCCTTCCAGGTGCCGTCGAAACCGAACGCGCTGTCGGTGTCCGTATCCTGATATTCCATGAGAAACGACCCCCCGTACACTGCGGGGCATTTCATTCGGCGTGCAGCGAGTCAAGCGCGAAGCCCTGTGCTTTCGCTTGCACGCTTAATACAGAGCAAAGGTTTTGACTACCTTTCCGGTTCGAAGATTTCCTCGATTTGCAATTCGAACAGCTGCGCGATGCGGAAGGCAAGCGGCAAGGACGGGTCGTATCGTCCGGTCTCGATCGCGTTAACCGACTGCCGCGAGACTTCGAGCTTTTCGGCAAGCGCCTGCTGGCTCCAGTCCCGCTCGGCGCGCAGAACCTTCAGCCGGTTTTTCACGAGCTTGCTTCCGTGCGGTCGCGCCACGTCATCCAGCACTGTGCGAAACCGAGGCCCAGCGCCCACGCCGGGAAGACCCACCACGCCCAGATGTGCGGAACGACCTCAAAGGTTTCGAGGAAGCCCCAGAATGTTCCGATACTCAAGACGACGCCGAGACCGAACAGGCTGGCCATCACTGCGCGGTGTCGCAGAAACTCGTCCTGCTCCTCCGCGATGTAACGCGCCATGGTCCAGATCATCGCGAATATCGGGATGATCGGTAACAGCGCGATGAGGATGGTTTCGCCTTGGCTCAGTTCAACCCGGTCGTTGATCGTTACCGCTAGGCCGAGTCCGAGTACATAGCCGAAGGATGCGAGCAGGAAGCGCTTGTTATAGCGGGTGATTGCCGGGCTTAGAAAGCCCTGTGCCCGCTGGCGCGCCATGGCGGACTTCACTAGCGGGATCAGCAGGACCATCGAGAACGCCATGAGGATGAACCCGGTGGTCGCATTGATCGCGCTGCTCATGCGAAGCCCGGCGATAATGCCGAACGACGCGAAGATCGAGCCCGCCCAAGCCCCCGGTCGGCGCAGCAAGCTTGGCTGATCGGCGTCGCTCATCGCGCGCGCCTGAACGGCAGTTCGCACTTCATGCTCGTTTTTAGAGCTACGAACGGCAGCGTGAGAATGGCGGCGACCGTCGTCCAATCCGGAAGCACGCCAGCGATGTTGAGCAGGCCTGTCGCTAGGATAGCGAGGCCCCAGGCAAACGGTGCGATGTTCTTCATTAGTCAAGCTCCCTTTCTTTTGTGTAAAGCTTGGTTGTCACAAGACCAATTTGGTGTCAAGCACGATTTACATAAAGGCGAGCGAACTTCACTGTCGCTTGCGCGAAGAGAGATGAGGGGTTATCCCGCCCATTGATGGCCATTCTGACGACCAGCACGACTACCACCACCACGGGCGCTGCCCGGGGGCGGATCGTCGCGGCCATCTGACGCGGCAACCGCTGCCCGGGCGTTACCGGGCGGTCGGCGTCGCTTCCCGGTAAATTCGCCTTTTCCTCACGACGCCGGACTTTGCGGTTCGCGCGGCCTGTGCCATTGCGCGCCGAGACGAGAAAAGAGCGAGTGCGATGACGGAATTACTCAAGATCAGCCTGCCCGACGGATCGGTGCGCGAGATGGAACCCGGCTCCACCCCGCACGACGTCGCCGCAGCCATCGGACCGGGGCTCGCCAAGGCCGCGATCGCTGCGCGCGTTGACGGCGAACTGCGCGACATCAACCGCCCGTTTGACGGCGACGCTCAGCTCGCGCTCGTGACCAGCAAGGACGAGGACGACGCGCTCGAACTGGCGCGCCACGATTTCGCGCACGTGCTGGCCGAGGCGGTGCAGTCGCTCTTTCCCGGCACGCAGATCACCTTCGGGCCGGCGACCGACGACGGCTTCTATTACGACGTGAAAGCGCCCGACAGCCGCGATCCGTTCGGGATGGACGACCTTCCAGCGATCGAAGAGGAAATGCGCCGCATCATTAAGGCCGACAAGCCTCTCCGGCGCGAGGTCTGGAGCCGCCAGCAGCTCATCGAAAAGTGGGAAGCCGACGGAGAGGTCTTCAAGGCCGAGTGGGCCAAGGAACTGCCCGAAGACGAAGAACTGACCGTCTATCATTCGGGCGACGACTGGCTCGACATGTGCCGCGGCCCGCACCTTGCGAGCACCGGTAAGCTCGATCCACAGGCCTTCAAGCTGACGCGGGTGGCAGGCGCTTACTGGCGCGGCGACCAGAACAATCCGCAGCTGACGCGCATCTATGGCACGGGGTGGCTCAACAAGAAGCAGCTCGACGCGCATCTTCACCGGCTGGAGGAAGCCGCCAAGCGCGACCACCGCAAGCTGGGCCGCGAAATGGACCTGTTCCACCTCCAAGAAGAGGCACACGGCAGCGTATTCTGGCATCCCAACGGCTATCTCATCTGGCGCGAACTCGAAGCCTATATGCGCCGCAAGATGGACGGCGCGGGCTACCGCGAGATCAAGACGCCGCAGCTCATGGACGTGCGCCAATGGGAGCAGTCGGGCCACTGGGGCAAATATGCGGAGAACATGTTCGCCGTGCCCGACATGGTTCCGGAGGTGGACGAACTCGGCGATGGGCCGGCCAATCCTGCGGTTGCGCCCGATGCGGACTGGATGGCGATCAAGCCGATGAACTGCCCGGCGCACGTGCTCGTCTTCAAACAGGGTATCACCAGCTACCGCGACCTGCCGATTCGGCTCGGCGAGATGGGCTGCTGCCACCGAAACGAGCCGCATGGCGCACTTCACGGGCTGATGCGCGTGCGCCAGTTCACGCAGGACGATGCGCATATCTTCTGCACCGAAAGCCAGGTGGTCGAGGAAGTTCGCGCGTTCTGCAAGCTCGCGGACGAGGTCTATTCCGACTTCGGCTTCACCTACGATGTGAAGCTCGCTCTGCGCCCCGAAAAACGTTTCGGCAGCGATGCCGATTGGGACAAGGCGGAGCAGGAACTGCGCGATGCGGTCGCCGAAGCCGGGATGGCGAACGAGGAATACGGCTGGGAGGAACTGCCGGGCGAGGGGGCGTTCTATGCGCCGAAGCTCGAATGGCATCTCACCGATGCGATCGGGCGCACATGGCAGGTCGGCACGATCCAGGGCGACCGCGTGCTGCCCGACCGGCTCGATGCGAGCTACGTCGGTGAGGACGGCGAGCGTCACCGCCCGGTCATGCTACACCGCGCGATCTTCGGCAGCTACGAGCGCTTCATCGGCATCCTGATCGAGCATTTCGCCGGCAAGCTGCCGCTGTGGCTCGCTCCGGTGCAGGCGGTGGTCGCGCCGATCGTATCCGATGTCGACGGCTATGCGAACGACGTGGTCGGCAAGCTGAAGGCGGCCGGGCTGCGTGCCGAAGCGGACCTGCGCAACGAGAAGGTCGGCTACAAGATCCGCGAGCATAGCCACGCGAAAGTCCCGCACCTGCTCGTCGTCGGCAAGCGCGAGGCGGAAGAGGGTACGGTCGCCATCCGTACGCTCGGCGAAAAGGATCAGCGGACCATGTCGCTGGACGAGGCGGTCGCAATGCTGAAGGTCGAAGCGACGCCGCCAGACCTACGCGGCTGACGAGTGGAGTTGCTGGCAGGCTATGCGCCGCTACAGCTGGCAGCTGCGCTCTTCGCGGCACTCGGCTCCGCGTTCGTGCGCGGGCTGACGGGGTTCGGCATGGCGATCCTGCTCGTGCCGATCCTTGCGCTGGCGGTAGCGCCGCTCGATGCTGTGCTGCTGGCGAACTTCCTGTCCGTATTCATCGGGCTGTCGGAGATACGGCGGCTGCTGCGCGGTGCGGAGCGGTCGGCATGGATCATCATCGCCCTCGTGGCAGTAACGACGCCTGTCGGCCTCTATCTTCTCAGCACCACGACACCCGCAATCGCCCGCGTGATTATCGCTTTCGTCGCCCTGTCTGCATTCGTAGCCATCTTGTTGCCCCGACGCGGCGCGCTCGAGCATCATGTTGCCACCACCGGCGGCGTCGGCGTGCTGAGCGGGCTGCTCACCGGCTATGCGGGCATGCCCGGACCGCCGGTCGTGCCTTACTATGTGGGGCGCGACATTTCGCGCGAGACGGCAAAGGCCTCGATGCTGCTGATCTTCACCTGTGCATCGGCATGCGGGCTGGCGAGCGGCGCAGTTATTGGTGTGCTTGATCCACGCCAGGCGCTTCTCGCACTTCTGCTGTTTCCCGCGGTTCTGCTGGGCAATTGGCTGGGCGACAAGGCCTCGGGCCACATCGCAGACCGGAGCTGGCGCATTTGCGTCGGCGTGGTTCTGGGCGGCGCAGCCGTGGCGGCCTTGTGGAAGGCGTTCGGCTAGATGCTCGGTCTGACCGTCGGCGCACTCGTAGTAGCCGCACTCACTGCCATTGCGGCGGGGTTCGTGCGCGGACTTGCCGGGTTCGGTCTTTCGGTCGTCCTCGTCCCGGTGCTGGCACTGACGATCCCGCCGGCAGAAGCGGTGCTGACCGGAAATATCTCGCTGTTCCTGATCGGCCTAACCGATATCGGGCGCATCCGCCGCGATGCGGAGCGCTCCGCAATACCGATCGGGCTCATCGCGCTGCTATGCGCGCCGCTCGGCTTGTGGGCGCTGACCGCATTGCCGCCCGCTTGGGCGCGGCTGTTGATTGCGTTCGTGTCGCTCGGGGCATTCGTATTGGTAGTGATTCCCCTCGGCAAGATCGCGCTCTCCCGCAAACCGGCAATGGGCATATCGGGCGTAGCGACCGGCTTCTTCACCGGGTTCGCCGGAATGCCCGGTCCGGGCATGGCCCCCTTCTACCTGCGCGGAAAGTTGCCGCCGAGAGTGGCGCGCGCATCCATGATGGCGATCTTCCTCGTCACCACCCCGCTGGCGGCAATCATGTTTCTTGCGCTCGGCATCGGCGGACTGGAGACCGTCATGCTGGCGCTTGTCCTGTTTCCGGCGGTACTGGTGGGGGACTGGTTCGGCCACCGCGCATTCGGACGCGTTACCGACCGGCAGTGGCAGGCGAGCGTCGCGGTAGTTCTGGGAGGCGCGGCGCTGGCCGCGCTGGTTAAGCTCTTAGCCTAGAAAGGGCAGCGCCGGACCGGCAAGAGCGAGAGCCGCACCGCAGCACACTACCACGATGCGCGATGCGCCCCGCTCGATAGCGGGAACGACATTCGTGCGGGCAAGAGCGATTGCGCGGGTCATGAAAAGCGTTTTGCGCGCGAATAGCTAACAAAACCTTACCGTTAACTTTAGCCTTCGAAACCGGCGCTCGGCATCTGCTGGCTGGCGCAGTGAAAACCGCCGCCCCCTGCCAGAACGGCGTCCGCCGGAAGGCCGATCGCGGGGCGATCCGGGAAATGCGCGCCAATCGCCGCGACCGCTTTCTCGTCCTGCGGCACGCCGAAGGTCGGTACGACGACGAGGTAGGAGGTTATGGCGAAGTTCGCATAGCTCGCCGGTTCAATTCGGTCGCCGCGCGTGACGAGGCCGGGCGAAGGGATTGCGTGGACCTTCAGGCCGAAGTCTTCGGCTCGCTCCCGCGCATCGGCGTAGATCGCCGCGTTGGGATCGTGCGGACCGAAGGGTTCGGCAAGCACGATCTCTCCGGGCGCAACGAAGCGGGCGAGGTTGTCGACATGGCCGTCGGTATGGTCGTTGATCAGACCCTTGCCGAGCCAGCAGATGCGTTCGAAACCGAGACTTTCCTTTAGTCGTTCTTCGATCTCCTCGCGGCTCAGCGCCGGGTTGCGATTCGGGTTGAGCAGGCACTCTTCGGTCGTGACGGCGATCCCGGTCCCGTCGCCGTCCACCGCGCCGCCCTCGAGCACCCAGTCATGCGTTTCCAGCGGCAGACCGGCGTCCTCCGCCAGCCGAGCGCCGACAGTCTCGTCGCCCGGCATCAGATACTTGCCGCCCCAGCCGTTGAAGCCGAAGCGCCGCGCCGCCCGCTCGCCCTTATTCTTCACGACCAGCGGCCCGGTATCGCGCAGCCAGATATCGCCGTACTCGCGCCGTTCGAGCGTGACGCTGCCCGATACGAGCCGTTTCGCGTGCGCCTCGTTCGCTGCCCCGCGCACGAGCAGGCGCACGTCCTGCCCGCTCTCCGCGACCGCATCGGCGAAGGCGGCGATCTGCTCCTGCGCCGCGGCGAGATAGCCCGGCCACTCGCCCTCATCGTGCGGGAAGCCGATCCACAGCCAGTCCTGCGGCGCCCATTCAGGCGGCATGATCACGCTCATCGAACGGCTTCCCGAAGTACGGCTATCAGCAGCCTTCGCCTGCCGCGCAGCTGGCATCGCGGGTCGCCTTGAACTCGTCGCCCTCGACCCAGTTGGGCCAGCTTTCCGAATTGCCGAGCATCCGCCCGATCCGGTAAAACAGCTGCAGGTCGCTCATCACGCCTGACCAGTCCCAGTTCGGATCGAACTCGTCCTTCGGTCCGTGATAGCGGTTTTCGGTGTAGTCGCGCGCGACCGCCGCTCCGGCATCGATCCCGCCCTCGACCAGATCCTCGCCGCCGTCGACATACAGGAACGGCACGCCGCGCTTGGCGAAGGCGAAATGGTCGCTGCGGTAGTAGAATCCCTTTTCCGGCGTCGCTTCGGGGGTTGCGGTGCGGTCGACGCTCATCAGCGCCTTGCCGAGATAGGCATCGAGCTCGCTCTTGCCGCCGCCGACCACCGTGACGTCGTTGGCGCGGCCCGCCATCTGGAATGCGTCCATATTGATGCCGCCGACCGTCTGGCTGAGCGGGAAGACCGGGTTCGCGGCGTAATAATCCGCGCCTAGCAGTCCCGATTCCTCCGCCGTCACGGCTAGGAAGACCTGGCTGCGGTCGGTCGCGCCTGCCTCCGCGTGCGCCTCTGCGAGTGCGACGAGGGCCGCCGTACCGGTCGCGTTATCAACTGCGCCGTTGCAGATATTATCACCGTCCGGAGCCGGCGAGCAGCGACCGAGGTGGTCCCAATGCGCCGTGTGCATGACATATTCGTCGGGGCGCTCGCTGCCCGGCAGGATGCCGATCACGTTGCGCGATGCGAACTTGCGGATGTCGTTGGCAAAGCTGGTCGAAGCGGTCAGCCCGAGCGGCACGGCGCGGAAGCCCTTCTGCTTCGCCCGCTCGCTGAGAGCGGACAGGTCCTGCCCCGCCGCACTCATGATCTGCTGGGCGACTTCCTTCTGCACCCAGCCGTTCACCTTGGTCAGCGGCGGCGCGTTCTGCCCGCGCTGCGCATAGGCCTGCGGGCCGGACCACGAGGACTCGACGACGTTCCAGCCGTATGCCGCGGGGTAGGTATCGTGGACGATGATCGCGCCCGCTGCGCCCTGGCGAGCTGCTTCCTCGTACTTGTAGGTCCAGCGACCGTAATAGGTCATTGCCCGCCCGCCGAACGCGCCTTCCAGCGCTTCGCTTTCGTAGTCGGGATCGTTGACGAGGATGACGGCGGTCTTGCCGGTCATGTCGACGCCGGCATAGTCGTTCCAGCCGCGTTCCGGGGCGTTGATGCCGTAACCGACGAAGACGAGTTCGCTGTTGTCGAGCGTCGTGCGCGGATCTTCGCGGTAGGTCACGCCGACCCAGTCGCTTCCGTATTCGAACTCCATGGTCTCGCCGCTGCCCGATACGGTGAGCGGCCGGAAATCCTTACCCGTGATTTCGACTAGCGGCACGTCCTGCACCCACGAGCCGTTGTTGCCCGGTTGAAGGCCCGCCTCGCGGAAGCGTTCGGTCAGCAGCGCAACGGTCTTCTCCTCGCCCGGCGTTCCCGGTGCGCGCCCTTCGTACGCATCGGAAGACAGCGTGCGCGTCACCTCGATCATGGTCTCGCGCGAGATGTCGCCTTCCGTAACGTCGGGAATATCGAGCGCCGCAGCGGAGCGTACGGCCGGTTCCTCGGTGCTCATGGCGCATCCGGCCATGACGATGGGAAGCGCGCAGACGGCGGCATGTTTGAGGGTGGTGCGGATCATGGAGGGTCCTTTCAGGGGAAACTTGTTTTGCACTGCTTTGCCCGATGGGGACCTCTTGGGCAAGGCGCGCTTGTCTGGCTCAAGGCAAAGCGCCACAAGGCAGCGCATGTCCGGTAAAACTGACGAAAACTCCGCAATCGATGACGCGATCCGGCGCGCGAAGGCGCATTCGCCCTTTCTTTTCAAAGCGATGGAGCGCCTGCCGGAGCTTACCGAAACGTTGCGCCACAAAGGGGCAGAAACGGCCGTCAATGATGCCAAGGCGGTAGCAAGTGGTGTCGAGGACGCCGCAAAGGCGCTTCGGCAGGAGCGTCTCGCTATCGCTATGGTGCTTGGCATCGGCGACCTTGCCGGAGCCTTCGATCTGACCCGGGTGATGCGCGAATTGTCGGACTTCGCCGACCGCGCGATGCACCGGGCGCTGGAAGCGGTCGTCGCCCGGCGGGTAGAGGGGGCGGAGCCGGACGGCATCTTCGCGCTCGCCCTGGGCAAGCTCGGCGCGCGGGAGCTCAACTACTCCTCCGACATCGACCCGATCCTAATTTACGATCCTTCATGGCTACCGAAGCGCGAGCGCGACGAGCCGGGCGAGGCGGCGCAGCGCTATGCCCGCGAATGGGTGCGGATGCTGTCGGACAACACGGCGGAAGGATATGTGGCCCGCGTCGACTTGCGTCTCAGGCCGGCGTCCGAGATCAGCCCGCTCGCCGTGCCGCTGGGCGGCGCATTGTCGCACTACGAATCGAGCGCGCTCGCATGGGAGCGGGCGGCATTCATCCGCGCGCGCTCTGCTGCGGGCGACATCGCGGCAGGCGAGGAGTTTCTGGACCAGATCGACAGCTTCGTCTGGCGGCGCACCCTCGATTTCGGTGCGATCGACGAGATCCGCCGCCTCACGCACCGCATTCGCGAAACCTACAAGGGGCCGAGCGAACCCTCTCCTGGCTTCAACCTCAAGCAGGGGCGGGGCGGCATCCGCGAGATCGAGTTCTTCGCGCAAACGCACCAGCTCGTGCACGGCGGCCGCGATCCTTCGCTGCGCGAGTCGGGTACGCGGGCGGCGCTCGATGCGCTGGCTGCCGCGGGCCGGATTACCGGCGAGGACGCGCGGCTGCTCGGCGAAAGCTACGACAAACTGCGTACGATCGAGCACCGGCTGCAGATGGTCGCGGACCAGCAGACGCACTCGCTACCTGCGGGCGAAGCGCTCGACAATGTGGCGAAGCTGCACGGCCTCACAGACGGCGCGGCACTGCTCGCATACCTCACACCGATCTGTGCGGGCGTGGCCGAGCGGTTCGACCGGCTAATCGCCGAGGACAGCGAGCCTGCCCGCAGCGGCGAACCCCAAGTCGACAGCGCGGTTCTGGAGCGGATCAGCAACTGGGCCGATGGCCGCTACCGCGCTCTGCGGAGCGACGCGGCCTTGTCGGCGTTCGGGGCGATGCGCGGCGACCTGTTGTCCGCCCTTTCCGCCGCCCCGGATCCAGAGCGCGCCGTCACCCGCCTCGAAAGCCTGATCGAGCGGTTGCCGAGCGCGATCAACCTGTTCCGCCTGCTCGAAGCGCGCCCCGCGATGCTCGGCCAGCTGGTGCGGATCGTCAGCCTCGCGCCGCCGCTGGCCGACGAGCTGGCGCGGCGGCCCGAACTGCTCGACCCGCTAATCGACAACAGCGCCTTTGCGCTTCCGGGACCGGTTGCGCGCCTCGCCGCCAAGATGGGCGTGGCGGATACGGATGAGGACGATTACGAAGAACGCCTCGACTGCATCCGTGTCGTGACCGGCGAAACCCGTTTCACGCTCGGCGTGCAGCTGATCGAGGCCGCGCACGACCCGCTCGACATCGCCGCGGGCCTGTCGCGCACTGCCGAGGCCGGACTGGAGGCGGCGCAGGCCGCGGCGACCCGGGAATTCGCCGAAACGCACGGGCGGATCGAAGGGAGCGAACTCGTCGTGCTGGCACTCGGACGGCTCGGCGGCGGCCTGCTCACCCACGCATCCGATCTCGACATCGTCTATCTGTTCAGCGGCACGCACGAGGCCGAATCGGACGGACGCCGGCCGCTCGGCGCGACGCTCTATTTCAACCGCCTCGCCCAGCGCGTGACGGCGGCACTATCGGTCCCGACCGCGGAAGGGGCGCTTTACGAGGTCGACACCCGGCTTCGCCCGCAAGGCAACCAGGGACCGATCGCGGTCAGCTTCGAAAGCTTCGCGCGCTACCAGCGCGAGGCTGCCTGGACATGGGAGCACATGGCGCTGACCCGCGCCCGCGCCGTGACCGGGCCGGAGCATCTGCGGGAGGAGCTCGATGCGCTGGTGGCGGAGGTTCTGACCGCGCCGCGCGATGCCGCCAATCTCAAGCAGGCAGTGCTGACAATGCGCAGCGACATGGCCCAGCACAAGACGGCGGCGGGCGTGCTCGATGCGAAGCTGCTGCGCGGCGGGCTGGTCGATCTAGAATTTCTGACGCACTACCTGCAGCTGCGCGAGCGTACCGCGCTGGAACCGGAAGTCGGCGAAGCGCTGTCGCAGCTCGGCGCGGCCGGTATTTTGAAGGCGGAGGACGCGGACGAACTGCGCGAGGCGAACGCACTCCTCAACCGGGTGCTGATCGCCGCGCGGCTGCTCGCACCGGACCTCTCCCGCCCCCACGCCTCCTCCGAAGCCGTGCTCGCCCATACCTGCGGCGCGGACGATTGGAACGCCCTCTTGGACAAGATGGGAAGTGCCCGCCATAGCGTGGCGCGTCACTGGAAAGCCGTGTTCGGCGATGAACTGGAGATAGAGACATGACCGCAGAAAACTGGCCCGGCGAGGGTGATCCCATGCCCGACATCGCGTTGGAAACGCCAGACGGCAGCAGCGTCAGACCGGGCGATTTCGCAGGCCGCAAGGCGGTCCTCTTCTTCTACCCGAAGGACAATACGCCGGGCTGCACGACCGAGGCGAAGGACTTTTCCGCTCTGAAATCCGCGTTCGACGAGGCGGACGTGGCGCTTCTCGGCATCAGCAAGGATTCGCCGAAGAAGCACCAGAACTTCATCGCCAAGCACGACCTGACCGTGCCGCTCGCGACCGATCCGCAGGAAGACGGGATGTCCGATGCGCTCGGTATCTGGACCCAGAAGCAGATGTACGGGAAGACCTACATGGGCATGGTCCGCACGACCTATCTCGTGGGGACGGACGGCAGGATCGAGCGCGTCTGGCGCAAAGTGAAGGTCAAGGGCCACGCCGATGAAGTGTTGGAGGCGGCGAAAGCGTAAGCATGACGCCCGGCGTCTTCGAGAGGGTTCGCGATGCGCTGCTCACGCCGCGGCCACAGGCAAAGGTCTTCGGGGCGCGGCAGGTGGCGCGCGACTGGCGGCTGGGGCGGCTATCCTTTGCGCCCGCGTGCGCCATGCCGGACAAGCCCGCGTGGCCGGATGAGCCGGAACTGCTTGCGCCGACGCAGATGCCGCGGCGCGGGCGTGGGTCGGAGCACGGTCGGCTCGCTCACTGGCATGCGCTGGCGCATATCGAGTTCGTCGCCATGGACCTCGCGCTCGACATGGCCGGGCGTTTCGGCGCCGAGATGGGCAAGGAGTTCGTCGGCGACTGGCTGTCCGTCGCTGCGGACGAAGCGATGCATTTTGCGCTCCTGTCGCGCAAGCTGGAACGGCTCGGCAGCTGTTACGGCGCGCTACCCGCACACGGCAATCTATGGGAGGCGGCAGCCGATACCGCTCACGATGTCGCGGCGCGGCTGGCGATCGTTCCGATGGTGCTGGAGGCGCGCGGGCTCGACGTAACGCCCGGCATGATCGAGAAGGTGCGGCGCAGCGGCGATGAAAACGGCGCCAGAATTCTCAGCCGCATCCTTGACGACGAAATTAGGCACGTCGGTTTCGGAACCAAGCATTTTCTTAAAATCGCGTCGAATCGCGAGATTCCGCCAAAAACACTGTGCAGGAACTGGTGCGGAAACATTTTGCAGGACAATTGAGAGGTCCGTTCAACGACTCGGCGCGTCTTGCAGCCGGTTTGTCGCGAGAGTTCTATATCCCGCTTGCTCTCGTTAACGATTGACCCGTAGCCATACCAATACGCAATCGGGGATCAGGTTCCCGGTAAGATGAAATTAAGAATGAAGGGGCAGACCTACTGCCACTTCACGCTTCGGGATCGAAACCGGCGGACGCCGGAAAGGGACGGGTCGAATATGAACATCAAGCGCATCTTCGCCAGACTAGTCGCCGTGCCGTTCGCAGCCGCTGCCATCGCAGCCGCTCCGGCACACGCTGAAGACATTCCGGTCGAGAAGGTCGCGGGGCAGGGCAGCTCCGCTCTCGTGATCGGCGACGAAGACGCGGAATATCGCCAGCTGTTCGCGCAGTGGCGGACCGAGGAAAAGACGCGTTCCGGCCAGCCGATGCTGCCGCAGGTTGCCGTTCCTTCGGGCATGCCGCTTTCCGACGCGCATCTGACCAGCGATTACGGCATGCGCACGCACCCGGTTCTGGGTGGACGCCGCAGCCACAAGGGCGTCGATCTGGCAGCCGCGACCGGCACGCCGGTCTACGCGACGGCAGACGGCCGCGTCGAAATGGCGCAGCATTATTCCAGCTACGGCAACTACGTTCAGATCGGCCACGGCGCTCAGCTCGAAACGCGCTTCGCGCATCTTTCGCGCATCGCGGTCACCGAAGGGCAGCGCGTCCGCAAGGGCGAACTGATCGGCTATGTCGGCTCGACCGGTCGTTCCACCGGTCCGCACCTTCACTACGAAGTGCGCGTCGGCGGCGAAGCGGTCAATCCGATCCCCTATATGGCGCAGAGCCAGGCACAGCAGGATTTCGCCCTCGAAACGGGGCATGGCGGGCGGGGCGGCCCGGAGTAAGTTTCTCAGTTCGCCCATGAGCGTGGGAGAGGGGCCGGTCTTCTGGACCGGCGCGCTAAAAGGGGCGGGAGGGTTCGTAACCTCCCGCCCCTTCTTTATGTGCGGAGCATGGCCGCCTCGCGATTGCCTCTTGCCCGCTCGGCGCGTGGTCTTAGGATAGGTAGCAAATAAGGACCGAAACGGTCGTGCCTACCGGGAGAGACGAGAGCCATGCATCCGATTATCCACGCGCAGACCCGCGCCGACCATCCTGCCGTCATCATGGCGGAATCGGGGGAGACCCTGAGCTACGGCGCGATGGAGGAACTCGCCAACCGCATCGCGCACCTGCTGCGCGAGCGGGGCCTGAAGCCTGGCGATGCCTTCGGCCTCTTCCTCGAAAACCGGATCGAGTATTTGCCCATCCTGTGGGCGTCGCAGCGGATCGGAACCGTTCTCGTTCCGATCTCCACTCATCTCACCGCGGACGAGACGGACTACATCCTCGGCGACAGCGACGCGAAGCTGCTCATCACCAGTATTCGGTTCGAGGACATGACCGACGTGTTGCGCGACTTGCGATCCGACCTCGTCATGCTCGTCTTCGGCGGGGAGGGCGAGGAGGATGCTGCCGCCGCGATTGCTCGGCAAAGCGCCGAGCCGCCGCAGGACCAGACTGCCGGATATGAAATGCTCTATTCCTCCGGCACGACCGGACGCCCCAAGGGCATCAAGCCGACCGTCCCCGATCCCGATCCGCAGGCCGGACCGAGCCCGCTCACCATGCTTCTCGCGGGGCTATTCGGCTTTCCGAGCGACGGCAGCTGCGTCTACCTTTCCCCCGGTCCGCTCTATCACGCCGCGCCGCTGCGCTGGTGCGGCAGCGTCCACCGGCTCGGCGGGACGGTCGTCGTGATGGAAAAGTTCGACGCGGAGGGTGCTCTGTCCGCCATCCAGCAATACCGGGTCAATTCGAGCCAGTGGGTGCCGACCCATTTCGTGCGGATGCTCGGACTGTCCGAAGAGGTCCGCGCCCGCTACGATCTTTCCTCCCACGCCCGCGCCGTGCACGCCGCCGCGCCCTGTCCCGATCCGGTGAAGCGCGCCATGATCGACTGGTGGGGGCCGATCGTACTCGAATATTACGCGGGTAGCGAAGGCAACGGGCTCACCTTCGTGAACAGCGAGGACTGGCTCGCGCACCCAGGCACGGTAGGAAAGCCGGTCTACGGAGAGCTGCACATCTGCGGCGAGGACGGCGAGGAACTGCCGCGCGGCGAAACGGGCCTCGTCTACTGGAACGCGCCGCTGCCGTTCGAATACCACCGCGACGCCGCCAAGACCGCGTCGGTCACGAACCCGCACGGCTGGACGACGCTAGGCGACATCGGGCGACTGGACGCGGACGGCTTCCTCTACCTCACCGACCGCAAGAGCCACATGATCATCTCGGGCGGGGTGAACATCTACCCGCAGGAGATCGAGAACCTGCTCGTCACCCATCCCTCGGTGCTCGACGCGGCGGTGATCGGCGCGCCCGATGCGGAGATGGGCGAGCGAGTCGTGGCTATTGTGCAGCCGGCCGAGATGGAGCGCGCGGGCGAGGCGCTGGTCCGCGAACTCACCGCTTTCCTCGAAGCGAAGCTGGCCCGCATGAAGGTGCCGCGCCAAATCGACTTTCGGGCCGAGCTGCCGCGCGAGGCCAACGGCAAGCTCTACAAACGCAAGCTGCGCGAGGAGTATGCGGAAGGCGACGGAGCGGCAGCGAGCGGCCGGGACGAGAAGAGCCCCGCTTAATAGTCCGCGTAAGAAGCCTTCTAGCCCCTCCCGTCCGCGGGAGGGGTGCAAGGGCTAACCCAGCAGACGCTCCGCGATCGCGCGGACTTCCTTGCCCATGTCGTCGCGTTCAAGCGCCAGAGCCAGCGTCGCTTCGACGAAGCCGGTCTTGCTGCCGCAGTCGTAGCGGTTGCCTTCGAAGGTCACCGCGTGAAACGGCTGGGTGCCGATCATCTTGGCCATGGCGTCGGTCAGCTGAATCTCTCCGCCTGCGCCCTTGCCCTGATCTTTCAGCACACCCATCACTTCGCTTTGCAGGATGTAGCGGCCCGAGACGATCTTGTTCGACGGCGCTTCTTCAACCGGCGGCTTCTCGACCAGTCCCTTGACCTCGGTCAGGTTGCCGCGTGCTTCACCGGGATCGATGACGCCGTAGGAGGAGACGTCCTCGTGCGGCACTTCGAGCACGCTGATTAGGTTGCCGCCGACTTCGTTATAGGCCTCGACCATCTGTTTCATGCAGCCCGGCTCGCCCACCATCAGCTCGTCCGGCAGCAGGATGGCGAAGGGATCGTCGCCAACGATGGCGCGCGCGCACCAGATCGCATGACCCAGACCAAGCGGAACCTGCTGGCGCACGGTGATGATGTCGCCCGGCGTGGCGCGGGTGGGGTCTAGGATGGAGAGGTCCTTGCCGCGCTCCGACATGGTCGCTTCGAGTTCGTAGGCGATGTCGAAATGCTCGACGATCGCGGTCTTGCCGCGCCCGGTGACGAAGACGATCTGCTCGATCCCCGCCTCGCGCGCCTCGTCCACCGCGTACTGGATCAGCGGGCGGTCGACAACGGGAAGAAGCTCCTTCGGAACCGCCTTGGTGGCGGGAAGGAAACGTGTGCCGAGCCCGGCTACGGGAAAGACGGCGGTCTTGATCGGTTTGTGTTTGCTCATGGGAGCGAGGCTCTGCGTCTTTGGAATGCCTTCGTCAACCGCGCTTCGACCGATCCGTCCCAGAGTGCGACTTGAGATTGGCGGCGATCCGGCTAAACCGCACTTCCTATGGACAAACTCATCATTCGGGGCGGTAACCGCCTGTCGGGCAGCCTGCCCATTTCGGGCGCGAAGAATTCCGCGCTGACGCTGATTCCCTGCGCCCTGCTGACGGACGAGCCGGTGACGCTTCGGAACCTGCCGCGCCTCGCGGATATCGACGGGTTCCAGCATCTGATGACGCAGTTCGGGGTCAGCCACTCGATCGCCGGCAGCCGGCCGGAGGATTTCGGTCGCGTGGTGACCATGGAAACGACGCGCATCACCTCGAGCACCGCGCCCTACGATCTGGTGCGCAAGATGCGTGCCTCGATTCTCGTGCTCGGCCCGCTGCTGGCGCGGGCGGGCGAGGCGACGGTATCGCTGCCCGGCGGCTGCGCCATCGGCAACCGGCCGATCGACCTCCACCTGAAGGCACTGGAAGCGATCGGCGCGCGGATCGAGCTTGCGCAGGGTTATGTGAAGGCAATCGCGCCCGACGGCGGCCTTACGGGCGGACGGTTCGACTTCCCGGTGGTCTCGGTCGGCGCGACGGAGAACGTCATCATGGCGGCGGTCACGGCGAACGGGACGACCGAGCTTACGAATGCCGCACGCGAGCCGGAGATCGTGGACCTGTGCAACCTGCTCGCCGCGATGGGAGCGGAAATCGAGGGGATCGGCGACAGCGATCTCACCATCCACGGCGTCAAGCGGCTTCACGGCGCATCCTACAAGGTCATGCCCGACCGGATCGAGGCGGGCTCCTATGCCTGCGCCGCCGCGATCACCGGCGGCGAAGTGCGGCTCGAAGGCGCGCGGGCGGGCGATATGGGCGCGACTATTAATGCGCTTCGGAACATCGGAGTCACGGTGGAGCACGACGCCAAGGGCGTCGACATCGCGGCAAACGGGGCGCTCAAGGCCGTGAACCTTTCCACCGCGCCTTACCCCGGTCTCGCCACCGACATGCAGGCGCAGTTGATGAGCCTGCTATGCAAGGCGGAGGGGACCAGCATCCTGAAAGAAACGATCTTCGAGAACCGTTACATGCACGTGCCCGAACTGGCGCGCATGGGCGCGGAGATCGAGACTGAGGGGCGCACCGCGATCGTCAAGGGCGTCGAGCAGCTGACCGGGGCCGAAGTCATGGCGACGGACCTGCGCGCATCGATGAGCTTGGTCATCGCTGCACTGGCCGCGGCAGGAGAAACGCAAGTGCGCCGCATCTACCACCTCGACCGCGGCTATGAGCGGCTCGAAGAGAAGCTGAAACTGGTCGGCGCGGACATCGAACGGGTCGGCGACGATTGAAGCGCTTTCGCCGGACCTTTCCGCCGCCTGCGTCGTTTAGCGGGCATAGGAAAGGAATTTTATTATGGGTCTTCTGAAAATGGCAACCTTGGGCGCGCTGGGATATGCGGGCTACAAGTATTACGAGAACAGCAAGCGCGACGAGAACGGCGTGGCTTTCGCGAAGGGTGAAGCCGACGGACAGTTCCGTAACGCCGGCGCGGCATCGACCGCATCGCACGATACGATGAGCACCACCGATGAGGCGCTCGACGAAACGTACCCGGCGAGCGACGCGACCGCGAAATACTGACCTGAGTTCAAGTCACAAGTAAGGGGCGGCGGGAGCAATCCTGCCGCCCTTATCGTATGCTAGGTTCGGTCAACCGCGTTACTGACCAGCCAGATCCGGATCGCGCTGGCGAGGCCGGGCGGAGTGTCGGCCTTGATCCGCTCTGCATCGATTTCGGTGACCAATGCGGCGATCGGCATATCGCGCGTCGCCGCCGCTTCCTTCAGCATCGTCCAGAACAGCGGCTCCAGGCTGATGCTGGTCTTGTGCCCGGCAATCGCGACCGAGCGCTTTACCGGCGGGTGATAGGGCGGGGTCATGCGGCGCGTCATAGCGCATCGCGGTGGCGATACGAATTTTTTGGGGTGGTGAGCTTCGCCCGCGCTATCTAGCCGGATGCACCAATGACGGAGCGCGGCTGCACGATGGACGACGGCTATGACAGCCTGAGCGAGAAGGAGCGCGAAACGCTGCGCCTGCTGCTTCACGGCCATGACGCGAAATCCATGGCCGGCACGCTCGGCCTGTCGGTGCATACGGTGAACGAACGGCTGCGCAACGCGCGGCGCAAGCTCCATGTGACCAGCAGCAAGGAAGCTGCACGCCTCTTGTTCGAACGCGAAAGCGATGCCCCCCATTTCCTTGGGCACAAGACTTTGGGGGATGCGGACGAAGGGGAAGGCGCGCCAGATGACAAGCAGTCGCAAGACGATGGAAAGGCGCGGATCCCCCGCGCTTACATCCTTGCAGGAGTGCTCATCATGTCCCTTTTCTTTGCAACCCTTGCTCTCGGGTTACTGCCCGGCTCGGCGGACGAACCCACTGCTTCGAGCCAGACACAGGACGCCGAAGTGCTGGCGGCCGCGCGCAGGTTCGTGGAACTGGTCGACGCCGGTGACTGGGAAGCGAGTTACGAGCGGACCGCCGCGTCCTTTCGCGAAGCCAACACGCTCGCCATCTGGTCCCAGGTTTCCGAGGACGTGCGCCCGCCGCTCGGAAAGGTGCTTTCGCGAAAGGTAACAAGCGTCGAGGACTTGCCGACCCCGCAGAATTACTACGCGGTAAAGTTCGCCACCGACTTTGCCGAAAAGGCAGGCGCGACCGAAACAGTGACGCTTGCACGCGAAGACGGCGCATGGCGCGTGGTCGGTATATTCATCGAGTAAGCTTGGTCGGTCGGAGCGGCAGGCGAATTGCTGCCGCTCCGAACCTGCTCAATACATGTGCTGGCCGCCGTTGATGCTCATGGTGGAGCCGGTGACGAAGCCTGCGTCCTCGCTGCACAGGAACGCCACGCCGCGGGCGATCTCCTCGGCCTGGCCGAGCCGCCCGACCGGAATTTTCGCGACGATCTTCTCCAGCACCGGCTCGGGAACCGCAGCCACCATGTCGGTGTCGATATAGCCGGGCGCGATCGCGTTCACGGTGATGCCGCTGCGCGCGCCTTCCTGCGCCAGAGCCTTGGTGAACCCGTGAATGCCGGACTTGGCGGCGGCGTAGTTGACCTGGCCGTACTGTCCCGCCTGCCCGTTGATCGAGCCGATGTTGACGATCCGGCCCCATTTGCGCTCGCGCATGCCAGGGAAAGTAGCTTTCGCCATGTTGAAGCACCCGCCGAGGTTGATGCGCATCACCTCGTTCCAGTCATCGAAGCTCATCTTGTGGAGCACGCCGTCGCGGGTGATGCCGGCGTTGTTGACCACGACTTCGATCGGGCCGACTTCGCTTTCCACCTTGGCGCAGCCGTCGAGGCAGGCCTCGTGGTCGCCCACGTCCCACTTGTAGACTGCAATTCCGGTCTCGTCGCTGAAGGCTTTTGCCGCGTCGTCGTTACCGCCGTAATTGGCGACGACCGTGAAGCCGTCGTCCTTCAGACGCCGACAAATTGCGCGTCCGATACCGCGGGTTCCACCGGTGACGACTGCTACGCGTGACATAAACCTCTCCTGCAAGTTTGCGTTACGGCATCCTTAACCGAAGAGGCCGGGGCAACAAGAGGGTATGGCGCTAAGTCCGCGGAATTGCTGCGTTTGCGAAGGGATCGGGAGCGGTCTGACCGCCCGCTCGGATCAGAAGCGGAACTGGGTTCCGACGTAGACGGCCTGGCTGTCCTGCTCTTCCGTCGTGAGCGGCGCGATCCGGTCGCGGTCCTGAGAGTAGCGGACTCCTGCCGTCACATCGAGGTTCTTCAGCACGCGGTAGGAACCAGAAACCTCGACGATCTGTTCTGCACCGAGGTCGAAGGACGAGGCAGTACGCCCGACGCTGCCGCGATCTCCGTCGCTCTCGACCGCCACACGGCTGGAGAAGCGGCTCGGCTTTTCGGCTGCAACGCCGCGGTCGGGGCGGAAGTCGGCCAGATCGGCCATCGGCACGTTACGCACGGCGGAGGAGGTCGTGACCTTCTTCTCGACCGGCTTGGCAAAGCTTTGGTAGCCGCGCGCGATACCGAGATTGTAGGGGGTCGGGGCGATGGCGACCGTACGCGCGCTACGGCTTTCGCCGCCGACTGCATCGACCGTGCGGCGTACCGAGATGGCACGGGCTGCTGCATCGTCGACGCGGACGGCAACCGTCACGTCGCGCGGGTTGCGCTTGCCGAGATCGGCGGGCGTGAAGCGCATGCCGTTTACGCCGAGAGAGGCGGCAACCTCGCGCGCCAACGCCGGGTCGACATTGGCGGGTGTGAAAGCGAAACGCTGCTGTTCTACGTTCGGGAGAAGGCTCGGCGCATCCGCGGCCGGCAGCGCGAAGCTTGCCCCGGCGGGCAGTGCAACGCACGCAGCCGCGAGCAATGCCGGAAGCATCCTGCCCTTGGTCAGCGATTTGCGAGTAACTGCCACTTCGCCTGCGTCCCTTAACCTACCCATGTAAGAGACCACCGGAGCGCTTAACGGTTCCTGACCGTTTCTGCTCGCCTGGCCTCCTCGATTATACGACTCGCCGGAAACGCGCCGCTTACCATGCACGTAGAATGTGACCGCTCCCATTGCGAGTCCGCAATGGCGGCGAAGAGCACGCGCGCTTCGATGTGTGACATCGTTTCAACAAAATCTTAAACTGTCGGCATCCCTACGGCGTCTTCGCTTGAAGCCCGTTCGCAGGCGCCGTCAATTAAGCGCCGGTTCACGGCCCGATGTCACAGCGTCCGAGAACGCCTTGCCCGCTGCCGCGCGCACGGATAGAGGCACACGACACGCGAAACACTGCCCGAAGGACTTTGCCAGCTATCATGCGCAATCTCGACCGTACCGCCCGCTCCGCCGCGACCCTCGTGCTTGGCGGCATCGCCGTGCTCGGCCTCAGCGCCTGCGGCAGCAAGGAAGCGCCGCGGGCGGACCTCGCCGCAGCGCAGGTCACCTCCATCGGAGTGAATAGCTACCTGTGGCGCGCGGCGCTCGAAACGGTGGGCTTTGCGCCGCTGCTTCAGGCGGACAGTGCAGGCGGCGTGATCGTGACCGACTGGTACGCCAATCCGCAAAATCCGGGCGAGCGGGTCAAGATGACCGTCACCATCCTCGATTCCGATCTGCGTGCCGATGCGCTGCGCGTTGCGGCGAGCCGGCAGGTCAACCAGGGCGGCAACTGGGTCGATGCTCCGGTACAGGCTGCGACCGTGCAGAAGCTGGAAGCGATCATCCTGACGAAGGCGCGCGACCTGCGCCGCCAGGCCGTCGCTTCCTGACCCTCTACGCCTGAAACGCGCCTGACACGCGTTTTCGAGGTGGAAGCGCGCGGATAGCTTGCTAACAGGCGCGCCATGAACAAACCGGGCAATACCGACACGCGCTTCGACCCTTCGGCCGCCGATGCAAAATGGCAGGCGCGCTGGGACGCGGCGAACACTTTCGCGGCGGACAGCGATTCGCCGAAACCCAAAAGCTACGTGCTGGAGATGTTCCCCTACCCCTCGGGGCGCATCCACATGGGCCATGTGCGCAATTACACGATGGGCGACGTCCTCGCGCGCTACAAGCGGATGCGGGGCCACGAGGTGCTGCACCCGATGGGCTGGGACGCGTTCGGGATGCCCGCGGAAAACGCCGCAATGGAAAAGGGTGTGCATCCGGGCGGCTGGACCCGCGACAATATCGAGACCATGAAGGGCCAGCTGAAGCAGCTCGGCTTCGCGCTCGACTGGACTCGCGAGTTCGCGACCTGTGAACCGGATTACTACGGGCACGAACAGGCGCTGTTCCTCGACCTGTACGAAGCGGGCCTCGTCTACCGCAAGGAAAGCGAGGTCAACTGGGACCCGGTCGACATGACCGTGCTCGCCAACGAGCAGGTGATCGACGGTAAGGGTTGGCGCAGCGGCGCCGAGGTCGAGAAGCGCAAGCTCAACCAGTGGTTCCTGAAGATCACCGATTTCGCCGAAGAACTGCTCGAAGGGCTCGGCACGCTCGACGGCTGGCCCGACAAGGTGCGGCTGATGCAGGAAAACTGGATCGGCAAATCGAAGGGGCTGCAGTTCGCCTTCGACCTTTCGAACGGCGAGAAGCTGCCGGTCTACACCACGCGCCCCGACACGATCTTCGGCGCAAGTTTCGTGGCGGTCGCCGCCGACCATCCGGTCGCGCAGGCGCTCGACAGCGAGGAAGCGCGCGAGTTCATCGCGCTGTGCAAGCGCGGCGGAACGACTGCGGCGGAACTGGAAACGGCGGAGAAGCTCGGCTTCGATACCGGCCTTACCGCACGGCACCCGTTCACCGGCGCGGACCTGCCCGTCTACATCGCGAACTTCGTGCTGATGGATTACGGCACGGGCGCGATCATATCGGTGCCGGGTCACGACCAGCGCGACTTCGAATTCGCAACCAAATACGGCCTGCCGATCCCGCGCGTTGTCGCGGCCAGCGCAGACGAGGCGGATAAGCCCTTTACCGGCGAGGCGGAAGCGGGCGAGGGCGTGCTCGTGAATTCGGACTTTCTCGACGGCATGGACGTCGAGGATGCGAAGCGCGAAGTGATCTCGCGGATCGAGGCAATGGGTGCCGGTCAGGGTCAGACCGTCTGGCGGCTGCGCGACTGGGGCGTTTCGCGCCAACGCTATTGGGGCACGCCGATCCCCTTCATCCACTGCGAAAAATGCGGCGTCGTGCCGGTTCCGAAAGAGCAGCTGCCCGTCACGCTGCCCGAGGACGTGGACTTCCAAACACCGGGCAATCCGCTGGAGCGGCACGCGAGCTGGAAGCATACGACTTGCCCCGAATGCAGCGGCGAAGCGGTGCGCGAAACCGATACGCTCGATACTTTCGTCAATTCGAGCTGGTATTTCCTGCGTTTTGCAAGCCAGCCTGCGGACAAGCCGTTCGACCGGGAAGAAGTCGCGAAGTGGCTCCCGGTCGAGCAATATATCGGCGGCATCGAGCACGCGATCCTGCATCTTCTCTACGCTCGGTTCTGGACGCACGCGCTCAGCGCTATCGGCAAGCTCGACTTCGCCGAGCCGTTTGCTTCGCTCTTCACACAAGGGATGGTGACGCACGAGACGTACCAGCTCGGCGACGGCAGCTGGCTCTCGCCGGGCGAGGTCCGCAAGGACGGAGCCGACTGGATACGGATCGAGGACGGGGCGCCGGTCACGACCGGCCGCGTCGTCAAGATGTCGAAGTCGAAAAAGAACGTCGTCGATCCCGACGCTATCATCGGGCAGTACGGCGCGGATGCGGTCCGCTGGTTCATGCTGTCCGACAGCCCGCCCGAGCGCGACCTGCCGTGGTCCGAAGCAGGCATCGAAGGCTGCCACCGCTTCGTGCAGCGCCTGTGGCGGCTGTTCGCCCAGAGCGACGCGAATGCTAGCGGCGAGGATAAGCCACTCGCGCGCAAGACCCACCAGACCATCGCCGCAGTTGCGGAGGATATCGAGGCGCTGTCGTTCAACAAGGCGGTCGCGCGCATCTACGAACTGACCGGCATGGCGGAGAAAGCCGCTCCATCGGCCAGCCGCAACGATGCGATCGATGCGCTGCTGCTCCTGTCCTCGCCGATGATGCCGCATCTTGCGGAAGAGGCATGGTCGCTGGCCGGGCACGATACGCTGATTGCGGATGCCAACTGGCCGGAAGTGGACCCGGCGCTGCTCGTCGAGGACGAGGTCACCATCGCCGTGCAGCACAAGGGCAAGCTGCGCGACACGCTGACCGCGCCGAAGGGCGCATCGAAGGAAGACCTCGAAGCGCTTGCGCTGGCTTCGGAGAAGGTGCAGCGTTCGCTTGATGGAGCGGACATTCGCAAGATCATCGTCGTGCCCGACCGGCTGGTGAATATCGTCACGTGATGCGCGCCGTTCTCGCTTCCCTCGCGCTCGCCAGCCTCTCGGCCTGCGGTCTCTCGCCCATGTATGCCGGCGGCGGCGACGGTTATATCGCGCAGGGGCTCGATTCGGTTTACGTTCCGGCCATTCCCGACCGTGCCGGCTGGCTGATGCGCAATGCGCTCAGCGACCGGCTCGGCGCGGGCGTGGGCGATCCTGCAGCGCGCTACCGCCTCGACGTGCGGCTCGACGACCAGCTCGAAAGCCTCGCCATCCTCGGCGACGACACGATCAGCCGCGAACGGCGGACTTTGCGCGCACGCTATCAGTTGGTCGACCTTTCGAGCGGAGCGATCCTGCTCGATGCGACGGCGGGCAGCGATGCCGGTATCGACGTGGTATCCAGCGAATATGCGACTATCGCGGCGGAGCAGCGCGCGCTCGAGAACCTGACCCAGCGGGTCGCCGACCAGATCGTGACACAGCTCGCACTAACCTTGCGCAGGCAGGCCGCGCGCACGCCGCAATGAAGCTGACGCAGCGCGACTTTACCGCGCAGATGCACCGGGCGGCGCAGACCTGCCGCATCTTCTTCTTCTGCGGTCCCGACGAAGCGGGCGCTTCGGCGGCGGCGAACGCGCTGATCGAGCAGCTTCCGGATGTCGACGAGAAGGTCGAGCTGGCGGGCAGCGATCTCAAGGGCGATGCAGGCCGCCTGGGAGATGAGGCGCGCTCAAGCTCGCTGTTCGGCGGATCGCGGTTCATTTACGCGCGCGTGGCAGGGGACGAGGCGCACGACGCGCTGCAAACCCTGATCGAGACCGGCGACGCGGGCGGGGGCGAGGCTTGCCCGCTCGTGATCGTCGCGACCTCGGCCACCGACAAGTCGCGCACCGCGAAGCTGCTGGAAAAGCGCAAGGACGCGCTCGTGGCGATGTTCTGGCCCCCCGACCTCCGCAGCGTGACCCAATCGGTGCGGGCGATGGGCGACAGCGCGGGCGTCCGCCTCAACGGCGACCTTGCGGAGCGGATCGCGCGCGGTGCCAATCTCGACGTGCGGCTCGCGCAGAGCGAAGTGACGAAGCTCGCAACCTATCTCGACGCCTCGCCGCAGTCGCCGGTGGCCGCGAGCGCGGAGGATCTGTTCGAGATCGGCGCGGTGAGCGAGGAGGAAGGCTTCATGCCGCTCGTCAATGCCGTGTTCTCGGGCGAAGTTACGAAGCTGCCGGCTGAACTCAAACGGATGCGTGAGGTGTCGCTGAATCCCGTCGGCCTGCTACTCGCCTGCGAGCGACGGGCGGCGCAGCTCGGAATGCTGGCGGGCAAGGTCGGGACTACCGGGGCCATCGCGCAGACGCTGGAGGCGGAGCAGAAAGCGCGGCGCATCTTCTGGCGCGACCGGCGCGATCTCGAAGACCAGCTCAGACGATGGCGCGGCAAGGAGCTGTCGCAGCTGACCTCACGGCTGATGGAGATGCACCGCGAACTGCTGACGAACAGCCAGGCGTCGGAACTGCTGCTCGCCCAAGGACTGACGCGGATCGCACGGGCGGCGGCGAAGCGGTAACTCAGCTGCCGTCGAGCCAGCCGCGAATGCGTGCCGTCTGCGCTGCGGAGCGACGGGTATCGCGGTTAGCCAAGGCCTTTACGGTCTGCACGATGCGGCGCGAGCGGGCCTCGACCCGGCCGGTAACGGCATCGCGCGGATCGTCGGCGAGACGGGCGCGCAATTTGCGCAATACTCCGCCGGTTCCGGCGCGGCTTAGTCCGGAAAGGAGAGCGATGTCCTTGCGGGCGGCCGGCTCTTGAAGGAGCAGTTCGGACGCTTCTTCGATTACGTTTTCGGAGACCGCGAGCGGGCAAGCGCACCGCGCGGACACACCCGGAGCGGACCAGCGGTCGGCCAGCCCCATTACGAGCGCGATGGCGCGGTCCGTGCCGCTTTCCTCGGCCGCAGCCCAGAACTTCGGCCAGTCGAAGCCCGCTACCGCGACGAGATAGGCGACATCGCTGAGGATGAGCGGGCCAAGGTTGAAGGCGTGCGAGGGGCCGGCGTGGATCGCCAGATGGGTCAGCATGTCGTGCGGATGCGGATAGTGCACCGGACCAGGGCGAACGGCCCGTTTCCGCAGCCGGTCTTGTGCCAAGGCGAACCCGCTATCCCAAGCGCGACCATGCAGTTCGAGCCACACGCCATCGGCATTACGCAGCGGCGGCAGGTGTCGTTCACGCGCGGCGATCTGGTTCAGGAGCGACCGATCCGAAAGACCGGCATCCCAGCCCGCAGCTTCCAGCGTTTCGAAAGCGGACAAAGCTTCGTCCGGCTCCACCAGCACGTCGATATCGCGCATCGGCCGCTCGGCGGCGGCGGGATATGCGTGCCACGCGAGCCAAGCGCCTTTCAGCGCAATCGGCGCGAAACCTGCTGCCTGAAGCGTTTCGCACGCCGACAGAAGCGCTTGCTGCTGGGCGAGTGCCGTGATCGCCTGAGACCGGTGCGCCTCCTTCCAGCGTTCGCGAAGCGCGCTCGGCACTGCCACACCAAGTTCGCCGCGTTGCAGCCTTCCGTGCAGATGCGGTCGCAACCGATGCGCTGCCGCCATAGCGTCGATTCGCTGCCAGTCCTCGTCGGAAAGGTCGGGCCGCGCTCCATCCGCGCCGGGGCCGAGCAGCGATAACAGGGCGAAGCGAAGCCGCTTCACCGCGGCTCGCCTCAGTTCTCGGGAACGGTGAAGGAGCCTGTCACGCGGCCGCTGCCACTGCCCTGGCCGGTGGCCGAGGACGAGCCGCTCGCGCTGCCGTCGACCGACGAAACGCCGCTGCGCAGATCGATCGTGAGCCTGCCGCCGCTGATCCGGTCGCTGCCGCGGTTGAGCTCTACGTCCCCCGACATCGTGATGAGGCGGCGGTTGAAGTCGTAGATTGCATTATTGCCGGATGCCGATTCGTTGCCCCGCGTGACGCGCACGCCACCGGTCGCGGTCATGCGCTGAATCTGCAGCGTTCCGCTATCGGTGTAGTCGATGATCGCGCGGGATGCGCGCAGGCGCAGTCCGGCCTGTGTGATCACGACATTCCCGGCGAGGACGACGCGGTTCTGCCGGTCCTGCAGCTCCGTGCGGTCGGCGGCGAAATCGACCGGCGCGTTGGTGTTGTGGTTGCCGAGCGCCTGCGCGTTCAGGCGGATGGCGCCCGCAATGGCCACGGCCAGCAGGAACCCGATCGCGAAATAGCGAAACGCACTCCGCTTAAGTTCATTCATGCGCGAAACGCTGTTCATTGCGGCATCCTCAATTGTCCCGGCACCATGCGAAGGCGCGTATTGCCTGTCAGGACGATCCTGCGTTCGTTGAGATCGGCGGTCATCCGGTCGGCGGAGAACGTCCCCGCCGGTATCGCGCCTTCGACCCCGCCGTTCCCGCTCATGGTTTCATCCGACAGATCGACCGAAACGCCGCGCGCCATCATGCGGTAGCCATCCGCCGCGGTCAGCAGCACGGGAGCGAGCGCATCGACCATCTTTTCGTCGATATCGTATGTCGCGGAATCGGTACTAAGCCTCGCGGGTCCTTCGCGAAGAAGAATGCGCGCGACCAGGTCCTGCATTCGCACGATGCCTTCGACGCTCGAGCGCTGGATCGCTTCGCCTGCGGTAAGCGAAAAGGGCCGGCCGAGATCGTCCTGCCCGCGGTAAAGCGCATTGTTGACGCTCAGCCGCTCGTTGATGACCGCGACCTTGTTCCGGTCGAGCAGGAAGCTGACTTCGCCGCGCGGGGTCAGCGGCGTGATAATCATCAGCGCCGCGATGACGCCCACCGCCATCGGCAGCGCGCGGGCGAGAAGGCCGATCAGGCGGTCGTGCGAGCCGCCGGGCACAGCCCAGCGCTGCCGCTTGCCGCGCAGCGCCTTTGCCTCGCTCGTCTCGATCCGCCTCTGCTTCGCCATGATCCGTTCGTTCTGCCTGAGCCAGCCTTACATATGGCTGAAGATGTCGTGGTCGGCCCACCCTGCCATGTCGAGCCGCGCGCGCGTCGGCAGGAAGTCGAAACACGCCTGCGCCATTTCGCTGCGTCCTTCGCGCTCAAGCCGCTTTTCTAGTTCCGCCTTCAGCCGGTGGAGGTAGCGCACGTCGCTTGCTGCATAATCGCGCTGCGCCTCGGACAGTTCCGGCCCGCCCCAGTCGGAGGACTGCTGCTGCTTGGAAATATCCGCGCCGAGCAGTTCGCTGACGAGGTTCTTGAGACCGTGCCGGTCGGTATAGGTCCGCGTCAGCTTGCTTGCGATCTTGGTGCAGAAAACCGGTCCGGCTTCAATGCCGAGGTAGTATTCGATCGCGGCGAGGTCGAAGCGGGCGAAGTGGTAGATCTTGATACGCGAGCGGTCGGCGAGAACCGCCTTCAGGTTCGGCGCGGCATAGGTGCTGCCCGGGTTGAAGCGCACAAGATGCTCGTCTTCGCCCCCGTCGCTGATCTGGACTACGCAGAGCCGGTCGCGCGGCGTGACGAGGCCCATCGTCTCGGTATCGACGGCAAGCGGTGCGGTGCCGACAAGAACGCCCGGCGGCAGGTCTTCTTCATGGAAATGGACTGTCATGCTGCGCGCTTTAGGCGACATGGGGATTGAGGGGAAGGGCCGTCTGGTAGCGCCGCGAGGCACGCGTTAGGGCGGCTAGGTGAGCTTCGGTCCGATCCCCGAAAAGTGGCGCAAGGCGCTCGGGCCTGCGCTGGCGAGCGAGGATGCGCGCGCCCTGTCCGAATGGCTGGAAGCGGAAGAGGCGGCAGGCAAGCTCGTCTATCCGCCCGTGGGCCTGCGGCTGAACGCCTTCGCGCTGACTGCCCCCGAGGATGTGAAGGTCGTGATCTTGGGGCAGGACCCTTACCACGGGCCGGAGCAGGCGCACGGACTTGCCTTTTCGGTGCCCGAAGGGGTGAAGCAGCCGCCCTCGCTCGCGAATATCTTCAAGGAACTCGAAGCCGATTGCGGCACCGCTCGGCCCGCCAGCGGCAATCTGGAACGCTGGGCGCGGCAGGGCGTGCTGCTGCTCAACAATACGCTGACCGTCGAGGCGGCGAAGGCAGGCAGTCACGCGCGGCGGGGCTGGGAAGCAATCACCGATGCAGCCGTGCTTGCCGTGGCGGAGCGGAGCGATCCTTGCGTTTTCGTCCTTTGGGGAAGCCATGCGCAGGCGAAGGCGGGGCGGATCCCGGCGCTCGGCAATAGCGAGAAGCATCTCGTAATCGCGAGCCCGCATCCGAGCCCACTGTCGGCGCATCGCGGGTTCTTCGGCTCGCGCCCGTTCAGCCGTGCCAACGATTTTCTGCGCGAGCATGGTGTGAAGCCGATCGACTGGTGACGCGCCAAGTTTAGTCGGCACGAAAAAGGGAGCGAAGCATCGCTGCCTCGCCCCCTTCTCCCGGTCCATCGGGAGCCGGTGCTACCCGGACCCCGTCCGGGTAGCGTTCGTTACCAGGCGATCTGGAAGCCGCCACGCGCACCGACTTCGCCGCTGTCGAAGCCGAGGCCGACGCCCGCAGAGACACTCGCGTTGTTCGCTACGCGCGCCGTTACGGCCATCGTGCCTGCGCCCTGGTTTTCGAAGTAACCCACGCCGCCCGACAGGGCGAAGTTGGTTCCGGCGGGCAGCATCGGGCTTTCCATCGCCAGCGCCATCGCGACGCCTTCATTGGCCTTGTCGATCCGGCGGTCGTTCTGGTCGGCGAGGTCGAACAGGATGTCCTGGTTGCCCTGCAGGCTCTGGATCGCGCCAGTGTTGGAAGCGATCGCCTGCGTGTTGGCGGTCGTCGCCGCGACATTCGCATTAAGCGCGGACTGCTGCGCAAAGCCGGAGAAATCCGGTCCCGAAGCAAGGCCGAGCGTGCCGTTGCCGTCGGCAGTGACAAAGCTTAGCGCGCCGGTCTGCGAAGCGCCGCTCGTGCCGAGCGATGCGATCACGACCTGCCCGTCGTTCTCTGCCGTCGCGCCGTTACCAATCGCGACCGAGTTGACGCCGCTGGCGGTCGACTCGTTACCGATCGCAATGGCGCCGTCGCCCGAGGCGGTTGCGGCTTCACCCATCGATGCGGAACGTACGCCGCTTGCGACAGCGAGGTGACCGATAGCGGTCGCGCGTTCGGCAGTCGCTTCGGAGCGCCAGCCGTATGCGGTCGTGCCCGCACCGTTTGCCAGAGCCTGCCCGCCGACGACCGTGCTCGACGGTCCGCTCGCCACGGTTGCGCGGCCGGTATCGCCGTCGCGGTTGCCGCCGATGGCGATGGAGTCGCCGCCGGTCGCCTGGGCGAGGTTACCGATGGCTACGGCATTGGTGCCCGAAGCGACCGAATCTTCGCCGCCGGCAAAGCTCTGGTCGCCCGAAGCGGTCGACTGGTGGCCGACTGCGGTCGCCATCGCGCCGGTTGCCGCGGCCTGCCAGCCGATTGCAGTGGCGCCCGGCGTCGATGCAACGCTCTCGCCGCCTACTGCGGTGGTCGAGTTGCCCATTGCCATGGCGCTGTCGCCGATGGCGAGCGCGTCGATACCGTTTGCGATGCTCTCGTTACCGAGGGCCGAGGCATTGTCGGTCTGCGCGTCGGCATTCTCGCCGATCGCGAGCGAACGCACGCCTGTCGCAGTCGCGAGATGGCCGAGCGCGGTCGAACGCTCGCCGTCTGCTGCCGAACGCCAGCCGTAAGCCGTCGCGCCGGGTCCGTTGGCGAGAGCCTGTCCGCCGACCACGGTGGTCGATGGGCCGGTTGCGGTCGTCACGGTAATGTCGTTCGTATCGTCGTCATCTTCGTTCACGTCGGCAATGCCGTTGCCGTCCGCATCCACGAAGTCGCGCACGCCGCCAATGGCAATGGCATCACCGCCGTCGGCAACTGCCTTGTGGCCGATCGCGATCGAGTTGGTGCCCGATGCGACGGCATCTTCCCCGCCGGCGAAGCTCTGGTCGCCGGACGCCGTCGTCTGGTGGCCGACAGCCGTACCCATCATGCCGGTCGCCTGTGCTTGCCAGCCGAGCGCGGTCGCGCCGGGCGTGGTCGCATCGCTTTCGCCGCCAATGGCAACGGTGGAGGGAGCCGACGCGGTTGCGGGGTCGGTTCCGGCATTGTCGCCGCCGATGGCGACGGCATCGGTGCCGGTCGCGCTTGCGCCATTACCGACGGCAGTCGCGCCTTCGGCAGTCCCGGTGGTCGCGTCGGTGCCGCACTCAGTCGATTCAGCAGATGCATCGTTACAGGGCGGTGTTTCGTCAGCCTGGGCGGGAGAAGCGACAGCGTAAAGCGCCGTCGATGCGAGCAGTGCCATCACTGGCCGTGAAGTGGAGCGAATTGTCATAGATAATCCTCGTTATTGGACCGGAAGTGACCGGGCTTCACGCCTTCCCCCTCGTCTGCTCAGGACCATGTCGAAGATATTGAAATGCCCCTGTGCGAAGACTTGCGCCTCGGTGGCCGCCCGCTAACCGGGAGCCGGGCATAGTTACGTAGGCACAGGGCGTCTGGATGCACCGGACGGAAAAAATTTTTCCGTCCCTGCGATGTCTTGCGGTTCTACCCGCGCAAAACGGGCTTAAGCGCGGACGTAATCAGACTTCGGTCAGCGGTCCAGCAAGGAGGATCGGCGTCGTCGGCGCATCGTAGGACGGTGCCGCCGCATCCTCGTAGGTGACGGCCAGAGCCGCCCCTTCGGCCAGAAGCGCGCTTTCGCCCGGCGTCAGGTCACGCGCGAAGCTGCCGTCTTCGGGTATCCGGCCGAGCGATGTCGGCGCGCCGCCTTCGGGCACGACCCACAGTACCGGCGTTTGTCCTTCGCCCGGTGCGAAACCGGAGACATTCAGCGACAGGCGCTCCGCAGCGGAATCGATGACGCCGGCAAGGCGCAGCGCGTCGTCCTCGCTCGCGATCTGGGCAACCAGCTGCGGCCCAGGCTCGGGCGCTTCGACGATCGGCGGCGCAGTCGTGACCGGCGTGGTCGGCGTGTTGAGATACAGCGCGAGCGCCGCAGCGGCGAGACCCCCACCGAGAAGCGCGGTCGCGATGCTCCAGGGTGCCGGACCACGGCGGGGCGGTTGCTCCAGCGGCGTGACCTGACCGATTTCGGAGACTTCGCTGCTTAGCTTCGCTTCGACCGCGCGCCAGACGCCCGGCGAAGGTTCGATCGCCTCGGCATGTTCGGCGAGCAGGTTCAGGCGGTTGTTCCACCATTTCACCTGCGCTGCGAAGGTAGGATCGGACAGGTTCAGCCGCTGCGCCTCACGCAGTTCGGCGCCTTCGAGCACGCCGAGCGCGTATTCGCCTGCGAGGATATCGCGGTCCACCGGGCCTTCGCCGTTCATGTCTTCGGGTGTGTCAGCCACCGGCGAGGCACCCCTTTAGACTGCTGAGCCCGCGCCGGATCCAGCTTTTGAGCGTGCCCAGCGGCACGCTCATGCGGTCGGCGAGCTGGCTGTGCGTAAGCCCGTCGTAGAACGACATGCGGATCGAGCGGCGCTGATCCTGCTCCAGGGCTTCGAGGCAGCGGACGAGCCGGTCGTGGTCTTCGGCATCGCACAGCATATCTTCGGCGAGCGGTGCTTCGTCCTCTACTTCGGGCAGGCTGTCGCCCACCGCTTCGCCGTGTTTGCCGCTGCGCCGCAGCGCATCGATGGCAGTATTGCGGGCGATCGTGCAGAGCCAGGTGATCGGGCTGGCCTTGGATGCATCGAAGCGGGCCGCGCGCCGCCAGACCTTCACATAGACTTCCTGCAGCACGTCTTCCGCGTGGTCGCGGTCGCGCATGATGCGCAGGATTACGCCGAGCAGCTTGGCGGACGTCATGTCGTAGACTTCGCGCAAGGCGGCGCGGTTGCCTCCGGCCACGTTCTCAAGCGCGCTTACCAGCCCCGCGCGTTTCTCGTCAGCCGATGTCATGGCATCCCCGTTGCAGTTGGCGGCAATCTATCGGCGATGCGCGTAAACGCAAGCGATGGCGGGAAAATTTCGCGCAGCTGGTCGTTATCGGGACAATATTATCTCGCGCGAAGCGGACTTGTTGGAATGCGGGAGGATCGCCTAGAGGCACAGCAGAGCGCACGACGCGCACAAACGGAACCGAACTTCATGCAGAGCGAAACGAACGGCCGGGCAAATCTGGAACTGGCGCAGCGGGCGAAGGGCCTGTCCGAACGCGCGCGGGGCTGGATGCTGGACAGCGCCTTCCCCTTCTGGGCCGAGCGCACGCCGTCGCCGGACGGCGGTTTCTACGAGCGCCTCGACCTCACGGGCGAAGGTATTCCGGGCGAACCGAGCCGGGTGCGGTTGCAGGCACGGATGGGCTTTACCTTTGCGCTCGCCGCCGATCTGGGCTGGGACCGCGATCGGTCGATAGAACTCACTCGCCGTTCGGTAGAAACGCTGACGCGCGATTGCCGCCGGGAGGACGGACTTTACGGCGCGATGGTCAGGCCGGGGAGCGGGCTGACCGACGATACGCCGGAAACCTACGACAACGCCTTCGCGCTGCTCGCATTCGCGACTGCGACGCGCGTGTTCGCCATGGACGAAGCGCGCGAGGCGGGCGAGGCGCTGGTCGCGGCGATCGAACGCGAATTGAAGCGGCCCGAAACCGAGGGCGGCTATGCGGAGCGCCTGCCTGTGCCGGATGTGCGCACTCAGAACCCGCATATGCACCTGACCGAAGCCTCGCTCGCCTGGTACGAGGCGACGAGCGACGAAGCCTCTTTGAAACGCGCCGAAGACCTAGCCGCGTTCGTCCATGACCATTTCTACCGCGCCGACCTGGGCTTGCTGGTCGAGAAATCGGGCGTGCCGGATGCCGAGAACCACGTGGAAGCAGGCCACCTGTTCGAATGGGTCTGGATCCTCGGCCGTCTGCGCGATTTGGGAGGGACTCCGCCCGAGGGTTTCGCGAGCAATCTGCACGAAGGCGGAATGCGGCTGCTCGAAGGGCTCGGCTACCTGCCGTTGTCCCAAGGACTGGACGGCAGCGTCCGCGAGGCATTCCAGCGAACCTGGGGGCCGACCGAAAAGCTCAAGGGCCATATCGCGCACTGGCGCGAGCATCCCTCGCCCGAACTGGCGGAGCGAATTGTCGCGACCTGCGAAGCGCTGTTCGCCGACCACGTCGACGGCGCTTTGCCGGGCGCCTGGATCGACAAGGTCGGACCGGAAAAGGCTTCGCTGATCGAGGACATCACCCCGGCGACCGGCTATCACATCTTCCTCGCCTTGCAGGAATTCATGGCCTTCGCCCGCGAAATTGGCGGTTAGAGGCCGTTCCGTTACTCCCTCATTGCGCGTTCACCCGATCTTTGCGAGGAGCGCGCAGCCAAAAGGGCCGCAAGGGATGGGGACGGTATGATCGACAGCGACGTGGTGATTTTCGGGCTGCTGGCCCTCGTGCTCGGGTTCGTCGGATTCACCAGGCAGTTCGGCGGAGTGTGGCAGAAGATCTATACCTTCTTCCCGGTCATCCTGGCCTGTTACCTGATCCCGTCGCTGATGGTGACGTTCGGGTTGATTGACGTATCGGAATCGCAGCTCTGGCCGGTCGCGCGCGATTATTTCCTTCCCGCGGCGCTACTGCTGCTGACGCTATCCATCGACCTGAAAGGCATCCTGCGGCTCGGGCCCAAGGCGCTCATCATGTTCTTCACCGCGACCATCGGTATCATAATAGGCGGCCCGATCGCCCTCTGGCTGGTCGCGCAATTCGAACCGAGCATCATCGGCGAGGGACAGAACGCGGCGTGGCGCGGGCTCGCGACGTTGGCGGGTAGCTGGATCGGCGGCGGCGCGAACCAGACGGCGATGCTGGAGGTCTATCAGTATAACCCCGAACGCTACGCCGCGCTGATCGCAGTCGACATCATCGTCGCGAACATCTGGATGATCTTCCTCCTCTACGGAGCAGGCGCGCCGGAGCGTATCGACCGCTGGCTGAAGGCCGACACCACCGCCATCGACCGGCTGCGCGACCGGATGGCGAATTATTCGGCGCAGGTAGAGCGCACCGCGAGCGCCAACGACTGGATGCTGCTCGCCGGTTTCGCCTTTGCCGGGGTGGGCCTGTCGCACCTGCTCGGCGGATGGCTGGCGGAGAGTTTCGCTGCCGGCTTCTCCGGCGAGGACGGGGTGCTCGCCAGTGGATTCTTCTGGGTGGTCGTGATCGCCACGACCATCGGCCTCGGCGCGAGCTTTACGAGAGCGCGCGAACTCGAAGGCATTGGCGCGTCGAAATTCGGTACGGTGCTCATCTTCCTGCTCGTGACCGTGATCGGCACGAAGATGGACATCATGCAGATCGGTGATGCACCCGCCTTCATGGCGGTCGGCCTCGTCTGGATGCTGATCCACACGACGCTGCTGTTCATCGTCGCCAAGATCATTCGTGCGCCGTTCTTCTTCCTCGCGGTGGGCAGCAAGGCCAATGTCGGCGGTGCGGCTTCGGCTCCGGTCGTGGCGGGAGCGTTTCACCCGGCGCTGGCCCCGGTCGGCGTATTGCTGGCGGTGCTTGGCTACGCGCTCGGCACTTACGGCGCGATCCTGACGGCAGAACTGATGCGGATGGTCAGCGGCGGCTAGGGTTCAGGCCGCCGGCATGTTGTCGATGAGCCGCGTGCCGCCGATCCGTGCCGCGACGAACAGCCGCGCATTCGCGTCCTGCCGGTCCAGCGGTGCGAGGCTGTCGCCGTCGCGCCATTCGGCATAGTCCACGCTTTCGAAGCCGCCTTCGAGCAACCGCGCGCGGAGAGCTTCTAGCGCGCTCGCCACATCCGCGCCGCGCGCAATGGCTTCGACCGCCTGCTTCATCGCTGCCGGAAGCACCGCCGCCTTGGCCCGGTCGCTTTCGGACAGATACGCATTGCGCGAACTCATCGCGAGCCCGTCCGCCTCGCGCACGATCGGAACGCCGCGAATCGCGTCGGCGTATGGCAGGACGAGGTCGAGGTCGCGCGCCATGCGGCGGATGACCGCAAGCTGCTGCCAATCCTTCTCGCCGAAGAACGCGAGATCGGGCCGGACCTGGTTCAAGAGCTTGCACACCACCGTAGCCACGCCGTCGAAATGGCCCGGTCGGCTCGCGCCGCACAGCTCCTCACTGACTTCGCCGACGCTGACGGTGGTGGCGAAACCGGCGGGATAGACCGCTTCGACCGGCGGTGCCCACAAGAGGTCCACGCCTTCGCTCTCTAGTAGCTCGCTGTCCCGCTGAAGCTGCCGGGGGTAGGCGTCCAGATCCTCGCCCGCGCCGAACTGCTTCGGATTGACGAAGATGGACGCGGCAACACGGTCCGCTTCCTCCTTTGCGCGGCGCATCAACGTAAGGTGCCCCTCGTGAAGTGCGCCCATGGTCGGGACCAGCGCCACCGTTTCGCCGCCATTCCGGAAGCCGTCGACGGCATTTCTCAACATCGTCAGCCGGGTGATGGTTTGCACGGCTCACAGCCCTCCGATAAGAACCGGGCAAGCAATTCTGCCCGTAGGAAATTCGTAGTGTCCAATCAGAAACCCTGTCGCATCACTTTCGCCAATGAGAAAGGGGGCACGGGCAAATCCACCACCGCCGTCCATGTCGCAGTCGCGCTTGCCGCGCGCGGGAAGAAGGTCGTCGCTTTCGACCTCGATGCACGGCAGCGCACGATGCACCGCTATTTCGAAAACCGCGCGGAGACCGCGGCGAAACGGCAGATCGACCTGCCGACCGCCCTATGCGAAGTAGTGGACGGCGTCTCTCCCGAAGAACTCGAAGCGCGGGTCGAAGAACTCGGCAGCGGAGCGGACTTCGTCGTCTTCGACACGCCGGGCCGCGACGACCCGCTCGCCCGCCATGTCGCGCAGGAAGCCGATACGCTGGTGACGCCGATGAACGACAGCTTCGTCGATTTCGACCTCATCGGACAGGTCGAGGGCGAGACGTTCAAGGTCAAGAAACTGAGTTTCTACGCCGAACTCATCTGGGAAGCGCGCCTGAAGCGCAGCCGCGCGACCATCGAGCAGAACCGGCGCGAGATGGACTGGATCGTCGTGCGCAACCGGACCGGCCATACCGAGGCGCGCAATATGGCGCGGATCGAAAAGGCGCTGACCGAACTCTCGCGGCGCGTGGGCTTCCGCGTCACCAAGGGGCTGTCCGAACGCGTCATCTACCGCGAACTGTTCCCCTCGGGCCTCACCTTGCTCGACAAGGGCCAGCTGGGCGAACTCGGGACGAGCCATCTCGTCGCGCGGCAGGAGCTGAGACAACTCGTCGCCAGCCTACATCTGCCGGGCGTGGCCGCCGCGACCTCCGCCGCCGAAGCCGCCTGAGATGGTAAAACTGCTCCTGATCGTTGCGGGGCTAGTGCTTCTATGGCGCGTCGCGTTCGGGAACTGGCCATGGAACCTAGCCGCCACGAAGCGCCCGCCCGACGCGCGGGTCGAGAGCGTGCGCGAGGCGCGCCGCATCCTCGGCGTGCGCGAGGACGCCAGCCGCGAAACCATTGCAGAGGCGCACCGGAAACTCGCCGCGCGCCATCATCCCGACCGCGGCGGCGACCCGGTCGAAGCGAGCCGCATCAACGCGGCGCGCGATCTCCTGATCGGACGGCCTGTCGCAAAATCGGACGAACCTGAGAAATAGGTGCGACCCGCCGTGTGCTCGGCACCATCGCGGCGGTTCGGCGTATCTATACCAACGGACAACTTGCCTGAGGGAAATCGACGAACATGAGCCACGAATTCGATTCAACCGTGCTGCGCGAATACGATATGCGCGGTATCATCGGCCAGACGCTGGGCGCGGACGACGCGCGCGCGATCGGCCGGACCTTCGGGTCGATGCTGCGCGAGGCCGGCGGCAGCAAGGTGGCGGTCGGATACGACGGGCGCGTGTCCTCGCCAATGCTCGACCATGCGCTGGTCGAGGGACTGACGGCGAGCGGCTGCGACGTGGTCCGCATCGGCATGGGTCCGACCCCGATGCTCTATTTCGCCGAGGCTTCCATGCCCGATGTGGATGCAGGCATCATGATTACTGGCAGCCACAATCCGGCCAATTACAACGGCTTCAAGATGGTGTTCCAGGGTAAGCCTTTCTTCGGGCAGGACATCCAGGAACTTGGCCGGCGCAGTGCTGCCGGCGAATGGACCGACGGATCGGGTTCGGTCGAAACGCAGGTGATGCTGGACGCCTATATCGATCGCATCTTGGAAAGCCTCGACGGGATCGACCGCGAATACCTCTCCGGCCTGAAGGTGGCGTGGGATGCCGGCAACGGTTCGGCCGGCCCGGCGCTCGAGAAGATGGTCGCGCAGCTGCCGGGCGAGCATCACCTCCTCTATACCGAGATCGACGGCAACTTCCCGAACCACCATCCCGATCCCACGGTGGAAGAGAACCTCGACGACCTGAAGGCGATCGTCGCGGAGAAGAACCTCGATTTCGGAATTGCCTTCGACGGCGACGGCGACCGCATCGGTGCGATTGACGGAGAAGGGCGCGTGATCTGGGGCGACCAGCTGCTGATGATCTACGCCGAAGACCTGCTTTCCCGCGACAAGGGCGCAACGGTGATCGCGGACGTGAAAGCCTCGCGCGCCCTGTTCGACCATGTGGCGAAGCATGGCGGCAAGCCGGTGATGTGGAACACCGGGCATTCGCTCATCAAGTCGAAGATGAAGGAAACGGGCGCTCCGCTAGCAGGCGAGATGAGCGGGCACGTGTTCTTCGCCGACACCTATTACGGCTATGACGATGCGCTTTACGCCGGTCTTCGACTGCTGGCAGCCTCCGCGCGGCTGGGCAAATCGGTGACGCAGCTACGCAGCGAAATGCCGAACATGCTCAACACGCCCGAAATGCGGTTCCAGGTCGATGAAAGCCGTAAATTTGCGGCGATCGATGAGGTGAAGCAGCGGCTGGCGGACAGCCCAGACGATGTGAACTCCACCGACGGCGTGCGCGTCACCAATGACGACGGCTGGTGGCTGCTGCGTGCTTCCAACACCCAGGACGTGCTCGTTGCGCGAGCGGAAAGCGATACGCAGGAAGGGCTCGACCGCCTAATGGCGCAGATCGACGACCAGCTTGAGAAGTCCGGTCTCGAGCGTGGCCCCCAAGCCGGGCATTAAGTTTATTTGAAAAATGCGGTTATAGTCGCTCCGTCAACAAGGGGGTGACTATGATCCGAATCACGAAGCTATCCATTGCCGGAGCGCTCGCTTCGGCGAGCCTGTGCGCGCCTGCAGTCGCACAAGACGACATTACCACCATCAAGCCCGAGATAGCGCCGAAGAACGTCTCGGGCGCTGAAGAAGCCGAGATGATGGCGGCGCTGCAGCAGATGTTCCAGGCCGAACCGCTGACGGCAGAGCAGGAAGCGCGCCTGCCCGAAGCGCGCGCGGTGGTCGTGAAAGTCCTTCCCGAAGGCTTCTACGGCCAGATGATGGGCGACATGATGGATTCGATCATGCAGCCGCTGTTCGGGATGGTGACGGGTCCGCTGGGCGCGCGCGGATTGATCGAGCGCAAAGTGGGACTGGAGGGCGAGAATCTTCCGGACCTGACCGACGAGCAGAGCGAGCAGATCGTCGACCTGCTCGATCCGAAGGCGGAGCAGCGCGCCGAACAGATACAAGGCGTCTTGACCAGCTTCATGACCGATATGTTCGCGAGGCTCGAACCACCGATGCGCGACGGTCTGACGAACGCCTATGCCGTCCGGTTCAGCGAGCGTGAACTTGGCGACATCACCGCATTCTTCGCTACGCCGACCGGCGCACGATATGCGAGCGAATCGATGGCAGTATTTGCCGACCCGCAGGTCATGTCCGCGATGATGCAGTCGGTTCCGGCGATGCTGGGAAGCCTGCCGGAGATGGCAGGCGAACTCGAAGCCGCGGCGGCAGAACTTCCCGAAGCGCGGGGGTATGACGATCTGTCATCCGCAGAACGTAGCCGGCTTGCCGGTTTGCTCGATTTGAGTGAGGTCGAGCTTCGCCAGAAAATGGCCGCAGCAGCCGAAGCCGAAGCGATGGCAGACACTTCAAGAGAGGATTAAAGCACAAAAAAGGGCTCCCGCGAGGGGAGCCCTTTTCGTTTGTGATTAGATCGGCATCAGGATGTCTTGGTCTGACGCGTTTCGTTCTGATCGTAGCTCGTCGAATTGTTCCGATTGTAGTTGTTCGAGAAGCTGTCGCTATCGACCCGCAGATTGTTCTGCACGTGGTTCACACCCGACAGGTGGTGGATGCAGTCTTCTGCGCGGCGCTTCGAACGAAGGCTGTCGACCTTACCGTCGAGCGTCACTTCCGCGTCCTGCACCGTCACTTCGATGTTGCTCGCATCGAGTGTGCGGTCTTCCGTCAGACGGTCGCAGCTGTCTTCCAGAATGCGTTCGTCCGAACGCTTGTAGTTCGACGGTCCGCGTCCACGGTGGTCCTGCTCGCGGCGGCGCTCGGCATCTTCGTCACCGAACCAGCTTGCGATCTCGTCCCCAGCCTTATCGAAAAAGCCGCGGTCGCGGTTGGTATAGCGATCTGAGCCATATCCGCCCATTGTCGCGCCTCCAGCATAATTGCCATAGCCCGAACGCGGGTTGGACATACTGGGGCCGCCATATTCATCACCGCGGAAGTACGAATGCGATTGATCGTGAGTGCGGCGGTAACCACTGCGGCGGCCGTCATCGTCACGGTCGTAGTCATCGAACGTATTGTATTCACTCTGATTCCGCTGGCGTGAGCCGTAGCGATCGCGCGACATACCAAATTCGCGGCTGCGGTTGTTGCTGTATTCTTGGTCCTGACCGAAGTTCGCGTCGCTGTAGTTCTGCGGACGGTCGAGGTCGTTCATCTGGCTATTGTATGAAGAGCCGTAGTAGTCGCCATCACCATATTGCGAGGAATCGTCACGGAACTGTTCCTGCTGACGATAACCGCGGTTGTTGCGATTGCTCCGATAGTTGCGGTCGTAGTCGTTCGACCCGTTCCTGTTAGCCATAAGTGCTCTCCTCATGCTGCCGAAGAATGCCTGTTGCCGTCCCGGAAGGCAGCTTTCTCCGGTCAGCAAGTGCCGCGTTGCGGCCCGTTAACCATAAAACGGACGGCGCGCAGGATAGGTCCGCTTTTCGGCGCATATTCGCGCCAATTCGCCGCAAGATCAGTTTGTTAGCGCAACAAAGGTTTGACGCAGTGCAGCAACTTGCCTGCCGCAACCGCTCTTTCTAACGTACACGCAAGGCACTACCTGTACGTCATGGCGCAAACGCAGGTTCCGACAGAAATCCAGAACTGGTTCGATGCACGCGGTTGGCGGATCCGGCGGCACCAAAGCGAGATGCTGACCACGGCGTCACAGGGAAAGCACGCTTTGCTGGTCGCCGATACCGGTGCAGGCAAAACGCTGGCGGGGTTCCTGCCGACCCTTGCCGCATTCGCACCTTCGAAGCTCGCAGGTAAGGCGCCGCCGGAAGGGCTTCACACGCTGTATATCTCGCCGCTTAAGGCGCTGGCGCATGACGTCCACCGCAACCTCGTCATGCCGGTCGAGGAGATGGATCTGCCGATCCGGCTGGAAACGCGCAGCGGGGATACGCCGTCCGATCGGAAGAAGCGCCAGCGGCTGAAACCGCCCCATATCCTGATGACGACGCCCGAATCGCTGTCGCTGATGCTGACGTACCCGGACAGCTTCGACCTGTTCGCCGGTCTCAAGCGGATCGTCATCGACGAGATTCATGCGTTCGCGACCGGCAAGCGCGGCGACCTGCTCGCCCTCGCCCTTGCGCGCCTTCAGGCAATCGCGCCGGACCTTCAACGAACCGCCCTGTCCGCAACCGTCGCCAACCCGCAGGGGTTTCGCGAGTGGCTTGCGCCGTGGGGAGAGATTGACGAGGTTGCGCTGGTCGAAGGGGAGAAGGGCGCCGAACCCTCGGTCGAGATTCTGCTCCCGGATGAAGAGCGCGTCCCCTGGGGCGGGCACGCGGCGACGTGGGCGATCCCGCAACTGTACGAGCGGATCAAGGCGAACAAGACGACGCTCGTCTTTACCAACACGCGTTTTCTCGCCGAGTACATCTTCCAGAACCTCTGGGATGTGAACGAGGACAATCTACCGATCGGCGTGCATCACGGCTCGCTTTCGAAGGAGGCGCGGCGCAAGGTCGAAGGCGCCATGGCACGCGGCGAACTTAGAGCGCTGGTGGCGACGGCTAGCCTCGATCTGGGTGTCGACTGGGGGGACATCGACCTCGTCGTGCAGATGGGTGCACCCAAGGGATCGTCGCGGCTGCTTCAACGCATTGGCCGCGCGAATCACCGGCTCGACCAACCGAGCCACGCGCTGCTCGTGCCCGGAAACCGGTTCGAGTTTCTGGAAGCGACCGCGGCGCGCGACGCCGTGAACGAGGGGCAGCGGGACGGAGAAGACTTTCGGCCCGGCGGCCTCGACGTGCTCGCCCAGCATATCATGGGCTGCGCTTGCGCCGCCCCATTCGCCGAGGCCGAAATGCTGGCGGAAATCCGCTCCTCGCTCGCCTACGCCTGGGTCGATGAGGAAGTGCTCGAGCGGGTGCTGAACTTCGTCGCAACCGGAGGCTACGCTCTGAAGGCCTACGACCGGTTTCGCCGGATCACGCGCGAAAAGGGGGCGGGCGGCGAGACCGTATGGCGGCTGACCCATCCCGAACAGGCGGCAAAGCACCGACTTAACGCCGGCATCATCGTCGACAGCGAGATGTTGCAGGTCCGTTTTCGCAACGGGCGCAGCCTCGGCAAGATCGAGGAGCGCTTCGCGGCCTCACTTTCCCCCGGCGACACGTTCAATTTCGCGGGCATGAGCCTTGAGGTCGAGCAGGTGAAGGATATGGACGTGGTCGTGCGTGCCTCGACCAAGTCCGCGATGATCCCGTCCTACGGCGGCCAGCGGATGCCATTGACGACGCATCTCGCCGACCGAGTGCGGGAGATGCTGGTCGACCGTGCGGGCTGGGCGCGCTTTCCCGACAACGTGCGCGAATGGCTGGAAGTGCAGGATTGGCGCAGCGAACTGCCGGGGCCGGGGCAGCTGTTGGTGGAGAGCTTCCCGCACGGCCAGCGCGAGTACAGCGTCTTCTATACTTTCGAAGGCTGGAACGCGAACCAGTCGCTCGGCATGCTGATAACGCGGCGGATGGAGGACCTGGGATTACAGCCGGGCGGTTTCGTCGCGAATGACTACTCTCTCGCCGTCTGGGGCCTGAAGCCGGTCAAGGATCCCGGGCCACTGCTGTCGCCCGATATCCTGCAGGACGAGTTCATCGACTGGGTGCAGAACTCGCATCTCCTGCGCCGTGCCTTTCGTGAGGTCGCGGTAATCGGCGGGCTCGTAGAGCGGCAGCAGCCGGGAAGGCGAAAGTCGGGCAAACAGGTCACCTTCTCGACCGACCTAATCTACGACGTTCTGAAGAAGTACGAGCCCGACCATGTCCTGATGCAGGCCGCTTGGGCCGATGCGCGGACATTGATGACCGATGTGGGGCGACTTGCCAGCCTGCTCGAGCGCGCTGAAGAGCAGCTCGTCCACGTTCAGCTCGAACGGGTGAGCCCGCTCGCGGTCCCGGTGATGGTCGTTATCGGACGAGAGCGGCTGCCGGCAGGGTCGGTCGACGACGAACTGCTGATCGAGGCGGAAAGCCTCGCGTCGGCGGCAATGCGGCTGGACGATCCGGACGAATAGATCGCGCGCCGCCAGACCTAGCTGCTGCCGAAGCTGCGATACTTTTGGTTGCCCACGATGCCGAATTTGGTGACGCCACTGCGCTTGATGACGTCGAGCGCGCGTACCGCGGCGTCGTAGCTTGCGAGCGCCGCCGGCTCGAACTGCAGTTCAGGTTCAACGGCGAGTGCGCGAGTCTGCGCAAGTCCGAGTGCCAATTCTTCATTCGTTATCGGCTGTCCATTCCAGAACAACTGGTCGGCGGCATTGATACTGACGAGGTTCTTCAGCGGGTTCGGAGGCGGCGGGGTGCAGTCGTTGCACTGCGGCAAATCGATATCGGTCGAGTGGGTGGCGACCGGTATGGTGATGATGAACATCACGAGGAGGACCAGCAGAACGTCGATCAGCGGCGTGGTGTTGAGATCGGAGAGCGGTGCGGACGAAGCGGCGACAGATGACTGCGACATGGAATGCTCCTCTCGATTGAAGATGTAATAACATCACGTGCCCGAGAATATGTCAAGCTGAGGGGAGTGTTGAACTGCTCGTCGCGGTCAGCGTGCTCATCCGCCGGATACAAAAAGGGACGGATCGCTCCGCCCCCTTCTTCGTCAGATTTGTAAGTTCTTTTAGCCGCCGGTCGGGTTGGCCGGACCGCCGGTACCGAAGCTGCGGTACTTCTCGTTCCCGACGAAGCCGAACTTGGTCACGCCGGAGCCCTTGATGATATTCAGGACGCGGATCGACTTGTCGTAACTGGCGCGTGCCTCCGGCTCGAACTGAAGTTCGGGTTCCGGATTGATGCTCGTCGTCAATTGCAGATTGCGAAGCAATTCGCCCTCGTCGATCGTGTCGCCGTTCCAGAAGATTTCGTCCTGCGGGGACAGGACGACCTTGTTCTTGACCGGATCGATTAATTCTTCCGGTGGGTTGGGATTGGGCTGCGGCAGATCGATGTTCACCGCATGGGTCGCCACCGGGATGGTGATGATGAACATGATGAGCAGAACGAGCATGACGTCGATAAGCGGCGTCGTGTTCATTTCCATCATCGGCGATCCATCGTCCTTGCCGCCTGACATTGCCATGATTGTAACTCCTGAAAGTGTCTTTGCTTATCGCAGCTTAATTCGGATCGACCGGGTTCGAGATGAAACCGACCGTCGGATAGCCCGCCGTCTGCACATTGAAGATGGCCCCGGCGATGCACTGCCACGGTGCGTTTTCATCACCCCGAATATGAACCTGGGGAATCAGGTCGGGCTCTTGCATGATGGCTTCGGCACCGCCTGCGCGTGTGACGATCGCATCGAGCCGTTCGAACGAGCGGTCGTAAAGCTCTTCGGACGTGACCGGAGTGATGTTGTTGAAATACACCCGGCACTCGCCGGTCCGCGACGCGCCTTGATAGCCCGGTTCACCGGCACTCAGGCCAGCTTCGTCGGTCGTGCTGACGGTAAGCAGCAGGTTCTCGACCTTATCCTTCGATTCGACGGTTTCCAGGATGGGAATTTCCAACTGGTCGATCGTCTGGATCGCGACCGGGACCGCGATGAGGAAGATGATGAGAAGCACGAGCATCACGTCCACCAGCGGGGTGGTGTTGATGTCCGACATTGGGGTTTCAGCGCCCCCGCCTCCGGTAGAAATTGCCATTATTAGGTCCTGTCCGGCTTCATCGTGTCAGTTCGTCTAGTGCCCGGCCGAGGCGTAAGTACCCCGGCCGGCATCCGCTTGCCGTAGCGCTTAGCGCTTCGGCGTCGTGGTAGTGGTCGTGGTCGTACCGCCAGTCGTCGTGGTGGTCGAACCGGTCTTCGTTGCAGTCGCGCTCGATGCCGGAGCCGTACGAGCAGCCTTGCCGGCCTGCTGTGTTGACGTTGCCGTCATGGTGTTCGGACGAACCGCACCCTTGGAATTGATGTTCGCAAGAATGTCGGTCGAGAAACCGCTGAGCAGTTCGGCGATCCGCTTGTTGCGGCTCTGCAGCCAGTTGTAGGCCAGCACGGCAGGCACAGCAACGAGCAGACCGATCGCGGTCATGATCAGTGCTTCACCAACCGGACCTGCGACCTTGTCGATCGAAGCCGAACCGGCGATGCCGATGTTGATGAGTGCGCGGTAGATACCGATCACCGTACCGAGCAGGCCAACGAACGGGGCCGTTGCACCAACCGATGCGAGGAACGGCAGGCCGCCTGCAAGCTTCGAGTTGATCGAGGCTTCGCTGCGGGCGAGCGAGCCGTGCATCCAGTCGTGCGCTTCCATGCTGTCGGTCATCTTGCCGTGCTGGTCTTCAGCGGCAATCGCATCGTCGACGATCTGGCGCCATGCGCTGTCCTTGTCCAGTTTCGTCGCGCCTTCCTTGATGGAATTGGTGCGCCAGAAGCTGGTGCGGACGTTCTTGTACTGGTTGAAGACCTTCTGCTGTTCGATCCACTTGGTGATGAGGATGTAGAACGATCCGACGGACATGATGACCAGAACGGCAAGAATGGACCAGGCGATCGGGCCGCCCTCTTCCATTGCCTGGACGAAGCCGAACGCGTTTTCGGGCGCCTCCGGGGCAGCAGTGGCAATGAGATTGATGAACATGAACGATTCCTTTGTGAGAATAAGTTTTCAAATACGTGATGTCGTGCCGGTCATTCCGGAAGCACGTAACGGATGGCCTCGGTAAGCGTACTCGAAATTGCGTTACCTGCTGGGTTAAGCGCCGGATTGTAGCGTCCATAGCGTTGCATCACGCGGCAGGCCGCATCGTCGAGCGCGCTCGATCCGGACGAACCGACGACTGAACAAGCCGAAACACGTCCGTTAGCTCCAACTGTGATCCGCATCCGAACGGTCCCTTCCTCTTCGCGGCGCAAAGCCGCCGTCGGATAATCGTTCTGGAACTGTGCGCCCCAACGCTGGAAGTTGTCGCGCGACGCTGCACGAGCCTGCGAGGGCGGCGGCGGCGGGGGAGGCGGTGCGGGCGGGGGAGCCGGCGGCGCTGGTGGAGCAGGCGGCGGGATCCGAAATGCCGGCGGTGCGGGCGGCGGAATCGTTGTCTGCGTCCGAATAGGCGGAGGGTTGGTCGCCACATTGACAGGTGGCGGCGGAGCGACCGGCGGGGGAGGCGAAGTCGGGGTCTCCGGCTGCGGCTCCGGGGGCGGGGGCTCTTCCTCGGGTTCGGGGGGCGGTGGTTCGTCCACGTCGACGGTGGTCACACGCTCTACGACCTTCTTGGCGGCTTCGAAAGCCAGGCCGGTGACGAGCGTGTAACCGATGACGACATGGATGATCGCAACTATGATGAGCGCAATAATGCGGTTCGAGCTCATCTGTTGGTCTGCATAGGCCATTCGGTCGGATCACTCCATTTACTGCTGCCGGACCCGGTCCAGCGAACTATCCGCGGATAGAGAGACTTTCCATAATGCCCTCGACCCGCATTTACTCAGTATTTACCAATCGGGGCGAAAAGCAAGACGGACCGCGTCCGCCGAAGTTCCTTCGCTCCGATAGCTGAGCACGGGGATTTGTGTCATTATTGTGTCCCCGAGCGCTGCAAGTCTTAGCCACGATAAGCTAGGCGCGCAAATGCTTTGTCCGACTATACCCCGCCGCAATCCGCTCAAAATGGAACGAGCAGACTGCGTGCAGGTTAGTTCAGCTACGATCAATTACGCTTTGCGCAGGGGTAAAGTCATGAAATCGAACCAGCCTTCTCGCCGCGCTTTTCGTAGCGCTAACATCTTTGCTCTCGGCCTTACGCTATCCGCATCGCTAGCGGTGTGGGGAGTCCCGGTCGCGGCACAGGAAACTGCAGCGCCGCCCTCGCTGACTTATGCCGACCTCGTCGATTTGGCTGAGGATGCGCCGCTGGTGATCCGCGCCCGGATAACGGACCAGGCGCGGGTGAAAGCGGAACGTGCACCGGGCCTCGCGCCCGGATATGCACGGCTGTACCTCGAAGCGGAAACGACCGCGCTCATTTCCGGCAATGCGCCGATCGGCGAATCCCTCAAGTATCTCGTCGATGTCCCGCTGAATGCGAAGGGGAAGGCGCCTAAGCTCAAGAAGCAGGACGTTATCCTGTTCGCCCGCACCGTGCCGGGCCGCCCCGGCGAAATCCAACTGGTAGAGAAAGGCGCGCAGCTTTCCTGGAGCGAAACGCTGAGTTCGCGGCTACGGCCGATTCTTGCCGAGCTCGCGTCGGCAGACACGCCGCCGGTCGTTACCGGCGTTCGCGATGCACTATCGGTGAGGGGCAACCTCGTCGGCGAATCGGAAACGCAGTTCTTCCTCATGACGGAGAACGACATGCCGGTATCAATGACGGTTCTGCGCCGTCCGAACCAACCGGTTCGCTGGGGCGTATCGTGGACCGAACTCGTCGATCAGTCCGCCGGAACAGTACAGCCCGAGACAATTGCGTGGTACCGTCTTGCCTGTTCGCTGCCGCAGACTTTGCCGCAGGACGCGAACCTAGCCCGCGACGGCGAAGCTCGCATGCGCGCGGCGCAGGACTACGCTTATGTAATGCGCGAACTCGGAGAGTGCCGCCGAACCCGCGGCTAAGCATCGCCCAAGCGCGCGTCAGGCAAACCCGGCTTTTGGCCGGGCCAAGACAAACTGGCTCCAATGCGTCTCGCCGTCACGTTAGGGGCGTTGTCACTCTTAACGGCTGAGACGGGACCGATCGACATGGCTGACAACTCGCGCAAGGCCGCGCTGCCTCCGCTGCGGATAGCCCTTGCGGGCCTCGGCACGGTGGGAACCGGTGTTATTCGCCTGCTCGAAGCGAACGGGGCCATGGTTGCCGCCCGGGCTGGACGCGACATGCGAATCGTGGCCGTCAGCGCCCGGGAACGCAGCCGCGACCGCGGGATCGATCTGTCGCGCTACGACTGGCACGACGATATGACCGAAATGCCCGCGCGCGAGGACGTGGACGCTGTGGTGGAACTCGTTGGCGGGTCCGATGGCCCCGCCTTGACCCTTGCTCGCCGTACGCTCGGCGCTGGCAAATCGCTCGTTACCGCGAACAAGGCCATGGTCGCACATCACGGTCTCGACCTGGCCGAACTCGCTGCTCAGAACGGGGCTGCGCTGAAATTCGAGGCTGCGGTGGCCGGGGGCATTCCGGTCGTCAAAGGCCTGCGCGAAGGCGCTGCAGCGAATGCGATCGAGCAGATCTACGGCATCCTCAACGGCACGAGCAATTTCATCCTCTCGGCGATGGAGGACACCGGCGCCGATTTCGACGAAATGCTGGCGAGCGCGCAAGAACGCGGCTTTGCCGAAGCCGACCCGACCTTCGACATCGAGGGCGTGGATGCGGCGCACAAACTGGCAATTCTGGCTGCGATCGCGTTCGGGTGCCGGATCGATTTCGCCTCCGTCGAAACGCAGGGCATATCTCGGGTGCGCGCAGCCGACATCCGGCAAGCCGCAACGCTCGGCTTCGCGATCCGCCTGATCGGCATGGCCGATACCGAAGAGCAGGAAGGCATGACCAAGCTGCTTCAGCGCGTGCGCCCGTGCCTCGTTCCCAAGGACCATCCGCTCGCGGCGGTCGACGGGCCGACCAATGCGGTCGTGACCGAAGGCAATTTCTCCGGGCGCCTTCTGTTCCAAGGCGCCGGTGCAGGGGACGGTCCTACGGCGAGCGCGGTGGTAGCGGACCTGATCGACCTTGCACGCGGCGAGGCGGGCGGAGAAACAAGTGCGCCGTTCTCGGTTCCGGTCGCCGATCTTAAAGCGATGCCGCCAGCCGATCCGAGCGGACGGAAGGGGCGGACCTACCTCCGCTTCACCGTCTACGACCGCCCCGGCGTGCTTGCGGAAATTACCGCGGCCATGCGCGATGCGGAGGTGTCGATCGAAAGCCTTATCCAGGAAGGGCGCTCAGACGATGGCAGCGAAGTGCTCGTCGCGATGGTCACGCACGAAGGTCCGGAGGGCTGCGTGACGAAGGCGATCGAGCTGCTCGCCGATGCCGAAGGTCTTACTGCTCCGCCTCTGGTGATGCCGATCCTTCAGGCGTAGCTGCGCTGTTTTCCGGCCGGACCGGCGCTACGTCGCGTCCGAGCGGCGGCAGACCGCGCGCAATCCGGTCCGCATCCGAACCCGGCGGAGCATCGGGTAGCGTGTCGAAATCGATGATGTAGGCGGGCGGCGGCACGCTGCCGACCCGCACGCATCCTGCCGGCCAGCCCTGATCGTGACAGTCGGAAATAAAGTCCGGCGTTTTTGGATTGCCCTCGTTCATCGTCTCCTCGGCGTAGCGTTTGGTCGCTTCGCTCGGCGTTACCAGCCGGTACTCGGACTGGTCGCCCAATCGGCGACAAACGATGATCTCGCCGGTGATGGTCGCGGCATCCTGCTCCACCCGGCACTCTTCGTTCGGCGGTGGAGGACCGTAGGCGTCGCGCGCCTCGTCGATCGCCTGCTCGGCCGTATTGGCGGCGGGCGGCGGTGTTTCCTGCGCGCCGAGCGGTGCCGACGCAAAAACAGTCAGTGCCATTGCGGGAAGCAGGCGGATGCGAGTTGCGGCACTGCTCGACATTCACTCTTCCCCCGTTTACCGCCCACCGGCAATCAACCAGCATCGCTACTTCGGGACTGAATTCATTATGAATGCTTCAAAAAATGCGAGCGACAATCCGCTCGACCGTGTGCTCGTTCTGGAGATGGTCCGCGTGACCGAAGCTGCCGCGGTTGCCGCCTCCAAACTCATCGGGCGCGGCGACGAGAAAGCGGCCGACGCCGCCGCTGTCGAAGCGATGCGCGAGGCGTTCGACACGCTCTATATGGACGGCACGGTGGTAATCGGCGAAGGCGAACGCGACGAAGCTCCGATGCTTTATATCGGCGAGAAGGTCGGCGGCGCACCGGGCCGGGGCCCCAAGATCGACATCGCGCTCGACCCGCTCGAAGGTACGACCATTACCGCGAAAGCCGGACCCAATGCTCTGGCGGTGTTGGCAGCGGCGGAGGAAGGCTGCCTGCTCAACGCGCCCGATGTCTACATGGACAAGCTGGCGGTGGGGCCGGGCTATCCTGAAGGCGTCATCGACCTCGCCAAATCGCCGACCGAGAACGTGAAGTCGGTCGCGGCGGCCAAGGGCGTCGAGCCGCACGAGATCATCGTCTGCGTTCTCGATCGGCCGCGTCATAGCGACCTCATCGCGGAACTGCGCGGCATCGGCTGCGGCGTGGTACTGATCGGCGACGGCGATGTCGCGGGCGTGATCGCGACGACCGACGAAGATACCACGATCGACATGTATATGGGACAGGGCGGCGCGCCGGAAGGCGTATTGGCGGCAGCGGCGTTGCGCTGTGTCGGCGGCCAGTTCAACGGCCGGCTGCTGTTCCGCAACGAAGACGAGAAGGCCCGTGCGAGAAAATGGGGTATCGAGGACCTCGACCGCATTTACAAGCTGAATGATCTGGCGAAGGGCGACTGCATCTTCGCCGCGACCGGCGTTACCGACGGCTCCCTGCTGCAAGGCGTCAAGCGCCTACGCGGCGGCAGGATGACGACCGAAAGCGTGGTCATGCGCGCCTCGTCCGGCACGGTTCGCTGGATCAAGGGCGAGCACCGCGGAACCCCCACGCTCACGAGCTGAAGGGATGCCTAACGCGCGCGCTGTCCACGGCTAGGCAAGTAGAGGTCGTTGCGGGAGAGCGGGTGCGGCGATAGGCACTTTTCCTCCGCCGCATCGAAGACAACAGGATTCTCCCTCAGCATGAAGATCATGGCCGCCAATTCGAACCTCCCGCTGGCACGCGCCATCGCGGGCTATCTCGAAATGCCGCTGTGCGATGCGAGCGTGCGCCGGTTCGCGGACGAGGAAATCTTCGTCGAAATCCACGAGAACGTGCGCGGCGAGGATGTATTCGTCGTCCAGTCGACGAGCTTTCCGGCGAACGACAACCTGATGGAACTGCTGATCTGCATCGATGCGCTGCGCCGCGCTTCGGCCCGACGGATCACGGCGGTCGTGCCCTATTTCGGCTATGCGCGGCAGGACCGGAAGCCCGGTCCGCGCACGCCGATCAGTGCGAAGCTGGTCGCCAATCTCATCACGCAGGCCGGTGCCGACCGCGTGCTGTCTGTCGATTTGCACGCAGGACAGATCCAGGGCTTCTTCGATATTCCGACCGACAACCTTTACGCCGCGCCTGTAATGGCTGCGGACATTCAGGCGCGCTACGGCGATCAAGATCTGATGGTCGTCAGCCCCGACGTCGGCGGCGTGGTCCGCGCCCGGGCTCTGGCGAAGCGGCTCGACAATGCGCCGCTCGCCATCGTCGACAAGCGCCGCGACCGGCCGGGCGAATCGGAAGTGATGAACATCATCGGCGACGTTTCGGGGCGGCACTGCATCCTGATCGACGACATCATCGATTCGGGCGGCACGCTATGCAACGCAGCGCAGGCGCTGCTCGACAGCGGCGCGGCGAGCGTTGCCGCCTATATCACCCACGGCGTGTTATCAGGTGGAGCGGTCGCGCGCGTGGACAAGAGCGCGCTCAAGGAACTGGTCATTACCGATACGATCCGTCCGACAGACGATTCGGTTGATTCGCAGCAGATCCGCATTCTCACCATCGCGCCGCTGATCGGCGAGGCCGTGCGCCGCATCGCCGACGAATCGAGCGTTTCCAGCCTGTTCGACTGAGCGCGGCTTGACCCTGCCCCGCGCGCCAGCGATGGCAGGTGCATGAGTATTGTCGACGACGTCCGCCTCGCGGGCCGCCTTGCCGACGCGGCGGGCGAAGCCATCCGCCCGCTGTTCCGCTCCGACTTCGCGGAGGAAGCGAAGGCCGACGCTTCTCCCGTGACCGAAGCCGACCGCGCAGCCGAAGCCGTAATGCGCGCGATCATAGAGGCCGAAAGACCAGACGATGGTATCGTCGGCGAGGAATACGGCACGCGCAAGGAAGGCGCGAGCCGGACCTGGGTGCTCGATCCGATCGACGGTACGATCAGCTTCATCGCGGGAAGGCCGATCTTCGGCACGCTGATCGCGCTTCTGCAGGATGGTTTCCCGGTTCTGGGCATCATCGACCAGCCGATTGCAGGTGAGCGCTGGGTCGGGCGCATCGGGGAAGGCACGACGCTGAACGGCAAACCGGTAAAAACGCGCGCCTGCCGTTCGCTCGAAGATGCGACGCTTGCCACCAGCAGCCCGCATTACTTCGATGCCGAGCAGGCCGATGCCTATATGTCGCTTGCGCAGAAGATCGCAGGCGACAAGCGGCAGGGCATGATCGTTTACGGGGGTGACTGCTACAATTACGGCCTGCTTGCAGCCGGACATATCGACATTGTGTGCGAGGCCGGGCTCGAACTTTTCGATTTCGCCGCGCTGGTGCCCGTGGTCGAGGGCGCGGGCGGCACGATGTGTGACTGGGCGGGCGAACCGCTCCACGCGGGCAGCACAGGCGAGGTCATCGCGATGGGCGATCAGGCAAGGCTCGAAGACGTGTTGGAAGCGATGGGCCTAGGCGACGGCATCGGGTCGGGCCTCGGCGATATTCACGCGCTGCCACCGGGTCACGGACAGCTCTGACCCCGCAATTTCGCGGAAACGCCGCGCACACTGCCGCGTTCGTAAGCTATGAATAAAACGATAGTCATCACCGGCGGCGGTGCCGGTATCGGGCGCGGAACCGCCCTGCATTTCAGCGGGTTGGGCTGGCGCGTTTGCGTACTCGACAAGGACAAAGAGGCATTGGCGGAGATCGACGCCTTGTTGCCGGACGATCGCTGCCTTGCGATCACTTGCGATGTTGGCGTGGAAGAGCAGGTCACGAATGCCTTTGCCGAACTGGATGGCTGGCTGAGCGGAGCGCCGTTGACCGCACTTATCAACAACGCCGGGATCGCCGATCCCTATTGCGGGCCGCTCGAAGAACTGGCGCTGGAAGATTGGCAGGGCTGGATCGACGCGAGCCTGACTGCCGCCTTCCTATGCAGCCGTTCTGCCGTCCCGCTGCTGAGGCGCGCGGAGGGAGCGAGCATCGTCAACATATCCTCCACCCGCGCGCTGCAATCGGAGCCGGAAACCTTCGCCTATGCAGCGGCCAAGGGCGGGGTGAGCGCGCTGACTCATGCGATGGCGATCAGCCTCGGCCCGGCGGTGCGCGTCAATGCACTCCTGCCGGGGTGGATCGAGACCGGTCCATGGCAGAAGGAAAGCGAGCGGGAGGAGCCGCGCCACCGCGACATCGACTGCGAGCAGCATCCGGTCGGCCGGGTCGGCACGGTGGAGGATATCGCCGGGACGATCGCATGGCTCGTCTCGGACGCGGCGGGCTTCGTGACCGGGCAGCAGATCGCGGTCGATGGCGGGATGACGCGCAAGATGAGCTACGCGCACTGACCCGGCGCCCCAGCGTCATACGGCGCTTGCATTTCGCGGACTTCTCGCTAAATGAGCGCCCTTCACCGACACGAGCGATGCGCGCCGGTCTGGCCGATTAGGGCTGCCAGGACTGGCCGAACGTGTCTTTGACCAGACATCCGAACAGGAGACGAAAATGCCCAAGCTGAAGACCAAGAGCGGTGTGAAGAAACGCTTCAAGATCACCGCCACCGGCAAGGTCAAGCACGGGGTCGCTGGAAAGCGCCACCGCCTGATGAGCCACAATGCGAAGTATATCCGCCAGAACCGCGGCACCACCGTCCTTGCAGAGGCCGATGCCAAGACCGTGAAGAAGTGGGCGCCTTACGGGCTCGATTGAGCCGCGCCGCCTCCACACGAATTTTCTGAAAGGATACACTTATGCCTCGCATCAAACGCGGCGTCACCACGCGCCAGAAGCACAAGCGGCTACTCGACCAAGCCAAGGGCTATCGCGGTCGCCGCAAGAACACCATCCGCGTTGCGCGCCAGGCCGTCGAAAAAGCCGGCCAGTACGCATACCGCGACCGCAAGGTTAAGAAGCGCACGTTCCGCGCTCTGTGGATACAGCGCATCAATGCTGCCGTCCGCGCGGAAGGCCTTACCTACTCGCAGTTCATGCACGGCGTGAAGCTGGCCGGGATCGAGCTCGACCGGAAGGTCATGGCCGACCTCGCCATGAACGAAAGCGCGGCCTTTAGCAGCATCATCAAGCAGGCGAAGGAAGCGCTTCCCGCCTGATTGAGAAGCTGAATGAAATACGAGAAGCGCCATCCGAAAGGGTGGCGCTTTTTGTTTGTGCTTACTAAGCGAGCGACCGACATGAGCAGCGAAAACCAAAACCGCACCGAACAGGCCCTCAAGCGCCTTGAAAGCGCCCAGAGCGTCGCCGAGATCGAGGATATCCGCGTCGAGGCGCTGGGTAAGCAGGGCTGGGTCAGCCAGCTAATGAAAACGCTCGGCAAGATGAGCCCGGAAGAGCGGCAGGTCGAAGCACCCCGCATCCAGGCCATGCGGACCAGAATTGCGGACGCCGTGGCGGAGCGGAAGGCCGCTCTGGAAGAAGCGGCACTGAACGAGCGGCTCGCGTCCGAGACGCTGGACCTGACGCTGCCTGCGCAGGCGGCGCCGCGCGGGACGATCCATCCGGTCAGCCAGGTCATGGACGAACTGGCGGAGATTTTCGCGCACCTCGGCTTCGCGGTGAAGACGGGGCCGGAGATCGAGGACGACTGGCACAATTTCACCGCGCTCAACATGGCGGAAACGCACCCCGCGCGCGCGATGCACGATACATTCTATTTCCCCGATACGGATAGTGAGGGTCGGCGGATGCTCCTCCGCACGCACACCTCGCCCGTGCAGATCCGCACGATGGTCGCCGAAGGTGCGCCGGTCCGCATCATCGCGCCGGGCCGCGTCTATCGGAGCGACAGCGACGCGACGCACACGCCGATGTTCCACCAGGTCGAGGGGCTGGTGATCGACAAGGGCATTCACCTCGGCCACCTCAAATGGACGCTGGAAACCTTCCTCAAGGCGTTCTTCGAGACCGACGAGATCGTGCTGCGCCTGCGCCCGTCGTACTTCCCCTTCACCGAACCGAGCGTCGAGGTCGATGTCGGCTTCGCGGTCAAGGACGGCAAGCGCGTGCTCGGCGGCTCGGGCGATGAGGAAGGGCACGGCTGGATGGAATTGCTCGGCAGCGGCATGGTCAACCGCCGGGTGATCGAGTTCGCCGGGCTGGACCCTGACGAGTGGCAGGGCTTTGCCTGGGGCCTGGGCGTGGACCGGCTCGCGATGCTCAAATACGGGATGGACGATTTGCGCGCCTTCTTCGACGGGGACGCGCGCTGGGCGGCGCATTACGGCTTCTCGCCGTTCGACCAGCCGACCCTTTCCGCAGGCGTAGGAGCGCGGCCATGAAGTTCTCTCTCGAATGGCTGAAGGACTACCTCGACACCGAGGCGAGCGTGACCGAGATCGCTGCCAAGCTGAATGCGATCGGGCATGAGGTCGAAGGGATCGAGGACCCAGCCGAAAAGCTCGCAGGCTTTCGCGTGGCGAAGGTACTGACCGCTGAGAAGCATCCCGATGCCGACAAGCTTCAGGTGCTCAGCATCGACACGGGTGAGGGCGATCCGCTGACGGTGGTCTGCGGCGCGCCGAATGCCCGCGCAGGGATGAAGGGGGTGCTCGGTCTGCCCGGTGCGGTGGTCCCGGCGAACGGAATGGAACTTCGCAAGAGCGCCATCCGCGGGGTCGAATCGAACGGGATGATGTGCAGTGTGCGCGAGCTCGAACTGGGCGACGCGCATGAGGGGATCATCGAACTCCCCGACGATGCGCCGGTCGGCGAATCCTTTGCGCAGTACCAGGGCACGAGCCCGGTCTTCGACGTGGCGATCACCCCAAACCGCCCCGACTGCATGGGCGTTATGGGCATCGCACGCGACCTAGCAGCGGCGGGGCTCGGCACGTTCAAGCCCGTCGAGGTTCCCGAGATCGGCGGCGAGGACCCGTGCCCGGTCGCGATCCGAACGGACGACCCCGAAGGGTGCCCGGCATTCTACGGGCGCGTCATCCGCGGGATCGACAACACGCGGGCATCGCCCGAATGGATGCAGCGCCGCCTGATCGCGGCGGGGCAGCGCCCGATCTCTGCCGTGGTCGATTGCACGAACTACCTGATGCTCGCCTGCGGTCGTCCGGCGCATGTCTATGATGTCGCCAAGCTCTCTGGACCCGTGACCGCGCGCCGCGCGCAGGACGGCGAGACGATGGAGGCGCTGAACGAAAAGACCTACACGCTCGATGACACCATGACCGTGATCGCGGACGATAGCGGCGTGCACGACATCGGCGGTATCATGGGCGGCGAGCATTCGGGCGCGACCGAGGCGACCACTGACGTGCTGCTCGAAATCGCCTATTTCGATCCCGAAGCGATCGGCGTGACGGGCCGCAAGCTGGGCCTCGCGTCCGATGCGCGCACCCGGTTCGAGCGCGGCGTTGACCCCGCCTTCCTCGATGATGGACTCGCGCTGCTGACCGAGCTCATCATGCAGTCCTGCGGCGGAAGCCCAAGCGAAGTCGCACGCGCGGGCTCCCCGCCGAGCGAAGCGCAGGTGATTGATTTCGATCCGGCGCTGACCCGCAATCTTGGCGGGATTGACGTGCCGGAAAGCGAGCAGCGGCGCATTCTCGAAGCGTTGGACTTCGCGGTCGCAGAGGACTGGAAGGTCACCGTCCCGCTGCGCCGTCACGACGTCGAAGGCGCTGCCGATCTGGTCGAGGAAGTCGTGCGCATTCATGGGCTCGATCAGGTCGAGAGCGTCCCGCTGCCCCGCGCTGAGGGCGTGGCGAAATCGACTGCTTCCCCGGACCAAGTGATGGAACGCAAGCTGCGCCGCGCCGCCGCTGCGCGCGGCCTCAATGAAGCGGTGACATGGTCCTTCCTGCCGCAAGGCGAAGCGGATATTTTTGCGGCTGAAGGCGAGCCGCTGTGGGTGCTCGAAAACCCGATCAGCGAAGACCTGAAAGCGATGCGGCCGTCACTCATCCCCGGCCTGCTGTCGGCGGCGAAGCGTAATGCGGACCGCGGCGCGGATGCCTCGCGCCTGTTCGAGATCGGCCGCCGCTACTTCAGCGGGAAGGACGGCGCGAGCGACGAGAAGCCGACGCTCGGCATCGTGCTTGCTGGCGAACGCAGCGAGCGCAGTTGGCAGGGCGGTAAGGCACGAGGTTTCGATGCCTACGACGCGAAGGCAGAAGCAATGGCATTGCTCGAAGCTGCCGGAGCGCCGGTCGATAATCTGATGGTGATGGGCGAAGCGGGCGAACAGTTCCATCCCGGCCAGTCCGCCACGCTGCGGCTCGGCCCGAAAAAGGTGCTGGCTCGCTTCGGCGCCCTGCATCCTGCGACGCTCAAGGCTTTCGATCTCGACGGGCCGGTCGTGGCGGTGGAGATTTTCCTCGACGCCGTTCCGGTGAAGAACGCCAGCAAGGGTTTCGCGCGGCCTGACTACACCCCGCCCGCTCTACAGCCGGTGCGGCGGGACTTCGCCTTCCTCGTCGACCAGAAACTTGCGGCGGGCGACCTGATCCGCGCGGTAAGGGGCGCGGACAAGGCGAATATTGTCGGTGCGCGCGTGTTCGACGTGTTTGCGGGGCAGGGCGTGCCCGAAGGCAAGAAATCGGTAGCGGTGGAAGTCGTCCTGCAACCGGGCGAGAAGAGCTATACCGATCAGGACCTGAAAGCGATTTCGGACAAGGTGGTCGCAGCTGCGGCCAAGCAAGGAGCGGAGCTTCGCGGATGAAAACGGCATTTGTAACAGGCGCTACGGCGGGCATCGGCGAGGCGGCAGTGCGCGCGCTGGTCGCAAACGGCTGGCGCTGCGTGGCAACGGGGCGGCGCAAGGAACGCCTCGATGCGCTGGTGTCCGAGCTTGGCGCGGACAAGGTGCACCCGGCGGTGTTCGACGTCCGCGACGAAGCGGCGATGGACGAGGCGCTTGCCAACTTGCCTGCGGACTTCGCTGACATCGACCTGCTGGTGAACAACGCCGGGCTCGCGCAGGGACTTTCGCCCGCGCAGGAAGCCGATCTTGCCGACTGGCAGACCATGATCGACACGAACATCACGGCGATGGTGAAACTGACCCGCAAGCTTCTGCCCGCTCTGATCGAGCGCAAGGGCGCGATCATCGCGATCGGCTCGGTCGCGGGCAATTACGTCTATCCGGGCGGCAACGTCTATGCCGGGTCGAAGGCGTTCGCGAACCACTTCACGCTTGCCTTGCGTGCCGATCTGCACGGAACGGGCGTGCGCGTCACCAGCATCGAGCCGGGCATGGTCGAGACCGAGTTCACGGTGGTGCGCACTGGCAGCCAGAAGGCGTCCGATGACCTCTACGCCGGGGTCAATCCGATGACGGGAGAGGACATCGCCAGCACCATCCTGTGGGTGGCCGAACTGCCACCGCACCTCAACATCAACCGGATCGAGCTGATGCCGGTCAACCAGGACTTCGCCGGTTTCGCCATCGCGCGCGGCGAGCAGTAATCGCCAGCCCATGACCTCCAGTTCCACCAACTCGCGGCGCACCTTCGCGATCATCTCGCACCCCGACGCCGGCAAGACCACGCTGACCGAGAAGCTGCTGCTTCAGGGCGGAGCGATCCATCTTGCCGGTGAGGTCAAAGCGCGGGGGCAGGCGCGGCGGGCGCGCAGCGACTGGATGAAGATCGAGCAGCAGCGCGGGATCTCGGTCACCTCCAGCGTGATGACTTTCGAGAAGGCGTATGACGGAGAAACGATCACCTTCAACCTGCTCGACACGCCGGGGCACGAGGATTTCTCCGAAGATACCTACCGCACGCTGACCGCAGTCGATTCGGCGATCATGGTGATCGACGCGGCGAAGGGCATTGAGCCGCAGACGCGCAAGCTGTTCGAGGTGTGCCGCCTGCGCTCCGTCCCGATCATCACCTTCGTCAACAAGGTCGACCGCGAAGGGCGCCCGGTGTTCGAACTCTTGGACGAGATCGCCGACATGCTCGCGCTCGACGTTAGCCCGCAGATGTATCCGGTGGGCATGGGCGGCCAGTTCGAAGGCGTGCTCGACTACGCGACCGGTACAGTGGCGCGGCCCGAAGGCGGCTCGAAGGAATTTCTTGGAAAGCGCGATGCCGACCCGGCCATGCCCGAACAGTTCGCCGAAGAGGCTGAGCTTGCGCGCATGGGCTATCCCGAATTCGATCTCGAGGCCTACCGCAACGGCGACCTGACGCCGGTCTATTTCGGCAGCGCGCTCAAGAACTTCGGGGTGGAAGAACTGATCGACGCGATCGCGCGCCATGCGCCTCCTCCGAGACCTCAGCCCGCGGGTGAGGAACAAGTCTCGCCGACTCGCGACGAGGTCACGGGCTTCATCTTCAAAGTGCAGGCCAACATGGACCCCAACCACCGCGACCGAATCGCCTTCATGCGGCAGGTCTCGGGCACGTTCAAACGCGGCATGAAGCTGACGCCGAGCGGCTTAGGCAAGCCGATCGCGGTGCACTCGCCGATCATGTTCTTCGCGCAGGACCGCGAGATCGCCGACACGGCGGAGCCGGGCGACATCATCGGCATACCCAACCACGGAACGCTGCGGGTCGGTGATACGCTGAGCGAGAAGAACGAGGTGCGCTTTACCGGCCTGCCCGACTTCGCACCGGAAATCCTGCGCCGCGTCCAGCTGGTCGATCCGACCAAGACCAAGCAGCTGAGGAAGGCGCTGGACGATCTTTCCGAAGAAGGCGTCATCCAGGTCTTCTATCCCGAGATCGGCGGACAGTGGATCGTTGGCGTGGTGGGACAGCTGCAGCTCGAAGTACTCGTTTCGCGGCTGGCGGCGGAGTACAAGGTCGATGCGAAGCTGGAACCTGCACCCTTTGCCACCGCGCGCTGGCTGTCGGGTCCGGAAAGCGCGCTTGATGATTTCGAACGCTTCAACCGCGCCAATCTTGCGAAGGACCGCGACGGCAATCTCGTCTTCATGGCGAAGAGCCCGTGGGACGTGAACTACGCGCAGGAGAAGAACACGGAGCTTACTTTCAGCGCGACCCGCGAACGGTAATCTTGCGCGGTCCGTCGCGGCAACGTAAGTTCGCGTAATGGCCGACTTTTCCGACACGCTCTCCAGCCACCACATCTCCATGATCGAGCGGCAGCCGATCTTCTTCGTGGCGACGGCGGCGGAGGGAGCGCGGATCAACCTCTCGCCCAAGGGGCTGACCGATACGTTCCGCGTGCTTTCACCGGGCCGCGTCGCATACCTGGATATCTCCGGGTCGGGCAACGAGACGCACGCGCATCTGGTAGCCGACGGACGTGTTACGCTGATGTTCTGCAATTTCCGGCAACCAGCCCTCATCCTGCGCATCTACGGCACCGGCGTTCCGGTCCTGCCACAGGACGAACGGTGGGAGGAATTTGCGCAGCACTTCACGCTGCTGCCCGGAACACGGCAAATCTTCGACATAGCGGTCGAGAACGTGCAGACGAGCTGCGGTTGGGGCGTACCGATCATGGATTACGAGCGGGAACGAGAAACACTCATCAAATACCATGCCGGCCGTGACCCGGTCGAATATGTCGAGAAGCGGAGCCGTGAGACGCGCTCCATCGACGGTTTGCCCGTCACGCCGCCAGACCGCTACATTGCTGGTGAAGCCGCGAGCAACTAGCTCTTCGAACGTCATGCAAATCACGGTCGCAACCTACAACATTCACAAGGGCGTGGGGCGCGACAAGGTCTGCGATCCAGAGCGCATCATGTCGGTCCTGAGCGAGATCGATGCCGACGTGGTCGCCTTGCAGGAAGCCGACGCGCGCTTCGGCGAACGGGCGACCATTCTGCCGCGCGCGATGCTGGGCGAGCATCACTGGCAAATCGCCAGCGTCGCCCGGCGGCAGCGCAGCATCGGCTGGCACGGCAATGCGCTGCTCGTAAAGCGCGGGATCGAGATTACCGATTGCGAAGCGCTGGAATTGCCCACGCTGGAGCCGCGCGGGGCGGTTCACGCAACGCTGACGCACGGCGGCAAGAGCTTTTGCATCACCGGCACGCATCTCGACCTGTCGGGCCTCCGGCGGCGGGCCCAGCTGAAGGAACTGCTGGCGCATCTGAAGCGGCGCGACCGGCAATGCCCTGCGCTGATCGTGGGCGATTTCAACCAGTGGGGTCTCAACAGCGGCGCGATGAAGATTTTCGCGGATAGCTGGCAGATGATCGCTCCGGGTCCGAGCTTTCCGAGCCAGCGCCCGATCGCCCGGCTCGACCGGATCATGGCGACCGAAGGGTGGTCGCTATCCCAGACCCGCGTTCACCACAGTGCCCTCGCGAGCATGGCCTCCGACCATCTCCCTGTCGTAGCGAAGCTGAAACTGCTTAATTAGATAGCAGGTGCTTAAAATCTGACCACATCGACGATAGTCTAAACGCTCATTTGCTAACATTTGTGCGGTGCAGCGAACTGGCACGTGTTTTGCTGAGTAACTCCCAATCGGAATGATCCGGTCGATCGCAAGGGGGTTATTAGTGAAATACATCATCGCGATTATCAAACCGTTCAAGCTGGACGAGGTGCGCGAGGCGCTCGGCAATGTCGGCGTCGCCGGGATGACGGTATCCGAAGTCAAGGGGTTCGGCCGTCAGAAGGGGCAGACGGAAATCTACCGCGGCGCCGAATATTCGACGAATATGTTGCCGAAAGTGAAGCTCGAGATCGCCGCACCGGCCGATCTCGCGCCGAAGGTCGTCGAGACGATCCAGGAAGTCGCCAGCACCGAGGCGATCGGCGATGGCAAGATCTTCGTCCTCGACCTGGCTTCGGCCACCCGCATCCGCACCGGCGAGACCGGCGAAACCGCACTTTGATCATCGTGAGGGGTACGACCATGATCCACAGAACCTTGAGCGCGGCCGGAATTGCCGCGATGTCCTTCGTTTCCGCCACTGCCGCACTGGCGCAGGAAGCGGCCACTACTGCGGCCGAAACCGCAGCCGAAGCCGGCACGCCGATCGCCGCCGCCACGACTGAGGTTGCCGCGGCGGTCGCCAATCCGGGCAACAATGCCTGGATGATGACGGCAACGCTGCTCGTCCTCCTGATGATCATTCCGGGCCTTGCGCTGTTCTACGGCGGTCTAACCCGTTCCAAGAACATGCTTTCGACCATGACGCAGGTTGGCGGCGCAGCAACGCTCGCAATGCTCATCTGGGTGATGTGGGGCTATTCGACGGCGTTCGGACCTGAGGGCAACGCCTTCTTCAGCTGGGGCAACCTGTTCCTGAGCCAGGTTACGCCTGACAGCACCGCGGCAACCTTCAGCGACGAAGTCATCAGCGAATATGTCTTCATCAGCTTCCAGATGACGTTCGCGGCCATCACGGCAGCACTCATCGCGGGTGCGACGGTGGAGCGGCTGAAGTTCTCCGCCCTGATGCTGTTCACCGCCATCTGGCTGACGATCACCTATTTCCCCATCGCGCACATGGTGTGGGCCGGCGGCGGCTTCCTGTTCGAAGACGGCGCGCTCGACTTCGCAGGCGGCACGGTGGTTCACATCAACGCCGGTGTGTCCGCACTGGTGCTCGCCATGTTCCTCGGCAAGCGCAAGGGCTATCCGACCGAGCCGATGCCGCCGCATAGCCTAGTAATGACCATGATCGGCACGGGCCTTCTGTGGGTGGGCTGGTTCGGCTTCAACGCCGGTTCGGAACTCGAAGCAGACGGCATTGCCGGCCTTGCCATGATCAACACCTTCGTCGCGACTGCTGCCGCAGCGCTGACTTGGATGCTGATGGAGCGGTTCGCGGGCCACAAGGGTAGCGCGCTAGGCTTCTGCTCAGGAGTCATTGCCGGCCTCGTCGCCGTGACGCCCGCAGCGGGCAACAGCGGTCCGTTCGGCGCCATCGTGCTCGGCATCGTGGCTTCGGTCATCGCCTACTTCGCGGTTGCCAAGCTGAAGCCGCGCCTCGGCTATGACGATTCGCTCGATGTGTTCGGCATCCACGGCGTTGCCGGGATCGTCGGGGCGATCGGCACGGGCATCGTCTACCAGCCGGGCTTCGGCGGACCGGGCGACGGCTCGACGCCTCTCGGTGCGCAGCTCGGCGTGCAGGCGTGGGCGGTCATCGTCGCGATCGTCTGGGCGGCTATCGGCACCACCATCGCCGCGCTTATCACGAAGGTCGTGACCGGTCTGCGTGTCTCCGAAGAAATCGAGCGCGAAGGCCTCGACATCGGCGAACATGGAGAGCGCGCCTACAACTGATTACCCGAATTGGCGGGCCGGAGTTCCTCTCTCCCTTCCGGTCCGCCAACCGATGTTCCTCCTGCGAACAACGACTTGAACAGGCCGGGGCATAGCGCTCCGGCCTTTTTTTATGCGTGAGCCGAGATCGCCAGATCCCGGTCGATTGGATCAGGCAGCGTGTGCGGCTTTCAGGAAATCGGCGCAGCGTTCTCCGATCATGATGCTCGGCGCGTTGGTGTTGCCGCCGATGAGCCGCGGCATGATGCTGGCATCGGCGATCCACAGCCCGTCCACTCCGCGCGCTTTCAGTTGCGGATCGACTACGGAGGACTCGTCCGACCCCATGCGGCAGGTCCCGACGGGGTGGTAGACCGTGTCGGCGCGGCTGCGGATGAGGTCATCGAGCGCCGCGTCATCGTTGAGGTCGACCGGATAGCGGTCAGTCGGGCCGTAGGCGGCGAGCGGCGGGGCGTCGGCGATCCGGTGCGACAGGCGCACGCCTGCGCGCAGCACGGCCATGTCGCGCTCGTCGTCGAGAAAATTCGGATCGATCAGCGGGGCGTCCTTCGTATCCGCCGAAGCGAGGCGGACCGTGCCGCGGCTTTCCGGCCTCAAGACGCAGGCGTGGAGCGAGAAGCCGTGGCCCTTTACCTTCTCCCGCCCGTGATCCTCGAGCATGGCGGGCACGAAGTGCCACTGCACGTCGGGCGCGGGTGCATCCTCGCCCACGGTCCAGAAGCCGCCGGCCTCCGCGTAAGGCGTGGTCATAATTCCGGTGCGCTTGCGGCGGTGTTCCACCATCGCCTTCATCATGCGCAGCGTGCCTTCGCGGCTGTCGCCGATGGTTTCGCGCGAGGTCGTCTCCCAGCTGGAGACGTAGTCGATGTGGTCCTGCAGATCGCTGCCCACGGCGGGGCGGTCGTCCACCACCTTGATGCCGTGCTCGCGCAGATGCTCCGCCGGACCGATGCCCGAAGCCATCAGGATTTGCGGCGAGTTGAATGCACCGGCAGCCAGCACCACGCCGTAGCGGGCGGTCACGGTCTTGCGGCGGCGCCCCTGCCGGATGCTCACTCCGGTAACGCGGCCGTTCTCGATCAGCAGCTTCTCGACTCGCGAGCGGGTGAAGGTCGCGAGATTGGATGCGGAGTTCAGCGGTTCGACGTAGGCGCGCGCGGCGGACCAGCGTTCGCCATTGCGCTGCGTGACTTGGTAGATGCCGAAGCCCGACTGGCGCTCGTCGTTAAAATCGTCGTTGCGCGGCAATTGCAGCGCAGCGGCGCTCTCGACGAAGGCGTATGAGGCCGGGTTGACGTAACGCTGGTCGGACACGAACAGCGGGCCGCTGGCGCCGTGATAATGGTCCGACCCGTGCTCATTAGCCTCGGACTTGCGGAAGTATGGCAGCACATCGTTGTAGCCCCATCCGGTACAGCCGAGCGCCGCCCAATTATCGTAATCCCAGCGGTGCCCGCGGATGTAGATCATCGCGTTGATTGCCGAGGAACCGCCAAGGCCCCTGCCGCGCGGCTGGTAGCCGCTACGCCCGTTCAGTCCCTTTTGCGGAACCGTTTCGTAGCGGTAGTTCGAGGATTTCGGAATGAACGGCATGAAGCCGGGGGTTTTCACCCGCACCGTGTTGTTCCGCCCGCCCGCCTCGATCAGGCAGACGGTGCGCGAGCCGTCTTCCGCCAGTCGTCCCGCGGCCGCACTGCCGCCGCTGCCCCCACCGATGACGATGTAGTCGAACTGGTCCGGCATGCTCTCTCCCTTGATTTGAAGATGCTTAGGACGCGGCCGTCCCTAGCGCAAACCGCTTTTAGTCGCGGGGTGACTGGTCGGATGCGGCCCGCTCCAGCCAGCGTGCGCGAATCATGTCCGATGTTTCGCGGCTGCCGTCGTGGCTCCAGCCGGGTTGGCGCAGCAGATAGCCGAGTTTGTGCCGCCACGGCGCGCGCCGCACGTCGCCCGCGATGCCGATCCATTCGTGGAACACCGCCCACAGCAGGCTGAAACTGCCGAGTTGCCGCACGAGACCGTATCGGATGCGCTCTTCGCGTTCGTCGCGCTCCGGCTCGAAGCTGTCGAACATCCGGTCCCAGATTATGAAGACACCGGCATAATTGCGGTCGAGATAGCGCGGGTTCGTCGCGTGGTGGACGCGGTGGTGGCTGGGCGTGTTCATCACCGCCTCGAACCAGCGGGGCATCCGCCCGATCGCCTCGGTATGGATCCAGAACTGGTAGATGAGATTGAGCCCTGAGCAGATCGCGATCATCACGGGGTGGAAGCCAAGCAGGACCAGCGGCAGGCTGAAGGCGAAGTTGAGTGCGAAGAAGCCGGTCCAGCTTTGCCGCAGGGCGGTGGAGAGGTTGTAGTGCTGGCTCGAATGATGGTTCACGTGGCTCGCCCACATGAACCTCACGCGGTGCGCCATGCGGTGGAAGAGATAATAGGTGAAGTCGTCCAGCACGAAGCATAGCGGCCACGCCCACCACACCGTCCACCATTTGGAGTCGAAGTCGAACACGCGGTATTCGTAAAGGACGAGCGACAGCGCGAGGACCGCGCCGCCGGTAAGCGCACCCGCGATTGTACTGCCGAGCCCCAGCGACAGGCTGACCAGCGTATCGCGCGGCTCGTAGGCATGGGCGCGCCTGCGCTTCGCCCACAGCATCTCCGCCACGACGAGCAGGACGAATGCGGGGATCGCATATTGGACGGGTGAGAAGTCTGGCACGGCGGCTTTCTTATAGCGCGCCGATCCGCGCTTCCCAAGCGGCAGCTTCACCGCCGAGGTCGAGCGTGACGGATCCGAACCGTTTGTCGGATGTACTGATCCGGAGGGTCTCGCCGTCCCGCTCGGCCGAAGTGCCGCGTTCCAGCAAGCGCCCGGCCCCGTGCGCCCCGTGGAGGCGAAGCAGAAGTATCCGGCCCTCTCGGTCAGCCGCCAGCGCGCCGCGCCCTTCGCGGTCCAGTCCGATTGCGACCGCGTCGAAACCGGACCAAGTCTCGTCTGCAAGTTCGCGTACCTGCCGCTCATCAGTGAGGCGGGCGTCGCGTCCCAACTTCAGCCAGCCGGCAAGCAGGAACAGCAGCAGGATTGCGGCGAGCGATCCGGCGATCTGCACCACTTGCCCAGCCACGCGGCGACGTTACTTCTCGGCGTCCGCCGCCAACTGTTCGATTGCGCCGCGCACGGGCGCGATACTGTAACCCGCTTCAGCGGCGGCGCGCTCGATTGCGGCGGGGGGCGTGCCTCGGCTCGCCTCAGCGAGCGACCACAGCAATGTCGAACGTGTGCCCGAGCGGCAATAGGCAAGCACATTGCCGAGGCCAGGATCGGTCGCCGCACGCATCGATTCGATGTCGCTCGGCGCAATGCCGTCCTGTCCGATGGGAATAGCAGTGTAAGCGAGACCGGCGCGTTCCGCCGCGGCCCTGATCGCCTCGCCTGGCGTCTGGTCGTCCGACTCGCCGTCCGGGCGGTTGTTGACGATGCCGGTAAAGCCGCTGCGCCGCGCGTTCTCTATATCGTCCGCGCCGATCTGGGGGCTCACGTAAAGGTTATCCGTCACACGTCTGAATTCGCTCACAATAACCGGCTCCCTGCTTCGCTCGACACGTCGAGGCCCAGCTGGATGGCGCGGCAAACGGGCCTTGTCCAGCCTTACTGCCCGCCTTCGATATCCGGCTACGGCGTGACCACAATGCTTCACATTCCGGTGCTATTGACCAACTCGTGATGCGAAATTCTTAAATCGTTCGCACGATAGAGTAATTCGCGTTATAGGGAAACGCTGAGGATGGAGCGGCCACGTTGGATCGGTCGCTGCAGGTATGCCGGATGTGCCAGCCGTTCGCACATGGGGCAAAATGTGAAGAGGCGGCAGGACAAGGTACGAATACGACTATGGGTTACGACAAAGGACGTCGTCGGGGGCGGGACAAACGAGATAATATCGGTGAAGACAGTTTCGATCCGTTCGGCGGTCCGCCGCAGGGTTTCGCACCCTCGCGCGACTACGGTAACGATCGGGGCGGTGACCGGTTCGGCGGCGGCGACCGCGACAATCGCGGCGGCTACGGCGGCGGCGGTGGCGGCGGAGGCCGCGGTCCGGGTGGCGGCGGCGGTGGCGGTGGCGGTTTCAACCGCATGCCTGCCCAGGTCGTCGGCACCGGCAAGGGAACGGTAAAGTTCTTCAACGCGCAGAAGGGTTTCGGCTTCATCCAGCAGGAAACCGGCGGCGAGGACGTGTTCGTGCATGTCAGCGCAGTCGAGCGTGCGGGCCTTCAGGGACTTGCCGAAGGGCAGGAGCTCGAATTCAATCTGGTCGACCGGGGCGGCAAGGTGTCCGCACAGGATCTTCAGGTCGTCGGCGACGTGATCGCACCGCAGCAGGCTGCCGGGGGTCCTCCGCAGCGCGAGCTGACCGGCGAGCGCGCGACGGGCACGGTGAAGTTCTTCAACTCGATGAAGGGTTTCGGCTTCCTCGTACGCGATGACGGTCAGCCCGATGCATTCGTGCACATCAGCGCAGTCGAGCGCTCGGGTCTCTCGGCCATCAACGAAGGCGAGCGCTACGAGTTCGACATCGAAGTGGACCGACGAGGCAAGCACTCGGCGGTGAACCTGGTCCCGGCACAAAGCTGATCGGACTGGAAGCCGCGCAGTGGTTTGACCGCTACGCGCACCACCGCTAAAAAATACGAGATGGCGGCCCCTTGTGGTCGCCATTTCTGTTTTATACGAAGTTTTCCTGCCGGTCGTGCCGGTTCGCGTTTCTCCAGACCAGAAGAGGTATACCATGTCGATCACTGCGCTCATGCCCGTCTATCCGCGTTGCGGCGTGCGTCCGGTGCGCGGCGAGGAATGCCATCTGATCGACGAGGACGGGACGCGCTATCTCGACTTCGCGAGCGGCATTGCGGTGAACCTGCTCGGCCATTCGCACCCCGGCCTGATCGGTGCGATCCAGAAACAGGCAGAGACGCTGATGCACGTCAGCAACCTCTACGGCAGCCCGCAGGGAGAGGCGCTGGCCCGCAAGCTGGTCGAGAATACCTTTGCCGACACCGTGTTCTTCACGAACTCCGGCGCGGAAGCGGTGGAAACCGCGATCAAGACCGCCCGTGCCTATCACCAGCACGAAGACGGCGATGCGAACCGCACCGAACTCATCACCTTCACCAACGCCTTCCACGGACGCACGATGGCGACGATCAGCGCTTCGAACCAGACGAAGATGCACAGCGGCTTCATGCCGCTGCTACCCGGTTTTCAGTATTGCGAGTTCGACGATCTCGAGGCCGCGCGCGAGATGATCGGTCCGAAGACCGCCGGCTTTCTCGTAGAGCCGATCCAGGGCGAAGGCGGTATCCGGCCCGCCAGCCAGGAATTCATGACCGGTTTGCGCGCGCTTGCCGATGAACACGATCTGATGCTGGTGCTGGACGAGGTGCAGTGCGGCGTCGCGCGCACCGGGCGCCTCTACGCGCACGAGCTTTACGGCATCGAGCCGGACATCATGGCGAGCGCCAAGGGTATCGGCGGCGGCTTTCCGTTCGGCGCTTGTCTCGCGACCGAAAAGGCCGCGCGCGGTATGACCTTTGGCACGCACGGATCGACCTACGGCGGCAACCCGCTGGCAATGGCTGCGGGCATGGCGGTGATGGAAGCGGTCGCGAACGAGCCGTTCCTCGCCAGCGTGCGCGAGAAGGGTGAGCGCATCAAGGCACGCCTTCAGCAGTTCATCGGAAACTACCCGGAACTGTTCGACCTCGTGCGCGGCGAGGGTCTGATGCTCGGGCTGCGGATGAAGGTCGAGAGCCGCCCGTTCTTCGTGCATCTGCGCGACAACCACCAGCTGCTGACCGTGGCCGCAGGCGACCAGACGCTGCGTATCCTGCCGCCGCTGATCGTCAGCGACGCGGATATCGACGAGTTCTTCGACAAGCTTTCCGCCGGCGCGGCAAGTTACGACATTCCAAAGAACTGATTATGGTCATCCGCAATTTCATCGATCTGAGCGATGCGGGCGGTGATGCGATCGCTGCGATGCTGGCGGATGCACTCGACCGGAAGGCGGGGCGGGAAGGAAAACCCAAGGGTGCACCGGACGACGATGCACCGCTTGCAGGGCATGTCCTCGCCTCGATCTTCGAGAAAAGCTCCACCCGTACGCGGGTCAGCTTCGACATCGCGATGCGGCAGCTCGGCGGCTCGTGCATGGTTATGGAAAGCGGCGCGATGCAGCTCGGCAGGGGAGAAACGATCGCCGATACGGCGCGCGTCCTCAGCCGGATGGTCGATGCCGTCATGATCCGCACCGACGATCATGCCAAGATCACCGAACTCGGCGAGCGCGCCAGCATTCCGGTCATCAACGGACTGACCGACCTGTCGCATCCCTGCCAGATCGTTGCCGATCTGCTGACGATCATCGAGGCGGGCAAGGCCCTGCCGGGACTGGAACTGGCGTGGTTGGGCGATGGCAACAACGTGCTGCACTCGACGCTCGAAGCGGCGGGGCTGATGAAGTTCAACGTTCGCGTCGGCACGCCGAAGGGCTACGAGCCGGACGAGCGTTACATCGCTGCGGCGCGGGCTGCGGGAGCAACCATCACGCTTACGAACGATGCGGCGGAAGCGGTTGAGGGCGCCGATGTTATCGTCACCGATACATGGGTTTCGATGGGCCAGGCTCATGCGGACGAGAAACTGGCAGCGATGCAGACCTACCGGGTCGACGATGCGCTGATGGCCCGCGCGAAGGATGACGCGATCTTCCTGCATTGCCTGCCTGCGCATGTCGGCGACGAAGTGAGCGAAAGCGTCTTCGAAGGGGTGCAGTCACATGTCTTCCGGCAGGCGGAGAACCGCATTCATGCGCAGAAGTCCGTGCTGCTATGGTGCTTCGGTCTGATCTGACCCGTTAAAGACCGGCGGTCTTACAATCGCGCTGCGCCGCACCATATTTCGCGGATGAGCGAAATTACCGAGACCTTCACTGACTCCGTCGTCGGCTTTTCCGTGCCTCCGCGCGATGCGCGGGGGCGGATTGCGCGGCTGGACAAGACCGCCACCGCGATCCTGTCAGCGCATGACTACCCGCCAGCGGTTGCGCATCTGCTGACCGAAGCGCTCGTCCTGATCTCCCTTGTGGGTAGCCTGCTCAAGAACGACGGTTCGCAGGTGACCATGCAGGCGCAGACACAAGGCGGGCCGATCCGGCTTCTTGTATGCGACTACAAGGCCGGACAGATACGCGGGTATGTCGACTTCGACGCGGATCGGATCGGCGCTCTGGGCACGAGCCCGAACCTGACCGCTTTGTTCGGGGAAGGCTACCTGGCGCTGACTTTCGACGTCGCGAAGGGCGAGCAGACCGACAAGTCGGGCCGCTACCAAGGCATCGTACCTCTCGAAGGAGCGAGCTTGTCTGAAGCCTGCCAGTCGTATTTCATGCAATCCGAGCAGGTCCCGACGCTCATTCGCGTGGCGGTCAGCGGCGGGGAAGGCGAATACCGCGCTGCCGGGCTGTTGGTACAGTACCTGCCCGAAGGCGAGGAAGGGCGCGAGCGCCTGCATGTCAGGCTCGACCATCCCGAATGGGAACATGTGGCGATCATGGCCGGCTCCGTGCGGTACGAAGAACTGCTCGATCTCGCAATATCGCTCGAGGGTATCGTCTGGCGACTGTTCCACGAAGAGGAGCAGGTGCGCGTCCAGCGGAGCGTTGCACTGACCAAGGGGTGCCGCTGTACGGTCGAGCATTACCGGCGCGTACTGTCGCGCTTTCCGAGCGAACAACGCGACAGCATGGCGGATGATCACGGAAACATAATCGTCGATTGCGAATTCTGTTCGCAGAAGTTCCCGATCCCGCTGGATCAATTGGTCGTTCAGAATGAACGCTCTACCGATGTTTAACATATGTGGTAATGGTTGCTGAACCCTGCGGCGTTGCCGTTATGGTCGCAGCTTCTGATTTACGGCTGTCTTGAGGTGTACCGATGAGTAAGAAAGCAATCATACCCGCGCTTGCCGCCCTGGGTATTACCATGACGGCCATTCCGCTCGCGGCGCAATCATCCGGCATGTCCGTGCTCGACAAGCTCGAGCGCGGGCAATGGGAACTGCGGGAGCGCGGCACCAAGGCGACCCGGCGTATATGCGTTCGGACGGGCCGAGAGCTTATACAACTGCGCCACCGGGGCCCGGATTGCAGTCGCTACGTGGTGGAAAGCGGTACGGATCAGGTCACGGTGCAATATACCTGCCGCGGAAACGGATATGCGCGAACGTCCATAAGGCGGGAAACCCCCACGCTGGTTCAGATCGAGAGCCAGGGCATCGCCGACGAACTGCCGTTCGAATTCATCGCGGAGGCGCGGCGCGTCGGATCCTGCCGCTGACCGGCTGAACCCACTTGCGGCGCACCGGGACCGCGTTTAGCTCCGCCTGATGACGAACATTACGGATAGCGAAACCCGCGCCGGCGTCGTCCTGCTTTCGGGCGGTCTCGATTCCATGGTGACGGCGGCGTTGGCAAGGGAGCAAGGCTTCGTTGTGCACGCGCTGACCATCGATTACGGTCAGCGCCATATCCGCGAACTGCAATCAGCGCGCACCATTGCAGAGAAACTGGGCGTTCACAGCCACATCGAGTTTTCGCTCGACCTCTCGCAGTTCGGCGGGTCGGCGCTGACGGCCGACATCGACGTGCCCAAGACGGGGGTGGGGGACGACATTCCCGTTACCTACGTACCGGCACGGAATCTGGTTTTTCTCTCGCTCACTACCGCCTTTGCCGAAACCGCCCACGCGAGCGACATCTTCATCGGAGTGAATTCACTCGACTATTCAGGCTACCCTGATTGCAGGCCCGAATTCATCGCAAGCTTCGCCGAAACCGCTCGGCTTGGCACCAAGCAGGGGGTCGAGGGATCGCCCTTCACGATCCATACGCCGCTGCAGCACATGACCAAGGCGGACATCGCCCGGGAATGCGAACGGCTCGGCCTTGATCCGGCATGGAGCTGGTCCTGCTACGACCCGGCTCCCGGCGGCGAAGCCTGCGGGCTCTGCGATTCTTGCCGCCTGCGCCGAAAAGGCTTTGCCGAAGCGGGCGTAGTCGATACCACGCGGTACAAGACCGAATAAACGGTACGGGGGGAGAACGACTTTGGTGCAGGAGCAGGACCCGGTAGTCAGCAGACCGGAAGAACAACCCGTTCCGCCCTATAGCTGGTACGCGCTCAGCGTACTCGTGCTCGTCTACATGCTTAATTTTATCGATCGGCAGATTCTGTCGATCCTTGCGAACGACATTAAGGCCGATCTAGGCTTGGACGACGCCGCGCTCGGCTTTCTATACGGCACGGCTTTCGCGGTGTTCTACGCCCTGTTTGGCATCCCCCTAGGCCGTCTCGCGGACAGTTGGCACCGCGTAAAGCTCATGACCATCGGCCTGACGCTATGGTCGTTCATGACGGCAATCTCAGGCTTCGCGAAGAACGGAGCGACCCTGACGGTTGCGCGTATCGGTGTTGGTGTGGGTGAGGCGACGGCCAGTCCCTCGGCATATTCGCTGATTTCGGATTATTTCCCGGCACGCCTTAGGGCGACGGCGCTCGCGATCTACTCATCCGGTCTCTACATTGGGGGGGGATTGTCACTTCTGATCGGAGCGCTGGTCGTAGAGCAATGGAACGCGGCATATCCGGGCGGCGGCCCGCTGGGTCTCGTTGGCTGGCAAGCTGCGTTCCTTGCGGTAGGTATTCCCGGACTGCTACTGGCGGCGTGGGTCTTCACGCTGCGCGAGCCGGTACGCGGCGCGCTAGAGGGTAATCCGACGCCAGCGGATCCGCATCCGTTCCGCGGTTTCGTGAACGAGCTCTTCACGGTCATTCCGCCTTTCACCCTAGTGGGTGCAGCGCGCCGCGGCATTCCGGCTTTGCTCATCAACCTCGCGGTTGCCGTGGGCATGCTGGGAGCGGCGTATGGCGTTACGCAGCTATTGCAGAGCGGTGATGGGGTAATACCCGGTATCTCCGACCAATGGCTGTTCTCCGCCGTTGGGTATTACGCCGTCTATTGTTGGGCTGCCGCGCTGCGGCGCCGCGATCCGGCGACTTTCGCGCTGATCTGGGGATCGCCAGCCTTCCTCGCGACGGTCGTCGGCTACTCGGCGGTAGCGTTCATGGCCTATGCGACATCCTACTGGTCCGCGCCCTATGCGGAGCGGGTTTTCGAAGTTCCGAAGAGCGAACTTGGCTTGTTCATCGGAGCGCCGGGTGCGGTAGCCGGTTTTCTGGGCGTGATCCTCGGTGGTCGGGCAGCCGATGCCCTCCAGGAGAAATTCGCGAACGGACGTGTTTGGATCATCCTATTTGGACTACTGGCGCCGATCGTTCCAATGATCATCGCCTTCACCACTGACAACTCGTGGGTGTTCTACGGCTTCGTTTTCGTTGCGCAGTTCCTGAGCTCTTCGGCACTTGGCGCGGCTGGCGCTGTCACCCAAACTTTGGTGCTTCCCCGGATGCGCGCAACGGCAACGGCAACCTTCTTCCTCGGCACAACCCTGATCGGGCTTGCTCTCGGGCCGTACCTAGCCGGGTATGTGTCCTCGATCAGGGGAGAGGATCTGGCCGCCGGAATTCTCTCTACGTTCGTGATTATCCCGGTCGGACTGGTGGCGCTCGTCTGGTCGCTCAGGGCCGTGCCCAAGGCTCTGGAGACGGTACAGGCACGGGCAACCGCAGCGGGCGAACCCGCTGCCGGTCGCTGAGCTTCTACTAGGGCCGGCGTAAGACGCCGCATGCGATGCGGGAGCCGGCATCACCAGCGGGATCGGTGCGATAGTCATCCGCGCCAGCGTGGATCATAACCGCTGTGCCGTCCGCATCGAAAATCGCCGCTTCGGAATTGACGTTATTTCCGACTAGACTGAACGTCTGTGCGGCCGTGCCGTTATCGCTGACCTGCAGGTTAGGCAGATCGCCGAGATGCGCACCGTTTGGCGAATAGATCCCGTGCGACTTGTTCGCCGGGTTGAGATGTCCACCCGCCGATTGAAAGTCGGGCGCTTCGCACCTGCCGGTCGTATGGAGGTGGAACCCGTGCGAACCGGGCGGAAGGCCAGCAACCTCTACGCTCACTGATAGAGAATTGCCGTTCTCGAGCAGGGTCGCAGTTCCGAGTTGCGCTCCAGTACTGCTCATGATCATCGCGGTCCCGATGGGTTCCGACGACATGTTGTTGGTGGTCGCACACGCGGACAATAGAAGGGCGGCCGCAGCGGTGGCGGGATAAATTAGCTTGTCGGTCATCGGGTCTGGTCCTTTTTCTAAGTCGAGCCTGACAAACCAACGAAAAAGGGGCCGGATTGCTCCGACCCCTTTTTGCGTCTCTTGAAGAGCGTTGCTTACATGCCCGATCCCGGACCGTAGGTAACTTCCACTCGGCGGTTCTGCAGTTCGCGAACACCGTCGGCCGTGGGAACGCGGAGCTGGTTTTCACCAAAGGCTTCGCTGTTGATCCGGCCGCTCGGCACGCCGCGCGAGCTGAGGTAGTCGCGCACAGCGGCGTTACGACGCTCTGCCAGACCCATGTTGTAAGCAGCGGTACCCGACGTATCGGTGTGACCAGCCAACATGACCGATGCCATGCCGCAATCCGAATAAGCCGATACGGCGCTATCCAGAATGGTCGCTGCGTCCGACGTGATTTCCGATTCGTCCCAATTGAAGAAGACGATGTACGGACCCGTCTCGCAAACCTGCTGCGTCTGCGGCGGAGGCGGCGGAGGCGGCGGGGGTGGAGGGGGCGGAGGCGGCGGGGGCGGCGGGGGCGGGGGCGGCGGTGCTACGTCACCGCCGAAGTTAAAGGCCAGCGTTCCCAGAATGGAGTGCGACCGGAAACGGCCTTCCTGGTCGGTGCCGAGACCGTCGACGATGGCGACGTCTTCAGCGTTGAAGAAGCGATACCGCAAGCCAACGTCGACGTTGTCCGTCAGCGGAGCGCGCACGCCGGCGAGTGCCTGCCACGCGAAGCCGGTGTCGGAGTCGTCAAATGAAGGTGTGGTCTGGTCAATCGCGCCGTCGAGCGATACGCGTGCAACACCTACGCCGCCACCGACGAAGCCCTGCAAGCCGTCGTCTTCACCGAAGTCGAGCAGGCCGTTCAGCATGAAGCTGAGCGCGCTGACGTCGCCGTTAGCGGGAAAAACACCAGTTTCTCCAAAGCTGCTCGGAACACCGCCGAGCGAAGAACCAATCGACTCAATGTCGGCTGCACGGTAGCTGCCTTCAGCTTCAAGGCGGAAGCTACCGAAGTCATAACCAACGAGACCGCCGAGATCGTAACCGGCGTCAGCGTCGATGCTGACATCGCCGGCTTCGTTTTCAAGGTCGATGTCTTCGACGATCATTACACCGCCGTCGAGCTCGACGTACCATTGGCCGTCACGTGCGACTGCAGGCGAGGCAAAGACCGTCGAGGCCATCGCCATACCTATGACGAAATTTCGCATTATACATTCCCCTTATTACGCAAAATCACCACCGAATGGGCATTTCTCTAACTTTTACCCAGTCCGGTGACAAGCCGACAAAAAGACGAAACTGTTGCAATATTGCCGCAAAGACAGCTCTATCACTAAAATCGTGTTCTCCCGTCAACTATGGCCCCCTAACGCCATATTTGCTTTCGGGTTCCTTATACTTGCGGCAGTATTCCCGATGTCCTGAGTGCTGTGACAATTTTGCCGATCGCGTCGCGCGCCTCTACGTCGACTGTCGAACCGCCGGCAGGTTCGCTTACCTGCGGTGCCCGAAGCCAAGCCCCATCGAAAAAGGCGAACTGGCGCGCCGCCCGGTCGTACACCGCCAGTCCCTCGACCGGTTGCGCGAAAGCCCACTGCCCCGTTTCAAAGTAAGCGACTTGTCCGCTCTTAGCAGCCCATTCTCCTGCCGCTTGGCTACTGACGATCCAACACTCTCCATCACGCGGACGTGCGGGAGGTGACGCCGCTTCGCTCTCGACGACAGGATGAACCAGTGCATCGAGGAGAGCAAATGCCTCGTTTACGAACAGTTCTTTCTGCGACTGACCTGCGAGCATGACTATGCTGCGGACCGCGCAGGCTGTCGGGTTCGGCCGCGCTGTAGAGCGTCGCCTGCGCCCCGTTCGGCCAGGTCAGCCGCCGGAGCGAGCTTTCGAAGCGCGGGCGGCTGGACGGCGGCGATACGGCGAGAATGCCGCTTTCGCCTTCGACCATGACTGCACGCGCTTCGGCGAGCGATGCGCCGATGAGAGCAATATGCGCCTCCCCGTCGCCGCGCACACATTCGCGCACCCATTCCGCCCCGGCCCGGGTCTTGCCGAAGCCGCGCCCGGCGGCGATCATCCAGATTTCCCAATCGCCCGGGGGTGCCTTCTGATCGGGCCGCGCCCACAAATCCCACTGGTATTGAAATGCGCTGCGTTCCTGCGCGGTAAGGTCCTGCAGCGCCTTTTCCCGTTCGCAGTCCCCGAGTGCGAGCAGGGCACGAAGCCGCTCGGTCAACACCGGCGTAGTGCCGTTTCGTCACCACCTTCGATCTTGTAGACGCCATCACCCGCCAGCGCGGCGTTGAACTGCTTTTCCCGTTCCTTGATTATGTCGAGCTTCGCATTGATCGAGGCGATGACGGCCGCTTCGTCCGCGTCGGTATCGAGCGCGCGTTGCCGCCCGACCGTATCACGGTGCGCGGTCAGCACACGTAGCGCGCTGGCGAAATCGAACTTGCCCCCGTCCGCCGACGTAAAGTCCCCGTCGCGCAGGCGGCGCAGAACTTCCATTTCGAGGTGGTCGTAGCCTTCGCACAGCGCCTCGTGCCACGCCTTGCGAAAGCCGGGCTCCTCGCGCCGGACCTTGTAGGCCCGCCCCGGCGCAACATTCGCCGCCTTGGCCGACCGGGTGACGTTGGAAGTCTCAGCAAGGGCGACGAGAAACTCCTTGCGCCAGTGCTTCGACAATTCGCCGCCAGCTTCCTCTTCCAGTTTCCTGATTGCACGCGCGACGCGCGTTTTCGAGCGCGGCCCGCGCCGTTTCGCTTCGTCCGCCATAGTGGCGCCCTCCCATCGATGTCATGATCTCGCCGCGATCAGGACCGGTCCGTTTCGAATCGGTTTATCGCGATGTTCTTCTTTCCTAACCAACGAGCGTCACGATGTCAATTAAAATAACCAAATAGGATATAACTTGGCGGTTGATGTGCCGCCGGGCTCTTCGTAAAGCGCTGCATTCCCGTGTGTTCTGCGGGACCGAGGGGGTTTACGACATGAGCCGGTTGCTGCGCGGTCTTTACGAATGGACTATGGAGAAAGCCGCGCACAAACATGCGGTTTGGTGGCTCGCGTTCTTCTGCTTCATCGAAGCGAGCTTCTTCCCGATCCCGCCCCATCCGCTGCTGGGTCTCATGTGCCTCGCCAAGCCGAAGAAGGCGCTCTGGTTTGCATTCGTGGCGACGGCGGCATCGGTCATCGGCGGCCTCTTCGGTTACGCAATCGGCTATTTCCTGTTCGAATCGGTCGGCGTCCCGCTCCTCACCGCGATCGGTCTCATCGACGCGTTGCCGCAGGCGCAGTGCACCTTCGACGAGCTGGGCGTCTATGCCGTCATTATTGCGGCCGCGACGCCCGTGCCGTTCAAGCTGCTGACGATCACCGCCGGCTTCCTAAGCATGGATCTCATTCCGTTCATCCTCGCCAGCATCGCCGGAAGGGCGCTGATCTTCATGACGGTCGGCATCCTGTTCCAGATTTTCGGGCGGCCAATCAAGGCGCTGATCGACAAGTACCTCGGACTGCTGACGACGCTGTTCGTCGTGCTGGTGGTCGGCGGCATTCTGGCCATGACGCTGATGGGCGGCGACGGCGAAGCTGCGGACGAGGAATGCGCAACCGCAGCGACCGAGCAGGTGGTCTGAGATCAGCTTTCGCGCCGCGCTCGCTCGAATGCGCGCGTGAACTCGCCTTCGTCCATCGCGCCGACGATGCGGTAATTGCCGACGAGATAGGTGGGTGTGCCTGCTACGCCGAGGCGCAGCGCGTCGCCGCGATTTCTGTCCAGCGCCGCGTCGATCGCCGGATCGCTCGCAATGGCGCGCTCGATTTGTGACCAATCGCCACCCGCCTCCTGCACCAGCTCACGCATGACCGGCACTGTTAGCGTCCTGGATTCCCGCATGAACGCATCGTGGACTTGCGGGTATATACCTTGCGCATCGGCGGCGAGAGCGACCCGCGCCGCGCGCTCCGATACAGGGCCAAAGATCGGAAAGTCACGGTATACGATGCGCACGTTACCGTCGCGCGCGACCGCGCTCGTCATTTCCGGATGCGCCGCACGGCAGGCGGGGCAGCGGTAGTCGGTAAATACGACCATTGTGACGTCGGCCTCGCCGGGGTCGTACGACGGCGAGACTGCGTCGTTAAGGAAGCGGTCCACGGAAAGCCGGTCCGATACGTCCGTGCCGCTCGTGCCGGTTTGCTTGAGCAATCCGCCGATGACGAAGGCGGCCACGCATACCAGCGCAAGCGAAAGCCAGCCGCCTTTGCCCAGGCTTTGGGCGACTGGCTCATTCATTCCACTGCTTTGAGAGTTCTCAAGACGAGAAGTTCGTTTCCAGCGTAATTTCCGCATTCAGCAGCTTCGAGATCGGGCAGTTTTCCTTGGCTTTCTTTGCAAGTTCCTCGAACTTCGCTTGGTCCGCTTCCGGTACGTTCCCTGTCAGGGTCAGGTCGGACCGGGTGACGGTAAAACCGTCGCCGTCCTTTTCGAGGCTTACCTTCGCGGTCGTCTCAAGCGTACCGTTCTCGTAGCCCGCATCCCCGAGCTGGAAGGCTAGCGCCATCGTAAAGCAGCTCGCATGCGCGGCCGCGATCAGCTCTTCCGGATTCGTGCCCGCACCATCCTCGAACCGCGTATTGAAGCCATAGGGCTGGTCCTTGAGCGCGCCGGACTCGCTTGAGACGTGTCCCTTGCCGCTCTTGCCAAGACCTTCGTATTTCGCACTGCCGGTTTTCGTAATTGCCATGTCGTCTGTTCTCCTTTTGATGAAGAGACGCGCAAACGACAGCGGATGTTCCGTCCGTCAGATTATCCCGACCGACTTTCCGGCGTTCTCGAAGATTTCGAGGATTTCCTCGACCTCGCTTTCGCTGTGTTCGGCGCAAAGCGAGCAGCGCAGCAGCGTCATGTTAGCCGGCGTCGCCGGCGGTCGAGCGAGGTTCACGTAGAGGCCGCCTTTCAGCAGAGCCTCCCACATAGCCGCGCCCTTTTCGAGGTCGGGCATGATGACGGCGATGATCGCGCTTTCCGGCGTCTCGGTACCGAGCGTGAAGCCGAGATCCTTCAGGCCGCCATGAAGGCGTTTGGAATTTTCCCATAGATGCGCGCGCTTGTTCGATGCCTGCCCCAGCTTGCGGATCGAAGTGCAAGCGGTCGCCACCACGCTCGGCGGCAGGGATGCAGTGAAAGTGTAGGGGCGGCAGACTAGACGCATGATCTCGAACTTCGGGTGGTTGGACACGCAGAAGCCGCCCACCGTGCCAACGCTTTTGGAAAACGTGCCGATGATGAAGTCGACGTCGTCCATGACGCCGGCTTGCTCGGCAACCCCGCGGCCGTTCTCTCCGATGAAGCCCATTGAATGCGCTTCGTCGACCAGCACCATCGCGCCATGCTTTTTGGCGACCGCGACCATTTCCTTCAGCGGAGCGACGTCGCCGAGCATCGAGTAGACGCCTTCCAGCACTACGAGGATGCCAGCGCCGTCCGGAATGCGCTTCAGGCGCTTTTCCATCGCTTCGATGTCATTGTGCTTGAACGGCACGATTTCAGCATCGCCCATCTTGCACCCGTCGTAGATCGAGGCGTGGGAATCGATGTCGAGGACGATGTAGTCGCCCTTTCCGGCAATCGTGCTGATGATCCCGAGGTTGGCCTGATAGCCGGTCGAGAAGACCATCGCATGATCCATGTCGTAGAAGTCGCACAGCGCCTGTTCGACATCCTTGTGGCCCTGATAGGTGCCGTTCAGAACGCGGCTGCCCGTTGTGCCGGCACCGAAGTCGGCGAGCGCCTGCTTGCCCGCTTCGATCACGTCCGGATCGAACGTCATGCCCATGTAATTGTAGGTGCCGAGGAGGATCGTCTCGCGCCCGTTGCACACGGCACGGGTCGGCGAGAGCACTCTTTCCATCACGAGACTGAAGGGATCCTCGATGCCGGTCCCGAGCAGTTTTTCGCGCATCTGGATGATCGGATCGAACTTGCTGAACAGGTCCGTTCCGGCAGCCTCGCGCGTCTCAGGCTGGTCAGCTTGCATGATGCCTTCGCTCACGAGGGGTCAACCTGCAGCTTGTACACTGCGTCCACGAGTTGACCGTAGTTCTCGATCTCGGCCTGCTGGTTCATCGAGATGATGATGTCGAACTCGTCCTCTATCTCGGCCACGAAATCCATCACCGTCAGGCTGTCGAATTCCAGGTCATTGGCAAAGGTCGTTTCGTCCGTGATCGTCACACCCTTCTTGTTAAAGGGTTCGATCAGTTTCCTGATGCGGCGGTCGACTTCTGCGCGGTCCATTAGTGATCCTAAAACTTGCACATTGGCGCCCGTTCGGTGTCGAAGGGCTTATACGTGGGGGAAAGCGGTTTCGCGTAGCATTTGTCAAGTGAAGCGCGCCGCCGGCGCGCTGCTGTCAGGCGACGAACGTGCGCACGGCAGTCAGGAACGGGCCGATCGAAACGGGTTTCGCGAGGTACCCTTCCGCCCCGGCATCGCGGATGCGCTGCTCGTCTCCGGTTCCCGCGTAGGCCGTAACCGCCAGCACCGGCGTCGCAGCGAGACCGACATCGTTCTTCAGCGCCTCGATCAGTTCCAGTCCGCTGACATGGGGAAGCTGGATATCCATGATGACCAGATGAGGCTTGAAATTATGCGCCGTTTCCAGCACGCGCTTTCCATCGGCGGCGGGTTCGACGACGAAACCGTTCGCTTTCAAAACGTCGCAGAACAATTTTCGGTTCAGATCGTTATCTTCCACGACCAGGATGCGTTTTTCCATTGTGGACATTTCCCGATCTACCGAAAATTTAAGCTGCTGTAAGGACGAGCACAATTCATTCTCCAACGCAATCCGTGCCTGAAGGCGAAGTTCCCGAACCCGAAGTCCTGTCGCTGTCGGCTTTAGGGTGGATACTACAGGACGAGCAGCGTGCCGAGCGTTTGCTTTCGCTGACCGGCCTGACCCCGGACCGGCTTCGGGATGCAATCGAAGACCGGGCGGTGCAGGTCGCTATCCTGGAGTTTCTGACCGCGCACGAACCCGATCTTATCGCGGCATCGGTAGCGCTGGGCGTCGAACCTTCCGATCTTGTAATGGCCCATGCGGAGCTGTTGAAATGAGCGCCGCGTCACGCCCCCTGATCGTGTCGGACTGCGACGAGGTGCTGCTGCACATGGTGTCGCATTTCAAGGACTGGCTTGCGGAAAGCCAAGGCGTTGATTTTACGCTCGAAGGCAACAATTTTGCCGACGCAATGCGCTGGCAGGAAAGCGGCGAGCCAGTGGGCGAAGAAGAGATCTGGCGGCTGCTCGGTCGCTTCTTCGACACGGAGATGCCGCGGCAGATGGCCATTCCCGGCGCAATCGATGCGCTCAATTCGCTTGCCGAGATAGCGGACGTCGTGATCCTGACGAACCTCGTCGACAAGCGGCGCGAAATGCGCGCGCAGCAACTCGCCGAGCATGGGCTGAACGTCCGCGTCTTCACGAACCAGGGACCGAAAGGGCCAGCGCTCGCCGCGATCGTCGAAGAGTATCAGCCGAGCCATACAATTTTTATCGACGATCTTGCACAGCATCACCGGTCAGCAAAGGAAACGGTTGTCGGCATCACGACCCTGCATCTCTGCGGTGAGCCTATGCTCGCGCCGCATATCGACTGCGCTCACGTGGCCGGCGACGCGGATGCGCGGATCGATACTTGGGATGAAGCGCTACCGTGGATCAGGGCACAGCTGGAACGACAGGGCGCACTACAAGGCAAGGACGGACGATGATCGAACAACGACTGAGCGAACTCGGTATCACGCTGCCGAAAGCCGCGGCTCCCGTGGCGAGTTACGTACCCGTGGTGGTGAGCAATGGCCTCGCCTACGTTTCGGGGCAGCTACCCTTCATCGGCGGCAATCTCGTTACCGGCCGGCTGGGCGATGACATTTCGACCGAGCGCGGCATGGAAGCGGCGCGGGCGTGTGCGTTGATGATCCTCGCGCAGCTCAAAGCGGCCGACATCGCGCTCGACAATGTCGAGCGGATCGTGAAACTCGGCGCATTCGTCAACTGTACGAACGATTTCGCTGACCAGCCGAAAGTGGCGAACGGTGCCTCCGACGTGATGTTCGAGATATTCGGCGATGCCGGACGCCATGCGCGCGCCGCAGTCGGCGTGCCAGCGCTGCCGCTTCATGCAGTAGTCGAAGTGGACGCGGTCATTGCATTGAAGGAGTGATAACCCACCTCGTAACCGATGAACGAAACCGGGTTAACAGCGAGGGTCGCGGAAAGCGTTTCCTCTTTCGATGCCGCCGCGTGGGATGCTCTCGATCCCGCCGGGAACCCGTTCACCAGCCACGCTTTCCTTTCGGCGCTCGAGGATTCGGGAAGCGTCGGACCGGGCACCGGCTGGCAAGCCGCCCCGCTGGTGATCGAGGATGGCGGCGAACTCCTCGCCGCATTGCCAACCTATCTCAAGGGTCATAGTCAGGGCGAATATGTCTTCGATCATGCCTGGGCCGATGCTTTCGAGCGGGCGGGCGGCGACTATTATCCGAAGCTGCAAATTTGTGCGCCGTTCACGCCCGCCACCGGACCGCGAATACTCACACGGCAAAGCGAACTGGCGGCGCCCCTTCTTTCCGCCGCCGAAGAGCTGTGCCGGCAGAACGATTTTTCTTCCGCCCACGCGACGTTTATCGAGCCAGATCAGGCGGACTGGTTCGCGGACAACGGCTGGCTCCTGCGACGTGACATCCAGTTCCACTGGACGAACGAGGGCTATGACGATTTCGCGGGATTTCTCGATGCACTCGCGTCACGTAAACGGAAGGCCCTACGCAAGGAACGTAGCGCGGCGCGGGAGCACGTCCGCATCGCGCGTCTGCGCGGCGACGAAATAAAGCCCGAGCACCGGGATGCGTTCTGGATATTCTATCAGGATACCGGCGCGCGCAAATGGGGCACGCCGTACCTGACGCGCGAGGCCTTCGACCTGTTCGCCGAGCGGATGGGTGAGAAGCTGCTGATGGTGCTCGCCTTCGACGGGGACGAGCCGATTGCCGGGGCGCTCAACTTCATCGGACGCGAAGCCTTATACGGACGTTACTGGGGCTGCACGCGCGACGTGCGGTTCCTGCATTTCGAACTTTGCTACTACCAGGCAATCGATGCCGCGATCGAACTCCGGTTGAAGCGGGTCGAGGCAGGTGCGCAGGGCGGTCACAAACTCGCCCGCGGTTATGAGCCGGTGCAGACGATATCCGCGCACTGGATCGCCGATCCGGGCTTTCGCCGCGCTATCGCCGACTATCTCGAGCGCGAGCATGACGGCGTTGCGGGCGACCAGCTTATCCTGTCGCAGCGTACGCCGTTTCGGAAAGGCTAGCTCATGCCGCCTGCCGCCTGTCCTGACTAAGCCATTCGCGGGCCTGCCGCTGTGCTTCTGCGATCTCGCGCGCAGTCATTTCCTCGGCAATGTCCGCCCGGCATTGTGCTGCGTCTTCGTGACCCTTTGCCGCAGCAATGTTGAGCCATTTGTGCGCTTCGATCATGTCACACGCTGCGCCGCCGCTTCCGGTCGAAAACGCCACGCCAAGATTGTAAAGCGCGTCCTCATCGCCGTTCCTGAAGCGAGCGATGCCGTCCGTAATGGCGGTCAAGCTGCCATGGTTCAGGCCAAGAACGGCGCCCCCTTCGATTTCCCTCAGTCCCATTTCGCTGCCCCTTTTCTAGCGAATGCCGCCATGTCGTCCGGCAAGGGGCAAGTTGCGTGCCTATAGTCAATAAATGGTTAATCCCCGTTCTTTCAGGGCCGAAGCGCCGATCAAGTGTGATTTTCTGTCCTCTATCGCATCGCAATCTGAAGCAATGAATTCGCGCCTTGTGCCTGTCTTCGCCTGTGCCTATACGCCGCGCCATCGCATGTCGGGGATTGCGAAAACGTGAGCTCGATGAGGTCGGATACGCGCAACGAACTTGCATTTGCTAAGGGGTGCCATGACCCAGGGGTCAGCTAACGAAATCGAAGATCTCGACGCTGCGAAACGGAAGCTTCCTGCTGATTATACGCCGCAGGACGACGACGATTATATGGGCGAGCAGCAAAAGGAATATTTCCGCGTTCTGCTGCTCGAGTGGAAGAGATCGATCTACGCTGCCGCTTCGCAGACGCTCCAATCCCTTCAGGACGGACCGATCCGCGAGGCCGACCTGAATGACCGCGCGTCGAGTGAAACGGACTGGGGCATCGAACTGCGCACCCGCGACCGGCAGCGCAAGCTCATTTCAAAGATCGATGCAGCGCTCCGGCGGATCGACCGGGACGAGTACGGCTACTGCGAAGTGACCGGCGATCCTATTGGTATCGGACGCCTGATCGCGCGTCCGGTTGCGACGATGACGGTCGAGGCCCAGCAGGCGCACGAGCGGCGGGAAAAGATCTCGCGCGACGATTGATGCAGCGGCTGGTTTGTCCCGTTTTCGGACAAGCCTAAGTTCGCATCCCGTTGCTATTACTTTTTGTTAGTATTCTCCACATAACCAGCTTCTTGTTTGGTTACCAATCGGTATCACATGGTTTATGCAAAGCAGGTGCGGCCCTGATTTTTGCATCGGAGACTAGAACAATGGCAGGGGTCGATACGAGGAACGTTGCGCGGGACAGCTTGTTCATGCTGGCCGACATCACCCTCGAAAGTAACTCACGGAAATACAGGGTGAAAGTCCGTAACCTTTCGCCGCGTGGTATGATGGGCGAAGGTGATCTTCCGATTGCACGCGGTTCGCGTTTGACGATCGATTTCCGCGATGCCGGGGAAGCGACAGGCTCGGTTGCCTGGATCGAAGGCGCCCGGTTCGGAATCGCCTTTGAGGAAGAAATCGATATGGACGCTGTGCGCAATTCGATGCGATCGAAAGCGCCACAATCGCTGGATGTACCCGCCCCGCGCTATTCGCAGGGCTCGTATTACAAGTCTGTCGACCGCAGCAAGGTGCGCACGGTCTAGCGATAGCCGCTAAACGGCGGTGATTTCGGGCGGCCAGCAACGGTTTGACTGCCCCTTTCCGGTTTCGGTGCTACAGGCGCTGCATGATGCGATTCAGCGCCCGTCCTATTTCGCTGTTGCTCGCCGCGATGCTTGGCGCCTGCACGCCCGCCGCCGACGAGGGGGCTGTCGATATTGCGGTTCTCGGCGCATCGCCGGACTTTGAGGATAGCTCGCTGCGCCTTTCGGAGGCGGACGCGCATATTCGCGCCGCTACCACGCAAGGGCTCGTCACCATGGACACTGCCGGTCAAATCGTGCCGGCGCTCGCGGAACGCTGGATCGTTACCGACGACGGCACGAGTTACATCTTCAGATTGCGCGAACGCAATTGGCCCGATGGTGAGCCGCTGACCGGAGAGCAGGTACGCCGCCAATTGGAAGCCCTGCGGCGCGAACTCGCGGGCACCTCGCTCGGCGCGGACCTCGCCATCATCGACGACATCAGGGCGATGACCGGGCGTGTCGTCGAGATCCGGCTCACTCGCCCGATGCCGCAATTCCTGCGGCTTCTCGCACAGCCAGAGTTGGGCATCCGGATGGGCGGCATCAGCCTCGGTCCGATGGCAAGGCTTACGCGGCAGACCGGAGTGGGGCGAGAGGTTTCGGCCGATACCGGCACGGACCAGCTGACGCTTTATCCGATTCCGCCGACCGAACGTGGATTCGCCCGGCAGCCGGATTGGGAAGAACTGGTGCGCCCGGTCGAAGCACATTTCCTAACTCCGGAGGCAGCAGTCCAGGCGTTCACAAGCGGTGAGCTGGAAGTAGTGCTGGGAGGGACTCTTCCCACGCTTCCGTTGGTCAATGCCGGCCCGCTGTCGCGCGGCAACGTGCGTCTCGACGCGGCGGTCGGGCTGTTCGGCCTCGACGTAATGGAAGCCTCCGGCTTTCTCGCGGCAGCAGAAAACCGGGAGTCGCTAAACATGGCGATCGACCGGGAGACATTGCTTGCGCCGTTCAACATTGCCGGCTGGAGTCCGCGTTTGAGCGCGGTTCCGACATTCGCCGATACGGCGCCAGCAGCCGATCAAGACCCGGCCTGGTATTCCTTGCCGCTGGAGGAGCGGATCGTAATCGCCTCTGCCCGCGTCGCGGCATGGGAAAGCAGCACGGGCGAGGAGGCGAGCGTGAGGATCGCACTGCCCGACGGGCCCGGCAGTGATCTGCTGTTCCGTGAAATTGCACGCGACTGGGCCGAAATCGGAGTGACTTCCGTGCGCGTCGCGGCTGGAGAGAATGCGGACCTGGAACTGCGCGACCGCGTTGCACGCTACGATTCCGAGCGCTGGTATCTCAATCAGTTCAACTGCGCCTACACGCAGGCGATTTGCTCGGAAGAGGCAGACATTCTGGTCAACCAGTCGATAAGGGCGACGGACCCACAAGTGGTTCGCCTTCTGCTCGACGAGGCAGAGGCGTTGCTGACGGAGCAGAACGGGTTCATTTCGCTCGGAACCCCCATCCGCTGGTCGCTGGTTCGCGGAAATATTGCCGGTTTTCAGGAGAACCAATGGGCCGCCCACCCGTTATTTCCCTTGTCCGGCGCGCCCATTTGACGCGCCTAACGCGGAGGGAGCCATGCCGAACGAACCGATCGAAAACCGCAGGCCTGACGAGAAAACGCAGGCCGGACCGAGGCCGATGGGCTTCGAATTGCCGATGGGCAGCGATCCGGTATCTATCCGCAAGCGAATAGAGGCGCTCGAGCACCTGCTTGAGCGAAGCTTCCACCTGCCCGGAACGAAATACCCGATCGGTCTCGATTCGATCATCGGCCTCGTACCCGTCGTGGGCGATTTCATCAGCGCAGGCCTCGGCGCCTATATCGTCTGGGAAGCGCGCAATCTTGGGCTGCCGAAGTGGAAACTGTGGCGCATGGGCGGACATATCGCGTTCGACACGGCTATTGGCGCGGTGCCACTGGTCGGCGATGCCTTTGACGTCGTCTACAAGTCGAATACGAAGAACCTGCGCATCATCAAGAAGCACCTCGACAAGCATCATCCCGAAACGCGCATTATCGAGGGTTAATTTAGACGATGCGCCGTTTCGCGTTATAGCGCCCGCCATGACGCAGGACATCACTTACACCGCCTACCTCGATCTCGACCGCATATTGTCGGCGCAGCATCCGCGCGGCGACACCCATGACGAGATGCTCTTCATCATCGTCCACCAAGCGAGCGAACTATGGCTGAAGCTGTGCCTGCACGAGCTCACCGCTGCGCGCGAATTGATCGCTGCCGACGATCTGAGGCCCGCGTTCAAGATGCTGGCGCGGGTCGCTCGGGCGCAGGGACAGCTCATCGCAAGCTGGGACGTCCTCTCGACCATGACGCCGCACGATTACTCGCGGCTGCGGCCCCATCTGGGTACCTCCTCCGGCTTCCAGTCCGCGCAGTACCGGCTGATGGAATTTATGCTCGGGGGGCGAAATCCCGACCACGTGACGATGCACGAGGCTACGCCGGAAGTGGCGGAAAAGCTTCGCGAGGAGCTCGATCGGCCGAGCATCTACGACGAATCGGTGCGGTTGCTCGCCCGGCGCGGCCTCGCCATTCCTGCCGAAGTGCTGGAGCGCGACACGCACGGGGAGTGGCAGCAATCGGACGCTGTGGAAGCCGCTTGGGCCGACGTGTACCGCCATCCGAACAGGCTTTGGGATCTATACGAACTCGCCGAAAAGCTGGTCGATCTCGAATATCATTTTCAGCGTTGGCGCTTCGGCCATCTGAAAACGGTCGAGCGGATTATCGGCTTCAAGAAAGGCACCGGCGGGACGCCCGGCGTGCCCTATCTCGCGGGCGTTCTGAAGCAGGCGTTCTTCCCCGAACTTCTGAGCGTAAGGACGGCGATATGACGAGCTGGAAGTCGCAGCGGCGGATCTGGGACATTTCGCAAACGCTCCGGCCCGGCCTTCCGGTATGGCCCGGCGATACGAACTTCTCGTTCGAGCGCACCTGGCGGATGGAAGACGGCTCGCCGGTCAATGTCGGGCGAATGACGATGAGTACGCATTCGGGCACGCACGCCGATGCTCCGCTGCATTATGCGGCAGACGGAGCGGATGCGGCTTCGCTCGAATTCGATCCCTACATCGGCGAATGCCTGGTCATCGACGCGCGAAATGTAACCGGCGATATCGACGTCGGCGACCTGCCCGATCTCGAAAGCGCCGACCGTGTCCTGTTTCGCACCTTTGAGAGCTTCCCGCACGGTGAGTGGCGGGAAGACTTCAAGGCAATCGAAGCCGATGCGATTCGCTGGATGGCGGTGCAGGGGGTGAAGCTGATCGGAACCGACGCGCCGTCGGTGGATCCGCAGAACTCGAAAACGATGGATGCGCACAAGGCCATTCTCGCGGAGGATATGCGGATCCTCGAAGGGCTGGTTCTCGATGACGTTCCCGCCGGGCGCTACGAACTCATTGCCCTGCCGCTGAAGATTGCGGGCGGGGACGCGGGGTTATGCCGCGCGATCCTGCGGGAACTGACATGACCACGATCGAAGAAGCCCGCCGCCGCGATGAGGCCGATCCGCTGCACGATTACCGCGAGCGCTTCCATCTGCCCAAAGGGGTGATCTACCTCGACGGAAATTCGCTCGGCGCGCTGCCTCTGGCGACCCGCGACCGGCTGAAAGAGGTGGTGGACGAAGAGTGGGGCCATGGGCTCATCCGCAGTTGGAACGATGCGAACTGGATCGATTTGCCGAGCCGGGTTGGTGCCAAGATCGCACCCTTGATCGGCGCGCAGGCGCATGAAGTGCTCGCTTGCGACAGCACTTCGGTCAATCTCTTCAAGCTGATCGCTGCGGCGCTCAAGATGCAAAGCGGGCGCAAGGTGATCCTATCCGAACCCGGCAATTTCCCGACCGATCTTTACATGATTCAAGGGCTTCAGCAGCAGGGGCTCGCGGAGCAGCGCCTTGCCGCACCGGACGAAATCGAGGCGGCGCTCGGCGAAGACGTCGCGTTGCTGCTCCTGACCCACACGCATTACCGGACGGGGCGCAAGCACGACATGGCGCGGCTCACTGCAGCGGCGCATGAGGCGGGCGCGCTGGCACTATGGGACCTTTCGCACAGCTGCGGCGCGATGCCGGTGCACCTGAACGAATGCGATGCGGATTTCGCGGTTGGCTGCGGCTACAAATATCTGAACGGCGGACCGGGCGCACCGGCGTTCCTTTACGCTGCCGAGAAGCACCACATTGATGCCGAGCAGCCCCTGACCGGATGGCTAGGGCACAAGCAGCCCTTCGCATTCGAAGACGATTACACGCCCGCCGCCGGGGTCGAACGGATGCTTGCGGGAACACCCCCGATCCTCGGCCTATCGGCATTGGAAGTCGGCGTCGATCTGGTCGCGGAGATGGGGATCGAGCGGCTTTATGCAAAATCGCAGGCGCTGTCGGAGTTCCTGCGCGAATGCCTGTCGGCACGCGGTGTGGAGCTCGACCTGGTCAGCCCGGATGACCCGAGCGAACGCGGTAGCCAGCTATCCTTCCGCCACCCCGAAGCTTACGCCATCAGCCAGGCACTGATCGCGCGCGGCGTCATCGGAGACTACCGCGAGCCGGAAATCCTGCGGCTAGGCTTTGCGCCTGCCTACCTCCGGTTCGAAGACATGGCCGAAACTGCGCGGCACTTGGCGGAGATACTGGAAAGCCGCGAATACGAACGCGCGGAGTTCAACGAGCGGGCGGCGGTGACGTAGAACGCCTCATTCCTCCAGTTCGACATCCCAGTAGAGCCAGTCGCGCCAGGTTTCGTGCAGGTAGTTCGGCGGAAAGCGTTTGCCTTGCTGCTGGAGCTGCCAACTCGTCGGGCGGATCGGCTTCAATGAAAGCCGCATCTTCGCCTGATCGGGCGTGCGTCCGCCCTTCTTCATGTTGCACGGGCCGCAAGCGGTCGCGATGTTCTCCCACGTCGTTTTTCCGCCAAGCCGGCGCGGGATGACGTGGTCGAAGGTCAGATGCCCCTGATCGCCGCAATACTGGCAAGTGAAGCGGTCGCGCAGGAACAGGTTGAAGCGAGTGAAGGCCGGAAATTCCGACGGTTTCACATACTGTTTCAAGGCAATCACGCTCGGAATTTTCATGTCGAACGAGGGCGAGTGCACCTGCCGGTCGTAGCTTTCGACGATATCCACCCGGTCGAGGAACACGGCCTTGATCGCGGTCTGCCACGGCCACAGGCTCAGCGGATAGTACGAGAGCGGCGTGTAGTCGGCGTTGAGCACCAGCGCCGGGCAACTCGCCGGATCGCGTGCGGGATCGCCCATCGCGCTGCGAAAGTGAGCGACCCTCTCGATCAGTTCGGCCTTGAACACGGTTAATGTTCCCCTTCTGATTGACAGGCAAAGGAGCATTTGCGCACGAAAGCGTCAAGACCGTGACAGCGGCGCGCTCCCTCTCATCCACAAACGGATGCGAGCCGCTCGGATTATCGCTAGAGCCTCCTGAATGCCCGATGCACCGCACCAGACCGTGACGCGCTTCGCCCCGAGCCCGAACGGCCAGCTGCATCTGGGCCATGCCTACGCGGCGATCGTGGCGCACGATCTGGCGGTGGAGCGGGGCGGGCGTTTCCTCCTCAGGATCGAGGATATCGACGGACCGCGCTCGCGCGCCGAACTGGCGCAGGCATTCCGCGAGGACCTTGGCTGGCTCGGGCTTGCCTATGAAGAGGTCCCTCCGCAGTCGCAGCGGCTCGATAGCTACATCGTTGCGGCAAATCAGCTGCGCGAGGCTGGGCTGCTCTACCCGTGCACCTGCACCCGCACGGAGATCGCCGAAGCCGCGACCCGCATGGGGCCGGACGGTCCTGTCTACCCCGGCACCTGCAAGCACCGTAGGCCCGACCCGGAGCGCGAAGCGGCGTGGCGACTGGATGTGGAAGCGGCGACGGCGCGCACCGGGCCGCTCACCTGGACCGACGAGATCGCAGGCGAGCAGCAAGCGGAGCCGGAAAGGCTGGGCGACGTGGTTCTCGTGCGCAAGGATCTGCCGGCGAGCTACCACCTTGCCGCGACGCTGGACGATGCGGCGGACGGGATCACCCTGGTCGCGCGGGGCGCGGACCTGTTTCACGCGACGCATATTCACCGCCTGCTCCAGGCGCTGCTCGATCTGCCGGTCCCGACATGGCACCACCACGAGTTGCTGCTCGATGAGAGCGGCAGCAAGCTCGCGAAGCGTCGCGGCTCGCCCTCGCTGACGGACCGGCGCGAAGCGGGAGAGGATGGCGGCGCGCTTGCGGAAAGCCTTCGCCGGGGCGCATTACCCGCTGGCATTTCGCTCGGTCGTCCCTAGATATATGCCATGACCTATTTCCTCATCGCCGTCCTCGTCATCCTCTGCATCATGGTGGTCGTTTCGCTGGTTCGTGGGATCGTCGCGTTCCTGCAAAGTACGAAGATGGACCTGGAGAACGATGCGGATGAGGGCCGAGCGACGGAAATGCAGCTGAAGCAGAACAGCGCGATGTTCGCGCGTATCAAGTATCAGGCACTTGCGATCGTCGTGGTTGCGGTCATTCTCGCCATCGCTCAGTAACGCGCCGTTTCCCCCGCTACTGCCGAGATGGTCAAGCTCAACAAGATTTACACCCGCACGGGCGACGACGGTACGACCGGGCTGGTTGACGGTTCGCGGACGGCGAAACACGCGCCGCGCATGGAAGCGATCGGCGCGGTGGACGAAGCCAACAGCGCGGTCGGTTTCGCCGCGAGCGTTCTCGATGACGGCGATCTCGCCGATGCGCTTTTCCGCGTTCAGAACGACCTGTTCGATCTCGGCGCCGATATTGCGACACCTGCACCGGATGGAGATTATGCGCCGTCCGAGATGGTCTTGCGCGTTGTGCAATCTCAGACCGATTGGCTGGAACGCGCGATCGACGCGCTTAACGAAGGGCTGGAGCCGCTGACGAGCTTCGTCCTTCCGGGCGGCACCGAGGCATCGAGCCGCCTGCACCTCGCGCGCGCATCAACCCGCAGGGCGGAGCGCGCGATGACCGAATGCGCTAGCGAAGAACCGCTCAATCCCGCGGCGTTGTCCTACATCAACCGGCTGTCCGATTACCTGTTCGTCGCGGCGCGCGCTGCGAACGGGGACAAGGGCGACGTCAAATGGGTGCCGGGCGCGAACCGCTGATCTGGCCAGACGGCGCGGCGCTGGCTAACAGGCGCGCAAATGCAGCTACAGACGAAGAGACATAACCATGCAGACAATCGGAGTGATCGGCGCGGGCCAGATGGGATCGGGCATTGCGCAGGTGGTGGCGCAGCACGGCATGAAGGTTCTGCTGGCCGACGTCGATCTGGCCGTAGCCGAAAAGGCACGTGCGGGGATCGAGAAGCAGACCGGCAAACTTGTTGCCAAGGGCAAGATGGAAGCTTCCGACGCCGAAGCTCTCTTCGGCCGGATCATGCCGGTCGCCGAATACGCGCCGATGGCGGAGGCGGAGTTCATCATCGAAGCGGCGACCGAGCGCGAAGAGGTGAAGCAGAAGATCTTCGAACAAGCTGGCAAGGTGCTGGCCAGCGACGCCATCCTCGCCAGCAATACCAGTTCCATTCCGATCACACGTATGGGCAACCATGCGCCCGACCCGGCGCGCTTCATCGGCCTGCATTTCTTCAACCCGGTTCCGCTGATGGGCCTGATCGAGGTTATTTCGGGGCTGGCCACCAGCGAGGAAACGACGCGCCGGACACGTGCTTTCGGCGAAAGCCTCGGCAAGGAAGTGATCGAGGTGGAGGACGAGCCCGGCTTCGTCGTCAACCGCATCCTCGTGCCGATGCTCAACGAGGCGGTTTTCGTGCTGGGGCAGGGGACGGCCAGCATTGCGGACATCGATAAAGGCTGCCGGATCGGGCTCAACCATCCGATGGGTCCGCTGGAACTGGCGGATTTCGTCGGCCTCGATACCTGTCTCGAAATCGTGAAAGTGCTGTTCCACACCACCGGCGACAGCAAGTACCGGCCTGCGCCCTTGCTGGTGAAATATGTCGAGGCCGGCTGGCTCGGCCGGAAGACCGGGCGCGGCTTCTACGATTACTCGGGCGAGGAACCGGTCCCAACTCGCTGACGAAAGGCGCGGGCGGGAACGCGCGTCGCTCGCCGCTCGTTGTTCGGTCAAAGGAGTAATTCACACCATGACCGATACGAACAAGCCGAGCGGCAAGCCCGAAAGCCAGGAACAGCGTCAGGCGGATCTTGCGCCAGAAACGCACAACGATGAGCAAGACGATCACCGCAGTCAGGCGCAGGAAGTCTCCGAGGAAGCGCAGGCTCTGACACCGAAGACGGCCAGTCCGACGGAAAGCACCAAGGGCGATGGGAAGTCGGGCCTGATGGGCGATTCGACGCAGGATACCATCGACCACATGCGCGACATGGAAAGCTCGGGCCGGATCGACATGGACGCCTATAACGGCGAGCCGAACCACGATGACAACGTCGACAAATACGGCAAGGGTCCGGCGAAGAAGCAGGACGGTTTGCGCGGCGACGGGACCTAGCCAGCCGCGGCGATCAAGTCGTCATTCAAGATCCATAGGCCGGCGATCAGCGCGCAGGACCCGACGATCACCGCAAATCCAAGGACACGGAAGTTGAAACTGGAGGCGCGGTGCATCTGGTGTGCGCGCAGCCGCCCCATCGTATCGCAGGCGCGCCGCTGCGCCAGATAGGCCAGCGCCCCTCCTGCTGCGATGAACATGGTCGCGATCGCCCGTGCCAGCCACGGCGGGTCGAAGGTGCCGAACACGGCCTTGAACGCAAGGCCGATGCCGATTGCGGCGAAAGCCGTCCTGATCCAGCCCGCGAACGTCCGCTCCATCGCCATGATGTTGCGGTCTTCGGCCAGCCCCGTCCGTTCCTGCGCCAGGTCGTTGCTGTCGGGCTTTTCGTCTTGGTCCTGATCGTCTGCCATACGGGGCAAAGCATAAAACGCTCCGGGCGGTAGGCAAGAGCGCTTATCAGAACGAAGGTTCCGTGTCCGCCATGGGAGCAGGGTCGAAGCCCTGCGTGTCGTCGATCAGGAATTCGTCTTCCGACGCCGGCTCGCTTTCGGGATCGGCCAAGGTAGGCTCACCCATCTCCAGATCGGTTTCCGCATCGTCGTATTCCTCGACGATGTAGTGCTCATCCTCGGCCTCTTCGTCGATTTGGCTGCGGTCCGCCGCGAACCGGGGATCGAGTTGGCCGGCGGTAGCTTCGTCCGCCTGCGCGGTCTGCGCCGTTTCGGTGAGCAGGCCCGGATCGTCTTCCTCTCCGACCAGCAGGACCACACCGATCAATACGAGCGTGACCAGAAGCAGCTTTTTCGTGATCGAGGGTGACAGGCCTTCTTCCATGGCCGTCAATTCTGTCACGGACGGGTTAACTATTGGTTTGCGCAGCTTCTTTTTTGAGCGCGTAGAGAAGGTCGAGCGCCTCGCGCGGCGACAATGCGTCGATGTCGAGTTCGGCTAACCGGTCCGCCAGCGTATCGCGCGGCTCGCTTACCTCCGCCTGCGCGCTGGCAGCGGCGAACAGCGGCAATTCGCCTAGTCCCGCCGCCAGTCCGCCGGTTTCCGCACGGCCCTTCTCCAGCTTCGCCAGGACCGCCTTCGCGCGCGCGACGACGGGAGAGGGCACGCCCGCGAGTCGCGCTACCGCAAGGCCGTAGCTCTTGTCCGCCGCGCCGCGCGCCAGTTCGTGCAACAGGACTAGCTCGCCTTTCCACTCGCGCGCACGCACATGGTGCAAGCTGAGCGAATCGCAGGTCTCGGCAAGGCGCGAGAGTTCGTGATAATGCGTCGCGAAAAGGCAGCGGCACCGCAGCGTTTCATGCACCGCCTCGACCACTGCCCAAGCAAGCGCCATTCCGTCGTAGGTCGAAGTGCCGCGGCCCACCTCGTCTAGGATGACGAAGCTGCGCCGTGTCGCCTGGCTCAGGATCGCGGCCGTTTCGACCATCTCGACCATGAAGGTGGAGCGCCCGCGCGCCAGATTGTCCGCCGCGCCGACCCGGCTGAACAGGCGGTCCGCGATCCCGATGCGGGCCGCCTTGGCGGGAACAAAGCTGCCGGCCTGCGCGAGCAACACGATCAGCGCGTTCTGCCGCAGGAAGGTGGACTTGCCGCCCATGTTCGGCCCGCCGATCAGCCATAGGCGGTCACTTTCCGACAGGTTGCAATCGTTGGCGACGAACCGCTCGTTCGCCTTGGCCAGCGCGGCTTCCACCACCGGGTGCCGGCCGTCCTCGATTTCAAGTACCGGCTCGCTGTCGATCTCCGGCTGACACCAGTCGCCTTCGACCGCGCGCTCCGCGAGGCCCGCAGCGACGTCGATCCGGGCAAGTGCAGCGGCAGCGGCGGCCACGGCTTCGCGGGCATCCGAAACCGCATCGGTCAGCGCGGCAAAGTGCCGTTCTTCCAGCGACAGCGCCCGCGCGCCGGCCTCGGTGATCCGGCCCGCTTCTTCGTGCAGGGTTAAGGAATTGAAGCGCACCGCGCCCGCCATCGTCTGCCGGTGGGTGAAGCCGCTGTCCGCGGACATTAACGTGTCGCTGTGCTTAGCGGGGACTTCGATGAAATAGCCGAGCACGTTATTGTGCTTGATCTTGAGTGCCGTGACCCCGGTTTCCTCGCGGTAGCGCGCTTCCATCGCGGCGATCGCCTTGCGTGCATTGCCTGCGGCGCTGCGTAGTTCGTCGAGCTCTTCATCGAAAGCATCGGCGATGTAGTTGCCGCTGCCGCGCTCGGTCGGCGGCGTGGCGACTAGCGCGCGCGTCAGCAGGTCGATCAGCGCCTCATGCCCGCGCAGTTTTGCGAGCAGATCACCGAGCAGGGCGGGGCGGTCCTTGCTACCGGTGAGCAGTTCGTCGATCCGGCTGGCCTGCGCCAATCCGTCGCGGATTTGCCCGAGATCGCGCGGACTCCCCCGGCCCGCGACGATCCGGCCAAGTGCGCGGCCCAAGTCCGGCAGGCCGCGCAGCAGCGTGCGGATATCGGTGCGCAGCAGCGGATCGCGGTGGAAGTGTTTCACCAGCGACAGCCTCGCCGTAATGGCTTCGCGTTCAGCCAGAGGCGCGGACAGGTCTTCGGCGAGGAGTCGTGCGCCCGCCCCGGTCGAGCAGCGGTCGATACAGGCGAGCAGGCTTCCGGCTCGCGAACCGTCCTGCGCGGCAGTAATTTCGAGGCTCGCGCGCGTCGCGCCGTCCATCGCAAGTTCGCTTCCGCCGAGACGCACTTTCGGGGGCAGCAGCAGCGGCAAAGTGCCGCGCCCGGCGTGGTCGAGATAGGCGATGAGGCCGCCCGCCGCGGCAAGCATCGCGCGGGAGAAATCGCCCAGACCGTCGAGCGTGGCAAGACCGTGCAGCGTTTTCAGGCGCTCTTCGCCAGCGTCACTTGAGAAGTCGCGTGCCGGCCGGCACTCTGCTTCCGGCAGTCCGGAGGCCTCCCATCCCTCGGGCACGACTACCTCGCTCGCATCGAGCCGCGCCAGCACCGCGTCGAGGGTTTCGGACGCCGTTTCCTCCAGCACCATCTCGCCGGTCGATATGTCGCACGCAGCTATGCCAATGGTGCCGCGCACCTCAGCAAGCGCGACGAGGCGGTTGGAAGTGCCCGGGTTGAGCAGCGCCTCTTCGGTCAGTGTCCCTGCCGTCACGAAGCGCACGATGTCGCGTTTTACCAGCGCCTTGGAGCCGCCGCGCTGCTTCGCTTCTTCCGGCGTTTCGACCTGTTCGGCGATCGCGACGCGCTGTCCGGCCTTGATAAGGCGAGCGAGATAGCCCTCCGCCGAATGTACCGGCACGCCGCACATCGGAACGGGCTTACCATCGTGCTCGCCCCGGCTGGTGAGCGCGATGTCGAGAACGCTCGCCGCGGTGCGTGCATCGTCGAAGAACAACTCGAAGAAGTCACCCATCCGGTAGAACAGCAGGCAGCCGGCCGCCTGCGCTTTCAGCACGAGATATTGCTCCATCATCGGAGTGGGACCGGATTTGCTGGATGCCGCCATTACGTCAGGGGTTAGCGACAGTGGGCACGATTCGTGAAGAGATGTGCGCTCGCTGTCCCCTGCGCTGGCATCCAGGTCCGCTTGACGTTACGGCGCACGCAATTTCGCTTTTCCCTACCCGCTTGGCGAAGCCTGCTGTAGGGCCGGGGCGATTAGCAGCAACAACGACAGAAGGATTGCCGGTGTCCGACGAGAAGACTGACGATTTCACCACCCGCGAGGCACTGTTCTACCACGAAACCATCCGCCCGGGTAAGATCGAGATCGTTCCGTCCAAACCCGTCGCGACGCAGCGCGACCTGTCGCTCGCCTATTCGCCGGGCGTGGCCGCTCCGGTCGAGGCCATTGCGAGGGATCCACTGCTTGCCGGGCGCTATACCGCGCGATCGAACCTCGTCGCGGTTATCTCCAACGGCACCGCGATCCTCGGCCTCGGCAATCTGGGCGCGCTCGCTTCCAAACCCGTGATGGAGGGCAAGGCGGTGCTGTTCAAACGGTTCGCGGACGTCGATTCCATCGACATCGAACTTGATACCGAAGACCCGGAGGCATTCATCAACGCGGTCGCGCTGATGGAGCCGAGCTTCGGCGGGATCAACCTCGAGGATATCAAGGCGCCGGAATGCTTCATAATCGAGCAGACCCTGCGCGAGCGGATGAAGATCCCGGTGATGCACGACGACCAGCACGGAACCGCGATCATCGCGGCGGCCGGCCTGATCAACGCGGTTCACCTGACCGGACGCAATTTCAAGGACGTGAAAATGGTCGTGAACGGCGCGGGCGCTTCGGCGATTGCCTGCACCGCGCTGATCAAGGCGATGGGCGTTCCGCACGATAATGTCGTCATGTGCGACCGCTCCGGCCCGATCTACCGGGGCCGCGAGGAATCGATGGACCAGTTCAAGAGCGCGCATGCGGTCGATACCGACGCGCGTAGCCTCGAAGAAGCACTGGTGTGTGCGGACATCTTCCTCGGCCTGTCTGCGGCGGGGGCGCTGAAGCCGGAATGGGTGAAGAAAATGGCCGACCAGCCGATCATCTTCGCCATGGCCAACCCGACGCCCGAGATCATGCCCGATGTCGCGCAGGCCGTGCGCCCCGACGCGATCATCGCCACGGGCCGCAGTGACTTTCCCAACCAGGTCAACAACGTACTCGGCTTTCCGTTCATCTTCCGCGGCGCGCTCGACGTACAGGCGACCGCGATCAACGAGGAAATGAAGATCGCCGCGGCGAACGCCATCGCCGAACTGGCGCGCGAGCGGGTGCCGGAAGAGGTCGCTGCCGCCTACGGCGTGAACCATCAGTTCGGGCGCGACTACATCATTCCCGCGCCCTTCGATCCGCGCCTGATCGAGCGTGTGTCCTCTGCAGTCGCCAAGGCGGCGATGGATTCCGGCGTCGCGCAGGTGCCGATCGAGGATTTCGAGGAATACCGCCTCTCGCTCAAAGCGCGGCTCAATCCGACCACCGCCGTTCTCACGCAGGTGTACGAGGAAGCGAAGAAGAACCCGAAGCGGGTCGTTTTCGCCGAAGCGGAAGAGGACGTGGTGCTGCGCGCCGCGATCCAGTTCCGCGACTTCGGCTACGGTACGCCGGTACTTGTCGGGCGGACCGAGAAGGTGCGCGAGAAGCTGGTCGAGCTGGCCGTGTCCGATCCCGACAGCTTCGAGATCGAGAACAGTGCCGATTCCAGCCATATCGAGGCGATGAACGACTATCTCTACAAGCGTCTGCAGCGCCGCGGCTATACCGAGCGGGACGTACGGCGGATGGTCAATCAGGAGCGCAACGTGTTCGCTTCGCTGCTGCTGGCACTGGGGCATGGCGATGCGATGATCACCGGCCTCACGCGGCCTTTCGCGCAGACGGCGAAGGAAGTGAACCTCGTGCTCGACCCCAAGCCGGGCTGCATTCCCTTCGGCATCCACATGACCATCGGGAAGAACTACACCGTGTTCCTTGCCGATACGACGATCAACGAGCGGCCGAGCGCGGCCGATCTCGCGCAGATCGCAAAGGAAACGGCCGCCGTGGCGCGCCGCATGGGACACGAACCGCGGGTCGCGTTCCTGTCCTATTCCACCTTCGGCAACCCCTCCGGCAAATGGCTCGAGAACATTCGCGACGCCGTGGCGATGCTGGATGCGGAGGAGCCGGGCTTCGAGTACGAGGGCGAGATGGCGCCTGATGCCGCGCTCAACCCGAAGGTTATGGCGCTGTATCCGTTCAGCCGCCTGTCGGGACCGGCTAACGTGCTCGTCATGCCGGGCCTGCAATCGGCGAACCTGTCGGCGAAGCTGCTGCGCGAACTTGGCGACAACGCGACGATCGGGCCAATGCTGATCGGAATGGAGAAGCCGGTACAGATCGCGCCGATGACTGCCATCGCGCCAGACGTGCTGACGCTTTCGGTGCTCGCGGCAGCAGGGACGGTCGGCTAGGTGTAGAAGGCCCAGATCGCGACCGAGGTTGCGAGGCCGACTCCGATGTTCATCGGCAGGCCGATCTTCACGAAGTCGGTAAAGCGGTAATTCGCCGCGCCATAAACGAGCGTGTTGGTCTGGTAGCCGATGGGCGTCGCGAAGCTCGCGCTTGCCCCGAACATTACCGCGACGATGAGCGGGCGCGCGTCGATGCCCGCCGCCTCGGCAAGGCCGATGGCGATCGGCGTCATGATGACGGCAATAGCGTTGTTGGTGATGACTTCGGTCAAAATACTGGTGACGGCGTAAACGATCAGGATGAGGACGAGGGGAGAGGTCGCCGACATCAGAGGTTCGAGCCAGGCCACGACCAACTCGATCGTACCCGCATTGTCCAGACCCTTGCCGAAAGCGAGCATGCCGAAGATGAGGACAAGCGTATTGCCGTCGAGGCTTGCCCAGGCATCGCTCGGCTCGATACAGCGCAGCAGCAGGACAATGGCCACCCCGCCGACCGCGAGCGCCTCGATGGGGAGCTCGAACAGGGCCGCGCCGACTACCACACCGAGCAGAGTGGCGATGGCGATGGGCGCCTTGCTGCGACGAAAGCTGCGGATCGCCGTAGTGCCGACATCGGTCAGCTGCATATTGCCCTGAAGCGCCTGCGCCGCGTCGCTGCCCGCCGCGATCAGCAGCCTGTCGCCTGCTCTCACGCGCGCCTCGGCCAGCGTCGGACCAGCAAGGTGCCGCGGCCGCGCGAGGCCGAGCACGCGCACTCTCAGCCGGGACAGCAGCGGGATTTCCCTCAGCCTTTGGCCGACCACCGGATGCGAAGCCGACACCACCGCTTCAATGATGTGAAGATCGTCAGGCCGGTCGGGCGCAGCGGTCGTGATCCCGCCGCCAACGCCGGTCAGGCCGGTGCGGAAATCGGCTGCTTCTGCAAGCGATGCGATTTCCTCGGGGCTTGCCGCGACGACGAGCTGGTCGCCGGCCGACAGGACGATGTCTTCCAGTCCCTTGCGCTGCAACGTCAGTCCGCGCTGGATCGCTTGTATCCTGACGCCCGGCCTGCGCGCGATGTTCGTTTCCGACAAACGCTGTCCGACGTAGCGGCTCCGCTCCGTCAGGATAAGGTGCGAGAGGTACATGTCGCTCTCGCGCTCCTCGTCGCCGAGGCGCGGTCCCCGGTTCGGCAGCAGCCACGGACCGAACAACGCAAGGACCGCCAGACCCGCAAGCAAGCTCACCAACCCGACGCCGGTGATCTCGAAGATGCCGAAGGCTTCCTGGCCCTGCTCCTGCGCGACGCCGTTGACGAGCAGGTTGGTGGACGTGCCGATCAGCGTCAGCGTGCCGCCGAGGATCGTCAGATAGGACAGCGGGATCAACAACCGGGTCGCCGCGACGCGCAAAACGCGCGCAAGCCGCCGCACGATCGGGATCATCACGATGACGACCGGCGTGTTGTTCATGAAAGCCGAGGCGACAAGCGTGCCCAGCCCGATTTCCGCCGTAGCGAGCCGCGGCGTGCGGAGCGTACGGCGCACGATCCAGCCGGACACTTCTTCCAGCGCCCCAGTCCTGAGGAGCGCGCCCGACAGGATGAACATGGCAGCGATGGTTATCGGTGCGGAATTGGCGAAGGTACCGAGCATGTCGCCGGGCGGGAGGTACCCGAGCACCAGCATCGCCGCGCCGGCGGCGATGGCTATCACTACCGGTGGGCGTCGCTCCCAGAAGAACGCTGCGAATGTGAGCAGAAGCAGGACGAGGCCGATCTGCGCCGAGTAATCCGATACGAACGACATCACTCAGCAGACTCGCATTTGTTGGCCTGCTTGCGATGTCGCAGAACGCAAACCGCCCGCCAAGCAAGTTTGCGTTTGCGTGCCGGGAAGGAATGCTAGTCTGCCGGTCGCCGCCGGTAGCGGAAGTACCACACTTCGTGCCCCATTTGCTCGCGGGCCTTCTTCTCGTAGCGCGTCTCGCACCAGCCGCCGGGCCGCTGCTCGAAGCTGCTGCGATCCTCCGCGAGCCATTCGAACCGGTCGGTGAACCGCCGCATGACCATCAGCGCGTGGCGCAGATAGACGGGGTGATCCGTGCCGAAGCGGAACTCGCCGCCGGGCTTCAGCTTGTCCGCGATCATGGCAACCGGCCCGTCGTTCATCATGCGCCGCTTCGCATGCCGCGCCTTGGGCCAGGGATCCGGATGCAGCAGATAGACGAAGCTGAGTGCGCCGTCGGGAATGCGATCCAGCACCTTCAGAGCATCGCCATGCTCGATGCGGATGTTGGGCAGATGCTGTTCCTCGACGTGACCGAGCAGCGAAGCGACGCCGTTCAGATATGGCTCGGCACCGATGAAGCCGTGGTCGGGCAGCATATCCGCGCGGTAGGCGAGGTGTTCGCCGCCGCCGAAGCCGATCTCGAAATGCAGCGGGCGGTGGTGCCCGAACAGGGAGTCTGAGGTAACCGGTCCTTCGTCCGGCACGGCGATCTGCGGAAGCAGGCTCTCGTACAGGTCCTGCTGATAACCGCGAAGCGGTTTGCCGACACTCCGCCCGTAAAGCCGTTGCAGCGTCGTCGGATCGCCTTCCTTGTTCGCAGTCATGGTCGGCGCGCTTAGCGCCGGCTCATGCCGAGGTCCAGACCGGCCACGTGAGCTTCGGTCCATCGTCTCACCGCACACAAGGCGCGGTTAACCATCGAAACCCACTATTTTTCGCACTTTACGGAACGATGCCCGTCGCCCTCAGTAAGGTTAACGGGTGGAACATTTCGGGCGAGGCGCCGATGCATCCGCCTTGTCCCTTAAATTTGAGGACTGAATTCATGATATTACCAACACTTTCCCTACGAAGTGCCGCCGCACTCGGTACTGCCGCGGCGATTTTCGCTGCCGCGCCGGCAAGTGCCGCAACCTTCGTCGTCGATTTCGAAACTCTTAACGATAGCGGTGTAACCGGATCGGCCTTCCTCGAAACCAGCGACGATAACGAAACGCTGACCGTTACGATCAATGCAAGCGGTCTCGAAGTCGGTCAGCCGCACGTCGCGCATATTCACGGTCGTTTCAATAACGGCGGACAGGCGATGAATTCGTTCACGCCAACTTTGGACGACGATACCGATGGTGACGGGTTCATAGAACTTGGTGAGGGCCTTCCGCGTTACGGGCAGATCATTCTGCCACTGACTGGCTTTTCTGCCGACGCGATGGGTAACGCGAATTACTCAATGACGTTCGATCTGACCGATTCCAGCATCTTCAATGCGGACTTCACTGCCGAAGATCTTCTACCGCTGCAGCTGCGCGAAATCGTGCTGCACGGTTTGACCGTACCGGCAGTCGGTGATGGAACACCGGGCGAAGTCGATGGGACCGCAGGTTACAAGGCCGTACTTCCAGTCGCTGCCGGCGAAATCCGTCCGGGCAACATGACCGCAGCAGTGCCGGAACCGGCAACCTGGGCGATGATGCTTCTCGGCTTCTTCGGCCTCGGCGGTGTCATGCGCACGAAGACGAACGTTCGCCGTACGCTAAGCTACAGGTGGTAAGGCGCTTTAAGCGCTAGCCGCCAAGGCCCGCTTCCGCCTTTTCCCCTCGAAGGCGGGCGGGCCGACCTGATACCCCTGCCAATTGGCACAAAAGCAAACGGCCTCCCGATCGGGAGGCCGTTTCGTATTCGGGTAAGAGAGCAGTTTATGCGGCTTCGGCTTCTTCGCCCGGATCGCGCAGCACGTAGCCGCGGCCCCATACCGTCTCGATGTAGTTTTCGCCGTCGCAAGCATGGCTGAGCTTTTTGCGCAGCTTGCAGATGAAGACGTCGATGATCTTGAGTTCGGGTTCGTCCATGCCGCCGTAAAGGTGATTGAGGAACATTTCCTTGGTCAGCGTCGTGCCCTTGCGAAGCGAGAGCAGTTCCAGCATCGCATATTCCTTGCCGGTCAGATGCACGCGCGCACCGTCGACTTCCACCGTCTTGGCGTCGAGGTTCACGGCGAGCTTGCCGGTCCGGATAACGCTTTGCGAGTGGCCCTTGGAGCGGCGTACCACGGCGTGAATGCGGGCAACGAGTTCTTCACGGTGGAAAGGCTTGGTGACGTAATCGTCAGCGCCGAACCCGAAGCTGCGGATCTTGGAATCCATTTCCGCGACGCCCGACAGGATGAGAACCGGGGTCTGGACCTTGGCGACGCGCAGCTTCTTGAGTACGTCGTACCCGTGCATGTCGGGCAGGTTCAGGTCGAGCAGAATGATGTCGTAATCGTAAAGCTTGCCTAGATCGAGGCCCTCTTCCCCGAGGTCCGTCGTATAGACGTTGAAGCCTTCGGTGGTCAGCATAAGCTCGATCGCTTTTGCCGTTGTCGGCTCGTCTTCAATCAGCAGTACACGCATGGGTTGAGTTCCCCCCTAAGCCCCGTGGTCCAGTCCGTGCGGTAACCCCCCGGTAAGGGGTCTTGCACTCGATTAACCACACAACTTCTGAACAGGAAAGGTTAATTTTCTGTGAAATGAATTAACAATTTCGTGCGTTGCACATCTGTTCGAAGAGGGGGTTAGTGCGTTGAATAAATGTTAAATCCCAGCAAGTTTCTTGGCTCTGCGTCGCTGTACGCTCGACCCGATGCCCATCGCTTCGCGGTATTTCGCGACTGTCCGCCGGGCGATTTCGAAACCCTCTCCGGTAAGAAGTTCGACCAGTTTATCGTCCGACAAAATCTTCTTCGGGTCTTCCGCATCGGTGAGAGCCTTGATCCGCGCCTTCACCGCTTCGGAGGAAGCGGCGCCCTCGCTGCCGGCACTCGCAACCCCGCTCGAGAAGAAATACTTCAACTCGAAAGTGCCCCGCGGGCAGTTCAGATATTTGTTCGAGGTCACGCGGCTGACCGTGCTTTCGTGCATTTCGATGTCTTCCGCTACCTCGCGCAAGGTAAGCGCCCGCATTCCCGCCACGCCTTTCTCGAAGAACGCGCGCTGGTGTTTCGCGATCGCGGCGGCTGTCTTGAGGATCGTCTTCTGCCGCTGGTCGAGCGCCTTGATCAGCCAGTTCGCTTCGCCGAGTTGCTCGTCCAGCCAGCCGCGCGAAGTCTTGTCCGTGCAGCCGTCCTTCAGTTTCACGTAATAGTTGCGGTTGACGACGAGGCGGGGCAGGCTCGCTTCGTTCAGCTTGATGTCCCAGCCGCCGTCTTTCGCCCGCGTCATCAGAATGTCCGGCACGACGGCGCTGTCATCGTCGCGGCCGTATGCGCAGCCCGGTTTGGGATCGTAGCTGCGCAGTTCGGCCAGCATTTCGGCGAAATCCTCGTCATCGACATCGCACATCCGGCGCAGGCGCGAGAACTCTCCGGCGGCGACGAGGTCGAGATTGTCGATCAGGCGCGCCATGCACGGATCGTAGCGGTCGGCCTCCTTCGCCTGTAGCGCCAGGCATTCGCCGAGCGTGCGTGCACCGATGCCGGGCGGGTCGAGCGACTGAACAAGTTCGAGCGCGCGTTCCGTTTCGGTGACCGGCGCACCGAGATCGGCGGCGATTCCCTCCAGCGGAGCGGTCAGGTAGCCCGCGTCGTCCAGTTCGCCGATGATCCGCGCCGCAATGACCGCTTCGCGCGCATCCCGTGCCACGCCGGGCAACTGCGCGTGAAGATGTTCCGCGAGCGTAATGCCGTTTCGGGCCCGCTCGCCCGCTTCCAGAAAGTCATCCTCGCTGCCTGCAAGACCCGACTGCGCGCTCCAGTCGCCGGTATCGCGGTCGTGATCGAGCGCGGCCGGATCGAGGTCGAGCGCATCCCCGTCGCTGTCGGCGCTGTCCGCGGCGATCTCACTGCTTGTGTCCGGCTCGGACCCGCTGTCCTCGCGTTGCACTTCGCCTGCTTCGAGCAGCGGGTTCGCTTCCAAGGCCTCGGTTACGTAGGTTTCGAGTTCGAGATTGGAGAGAGCCAGCAGCTTGATTGCCTGCTGCAACTGCGGCGTCATCACCAGCGATTGCGACTGGCGCAGATCGAGGCGCGGGCCAAGCGCCACGGCTAACTTCCAGGCTTGCCCGGAACGCAGTAGAAAAGGTGCGCGATCCTCACAGCGTGAAGCCTTCGCCCAAGTAGAGCCGCCGCACGTTCTCGTCCGCGACCAGCGCTTCCGGCGTGCCTGCGAACAGGACCTGCCCGCCGTAGATGATGCAGGCGCGGTCGACGATTTCCAGCGTCTCGCGCACGTTGTGGTCGGTGATGAGCACCCCGATGCCGCGTGTCTTCAGATCGGCGACGAGGTCGCGGATATCGCTGATCGAAAGCGGATCGATCCCGGCAAAGGGTTCGTCGAGCAGCATGATCGAAGGCTTGGCGGCCAGGGCGCGGGCGATCTCGCACCGCCGCCGCTCACCACCCGAAAGCGCCATCGCGGGGCTTTCGCGCAGGCGGGTCAGTCCGAACTCGTCGAGCAGGCGCTCCAGTTCCTGCACGCGATTCGCCTTGTCCGGTTCGATGAGTTCGAGCACCGAATTGATGTTCTGCTCGACCGTCATGCCGCGGAAGATGCTGGTTTCCTGCGGCAGATAGCCGAGGCCAAGGATCGCACGGCGATACATCGGCAAGTTGGTCACGTCCTCGCCGTCCATCAGTATGCGCCCTGCGTCCGGCCGCACCAGTCCCATGATGGAATAGAAGCAGGTCGTCTTGCCCGCGCCGTTGGGGCCGAGCAGGCCGAGCACTTCGCCTTTCCCCACGGTGAGCGAAATGTCCGTCAACACGCTGCGCTTGTCGTAGCTTTTCGCGATCGAGATGACCTCGAGGCCGCCCTGCGGGATCGGCGGGGCTGCGCCTTCCGGGGTGGCGGCGGTCTGATCGGAAAGAGTTTCGGCTACGGGCATATCGCGCGCGACCCTAGCATTCGCGGCGAAGCTGAAAAGCCCCGAAGCGCGTATCCGGGCCTATCCTGAACGGGTTTTCTGCCAAGCGGCAAGAAAGCAGGACGAATGGCGATGGCCTTCAGCTCGGCCGCGCATGGTTACCGGAGTTGCAAGTGTCTTCGGTGTTTGTCATACTCTCACGCATATAAGAGAAAAGGGAGTGGCCGTATGAAGCAGGTATGGAGAAAGTCCGCCGCCGTCTCCGCGCACAAATCTGTCGAGTGGCGCAGCAAGATGAGCGACCACGTCGCCTACGCGCTGCTCGTCTATACCGGCCTCCAGATATTCGTGACCGTGAATGCGCTGAAGGACGGCGCATCTTCGATCCTGCCCTATTTCGCGCTGGTACTGCTCGTCGGGCTCATCATTCCTTTCTGCCACCATTTCGAGAAACGCTGGACGCGTCTATCGGACAGAGAGGCCCACGACCCGGCGCTGGCGGGCGCGTTCAAGCGCGACCTCGTCACCATCTGGGCGCTTGCCATCGGTATGCCGCTCGCGATGACGGGCGCGATCCGGATCCTCCTGTCGCTCTAAAACGGTGCGGAGCGGCACCGACGCGCCGCTTGATTGTAGTTCGTATATGACTGCCCTGCTTGTTTGTGCGCGCGCGTTGCTCGCGTCTGTCGTTCTCGCCGTTCTTTTGCCGCTTCCCGCCCACGCGGCGGTCGGCGCGCTTCTGCCCCCGGCGGAGAACGCCGCAGAAGCACCCGCGGAACCGGAAGCGCAGCCGACGCCGATCGAGGATACGCAGGATGCCGGGGCGGACGAGCGTATCCGGACGCGCATCGCCGGCATCTTCGGACAGCTTCCCGCCCTTTCCCAAGTCGAGGTTTCGGTAGACGAAGGCGTCGTCGCGCTTTCTGGCGTGGCTCCCGATCAGGAGGCGATCGACCGGGCGGAAGGGATCGCCGGTCAGATACAAGGCGTCGCCGCAGTCGAGAACGGGATCGAGCGCGACGTATCGCTTGGCGAGGGCATGTCGATCGTCGAGCGTTTTCAGAATGCCTTCGCCGGTTTCGTGAAGATGCTGCCTCTGCTCGGCATGGCGGCCATCACGGCAATCGTGATCGCGGCCATCGGCTACCTTATCGCAAGTCCCACCCGGTTCTGGCAGCGGATCGCACCCAATACCTTCCTCGCCGAACTGATCGCGAGCGCCATCCGGTTCGTATTCGTTATCGGCGGCCTGGTCGTCGCGCTCGACATGATCGGGGCGGGCGCGCTGCTCGGCGCGGTGCTCGGCGGGGCGGGCGTCGTTGGCATCGCGCTCGGTTTCGCCATGCGCGACACGATCGAGAACTACGTCGCTTCGCTGATGCTGTCCCTGCGTCAGCCGTTCCGCGCGAAGGATCATGTGCTGATCGACGATCTGGAAGGCCGGGTCATTAGACTCACCAGCAGGGCCACGGTGCTGATGACACTCGACGGCAACCACCTGCGTATCCCGAACGGACAAGTGTTCAAGGCCGTCATCACCAATTTCAGCCGCAATCCGCAGCGCCGGTTCGAATTCGATCTCGGCATAGATGCGGACGACAGCGCCGATGCGGGCCGCCGCACCGGCCGCGCTGCGCTTGCCGCATTGCCGTTCGTACTGGACGATCCGCCACCAGAAGCGCGCACCATCGACGTCGGCGATTCGAGTATTGTGCTCCGCTTTCTCGGCTGGGTCGATCAGCGCGAGGCTGATTGGTTCCGCGCACGCAGCAAGGCCATTGCCGCGGTCAAGGTCGCGCTGGAGGACGCGGGCTTCGGCCTGCCCGAGCCGATCTACCGCCTGCGCTTCGATTCGCGCACCGACCCGCTGCCGTTCCGGAATATCGAGAGGCAGGACAGCGACGGGGCATCACCGGCACCGGACCCCGCGCCTGCGGCGGTCGGAAATACGGCGACGGTGACCGAGGTGGATGCGGATCACGAGGACGTGAAGCCGCGCGACGAGATCGGAGAGATGGTCGACCGCGAACGTCAGGAGGAACCCGAGACGGGCCGTGCTGACCTGCTCGATTCGAGCCGCCCGGTCGAGTGAGTTGCGGCGGGTTAGTAGAAGCGTTTTAAGAACGTAGACGCATTGCCCGCTGCCTAACCTTCCTTCTTCGCCCGCTTGATGCTTTCCAGCACGATCCGGCGCGCGTCGGCGGCGTTGCCCCAGTTGCCGATCCGCACCCACTTTTCCTTCTCCAGGTCCTTGTAGTGCGTGAAGAAGTGCTCGATCTGCTGAAAGATGATGCTCGGCAGGTCCTTCGTCTCACCCACGTCGGAATAATACGGGAACGTCGTGTCGACCGGCACGCAAACCAGCTTTTCGTCGCCGCCGTGCTCGTCTTCGAGGTTCAGCACCCCGATTGGCCGGGCGCGCACAACGCAGCCCGCCATGAAGGGCGAGCGGGCGATAACCAGCGCGTCAAGCGGGTCGCCGTCGGGCGACAGCGTGTGCGGCACGAAGCCGTAGTTCGCCGGATAGCGCATCGGGGTGTGGAGGATGCGGTCGACGAACAGGGCGCCCGAATCCTTGTCGAACTCGTACTTCACGGGCTCGCCGCCGGTCGGCACTTCGATGACTACATTGAGTTCTTCGGGGGGATTGGGGCCGGTCGGAATCCTGTCGATACGCATGGCGCTGAATCGCTTTCTTATAGCTTTGAATAGGTTGAGGCGCGCGTTAGCGGGGCCGCGCTAAAAGGCCAACCGCAAATCTGACGGCTTGCGGCAAGCGTCCCGGCGCGGGGCGACAGAGCGATTGCGGGGCGGGGCGCTTGCTTCTAAGCGCGCAGGCATGGCGAAAAACACACCCCAGGCCATTCGCGGCACCCAGGATATTTTCGAGGATGCGGAAGCGTTCTCCTTCGTGGTCGATACGTTCGAGCGCGTGCGCAAACTCTACCGGTTTCGCCGGATCGAGATGCCGGTGTTCGAGAAGACCGAGGTGTTCTCGCGCCCGCTCGGCGAAACGACCGATGTCGTCACGAAGGAGATGTATTCGTTCGAGGATCGCGGCGGCGAATCGCTGACCCTGCGCCCCGAATTCACGGCCGGAATCGCGCGCGCTTACCTTACCAACGGTTGGCAGCAGCACGCGCCGCTCAAGGTTGCCACCCACGGACCGCTGTTTCGCTACGAGCGTCCGCAGAAGGGGCGCTTCCGCCAGTTCCACCAGATCAATGCCGAGATACTGGGGGCAGGCGAACCGCAGGCCGATGTCGAATTGCTCGCTATGGCGGATCAGCTTCTGCGCGAGCTCGGTATCGAGGGCGTGACGCTGCATCTCAACACGTTGGGCGATCCGGACAGCCGGGAAGCATGGCGCGCGGCGCTGGTCGAGTATTTCGAGGCGCACCGCGGCGATCTGAGCGAGGACAGCGTCACCCGGCTGGAGCATAATCCGCTCCGCATCCTCGACAGCAAGGACCGCGGCGACATGGCGCTCGTCAAGGACGCGCCGACGATCGACGACTATCTGACGGACGAGGCGCGCAGCTTTTTTGGCAGCGTCACGAGCGGGCTCGATGCGGCTGGCGTGACGTGGCGGCGCAGCTCGCGGCTGGTGCGCGGTTTCGATTATTACCGGCATACCGCGTTCGAATTCATTCCGGACGAGGGCAGCGCGGCGGCAGACGCTCTCGGTAGCCAGAGCACTGTGCTGGGCGGCGGGCGCTATGACGGGCTGATGGAAACACTCGGCGGCGCGCATACGCCTTCAGTAGGATGGGCCGCGGGGATCGAGCGGCTGGCGATGCTTATCCCTACTCGTCCGACTGAAACCCCCGACCTATGGTTCATCCAAGACGACCCGGGTTCAGAAAGTTTGGCAAGGGAATTACTTGCAATAGTTCGGCGTGAGGGCATTTGGTCAGACATGGCCTTCAGTGGGTCGATCAGAAAACAGTTCGATAAGGTCAAAAGAGATTTAGCCGCAGTACGCGTGGTTGCTGTCCAAACAGATGTCGACAAGGACATTATCGGGCGCATTCGCCTGCGCGACATTTGGGATGAGGCTCCGCCCGTTCGCGAGCGACTAAAGGGAGCACTTTCCAAGTACTATGTCATCGATGACGATTCAGGCACTCGTGTAATTTCGCTTATCCGGCGTAAGAAATGAACATCCCCGCCGAACGCCTCGACCAGATCGCCAATCGCTTCGCCGAAATCGAGGCGCGGCTCGCTTCGGGCACGCTCGAAGGCGAGGAATTCGTGCAGGCCAGCCGCGATTATGCCGAACTGGAGCCGGTCGCGAAGCTGGCGGGCGAGGTGCGCGCCATGCGCGCCGAACGCGAAGAGCTAGGCGCAATGCTGTCCGATCCGGAAATGAAGGCGCTGGCCGAAGAGGACCTCGCGCGTATCCGCGAGGAACTGCCGCAAAAGGAACGCGCGCTCGCTGTCGCCATGTTGCCGCGCGACAGCGCCGATGCGCGGCCCGCCATGCTGGAAATCCGGGCCGGGACGGGCGGCGACGAGGCGGCGCTGTTCGCAGGCGACCTCTACCGCATGTACGAGAAGTTCGCCGCGGAGCAGGGCTGGCGCGTGGAGCCGGTTAGCATGAACGCTGCCGAAGTGGGCGGCTTCAAGGAAATCGTCGCCAACGTGACCGGGCAGGGCGTGTTCGCGAAGATGAAGTTCGAAAGCGGGGTTCACCGCGTACAGCGCGTACCGGTGACCGAAAGCGGCGGGCGCATCCATACCTCCGCCGCGACGGTGGCGGTGCTGCCCGCACCGGAGGAGGTCGATGTCGCGATCGACGACGGCGACCTCAAGATCGACATCTACCGCGCGAGCGGGGCGGGCGGTCAGCACGTCAACACCACCGATTCGGCCGTGCGGCTGACCCATATTCCGACCGGGCTCGTCGTCATCCAGCAGGACGAGCGCAGCCAGCACAAGAACCGCGCCAAGGCGATGCAGGTGCTGCGCACACGGCTCTACGACCTTAAGCGCGCCGAGGCGCAGGGAGCCGAGGCCGAAGCGCGCAAGGCGATGGTCGGCAGCGGCGACCGGTCCGAGCGCATCCGCACCTACAATTTCCCGCAGGGACGCGTCACCGACCACCGGATCGGCCTGACGCTGCACAAGCTGCCGGAGATCCTCGAAGGCACGGGACTGTCCGAACTGGTCGATGCGCTGATCGCGGAGGACGAGGCGAAGCGGCTGGCGGCGCTCAGCGCGTGACGGTCGGCGAGGCCATCCGTGCGGCGGCAGAGGCGCTGGCGGTCGAATGGGGACGGCTCGACGCCGAGGTACTTATGGCGCATGCGCTCGGCGTATCGCGCTCGGATATGCTGCTGCGGCATATGCGCGATCCTGTGCCGGACGGCTTTGCGAGCCTGCTCGAAAGGCGACTGGCGCACGAACCGGTGGCCTATATCCTCGGGCATCAGGAGTTCTACGGCCGCGACTTCATCGTTACCCCGGATGTCCTCATCCCGCGCGGAGATAGTGAGACGCTGATTGGCGCGGCACTCGAACTCGCTCCGGACGCAACACGAGTGCTTGATCCCGGCACGGGATCGGGCGCGCTGCTGCTCACATATCTGGCGGAAACCGGCGCGTCCGGCATCGGTATTGACGCCAGCGCAGCCGCACTTTCCGTTGCGCAGGCAAATGCGGAGAAGCTCGGCCTCGGTGACAAAGCGCAATTTCACGAGGCAGAGTGGAGCAGAGAGGGGTGGGCTGACGATCTGGGCAAGTTCGACCTCATCCTGTGCAATCCGCCTTATGTGGAGGATGCAGCACCGCTCGATCGGTCGGTGAGGGATTACGAGCCGGCGAGCGCCCTGTTCGCTGGCCCGGAGGGTCTCGCCGATTACCGTGTCCTGATGCCGCAGATTGCGAAGCTACTCGCCGAAAACGGCACGGCAATCTTCGAAATCGGCTCCAAACAGGTGGATCCGGTCACGAGACTTGCGGAAAACTGTGGCTATCGGGTGCGACTTCACCGCGACCTGGCTGGCAGGCCGCGCGCCTTGTCGTTGAAATTGCAGCGTTAATCTTTCGCAAAGCCGTGCAATATATAAGGACTTGGCAAAAGGCAGGAGGGTAGCTACCTCTGTAGGCGGACAAGGCGATCTGCAAGATGCTTGCCGATCCCGATGTCCAGTTCCGATATTCGCGTAATACCACGGGTGGCGACGCTACCGGATTATGCAAAACATTGGGGCCGCCGTCCGAAACACGTCGGAGGCGGTACATGGGCGAGAATGGGGACCGGCGACCGTGACAGTATGGGTCCGACCCCGCCACGATTGAGGAAGAGTTTCCTTTGAATAACAATCGCAACAATCGCCGTCGGGGACGGAATAACCGTTCCGGCCAGGGCGGCAACCAGGCAAACCGCATCGACAGCCGGGCGCGGGGCAATGCGCCTCAGCTGCTCGACAAGTACAAGAAACTGGCTCAGGACGCGCAGCACAATGGCGACCGGGTGCAGGCCGAGTACTATCTGCAGTTCGCGGACCACTATTTCCGCGTAATCTCGGACAACAAGGCGCGGCAGGACGAAGCGCGCTCCAAGCGTGACGACGACCGTAGTTCCGACGATGACGGCGACAGCGACGACAACCGGCGCGGCAACCGCCGCCCCCGCGGCCGCCGTGACGACGAGAACGAGGGTAGCGACGATCGCTCGCAGCGCGGCAACGGCCGCTCGAACGGTTACGACGGTGCCGGTAACGACGACGATGCCTACGACAGCGATGACGAAGCTGCACCGCGTCCGAAGCGTACTCCGCGTGCCCGCCCGGCCAAGTCCGACGAAGAAGCGCCGAAGCGCGCGACGCGCGGCCGTCCTCGCAAGACCGATGCGAAATCGGTCGAGAACGAGATCGACGCCTCGGTCCTGCCGCCATCGATCAGCATGGCAGACGGCGATCCGGCCGGCGGCGATGCTGCTCCGCCGAAGAAGGCCGTTCGCCGCACGACACGAAAGCGGGCGGACGACGGTTCGAAAGAGGCCGCCGCGGTCTGAAACCTGAAGACGCGCGGCGCTAAAGGCGAATGTTGACGCGGTCGCAAGATGTGCACCAAGCGGGCGGCATGAACATGGCAGCGCGGGCACTGGATCGTCTTTTCGCTTATCCGCGTATGGCCGCGCTGCTCCTCGGCGCGCTTGCGCCATTGGGCTTTCCGCCCCTGCGTCTCTGGCCCATTTCCGTCCTTGCAATGGGCGCGTTCGTTCTCCTGCTACGCCGGTGCGAGACGAAGAAGCGCGCCTTCCTGCTCGGCTGGTTGTTCGGCGTCGGCTACTTCACCGTCACGAACAACTGGATCGCGACGGCTTTCACCTATCAGTCGGCCATGCCCGCCTGGCTAGGGATGCTGGCGGTTCCGATGCTCGCGCTGTATCTCGCGGTTTTTCCCGGTTTTGCCGCGCTCGGTACGCATGTATTTGCGAGGAAGCACGGCTCCGCAACATTAGCGCTTGCCGCCGGCGGCTGCTGGATCGTCGCGGAATGGCTGAGGAGCTGGGTGTTCACCGGCTATGCCTGGGGGCCGTTCTCGCTCGCGCTGCTCGGTCCGTTCGACCGCCCCGGTCTTGCCGCCGTCCTGCCGATCTTCGGAACCTACGCCTTGTCGGGCGTGCTGGTCATCGCCTCGGCTCTGGTCGTGGCCGCCGTGACGGAGCGCCGCTGGATCGCGGCCGGCATCGCCGCCGTCTTGCTGACCGCTGGCATGTATTGGCCGGCATCAACGCCTCGCGAAGGCACGTTGCCGCTGACGCTGGTCCAGCCGGATATCAGGCAGGACGAGCTCGACAATCCCGCGCAATTCGAGGACCAGTATCGGCGCATCAGCAACCTGACAGTGCCGCGTGAGCCGGGACAGCGGCGGCTCGTGCTTTGGCCCGAATCGGGCGTGCCCGATTACCTTCGCGACGGCTATCCGCAGCGCTACTACGACCAGATGACGGTGGCTGGCAATCCGAAGTTTGCCCGCTGGCGCATCGGACGCGCAATCGGCGAGGGAAGTCTGTTGCTGACCGGTGCCGTCGATCTCGAGATTGGCGGACCCGAAGGGTTCGAGCGGGCGGTCGGTGCCTACAACTCGGTCACCGCGATCCGGGCGGATGGCACAATCGTCGATAGTTACGCCAAGGCACATCTCGTGCCCTACGGCGAATATCTTGCGCTACGCTGGCTGCTCGAGCCGCTCGGAGCGACCCGTCTGGTTGCGGGCACGATCGATTTCATTCCCGGACCCGGACCCGAGACGCTCAACCTGGGTCCGTGGGGCGAGGCGGGCGTGCAGATCTGCTACGAGATAATCTTCTCGGGCGAAGTCGTCGATCCTGAAAATCGGCCCGATTACATCTTCAACCCCTCGAACGACGGCTGGTTCGGCGCGTGGGGCCCGCCGCAGCATCTGGCGCAGGCACGACTGCGCGCGATCGAGGAAGGGTTGCCGGTACTGCGCTCCACCACCACCGGTATCAGCGCCGTTATCGATGCACGCGGTGTGGTGCGCGAGCATATTCCGATGCACGTGGCGGACCGGATCGACACCCTTATCCCGCCGAAAGCCGCGCCGACGCCCTTCTCTTATCTCGGGCACTGGCTGACGGCCATCTGGGCTGCGGTGCTGATTGCCGCATCGCTGGTTGCCAGCCGCAGGCGGGCCAGCTAGAGCGCGTATAAAGACATAAAGCTTTCTTTATATCGAGGTTTCATGCGCGACAATTATCTCTTCACGTCCGAAAGCGTTTCCGAAGGTCACCCGGACAAGGTTTCCGACCAGATTTCGGACGCGATCGTCGATCTGTTCCTCTCGAAGGACGCCGAAGCGCGCGTTGCCTGCGAAACGATGACGACCACGCAGCGCGTCGTCCTTTCGGGCGAAATCCGCTGCCGCGGAGTGTTCGAAAACGGCGAATGGGCAGACGGAGCGCTCGAGGAGATCGAGCAGACCGTCCGCAATACGGTGCGCGACATCGGCTACGAGCAGGACGGCTTTCACTGGGAAACGCTGACTTTCGAGAATCACCTGCACGGCCAGTCGAGCGAGATCGCGCAGGGCGTCGATGCCAGCGGCAACAAGGACGAAGGTGCTGGCGACCAGGGCATCATGTTCGGCTTTGCGTGCGACGAGACGCCCGATCTGATGCCGGCGACGCTCGACTACAGCCACAAGATCCTGCAGCGACTGGCGCAGGACCGGAAGAACGACAAGGCGCCGTTCCTCGAGCCCGATGCGAAGAGCCAACTCACTCTGCGTTACGAAAACCGCAAGCCGGTGGGCTGCACCGCCGTCGTGGTTTCGACGCAGCACGCGTCCGGGTACCATCGAGGCGAGAAGGAAGCCGAACTGAAGGATTACGTGCGCGGCGTCGTAGCCGACATTCTGCCCGACGGCTGGCTGTCGGACGATACCGCCTGGCACATCAATCCGACCGGCGCTTTCGAGATCGGCGGCCCGGACGGTGACGCCGGACTTACGGGGCGCAAGATCATCGTGGACACCTACGGCGGCGCTGCCCCGCATGGCGGCGGCGCATTTTCCGGCAAGGATCCGACGAAGGTGGACCGGAGCGCGGCTTATATCACCCGCTACCTGGCCAAGAACATCGTCGCTGCGGGCCTCGCCACGCGCTGCACCATCCAACTCGCCTACGCCATCGGGGTGAGTGAGCCTCTATCGCTCTACGTCGACACGCACGGCACCGGCAAGGTCGCCGACGAGAAGCTTGAGGACGCGATCCGTTCGCTGGACAAGCTCGGCGGCCTTACGCCCCGTGCGATCCGCACGCACCTTGGCCTCAACAAGCCGATCTACCGCCGGAGCGCAGCCTATGGGCACTTCGGACGCGCGGCGAGCGGCGACTACTTCCCGTGGGAACGTACCGATTTGGTAGACGACCTTAAGGCCGCGGTCGGCGGCTAGCGATTAGTCCGCGCCGTGCTCGCCCTTGCGCGGGGACGGGCGGTCCAGCGCCAGCTTTGCGCGTGAAAACGCGAAGGGGCTGCGGACGCCCGGAATGCCCGCGAGTTCGATCTTCATGCCGCGTTCCTGCACCTGCGGGTCTGCGAAGACCTGATCGAGCGCATTGATCGGTCCCGCAGGAACGCCTGCTTCGGCGCAGCGTGCCAAGAGCGCTTCGCCTGTCCACTGCCGGGTCGCGTCTGACAATTCCTGGCGCAAGGCCTCGCGGTTGGTGAGGCGGCCGGCATTGGTCGAGAACCGTGCGTCGTCCAGCAGGTCGCGCCGTTCCAGCAGTTCCAGCAGCTTGCGGAACAGACCGTCGTTGCCCGGCGCGAGCACAACCTCGCCGTCCGCCACCGGGAACACGCCGTAGGCGCTAACCTGAAGATGCTCGTTCCCCATGCGCGGCGGGTTCTCGCCGGTCGCGAACAGCGCCATCGCCTGATTGGCGAGCAGCGAGACCGAGCAATCGAGCAGGCTCATGTCGATATGCTGACCCTTGCCGGTCCGGTGCCGCATCAGCAGCGCCGCCTGGATCGCGCTCGATGCATAGACGCCGCAGAACAGGTCGGAGATCGCGAGGCCGTGCTTCATCGGTTCGCCTTGGGGCTCGCCGGTCAAGGCCATGAAGCCGCTCATGCCCTGAATGACGAAGTCGTAGCCACGCTCGCTGCGCCGCGGACCGGTCTGCCCGAAGCCGGTGATGGAGCAATAGACGAGGGCGGGGTTGCTCGCGGCGAGGCTTTCGTAGTCGAGGCCGAAGCGGGCGAGCTTTCCGGTAAGGAAGTTCTCGATCAGAACGTCCGCGTCCGCAGCGAGGGTTTTGACCCGGGCCAGATCGTCCGCATTGCCGAAGTCCGCGACAATGCTGCGTTTGCCGCGGTTGCAGGCATGATAATAGGCCGCTTCCTGCGTGCCGTCGTCGCGCTCGATGTAGGGCGGACCCCAGGCCCGGGTGTTGTCGCCGCCCGGCCCCTCGACCTTGATGACGTCGGCCCCGAGGTCGGCGAGCGTCTGCCCCGCCCACGGTCCAGCGAGCACGCGAGCGAGTTCCAGAACCTTCAGTCCGGCGAGCGGCGCGTCTGCTTCGCGCGGGGTGTCGAGCCAGCTGATCACGCCCGCCTCAGCGCAGCGCCACCTCGTAGTGCGCCGTCGTCTGCGCAGCCACCTCTTCCTCGCTGACGCCCGGCGCGAGTTCGACGAGTTTGAACGGGCTGTTGTGGTCCGCACGCTGGAAAACGGCGAGGTTGGTGATCACCATATCGACGACGTTGGTGCCGGTCAGCGGCAGGCTGCATTCGGGAATGAACTTCGCGCTGCCGTCCTTCGCCGTATGATCCATCACGACGATGATCTTCTTGACCCCGGCGACAAGGTCCATCGCGCCGCCCATGCCCTTGATCATCTTGCCGGGGATCATCCAATTGGCGATGTCGCCGTTCTCCGCCACTTCCATCGCGCCGAGCACGGTGAGGTCGATATGCCCGCCGCGGATCATGGCGAAGCTCGTCGCGCTATCGAAATAGGCACTGTGTGGCAGTTCGCTGATCGTCTGCTTGCCGGCATTGATGAGGTCGGCGTCCTCTTCTCCTTCATAGGGGAAGGGGCCGATGCCGAGCATCCCGTTCTCGCTTTGCAGCGTGACGTGCATGCCTTCGGGGATGTGGTTGGCGACCAAAGTGGGAATGCCGATGCCGAGATTGACGTAATAGCCATCCTCGAGCTCCTGCGCAGCCCGCGCGGCCATCTGGTTGCGGTCCCAGCCGATCTTTTCCGCTGTTTCACTCATTGTCGTTGTCACCTTCGGTTTTGCGTAGTCGCTGCGGGAGCCCACCGCTGATCTGGCGGAAATACCTCGCCGATACTGCCCGTTATCGAATCGCCGTAGACGGGATTGGGGAGCAGGAACCAGCCGTTGCCCCACAGCCGCGCATATTCGCTGGTCGCGGCCAATGCGCGGCGCTCCTGTACGCCGAGGCCTTCGGCGTTGAACACGTCGGCGAAGTCACCGAGATTGTCGCCCGCGAGCGCAATAACGCAGTATTTCTCCGCGATCATCGCGCGCCGTCCGTCCTTGTCGCCGCTGTTCGTGCCGTCGTCTCCGCGCAGGAACAGGGTTTCCCCGGGAACCGCTTCGCCGAGTCCCGCTGCGGCGATCGCGGCAGTCGCGCCCTCTGCGCTATACTGCCGGTTGGTGTTGAAGACAGGCGTGACGCCTGCCTCGCGCAAGCGGCGAAGGCCTTCCACTGCGCCCGGAACAGCGCGAGCGAGCGGGGCGCCGGTCCGTTCCCATTCCTCCCAGGTCGCGCCCGAATAGGCGTTACCCTTGGCAAGCCAGGCTTCGTAACCCGCGTTGAGGATGAGCGTCTCGTCCACGTCGAAGATCGCGGCGAATGGCTTGGCCCTGCCGTCGATGACGCAGGCGGGCTGCCTGACTTCGCCGTCCAGACCCATGACGACCGCCTGCGGCACACGGCGCAGGCGCGTGATCGTAACCGTGTAATCCGCCAGTTGCCGCCACGCCTGAATGGAAACGCCCGCCGCTTCGCCCGATCCGTAAAGCCAGCGCATCGAGTCCGGTGCAGCCGCTTCGATCGGATCGGTTGGCTCCATCAATGAAGCTTGCGCTTCCTCGGCAGCACTGCCGACGGCTGCGGCGGCGGCGCGGGTGCGTTCGTCAATGCGAGGACGGTCTGTCGTCGCACATCCGGCCAGCAGCACCGCGCTCAGCAGTCCGGTAAGGGGAGCCCGCACACTCACGCCGCTTTCCGCTCCCGCGTGGTGACGAATTCGATCTTCTTGTCGTAGGGCGCGCCGACGATCATGCGGTTCACGAAGACACCGGGCAAGTGAATGGCGTCGGGATCGAGGCTGCCGGTCGGCACGATCTCTTCGACTTCCACGACGCAGACCTTGCCGCAGGTGGCAGCAGGCTGGTTGAAGTTGCGCGCGGTCTTGCGGAATACGAGGTTGCCCGTCTCGTCCGCTTTCCACGCTTTCACGATGGCGAGGTCGGCGAAAATGCCGCGCTCGAGGATATAGTCCTCCATCTCGCCGTCGCGGTTTGCGAACTGCTTGACTTCCTTGCCCTCGGCGACCTGCGTGCCGACGCCCGTCTTGGTATAGAAGCCGGGGATGCCGGCGCCGCCTGCACGCATACGTTCGGCGAGGGTGCCCTGCGGGCAGAATTCGACTTCGAGCTCGTTGGAGAGGAATTGCCGCTCGAACTCCTTGTTCTCGCCGACATAGGACGAGATCATCTTCTTGACCTGCTGCGTGCGCAGCAGCATTCCGATGCCCTCGTTGTCGATGCCTGCGTTGTTGCTAACGAAGGTGAGGTTCTTCACGCCGCTGTCCCTGATGGCTTCGAGCAGGCGTTCGGGGATACCGCAAAGCCCGAACCCGCCGCTGGCGATCAGCATGTCGTCTTTCAGCAGTCCGTCCAAGGCGGCGGCGGCATCGTCGAAAAGTTTCTTCATCGCGTCACTCCTGTGGGCCCGCATTAAGCGGGGCCGGTTCGGCTGTCACCCCGGCTCGTCCGAGTATCCTCGCGAAGATTCGGTACCGGGAGAGGCCTGTCTTCGTTGCAGATGCGATGGTGCAGCGCGGAAAAGCAGCCTTTGAACACTTTTTATGATAGCGCTACCAAGCTTTCCCGGTAATATTGCGCTGCAAATACAAATTGATAAAAGTGAGTTGCGTGTTTTGCAACCATAGGTGATTATTTCGCACTTGCGAGATAGCGGCACGTGGCGCATATCTGCTCGTGCCTTTCAGGCATCCTCTCCCAAACTTTCAAGCCCGGTCATTATGACCGGGCTTTTTTCTTGCCTGAAGCGAAACCCCTTCCGAACTACCGCGATCGAAACCCCGTGCCCCGTTTGCATCGCGGCGTATCGCTTCCTAGCTAATCGCGTGGACCGATCCTCCATGCCAGACATTGCATAGGTGATCGAAGAGTTAGGCAAGGATGGAGAGACGCCCCGATGGCCGATGTTGATGCGCCGGTAGAAGAGAACACGATCCGGCTACAGGTCGCCGCCGCTCGGCAGGAAGAGAGCGGACAGGGCATAGCGCGCATGCCGCGCAGCGCCTTCCAGAAGCTCGGCATTACCGAAGGCGACGTGGTCGAGGTAATGGGCAAGCGCAGCACCGCGGCGATTGCCATGTCCGCTTACGACGAGGACCAGTCGCTCGACGTCGTGCGGCTCGACGGCCTTCAGAGGGGGAATGCGGAAGCCGGCTCCGGTGAGCACGTGCGCGTCAAGGCGGCCGAATCGCGCGCAGCGACCCGCGTCGTTTTCGCACCCGCCCAGCGCGAAATCCGCCTTCAGGGTCCGACGCAGGCGCTCAAGCGCAACTTCTTCAGAAAGCCGCTGGTGGCGGGCGATCTCGTGGCGACGACCGGGCAGCAGCCCGTCGCGAACATGCCCAACCAGGTCCAGCGGATGTTCAACAACGCGCCCGCCTACGCGCTCACGCAAATCCGGCTGACCGTCGTCTCGACCACGCCCAAGGGCATCGTCCACATCGACGAGAATACCGAAGTGGAATTGCGCGCCGAATTCGCCGAGCCGCGCGATGGGCGCGCCGTCGTGAACTACGATGATGTCGGCGGTATCGAGGAGACGATCCAGCAGCTGCGCGAAATGGTCGAACTGCCGCTGCGTTATCCCGAACTCTTCACTCGCCTAGGCGTCGATCCGCCCAAGGGCGTGCTGCTTCACGGCCCGCCCGGAACCGGCAAGACCAGGCTCGCGCAGGCGGTGGCGAACGAATCCGATGCGGAATTCTTCACCATCAACGGCCCGGAAATCATGGGGTCGGGCTACGGCGAGAGCGAGAAGGCGCTGCGCGACGTGTTCGAGCAGGCCAGCAAGGCTGCCCCCGCCATCGTGTTCATCGACGAGATCGATTCGATTGCGCCGAAGCGCGACCGCGTTCCCGGCGAAGCCGAGAAGCGGCTCGTCGCGCAACTGCTGACGCTGATGGACGGACTGGAGTCGCGCTCCAACCTCGTCGTGATCGCCGCCACCAACCGGCCCGAGGCCATCGACGAGGCGCTGCGCCGCCCTGGCCGTTTCGATCGCGAGATCGTGATCGGCGTGCCCGACGAGGGCGGTCGCCGCGAGATCCTTGGCATTCACACGCGCGGCATGCCGCTCGGCGACAAGGTCGACCTCAAGGAGCTCGCCAAGACGACGCATGGCTTCGTCGGCGCAGATATCGCGGCGCTTGCCCGCGAGGCCGCGATCGAGGCGGTTCGGAGGATCATGCCGCGCCTCGATCTCGACGAGCGCACGGTTCCGCCTGAGGTTCTCGAGGATCTTTGTGTCACCCGCGAGGATTTCCTGTCCGCGCTGAAGCGCGTTCAGCCCTCCGCGATGCGCGAGGTGATGGTGCAGGTTCCCAACGTCGGCTGGGAAGACCTCGGAGGCGTGGGCGAAGCGATCGCGAGCCTGAAGGAAGGTATCGAACTGCCGCTGAAGAACCCCGCCGCGTTCGAGCGGCTCGGTATCAGGCCCGCCAAGGGCTTCCTCCTCTACGGCCCACCGGGGACCGGCAAGACCTTGCTGGCAAAGGCGGTGGCGAAGGAAGCGGAAGCGAACTTCATCTCGCTCAAAAGCAGCGACCTGTTGTCGAAGTGGTACGGTGAGAGCGAGCAACAGATTGCCAAGCTGTTCCGCCGCGCCCGTTCGGTTGCTCCCTGCGTGGTGTTCATCGACGAGATCGACAGCCTCGTCCCCGCGCGCGGATCGGGTGCCGGCGAGCCGCAGGTCACGGGCCGCGTCGTAAACACGATCCTCGCCGAAATGGACGGGCTTGAGGAATTGCAGTCGGTCGTCGTCATCGGTGCGACCAACCGGCCGACTCTGGTCGATCCGGCGCTACTGAGGCCGGGCCGGTTCGACGAACTCATCTATGTCGGTTCGCCCGACCGGAAGGGCCGCGAGCATATCCTGAAGATCCATACGTCGGGAATGCCGCTCGCCAGCGACGTCGATCTTGCAGCGCTTTCCGGTGAGACCGAACGCTTCACCGGGGCCGACCTCGAAGACGTGGTGCGCCGTGCCGGTCTGGTCGCGCTACGCCGGGCTGGCGGCGACGTGCAGGAAGTGACCGCGGCGGACTTTACCGAGGCGCTCAAGGATTCGCGGGCGACCGTGACGGCCAAGATGGAAGCGGAATACAAGAAGATGCGGGGTGAGCTGAAGAAGCGTGCTGCCGACATCCAGCCTATCGGCTTCCTTCACGAAGGCATGCTAGAACCCACGCGGGAGAAGAAGCACTCCGGTTAGGTCAGCCGCCGGTGGCGCGCGCGTTGGCCGCTTCGACCTCCAGCCGGTGGCGGATCAGCGCGCTGGGCATTTCCTTACGCAGCCAACCGATCATGTGCTCGCGTACCGCGCAGCGCAGGTTGAAGAGATCGCCGATGGTCAGCGCGCTCACCGCGAGGCGCAGTTCGATGCTTTCGGGATGCGCTTCGGTCATCAGGACCGCGGCGGTCCGCTTGTCCCACAGCTCCTGCGTTTCGATGAAGCGCAGGAACTCGGCGCGGATCGGTTCCACCTCGGTCGCCGGGTCAAGATGCAGGAACACCGGTCCGGTCAGCTTCTCGCTCTTGCGCGACCAGTTCTCGAAACTGTGATCGAGGAACTGGCTGGTCGGCACGATCACGGCCCGCTCGTCCCAGATGCGGACCACGACGAAGCTCATGCGGATTTCCTCGACCCGCCCGGTATGCCCGTCGATCACGACCAGATCGCCGATCCGCAGCGGCTCCGTGATGGCCATCTGCAGGCCAGCTATGAGCGACTTGAGCGCCGGCTGCGCCGCTGCACCCACGGCGAGTGCGGCAAGACCGGCCGATGCCATGACGGTGACGCCGATGTCGCGCACGACCGGAATGCCGAGCAGCATCAGTCCGACCGTGACGAAGACGATGATGAAGGTGATGGTGCGCGACAGGATCGCCACGCGCGTCTTGCGACTGCGCGCCGCGACCGGGTCGTCGGAAATCTCCGCCTTGTATTCGACCCCGTATGCGAATGCCTTGACCAGCACATAGGCGACCCAGCCCAGCAGCGCGGGAACGGCGAACTTGCCGATGATCGCCCAGACTTGCGCGAGCAGCGGGTCGGACTGCGAGGCTGCACTGATCGCTACCGCAACCATCGACCACTTCAGGGGCTTCTCGATCCGCTGGAACACGATCTCGTCGAGCGGGGTGTCCGACATCTTCGCGATCCGGTGGACGATGGCGAAGAGGATGCGGTGCGCCACCAGCGCAACGATGACGGCGATGAGAAGAACGATGGCGGCATCGAGCAGCAGCGGCCAGTCGATGTCGTAGTTACGGGGGTCGTAGCGCTCTAGCATATAGCCCGCGCCTTACGGACCGCGCCGGCCGGTTTCAAGGTCAGCCGTGGTTTTCCGCGCTTTCGGAGGGTTTGACGGGAGCGGGAAAGCGGATGTCGATCGCGGCGCCCTCGTCGGTAAAGCGCCGCTCCACCTCACCGCGAAGCTGCCGCGCCGACGAGGTCATGAGCATGCTGCCGAAACCCTGCCGCTCGCCCGGCTCAGCAATTCGCGCGCCGTGCTCGCGCCATTGAATCACGATGTCGCCGTTCTCGCGCCGCCAGTTCACGAGTATCGTTCCGCCATTGGCCCAAGCGCCGTATTTGACCGCATTCGTCGTCATCTCGTGCAGCACGAGGCCGAGCGGCGTCGCCTGTTCGGACGCGATGAGTATCTCGGGGCCGTCGAGCTTCGCGACGAGTTCGTCCGACCGGTAGGGGGCAAGCGTCGTTTCGATGAGCTTTTCCAGCAAGGCGACGGGCTCGCTCGAATGGCCCTGCGTCACCTCGTGCGCCGTAAGCAGTGCGCGGATGCGGTCCGAGATACTGCCGACGACCTCTTTCGCTTCGGGCTTTCCGCGCGCACTCATCTGCACGATCGCAAGGATTACGGCGAACAGGTTCTTCACCCGGTGATTGAGTTCCTTCGCCAGCAGGTCCGCCCGGTCGCGCGCTTCCGCCAGCGCACTTGCCTGCGCCGCTTCAGCCTCCGCGCGGACGGTTCTGGTCAGGAGTAGATAGGCAAAGATCAGTGCGATGAGCAGAACGATCAGCAGCAATCCGAGAAGCGGCAGAACCATCGCTTCGGCGCGGGCCGACTGGTCGACCGCGCTGTTGAGGATGCGCGTCTCCATCAGTTCGAGTTCGCGCAGGGCTACCCGCAGCCGGTTCATGGTATCCTTGCCCTCGTCGGTAAGGATCATCGTACGCGCCCCGATCAGGTCGCGGTTTTCGAGCAATGCGACCGAGGCGTCGAGTTCCGTAAATTTCTGATCGGCAAGCCGTTCGACATCGCCGAGCAGCTGCGCCTGCCGCGGATTGACGTCTTCCCCGAAAGCTTCGCGCAGTTGGTTGAGTGAGGCGTCATGCCGCTCGCGCGCCACGCGGTAGGGTTCGAGATAGGCTTCGTCGAGCGTGATGAAATAGCCGCGCTGACCGGTTTCCGCGCTGAGCGCGTTGCGTCCGACATTACGTATCTCGAGCAGGATCTGGCTCGTGCTGTTGACCTGTTCGCGCTCGACCCGTTCCGCCGCGATCGTGTAATAGACGAGATAAAGCAGCCCCATCACCGTCGCGGCCAGCAGCACCAGAACACCGAGTCCCGCAAGCCGGACACGCGTCGAGCGGCGTCTTACGCTTGGCGGCGCATCGGTATCCGGCGCGCTCGCCATGATCAGTGGGCCGCGCCCCAGCTCATGCCGGTTCCGATTTCGATGCCGAGCGGGACGTCGAGCTTCACCGCCGGTTCCGCCGCCGTCGCCATGACCCGCTCGATGATCTGGCTCGCCGCTTCCACATCGCCTTCCGGCAGTTCGAAGACGAGTTCGTCATGCACCTGCAGCAGCATCCGGACATGGCCTAGCCCCGCCTCTTCCAGAGCGGGCATCATGCGAACCATCGCGCGCTTGATGATATCGGCGCTCGTTCCCTGGATCGGTGCGTTGACGGCGGCGCGCTCACTGCCCTGCCGCTCGTTCGGGTTCTTCGACGAGATGCGCGGGAACCACGTCTTGCGGCCGAACAGCGTTTCCGAATAGCCGCGCTCGCGCACCCGTTCGAGCGTGTGGACGATATACCGCTGAATGCCGGGGAAGCGCGCGAAATAGGTGTCGATCATCGCCTGCGCTTCGTCCGCCTCGACACCCAGCCGCCCGGCGAGACCCCAGCGCGAAATGCCGTAGAGGATCGCGAAGTTGATGGTCTTGGCCTGTGCGCGCGTGTCGCGGGTGACTTCGCCGAACATCTCGTTCGCGGTGCGCGAGTGGATGTCCTCGCCCGACGAGAACGCTTCCTTCAGCGTATCGACGTTCGCCATGTGCGCCGCGAGGCGCAGTTCGATCTGGCTGTAGTCGGCGGCCAGCAGGACGTTGCCGTCCTCGGGCACGAAGGCCTCGCGGATCTGCCGCCCGATCTCGGTGCGGATCGGGATGTTCTGCAGGTTCGGATCGGTCGAGGACAGCCGGCCCGTCTGAGCGCCGACGAGGCTGTAGGAGGTGTGGACCCGGCCCGTATCGGAATTGATCGCCGCCTGAAGCGCATCGGTATAGGTGGTCTTCAATTTCGTGAGCTGGCGCCATTCCAGCACCTTCTGCGCGATCGGCGCGCCCTCGTTGCTCAGCTTTTCGAGGATGGTCTGGTCGGTCGAATACTGGCCGCTCTTGCCCTTGCGGCCGCCCTTGTAGCCGAGCTTGTCGAACAGGATCTCGCCGAGCTGCTTGGGACTGCCGACGGTGAATTCCTGCCCGGCGGTCTCATGGATCTCGCTTTCGAGCCGCGCGGTTTCGGTGGCAAATTCCTCTGACAGGCGTGCGAGCTGCTTTCGGTCGACCTTGATACCGTGCCGTTCCATTTCGGCGACGACGGAAACGAGTGGGCGGTCCACCCGCTCGTAGATCTTCGTGCCGCCCTCGACCGCGAGGCGCGGCTTCAGGTGGCGGTAGAGGCGCAGCGTGACGTCGGCATCCTCTGCGGCGTATTCGGTCGCGCGGTCGAGCGGCACTTCGCCGAAGGGGATCGCCTTTTTGCCTGTGCCGCAAATCTCTTTGTAGGTCATAGTCTTGTGCGACAGGTGGCGCTCGCTGAGTTCGTCCATCCCGTGCCCCCCGCCGATCCCGTCAAGGGAGCGGCCCGCGTCGAGGTCGAAGCTGATGATCATCGTATCGTCGAGCGGTCCAAGCGTGATGCCGTGCCGGGCGAGGATGTTGATGTCGTATTTGGCGTTCTGCCCGACTTTCAGCACCGCTTCGCTTTCGAGCAGCGGCTTCAGCAGCGCGAGCGCGGTTTCGCGGGCGACCTGCTCCGGCCTGTCGGACAAGAGATCGCTGCCGCCGTGTGCGAGCGGGATGTAGCAGGCATCGTTCGGCCCGAGCGCGAGGCTGATACCGACGAGGTCGGCGCTCATGGCATCGAGCGCGCTGGTTTCCGTATCGACCGCAACGATTCGCGCAGCGAATGCCCGCTCGATCCAGTGCTCCAGCCGCTCAATGCTCTGGACGCACTCGTAGGTCGAACGGTCGACCGAGGGCATGTCGGGCAGCGGCTGGCGGTTGCCCTTCGCATCGCCTTTCGCACCCTTGTTCTGGGCCTTGGTGGGATTGAGCTGGTTCGGGCGGTCGGGACTGCCGCTGCCGCTATCGAGCCGGCGCAGCAGGCTGGTGAAGCCGTGCGTTTGGAGAAAGGCGGCAAGCGGTTCGTTCGGAATGGAGTCGAGCTTGAAATCCTCGAGCGGCTGGGGAAGGTCGCAGTCCTCCTTCAGCGTCACGAGCACCCGGCTGAGTTCGGCCATCTCGCGCCCCTCGATCAGGCGCTCCTTCAGCTTCGACTTCTTCATGTCGGGGGCTGCATCGAGTGCGGCGGTAAGCGAACCGTTCTCCGCGATAAGCTTGCTCGCTGTTTTCGGACCGATGCCGTAGATGCCGGGGATATTGTCGACGCTGTCACCCATCAGCGCCAGCACATCGCCAAGCAGATGCGGGGGCACGCCGAACTTCTCCTCCACTTCCTCCGGTCCGATGCGAGCGGATTTCATCGTGTCGAGCATGTCGATGCAGCCGCCCTCGCTGACACCCTCTTCGAGGTTCTCGTCGCTGCACCGCCCGATGAGCTGCATCAGGTCCTTGTCGGACGAGACGATCGTGACGTCCCAGCCGCGCCGGGTAGCCGCCACGGCGTAGGACGCGATGAGGTCGTCCGCCTCAAGCCCCTCTTCCTCGATGCAGGCGAGCGAGAAGGCGCGCGTCGCGTCGCGGATCAGCGGAAACTGCGGGACCAGATCCTCCGGCGGGTCGGGGCGGTGCGCCTTGTAATCGGCGTAGAGATCGTTGCGGAAAGAATGGCTCGACTTGTCGAGGATGACGGCGAGGTGCGTCGGTCCCTCCGCCTTGTCGAGATCGTCCGCCAGCTTCCACAGCATGGTGGTGTAGCCATAGACCGCTCCGACCGGCGTGCCCTCCGGATTGGTGAGCGGGGGAAGGCGGTGGTAGGCCCGGAAGATATAGGCCGATCCATCGACCAGGTAGAGGTGCTGTTTGGCGGCGGGCTTCTCGGTGTCGGACATGTGACGCGCGTTAGCAGGGCAATGGTCGGCGCGAAACGGAGATTCGGTGCGCCTTGCCGAGGCTTGACCCCCTCTCGGCATCATTGAGCCTAATTTGCGCGGCTCGAAAAATGGCCGAAATGGGGCAAATTTGCTCAAATTGGGCAAGATTATGGCAAAATGTGACGTATTTCGCTTGCGCTGCCACAAAGTCGCCACTATTTAGCCATGTAGAGGCCCAATTCGGACTTCTGCGAACACCTCTTCGGGGTCGCATACAAGAACGTAGATCAAGGATTTTGACTATGCGTAAGATGATTTTTGCCGCTGCCGTCGCAGGCGCCGCTCTCTCGCTCGCCGCTTGCTCGGAAGGCACGCAGGACACCACGGAAGCAGCTGCTGATTCCGCAATGGCTGACGCTGAAGCCAACATGGACGCTGCTGGCCAGGAAATCGACGAAGCTGCTGCTGAAACCGGTGCTGCTGTCGACGGCACGATGGACGAAACCGCTGCTGCTGCTGACGCTGCTGCTGCAGACGCTGAAGCTTCCATCGAAAACGAAAGCGAAATGGAAGCACAGGCTGACTAAGCCAGTTGCTATCTTCGGATGAAATGAAGGGCGGTACCGGAAGGTGCCGCCCTTTTTCGTTGTGTTGGCGGCGACCGAAAATCAGCCGCTCACCGTTTGTATAGGTTGTTACTTACCGCCCGACGCGTCGCCGTAGTCGGCGCGGGCCCACGAGCGCGCTTCGTCATGGGCGTTGAACCCGTCGTAAAGCGCGCGGGCAATCTGCGCGATCTTGGCTTCGCGGTTGCCGCGCGTTCCCTGCCCGGTGACGTAGATCGCCACGGCAATTGTGCGGCCATCGGGGGTTTCGATCAGGCCGATGTCGCTCGATGTGTTGTTGAGCGACCCGGTCTTGTGCGAAACTGTGGCTTCGTCGGGGATCAGTGCCTTGATCCGGCGCGACCCGGTGACCGTGCGGCTCATCGCTCCGAGGATCACGCGGCGGCTTTGCGCCGACAGATACTTGCCCTGATACAGACCCTGCAGCAATTCGATCATTGCGCGCGGCGTCGCGCTGTCGCGCTTGTCGATGTAGGTTGCCGGGTTGAACTCGCCGTCGTCGCGGACCAGGGTCGCGATGTCGCGGTCGAGGCTGAACTCGCGGATACCGTTACGGCGCATCCAGTCGTTGACCGCCGACGGGCCGCCGACAACCCGCAGCAGTGCATCGGTAGCGGGATTGCTGGAACGCGTGATCATCAGTTCGATCAGCTCGATTGCGGGAAGGTGCTTTCCTTCGGCAACTGGTGCGACCTCGCTCGAAAATCTGGCGGAGCGCTTCGGGTAGAGCAGGGGAAATTCGCTCGACAACGTCCAGCGGCCTTTCTCCACCCCTTCGAGGAAGGTGGCAGCAACTGCAATCTTGCTGGTGCTCGCCATAGGGAAGCGCTGATCGCCGAGAATGGCGAGGTCGTAACCTGACGAGAGGTCGACGGCGGCGATGCCGATGCGCCCGTTCGATCCGTTCGCAAGTTCGGCAATCCGCTGTTCAAACGCCGTTTCGTAGCGTGCTTCGAAACTTCGCGGGGCACGGACTTCCGTACCCAACGCCTTATCGAAGCTGGCCTCGAACTGTACGGGCTGCGCTGCGACCGGCGCTGCGAACGCCAATCCTAATGCCGCGGCGGCGGCTCCTATCCATCCCTTTTGCATACCGTCCCTTTTAACCAGTCCATGGTTAGCCGTTTCTTAATGACGCGCATTTATCGCCTTGAAAAGCAAAAGCGCTGGACGGTTGCCACCGTGCGATAGATTCTGTCCCGAACCGCGCGAGGTATTGCGCTCCTATTCGTTCGCGATTGCCTTCTCGATTCTCTCGGTCGGTTCGCGCGTCATGGTCTTGGCGATTTCACCGACAAGCCGCTTCTCCAGTTCGGAGTGGTAATGCCGCCGCATTTCGCCGAGTGTCTTCGGGTCGGCGATAACCAGCACATCGTCGATTTCGCCCGCAATCGCCTTGGCGTTGAGCCATTCTGCAGCAGCTGCCCCGTGCGCCAGCTCTTCCAAATCGGTCGCACCGGTGGTTTGTCCGACATCGTCCTGGTGCTTCACACCAGCACTGTAATTCGTGGCATCGAGGTCAGGCTTCTGTGCGCCCGTAAGCTTGGGCTCGAACGCTTGCCCGCTGTTGCGCATGACCGTGAAATTCTCTCCGTCGACGATGGCGACATGGGCGTTATGCGGCAATTTCATAAAGGGCCTTCTCCTGCTGTTGTTTCTGTAATGATAGAACGAGCGAGCGCGCGTTTCGGTCCGCCGCTCCGCCAGGAACGGGCCCGAAAAGCCCACTCTGGTTGCCAGACGGTCCGACCGGCGGCATGGATGGGCGAGGGGGAAAGTTGATGAGAAGTTTTTCCGTGCTGGCAAAAGTTCTGCTGGCAGTGGCTGCCGTGAAGCTTGGCCTTACGCTGGTTTCGCTGATCGAGACCAACCGGGGGCTCGTGCGTATCCTCGATTTCGTGCGCGAGCCGTCGATCTACCTTTCGGCGCTGCTAGCGCTGATCGCGTTGTTCTTTGCCGGGAAGGGGCGCTGGATCGTCATCGGTATCTTCGCGCTCAGCGCGGCAATCAACTTCGCGCGCATCTGGCCGTATTCCGCTCTCGCGCCGACCGAATTCCCGCTGCCCGACGACGTGGACGGCATGTCCTGCGCACGCGCACTGTCGCTCAACGTGCTCGAGAAAAATAAGCAGTACGACCGCGTCACCCAGCTGATCGAACGGGAGAAGCCGGACATTCTCCTGCTGATGGAAACGAATGCGAGATGGGTCGAGGCGCTACAGCCGGTCCTGTCACAATACGGCTATCTGCTGACAGAGCCGCTCGACAACCGGTACGGGATGACTTTTGCCACCAATCTGCAGGTCGATGAAGCGCAGATGGTTGCCAATACCAGTGCGAACACGCCGACGCTTTATGCGACCCTGCGAATGGAGGACGGCGCGCGGTTCGAAATGATCGGTTTGCATCCGCGCCCGCCGCTGCCCGGTGAAAGCACGGAATCGCGCGACGAGAACATCTCGAACGCAGGTGCGCGTACGCTGAGCGGGCTCGACAACGTGCTCGTCATGGGCGACTTCAACGACGTGCCGTGGTCGCACACGACTTCGCAGTTCAAGGCCGAAGGAAATTACCGCGATCCGCGCGCCGGGCGTGGCAGCTTCGCGACCTTCCCGGCGGATTACGTGCTGCTCGGCTGGCCGCTCGACCAGCTGTTCGTGAAGAACGACGTACGGCTCGAATCCTTTGCCATCCTGGAAGATGTCGGCTCTGACCACTTGCCGCTGGTCGCCAATGTCTGTGTCGGTCTGACCCAAAGCGAGCGCGCCGCCCCGCAGGAATAGCGGGCGGGAAGCCCCCTCGGACAAAAGAAAAGCCCGGCAGGATCGCTCCCGCCGGGCCGTTCTATTCTGGCCGTGAGGCCGGACGTATGGAGGCTTAGAAGCCGCCCATTCCGCCCATGCCGCCCATTCCGCCCATGTCGGGCATTCCGCCGCCGCTGTCCTTGTCGTCCGGCTTTTCGCTGATCGCCGCTTCCGTGGTGATCAGGAGACCGGCGACCGAGGCAGCGTCCTGCAGCGCGGTACGCACAACCTTGGTCGGGTCGATGACGCCGGCATTCACCAGGTTCTCGTAAGTGTCGGTTGCGGCATTGAAGCCCATCGTCTCGTTGCCTTCGCGCAGAAGGTTGCCCGACACGACCGCGCCGTCATGGCCGGCGTTCTCGGCGATCTGACGGATCGGCGCGAGGATCGCACGGCGTACGATGTCGATACCGCGGGTCTGGTCGTCGTTCTCGCCCTTGAGGCCTTCGAGAGCCTTCGAGGCGTAGAGCAGCGCGGTGCCGCCGCCCGGTACGATGCCTTCTTCGACGGCAGCGCGGGTTGCGTGGAGAGCGTCGTCGACGCGGTCCTTGCGTTCCTTCACTTCGACTTCGGAAGCGCCGCCGACCTTGATGACTGCCACGCCGCCAGCGAGTTTCGCCAGACGTTCCTGCAGCTTCTCGCGGTCGTAGTCGCTCGAAGTGTTGTCGATCTGCGTGCGGATTTCACCGACGCGCGCCTTGATGTCGCCTTCATCGCCGGCACCGTCCACGATCGTCGTGTTGTCCTTGTCGATCGTGACGCGCTTGGCCTGGCCGAGCATGCCGAGCGTGACGTTCTCGAGCTTGATGCCGAGGTCTTCGGAAATCATCTCGCCCTTCGTCAGGATCGCGATGTCCTGCAGCATGGCCTTGCGGCGATCGCCGAAGCCCGGTGCCTTGACCGCTGCGACCTTCAGGCCGCCGCGCAGCTTGTTGACCACGAGGGTCGCGAGCGCTTCGCCTTCGATGTCTTCCGCGATGATGAGCAGCGGACGGCCCGACTGCATGGCAGCTTCGAGCACGGGCAGCATGGCCTGCAGGCTCGACAGCTTCTTTTCGTGGATAAGGATATACGGGTTATCCAGTTCCACGGCCATCTTGTCGGGGTTGGTGATGAAGTAGGGCGACAGGTAGCCGCGGTCGAACTGCATGCCTTCGACGACATCTAGTTCGAATTCGAGGCCCTTGGCTTCCTCGACAGTGATGACGCCTTCCTTGCCGACCTTTTCCATCGCTTCCGCGATCTTCTCGCCGACTTCCTTGTCGCCGTTGGCGGAGATCACGCCGACCTGCGAGATTTCGGAAGAGCCGGACACGTCCTTGGAACGGCCCTGAAGGTCAGCGACAACCTTCGACACGGCGAGATCGATGCCGCGCTTCAGATCCATCGGGTTCATGCCGGCCGCGACCGACTTCATGCCTTCGCGCACGATCGCCTGGCCGAGCACGGTTGCCGTGGTCGTGCCGTCACCGGCGAGATCGTTGGTCTTCGATGCCACTTCCTTCAGCATCTGCGCGCCCATGTTCTCGAACTTGTCCTTGAGTTCGATTTCCTTGGCGACGGTGACGCCGTCCTTGGTAATGCGGGGTGCGCCGAAGCTCTTGTCGATGACGACGTTACGGCCTTTCGGGCCGAGCGTTACCTTGACTGCGTTTGCGAGCGTATCGACGCCCTTGAGGATGCCTTCGCGTGCTTCACGCGAGAACCTTACGTCCTTGGCTGCCATGTTGGTTTCTCCTGAAAAATGGTTGAATTAGAAAAGCGGGTGAAGGGTTCGGCTCAGCCGATGATCCCCATGATGTCGCTTTCCTTCATGATGAGCAGGTCTTCGCCGTCGAGCTTCACTTCGGTGCCCGACCATTTGCCGAACAGCACGCGGTCGCCGGCCTTGACGTCGAGCGGCGTAATCTTGCCGTCGTCGCCGCGCGTGCCAGAACCGATAGCGACGACTTCGCCTTCGCTCGGCTTTTCCTGTGCGCTGTCGGGAATGATGATGCCGCCCGCGGTCTTGGAATCAGCTTCGATCCGGCGAACCAGAACGCGGTCGTGCAGAGGACGAAATGCCATGAATATGCCTCTTTAATCTTAGAGTGGATGACTGAGTTGGCACTCTCGCATAGAGAGTGCCAGCGACGTGCATTTGGGAAAGCGCACCGGCTTAGTCAACAAGCGTTCAGGTAAATTTTTTGCGCTTCGCGGCGAAGCGTGGCGCGGGTCAGGCGGAGGGCGCCCCGCGGCCGGTCAGAATGAGCCGGTCGCGCCTGCTCCACCGCCACGTAAGCAGCGCGGCGGCAACCGCAAGACCGGTGGCTAGGCCGATCCAGACCCCCGTTCCGTCGAGGTCGGTCCCGAAGCCTAGGAACAAGCTCGTGCCGATACCCGGAACCCAGTAAGCGAAGATCGCGATCCACATCGGGATGCGCGTGTCCTGCAATCCCCTCAGCGCCCCGGCTGCGACCGCCTGCACGCCGTCGACCAACTGGAAGGCGGCAGCGACGGTGATGTAGGTGAGCGCAAACCCTACGAGCGCGGCGTTACGCGGCGCGTCAGGGTCGATATAGATCGACAGAAGCGCTTCCGGAATCACCAGCATCGCCGTCGCGGTCGAGGACATGAAGAGCACGGCTATACCGAGTGCGGTCCAGCCCGCGCGCGCGATGCCCTCCCGGTCGCGCGCGCCGTAGAAGTAGCCGACCCGGATCGTTGCCGCCTGCCCGATGCCGAACGGTATCTGAAAGGCGAGTGCGCCGATCTGAAGCGCGACCGTATGGCCTGCGAGTGCGGCGGCTCCGAAGTTGCCCATCATGAAGGCAGCCGCGCCGAAGATCCCGGCTTCCGCGCTGATAGTCAGCGCAATCGGCGTACCGATCCGCACGATCTTCCAGAATGGCTTCCAGTCCGGACGCCAGAAGCGCACGAAAATGCGGTAACGATGGAGCCGCGGGTCGAGCCATATCGCGACGATATAGGCGGCGACGATCACGAGCGAGGTGATGATCGTGGCGATGCCGGCGCCCATCAGACCGAGCTCCGGTGCTCCGAAATTGCCGAAGATGAAAGCGTAGTTGGCGAGCGCGTTCACGCCGATCCCGCCTGCCGTGATCGCAGTCGCGAAAATCGGACGGCCGAGCGCAGAGACGTAATTGCGCAGGACATTGGCCAGGACCATCGGGATCATCGACCACATGACGACGCGCATGTATTCGTCCGCCATACGCGCGATCTCCGGCTCCTGTCCGGTGATGCGGTTGAGCGGGCCGAGCAACAGGCAGAGGCCCATGCCGAGCGCGCCGGAGATGACCGAAAGCCACATCGCCATGCGCGTCGCGCGCCGGATCGGACGCGGACTTCTGACCTTTGCACCGATATGTTCGGCGATCAGCGGCGCGACCGCCCCGGTAAGGCCGGACAGCGCCCACATGACGAGGCCGAACAGTGCGACTGCCAGCGACGAGGCCGCCAGTTGCTCGTCGCCGAGCCGCGCGATGAATATGACGTCGATGGCATAGGTGAGCATCTGCAGCAGGTTGGCGAGCGCCAGCGGCCAGGAAAGCTGGAGCGTGGCGGCGAGTTCGGTGCGCCATGGCCGGGGGCCGGTCGAGATGGCTGTCTGCTGCATAAAGCCGGCCCGGATAGGCGGGCGGGGCCGAGAGGGAAACCTCTGTTGACGAAGGCTGCGTGTTCGGCCGGCCCTGTGTTGCCTCTTTCCCTCTGGGGCGGGGCTGTCTAGGCGTTTTTCAAACGAGGAGGGCCAAGCCGATGGGACACGAGAGCGGGCATTCGATGCTGGCCGATGGGCTCGTCCTTTTGGCGGCGGGGCTGCTGTTCGTGATGATCTTCCGCCGGATCGGGCTGGGGGCGACGCTCGGCTATCTCGTGGCCGGCGCGATCGTCGGACCGTATGCGCTGGGCCTTGCGGGCGACGCGGAAGAGATGATCGTCGTCGCCGAACTCGGCATCGTGATGCTGCTGTTCGTCGTGGGGTTGGAACTCGCCCCGGCGCGGCTGTGGGAGATGAAGGGTTCGATCTTCGGGCTCGGCCTGCTGCAAGTGGCTTTGTGCGGGCTTGCCCTGACCGCCTTGCTCGGCCTTGCAATGCCGCTGAGCTGGGCAGCGGCGCTGGCGCTCGGATTGCCGCTCGCGCTTTCGTCGACGGCGCAGGTTCTGCCGATGCTGCAAAGCACCGGGCGGCTGGGTAGCGGGCAGGGGCAGCGTGCGTTCTCGATCCTGCTGTTCCAGGACCTTTCGATCATCCCGCTCATCACCATCGTCGCGGCTTTAAGCGCGACCTCCGATGCAGCCGAAACGATGCCGGCATGGCAACTGGCACTGGTAACGGTCGCGGTGATCGCAGGGCTGGTCGCGGCGGGGCGCTTTCTTCTCCGCCCACTATTTCGCCTGATCGGCAACTGGCGCGAGCGCGAACTGTTCGTCGTGGCGGCTTTGTTCACGGTCGTCGGCTCGGCCGCGCTGATGGAAGCGATCGGGCTGAGTACCGCGCTCGGCGCCTTCATCGCCGGAGTGATGCTGGCCGACACGCCCTACCGGCACGAACTCGAAGCCGATATCGAGCCGTTCCGCTCGATCCTTTTGGGGCTGTTCTTCCTGTCGGTCGGCATGATGCTGGACCTCACCGTGATCGCCTCGCAGCCGGTGTTCGTGCTGCTCGCGGCGGCGGCGCTGATCGCAGTGAAGACAGCGGTTATCACCGGCATCGGCGCGATGTTCGGCATGGCGTGGCGCAGCGCGCTGTCGCTCGGTCTCCTGCTGAGCCAGGGCGGGGAGTTCGCTTTCGTGCTTTTCACACAAGCGCAAAGCGGCGGCGTAATCACGGCGGAGCAGGCAAGCCTGTTCGGCGCGGTGGTTACCCTGTCCATGCTGACTACGCCCTTCCTGATGCGGCTCGGCGACTGGATGCGCGGCCCCAAGACTGACAAGGGCACGCGCGAGGAACCGGCAGCGGACGGTGCCACCGCGATCGTCATCGGCTTCGGCCGGTTCGGGCAGACGGTCGCGCAGATGCTGCGCGTCGCGGATATCGGCCTCAAGCTGATCGATCGGAAGGTAGAGCAGATCGACCTGGCCGGCGAGTTCGGCAGCAAGGTCTATTACGGTGACGGCACGCGCATCGACCTGCTGCGCCAGGCAGGCGCGGAGGATGCGCAGGCGATCATCTTCTGCATCGACGGGGAGCAGGTGGACGTAAAACTGCTCGAAGGCGTTTCCGCCGCTTTCCCAAACGCGAAGGTCTATGTTCGCGCATTTGACCGGGGGACGGTCGTGGCCCTTCGCGAAGCACCGGTAGCGGGCGTCGTGCGGGAATTGCTCGATTCCGCAGTTCGCATGGGCCGGGAAGCGCTGTCGGGCCTTGGCTTCGCTCAGGATGAGCTGGAACGGATCGAACAGAGCTTTCGCGCGCGCGATCAGCAGCGGCTCGATCAGCAGATCGATGCCGGCGACCTGCGCGCGGCGAAGGAAAGCTACTTCGATGCGCTGAGCGAGTTCAAGGGGACGGGCGGACGCGGCGACGACATGATGGATGATCTGCCGGCGGCGCGGATTTAAGCTGACCGAAAGGCAGCGCCGCTTAAGCGCCTCTTGCTTTCAAGGAATAACGTATGAAATCGATGTTTGCCCGCGCCGCGGTTCTTACTTTTGCCGCCGCAGTCGCTACTCCGGCTGCTGCGCAGGAAGTCTTCGCCGGGCTCTACGCGCATGAGGTAGAGACGCCGTTCACCTTCGACGTGAACGAAGGGGGCGCGGACATCGAGCTGGGCTACCGGTTCGCGCCCTCCGAAGGGCTTTCGTTCCTCGGGCGTCCGCAGCCTTACGTGCTGGCCTCGCTCAACACTGAAGGCGATACGAGCTTCGCCGGCGGGGGTCTGAGCTGGAAGCTCGGCAAGGGGAAGGTCTACGCCCGGCCCGGTATCGGCATCGTCATTCACGACGGTCCGAGCGAGCGCTTCGATCCCGAGACCCGAGAGCGCTACGACCTCGGCAGCCGCGTGCTGTTCTCGCCCGAGATCGCCATCGGCTATCAGGTTTCGGATCGGGTGGCGCTGGAAGCGAGCTGGGTGCACATCAGCCATGCGCAGCTGTTCAATTCGGAGCAGAACCCTGGCATCGACATGATCGGCGCGCGGATCAATCTCAGTCTATAGAGAAGGCAGCGCAGGCTTGAAAAAGTCAGGGACGGCATCCGGAAGGATACCGCCCCTTCGCTGATCCCGGCCGGCAGGTGGAGGAAAGCATGGCCGGCACCAACTAAAGTATTCGAACGAGCCCGCTATGTGTGGGGCCTCGCAGGCACGAACGGCAATTGGCCGCCTTGCCTTATCGAAGGAGATAGGAAGCGGCCGCGGACAAGTATTGCGGGAAAATTCGCTTGAGAATGAGCGACTTACAATTTTTTCCGGATCATGCATCCAAACCGTGGTGAGCGACGTAGATGGGTATTCGGCGGTGCGTTCTGGCTTTACGTAGCGCCCAGTATTTGCGCGATTTTCGCCTGATCTTCCGGCGTATCGACATCACACAGCAAAGTGTCGTCGCCGGGCGAAATGAGTGCATGTTCCATCTCGCTAGCAATCGCAGCAGCGCCCTCGTCGTCGCCCAGCGCTTCCAGACGCCCGAACAAGGATTCGCCAAAGGCCGCGGGCACGCCGGGTCTGCCGCCTGGATAGGCGGTGAAGGCCGCGGTGTCTCCGCTCGCAATGGCCTGAAGGTGCCGGGTTGTCAGGAGCGGCATGTCGGCAAGCGCAATCACCAGTCTGGATGCAGACAGTTTGCGGGCAGTACGGACTGCGGCTCTAATCGATCCGGAAAGTCCTTTGCCGGGTTCTTCGTTGACCGCGGTCGTCCAGCCTTCGCAGCCTTCCGCAAAACTTGGCGCGACCGGTCCGACCACGAGGATCCGCTTGCGGAAGCCCGCGGCCTCCGCCGCCTCAACAGACCAAATTCCAAGCGGTTTGCCGGCGATGGAAGCATCGAGCTTGCCGCCGCCGAAGCGCGAACCCAGTCCCGCGGCAAGCAGCGCGATAGCCGTCCTCGCGTCAGGCGTGCGGTCGAAGCCGTTCATACGCCGCCATGATTTCCGCCAGCGCCGACACGGCGAGCGTATGTGGGTCGCGGCATGCGTCGATCAGCCCCACGGGGCTTTGCATGCGCCGGATATCCTCTTCGCTCATCCCGCTGCCGAGCAAAGCGTGCGTGCGAGCAATCCGCGCGTTTTCGCCGCCTTGCGCGCCGATGTAGAAGGCGTCGCCCGCGAGCACATGGTGCAGAACGGGAAGTTCCCATTCGTGGTCGTGGAACAGCAGCAGCGCCGCGGTCCAGCGATCGGGCTTAGCCATTTCGGGTGTTTGGCCAAGCGACAAAGCGTCCTTGCCGACCGTGCGAACGGCGATACCTGCCGCACGAGCGATCTGCGCGAAAGCCTCAGGCTCCGGCCCTTCGCCGAACACGGTAATTTCGAGCGCGGGAATATAGCGGCGCTCTGCGAGCGGCGAAACTTCAGGAAGGGGAAGGGCGGCCGGTTCGCGGCGTATCAGGCTCCGCACCGCATTCTCGCACGCCTGCCGGTGCGGCTTCGGATCGAGCAGTATGTCGAGCCCGCCGCCGCACGGCAGGCGAAAGTCGATCGTGTCCGATCCACGCCCGTAGCGCTTAACCACCGGCTCTCTCAGTCCGGCAAGATCGCTCGCAAGCTGCTGCTCTAGGCAGCCGTCGGACAGGCTGCCGACGAAGGTTCCGTCCGGCAGCACTGCAAGCTGTGCCCCGAGCCGGCGAGAGAAGCTGCCGTCGATGCCGACAATGGTGCACAGGCCGACATTCCCGGCCCGGGCAGCAAAAAGCGCCGCATGGTCCGGGTCTATGAAATCTCGCTCGGTCCGAACCTGTTCGGCAACAGAATGCATCAGTCCTCCGGCATCGCCGCGATAATGCGGTCGGGCGTCATCGGAAATTCGTAGAGCCGAGCGCCGCACGCATTGTAGATCGCATTGGCGATCGCGCCAGCCCCGCCGCAGATACCGAGTTCGCCCACGCCCTTCGCCTGGATCGGGCTGGCGGCAGGATCGCGCTCCTCGATCATAAGCACGTCGAGATGCGGCACGTCGCGGTGAACGGGGACGTGATATTCCGCGAGGTCGCAATTGACGACATGGCCATCGACCGGATCGAACAGCAGGCTTTCGGTCAGCGCCGCGCCGATGCACCACGTCATGCCGCCGATGCACTGCGACCGGGCGGTTTTCGCGTTGAGCACGCGTCCGAAACCGAATGCGCCGAGCATCCGCCGCACGCGCGCTTCGCCGGTCCAGCGATTGACCGCCACTTCGGAGAAGAACGCGCCGTAGCTCGCCATCGCGTAATCGTCCTGCGCATCGCCCGGTTTGAACGTGCCGGTTTTCGCGATGCCTTCGTTTCCGGCAAGCTCGCTGAGCAGTTTCTCCTGCCCGCCGCCCTTCGCAGTGCCGCCGGACAATTCGAGGTCAGCTTCCTCCACGCCGAGCTTTTCGGCGATAGCCTTCCGCACGGCTTCGCAGGCGATGAAGACCGAGGAGCCGCTCGAGGCCGCGCCCCAGCTACCGCCGGAACCGGGTCCGCGCGGGTGGTTCGTATCGCCGAGATCGACCAGGACTTTCGCCGGTTCGACACCCAGCATGTCGGCGGCAATCTGCGTGAGGATCGAATAGGTCCCGGTCCCGATGTCGGTCATGTCGGTTTCGACAAGGACCGTGCCGTCGCCGTTCAGCGTGACGCGCGCTTCGGCCTCGCCCACGTTGTGGATGCGGGCGGCGGTCGCCATGCCGGTGCCGATCCACCACTCGCCTTCGCGTTTCTGGCGCGGTTTGCGCGGACCGCTGTGCCAGCCGAACGCTTCTGCCCCCTGCTTGAGCGCCTCTTCCATCTTGCGCGAGGAATAGGGCAGGCCGCTCGCGGGATGCTCGTCCGGAATGTTGCGCAGGCGCAGTTCTACGGGGTCCAGCTCTAGCTTCTCGGCCAGTTCGTCCATCGCCGCTTCGAGAGTCTGCATCCCGACCGCTTCGCCGGGTGCGCGCACCGATCCTGCCGTCATGCGGTGTATACGGGCGACTTCGATGAGCAGTTCGCGGTCCTTGCCCGGGTACAGAAAGGCGCTCGCTTGCGTGACCGGTTCGGCGAAATCCTCTTCCGGCAGGTTGGATACGAGGGCCTCGTGTCCGAAGCCGGTGAGGCGGCCGTCCTTGTCCGCGGCGAGACGCAGGCGCTGCTTCGTTTCACTGCGGCGCATAACTGTCTGGAACACCTGCTGCCGGCTCATGACGACGCGCACGGGGCGGCCGAGCTTCATCGCGGCAATCGACGCGGCGACCGTTTCTTGGCTGACGCCGAGCTTCGAGCCAAACCCGCCGCCGACATAGCGCGAGAGGATACGGATGTTGTCTTCCTCGAGGTTCAGCGAATCGGCCAGTTCCGTGATGTTGTAGTTGGGCATCTGCAAAGAGGCATGAACGGTCAGCCTCTCGCCGTCCCATTCCGCGATCGCGGCATGCGGTTCCATCGCGGCGCTCGCGTGGCCTTCGGTATAGTAGGTGATGTCGACCGAATGCGCGGCATCGGCCATCGCCTTGTCGAGATCGCCCTGCCGCGTAGCATCGTTCTCTTCCGCCTCGACCGCTTCCGGATCGAAGGGAATTTCGGACGGATCGTCGGCACTGTAGTCGAACTTCAGAGCCTTGGCGGCATTGCGGGCCTGTTCGAACGTCTCCGCCACCACCAGTGCAAAGGGCTGGCCGAAATACGCGATCGAGAGCGGTGTCTGCACCGGCGTTTCGTTCGCGGTACCCTGCGCCGGGCGGGCAGTAAGCCGCTCGTCGGAGATGACCGCGATTACGCCGTCCATGCCGGTTATCGAGCGCTCGTCGATGCTGGTTATCGTGCCGCGCGCAAATGGTGCGGTGACGAGTACGCCCTCCGCCACATTGTCGATCACATACTCCGCCGCGTAGGGGGCGGCTCCGGCCACCTTCGCCGGACCGTCGGGCCGGTCCATCGGCGCACCGACGTTTCTGCCCGCCATGTCGTCCAGCCGGTTGCGGGTATCGGGTTCGTTCATTTCCAGCGTCTTGCTCATGTGTCCATCCCCGTCGCTTCACACAGCACTGCTTTGAGCGTGCGCCTGGTCAGCGGTATTTTGAAATCGTTCTCGCCATATCCTTGCGCATCTTCGAGCAGGATTTCGGCAGCTTCGTCGAAGCCTTTGAGCGAGGGTTCGGTGCCTTTAAGGGCTTCCTCGACGCGCTTGTCGCGCCACGGCTTGTGCGCGAGACCGCCGAAGGCGAGCGCGATATCGCCGATCCGGCCTTCTTCCATGTTCACAATCGCTGCGACCGAGCACAGCGCGAAGGCGTAGGAAGAACGTTCGCGCACCTTGCGGTATAGCTGCACGCCCTTGACCGGAGCGGGCAGGATGACGCCGGTGATGATGTCGCCGCTTTCGAGAATGTTGTCCTTTTCCGGCGTATCGCCCGGCAGCCGGTGGAAGTCTTCGAGCGGCACGCGCGTCGTTTCACCGCCGGCATTCATAATCTCGACCTCTGCACCAAGCGCCGCCATCGCGACCGCCATATCGCCGGGGTAGGTCGCGATGCACTGCGAACTCGCTCCAAGGATTGCGTGGAGCCGCGCAATTCCGTCGAGCGCGCCGCAGCCCGAGCCGGGTTCGCGCTTGTTGCAGGGCTGGTCGATATTGGTGAAGTAGTAGCAGCGGGTGCGCTGGCATAGATTGCCCGCGGTCGTCGCCTTGTTGCGCAACTGCTGTGTCGCGCCCGCAAGTATTGCACGGGCGAGCACCGGATAGTCGCTGCGAACGCGCGGATGCGCCGCGGTCGCCGTATTCGTCGCGAGCGCGCCTATACGGAGACCTTCGCCCTCGTCGCCGATCTCGGACAGGCTCAGCTTGTTGACGTCGATGAGGCTTTCCGGCGTTTCGACCTGCAGCTTCATGAGGTCGAGCAAATTGGTGCCGCCCGCGATCGGAATGGCGGACGGTTCTTCGGTCAGCTGCGATGCATGGGTAAGGCTGTCGGGGCGCAGGTAGGCAAAGGGTTTCATGCGTCCGCTCCTGCCGTTTTCGTTTCTAAAGCGGCTTCCTGGATGGCCTCGACGATGTTGGAGTAGGCACCGCAACGGCACAGATTACCGCTCATGCGCTCGCGGATTTCGTCCCCGGTCAGCTCGACCTTGCCATTGAGGTCGTCCGTCACATCGCTCGGCCAGCCCGCCGCCACTTCGTCGAGCATGGCGACCGCAGAGCAGATCTGCCCCGGCGTGCAATAGCCGCACTGGTAGCCGTCGTGCTTCACGAAGGCGGCCTGCATCGGCGACAGGTCGTCCGGCGTTCCCATCCCCTCGATCGTGGTGATGTCGTCGCCGTCGTGCATTACGGCAAGCGTTAGGCAGCTGTTGATCCGCACTCCGTTGACGAGGACGGTGCACGCGCCGCACTGGCCGTGGTCGCAGCCCTTCTTGGTGCCGGTCAGTCCCGCTCCTTGGCGCAGATAATCGAGCAGGCTGATGCGAGGATCCTCGGGGAGGGAGCGGCTTTCACCGTTGATAGTAAGTGTCATGTGTATATCCTTCGCTTCACCCAATGCGCCGTGGCGCAAATCTTTCCGGCGGCTTTCGGAAAGAGGCGATCCATTAATATCGCTCACACAACCCTTCGTTGCCGGCGGATCGCCGAAGAAACCGGACCGGCAGATTTGCGCTCCCAGCGGCAAACCGTTAGCCTCGTGCGACGAAATCTGATCTGGAATACGACAACGCGCTCCGCTCCGGCGGGGCGAGGCTCGACAGTTCACGCACGGAGATCTGAACCGGTATGAAGACCCTTTCCAAGCTCGCGCCGACTGCCGTGCTGTCGGCCCTGCGTGACTTCATGCGCGTCGAGGCGGCGGGCGGCATCCTGTTGATGGCCGCCGCGGCGGCTGCACTGCTGGTCGCCAACTCGCCGTTCGCGGATGGCTATTTCGCAGCGAAGGCGAGCTACATCGGCCCGCTGACGCTCTCCTACTGGATCAACGACGGGCTGATGGCGCTGTTCTTCCTGCTGGTCGGGCTAGAAATAAAGCGCGAGTTTATCGAGGGGCAGCTGTCGACAGCTTCCTCGCGCATCCTGCCCGCGCTGGCCGCGGGCGGCGGCGTCGCGGTCCCGGCGATCGTTTACTTGCTCATCGCGGGCGGCGATCCGGCATTGGCGCGCGGGTGGGCCATCCCGGCGGCGACCGACATCGCATTCGCGCTCGGCATTCTGGCGCTGCTCGGCAGCCGCGCACCGGTTTCCTTGAAAGTGTTGCTGACCGCCATAGCCGTGATCGACGACTTGGTGGCGGTCGCGATCATCGCCGTCTTCTTTACAGAGGATCTGTCGCTTTTGCCGCTCGGCATCGGTATTGCCGGCGTAATTTTTCTTGCCGTGCTCAACCGCTCCGGTGTTCGCAGCTTATGGATTTATGGGCTGATCGGCCTCGGCGTATGGGCCGCCGTATTGCTATCTGGTGTTCATGCGACGCTGGCGGGCGTCGCGGTGGCGCTGACCATTCCGCTCTCGCCTGCCGCACGCCGGAATGCGGACGCGGTTACGACCAAGGCAGTTGAAGATGTTTCTCCGCTGCACCGCCTCGAACACGGGCTTCATCCGTGGATCGCTTTCGGCGTCATCCCGCTGTTCGGATTCTTCAACGCCGGGGTTGCGCTCGGCGGTATGTCGCCTGCTTCGCTGGCGTCGCCGCTGCCGCTCGGCATCGCGCTCGGGCTGGTCGTAGGCAAGCAGATCGGCATATTCGGCGCAATCTTCGCAGCGGTGCGGGCTGGGCTTGCTCCGCTTCCGGAAGGGGCAAGCTGGATGCAGATCTACGGCTTGTCGCTGCTATGCGGCATCGGTTTCACGATGAGCCTGTTCATCGGCGGGCTCGCGTTTCCGGATCCGGCGACCCTCGACATGGTCCGGATCGGCGTGCTTTCCGGGTCGATCGTAGCCGCGCTAGCGGGCTATGTGGTGCTGCGTTTCGCTAAGGATCGCACGGCGCTGCACTGAAGCGTCCACAACGTAGCCTAGGCGGGGTTTAACTGCACCTAGGCCGGGTCAGGAGGGGCTCAACTGTTCCTCTGCAAGGCCTGCGCCGATCAGGAAAAACCCGATGCGGTCATCGAACCGTTTCGAGCAGGAATGCGAGCCAAGACCGTGGCTGATCGCTTCGGTGTGTACGTCGCTGACGAACAGGCCGAGGAACAGTTCGGCGAGAATTTCAGGTTCGCCCGACATCCTTACGCCGTCGGCCTTCCACGAGCGGAACAGGGCCGTAAGCGCATCGAGCGTGCGGGTAGCCGTGCGTTCGAAAAACTGCTGCGCGAATTTCTTGTCGTTGATGCTTCGTGCAATGACGATTCGTACCAGCGCGATCGTTTCGGGGTCGAGAAAATGCGTTCGGAAGCGGCCTGCCAGTCGCCGTAGGATTTCCGCCGGGGTTCCCCGTCCGCTCGCCGCCTCGTCGACCATTGCCGCCCCGGACGAAACCTTTTCGAACACGACGGCTTCGAGGATGCCCTCCTTGTTGCCGAACAGCTTGTAGACAGTCGCAAGCGATCCGCCGGAACGCTCCACGATCTCGCTTAGCGCCGTCTTTTCATAGCCTTGCTCGACGAACAGCTCCCGCGCAGCCGCGATCAGCGCACGCCGGCGGCGGTCCAGTCGGCAACATTCGGCAGCGGAAAACATTTGGCGAGACTCCACGAAACGGCCTTGCGAGGCAATGGTGTAATGCCTATTACACTTTCGCACCTGCACAATAGCTGACCGAAAGCGGCAATCGATGAAGTCCCTGTTCCAATGCCTCGCGGCCGCCCTTCTGCTTGCCGGTTGCTCCCAGCCCGAAGAGCAGGCACCCCCTCAGGAAGTGCCGGTGCGGGTGGTGACCGTCACTGCCCAGGCCGTCCCTAACGTGATCGAGCTTCCGGGCAGGGTCGAGCCGGTCCGTACGGCGGAAGTCCGCGCGCGCGTAACCGGTATCGTGCAGGAACGGCTCTACGAGGAAGGCACCGACGTGCGGGAGGGGCAGCCGCTGTTCCGGATCGATCCGCGCGAGCTCAGGGCCAGCTATAACCAGACCGAGGCTGCCCTAACGCGAGCTAGGGCGACCGCCGCGAATGCCCGTGCGGTAGTCGAGCGTTACCGCCCGCTCGTGGCGGAGGACGCGATCAGCGGCCAGGAATACGACGCTGCCGTTGCCGCTGCGCGCGAAGCGGAAGCGAATGTCGCGCAGATCAGGGCGCAGCTCGACGCGGCCTCGCTCCAGCTCGGCTACACCACCGTTCGCGCGCCGATCGCCGGACGGGCAGGGCGCGCCCAGATTACCGAAGGCGCGCTCGTCAGCCAGGCGGAGGGCACGCTGCTGACGACCATCGAACAGATCTCGCCGGTCTACGTCAGCTTCGCGCAGGCCGCGAGCGAAGTGCTGCGCCTGCGCCGTGCGATCACCGCGGGTGAGATCGACCTCGACGAGAACGATCAGGTCGAGGTGCGCCTGACCTTCAGCGACGGAACCGAATATCCGGTGCCGGGCTATATCGATTTCCTCGCCTTCTCGGTCGATCAGGAGACGGGGACCGTCGAACTGCGCGCCGAATTTCCCAACCCGCAGCGCCTGCTGCTTCCCGGCGAGTTCGTTAGGGCACAAATCTACGCCGGCGAGGTCCAGAACGGCCTGACCGTACCGCAGCGCGCGGTCTCGCTGACCGAAGAGGGCGGAACGGTCTTCGTGGTGAACGACGGCCAGGCGGTGGTGCGCCAGGTTACGCTTGGCGCGATGGTCAACGGCAACTGGATCGTCGAAAGCGGGCTTGAGGCGGGCGACCGCGTGATTGTCAGCAATCTGCAGAAGGTTCGCCCCGGCGCGCCGGTCAAGATCATGCGCACTCCCACCGGACAGCGGCCAGCCGCATCGCCCGCGCCGACCACGGCCGGACAGGCCGACTAAGGCATGGCACGGTTCTTCATCGACCGCCCCATCTTCGCATGGGTCGTTTCGCTCGGCATCCTTCTCGCCGGCTTCATCGCCCTGCGCGCGCTTCCGATCGAGCAATATCCCGAAGTCGCGCCGCCCTCGCTCGCCATCAATGTCGTCTATCCCGGCGCGGATGCCGAGACGCTCGAACAGAACGTGACGCAGGTGATCGAGCAGCAGCTGAACGGGGTCGAGGGTTTCCTCTACATGTCCTCGTCCAGCGGTTCGAACGGAGCCGCGACGATCACGCTGACCTTCGAGGCGGGGACCGACATCGACATCGCGCAGACCGAGGTGCAGAACCGCCTCAGCACGGTCGAGGCGCGGCTTCCGGAAGAGGTGCGGCGTCAAGGCATTACCGTGCGGCAGGCCAATGCCGGGTTCCTGCTGATCGTCGCGCTGACTTCGCCGAGCGGGCAATTCAACACGACCGACCTCGGCAATATCGCCGCGACCCGCGTCGTCGACGAACTGCGCCGGGTGAACGGCGTCGGAGACGTGACGCTGTTCGGTTCCGAATACGCGATGCGCATCTGGCTCGATCCCGAGGCCCTCGCATCCTACAACCTGTCGCCTACCGCGGTTCTGGCCGCCATTCGCGAGCAGAATGCACAGACGGCCGGCGGCTCGATCGGTGCGCGACCGCTCGACGGCGGGCAGCAAATCACCGCCACCATCGCGACCGACGGACGCTTCTCGACCGTTGAGGAGTTCGAGAACATCATCCTGCGCGCCGACAGCGGCGCGGCGGTGGTGCGCCTCGGCGAGGTCGCGCGGGTCGAGATCGGCGCACAGAGCTACGCCACTTCTACCGAACTCAACGGAAAGCCGATGGCGGGCATGGCCATCCAGCTGGCGACCGGCGCGAACGCGCTGGCAGCGGCGGAAGGCGTCAAGGAGCGGATGGAGGAAATCGCGCCCGGTCTGCCCGGCGACGTTACCTGGTCGGTTCCCTATGACACGACCCCCTTCGTCGAGACATCGGTCGAGGAAGTGGTCAAGACGCTGGTCGAGGCGATGGTGCTCGTGTTCCTCGTCATGTTCCTGTTCCTCCAGAACTGGCGCGCAACGCTGATCCCGACGCTGGTGGTTCCGATTGCGCTGGCGGGTGCGTGCCTCGGCCTGTGGCTGTTCGGCTTTTCCATCAATGTCCTCTCACTGTTCGGCATGGTGCTGGCGATCGGCATCCTCGTCGACGATGCCATCGTCGTAATCGAGAACGTCGAGCGCATCATGCGCGAGGAAGGACTTCCGCCGCTGGAAGCGACGCGCAAGGCGATGGGGCAGATTACCGGCGCGATCATCGGGATCACGCTCGTCCTGATCGCGGTGTTCGTGCCAATGGCCTTCTTCCCCGGATCGACCGGCGGCATCTACCGCCAGTTCTCCGTCACGCTGGCCATAGCGATCTTCTTCTCGGCGTTCCTCGCACTGTCGCTGACCCCGGCGCTGTGCGCGACGTTCCTGAAGCCGATCAAGCAAGGCGAAGACCATGCCGAAGGTCCTGTGCACGATACCGAAGCCGAAGCGCAGCCTGGCTGGCGCGGAGTTATGGCGCGCGCCCGCTACCGGGCCGCGAATTTCTTCGCCGGGTTCAACCGCTGGTTCGCGCGGATGCAGGAGAAATACGGACGTGCGAACGACCGCATCCTGTCCCGTCCGTGGCGCGGCTTCGCCGTGTTCGCGGCGCTCGCCGTTGTCACCGTCCTCCTGTTCGCGCGGCTCCCCTCGGGATTCCTGCCGACCGAAGACCAGGGTTATCTCATAACGGCGGTACAGGCACCGCCGGGCGCGACGCAGGAACGCACCGACGAAGCACTCGAACCGATCACCGATTTCTGGCTTGCGCGCGAGGAAGTGGAAGACCTCGTCGTCGTGCGCGGCTTCAGCTTCTTCGGGCAAGGGCAGAACAACGCGATCATGTTCGCCGCGTTCAAGCCGTGGGACGAACGCACCGCCGAAGGAAGCGGCGCCGCCGAGATACTCGGGCAGGCGATGGGCCGGTTCGGGCAGGTCGACGAGGCGATCGCCTTCGTTATCCAGCCGCCCGCGATCCAGTCGCTGGGCCAGGCAAGCGGTTTCACGCTCAAGCTGCAGGACCGGGGAGGGGTTGGGCGCGAGGCGCTTACCGCTGCACGCGATCAGCTTCTGGGCGCGGCGTCGCAGAACCCGGTCATCGCCAATCTAAGGCCCGAGGATCAGGGTCCGAGCCCGCAGGTGGCGATCGACATCGACCGGGTGCAGGCTCGTGCGCTCGGCCTGTCGCTGAACGATGTCAACGCCGCTCTCTCCATCACTTTCGGCTCGGCCTACGCCAATGACTTCAACCGCGAGGGCAGGGTGCTGCAGGTGCTGGTACAGGCCGACGCGCCGTACCGGATGACGCCGGAAGACGTCCTTTCACTGCGCATTCCGAACGCTCAAGGTGAACTCGTGCCGTTCAGCGCCTTCGCCAGTGCCGACTGGTCGGCTGCGCCTGCCAGCCTTGCCCGCTACAACGGTTATCCGGCGATGACGCTGTCCGGCATGGCGGCACCCGGCGAATCTTCCGGTGCTGCGCTCGCCGAGATGGAGCGTCTCGCCAGCGAACTGCCGCCGGGCATTGGCTACGAGTGGACCGGTATTTCCTACGAGGAAAAGCAGGCGGGCGGGCAGATCGGCTTGCTGCTGGGCCTATCGGTCGTGATCGTGTTCCTCGTGCTCGCCGCGCTCTACGAAAGCTGGGCGGTGCCGCTCGCGGTGCTGCTGATCGTTCCGATGGGCGTGCTGGGTGCGGTGCTGTTCTCGATGCTGCGCGGGCTGTCGGCGGACATCTATTTCAACGTGGGTCTCATCACGATCATCGGTCTGGCAGCAAAGAACGCGATCCTGATCGTCGAGTTTGCCATCGAAGAGGAAGAGCGCGGCCTCTCGCGGATCGAGGCGGTCAAGGCGGCGGCGCGCCTGCGTCTGCGTCCGATCATCATGACCTCGCTCGCCTTCACCATGGGCATGGTCCCGCTGGTGCTCTCAAGTGGGGCGGGCGCGGCAAGCCGGATCGCGGTCGGAACCGGCGTGATGGGAGGCATGATCGCGGCGACGGTGCTCGGCATTTTCCTCATTCCCGTGCTGTACCTGCTGGTAAGGCGCAACATCAGCCGAAGGCAGCCCACCGCGACCGGCGGACACGAGGGCAATCCGCAGCACGAAGGACCGCTGGCAGGACGGCTGCACGGCCCCACGCAGGAAGAGGCTACGACATGATCCGTTTTCCCGCCCGCGTTGTAGCATTTGTGCTTTCCACCACCGCGCTTGCGGGATGCGCGAGTATGGCGCCCGAGCATACGCGGCCTCCGCTCGCGAGTGCGCCGGCGTTCGATCCCGACTACCGTCCCGACGGTGAAGTGGTGGCTTCGCAGCTTTCCTACCGCGAATGGTTCGCCGACCCGCGGCTCGTCGTGCTGATCGGCAGCGCGCTCGAGAACAACCGCGACCTTCTCGCCGCGACTGCGCGGATCGAGCAGGCGCGCGCCCGCTACCGCATCGAGGACAGCCGCAGCCTGCCGACCATCGTCGCTGATGCAAGCGGAACCCGCACGCGCCAGCCGCTGGGCGTCAACCCCGCGCTCGATACCGGAGACGTGGAAGGCGCGCCGTCTTCCGTCACCTTCAACCGCTTCGACGTCGGCGTAGGGGTCAGCGCATTCGAGCTCGACTTCTGGGGCCGCGTCGCCAGCCTGACCGAAGCGGCACGTGCGGAATATCTCGCCACCGTCGCGGCGCAGCGTGCGTTCTACCTCTCACTGATTGCCGACACCGCGAACACCTATTTCGAGATCGTCGAAACGCAGGAGCAGATCGCGCTCGCCGAGCAGACGGCCGAAAGCCGCCGCGAGGGCCTGAGGATCGCGAAACTGCGGCTCGACAACGGCGTGACTTCGGCCTTGCCCTACCGGCAGGCAGAAACCCTGCTGACGCAGGCCGAGCAGCAGCTGGCAGCGGAGCGCCTCGCCCTGGCTCGGCTCCGCAACCAGCTGGCGGTGCTCGTAGGCGGAACGGTGCCGGAGGCGTTGCCTGCGCCGCTCTCGCTCGAAGCGCAGGGCGACAAGCGCCGGCTCGCGGCGGGCCTACCGTCCGATCTCCTGCTCGTCAGGCCTGACATCATCGCCGCCGAGGAACAGCTACGCGCCGCGCGGGCCAACATCGGTGCGGCGCGAGCGGCGTTTTTCCCGACGATCTCGCTGACCGGCAATGCAGGTCTCGCTTCGAGCAGCCTCGACGGCCTGTTCTCGGGCGACGCGCTCGGCTGGAACTTCGGGCCGAGCATTTCGCTGCCGATCTTCGACTGGGGCGCACGCGAAGCCAATCTCGATTTGGCGCAGGCGCTCGAAGTCGAGCAGGTCGCCAATTACGACCGCACAGTGCAGGGCGCCTTCCGCGAAGTTTCGGATGCGCTTGCAGGCCGCCGCTGGCTCGCCGAACAGGTCGAGACGCTGGAGCGCGCCGTTACCGCGCAGGAGCGGATCGCCCGCATCGCGCGCCTGCGCTACCGTGAAGGAGTGGCCGACTATCTCGAAGTGCTCGATGCGGAACGCAACCTGTTCAGCGCCCGCCAACAGCTCCTCGCGACCGAGCGCGCATGGCTGCAGAACCGCGCGACGCTGTTCGTGGCGCTGGGCGGCGGCGCGCCGGATTTCGTGGCGGTACCTGTTTCCGGCGACTGAGCGGCCGAGCTTGTAACTTTCGTATCTCCCGCGGGTGCCCGCGCGTAATTTCTCTCCGGCGGTTCGCACTGGACTTGCCGGGGGGCTGCACTTTCTTCTAGCGGTATTTCCGCGAAGAGGAGAGAGACCGTGTGCCGAGAGCGCCGGTCGCAAGAACATGACGGATAAAACGCCCACTTACGACGACTGGAAGACCCTCGCCGACAAGGAGGTGAAGGGCCGCGACCTCACCTGGCACACGCCGGAAGGGATCGACGTCAAGCCGCTCTACACGAGCGACGATACCGAGGGCCTCGACCCGGGCGTGCCGGGCATCGCGCCGTTCACGCGCGGGCCTTACGCGTCGATGTACACTGGCCGCCCGTGGACGATCCGGCAGTATGCGGGCTTCTCCACCGCGGAGGAATCGAACGCCTTCTACCGCCGCAATCTCGCCGCCGGGCAAAAGGGGCTGTCGGTCGCCTTCGACCTCGCGACGCACCGCGGCTACGACAGTGACCACCCCCGCGTCGTCGGCGATGTCGGCAAGGCGGGCGTCGCGATCGACACCGTGCGCGACATGGAAATCCTGTTCGACCAGATCCCGCTCAACGAGATGTCGGTCAGTATGACCATGAACGGCGCGGTCATCCCGGTCATGGCGTTCTACATCGTCGCGGCCGAGCGCGCGGGCGTGGCGCAGAAAGACCTGTCGGGGACCATCCAAAACGACATCCTCAAGGAGTTCATGGTCCGCAACACTTACATCTACCCTCCCGAGCCATCGATGCGGATTGTGCGCGACATTATTGCGTACACGAGCGAGCACATGCCGCGCTTCAATTCGATCTCGATCAGCGGCTACCACATGCACGAGGCCGGTGCGACGGCGGTGCAGGAACTCGCTTTCACCATCGCCGACGGCAAGGAATACGCCAAGCGCGCGATGGAAGCGGGGCTCGACATCGACGCCTTCGCGCCGCGCCTCAGCTTCTTCTGGGGCATCGGCATGAACTTCTTCATGGAGATCGCCAAGATGCGCGCGGCGCGGCATCTGTGGCACGATGTCATGGAGGGTCTCGGCGCGCAGAACGACAAGTCGAAGATGCTGCGCACCCACTGCCAGACCAGCGGCGTAAGCTTGCAGGAGCAGGACCCTTACAACAACGTCATCCGCACCACGATCGAGGCGATGGCAGCGGTGCTGGGCGGCACGCAGTCGCTCCATACCAATGCTTTGGACGAGGCGATCGCGCTGCCGACCGACTTCTCCGCCCGCATCGCACGCAACACGCAGCTCGTTCTGCAGCATGAGGCCGGGCTGACCAACGTCGCCGATCCGCTGGGCGGAAGCTACTACATCGAAAGCCTGACCGATGCTCTTCGGCAAGAAGCGCAAAAGGTGCTGGACGAGGTCGAGGCGGCGGGAGGGATGACTGCCTACGTCGCCAGCGGCGAACCCAAGGCGCAGATCGAGCGGGCTGCCGCTTCCAAGCAGGCCAGCGTCGATCGCGGCGAGACGGTCATCGTCGGTGTGAACAAGTACCGGCGCGAGAAGGAAGACGAGATCGACACGCTCGATGTCGACAACCACGCCGTGCGCCGTAGCCAGATTGCGCGGCTGGAGAAGGTTCGTGAGGGTCGCGACGAAGGTGCGTGCCTGAAAGCGCTCGACGCGCTGCGCAAAGGCGCTGGCGGCGGAGCGAATGTGCTGGCGCTTGCGGTCGAGGCAGCGCGGCACGACGCGACGCTGGGCGAAATTTCCTCCGCGATGGAGGATGTCTTCGGCCGCTACGACACGCTGCCGACCCCGGTGCGCGGCGTGTTTGCCGAAGCCTACGGCGACGATGATCGCTACGCTCGGGTGGTCGAGGGCGTGAAGGCGGTCGAGCGGCGGCTGGGTCACAAGCCCAAACTGATGGTGGCCAAGATGGGGCAGGACGGGCACGACCGCGGCGCAAACGTGATCGCGAGCGCCTTTGCCGATATGGGCTTCGAAGTGCTCTCCGGCCCGCTGTTCCAGACGCCTGAGGAAACCCGCGACATGGCGCTGGAGCAGAACGTCGACGCCATCGGCGCGAGCAGCCTTGCTGCGGGCCACAAGACGCTTATCCCCGAACTCATCGGCCTGCTGAAGGATGCGGGCCGCCCGGATATCAAGGTGATCGCCGGCGGCGTGATCCCGCAGAAGGACTACGACTTCCTGCGGGATGCCGGGGTGCAAGGGATCTACGGCCCGGGCAGCAATGTGGTCGAATGCGCGGCGGACGTGCTGCGCCTGCTGGGCCACAATATGCCGCCTGCGGGCGAGGATCTGGAGGCGGCGGAGTGAGCTTTGGGGAGACGCAAACGCTAAGTTCCAAGCAAAGACTTGGCTTGGTTCTGTATGCAATATTTGGCCTCGCGGTCTGCGTTCTCGCATGGCCAGTAAGCGCGTCACCCCCTTGGTATGTCTTTCCCGGAATTCCGATAGCTGTTCTACTAGGCGGCATCGCTCTCTTGATGGTGTTCACAATAAAATGACCCAAATCCGCACTGACTGGACCCGCGACGAGATCGCGGCGCTGTTCGACCTACCGTTCACCGAGTTGTTGTTTCGTGCGGCCACGGTACACCGCGAGTATCATCCGCCCGAACAGGTGCAGCTCTGTACGCTGCTCTCCATCAAGACCGGCGGGTGTCCGGAGGATTGCGGCTATTGCTCGCAGTCGGTGAAGGCCGATAGCGGTGTCGAAGCAACCAAGCTGATGGACGTGCGCGCGGTGCTTCAGACCGCGGCGCAGGCCAAGGATGCGGGCAGCCAACGCTTCTGCATGGGCGCGGCGTGGCGCAACCCAAAGGACCGCGACATGCCCGCGATCGTCGAGATCGTGAAGGGCGTGCGCGCCATGGGGCTGGAAACCTGCATGACGCTGGGCATGCTGACGCCGAGACAGGCGGATATGCTCAAGGAAGCGGGCCTCGATTACTACAACCACAATGTCGACACCGGGCCGGAATATTACGAGCGCGTGATCTCGACGCGCAATTACCAGGACCGGCTCGACACGCTGCAGAACGTGCGCGACGCGGGCATCAACGTATGCAGCGGCGGGATCGTCGGCATGGGCGAAACGCGCGAGGACCGGGTGGGGTTCGTCCACACGCTCGCCACGCTCGAACGGCATCCCGAAAGCGTGCCGGTCAACGCGCTGGTGCCGGTCAAGGGCACGGTGCTGGGCGACATGCTGGCCGATACACCGCTCGCCAAGATCGACGATATCGAGTTCGTTCGCACCGTCGCGGTGGCGCGCATTACCATGCCGATGAGTATGGTGCGCCTCTCCGCCGGGCGTGAGAGCATGAGCGAGGCGACACAGGCTCTGTGCTTCCTGGCAGGCGCGAACTCGATCTTCACCGGCGACAAGCTGCTGACCGCGCCCAACGCAGGCGACGACAGCGACGCGGCCCTGTTCGCGAAACTCGGGATGACGCCGCTGCAGCAGGAAGAACCGCTTCGCGCCTGCAAGGTCGCGGAGCCGGCCGAGTGATCCTCGCCGCGCTTCTTCTTGCCGCACAGGCTGGAGGCGAACCTACCGCCGACTGCACCGATCCGTCGACGCAGAGCGCCATAAATATGTGCTCGTTCGAAGATTACCGCGCTGCCGATGCCCAGCTAAACGCAGCGTGGAAGCGGGCGCGTGATCTTGCGAAGTCGATCGACCGGCGCAGTGCGGAAGCGGGAGCGGCGAAAGACCATTTCGCTCGGCTGCTCGATGCGCAGCGCAAATGGCTCGCTTACCGTGATGCGCATTGCCTTGCGGTTGCCGGAGAGCGCACGCCGGAAAGCGGTACCATCTGGCCGCTCGTCCAGAATAATTGCATGGAAGAACTCACTCTCGCGCGCACGAAGCTGCTGCGCCAATATGCGGATCAACCAAACTGATGTTCAACAAAATCCTCATCGCCAACCGCGGCGAAATCGCGTGCCGGGTCATCAAGACCGCGCGCCGCATGGGTATCGCGACGGTCGCCGTCTATTCCGATGCCGACGCGCGGGCGCCGTTCGTGAAGATGGCGGACGAGGCGGTGCACATCGGTCCGCCGCAGGCTGCGGAAAGCTATCTCGTGGCCGACAAGATCATCGCCGCGTGCAAGGAAACGGGTGCGGACGCGGTGCATCCGGGCTACGGCTTTCTGTCCGAGCGTGCGAGCTTCGTAGAGGCATTGGACGCTGCTGGGATCGCCTTTATCGGCCCGCCGGCGAGCGCAATTGCGGCGATGGGCGACAAGATCGAATCCAAGCGGCTTGCGAAGGAAGCGGGCGTCAACACCGTGCCCGGCTCGCCCGATGCGATCGAGAGCACCGAGGATGCTCTCAAATGGGCGAACGACATCGGCTATCCGGTGATGATGAAGGCCAGCGCGGGCGGCGGCGGCAAGGGAATGCGGCTCGCCTGGAACGACGAGGACGTGCGCGAGGGCTTCGAAGCGACACGGCGCGAGGGCAAGGCGAGCTTCGGCGACGACCGCGTCTTCATCGAGAAGTTCATCGAGGATCCGCGCCATATCGAGATCCAGATCCTCGGCGATAAGCACGGCAACATCCTCTATCTGAACGAGCGCGAATGCTCGATCCAGCGGCGTCACCAGAAAGTGGTCGAGGAGGCTCCGTCGCCGTTCGTCACCGATAAGATGCGGAAAGCGATGGGCGAGCAGGCGGTGGCGCTCTCGCGGGCGGTCGATTATCATTCCGCCGGGACGGTCGAACTGATCGTCAGCGGCGCGGACAAGTCGGGCGAGAGCTTCTACTTCCTCGAGATGAACACCCGGCTCCAGGTCGAACATCCGGTGACCGAGATGATCACCGGCATCGACCTTGTCGAGCAGATGATCCGGGTCGCTGCGGGCGAGGAGCTCGCCATGACGCAGGACGACATCGGTATCGACGGATGGGCGATCGAGAACCGCGTCTATGCCGAAGATCCCTACCGCGGGTTTCTGCCCAGCATCGGGCGGCTGGTGCGTTACGAACCGCCGGTAGAGCCGTGGGCGAGCGACGGTGCCAAGAACGACACGCGCGGTGTCGGCGGCGTCCGGGTGGATGACGGCGTTGCCGAGGGCGGCGAGGTGTCGATGTTCTACGATCCGATGATCGCCAAGCTCGTCACCTGGGGCGAAACGCGCGACGAGGCGGCTGACCTGCAGGTCGCCGCGCTCGATGCCTTCCGGATCGAGGGGCCGGGGCACAATGTTGATTTCCTCTCCGCCATCATGCAGCATCCGCGGTTTCGCTCGGCCGAACTGACGACCGGCTTCATTGCCGAGGAATATCCCGAAGGCTTCGATGGCGCTGCGGCCAGCGAAGAATTGAAACGGTCACTCGCGGCCATCGGCGGCGTCATCGCCACGGTCGATGCCGACCGCGCCCGCCGGATCGACCAGAGGCTGAACGGCCGGGTCCATCCTCCCGGCGACTGGGCGGTGCGGATCGAAGACCGCGACTATGCGGTGCGGCTGGAAGAGGACGCGATCACGGTGGACGGCGAGGACGTGGCGCTCGCCATGGAGTACACGCCGGGTGACCGGATGGTCGAAGTGGAGGCAGATGACGAGACGCTCACCATCCAGCTGAAGCCGACCCGGACCGGCTATGCGGTGACGACCCGGGGTGCGACGCACCACTTACGGATACTGCCGCAGCGCGTGGCGCATCTGGCCGATCACATGATCGAGAAGATACCGCCCGACACCTCGAAAATGCTCATCTGCCCGATGCCCGGCCTGCTGGTGAAGCTGCACGTGGAAAAGGGCGAGGAAGTGCAGCCGGGACAACCGCTCGCCACGGTCGAGGCGATGAAGATGGAGAACATTTTGCGCGCCGAAAAGGCCGGTACGATCGCCGTCATCAATGCAGGCGAGGGCGACAGCCTCGCAGTGGACGAAGTCATTCTCGAACTGGAATAGCGGGCGTTAACCGCAAGACGTTGTCCGGCTGAAGCAAGCGAAGGGGTCCGGCGCCAGCCAGACCCCTTGCGTGATGCTATTCCGGTTTGGCGAGGCGGCGGTGCATTTTCGCCACCAGTTCGTCGGGCAGTATGCCGGCGAACACGTCTTGCACCTTGTTCATGAAGCCGCTGACTTCCTGCGTCTCGCCTCTCAGCAGCGCGTCGTAACCGTCGCGCGCGACCTTCGCCGGATCGGCCTTGTTCTTCATCTGCCCGGCCTGCGTATCTTCCATGTCCGCCCGCTCGAAGAATTGCGTATCGGTCACGCCAGGCATCAGGCAGGAAACGACGACTTCGGTGTTCTTCAGTTCATTGGCGAGGCCGACGCAGAAATCGTTCACGAATGCCTTGGTCGAATTATAGACGAGTTGGTATGAGCCGGGCATATCGCCCGCGATCGAGCCGGTGACGAGAATGCGTCCTTCGTTACGCAGCACCATCTCCGCGCCAAGCTTGTGAATCAGCGATACCGTGCCTTTTACGTTGGTATCGATGACATGCGCGATATCGTCCCATTCCTGGGTAAGAAAGGCGTCGCCGAGCCCATGTCCGGCATTGGCGATCAGCGCGTCGACGGGCCGATTGCCGATTTTCTTCGCCAGGGTTTCCACCCCGTCCTTCGTGCCGAGGTCGACCTTCAACGTCTCTACATCCGATGCACCATGCTGCTTCGCGGCGTTTTCGGCTTCGGTCAGGTCGCGGTCGGCGACGAGCAGCAGCGCGCAGCCGTCCTTGGCAGCCAGCTTGGCCAGTTCCAGGCCGATCCCGCTGGAAGCGCCGGTGACGACGCAGTAGCCGGTCAGTTTGTCGATGGGGTTCTTGCTCATGCAGCTTTCTCCTGTTCCATGCCGGGTTTGAGGATAACCTTGGTCCAGCTGTCCTGTTCTTCCCTGAAATTCTTGTAGCCACGAGCAGCGTCTTCCAGCGGCAGCCGGTGCGAGATAAGGAACGTCGTATCGAGCATTCCGTCCTCGATCTTCTCGAGCAGATCCTTGGTATAGCGCTGCACGTGAGTCTGGCCGGTGCGAACCTGCAGGCCCTTTTCCATCAGCGCGCCGAGCGGAAACTTGTCGGTCATGCCGCCGTAGACGCCTGGGATCGAGACCCTGCCGCCCGGCCGGACGGCGAGAATGGCCTGTTTGAGCGCGCTTGCGCGGTCCGCTCCGATGCCAATCTTCTGCTTCGCGATGTCGAGCATGTTGTCGATCGCGAAACCGTGCGCTTCCATGCCGACTGCATCGATCACCGCGTCGCAGCCGATCCCGCCCGACATTTCCATCAGCGCCTCGCGCACATCGGTCTTGCGGAAGTCGATCACCTCTGCGCCAAGTTGCTTCGCGAGTTCCAGCCGGTGCGGGTAGTGATCGATCGCGATGACCTTGCTCGCGCCCATGACGATCGCCGATTGGATCGCGAACAGGCCGACCGGACCGCAGCCCCAGACCGCTACCGTGTCGTCAGGTTCGATTTCGGCGTTCTCGGCACCCATCCAGCCGGTCGGGAGGATGTCGGACAGGAACAGCACCTTGTCGTCTTCCAGATGATCGGGAATCACGATGGGGCCGACGTCGGAAAACGGCACGCGAACATATTCAGCCTGCCCGCCCGAGTAGCCGCCGGTGAGGTGCGAATAGCCGAACAGCCCGGCCATCGGGTGGCCGTAGAGGGTTGCGGACATGTCCTGTTTCTCGGCCGGGTTCGAATTTTCGCAAGCCGAGTACTGCTTGATGTTGCAATGGAAGCAGCCGCCGCAGGCGATCGTGAAAGGCACGACCACGCGCTGGCCTTTCTTGAGCGTACTGTCGCTTCCGGTTTCCACGACCTCGCCCATGAACTCGTGTCCGAGGACGTCGCCCGGAAGTACGCCGGGAATGACGCCGTCATAAAGATGCAAGTCGCTGCCGCAGATGGCGGTCGATGTGATCTTGAGGATCGCATCGCGCGGATTGATGATTTCAGGATCGTCGACGGTATCGACGCGGACATCGTGCGTGCCGTGCCAGGTAAGTGCTCTCATTGTCCGCTCTCCTGTTGCTTGGCTTTTCGGGTCTGATCTTTCGTATGGGCCGAGGTGGCGATTTCGCCGGTTTCCATCAGCATCTTGAAGCGCTTGAGATCGTGGCGCGCCTGCACCTGCGGTTCGCGCTGGAACAGCTTTGCGATGGCGCGGCCGAGTTCGCCGGCGGGCGCGTCGTAGAACATGACCAGCGATACCCGCGTACCGCGATCGCCCGGCGCGTCTTCGAAGGAAACTTCGCCGTTCGTTTCGATGTCGGAATCGTCGAGTGAGGTCCAGGCGATCATCTCGTTCTCGCGGTCCTGGCTGACCTCGGTCTTCACATTGACTGTCTGGCCGGCCGGAGCTTTGATCACCCAGACATGCGCGCCGCCTTCTTCGCGAATGGTCTCGACGTTTTCCATGAACTGGGGAAGGTTCTGGAAATCGCGCCAGAATTTGTACAGTTCGGCGCGCGGCTTGCGGATCGTCACGGTCCTGCCGACGATGGCGTTGTCCGTTCCGGGCTGCTTGCGGGTATACAGCGGGGCATCGTCGTCCCCGCCCTTTCTGCGCTGCGACAGAAAGCCAGCGAATGCGGCGCCGCCGGCAGCGAGCGCGACGCCGGCAATCGTCCCGGCTAACCCGATATTGCGGTTACTCATATCATCGCTCCGATTATGAATGGTCTCCAAACCAACGGGGCGATTTCGCAGAAGTTGCACCTTCGCAAAAATAAAGTCCGCTTCGCGCGAACGCGGTGCCAGCTACAGAAAATCGATCGTAGAACTTTTGTTTATGACAAATGTGTGTTTGCCGGGAAAATCCATCAGCGGGGATTTTTACGGGCAGCGTTTTAGTTACGCGCTGTGGAACACAACAGGGCGGCCATGCTTCAATTAAGGTCCGCACGATTGGCGGACGTCATTCAACGGAAGAGGACCGATCATGTCTGCCCCCAAGAATCTCGAAGATTGTTATACCCACGAACTCGCCGACCTCTGGTCCGCGAACGATCAAATGGAGAAGGTCGTGCGCGACCTTGCCGCCAAGGCCAGCGACAGCAAGCTCAAATCCAAGCTCGAAAAAGGGGCCAAGGGCATCTCCGAGCACACCAAGGTCATCAAGTCGCTGCTCGACGACATGGGCGAAAGCGAGAAGGAGCATTGCAAGGGCATGGAAGGGCTCGTGAAGGAAGCCCGCAAACATGCGCTTGAGGAAGACATTTCCGACGGCGACGTGCGCGACGTCGTGATCGTTTCGCAGTATCAGCGCATGTGCCACTACGGCATTTGCGGTTTCGGCACGACCAAGGCGTTCGCTGATGCGCTCGGAAAAAAAGATCACGTCGAGAAGCTCGATAAGATCACCGAGGACATCTACGACACCGACGAAAACCTCAGCGATCTCGCGGAACGCAGCGTCAATATTTCTGCCAAATAAAACGTAAGCCGCTACCTTTCTCGGTCGGCGGGCGATGCCGCTGGCTTGAGAAAGGGGCGGAACGCCCTAGGTACTGTCGGACCCCATATGTTGCGGTTGGCCCTTTGCCCGGCAAAAAGCTTGCCCTAGCAACGGCTGGGACTTTGCCGGTAATTCCGCATCTTCGATAAGGTTTCGATGTCCGATCGTCTTTCCGTTCTTTTTCAATATCTGCTTCCGAAGCGCCATCTCACGAGCTTCGCCGGGCGAGTAGCGGGCGCGCGCGGAGGCAGAGCTACGACCCGCCTGATCCGCTGGTTCGCCCGGAAATACGGCGTCGATATGAGCGAGGCGGCAAATGCGGACTTGGCGAGCTACGCATCGTTCAACGACTTCTTCGGCCGGCCTCTCAAGAAAGGGGCGCGGCCGCTGGCGTCGGCTGACTTCGTCAGCCCGGTCGACGGCGCGATCAGCCAGTTCGGACATATAGACAACCATCAGATTCTGCAGGCGAAGGGGCACCTATACACTACGGTGCAGCTCGTCGGCGGAGACGAAAAGCTGGCGGCCAAGTTCCGCGACGGTAGTTTCGCGAACCTGTATCTTTCGCCGAAGGACTATCACCGGTTGCACATGCCTTGCACGGCGCGGCTGCAACGGATGATCTACGTTCCCGGCGCCTTGTTCTCCGTCAATCCCGTTACCGCACGGGGCGTGCCGGGCCTTTTTGCGCGCAACGAGCGCGTCGTCTGCGAATTTCATTCCGAAGCGCACGGTCCGTTCGTGATGGTGCTCGTCGGCGCGACCATCGTCGGCAGCATGGCGACCGTCTGGCACGGCGTGGTCAACCCCAAGCGGTCCGGACGCGTGGCGGAATGGGATTACTCGGACAGTCCGGTCGTGCTCGAAAAGGGCGAGGAGTTGGGCCGCTTCCTGCTCGGTTCGACAGTTATCATGCTGTTCGAAAAAGACGCCATCGCGTTCAACGCGGACTGGAAGCCCGAAGGAGCGGTTCGTCTGGGCGAGGCAATGGGTAATCAGCCCGACCGCTAGTTGCGTTTCGGACAGGCAGCGTTGCGGTTCAGACCGTGGCTGTATCGCCGCGCTTCAGCCGTCGTTCCTGGAAAGCGAACCGCGCCGCCTTGCCGACATCGTTCTGGAACGACGAGTTCACGATCCCGCCGACCACCGAACCGACGATCGGTACGATCATGCCCGCGCGGCTGCGAAAGGCGTTGAAAGCGATCGCGCGCGAAATGCGTTCGACCGCCTGGTCCACTACGGGTGTGATGTGTTCGTGGTCGGCATCGACGAGTTCGCCGTGGGGTCCAATCCCGGCCTCGAGCGCAGCGATCCGCTGATTGCGCGTGTCGGGATCATCGAGAGCGGCAAGCTCGAGGATCTGTAGCCGAAACAGTTTTTCTGCCGGTCCGTCGCCCTCGTAGCCGTAGGCGCGGCCCGTATCACGGATGGAGCGAAGCGCAATGGCGATGGTAGCCGGAATGTCGGCTCCCATCGATAAAGCGCCGCCAAGGCCCGCTGCGGCCCCGGTCGTCGCGCTGACGCTGCGCGCGGTGCGTACGACGGTTCTGGCAGCGTCGTGGGCGGCCTCGATATCGGCTACATCGTGATTGAAGCGGACGAGCTGCGGAGCGCCGACTGCACGGTCGAGGCCTTTGAGGACCGCTTCGACGAGGCTTTTCGGAATGACGCTTGCGATCGCTGCGCCGAACGGATGCGTCAGCCGCTCGATTCCGCGGCCGAGGCGGGAGGGTTTGCTGCGCCGGAATTTCTGCTGCTGTTTCTGGATGTCCATCTTCACCAAATACCTGCGCGCCGAACGCGTTCCGGCTTTCTGCGAGACGCTTGGTTTCCGGACTGCTTTCGTATCAAGCTGAAAGCGAACGACAGGTCACTAGCCTTGCCAATCGTGTTCCCATGCTCGATCATCGCGGCGTGGGGAAATTGACCAAATTAACTCTCGGACTGCGAAACAGTATCTGGCTGGCCCGCGCTTTCGCCAAGCGTTCGGCATTCCCGGTCGAGGCGGAGCGGTGGCTGGACGGTTTCAAGGACGGAAAGTGCGACAATGCATCCTACGATGGTCTTTTCCGCTACATGGTTCTGTCCTGGAAGACCTATCGTCATGCGAACAGGACCGGCGCCACTTATCCCGGCCATTTGAGCTGGAGCGGCGTCGAGTGCGATGCACTCGAGGGCTTCGCTCGCTTGATGCCGCTATTCGGGGCGTGGTGCCATTCCGGTCGCGAGCCTGTGATCGAGGTTCGTGGCGAGAAAATAGACTTGGCCGACGAGTTCCGCAAAGGCATCGTCGCGGGGACTGATCCAGCATCCTCCTGCTATTGGGGCGATATGCCGGGCAAGAGCAACCAGCGGATCGTAGAAGCCGCGGACGTTGCGTTAGCGCTCTGGCTCTTTCGCGACTTGGTTTGGGACGGCCTGACCCCGGCGCAGCAAAATCAAATTCTCGATTGGCTTTGCCTCGCCAGGGGGCGTCCCGGGCTCGACAACAACTGGCAATTGTTCTTCGTACAAATCGACCGGGTGGTCCGCGCGTTCGGCAGGGAGGACGCAATCGACCGACCGCGCGAGAGGTATGCGCGGATCAAGGATTTCCATCTCGGGGACGGCTGGTTCGAAGATGCTGGCCGGGTCGACCATTACAATGCCTGGGGTTTCCATTATGCGCTCCGCTGGATCGATCGGATCGATCCGGGGTGGGATCCGGAATTCATCAGGGCGATACAGAGCAAGTTCGTCGATCAGTACCGCTATCTCTTCGGTCGCAACGGCTTTCCCGTAATGGGCCGCAGCATTCCTTATCGAATGGCGGCGCCAGCGCCGTTGGTGGCCGGAGTGGAGCGGTACTGGATCGAAGCGGGGCAAGCTCGCAGGGCATTGGACTGCGTCTTGTCGCACTTCATTTCGCAAGGGGCCTTGGCCGGCGGAATGGTTTCCCAAGGTCTTACGGGGACCGACACACGTTTCCTCGATCCGTATTCGGGCCCGGCGAGCAGCTTCTGGTCCCTTCGCTCTCTCGTGATGGCCTTTCATTATCCTGAGGGTCATCCGTTCTGGACGGACGAACCCGTTCCATTGCCGGTAGAACAGCGGGACTTCGATCTTGTTCTCGAAGCGCCTCGCTGGCGGATAACCGGCCGTGCCGGCGAGGTTACCCTGCATTTACCCGCCAATCGGGGAAATTCTCCCGGCGCTTTCCAGCCCGCGAGCCGTTACTTCAAACTGAAGAGCATGCTCGGGATTGCTCGACGCCCGAAAAACAATGGGCCGAAATACGATCGCGAGACATATACGCATCACCTGGATTAGCCGGTCGGCACCTGTCCTTCAAATTTCCTCGCTGTTACCAATGCCCGCGCGAACTTGATCTGCCTGAAATTCGTAACGATCTTGCGCCAGACCCGCTTTTGTCATTGCGCACATGACAAAATCCTTGGCGAGTTCGATCGGGCCGGGCTCGTTGCGCGTAATCCCCCTTTCGGCGCGCGCTTTCATCGCGGGAAAGCCTTTTGCATCATGGGCAATGAATGAGTAGGCGCGGCGTAAGGGAACAGCAAAAGCGTTTTTACGCCCTTGTTCCTGAAGCATTCCTTCGATGCGTTCGATGACATCAAGGCGGGAAGACAAGCCCTTTTCCGTAAATCGCTCGCCACTTAAAGAAGTGGCTCCTTGCGGGATCCGGCGGTAATACGATGTGCCGCCCGTGGTCCGGATGAATGGCACGCCCGCAACGAGCGCGCGCATGACGATATCACCATCTTGATTATTCGCAGTCGCCGGGTTCCAGCCGCCGCTTCTCTCGTAAGCGGACCGCGACCAGAGGACGCAGCAGGGCGGGTGATACCAACCCGAGAGCCATGCGGCGAGCGGGTGCTGCCCCGCCTTGCGCGGCGTACAGGTTGCCGGGCGTACTTGCCACTCGCCCTGATGCATCTCGTAGCGTTTCCATTCGCACGCAGCGATGGCGTCCGGCTGCTCGGCAAGCACCTTGGCAAGTTCTTCCAGGACGTTCTTACCCAGAATGTCGTCCGCATCGAGAAACATGATCGCATCGCCGGTCGCTTCGGCAGCACCGGAGAGGCGAGCGGCCGATGCGCTGGGAATTTCCTCCGTCTGGACGCGGACCGGTGTGGGATAAGCGGAGGCAATCGCCATGGTGTCGTCGCTCGAACCGTTGTCGACGACAAGCAGTTCGAGGGGCGGCAGCGTTTGGGAAAGAACAGACTCGATCGCCTCGGCAATGTATTCTTCCCCGTTGAGGACGGGCATGACGATCGAGATTCTCATCGCTTTACTTACCATGCATGGACCCTGCGAGACACAATTCTGACTATTGTTCAAGGGTTTTGAGCGCGGCAGCGATCGCTTCGGGCCGAACGGTCATGTCACGCTTCAGCGGAACCGCATCGCCTTCGCAAACCTCGGCTTCAACCAGCGCATATCGCAGCTCCATGGCGCAGGCGAGGGCATAGAAGTTCGGGTTCGGAAAGCCCAGCCAAGCGATTTCGAGTACGGTCGAACCCGCCGGGCAGAACATCATGTTGGTAAGGCCGGCCCCGTGCGGCCCCGCCAGGATTTGGGTCTGCGACATGAGTTCGATCTGCTCTTCGAAACCCAGATCTTCCATGAATACCCGTTCGAAACCGGCTTCTTCGAACAACGGCCAGATCTCGTCCTCATTGGCGAGTTTTCTGATCGCGGCCTTTTTTCGGCTGATGAAGATGCGCCGCGATGCGGGTGCGCCGCCGGCGGGCGCGATCGCAGCCCTGACCGGTTTAAGCAAGTCCCCGCGGAAGCGGTCGGTTTCGAGCAGGGTCAGTTCCCCGACTTTCAGGACTTCCCCCGGCTCGAAGGTCGGAAAGGCAGAGGGATCGAGGCCAAGCATTTCGATGGACCGACGCATGACGGGTGTCATATTCGTGGGCAGTAGGACGTCGTTCAGCCGATCAAGCTCCTTCAGCAGCACCAGCTTGGGCAGATGCGCGGTCAGCCAGTGCGAATGGTTGGCATAGGAGCGTTCGCAGAACCACGTTGCCTTCTCGATATGCCACGCACTTTGTGCGTCCAGCAGGACCTTCGCGTGAAGCGGCCGGAAGACTACTTCGCGCATGTTGATCGCCCGGTTATCGTCCGTCAGGATTGCCGGATAGAACAGGCCGCTGTCGTCCGTTCCCGTTATGACAGTGGCGTTTTGCATGACTGTGAAGCGGGTCGGCGAACTCAGCCGGTTGGGCACGTCGTACATCGAATAATGCCACCAACCGCTATCGCGGGGGAGCTTGTCGCGATCTGTCACATTGACCGGCAGGGGATTGGCGGCGTGTCGTTCGGAATGGACAATTTCCGGCTCGGCAAACTTTCGGCCGCCGCGGCTTCGGCGTTCGTGATACTCGAGCGGAGTCTCGTTCTTGAGATCGCGATAGCCTACGCGGGCCGGAGATACTCCGACTTCGACGAGTGACCTGCGGATAGATCTGGCCAGCCGCCGACCAATTGAGCGCAAGCTTTGGACAATGTTCATGATTTCGCGCTTAATCCTTCCGCCGAGCGGTTGTCCAGTGATGCGGGCGTCAGCATCGTTGTGGGACAACTCGCAAATTTCATTAAGGATACCGACGGTGCCGAATTCGACCCCTGCAATGCATTGCGTTGCAAAACCTCGGACGACTGGTAGAGGGCGGCCTTCGACACGCAACCGGCCTCGGATCACACGGCCCGCGGCGACGAATGTAGTGCCGTACCGCGGAGTTCCTTACATGGTCGCTTGCAGTTCGAACCATCAATCTGCGCACTAATATCAGGTAGTTTGGTAGTTTCATGTCCGGAAAGAAGGGTTCTGTCGTCAGAGGGGTGGCTTGGGTCGGTCTCGGCCGCGCCGCGTTTATCGCGATCTCTTTCGTCAGCACGATTATCCTCGCGCGTCTCCTGACGCCCGATGATTTTGGTATCGTCGCCATAGCGAGCGCCGCGGCCGCCGTAGTCGCGGTGGTGGCGGACCTTCCCTTGTCTCAGGCGGTTATTCATCACGACGACCCTCAAGACGAGCATTTCCATACCATCTGGACCTTTGGCCTCATCAGGGGCGTATTGATGGTTGCTCTCATCGGCGGCAGTGCGCCGTTCGTCGCGGACTTCTACGGTGATGAGCGCGTCACCGGCCTTCTTATCGCTCTTGCGTTTTCATCGGCGCTCGGGTCGCTGCAAAATCCGGTAATTGCCCTGTTCGAGCGCGATCTCGTGTTCTGGCAGACAATTGTTCTTAACTTGGCCGATCGCCTCGTCAATTTCGCCGTCTCAGTCTCTATCGCCTACATTTATCGTTCGTACTGGGCAATCGTGCTCGGGATTCTCGCCGCAGCCCTAGTTAGATTGATACTTTCGTATGTTTTCCGTGCGTATCGCCCCAGACTGTCGCTATCCAAGGCGCGCGAACTCATGTCATTCAGTATCTGGCTTACGCTGGGCAGCTGGGTTCAGGCGCTGAACGCTAAAGCAGATCCCCTGGTCGTCGGATATTTCGTGAGGACGAACCAACTCGGTATCTATTCGATGAGTCAGCGGCTTGCGAGTATGACAGTCGGTCAGATCCAGTCCCCCATTGCCATGGTCCTGTTTCCCACGCTTGCCAGGATGAAGCACGATCCGGTTCGCTTGCAGTCGGCCTATCTACGCGTGCAATCTGTATTCTGCACCGTCGCCTTCCCCGTCGGAGTTGGCATAGCCGTGCTTGCCGATCCGATTGTGAGACTAGTCCTTGGCCCGCAGTGGATCCCGACTATCCCGATCGTGCAGGTATTCGTTTTGATGCAGGCTGCGAATGCAGTTCAGCATGTCGGACCGATTTCGCTCGCCACAGGACATACGCGAGCCCTCTTTTGGCGCGACTTGCAGATACTCACCCTTCGAGCGCCGCTGTTGATCGGAGGTATTCTGATCGGGCGTACGAGCGATATCGGCATGATCCAGGGAGCAGTGTACGGTCTCGCCGTAAGCCAGGCGATCATGATCGTATGGTCCATCAGGCTGATCGGTACCTTGAACGGGATCGGTCTGAGAGACCATTTCAAGGGAGCCTGGCGCCCGCTTCTCGCCTGCGGGATCATGGCGGTCTCGGTCCTTGCAGCACACGCTGCGTTAGGACCTATGACCCCCGCCATAGAGGGCTATGCAACGACGGCCGCTCTCATTCTGCTGGGTGCAGTAACGTATTTTCTGAGCCTGTTTTCATTGTGGATATTGAAAGGCCGTCCGGCGGGGCCGGAACAGGAAGCCCTCGATATCGTTAGACTTGGACTGAACCGCTTGCAGCGTAGTCCTAGCTAACCGGGTTGGGGAAGCGGTCTGCGCCGGGCAAGCGACCGCTTCGGATAAGGTATTTGGATTGACCATGCCCGGTAGCATTGCCGTCATCGTTCCGACGTTCAACGCGGAAGCTTTCGTCGAGCGAGCGATAAGTTCGGCGCAGGGACAAGACCATGTCGCCGAAATAATTGCCGTGGACGATGCTTCCACGGATCGAACATGTGACGTGGTTGAGGCCCTTGCCAAAGACGATACGCGCATTCGCCTCATACGCAACGCAGCGAATGGCGGCCCGTCGGTGGCGCGCAATGCCGGCATCGATGCGGCACGTTCCGACTGGATTGCCATTCTGGATGCCGACGATGCTTACGGTCCCGACCGTTTCGGCCCGCTACTTCGGCGCGCGGATCGCGATGAAGCCGATATCGTGAGCGACAATTTGACGTATTACGATCTGCCGCATGACGAGATACTCGGCCCGGCGGTGCATCCGGAACCCGCGGTTCAGCAGGTCACTCTGGAGAAACTATTCCGTAGCACGCCTACGGGAGGGCGGGACTACGTCACGCTGAAACCCGTCTTTCGCCGCGATTTTCTTAACAAGAATCGCTTACGATATGACGCGTCGATCCGGAACGGCGAGGACTTTGACATTCTGGCGAAGGCGCTTCTTGCTGGCGGGAAGTTCGTAGCGTCCCTCGCGCGAGCAACGTACCTCTACACGACGCGGGAAAGCGGCACGAGCAAAACGCTGCTCGACTACGATCCTGTCATTGCACAGAGCGAAAAGTGGCTCCGGCATCCGGCTTTTCGGAGCGATGAAGAACTCCGCCGCCTAGCAGAGGAGAGGATCGACATCCTGCGCCGGCGGCAGTTGGACAGGCGAACGGGCGAGGGGGGTATCGCCAAGCGCGTCGGCACCCTTGCCCTTGCTCTTCGTTCTCAAGCTGGACGCGAATGGCTGGGCGACTGGTTCAGGGCGCGCCTGCAACCTAATCCTTCATAAACTTCGTATATCAGGAAAGGCTCTTGCGGCGAGACGCCGCGGCCGCTGTTTGCGACTGTCAGGATAGAAAAGAGATAATGGAACAACAGGGAAAAGTTCTGTGCATCGTCGTGCCGGATCTGTTTCGGATAACTCAGACCTTCTTCCACGAGCATATCGCTCGTATTCATCCCGGCAAAACGGTCGTCGTCCATCTGTCCTCTACCGGGCAAGAGGCGCTGACGGATGTGCCGGTCTGCGAAATTTCGACTGAGCCGCTTTGGCCGAAAACGTCTCTGCCCTTAATGGGTAAGGTCCTCGACGTCGCCAACTCGATCCATACGAGCAGGCTCAGCGGCAAGGACGAGGCGCGGATCGAAGCGTTTTTCGCGAAGCACGGAGTGACGCACCTCTTCGCCGAGTTCGCAACTTCTGCATCCCTGGTCCTTGAACTGGCGGAGCGCCTGAACTTACCGCTGACTTCCCTAAGCCATGGATGGGATATCAATATTATGGGGGGAGGCCGTGTCTGGCGGAAACGCTACGAACGGTTGTTTGCTTCGAGCACGAGATTAGCAGCCGTATGCGAGTTCTTGCGGCAACAGATGCTTCTTCTCGGGGCACCGCCGGAAAAGGTTTCGATTATTCCCTGCGCCGTCGAAGCGGCGAATTTCGAGGTTGCAGAGCAAGGCAGCTCTGTAAGGGTAGTCATGGTCTGCCGCCTCATCGACCAAAAAGGCCCGCTTCAAGCGCTACGCGCCTTTGCGATCGCTCATAAAGAACGGCCGCAGTTGACCCTCGATGTTGCGGGCAATGGTCCGCTCGAGCAGCACTTATTGGCTGAGATCGACCGGCTTGGTCTGACCGAGGCCGTGAACTTCCACGGCGACATGCCCCATGAAGAAACCCTGTCGCTGATTGCGAACTCTCAGATCTTCATCCAGCATTGCATGACGCTGCCGGGCAAGGGGATTGAATCGCAGGCGATTTCGCTGCTTGAGGCCATGGGTCACGGGCTCGTTCCTGTCGTCTCCCGCCATGGCGGCATGGCGGATCACGTCAAGCATGGCGAGCGGGGATGGCTCGTCGAAGAAGGCGACGAGGCAGCAATGGCGAAGCATATTGTGGCGATGAACGATGACGCGGATGCGCGTCGCAGCATCGGCGCGAAGGCGCGAACTTATGTTCTCGATAACTTCAGTCGCGAAAGAATTTACCCGGTGCTGCGCGAAACGATCGGTCTCGTTTAACCCGGCATTATGGGCTTCAGCTTCGCGCTTTCGTGCGCAACTTTCTCAGTCCTCCCGCCAGCATCCGGGTTGGGCCGAAGCGGTCCCAAGGCCGCGGAGCGATATCGCTGGCCGAAGATCGTTGAACGCCGATCGGCGGAACTGCGAAATACGTCGGCGTTTCAGGATGTGAGCGCCGATACCAGATGTAAGCGGCATCGATCGGCGGATGGATACCTTCGTACTCGAGGTTTTCGAGGTACTCGCTGACCAGCCTTGCACCGCGCGCACTGAACCCCATCATGTGCGCCATCTCTATGTCGCTGTGCATGAGGTCAGAGGGATCTTTCGCGTTGTAACCACCATAGAAAATGTCCCAATCGTCGGTAGCCGCCGCTTCTTCGATATCGGTGGTAAAGTCGCAATCGTCTTCCAAGATCAGAAGGGAATGCCCGTCCGACGCTGCTTCAGCGAGCAGGCGCTTGTGACTTTCGTAGACGCCGTGCGCTCCAACCGAAGTGAAGTCTCCTCGCTCGGCAGGCCTGATTGCATCGAAGAAACGTACCCGCGGGTCACTAAGCAGATTGACCTTCGCAAGCTGCGATTCCATCTCGCTGCGACGGTCCTTCCGTTCGGGCAGATTAATGATACGTATCGAATCGAACGCATCAAAGATGCGAGGGCTTTCCGAATGTCTTTGGAATTTGGACATAAGTTCCTGCTAGTCAGATCGCTCGGTTCCCTCAAGTGCGCGGAGAGACTAGGCGAAGTTGGCCTTCACCCAAGCAACAGAAGCCCCGCATTGCGCGCCATATAGTGAGTTCTAGAAAGAAATTGATAAGAATATGACAAATCTTCCGCACCTCCATTCGCTTTGGGTCGGGCCCAGGCTGCAATATTTAGAGCGACTATGCTTGGCTTCGGCCAAGGCGGCAGGGCACGAATTCACGATCTGGAGCTACGAACCGGACAAGCTGCAAAACGTGCCGCCGGGAACGGATCTTCGCGATGCAGCCGAAGTCATGCCGCAGGAAAGGCTTTTGCGGTATCGCGATTCCGGTTCGGTCGCACTGGGTGCAAACCTATGGCGGATAGAACTGCTGGATAAAGGGTACGGCTGCTGGGTCGACATGGACCTGGTTTTCCTGCGGCCCTTTGACTTCGGACAGGACTACATTTACGGATGGGAGTACGAGGACTGGATCAACAACGCGATCCTCATGGCGCCGCAGGGATCCAAGATGGTTGATGATCTCAAGAAGATTCCGCAGCCAAATCGACGGCCGCCGTGGTATGGGCCGAAGCGGAGCCTCGCCTTCTACTGGTCGTTGCTGCGAAACGGCGGAATGGAACTGGAGGATTACCCCTGGGGCACGTTCAGTGCCGGACTGGTGACTTACGTCGTCAAACGCAACAGGCTTTCGCATTACGCGTCCGCGCCTGAAGTATTCTATCCGGTTCGCTGGAAGGACGCCCGCAAGGTTTACGAACCTGCCGAGGTGGTCGAGGCAATGTTGACGGAGGAGACGCGCACGGTTCACCTGTGGCATTCTCGCCTCGAGGGTTTGCGCGACGCCCCGCCGCCGAAAGGCAGCTTCATCGACAAGATGTGCGAGCGGTTCGGCGTCGACTCGACTTATTGAGCGGATCGCGCTGCTTCGTCAGCGCAATTGGATAGCGCTACAATTCGACCTGGCGGGCTAGGGCCGGCTGGCGATGTCTGCCGCGTCGACGCCCCGCGCACCTGCCGTTGGCTGCCAAACAATCTCCATGAGTCCTCGGGACCGGTCTCGGCATGCGAAATGTTCGTCTGATCCTTGGCGAGGTTAGCAAACATTTCGATTTGAGAGACGCGCGATCGGGCTGGTCTCAAGGCAAGATAACCCACGTTTGCCTCGAGCGGCATATCGTATTGGTGAAGGTTTGCGGGAACGATGAGAGCGCTCAGCGTCTTTTATTAGAAACCCGAAACTTCAAACCGATAAGACGCCTTTGCCGCTGGACGCCCGCCACTTTCGAAGCATTTCCACCGCGACTGTCGCTGCAGCCGATCTGCGCAGTGGTCGGGCCGGGACACTAGACAGAATTGGCTTCGGCTGTCGGAAATACGCGAGACTAGCCTCAATCTCCTGCCATTCGCTGATGGTGGCAATCGGCTCAGCCCTCAATCATTCCCTGCCAAACGGTAATCACCCATGAAGCAACCCAGAACAGTCGCCGGAACCCCGAAACGTCGAGCCGCGAGCATGCTGCGAGACCTCCCTCGTCTGGTGCTTGAGGATTTGTCTCCGGCGCTGAATGGCGGTCAATTCCCGGTCAAAAGGGTCGTCGGCGACGAGGTGGCGGTAGAGGCCACGCTGTTCGGAGACGGTCACGAACAGCTTGCGGCCGAACTGCAGTGGCGTGCCGCTGGCGAAAGAAACTGGCAGCGCGCGCCGATGGAGGAGTTGGCAAACGATCGGTGGCGCGGCGCTTTCTCGCTCGATACCATGGGTCGATACGAATACGTGGTCGAAGGCTGGCTGGACCGCTTCGGCGGCTTTCGCAGAGATTTCCGAAAGAAGCTCGACGCCGACGTCGCTCAGGATGTGGACCATGCCGAGGGCCGGCAGCTGGTGGAGGAGGCCGCCGCGCGGAGCAAGGGCAAGACTGCGACGGCACTGAAAAAGCAGCTTGCGGCTCTCGAAAAGGCGGAAGGGGAGAAGAGTGCCAAACTCTTGCTCGCCGACGATCTCGCGGAATTGATGCATGAAGCGGACGACCGGCCGCACACCATCCGTTCCGAACCGCAGCCGGTCGACGCCGAGCGCGTCGCTGCCCGGTTTTCGAGCTGGTACGAACTTTTCCCGCGGTCCATGACCGGCGACAAGGGACGCCACGGTACCTTTGCCGACGTAATCGACCACTTGCCGCGCGTGTGCGGCATGGGTTTCGATACGCTCTATTTTCCGCCCATCCATCCGATCGGCAAGACCAACCGGAAAGGGCCTAACAACACGCTCACACCTGAAGAAGGTGACCCGGGCAGTCCCTACGCGATCGGCAGTGCTGAGGGCGGGCACGATGCGATCCATCCCGAACTGGGCACGTTCGAGGACTTCGACCGGCTCGTGCAGGCTGCTGCCGAGCACGGGCTGGAAATTGCGCTCGATTTCGCCATCCAAGCGGCCCCCGATCATCCGTGGCTGAAGGAACATCCCGGCTGGTTCGCGTGGCGACCGGACGGTAGCATGAAATATGCCGAGAATCCGCCGAAGAAGTATCAGGATATCGTGAATGTGGACTTCTACGGTCCGGACGCGGTTCCGGGCCTGTGGGAAGCCTTGCGCGATGTGGTCCTGTTATGGGTCGATCACGGGGTGAAGACATTCCGCGTCGACAATCCGCACACCAAACCCCTGCCGTTCTGGGAGTGGATGATCGGCGAAGTGCGGGCGAAGCACCCCGAGGTCATCTTCCTGTCCGAGGCGTTCACCCGTCCGACCATGATGTACCGTCTGGCGAAAGTCGGCTTCAGCCAGTCCTACACCTATTTTACGTGGCGCAACGAGAAGCACGAACTGATCGACTACATCACGGAGCTGACGACCGAGGCGCCGAAGGACTTCTACCGGCCGCATTTCTTCGTCAACACGCCGGACATCAACCCGGTCTTCCTGCAGAAGGGCGGGCGACCCGCGCACCGGATCCGCGCCGCGCTGGCCGCGACGCTATCGGGCCTCTGGGGCGTCTATTCGGGCTTCGAGCTATGCGATGCGACGCCGCTGGGGCCGGATAAGGAAGAGTATCTCGACAGCGAAAAATACGAAATCCGGCCGCGCGAGTGGCGGAGCGCGAACGATATCGTGGACGACATCACCCGCTTCAACGAACTGCGGCGCGAACACCCCGCGCTGCAGACACATCTCAATACGCAGTTCTATCTGGCGCATAACGACAGCATCATATGGTACGGGAAACCTTCGCCCGATGGCTCGGAAATGATCATGGTCATGGTCAGCCTCGACCCGCATTATCCGCAGGAATGCGACTTCGAAGTTCCGCTATGGGAGTTCGGCCTCGGTGACGATGCAACCATTCCGGTCGAAGATATGTTCGGCGGCTACCGGTTCGAGTGGCACGGCAAGTACCAGCACATCGCCCTCGACCCTGACGAGCCCTTCCGCGTGTGGCGTCTGGCTAAACCGGGAGAGAACGCATGAACAAGCATACGGTACCGAACACCATGGCCGCCACCGTTACCGGCGCGGACGATCCCTACTGGTACAAGGACGCGGTAATCTACCAGCTCCATGTGAAAAGCTTCTTCGATTCCAACAATGACGGGATCGGCGATTTCGCGGGATTGATGGAGAAGCTCGACTATGTCGCCGACCTCGGCGTCACGGCCATCTGGCTGCTGCCATTCTATCCCAGTCCGCGCCGCGACGATGGGTATGATATCGCCGAATACCGCGACGTATCGCCCGATTACGGCACGATCGAGGAAGCGCGGGCTTTCGTGGAGGCTGCGCATGAGCGCGGCATCCGAGTCATCACCGAACTCGTGATCAACCACACGAGCGACCAGCATCCTTGGTTCCAGGCGGCCCGCAAGGCCCCTCCCGGCAGCCCCGAGCGCGAATTCTACGTATGGTCGGATGACGACAAGCTCTATTCGGGCACGCGCATTATCTTCCTCGACACGGAGAAGTCGAACTGGACCTGGGACGAGGAAGCTGGCGCCTATTTTTGGCATCGTTTCTACTCGCACCAGCCCGACCTCAATTTCGACAATCCGAAGGTGCTTGAAGAAGTGCTTTCGGTGATGCATTTCTGGCTCGATGCCGGGATCGACGGGCTGCGTTTGGACGCAATTCCCTACCTGATCGAGCGCGACGGTACCTCGAACGAGAACCTGTCCGAAACGCATGACGTTCTGAAGAGAATCCGCGCCGATCTGGATGCACATTACGAAGGCAAGATGCTGCTCGCCGAGGCGAACATGTGGCCGGAGGATACGCAGGCCTATTTCGGGGAGAAAGAGACCGGCGAAGGCTCAATTACAGACGAATGCCACATGGCGTTCCACTTCCCCCTGATGCCGCGCATGTACATGGCGGTGGCGCAGGAGGACCGCTTCCCCATTACCGACATCATGCGCCAGACGCCGGACATTCCCGACGATGCGCAGTGGGCGATCTTCTTGCGCAACCATGACGAGTTGACGCTCGAAATGGTTACCGACGCCGAGCGCGACTATCTGTGGAACACCTATGCCGCGGACCAGCGCGCGCGCATCAATCTGGGCATTCGCCGCCGCCTTGCGCCGCTGATGGAACGTGACCGGCGGCGGGTGGAGCTCATGAATGCCCTGCTGCTGACCATGCCCGGAACGCCCGTGCTGTATTACGGTGACGAGATCGGCATGGGAGATAATATCTTTCTCGGCGACCGTGACGGTGTCCGCACGCCCATGCAGTGGTCGCCCGATCGCAACGGCGGCTTCTCCAAGGCCGATCCCGCGGCGCTTAGCCTGCCGGTGATTCAGGATCCGCTGTACGGCTACGAAGCGGTCAATGTCGAAGCGCAGGAACGCGACCGGCATTCGCTGCTCAACTGGATCAAGCGCATGCTCGCGGTACGTAAGGAGCATCAGGCTTTCGGACGCGGCACGCAGACTTTCCTGCGTCCGCGCAACCGCCGCATCCTGGCTTACCTGCGCCAGCACGGCGACGAGACGATCCTGTGCGTCGCCAATCTCAGCCGGACCGCGCAGGCAGTGGAGCTGGACCTGCATAACATGGAAGGTTTGACCCCGGTCGAGCTTTCGGGCGGCACTGCATTTCCCAAATTGGGCCAGCTACCATACATGCTCACGCTGCCGCCCTATGGCTTTCTCTGGTTCGAATTGACCGAGGAAACCGAAGCACCCGACTGGGCCTCGGCCGCGCCGGGCGCCGAGGTGGAACGCCATACATTCGTGCTCCGGCCCGAACTCAGCGACGTGACCGAGGGCGAAAACGGACGGGTCCTCCGACGCGAAATCCTGCCCGAGTACCTTACCCATCGCCGCTGGTTCGGCGCGAAGGACGAGGCGATCGAAAAGGTCGATTTCGCCGCTGTCATGCCGCTTCCCGGACAGGACGATCTGCTGCTCAGCGAGATCGCTGTTACGACGAAGAGCGGCACGGCGCGCTACGCGCTGCCCCTCGGGATCGCCTGGGAAGGCGAGCAACACGGCCCCTTCGCGTCCAACCTCGCAATCGCGAGGGTCCGGCGAGAGCGTACGGTCGGCCTGCTGACCGACGGCTTCTCGCTCGGCGAATTCGCGCGCTCGGCCCTTACCGGAATGCGCGATGGTACCGTTGTGCCGGCAGAAGGCGGCGAATTGCGCTTCGAGGCGACCGAGCAGTTCGATATCGATCCTGCCGCGGAACCCGAATGGATCGCCGCCGAGCAGTCCAACAGCACCATGATCGTAGGCAGTAAAGCCGTGCTCAAGCTTCTCCGCAAGCTTGCGCCCGGCGTCCATCCCGATGCCGAAATGGTCCGCTATCTGGCCGACAACGGATTCGAAGGCGTGCCGCCGGTACTTGGCACGGTGAAGCGTGTCGAGGACGGCGATGAAACGCTTCTGATGCTGGCGCAGGCTTTCGTCTACAACCAGGGCGACGGTTGGCAATGGACGCTGGGATCGCTCGAACGGCTCGTTGCCGATACCGACTGGAGCTTTTCGAACTACGAGAATTTCGCCGCCAATCTCGGCCGCCGGCTGTCGCAGATGCACGAGACTTTGGCGCGCGATACGGAGGATCCGGCATTTGCGCCAGAGCCGCTCGACGCGAAGGGCGCAGACGCGCTCGCCGAACGGATCGTCGGCGAACTGGACCGCGCGCTCGCTCGTCTGGAAGACGGCCACGAGCTTGCAGAGAAGGCAGCAGCTCTGAAATCGCGTATCGCCGAAGTGGCGAAATCCGCCGAGGGAACGCTGCGTACCCGCATTCACGGCGACCTCCATCTCGGGCAGGTGCTCGTCACCGGAAGCGATGTGATGATCATCGACTTCGAAGGCGAACCTACCCGTCCGCTGGCCGAACGCCGGGGGAAAGACATACCGCTGCGCGACGTCGCAGGTCTGGTCCGCTCCTTCGATTACGCCGCCGCCGTGGCCGAACGCGGCCGCCCGGCCGCTGCCGATACATGGGAAACGCGCGCCGAAGCCGGCGTTGCGGAATTCCGTACGCGCGCCATCGAAGCTTTCCTCAAGGGGTATGGCTTCGCGGATGGCGGCGAGCGCGACCCGCTTCTCGACCTCTTCATTCTCGAAAAGGCGGCGTATGAAGTATCGTACGAAGCCGCCAACCGGCCCGACTGGATCGAGGTGCCTGCCGCAGGCCTCGCCCGGGCGGCCGACAGACTGCTTTCCGGAGATGCCAATTGACCGTTCACGACGAAATACTGAGTTCAGCCACAGCGGCTCTCTTCGAAGGACGCCTGGACGATCCCTTCGCTCTGCTCGGTCCTCACGCGTCGGAGGGCGGCACGCTGGTGCGCACTTTCCAGCCGGGCGCCGAGAAGGTCGAGTTGGTTACGCGGAAGAAGGCTTCGTCCCGCGGCACGCTGGAAGAGGTCGGCCCCGGCCTGTTCGTGGGCAAGCTTCCGAAGAAGGGCGACTATGCGCTCCGTATCACGTGGCCCGGCGGAACGCAGCAGGTTACCGAGGACCCTTATTCCTTCGGCACGGTGCTGTCAGATTATGACCTCCACCTGTTTTCCGAAGGCCGGCATCTCGAGCTCGCCAAGGTGTTCGGTGCGCAGCCGACCGAAATGGACGGTGTGGCGGGCGTAGCGTTTTCGGTATGGGCGCCGAACGCGCGGCGCGTGTCCGTCGTGGGCGAATTCAACACGTGGGATGGCCGCCGTCATCCCATGCGGCTGAGACATTCTGCGGGTGTCTGGGAATTGTTCGTTCCGCGCCTCGGTGCCGGCGAACTCTACAAGTTCGAGATCGCCGGTCACGACGGCAGCGTGATCCAGAAGGCGGACCCCATCGCCCGCGCAACCGAGGTGCCCCCCGGAACCGCGTCCATCGTGGCGCCCAAGCCGGACTTCGCGTGGTCGGATGAAGACTGGATGAAGAAGCGCGCGGCACGTCAGGCTTCCGATGCGCCGATTTCGGTCTATGAGGTTCATGCCGGATCGTGGAAAGCGGACGAGGGCGGCGAGCCGCTCGACTGGCGCGGCATGGCGGACAAGCTCGTGTCCTACGTCGTTTCCATGGGGTTCACCCATGTCGAGCTACTGCCGATCATGGAACATCCGTTCGGCGGCTCTTGGGGCTATCAGCCCCTGTCGCAATTCGCGCCGTCAGCGCGGTTCGGTGATCCCTCCGACTTCGCCTACTTCGTCGATGCCTGTCACCAGGCCAATATCGGAGTTATCCTGGACTGGGTGCCGGCCCACTTCCCTTCAGACGCCCACGGCCTTGCCCATTTCGACGGTACACATCTTTACGAACATGCCGATCCCAAGGAGGGCTTCCACCAGGACTGGAACACGCTGATCTACAATCTCGGACGGCAGGAAGTGTCGGGCTTCCTACTCGCCTCCGCGATCTGGTGGCTCGAGGCATTCCATATCGACGGACTGCGCGTCGATGCAGTCGCATCGATGCTCTACCGCGACTATTCGCGCGAAGCTGGAGAATGGGTGCCCAATGTCCACGGCGGCCGGGAAAACCTTGAAAGCGTGGCGTTCCTCAAAGCGATGAACGAAGCCGTGGCCGAGCGTTGCCCCGGCGCGATTACCGTAGCGGAGGAATCGACCGCATGGCCGGGCGTAACCGCGCCCGTCGCCGATGGAGGGCTCGGCTTCGACTACAAGTGGAACATGGGCTGGATGCACGATACGCTGCAATATATCGAGCACGACCCGGTCCACCGCAAATGGCATCACGGTGAACTCACCTTTCCGATGGTCTACGCCTATTCGGAAAAATACGTATTGCCGATCAGCCATGACGAGGTGGTGCACGGCAAAGGTTCGCTATGGGCGAAGATGCCCGGCGACCGCTGGCGCAAGTTCGCGAACCTGCGCGCCTATCTCGCCTTCATGTGGACGCATCCGGGAAAGAAGCTGCTATTCATGGGCTGTGAACTCGGCATGGAAAGCGAGTGGAACCACGATACGCCCCTTCCGTGGCACCTGCTGGAGCAGGACGAGCATGCCGCCGTCCAGCGGCTGCTGCGCGATCTCAACCGCCTCTACGCGGACGAACGACCGCTTCATGCGCGCGACTGCAATCCGGGCGGGTTCAAGTGGATCGTGGGCGACGATGCGCAGAACAGCGTCTTCTCTTTCGTTCGGTGGGATGAAACGGGCGAGCCGATCGTCGCGGCGTTCAACATGACGCCGACACCGCTGCACGATTACCGGATGGGTCTGCCGCGCGCCGGAAAATGGCGCGAAGTACTCAATACCGATGCGCAGGATTACGGGGGCAGCAATATGGGCAACAGCGGCATTCTGGAAGCGCAGGAGGAAGGAATGCACGATCAGCCGGCATCCGCCGCACTCACCTTGCCGCCGCTGGGTGCGCTGGTGCTCAGCCCGGCCAGCGACTGAACGTGGTGCAAGTTCCCGACCGGCTGGAGGCCGGATCACCTTATCCTCTGGGCGCGACATTCGACGGGCTCGGCGTCAACTTCGCGGTCTTTTCCGCCAATGCCGATGCAATCGATCTGTGCGTTTTCGATTCCGACGGGAAGCGGCAGATTGCATGCCTGCCGCTGCCCGAATGGACCGACGAGGTATGGCACGGGTATCTCCCCGGCGCACGGCCCGGACTCCTCTATGGATTCCGCGCTCACGGTCGCTACGAGCCGGAGAACGGACACCGCTTCAACCCCAACAAGCTGCTCCTCGATCCCTATGCGCGCAAGCTGGCCGGAAACCTGCGCTGGACCGACGCGCTTCATTCCTACCGCGTTCGCTCTCCTCGCAAGGATATGAGCTTCGATCGCCGAGACAGCGCGGCGGCCATGCCGAAAGCGGTCGTCACTACCGAAGCCTTCGATTGGTCGGGCGACAGGCGGCCGAATACGCCCTGGAGCGAAACCGTCATCTACGAAGCCCATACCAAGGGCCTCACCAAGCTGCTCGAGGACGTGCCGGCGCGGGAACGCGGCACCCTCGCCGCGCTCGCCCATCCCACGGTGATCGACCATCTTCAGCGGATCGGTGCCACCGCGCTAGAATTGCTTCCGATCCATTCGATCGTGCAGGACCGGAGATTGCAGGAGGCTGGCCTCGTCAATTACTGGGGCTACAATACCTTGTCCTTCTTCTCGCCTGAACGCCGCTACATGGCGAGCGACGATTCTGACGAGCTGCGGATCGCGATACGCCGCCTGCACGCGGCCGGGATCGAGGTGATACTGGACGTGGTCTATAATCACACCGCCGAGGGCAGCGAGCTTGGCCCGACCTTCAATTTTCGCGGGCTGGACAATGCCAGCTATTACCGTCTGGTCGAGGACAATCCCCGCTACTGTGTAAACGATACCGGGACGGGCAACACGCTCGACCTTAGCCATCCGCGCGTTTTGCAGATGGTAGCGGATAGCCTGCGCCATTGGGCCGAGAGCTACCGAATCGACGGGTTCCGCTTTGATCTTGGGGTGACGCTGGGCCGGGAGGGAGACAACGGTTTCGATCCGCGCTCGGGCTTTTTCGATGTCTTGCGGCAGGATCCGGTGCTTAACGGTCTCAAGCTCATTTCAGAGCCTTGGGATATCGGTCCGGGCGGCTACCAGCTTGGCAACCACCCGCCCGGCTTTGCCGAATGGAACGACAAGTTTCGTGACGCCACGCGCCGTTTCTGGCGCGGGGATGGGGATATGCGACCCGAATTCGCCAAGCGCATTGCAGGCTCCGCCGACCTGTTCGATCGCCGCGCGCGGCGCCCGTGGGCCGGCGTCAATTTCATCGCCGCGCACGACGGCCAGCCGCTAGCCGATATCGTTTCTTACGAGGGGAAACACAACGAGGCGAACGGCGAAGACAACAACGATGGCCACTCGGAAAATTACTCGCGCAATTGGGGCGCAGAGGGCCCGACCGACGATCCTGCAATCCGCGAAATCCGTCAGCGCGTTACCCGTTCGATGCTCACCACTCTCTTCGCCTCACTCGGTACTCCGATGTTGCTTGGCGGCGACGAATTCGGACGTTCTCAGTTCGGGAACAACAACGCCTATTGCCAGGATAACGAGATCAGCTGGTTCGACTGGTCGCGGCTCGAAACCGAGGAAGGCCAGAGACTGCGGAATTACGTCGCTCGGCTCGCGACGATCCGGCGCGAGCACCTGCTGATGCGCGCAAGCCGTTTCCTTCATGGCGAAGTCGAGGTGGCACCGGGCATTCTGGACGTCGACTGGTTCGACGAGCGCGGTCTGCACCTGTCGGAAGAAGATTGGCATAATAGCGAGGGTCGGGCGCTGGTGATGCGCCGCGCGCGCGCGCGAAAGGACGGCAGTTTGAAGCTGGTCAGCCTGCTGGTAAACGGTAGCGGCGACCCGCTCACCTTCCGGCTACCCCCGCCCGGCGATGTGCAGACGAGGATGCTCATCGACAGTGCCGATCCAAACGGCCCTGAGCGCGACTTTGACGAAGCCATCGAGGTTCAGGACCGGGCTGCCGTGATAGTGGTAGGAACCCGTGCCGCAAACTGACAGCCAACATTCCCGCGCCACCGGGCGAATCTCGGCGTGGGGCCCGGCCCTGCTTGGTGATGGCCAGGCGCGGTTTCGCCTTTGGGCACCCGACCAGAACGAGTTGACGCTGGAACGAAAGGGCACTGCTCCCCTCGCGATGACAAGAGACGAGCAGGGATGGTTCAGTGTCGTTGCAGAGGCCGAAGCGGGCGCGCGATACCGCTTCCGGTTGAATGACGAACTTGCCGTGCCCGATCCGGCTGCGCGCGTTCAAGCGGGCGGGGTACATGGCTGGAGCCTTCTGACCGATCCCGCCGCCTATCGCTGGCGCTGCAACGAATGGCGCGGACGCCGGTGGGAAGAAACGGTGATCGAGGAAGTTCACGCCGGGGTGCTCGGGGGCTTCTCCGGCCTCGCGGAGCGCCTGCCGGAAATGGCCGACCGCGGCGTCACCGCGGTGGAGATCATGCCGGTGGCAGCTTTCAGCGGCACTCGCAACTGGGGCTATGACGGGGTGCTGCCTTATGCAGTGGCCGAACCTTACGGGACGCCGGAAGAGTTCAAGGCCATGATCGACCGGGCGCACGAACTCGGACTGATGGTGTTCCTCGACGTGGTCTACAATCACTTCGGGCCGGACGGGAATTATCTCGGCGCCTATGCGAGCGACTTCTTCGATACGGACGCGGACACGCCATGGGGCGGTGCGGTCGCTGTCTCGCGCGATCCGGTGAAGCGCTTCTTCATCGACAACGCGCTGATGTGGCTCGGCGAATACCGGATCGACGGTTTGCGCTTTGATGCCGTTCACGCCATTGCCGACAATGAGTTTTTGGACGAGATGGCTGCGGAAATACGAACCGCGTTCCCCGGTCGGCACATACATCTGGTGCTCGAAAACGAGCATAACGATACGCAGCGCCTGGCTCCCGAACTATACGACGCGCAGTGGAACGACGATTTCCATAACGTGATGCACGTTCTCCTCACCGGAGAGAGCGAGGGATATTACGCAGGGTTCTCCGAGGACCCTACCGCGAAACTCGCGCGGTGCCTTGCGGAGGGCTTCATATACCAGGGCGAAACGCCGCCGGGCGCTGATCGGGCACGCGGAACGCCGAGCGGCCATTTGCCCGCCACCCGCTTCGTCTCCTTCCTTCAGAACCATGACCAGACCGGCAACCGCGCACTTGGCGAAAGACTGACGGTCCTGACGGATCGCGACAGGTTGCGCGCCGCCACGGCGCTGCTGCTTTTGATGCCGCAAATCCCGCTCCTGTTCATGGGCGATAGCGAGGGAAGCCGTTCGCCTTTCCTGTTCTTCACCGATTTTCACGAGGAATTGGCCGATGCCGTGCGCGAGGGAAGGCGGGGCGAGTTCGCGAGCTTCGCTGCCTTTGCCGAACCGGAGGCCCGCAAGCGCATCCCCGATCCCAATGCTCGCTCCACTTTTGCCGCTTCCAAACCAGAGCCAGGTCCCGATGCAGAGGAATGGCGTGCGCTGTACCGCGAACTTCTCGCACTGCGCCAAGCGCAGGTCGTCCCGCGGTTGGCCGGCGCGCAGGGACTCGGCGCCGAGGTGCTTAGTGCAGGAGCCGTAACGGCGCGCTGGCGCATGTCCGATGAAGCCGTACTGTCGATTGCGATAAACCTGGGTACGGAGGAAGTTGGCTATCCGGCAGCCCAGGGCGAAGTTCTGTTCGAACTTGGAAATGGGGGCGCGCCTGCGAGCTTCCGCGCGGCGCTTGCCGCATGAGCGCGCTGCACGATCTTGCGGAGTTGGTGGGGCTTCAAGTCGAATGGGAAGACGCCGCCGGCGAAGCCAAGCGGGTGAGCGACGACAATTTACGCCGTATCCTCGCAGCACTCGGCTTTCCAGCCGCCAGCGATGAGGAGATAAGCGAAAGTTTCGAACGCGCACGAACCGATGCGTCTCGGTGCGAATTCGCGTCTACACGTGCGGGTGAAGCACTGCTGCTTCCTGCTATCGGCAGCGCGGGCGCGGGCGAATTGCTTCTCGAAAACGGCCCTACCATTGCGCTAGCTGTTGCAAAAACACCGGAGGGTTTGCGCGTTCCGCCAATCGCGGAGATCGGCTATCACCTGCTGAAAGGTCCCAATTTCACGGTACGTATTGCCGTTGCACCGGAGCGCTGCCTGGGTGTTGCGGACCTCGCAAAGAAACCGCGCGCATGGGGCGCGGCGGTTCAGCTCCCCTCGCTGCGCGACGACAACCCGCGGGCATTCGGAGATTTCGGTACGCTCGCCGACACCGCCAAGCGCTTCGGCGAAGCGGGGGCGGAAGCGCTGGCGATCAGCCCGACGCACGCGCTTTTTCCCGCGGACCCTTCGCGCTATAGCCCCTACGCGCCGTCCAGCCGCCTTTTTCTGAACGCCTTGTTCGCCGACCTCTCGCTGCTGGGGGAGACGCTTCCACCCGTGGACGCTGGCGACCTGATCGATTGGGAAAAAGCGATCCCGCAGCGCATGGCGGCTTTGCGGCACGCGTACGAGGCGCATTGGTCAGAGGTCGAAAGCCGCGTGATGGCATACCGCGACCGCAAGGGTGAAGCGCTGGAGCGCCACGCAATCTACGAAGCGCTGCACGCGCATTTCTTCGCCGACGGCGCGGGCGGGTGGCAGGATTGGCCGGACGAGTACCACGACCCTTCCGGTGAGGCAGTCGCCCGTTTTGCGAAGACGCACCGTGAGGACGTAAATTTCCACCTTTTCGCTCAGTGGCTGGCAGCGGAGAGCCTCACCGCGGCGCAAAGCGCTGCCAGAGAAGCGGGAATGAGCATCGGCCTCATAGCCGACCTAGCGGTGGGCATGGACGGCAGCGGCAGCCATGCCTGGAGCGCGCCCGGCGATCTGCTTACCGGGCTTTCGGTTGGCGCGCCGCCCGATTTGCTGGGGCCGGAAGGGCAGGACTGGGGGCTGACGACTTTTTCGCCTGCCGGTCTGAAGCGAAACGGCTTCGCTCCATTTATCGAGACGCTACGGGCTGCCCTCGACCACGCGGGCGGCATTCGCATCGACCACATACTCGGCCTCAACCGGCTATGGGTCGTGCCGCATGGCGGCAGCGCGGCTGATGGGGCCTATCTCGCCTATCCGCTGAGCGACATGTTGCACATACTCGCCATCGAATCGCACCGCGCCAACGCCGTAATTATCGGCGAGGACTTGGGCACGGTACCCGAGGGACTGAGGCCGAAACTCGAAGCATGGCACGTGCTCGGCATGCGGGTGCTCTGGTTCGAACGAGACGAAGACGGCGACTACGTTCCGCCGCTCGATTGGCACGAACAAGCCGTCGCAATGACCGGAACACACGATGTCACGACCATCGCTGGCTGGTGGCAGGGCCGCGACATCGACTGGGCAGTGAAGCTCGGCCGGTTTTCGAGCGCGGAGGCCGTGAGTGAAGCTTGCAGAGACCGCGCGAGCGAGCGGACGCAAATCTGGAGCGCGTTGGTGGCAAGCGGTGCGGCGTCCGGCGCCATGCCCTCTCCTGACGATCCGGGACCGGTCCTCGACGCGGCGCTCGTCCATGTCGGAAGCAGTGCCTGCGAACTGGCGCTTGTGCCGCTAGAGGACATTGCGGGGCAGGTCGAGCAGCCGAACATTCCCGGCACTACCGACGAACATCCCAACTGGCGGCGCCGCATGCCCGCCACCACCGCCGAACTGCTCGCGCAGTCCGACATCGCGCACAGGATCGAAGCATTGGACAAGAGCCGTTGATAACGCCCCGCGCCACCTATCGCCTGCAGTTTCACAGGGATTTCCCTTTCGCGAACGGAGAAGAACTCGTTCCCTATCTCGACCGGCTCGGGATTAGCCACATTTACGCCTCGCCGATTACGGTCGCCGTGCCGGGTTCGCAGCATGGCTACGATGTCGTCGACCCTTCTCGCGTGAACCCGGAACTTGGCGGGGAAGAGGCGCTGCGCAGCATGGTGACGGCCCTGCGCGAGCGGGGCATGGGGCTCATCGTCGACATCGTGCCCAACCACATGGGCGTTGCGGGCGGTCATAACGAATGGTGGAACGACGTGCTTCGCCGCGGGCAGGCGAGCGAATTCGCGCCCTTCTTCGATATCGACTGGCGCCGCCCGATCGTCCTGCCGATCCTCGGCGCGCCGCTGCCTGACGTGCTTACCGAAGGGCACATTGCGATTGACCACTCGGGCAAGGAGCCGGTCTTGACGATCTACGACGAGCGCCGCGTTCCGTTACGGCCCGGCGAGGACGCATTGCCCGAACCGGGCGACACCGAGGCTATCGCGCGCCTGCTCGACAAGCAGCATTATCGGCTTGCATGGTGGCGACAGGCAAACGACGAACTGAACTGGCGCCGCTTCTTCACGATCAACGAACTCGCCGGTCTCCGCATCGAGGACGATACGGTTTTCGAAGCAACGCACGCCCTCTATTTCCGCTTCTGGGAAGAGGGTCTGATCGACGGCGTTCGTATCGATCACGTGGACGGCTTGACCGATCCCGCCGCCTATTGCCGCAAGTTGCGCGAACGCTTCGATACGCTCTCCCGCCACGCCGATGCGCCTGCCGGCCCCGCCTACATCGTCGTCGAAAAAATCCTGGCCCCCGGCGAAACCCTTCCAGAGGAGTGGCGGATGGACGGGACCAGCGGTTACGACTTCATGGAAGACGTGTCCGCTCTGCTCCACGCTCCCGCAGGCACAAAACCCCTCGAAGCGCTGTGGCACGAGTTCAGCGGCAGGCAGCTTTCCTTCCATGAAGAGGAGTTGCAGGCCCGGAAAGACATGCTCGCCTGGTCGTTCGAAAGCCAGTTGCGCGACTGTGTGGAAGCCTTCGGTACGCTGGCAGCTTCGGCGCCCGAAACAGCGGGGCTTACCGCAGGTATGCTGCGGAGGGGCATCGAACGCCTCCTGTGGGTGTTTCCGGTCTATCGTACCTATGGCTCCGGCTCGCAGGCTCCGCAAAGCGACGCGGAAATCCGTGAACGCGTCCGCCGCGACGCCGCGGCCTTCACTCCGCCCGGCGAAGCCGAAGTTGCCGACTACATCCTGGCATGGCTCGCAGGCGAGGGGCCGGGAGATGCACGGCTCGCCGCAGGGGCTGTCCGGCGGTTCCAGCAGCTTTCCGCTCCGATCGCGGCGAAGGCAGTGGAAGACACAGCCTTCTATCGCTACGCGCCGCTGCTTTCGCGGCTGGACGTCGGGTTCGATGCCTCGCGAATGGCTTCGTCCATCAGCGATTTCCATGCTGCTTGTGAAACACGGGCGCGGTCATTCCCCCATTCGATGCTCGCCACGGCCACGCACGATCACAAGCGCGGCGAGGACGTGCGTGCCCGGCTTGCCGTCCTGTCGGCCTTGCCGGAGACATGGGCCAGTCGTGTCGCTGCGTGGGACAACGCCAGCAACGGCCCTGACAGCGGGTTTCATGCTGCCGACCGCTACGCGCTATACCAGATGGTCTTCGGCGCTTGGCCGGAGGGCCTGACGCCCGATGACGATACCGGTTTGGAAGCGTTCGCGGAGCGGCTCTCGGCGTGGCAGGAGAAAGCTCTGCGGGAAGCAAAGCTGCGTTCTTCGTGGGAGCGACCCGATAGCGACTATGAGCAGTGCGCGAATGCATTCGTCGCCCAGCTGCTAAATGCAGGCGGCACTGATAGTATCGCGCACGAGGTATTCCGCTTGGTCAAAGCGACGGCAGGAGCAACACTCGCCAACATTCTTGTTCAGACTGCGCTGCGCTACACGGTGCCGGGAATGCCGGATTGCTATCAGGGCTGCGAACTTCCCGACTTCAGCATGGTCGATCCCGACAACCGCAGGCCGGTGAATTTCGCGAAACGTGAAGCATTGCTTGCCTCCGATCGGACCGCTCATCCCAAGATTGAACTGATGGCCCGGTTGCTCGATCTGCGGGAGCGCCATCCTGCGCTGTTTGCCAGCGCAGACTACCGCCGCGCCGAAGTCTCCGGTCCGCGCGCTGACAGTGTCGTTGCATTCACGCGGAGCGAAGGCGGCAAAGAACTGCACTGCGCTTTCGTCATACGCTGTGCCGAGCCCCTGTTGAACGGTTCCGATCCGGTACCCCCGACCTCTTGGTGGGAGAATACGCTGGTCAAGTTCTCGCCGAATGACACCGTAGATGCCGGTTACCTGTTCGCCGATCTCCCCGTAGCAATTCGGCTTGTCGAAGATGGGCAGGCAACGGAGATTGTGGGAGCATCAGATGTAGCTAAGTCAGCGTGCGTTTGAAGTTGGCTGACGTGCTTGGCGGCGCGTGGTAGCGCCGATCTATGCAGCTCGACGACCTCCTCTACCGTAATTTCGGCGCCCGCTCGCTCGACGAACTTAGTGACGGGGCGCGGGCCGCGGGGGTAGACAAGATGCAGGTCGATCTCGGTCTGTCGCGCGATCCGGGCGAGCGGTTCGCGCTCTGGTCGGTCCTCTACCTGCTAGGCTCCGCACCCGATCTCGACGTCGCGTTCCCCGATCCGGACGACCGGGAGGCGGCCCGCAACTTCATGGACCTGATGGCCCGGACCGACGAAGAGCCTCAAGACTGATGCCATCCCTGCGTGCGTTCGACACGAAGCGTTTCCTCGCCGAAACCTGGCAAAAACGCCCGCTGCTGATCCGGGACGCGTGGCACCACTGGTCCAACCCGCTCGAACCTGACGAACTTGCCGGACTTGCGTGCGAGGCAGAGATCGAAGCCCGCCTCGTGCGGCAGCCCGCTCCCGGCCGGTGGGAGGTCGAGCACGGCCCCTTTGCGCACGAAGACTTCGGCGCACTCGGCGATTGCCCGTGGACGATGCTGGTCCAGGCGGTCGACCATCACGTGGCGGAGGTGGCGGCTCTGATCGAACCCTTCCGCTTTATCCCCGACTGGCGGATCGACGATGTTATGGTGAGCTATGCCGTTGCCGGGGGCGGGGTCGGACCGCACTTCGACCAGTACGATGTCTTCCTCGTGCAGGGGCTCGGCCACCGGCGTTGGCGCGTCGGCCGCCGATGCGACGAGACGTCCCGCCTGCTGCCGCACGACGAGCTGCGCCTGCTCGCCGACTTCGACCCGATCGACGAATGGGTGCTGGAACCGGGCGACATTCTCTATGTGCCCCCAGGTTTCGCTCACGACGGTGTAGCGGAGGAGGGCGACTGCATGACCTATTCGATCGGCTTCCGCGCCCCCTCGCGCGCTGACCTCGTATCGGCTTTTGCGGACCACGTGCTCGACACGCTGGACGAGGACGACCGCTACACTGACCCTGATCTTGCAGCAATTTCCAATCCTGGCGAGATTTCCGCAAAAACTCTCGCGCGCTTGCATGCCATGGTCACGGACACGCTCGCCGATCAGGACGCGTTCGCTGCATGGTTCGGCGCATACGTGACCGAACCGAAAGACGAACGGCTCGACTGGGCACCCGAGAAGCAGGTATCCGCTGCGGATTTGGTACGCGGCGATGCCAGCACCGTCCGGCTTGAGCGTAATCCGGCGAGCCGCTTTTCCTTTATCCGGCAGGGCGCTGATACGGTGACGCTCTTCGTCGACGGCCGAAACTACCCCTGCCGCGGCCTTGCCGCCGCAGCGGCGGAGCAAATTTGCGCGAGGCCACGGTTCACGCTGGAGCCCGAGGTGTTAGCCGATCGCGATATGACCACGTTGATCATTGGTCTGATCAATCGTGGCTGCCTAGCGCTGAGCGAGCCAAACTGATCTGCCGCGATCAAGCCCTTCGCCATTCGCCGGGGGCTAACCCGTCGAGCGTCCATTCCCCGACCGACCATCGAACCAGCCGCAACGTAGGGTGGCCGACGGCTGCGGTCATTCGGCGAACCTGCCGGTTGCGGCCTTCGGTAATTGTCAGGCGCAGCCAACTGTCGGGCACGGTTTTGCGCACGCGGATCGGCGGATCACGAGGCCATAGCGCCGGGTCGGCTATCCGTTCAACCTCTGCGGGCCGCGTTTGACCTTCCTTCAGCCTCACCCCCCTGCGCAAAGCGTCAAGCGCAGCCTCGCTGGGTTCACCCTCGACCTGTGCCAGATAGGTCTTTCCCAGTTTGAATTTCGGGTCGGCAATGCGCGCCTGCATGCGGCCGTCGTTACACAGCGCCATCAGTCCCTCGCTGTCGAAATCGAGCCGTCCTGCCGGATAGAACCCCGGCGCGTCGATGAAAGCGGCCAGCGTCGGGCGCGGCGTACCCTGCCGATCGTCGGTAAACTGCGAGAGTACGCCGAAGGGCTTGTTGAAGAGGATGACCCCGCTCACCGGGCAATAACCTCGTTCGCTGGCGGACGCGGGATGCGCTTGCCCTTGAGGCGGCTGGTGAGGTGGAATGACCGGCAACGATCGCATCGGTAATGCCTGAGGCCCGTCTTTGGCGTGCCTGCTGCAGCCAGCGCCTCCGCTTCGGAGCCGAAGCGCCGCTTGCGCTTGCAGACGCTGAGGCGCGTACGCATCAGACCTCGGCCTTTTCCAGGTTCTCCTGCGCGTCGAGCCACTGCAGTTCGGCGTCTTCCAGCTCCGAAGCGACGCTCGCCCGCTCGCGCATGAGATCGGCAGGCGACTTGCCGGAAGCACCCTCCGGGTCGGCAAGCGCCCGGTCCAGCGACGCCAGCTTGTCCTGCAGACGGGTGACCGTCTTTTCCGACGCAGTCACGCTGCTGCGAGCGAGGCGCACCGCCTCACGGTCTTTTGCGGAGGCGCGCTTGTCCTTCTTCGTTTTTGCGCTGCGGCCCTCTTTCGGCTGGTTCCGCCCGAGTACGAAGTCGATGTAGTCCTCGATGCTGCCGGCGTATTCCTTCGCGGTGCCGCCGTCGACGAGGACCAGTCGGTCGGCAGTCAGTTCAACCATGTGCCGGTCATGACTGATGAGAATGACGGCCCCGTCGAAGGCATTCAGTGCCTGCACCAGAGCCTCGCGTGCGTCCACATCGAGGTGATTGGTAGGCTCGTCGAGAATGAGAAGGTGCGGTGCGTCGCGGGTGATCAGCGCCAGCGCCAGACGCGCCCGTTCGCCGCCCGAAAGCGTGCCGATGCGGGCAGTGGCTCGGTGCCCGGAGAACCCGAACCGCCCTAGCTGTGCCCGTACCGCGCCCGGCGAAGCGCCTTCCATCGCCTGGGTCATGTGGTCGAGCGGGGTCCCCTCTGTCGACAGCTCCTCGACCTGATACTGTGTGAAATAGCCGACGCGTATCCGGCCCGATGCCTGCATCGCCCCGTCCATCGGCGCGAGCTGCGCTGCGAGCAGTCTCGCGAACGTCGTCTTGCCATTGCCGTTGCGCCCTAACAGCGCGATCCGGTCGTCTGGGTCGATCCGTAGGTTAAGTCGCTGAAGGATCGGCATCTTGCCGTAGCCGACCGCCGCAAGATCGAGCGTGATCAGCGGCGGGCGCATCTCGTCGGGGCTGGGAAAGTCGAAGCTGAGGCTCGGATCTTCCATCAGCGCTGCGATCGGCTGCATCTTTGCGAGCATCTTTGCGAGCGACTGGGCCTGTTTGGCAGTAGAAGCACGAGCACTGTTACGGGCCACGTAATCTTCCAGCCGGGCGCGCTGTGCGTCCTGCGCCGTCTTGGCCGCTGCCAGCTGTGCGGCGCGTTCCGCACGCTGCTTTTCGAACGCGTCGTAACCGCCTGGATAGAGGGTCAGCTTGCCGTCTTGAAGATGCAGTATCGCGGTCACGACGTTGTTCAAAAGATCGCGTTCGTGGCTGATGATAACCAGCGTTCCGGGATACGCCTTCAAAAAGCTTTCCAGCCAGAGCGTCGCCTCCAGATCGAGGTGGTTCGACGGCTCGTCGAGCAGCAGAATATCAGGGTTCGACAGCAAGAGCGCGCCCAGCGCGACGCGCATCTTCCACCCCCCGGAAAAGGTATCGAGCGGCTGCGTCTGCATGTCCTCGTCGAAGCCGAGGCCGGTCAGGATGATCGCGGCGCGCGAAGGAGCGGCATAGGCGTCGATCGCCAGCAGACGTTCGTGGACATCGCCCAACCGGTCCATATCGGTGCAGGTTTCCGCTTCCTCCAACAGGCTCGCGCGCTCGGCATCGCCTGCCAGAACCGCCTCGAACGGAGTGATCGATCCGCTCGGCGCTTCCTGCGCAATATAGCCGACGCGTGCGCGGCGCGGCATTTCGATCGAGCCGTTGTCCGGCTCCAGATCGCCGATCAGCGCTTTCATCAGCGTCGACTTGCCCGCTCCGTTGCGACCGATCAGCCCTACGCGCGCACCGGTCGGGATCGCGCCAGAGGCATCCTGCAGGATAGGGCGGCCGCCAAGCCGCACGGTAAGGTTGTCGATCTTGATCATTGCGGCGCGGCACCTAGCAGTCGGCACGGTTGAACCCAAACAGTTAAAGAACCGAAGGGCGCGGTCCTGAGAGGGAGGGAGCCAAGCCAAACCGCCGCCGCACCCTTCTCGAACGTCCGCAATGGGGTCGTTAGCTGCCTGTCGGGTTTCAGCACACAGGCCGTGACAGCAGCCTGTCCGCTTATGGCAGCCGTCCAGCAGCCAGCGCATACCCGTTATTGAATGGATTCACGAAAGGCTGCTTTTTCACCTGAAGAAGCGAAAGCGGACGACTGTTCAGGCATTTACGGCTATCTTCGCTGCAAGGGAGACCGCAAATGAACCTGACGCCACACCAGCGAACGTTGGTCGTCGCAGGCGCACTACTATTCTTGCTTGGCCTACTACAGGGAGCCTTCGTGCAGAGCTTTCTGAATCCGCGTATGGCTCTTTCGGCCCACCTTACGGCTGTTCAAAGCGGTATGGCAATGATGATCGTGGGGGTTTTGTGGACGTCAGCGGGACTTCGTCTGACCTTTTCCAACATAGCGCGGTGGGCAATTACCATCGGATGTTTGGCCTTTGGGCCGGTCTGACTGCATTAGCAATTACTGGCGCGAGCAACAATCTGCCCATTGCTGGCGGTGGACATAGCGCCGCTCAAACAACGGAGAGCTTGGTTTCGATTGCTGTGCTCGGAGGCAGTGTCCTGATGACGATCGGGTGGTCGATATTCGTATTGGGGCTGGTTCGCACGAAGCGTTGAATATCGACCGCTTTCAACAAGCCTGCGAATGGACAAATGTCAGCTGCGGGGTCGTTACCCGCCGGTCCAGTTGCGCCACATATCTGTAGCGAGCGGCAAACCAGCTACCTGCAACGCCACTTTTTATGCGGATGTTCGGCGATGCAGGTATCTGACTTCCAAATCTAACCGAGAATATCCGCCGCCGTGCGGTATTCGTACCCGAGCTCCTCGGCCACCGCCCGATAGCTGACCTGGCCCGCATGGACGTTCAGCCCTTCCGCCAGATGCGGGTCGGCCTTCAGTGCCTCTTTCCAGCCGAGCCGCGCGATGCTCAGCGCGTGGGGCAGGGTCACATTGTTGAGCGCATAGGTGCTCGTGCGCGCCACGGCGCCGGGCATGTTGGCGACGCAGTAATGAACCACGTCGTCCACCACATAGGTGGGCTGGTCGTGTGTCGTCGGCTTCGAAGTTTCGAAGCAGCCGCCCTGGTCGATCGCGACGTCGACCAGCACCGCGCCTTTCTGCATCCGCTTGAGCATGGTGCGGGTGACGAGCTTGGGCGCCGCCGCGCCGGGAATCAGCACCGCGCCGATGACGAGGTCCGCCCCGCTCACCGCGTCGAGCAGGTTAGCCGCGTTCGAAAACCGCGTGCTCGCCCGCGCTTCGAAATGCGTGCCGACCTTTTCGAGCACTTCCGGATCGCGGTCGAGGATGGTGACGTTCGCGCCGAGGCCGACCGCCATCTGCGCCGCGTTGAAGCCGACCACGCCGCCGCCGATCACCACGACCTTGCCCGGCATCACGCCCGGTACGCCGCCCAGCAATACGCCGCGCCCGCCGTGCGCTTTCTCGAGCGCCGCCGCGCCCGCCTGCACGCTCATGCGCCCGGCGACCTGGCTCATCGGCTTGAGCAACGGAAGCTGCCCGCGCGGGCCCGTCACGGTCTCGTAGGCGATCGCGGTCACGCCGCTGTCGACGAGGTCGCGCGTCTGCTCGGGATCGGGAGCGAGGTGGAGATAGGTGTAGAGGATCTGCCCCTCGCGCAACTTCTTGCGTTCGTCCGCCTGCGGCTCCTTGACCTTCACGACCATTTCGCACTCGGCGAAGATCGGATCAGGTCCGTCCACGATCTTCGCGCCGGCGGCCATGTACTGCTGATCGGTAGCATCGATGCCGAGCCCGGCGCCGCTTTCGATCCAGACCTCGTTGCCCTGGCTGACGAGTTCGTGCGCGCTTTCCGGCGTCAGGCCGACGCGGTATTCGTGGTTCTTGATTTCCTTGGGGCAGCCGACGCGCATTTCTCGATTCTCCTCGCTTCTGCGCGAATTACCGGTGAAACAAAGTTACCGCAACCGGCAAGAATTATATGCATACCTCAAACCGCTAACTCGACAGGGCGGCGAAGCGTTCCACCTTTGTTGTCGGGCCGGAGACGATCAGGAGGTCGTCCTTGCGGACCTCGGTGTCGGGTACGGCGTAGACGAAGTCCTGCTGCGGTCGCTTGATGCCGACGACGGTGATGCCGTGCTGCGTGCGGATGCCGGTTTCCTCCAGCGTGCGGCCTGCGAAATCGTCGGGTGCGCGCATCTTGGCGATGGCGAAGTCGTCGTCGAACTGGATGAAATCGATGAGGTTCGCGCCGATGACGTGCGCCACGCGCTCGCCCATGCGGGCCTCGGGCTGCACGATCACGGTCGCTCCGGTCCGTTCCAGGATGCGCGCGTGAGCCTCGTTGATCGCCTTCGCGCAGATCTTCGGCACGCCGAGATCGGAGAGGGCGAGCACGGTCAGCACGCTCGCCTCGAGGTTGCTGCCGATGCCGACTACCGCCGTCTCGAACTCCGCCGCGCCCAGCCGCCGCAGGGTTTCCGGTTCTGTTGCGTCAGCCTCTACCGCCTGCGTCAGTTCGTCGCACATCGCCTGGATGCAGGCCGGATCGGTGTCGATCGCCATCACCTCGTGACCCATGCGGGTGAGCGAGCGCGCGACTGCGACCCCGAAGCGTCCCAGTCCGATGACCAGGACCGGGCGGTGTTTGCGTCTAGCCGACAATCGGGTTCTCCTCAGCATAGCGGTACGGGCGGCGCGAGGCGCCAAGTGCAAGCGCGGTGGCGACCGTAATAGTTCCCACGCGGCCAACGAACATGAGCACGATCAGCACGATCTGGCCGAGCGGGGGCAGTTCGGCGGTAATCCCGGTCGACATGCCCACGGTGGCGAAGGCGGAAATGCACTCGAATAACACGTCTTCGAGCGGAAGGGTGGTTATCGCGAGCAGGATAAGCGTGCCGATCGTGATCAGCCCGGCGCCCATGACGGTGACGCTGAGCGCCGTGCGCTCGACCGAGCGGCCCACGCGGCGGCCGAACATGGTCGCATCCTCCTGCCCCCGTATTTCGGAGAGCACGATGGCGAGCAGCACGGCGACGGTGGTGATCTTGATCCCGCCTGCCGTGCCCGCGCTGCCGCCGCCGATAAACATGAGGAGGTAATTGGTCAGCAGTGTCTCGTCGCGAAACGCGCCGACGTCGAGGCTGTTGAAGCCCGCCGTGCGCGGTACGACCGAGTGGAACGCAGCATTGAGCAGCTTCGCATCCCATTCGAGCCCGCCCATCGTGCCGGGGTTGTTCCATTCCTTTAGCAGAATGAGCCCGAACCCCCCGATGAGCAGGATGATCGTGCCGCTGATCGTGATCTTGGTGTGGAGCGTCCAGTGGCGGTAGTCGAAGGGGCGGATGCGCAGTTCCTGCATCACCGGAAAGCCGATGGCGGTGATGAGGATCGCGATCATGATCGGGACCAGCATCAGCCAGTCGGTCTGAAAGCCCATCAGACTGTCCGAATAGGACGAGAAGCCGGCGTTGTTGAATGCGCTGATCGAATGAAACATACCGTGCCACAGCGCGGGGCCGAGCTCGTATCCGTAAGTGAGGATCAGGCGCAGCGCCAGGATCAACGCCACGATCCCTTCTACGGTCACGGTAATCACAAAGACGAGCTTCAGGACCGATTTCGTATCGCCGATGTCGAGGCGGCTGCGTTCGACATGGGTTGCGAGCCGGTCTTTCAGACGCAGGTCGCGTCCGGCGACGAGGCCGAGCAGCGTAGCCGCGGTCATGATGCCGAAACCGCCGATCTGGAACAGTATGAGGATCACGAACTGGCCGAAGCCGGTCCAGTAAGTCGGCGTATCGACGACGATCAGGCCGGTTACCGCCACCGCGCTCGTGGCGGTGAAGAAGGCGGTCATGAACGGCGGAACGTCGTGTTCGCTGTTGGAGATCGGAAGTAGCAGCAACACGGTGCCGATGGCTATCGCTGCAAGAAACAGAACGGGAATCAGGCGGATAGGGTTGGCGAGGCCGTTCACAGCGGCGCCATTACTCCCCCCGGAAAGGCTTGGCGAGACGGTTTTTCACCGCTCCGCCACCCCGTTATCTGCGCGCGGTCAGTTGCCCGCGATGCGCAGGCTCTGGCGCTGCCGCACGAGGCGCTGCGCACGCTCGTCGACATCGGCGAGCCGCCGCACGGTGCGGTCCATGTCCTTGCGCTCGTCCTTGAGCTTGTCACGCGCATCCTCGAGGCTGTCCTGCGCTTCCGCGACATCATGGCGGTCGTCGCGCAGTTCCTTGATCAGCTTCGCGCGTCGCTCCGACAATTTGCGCGCTTCCCTGTTGAGCTTGCGCCACTCCTTCTCCTGCTTTTCGTCGAGGCTCTCCGGAGCCGGCGCGGATACGATGATTTCTGGCGAAGATTCCTGTGCGGAAACAGCGGTAGCGGAAATGGCGAGCGGAAGGGCAAAAGCGAATGCGTTTTTCATATGCGGGAAGCCTTGATTGGATTCGGGGGGGGCGCGGCGCGCCAGCGTGCGCGCGGCATCTGCCAACCCGATGTAGGAAACAATTCCGCGATTTTAAAGGTTACAGGCCCATGGAAGCCGCCCAGTGACCGCGCGCGTCGCTGGCAGGCGATCTGCAACCTTTGTTATACGCTTAGATTAAAGGCTATACTACCTGCAGCCGAAGAGTAAGCATTGCCGAACAGGACGCTTCGGGCGTCGTATACGGCAATGGAGGGGTGCCAATTCATGGATCGCATTTGGTTTGGATAGGCCGGCTCCGTCCGGTTCGGCCGACAAGTTCATCAAGGCCATCGGTACTCGGTTCGGTTTTACCGAAGAAGACGAACGTTTGCTTATCTCGCGAATGGACGGCGAAATGGTCTTTTCCGCCGGCGAAACCATCGTCGAGGAGGGGAGGAGCATCAGGTTCTCCTCGCTTCTGTTCGAGGGCATGAGCTACCGAGAAAAGTCCACGGAATGCGGCAGCCGGCAAATTCTCGGCATTCAGATACCGGGTGATTTCGTCGACCTGCACTCGTATCCGCTGAATTATCTCGACCATTCGCTCGTCGCGCTGACCGATTGCAAGCTGGTTACCCTGCGCCACGAAGAGATCGACCGCCTGATCGAGACTCATCCGCATCTCGTGCGCCTGTTGTGGTTTTCCACGATGATCGATGCCTCGATCCATCGCGAATGGATACGCAACCTCGGTGCGAGAAGGGGTAGCGCGCGCATGGCGCACCTGTTTTGCGAGATATATGAACGTATGAAGGTCGTCGGGCTGACCGATGGCGCTTCGTTCGCCTTTCCGCTGACCCAAGTTGAACTTGGCGACGTCCTTGGCTTCACGCAGATCCACGTTAACCGCATACTGAAGGAATTACGGGAAGCCGGTATTGCGGAATTCCGCAGCAAGACCGTCCAAATTATCGATTACGACCGTCTGGCCAAGCACGCCGGTTTTGATCCCGATTACCTCTATCTGACGCGCAGGAGACGGTAGTTCGTCAGATCGACGAAAACCAATACTCGCCTTTTCTTACGATATTCAAAGTGCCGCAGTAGCGCGGCCCCTCGTATAGCATCACGCCGCCGATATAGCTTTGTTGCGAGACGATCTCGACAGCGCGCGCAAGGTCGTTGCTTTCGAACTCCATGCGCCGACTGGGACAATTGCCGTCGCCCAGAAACCTCGCAGTATAGGTCGTCCGTTTGCCGCCATTACGTTTGGCGCGTCCGAATAAGTTGAGTTTCTGTTCCACTGCGACTCCACCCTCAGTCACTGACATGACCGTTCTCGCGCGAAAGCGGCGTATGGTTCAATTGCATATGTCAATTTCGGCAAGCCCGCGGCGATTACTCGATCAGCGTAGAGGATAAATCCTTCCAAAAGCGAAAAGGCGGCACCCGCAATCAAGGGAATGCCGCCTTCTCGAGATTTACCCGGTTCACGCGAACCGGAGAAAATCTGGCTTACTGTGCCTGTGCGTCGACGACGTCTTCAGCGGCGTCGCCGGCTTCGCCCATTGCGTCAGCCTGCTCGTCGAGCACTTCTTCCTGCACTTCGTCGCCCTGCGCTTCGGCGAGGTCGGCCTGCTCTTCGAGCACGTCTTCCTGCGCTTCATACTGCTGCTCGACGAGATCTTCCTGCGCTTCCTGCTCGCTTTCGGCGCATGCGGAAAGCGTCGTCAGAGCGGCTGCGGAAAGTGCGATGGTGAATTTGTTGAACTTCATAATGGGTAGCCCCTTTGTTTTAGCTTGTACCAAGCAAGCGCATTACTGGACTTTCCGCGGGAATACGTCAATTCCGCTGCCGTATCCGGTCTGGATAAGCCTTCGGTCCGCCCCCGCGCGCGCTCGATCGGCCCGCCGGTTGCAAGGCGAATCATAAGTGTGCGAAGCGCGCGCTTTGCTGTAACCGAACCGACATATTCCCCGAATGAGACCCTAGTAGATGGCGCGAGAGAACCAGAAACCGATCGAACGTATCCAGCAGAACCTGCTGGCGCGCAGCGAGCGACGTCTGCTCAACTGGCTGTGCGCGCGGATGCCGGGATGGGTTTCGCCCGACATGCTGACTTTCGTCGGCATGATCGGCGCCTTTCTCGTGTTCGCCGGATATGTCGGCAGCAACCTCGGCGACGAGTGGCTGTGGGTCGCTATCGGGGGTTACATCGTCCAGTGGTTCGGCGATTCCACCGACGGCAGCCTCGCCCGCTTCCGCCAGATCGAGCGGCCGAGATACGGCTATTTCCTCGACCATAGCTGCGACGGGCTTGCGACCACGCTGGTGGTAGCCGGAATTGGCCTCAGCCCCTACGTCAAGCTCGAAGTCGCGCTCGTTGCGCTGGCCGGTTACCTGCTGCTTTCGATCCACGCGTTTCTGTCGGTCCGCGTTCTGGGCGAGCTCAAACTGTCCTACCTCAATGCAGGACCGACTGAGCTGCGCTTCGTCCTGATCGCGCTCACGCTTGCCATGATCTATTTTCGCACCGGGCCGGGCATCTTCGGACCGATCAACGGTTTCGACCTGTTCGTGGGGACGGTGGGCACCTTGCTGATCGCGCTCTTCACGATCCAGACCGTCGTGACCGCGCGCCGCCTCGCAAGCGAAGAGCCCTCCCGCAACAAGGAATGGTCGCGGCGCAAGTAGCTCAGGAAGCCGCTTTTGATGATGCGGTGTGGCGCTTGACGACCTCATTGCGGACGATAACGCTGTTAGGTTGATGAGTTCGCTGGCCGTCCCGAGATAGCTTACGTACTCAGGCAAAATAATGTATCCTGCGTTCGACTCACAAGAACACGCCTGTGGTCGCTAGATTCAAGCTTCTGATTTGCCTGCGAATTCGCCCGAAAGTGGTCCCGCGCATGGTTCATTCCTGAAGATGAAAGTTAGCTTCCACCATGCGATCAGCGCAATCCTACAGTCGAAACGAAGAAACGGGCACTCCGTCTGCGCTGCGCATGATGACGCCCCAACGAGTGCGCGTGATCATATGCCTCTCCTTTGATTGTCGTGCTGAACCCGCCGAGGTGGATTCATTCAAGAGTACGTTGCTAGCAGACCCGAAAGTTCGGCACGCAGTTGAGGTCAGCGGTGCCTATGACTTTATGGCGGAAGCAGTTCTGTCCAGCATGAGCGCCTATCAGGATTTTGTGCAGTCGCTGAGCGAACCACTGGCGAAGCTGGTTACGCGGCACGAAGAAAGCTTCATTTGCAAGAGGTTCGTCAGGCACCGTGTCGAAGACACCGCAATCTGGGTTCCTGCACCTCAGGGCTATAAGAGAGTAGATACCCGCGACATCGATAAGGTCTCCGCTGAAGGAGACTACATGCGAATCTACTCGCGAGGGGACAGTTGGCTTGTCCACGCGACGATGCGTTCTCTCGAGCACCGCCTAAACCCTGATCATTTCATTCGCCTAAACCGCTCCGTCATCGTGCGCCTAAGCTTTATAGACTTCTTCGTCCACGAAGGCAGGCGCTGGCTCGTGCAGCTATGCGACGGAACATGCGAGCGAGTCAGCAGAACTCACGTGGCTCAAGTCTGCAGCGCTTTGAGGTTCACCTCGTCGATACGAGAACGCGCTTCGCCGAAGCCGTAACCTTTCGCCGAAAACTTCGTGAAAGTTCACCGAAGAACAAGAGCACTTTCTGTGGTGACATGGCACTCATCAGCTGTCTCGAAACGAGACCGTTGGTGGAAAGGAACGTGTCATGAAATTGCAGAAACTAGCCTGCGCCTTTGCTGCAGTAGCAATAACCACGATGGCCATAGGGGTGACGCTATCACCTGTAGCGGTTGCGAAAGCGCCTATCGATGTCATCGCAGAACCGCCTCCGGAAGGAACAACTTTAGTGAGCTACGCTGATCTGAACCTGACAACAGGCGCCGGCGAGCGCACTCTCAAAGAACGGGTGAGAGGCGCCGTCCGCTTCGTCTGCAAGCCTCACGCCACGTTCGGTTGGTACGAATATTATGGATGCCGCAATTTCGCGTGGAAGGGAGCAATGCCCCAAATCGAACGTGCGGTGAAACGAGCCCGTGATTTGGCGGTTAACGGCAAATCGAATATCCCTCCTGTCGCGCTCGCTGTCTCTGTATCGAGATGATGGAGCGTTGCTGAAGCTGCAGTATAGTCGCCTCTGCTGCAGCTCCGCGCTATTCGCCTCATCGACCACAATACGGCTATTTCCTCAACCAAAACTGCGACAGACTAGCGACCATGCTGGCGATGGCCGGATTAGCCTCAATCCCAACGTCAGCTTGAAGTCGCGCTGGCCGGTTACCTGCTGCTTTCGGTCCACGCGTGGCTTTCGGTCCGCATTCTGGACGAGCTTAAACTGCGCTAACGTAATGCAAAGGCCGACCGAGCTCCCCTTCATCCAGATCGCGCTTACCTTTGCAAGAATTCTATTTACCCTTGGAGTTTTTCAAATTGAGCAACAGCCACCAACGCCTAAGTGCACATCGTGGTTCTTAGCTTTCGAACCGGTAAATTCCAGCGCTTGCCAGCGCGCGTGAGCTTGCCAATAGATGGTTGAAGGTCCGCTGACGTATCCACTTCGACGACGCGCCGTTGGTTACGAACTCGTCAATTAAAGTTTTCCAATCGACAGAACGTTGCAAGTCGGACCAGCTATCCTCGGCTGTTCTCGACATTTTGGCGTAAAGATCCTGGTTGGTTAACAATCGCTCAATCGCATCCGCAAATGACTTGGGGTTTCGCTGCCTGAAAATGCCGGCGCGATCGTTAGTACCCAATATTGGGAAAAACATCGGATGGTCGCTGCACACTATCGGTGTTCTGCTGGCAATCGCTTCAAACAAGGCCAGAGGAAAACCTTCCGGGAAGGAATGGCGGCTAGGCACAGCAATCAAGTCGCTAGAACGAAAAAGTTCGATGACTTCGGGGTTCGGAATGCGCCCGAGAAAGGTCACTTGGTCCTCGATTCGAAGCTTCGCAACCAATCGGTTCATGGCATCGAGGTCTCCGGACCCTGCAAGCTTGGCGCGTAGGATGATGCCCCGTTTTTTTAATATTCCGATGGCATGGAGAAGGTCTCCGACGCCCTTTTGCTCATTAATCACCCCTGCATAGACGATTAAAGGCGCAGTCTCGTACGACCTGCTTCTCGGCTCGAATTGATCTGGAGAAAACATCTTCGGGACGTCCCAAGCCAACAGCTTATTCGCGTCTACGCCGTATTCGGCGAGCTTCATGGCAGAGGGCCAGCAATGATTCGCTACCAGTAGCAAACGCGCATCATTGAGAACCTTGGCTAGCTTTCGACGCTCGACATATCCGCGCGGTCCGGTCCGATTATAGCTGTTAGCCATGGCCAACATTACTGGTCGTCCCGTTTGCATACAGGCGTTCACGAAGTCGAGGTTCGGAAAATGAGGTATCAAAACTTCCGAACTGTCGTCAGCCAACGCTGCGCGCAACAATGAATTATCTCCTACTCGCTGCGCGTTGAGAGCAATGATTTTGACGTTGTTGCGAGGTTCTTCGACCCTTCGATCATCAGACCAATAGCGGTAGATCGTGACCCGTACGCCTCTATCCGCGAGGGAAGTAACAAGCTTCGCAACTTCGGGATGGGTCGCATAGACCTGCGGTTCACCTTTATCGTGACGCCGAAGGACTTCAGCAAAATCGCCTGCGAAGAAAAAGATAGAAACCGATCTAGCCGACATAATTCCCCCATCGGGCCATTGTCGGCAATTTCTATTGTTTTTTCTATCAGTCAACCTGCGTTAGAGGGGCAGGCCGAACCCTTTCCGAAAACCGAGGACGCCGTCGATACCGTTCTATGAATTGAAGTCGGAACGAATTGTTCACTGACACCGCACCTCGCCAGTATGTGGCGCTATCCTACTTATTTAGTAACGGCAGCCTTGTCCGCATTTCCTGGTCATTCGCTACCCCTAAAGCGGGTTGCCGTCCTGATCGCGGAAGATTTCGCGGCGGCCGACGTGGTCAGCCGGGCCGACGAGGCCTTCGCCCTCCATGCGCTCGATCCATTTGGCCGCGGTGTTATAGCCGACGCCCATCTGGCGCTGGAGCCATGAGCCCGACGCCTTTTGGTTCTCGATCACGATCTGGCAGGCCTGCCGGTACTTGCGCTCTTCCGGGTCGTCGGAGGCGGTGAACTCGTCCTCGAAATTGAAGCCGCCGTCCTCGGGTTCCTCGGTCACGGCATCGACGTATTCGGGTTTGCCCTGCGCGCGCCAATGATCGGCGACGCGCTCGACTTCCTCGTCGGACACGAACGGTCCGTGGACGCGCACCATCGCGCCGGTGTTGGGCTTGTAGAGCATGTCGCCCTTGCCCAGCAGCTGCTCCGCCCCCTGCTCGCCCAGAATGGTGCGGCTGTCGATCCGGCTCGTCACCTTGAAACTGATTCGGGTCGGCAGGTTCGCCTTGATGACGCCGGTGATGACGTCGACCGAGGGGCGCTGCGTCGCCATGATCAAGTGAATTCCGGCGGCGCGCGATTTCTGGCTGAGGCGCTGGATCAGCACTTCGATTTCCTTGCCGACCGTCACCATAAGGTCGGCGAGTTCGTCCACGATCAGCACGATCTGCGGCAGCGCCTGGTAATCGAGCTGTTCTTCCTCGTAGATCTCCTCGCCGGTTTCGGGGTCGAAGCCGGTCTGCACGCGGCGGCCGAGCGGCTTGCCCTTGGCGGCGGCGGCGCGGACCTTTTCGTTGAAGCTGGAGAGATTGCGCGAGCTGACGCTCGACATCATGCGGTAGCGGCGCTCCATCTCCTCGACCGCCCATTTGAGGGCGCGCACGGACTTGTGCGGCTCGGTCACGACGGGCGAGAGCAGGTGCGGAATGTCGTCGTAGGTTTTTAGTTCGAGGACCTTGGGATCGATCAGGATCAGGCGGCATTCCTGCGGCGTGAAACGGTACAGCAGCGACAGCAGGATGGCGTTGAGGCCGACCGACTTGCCCGACCCGGTCGTGCCCGCGACCAGCAGGTGAGGCATGGCGGCAAGGTCGGCGATGATCGGCTCGCCCGCGATATCCTTGCCGAGGATCATGGGCAGATTGCCCTTGGCCTCGACGAAATCGGCGCAGGCGGCAAGCTCACGGAATGACACCATCTGCCGGTCGGCGTTGGGCAGCTCGATGCCCATGACGGTGCGGCCCGGAATGGGCGAGACGCGGGCGGAAATCGCGCTCATGTTGCGGGCGATGTCTTCGGCGAGGCCGACCACGCGGCTCGCCTTGATGCCGGGGGCAGGCTCGAGTTCGTACATGGTGACGACCGGGCCGGTGCGCACGGCGGTGATCTCGCCCTTCACGTTGAAGTCGTCGAGCACGTTTTCGAGCAGGCGGGCATTGCGTTCGAGCGCCATCTTGTCGAGCTTGGGCGCGGTGTGCGCGGGCGCTTCTTCGAGCAGGTCGATGCTCGGCAAATCGTAATCGGCGAACATGTCGCGCTGGCTCGACTTGGGCTTCGACGGCTGGCGCGGCGGGGCGGAGGGATCGCTGATTTCGGGCGAGCGGCGCGGCGGCGCGGCGGGCGCGTCGTCGTCCTCGTCCGCATCGGCAAGCGTGCGAGCGGGCTTCGCCTTGCGCGGCTTGACGGGCAGGGCGCTGTCGTCCTCGGCTTCGGTGCTGCCCCGGCGCAGAAAGGCAGGGAGCGTGAGCCACTGCGCCCAATCGATCGCGAAGACGCGGGTGGTAAGGGCAAGTGCTCCGGCAAGGCTCGCGAGACCGAGCCCGGCGATGATCCAGACGCGCGCGGTCTCCGGAAAGCGGCCCGCAATGCCCTCAAACGCAGATGCACCGAGCAGGCCCGACACGCCGCCGAGGCCCGCGGGCAGCGACCAGTCGCTACCGTCGGTCATCAGCGAAAGAACGATGCCGAACAACACGATCGCCGCGACCAGCATCGCGAGCGGGCGCCACCATGCGCCGTGCGTCGCCCCCTCGTCCGTGCCGTCCGTCTCGACTGCGCGCCACAGCCTCCGCGCCGCGACGTAGATGAGCGGCAGCAGCAGCAGAGAGGGCCAGCCGAACAGGAACAGCATCCGCTCCGACGCCCAAGCGCCGCCGGAACCCATCCAATTGGCGATGTCCCCGCCCGCCGCGGCGGTGGAGGGACTCGGGTCGGTCTGGGTATAGCTGGCGAGCGACAAAGCGAGGAAGACGAGGAGCAACGCCAGCGCGCCCGCGCCGATCATCTGGCCCGCGCGCGCAGCCGAACGGCGGAAGGCGGCCCGCCAGTCGGTGCTCTTGCCGCTACTCATTGCCCGCGTTGCCATGTCGAAAGAAAACCCGCTCCGAAACCCGTATTGCGCCCGTAATGCACCGGGGCGGAGTCGCCGGTCAAGTGATAGGACTGAGCCCGCCGATGGCGGCCCAGCGCGGCCAGCAGAGTGCGCGTGCTTTCTCTGCCGTCATTCCGCCGAGCGCGATGACGGGCATCTCGGCCTTGGCAGCCAGTTCGCGGAAGCGCTCCGGACCGAGCGAAGGAGCGCCGGGATGCGAGCAGCTCGGGAACACTGGCGAGAGGAAAACGGCCTTGGCGCCTGCCAAATTGGCGGCGACAATTTCGGTCACGTCATGCGCCGTCGCGAAAAGCGGAAGATTGCCGGCTTGGGGGGTGTCTGGAGGTCCGTAAATACCGGCTATGCATCCTTGAACCCCGTTTAGGTGCATTTGTGCGCACTTCACCCGACCGGCGGGAACGAGCGTTGAGAACTCCTTCCTTTCGGCGATTTCTAGCAGTTCTTTCAGCCGCTTGACCCAGGCTTCGTCCATCAGATGATGATGCCGGAACACGAAGCCGGACCCTCTCGGCAATTCTGAAAGAGCGCGTTCGAGAACCGTGTCGTTGCGCGCATCGGACAAGAGCCAAAGCTGGGGGAGGGTCTGGCATGACATGGCGGACACGCTATAGCGGCGCGTGATGGAAAAGACAGAAACTCCCCTCGAAATGGTGCGCGCCAATATCGCCAAACAGTGCAGGATCGCGCGGCGCGAACCTGACGACGTGACGCTGATCGCGGTGAGCAAGAAGCACGGCGAGGAAACGATCGTCCCGCTCCTCGACGAGGGGCACCGGGTCTTCGGCGAGAACCGCGTGCAGGAAGCGCAGGACAAGTGGCCGCCGCTGCGCGAACGCTACGAGGGCATCGAACTGCACCTTGTCGGCCAGCTTCAGTCGAACAAGGCGGAGGATGCGGCGGCGCTGTTCGACTGCATCCACTCGCTCGACCGGATGAGTCTCGTCAAGGCGCTACCCAAAGCCTTCGAGAAAGCAGGCCGTAAAGTGCCGTGCTTCATCCAGGTCAACATCGGCAGCGAGGATCAGAAGGGCGGCGTTGCGATCGCCGAACTGGCCGAACTGGTTGCCGCAGCGCGCGAGGCGGAGATCCCGCTCGCCGGATTGATGTGCATTCCGCCTGCCGACATCGAACCCGCGCCGTTCTTCGCGCTCCTCGGCAAGCTCGCCGACGAGAACGGCCTTGAAGGTCTGAGCATGGGAATGAGCGGCGATTACGAGACCGCGGTCATGCTCGGCGCCACGCACGTCCGTGTCGGCACGGCGCTGTTCGGCGCGCGCGGCTAAGTCTCAGGCGTCTTCCATCTCGCGCTGCCGCTGGTCGCTGGCAGCGTCGAGCAGTTCGTTCTCGAGCCGCGACAGCCGGCTGCTTTCGGTGATTTTGTCGCCGGTCAAGTCGGTGACGTAGAACGTATCCGCCGCGCGCTCCCCGTAGGCGGTGATATGCGCAGACTGCACGATCAACCGCGCTTCGAACAGCGTGCGCGCAAGGCGGTTGAGCAGCGCAGAGCGGTCGCGGGCATTGACCTCGATTACCGTGAATCGGTTCGATGCAGTATTGTCGAACACCACGCGCGGCGACACGTCGAACGCATTCGCACGGGTGCGGGGCAGCGGTCGCTGCGCCAGTTTCGGAGCGAGCTCGATGCGGTTCGCAAGTGCGTCGGCGATCGTGTCCTCGATCCGCTTCAATTGCGACGGCTCGCGGAAAGGTTTTCCGACCGGATCCTGCACGAGGAAGTTATCGACCGCCCAACCGGCGCGCGTGGTATGAATGCGCGCATCGATGATGTTCGCGCCCGCAAGATGGATGCCGCCCGCGATCCGGTAGAACAGGCCGGGATGATCGGCGGCGATGACCGTGACCAGCGTGGCGCCACGCGCCTCGTAATATTCGCAGTGGACCGAGAGCTTGTGCTTCTGCTCGCGCGCCGCCGCATATTGAACGATATTGAGCGCGATCACGTCTTCGGGCTCGGCGATCCAGTAGGCGTCGTCGAAAACCTGTTCCGCCTGGTCTAGCAGGCCGTTCTTGTCGTCCAGCAGCTCCGCGACCGTCCGCTTCTTCGCCGCGACGCGCGGGACACGGCCTTCCTGTACGTGGCCAAGCCGCAACCGCTCGTGCGCGGCATCGTAAAGCTGCCCGAGAAGCTGCCCCTTCCAGCTGTTCCAAACACCCGGCCCGACAGCGCGGATATCGACCGAAGTCAGGATCGCGAGATGACGCAGACGTTCCAGCCCCTGCACGCGCTCGACGAAGTCCTCGATCGTCTTGGGGTCGGTCAGGTCGCGCTTGAAAGCGGTCGCGCTCATCAGCAGATGCTCGCGCACCAGCCAGCTGACGAGTTCGGTTTCGGCATCGCTCAACCCGAAGCGGGGGCACAGTTCCAGCGCGATTTCCGCGCCCAGGATCGAATGGTCACCGCCGCGCCCCTTGGCGATGTCGTGCAGCAGCACCGCGACATAGGCAGCCCGGCGGGAGGCGACCTTGTGAATGAGCCGCGTTGCGCGCGGATGGTCTTCGGCGAGTTCGCCCTTCTCGATCTTGTTCAGGAGGCCGATCGCGCGAATGGTATGCTCGTCGACCGTGTAGTGGTGGTACATGTCGAATTGCATCTGCGCATTGACGCGGCCGAAATCGGGCACGAACCGGCCGAACACCCCCGCCTCGTTCATCCAGCGCAGAACCATTTCCGGATCGTTCCGGCCTGCAAGCAGTTCCAGGAACAGCGCGTTGGCGCGGGGATCGCGGCGCACCTCGTCCTTGATGAGGCCACTGTCACGGTCCGCCTGGCGCATGGTTTCAGGGTGGATTTCGAGGCTTTCCGCTTCGGCGATCTGGAAAATCTCGATCAGGCGCACCGGATCGCTTTTGAACCAGTCGTCGCCGGGCGCGGCGATCCGCCCGCCGAACACACGGTAGCCCTTCAGCATTCGCGGCTTGGGACTGAAGCCTGCGAGGAGGCCGGTGCGCCGACGCTTCTGCGCAAGCTCGTCGTCGATATGCGCGAGGAAGACACCGGTCAGGCTGCCGACCCGCTTCGCCTGCAGGAAATAGAACTGCATGAAACGTTCGACCGGCGCCTGGCCGGGGCGCTCGGCGAAGTTCATGCGCTCCGCGATCTGGCGCTGGAAATCGAAGGTAAGCCGGTCTTCGGCGCGCCCGGTGAGCAGATGCAGGTGACACCGCACCGCGAGGAGAAACCCTTCTGCCCGGCGGAAGCTGCGGTATTCCGCCTTGGTAAGCAGGCCCACGTCGACCAGTTCCGAGGCGCTGCGCACGCCGTGAATGTACTTGCCGATCCAGTAGAGCGTCTGCAAGTCGCGCAGCCCGCCCTTGCCGTCTTTGACGTTCGGTTCGACGACATAGCGGCTGTCGCCCATGCGCTTGTGCCGCTGGTTGCGCTCCTCGAGCTTCTCGGAGACGAATTGCCGCGCCGTTCCCGCAACGACATCGCGGCGGAAGCGCTTCGCGGCTTCATCGTAAAGTTCCTGATCGCCCCAGAGGTAGCGCCCCTCCAGCATGGCGGTGCGGATGGTCAGGTCTTCCTTCGACATCCTGACCATTTCTTCGAGCGTGCGGCTGGAATGTCCGACTTTCAGGCCGAGATCCCAGAGGTAATAGAGCATCGTCTCGATCACCTGCTCGCACCACGGGGTACGGCGGTGCGGAGTGATGAACGCGATGTCGACGTCGGAATGCGGCGCCATTTCCGCGCGTCCGTAGCCGCCGACCGCGACCAGGGTCAGCCGCTCACCCGACGTGCGGTTCGCGAGCGGATGAACCGCCTCCGTCACGTGGTCGTAGATCACGCGGATAAGCTGATCGACCAGGAAGGAGAAGCCGCCCGTACAAGCGTGTCCGGCGGATGGTTTCTCGTCGAGCCGCCGCCGCAGTTCCGCACGCCCATCTTCCAATGCTTGCTTCAGCGCCTCGACGATTTCCCGCCGCGCATCCCCGTCACTCTCGCCATGCAGCGCGGCGATCTGGCTCGCCAGTTCGCGGCGGTCGATGATCGCGCGCTGATCGGGAATGCGGATGCGGTTCATGGTTTCGGTCGGCGGCTCAGGCGTTCGCGAATTGCTTGCGGACGGAGATCTTGTCGATTTTCTGCGTGCCGAGGCGCGGCAGGGCTTCTTCGGCTCGCCACAGCTTCGCGGGTATCTTGAAGGCTGCGATATGATCTTCGAGAAAGCTCGTCAGCGCATCGGGCGTCAGTTCGCGGCCCGGTTTGGTGTAGTAGACCGCCGCCGGAATCTCGCCGTAGCGTTCGTCTGAAAGGCCGAAGACGGAGCATTCCGCTACATCTTCGTGGGCGTAGATCGCCTCTTCCACTTCGATGCAGCTGATGTTCTCGCCGCCGCGAATGATGATGTCCTTCTTGCGGTCGACGATGAAGAGGTAGCCGTCTTCGTCGAGATAGCCGAGGTCGCCGGTGCGGAAATACATATCGTCGGTGAAGGCGGCGCGCGTCGCCTCCTGGTTGTTCCAGTAGCCGAGGAAGTTGGCGATCGAGCGGATCGAGACTTCGCCGACGCTGCCTTGCGGCAGGGGGTTGCCGTCGTCGTCGAGAATGGCGAGATCGACGAGCGGACGGCTCGGCTGGCCGGTGCTGCCGGGCTTCGCCATGTAGTTCTCATTGAGATTGCCGCAGCCCACCGCATTGGTTTCGGTAAGGCCGTAGCCGAGCAGCGGGAAACCTTCGGGGAAGGCTTCCTTGATCTTCGTCACGTGTTCGGGCGGACGGGGCGCGCCGCCCGCGGCAAAGCTCTTGCAGCACGAGAGGTCGTATTTGTCGCGGTCGGGATGCGTCGCCATTTCGTAGCTCATCAGCGGAACACCGACGAAATAGCTGATCTCCTCCTGTTCGATCAGGCGCATCGCCTCGGCAGCATCCCATTTCGGCATGAACACGAGTTTGCGGCCGATGGCGAAGCTTTGCAGGAACAGCGGTATCTCGCCGGTCACGTGAAACAGCGGGACCGCAACAAGGGCGGAGGGCGGCGCGCTCGGCGCTTCGTTGCGTTCGGTCAGGATATGCAGGCTCATCACCGTCTGTGCGGCGTAGCTCATGATTCCGTGCAGCACGCCGCGATGGTCGGAGTAGGCGCCCTTGGACTTGCCGGTCGAGCCGGACGTATAGAGGATAGTCGCGAGGTCGTCCGGCCCCAGTTCGGGTAGCGGGGTGCTCGCCTGCTCGGCATTGGGCCAGATTGCCGCGAGATCGCCTTCGACCTTGCCGCCGTGACCGAACACGATGACCTTTGCGCCGTGCTCATGGCCCTCAAGCCGCGCGGCGCGGTCCTCGTCGGCGAGGACGATGGAGCACTGCGCAAGGTCGACGCCTTCCGCCAGTTCCTCGCCCGACCAGAAGCCGTTAAGGAGCGCTGCGCAGCCGCCCGCCATGATCGTGCCGAGATAGCAGATCGCCCAGTTCGCCGAGTTGCGCGCCGCGATGCCGATGCGGTCGCCCTTCTGCACGTTATGCCGCGCGATGAGACCTGCCGCTACCTGCCGGGCGGCCATGAAGGTCTCGGCAAAGGACAGGCGCAGGTCGCCGTCGACGAGGAAGGTCGCATCGCCGTGCTGGTTCGCGTAATAGGCGAAATAGTGGAACAGGCTGGGCGGAGCGTTCTTGAAGGCCGGCATCGTAACGCCGCCGCGCTGCGCCGGTACGGTCTCGAACAGTTGGCCGGGGCTGGTCAATGTGTCCATGATGCGGACCATCTGTTGATCGAGATCGGTGGGCATTGGTGTCACTCTCCTGGTTGTTCGTTTTATGCTGCCTTGCCGCCTCGTGCCGGGCATCGCAATCGCCTAGTTGAAGCGTAGCGGGCTTTTCGCCGCTTGTCTGCTATGCCATAGGCGGCTCAGCGGACCTTGGAGGGACGCGAATTCACGCGAGGAACTGCCGTTTTGCTGTCTTTCCTGACCGATGTGCTGGCGACCGCACAGCCGATCCAGTGGTCCGAACTCGGCCTGCGCGACGGGATAGAGCTGTTCGGCGGCTTCAAGCTCCGCTTCTATTCGCTCGCCTATCTTGGCGGTATCCTTCTGGGATATTGGCATCTCACGAAAATGATCAAGGCGCCCGGCGCCCCCATGGCGCAGCAGCACGCGGAAGACCTGTTCTTTTATGCGACGCTTGGCATCATTTTGGGCGGAAGGCTGGGCTATGCGGCATTCTACAAGCCGGAGCTGTTCACCGGCTTCACCGATAGCGAGTTCATCAGCTGGGACCTGCTGCGGCTATGGGACGGCGGCATGAGCTTCCACGGCGGCGTGATCGGCGTATTGCTCGCCATCACGTGGGTCGCGGTGCGCGGCGGCCTGAACTGGCTGCGTATCTGCGATTACATCGCGGTCAACGTGCCCTTCGGCATGTTCTTCGGCCGTCTGGCCAACTTCATGAACGGCGAGCTCTACGGCCGGCCGACCGATGTGCCGTGGGCGATGGTGTTCCCGACCGATCCGTTGCAAGTGGGCCGCCATCCCTCGCAGTTGTACCAGGCAGGGCTCGAAGGGCTGCTGCTAATCGTCATCCTGCTGCCGCTGTTCTGGAAAACGCGGGCGCGTTACCGGCCCGGCCTGCTCGTCGGCGTCTTCACCATCGGCGTCGCGGGTGCGCGCTTCGTCAACGAATTCTTCCGCGAGCCCGACGCCTACCTTGCTTACGTAGTGACCGAAACGGGCCTGTCGCGCGGACAGTGGCTCTCGCTGCCGATGATCGCGGTAGGTATCACCGTCGTGGTGTACGCGCTGATGAAGCCGCCCGTCGTCGGAGCCGGAACGAAGCAGGCCAAATCGGCCGCGGCATGAGCGATCCGGCGCCTGCGCCGGGTGCTCCGCCAAGCGACCTGACGGCGCGGTTCTGCCGCCTGATCCGGCAATCCGGTCCGATCTCGCTGCTGCATTACTTCGGAGAGAGCAACGCGCACTACTACGCGTCGCGCGATCCGCTGGGCGCGGCAGGTGACTTCACCACTGCACCCGAAATCAGCCAGATGTTCGGAGAGATGATCGGACTGTGGTGCGCCGATTTCTGGCAGCGTTCAGGATCGCCGGACATTGCCTATGTCGAGCTCGGTCCGGGGCGGGGCACACTCGCGAAGGACGCGCTTCGGGCGATGGCGCGCTTCGGCCTGACGCCGCCGGTGCATTTCGTCGAGGGGTCACCAGCCTTGCGTAAGGTGCAGTCGGGCAGCATCGCCTCGGTGCAGTTCCATGACGACCTCGACAGCCTGCCGAGCGACGTGCCGCTACTCATAATCGCCAACGAGTTCTTCGATGCTTTGCCTATTCGCCAGCTCGTAAAAACCGAGGCGGGCTGGCGCGAGCGAATGGTCGCGCTCGATGCGGACGAACGGTTCGTGTTCGTCGCCGGCGACAAGCCGATGGATGCCGCAGTCCCGGACGAGATGAAAGCTGCGGCGGAGGGCACGATCGTCGAGGTATGCCCAGGCGCGGCGGCATGGGCGGGCGGCATTGCCGAGCGGCTGGAAGAGCAGGGCGGCGCGGCGCTGTTCATCGACTACGGCTATTTCGCCGAACGCACCGGGTCGAGCCTGCAGGCGGTGCGGGCCCATAGGAAGGTCGATCCGCTCGAAGCGCCCGGCACAGCGGACCTGACCGCGCACGTCGCCTTCTCCGCGCTGGAAGCCGCGATGCGTCGTAACGGATCCGCGCGGGTGCAATCCGGCACGCAAGGAGCGTTTCTCGAGCGGCTCGGGATTACGGCTCGCGCGCAGGCCCTTGCCGCAGCCGATCCTGAGCGCGCGCAGGCTATCGCAGGCGAGCATCGCCGCCTGCTAGCGCCCGAAGCGATGGGCGAGCTGTTCAAGGTGATGGCAGTTACAGCGAGCGGCGAACGCTGGGCTGAGCCTGCGGGTTTCGCCTAGAGCCCGATCTCTTCCGCCAGCATCCGGGCCGCCTCGCCGGGTGTCTTCTTGTCCTCTTGCCGGTCCACTGCGAGGTTCGCCGCACGCATGGCTTCCACGTCAATTGCTCCTATCAATGGGCGCAGCGCTGCGATCAGGCGAGCGTCATCCGCACGGTCCGGCGCGATGAGCAGGATGGCATCGTAGCTGGGAAAGGCGCCGCGGGGGTCTTCCAGCACCACGAGGCCGTCCGCCGCGATCCGTCCGTCGGAGGTGTAGGCGCTGATGATGTCGGCCTCGCCCGAACGCAGCGCATTGTACATGAAAGTCGGGGTAAAGGTCCGCTGCCGCGCGAAGTCGAGCCCGTAGGCCTCCTTCACCGCGAGCCATTCGGGGCGCTCGAAGAATTCGGGATCGCCGCCGATGACCATTCGCTGGCCCCGCGCCGCGACATCCTCGAGGCTCGTGAACCCGCCAACGTTCGCTTTCTCGCCGTTCATGGCGAGCGCGTAGGCATTCTCGAACCCGAGCCGCCCTAGCACCAGCGTTCCGCTGGTCTCGCGTTCGTATCCGGCGATGCGGCGGTACATTTCCTCGCGGCCGGGGTTGTCCGTCCGGCCAAGTTCGTTGGCCCAGATCGTACCGGTGTAGTCGACCACGATGTCGATCGCTCCCGTCGTTACGGCCTCGTGAACGACGGCACTACCCAGAGCATCGCGGTAAGCGACTTCGTAGCCGGCGGCTTCGAGCCTCTGCCCGATGAGCCGCGCGAGGATGAACTGTTCGGAGAAGCTCTTCGCTCCGATCACGATGCGCTCGTCCTCGTCGCCAGCGATGGCGCTAATGGCAGGTCCCCAGAGCGCAGCGCCGATGCCGAGCGCGACGGCAATCGCGCCGCCGAGCCACAGGGTCCGGTTGCGCTTGGCGAAGCCTTTCTCGATGAGGCCGAGCAGCCCGTCGGCAACCAGCGCGAGCCCGGCGCTCGCGATGCAGCCTGCAAGCACAAGCGCCCAGTTCTGCGTCTGCAACCCCGCGAAGATCGGATCGCCGAGGCTCTTCTGACCGATGGTCGTCGCCAGCGTGGCCGCTCCGATCGTCCATACCGCTGCCGTGCGGATGCCGCCCATGATGTAAGGCGCGGTCAGCGGTGCCTCGACCAGTCGCAGTCGCTGCCAGTCGCTCATGCCGACCCCGTGCGCAGCCTCGATGACGCCGGGATCGAGATTGGCCTGCGCCGTCACCGCGTTCCGCAGGATCGGCAGAAGCGCGTAGAGCGCCAGCGCGAGCAGAGCCGGCAGGAACCCGAGCGTCGGGAGGCCTTCGCCGAATACCGCGCGCAGGCTCAGGAGGATCGGGAAGAACAGGGCCAGCAGTGCGAGTGCGGGTATCGTCTGGACGAGGCTCGCAAAACCGAGCGTTCCGCGGGCGACGGTCGGGGACCGGCTGGCCCAGACTGCGAGAGGAAGGGCGACTATGATGCCGAGGCCCAGCGCCGCTGCGCATAGCAGCACATGGGCGGCGAACTCGTCGCCCAGCCCGAGCAGCGCATCGACGATCGCGTTCATTCGCGCACCGCCGACAATCGCTTCGCCTGCTCGCGCGGTACGGCGACCATGGCCTGTGCGATTGCACCGCCCCGGCCGGCCAGCAGTGATGCAGGCGTTTCGTCCGCCTCGATGCGCCCCGCGTCCATTACCAGCACCCGGTCGGCGAGCAGCAAGGCTTCGGCCATGTCGTGCGTCACCATCACGCTCGTCAAGCCGAGCCGCTCGTGCAGCGCGCGCACCCGCCGCCCCAAAGCATCGCGGGTCAGCGGGTCGAGCGCGCCGAAGGGTTCGTCCATCAGCAGGATTTCCGGCTCGTTCGCGAGCGCGCGGGCAACCCCGATGCGCTGCTGCTGTCCGCCGGAGAATTCCTGCGGCATCCTTGCCGCCATCTGCGGGTCCAGTTCCACGAGTTCCAGGAGTTCAGCGATCCGCTCTGGCGGAAGGCGGTTACCCGAAAGCCGCGCGCCGATGCCGATGTTCTGTCCAGCGTCCATGTGCGGGAAAAGCCCGATCTGCTGGAAAACGTAGCCGATCCGCCGGCGCAAAACGGACCGCGGCATGTCGCTAGTGTCTTGTCCATGGACGAAGACCTTCCCGCTGTCGGGCTCGACCAGCCGGTTCACGATCTTGAGAAGCGTCGACTTGCCCGATCCTGACGCGCCGACCAGTGCGGTGAAGCTGCCGCCCGCGACCGCGACCGATACGTCTTCCACGGCCTGCACATCGCCGAAAGTCCGCGAAACACCGCGCCATTCAAGTGCCGGCGTCGCGCTGTCAGGCACGGGGCCGGTCAGTTCTCTTCGCCGCCCGCTTCTTCATGGGCTTCGGTGTCCTCATCGGGCGGCGTATATTCGACCTTTTCGAGTTCGATATTGAAGTCGTCGCCGCGCGACATCGTCACCGTGTCGTCGCGCAGCACGCCGGGGCTCCAGCAATCACCCCGGTCGCTTTCGTTTTCGGGCGTGAAGCAGATTTCCTCGCCGTCGAAGTTCCAGCCCCCGGTCTGGTAGAAATCGCCGTTGCGGAGGTCGCGGTAGGTTCCGTCCGCATCGAGGTAGGTGGTGAAGCGCGCTCCGTCCTCGCCGATCGCGCGCCATGCCGTTCCCGAGAACTCGTTCAGCGGTTCCGGGGCGGGTGCACTATCGCCGCTCGCCACGTCGGCTGCGGTTGTCGGCGCGGTTTCCACGGCGGCGGTCTCTTCGCCTTCCGCGGTTTCGTCGCCTTGCTGCGTGCAGGCTGAAAGTAGCATGGCCGCTGTGCTGGCGGCGAGAATGGTTCTGGATCCCATGGTGCTCAAGCTCGGTCCCGTGCTGCCGTGAAAATCTGCAATACGTAGGCTAGCAATATGTCAGCCTGAAATCGACTGCGCCGGAAAATCGAGGTCCACCGTGAGACCGTCGGTATCGAAGGTGCGGGTCATTTCCCCGCCGAGCTGGTTCTGCACCGACATGCGCAGCAGGCGGGAGCCGAAGCCCTCGCGCTCGCTGGACTCGTCCGCTGGCGGTGCAATGCCCGGTTCGCTCCAGCGGATCTTCAGCCTGTCGGCATCGCCGTCCTGCGCTTCGTTGGTAGCGGACGAAACGTCGATCTGAACGTAGCCGTCCGCGTGCGACAAGGCCCCGTATTTCGCGGAGTTGGTGGCAAGCTCGTGGAAGATCAGCGCCAGCGGCGTGGCCGCCCGTTCCCCGATCCGCTGCCGCGCGTCGCCGTCGATCCGCAGCTTGTTCTCCCCTTTCGCTCCGTAGGGGGCCAGCATGTCGGTCAGCAGTTCGTGCAGGCTGTGACCGGCATTTTCGTTGAGCGGATTGACATAATCATGTGCATGACCGAGCGAGCGGATCATCGCGTTGAGGTCGGCGGCGAATTCCGCCAGCTCGGGGTGCTTGCGCACCCGCATCGAGATGAGGCCCGAAATCACCGCGAAGATGTTCTTGATCCGGTGCGACAATTCACGCGCCAGAAGCTGGCGGTTTTCGGATTCGCTATGGCTGTCGTGGATATCGGTGATCGTTCCGAACCAGCGGTTTTCCTTCCCGTCCTCGGCATCGGAGGGGAGGATACGCACTACGTTCCAGCGCCATTCGCCGCTTCGCGTTTTCAAGCGAAATTCGCTCTCGAACGGTTGCAGCGCCTTGTACGCGGCCTTCCACGCTGCATACATGCCCTCGTGCTCGTCCTCGTGGATGAGGGGCAACCAGTCGGTCGCCACTTCGACCTTCACGTCGCCGACGACTTCGCTGAAGCGCTGGTTGAGATAGTCGATCTTGCCCTCGCGGCTGAGCGAGAAGGCGATATCGGGAATGCTGTCGGCTATCGCCCGCAGGCGCCGCTCCTCGACTTGCAGAATAGCCTGCTGCGCCAGCGCTTCGCGGCGATGCCGAAGCCGCCGCATTACCGAGGCTGCCATGACGATAAGACCGTTCACTTGCAGTTCGGTCAGGCCTTCGGGGCGCGGCTCGGTATCGATCACGCACAGCGAACCCAGCGGTGCGCCCTCGTGGCTTATGAGCGGAGCGCCCGCGTAGAACCGGATGTGAGGCTGACCCAAAACCAGCGGATTGCCCGTGAACCGTGGGTCCTGCTGCGCATCGGGCACGATCATCGGTTCGGGTTCGAGCATGGCGTGCGCGCAGAACGACGTAGGGCGCGGCGTTTCGGTTTCTTCCAGCCCCTCGCGAACCAGAAACCGCTGCCGCTCCTTCTCGACCAGGGAGACGAGGCAGATCGGTGCACCGCACACTTTCGCGGTGAACGCGGTGATCTGACGAAGCTCCGGATCGTTCTCCAGCGCGTCGAGCCCGTACTGCTCAAGAATGGAGAGCCGGTTCGCCTCCTCGCAGTACAGCGCGTCCGGCGCTTTGCCTGTCGGCCAGGGGAGAAGGTCATCTGCTTGCATGATGTGCCTCATTAACGCGGCTCGCCGTCATTACAATTGCCTTACGCCAAGCAAAGCGTGGGGCACGCCGGTATGCAGTCCCGGGTTTGCGTCGGCCCCGCCTGTTGCTATGCGCCGATGCCATTGAGGAGAGAACATGCGCGCTACCCCCGAATTCGATTTCCAGCTCGGCGAAACCGCCCAGATGATCCGCGAGACGACCGGCCGCTTCGCCGACGAGCAGATCGCTCCCTTGGCCGAGAAGGTGGACCGGGAAGACTGGTTTCCGAAAGAGGAGCTGTGGCCCGCGATGGGCGCGCTCGGCCTGCACGGGATCACGGTAAGCGAGGCGGACGGCGGGCTGGGCCTCGGCTATCTCGAACACGTGATCGCGGTGGAGGAAGTCAGCCGCGCCAGCGCCTCGGTCGGTCTTTCCTACGGCGCGCATTCGAACCTGTGCGTCAACCAGATCGCGCGCTGGGGAAGCGACGCGCAGAAGGCGAAGTACCTGCCCAAACTCATCAGCGGCGAGCACGTCGGCAGCCTCGCCATGAGCGAGGCGAGCGCGGGTAGCGACGTCGTTTCGATGAAGATGAAGGCCGAGAAGGTCGACGGCGGCTACGTGCTGAACGGCACGAAGTTCTGGATCACCAATGCGCCTTTCGCCGATACGCTGGTGGTCTACGGCAAGACCGATCCGGAAGCGAAGAGCCGCGGCATCACGACCTTCCTAATCGAGAAAGGCTTCGAGGGCTTCTCGATCGGCCAGAAGATCGAGAAGGTCGGCATGCGCGGCTCCCCGACGAGCGAGATCGTGTTCGACGATTGCTTCGTGCCGCAAGAAAACGTGATGGGCCCGGAAAACGGCGGCGTCGGCGTGCTGATGAGCGGTCTCGATTACGAGCGCGTCGTGCTGGCCGGCTTACAGCTCGGCGTGATGCAGGCTTGCCTGGACACGGTCATCCCCTACCTTCGCGAGCGGACCCAGTTCGGCAAACCGCTGGGCTCGTTCCAGTTGATGCAGGCGAAGGTGGCGGACATGTATGTCGCGCTGCAATCGGCGCGGGCCTACACCTACGCGGTTGCCAAAGCGTGCGACGCCGACAAGACCACGCGCTTCGACGCGGCCGGCGCGATCCTGCTGGCGTCGGAGAATGCATTCCGCGTGGCGGCCGAGGCGGTGCAGGCGCTCGGCGGCGCGGGTTATACGCTCGACTGGCCGGTCGAGCGTTATATGCGCGATGCCAAGCTGCTCGACATCGGCGCGGGCACGAACGAGATCCGCCGGATGCTGATCGGCCGTGAGCTGATCGGTGCAGCGGGGTGAGCGACACCCTTCTCACCGCATTGCAGTATTACGGGGCGGGCGCCGGGTTGATCGCTGCGCTGATGGTGTCGCTGAATATCAGCTTCAGGGTCAGCGGCTGGGGCTTCGTGCTTTTCGTTACGAGCTCCATCGCGCTGATCGCCTGGGGCTTTCTCGGCGAGGACACTGCCGGGATCGCCTGGCAGAACATCGGCCTGCTGATGATTAACATCGTCGGGGTTTATCGCTACCTGATCGCCGCGCCCGACCATCACGGCCGCGCCTCCAAAGACAGCCAAGAGCCCTCGACATGACCGCACCCGTTCTCACCTCCACGCTCGACCGCGAAGCGCCCGATGCCAAGGCCCGCTTCGAGCATAACAAATCGCTCGCCCAGGATCTGCGCGACAAGGTGGCCGAAGCCGCACTTGGCGGGCCCGAGCGGCACCGGGAAAAGCATGTTTCTCGCGGCAAGCTCCTGCCCCGCGAGCGGGTCGAACGCCTGCTCGATCCGGGCAGCCCATTCCTCGAGATCGGGCAACTCGCGGCGAACGGGATGTACGAAGGCGATGTCAACGGCGCCTCGATCATCGCCGGGATCGGGCGGGTCAGCGGGCGGCAGGTGATGATCGCCGCCAACGATGCCACTGTGAAGGGCGGCAGCTACTACCCGACGACGGTCAAGAAGCACCTGCGGGCGCAGGAAATCGCGCAGGAAAACCGCCTGCCGTGCATCTACCTCGTCGATAGCGGGGGCGCGAACCTGCCTTATCAGGCTGAGGTATTCCCTGACCGCGACCACTTCGGGCGCATTTTCTTCAATCAGGCGCAGATGTCTTCGCTCGGTATCCCGCAGATCGCCTGCGTCATGGGCAGCTGCACGGCGGGCGGCGCTTACGTGCCGGCAATGTCCGACGAGACAGTCATCGTCCGCAATCAGGGCACGATCTTCCTCGCCGGCCCGCCGCTGGTGAAGGCTGCGACGGGTGAGGAGATCAGCGCTGAGGATCTTGGTGGCGGCGACCTGCACGCGAAAAAATCGGGCGTCGTCGACCACCTTGCCGAGAACGACGAACACGCGCTTACGATCGTGCGCGACATCGTCAGCCATCTGGGTGCGAATACCGGCGCGGCTGCGGACGTGAAGCTGCGCGATCCGCGCCCGCCGAAGTTCGACGCCGACGATCTCTACGCCCTCATTCCCGAAGACGTCCGCGCTCCCTACGACGTTCACGAGGTCATCGCCCGGCTGGTCGACGGCAGCGAGTTCCACGAGTTCAAGGCTCACTACGGCAACACGCTCGTCTGCGGCTTCGCACACATCTGGGGCATGCCGGTCGCGATCCTCGCGAACAACGGCGTGCTGTTCTCCGAAAGCGCGCAGAAGGGCGCGCATTTCATCGAACTCTCCTGTCAGCGCCGCATTCCGCTGCTGTTCCTCCAGAACATCAGCGGCTTCATGGTCGGCGGCAAATACGAGGCGGAGGGCATCGCCAAGCACGGCGCGAAGCTCGTCACCGCCGTCGCTACGGCGACCGTGCCGAAGATCACCGTGGTCATCGGCGGCAGCTTCGGGGCGGGTAATTACGGCATGGCGGGACGCGCCTACTCCCCGCGCTTCCTGTTTACCTGGCCCAATGCACGCATTTCGGTGATGGGTGGTGAACAGGCGGCAAGCGTCCTTGCAACGGTCCACCGTGATGCCGAGAGCTGGTCGAGCGACGAAGCAGAGGCATTCAAGGCGCCCATCCGCCAGAAGTACGAGGACGAGGGCAATCCCTACTACGCTACCGCGCGTCTTTGGGATGACGGCGTGATCGATCCGGTGCAGACGCGCGACGTACTCGGCCTCGCATTCGCGGCGACGCTGGAAGCGCCGATCTCGGAGCGTCCGGCGTTCGGCGTCTTCAGGATGTGACGGCGACTAAAGCGGGAACGAGACCGGCCCGCCGAAGCCGCCTGCCGGTGCTGATGGCAGCGGCGATCGTTCTGCACAATCTGGAGGAGTGGTGGACGCTGCCGCTGCTGCCCGAAACGCTGGACGCCCTCTACGCGTTGCTAGGCCTGCCGATCGCTCAGCCGGAAATCGCGACGATCAGGTGGGCCTTGGCCATATTCGCGGTCGTACCCGCAGGCATTCTACTGATCGCGGCGAGCAAGAATACCCCGCGTGCGGCGTTCGTCTGCTGCATGATCGCATCGATGTCGGCAGCGAATGCCCTCCTGCCGCATATCGCGCTCTCCCTTGCGTGGGGCGGCTATGTCCCCGGTCTGGTCACCGCCGTTTTCGGTACGCTGCCGGTCGGCGCGTTCGTGCTATACGAGGCGCGGCGCTCAGAATGGCTCAGGCCGCGCGGCTGGCTTGGAGCGATCGCGCTCGGCATCGTCCTGTTGCCGCTGGTGCTGACCGGCTTCTGGGCGCTGGCGCAACTGTGAATGCAGTAAACAACTTCTCGCCTCATCCGGGTGATAGGCTCCGCCCATGAGCGACTACCGCGATCCCCCGCCGTCCATGCTCTCCCGGGCGGTCAAGCGCCTCATCGTTACGAACTTCCGCTGGCGTGGGTGGACCGCTTTCGGCTTGCCCCCACCGGGCCGGCGCTGCGTCATCATCGCAGTGCCGCACACGAGCAACTGGGACTTTCCCAACGTGCTCGGCGTAACGAGCGAACTCGGCATCGACGTACACTTCATGGGGAAGGACAGCCTTTTCCGCTGGCCGATCGGCAATTTCATGCGCGATATGGGCGGGGTCGAAGTGGACCGGTCGTCGCGCCGCAATCTCGTTCAGCAGATGGTGGACGAATTTGCGCGGCGGGACGAGTTCATGCTCGTCATCGCCCCTGAAGGGACACGCAGCGCGGTGAACCGCTGGCGGACGGGCTTCTACCAGATCGCACTTCAGGCGCAGGTTCCGCTCGTGTGCGGGATGATGGACTATGGCACGAAGACCGGCGGGCTAGGTCCGGCAATCATGCCCACCGGCGATTACCGCGCCGATATGCGCAAGATCGTGGAGTTCTACCGGCAGGGGCGCCCCAGGCACCCGGAACGCGCGATCGACGTCCAGACCGTGCTCGACGCCTATGACGATCCGCCGTCCCGTTAACCCAAGGTGTTGATAAGCAAAGCAGGCGGGATTCCGCGGCCGGGACCTGTCTGATAGCTCTGGCTTCGTAACCGCTCGCACCGGGTCGAGGGTGGTCCGAACGAGAGGAGCGGCTGGGCGCCGTGTTACTGGAAAACTCTCCGTACAGCGAGGTGGGCGCAAGTGATGCGATGCCCACGGAAAAGACTTCGCTGCTCGTGTTCGGCATCAATTATGCGCCCGAACTTATCGGTATAGGTCCCTACACCGCTGGTCTGGCCGAGGAAATGGCGGCACGCGGGCACCGGGTACGCGCAGTCGTCGGGCAGCCGTACTATCCTAGCTGGCGGGTTCAGAAGCGTGCGGGCAGGGCGTGGCAAAGCGGCACTCGTGGCGGGGTCGAAGTCACCTATTGCCCGCTTTACGTACCGCGCCGTCCGACCGCGCTTCGCCGTCTTGCGCATTACGCAAGCTTCGCAGCGACCGCGGCCCTGCCGCTGGCGCGGGCGATCATGCGCGAGAAGCCGTCCGCGGTCCTCGCCATCGCGCCGTCGCTCGCCGCCGTTCCGGTAGCTGCCTTGGCGGCGCATATTGCAGGCGCGCCGCTTTGGCTCCACGTGCAGGATTTCGAGGTCGAGATGGCGTTCGCCACCGGGATGCTATCGGCCGACACGCGGCTGGGCCGGGTCGCGCGCAACTTCGAGAAGTCCGTGCTTCTGCGCGGCGACATCGTTTCCACGATCAGCCAGAAGATGTGCCAGCGGCTCGACGTCGTCGGGGTGGACCGGGAGCGCATCATGGAGCTCAGGAACTGGGCCAATCACGCGGAGCGGATCGACCGGGCCGACAGCGCGGAAATCCGCCGCGAATGGGGTCTCGAAGGCAAGACGATCGCGCTGTACTCCGGCAACATCGCGGCGAAGCAGGGCCTCGAAGTGGTGGTCGATGCCGCCCGGGCATTGAGCGCCCGCCGCGATCTGGTTTTCGTGATCTGCGGGGAGGGGCCGAACCGCGAGGAACTGGAAGCGCGCGCGGAAGGTCTGGGCAACGTAGTTTTCAGACCGCTGGCTAAGGAAGAGCAATTCGCGGAGGTCATGAAGGCGGCGGACATCCATCTGATGCCGCAGGTAGCGGGCGCAGCCGATCTCGTCCTTCCCTCTAAACTGCCGAACATGCTGGCATCCGGCAAACCGGTGGTGGCGACCGCGGCAGCGGGGACCGGCCTCGCCAACGAGGTGATGGGCTGCGGCCTGGTAGTGCCGCCTGGCGATGCCGCAGCCTTGGCGCGGGCGGTGGAGAAGGTCGCGCGCGACCGGGAGCTGGCGGAAGCGCTCGGTGCGGAAGGCCGCCGACGTGCGGGAACGCGCTGGGCGATGGACCTGATGGCGAACCGGTTCGAGAAGCGGCTCGGCCGTCTCGTGGCAGAGCAGGCTCAGATGCCCATCTCCGACAAGAGCGAAGCAATGCCGGCGCGGTAATTGGCGAAACTGTAGCGGCGCGCTTCGGTTTGCGCGGCAAGGCGCATCGCGTGAACCCGCTCGCGGTCGGCCGATAACCCGGCGATCGCTTCTGCAAGCAACTGCGTATCCGGCCGGGAAATGACGACGCCGCTTTCTTCGGTTGCGCCGAGGCCGGCCTGCGGTGTCTGAATGACGGCAAGGCCCGATGCGAGCGCCTCGAGCAGCGTGATGGCCGATCCCTCGAAGTAGCTCGGCAGGACGAGAACATGATGTTCTCGCATAAGCGCCGGAATGCCGCCGCGCGGCACGTTGCCCGCGTAAGTGACCCGGTCCGCATATCGTGCGAAGATCGCGCGCGGGATCATCAGCGGCCCGGCCAGCGTGACCGAGACTTCGTTCGAAGGCAGGAGCTTCGCCGCTTCGAGGAGGTGCTGCACACCTTTGCGCGGCGATAGCTGGCCGACGAAGAGCACTTTCAGCGGCTCGTTATCGGTGGCGGGAGGAGGCGGGACAGACGGATCGAATGCGGTGCTGTCGAAGCAATAGGGCAGAACCCGCGTCTTCGCGGCTATGCCGCCCAGCTTCGATTCTCGGGCGAGTGACGTGGCGACCTCTGGGCTGCCGCATACGATGCGGTCGGCGGCGGCATATTCGCGTTCCTCGGCATCGATCAGCGATTGCGGCGCGCGCGGCGTCGCGGAGGTCAGCCAGTCGCCGTGCGTTTTAGCGATCATGTCGTAACACCGGTTCCACATGCGCCAGTCGGCGACCGTCCGGTCGAGGATTTTCGGAGCACTATGCGTATCGGGATGGGTGAATGCTCGCTCGGACGATCCGTTATAGCCCCATAGAGCGATCGGCGCATCCGCGCGGTACCAGCGCAAGACGTTGCTGGCGAAGGCGCGGTTTCCCGCGGCATCGAGGCGCTGCGCCAGGGAAGCGAAACCTGCCTGCGCCGCCGCACGCTCCGCCCATTCGTGCCAGCCTCCGGTACGCACGAGCGCGGGATCGAGACCTTCCTGCCGGTAGCGCTTCCCGACTAAGCGCGCCGGAAAACCCCGTATCGGATAGATGCTCGTGGCATACCAGGCGAGCCGCTCCTGCCGCTGCAAGGCGAGGGCCGTCAGCCTGCTGTGCTGTGTGCCCGAATGAAAAACGCCGACCTGCATGCGTGATGTTTAAACCGGGCGAGCGACGCTCAAAAGACCGTGCCGCACGCTTCTACCGGCAAATAGAGTTTTCCTACTTCCAGATCACAAACTAACCGTTCTGGTTCTTCGTATCAGAGGAGATATCCAGAATGACTGATCTACCGATCAAGGCGCCGGGCGGTTTCGCGCCGGCTACGGCCATCGGCCATACCGATGCAGCGGGGAATTACGTACCCGTCGGACCCGATAATCCGCTGCCGGTGGCGGGCCTGTCCGGTCCCGCGTCCGCGCCGCCTCCTGCTGCCCTCACGGGCGACACCGCCTCCCCGGAAGTCGCCGGACCCTATGCGCCGGTTCGCGGCCGCACCGTTTTCGTTCAATTATCGGGTGAGTGGACCGGCAGCGCCCGCCTACTCCGCTCAGTCGACGGTGGTACCACCAAGCATCTACTCACCGCGGCGGGCAGTGAGTGGGCGGTATTCGCGAGCAACGTTTGCGAAGCCGTGTGGGAAGAAGGCGAAAGCGGCGCCCAGCTTTACCTCGACCTCGCGCCGACCAGCGGCACGATCGCCTACCGGGTGTCGCAATGAGCGCGCTGGCAATTCCGGCGCTGGCTCTCGCGCAACGGAGCGTCGCAGCACTCCCGGCCCTGTTCGCCGATCTCGCGGGTCGGAGCCCTCCAGCGGAAATCGTCCGGCTCGACAGCACCGGCTACGCCGAAGAAGGGAAGGGCGCGGCGCAATACATCAGCGACGGCCTGTGCGACGAAGCTCTGCTAGCCGCCCATCCGCGGTGCTGCTTCAGAACCGCGAACGGGCGCATCTTCCGCCTGTTCGCTTCCGACGGCCGAATCACGGTCGAGCAAACGGGGGCGGCCGGCGATGGAATTGCCGACGACCGCGAAACGATCCAGGCAGCCATCGACTACGCCGAGGCGACGCGCGCCCGCGAAGTCGTGTTCGAAGCCGAGCGGTACGCCATCCACTGCCCGGTTCGCACCTCTCCGCTATCGGCGAAGCACGCGGTGGACGGCCACCCGCTCGTAGTTCGCCGGTCCCTCGGCCTGCGCGGCGCGGCGGCTGCGCGGACCGTCCTCGACTTCAAGGGCATCGGCGGCGTTGACCCCGAAAGGAACTGGCAGACGATCGCTGTCAGCGAGAGCGACCCGTCCGATGCCGTCTGGCGCGGCGGCGGGCTGTTCGTCCTGGGCGAGCTCAGCGATCCGGCGCCTGCGCCGCGGCGCGTTGCCCGGCTCGAACTCGACCGGCTCGTCTTCCAAGGCAACCGCGCGAACACCGGCGTGTTCAGCTATCCTGCAGACCCGGCGACCGGGGACGGCTGGGACATCACCGACAAGGCGTTCTGGCTACAGGACAGCTACGCGGGCGAGATCGTGCTGACCGACACCGACATGATCGGCTGGAAAGGCGAGATCTTCTACCTCGGCGGGGCGGGCGGTGCGATCGAGCGGTTGACGCTAAGAAACTGCCGTTTCCTCACCGGTAACGGCAGCGCGTTCAATCCGGGCGTCAATGCCGTGCTGCTCGCCGAAGACTGCGAGTTCGGCGATTGCTACCAGGCGCAGGAGGATACGGCGAAGTCGCGCGCGACATACCGCGGCTGCCTGTGGCGCGACTGTGACCATGCCGGGCTAGGCGGCGGCCCGACCGGCGACTTCCGGTACCACATCGTCTATCCTTCGCGCGACGAAGCGCAGCCGCTCCCGCTCACGGTGCTCGACGACTGCGAGTTCAGGAACATGAACCAAGTCATCTTTTCGAGCTGGGTGCAGGGAAGCATCCGCACCATCGATGCGCCCGTCCACGTCAACGGCGACCAGTCGATGCGCGTCACTGACATCGATCTCAGCATCGATGCGTGGCTCGACCAGGCGAACAACATCAACGCCCTCGCGCTGGTCGGGGTGTCGAGCCTGTCGCAGCAGGTTCCGGGCGCGCCTGCCGGCACGTTCAAGGAGCCGCCCAGCCACGTGCGCTTCCGTATCCGCCACTTCCGCTCCGAACTGGCGAAGCGAGAGGGCAGGCAATGGCGCGGTCCGGCGTGGTTCGGTTACATCGGCAAGTCCTGCCGGATCGAGACGGAAGGCGACTTCGCCAGCCAGCATACCCCGAACGGCGGCGCGGCTCCGCTATCCATGCCGCTCGTCAGCGCGGGGCCGGGCGAACCCACGACACTCTACACCTCGCACGGTTACTACATTCCGGGGGTCTACACCGAGAACGGCGAGATCATGCCGGCGGGGCCGCTGATGGCGGTAGCCGTCGGTAGCGACATCGCACTCGACATGAACATCGCGCGCTGGCCCGCGGGCGGCGCGGAATACGGGTTCGCCGAAGGGCAGAAGCTGCGACTGGCCAAGACCGACGGGCAGGGCAGCATCCGCTTCGTGAAGGGGCAGTCGCCCGCCAGCTTCGCCGTGAACGAAACGCGCGTACTTGCCGCAGCGCACGACTGGATCGAGTTCACCTACAACGGCAATATCGGCCGGTGGGAAGAAAGCGGTTTCTTCAGTTCCGTTTGATGGCAGGGGAGGGGCGGCGCGTCTGGCCGCCCCCTTACCCGTTACTTCATGACCCACCCGTGGCTTATCAGCATGGACTGGCCGGTCAGCGCATTGCTGTCGAACCCGGCGAGGAACACCGCGACGTCCGCCACATCCTGAACGGTGGTGAACTCCTGGTCTACGGTATTGCCGAGCATGACCTTGTTCACGACCTCTTCCTCCGAAATGCCGAGGTCGCGCGCCTGCTCCGGGATTTGCTTCTCGACCAGCGGCGTTTTCACGAAACCGGGGCAGATCACGTTGGAGCGCACCCCGTGCTTGGCCCCTTCCTTGGCAATCACCCGCGCAAGCCCCAGGATGCCGTGCTTTGCGGACACGTAAGCGGACTTCAATGGGCTCGCTTCGTGGCTGTGGACCGATCCCATGTAGATGAGCGAGCCAGAGCCTGCCGGGTACATGTGCTTGACCGCGGCCTTGGTGGTCAGGAATGCCCCGGTCAGGTGAATATCGACGACCTTGCGGAACTGCTCGACCGGAAAGTTCTCGATCGCGTGAACGATCTGCACGCCCGCGTTCGATACGAGCGAGTCGAGCCGGCCGAAATGCTCGACGGCCGCATCGGTCGCGCTGTTCACCTCGTCTTCGCTGGTCACATCCATGCGAAACGCCTTCGCATCGCCCGGACCGCCCGACTGAATGGTCGCGACCGTCTCGTTCGCGCCGTCCATGTCGATGTCGCAGACCGCGATCTTCGCGCCCTCGCGCGCCATCGCGCAGGCGATCTCGCGCCCGATGCCGGAGCCTGCACCGGTAATGAGGCTGACGTGGTCTTCGAGCTTGAGCGATGTCGTCATGGTAATCAGGTTCCTTTCTCGGGCATTTTCGGTTCGTGCTGTTCGCGCAGGCCGATACGGTCCATTCCGTGCCGCTCGTCGAGACCGCGCGTGTGGTCGAGGTCGTAGACGGCGATGGCTTCGTCGTGGGGCGGGGGCTGGCGCCAGCAATCATGGGCGAGGATCTCGGCCGCGTCTGCGCGGCCCTGCTGCCAGTGACGCAGCATTGAGGTGCGCGAGAACTCGTAATCCTTCGATGCGCCGATAAAGCCGTCGTGCCGGTAGATCAGGTGGACGAGCGTGACCCGGTGATTGGCGATCAGCCGCCGGGCGTGCCGGATTTCCTTCGTATCGCGGTCTTCTTCGGGAATGCTTTCGATGACCTTGCGCAGTGCGTTCTTGAGCGCGTGCCGCTCGCGAAAGGCGTCGGTGTTCATGCGCGTCCGGCTGGAGTAGACGATATCCTTGCGCCGCTCCTCGACGTCGATCAGCGTCTGCGGCAGCGCGCCGCGCGCGGGAAACAGGTCGACCTCAAAGACCAGTGCATCCCCCCGGCACTCGCGCAGCACGTGCGCGAGCGGGGTGTTGGAGACGAGCCCGCCGTCCCAGTATTTGACGCCCTCGATCTCGATCCACGGCAGGCCCGGGGGTAGTGCGCCTGATGCCATGACGTGTTCCGGCCCCATCGTGTGCTCGCGGTTGTCGAAATAGACGAAGTTGCCGTTCTCCACCTCGACCGCGCCGAGGCTGACGCGCGCGGCTTTCGGATGGTTGAGCCGCTCGAAATCCACATGGGACTTCAGCGTTTCGATCAGCGGAGCGGTATCGTAGAAGCTTACCGCGTCGATGCTGCCGGGCTCGGCGAAAAACTGCGCGGGACCGCGCGGCTTGAAGAATCCGGGCGCTCCGCCGAGCATGCTTGCCGCCGTACCGAGAACAGAAGCCGCGCGCGCTCCGTAAACCCCCGAGATACCGAGGTTCCAGTTGTCGCCCCCGTCGGGCGGCCCGCTGGTAACGAGGTTCCAGAAGCTCCGGAGCATGGGCACGCGTTCGTCGGGAGCGTTGCCCGCGATGATCGCGGCATTGACCGATCCGATGGAGATACCGGCATACCAGTTCGGCTCCACGTCAAGCTCGTGGAAGGCTTCGTAGGCGCCTGCCTGAAACGCGCCGAGAGCGCCGCCGCCCTGAAAGACGAGCGCGGTCTGGTCATAGCGGTAATCGGGGGTGGAAGATGGCAAAGCGGATCCCGTCCTGTTCAGTCTGTCGTGCGGCGCGGCGCTGATGCCGTGCCGAACCTAATGTACCCTTGCTCCCGCTTTGCATAACCGCCTGTCAACGCCGTAGTTCCGTCATTTGAGGGCCTGTCCGGCGGCGTAACCACTCGCCCATGCCCACTGGAAATTATAGCCGCCGAGCCATCCGGTCACGTCCACCGCCTCGCCGACCGCATAGAGGCCGGGTACCGCCTTCGCTTCCATGGTCTGCGAGGACAACGCCGCGGTGCTGATGCCGCCGGCGGTGACTTCGGCTTTGGCATAGCCTTCGGTTCCATTCGGGTTGAACGCCCAGCCCGAAAGCTGCTCCTCGGCCTTGCGCAGCGACTTGTCCGGCATGTTGCCGACATCGCCGGATAAGCCGATCCGCTCCGCCAGCGTCGCGGCAAGCCGGTCGGGCAGATGTTCTCGCAAGACGCTTCCCAGCGTGGCACGCGGATTGGCCGCTTTCGTCTCGATCAGCCAGCCTTGCGCCTGCCCCGGCAGGAAGTCGATGCTCACCGGCTCGCCCGCTTTCCAGTAGGACGAGACCTGCAGGATCGCGGGCCCCGACAGACCGCGGTGCGTGAACAGTGCGGCCTCGGCGAAGCGCGTCTTGCCTGCCTGCGCCTCAACTGGCGCGGCGACGCCCGACAATTCGCGGAACAGCACGTCATCGCCGCCGAGCGTCAGCGGGACGAGTGCAGGGCGCGGCTCGACGATCTTGAGGCCGAACTGCCGCCCAAGCTGGTAGCCGAAATCGCTCGCCCCCATTTTCGGGATCGATGGTCCGCCGCAGGCGATGACGAGATTACGCGCGGCATACGTCTCGCCGTTGGCGGTAACGGAGAATAGATCTCCATCTTGCGCCACGGTTTCTACAGTTTGGTCGCATCGCACCGAGACTTCGCCGCCTGCCGCTTTCGCCGCCGCGCATTCGGCGAGCAGCATGTCGACAATCTGGCGTGCCGAACCGTCGCAGAACAGCTGTCCCAGCGTCTTCTCGTGCCACGCGATGCCGTATCGCTCGACCAGTGCCAAAAACTCGCGGGCCGGATAGCGAGACAGGGCCGATTTGGCGAAATGCGGATTGGCAGAGAGAAAGCGTTCCGCCGCCCGCGCGCCATCGACATTGATGTTGGTGAAATTGCAGCGCCCGCCGCCCGAAATGAGGATTTTTTTCCCCGGCTTCTCGGCTTTTTCGAGTACCAGCACGCGCTTGCCGCGCTGACCGGCGATGCCCGCGCAGAACAGGCCGGCAGCGCCAGCGCCAATGACGATGGCATCCCACGCGCTCAAGGCGTCTGCTCCCGCGCCAGTATCTGCGCTTCCGGGAAAGTGCGTTCGGTTACCGCCTCGCGGTTTACGGTGACGGTCCGCTGCGCCGGGTTGGCGAGCGCTGCCATTGCGGAAAGGTAGGAAGACGTGCGGATCAATAGCGGCGCGCGCGCGAGGCAGAACATGTTGACGAGCGCTTCCTTCGCCTTGTCGGCAGGTGGCATGGCGGAGAAATGCCGTGCCGTTCCTGCAGGGACATCGGCGAGGTCGTAGCGGGTGATCGTTGCGCCGGGCAATACTGCAGCCACAGTCCTAGCGAAACCGAGCTCGTCAGTCGCGAGAAAGACGGTACGCGGAGCCGACTCCTCGGTATGATCGCGCAGTAGCGCCAGCATCGCGTCCTCCGGCGGCGCTCCGGTTTCGAGCAGCTTGTCGGTCCCGCGAAAGTGAATGGCGAGGTCTACGCCATCCTCCGGAACGACCGCATCGATGAGCTGCTTAAGTTCGCCAGACGGCGCGAACATAACCGCGAAATACCCCTGCGCTTCGGCGAGGCTCAAGTCGCGCTGCAGGATGAAGCGTTCGAAGTAGCGCGCCGCGCTTCGCGGCATCGCCGCGGCCGTCGCATCTGTCGCAAGGTCTGCAAACCACCGGGCGAAAATATCTTCGCCGCCCGAGTACAGCGGATTGGTCGAGCGAACCGCGACCTTGCGCCCTTCTGCTTCCGCCCACGCCCTCACTAGCAGCGCCTTCGCCATCAACGCGCCCATTCCCTGCCGCTCGTCGAGGTCGATCGCCCATGCTTTTGGATGACGGCGCGCATATCGCAGGAACGCGCCGCGGCCCGTCAGCGCGCGGTAGTCCTTGACCGGAGCAGCCGTCCTGAACCGCGTGAGCGGTACGTAGGCGGTCCCCAAGAGCTTGCGGAAGGCGGAATGCACCGGGCCTGCTCGTCACGCGCCGTGGAACGCTACGGAAAGCGATTCGTTTAGGTCGGCAGGCGGCGGTGAGGGAAGGAAAGGCAACAGGGAATGGGACAAGAAGAAATCCTCGTAATCGTGGCGATCGTAGTAGTGATCCTGATCGCCATCGCAATCTGGGTCGCGCTGCGCAAACGGCGAACTGATGCCTTACGCAACAAATTCGGCGACGAATACGACCGGACGGTCGAAGAACGTGGCAACCGTACCCGTGCGGAAGAAGCGTTGGAAGAGCGCGAAAAGCGCGTAGCCGAACTCGATATCCGCCCGCTCACGCACGAAGAGCACGACCGCTTCTCGAATGAATGGCACGAAACCAAGACGTTGTTCGTCGACAGCCCTGCCGAAGCGGTGCTGCGCGCCGACCGGACGCTCGCCAACATGATGAGCACCCGCGGCTTTCCAATGGGCGATTTCGATCGCCGCTACGAAGACCTTACGGTTGATCATCCGAAGGTCGCGCGGCATTACCGCGAAGGTCATGCGCTGACCGAACGGCACAACCGCGGCGAAGCGTCGACCGAGGATCTGCGGCAGGCGATCAAGCATTACGAGCAGCTGTTCGAGGAGCTCGGCCGCGATGCCGGAACCTCCGATGCGCCGCAGGGCCGGATTGCGGAGAACCACGACCATGATCACGACGTCACGACCTCGCGCCCTGTTTCGACGCGCGATATGAACCCGGCGGTGGAAACCCGCGAGGACGGAACCCGGATCGATCGCGACCCGCCGCGTGACACCGTTCCTGCACGTCCGCGCAGCTAACGCCGCTTCCTGGAAGACAAGAAAAAGGGCTGCCTCCCGCCATGGGAAGCAGCCCTTTTTCGTAAGGCTTATGCGCAAACTTTAGAAGCCGGCGCGTACCGTGACGCCGTAGGTGCGCGGCTCTGCCAGATAAGCGGAGAACGTCTGCTGCGAGGCAACGAACGGGGTGTTGAAGGCAACCTGCGTGTAGTCGATGTCGAACAGGTTCGACACCCAGCCTTCGATCGCCCAGCGCTCGTCCGGACCGCGGATGCCGATGCGGGCGTTGACCAGCGTGAAGCCGTCCTGCTCCTTGCCGTAGAGAAGGTCGGAACCGGTGTTGTAGTCGCCGACCGTACGCACGTTGAGATAGGCAAGACCCGACAGACCGCTGCTGCCCAGTTCGGGCGTCCAGCTTGCCGAAGCGGTCGCCGTGATCTCAGGCGCGTTCGACAGATTGTCGTTCGGCAGCAGACGCAGCGCCGGATCGAGCGGAGCGCCCGATTCGTTGCCGATCAGGTTGTCTTCGTAGCTCGTGTCCGAATAGGTCAGGCCTGCCGTGAACAGAAGATCGCGGCCCGGACGCATCGAGCCTTCGAGTTCGACACCCTGCGCGACGACGCCGTAGGTCACATCGTCCTCGGCGCAGGCGCCGGTCAGGCCGAACGCATCTTCGTCAGCGTCGTTCAGGTCGCTCGAGCAGGCATTGATGTTCTGCACGAGGAAGACCGAGCCGTTGAAGGTGTTGAGCTGGAAATTCGAGAACTCCTGCCGGAAGGCGGACAGGCCGAGCGTGAACTCGCGTGTCGCGTATTTCGCACCGATTTCGAAGGCGTCGACCGTTTCCTGACCGAACTGCAGGTTGGCCGTGTCGGCTAGTGCCAGCGGTCCCACGATGACGGAGATGTTGCTCGCGCCGGTGGTATCAGCCGGCGAGAAGAACGTGCCGGTGATGGCCGACCGGTCGAGGTTGAAACCGCCGGCCTTGTAGCCGCGTGAGTAGCTGCCGTAAAGCAGCAGGTCCGGTGTCGGTTTCCAGCTCAGGATACCCGTGCCGGTAAACTCGTCCTCGTCCCGCGTGTCCGAGAAGGTCGCACCGTCGAGTTCGCTGGTGGAGTTGCCTTGGCAGGCCAGCGAAATGAGGCCGCCTGCAAGCCCTGCGAGCGCCGGACTTGCCAGCAGCGGAGTAAGCGCGGCCCGCTGTGCCGGGCAAACGGTGTTGTCGTTGCCGAGCACGGCGTCGAAATCCTTCGTTTCGTTGGTGTAACGAAGGCCGAGCGTCAGATCGAGCGTATCGGTGATGTGAAAGATGTTGTGCGTGAAGACCGCAAAGTTCTCGCTGTCCTGATTGTAGATGTCGCCGGTCGAACCGAGATCGTTGACCGTCGCAAGGCGGTCGAGTCCGCCGAAGATCGCGGGTGTCGCTGCGCCGAATGCAGGCTGAGTGGGCGCTCCGGGAACGACGCCACCCAAAGCGCCGCTCAAGAAAGCCCGTCCGCCCGCATTAAGACATCCTGTTGCGGTTGGGTCAGCAAGTGCCGGGCTTATCGCATTCACAATGCGGCACGGTGCGAACGCGCCGTAGTCTTCGCCGAAGCGAAGGTTGTCGCGTACCTGCAGCTTCTCGTTGGCGTAGAAGCCCCCGACCAGCCAGTCGAGCCGGTCACCGAACGCCGAGCCCTGCAAGCGCAATTCCTGCGTGAAGGTCTTGAACTGGCGCGCGCCGGCGTTGGGTCCGGGCGCGCGGTACAGGATATCGACCTGCGTATAGTCGGTGTCCGAACCCTGGAAGTTCTCGTATTCGCGGTATCCGGTGATCGAGGTCAGCTCGACTGCGCCAAGCTGCCAGTTGAGCTCGCCGGAGATACCGTAATCCTCGGTCTCCCCTTCGTAGCTGCGGCCTTCGGTCACGTAGATGTCGCGGTCGAACGTGCCGTTGTTGAGCGCGGCGGGGTTCTGGCCGAGCGCCAGAAGTACCGGAATGATCGGGTTGGCCGTGCTCGTCAGCGAGGGGCTGCCGGGCTCTGGGCGAATGAACGAGTTGAGGCCCGGGCTGATGCGCGACAGCGGAGCGAAGTCCGTCTGCACGAACGTCGCTGCGCAGCATGCTTCGTCCTTCTTCGAATAGTCGGCAACGACGCGGAACTCGATGTCGTCGTTCGGTTCGAACAGCAGCTGTCCGCGAACAAGGTAGCGGTCACGGTTGTTGATATCGGTGTTGTTGACGACGTCGTTGTAGAAGCCGTCACGCTTGAAATAGACGCCATCGACGCGCGCTGCCACGGTATCGCCGAAGGGAATGCTGATGCCCGCTTCGCCGCGGATCGCGTCGTAATTACCGTAGGTGAAGGCGCCGTAACCGGTCAGCTCGAACTCCGGCGGAGCGGTGTAGATCGAGATCAGGCCGGCGGAGCTGTTACGGCCGCCCAGCGTACCCTGCGGACCACGCAGGATTTCGACCCGGTCGATCGGGCCCAGTTCGCTCAAGGCGTTACCCGAACGCGAGCGGTACACGCCGTCGACGAAGACCGCGACGGAGCTTTCGAGGCCGGGGTTGTCGCCCACGGTACCGATACCGCGGATACGGGCAGAACCGTTCGCTTCGTTACCGGTCGAGGAAACGAGCAGCGAAGGGGCGACCTGGTTGAGTTCTCGAATGTCGCTGGCGCCCGATTTGGCGAGTTCCTCGCCCGAGACGGCGTTTACCGCGATCGGAACGTCGGACAGCGACTGGATACGGCCCTGCGCGGTAACGACGATGACGTTGCGATCGATCTCGTCGTCGGTCACGTCGGCCTGCTCGGCGACGGTTTCGTCTTCGGCTGCCTGCTCGGTCGTCTGCGCATATGCCGGAGCGGCAGCAAGCGCGGCAAGCGATGCGCCCGCGGCGAAGGCGATTTTCAACGATCCGGCAAAACGGACTGCGACGTTCATGGCAACTCTCCTGTAAACACGCGGCGCTTACGCACCTTTGTTATTCGGCGTTAAAAGGCCGAAATCCTTCGATTTCGTCGAGCGTAATTGCTTGCCGAGCGCGGTTTGCGGAAAGTTAATCGAGACCGTTGTTTTCTTGCATCATGGGCGCGGCGGAGGGGATGCGGTGCCCCTCCAGCCTTTCCGTAACGTCATCTCGGCCTATCGATGTCCTGCGAGCGGGATGAGGGGCAGCGGACAATTTTTGACATTGATCGGACGCGTCGACATGGTAGCGCTCACATAAACAGTAACGAGAGGTCGCGGTGAATCCGGTCGAGGAAGTCGCGCTGCCGTCCAAAGCGGCGTTCGACGAGCAGGTGAGGCAGGCTTACAGGCCGGTCGTGATACGCGGCATGGCCCGCGACTGGCCGCTTGTGCGTCTGGGCCGCACCGACCCGGCAGAGGCGCTTCGCTACTGCGCGTCCTTCGATAGCGGCGCTGCCGCCGACATAATGCTCGCTCCGCCCACGGAAGGCGGCCGGTTCTTCTACCGGAACGACATGACCGGCTTCAATTTCGAGCGCCGCAAGGGCACGTTGGGGCAGCTTGCGGGAGAGCTAGCGCGGCTGGACGGACAAGACGACGCTCCCGGAATGTACGCCGGCGCAGCCGATCTCCACGATCACCTGCCTGGCTTTGCAAGCGATCATCCCTTGCCTCTCGCAGAAGAGCAGGATGGATCGCAGGCGCGCATTTGGATGGGGAATGCGACGCAGGTCGCGACCCATTTCGATTTGTCCGACAACTTTGCGGTAGTGGCGGTCGGGGCGCGGCAGTTCCGTCTCTTTCCGCCCGACGTGACGAAACACCTCTACATCGGTCCGCTGGACGTGACGCCCGCCGGACAGCCGGTCAGCATGGTCAATCCGCTCGAGCCCGATCTGAAGCGTTATCCGGATTACGAAAAGGCCGAGGCGCAGGCGCTATACGCGGAGCTGGAACCGGGCGACGCAATCTACGTGCCGACCTTGTGGTGGCACCATGTCGCGGCGACGTCGCCCATCAACATTCTCGTCAACTACTGGCACAACAATTCCGAGCGGGGAGGACCGTTTCTCGCGCTCATTCACGCGCTGATGTCGGTGCGCGATCTTCCTGCAGGCCAGCGGGAAGGGTGGCGCGCGTGGTTCGACCATTTCATTTTCGGGGAAGGTGCCGGTTCGGCCGCCGACCATCTTCCCGCACATATCAACCGGATTACCGGCCCGCCGTCGGAAGAGCGTAGCGAAACGATGCGCCGCTTCATCGTTCAGGTGCTGAGTGCGCGCTAAGACATAACAAGGAGAGGACAATGACCCGCCACCTATTCGGACTTTCGACCGCTGCCGCCGCGCTGGCGCTTGCAGCCGGCCCGCTCGCCGCGCAGAGCGCCGAGCCTTCGGGCCTGCCGGTCGGGACCTGCATCAACATCGGCAACCATCTCGAACCCGAAAGCGAAAGTGCGTGGGGCGGGAAGCGGATCGAGGCCTCCGACTTCCGCAATATCGCGGACGCCGGTTTCCAGACCATCCGCCTGCCGGTTCGGTGGAGCAACAAGACCGGCTCCGGACCGGACTTTACCGTCGATGCTGCATGGATGGACCGCGTCGAAGAGGTGGTCGACCAGGCGCTCGCAGCCGATCTCAACGTTATCCTCGACAGTCACAACTTCGTCGAGGTGCATTCGGCTCCTGAAGAGAACACGGCTAAGCTCGCCGCGATCTGGGCGCAGATTGCCGAGCGGTTCTCGGACAAGCCGAACGAGCGGCTCTGGTTCGAGATCGAGAACGAACCGCACGATCAGCTGGACAACGAAAACCTGATGGCCGTGCTTGGTCCCGCACTAGCCGAGATCCGTGTGGTCAGCCCCGAGCGTCCCGTCATCATCGGCGGCGAGTTCTGGAGCGGGATCGATTCGCTCGCGACGCTCGAACTGCCCGACGATCCGAACATCTATCCGACCTTCCATTATTACGAGCCGTTCGACTTCACCCACCAGGGTGCAACCTGGGCGGACGATGTCCCGCCGATCGGGCGGAAGTACGGGACCGCTGCCGATGCAGCGCGACTGACGGCGGATGTCGCGAAGCTCGAAGCCTATGTCGAGCGCACGGGCAAGCTCCCCTTCATCGGCGAAACGGGTGCTTACGACGCGCATATTCCGCTGGAGCAGCGGGTGCAGTATCACCGCGCCGTGACGGAGGCCTTCGCCCCGACAGGCGTCGGGCAGTGCGCCTGGGCCTACACCAACACCTTTCCTTTCTGGAACCAGAAGACCGGCGAATGGCTGCCGGGAATGCGCGAGGCATTCGGTCTAGGTGGGAGCGCAGCTACATCCGCTCCGGCCGTAACCAGCGCCTCCGCCGTACCGAACGTCAATCCGGACTTGCCGGCCGCCTTGCAAGAGGTGGACCGGATGCTTCCCGGAATGCTGCTCAACGATCCGTCCAGCCTCGAGTGGCAGACCTACGGAAGCAACCTCAAGGTGAAGGGCTATGCCGATCCTGCCATACCGGGCGGCGGCGCGGCGCTTACCTTCACCAATCGCAAGGCCGGCAATGCCTACGACGGCGGCGCGAACATCCCGCTGATGTCGGAGATCGAAGAGGGCGACACGGTCACTCTCGGTTTCTACGCACGCACAGTCGCAAGCGAGGCGGCGGACGGTAAAGGCGAGGTGCAGGTGCGCTTCCAGCGGAACAGCGACCCTTATCCCGGCTTCGGCGACAGCGTGGTAAGGCCGGGTACGGAGTGGAGCTGGCACGAGGTCAGCGCCGTCGCGGATCAGGACATCAGGCGCGGCATGGCATTCGCGTCGATGCAGTTCGGCTCGCAGAAGCAGACGGTCGAGATCGGCCAGACCATCATCGTCAAGGGCGCTCCGTCGATCGCCAATTGAGCAAAACTCCAAGCACTATAACCGAAGGTAGCTCCGTTTCATGAGTCTCGATCTTTCCGCCGTTTTGCCCGCCGATTACACTAGGGGCTCGTTCATCGGCCGGGCGCAGTCGCCCGAAGGCCCCTGCGCCATCATGCTGCGCGAAGGGCGCATCTACGACCTGACGCAGGAGGTCGCGACGGTGTCGGGCGCGATCCAGCGCAAGCATTTCTCCGGCGGCGAGGAGATCGGGACGGTCGACGGCGGACTGCCGGGCGGCTGGAGCCTGCTCACCCCCATAGACCTGCAATGCGTGAAGGCATGCGGCGTCACCTTCGCCCTTTCGGCGATCGAGCGTGTCATCGAGGAACGCGCTCGCGGTGACGCCAAGGCAGCTGCCCGGCTGCGCGACCAGCTCGAAGAACGGGTCGGATCGGGTATCCGCTCGGTCGTTCCGGGCAGCGACGAGGCCGCGCAGCTGAAAGAAGCGCTGATCGACGAGGGGATGTGGTCGCAATATCTCGAAGTCGCGATCGGTCCCGATGCAGAGGTTTTCTCTAAATCGCCGGTCCTTTCGACCGTCGGGCACGGCGCGAAGATCGGTGTGCGCTCCGATTCCGACTGGAACAATCCGGAGCCCGAGGTGGTGCTCGCCGTCGATAGCGAGGGCGAGATTGTCGGCGCGGCGCTCGGCAACGATGTGAACCTGCGCGACTTCGAAGGGCGTTCGGCGCTGCTGCTCTCGAAAGCCAAGGACAACACCGCGTCCTGCGCGATCGGGCCATTTATACGGTTGTTCGACGACGGCTTCACGCTGGACGACGTTCGCTCCGCCACGGTCGAGCTTACCATCGACGGGCCGGAGGGCTACCGGCTCGAAGGGCGCAACGACATGAGCCAGATCAGCCGCGATCCCGCCGATCTCGTGACCCAAACGCTGAGCGAGCATCACTACCCCGACGGTTTCGTCCTGTTCTGCGGCACGCTGTTCGCGCCGACGCAGGACCGCGACACGCCCGGCGGCGGCTTCACGCACAAGATGGGCGACGTGGTCCGCATCGCATCGGACAAGATCGGCGTGCTGGAAAACACGGTCACGACCTCGCGCGATGCACCGCCGTGGGAAATGGGCATTGCCGCGTTCATGAAGAACCTTGCGAACCGCGGGCTGATCGAAAAAGTCTGATTCCGCTGCCGCCGCGCCTCAGTGGTTGTGGCGCGGCAGTTTGCGCGAAGTTTGACGGTATTTAAGCGCGAAGTCCATCACCCCGCCTTCGGCAAGCTGGCCGGTCTTCTCGCGGAACAGTTCTTCCCACGGGGTCTGGCTTTCCGGAATGGGCGGCTCGGGATCGTCGGATAGCCGGCGCGCGATCTCGCCTTCCTCGACTAGCGCATTGCAGGTGCCTTCGTTGAGGTCGATGCGAATGGTGTCGCCGGTGCGTAGCCACGTCAGGCCGCCGCCCGCCGCGCTTTCGGGCGAGACGTTGAGGATCGAGGGGCTGTCGCTTGTTCCTGATTGCCGCCCGTCTCCGAGTGTCGGCAGCCACTGCGTCCCCTTGCGGATAAGCGCATCGGGCGGCTGCATATTGACGACTTCCGCGCTGCCCGGCCATCCGATTACGCCCGACCCGCGAATGACGAGGATGCAATTCTCGTCGATGTCGAGCGAGGGATCGTTGATCCGGTGGTGGTAGTCGTCCGACCCGTCGAACACGATTGCGCGGCCTTCGAACACGTTCTCGTGACCGGGGCGAGAGAGATAGCGTTCGCGGAATTCGTCCGAAATGACCGAGGTCTTGAGGATGCTGGTATCGAACAGATTGCCGGTCAGGACGAGGAAGCCCGCCTTTTCCATCAGCGGATCGGCGAAGGGGCGGATCATTTCGCGGTCGCTGCTTTCGCGGCCTTGCAGATTGTCCGCCATGCTCGCGCCGGTACAGGTAAGCGGCTGCTGTGCCAGTTTGCCCGCTTGCAGCAGTTCCCACATCGCTGCAGGCACGCCGCCCGCGCGGTGGAAGCGTTCGCCGAGATATGCGCCCGCCGGCTGCATGTTGACGAGCAGCGGCAGGTCGTAGCCGTGCTGCTGCCAGATTGCGGGTTCGAGTTCGATCCCCGCATGACGCGCCATCGCGACGATATGCGGATGCGCGTTGGATGATCCGCCGACGACGCTGACCAGCGCGATGGCATTGAGGAACGCCTCGCGCGTCAGGATACGTGAGGGGCGCAGGTCCTCATGCACCATGCCGACGATGCGCTGGCCCGTACGGTAAGCGATCTGCCCGCGTTCGCGGTAGGGGGCGGGGATGGCCGCGCAGCCGGTCAGGCTCATGCCCAGCGCTTCGGCGACCGCGTTCATCGTGCTCGCCGTGCCCATCGAGTTGCAATGGCCTGCCGACGGGGCACTGTCTGTGGCGCGGCGGAGGAACTCTTCCTCGTCGATCTCGCCTGCCGACAGCTTGCGGCGGCTGCGCCAGATCACCGTCCCGCTGCCGACGAGTTCGCCGTTGTGCCACCCGTCGAGCATCGGGCCGCCCGACAGGACGATGGCGGGGATGTCGACCGTGCTCGCCGCCATGATCTGGCTGGGCGTGGTCTTGTCGCACCCCGTCGTCAGCACCACACCGTCGATGGGATAGCCGTTCAGGAGCTCGACGAGGCCGAGATAGAGCAGGTTCCGGTCGAGTGCCGCGGTCGGCCGGCGGCAGTTCTCGAATATCGGATGGACGGGAAACTCGATCGGGATGCCGCCCGCATCGCGGATGCCGTCGCGCGTGCGCTTCGCAAGCTCCAGGTGGATGCGGTTGCAGGGCGACAGATCGCTGCCCGATTGCGCGATGCCGATGATGGGCTTGCCGCTGCGCAGTTCCTCCGGCGTGACGCCGTAATTCATGAACCGCTCTAGGTAGAGCGCGGTCATGTCCATCCGTTCCGCGTTGTCGAACCAGTCGCGGCTGCGTAGGCGGCGGGCGCCCTCGTGCTGACCGCTCACGCCGATTTCTTTCTTTCGCCGCGGGGTGAGGTATCGGAATTGCGGCGGACGAGCGTGTAGGGGAAGATAACGGTTTCCTCTTCGGCGGCGGGCCGCTTGTGGCGCGCACGTTCGGCGATCATGGACACGGCCTTCGCCGTCATCTCGCGGATCGGTTGGCGAATGGTTGTGAGTTCGGGCCAGATCGAACTGGCGAGGTCCGTATCGTCGAAGCCGCACACCGTGACGTCGTTCGGCACGTCGAGGTGCAACCGGTGCGCCACGGCGACGGAAGCCGCCGCCATGTCATCGTTCGAGGCGAAGATCGCGGTCGGCTTGACCGCGGCGTTCAGCAGCTTTTCCGCCGCCAGCATCCCCGAACGGTAGGTGAAGTAGCCCTGCGTGACGAGTTCGTCGTGCACCTCCAGGCCGGCATCGTCCATCGCCGAGCGGAAGCCTTCGAGCCGCCGCGCGCTGGCGACCTGGTCGGGGTTGCCGATGATGAAGCCGATGCGCTCGTGACCGAGGCCGATGATGTGGCGGGTCATGTCGTAGGCTGCCTGGAACTCGTCGATCAGCACCGTGCCCTGCGCGCCGGTGGCTTTGCCGCGGCCGACTGCGATGGCGGTGCCGCCTTCCTCCCGGATGAGGTCGAGCACGCGCTGGTCGTCGCACAGCGGCGGCGGCAGGATGAAGCCGTTGATGCCGCCTTCGGTCATCTTCTTGACGAGGTCGGCGTGGTCCGGCGAATTGTCGCAGCTTTGCACTTCGAGGTGGACATCGCGCCGGGTCGCTTCTTCCAGCGCGCCCATCAGAAACTCCGCGAGGTAGGACGCGGAAGGATTGTCGAAGACGAGCGCGATGCGGATCTGTCCGCCGCCGGCGAGCGAGCGGGCGGCGCGGTTCGGCTTGTAGTTGAGCTTGCGTACCGCTTCCATCACCTGGTCGCGGGTCGTATCGCGCACATTACCGCCGCCGTTGATGACGCGGCTTACCGTCATCGGCGAACAGCGCGCTTCCCGCGCGACGTCGGCAATGGTCGAGACCGTCGTACTGCGCCGCGAGGAACGCTTGCGATCGGTCTTCCGGTCATGCGAGGTGGTCGAGGGGCGCGTGCTCATGCGCGCCTGCATAGCGCGCAGGTAGCGGTATCAGCAAGCATTCAGAGAGATGGGTGTGGGACGGTCCTTGACAGCCTATCGGGCCGCCATGATGGTAGCGCTCGCAAGCGGGACCAAAACCAGAGGATCGAGGATGCAGAGCGACCGGGGCGAGATAGAACGCGTCGTCATCGTCGGCGGGGGGACGGCGGGCTGGATGGCGGCCGCCGCCATGTCGCGCTATTTCGACAATGGCCGGCGCACGATCACGCTGGTCGAGTCCGATGCGATCGGCACGGTCGGTGTAGGCGAGGCGACGATCCCGCCGATCGTCAGCTTCAACCGGATGCTCGACATCGACGAGAACGCCTTCCTGCGCGCCACGCGGGGCACGTTCAAACTCGGCATCGAATTCGTGAACTGGGGGAAGGTCGGCGACCGCTATTTCCACCCCTTCGGCTCTTACGGGCAGGACCTTCACGGCATCCCCTTTCACCAGCTTTACCTGCGCGAAGCGGCACGCGGCGAGCCGGGATCGATTTCGGATTATTGCATGAGCTGCGCGGCGGCGGCGCAGCGCCGGTTCGGCCGCCCGCAGCCGGGCGCGCAGTCACTGGTCTCGCAGATCGGCTACGCCTTCCACTTCGATGCGAGCCTCTACGCCAAATTCCTGCGGGGCATGGCCGAGCGCCAGAAGGTCGTGCGGCGCGAGGGGAAGATCGCGCAGGTCCACCGCGACGGGGAAAGCGGCGATGTCCTGTCTGTCGAACTCGAAAGCGGAGAGCGGATCGAAGGCGACCTGTTCCTCGACTGCTCCGGCTTTCGCGGGCTGCTGATCGAAGAGACGCTGGAAACGGGCTTCGAGGACTGGAGCCAGTGGCTGCCCGTCGATAGCGCGCTGCCGCTGCCGACAGCGAACACCGGCTCGCCCGATCCCTTCACCCGCGCCACCGCACACGGTGCCGGCTGGCAGTGGCGCATTCCCTTGCAGCACCGGACCGGCAACGGGCACGTCTTCTGTAGCGATTATATGGACGCTGACGAGGCGGAGCGCATCCTGCGCGAACATGTCGAGGGCGAGGCTCTGGCGGACACTCGTTTGATCCGCTTCAAGACCGGGATGCGCAGAAAGGCGTGGAACCACAACGTCATCGCGCTCGGCCTGTCGGGCGGGTTTCTGGAGCCGCTGGAATCGACCAGCATTCACCTCATCCAGAACGGTATTGCGCGGCTGTTCGCGCTGTTTCCAGATAGGCCGATCAACCCGCTCGAGCGCAGCGAATACAACCGCGGAATGCGCGACCTCTACGAGGATATCCGCGACTTCATCATCCTCCATTACAAGGCGACGCAGCGGGACGACACTCCGTTCTGGCGCTATGTGGCGAACATGGACGTGCCCGATAGCCTCGCGCACAAGATGGAGTTGTGGCGGCTTCACGGCCGCGTATTCCGCGAGAATGCGGAGCTGTTCAATATAACGAGCTGGATCGCTGTGATGCTGGGGCAGAATATGGTTCCGCGCAGGCACGATCCGATCGCGGATACGCTCGACGAGGCGAAGGTCGCTGCCGCCATGCGCCAGATGCGTGCTGCCTATGCAGATACCGCTGCGCGGCTGCCTTCGCAGGAAGATTTCCTGCGGCGAGCGGGCGCGTGGGCGGAGGAAAGCGAAGCGCCCGCCATGATGGCGGCGGCCCGCTGAAACCGGCTCAGCCCGGCGCCGGCGCGAGCACCGACTGCAGCCATTCCGCATAGGGCGGGCTGGCGGCCAGCGCCGCATCCACTTTTGCGGCGAATGCGCCCTGTGCTGCGTGCATCCCTTGCGCGCCTTCTGCGCGGCTGACGGGAATCTCGCCGCCCTCGATGCCGAGCGCGGCGAGCAGCGAGACGATTTCCTCGTTCATTAGCGCGCCCTCTTCGGAATGCGGAATGCGCCCTCGCCGCGCGTACTGGTCGAGCAGGTTTTCGAGCGCGGGCGAGCGCTCCAGCCTGCCGTAGACCCGCTCCGCTTCGAGCGCGGCGTAATACAGGCCTAGCGTATCGCGCACGCCCTCCGCCATTAGTTCGGCGCGCCGGTTGAACTCGCCGCGCTCGCGGGCATCGACCTCGCGGCCGGGGAGCAGTTCGAGCAGCAGGTCGAGCTGTCGGTGCGCAAGGTCGAGATTGAGGAACCCCAGCGGCTCGAATCGCGCCGCCGCATCGCCAAGCGCGACAACATTGCCCTGCCACGGCGTCGCCATCGCGCCCGGCGACAGCGGCACGACCGCGACCGGCGCGCTTCCGCCGAGAACGTCGGCCGCCTGTGCCGGGTCGGCACTGTCTCGCACGCCGAGTATGCGCTGATGCCCGTCGCGCGCCGCGTGGCCGACGACCCAACCTTCTTCGGTCATCGCGGCATGATCTTCGAGCGCGAGCACACCCCGGCCCGGCCGCTCTAGCACCACGGCGCGCACCGGCAGATATGCGGACCAGTCGTTCCATTCGAGCCGCGGCAGCCGCGAGACGAGCGCGCCGCGCGTTCCGCTGCAATCTACGAACAGCTCGGCGCCGAGCACTTGTCCGCCCGTCAGCCCGATCGCCGATACCGTGCCGTCCGCATCGGCTTCGAGCGAGGCCACCTCGCCCTCGACATATTGCACGCCCATCTTCTGCGCACGGCCGATCAGCAAGCTGCGGTAGGCGCCGACATTCCAGCGCAGCGCGTAGTCCACTTCGGCGAGCGGAGTGCTCTCGCCCGGTCCCGGCGGGCGGAAGCGTCCGGAGGCTACCAGTGCCTCGGCCAGCGAGCCTACTGTCTGCTGCGCACTGCCACTACGCGAACCGCCACCCCATTCGCGTGCGAAGCGGCTACGCAGTTTCGTTTCGGGCAGTGCGCCGTAGGCAGCAAAGCCCTCGTGTCCGGCGGTGAACCCGGTCGTCCGCATCAGCAGCCGGTGGCTCGCGCCCGCTTCGGATACCAGCACCGCTTCGTCCACGCCAAGCCGATCGTGCAGCCGGTTGGTGAAGGGCAGGGCGGTGCCCAGCCGGTCGGCCAGCGCATTCGGATCGGGCGGCGTGCCGACGACCGTCACCTGTGCCATCGGTACTGCGCGTTTCAGCGCCAGCGCGGTCAGAACGCCGAGCTGGCCGCCGCCGGCGACGATGATGTTGCGGAGCGGTTCGCGCGGCTCGCTCATGGCGCGTCGGCCAGGCGCGCGCTCTCGCGCAGCAGGTAATCACGGTGGCCCGGCATCTGCGAAACTTCGCTCGCAATCGTATCCCTGAGCTTTCCGAAAGCGGCGAGCATCTGGTCCTCGCGCGGGATGGCGGCGCGCGGATCGTGGCGTTCGGGCAGCAGCCCTTGCCCGACATAGACCGCGATCCAGCTTGCATCGTAGAACAGCCCGTTCGAATATTTCTCGACCCGGCCCGCCTCGCGCCAGAGCTCCATTTTGCCTGCGAGGCTATCGGGCACTTCCATCGTGCGGACGTGGTCCCAGAACTCGGAATCGTCGCGGGTGGTCGCATTGTAATGAAGGATCAGGAAATCCCGCACTCGGTCGTATTCGAGATCGACGAGGCGGTTGAACTCGTCGCGGTCGCGCGGGTCGATCTTGCCGCCGACCGGGAACAGCTCGACCAGGTAAGTAATCGCCATCTGCGCAAGATAGATCGAGGTGGATTCGAGCGGTTCGAGGAAGCCGCTCGCGAGCCCCACGCCGATGACGTTGTGGCTCCAGCTTCTGCTGCGCCGGCCGGGGCGGAAGCGGAGCACCCGCGGGTCGGCAAGCTGCGTGCCTTCCGCCGCGCCGATGATCGCCTCGCACGCTTCGTCTTCGGAGATGAACGCGCTCGCAAACACGTAGCCGTTACCGATCCGGTGCTGCAGCGGGATGCGCCAGCGCCAGCCGGCGGGCATCGCGGACGCGGTGGTATAGGGCTCGATTTCCTCGCGGACGTGGGCGCAGGGCATGGCCGCCGCCCGGTCGCAGGGAAGCCAGTGCGTCCAGTCTTCCCATTCCTCGTCCAGCGTGTCGCCGAGGAGGAGCGCACGGAAGCCGGAGCAGTCGACGAACAGGTCGCCCTCGATCCGCGTCCCGTTTTCGAGCACCAACGCCGTGACGTCGCCGCTTTCGCTGTCGCGCTCGACTTCGGTAACGCGCCCCTCGGTCCGCGTGACCCCGTTCGCAAGGCCGAAGTCGCGCATGAACGGGCCGAACAGCGTCGCATCGAACTGATAGGCATAGCCGTAGGAAGAGGCGAGGCTGCCGTCCATCGCAGGCGGGGCGAAGCGGTTCGCCTTGGCCGCGGCGACGGCGAAAGAATACTGGTCGAGCGGCCCGGCCTTGCCGCTGCGTTCCAGTTCCAGCCAGTAATGGTGAAAGCCCACGCCCGCGACCGGCTCGCCGAAACTGCCGAAGGGGTGGATGTAGCTCGTGCCGATGCTGCCGAAGTCCCTGAAGTCGATGCCCAGCTTATAGGTCGCGTGGGTCGCCTTCATGAACGCCGCCTCGTCAATGCCGAGCCGTTCGACGAAGCCGCGAATGTGGGGCAACGTCGCTTCGCCCACGCCGACGATGCCGATGTCCTCGCTCTCGACGAGATGGACCTCGGCAAGGCCGGGCAGCAGCTTTGCCGTCGCCGCGGCCGTCATCCAGCCCGCCGTACCGCCGCCGAGGACGACGACGCGAACGGGCCGGGGTGACGTATCGCTCATGATGCTGCGGCGGGCGCGGTTATCCCTGCATCGCTTCGAGTTCGAGGCCCTTCGTCTCGCGGACCATCTTCCACACGAAGAAGACGCTGATCGCGGCGCTGATGGCATAAAAGCCGTATGCACCGGTCAGGCCGATCGTGCCGAGCATGATGGGGAAGGTCATGGTGATGCCGAAGTTCGCGGTCCACTGTGCGAAGCCGCTGACCGCAAGGCCCGAGCCGCGGATCTGGTTCGGGAACATTTCGCCCAGCATGACCCACATGACCGGACCCCAGCTAAAGTTGAAGAACGCGACATAGACGTTGGCCGCGATCAGCGCGGCGAGGCCCGCCCCGTCTGACAGCTGCAGCGTGCCGTCCACTAGCGAACCCGACATGAAGGAAATCGACATGATGCCGAGGGTGATCGCCATGCCGACCGAACCGATCAGGAGCAGCGGCTTGCGCCCGATCTTGTCGATCAGCGCGATGGCCACGATACAGGCGGCAATTGAGATCGAGCCGCTTAGGATGTTGATCTTGAGCGCGTCGCTTTCGCTGAAGCCCACCGCCTGCCAAAGCACCGCGCCGTAGTAGAACACGACGTTGATGCCGACGAGCTGCTGGAACACGGCAAGGCCGATGCCGGTCCATACGATCGGGCGAATCTTGCCGCTGTGCCGGTCGAGCAGGTCGGACAGGCGCGGTTCGTGATCGTTCGCAATCGAGGTCTGGATTTCGCCGACCTTGCGGGCTGCGAAGCTCGGGCCGAACAGCCGGGTCAGCACGCCGCGCGCTTCGTCCGTGCGCTGCTTGGTGACGAGGAAGCGCGGGCTTTCCGGAATGAACAGCAGCGCGACGAGGAAGATCGTGGCCGGAACCAGTTCGATCCAGAACATCCAGCGCCATGCCTCGAACCCCAACCAGAACTCGTTGGTCGATGCGCCCGCAGTTTCGGCGAGAAGGTAGTTGGACAGGAACGCGGCAGTCAGGCCGATGATGATCATGACCTGCTGAATGCTTGACAGCCGGCCGCGCAGGTGCGCCGGGGTGACTTCGCTGATGTAGGCGGGAGCAAGCACGCTTGCCGCGCCCACTGCAAAGCCGCCGATGATGCGGTAGATCACGAACTCGGGCGAGGAGGTCGCAATCCCGGAACCGTAGGCGCTGATGATGAAGAATGCCGCGGCGATCAGCAGGGTGCGCTTACGGCCCAAGATGTCCGACAGGCGTCCGGCGACGAACGCGCCAACCGCGCAGCCCAAAAGCATGGAAGCGACGTTGAAGCCCGTACCGACATCGTCGGAATCAAACGCGGCGCGAAGGCCGTCGACCGTCCCGTTGATGACGCCGCTGTCGAAGCCGAACAGAAATCCGCCGAGCGTCGCAACTGCAACGATCGCACCGATCAGCCCCATGTTTGTTGTTTCGTGCGTTTCCGCCTGCGCCATCGAACCCTCCCTTGGTGGTGCAGCGTCTTGACGCGCCGCGACCCGAAAATGTTACCGCTACCTAGAGCAGCCGGAAGCCGTGTGGCAAGCGGTTTGCGCGGCCCCTACCGCTTCATTTTCGGGCAGGCCGTATCGGGGGGCTCAAAACGCCGAAACGCGGGCAATCATTTCCCCGCGTTTTCGCTGCGCGCGACTTCGTGCAGCCAGTCGGCGTGGCGCGGGGCCTTCTTCGTCTCGCTCCATTCGTCAAGCATCGGCATCGCGACGCGTTTCAGTTCCGCATATTGCTCGTCGGTCCCGATGTCGGTGGCGAGCTCGACCCGGTGGCCGTTGGGATCGAAGAAATAGATCGACTTGAAGATGCCGTGATGCGTGGGCCCGAGCACTTCGACGCCCTTGCTTTCGACGTGCTCCTTCGCGGCGAGCAGTTCGTCCTCGCTATGCACGCGGAAGGCAAGGTGCTGCACCCATTTGGGCGTGTTCTCGTCGCGGCCCATGTCCTTCTGGTTGGGCAGTTCGAAGAAGGCGAGCACGTTGTTGTTACCGGCATCGAGGAAGACATGCATGTAGGGATCGTATTCGCCGGTCGAGGGCACGTGGTCCTCGCTGAAGGCGCTCATATATTCCATGCCGAGCATTTCCTCGTACCATTGGACCGTTTCCTTCGCGTCCTTGCAGCGGTAGGCCGCGTGGTGGACGCCGCCGAGTTTGGGCGGCCCGCCGGTGTTGGTTCTCGCTTCGGTCATTTCCTGCTCCCACGGTAATTGTTTCTCAGCTTACCAGATAGTCGCGTAGGACGCTTTGGCAACGTGTCGGGGACGGCAGGCGGGGCTATGACTGGACGGCTTTGTTTGCGCGCTATACCCCCTCTCAGTCCCACTAGACCCCATTTCGAGGCGCTTTGACCCCTATGAACGAACATCATCCTGGCCCCCTTGCAGGCGTTCGTATTGTCGAGTTCGCCGGTATCGGCCCGGCCCCGCACTGCGCCATGCTGCTCGCCGACATGGGCGCGGAGGTCCTCAGGATCGAACGGGAGGGTACCGCCGTCATGAACCCGGTGGTGGAGCGCGCGCGGCAGCGCTTGGCGCTCGACATCCGGACTGAGGATGGGCGCGAGAGATGCCGCGAGATCATCGCGCGTGCCGACGTAGTGCTCGAAGGCTTCCGGCCCGGCGTGATGGAACGGTTGGGGCTGGGTCCGGACGAGCTTTGCGGCGCCGATCCGCGCCTGATCTACGCGCGCATGACCGGCTGGGGTCAGGACGGCCCGCTCGCCAAGACCGCCGGGCATGACATTGGCTACATCGCGATAACCGGCGCGCTCGACGCCATCGGCAGGCCCGGCGAACCGCCGATCCCGCCGCAGAACCTCGTCGGTGATTTCGGCGGCGGCTCGCTCTACTGCGCGCTCGGCATCGTCGCGGCGCTGTTCGAGCGGGAACGCTCGGGCAAGGGGCAGGTGGTCGACGCAGCGATTGTCGACGGCGCAACCAGCCTGATGAGTTTCTTCTTCGGCGCGCGACATCTGCAGCAGCTTTCCGCGAAGCGCGGCGAAGGGATGCTGGGCGGCGCAGCGCATTTCTACCGCAGCTACGAATGTGCGGACGGACGGTATATCGCTGTCGGCGCGATCGAGCCGCAATTCTACGCCGAACTGCTGGAGAAGATCGGTGCGGACGAAGCGCTCGCGCAAGGTCAGCTGAACCCGGCGAACTGGGACGATTACACCGAGCGGTTGGCCGAACTTTTCGCCGGCAAGCCGCTGTCCGACTGGATGGACTTGCTCGATGGGAGCGACGCCTGCGCCGCGCCGGTCGTGCCGTTGGAGGAAGCGCGCGACCATCCGCACCTGAAAGCACGCGGCAATTACGTCGAGCACGGCGGCACTTGGCATACGGCCCCCGCGCCGCGATTCTCGCGCACCCCGGGCGCGATCCGGGAAAGCGGCGAGGACGGGGAAGAACTCGCCCGCAAATGGGCATCAGAAGAAAGGGAGCCGCGGTAATGGCAGGCAGATATTTCGGCGAATGGGAAGTCGGGCAGCGGATCGAGCACGAAATCCGGCGCACGGTCACGGAAACGGACAATCTGCTCTTCACGGCCATGACGCACAATCCGCAGCCGCTTCACCTCGATGCGGAGGCCGCGGCGAAAAGCGAGTTCGGGCAGATCTTGGTGAACGGGACCTTCACCTTCTCGCTGATGGTCGGCCTGACGGTCGGCGACACGACGCTCGGCACGCTTGTCGCAAACCTTGGCTATGACAAGCTCGTGATGCCGAAGCCCGTTTTCATCGGGGACACGCTCCACGCGACGAGCGAGGTCCTCTCGGTCAGGGAAAGCAAGTCACGTCCGGGTGCAGGGATCGTCGCTTTCGTGCACGAGGCGATCAACCAGCGCGGCGAAGTGGTATGCCGCTGCGAACGCTCCGCTTTGCTGGCGAAAAAGCCCGGCTAGACATCAATGTGTAGCGCTTGTGGACCCGTTTAATCGTTTGATTGGTTGTCGCGGTTAAAAGGGGGAATGATGGGCAAGGAACCGCAAAGCGCGACCGAAACGGTCGAAAGCCTCGAACACTTGGCGGAGGACAGGGACGAGGTCCGGCTTGCCGACGTGCTGGACGAGTTCGGCAAGCGAAGCTTCGGGCCGTTCATGTTCATTCCGGCAATTCTCGAACTCTCGCCGATCGGCGGGATTCCGGGCGTTCCGACGGTCCTCGCCGCCTTTATCGCGCTAATCGCATTACAACTGCTGCTAGGGCGCGACCACGTCTGGATTCCGAAGTTCGCGGAGAAACGAGCGCTGCAATCGGACAAGCTGATGAAGAGCGCGAAGAAACTGGAAGGCTTCGCGGAAAAGCTGGACCACTGGTTCAAGGGGCGCCTTTCTCAGTTCACCGGCCCGACCTGGCAGAAGGTTTCGGCCGTCGCGATTATCCTGCTGTGCCTCACCGTACCGCCGCTCGAGTTCATTCCCTTTGCGAGTTCCGCGCCGATGCTGACCATCGCCGCCTTCGCGCTGGCGCTCACGGTCCGGGACGGGCTCCTGACCCTGATTTCCTGCATTTTGTCGGTGGTCGCCATCGGGGTCGGCACCTATCTGTACTACACGTCCGATGGTTCGAGCGGCGGATCGTTTTTGCCGTTCTGACTGCGGACCGTGTTAACGAATGCGCGTAGACCTGCCCAAAATCGAGAAAATTGATCGCTCCGAGCGGTTTTCGGAAACTTGTCATTCATTCTCGGTGGCCTACATTGGGACGGTTAGAAGGAATCACCGAATATGAGCGACGAACGCGATCCCAACGAACAGGGCGGCGGCGGTCCGAACCCGTGGATCAAGAGCCTGATGATCTGGGGCGGGATATTCCTCGCCCTGCTCGTCGTGGTGTCCGTGTTCGGAAACAACTCCGCGCCTCCGGGCGAGACGATCGGCTATAGCGATTTCCGCAGCCGCGTCGCCGAGGGTTCGGTCGAGAGCGTGCAGATCGCGCCTGACCGTATCTACGGCAAGCTCAAGAACGACGAGACGTTCACCACCGTTCCGGTCGCTAACGACACGGACCTGACGCAGCTGCTCGACGAAAACGACGTCGCCTATTCCGGACAGGCTCCGGAAGAGATGAACGTGCTGTGGGTTATCCTGATCCAGTCGCTGCCGTTCATCCTGATCCTGGGCATCGCGTTCTTCGCCCTGCGCCAGATGCAGAAGGGCGGCGGGGCAGGCGGCGCGATGGGATTCGGCAAGTCGAAAGCGAAGATGCTGACCGAACGGCACGGCAAGGTGACCTTCGCCGACGTCGCCGGTATCGACGAAGCGCGCGAGGAACTTGAGGAAATCGTCGAATTCCTCAAGGATCCGCAGCGCTTCAGCAAGCTCGGCGGTCAGATCCCGAAGGGTGCATTGCTTGTCGGTTCGCCGGGTACGGGTAAGACGCTGCTGGCTCGCGCCATCGCTGGCGAGGCCGGTGTGCCGTTCTTCACGATCTCCGGTTCTGACTTCGTCGAGATGTTCGTCGGCGTGGGTGCAAGCCGTGTGCGCGACATGTTCGAACAGGCGAAGAAGAATGCGCCCTGCATCCTTTTCATCGACGAGATCGACGCCGTCGGCCGCAGCCGTGGCCACGGGCTCGGCAATTCGAACGATGAGCGCGAGCAGACGCTGAACCAGCTGCTCGTCGAAATGGACGGGTTCGAGGCGAATGAAGGCATTATCATCATCGCCGCGACCAACCGTCCCGACGTGCTCGACCCCGCACTCCTGCGCCCCGGCCGTTTCGACCGTCAGGTCGTCGTCCCGGTGCCGGATATCGATGGACGCGAGAAGATCCTTGCCGTGCACATGAAGAAGGTCCCGCTGGCCCCCGATGTTAACGCCCGCACGATCGCGCGCGGTACGCCCGGCTTCTCTGGCGCAGATCTCGCCAACCTCGTGAACGAGGCCGCCCTGCTGGCCGCGCGCCGCAAGAAGCGCCTCGTCGCGATGCAGGAGTTCGAGGACGCCAAGGACAAGGTCATGATGGGTGCGGAGCGCCGCAGCATGGTCATGACCGACGACGAGAAGAAGATGACCGCCTATCACGAGGCCGGTCACGCCATCGTTGCAGTGCACGAAGATGCGTCCGATCCGATCCACAAGGCCACGATCATCCCGCGCGGCCGTGCGCTGGGTATGGTGATGCGCCTGCCGGAGCGTGACAACTACTCCTATCACCGCGACAAGATGCACGCGAACCTGTCCGTTTCGATGGGCGGCCGCGTGGCCGAGGAAATCATCTTTGGCTATAACAAGGTGTCGTCCGGCGCATCGTCCGACATTCAGTACGCGACCGACCTCGCCCGGAACATGGTCACCAAATGGGGCATGTCGGACAAGCTGGGACCGCTCCAGTACGAGGCGAGCCAGGAAGGCTATCTCGGCATGGGCGGTACGCAGCGCACGATGGGCGGTGCGGAAACGAACAAGCTGATCGACGCGGAAATCAAGGAACTGGTGGAAGGCGCTCACAAGCGCGCCACCCAGATCCTGACCGAGAACGAAGCGCAGCTTCAGCTTCTGGCGCAGGCACTGCTCGAATATGAAACGCTGACCGGTGACGAGATCACGCAGCTGCTCGAGAACGGCAAGATCGACCGCCCCGACGAACCGCGCGGCCCGGTACCGGTGAAGCCGATCCACGGCTCGGCGATCCCCAAGGCCGGGAAGAAGTTCGGCGGATCGGGCGATACGGCTCCTGCGTAAGCAACAGTGACCGTAAGGTAACAGGCGGCGTCCGGACATGATCCGGGCGCCGTTTTTTGTCTCTATAATACGCCGAGTGCTAGCAGGATCGTCAGAAACAGCATCAACACGATCACCACGAACCATTCGAGTATGAACAGTCTCGTAAGCGTCGAGCGCTTGCTGAGACCGTAAGTGCCCCGCAGTTGCAGCGCGTGGTGAACCGGAATGCCCAGTACGATGGTGGTAACCAGGAACTCGCTCGGCATGCCAAGCCTCGCGAGCACCAGCGCAAGCGACAACAGCAGCGTCGTAAAAGCGATCGAATAGGTCACGAATACCGCGTGCTCATAGAGGCCGAACTCGCGGCGCCAGAAGAACAGCAGCCACACGAACGGCAGCGATAGCGGGATCAGCAGCCAGCTGAACTTGTAAAGATTGGCCTGCATCTTCGTGGCGAACACGGCGGGCTGCATCGATATCTTCTCGTCGATCAGCGCGCCGAGCCGGTTGATGGTTTCGTTGCTTTCCGACCGGAGCGCTGGTTCGCGCGCTTCACCGCCGTCTTCTTCGCCGCTCCATTCTTCGAGGGCCTGCGAAACGAGGGTCCGGGCTGCGACCGCTCGGTCCCTCCTGTCGCTTTCGAGGCGTTCGAGCGTGTCTTCCGCTTCGCTTGCCTGCTCGGCTCCGGCGACTTCCTCGATCCGCGCGATCTCGCTGACCCCCAGATCGCTCTCGCCGCGGGCGATTTCTTCGAGCGACATCTCCGCCTGCCGCAAGGCTGGCGTCACCATGTCGCCTGCGTTTATCGCGCCGAAGTTGATGCCCAGCACCTGCAGCACGAGGAACAGCGCGAATACGGAAAACAGGAACATGGAAAAGGGGGAGACGAACTTCTTGCGCTCGCCGTCGATATAGCGGCGGCTGAGCTTGCCGGGCTTCGCGACCAGCAAGCCCAGAGTGTCCCAGAACTTCCCGTCCAGATGAAGCACGCCGTGGGTGAAGTCGTGGGCGACCGCATGGATACTGCGCGGCAGATGGGCATCCTGCCCGCATTCGCGGCAATGCGGTCCGGTAAGCGGTGCTCCGCAATTGAGGCATCGTTCCGAGTGAAAATGCCCGCTCCCGTCAATCGGCCCGGCGCGTTTTTTGCTCGCTGCGCAGTGCTCGTCGTTCACCGGTATTCCCCCTTGTACCGCCAACGTCTTGCGGCTCGACTATAATGGTGCGGCGTTCCCGTGCAAGGCGGCTGATGCATGGGAACAAAAAAGGAACACCGGAGGTTTGTTGGGAAAGGAGTATTTCATGTCAGCAACTACCCCCACGACCCACCCCAAGTCCGATCCCGTTTCCAATGCGGAGAAGGACCCGGACAACTGGACGACCGGTGACGAGAAAATGACTGGCGCACAGGCGAGTTACCTGAAGACGCTATGCGAAGAGGCAGGCACGCCCGATGCCTATGATGAGAGCCTGACCAAGGCTGATGCTTCCAAGATGATCGACGAACTTCAGGCGAAGACCGGACGCGGCAAGGACTGATTTCGCACCCGCTAGGAGGTCTTGGCCAGCTTCCGCTCGATTGCGGTCCAAAGCTGCGCCACGGCCTTCGCTGCCGGCGAACTGGCGGCGAACGCCCCGACCGGTTCGCGGCGCACTGCGCTTTGCTCCATCGCGCTTGCCATCGGAATTGCCGGCCAGCCCGGATTGGCGGCGCGCGCGTCGCGGTGGAGTGCGCGTCGCATGTCGAGCATGGACAGAACCGGCAGTATCGGCGGGTGGTTCTTGCCGATCTCCTTGACCTCCTTCACCACCATCTCGAACGCGCGGTGGGAAAGCGGTGAGGGCGGCAGCGGTACGATGACCACGTCGGCGGCGTGCATGACTTGAGCGCTGATTTCGTTGAGTACCGGAGGGCAATCGAGCACGATCCGCTCGTAATTCTGGCCGAGGCTTTCCGCAAGCTTGGCAAGGCGCCTGCGTTTGCCGATCCTGCTGAGCCGCGCATCAAGCCCGCGAATGCTTTCGTCGGCAGGCAGCACGTCGAGATTGGCGAAGGGCGTGCTCGTAATCAGTTTCTCGGGCTTGCGGTCCTGCGTGAACACGCTTTCCGCACGCCCGGTGCTCGGCGGATCGACCCCAAGCATATAGGCAGCACCGCCGGCTGCATCGAGGTCCCACAGCAGCGTGCGGCGGCACGATATGGCGGACGAACACCAAGCCAGGTTCGCTGCCAACGACGTCTTTCCGACTCCGCCCTTGACGCTGTAGACTGCGATTACCGCCATGATGCCTCGCCACCGAATGGGTTTTCGCGGCGATAATATGAAGGACGCCCCAAAAACAAAAGGCCGCCCGATCGGGGCGGCCTCATGCGATTGTTCTTTTCCGACACACCGGTCGGGCCTGCGGCAAGATCAGCCGTCGTAGTCGGCCCCGATCGACGTCGAGCGGGCCGGCGCGGATGCGGTGATACGCAGAGCCTCGGCGGACTGGCTGAGCGAGCCGATGTCGTCGGCCTCTTCCTCATCATCCGGCAGAATCTTCTGCAGGCTGGTGACGAGGCTCTCCTGAAGGTCCTTCGGCTTGATCGTCTGCTCAGCGATTTCGCGCAGCGCGACCACCGGGTTCTTGTCACGGTCGCGGTCGACCGTCATCTCGGCACCGCCGGAAATCTCCCGAGCCCGCTCTGCGGCAAGCAGTACGAGATCGAAACGGTTCGGGACCTTGTCCACGCAATCTTCTACGGTAACGCGCGCCATCGAGCACTCCGGTATAATCTGTCGGTTGGCTGGAAAGCGCCCCAAATAGGCCTCAACCTCGGTAGAGTCAAGGTTTTCACCCGGTTTGCCGCCAGCGCGCATTTGCCAGCCGGGGCCGCCCGCGCTACCGGTTCGCGATGGGAGTTGAGCAGGGGCAGGGCAGCGACATCGGGCGCACGCAATACAGCGATCCCGCTCCGTTTTCGCATCGCTGCGGCGCGATCGAATTTCACTTCTACCCCGCCGGGAAGGACCGGCGCGAAGCATTGCTCGAACTGCTTCAATCGGCGAAGCGAACGCTGAAGCTGTGCTTCTACATATTCATGGAAGACGCGATCAGCACCGAGGTTCGGGATCGACTGCGCGAAGCGGCACAGCGGGGCGTCGAGGTCACGCTCATCCTCGACCGTTTCGGTTCGGAAACCAGCGAGGAGTTTCTCGCGCCGCTACGCGATGCGGGGGTGACCTGCCGCTATTTCAGCGACAAAATGTCGCACCGCTACCTCATCCGCAACCACCAGAAGATCGTCATCGCCGACGACGAGCGCGCCATGTTCGGCGGGTTCAATATCGAGGACGACTATTTCGCTCCGCCCGAAGAAAACGGGTGGAACGACCTCGCGATACGGATCGACGGGGAGCCGGTCGACGGATTGGTCGACTGGTTCGCGAAGCTCGACGACTGGACCGCAAGACCCAATGCGCGCTTTCGCGAGATTCGGCACACGGTAAGGGGTTGGAGCTGGTCCGAGGGCGACACCTGCTGGCTGGTCGGCGGTCCGACCAAGGGGCTCAGCAGCTGGGCAGGCGAGGTCAGCAAGGACCTCGGATCGGGTCACCGGCTCGACATGTTCATGGCCTACTTCAGTCCGCCGAAGAAATTGCTGCGTTGTATCGGCCAGATTGCTTCGAAGGGCGAGACACGTCTGCTGATGGCGGGCAAGTCGGACAATGCCGCTACGCTCGGCGCAGCGCGTTCGCTATATGATTACCTACTGCGCAAAGGCGCAAAGATCTGGGAATTCATGCCCTGCAAGCTGCACACAAAACTGCTGGTCGTCGACGATACCGTCTATTTCGGCAGCGCCAATTTCGACATGCGCAGCCTCTATCTCAATCTCGAACTGATGCTGCGGGTCGAGGACGCGGACCTTGCCCAGAGGATGCGCGAGTTTGTCACTCATCATATCGCGGCATCAAAGGCGATCACGCCTGAGGTTCAGAAAAAGCGCGCCACGCTTTGGAACCGGATACGCTGGAACCTGGGCTGGCTGCTCGTCTCCGTGCTCGACTATACGGTCAGCCGCCGCCTCAACTTGGGGCTGTAACGCCTTAGTCGTAGCCGCTGCGGCGGTCTTCTTCGGCCAAGTCGCTGAAGCGCGTGATCTTTGGCTCGAAACGGAGGCGCACCTTGCCCGTCGCGCCGTGACGCTGCTTGGCGACGATCAGCTCGGCGAGGCCGTGAACCCGCTCCATCTCCGCCATCCAGGCCGCATGGGCCTCGTGCGTCTTGCCATCGTCGTCCGCCTGCGGGACCTTGGGTTCGCGTGCGGCGACGTAATAGTCCTCGCGGTAGACGAACCAGACCATGTCCGCGTCCTGCTCGATCGAGCCCGATTCGCGCAGATCCGACAGCATCGGCCGCTTGTCGTCGCGCTGTTCCACCGCACGGCTGAGCTGCGAGAGCGCGATGACCGGCACTTCGAGTTCCTTCGCCAGCGTTTTCAGGCCGCGCGAGATTTCGGAGATTTCGTTCACTCGGTTGTCGTTCGCCCGGCCAGATCCTTGCAGCAGCTGCAGATAGTCGACCACGATCAGGCCGATGTCATGCCGCCGCTTCAACCGGCGAGCGCGGGTTCTAAGCGCAGCGATGGTCAGCGCCGGCGTATCGTCGATGAACAGCGGCAGTTCGGCCAGCCGCTGGCTCGCGAAGGACAGCTGCTGGAAATCGTCGCGGCTGATCTTGCCCATGCGTAGCGCTTCGGACGAAATCTTCGCCTGCTCTGCCAGAATACGGGTGGCGAGCTGGTCCGCGCTCATTTCCAGGCTGAAGAAGGCGACGCCCGCCCCGACCGTCGCTTCGATCCCGTCGGCCTGATCGCGCAAAAAGCGGTCGGCGCAGTTGAATGCGATATTGGTGGCGAGCGAGGTCTTGCCCATACCGGGACGCCCGGCGAGGATGATGAGGTCGCTATCGTGCAGGCCGCCTATCCGCTCGTTCACCGTGGTGAGGCCGGTGGTCTTGCCCGAGATATTGCCGCCCGAATTGATCGCGCGTTCGATAAGCCCCAGCGCCTTGTGCGTCGCCTGTCCGAAACTTTCCGCTTCCTTGCCGGTCGATGCGCCTTCCGCGACGCGGAAGAGGTCGGCCTCGGCCTGCTCGATCTTTTCGAGCGGCGCGACCTCGTCGGAGGTATCGAGCGCGCCTTCGACGAGGTTGCGCCCCACGCTGACCAGTTCGCGCAGCAATGCGAGGTCGTAGATCTGCGCAGCGAGTTCACGCGGCGCGAGAAGGCCCTGTCCGTCGGCCGTCAGCTTGGCGAGATAGGTAATCCCGCCGAGCTGTTTCAACGCATCGTCGGCTTCGAAATAGGGCTTAAGCGTAACCGGTGTGGCGATCGCGCCACGGTCGATCAGTCGCAGAACGCGGTCGAAGATGCGCTGGTGCAGCGGTTCGAAGAAATGCTCGGGCCGAATCGGTGTCTGCAGGTCCTCGATAACCCGGTTGTCGATCAGCGCCGCGCCGAGGAAGGCCGCTTCCGCTTCGAGATTGCTTGGCAGGGTGCGGCCCTGCGCGCCGCTGTCGCCGCTCGAATCGCGGTCGATTTCCGCCGGGCGGATGAGAAGATCGGTCTGGGCCATGCGCCGCCTTTTGCCGGAGTGCGCTGCCTGCTGGCAAGGGCGCTGGAAGCGCGAATGTCACAATCGCCCTGTGGATAGCGGGGAAGACCACATGGGGTATTGCAGGCAGCCTGCCGCATCTGCGAAAGGACCCATGACAATGTCTGGCCCCGCTTCCTCCACCGATGCCGATCACCGGATCGCGCATGTTACGCTCGACGAAGAGACGATCATCTGGCGCAATGCCGATATCGAGCAGGAGCGCCGGGTCGCGATCTTCGACCTAATCGAGGAGAACACCTTCAGGCCCGTCCGTGCGGCCGCGCGTGGTGCAACTGGGCCGTACCGCATAACGCTTGCCGTGCGCGACGGACGATTGCAGATGACGATCGCGAACGAGGACGACCGCGAACTTGAGACCCTGCTGCTCGGCCTGGCACGGTTTCGCCGCCCGATCCGCGAGTATTTCGCTATCTGCGATAGCTACTACCAGGCCATCCGCAATGCGACGCCGACGGAGATCGAGACGATCGACATGGCACGGCGAGGCATCCACAACGAGGCTTCGGAGCTTCTGCTGGAGCGGCTCGACGGCAAGATCGAGACCGATTTCGCGACCGCGCGGCGGCTGTTCACGTTGATCTGCGTACTTCACATCAAGGGTTGAGCGAAGCGGATGGCGACAAGGAGACCCAGCAGGAGGGGGCGTTGGGCACGCCGTTTGCTCGCGCTGCTGCTACTCGCAGGGTTGGTCGCGGCGGGTACGGCGTGGTGGCGCGCACAGCATTGGACACCCGATGCCGCGGTTTACCCCGACCAAGGTGTTCATGTCGGCGAGATGTCAGGAGAAGTGAACCTGCGGACCGCGCGTGCGCTCGGTGCCGGTTTCGCCTACCTCGATGCGAGTATCGGCGGCGACGGCAAGGACCGGTCGTTCACCCGCAATTTCGAAAGCGCGCAGCAGCTCGGCTTGCCGGTCGGCGCGGTGCATCACTTCGATCCGTGCATTCCGGCGGACCCGCAGTCGGCGAATTTCGTGACGATCGTACCGCGCGATACTTCGCTGCTTCCGCCCGCAATCGCGATGGACAAGCTGGCTGCGGAATGCCCGCAGCGGGTCAGCGAAGCGGCGGTGGCGAGCGAACTCACCACGCTCGTCAACCAGATCGAGATCCACGCCGGGCGGCCCGTGATCCTCAAGCCGTCGCGCACGTTCGAGCGGGCCTACGGCATCGCCGGGCGGATCGAGCGTAACCTCTGGCTGACGTCCAACTGGACGGAACCGGGCTATGGCGGCAGACCTTGGCTGCTGTGGACGGCGAACGATGCGCTCGTCAGCGACGTATCGGACGAGCCGGTAGCATGGGTGGCCGTGCGTCCATCAGGAGATGTGAACGATGAGTGACGACGAACTGATCGCCGCGGCGCGCGCCGCTGCCGAAAAGTCCTACTCTCCCTACTCGCGCTTTCCCGTAGGAGCGGCCTTTCGCTTCGCAGACGGTTTGGTGGTGACCGGTACGAATATCGAGAACGCGAGCTATGGTCTGTCGCTCTGCGCGGAGACCGTGGCGGCAGCGAAGGCAATGGATGCCGGTGTTCGCGGGGGGCTTGAAGCCGTTGCAGTGACCGGTCCGGGCGACGAGCCGATCACGCCTTGCGGCAGGTGCAGGCAGGTGTTGAACGAACTTGCGAGCCTGGGCGGAACCGACCCCGACATCTTGTGCGTGGGAACATCGCAGGTGCACCGGTTGAAACTGTCAGCATTGCTGCCGCACGCCTTCGGACCATCCAGCCTCGCCGCGCACGATTGAGGTGCTGTCCCGGCGCGCAGTTCTGGAAGGGGCAGGCGGGGCGCTTGCCGCAGCCAGCCTTGCTGGACCTCTCGCCGCCGCCAGCACTTGCAAACCGGAGCGGCTGCGACTGGGCGATACCGTAGGGCTGGTGGCGCCGGCCGGCACGCTCGAAACGCCGGACCAGCTTTCCATCGCGGAGCACTGGATACGCGGCATGGGCCTAATCCCGAAGGTCGGCCGCCACGTATCGGACACCTACGGCTATCTTGCCGGAACGGATGCCGAGCGCGCAGCGGACCTCAACGCCATGTTCGCCGATGACGCAGTGAGCGGCATTTTTGCCGTGCGCGGAGGTTGGGGCGGGGCGAGGATCCTGGAGCTGCTCGACTGGGAAACGATCTGCGCCAATCCCAAGCTGTTCATCGGGTTCAGCGACAATACCGCGCTGCATCTCGCCATTGCCGAGCGCGCAGGATTTCCGACGATCCATGGCCCCAATGCTGCAAGCAGCTGGCCCCGAACGAGCTGGGAAAGCCTGTGGCGGCTGGCCTTCACCGGCGAAATGCCGACGCTGGGCGGCGGCGACGCGGGCCGGTCGATCACCGGCGGTACGGCGCGCGGCAGGCTGCTAGGCGGCAACCTCACGATCATCTCGACCCTGATGGGAACGCCGTGGATGCCCGATTTGAGCGGCGCGATCCTGTTCCTCGAGGACATCGACGAGGCGGAATACCGCATCGACCGGATGCTGACCCAGTTGCGCCTCGCCGGTGTGCTCGAACGGCTGTCAGGCATCGTCTTCGGGCAGTGCACCGATTGCAGGTCGCCGACTGCCGAGACGTCAGGCTTCACCTTGAACGAAGTGCTGGACCAGCACCTGCGCCCGCTCGGCATACCGGCCTTCACCGGTGCCAACATCGGTCACGTGAGCGGGCAGGTATGTCTGCCCTCGGGCGTACGTGCCGAGCTCGACGCCGACGCGCGCACGATTACCATGCTGGAGCCTACGGTAGCCTAGAAGGGGTCAAGCGGCACCAAGGCGCACCGAAGTGCACCTAGACCAGGCCTAGCCGCGCTCCTCGAGCCATTCGAGTAGCGCCGCAAGGCAATCGCGCGCCAGCATCTTGCTCCGCTCGGGCGACCAACCCTGATCGGGGTCGGGCAGGTCGTCATTATCCTTGAACGGCATCTCGAGCGTCATCGATGTCGCCTTGAACCGGTGCGCGACCTGCGTCGTGCTCATCGACAGGTTGGCCTCGCCCGGCTTCGACACCGCATAGCCCTTCGCCGACTGGAAATCGGGCGTCCGCCGCTCGAGGATTGAACGGTAGCGGGTGAAGCCCTCGAGGTGCTCGTCCGTCAGGTCGGGAATGCCTTCGTAGCCTGCAAGGAAGACCGCCGCGATCGCTTCGTCGCCGTGGACGTCCATTGCGAAATCGACGCCGGTTTCATCCATCTTGTTGCGGATCGCGAGAACTTCCGGCGAGCGTTCCGCCGTCGGTTCGTTCCATTCGCGGTTGAGGTTCGCGCCGCAGGCGTTGGTGCGAAGATGTCCGCGCCGCGAGCCGTCGGGGTTGCAGTTCGGCACGATATGGAAGGTGCAGCGCTGCCGCAGCGCCCGCGCCATGGAATCGGCCGGATCGGTCAGCGCTTCGAGTGCGCCTTCCATCCACCATTCGGCCATGCTCTCGCCCGGATGCTGGCGGCCGTAGAGCCACACCTGCTTGCTCCCTTCGCCGAGCCGCAGGTAATCGAGCGGCTGCCCGTCCAGCGTCTCGCCGATCCGCTCGTAAGTCACGCCTTCGCTGGCTGCGGCTTCCGCGACAAGGTCGTGATGCCGCTCCATCGAATAGGGCGCAAAATAGGCGAACCACGCGATGTCACCGACCGGGGTGTAGCGGATGGTGAGCGTCCCCCCATCCGCGCTGTCGTCGAATTCGGACGCGGCGCGCGCCCAGTAGGCACGGTCCTCGCTGACGCAGGAATTGTAGTTCGGCCAGCCCTTCACATAGGCGGAATCGTTCAGGCCGGTTATCTTTAGCTCGACCTCGCGCCCTTCTGCGCCACTGACCCGGAAGTGATACCACTGCCTGAATTCGGACGCGTTGTCCTTGCGCAGCGCCAGTTTGGCCGTTGCTCCGTCTACGGAAAGAACTTCGATGTTGCCGCTGTCGAAAGCGGCATCAATGTTAATATCGGTCAATCAATCTACCTCGACTTCGATCGTTTCGCCGCTGCGTCCAGGGAAGTTGCGGAACAGCGCATCGGCTACAGTCTGGGCATTTGCGTCCTGCCTCGCAAGGTCGGATTTCTCCGATACGACGAACTGAGCGCGGCCTTCCCACAGGTTGGTCTGGCTGCCGACCGGCTTGATCGCAACAGCGAGTTCGGTGCCGATTTCGCGGCCCCTGCCTCCGCCGAGATTGATGCCGACACCGAGGCCCACGCCCGAGCCGTAAGTGCCCGTACTGCCGCCGACGCCAACGCTCACCGGACCGCGGCGTCCTTCGGCGCGGTCGTAGTCGAAGCGATCGACGCTGACTTCGGCGATCTGGCCCGCCTCGGCTCGGGAGGTTTCGCGGTAGCCGAGCGCTTCGAGCTCGCGAGCCACCGCCGCCTTGTAAGGGGCCGCCGCCAGTTCCGACATGCCGGACATCGGCCGGCTGTCGATGAAGATCGTGCCTTGGCCGAGCTGGGCCGCGCGCGTCTCGTCGACGAAACGGGTGACTTCCACCGGGCCGGGCGCGGGAATGCTGGCACAAGCGCCGATCGACAGTGCAGCGGCGGCCATGATTGCGGTTCTGGTTATGGGCATCGGGATATCTCTCCTTCGCGCTTAAGGCAGCGCCTTTAGTCGGAACCGCCGAGCGCCTTGGCCTGTTCCGAGCATTCTCGCGCAGAAACAGCGCTTTCCTTCTCGAAGGTTTAATACAATGCTGCTAGCCGCCCGGATATGAACGATACCTCTCGCGCAATCGAAAAATGCCCCGTCCTCGTCACCGGCGGCGCAGGCTATATCGGCAGTCATGCGGTCCTCGCGCTTAAGGATGCAGGCTGGGACGTCGCCGTCATCGACAATCTTTCGACCGGCTTCACCTTCGCCATTTCGGACGGCGTCCCGCTCTACGAGGGCGATATCGCGGACGGCGAACTTATCGCGCGCATCATTGCCGAGCAGAACATCGGCGCGGTGATGCATTTCGCAGGCTCGATCGTGGTCCCGGAATCGGTCGAAAAGCCGCTCTATTATTACGAGAACAACACGGTGAAGAGCCGGGCACTGATCGAAGCGGCGGTGAAGGGCGGGGTGAAACATTTCATCTTCTCCTCGACCGCCGCGACTTACGGTCTGCCCACGGTGGAGCGCGTGACCGAGGAGACGCCGACGCAGCCGATCAATCCGTACGGATGGTCCAAGCTGATGACCGAGCAGATGCTGAAGGATACGTCCGCCGCGCACGCCATGAACCACTGCGCGCTCAGATATTTCAACGTCGCCGGCGCGGACCCCGAAGCGCGCACCGGCCAGTCGACCGCGGGCGCGACGCATCTCATCAAGGTCGCCTGCGAGGCGGCGCTGGGCAAGCGCGACAGCGTCGCCGTCTACGGCACCGATTACGATACGCGCGATGGCACCGGCGTGCGCGACTACATCCACGTCAGCGACCTTGCCGCGGCGCATGTTCTCGCGCTGGAAGAACTGATCGCGAGCCCCGACACTTCGCTCACCATGAACTGCGGCTACGGGCGCGGCTTCTCCGTGCTCGAAGTGCTCGATTCGGTGGACCGCGTGACCAACCGCACGATCGAGCGGAAGTTTCAGGACCGGCGTGCCGGCGATTCGGGTGAGCTCGTGTCCGACCCCTCGCGGATCAACGAAACCCTGCCGTGGCAGCCGAAATACGCGGATCTTGACACGATCATCGGCCATGCGCTGAACTGGGAGCGCAAGCTGGGTACGATCAGGGGCGAGGCGTAGGCGCGCAGCGGCGGCTTCGCGCTTGACAGGGTGCACCCGCCTGCCTAACCGCTCGCCCTTGCATTTACGGGATCGGAGCACCACTTCAGGTGCTCTTCTTTTATATAGACAATTCCATTCAGGGCATCGAACCATGAAAATCCGCAACAGCCTCAAGTCGCTGAAGAACCGCCACCGCGATTGCCGCGTCATTCGCCGCCGCGGCCGGACCTATGTCATCAACAAGACGAACCGCCGCTTCAAGGCTCGCCAGGGCTGAAGCATTCGCGCGGGGACCTTATCCCCGGCGCAACAGGTTACGCGGATCGGCCCGCCTCCCATACCGGAGCGCGGGCCGTTCGCTTGTCTGAAGAGGGAAAAGCGATGACGGAACAAAGCGGCGAAGTCGAAGCGGTCGTGTTCGACGTGGGGCGCGTGATCATCCAGTGGGACCTGCGCCACCTGTTCGCGAAGCTGATCGACGACGAGGACAAGCTCGACCGCTTCCTTGGCGAAGTCGTGACCGAGGAATGGCATTTTCAGCACGATGCGGGCCGTCCGCTCGCCGACATGGTGGCGGAGCGTTCGGCGCAATATCCGGACGATGCCCATCTGATCGAGGCCTATGCCGCGCGTTTTCTCGACACCATTCCCGGCCCCGTACCCGGCACGCCCGAACTGATCGACCGGCTGGCTGCGAACGACGTCCCGCTCTACGCGATCACCAATTTCGGCGCCGAGTTCTGGGAGCGTTTCCATCCGACCATGTCGGTGCTGGGCCATTTCCGCGACATCGTCGTGTCGGGACGCGAGAAGCTGGTGAAGCCAGGCCGCGAGATCTTCGATCTGGCGCAGCGCCGCTTCGGCCATCCGGTCGAGGCCATGCTGTTCATCGACGACAACGCGGCCAACATCGCCGCCGCCGATGCGCTTGGCTGGCAGACGCATCATTTCACCGAGGCGGCCGTTCTGGAACGGGACCTTGCGGCGCGCGGTCTGATCTGAGCGCCTATTGCGGCGAACCGCTATCCCGCTAGGATGCGCGGCGGAGAAACGAAGCATGGGTGAACTAAGAGAACCGCTGCGCGCGCTGACCGCGCACGGCCTGCCGGAAGCGCTGGAGGTGATGGGCGAACGCTGGTCGTTCATGATCCTGCGCGCCAGCTTCAACGGCATCCAGCATTTCGAGGATTTCCTGAGCGAGCTCGGAATAGCCCGCAACATCCTGTCCAACCGGCTCGGCAAGCTGGTCGATCACGGCATTCTCGACCGGCGTCCGTGTCCGAACGATCGCCGCCGGGTCGAATACCGGCTGACGGAAAAGGGCCGCGACCTGTTTCCCGCGCTGCTTGCACTGCTGCAATGGGGCCAGAAATACGGACCGGAGCGCGACGTCGATCTGGTGCTGGTCGATACGCAGGACCGGCGGCCCGTGGGGCCGGTGTCGATGCTGTCGCACGACGGGCGGGTGCTGTCGATCCGCGACCTCGAACTGGTGCGAAGCGCTGATGTCGCGGACAGCGATGCCGCGGTCGAGGCGGCGGAGTAGGCTCGATCTCGGGAGATAGCGGCGATGACGGCGGACAGGAACGGACTCCGGACGGGCGCTACATCATCGTCCGCGGACGTTTATGGCGAGCGAGCAATCCGAACCTTCCCGAAGACGAGCGGCAACGGCTGGTGAACGAATTGATGGGCGCGCGCCGCGCCGTGCGCGATGCGGAAGACGGCTCGGAGGCGATGAAGGAGGCGCGGGGGCGGGTCCACGCGGCGAAGGTAGCGCTAGGCGAGCGCGGTCCGGTCTGGTGGGACGACGGCGCTCCGGACTACAACCGGAAGATGGTCAAGAATACGCCTTATGGGAATGACGGCTAACGACCCCTAAGCGGACATGGACAGATTAGACGCAATCACCAAAACTCGGTGGGCCATTTTTGGCTAGAAGCGCATCGACCGCCCTATCGAGTTCACCTGCGTCTGCCGACTTGAAACCATCGTAGCTCTCAGCAGCGTCGCCTTCGCAGATATAACGGCGGTCCTCACTGTTAAGGTTCTGACCTTCCTTGAATTTCTCAAGGACAGCTGGGTCTCCGCCTGTGTTGCGGACTATGTAGTCGTCGAACCTCTTAGAGTAGCTTGCAATCCTCGCTTGAAACTCTGGGTCTTCGCCTGCGCGGCATTGTTGCTCCGTCTTCTCTACAAAATAGATGAAGGTCCCAAGGCATAGAACGCCCCGTCCAGGCACTTCGTTCGTCGGCGCGGCTGATATCAGCTTAATGGAAGATAGGGTCAGTATAGCAATACGCGGATAAGTTCGTGTGTCGATCATAGATGGATACTTTAAGAAGGTTGCCAGAATGTCCGCTTTCCACCCCAATTCCAGACCTTACCCCCGCGGCGCTTGCCGCCGGTAGCTTAGCGCCTCGGCGATGTGGATGCGGCCGACCTGCTCTGCTCCGGCGAGGTCCGCGATCGTGCGCGCGACCCTCAGCATGCGGGTGTAGCCGCGCGCGGACAGGCGCATCGCTTCCGCCGCCTGGATCAGCAGCCTCTGACCCGCTTCGTCGGGCGTCGCATAAGTGTCGAGCGCGTCGCCGCTCAGTTCGGCATTGGTGCGCGCGCCCGTTTCCTCGCGCCGCATGGTCTGCACCGCCCGCGCGTTCGCGACCCGCTCCGCCACCGCGGCCGAGGGTTCGGACTGGTAGGGCTTGGCGAGATCGGCGGCGCTGACTGGGTCGACTTCGACGTGAAGGTCGATTCGGTCGAGCAGCGGGCCGGACACCTTGCTTTGGTAATCGGCGGCGCATTTGGGCGCGCGGCTGCAGGCGAGCGCCGGATCGCCGAGATGTCCGCAGCGGCACGGGTTCATCGCCGCGACGAGCTGCACGCAACCTGTTTTACACGTAAACTAAATTACGGACCTCGCTTCCTTGGTGGTCAGCCCAAATGGCCGTCCTGTTTCAAGCGCTCTATCAGTTGCGCGTATGACCACGTGGCTAGTTCGCCTTGGCCTGCGATTGCAGCAGCCGTATTTTTAGAAGGATGGCTCCGCCCTAGCTGAAAGCCTAGGCCGTCAACTGAACCGCCGAGTTCCTCAACCAAGGCTTTGAGACGCTTATTGCGGAGATGGCCTACCTCCCGTGTCACAAACAGAATGACTGCGGCTACCGCGCCGGAGATTATAGCAATCTCCCGTGCCTGCGGAACGAAAAGGGCTACGCAGGAGGACATTATCGTGAGCGCGAAGGCTATTCGACTAAGTCCATTCACGCGGCGGTTCCTTTTCATTTTAGATGGTTCGGCCATCAGGTGCTTTGTCAGCAGATTTCCTATTTGAAAAACACGGGCCGAGGACAGCTTACAAAGGGAGGGTGATTTGCCGGGGATCAGGAAGGACCTCAGATGCCCCAGAAACGCCTAAAATGGTTTCAGCTACCTCGCGCGCAGCATCTTCACGAAGGCCCTGCCAAGGGCTTGCAAGCCCGCTGAGCGCCCATTGAGGTGCGGCGAGGAGTGCTTGTGCAAGAGCGGTCGAATCGGGCTGGGTCATGGCGCGAGGATAATCGGAACGAATGGGGAACGGCAAGTGGCTTGTCGCAGAAAGCGATGGCCCCACGAGTGGGCCATGCCGTTAGAGCTGTTCGTATAGGTCCGCTAACCGCTGCCCTAGAATTTGCGCGAACCAGTGATGGGGATCGAGGCTGAGCAGCGCCACGATGTCCTGCCGAATGATTTCAATTTCCTCTTCCACCGACATCAAAGACCCTCGAACAGGCCATCGTCACATGCGGTCAGAGGAGGCTTTTCCAGCTGCACCGCTGCCGCTTGTGCGCCAATCGTGAAACGGTCGCGCTCGAAGTTCTGAGCGGCGTGTTTGGTCGCCTTGATCTTCTGGGTAGCGTTGAGCGCCGGACCATCGACCCAAGCGCAGTCGCTGGCAGCATGGAGGTGAACCTGATGGGTCATTGCGCTGGTGCCCTTGGCGGTGAAGCGGCGGCATCCGTGAGCCTTCATTTCCTCCAGGAGGACATAGACAAGACGCGCATAGCGATCCTTGCTCACCGTTTCGTGGAGTGGAATGATTACCGCTAGGGTTCGTTGTCCATATCGTTCCTGGCAATCCAGTAGCCAGTAACCAACCTGTAGCCTGTCTGCCGCTGCCGAGATGTGGGCCACCTCTTCAACTAGGTGCCGAGCGTCGATCCTATAATCCAAGATGATCGCGCTGCTCTTGCGCCAAGTTGCTCCATTCATTTCCCCATCTTCATAGATGCCAAAGCTGAGAGCCTTTGCAGGTCGCTTACTGGCGTTGAAGTCCTGAACGAGGAGGTTGATGTCGTCAGCCCCACTATGGCCTTGTCCGATCTGGTGTTCGTCTCGCTTAGTATATCCGTCCCGGTGTTGATTGAAGCGGGTCAGTGTCGTTGTCATGTTGCAGTCTCCTAATGGGGTAGCCGGATGCCTGCTTGCCGACGCCAGCCTTGTTACGGAGTTGCAGGTCAGGGGCGGAAAAATAGCGTGTCTCGTTCATGCTCATATTTATTGCCCCTCTTCGTTTTGCTGGGTTTCGATAGGCTCCTCGGGTTCTGGTTCGGCTGGGACTGGGCGTCGGCAGAAATTACCTTGATGACGCTGCCTGCGCCGGGAATGTCTGAGCGTTTGACGTATGCGCGCTTGGTGCTGGGTACGACTTCGATCAGCTGCGCCAGGTACGGGTTCATTCGCACCATGCGCGCAATCTCGTTAAAGACGATGGACGCCTGTTCGCGAGTGTTGGCCGCTAGGATGACCTCGCCATTGAGTTCAGCGACAGGTCCAATCGTGTGGGCGAGCGCGATAACACTGGCGAGCGTGGACTTGCCGATCTTCCTGGCACCGCTGAGAATGCCCGTTCGGACGGGTCGGCTTCCGTCCTCGTTCTCGCGATAGATGTCGCGGATGAAGGCTTGTTGGAAGTCGCGAACGACGAATGGCTTGCCAGCGTCGGCGCCGATTGTGATCGGCAGCTTGGCAATGAACTCAATTACTGATTGGGCAGTGGACACCCGGTATTTACCGCGTGCCCTGTGGCGCCTTCTTTAGGGACTAAAGAGCCTGATGCTTAAAGGTAGGGTAGCGAGAAAGGCTGTCGGTTAGCGGTAGGGGAATGGGGGGTGCCCCCTTTCCCAATACCCTCCCACCGCTCCACCGCATCACCCTCTTCACATCATCACCACTCCACCGCATCACCGAAGGATTGAGAAATAAACCAATATCTATAGGATGTTAGAAGCCGTGGGAGTTTGAAATATGCGAACTCAGTATCTGAGTTCGCATATCAAAGGTAACTCCCGCGACCGAATACGCTATTTTGGAGGCTGCTTGGATTGAAATTGCCTGCCGTATGCACTTGAGTTTTTTTGCGTGAGGTGAGATAAGGCTCCATCGTTAGTCCCCGTGTGTCCTGGCTTCCAAACCCAGGTGGATCACGAAAGCGACCCGATCAGCGGTGGCGGGCGTGGCGGCGAAGCGAAGGGGGCGAGGTCCAATCTCGTCCCCGAAATACATACACGTTCCTGGTGTCCAAAGCCAGGTTCGATCTCTTTCGGGCCGGCGTCCAAAACCGGCCCACCCTTAAGGATTACAACGATGGCAAAAACACGAAGCATTCTAAAGCGGCAGTTGGACGCGAGGGCTAAGATATGGCCCGATGTCACAAACAGAATGCTTTGGGATCGCAACGAGCGTGATGGGTTTTCTACCCTGCCGCGCACAATGCCGCTCATCATGAATATCATGGACGGCTTGTCCAACAAGGGATTCCCCGTAGGCCAGACCTACCTCGAGCTTTGGTGCCGCCTTTACGACGAGTTATTCCTGACCTTGAACCGACCGGAGGAGATGGCCTTCTATGCTGGTTTCACAGGCCAGCGGGCAGTTCGCACATGGAAGGACCGGGTAAAGCGCCTAGCTGATTTGGGCTTCATAGATTTGAAGTCAGGGCCATTGGGCGAGATGTCCTATGCTATCTTTTTCAATCCATATCACGTGATCAAGCGCGCCTATCTAAAGGGATTGGTCCAAGAGGACAAATATCGAGCGTTGGTTATCCGATCTAACGAGATTGGAGCCTTTGATCTCGACGATATTGACGACGCCGGTGACCTTGTTGACCCGGATGATGACGACCAGGAAGATGAGGAAGAAAAGAAGCCCGCGAGGCGAAAAATAAAGCGTCCTAGCAAGCGTTCTGCGACTAACAAGGCTAGCGCTTAGATCATCTTCGCACAAAAAGCTGAATTTCTTTAGAGGCTAAAGAAACGTAGTAGGCCGAGGAATTTCCTGTCGGTCCACGCTACGTATGTGACCGGAAGGTCGAGAAGCCGCTCAATCTCTCGGAGTATTATCGTGCATCTCATTTACTACGATGAAGTGAAGTTCGATCCGCCGAAACAGACTTCGTATTGGCTGGGCGGCATATGTGTGCCGCATGAGCTGGTGCCGGAGATCGAAGCTCAGATCAGTGCAATCGCGGAGCGAGCGTTTGGTTCTGCGGTGCTGAGTAAGGAAACCGAGATACACGGAATTGAGCTTTGCCGGGGAAACGGTAACTTCAAAGGCCGAGACTTTGGTGAACGACTGGAATTATTAAAGGACCTGCTTGCAATCGTCGCTCGCGAGGAGGTTATGCTGATCCGTGTCAAGGTAAATCCGGAGAACATCACTCACGCGAATGATTCACCTGCGGATATTGCGTTCATGTTTTTTGTCGAAAAGGCAGATGAGCTGCTCCGCGCCAAATCATCTCTCGGTATGCTGTTCGGAGATTACGACGAGCCTGCAATTGGTACATCGGTCGCGAACCTCTCGGAGTTCCGACAAGGAAGTACTCGTTGGGCACGGGGAAAAGGTATTGGGAATTTGATCGATACCGTTCACTTCGCCAAATCCCATCATAGCAGAATGATCCAGCTAGCGGATGTTCATCTTTACGCGAGCCAGTTTATGTGGGGCGATAACAGCAGTGGATGGCGGAAAGCGATAGCCGAGATAATAAGTGATAGCCGATCGCTTGGTCCAACGAAGTACAAGGATTGGCCACAGGAAGCGCGCTGGTACAGATAGACACGACCGGCGCCCTGGGGGCTGGCACGGGCTACGCCGCTGCGCTGCCGGTCGTTAGCATAACATGGCCGCATTGAGCGTTTTGTCAATGGCGGGTCACGACCTAGCGAGTAAGGAATGGATTGCTTGATTGACCAGCATCGTCGCTCTTTAGGTTGGAGCGATCAACAGGGCTAAGGCCTAGTCGCGCACCAAGGGTCACGAGTTTGCCAGCAGCTTCATTCCTGATCTTTACCCAAGGACTGACGACCGGCTGGCCCTGGGATCCCATGACGACAGCGCCGCCTTTCGTGATTTCCCTGACAGCTTCCTCGTGGGCAGCAACTTGCTCCGCGTATGCTGCAAGCAGATATTGGTCAGTGGTCTTGAATACGCCAGTGGGCATTGCCCCCGACAGCTGGACGAAGATGGGTTTCGCCGCTGCGCTGATGTTCGCGGATAGGACAAGATAGAGGTCGGCCACTTCCGGCTCGCTCACGATCGGTCTGTTGCCAGGATTACCGGCCAGTTTCTTGATTGCGGAGGGTTTGGCTTGTCGTCCCATGTTTCTCGAAAAAAGGCGAGGATTTCGCAGGATTGTCTAAAGTGCTAGGGGCGCTGCTATACAGGTGTCTCCACCTAGCGATCGGACTACCCCTCCCCTTGGGGTGTGGGTTGGCTGTGAAGGAGCCTGATAGTTAGGACCAACCCACATTCTATTTAGTCCTCAGATGTTCTGTGAGGGGCCAGAGGCGTTCGCCGGATGCTTGGGGTCTATGGGATAGCCTTGGGCGTCGAAGGCGCTGCTGAAGCCCTGTACTTCGTCACGTTGCTTGTGCCCGCTGTGGCAATTGTCGCATAGGCTTTGCCAGTTCTCGAAATCCCAGAATAGGTCCGTATTGCCTCGATGCGGAGTGATGTGATCCACGACTGTGGCTGGCTTGATGCGGTCGAGTGCTTGGCACATGACGCAGAGGGGATGGGCGGTCAGGTGCTCCAGTCGTGCTTTGCGCCAGCGTCGGTTGTTGTAGAGGTGGTGGTAGGATTTGGCCTCATCGCTTCTTAGCTGGGCCAGTCTGCTTTTGCTTATAGGCATGGGGATGCTGTGCCGTTGATAGCATCGCCACCTGGTAGACCAGGGAGGGGGCGAGTTATCTCCTGCTTGTAGCCATTGAAGTAGTCGAGAAGGGACTGGCTGATCCCTTGCAGTCCTCGGTCCATTTGTTCTGCGTCAGTGATACCGTGGAGGTTCACGAGGCTATAGATCAGAAACTCTTGCGCCTGGTTGCTCGTGGGGATGTTTGCTTCCCCGTTCTGCATCGCGAACAACCTGCGGAAACGATCAGCTGATTGCTTGAAGGCATTGCGGCTCTTACGGCGTTTGGTATTGCCCAGAGCTTCAATGCGGACTAGTTCCTCGTTGAGGACAGTGCGGACGTTCTCGATTGTGATACCTGCTGTAGTGTTCATGCAGGTATTTAGAGGAACAGAATATCAGTTGGATTGGAGCTGCCTCCCTTGATGATGGGGGTTCTCGTCTATGAACTGCCGGGCTAGTTGATAGTCGCCATCAGGGCATATCACGAACCGAGTGGCGGAGAACATCTGGAGGCTGTTGTAAAGGTCCATGTTAGTAGGTTCGCTATGGATTGGGATACCCTGATCCATCGCGTCAAGAATGCGTTTAGGGTGATTTTCCTGTGCTTCCCACTTCTGCCTGAGAGCCGCCACCCCACCAATATCGATCCCGCCCTTCAGCATCTCTGCGACGACCATCTGATCGAACTCGTTTCGGAGTTTTTGATAGTGAGCCTCCAAGTCGGCTCGGATTGATGGGCACCAGGCGCAAAGGAGGAGGTCCTTGGACAGTGGAAGATAAACCTCAACTCCGAGAACACCGAGACCAAGCCCCCAGAAGAGATCATTTTCGTCGCTTTTAGCCTTCGTCTTGTTTAGAACGATGGGGTTATCACCGAGATAGAAAGACCTGTTGGGCGCGGCTGCTGCGAGAAGAAAGGTCTTCTGACTTAGTATTGCGGTGAAATCCTTAAGGCTCCTTCGCATGAAATCAGCGTGTCGCACCTTCAATTCCTCGTCGGTGTTCTCCGGTAGTTCATCTGTTACATCGTGACCCATCTTCTCGAACTTGGTTCGGACCATGGCATCCAATTGCTTGAACGTCTCCCGTTGCCCCTTTGTACGCGTGAGTTGAAACGCCATAAAGAATGCGAGGTTGATCCGCTCTTCCATTGTTCCTCGAAGCCTGCGGTTCTCGACAACATCTCTATAGGTTGGGAGGACTTGCTCCTCGATCCGGCAAACGGCTGGTTCAAAGCTGGCTACGTGATCGTCATCAATCACAAACTCGTTGAACCGGCGCTCACTCATTACGCCGTGTATGTTTGGCGAGAAGGTCTTGCCAGATAGCTTGTCGATAACGCTGACTTGTTCCTTGTCCGTGTCGGTCAAGAAATTGCGGAGCATGAATTTGCTTACGTAGTGTTGGTTCTGCGCGCCTTGCTGTTTCATGGCTTTAGAATAGCGGAGGGCCAATTTCCTGCATAGCGCGGGGGATAACTATCTCGTGACCAACGAAGAACGCATTGCCCGCTATGAGGAATTGAAGGCCCAAGGAGCCAGTTTGGCGCAGCTCAAGGAGGTCTGTCAGCTGGATCGCAGCGTTGCGGCTAGGCAACCCAAGAAGAAGCGGGGCAAGTATATTCTGACCTTGACCATTGAGCAGGCCCAGAAGGCTATGAAGGCCGACTTGAAGGCAGGCATTCCCGTTAATGGCTGGCCTGTCTAAACCTGCGTTCCTGTAGGCCCAACCCGGCAATGTCCTCGCCTCCGGCATTTCAGGCAGCGCAGTCGGGTTTCCAGCTTTTCGATCTGATGTCCGATCCCGCGCTGGGCTAAGGCATCCCATGTCTGCCGCGCCGGTAGGATGGCCACTCTCCCGCAGGCACATTCCACCCGTATATTGAGGCCCTGACCTACGTAGTCGCTGAGGCTATCGAGGCGTTTGCTTCCCATCCCGCGTATGTGGAACAGGAAGAGAACAGATGGCAAGGGTGTTGCAGTGGATAGCCTTGTGGAAAGCGCGGTGATTAGATCAAGGCCAGCTTCAATAGAACGGCTGTCGTACGGTTTGACAGGACGACAACGAGATGATCGGCATTGGCGTAGGTGGCGACGTAATGGTTCGCTCGACCATTCGCTGCCAGCCATTGCGCGATCCGGTCAGGTAGCATCAGGAATTCGGTCGCCCGCTTTTCTGACATGTTCGGCGCGGCGAAACGTGCCTTGTAGAGCAACGGGCGATCCGTCGCGGTCGTAGGTTGCATGATACGGGCCTCCTCGTAGGCTGACCCGTCTAGTTATCCCGTGGCGTTGGCGCGCTCCCATGCGTCCAAGCGGTCGAGGAAGCTGCCGCAAAGCCCATCGCTGTAAGTGTCGAGCAGCTGGGCGCACATTTCAGCAAGTAGGGCCAACTCAGGATCGCGGGGTGGCAGAGGGATAGCTTGCTCGATTGCTTTGCCGATACCTCGCAGGCTTGCTTGATCGGCTGGGCGCTTGGGGAAGGGAATGACGTTTCCTGACATCTTGGTCCTCTTTGTAGGCCGCGCATCGCTAACTGCGCTGGTCCTCTCGTGTAGCCGTTGAGTGGTCCTTACTAGTGGAGATTGCGCTGGTCTCTTTAGGAGTCCGAACCGTTGCTCATCTGCGATAGCAAACTGCTCGTTTCCAGAAATCTCACCAGTGTTCTCCTTAGGCGTTGTCCTGTCCTTCAGGCGACGCTTGAACATGGGAGTCGGAGCAATAGCGCAACGATTTAGATCGAAGGAAATACAAGATGGCTAAGTTCAACCCCAACATGCTCGTCCCCGCCGAAAAACAGGGCAACACCAGCAATGCACGGTCGGCCAAGGAGGTGCTGGTCGCGAACATCGACAAGCAAAAGCACCTCTTCAACAACCCTGAAGACGATGGAAAGCCCACCTTCAAGGTCGATGGCGACAACGTGCTGTTCACGCTCCGCGTGTCCAACACTGCACTGGTTCTTGGGCAGTATGAGCAGGATGGCGTGAAGGCCGATGTTCGCGAAATGCAGGTGCCCAAGGCCCACTTTGTCGAGGCACTGGACTTTCTCAAGGACAAGGTGGTCGCCGGGGAGATGGATTCCCAGCTGGCCGCACTGGACGAGAAGAAGCAGGCTCGCGTGGCCAAGCTGCGGGCGACCAGGGCAGCTGGAAAGGACAAGGCAAAAGCCTAGTCCGCTTCCCTTACTCCACCCCACCGGGGCCGCCACTGTGCGGCCCCCTTTTCTATCTGCTGTTGACTTCCTGGTAACTAGCTGCGCCTAACGGGCTTCCAGTTTGATGGAGGACACTATGGCAGACTTTACCGATCTCATTGATGACGATCTTGAAGATGGCTTCGACGCTCCGGTCTATAAGCCTGAGAAGCATCGCAAGCGCATGGTGAGCCTGATTAAGAAGGTGCGCGAGCAGCATGGCAAAGGCCAAACTCGTGGTAAGCTGATGTGGCGCGTGGGCAATAATGACGCCATTAGCTTCTCGCCCGTTCTATCTGGTAGCCCTGTGATGATCGCAGGCAAGACAACCAACTATGTCCCCGCAGAGCGGTTTGGTGACTTCCTCGACAAGCTGGAAAAGGCTGTCACGGAGGGCAAGCTAGACGATGAAATCCAGGATGCGGTCGAAGGCGATGCCACTCCGCAAAGCAACGCAAAGCGCGCTCGCGGCACGACCGGGGCGAGCAAAGACCCCAACCATCCCAAGTTCACCGATCCCAACTGGTCCACCTATAGCAGTGGCGAGCGGATCAAGCGCGGTCTGGCTTACAAGGCTGAGCAGGAAGGCTGACACAAGAAAGCCCTGGCAATCAGCTTTTCATCTCCCAGGCTTAGTCCAAGGAAACAGCTTCTATGGTCGCAAAAGCAAAGTCGGCTTCGGCTGGCGCAGCGGCATCAAAACCAAAACGACCTGCGTTCAAGAACGAACCGTTTGACTATGACCCAGGCGAGAGCACGCCGACCTTTGATAGGTCTCTCGTGCGAAAGCCCTTGTTCCGGTATCTCGGCAAGTTCGAGGAGGGGGAAGTCGAGCCTGACGACTGGCCAGTAACGGTTCACATGGAAGCGCACCATCACGTTCAGATGGCTATAACGCCGCAGTTCTATCCCGGCAGCTCTGGGTGGATTGAGAAAATCAAAGCGCGAATGGCTGAGATGGCAGACCACGATCTGCCTGCACAGAGCAATGGTGCGTTCCACACTCTCGATCCATCATATACAGACGAGATATATCGCATACTCATGGATGGGGTTGTCCGCGAGGATTGGGGTCAATGGCTTGCCAATCATGATGCCCGCATAGGAGCAAGAACGTGGGATCTTTATGCCACTGGCGATAAGCGGTATTGGGGTCGCAGACCGTTTTTCTACAACAGCTATCTAGGGCCTCAATCTCGCGCGTTTGTAGAGTTGTCCATCTTCGACGATGCAACGATGACGCTTTTCAAACTCGCGTTCGGAGGAAAGTAGGGGCAGCGGGGGCCTAAGACTAAGAAAGCCCTGGGCCACTATGATACCCAGGGCTTTCCCTCTCTGAAGCGTTCGGGGGCGAAGACTGAATTCCCCGGAACGTCCTATTTATGCTTTGATAAAGCCCAGTTGTCGGCTCTCCGTGGCATACTCGGAAAGCGTCTTGCTCCCCTTCCAATGTATGTCACGCTCAACTCTAAGGCCTCCCGGGCCTCGGACTTCCCATATCTCGTCCAGGCTGATGTAGCCCATTTCAGGCGTTCCAAAGCCAAGATCGGCAAGGCCAAACGCTAGACCATCATCGTCAATCTCGGTTAGCAGCCAAGTGCCGCTCGTCCATGGAAGGAAGAGTTTGGCGACCGGCACAAAGTCCTGTTCCTCCTCGGTCCCTTTGACCTTATCCTGCTCCTTGCCGTTCGCGTGAAGCTGCTGGAGGGCTTCCACCCCTAGTAGTGCTACAAGGTCCATTATCCGTTCTCTCCAGGCACGACGCGGGGCGAACGAAGCTCAGGACTGGCACCTGACCAATCCACATTGTTGGCAATCCATTCGGGGATCCATTCCCAATCGTAGGGGCGATCCCAACACTCCTCTTTGACAGTCACCCAATCGGCATCGGCTGCGTCTACCCAGCCGAGAACGGTCAAGCGCAGGTGACTGGTGCCTAGGTTCTCGCGGCATCGATCTACTTGGGCTCTCAAGCCCTTTTGCCCGGTATTCCCGCGCATCAATTCTAGCACCGCCTCCCATAGACAGGCTGCTGTCTCCAGACTGGCGGGTTGGTAGGTATCATTTTGCATGTGGCATCTCCTGTTTTTGCCACAGGTCAGCCACGACATCGCCAGCCCAAGAAGTCACCTGATTTCTGGTGATTATTCTGGTCGCCTAGAATGCGACGAGTTGCCAAATCAGGAGTAGGAAACTGGTTCAGGTGATGTCTTGATGTTCTGGCATGGACAACAAGGAATAGGCCATGCAGATCGACTTTGAAGCACTCGCAGAATTCGCCGAAACCACTTTCGACTTTGATGAGCGGTTCGAGGACGACGAGTTTGGTTGCCAGTTTGATGGCATGGCACTGTTCGTGACGAGGACACAGGATTGCTTCCGCATCGAAGCTAATCAGGAAGTTCTGGAACTGCCCCGCTGAGAGGCCTACCAGCTATGTCCGTTGCGGCAGTAGGACTGGAAACCAGCATTGTCGGTGTAAGCCCATTTTATCTGCGGCTCGCCACAATGAATGCAGGTTTGAACCTCACGATCGTCCGATTTGAACCAGCTTTTAATCCAAGCAATCATCTCATTTCTCCTGACCGCCCGGATTTATTTCTGGTTTCTTTTTTGCGGCGCTGGTGAAATTGTAAACTACGGCAAGCACCGCCACAATACCGACCATGCCGAAACATACGCATCAGGGCATATAGGCTCCTTCTAAGAGCGTGCCATCTTTGTCGAAGGTCCAGCTGCCATACTCGTCGGGCTGAACCTCGAAGGTCCCGTTTGGGTGAATAAGGATGCGGTCGATCAAGCGCCGCAACGCCATGTTCACCCGACCACGCGCTGCGATCCTGGTAGCGTCATCCTCGCTGGTCAGTTCATCTTCCAAAGCCCGAACCTCGTCAGCGTCCACGCTTTTGGAAGGCTGAGCGTCCTGTTGCGCTATCTCGCGCTCCAGCTGTTCGATCTGACCGCTGCGCTGCTCCATCTGTTTCTCGATCGCGCGAAGGCGAGCGTTGATTGCATTGCTGGGACCGGCAGCAAGGGCATCGACCAGATTGGCCGTGGTTTGTTCATCGACTAGCTGGAGCCGCTGCAACTCGGCCGCTTCGCGCTTCAACGGGGCTAGGGGATCAGAGCGGCTTTTATCACCTGCGAGACGAGGCAGCATTTCTTGAAGGATCGTGTCCTCCACGAAATCGTAATTTAGGACTTCATTGTTGTCGCATTCAAAGCGGCGGCGCGCTCGATCACAACGAAGCCGCCGATAGGTCTTGCGCTTGTAATTGACGACCTCGCCGTTGGTCTTGGTGTATCGCTGGACGCTGTCCGTGGTGTGTTCAAAGTGAGCGCCTCCGCCACACTGCGAACAAACGACCATCTGTGCCAAGAGATTGCGGTTCTGATTGCGCGACCGCCTTTGATTGCCTTTCCGCATGGCCAGCGTTGCCTGAACCCGGTTCCACTTTTCCGCGCTGATTGCCTGAGGGAAGAAGTCCGAGGCTAGGGTTACACCTTCCCGCGTGACGTATTCACCTAGCACGGCCCGCTTGGTGAGCAGCCGATAGACGTAGCTGTAGAACCACCCATTGTTTTGCCGCTTATGTGAGGCTGGCATCCAGGTCGGCTCTGCGCGATCGTTCAACTTCGTTGTAATGAGGTGGATGCCGCAGCCATCAATATAGAGGTCGAAAATCTCGTTCAGGACTGCCGTGCGATGCGGGTTCAGGACCAGCTCGTCGCCTTCTCGATCAATCCAATGAGGAAGGTGAGGAACGGCGACCTTCTTCCCATCGCTGATAGCGGCGAACCTCGCAGCCCAGCTGTCGGCGGTGCGTCGGCTCTTCTTCGCGCTTTCCTCGTGGCTCTGCTGCGCCAGCAGGATCAGCTTGAAGAGGTCCATCATGTCGCCATCGCGATCAGCAGAGTAGATATGCTGGTCGTGGTAGGTTGCAACGCTGACGCCGTTTTCATTCAAGGCCCAGATCAGCTGAGCCGCGGCCTTCGCGCCCTGGCGGCTCAATCGGTCGATATTCTCGACCACCAGGACTTTGCCATCGTGGAGGCCATTTCTCGCTTCAATCTCAAAAGTGTGGAGCGCCGATCCTTCAAGCCTGTTCGCGCCATGAAAGGCTGAACGACCTTCATCTGTGATGACGTTTTCGACCTGCCAGCCTTGTTCTTCCGCAAAGCTGGTTCCGAGGGTTTTCTGACGTTCTAGGCTGTAGCCTTTGCTTTGCTCCGAGGTGGAGAAGCGGGCATAAATTACACTGGTTTGCACGGGCAGTTCTCCGGGCGCGGGGTGCGCTCCAGTTTTATCCTACGTGCATAGCATATTGGACACGCGCCGGATAGCTGACGTGGGCGTTGGCGCGGGCGACATCGACTTTTCCGGCTTCGAGCGGCTGGCGCAGGCTGTCGAGCGCCGGGCGCTGGAACTCGGGCAATTCGTCGAGAAACAAGACTCCCAGGTGCGCGAGGCTGACTTCGCCCGGTTTCACCTTCAGCCCGCCGCCGGTCAGGGCCGCCATGCTGGCGCTGTGGTGCGGCGCGCGAAAGGGGCGGGCACGGCTGATGCGGCCTTCTTCGAGCAGGCCGCTGACCGAATGGACCATCGAAATCTCGAGCGCTTCGGCGCTGGATAGCGGCGGCAGGATGCCGGGCAGGCACGAGGCGAGGAGGCTCTTGCCCGCTCCGGGCGGACCGATCATCAGCAAATTGTGGTTTCCAGCAGCGGCGATTTCGAGCGCGCGCTTGGCGCTTTCCTGTCCCTTCACTTGCTTGAGATCGGGACCGTGCGAAGGTTCCTCGACCGCGCCGACCTGCGGTTCGGGAAGCCGGTTCGCGCCCTTCAGATGCGATAGCAGCGCGGGCAAGTCGGGTGCAGCGATGACCGGCACGCCCTGCGCCCACTTCGCTTCGGAGCCTTGCGCCGCGGGACAGATCAGCCCGACTTCGAGCCCGGCGGCGTGCATTCCGGCGAGGAGCACGCCGGGCGAGGCGGCAATCCGTGCGTCGAGCGAGAGTTCGCCGACGACCAGCCAGTCGTTCATCTGCTCGGCATCGACCACGCCCATTGCCGCCAGCAGCGCGAGCGCGATTGGAAGGTCGTAGTGCGAACCTTCCTTGGGCAGGTCCGCCGGTGAGAGGTTGATGGTGATGCGCTTGGGCGGAAGGGCGAGGCCCATGGCGGATAGCGCCGCCTGCACGCGCTCGCGGCTTTCGCCCACCGCCTTGTCGGGCAAACCGACGACGCTGAATTTCGGCAGGCCGGGCGCGACTTGGCACTGCACCTCGACGGTGCGCGCTTCTAGGCCCAGGTAAGCGGCGGTTTTGACAGTTGCGACCAATGTTTCCCCCGCCGGGCGGGCCGGCTCCCATGACAGGCGCAAAGCCATAGAAACAAAGTGATACTGTGTGGTAAACGGATCGAACACAGTCGGCCGCGGAAATTCGCGAATCGCTTGACTTGGTGAGGCCCGGTGGGTAAGCGCGCGGCAGAAATCGGGTGGCCGCCTTTCGCGAGCGCGGCCCTTTTTATTTGGCTCGTCCGCGTTCGATGCGGCATCGGTCAAGCAGTTTAGGTAAGGATACTTCTCATGAAGCGGACTTTTCAGCCGAGCAATCTGGTTCGCGCCCGCCGTCACGGTTTCTTCGCCCGCAAGGCGACGCCGGGTGGCCGCAAGGTTCTGCGCGCACGCCGCAAGCGTGGCCGCAAGAAGCTCTGCGCGTAACATCCATTTGCGCAACGCGCGCGGTCTGACGGCCGTGCGGCCGCGTTCAATCGTGCATTCAGGCGGGTCCCGTTCGGGGCCCGTTTGCGTTTTCATGACCACGCTCCGCCGCTAGGTTGCCCGCGCATTATGCCAAGCGAACCTACTCCTTCCGTCATCCGCAAGCGTGCCGATTTCCTGCGCGCCAATCGCGGTAAGCGGGTTGCGCGGCCCGGCTTCATCGTGCTCGCCCATCCGAACGACGGGAAGGGTAAGCGCTACGGCATCACGGTGACGAAGAAGATCGGCAATGCCGTCGTCCGCAACCGGATGAAGCGCCGTTTTCGCGAACTGCTGCGCGCCGAACTGCCACTGGGCGGCCTACCGGACCACGATTACGTGTTGATAGGGCGCGATGGCGGGGTCGAGCGGGACTTCGCAGCGATGCGCGCGGAACTTGCCCGCGCGCTCGAAAAGCTGGCGAAAGGCGAAGCGGATCCGCCGCGGCGCCACGGCAATCGCGGGCGCAAACCGCGGGAATTCCAGCGCAAATGAAACATGTGCTCATCGCGGTTGCTCGGGCGTGGCAATGGGGGCCGAGCCGCCTGCTGCCCCCGACCTGCCGGTTCCAGCCTACCTGCTCCGCCTACGCGATCGAAGCGGTGCAAAAATTTGGGGCGATCAAGGGTGGATGGCTGGCGCTTAAGCGTATAATGCGCTGCCACCCTTGGGGCGGCCACGGGCATGATCCGGTGCCGTGACGGGCCAAAGTGTTTTAGGTTGATAATACAGCTGCTCGGCCTACATCCGGTGGATTGGCCGGATGGGCTGACGGCGGGCGGTATGTTTAGGCCCGCCAATCACGACTGACGGAAAGTATTTCGGTTTGGACAATCAGCGCAATCTCCTTCTCGCGGTCCTCTTGTCCGCGGTCCTGCTGTTCGGATGGGACGCGGGGATGCGCTTCCTCTATCCCGATACCGAGGGCGTCACTGCGTCCGAGCGCGAGGATGCGCCCACCCAGCGTGCGTCCGGCTCCATCCGCGAAGGCGAGGGCGCAGCGATCGACGTCCCCCGCGGCGAGATCGGCACGCAAAGCACCGGTGCGCGCGGCCCGGTGTCGCTCGACAGCGCGCTAGGCGCAGGCGGCCGGATCGACATCGCTTCACCGCTCGTCAGCGGCTCCGTCAATCCGATCGGGGCGCAGATCGACGACATTACCCTCAACGATTACCGGCAGTCGGTAGACCGGGACAGCGGACCGATCCGCATCTTCGCGCCCGAAGGCACGGACGCGCAGCAATATGCGCGCTTCGGCTTCCTCGAGAACGGCCAGGTCGCAACTCCGGAGGATGCCGTATGGCAGACGAGCGGCGGCACGCTGGCGCCGGGCAATCCGATTACGCTGACCCGGCAGGGATCGGGCGGGCTGACCTACACGGTGCGCCTGTCGATCGACGAGCGCTACATGATTACCGCCGAACAGAGCGTCGCCAACCGCGGCGGCAGCGCTGCGGTCGTTCAGCCGTTCGCCCTGGTCGCACGGACCAGCGAGACTGCGAGCGCCGACATCTGGAACGCGCATTCCGGCCCCATCGGCGGCTTCGCGGGAACGGTGAATTACGAGCCCGACTACGACGAACTGGACGAGGCGGGCACGATCTCGCCCGCCGGCGCGCCGGACTGGATCGGCTTTACCGACATCTACTGGCTCTCCGCCCTCATTCCGGACCCGGATGCCGCGCCCGAAGCGACCTTCCGTTCGCTGGGCGGCGATACGTACCGCGCGGACCTCATCTACGCGCCGCTGACCGTCGCGCCGGGGCAGGAGATCACGCGCACGACCCGCCTGTTCGCAGGCGCCAAGGACAGCTCGATCCTCGATGCCTATCAGGATGCAGGGGTCACCAACTTCGGCCTCGCGATCGACTGGGGCTGGTTCCGCTGGTTCGAGAAGCCGATCCTGTGGCTGCTGCTGCAGTTCAATGCGCTAACGGGCAATTTCGGAGTGGCGATCATCCTCCTCACCGTGATGATCCGCCTCATTCTGTTCCCCATCGCACAGAAGCAGTTCGCCAGCATGGCCGCGATGAAGGCGATCCAGCCGAAGATGAAGGCGGTGCAGGAACGGCACAAGGACGACAAGCAGAAGCAGCAGCAGGAAATCATGAAGCTGTACAAGGAGGAGAAGGTCAATCCGCTCGCCGGCTGCCTTCCGATCCTCATACAGATCCCGATCTTCTTCGCGCTCTACAAGGTGCTGATCCTCGCCATCGAGATGCGGCACGAGCCCTTCATATTGTGGATCAGGGATTTGAGCGCGCCCGATCCGGCGTATATCCTGAACCTGTTCGGCCTCCTGCCGTTCACGCCGCCGAGTTTCCTCGGCATTGGCGTGCTGGCAGTGCTGCTCGGCATCACGATGTGGCTAACCTTCAAGCTCAATCCTGCTGCGATGGACCCCGTGCAGCAGCAGATCTTCAACATCATGCCGTGGGTGCTGATGTTCGTGATGGCGCCGTTCGCGGCCGGCCTGCTGCTCTACTGGGTAACCAACAACCTGCTGACGCTGGCGCAGCAAAGCTACCTCTATTCCAAGAACCCGCAGCTTCGCGCCGCGGCCGAAAAGGAGAGGGCGGAAAAGGCGAAGGCCGCCGCTGCAGCTAATGATGGATGAGCCAGAGGCCAACACTGCCAGCGAGGCGGAGCGGGAGCGCGAGCGCGCCGCACTGGCCAGGCAGGCGGCGAAGCTGTTTTCGGGGCGCGTTGACTTCCTCCTTTCCGCTCCGCAGCTCAAGTTCCTGCCCGACCCGAGCGTGCCGGAAATAGCCTTCGCCGGCCGCTCTAACGTCGGCAAGTCGTCGCTGCTGAACGCCATCACCGGACGCAAGTCCATCGCCCGCGCCTCGGTCACGCCGGGCCGCACGCAGGAACTCAACATCTTCGAAGTGGGCGACCCGACGCTGTTCCGGCTGGTCGACATGCCCGGCTACGGTTTCGCCAAGGCTCCGCCGAAGGTGGTCGAGAACTGGAAGAAGCTCGTGCGCACCTATCTGCGCGGGCGGGCGGTGCTGCACCGCACGCTGGTGTTGATCGACAGCCGCCACGGCCTCAAGGACGTAGACCGCGAGATGATGACCATGCTCGACGAAGCTGCGGTCGGATACCGCCTCGTATTAACGAAGGCGGACAAGCTCAAGGCGAGCGTGCTCGACGAAGTTGCGGCGAAGGTCGCCGAGGAATCGCGCAAGCACGTCGCCGCCTATCCCGAACTTCACGTAACCAGTGCGGAAAAGGGGCTGGGCCTTCCCGAACTGCGCTCGGCGATCCTGCTGGACGCGGGCGTTGCCGAAACGCGGTAGCGGTCCGAGCGGGGCAATCGCAGGGTCAGGCCGTTCGACCTCGACAGTGTGGGGATGAAACCTTACTGCCCGGAACCGGTGGGACAAAGGTACGCGCGATGAAGTTGATTATCGGAAACAAGAATTACTCGAGCTGGTCCCTGCGCGCATGGCTGTCGGTCAAGCAGTCGGGCCTTTCGTTCGAGGAACTGACGGTCAATATCTACGGCGACGACTGGCAGGCGGCGAAGCGCGAATCGGACGACATCATGCCGTCGGGCAAGGTTCCGATCCTGTGGGACGACGAAACGGTCGTGTGGGACAGCCTCGCGATCCTCGAATATTTGGGCGACAAGATCGGACGCGAGCGTTTCTGGCCCAAGGACGAAACGGCGCGCGGCATGGCCCGCTCGATGGTCAGCGAAATGCACAGCTCCTATGCCGCGCTGCGGCAGGTTTGCCCGATGAACATCCGCAAGCGGTTCGAAGGGGTGATAGTGCCCGAAGAAGTGCGCAGCGACATTGTGCGCATTCTGCAGCTGTGGGCGGAAGCCCGCGCGCGCTTCGGTCAGGGGGGACCCTATCTGTTCGGCACGTTCGGCGCGGCTGACATCTTCTACGCGCCGGTCGTGAGCCGCTTCCTAACCTACGGCATCGGCGTTCCGGGCTTTGCGCGCGGCTACATGGAAGCCGTGTGGGAGCACGACTGGATGCAGCAGTGGATCGCCGCTGCCGAAGACGAGGAATGGGTTATCGAGCAATACGAGGCTGCGCCCGCACAATGAGACTGATTATCGCCGCGCTCTGCCTGTGGGCGCTTATTCTTCCCGGCGAGGCCCGCGCATGGGGCGACTTCGCGCACCGCAAGACGGCCGAGATCGCGGAAGCGAATGTCTCGCCCGAGGTTCGCGCAAAGATCGACCGGCTACTCAGATCCGCGGACGATCTCGGCACGCCCGAATGCGCGCTCGAGACGCTCGAGGATGCAAGCGTGTGGCCCGACTGCATCCGCCGTACACGTTGGCGCTGGGGCTATACGGCGGCTTGGCACTACCGCACCGCGCCGATTTGCGAAGCCTTCAACCCGCGCGCGAACTGCGAGGGCGGGAACTGCGTGACGGCCCAGATCGAGCGGGGCCACCGCATACTTGCCGACGAAAGCCTGCCCGATGCCGTGCGCCTCGAAGCGCTCGCCTTCATGGTACACTTCGCCGGCGACGTGCATATGCCGCTTCACTCGGGTGATCGCGAGGACCGCGGCGGCAACGACCGGGAGGCGGACTACGGCTTCGTGCCGAAACTCAACTTGCACTGGATCTGGGACGGTCCTCTTGCTGAGCGTGCGATCACCGATACCGACGATCCCGTCGTGCGCCGATATTCCGCGGCGGAGCGGACGGAGCTCGGCGGCGGCGATCCGGCCGACTGGGGCCGCGAAAGCTGGCAGATAAGCCGCGGCTTCGTCTATCCCACTGCCTTCGATACCGAAGACGTATGCGGCGAAGCGCTGCCGGACAGCACCGCGCTGACGCAGGAGGATATCGCACGCGGCATCCCCATCGCCCGGCGCCGGGTGCAGCAGGCAGGCGTCCGCATTGCGGAGCGGCTCGAAAGCGCCTTCGCGCCCGGCCCTCTGCCGGAGCCCGCGAGAGACTAGGCCGGCCGCTCGATGTCGTACGGCGTGCCGTCCTTCCTGAAGTAACCTTCCGGCGTAAAGACCAGATCGATGTCGGGGTATTCGCCGCGATCTTCCTCGCGCGGACCGCCGCTGACCGCGATGTAGACGCAGGGGAGATCGCCGCGGTTGTGCAGGTGGTGGCCGTTACGCTCGCCCGCCGGCCATGCGAGGATATCGCCCGGACCGACGGGAATTTCTCCCGCGTCCTCGATCAGCACCGCTTCGCCTTGGAGGATGAACACCATCTCGTCCTGCGCTTCGTGCCAGTGCCGCTGCGACGAATAGGCACCCGGTTCCAGCACGACGTGGCTCGCGCCGAGCTTCGTCAGCCCCGCGGGCGGCGCGAGGCGGCGGTAATGCCGTCCCTCTACGTCCTTGTTGAAAGGCGCAGGATAGCCGGTCGCGTTGGTTTGCGGGATCGCATCAAGATCGAGCTTGGGCATATCGAGTTACTCCTGCTAGCGAGGCGAGTATGAGCGATAGCCTCGAATACGCCAAGCGCCTGATCGAAGCCGAAAGCGTCACGCCTGCGCGCGGTGCCGTCTTCGATGCGATGGAGGCGATGCTGCAGCCTCTCGGCTTCACCGTCAGCCGCTTCACGCGGGGCGAGGGCGTAGAGGGTACACCGGAAGAGCCGGTGGAGAACCTGTTCGCAATCCGCGAGGGGCCGGCAGGCTCGAAGCACTTCGCTTTCGCCGGCCATCTCGACGTGGTGCCCCCGGGCGACGGCTGGACGAGCGACGCGTTCGGACCAGAGATACGCGGCGACCTGCTCTACGGGCGCGGCGCGGTCGACATGAAAGGTGCGATCGCATGTATGGTCGATGCGGTCGCTGCCGTGCCGCAGGATGCCGGCACGATCAGCTTCATCATCACCGGCGACGAGGAAGGTCCGGCGCTGCACGGCACGCGCGCTTTGATCGACTGGATGGAGGAGGCCGGGCACCGGCCCGACCTCTGCCTCGTCGGCGAACCGACTAGCGTAAACCGCCTTGGCGACATGATGAAGATCGGGCGGCGCGGATCGCTCAATATTTGGCTCGAGGTCACGGGATCGCAGGGCCACGTCGCCTATCCGCACCTCGCCGATAACCCGATACCGCGGCTGATCGCGATCCTTGCGGAGCTTGACGCACTGGTGCTTGACGAGGGGACCGACTGGTTCCAGCCGAGCAATCTCGAGATTACCGAAATCGACGCAATGAACCGCGCGCACAACGTCATTCCGGGAAAGGCGAAGGCGCGCATCTCGATCCGCTTCAACGATACACATTCGGGCGCGTCGCTGTCGGAACTGGTTGGCAAGGTCGCCGAAAAGCACGGCGGCACCGCACTGCCCATCATCAGCGGCGAACCGTTCCTTACCCCGCCTGGTATGTTTTCAGACCTCATCGCCGAAGCGGTCGAGGCCGAGACCGGCGTCAGGCCGGAAGCCTCGACCACCGGCGGCACCTCCGACGCGCGCTTCCTGCGCAGCGTCTGCCCGGTAATCGAGTTCGGCCTCGTCAACGCGACGATGCATAAGACCGACGAGGCAGTAGCGCTGGCCGACCTCGATACGCTAAGCCGCATCTACACGCGGATCGCGCGGGGAGCCTTGGCGCAGTAAGGGGACGCTGACATGAAATTCTGGTTCGGCATTCCGCTATGGCAGCGGGTCGTCGCGGCATTGGTGCTGGGCGTCATCGTCGGCCTCCTGTGGGGACCGGGGGCGGAAAGCATCAAGTTCATCGGCGACATCTTCATCGCCTTCATCAAGATGCTAGTCGTGCCGCTGATCTTCTTCAGCCTTGTGGCGGGCGTGGCGGCCATCGGCGATCTCCGGAAACTCGGCGCGGTCGGCTGGCGCGCGCTGCTGATTTTCGTCGTGACCGGACAGGTGGCGGTATGGCTCGGCCTAGCGCTCGGCACGATCTTCGAGCCCGGCGTAGGCCTCGATACCAGCGCGATCCAGATGGGGGCGGTCCCCGAGCCGGCGCCGACAAGCTGGCGCGAGATGCTGCTCGGCATGGTTCCGCAAAGCCCGGTGCAGGTGATGGCGGACGTCAACGTGCTGCCGCTCATCATCTTCTCGATGCTGATCGGGATCGGTATCCTAATGGCGCAGGGCGAGGGCGAGCCGGCGCAGCGCATCTTCGATTCGGGCTCGATCGTGATGCAGAAAGTCACGATCATCGTGATGGAGCTGACCCCCTTCGGCGTCTTCGCACTGATGGCATGGGTCGCCGGCACGCTGGGCGTTCCTGCGCTGCTTGCGCTCGGCAAGCTGGTGGCGATGAACTACCTCGGCTGCTTCCTCATCATCGGTGTGATGTATGTTGCGATCGTCAAGCTATTGGCGAAGCTGCCGATCATGGATTTCTTCCGCGGGATCGTGGACGCGATCGCGGTCGCCTATTCCACCGCAAGCTCGAACGCGACACTGCCGGTGACGATGCGCTGCGTGGAGCGGAACCTCGGCGTCAGCCGCTCGGTGACGAGCTTTACCACCTCGCTCGGCGCGACGATCAACATGGACGGCACGGCGATGTATCTAGGCCTCGCTACGCTGTTCGGCGCGCAGATTTTCGGCGTGGATCTGAGCGCGGGCGATTACGTCACGATTGCGGTGCTGGCAACGCTGGGCTCGGTCGGCGCGGCGGGCATTCCAGGGGCGGGCCTCATCATGATGGCGGCGGTCTTCACCGCGGTCGACGTGCCGCTCGAGACGATCGCCTTCGTCGCCGGCGTGGACCGGATCATGGACATGATGCGCACCGCGACGAATGTCAGCGGCGATGCGGCTGTGGCGGTAACGGTGGGCGTGATGACGGGCGAGATCGACAAGGCGGAGATGATCAGCGCGGACGATGTGTGATGACGCCGCGCAGAAAAAAGCGCCGCCGAAGCACGTGGCCCGGCGACGCTTTACAACAGTGATCTTTTTCAATCAGGCGTAGGATACAGATACATTCTGCCGCCGCTTGCCGGCCCGCATCGAGAAACCGACTGCCGCGAAACCGAACATGAGCAAAGCCCATGTACCCGGTTCAGGGACGGCTGCGGTCAAGGGCTGCGGATTGGCTGAGCCGATTACGGTACCGGGCGCGAGTTGAACGCCGAATACGGTATTGATCGCACCCGAAGACGCGTCGGTCAGCGACAGGGAAAGGCCGCTGCCGATGTTGAACAGGGGTACTACGCCAAGCATCATGCCGTTGGCGCTGACGTTCCCGCTCACCAGAAGCGCTTCGGTATCGATGAGGAAGTTGGACAGCGAAAGAACTGCGCTGTCGTTGAAGAGTTCAAGGCCCGAGCCGTCATGCTCGATCAGGGCATTGCCGCCGTCAACCTCGCCACCGGTGATGGGGAAGGTAAACGTGGGTATCCCGTCATTCACCGTCACGGTCGCCGTACCCGTAGCGCGCGCATCAATTCCGGCTCCGGCAAGCGTCGGTGCGGCATCGAGTGTAACATCGGTTTCGCCGCCGACGATCTCGACAGCGTGAGCGGGGGTGGTGAGTGCGGTCGCAGCCAATGCCAGCGGCGCAAACGCCTTCGTCATTAAGGTCATGCATTCCTCCTTCGAAAGCCCGCCCACAAAGTTAAACAATTATTAACCATAAAGTTCCGCTACGAAATCTGTCCCAATCGTCCCGAAACGGAGCGACACTCAGTTTGTGGCGGCGGTCTTGCGCCCTTTCGGCTTTTCCAGGACCTTCTTGCGGAAGCTGCACAAGTCGACCACGGCGCACCTCCAGCATTCGGGCGTGCGCGCTTTGCAGACATAGCGGCCGTGCAGGATAAGCAAGTGATGTGCGCCTAGACGGAAGGGCTGCGGCACGCGTTTTTCCAGCTTCGCCTCGACCTGCTCCGGCGTTTTGCCTTTCGCCACGCCGGTGCGGTTGCCGACACGGAAGATGTGCGTATCGACCGCGAAGGCTTCCTGTCCGAACCAGCAGTTGAGCACGACGTTCGCAGTCTTGCGGCCAACGCCGGGCAATCGCACGAGGTCCTCGCGGGTGTCCGGAACCTCGCTGCCGTATTCGTCCACCAGCAGCTGCGACAGCGCAATGACGTTCTTCGCTTTCGAGTTGAACAGGCCGATGGTCTTGATGTGCTTCTTGAGGCCCTCTTCGCCCAACCCCAGCATCTGCTCCGGCGTCTCGACCTTCGCGAACAGGCTGCGCGTCGCCTTGTTAACGCCGACGTCGGTCGCCTGCGCCGACAGGGCGACCGCGACCACGAGCTGGTAGGCATTGCCGTATTCGAGTTCGGTCTCGGGCTCGGGGTTGTCCTCGGCCAGCCGCCGGAAGAACTCGAAAATCTGGTCCTTGGTCACGTGAGGCCGAGGACGTCGTTCATGGTGTAGCGGCCCGCGTCGCGTCCGATCAGCCAGTGCGCCGCCTTCACCGCGCCGCGTGCGAAGATCATCCGATTCTCTGCGCTATGAGCGAGGGTGATGCGCTCCTCGTTACCTGCAAAGATTACCGAGTGTTCACCCGCCACCGTCCCGCCGCGCAGCGCCGCGAAACCGATCGCGCCCTCGGCCCGCGCACCCGTATGGCCGTCCCGTCCGCTTTCGGTGTTTTCCCCAAGCTCGATCCCGCGCCCTGCCGCCGCCGCTTCGCCCAGCAGCAATGCCGTGCCCGAGGGCGCATCGACCTTCATCCGGTGATGCATCTCGACGATCTCGATATCCCAGTCCGTGCCCAGCCGCCCGGCGGCCTCCCGCACCAGATGAGCGAGCAGCGTCACCCCGAGCGAGGTGTTACCGGTCTGGAGCACCGGAATGGCCCGCGCCGCATCGTCGATCATTGCGTGATGCTCGGCCGACAGCCCGGTCGTGCCGATGACGAGCGGAATGCCGGCGACCCGCGCCGCGCCGAGATTGGCGTCGAGCGCTTCAGGCCTCGAGAAGTCGACCAGGACGTCGGCCTCGCTCGCCAGCGGTCCGGCGCTTTCGCCCCGGTCGACGCCGCCAGCAATTTCGTGTCCTGCGTCCGCCACAGCCTGCGCCAGCGCCTGTCCCATGCGTCCCTTGCTGCCGATGATGCCGATGCGCGCCATTGCCGTTCCTTATTATCGGAGGCGATCGCCGCACCCCTTTGCTCTGCCCTATCGCTTCGCTACTTGAGGGCAATGAGCGACATTCGCAACATCGTCGTCCTGACCGGGGCGGGCATATCCGCCGAAAGCGGTATCCAGACCTTTCGCGCCGAGGACGGGCTGTGGGAAGAGCACCGGGTGGAGGACGTCGCGACGCCCGAAGCCTTCGCTCGCGATCCCGAACTCGTACAGCGTTTCTACGACACGCGGCGTGCGGCCGTCCAGACCAAGCATCCCAATCCCGCGCACGAGGCGCTCGCCCGGCTGGAGCGCGAGTGGGACGGCTCCCTTCTGATCGTCACGCAGAACATCGACGACCTCCACGAGCGGGCCGGGGCGAAGAACGTGCTGCACATGCACGGGGAGATCCTGAACGCGTGGTGCCGCGCCTGCGACGTTCGCTCGAAGTGGACGGGTTCGCTCATTGATGCCCCCGGCTGTCCCGAATGCGGCGAAAGCGCGCTTCGGCCCGACATCGTCTGGTTCGGCGAAATGCCCTACGAGATGGAGCGCATCTACCGCGCGCTCCATGCAGCCGACCTGTTCGTCAGTATCGGTACGAGTGGCGCGGTCTATCCCGCCGCCGGATTCGTCTGCGAAGCCGCCGCGGCAGGCGCGCGCACGCTCGAACTCAATCTCGATCGCAGCGAAGGCTCGCACCACTTCGGCGAAAGCCGGCTCGGGAAGGCAGGCGAACTGGTGCCGCAATGGGTCGACGAAGTACTCGCCGCGCAGTGACGACAGGGCCTAGCGGGAGGTGCTTTTCGATCCGCGTTAACTATCAAAACCCTCGGTTCGCCTCAAACAGCGCTCAAATCGTCCCCTTGCGGTAGTCCAAACGCCGCACCGTTCATTGACAGGCAAGGGCTCGCTGAACAGGCAGTCGTTCGATGTCCGCACAGCGCCGGTTTGTGCCGGTCTGCGGGCGGAAGAAGGATTGCGAGGGGTCGCAGTTGCCTGCGGGTAAGATGCGCCCGCCAGATGCGAGTATTGAAGGAGTAAGTTAATGACGAATATTGCTAGCAAGGCCAAATTGGCTGTCCTGATCGGAGCCATGGCGCTGCCGATGGGCGCGGTTTCCGCTCAGGATGCAGGTACAGTCGGCGAAAATATCGATGTGTACGGCGAGCGGATGCAGGACGGTCCGACGATCGAGGGCGTCATTTCGGCGCGCCGCGACAACCAGATGCAGGTGACCGCAACCGACGGCACGAGCACTGTGATCACGCTCGACGACAACACCCAGATCCGGGGCAAGGGCGGGTTCCTCGGCCTCGGCAGCAAGGACCGCGCAGCCGACGCGCTGCTCAACGGCCTTCCCGTAACGGTCGAGACGAAGCAACTCGGCACCGAACTCATCGCCAGCGAAGTCGACTTCAAGAACGAGGATCAGGAAGTCGCCGCGATGATCCGCAGCGGTACGGCCCAGGGCTTCGCCGAGCAGACCGCTGCGACCGACGCTTTGCGCAACCGTGTTGCCGACATCGACCAGTACAACGTGAAGGGTACGACGAACGTGTTCTTCGACACCGGCAAGCACCAGCTTTCGGACCGCGCGGAAACCGAGCTGTGCTCTGCCGCCGCCGAAGCGCAGTCGATGGACAACGCCCTGCTGCTCGTCGTGGGTTACACCGATTCGACCGGCGACTACGACTTCAACCAGCAGCTCAGCGAAAAGCGCGCGAGCCGTGTGGTGAACTACCTGCAGCAGGCTTGCGGCTGGAAGCCGTACCGGATGCTGACGCCGACGGGCATGGCCGAAGCCGACCCGTTGGCGGACAACGAGAGCGAAGCGGGCAAGGCACAGAACCGCCGCGTGGCGGTGAACATCCTCGTCAGCAAGAGCGTCGACGGACTGTAGGACGCGCTGATTGGTTAGTTGAGGACGGGGCGGGCGGCTCGGGTCGCTCGCCCCGTTTTCTATTGCGCGCCGCACCCCTTGCACGCCGGGTCTTTCGCGATGCTAATGGTGCGCATGCCGGGCTTCATCCCGTCGAGCACGTGGAGGCGGCCCCATTGCGGATTGCCGAAGGCGGCCTTGCCGGCCAGCAGGACCCGGATGGCTTGAAGTGCAGCGAAGGTACCGACCCAGCCCGCCATCGCGCCAAGCATGCCGTCCTCTGCGCAGGTATCGCAGTCGTCCGCATCGAAGGCATCGCCGACGAAACACCGGTAGCAGGGAACGTCCGGCAGATGCCCGGCGAAGGCCGCGACCTGGCCCTGGAACCTGCCGACTGCGGCTGACAGCAGCGGGATGCCGAGCGCCGTGCAGGCGTCCGAAACCGCGAGCCTCGTCGAGAAATTGTCGCAGCCGTCGAGCACCAGGTCCATGCCGCCCAGCAGTTCGCCCGCATTGCCCGCGTCGATGCGCCAGTCGCTGATCGAAACCGACAGGCCGGCGTCGAAATTGGCGAGCCAGCGGCGGGCGGATACCGCCTTGCCGTGGCCGATGTCGCGCTCTGCGAACATGGTCTGGCGCTGCAAATTGCTCGCGTCCACGCGGTCGTCGTCGATCAATGCCAGGTGGCCGACCCCCGCCGCCGCCAGATACTGGAGCGCGGGATTACCGATCCCGCCGATGCCGACGAAGGCAACCTTCATTTCGGCAAGCGCTGCCTGACCCGCGCCGCCGATTTCGGGAAGCACGATATGCCGCGCAAAGCGGTCCAGGCGGTCGGCGGATATGCTCATGGAAAGGCTGTCTACAGCCTGTGCGTAGCGTGTCGATATGTGAGTGGCGCCGGGGCGCCTTGGCTCAGCTTTCGAGCTGCCGCAGCAGGCTGCGCACGTCGCCGTCCATATCGGCGTCGCGGGTCCGCAGATCTTCGATCAGCCGCACCGCATGGATGACGGTCGAGTGGTCGCGCCCGCCGAACTTGCGGCCGATTTCCGGGTAGCTGCGCGGCGTAAGTACCTTGGAGAGATACATCGCTACCTGCCGCGGGCGAACCACGGCGCGCGCGCGGCGCTTCGAGGACATTTCGCTGCGGTCGATGCGGTAGAACTGGCAGACGGTGCGCTGGATCTCGTCGATGGTGATCCGGCGGCGGTTGGCCGAAAGGATGTCGGTCAGCTGCTCTTCGGCGAGCTGCAGCGACACTTCCTGCCCCGTCAGCTGCGCGTAGGCGATCAGCTTGTTGAGCCCGCCGACGAGTTCGCGGATGTTGCGAGTGATCGTGCGCGCGAGGAAGTCGATTACATCGTCCGGCACTTCGAGCGGGGCGAAGCGCGTCAGCTTCGATTCGAGGATCGAGCGGCGCAGTTCGATGTCGGCCGCTTGAATGTCGGCGACAAGACCCATCGACAGGCGCGAGAGAAGCCGCGGCTCCACCCCGTCGAGCGCTTGCGGTGCGCGGTCGGCGGCGAAGACCAGTCGCTTGCCTTCGGCCAGCAGCGCGTCGATCGTGTAGAGCAGTTCCTCTTGCGCGCTCGCCTTGCCGATGATGAACTGAATATCGTCAACGAGCAGCAGATCGAAACTTCTGAGGCGCGCCTTGAACTCGATCATCTGGTTCTGCTTCAGCGCCTGGACGAACTCGACCATGAAGCGCTCGGCGCTGCAGTAGAAGATGCGCGCGCGGGGGTGGGCGTTCAGATAGGAGTGGCCGATCGCGTGGAGCAGGTGCGTCTTGCCCTGACCCGTCGCAGCCTTGAGATAGAGCGGCGAGAACTGCGGCTGTTCGCTCGCCGACATGCGCTGTGCGGCATTGCAGGCAAGGACATTGGCCTCGCCCGTCACGAAAGCGGCGAAGGTCAGCGACGGGTCGAGCCCGACCGACGAGACGAAACCTGCGTTGCCCATGTGATCGTTGGCGATGGCGATGACGCCGCCGTGTCCGCCGTCGTTCGCTGCGCGCCGACCGGACGAAAGCCCGCCTTCCGCGAGGTTGAGCTCGGGCAGCTGCCGCCGTCCCGGATGCACGCTGATACGGACATGGCGCACGTTGCTGCGGGCGATCTTCCACGCGAGCGACAGGCGGTCCGCGAAGCGGTCCTGGACCCAGTTGGCGCTGAATTCGGTGGGGAGGTAGAGGTCGAGCGTTCCGGTCTCCTCGCAGAAGCCGCCGACCTGGATGGGCTTGATCCACTGGCTGTGAAGCTGGTGGCCGAGATCCTTGCGAAGTCCCTGGCTGATATCGGACCAGTCCGCCGCCAGGTTCACCGCTTCGAGATCTTCCATCAAATCCTCACTTGTCCGCCGCCGTGCTTCAGCAACTGTTTTCTTGACCATATCGCACCCCAAATCTGCCGGCTCGCGGCGCTATCTCTGGCACCGCTTCAAACCGGTAACCCAGCTCTGCCGACCCACTCCTCCACAAGATGCAGACACAGCACCGCCATACTCCGGAATCGGCTGATTGCCGGGGTTTTCGGGCTATGTTTGCGATCCTAAAAGACAACCGGTCCCACCCGGTCGATGGTCATTATCTATGAGCGCCGACGGGCTTTGAGCAAGGGTGTAAATTGTCAAAAATCCGAAATAATCGCCTTGACTCCATGAGACCCGCAGGCGGCCATTTAACCATATGTATAAACCGGTTTTTCGCGTTCCGGATCACGCGAATCGCGGATAAAACGTGGATTGAGAAAAGTTATAAAACGCGTTTCCCGCGCAGTTGTGCGAACGCACGCAGAACGCGCTCGTAAAACGAAAATGGGCCAGTGCTCGCGCACTGACCCATTATGATACTTTCGGGGCTCTGAAGAGAACCGCTGGATGCCGAATCGTCCCGCCGTTTCGAACGGAGCGCGAATCGTCCAGTCTGATTAGAGAGCGGCGACCCGCTTCGACAGGCGCGACATTTTACGCGAGGCGGTATTCTTGTGATAGACGCCGCGGGCTACACCGCGCGCCAGTTCGGGCTGCGCGTTGCGAAGAGCTTCTTCGGCTTCCTTCTTGTCGCCGCCTTCGATGGCCGTCTCGACCTTCTTGATGAACCCGCGGATACGGCTGCGGCGGGCGGTGTTGATCGCTTCCCGGTTCTGGTTCCGACGGATGCGCTTCGTTGCTTGCGGCGTATTGGCCATGTTCGTCCTTCTATCGGGCCGAAACGTGCGGCCGATCCTTCATTTGCTCTAATAGGGTGTTCGGCAAGTGACTCGCCGGAAAGCGCGCGCCTTAGCCATCGCGCCTCTCCGGGTCAATGATAAGGTGCGCAAACGCGCGATTCAATCACTTTTGGCATTTGGGGCAGAACCACGTGCTGCGCCCGCCCTGAACGATCCGGCGCACCGTTCCCGTATCGCAGCTTTGGCAGGATTCGCCCTCACGGCCGTAGACGGCGAAGCGGGTGGCGAAATAGCCGAGCTGCCCGTCGGGCTGGGCGTAATCGCGCAAGGTGGAGCCGCCGTCGCGAATGGATTGCTCCAGCACGCAGCGGATCGCGGGGATCAGGCGGCGCAGCGCCGGGCGCGAGACCTTGCCGCCAGCCTTGCGGGGATGAATGCCGGCCCGGTGGAGGGCTTCGCAAACATAGATGTTGCCGAGCCCCGCAACGATGCGCTGGTCGAGCAGCAGCAGCTTGATCGCCTGCTTGCGGTCCTTGAGCGCGCGATGGAGATGTTCGGCATCGAGCGCATCGTGGCCGAGCGGCTCCGGCCCCAGCGCCGAAATCCCCGGCCAATCCTGGACCGCATTCTCGGCGACGAGATCGACCCAGCCGAAGCGCCGCGCATCGTTGAGCGCGAAGACATGGCCGCCGCTTTCGATAACGAGATGGTCGTGCCGATCCGCGGTTTCGGGGTCGATCCGCCACCTGCCGCTCATACCGAGGTGGAAGATCATGGTCTGCTGCCGGTCGGTATGGACGAGGCCGTATTTCGCACGCCGCGAAAGGCCGGTCACACGCGCGCCGGTCAGCATCTGGACCAGATCCGGCGGGAAGGGACGGCGCATGTCCGGCCGGTTCACCGCGACGCGGTCGATCCGCTGGCCGTCCAGAAGTCGCGCCAGACCGCGCACGGTTGTTTCGACTTCGGGAAGTTCCGGCATGCGAAGCTAGGTAAGACCCTTTGCCAGCGTTGCAATTCCTGCCTAAGGCTGGCGCCCATGAAAGACACAGTTTCCTTCGGCTACGAAGATATCCCGGCGGATGAGAAAACCGGGCGCGTCGGTGCGGTGTTCAGCCAGGTCGCGGCGAAATACGACCTCATGAACGACGCAATGTCGGGCGGAATGCACCGCCTCTGGAAAGACCGCTTCGTGCGCCGGGTGAAGCCGCAGGTGGACGAGGCGATCCTCGACATGGCGGGGGGAACGGGCGACATCGCCTTCCGCATGGCGAAGCGCGGCGCGAACGTGACTGTTAGCGACATCAACCAGGACATGCTCGACGTCGGGATCGAACGCGCGATGGAACGCGGTATCGACGGGCTCGTCTGGTCGCGCCAGAACGCGGAGGAACTGGCGTTCTCCTCGCGGGTGTTCGACGCCTACACGATTGCCTTCGGCATCCGCAACGTCACTCACATCGGCAAAGCGCTGGCAGAGGCACACCGGGTACTGAAGCACGGGGGGCGCTTCTTCTGCCTCGAGTTTTCGAGCACCGAATGGCCCGGCTTCAAGGACGTTTACGACGCCTATTCGCACAAGGTCATGCCGAAGATGGGCAAGCTGATCGCGCAGGACGAGGAAAGCTATCGCTATCTCGCCGAATCGATCCGCCGCTTCCCCAAGATGGCGGAGTTCGAGCGGATGATCGGCGAGGCGGGCTTTACCCAGACGCATGTCGAACCGATCCTCGGCGGCGCCGTCGCCATTCATAGTGGGTGGAAAATCTAGCAAGTGACGCGGCCCGCGACGCATATCTGGCGGCTCGGTAAATGGGCCCGGATCCTCGCGCGGCACGGGGCGCTGCGCGGTATCCAGAACGATCCCAATACGCCCATGCCGGTGAAGCGGCTGATCGGGCTGTTCTCCATCGGTACGGTCAAGTCGCGCGAGCCCGACTACGCCGGCGCTTTCCGCGCGATCGGCCCGGCCGCGATCAAGCTAGGCCAGACGCTCGCGACCCGGCCCGATCTCGTCGGGGAAGAAGCGGCGCGCAATCTCCTCAGCCTGCAGGACAATCTGCCGCCGGTCGATTTCGCGCTGATCCGCGATACCATCGAATCGAGCTTCGAGCAGCCGCTCGAGGCGCTGTTCAGCGAGTTCGACGACACGCCCATCGGTGCCGCCTCGATCGCGCAGGTCCACAAAGCCGTGACGACCGAGGGGCGGCAGGTCGCGGTCAAGGTGCTGCGCCCCGGCGTGCGCGAGCGGTTCGCCAAGGACATCCAGACCTATGAATGGGCCGCCGCGCAGCTCGAAAGCTTCGGCGGGGAAGCAGCGCGCCTGCGCCCGCGGCTGACCATCGCCAATTTCAAACGCTGGACGCTGCGCGAACTCGATCTCAGGCGCGAGGCGGCTTCCGCTTCGGAACTGGCGGAGATCATGGTCGGTGCCGAGGGCTACGAGATACCCGGCATCGACTGGGACCGGACCAACGGCCGGGTCATGACCATCGACTGGATCGACGGGGTCAAGATTTCGGATACCGAGGCGATCCGCGCCGCGGGCCACGACATGGACGAGCTTGCCAGCCGCCTCGTCATCGCGTTCCTGCAGCAAGCCATCGCGGCGGGCTTCTTCCATGCCGACATGCACCAGGGCAATCTGTTCGTGCGTTCCGACGGTACGATCGTCGCAATCGACTTCGGCATCATGGGGCGGATCGACAAACAGGCCCGCCGCTGGCTGGCAGAAATTCTCTACGGCCTCACAACGGGCGATTACCGGCGCGTCGCCGAAATTCATTTCGAAGCGCAGTACGTGCCGAGCTATCACAATGTCGACGAGTTCGCGACGGCGCTGCGCGCGGTGGGCGAGCCGATGCGCGGCAAGCCGGTAAGCGAGCTCAGCGTCGGCCAGATGCTCGACGGTCTGTTCGCCATCACCCGCGACTTCGATATGCAGACCCAGCCGCACTTGCTGCTGCTGCAAAAGACGATGGTGATGGTCGAGGGGATCGCGACCCAGCTCAATCCCGGCATCAACATGTGGGATGTCTCCGCGCCTTACGTGCGTAATTGGATTCGGGACGAACTCGGACCCGAAGCCGCGATCGCCGACCGTATCCGCGAGGATACCGAGACCCTGCTGCGGCTGCCCCAGCTTATCCGCCGGATAGAAGAGCGCTTTCCGCCGAGGGGCGGCGCGCCCGAACCGCCGCCGTTGCCTGACGTGGAACTGCTGCGTGACAGCCGGCCGGCGGGCCTCAGGGCACTCGGCTACATCGCGGCGGCGCTTGCCGGCGGAGCGCTGACATGGCTCGCGGCCGCATCCGGCTGGATCGCCTGACCTTGCTTCGGCGAATGAGCCCTAAGGGTTAACGATAGCGGAGGCCGCGTTAACCATGAAGATTATGCCTGCGACAACGATAATCGCCCATAGAAAAGCTTGGATTTTTCTGCCTCGCGGCGTTTTCGGCCTTGCCCGCCTGAATGGGGCAAAGCGGGAAGGGCGTGCTGGCATAAGCGATCGGGGGGCGCTAGATCGGCGCTTGATGGCACTATGGGTTCGTATTCGTCGCTTCGCGACTTCGCAGATGCAAAGCCGCTCGGGAACGGCGCGATGAAGGCGGGAAGCCCCCGCGTTCTTCTCGTCGTGGGCGGCGGCATCGCGGCCTACAAGTCCTGCGAACTGGTGCGCCTGATCCGCAAGGGTGGCGGCCAGGTCACCTGCGTCGTGACCGATGGCGGCCACCAATTCGTCACCCCGATGGCGCTCGCCGCGCTGAGCGAGAACCAGGTCTATACCTCGCTGTGGGACCTCAAGAACGAAGCGGAGATGGGCCATATCCAGCTCAGCCGCGAAGCCGACCTCGTCGTGGTCTGCCCGGCGACCGCCGACATGCTCGCGAAGATGGCAGCCGGCATCGCCGACGATCTCGCCACCACGCTTATCCTCGCCACCGACAAGCCAGTCATGGCGGTTCCGGCGATGAACGTGCGCATGTGGGAGCACGGGGCGACGCAGCGCAACGTGGCGTGGCTGAAGCAGGCGGGCGTGACCGTGCTCGATCCCGACGAAGGCGCAATGGCCTGCGGCGAATTCGGACCGGGTCGTCTGCCCGAGCCCGAGTTCATCTGGGCCAGCATCGCCGGTGCGCTCGGCATGGATGTCGAACTGCCGGAACGTCCGGTTGCAGTTCCGCAGGCTGCTCCGATCGAGGACGCACAGGACGAACCGGAAGAGGCGCCGCCAAGCGTCAACGAGCTCGCGGCCGAAGCGCTCGAGCCGGAAGAGGACTACCGCGAACCGCCGGCGCGCAGCGGCCTCGGCTCGCTGCTTTCCGCAATTATTCCGCGCAGCACGCCGAAGCGCGCGCCAGCTGATTTCGAAAAGGATTTCGCGCTTCCGCCCGCAGAGGAAGAGTTCGCTTCGGACGAACAGGTGTTCGAAGACGCGGAGCCGGTTGATGCCGGCGAAGCGCTTCCCGCCGAGGAAGAAACAGCTGGCGAACCGGACCTGTCGAACCCGCTGTTTGCGAAGAAGGGCAGTGCGGCTTCCGCTCCGCCGACCGATCCCGAAGCGATGAACCATACGGTCATCACCGGGGCGGGCAAGGCGATGCCCGAACCCGTCGCTTTTAAGGATGCGAGCGGCGGCGATACCATGTCCGCTCCGATAGCGCTCGATCCCGAAGCGACGCTTTCCGCCGATCCGCTGGCAGGGCAGCCGGAGTTCGACGCCGATCCCGATCACCGTCCGCTCTATGGTCGCCACGTGCTTGTGACCGCCGGGCCAACGTGGGAGCCGATCGACCCGGTCCGCTATCTCGCCAACCGCTCGTCCGGGCGGCAAGGCTTCGCGATTGCTGCGATGGCGGCTGCAGCGGGTGCGCGCGTAACCCTCATCTCTGGCCCCGTGCATCTGCCGACTCCGGTCGGAGTGGACCGCATCGACGTTGAATCCGCCGACGAGATGGCCGCGAAGGTGAAGCAGATGCTGCCCGCGGACGTCGCCTTCATGGTCGCTGCCGTTGCCGACTGGCGCACGAAGGACCGCTCGAACCAGAAGATGAAGAAGCGCGGGTCTGCGCCGCCCGCCCTGATGCTGACGGAGAACCCGGACATTCTCACGCAGGTTGCCGCGTCGCGCAAGCGGCCCAAGCTGCTGGTCGGCTTCGCTGCGGAAACCGAAAACGTCATCGAGAACGCGACGACCAAGCGCAAGCGCAAGGGCGCGGACTGGATCGTCGCCAACGACGTGTCCGGCGACGTGATGGGCGGCGACAACAACCAGATCCACATCGTCACTTCGGGCGAAGTCGAAAGCTTCGACACCATGCCGAAGATGGACGTGGCCCGCGAACTGGTAGCCCGCGCTGCGGACGCGCTCGTCGATATGGACGCGAATGACTGACGCTTCCGCCGTCGCGGTGCGGGTAAAGCGCCTTCCGCACGGCGCAGGCTTGCCGCTACCGTCCTACGTAAGCGAAGGCGCAGCCGGGATGGACGTCGTCGCGGCTGAAGATGTCAGCCTTGCGCCCGGTTCGCGGCACGCGGTCGCGACCGGCCTGTCGCTGGCGATACCTGGCGGATACGAGATTCAGGTACGCCCCCGCTCGGGCCTTGCGCTAAAGCACGGCATTACCGTGCCGAACACGCCGGGCACGATCGATTCCGATTACCGCGGGGAACTCAAGATCATTCTGATAAACCACGGCGAGGAGGTTTTTGCGATCCGCCGCGGTGACCGGATCGCGCAGCTGGTGCTCGCACCGGTGGTGCAGGCAGCTTTCGAAGAAGTTGGCGAACTGGACGAAACCGTTCGGGGCGCGGGCGGCTTCGGTTCGACCGGCGGCCACGAGAAGCTCTAGCTTTTCAAAAGGCTACAAAAAAGGGCGGCTCTCCGATAAGGGAAACCGCCCTTTCGTTGTTTCTGTCGTTGCGCCGATCAGTCGATCCGGCGCACCTTGTTCTCGCCTTCCGGCTTAATCGAGATGCGCAGCGTCTCGCCCGAATTGCCGGGGAAGTCGGTGAACATCGCATCGACCAGGTTCGGCACGAGGTACTGCAGGCGGTCCGAAGTCGACATGGCCTCAGCCTTGCCCTCGAACAGCCGCTCGCCGTCAGATGCGCGGTCGATCTTCAGGTCCACGCCGCTCGTATAGACGGTGTAGCTCGAGATATCGTTTCCGTATCCGCGCCCGCTGAACCACGGGTCGTAGTAGCCGTAGCCCCAGTTACGCACCGGTACATAGGCGACGCGCGTACCCTTGGCAGTGCGGACCGCGACGGGGCGGTAGGAGTAGGATGAACCCCCGAAACCGTACCACGGATCGTAGAACGGATCGCGAAAGCCGGTGCTGCGAATGCGCTCGCGGCCGTTGTCGACACCGTAATCGAAACGCACCAGAAGGCTAGCAGTCTCGGGCGAAGCGGCCTGCGTGTAGCCGAGCCGTTCCATTTCGGCTTCGACGAGATCGGCATATTGCGCGAACTCCAAGCCGCCGGCGAGTGACGGATCGTCCGCTACCACGGCAAAGGTCTGCCCCTGCGGCGCAGGTAGCTGCGACTGAAAGCGCGCCACGTCCGCGTTGAACGTGCTGGCACAGGCGCCAAGGCCTGCCAGCAGTGCGGGTGCAGCCGCGAGCTTCAGCGCGCGCCCCCAGTTTCTTTTCTGTTTCGTCATCTTCCAGTCCTCGCGAATGTGTCGTCTGCCAGCCAAGAAGCGGCTGGAGCAGGCACGCGCTTCGTCCCTGTCGCGACTCGTCGTACCATCAATCAATATGCACGGTCTATCGCAGCAGCCGTGAACCGCTTTTGAACGAGGGACTTAGCAAATGTTACGCACGGACTGGCAGTGCGGTTCCTTGCGTCAGCCGCGCAGCAATCCCAGCGCGCGGTAGGTTTCGGCCAGAGTAGGCGCGGCCATCTCGCGTGCCTTCGCAGCGCCGGTCGCCAGAATGGCGTCGAGCGCCTCGCGGTCGCGCAGCAATTCGGTGAACCGCTCGGAGATCGGTCCAAGCGTCTCGATCAGGAGTTCGCCCAGTGCCGGCTTGAACGCGCCGAAACCCTGTCCGCCATATTCGGACAGGACGCTTCCAACATCGCGGCGCGCAACCGCGGCGTAGATCGACACGAGGTTGAGCGCTTCGGGGCGCCCAGCCAGCCCCTCGGCATCGCTAGGCAGCGGTTCTGGGTCGGTCTTGGCCTTCTTGACCTTCTTCATGACCGTGTCGGGATCGTCCGAGAGGTTAATACGGCTCATGTCGGAGGGGTCGGACTTGCTCATCTTTGCCGAACCGTCCCGCAGGGACATGATGCGCGCCGCTTCCGGCGGGATATAGGGTTCGGGCAGGGTGAAGACCGGTGCATCCTCCGATGCGAAGTCGTTGTTGAACTTCTGCGCGATGTCGCGCGCCAGTTCCAGATGCTGCTTCTGGTCCTCGCCCACCGGAACGTGGGTCGCCTGATAGAGCAGCACGTCGGCAGCCTGCAGCACCGGGTAGGTGAACAGCGCCACGCTTGCGCCCTCACGGTTCTTGCCCGACTTGTCCTTGAACTGCGTCATGCGGTTCAGCCAGCCCATGCGGGCGGTACCGTTCAAAAGCCATTGCAGCTCGGGGTGGGCGGGGACCTGCGCCTGGTTGAACAGGATGGAGCGGGCCGGATCGATCCCGCAGGCGACGAGCGCGGCTGTCATTTCCAGCGTACCGGCCCTCAGGGCAGCCGGATCATGCGGCATCGAGAGCGCGTGCAGATCGGCGAGGAAGAACAGGCATTCGCCCTCGACCTCGTCCTGCATCGATACCCAGTTACGGATCGCGCCGAGGTAGTTGCCGAGGTGCAGGCTGCCGGTCGGCTGAATGCCGGAGACGACGCGCATTGGGTTGCTCATTCTGTGACCTCGGGGCTCGTTTTCTTGGTGAGTGTTCGGATGCGTTGCCGGTCGATCGCGCCGATGGCGAAGGCGATGCCGAAATAGACGACCGCCGAACACGCGATCAGGGCGATCAATGCCCCGGCCCGTGCGAACAGCCCGGCGGAGTACCACCCAGTAAGGAGGTCGCGGGCGAACCACAAGGCGGCGCCCATCGCAGCCGCGGCGACGAGTTGGCGGGCGATGCGGCCGACCAGCGCGAGCGGAATGGTATAATAGCCGCGCTTCGCCAGCACGACGTAGAGATAGCCGACGTTGATCCACGCGCCGACGACGCTGGCGAAGGCGACCCCGACCACTCCGAAATCGTCGATGAAGAGGAAATTCGCGCCGACGAAGACGACAAGCGACACGAAAGCGGCATAGACCGGCGTGCGCGTGTCAGAACGGGCATAGAAATTGGGCACCAGCACCTTGACCAGCACATAGGCCGGCAGACCGAGGACGAGGGCGGCCAGCACGTCTCCGGTAAGCGCTGCCTGCTCCAGGCTAAAGCGGCCGCCCTCGAAGATCATCGTGACGAAAGGCACGGCGCACACCGCCAGCGCGACCGCAGCCGGGATCGTCAGCAGCATCGACAACTCGATCGCATCGGACTGGACGCGGTCGGTCCCTTCCTTATTCTTCGCGCCGACGAAGCGCGACAGCGTCGGCAGGATTGCGGTCGACAGCGCGATCCCGATGATCCCCAGCGGCAGCTGGTTCAGCCGATCGGCGTAATTCATGTAGCTGATCGAGCCGCTGTCGAGCTGATTCAGGAAGTAGAGCTGCACCAGCGTGTTCAGCTGATAGGCGCCGCCGCCGATCGCTGCGGGCAAGGCAATAATCGACAGCCGCTTAACTTCGGGCGTGATCCGCGGCCAGTGCAGGCGAGGCCGGAAACCCTCGACCCGCGTCCAGTAATAGACCCACGCAAGCTGCACGATGCCGCCGATGGTGACGGCCCATGCCTGGCTGTAGCCGACCTGCCGCGTCGTCCAACCGAGCTCGCTCGTCGCATAGTCGCCGAACAGCAGAGCGGCGATCAGCACGAGGTTGAGCAGGATCGGAAAGCTCGCACCCGGTGCGAACCGGCTGACCGAGTTCAGCATCCCGGTGAACAGCGTCACGACGCTGACAAGCAGGATGTAGGGGAACATGATCCGCGCGAAGTCGACTTCCATCGCGAAGGTCGCCGGATCGCTGCCTCCGTCGCCAAGCGCCATGATGACGAGCGGCATCGCCAGCATCATGACGGCGCAGACTACGATGAGCACCGGCAGGAACACGCTCAGCACATCGTCGGAGAAACTGCGCGCGCTTTCCAAGCCGCCGTCGCCATGGAGGCGCTTCGAAAACATCGGCACGAAGGCGGCCGAGAACGCGCCCTCGGCGAACAGGCGGCGAAAGACGTTAGGCAGGATGAAGGCCTGAAACCACGCGTCGGTCACCGCATTGGCGCCGAGCACGCGGCTGAAGATCATCTCGCGCGCCATGCCGGCCACGCGGCTGAGCATCGTCAGCCCGCCGATCGTTCCGACGTTCTTGAGCAGGCTCATCGGGTCATGTGCCTATGCGCTGATCGCTCCCTTGCCGGCAGCGAACCGAAGGGCAGGCCGGTCAGGCGTTGCCCGTCGGCATATCTCCGCCGGCTTCCTGCTGGCGCTTCGCCTGAAGCTGCTGGATGTAAAGGCCATTGAAGTCGATCGGGTCGAGCGTCAGCGCCGGGAAGCCCGCGTCCTGCACGGCGTCCGAAACGACGCGGCGCGCGAAGGGGAAGAGCAGACGCGGGGCCTCTGCGAACAGGAACGCATGGCCCTGTTCCTCAGGAATGTTCCGCATTCCGACGAGGCCGGCATAGGCCAGTTCGACGATGTAGAACTCGCCCTTTTCTCCCTTGGCGGTCGCGGTGATCTTAAGCTCGACCTCGGTCACTTCCTCGTTCACCGGGTTGGCGGCGATGTTGAACTGGACGTCGAGCTGCGGCGTGTCCTGCCACTGGAAGGCGGAAGGAGCGTTCGGGTTTTCGACCGACAGGTCCTTCACATACTGTGAGATAATCCCGGCGCTCGGCAGATTGTCGGCGCCGTTGGGGGCACCTTCGCCCTGATTGAGGTCGGTAAGAACGTCGTTTTCATCAGCCATCGTCGAGGCCCGCCTTTATGTGTCGTATCGAACTGGATGCCGGCGCCTGTCGGAGCCCGCCTGTGCGAGAGCGCGCCTAGCAGGCGGTAGGCATGACCGCAATCGCACATTTGGACGCATTGGGCCCATGTGCCGCTAGGGTTCGCCTGCCGGTTGCGGTTCATTGCCGATTTGTAATTCCTGCCTATGTAAGGCACGAGACTTAGTGTAGTTTGCATTGCTGCGCGCATTTTTGCTTCCGATTTACAGGTGCTCCGACGTGATCTTAGAAATTGTCATCCTCGCCATGATTGCTGCGTTCCTCGGGCTTCGGCTCTATTCGGTTCTGGGCAAGCGTGCGGATCAGGAAGAGGAAGCGGTGCCGCGCCGGTTCGACGACGATGCGAAGGTTCCGCCTGCCAAAACGGTGCAGCTTCGTCCTGCAGCGACACGTCAGGCGCCGGGCCGGATCGAAGGCGTGGGTCCGGTGGTGGAGCGCGGCGTGAACGCGATCGCCGCGGCCGATCCGCAGTTCGACATCACTTCGTTCCTCGAAGGTGCGAAAGGCGCGTACGGCATGATCCTCGAAGCCTTCTGGAAGGGCGACAAGGATACGCTGCGCGAACTGTGCGACGATGACGTCTACGAAGGCTTCAGCAGCGCGATCAATGCACGCGAGGAAGCTGGCGAAACGCTCGACAACACGCTCATCCGGATCGAGGACACGATGATCAAGGAAGCGGAGATGGAAGGGCAGCGCGCCCGCATCGCTGTTCTTTTCATTGCCGACATCGCGACCGTGACCCGCGACAAGGACGGCACGGTCATCGCCGGTTCGCTCGACGACGCCGTGGAGAGCCGCGACGTGTGGACTTTCACCCGGAACGTCCAGGCAACCGATCCGAACTGGGTTCTCGACGAGACCGACGAGGGCTAAAGCCTACAACTTCGATAGACGACGCAAGAGTTGGGAGCCGGTCGGCATGAAATTCGCGAAGCTGGCCGTGCTTGCCGTGTCGACATCGCTTGCGCTGTCGGGTTGTGTGCGGATGGTGCCCGAAACGGGTGTTCCGCCGGTCGATCGGTCCGAGCAACCTGAGCAGGCCCCGACACCTAGCCCCGTCCCGGTACCAGCTCCGACCCCACCGCCGATCGAGAACGCGCGGCAGACCAGCCTCACTGCCGGTCCTTCGATCGCGTCGCTCGGCATGACCGAAGCCGATGCCAGCGCTGCGCTGCGCTCATTCGCCGAAAGCTGTCCGAAGATCACCGGGCGGGAGGACCGTAGCGGTCTGACGCGCGGCGCATCGTGGGAGCCTGCTTGCACCGCGGCGCGCACCTGGCCGGTCGACGCGGCCCGCCGCTTCTTCGAAACGTATTTCGAAACTGTTCGGGTCGGCGATGGCGCAGCGTTCGCTACCGGATATTTCGAGCCGGAAATCCGCGGCAGCCGTATCCGCATGCCGGGCTACGATGTTCCGGTCTACAAGTTGCCGCCCGATCTGGAGCGCGGCTGGCCAGAAGACATCGCGCTCACTGAACGGACCGGACGCGCGCCGCTCGGCCGCTACGACGAGAACGGCCAGTTCAACTATTACTACGACCGCGCTCAGATAGAGGACGGCGCGCTTGCCGGACGCGGGCTGGAGATCGCCTGGGCGGCCGACCCGATCGAGATGTTCTTCCTGCAGATCCAGGGCTCGGGGCGGCTCGCCTTGCCCGACGGTAGCGTCATGCGGATCGGCTATGATGGGCAAAATGGCCGCGAATATCTCGCCATCGGTGCGGTCATGCGCGAGCGCGGGCTGATTGGCGACGGACCCGGCCAGTATGCCGGCAGCCTGCAGGGTATTCAGCAATATCTGCGCGAGCGGCCTGAAGAGGGGCGCGAACTCATGCGCCTCAACAAGAGCTGGATATTCTTCCGCGAACTCACTGGCGACGGACCGCTCGGTTCGCTCGGCGTGCCGGTCAGGCGCGAGAGCAGCGTGGCGGTCGATCCGCGGTTCGTTCCCTATGGCGCTCCCGTCTGGCTCGAACTCGACCGCACGGTCGCGAACGGCCTTTGGATCGCGCAGGATACCGGCGGCGCGATCAAGGGCGCGAACCGCTTCGATACCTTCTGGGGCGCAGGCGCGGACGCGCGCGAGATTTCCGGCAGCATGAGCGCGCGCGGGCGGGCGCTGATCTTTCTCCCCAAGGGAAGCCTCGACGCCCTGACTGGGCGATGACCGCTCGCGGGAATGCACCGCGGGGGTTGACCAGTGAAGAAGCCGAGGCATGGCGCAAGCTCGCCGCTACGGTGGAGCCTATGGCCGGCAAGAAACTGGCCGAAGCTCCGAAGATCGCAGCCACGCCCGCTCCCCCCGTGAAGCCGGCGCCGATGAAGGTGCCGGTGAAGGCGGCGCGAGAGCAGGCATCCGCGCCTGCAAAGCCGCGCAGCATTGCCCCCGGCAATCTCGATTCGCATTGGGAACGCAAACTCAAATCAGGGGGAATAGAGCCGGACTTCACGCTCGATCTGCACGGTCACGGCCTCGATGCGGCATACCACCGGCTCGACAGCGGACTGGCGCAGGCGCGAGCGATGGGCGCGCGCATCGTGCTGCTGATCGCCGGTAAATCGCGGCCCGTCGAAGCCGCCGACCGGGCAGAACGCCGCGGCGCAATCCGCGCCAAGCTGCTCGACTGGCTCGCCGCAGGCCAGCACGCGGACGCAATCGCCGCCATAAGAAAAGCGCACCGCCGCCACGGGGGCGAGGGTGCGCTTTATCTCATCATTCGGCGCGGCGCATGAACGCCATTCGAATTTACCGAGCAGAGTTCAAGCGGCCTGCGCGATTTCCTCCGCGCTTTCGTTGCGGATGAGGTAGTCGAACGCCGACAGGGCAGCCTTCGATCCGTCGCCCATGGCGGTGACGATCTGCTTGTAGGGTACAGTTGTCGCATCGCCTGCCGCAAAAATACCGGGCAGATTGGTCGCTCCGCGCTCGTCGACAATGATCTCGCCGAACTTGGACAGGTCGAGCCCGCTTCCCTTGAGCCATTCGGTATTGGGAACGAGGCCGATCTGTACGAACACGCCGGCGAGTTCGATGCGGCTTTCCTCGCCGCTCTCGCGGTCCTTGTAGACAAGCGCGGACACCTTGCTGCCGTCGCCGAGGATTTCCGTCGTCTGCGCGCTTGTCAGCACGTCAACATTGGACAAGCTGCGCAGCTTGCGCTGGAGCACTTCGTCGGCGCGAAGCTGGCTGTCGTATTCGATCAGCGTGACGTGACCCACGATGTTCGCAAGGTCGATGGCCGCTTCCACGCCGGAGTTTCCTCCGCCGATCACCGCGACACGCTTGCCCTTGAACAGCGGGCCGTCGCAGTGCGGGCAGTATGCCACTCCCTTGCCGCGGTAGTCCTGCTCGCCCGGAACGCCGAGGTTGCGCCAGCGTGCGCCGGTTGCGAGAATGAGCGAGCGTGCCTTCAGCGTGCCGCCGTTCGCGAGTTCGAGCGTATGCATCTCGCCCGCTTCCGCAGCCGGAGACAGCTTAACGCCGCGCGCGAGGTTCATCACGTCGATCTCGTATTCGCCGACGTGGTTTTCGAGGTTCGCGGCAAGCTTCGGCCCTTCGGTATAGGCCGTGCCGGGCAGGTTCTCGATGCCGAGTGTGTCGTTGAGCTGCCCACCTAGACGTTCAGCGGCGATGCCGGTGCGAAAGCCCTTGCGCGCGGTATAGACAGATGCCGCCGCGCCGGCGGGTCCGCCGCCCACGACGAGCACTTCGAACGGCTCTTTCGCGCTCAACGTTTCGGCCGTCTTCTTGTCGGCGCCGCTATCGAGCTTCGATAGAACTTCGGCGAGTTCCATCTTGCCGTTGTAGAACGGTTTGTCGTTCAGGAAGGTCGCGGGGACGGCGAGCACGCCGCGCTCTTCGACTTCGTCCTGGTAGGTACCGCCCTCGATCAGTGTCGCGGTAATGCGCGGGTTTTCGAGCGCCATCAGCGTGAGCGCTTGCACCACGTCGGGGCAGTTGTGGCAGGAGAGGGAGAAATACATCTCGAACTCGAAGTCGCCTTCGAGTGCGCGCACCTGCTCGATGAGATCCGCATCGACCTTCGGCGGATGGCCGCCGGCCCACAGCAGCGCGAGCACCAGCGAGGTGAACTCATGGCCGAGCGGCAGCCCGGCGAAGCGCACCCATTTTTGAGCGTCGCCAGCGCGGCGAATGATAAAGCTCGGTTTGCGCTCGTCGGTGCCGTCGAACGAAGCGGTCACGTCGCCATGAAGCGCGGCGATCTCTTCGAGCAATTCGCGGGTCTTGTCGCTCTTGGGATCGTCTCCCAGCGAAGCGACGAGCTCGACCGGCTCGCGAAGGTTCGTGAGATATTGCTGAAGCTGCGACTGCATTGCGGAATCGAGCATGATACGCCCTTTCGGCTGACGGAATTTCTGAAATCTGGAAGGGAGAACGAAAAGGTCCGGGGCTGGGGGATTGGGGGGGAGGATCGCCCCGGACCTTCGTGCGACCCGAGCGGTTTGATCCGCTTCGGCCGTCTACCGGGCTGCGTATGCAGCTCCGGTTCTCGTAATATCTAGGTGCTTAAATCTTGCCTACAAGGTCAAGCGACGGGGCAAGCGTTTCTGAACCTTCTTCCCACGCGGCAGGGCAGACCTGGCCAGGGTTTTCGCGGACATATTGCGCTGCGCGGATCTTGCGGACGAGCTCGTTCGCATTGCGGCCCACGCCTTCGCAGGTCTGCTCGACGATCTGGATGACGCCGTCGGGATCGATCACAAAGGTCGCGCGGTCGGCGAGACCCATTTCCTCACGCAATACGTCGAAATTCTTCGACAAGGTGTGAAGCTGGTCGCCGAGGAACGGGAACTTCAGCTTGCCGATCCGCTCCGACGTGTCGTGCCATGCCTTGTGGCTGAAGTGCGTGTCGGTGCTGACACCGTAGACTTCGACACCGAGCTTCTGCAGCTGGTCGTAGTGTTCGCCGAGGTCTTCGAGTTCGGTCGGGCACACGAAGGTGAAGTCCGCCGGATAGAAGAAGAAGATCGCCCATTTGCCTTTGACGTCTTCGTCGGTGACCTGAAAGAAGTCCTGTCCGGCCTGGAATGCGGTAGCCGAGAACGGCTTGATGGTGCTTCCGATAATACCCATGAATTGCTCCTGTTGAGGTGTGTGAACTGTCCTCTTCCACATAAGCGTTGGTGCGCTGCACAAAAGCGGAATGTTGCGATTGCTAACATCGGAAAATTCAATCAGGAATTTGGAACTTTATTACGAACAGCCCGATGCGGATCAGCGAACCAGAAGCGCCAGGTTCACCTGCCCCGTTCCTTGGCGGATGAGCCCGATCGAGCGTGCGGCCGCAGCGGAAAGATCGATCACGCGGTTGCCGTGAAAGGGCCCGCGGTCGTTGATGCGAACGACGATGCTGTCGCCGCTGCGGGGGTTGGTGACGCGTACGCGGCTGCCCATCGGTAAAGTCCGGTGCGCTGCCGTGAGTTCACCCGGATTGAACACTTCGCCACTGGCGGTGCGTTTTCCAGAAAACTCGTTTCCGTAATAGCTGGCGTGCCCGCTCTTCATCGGGCTTTCCGAAGCGGTAGGCGCGGGTTCGGCCTCAGCCGGCTGCGGGCGCGGTTCGAAAGCGGCAATCGGCTGCTGTTCGACGCTTGCGACACCCTGACCGAGCTTGACCACTTCGGTCGCCTTGCTCTCGTTCCAGAGCATCCCGCTGAGCGCTAGACCGACAGCCGCAAGCGCGCCTACTCCGCCGAGCAGCGCCTTGCGCTCGGTCTTGAGACGCATGAAAGCGCCGAGACGTTCGCGGCGTGTCGGTAGAGTATGGGCGGTTTCGTCGGTCTGTGTTGTATCCCTCATACACTATCAAGGGATAGGCACCCGTCGATGTTCCGAAAAAGGACGGATTTCCGACGGAAACCCGCCCTCTTTCGTTTTCAGGTGCGGCGGTGAATGGTCAGTTGGCTTGGAAGAACTCGGTCAGGTCCTTCGCGAGCCGGTCGGTCTGCGTCGCGAATACGGCATGGGGTTCGCCGTTATACTCGACCAACCGTGCGGACGGCACAGCGTCAGCGACCGCGCGTCCGGTCGCATCGATCGGCACGGTTCTGTCATCGGTTCCGTGGATGACCAGCGTGGGGACAGTGAAGCTTTTCAAATCGGGGCGAAAATCGGTGGTACCAAAGGCCTCGGCCGATTTCATCGTCGCCCATTTCGCGCTCATCATCGTGGTCATCCACGCCCAGTCCTTCTCCTCGTCCGTGACCTTGTCCTTGATCCAGCCGTCACCGTAGAAATCCTGGAAGAAGCCGGTGAAGAAATGGCGGTAGTCGTTCTTCATGCCCTCGGTCATCTTGTCGAGCGTCGATTGCGGGACACCGTCGGGATTGTCGTCGGTCTTGAGCATGTAGGGCACGACCGAGCTGACCAGCGCCACGGCGCTCACGCCCTCGCCGCCGTGCCGGCTCATGTAGCGGGCGATCTCGCCGCCGCCCATGGAGAACCCGGCAAGCCCGATCCCGTCCGTCAAGTCGAGATGTCCGATGAGATCGGCTAGATCGTCGCTGAATGTATCGTAGTCATAGCCGGATTTCGCATGGTCGGACCGTCCGAAACCACGCCGATCGTAGGCGATCGCACGTATGCCGTTTTCGGCCATGTGCATCATGACCGGGTCCCAGCTGTCGCTCGACAGCGGCCATCCGTGGATCAGGATGACAGGGCGACCTTCGCCAAGTTCCTTATAGCGGATATGCGTATCGTCGCGGGTCGTAAAATGCGGCATGGGCGGTCCTTTTCCGTTCGTTGGTTCGTGTGAAAAACCAATCGACCGGACAAGAAGCGGTTCCAGCAGGCGCGCGAAACCGGCGGGGCGTGCACGAGGATCGTACACACCTGCGCGCGGCGATCAGATATCGAGGTTGGCGACGTTGAGGGCGTTGTTCTGGATGAACTCGCGGCGCGGTTCGACGACATCGCCCATCAGGCGAGTGAAGATCTCGTCCGTTACGTCCGCGTCCTCGACTTCGACCTGCAGCAGGGCGCGGTTGTCGGGATCGAGCGTCGTTTCCCAGAGCTGCTCCGCATTCATCTCGCCCAGTCCCTTGTAGCGCTGAACCTTCAGCCCCTTGCGGCCGACCGCCAGCACATTGTCGAGCAGCTGCGTCGGGCGGGTGATCGCGTCTTCGCTGTCGGCGACCGCCGAAACCGGACCTTCCGAGATATCGTCTGCCTGGACCGTGTCATCGTCGTCCGCATCGTTCGCTTGCGTTTCGACGGAGCCGCTTTTGACGAGCGCGACGGGGCGCGCGTAGACATCGGCAAACTCGCTCGCCACGCGGTGCAGCTTGCGCGCTTCGGCGCTGGTGAGGAATGCGCCTTCGACGTCGAAGACATCGGTGACGCCGCGCCACCTGCGGCTGAACTGCACCAGGCCGTTATCGCGCACGTTGACGGTCCACTGGGCTTCCGGGTCGGTGAGCAGCAGGCGCTCGCAGGTCCGCTCCAGCGCCGCGCGGCGCTCGTCGTCGGACAGATCGGGCGCGAAGACCCCCGCCAGCGCCATCTGCTCGATGAGCGTCTCGTCGTATTTCCGCGGCACGAAGCCCAGGATGCTGCGCATCTGCAAGGCATGGTCAACCAGCGCGCGCAATTCGCCCTCGCCGCGCGGTCCGCCCTCGGTTTCGAGCGTGCGCCCCTGCAACCCGGCATCGACAAGATACCGGTCGAGCGCGGCGTTGTCCTTTAGGTAAACCTCGCTCCGGCCCTTGCCGACCTTGTAGAGCGGCGGCTGCGCGATGTAGAGATGCCCGGCCTTGATGATTTCCGGCATCTGCCGGTGAAAGAAGGTGAGCAGCAGCGTGCGGATATGTGCACCGTCGACGTCTGCGTCGGTCATGATCACGATCTTATGATAGCGCAGCTTGTCGAGATTGAACTCGTCGCGGATGCCGGTGCCCATCGCCTGGATCAGCGTGCCGACTTCCTTCGAACTGATGATCCGGTCGAAGCGCGCGCGCTCGACGTTGAGGATCTTACCCTTAAGCGGCAGGATCGCTTGCGTCTTGCGGTCGCGGCCCTGCTTCGCGCTTCCGCCTGCGGAATCGCCCTCGACCAGAAACAGTTCGGCCTTGGTTGCATCGCGTTCCTGGCAGTCGGCGAGCTTGCCGGGGAGGGACGCCACACTCATCGCGCCCTTGCGGCTCATCTCTCGAGCGCGTTTGGCGGCTTCGCGAGCGGCGGCGGCGTCGATGACCTTCTGGATGATGACCTTGGCCTCGTTCGGGTTTTCCTCGAGCCATTCGGTCATCTTGTCGCTCATCAGGCTTTCGAGCGGCTGGCGCACTTCGGAAGAAACCAGCTTGTCTTTCGTCTGGCTGCCGAACTTGGGATCGGGTAGCTTGACGGAAACGATGGCGGTCAGCCCCTCGCGCATGTCCTCACCCGAAAGCGAGACCTTCTCTTTCTTGAGCAGACCGGACGAGCTGGCGTAGTTGTTCAGCGTCCGGGTCAGCGCGGTGCGGAATGCGGCCAAGTGCGTACCGCCGTCGCGCTGCGGGATGTTGTTGGTGAAACACAGCACGTTTTCGTAGTAGCTGTCGTTCCATTCGAGTGCGACGTCGATCCCGATCCCGTCCTTCTCAGCCGCGATGGCGATGGGCTCGGGTATCAAGGCTTCCTTGTTGCGGTCGAGATATTTGACGAAGGCCGCGATCCCGCCCTCGTAGAACAGGTCGTGCTCGATCACTTCCTCGTGGCGATTGTCGCGCAGCAGGATGTGAACACCCGAGTTCAGGAACGCGAGCTCGCGGTAGCGATGTTCGAGCTTGTCGAAATCGAACGTCGTGACGTTCTTGAACGTGTCCTCGCTTGCAAGGAAAGTGACGCGTGTGCCCTTCTTGCCATCCGGCGCCGGGCCCTTCTCGATGAGCGGCGCAACGGTGTTGCCGTGCTCGAAGCGCATCCAGTGTTCGATGCCGTCACGCCAGATCGTAAGCTCGAGCCATTCGCTCAGCGCGTTCACGACCGAGACGCCCACGCCGTGCAGACCGCCCGATACCTTGTACGCGTTGTCATCGCTCGTATTCTCGAACTTACCGCCGGCGTGCAGCTGCGTCATGATGACCTCGGCTGCCGAAACGCCCTCGCCCTTGTGCATGTCGACGGGGATTCCGCGGCCGTTGTCCTCCACCGACACGCTCCCGTCGGGGTTGAGTTCGATCAGTACGAGATCGCAGTGACCTGCCAGCGCCTCGTCGATTGCGTTATCCGATACCTCGAACACCATGTGGTGGAGGCCCGACCCGTCGTCGGTATCGCCGATATACATGCCGGGGCGTTTGCGCACTGCGTCGAGGCCCTTGAGGACCTTGATCGAATCCGCGCCGTACCCATTCTGATTGGGAAGTTTTTCTGCTTTCTCGTCCATACCGATTATATAGGCGCGAAGAGGCGGAAAGCCAAAGTTTCGGCTTCCTTTTTACCCACAGCGATCACGAGGCGGTTTCATTCGTAACCGGTTGATCAAGGGCGCGCTTGGGCGCAAGGTTCGATCATGCTCTCCATTCTCGATATTTTCCGCATCGGCATCGGTCCCTCGTCCTCCCATACCGTGGGACCGATGCGGATCGCAGCCATGTTCGTGCGGGCGCTGAGAAAGTCCGGCAAGCTCGAGCGAACGCAGCGGGTGCAGATCGAACTGCAAGGCTCGCTTGCACTGACGGGAACCGGGCATGGCACGATCGGCGCAAGCGTTCTCGGTCTGATGGGCTACCGGCCCGACCGGCTCGATCCGGACGAAGGCGAGGGTGCTCTGGAGCAGGTGCGCGAAAGCGGCCGCCTTTCGCTCGGCGGGAGCCATGCCATCGCCTTCTCGATCAGGGACAATATCGACCTCGCGGGCCATATCGTGCCGGACCTCCATCCGAACGGGATGCGCCTGACCGCGAGCGACGCGGAAGGAAAGGTACTGTCGGACCGCACCTACTTCTCGACCGGCGGCGGCTTCGTCGCGACCGAGGCGCAGCTACGCAAACCGGCCAAGGGCGACCGCGTCCGCACGGCGGTTTCGGTACCCTACGACTTCGGATCGGCCGAAGAACTGCTCAGCATCTGCGAGCGGGAAGCGCTCGCGATCGCGGAAGTGGTTCTCGCCAACGAGGATGCTTTCCGTAGCCGGGAGAAGACGCTGCAGGGCATCGACCGCATCGCGAAGGCAATGGATCAATGCATCGAGCGCGGATTGTCGCAGACCGGTATTCTGCCCGGCGGCCTCAATGTTCACCGGCGTGCGCCCGCCATGTGGGACCGGTTGAACGGGACGCCAAGATCGAACGAGCGCGAGGAACTGTTCGACTGGCTCAACTGCTACGCGATGGCGGTCAACGAAGAAAATGCGGCAGGCGGGCGGGTGGTGACGGCGCCGACCAACGGGGCGGCGGGTATCCTGCCGGCGGTAATCCGCTTCTACTGCAAGACCGCGGACGAGAAGCCATGCCGCGACAGCCGCCGCAAGTTCCTGCTGACCTCCGGCGCGATCGCGCTTCTCTACAAACAGCGCGCGTCGATTTCCGGCGCGGAAATGGGCTGTCAGGGCGAAGTGGGGGTGGCCTGCTCGATGGCAGCGGGCGGGCTCGCCGCACTGTGGGGCGCAAGCCCGCCGCAAGTCGCGAGCGCCGCGGAGATCGGTATGGAGCACAATCTCGGACTGACCTGCGACCCCGTCGGCGGGCTTGTGCAGGTTCCGTGCATCGAACGCAACGCAATCGGTGCGGTCAAGGCGGTCAACGCGGCCCGGCTAGCGCTGCATAGAGAGGAAGCGGAAACCTGCGTCAGCCTCGACCAAGTGATCGAGACCATGCGTCAGACCGGTCTCGACATGTCAACAAAGTACAAGGAAACGAGTCAGGGCGGGCTCGCGGTAAACGTCATCGAATGCTGATACGGGAAGAGCGAAATGGCGCGGTCAGCTCTGGGGGGAGGGGACTGAGTGTCTGACCGCGCCTTGTCGCGTGAGCCGTATAGAACGGCCGGACAAATTCAGCACGAGGTCTTGGGGCGCTCGTAACTGAGGCCGGATCGAGCCTCGGGGTAGAACACTCGGATCCGGTTGATAGCGATCTAATGTTGCGTCTTGACGTATTCAAATGACAAAACCGCGTCGCCTCTTGCAAATTTTGCAAGCTTAAACCGATCCTTAGTTGCAGTTCGTTCATATTGCCGTGCCGCTTCTTGTAACTGCGGGGTCGCAGCCGTATCGCCCCGGCATGGACCCAGAACATCTTCCCGATTCCATCCTGATCGTCGACTTCGGTAGCCAGGTCACGCAGCTTATCGCGCGGAGGGTCCGCGAGGCTGGCGTCTATTCGGAAATCGCGCCTTTCAGCGCCGCCGAAGCGGCTTTCGAACGTATGCGGCCCAAGGGCATAATCTTTTCCGGTTCTCCCGCCAGCGTCCCCGACGACGACTCGCCGCGCGCACCGCAATGCCTGTTCGACAGCGGCCTCCCGATCCTCGGCATCTGCTACGGACAGCAGGTCATGACGCACCAACTCGGCGGCGAAGTGCGGCCTGGGCACGAAACCGGCGAAGGTGGCGAGTTCGGCCGCGCTTTTCTTACTGTAAGCAAATCCTGCGCGCTGTTCGACGGTCTGTGGGAAGAAGGCGAGCGTCACCAGGTCTGGATGAGCCACGGGGACAAGGTCACCCGGTTCGCCGACGGCTTCGAGATCGTCGCGACCAGTGACGGCGCTCCTTTCGCCGTCATCGCGGACGAAGAGCGCAAGTATTACGGCACGCAGTTCCATCCGGAGGTGGTCCACACGCCCGATGGCGCCAAGCTCATCGCAAATTTTGCGCGGCACGTTTGCGGCCTCGAAGGCGATTGGACGATGGCCGAGTTCCGCGCCACGAAGATCGCGGAAATACGCGAGCAGGTCGGCGACGGCAAAGTCATCTGCGGCCTGTCGGGCGGGGTCGACAGCGCGGTGGCCGCGGTCCTCATTCACGAGGCGATCGGTGAGCAACTTACCTGCGTCTTCGTGGACCACGGACTGCTGCGCCAGGGCGAAGCGGAGCAGGTCGTCAGCTTGTTCAAGGGGCATTACAACATTCCGCTCGTTCACGTGGACGTCGAGGAGCAGTTTCTCGGCGGCCTTGCAGGCGAAACCGACCCCGAAAGGAAGCGCAAGTTCATCGGCAAGACCTTCATCGACGTGTTCGAAGAAGAGGCGCGGAAGATCGGCGGAGCCGACTTCCTTGCGCAGGGCACGCTTTATCCCGACGTGATCGAGAGTGTTTCCTTCACCGGCGGGCCGAGCGTCACGATCAAGAGTCACCACAACGTCGGCGGCCTTCCCGAGCGCATGAACATGAAGCTGGTCGAACCGCTTCGCGAACTGTTCAAGGACGAGGTTCGCGAACTCGGGCGCGAACTGGGCCTGCCAGACGCCTTCGTCGGCCGCCATCCGTTCCCTGGTCCCGGGCTCGCGATCCGCATTCCGGGCGAGGTAACGAAGGAACGCTGCGACATCTTGCGCATGGCAGACGCCATCTACCTCGAGGAAATCCGCCGCGCGGGCCTTTACGACGCGATCTGGCAAGCGTTCGCCGTGCTGCTTCCCGTAAAGACTGTCGGCGTGATGGGTGACGGCCGCACCTACGACAGCGTCTGCGGTCTGCGCGCCGTGACGAGCACCGACGGAATGACGGCAGACGTATATCCGTTCGATGCAAGCTTCCTCTCGGCCGTCGCCACGCGCATCGTTAACGAGGTCAAGGGCATCAACCGCGTGGTCTACGACTACACCTCCAAGCCGCCCGGCACGATAGAGTGGGAATAGCTAGGCGGGTCAGGCGGCTGGCGGCGCGGGCGGGCATCGGAATCGTCCGGCAACGCGAACTGGAAAGTCTGCGCGCAGATCGCGGCGCGGGGCACAATCTAGCTTTTCTTAAAGCGTTACCCGAGCAAGCGCCTCGTCTGCTTCCCTTGCTCGATGCATCCACAGCCCAGCTCCGACAGGATTTGTTCGCGCTGGCGATAACGGGGTTCAAGCGCGGCGGATATTTTGTCGAATTTGGAGCGACTGACGGAAAAACGCTTTCGAACACGCATTTGCTTGAGAAGAAATTCGACTGGAGCGGCATTCTGGCAGAGCCGGCGCGCTGCTGGCACGCCTTGCTGGAAGAGAACCGCGACTGCATCGTCGACCGGCGCTGCGTATGGCATACGTCGGGCGAGCGATTGCCGTTTAGCGAAACCGGCGAAGCGGAGCTGTCGACCATTGGTGCGTTCACCGGTAGCGACCACCATGCTGCTGCGCGCCGGGGCGCCGCGTCCTACGATGTCCAAACGGTCTCGCTGACCGATCTGCTCGCACAGCACGAAGCACCGGCTGAAATCGACTACCTCTCCATCGATACCGAAGGCAGCGAGTTTGCCATTCTCGAAGCGTTCGACTTCGCGCGCTATTCCATCCGCGTCATCACCTGCGAGCATAACTACACCGACAATCGGGAGCGTATCCGCGCCTTGCTGGAGGCGCAGGGTTACGAGCGGCGGCTAGAACACGTCTCGCAGTTCGACGACTGGTACGTGCGCGCCGCTTGATGTTCGCGCCGAGCGCGCCAATCTCTTGATGGCGATGCAACTGTCCCTCGGCTCCGATCCCCGAACCGCAAATCTGCGCGAGGTGCAGGCGCGGCTCGTGCAGACTTTCGGCCACATCGACCTCTCTCAGCGCCGCCGCGATCCCGTTTGGACGCTGGTGCAGGGCGTGATCGGTGCGCGTACGAAGTCGGAAACCTCGAATGCGGCGACCGACCGGCTACTGGCGAAATACGGTAGCTGGGAAGCGGTGGCCGACGCGCCGCTCGAAGAACTGCAACGTGATCTCGCGACGCAAACCTATCCGAACATGGCGGCGGAGCGGCTGAAGAACTGCCTGTCCGCCTTGGTCGAACGATGCGGCGCCGCGGACCTTTCGCATATTGCTGAACTCGATACCGAGGCGGCCATGCGCTGGCTCGAGCACTTGCCGGGCGTCGCGCGCAAAATCAGCGCGGGCGTGATGAATGCGAGCAGTTTCGAGCGCCGGGCGTTGGTGATCGACGGGCATCATCGCCGTATCGTCCAGCGGATGGGGGTGGTCCCGGCGAAGGCCGATACCACGCGGACCGAACAGGCGCTGACGCCTTTCATGCCGGAGGAATGGAGCGCCGCGACATGGGACGAGCATCACCTTCTGATGAAGAAGCTCGGGCAGAACTTCTGCCGTCCTTCCGCGCCCGACTGCATACCATGCCCAGTCCGCGATCTATGCGAAACGGGGCGCCGCCGTGCTGACTGACGCCGAAACCGTCGAAGTGCTGCAACGGCTGGCGAAGGCGATGCCGGGCCGCACGAAGAACGCCAAGGGGCCGAAGGGGCAGCCTGACGCTTTTCGCTCATGCATATCCTGCATGCTGTCGGCGCAGTCGCTCGACCGCAATACGGCGAAGGCGGCGCAGAACCTGTTTGCGCTGGCGAATACACCGGAAGCCATGCGGGACCTGACCGACGAGCAGATTGCCGCTGCGATCAAGCCGTGCGGGCTCTACAACATGAAGACGCGCAATATCCGCCGCTTCTGCGAAACCCTGATCGCGGAGCATGGCGGGACCGTGCCGGATACGCGCGAAGGGCTGCTGGCGATGCCGGGGATAGGTCGGAAGTGCGCCGACATCGTGCTGAGTTTCACCTTCGGAAAGGACGTGATTGCGGTCGATACGCATGTTCACCGCGTCTGCAACCGGATCGGGCTGACTGCGGCGAAGACCGCTGACGTTACGGCGTCCCAGCTTGAAGCGCGGGCGCCCCGCTGGGCCTTGCGGGACGGGCATTTCTGGCTCATCCAGTTCGGCAAGCGCATCTGCACCGCGCGCGCTCCGAAATGCGGCATCTGCCCGGTCTCGGACCTGTGCGAGTGGTTCGGGGAGTATGCCGAAACAGGGGAGAAGACCGCATGAAAACCGCCATCACCGAATTGTTCGGCATCGAGCATCCGATCATTCAGGGCGGCATGCACTATGTCGGTTTCGCCGAAATGGCAGCTGCGGTGTCGAATGCCGGGGGGCTCGGCACGATTACCGGCCTGACGCAGAAGACGCCGCAGGACCTTGCGAACGAAATCGCCAAGTGCCGCGATATGACGGATAAGCCCTTCGCCGTGAACGTCACCTTCCTGCCGACCGTCAATGCGCCCGACTATCCCGCGATCATCAAGGCGATTATCGAGGGCGGGGTGAAGGCCGTGGAAACGGCGGGTAACAACCCGGTGCAGGTGCTCCCTTACCTCAAGGATGCAGGCATCAAGGTCATCCACAAATGCACCAGCGTACGCCACGCGCTGAAAGCGCAGGAGATCGGCTGCGACGCGGTATCGGTCGACGGCTTCGAATGCGGCGGTCATCCCGGCGAGGACGATATTCCGAACTTCATCCTGCTGCCCCGCGCGGCGGACGAACTTGAAATACCCTTCGTTTCCTCGGGCGGGATGGCGGACGGGCGCAGCCTCGTCGCCAGCCTCGCGATGGGGGCTGCGGGCATGAACATGGGCACGCGCTTTATCGCGACGAAGGAAGCGCCGGTGCACGAGAACGTGAAGCAGGCGATCGTGGATGCGAGCGAACTGGATACGCGCCTCGTGATGCGGCCGCTGCGCAATACCGAGCGGGTGATGACCAACGACGCGGTCGAGCGGCTGCTCGAAAAGGAAAAGCGCCTAGGCGATGAACTCAAGTTCGAAGACATCATCGAAGAAGTGGCGGGTGTATATCCACGGATCATGATGGAAGGCAACATGGATGCAGGCGCATGGTCGTGCGGAATGGTTGCGGGCCTCGTAAACGATATTCCGACCTGCAAGGAACTGATCGACCGGATCATGGCAGAAGCGGACGAGGTTCTCGCACGCGTTGGCGGCTATCAGAACGCCGCCTAAGTGGCGCCTCTACCAGGCTAGTCCGTTCGCGACCGCTTCCCGTTCGCGCGCTGTCGATGATCGTCCCAGAACTTCGTTGCGGTGCGGAAAGCGTCCGAAGCGGGCAATGGCCTCGTAGTGACCGCGCGCGAAGGACAGGTTTTGCGGCAAGTGCTTCGCAAAATAGCGCAGGCTAGTCCGCTGGTCGCGCAGATCCTCACTATGCATCAAGGGCATCGCCGCGAACTGGCGCTGCTTGTCCGGCAAGGTCCGGTCCCAGCCTCTCGCGATGAAAGCCTTCGACAGCTCTAGCGCCAGCGGGTCGCTTGCGAAGGCAAGCGGGGTGCCGCGGTTGATGTTGCGCGGTATCTGATCGAACAGGACGATCGCTGCAAATGCGCGCTCGCGGCTGCTTAGAAAATCGCTTGCCGGACGATGCCTAAGCGCATGCCATTCGCCCGCATACCGGCGGCGGAGCATATCGTCCACCGCCGTATTCTGCCGCCACCAGTCGCTCGGCCCGAGCCGCTTGAAGAACACGAACAGCAGTTCGTCCGGCCAGTACGGGTTCATGCGAAACCCGCGTCGTCAGCCCTCGCTACGCTCCGCGTCTTCGGGCAGGCGGTAGGGAACGAAGTCTTCGAGGAAGATCACGCCGCTAAAAAAATGGCTGAACCGGTCCTGCGTCGTCACATTGTCGAGCCGGCATAGCTGGCTCGCGCTGCCGTATTTCTTGATGACTAGGATGTCGTTGTCGTCGAGCGAGTCGGGGTTGCGGGTGTAGTTCACCCAGATCGTGTCCCCGTCGCGGTAGACGATCGCGGTATCATCGATAATCTTGAGCGGACGGCTGCCGAAAGTGTTGATGCAGCGTTCGGGCTCGCCCGCGACCCGTCCTTCGAGCATTTCGGCAAGCTGCGCTTCACCTTCCGTAAGTTCCACCGCGTCCGCATTGTCTTGGGCGGAAAGCGGAGCCGCGAGAATGGCAGCGAATGCAGCGCCGGCTGAGATAAGCGTTTTCATAACAATTATCCTTCGGTTTGAGCCTTACGGTAGGGAACGAACTCTTCGAGCACGACGCGCGGTCCGGGAATACCGCTGGTGCGGTCCCGCATCTCGACCTGGTCGAGACGGCACAGGTCGGCTCCGAACTGATGGAAGACCGGCAGATCGAAGTCGTCGATGAACCGCGCACTGCGCGGACGGTTGACATAGACAGTGTCACCGTCGCGGAACACGAATGCGGTCTTGTCGATCGTCTGGACCCGGTCGCGGTGCATCGAGCCGAGGCAATTGACCGGCTCGCCTGCAATTCGTCCGTCGAGGATCTCGGCGAGTTCCTGTTCGCCCTCGGTCATTTCCGTATCATCCTGGGCCGCAGCGGGAACGGCAAGAGCCGTCGCTGCCAGTCCGGCTACGATCATCGCAATCTTGGCGCGTGGGTGCATCGTGTTTCTCCGGTGTCGCAAGAGGAAAGAGGCATAGCACTTCTTCCCTGAACGCCGGAGAAACGCGGCGGCTCCCCGCCGTCAGGGATGGCCCGGATCGGCCCCTTCGGAAATGTCCCTGAGCGCAGCCTGATCGGCCCCGTCGGCAGGGCCGCCGATGAGGACGAAGCGCCGGTCGCAATAGCCGCAATCGACATAGCCGTGCTCGTCGATCTCGAGGTAGATCTTGGGATGGCCGAGAGCAGCCGGCCGGTAGTTCACGCCGCTGCGGATGTCGGTCGCCCCGTCGCACCATACGCGGCGCATTTCGACCATGGACACTTCGGGGGGAGGTATGTTCATGGCTTCTGCCGATAATCTGCCGTGGTCCCTAAGGCAATGCCTTACGCGGACGTGCTTTGCTCGTTTTGCGCTGCGGTGCGAGGATTGTGTTGCAGCACCGGCGCGGGAAGGCTTAGGGCCGCGCGCATGACCGCCGTAACCTTCGACAAGCCCGCCATCCGAATCGACAATCTGACGAAGCGGTATGCCGATCCCAACGGGGGCGAGGGTAAACTGGCGCTCGACGGAGTGAGCTTCGACGTGCCGCAGGGCGGGGTGTTCGGGCTGCTCGGCCCCAACGGTGCGGGCAAATCGACGCTCATCAACATTCTTGCCGGCCTCGTGAACAAGACTGGAGGCCATGCCAGTATCTGGGGTTTCGACATCGACGAGAACCCGCGCAACGCGAAGCGGTCCATCGGTATCGTGCCGCAGGAAATCGTCTTCGACCCGTTCTTCACGCCCTTCGAGGTGCTCGAGAACCAGGGCGGTTTCTACGGCATTCGCAAGGCTGACCGGCGCAGCGAGGAACTGCTTGCCGCGGTGCGCCTGACCGACAAGCGCGATGCATATGCACGAACGCTGTCAGGCGGCATGAAGCGGCGACTGCTGATTGCGAAGGCGATGGTGCATTCGCCGCCGATCCTTGTGCTCGACGAGCCGACCGCGGGTGTCGATGTCGAACTCCGGCGCCAGCTGTGGGAGCTGGTGACGGACCTCAACAACGACGGGGTGACGGTCGTGCTTACGACCCATTACCTCGAAGAAGCCGAAGCCTTGTGCGACCGCATCGCGATCATCAATCACGGCAAGCTCATCGCCAACAAGCCGACGCGCGAACTCGTCGAAATGGCGCGGGAGAAGATCGTAGTCGTGACTGCGGACAGCGATTTGAACGCCGCGCCTTCGGACGAAAGCTTTGCGAAGGTCGAGCAAACCGGGCCGCGCACGATCGAGGTCACCTACGACAAGGATACGACGACCGCGGGGCAGGTTCTCGCCCGGCTCCACGCACTCGGTGTCACGGTCGAGGATGTGACGACGCGCGAGGCCGATCTGGAAGACGTGTTCGTCCAGCTGACGACCGACACCTGAACTGCGAGGATTTCAGCGGCGGTAATTGCTGAAGAAGCTCCACATCGCGTCGTTGTCTGCCACCCATTCGTGGCCGCGATCTTCGACGACGCGGCCGATCACCCAGGCGCACTTGTTGCACCGGTTGTAGCGCGTTTCGGTAACGTTTTCGGAAAGTTCGAGCTCTTGCGGCTCTTCGCTGCATTCGCCGAGCTCGGCCCACCGCGCCAGCGCCGCGTCCATTGAATACTGCCAGTAGCCCGCGCCTCCGCCGCCTGGCGGATTGACGGTATCTGTCCCGCCCGCGAAGGCGAAGACCGGCACCGTATGATCGGGATTGCAGGTCGCCGGATCGGGCTGTTGCGGGTTCTCGGCATCGGGGTTGCCCGCGCGAAGCCCGACGACCGGCGCAATCGCAGCGAAGCGGTCCGACGCCGTACAGCCGAGCCACGAGGTCATGCGTCCGCCGCCCGAAAGCCCGGTCGCGTAGACTTGGTCGCGCGCGATACATCCCTGCTCTGCCAGCCAGTCGATCGCCGTTCCGAAAAAGGCGACATCGTCGGCATCTTCGGGACCGGGTATCTCGCCCGTGATGGTCGGCACACCAGGGATGTTCCAGACGTAGCCGCGTTCGAGCGGAATGCCGGCATCGGGCGCCGCAACGATGAAACCCTGCTTATCCGAAGTCGCTTCGAGGCGGGTCGATTTGAGCATGTCCGCGCCGTTCCCTCCGCTGCCGTGCAGTAGGAATACAAGAGGCAGGGGCGCGTCGGCGGCCGCACCGGCGGGCCGGTGGAACATCATCGTGCGCCCCGTATCGGCGACCGAAACGCGCACCGTTTGGCCCGGCGTTCCGATCCGGCAGATTTCGTGCGCCAGTGCAGCCTGCGGCAGGCTCGCGAGGCCGAGCAGGACTGCGAGCAGTCCGATAACATGGCGGATATTCATTCTGGCGACCCTCGCTTGCTTGTGTGTTTGCGGCGCATGATAGCGATTTGGCTCTGTCGCGCCATGGTTTGCTGTGCAAAGGACGCGGCATGACACAAACGCACGACGTCCTCATCATCGGTTCGGGCGCGGCCGGCCTGACCGCTGCGCTCGAACTCGCGGAGCACAAGAAGGTGCTCGTGCTCGCCAAGGGTTCGCTCACCGGCGGCAGCACGGCCTGGGCGCAAGGCGGGATCGCAGCAGTGCTCGACGCAGGCGACACGTTCGATAACCACATTCGCGACACGATGGTAGCGGGCGCGGGCCTCAACCGGCGCGAGACGGTCGAGTTCGTGATCGAGCGCGCGCCCGGGTCGATCGAGCGGCTGGTCGAACTGGGCGTGCCCTTCAACAAGGCTTCGGGCGACCTGCACTTGACCCGCGAGGGCGGCCATTCGCACCGGCGGATCGTCCATGTTAACGACGCGACCGGCTGGGCGGTGCAGGATGCTTTATTGAAAGCGGCCCAGGCGAACCCGAATATCACCATGCTTCCGGGGCGCAGCTGCGTCGATCTCATCACCGGGCGCAATGCGGAGCGCTATTCGGGGTCGGGCCGGGTATGGGGCGCCTATGCGCTCGACGAAGCGACCGGCAAGGTCGAGGCCCATGTAGCCCGCGCCACTGTGCTCGCCGCCGGCGGAGCGGGCCGCTGCTACCTCTTCTCGACCGCGCCGCGCGGTGCGACCGGCGACGGCATCGCAATGGCATGGCGCGCCGGTTGCCGCGTGTCGAACATGGAGATGATGCAGTTCCACCCGACCTGCCTCTACAATCTGGAGGTCAAGAACTTCCTCATTACCGAGGCGGTGCGCGGCGAGGGCGGCAGGCTTTACCACCCCGAAACCGACCACCGGTTCATGGCCGACTACGACCCGGAGCGGATGGAACTGGCTCCCCGAGACGTGGTGGCGCGTGCGATCGACGACCAGATCAAACGTTACGGGCTCGACTACGTGCATCTCGATATCAGTCACGAGAAGCCGGAGTTCGTGAAGCAGCATTTCCCGACCATCTACGAAAAGTTGATCGGTCTCGGCATCGACATGACCACCGGGCCGATCCCGGTCGTGCCGGCGCAGCATTACACCTGCGGGGGCGTATTGGTCGGCCTCGATGCGCGCACCGACCTGCCGGGGCTATGGGCGGCGGGCGAGGTTACCGAAAGCGGGCTGCACGGCGCAAACCGCCTGGCGTCCAACAGTCTCCTCGAATGTTTCGTGTTCGGCGAGGCGGCCGCGCGCGACATCCTGGATCACTGGAGCGAAATGGACGAGCCGCCCGCGATCCGTGAGTGGGACGAAAGCCGCGTGACCGATTCCGACGAAGAAGTGGTCATCAAGCAGAACTGGACCGAAATCCGCCGCTTCATGTGGAATTACGTCGGGATCGTTCGGACCACCAAACGGCTCGAACGGGCAGCGCACCGCATCCAGACGCTCGGGCGGGAGATCGACGACTATTACGGCAGCTTCCGCGTAACGACCGACCTCATCGAACTGCGGAACCTGCACCAGGCAGCAGATCTTATCGTGCGAAGCGCGCTCAAACGGCACGAGAGCCGCGGGCTGCATTACACCCTCGACTATCCCGAAACTCTGCCGGTTGCCGAAGATACTGTGCTCATCCCATGACTTCAGCGACTTGAAGCAACATTTTTAGCATGTGACATAGTTTGCCCGGCTTGGTAGCACGTGGGCAGATGTCCGATATCCTTCCATTCGAAGAGCATAGTTCCGAACACTTGCGCCTCGCCGTAACCGCCGGGCTAATCGGTATCTGGGAACTCGATCTTGGAACCGGGCAGGCCGCGCGCAGCAGCCAGCACGACCAGATATTCGGTTACGAGACACCGGTCGAAAACTGGAGCTACGCCGATTTCCTGAACCACGTAGTCGATGCCGACCGCACACGGGTGGACGAGACTCAGCAGCGCGCGGTCGAACTGCGGCAGGACTGGGTGTTCGAGTGCCGGATCGTGCGGAGCGACGGGAAGGAGCGCTGGATCAGTGCTGCGGGTCGGCCGATCCTCGGTTCGCAAGGAACGGTCGAACGCCTGATCGGTCACGTGGTCGACATTACTGATTCCAAGCGTGACGAAGAGCGCCTGTCGCTTATCACCCAGGAGCTCAATCACCGGGTCCGCAACATGCTTGCCATGATCCGCTCGATGATCCGGCTGTCCGCGAGCAATGCGAACGACCTGAAAGCCTTCGCGCGGGGGCTGGAGGGGCGCGTAGACGCGCTCGCCCGCACGCAGGACTTGCTGGTGTCGGAGCCGTCGCTGGTTCTCACTCCCGGAGAGATACTCCGGCGCGAACTTGCCGCCTTCGAAGGTCTGGAGGAGCGCGTGACGATGACGGGTGCGGACGCCGCGGAGATCGACGCCTCGCTGGCGCAGGGCCTCGCGCTGGTGTTTCACGAACTCATCACGAATGCGCAGAAGTACGGCGCCCTCTCGAACAAGGACGGAACGGTCACCTTCGCGGTGACACCCGACAGCGACCTGACGCTGGTCTGGAAAGAGCACGGGGGGCCTGCTCCGCGTGAGGATGTGCCGTCAGGGTTTGGAGCCAAGCTGATCCGGGGGGCAATCGGCGCGCGCGCGCGGGTCGAACCTTCGATAACGCCTGAAGGCTACGAATGCCGGATCGTTCTCGAGCCGAAACCCTGACTCCCTTGACTTGCCATTAATCGAGGTACGACACTCGGCGAAGCGTTCGGCAGGCGGCCGGCGACGGCATGAGAATTACACGATCCGATTCGATTGATCCAAACCCCCCGCGTTTATTTTTCCCGATGAAAATTTTTTGCCAGCCGGTCTTTTTCGGTTGCGGTTTGAGCGAGCCAAGCATTTCCGGCGCGTCGCGGTGTGGCATGGTGATATGACACCGATGCATATGGGGAAAACTTAGCCCTAATCGCGCATTCACCCTCTTGCGCGCGAGTCCCGCATGATTCAGTATCTAGTGGTTGGTCATAGAGGGGTGCATACCAGACCTTGGGTAGCGCCCGGATCGTCACCATATAGGAGGTGGTCCGGGACGAAGCCTTGCAAGGTGTACTCGGCATGACGGTTTCGGCCATCTTTCGGCCGGAAAATAAACGGTTTTTCGCTCCCGAACTGACTGGGGCGAAGCGACAAATATCGGGCTTGCTGCGGGCTTGCCCGAATCGAACGAATAGTGAACACCGGCGGGCGATACGAACGTCCGTCCACAGTAAGGGACGGGGCAGGTACATGGATTTCAGGAGCAGCGGTGAAGCGGGTATGGGACTCGAACGGGACGATACGATGACGGAAACCGAAACTGCGACCGATGCGAAATCCGGCGTAAGGCACGAAACAGGAAACGAGAAGGCAGCAGTAGGCATGGCAGCGGACGACAAGGGCAGCGAAGCACTCGTTTCGGCCAAGGCGAATGCGGCGCTCGCAGATGCGGTGGCGGCAGCCGCGCAGGCCAATGCGGCGAAGAGCGACAGCAAGAAGATCAACGACCGCCGGTTCGACATCAAGACCGACGCCTCGCGCGACGATCTGCTGACCGCGTTCGGCAAGGACACGCTGATCGACCGCTACCTGCTTCCGGGAGAAAGCTTTCAGGACCTGTTCGCGCGCGTGGCCGATGCCTATGCGGACGAGGGCGATGCCGATCATGCGCAGCGCCTCTACGACTACATTTCGAAACTGTGGTTCATGCCGGCGACGCCCGTTCTTTCGAACGGCGGGACAAACCGCGGCCTGCCGATCTCCTGCTATCTCAACTCGGTTTCCGACAGCCTCGACGGGATCGTCGGCACATGGAACGAGAACGTCTGGCTCGCCTCCAAGGGCGGCGGCATCGGCACTTACTGGGGCAATGTTCGCGGCATCGGGGAGCCGGTCGGCCTCAACGGCAAGACCAGCGGCATCATTCCCTTCGTGCGGGTGATGGACAGCCTGACGCTCGCAATTTCGCAAGGTTCGCTGCGGCGCGGTTCGGCAGCGTGCTACCTCGACGTCAGCCACCCGGAAATCGAGGAGTTCCTCGAAATCCGCAAGCCCTCGGGCGATTTCAACCGCAAGGCGCTCAACCTGCATCACGGCGTCCTCATTACCGACGAGTTCATGGAAGCCGTGCGCGCGGGCGAGAAGTTCGACCTCAAATCGCCCAAGACCGGCGAAGTGCGCGGGCAGGTCGATGCGCGCAGCCTCTTCCAGAAGCTGGTCGAGACGCGGCTTGCGACTGGCGAGCCCTACATCGTTTTCAGTGACACCGTTAACCGGATGATGCCCAAGCATCACCGCGAACTCGGCCTCAAGGTATCGACCTCGAACCTGTGCAGCGAAATCACGCTGCCGACCGGCGTCGACCACCTCGGCAACGACCGCACGGCAGTGTGCTGCCTGTCCTCGCTCAATCTCGAGAAATGGGACGAGTGGAGCGGCGACAAGCAATTCATCGAGGACATTATGCGCTTCCTCGACAACGTCCTGCAGGATTACATCGACCGCGCGCCGGACGAGATGGCCCGCGCCAAGTATTCCGCCATGCGCGAGCGCAGCGTCGGCCTCGGCGTGATGGGCTTCCACTCCTTCCTTCAGGCGAAGAACCTGCCGCTCGAAGGCCCAATGGCGAAGGTGTGGAACCTCAAGATGTTCAAGCACATCTCCGGCAAGGCGGAAGAGGCGAGCATGGTTCTCGCAGAGGAACGCGGCGCGTGCCCCGATGCGGAAGAAATGGGCGCGATGGAGCGTTTCAGTTGCAAGATGGCGATCGCGCCGACCGCATCGATCAGCATTATCTGCGGCGGCACATCGGCCTGTATCGAGCCGATTCCGGCGAACATCTATACGCACAAGACGCTCTCGGGCAGCTTCGTGGTGAAGAACCCCTATCTGGAAAAGCTGCTGCGAGAGAAGTCGAAGGATTCCAACAATGTCTGGAATTCGATCCTCGAGAACGGCGGTTCGGTCGCGCATCTCGACTTCCTCTCCGCAGAGGAAAAGGCGGTGTTCAAGACGAGTTTCGAGATCGACCAGCGCTATCTGCTCGAATTCGCAGCCGACCGCGCGCCGTTCATCGACCAGGCGCAGTCGCTGAACCTGTTCATCCCGGCGGATGTCGACAAATGGGATCTGGCGATGCTGCACTTCCAGGCATGGGAGAAAGGTATCAAGTCGCTCTATTACCTGCGCTCGAAATCGGTGCAGCGCGCCGGCTTTGCAGGCGGTGTCGAAGCGGACAACACCAAGGACGCAGCGAAATATGAGCTAGCCGCCGCCGGTGCGGTGGGCCAGCAGACCGACTACGAGGAATGCTTGAGCTGCCAGTAAGGTATCGCGCTCAGTGCTAGCTGTGGAGCACTCGGAATGCTGACTGTCGCGGTGTTTTTGATGTTGGTGGCGGCCGTCCTGATGGGCGCTGCCGCCAACCGCCGGCCCGAGCCGAACAAGCGAAAGACATTTCGGCGCCTGTCACTGGCCCTGGCGATCGGCGGTCTCGCGCTCGCGGTCGTCGATCTCTACGATGCGGTCGAAGACCATTCGGACGATCCGGAAGAGGTGGTCGGCGAACTCGCCCGCTAAGACTGGCTTAGTCGCTACGCCTGGCAGGTCATTTCTGCTTCGGAAAATAGACCCGATAAATTTTGGACATCGCCAGCAAAATGATGCCGACTGCAAGCGCTACTGGGACTGCGAGCGCCAAGATGTCCGGTAACCCGAACAACTCCAGCAATTCTTTCATCGGTGGGGCCGCGGCATGGGTGACATACGCCGGAAAGGCGAGAACACCCAGAAGAACCATACCCTGAAACAGCAGGTTCCGCCCCCCGGCCGATGTGCGCTGCCAATGAAAACTCACTGCGAACAAAAGCAGCATCACACCCGCATAGGTGAACAATGCCGGCTTCGTCGGTAATCCGACAAACCACTGCGCCTGCATGTTCACGCTGAACGATAGAACTATGCCGCCGAGAAACAGAACGCCTCCGCCCAGCGCCGCGGTAAGGGCCAGATCAGCGGATTTGTTATGCTCTCTGATCCATAGGCCTGCACTGAGTCCGATTAGCGTATAGCCAAGCATAACGGGGTAGCCGTAGTTCGACGACAGCAAGGTAGTGCCAAGTTTAAGGAAACCCGTCGCCTCGTAATCGAGAAGGGGGCGGACCAACTCCGCTACGCCGAAGCTCACGACCATCAGCATCAAGCTTGTAAGCAAAGGCTTCTTCGACCGGGTTATGAAGGCAAGGATCGGATAGGTGGTCAGAACCGCCAGCAGATAAAAAGCGAGAACATCGTAAAATACCGATCGCGGCCATTGCTCGTTTGCAAACCCGTCGGTGAGTAACAGGACGACAGAGCGCAGTATGGCAATAATCGCGAGACCGGACGCGACGATCAGGAAGCTGGTCTTTATTCTACTTATCAGCCGCGCACTATTGGAAAGCGCCATCGGGGACCAGAAATACCCGAGACCCAGCCCGAAGACCATCGCGAAACCCGGGGTGCCGAAGCGGAACAGCGGCCAGCTCCATTCTGCGAACGCGCTCCCGATCCATCCGGACCTCTCCCAAATAAAAGGTCCCCAGTGCGCTCCAATCACGATAAGGACCAGAATGCCGCGCGTAAAATTGATCGCGTTCCCCGTGATTGCTTGTAGTGCCGGTCCGTGGCTTACCCCGCCGCTCCCGTGAGAGGCCGCGATTTCCGCGATTGTGCGGCCCTCGAAGATTTGCTGTGCTACATGCTCGGGAATGCCGGCCTTTTCCATGCGCAACATGACGGAGATTGCCGACAGGGAATCGCCGCCCAAGTCGTAGAAAGTATCGTCACGGGCAACCGACCGCAGACCAAGAACTTCCTTCCAGATCTTTGCTATTTCAGCTTCTTCTTCACTAAACTGAGCGTCGATGTTCGTCTCTCGCTCAGCATCGCGCACATTCCCTGTCGGTGCAGGTTCAGTCAACTTCGCACTACACTCCGCTTTGAGAAGATTGCGCTGTATTTTCCCGGTTTCGGTTTTCGGGATCGTATCGAGTTCGATGACAGTGGAATCAGCTGGCCCGAGCCCGTAGTCCTTCAGGATCGAGCGCAATTGCTGCGCTGCAATCTCTTTGTCGAACCCGGTGGGGACGCACAGGCATAGTTTTTCGCCCCTCAACTGATCCGGTACACCGACCGCGGCGAATTCGCTGACCGTCGGCGAACCGGATTCTGAAAGGCTTTCCGAAAATTGCCGCTCGATAATCTCCGGGGAAACCTTGATCCCGCCGATATTAACCACGTCGTCTGCCCTGCCGAGGAAATGCAAATTTCCGTTCTCGTAACGGCCAAGATCGCTGGTTTCCAACCAGCCGTCGTCGCCGGTGATGGACGCTAGTTCACCGTTCCGAACGTATCCCTCGGCTAAGTGTGGCCCACGGACACGTATGCGATCGTCGGCTCCAATGGCGACTTCGACATCGTCCAGCGGACTGCCGACACTCGCCAGATCTTCGGAAGCGGCCTTGTCGATGCGGAGGAAGGTAGATCGCGACGCTTCAGTCAAACCGTAATGCTGTGCTATTTTTGCGTTGGGAAATAGCTTGCGTATGGCTTCCTTCTCGGTCTCGTCCATGAACTGGCTGCCGATTTCGAGCCAGCGCAATTTGTGACCGGATTTCGAGAAAACCGCTTCGTTCTGCAGGACGACACGCAGGATGGTGGGAACGGCGGAGAATGCGTTGACATCTTCATCATCCAGCATCCGCGCGAACTCATCCAAACGGAAGCCGTGTCCTGGTATGAAGCTTTGCCCGCCGGCCGCTGCGACGGCGCGCACTCTGCCAAGCCCAAAACTGAAAGTGATCGGCACGCCGATGTATTCGCGTACCTCGCTCGTCATTTCCATGACAGAGGTAATCCGCCTTACAGTTGCGCTGACGGCCGATCTGCTGATCAGTACCGCTTTCGATGTACCGGTCGTACCAGAGGTGAAACTGATCTGAGCCGGATCCTTACTATCCGACAGTTCGAAGTTCTGATCGAACCAGCCGCCGCCGCCATCGTTCTCTACGGTCTCATCGGCTGCGATGCCGTATTCCGAAACGGACTGGCCCGGTGCCACGGGCATGAGGATCTTGCCGGATTGCCACGCGCCTGCTGCAATATGTGCGAACCTTAAACTTGACAGTTTCTCTGTCGCGACGATCGTCCAATTGTGCAGCACGGTGCCCCCAAAAACACGAATTCGCGGGTAATGACATCTCGGTATTCGAGACTGTAAATGCGGATCACATCGTGTTTGTAAATAGATTGCGCATGATAAAACCCCGGCCGCGTCGTTAACGAGGCCGGGGTTAATTTTAGGTCTTTAAATCTGTTCAGACGCTGGCTTTGTTGCCCAATCCCGCCGGAATGCGCGCACCGTCCTTCAGGTATACGCGGTTGTCGTCGATCTTTTCGACATCCGAAAGAGGAATCATGTGGTGCATAGAGTCGCCGCTGTCCGACTTGGTCAGCTTGATATTGTCACCTTCGACATCATCGACGGTTCCGACGTGCTGGCCCTTGCTGTCGGCCACTTCCATATGTTCCTTGATCCTGATCTTCTCGAACATGTAATTTCCTTTCATAAGAGGGTGTGTTCAATCAATGGCCGGGCGGCGCTCATGTTCCACAATTCAGCGCATCCGGCGGCCGGTTCTACGATTGAGACTGCGACTGGGAGCCGGACGACTGCGACTGGCTCTGCCGGCGCTGACCGTCCTGTTCCTCGCGGCCCTTTTCGTCCGCGGAGTTGCCATAGGCCGCCTGCGCGCCGCCGGGCTTCGTCTCGGCCGCTTCCGCCGCGGTCTGGCCGGAGGCTCCTGCGGACGAGCCGTTGATGCTGCCCGCCTGATTGACCTCGTACTGATCGTATTCGGGCCGGGCCTCGCCCGCTTCGCTATGGACCGCCTGCGGTTGATCGCCGTCGATGCCCGAGTTCTCGCGCGCCTGGTTGCGGCGTTTCTCTTCCTGCGCGTCCTGCTGCGCTTTGCGCCGCGCTTCGTCTTCGCGGCCGCCGGTGCGCTGCGGCTCAATCGGGTTGTTCGGCTCGCCGTGCGTGACCTTGCGGCTGTCGTCTGGTTCGTATTCGCCCATGGGGAGTATCCTTTTGCATTTGCGAGGGCCTTGGTGCCCGCGCGCTCGTAAAAGTTAACGGCTGCCCCGCGCTGCCGTTCCCCCGTCTCGCGCCGCTGCGGCCCACCTGCGTGACGCATTTACCCCCGCCTGCACAAAATCTCGTCGTTATCCCCACCCGATTGACCCCTCTTGCTATCGAATCACCGGCATGGTTTCCTATGTTGGTTGTTCGCCTTTCATTCCGCTCGGACATCTGCCGGAGAAATCAACATGTCGCTGACCGAAGCCCGCAAGACCTACAAGCCCTTCGAATATCCGTGGGCCTACGACTTCTGGAAGCGCCAGCAGCAGATCCACTGGATGCCGGAAGAAGTGCCGCTGGGAGAGGACTGCCGCGACTGGGCGCAGAACCTCACCGCGCACGAGCGCAACCTGCTCACGCAGATCTTCCGCTTCTTCACCCAGGCGGATGTCGAGGTGCAGGATTGCTACCACGAGAAATACGGCCGCGTCTTCAAGCCGACCGAGGTGAAGATGATGCTTGCCGCCTTCAGCAATATGGAGACGGTGCACATCGCCGCCTATTCGCACCTGCTCGACACGATCGGGATGCCGGAAAGCGAATACGGCATGTTCCTCGAATATGAGGAGATGAAGGCGAAGCACGACTATCTGCAGGATTTTGGCGTCGACAGCGACGAGGACATCGCCCGCACGCTCGCCATGTTCGGCGGCTTTACCGAGGGGCTGCAGCTGTTCGCCAGCTTCGCCATGCTGATGAACTTCCCGCGCTTCAACAAGATGAAAGGCATGGGCCAGATAGTGAGCTGGTCGGTGCGCGACGAAAGCCTGCACTGCGAAGGCATCACCAAGCTCTTCCACGCCTTCTGCGAGGAACGCGGCTGCCTGACCAAGGCGGTCAAGGAAGACATCATGGACGCCTGCCAGAAGACGGTGCGGCTGGAGGATGCCTTCATCGACCTCGCGTTCGAGGACGGCCCCGTGCCCGGCATGACCGCGAAAGAGATCAAGAAATACATTCGCTACATCGCCGACTGGCGCCTGCAGCAGCTCGGCCTGCCCGCGATTTACATGGTGGAAGATCACCCGCTGCCGTGGCTCACCCCGCTGCTGAACGGCGTGGAGCACGCCAACTTCTTCGAAACGCGCGCGACCGAATATTCCAAGGGCGCGACGAAGGGCAACTGGCAGGACGTGTGGGCCAGCTTCGACAACCGCAAGAAAGCCAAGGCCGCGAACGAGGAAGCCGCTGAAGACGACGGTCCGGGGCTGTTCGGGGACGAGAGTGAGGGAGTGGCTGCGGAGTAGGCGTCTTCTACCTAGCTAGGTAAAACATATGAGTGGCCCAAAGCTACATGGCAATGAGCTTACGGAGCGTTTTACGATATTGAACGAGCAATATCCGAACTCCGAAGGGCAGCTATTTCCTGTTCGTCTACGCACGAGAGAAATACCGCCTGCGGGCGCTCACATTGAGTTTATCTCGCGTGCCGACGATGAAAATTTATATTATTGCAAATCCGACAAAGGCGGATTGCCTTGTCGGATGCGCGAAGCTTTTTATTCTCAATTAGCTACGGAGCTTGCATTAGCCCCACCTGATTTCAGGGTGGTTGAAGATGAGGACACGGACGAAACATTTTTCGGTTCGCGGCGCATGCCTTCAACTGCGACGGATGTGGCGCGCATCCAGTTTCTAAGAACAGAGCGAAAGGACGAACTGGGCAGACGCCTTTCGTTTCCAAGTCGTTGGTTCAGTCAACTGTATGCCTTTGATCTTTTCATCGGAAACACAGATCGTAGCGCTGACAATATCATAGCTTTGAACGATACGACGCCAATGCGACTCCGCCCTATCGATTTCTCGGCAGCAAATCTCGGAAGCTGTGGGATCACTGAATTTCCGAATGGAAAAACTGAGACAGTTCATGTAGCGCGCAAACTGCGCACGGTTCATAGCTTCTTTGAAGACTCGGCACTGCAGATGGTCGATAAGATAAGAGCCGTTCCAAGGTCGGTTATCAAAAGTTTTTTTCGCGCGATGCCTAGTGAATGGGTTGATGTGGGAGAAAGGGAACGAATTGATGAGATTTGGTCAGGTTCGCTACTTCTCGAGCGTGTTGAAGCTTTGTGCGCTGGCCTAAAAAATGGCCATCTCTTGTAAATTTTGGGTTTTGAAATTCCACTCGAACGAGTTGCGGAATGAGTGTTTGAACGTTGGTTTGTTGGTAGAGAGTGACGGAAAGTTTAGCGTGCGCCATGCACGTAAATTAGACAAGGTGCGTGCCATCTCTGCAGCACTTGACCCTAGTGATCTTCTAAATGAACTCAATCACGTAGTTGCGTCGGTCAAGGATTGCTCTTTTGACGACGTTGCTCAGCGTGTTGCAGCTAGCAGCTTCTTAGAATGTAATTTTAAAGGTACATTCACGCCGGGGTCCAATGTATTAGCTGAACATTACATTTCTGATCTGATGGTACGCTATGTGGATGCCGAAGTCGCACCACCCAAGCCAGTTCGCAAAAGACCAACAAAGCTTAGGCAAGAGATCGCAAAGCTTTTCCGTTCTGAAAAGATTCTCGCGAAGCCTTCCGAAGGTTTAGATAGTCATCGCATTTTGTATCGTCATTCTTTGGCTGAAGGGGTCGAGGCCGACTTTGTTCTGAAAAACGGAGCGTATCATGTCGTTGAGTCAGTCGATGCGAGTTCGACGGAAGTTTCCCTTCAACGTTCTCTGTATGAGATCGCAATGTCTACTTTGACCTTTGAACACGCGCGAATAGGGTTCGGTAATAATTCGGTTCGGCCTAAACTTGTTTATCAGGCTCCAGCTGATTTAGAGCGAGCGCTCGCTCCCTCTCTATACGCTGTAGAGCATCAAGGGGCAGAACTGATTAACTGGGCAAGTGAAGAAAACAAAGTACAGTTTTTAGAGAAGTTTGCGAACCTTGCCATCTCTTCTGAACCGAAACGTAATGCTCCAACGTTGTTCAATGCTAGTGCATTGCCTCCCACAAAGCTGAATTGAGTTCAAATCCCCCTCCCCGTGGGGAGGGCTGGGGGTGGGGGCGGCGGAGCAGTTTCGGGACCAGCCCACCCTGCTGCGACTAGCTTCGCGTGATCGCGATCAACCTCGTCGCCTTCGCTGCTTTCGGCATCGATAAGATCTTGGCGGAAGGCGGGCGGCGGCGGATCAGCGAAGCGCGTCTGCTAAGCTGGGCCGCGTTGGGCGGTACGCCCGGAGCTTACGCCGGACGGCAACTATTCAGGCACAAGACCCGCAAGAAAAGCTTCAGCGACAGGTTGCATACGCTCGCCATCCGAGATGAAGACGGAGACGAACACCGCCAATGCGGCGGGAAGGGCGTATTTGCGCATTGCGCCATTCTGCACCCTGCGGGCTCTTTTCGCCACTGCTTTCCTACAGCGGATCGCCAGTTCCACTCAAGCGCACCAGTCGGTCTCGTCCCCGCCCCAGCCGCTTTCGCCCGCGAGCCCGCGCTTGAGCATGTGGTCGGCGAGGAAACCTTGTCCGAGGAAGCGTTCGGTGCCGCTGACCATGCGGCGGGCACTGCGGAGCTCGCGGCCGTATTTGTCGCGCGGGGACCGTCTCCGCCCGAGAGTTCGAAGGGCTGCGCGCTCAGCCATCGGGAGAGTTCGGCGGTCGCTTCGCGGGCTCTGTCGCGCTCGGCTTCGCAAGCTCCGTCGGTCTCGGGCGCGTCGTACCCGGTCAGGCGAATGCGGCGCGGACCGGCGGCGAGCGTGTCGCCGTCGATCGCGCACATCGCGGCGCCGCGGCTGCCTTCGCCGCAAACGGGGACGCGCCCGTCGCGCAGCACCCAGGTCTCGCCCCCGGTCAGCCCGAGCCGCTGCGCGACGACCAGGAGCCCGAAGACCAGCGCCAAGGCGAGCGAGGCGCGGAAGGTGCGCAAAACGCTGCCCAGCCGCTTCTTGCGCCGCCGCTGTCGGTGCCAGCGCTGGTCGAAACGCGGCGGCCGCGCACGGCGCTTCACCGCCCGGCGCCCGCTCCCGGTATCGCATCGACAGTCCATTTCGCTTCGGCGAGGCTGCAGCCGGTTGCTTCGCGAAGGAGCTTGATCGCCTCGATCCGCTCGCCGCTGCGGACGAGCGCATCGATCCGCTGGCGGACTTCGGGCGGAACGCTCTCGAGGTCGACGGTGCGTTTCGCCGCTTGCGATACATGGCGTCGGCCCACGCCGACTCCGATGCGGTACATGACGTACGACCAGATGACGAGGATCAGGATCGGAGTGAAGCTGAGTTCGGAAAAAGCGCTCATGACGCGGCGCCTTCTGCCCGCTTCCCAACCATTCGCCAAGCCGCTATGCGCGGGGCCTTCCCGATCAAAGCGAACTTCGAAGCAAAGTGATGACGCGGCCATGAGCGAGACTGCGAACGATACGACAGGCCCGGCGGGGTCCGGCGGAACCCATGCGAAGGCGCAGGTGCTGATTGAGGCACTACCGTATTTCCAGCGCTACGCCGGACGCACCTTCGTCGTGAAATACGGCGGCCACGCGATGGGCGACGAGCGCGCCGCGCGCGAGTTCGCAGAGGATATCGTGCTCCTGAAAGCGGTGGGCATCAACCCTGTCGTCGTACACGGCGGCGGGCCGCAGATCGGCGCGATGCTGAAGAAGCTCGGGGTCGAAAGCGAGTTCGTGGACGGCCTGCGCGTTACCGACAAGGCCACGGCGGAAATCGCGGAGATGGTCCTGTCGGGTGCGATCAACAAGCAACTCGTCGGGTGGATAGCGCGCGCCGGAGGCAAGGCGATCGGCGTGTCCGGCAAGGACGGCAATCTCGTCACTGCGGAGAAGGTCGAGCGGACCGTGAAGGACCCGGACAGCCTCATCGAACAGGCGGTCGACCTGGGCTTCGTCGGGAAGCCCGCAGTAGTCGATACGTCGCTGCTCGAAACCGCTACGGCCAGCGGGATGATCCCCGTCGTCGCCCCGATCGGTGCGGGGGCGGACGGGCATACCTACAACATCAACGCCGACGTCATGGCAGGCGCGATCGCGGGCGCGCTGGGTGCGGCACGGCTGTTCCTGCTGACCGATGTCGCCGGCGTGCTGGACGATGCTGGCGAGCTTCTCACCGACCTCACGCCGCGCAGTATCGCGAAATTGAGGGAAGCAGGCACGATCACCGGCGGGATGATCCCAAAGCTCGAGACCTGCGTCGAAGCGGTCGAGGACGGCTGCGAGGCCGCAGTGGTGCTCGATGGACGGGTACCGCACGCCATGCTGCTCGAGTTCTTCACCTCGCGCGGGGCGGGCACGCTCATCCGCGCGGACGATGCTGCCGAATGACTGGCTTCCGCAGCCAAGCGTGTTATATGGTCAACACACCAACATCAGGCGCAGAACGGCGCGCTAGACAACACCGACGGGAAGCTGAGTAACTTATGGACGCCTTGATCCAGATTATCGTGATGATCACGAACGCGATCGTGATGCTTGTCATCATCCAGTTCGTGATCGGATTGCTGTTCGCATTCAACGTCATCAACCGCAGCAACGAGTTCATGACGCAGGTCTTCAACTCTATCAACGCCCTGCTCGAGCCGATCCTGCGTCCGATTCGCAAGCTGATCCCGAATACGGGCGCGATCGATTTCTCACCGCTCGTGCTGATCCTGCTGCTAAATGCGGTGGTGATCGTCCTTACCAGCATTGCGCGCTGATCCGATGGGCGAAGCGGTGCGCATCGACGGAAAGGCATTTGCCGCGCGTTTGAGGGAGCGGGTCGGCGAGTACGCCAGCGCGTTCGTGGACAGGGCCGGGCGCAAAGCAGGTCTCGCCGTCGTTCTGGTTGGCGAGGATCCGGCGAGCAAGGTCTATGTCGGCGCGAAGGGGAAAGCGACGCTCGCGGCGAACATGAACAGCTTTGAGCACCGGCTCGATGCGGATGTCTCGCAGGACGAACTGCTGAAACTGGTCGAGCGGCTGAATACGGACGATTCGGTCGACGGCATCCTCGTCCAGCTGCCGCTTCCCGGTCATCTCGACGAGCAGGCCGTGATCGCCGCCATCGCGCCCGACAAGGACGTGGACGGATTCCACGTCATTAACGCAGGGCGTCTGTCGGTCGGGCAGGCGGGGTTCGTTCCCTGTACGCCGCTCGGCTGCATGATGTTGCTCACCGACAGGCTGGGCGACCTTTCGGGGCTGGAGGCGGTGGTTATCGGACGCTCGAACATTGTCGGCAAGCCAATGGCGCAGCTGCTGCTCGACGCGAATGCGACGGTCACGATCGCGCACAGCCGGACGAAGAATCTGCCGGCAGTCGTGCGGCGTGCGGATATCGTCGTGGCGGCGGTCGGCAGGCCAGAGATGGTCAAGGTTGACTGGCTCAAGGACGGCGCGACGGTGATCGATGTCGGCATCAACCGCCTTGCCCCCGAACCGGGCGAGGAGAAGGGGCGGCTCGTCGGCGATGTCGCCTATGACGAGGCGTTCGCAAAGGCCGGAGCCATCACCCCGGTCCCCGGCGGGGTCGGTCCGATGACCATCGCCGTTCTTTTGCGGAATACGCTAGTGGCGGCGTACCGTAACGCCGGTCTCGAACTCGAAGAGGGGGCGCTGTGATCCGCGGCGCGCTGATCGTTGCAACTCTATCGGCGCTGGCGCTGTCCGGCTGCTCCACCGGCCCGTCGCGCGAGGTCATCGACCGCGCATTGGCAGGCGCGCCGGGCGAAGCGCAGCCGAGCGATATCGTTTCGACGGAGATCGCATTCTCGCGCGAGGCGCGCGAGGACGGGCAGTGGACCGCCTTCGCTGAATATGCGGGCGACGGCGCGGTGATCCATACGCCTGCCGGTCCGGTCGCGGCGCGGCAGTGGCTCGCCCAGCGCGCCGATCCCGCGGCAGCAGAGCAATGGACGCCGACCGCGATCTGGATGAGCTGCGATGGCGAAACCGCCGTGTCGCGCGGCCGATTCGCGCAGCCCGACAATACTTGGGGATACTACGCGACCGTATGGAAACGGCAGCGCGACAACTCCTACCGCTGGGTCTACCGGATCAGCGCTACCGACCCCGCCTTGACCGAGCGGCAACGAAGGGGGCGCGCCGAATTGCTCGATCCCGATGGCGTGATCGTGGTCGAAGGCGACCCGATGATCCGTGGCGAAGTATCCGAGTGCACTGCGCCCATGCCGCCGCCGCCCGTCACTGTCGTTCCTGCGGGCATGACTGGCGACAGCGCAACGTCGCGCGATCGTTCGCTCGTGTACGATTGGGGGCAGTACGCTGACGGACGCCGAACTTTCGGGGTACGGATCGTCCAGAACGGCGCATGGAAGCAGGCACTGCGTTTTGACGTCGGTGCTGACGGCGAGGTTGCGCAGCCGTGACGCAACTGTTCCTGTCGGCCTTCATTACCCTGTTCGTGGTCATCGACCCGCCCGGCTGCGCGCCGATCTATGCCGGGCTGACCAAAGGCGCGACTGCTGCGCAGGGCCGGACGATGGCAATCCGCGCGTGCCTGATCGCGGCCGCTATCCTGCTGGTCTTCGCGCTGTTCGGTGAGCAACTGCTCGCGGCCCTTCACATCGAACTCGACAGTTTCCGCATCGCGGGCGGCCTCATGCTGTTCTGGATCGCCTTCGAGATGGTGTTCGAAAAGCGGACCCAGCGCCGCGAACAGCGGGCTGAGAAAATTGCCGCCACGCCCGAAGTCGAGGACGTGTCGGTCTTCCCGATGGCGATACCGATGCTCGCCGGACCTGGCGCCATCGCGGCGGTCATGCTGCTTATGAACGAGGCCGCCGAGACAGCCCAGGCTTTGACAGTACTCGGGGCGCTCGCAAGCGTACTCATACTGACTTTGCTCGCGCTCATAGCGGCGCGTCCGATCATGCGGCTGTTCGGCGACAAGGTGGAAGCGGCGATCACCCGCGTATTAGGCGTCTTGCTGGCGGCGCTCGCCGCGCAATACGTGATCGACGGCCTCAGGGGCAGCTTCGGCGTCTGAGAGCCTGGCTACTGCAACGTAACGCGGCCGCCCTCGTTGCCGTCGTGCAGGCCGAAAAACTGCATCAGCTGCACGAGCAATTCGCAGCGGGTGGCGAGATCGGGCGCTTCCAGAAGCGCCTGTTTCGCGGCCGAATCGAACGGAGCGATCTGCGAAACGCCGTTGACCAGCGTCTCGTCGTCGAGCCGGGTGACCGAGTCCCAATCAACGCTGTAACCCTGCGCATCCGCGAACAGGCGCGCTTCCCCTTCGAGGCCGGCGCGCTCGACGCTGGACAGCACTTGGTCTTCCGGATCCTCGATCAGTTCTCCCTCGACCTGCCGGAAGGGGGTGGAAACATCGAGTTCGCGTAGCAGGCGGAAGCGGCTCTCCCCTTCGAGAACGATGTTGTAGCGGCCATCGTCCAGCGCCTCGAACTCGCCGATCTTACCGACGCAGCCGACGCTGTAGAGGGGCGCGCCGTCGCCGCGTTCCTGCGGCTGGATCATGGCGATCCGCCGGTCGCGGGCGAGCGCGTCGCTGACCAAGGCGCGGTAGCGCGGCTCGAACAGGTGCAAGGGAAGCTGCAATCCGGGGAACAGGATCGCGCCGGGCAGGGGGAAGATCGAAAGACGCAAAACCGACAACCTACCCGAACAATATGCGCGATAGGCGGCGGCGGTGTTCGACGACCCACGGGTCTTCGAGCCCTACCGCTTCGAAGATTTGCAGCAGCTTCGCCTTAGCCGCGCCCTCGTTCCATTCGCGGTCCGCTTCGATCATCGAGAGCAACTTGTCCGCTGCCGCATCGCGGTGTCCGGCGGCGAACGCCGCTTCTGCATAGGCGAGCCCTGCATCCATATCCGATGGATCGGCTTCTGCCTTCTGGCGAAGCGCCTCGACCTCGCTGTCGTCCGGGCGATCCGCGGCGAGTTCCAGCGCGCTCTTCGCCTGTGCGATTACGGGATCGTTCGCCAGCGCCGGGTTGGCCTCCGCTTGCTGCAGAACCGCCTGTGCCTCGTCGGTGCGGCCGCTCGCGATAAGAGCGCGCACTAGGCCGGCATGGGCTGCCCCATTGTCGCTTGCCATGTCCACGACCTGCGCGAAGATCCCTACCGCGCGCTCGCCGTCGCCTTCCGCCAGCACCTGCTCACCCATGGCGACATACTTGTCGATTTCTTCCTTGGACGGAGCACCGGGTTCGCCAGCGCTGTCCTGTGCGCCGCCAATCGGAAGCTTCTCGAGGAGCTGGTCGAGTACCTGCTTTAACTGCGACTCGCTGCGCGCCTGCGTCAGGTCAGCGACCGGCTGACCCTGGAACATCGCGTAGATCGTCGGGATGGACTGCACCTGGAACTGCGAGGCGATGAACTGCTCCGCATCGACATCGATCTTCTTGAGCACGACGCCCTTGTCCGCATACTCGCTCGCGACTTTTTCCAGCATCGGAGCGATCGCCTTGCACGGCCCGCACCAGTCGGCATAAAAATCGAGGATGACGAGGTTCGACATCGAAGGCTCGACCACCTCCGTGCGGAATTTGTCGACTGCCTTCTGTTCTTCGAGATTGAGGCCCATGCTCGCCAAGGTTGTGCTCCTGCGTGTAATTGTGTGTAGCGGCTAATGTGGGCTTTATGACACGAATTGAAAGGGCGGGCGACCCTCGGGCGGCCGGAAGTACGCGAGCGCCCGGTAGGTGAAATTACCCCTTGCCGGTCTTGGCACTCGCTGCTAATCGCCCGCTTCCCCACCGCGGTACCAGCGCCTTCGCGCACCGTCGGGACGCCAAGTGAGCGGGCGTAGCTCAGGGGTAGAGCACAACCTTGCCAAGGTTGGGGTCGGGCGTTCGAATCGCCTCGCCCGCTCCATTTGGATGCCGCAGCATGGATCGGCGGCGCTATGCGGCCTGCTGCTGCAATTCACTAAATTAAGGCAACGAAGCCGGATCGATCAGCACGCCGTCGATCGGAATGACTACGCCATTGCTCGCCCGGACGATGTCGTTTCCGAAAACGGCCGTTTGTCCAGTCTCGTTGCTTACGACCAGCTTGTCGCCTTCCATGCGAAAGGTGAGCGTACCTTTGCCGAAGCTCGTCATGGATACGCTGCCGCTGTTGTTTGCGAGCGCCTGGCGGATGTCGTCGGGCGTCAGCGCGCCGGGGATCATATGCTCGCGCAGCACGGCGGCGAGCACCGCGCCGTTCGTCTCGTCCCGCAAGGCTGATTGGGCGTCTTGTGAAAGTCCTTCGAACGCTCCGTCGGAAGGGGCGAGGACCGTGTAGCTTGCTTCGCCTCCCAGCACGCCATCAAGGCCGGTTCGTTCGAAGGCATCCGACGCAGAGGAGAACAGCCCGGCACTTGCAAGAGCTTCGGCCATGGTCGCATCGATAGGACCGTTTGCGGCGTTTGCCGTTTCACCAGGTTCGCTTCCGCACGATGCGAGAGCGGCTGCCATCAAACCGGCGATCGCGGCTCGCGTTTTCCATCTTGTCATCAGACGGTCCCTTACAGCACCAGATCGATTATTGCAGTGACGAGCTGTGTCGTCGGATCGACCTGATAAATCTGCCCATCCGCATAGCGGTAGTTCTCCTGCGGGGTGTCGTAATATTGGTCACGGTACCCGTAGGGAACGTTGTAAACATCGTACCCGCTCGGCATCGGGCTACCCACCGCGAACTGGTCGCCGGTAAGAAGAGCCGCAACCGACTGGATGACCTGGCTTTGGGGATCGACCCGGTAGATCGCGTTATCGGCGTAACGATAATCGGTGGGATCGTCGAAGCCGTAATAGCTCGAGTAGTAATCGGGTATCGGACGCGGTTCGTAATAGGACGGCCAGGTGTTGCCGATCCCCAACGCTCCGCCGAGCAGGGGGAGATAACCCAAGAGCCCATCGCCACGATAGCGCAGCAGATAGCCGTCGCTGTAGTAGTAATCCCCGCGGTCGGCGCCAAACAGGCCGAAGAAGCCGGGATCGTAATTGCGGTAGCGCTGCCGCGCTTGCCCCGGAGGCAAACAGCCGTTGCGCTTGCTGGCAAGACCGGGCGGACATCCGTCGATCAGCTGCGAGCGCACTTCGTACAGGTCGCTTAGCCCGCTGTACGAGACATTGCTCGTGCGGTCACGGTTGCCGTTCGTGCGAATGGCCGCGCTGCCGCCGCCATTACCGTTGCCGCGGCTCACGTTCGCATTGCCGTTGGCTCGGTTCGCGCTGGCGTTGCCCCGGTTTGCGTTGCCATTGCCGTTTGAACGAGCATCGTTGCGGCTGCCGCTCGCCCTATCGGCGTTGCCGTTCTGGTCGCCGCGACTCGCATTGCCGCCCCCGCGGTCGGCGTTTCCATTTCCGTTACCGCGAGCAGAAACTTCAGGTCCGCCACGGTTGCCACGATCGGCGTTGCCATTGCCGTTGCCGCGGTTTTCGTTACCGCCGCCGTTGCCGCGGTTTTCCTGCGCGGAGTGCGGTCCGCCGCCTTTTCCATTCCCTTTGCCCTGACCCTGGGCAAAGCTTGGCGGCGCCAAGGCTAAGGCCAGCGACGCGGCGCTCGCCGCAAGTGCGGTACGTTTAGTTTTACGCACAGGCAGTCTCCCAAAACATGTTCAGTGAAAATGACCGAGGGCGGGCCGCGTTCCTCGCGGCGCTTCAAGCGATTGCGCGCGTTTCATCGCGGTACACTGGGCGTTGGTCGGAACTGGCGCTTCGCAATGGCAACTCGCCCTTGCGTATTACAGGAGTTTATGTTTGGGGGATGTTGTTACGTAACATCATATCGCAGGATATAGCTTCTTCATGCAATTCTACGCGCCACGAATTCTCTCCACTTCTCTTATCGCAATGTCCGCCGCGCTGGCCGCGCCATCGGCCGCCCAGGATGCGGACGACACGCCGGCTGAGAGCGTCGGCGACGATCTGCACAACCGGGGAACGGAACTAGGCCCGGAGATCGTCGTGACGGTGGGTAGCCTCAACCAGCTCGACGTGCTCGCCGGAACGACGGTGGTCGAGGGTGAGGAACTGCAGCGCGACATGAGCGGGCAGATCGGCGACATTCTCGCCAAACAGGCTGGCGTGTCGACCACGGGCTTCGCGCCCGGTGCTTCGCGTCCGGTGCTGCGCGGCTTCGGCGGCGAGCGCGTGCGCGTCCTTGTCGACGGGATCGGCGTGATCGACGCCTCGGCCACTTCCGCCGACCATGCCGTGTCGATCGACCCTTTGACCGTCGAGCGGATCGATATCCTTCGCGGACCGGCAGTGCTTCTCTACGGCGGCGAAGCGATCGGCGGCGCGGTCAACGTCATCGATTCGCGCATACCGCGCCGCCCCGTCACCGAGCCCTTCCATGTCGATGCGATTGCCGAGGCCGACACGGTCAGCGACTTGCGCAGCATTGGCGGTTCGCTCGACGTTCCGGTAGGCCGCGATTTCGTGGTGCATGTTGACGGGTCGTACCGCAATACCGACGATTTCTCCGTTCCCGGTTACACCATCGCGCCCGAACTCCGTGCCGACCTTCTGGCCGATGCGGCGGAGGAAGAAGAGGAAGGCGAATTCGAAGAGGCGGAAGAGCTTCTCGAGGCAGCCGAACAGCGCGGCTTCGTCCCCAACAGCGCGACGGAAACGTGGAACGCGAATATCGGTGCGGCCTTCTTCCGCGACGACAGCACGCTCGGCGCATCCTTCGGTATCTACGATACGCTCTACGGCGTTCCCGGCCGCCCGGGCACGGGGCATCACCACGGCGAGGAAGGCGAAGCCGGCGAAGAACCCGGTGAGGTCGAGGAAGAGGGTGAAGAGCGCGTCACGATCGGCCTGAGGCAGTACCGCGCGGACCTGCGCGGCGCTGTCGACATCGGCGACGGCTTCTTCTCGCAGCTCATCACCCGCGTCGGTTACAGCGATTACACGCATACCGAATTCGAAGGCGACGAAGTCGGCACGGTCTTCGACGTTCAAGGTATCGAGGCGCGTGTGGAACTCGTCCAGAACGCAGCCGGTCCGCTGCGCGGATCGGTCGGCACCCAGTACTACTTCCGTGACTTCGAAGCGGTCGGCGAAGAAGCCTTTATCGCGCCAAACCGTACCGACCAGCTCGCGGTATTCGCCCTGCAGGAAGTCGAACTCGGCTCATTTCAGGTAGAGGGTGCCGCCCGCTACGAGATGACCGACGTAGATTCGGTGCAGCTCGGGATCGACCGCAACTTCGACAATGTCTCCGGCGCCCTGTCGCTGATATACGAAAACGCGGAAAGCCGGGGCGTTCGTATCGGCTTGACTGGCTCGCGAGCCGCTCGCGCTCCGAGCGCGGAGGAACTCTTTTCCAACGGTCCGCACATCGCGACGCAAGCGTTCGAAGTCGGCGATCCGGACCTAGAATCCGAAAGCGCATGGGGCCTGGAGGGCTTCGTGCGCGGCGCATTCGGCCCGGCCAATTTCTCGCTCTCCGTCTACAAGAACTGGTTCAGCGACTACATCTACCTGCAGGACATCGGGGTGGAAGAGGACGATCTGCCGGTATTTCAGTACTTCCAGGGGGACGCTGATTATTTCGGGCTCGAGGGCGAACTGTCGCTGCCGTTCTACCGGCGCGACGGCTTGACGTTCCTCGCCGACATTCGCGGCGACTACGTCGAGGCGAAGCTCGATGACGGAACGCCCCTGCCGCGTATCCCGCCTTTGTCGTTGCTCGGCGCTCTGGAAGCGCAGACCGATCCGCTCGACGCCCGCATCGAAGTCCAGTATTTCGGAGCGCAGGACGAGATTGCGCCGTTCGAGACGGAGACGGACGACTTTACCTTCGTCAATGCCTCGCTTGCGTGGAAGCCGATCCGCGGCGACAGCACGGTCCGCATCCTTTTAAAGGCGGAGAACATCTTCGATGTCACTGGCCGCCGCCACACCAGCTTCACCAAGGATTTCGTGCCGTTGCCGGGGCGCAACTTCAAGGTGAGCCTGCGCTCCAGCTTCTGACGCTGGTTAAATCCGGGGGCGGTCGCCGTTTACGCGGTGCTCCGCCCCTTCGGCTCGGCCTTCCGCTCGCGCCGCGCGAAGCTCCGCGTCGTGTGTCTTGTCGCGGCTGCGAATGTGATCAAGCGTTCCGCGCGTCTGCCCGTATGCGAACACCATCAGGAGGCCGCCTGCAATCGCGAGGTTCTTCAGCGCCATCTGTCCCTGCATCGGGTCGAGGAAGTCGTTGTGCGCGATGAGGATCGTGATGATGGTGAAACCGAACAGCAGGATCGAGGTGAGGCGCGTCATCAGTCCAATGGCGAGGAGCAGTCCGGCAACCACTTCGAAGATGCCGATGGGCAGCGCGAGCGATCCGGGGAAGTTCGAGGCTTCGAGTGTTTGCGTGATCCCGCTCGGATCGGCGATCTTCATGATGCCTGCCAGGACGAACAGGACCGCGATCAGGATCCTCCCGATTATCGCCGCAATCATCGCCATCGTTAACTCTCCCCGTTCGGCGCGGCAGGAGCAGCCGCGTGCCGCATCCTAACTCTCGGGCGCGAATGTCAGTTCCGCATGTTCGCGCAGCCGGTCCACCAGCGTCTCGCCGAGGAACGACCCCGGCGTGCCCACGCCGCCCGCTTTGCCGGTCTCCCCGCGCGTTTCGAGCAGCGCCATCGCGGTTTCCGCGATCATTCGGCTGGTCGAGCCGTAGCCGGGATCGTACTTTCCCTTCACCCCATAGCGCAACGTCTCGCCGTCCGGCATCTCGCCGATAAAGAGCACGTCGTAGAAGCCGTTCTCCCGCTCCTCCGCGCTCGGCCCCTCGCCGGGTTTGGGCGCGCCTTCGCCGCCCATCATGCTCTTGACGCCTTTCGCCACCGCTTCGGCGGCCTTCTTCCCCATCTCGCCGGGCGAGGTCAGCACCATCTCGTCGTAGCGGAAGTCCTCCCCGTAGGGATGGCCGCGCAGGTAATTGGTGCGGTGGACGTTCTTCGTATTGATGCCTGCCATCACGAAGGGCGCAGCCCACTTACCGAGATCGCTCTCGTAATGCGGGATGTTGCCGCTCGGCTGGTCCGGCCCGTCGAAGCCCGGCGTCAGCGCGAAGGGATTGGACATCAGCTTGAACAGCGAGGGGTTCTTCATCACCTGCTGCATCACGACCTTCATGCTCGCTGCGGTGCCGCCCGACCAGCTGCCCTCCATCGCGCGCACCCGTCCGCGAACGCGCGGGGCGGGCTTGCCGAAGCGGCTCACCGCCTCTTTCTGGAGCATCAACACGCCGAGGTCGAACGGGATGGAATCGAAGCCGGAGGAGAAGCAGATGCGCGCGCCGCTTTCTTTCGCGGCCGCATCGTATTTGCCGATCATGTCGTGGATCCAGGTTGGCTCGCCGGTGAGGTCGCAGTAGTCCGTTCCGTTCTCCGCGCACGCCTTCACCAGCGGCTCTCCGTAGAGCGTGTAAGGGCCAACGGTGGTGATGACGACTTTCGCGCGCTTTGCCATGGCATCGAGCGTCGCAGGTTCGTGGGCGTCGGCCACGATCACCGGCGTATCGGCGGGCGCGCCGATCAGCGTCCGCACGTCTTCGAGCTTCGCCTTGTTGCGTCCGGCCATCGCCCAGCGCGGGGCCCCCTCCTTGCCGCCGTACTCTCGCACGAAGTGTTCCGCGACGAGGCGCCCGGTATAGCCCGTCGCGCCGTAGACCACGATGTCGAATTCCCTGTCAGCCATACCTCGAACCTCTCCTTTGCCGCCCGGTGTGCGCCGGGGCGAGGGCGTTTGTCAAAGGCGCGGCGCCCGTTTGCGATCCGCGAGGTGGAACACATGGAACGCGGTACAGGGGTAAAAGCGACAAAGTGTCACTGTAGCGCGTTCCAAGCGTAACCCTGGCGCGCAAACTGTCGCGTTTCGGCGGGGCAGTGTAACCCGTTCCGATGATGCGTAACCGTAGCGATAGGCAATGCGTCGATCTGCCGGCAGAAGTGTCACCCTTGTCGTTCTCAAGCGTCACCCGGTTGGCGGCGATAGTTTTACCTGTCCGATGACGCAGCGAGATCATGGAGCCGGTTGCAGCATATTTCCGCGCAGTAGGAAATTAGCGAATGGCAACTGAAGGGCTTGTATAGGCAAAGGCTTTTTACTGAATCGACCGCAAACACGGTGGCAGCTTTTGCACCAGTAACAATTGGTGGCGAATGACCGAAATGGGGTGGTTAGCGGACTGGAATCTACGACGTTATCCCTTGATGAAGATCGCGTCGCCATAACCCAGCATCCAAGGCTCGCCGTGTGCAACAGGCGTTCTCCGTGCATACTCGGGAACCCTGACCTTGCTTTGATTAGTGATCGCATGAAGGAAATAGCCAAATGGCCTTAGGAACTTGGTGAAATCCGACAGGCTTGCTTCCGACTTTCCAGGAACTTCGAAACCCGCTTCAACCTGTATGATCTCGAATTTGCCCTGTTCAAGCGAGCGTGTCGCGCCCTTGAGGACGTCAAGGTCATGACCTTCGGCGTCAATCTTGAGTAGCTGTATAGTTCCGACCTTTTCCCGCTCGACAATGGTGTCGAGCGTTTCCACTTCGACCTCCTCAGTCGTGTCTGCGCTTACCCGGTCCGCATAGAATGAATTCAGCGCAGAAGCTTCGTGGAGATAGATTTTACGGCGTTCGGCCTTCTCTCCCAAACCAAGCTGGAATAATTTGACTTGCGGTATATCGCCCGTCCGCTTCGCCAAAGTTCGGTAAGTGCTTCCGACCGGCTCGAAAGCGTAAACTCGCGTTGCACCGAGGTGGCGCCGCCAGCGCATGATTGTTCGCCCGTCATTCGCGCCGACATCGAAAATCAGGTCATTCTTCGACCAGTCCCGAATGTCCGCAAGCGCCAGGTACGTATCAAGGGCGTACCGGTGATCTCTCGCTATGCGTTTGTCGATCTTGAACTGAAGCTTTCGAGCAATTGCACTAACCAAGTGAAATTTCCTCACTCTCTAACGATCTCAGCCCTTAACCAGACGCCGTGAACATTTACATAACATACCGTAACCTTGCGGCTTAGAGAGCCGATATCGGGTGGTGATCCGATCAACCGCTTTCGGCCGGCTACTGCGAAAAACAGCCAGTCTGTTATCAGGATAACTTACCAGGCAACTTAACGACCGTTTCGGGGTCGTTAGCGGATGGGCGGCTTTCAGCGCGGCATGCGCTATTGCTGACGCTCCATTACGGGATGCCGGGCGGCAATATGCGAGCCAGATCAGACGCCGCCTGTCACTCGCCTGCCAGTAGCGCTTCCATCACAGCCTCGGCAGGGTCACGCCTTTCTGGCCCATGTATTTGCCGGCGCGGTCTGCGTAGGTGACTTCGGGCCGCTCGTTGCCTTTCAAGAACAGGAACTGGCAGGCGCCTTCGTTGGCGTAGATCCTTGCAGGCAGCGGCGTGGTGTTCGAGAATTCCAGCGTCACGTGGCCTTCCCAGCCCGGCTCCAGCGGAGTGACGTTCACGATGATGCCGCAGCGCGCATAGGTCGATTTGCCGAGGCAGATGACGAGTACGTCTTCGGGCACGCGGAAGTACTCGACCGTGCGGGCGAGGGCGAAGGAGTTGGGCGGGATGGTGCAGACGTCGGTCTGCCGGTCGACGAAGCTGGTAGCCGCGAAATCCTTCGGATCGACTACCGCGTTGTCGACATTGGTAAAGATCTTGAACTCGTCCGCGACGCGCGCGTCGTAGCCGTAGGAGGAGAGGCCGTAGGAGATGCAGCCGTCTCGCCGCTGCGCTTCCACGAAGGGCTCGATCATGCCCCGGGTCTGCGCCGCTTCTCGAATCCACTTGTCGCTGAGTATCGCCATGCGCGGCATTAATTCCCGAAGGCGCGCATGCGGGCAAGCGCCATGCGGCGCTGTCCCCACCTAATCTATCTGGGGCGCACCGAGGTCGGGATTGATCGCGGCGATGTGATTAAGCCACTTCTTCGGGCGGCGCATCATGTCGTCCGGATACTCGACGGTAATGCCGACCAGCTTGGCGATGGTACCTACGAAATGGATGCAGTTGCGCGTTTCGAGGTCGTAATACTTCCCCGGCGCATCGCGCCACCCTTCCATCTCGCGGCGGATCGCCCAGTATTCCTCGTCCGAGATCGGCACGGTGAAGTGCCGGTTGGTCGAATTGATGTATTTGGGCTTCTCGATCAGGATGTCGTGGTAGACCGGCCCGCGCAGCACGGCGGGCGAGGCGCGCTTGGCGGTAAAGCCGTAGTTCTCGTTTACCGGCGCGCCGGTTTCCTCGAGCGTCCCTTCGAGCACGACGAAGGTATGCGGATAGCGGCCGAAGAGGACCGATCCGTTGAAGCTGTGGAAGCTCAGCTGAACCTCCGCCGCAGCGGCCTGCGCCCATAACGCGGCGGCAAACAGCACGAACAATCTGGCAAGGCGTCCCATGATGCCGGGGTTTAGCGGCTCGCCAGGTCCGCGCAAACCTTCTTGTTGTCAGTCCGGGTCGTCTGCCGCCAGCAGGCTCGCATTGCCGCCCGCTGCCGTCGTGTCGATGCACACCGCCCGCTCGGTCGCGAAGGCCTTCACATAATGCGGGCCGCCCGCCTTGGGGCCGGTCCCTGAGAGGCCTTCGCCGCCGAAGGGCTGACTTTCCACGACCGCACCGATCTGGTTGCGGTTGACGTAGAAATTGCCGACCCGGATGCGGCTTTCGACGAAGCGGCGCGTGCCGTCGATCCGGCTGTGGAGGCCGCAGGTGAGGCCGTAGCCGGTGCTGTTGATGTCGTCGACGACCTTGCCCAGGTCCGCCGCCTTGTAGCGGATGAAGTGCAGCACCGGGCCGAAGTTCTCGCGCTTCAGATCGTGGATCGAATTCATTTCGATGATGGTCGGCGCGACGAAGCAGCCCTGGCTCGTACCGCTCGGCAGCTTGCGCCGCCACATGGTCCGCCCGTTCTTCTTGCGGCGAGCGACGTGGCGTTCAAGCGCGGCCTTCGCGTCGGGGTCGATCACCGGGCCGACGTCGATGTTGAGGTTGACCGGATCGCCGATGTTGAGCGTCTCGAACGCGCCGCGGATCATTGTGAGCAGTTCGTCCGCCACATCGTCTTGCACGTAGAGGACGCGCAGGGCGGAGCAGCGCTGGCCCGCGCTCTGGAACGCGCCCGCGATCACGTCGCGCGTCACCTGTTCGGGCAGGGCCGAGCTGTCGACGATCATCGCGTTCTGCCCGCCCGTCTCGGCGATGAAGGTCGCGATCGGCGCATCGCGCGCGGCGAGCGTGCGGTTGATGATCCGCGCCGTATCGGTCGAGCCGGTGAAGGCGACGCCCGCGATGCGCGGGTCGGAAGTAATGGCTTCGCCGACCTCGCCCGCGCCGGGCAGGATCTGGAACACCTCTTCGGGAATGCCCGCTTCGTGGCACAGCTTTACCGCGAGTGCGGCCAAGAGCGGCGTCTGCTCCGCGGGCTTGGCGACCACGGTGTTGCCTGCCGCGAGCGCCGCGGCGGCGGGGCCGATGAAAATGGCGAGCGGGAAGTTCCATGGGCTGATCGTGGCGAAGACGCCGCGCCCGTGAAGCGAGATATAATTGTCCTCGCCCGTCGGTCCGGGCAGGTCGAAGCGGTGGGTGAACAGCCGCCGCGCTTCGACAGCGTAGAACCGCAGGAAATCGACCGCTTCGCGCAGTTCGAGCACTGCGTCGGGCAGGGTCTTACCTGCCTCGCGCTGGCACAGCGCCAGAAATTCGTCGGTATGCTCTTCGAACAGGTCGGCCGCCGCTTCGAGCAGCAGCGCGCGCTTCTCTCCGCCGAGCGAGTCCCAACCCGGCTGGATCTGCTGGGCGAGCGTGATGGCGGTTTCCACCTCCTCCACCAGCGTATCGCGCCGCGTGCCGACTTCGTGCGTCAGGTCCTGGGGCATGGTGATCGGCGCGGTCTCGCCTTCCGCGTTCGAGCGGAACGTTGGCTCCGCGTGCCAGCGGCGCTCTTCCATGGCGGCAAGCCGCTGCATCAGCGGTACGCGCACGAGCGGATCGGACAGGTCGATCCCGGCGCTGTTCTGGCGGTCCGGAAACAGATCGGTCGGTAGCGGAATGTTCGGATTGCGCAGCGGGTCCAGCGCGGCGAGATCGGCGACCGGGTCGGTCGTCAGTTCTTCCGCAGGGATGCCCGCATCCGCCATTCGGTTGACGAAGGAGCTGTTGGCTCCATTCTCCAAAAGGCGGCGCACCAAATAGGCGAGCAGGTCCTTGTGATTGCCGACCGGTGCATAGATGCGAACCGGCGTGCGCGCATTACCCTCGCGCTTGCCGAGTTCGGCGTAAATTTCCTCGCCCATGCCGTGAAGGCGCTGGAATTCGAAATCGTCGTTGTCCGCCGCCGCGCTCATCGCCTTGATCGCGCCGATCGTCTGCGCGTTGTGCGTGGCGAAGGCGGGATAGACCGCTTCGGGCGCGGACAGCAGACGCTGCGCGCAGGCGAGGTAGGAAACATCGGTGCCGAGCTTGCGGGTGAAGACCGGGTAATCGGTGAAGCCGCCGACCTGGCTCAATTTGATCTCGGTATCCCAGTAAGCGCCCTTCACGAGCCGGACGAACAGCTTGCGGTCGTGCCGACGCGCCAGCTTGATCGCCCAGTCGCACAGCGGAACGGCACGCTTCTGATACGCCTGCACCGCAAGGCCGAAGCCGGTCCAACCACCGGGCGAGCCGTTGGCGAACAGGCTGTCGTCGGCAACCAGATCCTCGAAGATGTCGAGCGACAGGTCGAGCCGGTCGGCTTCTTCGGCGTCGATGGTGAAGTGGATGTTTCCGTCGCGGGCGCGGCCGGCGAGATCGCGGACGATGGGGACCAGCGCCTCGCGCGCTTCGTCCGCGTGAAGGAAGGTGTATTTGGGATAGAGCGCGGACAGCTTCACCGAGATGCCCGGCGATTCCGCGATGCCCGCGCCCGGCTGGCGGACCAGCTTCTCGATCGCGGACAGATACGCCTCGCGGTAGCGCTCGGCATCGGCGAAGGTCATGGCCGCTTCGCCGAGCATGTCGTAGGAATGCGTCAGACCCTTCGCCCGCTCGGGCTTTGCGCGCTTCAGCGCCTCGTCGATCGTGCGTCCATAGACGAACTGCCCGCCGAGAATGCGCATCGCCTGCAGCGTCGCGGTGCGGATGACCGGCTCGCCGAGGCGGTTCATGGTGCGCTTCAGCGTCTTGCCCATGCCGCGCTGCTGTTCCTGCGGACGCTCGAGCACTTCGCCCGTCAGCATCAGCGAGAACGTCGCGGCGTTGACGAAGGTGGAGGAGGATTCGCCCAGATGCTCGCTCCAGTCGATCTCGCCCAGCTTGTCGCGGATCAGCGCATCGGCGGTGCGGCTGTCGGGGACACGCAGCAACGCCTCGGCGAGGCACATCAGCGCAATGCCTTCCTCGGTATCGAGGCCGAACTGGTGCAGGAACGCGTCGATGCCGCTCGCCTTGCGGCTGCGGGCGCCCTTGATCAGGTCCTGCGCCAGTGCGGAGGCCTTGTCATGCATCGCAGAGGCCGGCGCGGCCTGCCGCATCCGTTCCCGCAGGCACGTCTCTTCTTCCTCGCGGTAGGCGCGATGAATCGCATCCCTGTCGAGGGGCTTCAAAGCCGAGCTAGCGGTGTTGCGACGCGGTGCGATTACAGTTGCCATCATTGGCACGTAGGAGCGGCGCAGCACTCATGCAACCGAAGCGTGAAACGCTTGCCGTCTACGGAAAGGTGAGCGATTTAACCGCCTTGCAGCAAACGTCCGGCCACCGCGTCCAGTTTTGCGAGCAGTGTCTTGTCGTGCATTTCGACGGCGGTGATGACCGAATCCTCGAGCGCGAAATCGATCGGTGAGGGCGAGCGGTGTTCAGGCAGCGTCTTGACGAAATGCTCGATCGTCTTTCGCGCCATCTCGCTGTTGGCGTTGAGCTGTTCGATTACCTGATCGACGCTGACCGGTTCCTCGTCTTCCTTCCAGCAGTCGTAATCGGTGACGAGCGTCATCAACGCGTAGGGCAACTCCGCCTCGCGGGCGAGCCGCGCTTCGGGCATGGCAGTCATCCCGATCACGTCCGCACCCCACTGGCGGTAGAGCTTGCTTTCGGCGCGGGTGGAGAACTGCGGCCCCTCGATCGCCATATAGGTCGCCCCGTCGCTGACCTCGCCGCCGGCCATCTCGACCGCATCGGCGCACCACTGCGACAGGCGCGCACAGGTCGGGTCGGCCATCGAGACATGGGCGACGAAGCCGGTTCCGTAGAAACTGGCGGGACGGCCCTTGGTCTGGTCGATGAACTGCTCGACCATCACCGCGCGGCCGGGCGGAAGATCGTCATTCAGCGAGCCCACGGCCGATACCGCCAGGATGTCGGTGCAACCCGCCCGTTTGAGCGCATCGATATTGGCGCGCGCGTTAACCTCGCCCGGCACGATCCGGTGCCCGCGGCCGTGCCGCGGCAGGAAGCGCACCTTGGTATGGCCGATCCGCCCGCACAGGATCTCGTCGGACGGCGTACCCCACGGCGAGCTCACCTCGATCCATTGCTGGTCTTCCAGCGCATCGAGTTTGTAGAGGCCCGATCCGCCGATTATGCCGATCACCCATTCGCCGCTCATCGATCTGCTCCTGCTTGCGCGCACTCCGGCGCGCCGGTTTTGCATACAGCGCCGCTCCTACCCGCCGGTTAATATCCGCGCCAGAGCGAGCGCGAAAGTCGCCCGGCCGGGCGGGCCCGCCATTGACGCAGCGGCCTCTTCAGTGGCAACGCGGCCAGCCAACATACACGACGAATTGAAGAGATACCGCCCATGAAAACCCGCGCCGCCGTCGCCTTCGAAGCCAAACAGCCGCTGGAGATCGTCGAACTCGACCTCGAAGGGCCGAAGGAGGGCGAGGTGCTGGTCGAACTGATGGCGACAGGCCTGTGCCACACCGATGCATACACGCTTTCGGGTGCGGACCCCGAGGGCCTGTTCCCGAGCGTGCTCGGCCACGAAGGCGCGGGCATCGTGCGCGAAGTCGGACCGGGCGTGACCAGCGTAGCGAAGGACGATCACGTCATCCCGCTCTACACGCCCGAATGCCGAACTTGCGAATACTGCCTGAACCCCAAGACCAACCTCTGCCAGCGGATCAGGGAGACGCAGGGCAAAGGCCTGATGCCCGACGGGACGAGCCGCTTCAGCTACAAGGGCGAGACGATCTACCACTACATGGGCACGTCCACCTTTTCGAACTTCACCGTCCTGCCCGAAATCGCGGTCGCGAAGATCCGCGAGGACGCACCTTTCGACACCACCTGCTACGTCGGCTGCGGTGTGACGACGGGGGTCGGCGCGGTGGTCAACACGGCGAAGGTCGAGCCCGGCAGCCGCGTGGTCGTGTTCGGACTCGGCGGGATCGGCCTCAACGTCATTCAGGGCGCGAAGATGGCCGGCGCGGCGCAGATCGTCGGCGTCGACATCAACCCGGACCGCGAGGAATGGGGCCGCAAGTTCGGCATGACCGACTTCCTCAACCCCAGGGACGGCGGCGATATCGTCGAGCGGATCGTCAATCTAACCGGCGGCGGGGCGGACTACAGCTTCGAATGCATCGGCAATACTAACGTGATGCGCCAGGCGCTCGAATGCTGCCACAAGGGCTGGGGCACGAGCGTCATCATCGGCGTGGCGGGAGCGGGCGAAACGATCGAGACGCGCCCCTTCCAGCTTGTGACCGGTCGCAACTGGCGCGGCAGCGCTTTCGGCGGCGCGCGCGGCCGGACTGACGTGCCCAAGATCGTCGACTGGTATATGAATGGCCAGATCGAGATCGACCCGATGATCACGCACAAGTTCTCGCTCGACGAGATCAACAAGGGCTTCGACCTCATGCACAAGGGCGAAAGCATCCGCGGCGTCGTGATCTACTGATGACCGTCAAAGTCGACCTTGCGGAGAAGTTCGCGCAGTTCGAAGAGACTTACGCACCGCGCATCGTCGCGCGCTACGAGGGGCACGAGGTGCGCATCGCCAAGCTTGAAGGACCGTTCACATGGCACAGCCACGACCATGACGAGCTGTTCCTGCTGATCGAAGGGGAACTCGACGTCGAATTCCGCGACCGGACCGAAACGCTTCACCCGTCTGAGCTTCTGCTGATCCCTGCAAACACCGAGCACCGTCCCGTCGCGCGGCGCGGGACGGCGAAGCTACTGATGATCGATCCCGCGGAATCGCCCAATACCGGTAACCACGCCACCGCCACGAAGGCGGTCGCAATCTAGGAAGAAAGCCATGTTCAATCACATCATGATCGGCTGCAACGATATCGAGAAGTCGAAGGAATTTTACGACGCGGTGCTGGCCGTGCTCGGCTACGATGCCGAGCCGCTCAAGAACATCGGCCCGAAGGGCCACGTCCGCTATTTCTACATCCACAACGGCAACACGCTGTGCCTCACCGAGCCGATCAACGACGAGCCGGCAACCGCCGCCAATGGCAGCACGATCGGCTTCAAATGCATTTCGCCCGAACAGGTGAAGGACCTTCACGACGTCGCGATCGCCAACGGCGGCAGCAGCATCGAAGACCCGCCCGGCCTCCGTGAATCCTCGATCGGCGCGATGCACCTGTCCTACTTCCGCGATCCCGACGGCCACAAGCTGTGCGGCGCGATGCGGGTCCAGTAACCCTGATGGAGACGATCGCCACCAACAAGTCGCATGGCGGCACGCAGGGCGTTTACACCCATCATTCGGAAGAGACGGGGACGGAGATGACCTTCTCCGTCTTCGTTCCGCCGCATGAGACGGGCGCGAAGTTGCCGGTACTATGGTATCTATCGGGCCTCACCTGCACGCACGAGAACGTGACCGAGAAGGGCGAATACCGGCAGGCTTGCGCCGAGCACGGGATCATCTTCGTCGCGCCCGATACGAGCCCCCGCGGCAGCGATGTGCCCGACGCGGAAGACGAATTTGATTTCGGGAAGGGCGCCGGCTTCTACCTCGACGCGAGCGAAGAGCCGTGGACGAAGAACTACCGGATGCGCTCCTATATCGAGGACGAATTGCCTGCGTTGATCGCCGAGCACTTTCCCGCCGACATGGACCGGCAATCAATCATGGGCCATTCGATGGGCGGCCTCGGCGCACTTACCATCGGCCTGCGCAATGCGGACCGCTTCCGCTCGGTCAGCGCGTTCTCTCCGATCGTCGCGCCGGTGCAGGCGCCGTGGGGCGAGAAAGCATTCTCGCGCTACCTCGGCGACAACCGCGATAGCTGGGCCGAGTACGATGCCGTGGCGCTGATCGAAGGCGGCGCGCGGGTGGATCACATGCTGGTGGACCAGGGAACCGCCGACGACTTCTTCGCCGAACAGCTCAAGACCGGCCTGCTCGCGCTTGCCTGCAAGAAGGCCGGGATCGACGCCGCGATCCGGATGCAGGAAGGCTACGACCATTCCTACTACTTCATCTCGACCTTCATGGCCGAACACGTGAAGTGGCACGCAGAGCGGCTGGGATAGGGTATTGACGCCGAAAGCGAGGCGGAGACCGCCTCGCTGAAGGCTTACTCGGCTTTGGTCACTGGCGCTCGCAGCAAAACCGTCCCTCACGGCGCGCGGAAACAAAGCCCGCGCCTTCGTCATTGTTCAGATAGCGACCGATCGGAGAACGCGGTGGTCGCGGCGTCCGCCTGACCGCCGCACCGTGCGACGCGTTTGCTCCGAAACCAGACGGAACGGAGGAGAATAATGGCTCATAGCGGTCACAAACACGGGGGAGACGGTCCCTACTGGAAGTTCATGGCGATGATCGGAACGAGCACCGTCGTGATGTTCGGCCTGATGTATCTGAACACCTACACCATCGACCATGTCTTCTGGAGCGAGACCCGCTTCTGGATGGCGTTCGTCATGGGAGCGGCGATGATGGTCATCATGCTGCTTTTCATGTGGGGAATGTACAGAAATCCGAGGAAGAACTTCGTTATCCTGGGCGTCGCCGCCCTCGTTTTCGCAGGCGGCCTGTGGCTCGTGCGCAGTCAGACGACCGTGACCGGCGTCGAATACATGAAGGCGATGATCCCGCACCACTCGATCGCCATCATGACGAGCGAACGCGCGCAGATCGAAGATCCGAGGGTGCGCAAGCTGGCACATGACATCATCCTCGCGCAGCGGCGCGAAATTGCACAGATGCGCTACCTGATCGACGACATCGAGAAGAACGGGGTGCGAACCGAGCGCCGCTTGCCGCAGGAGATCGAACGATGAGAAAGTTCGTTCTTCCTATCGTCATCAGCCTCTCGCTGGCTGCGTGCAACGAGAACACCGCGCTCGGCAACGACCGCGAGGCGCAGCTCGATCGGCCGGAAGAGGCCGCTCCGATCATGAGCGCCGCAGCGGCGCTGAACAATGTTTCAACGGCCGTTATCAAGCCCGAAACGATGTCGCGTGCCGATCTCGCCGCGATCGGCCTCAACGACGGCGATTGCGTTTTCCGCCTGACCGAGGTGTCTTTTCCCGCGCTGGTCTACCGCAGCGGCGGCGGTGCGGTCATCAAGCTCAACGGCAAGCTGATCGAGCTGGACGCCGCGGGTCCGGGCCAGTTCGCCAGCGGCGATCTACGCGTCAGTACGCGGATGCTCGACTACGAAGGGGATGCCGGTTTGCAGGGAATGGAAATGATCGTCGTTCCGCCCGGCGCCGAGGATGAACTGGGTTACCACGGCTTTCGGTACTGCCGCGCCTGACGCAGGGCGGAACTGAGCGATACTTTCAGCTTAGACTTCGTACTTGCCGTCCACGCGGCGCAGGCATTTCGCGGCGCCGTCCTTCAGCACTTCGGGAAGTAGCTCTTCCGGCAGATCCTGATAGGACACGGGGCGCAGGTAGCGTTCGATCGCCATCGTCCCGACCGAGGTGCTGCGCCCGTCGGAGGTTGCCGGGAACGGCCCGCCGTGAACCATCGCATGGGTCACTTCGACGCCCGTCGGCCAGCCGTTGGCGAGCACGCGGCCGGCAATGCTTTCGAGCACCGGAAGCAGCGTCTTGGCGGCTTCGTAATCGCCTTCGACCATGTGCAGCGTCGCGGTGAGCTGGCCTTCGAGCGATGCGAGCACGCTGCGGATCTCGTCCACGTCGGCGCACCGGATCACGATGGAGGAGGGGCCGAACACTTCCTCGCGGTAGTCTTCGTCCGCCATGAAGTCCGCGGCGGACACGGTGAAGACCTGCGCACGGCCGCAAGCGGCGGAACCTTCCGCGCCCTGGCCGACCAGCGTCGCGCCGGACTTGGACGACAGCTTGCCTGCGCCCTGATCGTATGCACCCTTGATGTTCTTGGTCAGCATGGTCTGCGCTGCCGTGGTTCCGAGCGCTTCCTTGGCCGAAGCGAGGAACGTGTCGAGCGCGTCGCCCTTCACCGCCAGCACGATGCCGGGGTTGGTGCAGAACTGGCCTGCACCCAGCGCCAGCGATGCGACATAAGCGGTACCGAGCGCGTCCGCCTGTGCTTCCAACTTGTTCGGCAGCAGCACGACGGGGTTGATGCTGCTCATCTCGGCATAGACCGGGATCGGCACCTTGCGTTCCGATGCGTGCTTCATGAGGGCGAGGCCGCCGCCGCGCGAGCCGGTGAAGCCGACTGCCGCAATATGCGGGTTCTTGACCAGCGCCTCGCCGAGTTCGTTACCCGCACCGTTCAGGAGCGAGAAGACCCCGGCAGGCATTCCCGCTTCGCTGACCGCCTCGGTGATGGCAGCGGCAACCATTTCGGAGGTTCCGGGGTGAGCCGGGTGGCCCTTCACCACGACACAGCAGCCTGCCGCGAGCGCGGAGGCGGTGTCGCCGCCCGCGACGGAGAAGGCGAGGGGGAAGTTGCTGGCGCCGAATACGGCGACCGGGCCGAGCGGCACCATGCGCAGACGCAGGTCCGGCTTGGGCGGCGTGCGGTCGGCGTCTGCGTGGTCGATGCGGAGCGACTGCCATGCGCCGTTCTCGATCTCGTCGGCGAACAGGCGAAGTTGGCCGACGGTCCGGCCGCGCTCTCCGTTGAGGCGCATTTCCGGCAACCCGCTTTCCTTCATCGCGCGCTGCGTCAGGTCGTCGCCGAGCGCGTCAATCTTGTCCGCGACCAGGCGCAGGAACGCGGCGCGCTCTGCCAATGGGCGGCCCGCGTAGTCGGTCTGCGCGTCGGCAGCGGCCTTACAGGCGTCCTCGACGTCCTGCATGGTAGCGGTAACAAATCCGGGCGAAAGTTCGCTGCCGTCGGCGGCGTCGACTGCATTTAGATTGGCGGTACCGTCGCGGCGGTTTCCGGCGACGAACATTTGTCCTGTGAGTTTCAAGGCTGCATCCTGTCTGTTGGTGTTATCGGGCGTGACGAATAGGCCATCGAGATAGCCACTCTGCGCGAAATCTCAACCGACGTCGGGGCAACCGGACGCGCCGCGCGGATGAACGGAACTGGCGCGTGCCCTCTTCGGTTAGGGAAAGGACACAGCAAAACCCCCTGCAAGGAAAGAAAATGATCGAGACGCGCAACCCCGCCACCGGACAGACCCTTAAAGAGTATGAGGAACTTTCGCCCGAGGGGATCGAAAGCAAGCTGGCGGCGGCGCAATCGGCGTACGAGGCATGGCGGGTGAGCGACATCAGCGAGCGGACGCAGATCCTCTCCCGGCTCGCCGATGCCTACGAGGCGAACAAGGACGCGATGGCGCGCCAGTGCACGCGGGAGATGGGCAAGACCTTGTCTTCGGCCACGGCCGAGGTCGAGAAATGCGCGTCGCTGTTCCGGCATCTGGCAAAGAACGGTCCGCCCATGCTCGAACCGGAGACATGGGAACTGGACGGCGGCGGCACAGCCGAGGGGCGGTGGTTGCCTCAGGGCGTAGTGCTCGCGATCATGCCGTGGAACTTTCCCTACTGGCAGGCGGCCCGCTTCCTTGCGCCGACGATCCTTGCCGGCAATGTCGGCGTCCTCAAACACGCCAGCATCGTGCAGGGCTGCGCCAAGCTGATGGAAGACATGATGGGCGAGGCCGGCGCGCCCGAAGGCCTGTTCCAGAACCTGTGCATCAAGTCCGATGCGGTCGAGGGCATCATCGCGGACGACAGGATCGTTGCCGTCACCCTGACCGGCAGCGAGGGCGCAGGGCAGGCCGTCGCGCAGCAGGCGGGCAAGCAGCTCAAGAAAGTCGTGCTCGAACTCGGCGGGTCGGACCCGTTCATCGTCATGCCCAGCGCCAATCTGGACGAAGCGGTCTCGCAGGCGGTGAAGGCGCGCATCCAGAACACCGGCCAGTCGTGCATCTGCGGCAAGCGCATGATCGTTCACACCGATATTTACGACGAATTCCTAGAGAGGTTCTCGGACGCGATGAAGGCAGTGAAGGCGGGCGATCCGATGGAGGAGGACACGGACATGGGACCGCTTTCCAGTTTCGAGCAGCGCGATACCGTGATCCAGCAGCTCGAAGAGGCGACCAAGCACGGCGCGAAGCTGCTGTTCGGCGGCGAAGCCTTCGGAGATGACGGCGCTTATATTACTGCGGGTATTCTCACCGACGTCGCGCCGGACAACCCGGTGACGCAGGAGGAGATATTCGGCCCCGTCGCGATGCTCTTCCGCGCGGACGACATCGACGATGCGATCAGGATCGCCAACGACATTCCCTTCGGTCTCGGCTCCTCCGTCTGGACCAACGACGAGGGCGAAAAGGAGCGCTTCATCCGCGACATCGAGGCGGGCATGACGGCGGTGAACCAGTTCCTCGCTTCCTCTCCCGAAGCGCCGTTCGGGGGCATCAAGCGCTCCGGCCACGGGCGCGAACTCTCGCGCTTCGGTGTTCACGAGTTCATGAACTTGAAGACCGTCATGCTTCCCTGAGCACAGGTCGGAAAAGCTTCGGACCCGGACTCGGCCCTTGCGCGAAACAGTGTTGGCGGGCGCGGCATCTCGGCGCCAAGTTCGGACCCTTTCTGTAACCGGTTACAACAGCCGTTCAAACGTGATAGCGACGAGCGTTACGCGCGTCCGGCATCTCCCGGTCCGGCGCTTTATCTTGAAGGACCGATGATGAAAACCAAGCTCCCCCTTCTCGTAGTGGTCGCCGCGTTCATGGGAACGAGCGCGCTTGCCGGCACGGTATCGTCCCCCGACGGCAGCCTGACGGTCGAACTGAGTTCCGCCGGCGGTGTGCCCTTCTACCGGGTCGAGCGGAACGGCAAGGAAGTCATCGCGCACAGTACGCTCGGCTTCCTCTTCACCGATGCGCAGCCCATGCGGCGCAACTTCGTCATCGAGAACGAGACCACCACAACCCATGACGACACTTGGGAGCAGCCGTGGGGAGAGCGCCGCTTCGTGCGCGACCATCACAATGAGCTTGCCGTGACTTTCCGCGAAGTGCGCGAGGATTCGAAGCGCGCGCTGACCGTGCGTATGCGCGTGTTCGACGACGGGGTGGGCTTTCGCTACGAATTTCCCGAAACGGACGCGATGCCGGTCGCCAACATCGCCGAAGAACTGACCGAGTTCGTGATTGCGGACGAAGGCACGGCATGGTGGATCCCGGCGGGAAACTGGAACCGCTACGAATATCTATACAACGAAACGCCGATCGAAGGAGTTTCGACCGCCCATACGCCGATTACCATGCGGCTCGAGGACGGCACGCATTTATCCATCCACGAGGCCGCGCTGGTCGATTATTCGGGCATGTGGCTGCGGCGGATGGACGGACGCTCGTTCCGCGCTTCGCTCGCTCCGTCCTCGCGCGGCGCGAAGGTCGTCCGCGAGGGTGCGTTCTCGACCCCGTGGCGCACCATCCGCATCAGCGGCGATGCGGCGGGGCTCGTCGAAAGCGATATCGACCTCAACCTCAACGAGCCGAACAAGCTGGGCGATGTCAGTTGGTTCGAACCGGCAAAGTATATCGGGATCTGGTGGGGTATGATCTCGGGCCGGTGGTCATGGGGCTCGGGCGAGAACCACGGCGCGACGACCGAGCGGGCGAAGGAATACATCGATTTCGCTGCCGAGCACGGCTTCCGCGGCGTGCTCATCGAAGGCTGGAACGTCGGGTGGGACGGCAACTGGTTCGATAACGGCCGGCTGTTCAGTTTCACCGAGGCCTATCCCGACTTCGACTTCGAGGAAGTGACCGACTACGCAGCGTCGAAGGGCGTACACCTGATCGGCCACCACGAAACCTCGGGCAACATCGCCAATTACGAAGAGCAACTGGATGACGCGCTCGACCTTTATGCCGCGAACGGCGTTGACGTCATCAAGACCGGCTATGTTGCCGACGCTGGCGGGATCGTATCGTGCAACGCCGACATCGCCGATCCGTGCGAGGGCGAGGTCTTCGAATGGCACGACGGACAGCGGCAGGTTCAGCACCACCTCAAGGTCGTGCAGGAAGCCGCCGAGCACCAAATAGCGATCAATCCGCACGAGCCGGTAAAGGCCACGGGCCTGCGCCGTACTTATCCGAACTGGGTCTCGCGCGAAGGTGCGCGAGGGCAGGAATACAACGCGTGGAATGCCTTCGCGAACGGGCCGGAACACGACCCGACGCTGGTCTATACGCGGATGCTGTCGGGGCCGATGGACTACACGCCCGGCGTGCTGGGCCTCATCGGCGACAAGGGCGTGCCGATCGCCTCGACCAAGGCGAAGCAGCTTGGCCTCTACCTCGCGATCTACTCGCCGATCCAGATGGCGGCGGATTTCATCGAAAGCCTCGCCGCCAATCCGCGCGAGCTCGAGTTCATCAAACAGGTTCCTGCCGATTGGGCTGAAAGCCAGCTTATCGCGGGCGAGATCGGCGACTATGCGATCTTCGCGCGCAAGGACCGGAAGAGCGAGGACTGGTATGTGGGCGGCGTCAACGATGCGACGCCGCGCGATGTGTCGCTGCCGCTCGACTTCCTGGAAGACGGCAAGACCTACACCGCGACGATCTACAAGGACGGCGAAGGCGCGACCTACGAGACCGAGGCTCGCCACGACATTGCTTACGAAACGAAGCGGCTGCGCAAGGGCGATACCCTCGATCTATGGCTCGCACCGGGCGGCGGCGCGGCGGTAAGGCTCATCCCGAACTGAGCAAGAGCGAGCGGGAAGGGGCCACCGCTTTACGTTGTTGCGTTTTGTGCAACTGACTCCGCCTTCTCGGCAATATCGCTCGGCGGCCGATTTGTGTATTGACATGCCATGTTCGACTCGCTCGATGCCCTGCTGCTGGCCCGGATCCAATTTGCGTTCACGGTCAGCTTTCATTTCATCTTCCCGGCCTTTTCGATCGGGCTGGCGAGCTATCTCGCCGTGCTCGAAGGCTTGTGGCTGAAAACCGGCAAACAGCTCTATCTCGACCTGTTCAAATACTGGCTGAAGATCTTCGCCATCGCCTTCGCCATGGGCGTCGTGTCCGGCATCGTGATGAGCTACCAGTTCGGGACCAACTGGTCGGTCTTTTCCGACATCACGGGGCCGATCCTGGGGCCGCTGATGGCTTACGAAGTGCTGACGGCCTTCTTCCTCGAAGCAGGCTTCCTCGGCGTCATGCTGTTCGGCATGAACCGGGTGGGCAAGAAGCTGCACTTCACCGCGACGTTGATGGTCGCGGTCGGCACCTTCATTTCCGCCTTCTGGATTCTGAGCGTCAACAGCTGGATGCACACCCCGGTCGGCTTTACCACGGGCGCGAACGGACAGCTTCTGCCGGAGGCAAGCTGGTTCGAGATCGTCTTCAATCCGAGCTTTCCCTACCGCCTCGTCCACACGGTGATCGCCGCCTATCTCACAACCGCCTTCGTCGTCGGCGGGGTGGCAGCCTGGCACCTCCTCAAGGACAAGACGAACGGGCACGCACGCAAGATGTTCTCGATGGCCATGTGGATGGCCGCGCTGGTCGCGCCGATCCAGATCTTCGCGGGCGACATGCACGGCCTCAACACGATGGAGCACCAGCCGCAGAAGGTCATGGCGATGGAGGGGCACTACGAGAGCCATCCCGAGGGCGCGCCGCTCTACCTGTTCGGCATTCCCAACGACGAGGAACAGCGGCTCGATTACGCGATCGGTATTCCCAAGCTGTCGAGCCTGATCCTGAAGCATGAACTCGACGCGCCGCTTGCCGGTCTCGATACGATCCCGGACGAGGACCAGCCGCCTGTCCTGCCGGTGTTCTTCGCCTTTCGGGTGATGGTCGGCATCGGTTTCGCCATGCTCGGCATCGGTGTGTGGAGCATGTTCGCGCGCTACCGCAAGAAACTGTACGACTGGCCGTGGCTGCACCGCGCAGCGGTTCTCATGGGGCCGTCAGGCTTCGTGGCCGTCATCGCTGGCTGGATCACGACCGAGGTCGGGCGGCAGCCGTTCACAGTCTACGGCGTGCTACGGACCGCGCAGTCCGCGAGCCCGCTCGATGCGCCTGCCGTCGCCGCTTCGCTGATCGCTTTCGTCGTGATCTACTTCGCAGTTTTCGGCGCGGGCACGTGGTATATCCTGCGTCTCATGAGCCACCCGCCGCACCTCGGCGAGAAGGGCGTCAAGCGGACCGAGAAGGGACCGGTCCGGACCGCCGGTATCACGCCCGGACCGACGCAAAACCCAGGCCGGGGCAATGAGCCGCTGCCCGATCATGAAGTGGCGCCCGCGGAATGAGCATCAATTTCGATCTCACCACCATCTGGGCGTTCATCATCGCCTTCGCCGTGTTCGCCTATGTCGTCATGGACGGCTTCGACCTCGGCATCGGCATCCTGTTCCCGACGTTCGAGGTCGGGCCGGAGCGCGACCGCGCGATGAACTCAATCGCGCCCGTCTGGGACGGCAACGAGACCTGGCTGGTGCTGGGCGGCGGCGGGCTGTTCGCAGCCTTTCCGCTGGCCTACGCACTGATCCTGCCCGCGACCTACCCGCTGATTATCGCCATGCTGCTCGGGCTCGTATTCCGCGGCGTGGCGTTCGAGTTTCGCTGGCGCGATCCGGGGCATCGCAGGATCTGGGATGCGGCCTTTACCGGCGGCAGCTTCGTCGCCGCGATGGCACAGGGCATGACGCTCGGCGCGCTTCTCCAGGGAGTGACGGTGACCGGACGCACCTACGACGGAAGCTGGTTCGATTGGTTCACCCCCTATACGCTGCTGACCGGGGTGGGCACGGTAGCCGGCTACGCGCTGCTCGGTGCGACGTGGCTGGTGTGGAAGCTCGACGGCGAGAGCCAGCGTCACGCGCGAAAGCTGGGCAAGCGCGCCGCGTGGGCGACGTTCCTGCTGATGGGCGGGGTAAGCCTCTACAACGTCACGCTCAATGCGCAGTACGCGGAACGCTGGCTCTCCGCGCCGGAAATCTATTACGCCGCGCCGGTCCCGATCCTGACCGGTCTTGTCGCGCTGGCGTTACTGCGCGCGCTGTCGGTGGAGCGACATTCGAAGCCCTTCTGGCTCAGCATAACGCTGTTCTTCCTCGGCATGGCAGGCCTCGGTGTAACGATGTGGCCTTACATCGTGCCGCCGGACATCACGATCTGGGATGCCGCCGCGCCTGAGAAAAGCCAGGTCTTCATGCTAGTCGGCACGGCGATCATCATGCCGATCATTATCGCCTATACCGCTTGGGCTTACTGGGTGTTCCGCGGCAAGACCGAGGACGAGGGCTATCACTGATGGCCGAAGGCGATACCGAAGCCCCGCTATGGAAGCGGCTGGCATGGATGGCGGGCATCTGGGCCGCCAGCGTCGCGGTTTTGAGCGTGGTCGCCTATATCCTGCGGCTCTGGATCGCGTAACCGTCTTAAGCGGAGCGGATCTGGCTCAGGAACGCATCGGTCTGGCTGCGCAACGTTTCGGCCTGTTTCGATAGCTCGCCTGCCGACTGCTTGACCTGATCGGCGGCCGCGCCTGTCGTTACGGCGGACTGCTGGACCGTGCCGAGCCGTGAGACCACCTCGTCCGAACGGCTCGCTGCCCGGTCGATGCTGCGCGCGAGATCCTGCCCTGCGACCGACTGCTGATCCACCGCGCTCGCGATCGAGATAGCGGTCGATTCGAGCTGCTGGATATGGTTGTTAAGCGTTTTGAGCAGGCTGACGCTGTTACCGGTCGATGCCTGCATGTCGCGGATCTGCTCTGCCACCTCGTCCGTCGCGCGGCTGGTCTGCGCAGCGAGTTCTTTCACTTCGGTCGCCACCACTGCAAAGCCGCGTCCGGCTTCCCCGCCGCGGGCAGCCTCGATCGAGGCGTTGAGAGCGAGCAGATTGGTACGCCGCGCGATCGACTGGATGAGTTCGACGATCTCGCCGATCTTCTCAGCCGAGTTCGACAGGGCGGAGATGGCCGTATCGGCCTCGTCCGCCGAATCCGAAGCACTGCGCGCAAGTTCGGCGCTGGTCGCGGCCTGCCGGCTGATTTCGCCAATCGACATCGCAAACTCGTCGCTTGCAGCGGCCGCAGCGGTTGCGCCTTCCGATGCCTCGCGCATCGCTTCGGATACGAGACCGACTTCCCTATTGGTGCCGCCGGCCTGCTGCGTCCATTCGCTGGCGGTGGAGGCAAGCTGCATCGATGCGGTCGAGACATTGCCGACGACTGCGCCAATGGTCTGGTCGAAACTGTCGGCGAGGCGGCGGAAGCTTTCACTTTGCAAACCGCGCATGCGGTCCTTCTCGTCCGCGAAGGAACTGAGTTCGCCTACCTGCGAACGGATGACTTCGATGCCGTTCGCCAGAGTGCCATATTGGTCGCGCCGGTCGCGGTGCGGGACCACGAGATCGTGTTCGCCTTTGCCGACCCGCTCCATGCAGTCGCACAGGTCCTCGATCGCCGAGATGAGATCGGCTTTCAGGACCTTCAGCATCAGCGCCGTGATGCCGATGCCCGCTCCTGCCAGTATCACAAGCATCGTTCGGGCCGTTCCGGCAGCCTGCTGCGCCGCTGCCGCATCACCGGCAAGCGCCGCGTGCTCCAGCTGGCTCAAGCCCCAGAAAGCGCAGGCCATGACGGCGACGAGTACGGCGAGCGGGCTGATGAGGACCACGAACAACTTCTGGCTGGTCGTCGCGCCTGCGAACCATGAGAGGAACCGACTTTCGGAACGCTCGTAGGAAACGGGCTGCGGCGCCTGTTCCGGCGCGGTAAGCGACACTGACGAACTCATGCTCTTTTCTCCGCCGATAGAAGCAAGTCGTCGCCCGACTTGTTCAGTAGCCTTGTAATCTCTTCCGCCGGCATGGCCTTGAAATACAGCCACCCCTGGATCTGGTCGCAGCCAGCTGCGCGGACCATGTCCGCCTGCTCCTGCGTTTCGACGCCTTCCGCCGTGATGCCCATGTTCATTGCGCGCGCGACTGTGATGCTGGAAAGCATCATGGCGCGGCTGCCCGCATCGCTTTCGGCGCGGGTGACGAGCGAGCGGTCGAGCTTGAGTTTCTCGAAGCGGAACTGCCGCAGGAACCCGATCGAAGCGTAACCGGTCCCGAAATCGTCGAGCGCGACGTTCACGCCGAACCCGCGGATGACCTCCAGCGTGCGCTCCGCTACGACCGGGTCGAGCACGAGGCAGGTTTCGGTGACTTCGAGTTCGAGCCGCGATGCGGGAAAGCCGATGTCTTCGAGAATATGGCCGAGCTGGACCGGAAATTCGGGATTTCGCAACTGCGCGGCGGAGATGTTGATCGACAGCTTGATGCCGTCCCACTTGAGCGCGTCTTCGCAGGCCTTGCGCACGACCCAGATGCCGATGGCGTTGATAAGGCCGGTCTCTTCGGCCACGGGAATGAAGATGTTGGGGCCGACGCTTTTCCCGTCGGAGCGGTTCCAGCGGATAAGCGCCTCGACTGCGACGACTTCCTTCGACTGCGCGTCGACGAGCGGCTGGTAATGCAGCGCGAATTCGGATTTCGCGAGGGCATCGCGCAGTTCCTCGTCCATGACGCGCACGGCTTCGCGGCTCTTGTCGAAGGCCGGGTTGAACCAGGTGCAACGGCCTTTACCCGCGCGCTTGGAAGCATCCATCGCGACATCGGCGCGGCGCAGCAGTTCGGACAGCGAATGATCGTCTTTCTCGCCCGCGCGGGCGATCCCGATACTCGCGCCGACAGGGATGCGGCGTTCCTCGACCGGGATCGGATAGGTCAGCTGCTCGATGATCTTGCGGCACAGTCCTTCGAGGATGGTACCGGCCAGCGGACCGCTCAGAAGGATGGAGAACTCGTCGCCGCCCAGGCGGAAGATGGTCGCATCTTCGCCGCAGACCTTTTGCATAATCGCGGTGATCTTCTTGAGCACCTCGTCACCGAAGAGGTGACTGAAGTTCTCGTTCACCTGCTTGAACTCGTCCAGATCGACGAGGGCGAGCGCGACTTCGCCGTTTCCAGCGGTCTTGACGATCGCTTCCTGCAGTGCGCGGCGGTTGGGCAAACCGGTAAGCGGGTCGCTGAAGGTGATTTTCTGAACCTTCGCGAGGCCGACCATGCCTGCGTAATAGAGCATGAAGACAGCGCCGAAATAAACGAGCGCGCTGACGGCAAGAATGGTACCGTGCTCTTCGTAGGAGACGAGATTGGAGCCGACCAGCACCCCCATCGCCAGCACGAACAGGGCGGACAGCACCACCAGCGGGGCGATCACCAATGCCTTGGGTCCGAAACGCTCAAAACTGGGCATATACTTTCGCCGATCCATTTTGTGAGGGTCCGGGCGCGAACCTGCTTCTTCAGTCGTAAGCGGTTCTACCGATTAACCTTCTAAGGAACCGTAAACCCGGAATTTACCCTGCGCGAAGGGGTGTGGTGCGGGTGCGGATCGCGGCCGTTCACGCCGCGCGCGCCCGGCGCGGGGCAGCCGCGGGCGTATTTGCAGCGACCTTCCGGTAGAACGAACTGCCGCAATCGGCGGGCGCGAAGGCATCGGTAAGACCAGCACTCGTCTCGCCCGCACCCAGCATCAACCACCCGTCGGACGCCGTACCCTTTGCCAGCGACGCAAATGCGCGCTCGCGGGTCTGCGGCGTGAAATACAGCAGCACGTTGCGGCACAAGACGAGGTCGAACGGATCGCCCGAGGGCGGGCCGGACAAGAGGTTCGCCTGCCGGAACGTCACCCGCCGGTGAAGGGCCGGGTCCGCTTCCCACCGCGAATTGTTCTCGCGGAAATACGACAGCATCTGCGCAACGCCGAGCCCGCGCTGGATCTCGAACTGGGTATAACGGCCCGCCTTCGCCGCCGCGACTGCCGAGGCGGAAACGTCGGTGCCGACGATCTCGACGGTCCAGTCGGCCCAGGCGGCAGGGTTGTCGGCGAAGATCATCGCGATACTCAGCGCTTCCTGTCCGGTCGAACAGCCCGACGACCAGATCCGGATGCGCCGGGTGTCGCTGCGCGCCTTCCTGAGGTCGGGAAGGATGCGCTGCGCCAAGAGATCGAAATAGGCCTGGTCGCGGAAGAAATAGGTCTCGTTGTTGAGCAGCGCCTCGACGACGGCCTTCTCCAGCTTCTCCTTGCCCGGCATGGTGAGCAGGCAGACGAGTTGGTCCACGTTCGCGATGTCGTACTTTCGGAACAGACCGGCCAGCGCCGTCCCGATACGCCACTCGCGCTCGGGGGTGATTTGCTGGCCCGTATGTCGTTCGAGGAGTTCGCGAATGACCAGCCGGGAGGTTTCGTTCAGTTCCATGCCTCTGCATCCGCTGCGGCGACGACTGCGTCGGCAAGGCGTTCTGGCGGAAGCACGGCACTGGTAAGGCCCGCTTCCGTGACGGCGCGGGGCATTCCCCAGACGGCGGAGCTTTCCTCGTCCTGCGCGAGAACGGTTCCGCCGTGCGCGTGCAGTTTCAGGGCTCCATGGACGCCGTCGCGGCCCATGCCCGACAGGATGAGGGCCGTCGCGCGACCGTCGAGCGCGTCGGAAGCGCTGTCGAGCATCGGGTCGACGGAGGGCGTGCACCCCGAACGCGCCGGATCGATCGACAGGCCGGTGGTGAAGCGCGTCCCGGCGCGGCGCACGAGCATGTGCGCCTGTCCGGGGGCGATGTAGATCTTGCCCGCCTCGATCGGAATGCCTTCGTCTGCGAGGATTGCCGGACGCCCCGACGCCATTTCGACCTGCTTGGCGAAAACGGCCATAAAGGACACGGGCAGGTGCTGCGTCACGAGGATCGGCGAACGGAAGCTTTCGGGAAGTGCGCGCAGCACGATATTAAGCGCGTGAATGCCGCCGGTCGACGCACCGATGGCGAGCAGTTTTCCGGCCTTCCGCTTCTCTCCCTGCGCGGCGGGCGCCGGCGCGGCCGGGGCGGCGGTCGAGACGGTAGCGGCGGCCTGTTCATCGCCGCCCAGCGCGTAGATCTTCTCGATGAGCCGCGCCCGGTAATCGTCGTTGAAACGGCCCGGCTGGGGCTTCAGCATCGTATCGGCCGCGCCCATCGCGAGCGCCGAAAGCGTGTGGTGCGCACCTTCGTCGGTAAGGGCGGAGATGACGAGCACCTTCGCCTCGGCGCGTTCCTCGAGGAACTTCGGTAGGGCTTCGAGGCCGCCCATGCCCGGCATTTCGAGGTCGAGCAGGATCACGTCGACCGGCGTGGTCCTAAGCTTCATCAGGGCCTGTTCGGCGGTCGCGGCCGTTCCGGTGACGGTCAGCCGCTCGTCGGCGTCCACCATGCGCGAAAAGATGGTGCGGACCGTCAGGCTGTCATCGACGATCATCACCCTGATGGCGTGCTTGTCGCTGGCCTGGGCGGCGGGAGGATGCGCGTATGCAGTCATGGCAAAGGGTTCTCCGCTTGGCGCCTAGGCCATGCCGACGAGTTGCAGCTTTATCTGAAGCGTTTCGTGGTCGAACGGCTTCATCACATATTCGTCGGCCCCAGCGCTGATGGCTTCGCGGATATGCGCGACATCGTTCTCCGTGGTGCAGAAGACCACCTTGGGCGCGCTTCCCCCGTCGCGGCGGCGTAGCTGGGTGATGAACTCGATCCCCGTCATTACCGGCATGTTCCAGTCGAGCAGGACCACATCGGGCATCTGCTCGTCGCAGCGCTCGAGCGCGTCCTGCCCGTTCTCGGCCTCGCGCACCGACAGGCCGAGCGTTTCGAGGATATGTTTGGAGACCTTGCGGATGACCCGCGAATCATCCACGACTAGGCAATCTTTCATCGAACGAACCCTTGTTTTTCAGTACCTAGGTAACCGGGCACCGGTAACTATTCCTTTAAGCCGCAGCCTCGAACTTCGCGTTCACGAGCTGTCCGGGATCGACGAGCAGCGCCGGCTCCCCCGAGGTTTCTACCATGCCAATCGCGGCTTCGTCCCAGCCCTTGCCGAAGCCGCCCGCAATCGCGCGCGGTTCGGACAGGGCGGCCTCGACGTCGTCGACCCCGTCGACCAGCAGCGCATATTGATGCCCGCCGACCGTCACCACGACCGCCCGGTCGCCTGGCTTGCTCTGGTGCGAGCCGAGCCCCAGCGCCGCGCGGCAATCCACCACGGTCAGCGCCTGGCTGCGCATCGCAGTGAGGCCCGCGATATGCGGCGCTGCCTTGGGCACGGGCACGATCGTCTCGATCTCGATCACCGAGCCGACGGCGGATGCGGGGAGGGCGGCACGCCGCCCCGCCAGCGTCAGAAGCACCAGCGTTTCGTCCATCATGCGGCTCCCTTGGCTGCGCTTAAAAGGGCGGCGAGCAACGCGTCCTTGTCGTAGCGGTAGATCGTTTCGTCCGCCGCTTCGCCCTGCTGCGCCTCGGAGCGCAGGCGGATGATGCGGCGCGCGGCTGCACCATGCGTTTCGGTGTCTTCCGTGAGGATCGCGACGTCCGCCGCGTCAGGATCGGCCGATATGCGGTAGCCTGCGGCTTCCACCAGCGGCATCAGGATCGTCTGCGACCAGTCGGTATCGGGCAGGTAACAAAGCGGGCGGTCCGTGTCGGTCTGCTTCATCTTCGCCGCATGGCGCGCGAAGAGACCGTGCACGTCGAGCAGGCGAACCGCCTCGCCGCCGATCAGGACCGTGCCTTCGAAGCGTGAATCGCCTTGTGGTTCGACGTGCGAGGTCAGTTCCGCGGTGTCGATGAGTTCCTTCACCGCGTAGAGAAGTTCGCTGTTCCCGTCGCTCAGGCGCAGGGCGCGCACCTGCTCGCCGAGCTTGCTCGGATCGCTGATGCCGAGGCAGGGAAACAGGCGGTCGCCCAGCACCACGAGCGGAACCTCGCCGTGACAGTCGAAGTCGGCGCGCTTCAGCGTCTCGACCCGCCTGATAACCGGCAGGCGGACGGCGCATTTGACGCCCTCCATGCTCCGGTAGATCATCAGGCTCGGCGCCCTTCGCGCTTCGGCTTCGCTGTGCGCGTCTTCACCAGCAGCAGCGAGCGCCGCGTTACCCGAAGCAAGCTCGCTCTTCGCCGCGATCTCGCGCACGTCGAGCATCAGTATGGGCAGACCGTTTTCGAGCAGCGTCGTGCCCGCGTAGAAGCCCGCTTCCATCACCGCCGGCGCGAGCGGCTTCACCACCAGATCCTCGTAATCGAAGATCGCATCGACGCCGAGCGCGAACTGCTCGCTCGATCCTGCGCTCAGCATGATGATCGTATTGCAGATAGTGTCGTTGTCGCCCGCTTCTTCCAGTCCGAGCACTTCGGCCAGCGATAGATAGGCGATCCGTTTCCCGCGCAGTTCGACGAGCCGGCTGTCGCCCATCTTGGTAAGGCGCAGGTTCGCGGATTTGCGGCGCACGATTTCGAGCACGTAGGACTGCGGGATCGCGAATTGCTGTTCGCCCGCGGAGACGGTCAGGCCCGCCACGATGCTGAGGGTAAGCGGGATCTGCAGGTCGAAGGTCGTGCGCTTGCCCAGTTCGGACGTGACCGAGATACTGCCGCCGACCCGTTCGAGGTTGGAGCGGACGACGTCCATGCCTACGCCGCGGCCCGAAATCTCGCTGATCGTATCGGCGGTCGAAAGACCCGGCGCGAAGATGAGGGCAAGCTTCTGCTTCTCGCTCATCGCGTCGGCCTGTGCGCGCGTGACGAGGCCGTTCTCGATCGCCTTCGCGACGATCCGGTCCACGTCGAGACCGCGCCCGTCGTCGGTCACGCTGACCCTGATCTGGTTGCCGGAATGGCGCGCGCTGATCGTGAGCATCCCGATCTCGCGCTTGCCTGCGGCGATCCGCTGCGACGGGGTTTCGAGCCCATGGTCGATTGCATTACGCAGCAGGTGCGTCATCGGGTCGCGGATCATTTCCATGATCTCGCGGTCGATTTCGACATCGCCGCCTTCGAAGTCGATCATCACCTGCTTGCCGAGTTCGTTGGCAAGGTCGCGCACCAGTCGGGGCAGCGACTGGTAGAGGTGGTCGATCCGGTGCATCCGCATCTGCGAAATGCTTTCACGCACTTCCGCCAGAATGCCTGAGAGCCTTTCGAACGGGCTTTCGAGCGCGGACGCCGCTTCGGTCGCGCGCAGGCGGCGGGCCAGGTCGTTGCGCGCCAGTACCATGTCGGACACGCCGTTCATCACCCGGTCGAGCAGTTCGACCGGCAGGCGAATTGAGCGTGCGGCTCCGGAATTCACGGAAGTGCGGGCAGGCGCAGTGCCGTCGCCCAATTCTTCCGCGTCGGTCTTCACCGGCAGATCGATGACCGCATCGCTGCCCGCGTCGAGCGCGACGATCAGGCGCTCATCGCCGCCTTCGGGGAATTCTTCGTCCGCTTCGATGGCATCGACCATCGCCGCGATCCGGTCGATGATCGCAAGAACGGCAGTGACGAGGCGCGGATCGGCCTGGCGGCGGCCCGCGCGGACCTCGCCCAGCGCGCCTTCGGCCGCGTGGCTGAGGCTGGCGAGGCGCGGAAAGTCGAAGAAGCCGCAATTGCCCTTCACCGTGTGGACGAAGCGGAAAATCGAATCGAGCAGTTCGCGGTTGGACGGGTCTGCTTCCCACGCGACGATCGCGCCCGAAATGCTACCCAGCATTTCGCGCGTTTCCGCGAGAAATTCCGTCAAGAGATCGTCCATGTCTTCCCGTCCCAGGCGCTTGGTTGAAGCGCCCTTGTGGACGAGGATGGTTAACGTTTGCCTATTCCGCCGGTTCGGCGCTCAGATCGCGGTTCGCGGGCGCTTCCTCGCCCTTCGGTCCGCGCCGAAGGATGAACCAGACGATGCCTGCCGCAAGTGCGCCACCGGCGAGGTTGGCAAAAAGTTCGCCTGCGTAGATCGCGTCGGCGCCCCATCTGCCGCGCAGCAGCCACGCGGCGGGTAGCATGACGAGGAACACGCGCGCCACGCTCTGCGCCAGCGCCCATCCCGCCTTGTCCACCGCGTTGAGCGCCCCGTTGCCGACGATCAGCAAGCCGTATCCGGCATAGCCCCAGGCAGCGATGGCGAGATAGGCGTTGAACTGCTCGATCACCGTCGGGTTTTCGGAGAACAGGCCTGCGAACATATCGCTCAGCGTCGTGAGAATGACGGCGATGGTCAGGCCGTAGACGATGCAGAAGCCTCCGGCGTAGCGAGCCGCGCGGCGCGACCGGTCCGCCTGGCCTGCGCCCCAGTTCTGGCCCACGATGCCGCCGATCGCGCCGGAGAGCGCCAGCAGCGGCACGACCGCGAAGCTCTGCAACCGGCCTGCGGCTCCGAAGCCAGCGACGGCTGCCGATCCCTCGATCGCGACGAGCGCCGTCAGGACCGACAGCCCGATCGGGTTGATCGCGTTGGAGAAGCTCGCTGGCGCGGCGACCTTCGTAATCGAGCGGACGGAGTGCCAGACATTCGCCTCGCGCAGATAGGTGAGGTCGAAGGGCAGGGCGGTTCGCGCCAGCAGGAAGTAGCCCATCGCGATCCCGACCGCCCAGCCGGCGAGCGTGGCATAGGCCGCACCGACGATGCCAAGCCCTTCGATCCCGAATGCGCCGGTAATGAGGATCGGGTCGAGCACCCAGTTCGCTGCCGCATAGCTGATGGAGACGATCGAGGTCTTCTTGGCCTCGCCCTGTCCGCGCAGCACCCCGTTCAGCCCCATGATCGTCATGAGCAGCGGAAACCCCAGCGCGAAAGGCTGCATATAGGTGCGGATCAGCGGCAGTATGTCCGCTTCCGCCTGCATCAGCGAGAACAGCGGATCGAGCAGCATGTAAAGCGTGAGCCCAATGGCGATGCCGACTGCGATGGAGAAGACCACCCCGACGCTGGCCCGCCGCGCCGCTTCCTCCTCGTTCCCGGCGCCAAGCGCGCGCGCGATGACCGAGTTGATCCCGACCATCAGGCCCACGCCTAGGCTCGTCAGCGCGACACTGATCGGGAAGATGAAGGAGATCGCGGCAAGCTCAGCGCTGCCGAGCTTGCCGATGAAATAGGCGTCAACGAGCCCGATCGACATGATCGCCGCGACGCCGATGATCATCGGTACGGTCTGGGTGACGAGGTGCCCGCGAATGCTTCCGCGGGTCAGCTTGCCCCGCGATTGTTCGCCCGGTTCGCTCATGCCTGGTCCCGTAGCGCGGCGCGCCGCCGCGGGCAAAGGGTATCGGCGCCATCGCGCTAATCCTTGTGCGGCACGGGCGGCCTATGCGATAAGCGGCGCACAGGAAAAAGACCGGCGAAGGAGAGTATGATGGCGACGCAGCTTCAATCGAAGCCCGAATGCAGCGAAGAGGAATGGCAAGCCCGGCTCGACCTTGCGGCCTGCTACCGGATATTCCATCACCTCGGCTGGTCGGAATCGATCTACAATCACATTTCGGTGAAGGTACCGGGGGAGGACGATACCTTCCTCATCAATCCCTTCGGTCTGCTCTACGACGAAGTGACCGCCTCCAACCTTGTGAAGATCGACGTCGAGGGTAACAATGTCGGCGGCTCGCCCTACATGGTGAACAAGGCGGGCTTCACGCAGCACGCTTATTTCCACAAGACGCTGGGCGAGCGGGCGAATGCGATCTGCCATGTCCATACGACCGCGACGATGGCTGTTTGCAGCCACAAGGACGGGCTGCTGCCAATCAACTTCTACGCCTGCAATTTCCAGAACCAGATCGGCTACCATGATTTCGAGGGCGTGACGGTCCGCGACGAAGAAGGCGAGCGGCTGGTCGAGAACCTCGGCAAGCACTCGATCCTGATGCTGCGCAACCACGGTCCGGTGGTGCTCGATAGGACCATTCCCGGCATGTTCGTGAAGATGTGGGCGCTGCAGCGCGCGTGCGAGATTCAGGTCGCGACTCTCTCGCAAGGCAACGCCAACATCGTGCAGCAGGAGGTCGTCGACGTGCACCAGCGCGATCTGTCGGTCATGCAGTCGCAGGGCGGGGCGGGCGTCTTCGATTTCGAGGCGTGGAAGCGGCGGGTCGACCGGATCGACGACAGCTGGCGCTCGTAACGCCGCAGCATTGCCGAACAGGAAAACGCCGAAATGGTAGCGATGACGGTGAACGGGCGGCCGCTTGATTTCGACATGGACCCGCGCACGCCCCTGGTCCACGTGCTGCGCGATGCGGCCAATCTGACGGGCACGAAGTTCGGCTGCGGCGAGGGCGACTGCGGCGCGTGCATGATCCACGTCGACGGCGCGGCTCTGCGCTCGTGCCTCATCACGCTGGCCGAGGCGGAGGGGCGCGTCATCACCACCATAGAGGGGCTGTCCGCCGACCGCTCGCACCCGGTGCAGCAGGCGCTCGTCGCCGAGCAAACGATCCAGTGCGGCTTCTGCACGCCGGGCATCGCAATGGCCGCCGCCGCATTGCTGCGCCGGTCAACCTCGCCGAGCGAGGACGACATCAAGGCCGCCGTGCCCAACCTCTGCCGCTGCGGCGTCTATCCGCGGCTCGTCGAGGCGATCCAGCGTGCCGGACGGGTGGCGACGCGGCAGGAGACGATTAGCGCCGCGCCCGCACCCGGCATCAGCGCCCGCGATGCGGCGCGTAGCGTGCCCGCCTTAAGCGACACAGCTCCGCCGCAGATGGACGAAGCCGAGTAGCCTTCACCCGCGCTTACAGTTCGAAACGGATGCCAGCGCGAACCGAGAACGGTTTCGCCGGCTGGATGTTGTTGTCGCCGTGCGCGCTCGGAAAGTAGTCCTCGTCGAACAGGTTCTCGATATTGAGCTGCGCCTGCACGCCTTCCGTCACTTCGTAATAGGCGGCAAGATCGACGCGCCAGTAATCGGGCAGCACGACTTCGTTGCTGAAGCTGGAGAACTGCTCGTCCTGGTAGATCGCGCCGAGCCCGAAACCGAGTCGCTCCGTCACGTCGAAGTGGTTCCATGCGGCGAACTGGTTCTCGGGTAGCTGCTGCAAACGCGTTCCGGCGTCGGCGAACACGCTACTCGTGGTGATCTCGCCGTCGAGATAGGTGTAGGCGATATTGGCTTCCCAGTTCGGCAGAATCGCGCCGGTCAGGCTGAGTTCGAAGCCTTCGACCCGGCTTTCGCCAACGAGCACGGTCGTGCCGCTGTTGTCGGGATTGGCCGCTTGCGTATTCGTGCGGTCGAGGCGGAAGATCGCCGCGGTGAGGAACAGGTCCGGCTTCACCAGCCATTTCGCGCCGATCTCGTAATTGTCGAACTTTTCCGGCTCGAAGGCGGCATCTTCGGGCGACAGCAGGACGAACTGGTCGCCCGCCTGCGGAAGGAAGCTTTGCGAATAGCTGGCGTAGAGCGACAGGCCCCGCATGGGCTTCACGACGATGCCGAAGCGCGGGCTGAACATCTCGTCGACACGCGCAGTTCTTATATCGTCCCTGACGTCAAGCGTTTCGAGGTCGAAGCGGTCCCAGCGCACGCCTGCAATCACGTCGATGGCGGAGCCGAGCGAGATTTGATCTTGCACGTATGCGGACAGGACGTTGAGGTCGCTGTCGCGCTGGCGCTGGATCGGCGTGAGCGATACGCTTGTAAAGTCGTACGGATCGTCCAAATCGACCGTGTTGTCGCCTAGCACGACACCGAACCGGCCGTTCTGCGTATCCTGCTGGCTCGCCTCGATCCCGACGAGGACCTTGTGCGTCAGCGCGCCTGTCGCGAAATCGCCGATCAAATTGGCCTGTCCGATCAGGTTCTCGCGGTCGGTATAGTCCTGGTATCCGCCGAGCGTAACGGTCTCGCCGTCGGTTCCGGTCGGCAGGACGTTGGCGTAGACCTTGTCGTAATTGGCGTATTGGACGCTCGCATTGGCGCGGAGCGAGCCAGAGAACTGATGCTCGATGCGGGCGCGGGCGATGTGAACTTCGGAGCTTGCCTCGTTGAAGCCCGGAATGCCGAAGAAGGTGTCCTCGTAGCCGCGCAGCGGTCCGCCCTCGAACGATGGCACGCCGCGATCGGTCACGCGCTGGTCGTCGTCATAGGTGTAATGCGCCGTAACGCGTGTGTCGGGGCCGAGCTCAGCGGTAACAGTCGGCGTAATGCCGATGAAGCGGCCTTCGAAATAGTCGCGGTTGCTGTCGAACTCTTCGTAAGTGCCGGTCACGCGCACTGCGACGTTTTCGCCGGCGGGCATGTTCACGTCGCCGGTCAGCGCGAAGGCGCCGAAGCTGTCGACCTGCGCGAGGCCCGCGACTTCCTGCCCCCCAAGGCTTGCGGTCTTGCTGACGCGGTTGACCACGCCGCCGCCGCCGCCGCGTCCGAAGATAAGGGCATTGGCGCCCTTCAGCACTTCGATCCGCTCGACATTGTAGAGCGAGCGGTAATACTGCGCGTCGTCGCGGAGTCCGTCGAGGTAGAAGTCGGCGGTCGTCTCCTGTCCGCGGATGAAAACCTCGTCGCGGTGACCTTCGCCGCTTTCGAGGCTGACGCCGGGGATGTAGCGGAGCGCCTCGCCGAGCTGCGTGATCGCCTGGTCGTTGAGCTGGTCCTCGGTGATGACGGCAACCGCCTGCGGTACGTCAATCAGCGGGGTAGCGGTCTTTGTTGCGGTCGATCCGTCGGCGGTTCCGTATCGCTCGCGCTGACCGGTGACGAGAATGTCGGACGGCAAGTAATCGCGGTCCGGATCGACGTTCGTATCGGTGTGCGCTTCAGCGGCGGCGGGGCTGGCGAAAATGGCGAGGGGAAGGGTGCAAAGGGCGGCGGCTCGGATCGATGGAAAGCGCATGGAAACCTTTTCTTGAGAATCGTTCGCAGTAGTGGCGAGCCTGCTATTGAGAGTAATTCTTAATTGCAACCACCGTTTGCATTTACCTGTGATTTTAGCGCCGCTATGTGGCGGGGCGGCTCTGAACGGCAGAACTGAAGGGAAGAACCGGCATGAAGGCGACCATCTGGCACAATCCGAAATGCGGCACGTCACGGAACACGCTCGCGATCCTGGAGGAACGCGAAGGAGTGGATGTGACGGTCGTCGAATACCTCAAGCACCCGCCCTCGCGGGAGAAGCTTGCGCAGCTGTACAATGATGCCGGGATCACCCCGGCTGCGGGACTACGGCTGCGCGGAACCGACGCGGAAGAGCGCGGGCTACCGTCCGCGGACGACGACACGGTGCTCGATGCGATGGTCCAGGACCCGAACCTTATCGAACGGCCGCTGGTCGAAACGGGCAAGGGCGTGCGGCTGTGCCGGCCGAAGGAAGTGGTCGAGGAAATCCTCTAGGCCGGCCGCTCCTGCGTAGCGACTTCGTCCGGGGTTAGCGCGCCCCAGCCGAGCACAAACACCAGCGCACACAGTCCGGCCACCGCCGAAAAGGCGAACCATTCGGATATCGAGTAAAGGAACACGCCGAGCGCCGGCGCGAAGACGAATGCCGCACCCGTGATCGACGCAACGATGCCAGAAGCCTCGCCCTGTTCCGCGCGCGTCACCGCCAGCGATGCGCCCGAATTATAGCCCGGACGGAACAGGCCGAACCCGAGCGAGGCAATCGCGTAGGCGAGCGCCAGTGCGTGCAGGTCGCCCGCCACGCCCAGCGCCAGCGTTCCGGCTCCGCCGATCGCCACGCCCCACAGCGTCGCGGCGCGCGGTCCCATATCGAGCCGCGGAATGACGCCCCACTGCGCCAGCAGGGTCGCGATCGCGCCTGCCATCAGGACTAGCCCGACGGGTCCGGCCCCTGCCGTCGGGTCTCCGCGCAGATCCATCCGGTCGAGCACGAGAAAGCCAGTGAGGCCGAGCAGCATCGCCTGCGCGTGGCCGCCCAGTAGTCCGGCGATCACCCACGGCCTGATCCGCGGCTCCCACCAGCCGAGCCGCCCGCTGGTCGCCGGTTTGCGCGCGGCGTCGAGCGCGTCCTCCTCGGCGAAATCCCCTTCCTCGATCAGCGGATCGCGGTCGCGCATCTCCTCGCGCCGGTCGGAGGAGCTTTGCCCCCAGGGCGCGTCATAGGCATGACCGCGCGCGGCGAACTGCGGCTCGTCGTTGGGCAGGCGGAGCCTCAGCGCGAGCAGCGAGACGATCCCGATAACAGCGAAAGCGGCGAAAGGTCCGACGAGGCCGAGGCCCGGAATCACCATCAGCGGGGCGAGGGCGGGGCCGATGACCGTGCCCAGACCGAAGCTCGACGCGATGAGCGACAGCGCCTGCGTGCGCTCGGCGCGCGGCGTGCGTGAGGCGACGTAAGCTTGCACAGCTGGCGGCGCGGCGGAGCCGAACCAGCCGTAAAGGCTCCGGAACAGCGCGAACAGCAGGAGCGTCCACAGCGCCGAGATCAGGCCCTTGAGACCGAACCACAAGACCAGCCCGCACAGCCCCATTGAAGTGATGAAGCCGACGAGGCCCAGCGCCATCATCGCCTTGCGCCCCCTGCGGTCCGACCGCCGCGCCCAGATCGGTGCGCAGATCACCCACAGAAGAGCCGACCAGCTATAAGCGAGGCTGATCCATACGTCGTTCACCTCCAGCGCCGTACCGATCGAGGGCATCACCGATTGCATCGCGGTATTGCCGGCCGCGGTGGTCAGCATGACGGCGAAGAGCAGCATCATCCGGCCGCGCGAAATAGGCCGCTTCTTCGGAACCGATTGCGCCTGCTGGGTATTTTCTGGAGGGGCGGTGTCCATGATCCGGTCCGCTACGCCTCGCTAACAGCGCTTGCAATGGCGGTGCTTATTTGCAAGGCCGTGCAGCGCGAATTCGCCGCGCTGGCACGGCGAAGAAGAAGGTCCCCCTCTTGAACGATTACAGCGACCGCCGGGCAGTGCATGCTGCCGACGAACGATCAGCAGCAAGCCGATTGCTTTCGCAGTGGCGCGTGTTCTTCCAGGGATTCGTGCAGCACCCGCGGATGGTCGGCTCGATCATTCCCTCCTCGCGCTTCACGGTCGAGAAGATGCTCGCTCCGGTGAAATGGGACGAGTGCCAGTTGTTCGTGGAATACGGCCCCGGCGTCGGCACCTTCTGCCAGCCGGTGCTCGACCGTCTGCCTGCCGACGGCAAGCTGGTGGTGATCGACACCAATCCGCTCTACGTGAACTACCTGCGCGAAGCGATCCGCGACCCGCGGTTTCACGCGGTTCTCGGTTCGGCCGAGCATGTTGAGGACATCGTCCGATCCCACGGTTACGACCACGCGGACTATATTCTGTCAGGACTGCCGTTCTCGACCCTTCCGGAAGGCGTGGGGCCGAACATCGCGGCCGCGACGCACCGCATCCTGCGGCCCGGCGGCGCGTTCCTCGTCTACCAGTTCTCGGCCAAGGCACGCGATTTCATGGCGCGGCACTTCAGTCATATCGAGCAGGGTTTCGAGTGGCGCAACGTGCTGCCGTGCCAGTTGTTCTGGGGCTGGAAAAGCGACGCCTCCTGAGCGCTTAAATTTAGCGTCTCGGTGCGCTCAGGCACCCGGTAAACGCGCCTCGGGGTCTTTTCTGGACCCGAACTGCCGGTAAAGCGCGACGATCACGACGGTAAAGATCGCCGAGCTTATCGCCGCGAACAGCGCGCTGAAGCCTGCCTGCACGAACAGCGCCGCCTGCTCGCTCGCAATCGCGCCGATCAGCGCGGCGATACCGCTCAGGACGGCGCTGATCACAATGGCCGCGATGATGAGCAGCGCGAAGAATGCCAAAAGCCGGAAACCCTGCCCCTTGGTCAGCCGCCATGCGTCGCCGATTGCCTTGAGCGGGTTGTAGATCTTCTCGAAGATGACGATGGGCAGAAGCGCGAACAGCCGCGCCGCGACGTAGATCGCGCCGCCGATGACGAACAGCGTCATCACGAACACGCCCGCGCTGCCAAGCGCCGATCCGAGCGCGATCAGGAGCGATCCCGCGAGTCCGAACGCCAAACCCAGCAGGATTTGCGCTGCCAGCAGCGGCAGCAAAGCGATGAAGGCATTCTTGATCGCCTCGCCCACGGTCGGCTTGCGCCTCGCGAACAGCGCCAGCATCGAGAGGATGCCGATATACTGCACGACCTGAAGCAGGATGACGTAGAGTGCGTTGCGCTGCATCCACGCGTTCATCTCGGTCGAAGCGGTTTCCTGCGTCATGTTAGCCGGCATCGACATCGCTTCAGGAACGGCGAGATAGATCGCGAAAGTCGGCAGGAAAATGAACAGGCCGGCGAGCAGCGCGAGCAGTTCGGGATTGGCGCGCATGATCCTGACGGCCTCGTCCCACGCGCGGTTCATGTTGAAATGCATCGAAGTCCCTGTTTCTCGCATCGAGCGCCCTTGCCTTGTCTTCATCTCGCCACTTGCCAGCCGCGGCGTAGCGGGCCAAGCAAACCGGCGATGTCCGCAACCACGAATACCGCCATCGAGTGGCGTCTGTCGCGCGAACGCATACCCTATCGCGCAGCCTTGGCCGCAATGGAAGAGCGCAATCGCCTGATCCACACGCGTGAAGCGGCGGAGCAGATCTGGCTGCTCGAACATCCGCCGGTCTACACCGCCGGGACGAGCGCGGCGGAGGCCGAATTGATCGATCCGCGCTTCGAGGTGGTCGAGGCGGGGCGGGGCGGGCGCTATACCTACCACGGGCCGGGGCAGCGCGTCGGCTATATCATGCTCGACCTGGCGCAGCGGGGGCGCGACGTGCGGCGCTTCGTCGCTTCGGTCGAGGGGTGGGTGATTGCCACGCTGGGCGATCTCGGCGTGGATAGCTGGCGCGCACCGGGGCGCATCGGCATCTGGACGCGCGGCCCCTTGGGCGGGGAAGCGAAGATCGGCGCGATCGGCGTGCGCGTACGCCGCTGGATCACGATGCACGGTTTTTCAGTCAATATCGCGCCCGACCTCTCGCATTTTTCCGGCATCGTGCCGTGCGGCATCGACGAATTCGGGGTAACGAGCTTGGCCGATCTCGGTTTGGATATTGCGCCCGGTGCCTTCGATGCGGCATTGCAGGCGCGCGCCGAGGATTTTCTGGCGGCAGTTGGCGGCGAAGAGGACAGATTGCCATGACGAGGATGCGGCAGACGATGATGCGAGCGGGCGTTCCGGCACTGTTATTGGCGCTGGCGGGATGCGGCGACGATGCCCCGCCCGCGCCGGAGGAAGGCGAAGCGGCGGCTCCGCGCGAGGTAGTGCCAGGAACGATCAACGACGATATGATGCCGCTCGATACGCTCGGTGCGAACGACGCTCCGCCGGCATCTGAGGAATCACCGGAAGCGGAGGGCGCACCGGCTGCGACCGATGTAACACCTGCCGCAGAGCCGGAAGAATAAACGCGAGAGCGGTCAGCTCTGGCCAAGCATGTTTCTGGCCCGGGTGAGCTGCGACTGGCCCATGCGCCGCCCTTTATAGTTCTGCCATTCGAGGTTGGGATTGCTGGCGAACAGGGCGATGATCTCTTCTGCTTCGCGCAGTTCCTCCGCGGTGGGCGCGAAGGCCTGATTGATCGCTGAGACCTGCGCGCCCCTTAGCGCGACCATGCCGGTGAAGCCGTCAGCGCGCGCGGATGCGGCAGCGATCTGGCAGGCCTTTGCATCACGGAGGTCGCGGAAGGGCGTTTCGATGACATCGATGCCGCGGGCATGCGCTGCGAGGAGGACCTGGCTGCGCACCATGTTCATGACGCTGCTCCATCCGCCAGGTGCGCGTGTCCGCCGCGCTCCGATTGCGCGGGCAAGCGCGGCGGCATCCCATGAATAACCCGACACACGGGGATGCACCTCGTCCGCGAACTTCGCGAGTTCTAGGGCTGCCCGCGGACTCGTGCCGAGCTGCGGGACGATGCCTGTCTTGTTGTGACCGATCCCCATCCGCTGCTCGATCTCGTAGATTTCCGCTGCGAGCTGCTGGATATGATCGGGCGAGGCGGCGTCGGACAGAACGATACCGTCTGCCTGACCGCTCATCGCGCTATGCAGATCCGCGCGCCACTGCTGGCTGTCGATGGGCGAAATGCGGACCCAGCGCCCGAACCGGCGCTGCGCCAGGACCTGCTTCTGATGCGAGGCGAGCCAGTTCTGCGCAATCTCTCTCGCCGTCTCCTGCCGCTTGGGCGACAGCGCGCGGTTGAGATCGATGACCACTACGTCGGCGCCCGCATTGGCAGCGCCCTGCAGTTCCCCGTCGTTGTCGGTCGCTACCAGTAACCAGGATCGCATGTCCCGCGGCTCCTCATCCGCATCGTGAACCGAGCCGCGGGAAGATGCGCCTCGGCCCTAGTCCGACGTGCCGTCCATCGCCGGGTAATCGATGTAACCCTCCGCTCCCGGAAGGTACCAGCTTTTCGGCACGTTCTTGTTCGGCGCCCATTCCGCTCCCGCCTCAATCCGCTGCGGCAGATCTGGGTTGGAGATGAACGGCCGTCCGAAGGTCACGGCATCGCACCTGCCGTTTTCAATATCGTTAACAGCGGCTTTCGCATCGTAATCGGAATTGAGGATGAGCGCGCCCTTGTAGATGCCGCGGATCACGTCGTCCTGCTGCGGCACCTCCGTCGAGCCGTAGGTTCCGTCGGGACCTGGCTGCCGCAGTTCGAGGAACGCGATGCCGAGGTCCTGCGCCACCTGTGCCGCTGCGCCGAAGGTCGCCGCCGGGTCGCTGTCGTCGCAGCCCTGCGTTTCGCCATTGGGCGACAGGCGCAGGCCCACGCGGTCCGCACCCCAAACGCTGACCAGCGCCTCGAGCACTTCGCGCAGGAACCGGACCCGGTTCTCGACCGAACCGCCGTATTGGTCTGTCCGCTTGTTCGTGCCGTCGCGCAGGAATTGATCAACGAGGTAGCCGTTGGCGCCGTGCAGCTGCACGCCGTCAAACCCGGCCTTCTTCGCGTTCTCCGCAGCCTTCCGGTAATCTTCGACCACGCGCGCAATTTCCTCGACCGAGAGCTCGCGTGCCTGCTCGTAATCCTGCCGGCCGCTCGGCGTATGCGCGTGGCCGGGCGCGGTGGTTGCGCTGGCCGATACCGGCGCGTCACCGCCGAGGAAGTCGGGATGGACGAGGCGGCCCATGTGCCACATCTGCAGGACGATCAGCCCGCCTTCCTCATGGACGGCGTCCGTAATGGGCTTCCATGCTTCGACCTGCTCGTCCGACCAGATACCGGGAGCGTTCGGCCAGCCCAGTCCCTCTACACTGATGCCGGTCGCCTCGGTCAGGATCATGCCTGCCCCGGCGCGCTGGCGGTAGTAGGTCGCCATCATTTCGTTGGGCAGAAAAGGCGGCTCGCTCGCCCGGCCGCGGGTGAGCGGCGCCATCATGATCCGGTTCTTGGCTTCGAGCGCACCCATCTTGAGCGGCTGGAACAGGGCATCGGTCGTCATCGTGATTCAATCCTTCTTATAGCGCTTTTTCGCATGTGCGCGGTGTGCCTCAGCAGCTATGGGCCGGGCATGGGCGATACAAGTGCAACAAAAGCAAGCAGGCGGGATAGCGACACTTGGCCGCGCTGGTTGCTGCTCGCCGCGCTGCTGGCCGGGAACATGGCGCTGGCGCTCGGCCCGTGGTTCGTACGTCTTGCCGACACCGGACCGGTCGCCGCGGGGTTCTGGCGGCTGTTCCTCGCCATCCCGTTCCTGTTCCTGTTCGCCCGCGCCAACGGAGAGCGACCTGCCGCTATCCCGCGCGGCGTGCTCTGGCCCGTGCTCCTTGCCGGTTTCGCCTTCGCGCTCGACATAGCGAGCTGGCATATCGGCATCGAGCGCACGCGCCTCGGCAACTCGGTGCTGTTCGGCAATTCGGGGAGCATCGTGCTGATGATTTGGGGCTTCGTCGTCGCCCGCACCCTGCCGCAAAAGCGCGAGTGGCTGGCCGTGCTGGCGGCGCTGACGGGGGCGGCGATCCTGCTCGCCCGCTCGCTCGAACTCTCATCCGCGAGCCTCGTCGGCGATCTGCTCTGCCTGCTCGCCGGCCTGTTCTACGCCGTCTACCTGCTGCTTTTGCAGAACGCGCGGCGGGCGCTCGGCAGCTGGAGCCTGCTGTTCTGGGTCTGCCTGTCGGGCGCGCCGGTGTTGCTCCTGCTGGCGGTGATAATGGGTGAGGCGGTCATCCCGCAGAACTGGTGGCCGGTCATCGCGCTGTTCGTCTCGAGCCAGCTTGTCGGACAGGGGCTGCTGGTCTTCTCGCTCAAACATTTCCCGGCACTGGTCATCGGGCTCGCGCTGCTGACGCAGCCGGCGATCGCCGCGTTCTACGGCTTCGCGGTCTTCGGCGAGACATTGTCGGCGCTCGATATCGCGGGAATGCTGCTGCTCGGCGGGGCGCTCGTGATAGCGCGCACGCGAATGCCGAAAGCGGCGTCCGCCCGTCGCTAGCGGGCCATGTCCTTCTCGAACTTGCGGTAGGCGCTTTCGACCCATTCGATGTCGGGGCCGGACATATGCTCCTGCGTCTGCCGCCATAATTGCTCGCCTTCACGCGCCAGCACGTGGTGGCGGCTCGCATCGGTAATCGTGCTGGAGGTGTGGTACAGCACCTCGAACATGACAACGGCGGCGTTGGGGTTGGTCGCGACGCCCGGCCGGACGGAGCCGAAGCCGCGGTGGACGTAATGCGCGAAATCGTCACCGAGAAGGTCGATGCGGTCCTCGTCGTCGTTTTCCGCTCCGCCGAACGCACGGCTGAGTTCCCGCTGGCCGAGTTCCGCGGTCGCCGCGCCAAGCCAGTGCAGCGCCGAAATGGCGGTGAAGGGATCGTTGATGCCGGGCGACAGCGCGCGCAGCCCGATCTCGACCAGCTCGTCGATCAGGAAATGCAGGTCCTGATTGGGAGTGCGCATTCCGCCCAGCGCGAAACATTCGCGAATATCCTCGTCGCGAAGATCGTCGAGCATGTCGTCGTCGGTCCAGTAGACCAGCGGAACGGCAGGGTGGACGAAGTCGCCGCTTCGCACGCCGAGCTGCAGGCGGCCGCCGACCTTGTGGGCGATCCGGTCGAGCCGTTCGAAGTCGATGATCTGGACGTAGCCAGTTTTCTTGGCGGTGACCGCGCGGCCTTCGGGCGCTTTCATCCGCACCCGCTTCTTCATCGGCTTGTCGAAATCGCGCCGGATGTCGTTGATCAGCCGGTCGCCGATTCCCTTCAGCACCGAATTGATACGGATCGAGGCGGGGATGTGGTTGAGGAAATAGACCAGCGTCATGACGCTTACCGCCATCGCGGCGAATGCGAGTAGCAGCGACAGCTGCGGTACGAAGGCGGGCAGGGTCTCGGTCTGGTCGCCGAAAATACTGGCCTCGTCTTCCACCCGCACGACGCGCAGGACCGAAATCGCGTAGACGAACGTCCCGATGAACACCGCGAGGCTGAGCTGGTTGCCCTTGTTCTCCATGAAGTTCGTCAGCAGGCGAGGACCGTAATTTCCGCTCGCATAGGCAACGGCAGCGATGGTGATTGAAAAGACGGTCGAGGCGGTGCCGATCATCGAGCCGGCGATCACGGTGAGCATATTGCTCGCCCCCGCCGGACGCGCCGGTTCGAGCCACGAAATGTTATGCAGGAAATCCGCGTAGCCGTTCCGGTCGAGCCAGACGCTGACGATCGCGAGAAGCACGGCGACGATCGAGAACAGCGCCGGATAGAACCAGTAACTGGCGTTGATTTCGTTCCAGAATTTCTTCAGCTTCGCCATCGTTCAAGCGTTGCCAGTTTCGGAAGCCTGCGCCAAGCCCTCGAACGCGTCCAGGCTTCGCGCGATCGCCTGGCGGTCGTAGTCGGTCTGGGCGCGGGACTTGGCGTGCTCGGCAAGCTCTTCGGCGAGGCGGTGAAGATAGCGAAGCAGCCCGGCGGACGCGCTTTCTTCACTCAGTTGCCTAGTGAGGCGCGCGAGGTTGCCGATCATGCGGATGGACACGGACGGATAATCCGCGGCGGCCTGCCGGAAGGCGTTCATCGGATCTTCGAACAGGCCGCGGAAATCCTGCCCGGCAAGTTCGAACCGGTTGTCGAGAGCGCTGACTGCAATTTCGCCGTCCTCGATCCAGAGGTCCTTCTGGTTCGCCATCACGCTCGTCAGCCGATCGGCGGCGGCAATGGCGCTGTAGAAGTCGTTGACTGCGGGCGAGAGGGCGCGTGCGGCGATCTCCACCAGCAGGCGTATCTGAAAGACTGCCCCCTGGCTGTTGCTGCGGTAGGGACCGATGGGAATGGCGCGGCAGATCTGCTTTTCGGGCAAATCGGTCTCCGCGGCGCGAAGGACCGTCTCGCCCTCGAGCACGTGCTGCCCCGGCGCGACGGCAATGTGGACCTTCCCCGTGCCGTCCTTGAAGCATTTGGCGAGTTCTTCGAGGTCGATACCTTCGACATAGCCGTCCCGCTTCGCCGCGATCGACGTATTCCACGTGCCCTTATGAGGCAGCGCGCTCGCGATCTGCGTCCCTTTCTCGCCCGCGTCCTCCGCGATCTTCGACACCGCCTTGTCGACATACATGGTCCGCCCGAGATCGTGCAGCGCAACGGTCAGCATCGACAGGTTGAGCAGGAAGAGGAGCAGCGAGATCCACAGCGTGCCCTGCGGCAGGCCGGTCCCGGACGCGTCAGGATCGACGGCGGCGAGCAGCACGAGCGAGAATACGAGGTTGAAGCACAGGCCCGCGAGTGACACCCGGATGAGCCGCTTGTCGAGCCAGCGGTCGATTAGTCGCACGCCAAGGTTGGCCGCTGCGATTGTCAGCACCAGCAGCGTGATCGAGAAATAAAGCGTCAGAAGCGCCGCATTCACGCCCGTGAGGACGCTGGCATATTCCTGCGCCGCCTTGCCGCTTGCGACCAGCGGGATGTCGCTCGACAGCACCCACCCGGAGAGGCCCTCGTCATCCGCGGCAAGGAATAGGTAGGCGATGGGCGCGGCAATGATCGTCGCGCAGATCGGCACGAGGAAGTAGGTCGCGAAGACGCGGTGCGCCAGCCAGCCGAACAAGCCCTTGAGCGGCCCCTTGATTGTCACTGACTAGCCCCTTCTTCGAGCGCGAGGAATCTCATGCTCGCGGAACCAAACGCACTGTCTTAACTTATGTTTCGGTGCGTCAGAACGAATTCCGTCGGTGGACTTGTGCGGAGCGGATTTGGATCGGAACGCACGGGTTCCGTCCCTAAACGCCAACGGGGTATCTCAATGACAATAACAGCACCACCACCAGTAATGCCGATGAACGATGCGGCAGTATTACCCGATCCGACCGTCGGCATTGTCTCGCCGGCCGATTTCGGCAGCATCGAAAATCTCGTTCCGCTCACGACCGGCCAATATACTGCCGGCTCGCTGATCCTGATGATCAGTTACGGCGCGCATTTCGCGTTCATTCTCTACTTTTTGTGGAGCAGTTTTCAGGTCGCGCCGCGGTACCGGATCGTCACGATCCTGTCCGCCGTCGTCATGGCGAGCGCCGGCCTCAGCCTGCTGCGGGAATTCTCGACTTGGGAGACGAGCTACGCCTTCGTCGCCGGCATGTACCAGCCGCTGTCGGAGAACTCGACCTTCACCAATGCCTTTCGCTACGGCAACTGGACGATCACAGTTCCGCTGCTGCTTACACAGCTCGGCATCGCGTTCGGCTTGCCGCGCCCGGAACTGCACAAGCGCACGCTGCGGATGATCATTCCGGCAATCCTGATGATCTGGACCGGCCTCTACGGCCAGTTCGGAGAAACGGGCGACTGGTCGCGGCTGAACATCTGGGGCGTCATTTCGACCGTGTTCTTCGTGTGGCTGATCGTCGAAGTGCGCGGCGTCATCTCCCGCGGCATCGCATTGAGCCCGGCCGAACTGAAGGGCTGGCCGAAGAACATCTGGTGGTACTTCCTTGCAACCTGGGGTCTCTACCCGATCGCCTACGCCCTGCCGCAGCTCGGCTTTACCGGCGACGTTGTCGTGGTTCGCCAACTACTGTTCACCATCGCGGACATCTCCTCGAAGCTGATCTACGGCATCATCCTGTCGCGTTACGTCTTGCGGCGCAGTGCCCTTGAAGGCTACGTTCCGGCAGCGGAAGCGCTGGAAACGAGCCCGGCGGGTTCGGCGGTGGCTTCATCACGCGGAGACTGATTTGCAGCGCATCACGCGCATACGAAAAGCGGGGCCCTGGCACGATGCCGGGGCCCTTCTTGCATGGGCCGCGCTGATCCTTGCCGCGATCGCGCAGATCTCGGGCGGCATCGCGCCGCTCGTCCTTGGGCTCGTGCTGTTCGCGGCGGGCCTGTCGCACGGCGCTGGTGACGAGCAGCGCGGCCTGATGAAGCGGTTCGGACTTATCCAGGCGGCCGCCTATCTCGTCGTCGGCGCGGCGGTGGCGGGATTGTTCCTGGCCGAGCCGCTGGCCGGTCTCGCGCTGTTCCTCGCACTGTCCGCTTGGCACTTCGCGCGCAGCGACTGCGCGATGGGACCGCTGGCGCGCGGCGCGATTGCGGCACTGGCGACGGGCGGTAGCGCACTGTTCCGTCCGCGCGAGACGACCGAGGTGTTCGAGGCGGTCATCGCGCATAGCGTGCCGGGCATCTTCATGGATCTTGTCGCATTGGCAGGGATCGCCGGCTGCGTGTTGGTCGTCATCTCGCTCGTCCGGAACGAGCGCGGCTGCGGCGAGGCGCTGATCGCGCTCGCCGCAACGGCGCTGCTATCTCCGGTACTGGCGGTGGGGCTCATCTTCCTCGTCGGTCACGCAATCCCGATCCAGCGCCGCCAGATCGCGGCTTACGGCCAGCGCACCGTATGGAAAGCCGTCGCGCTGCCTACGCTCATCGCTTTCGCCGGCGGCGCCGGACTCGCGGTCCTGACCGCTACCTGCCGGCTGGAACTGGAACTCGCCGCCGCGCTCGCCTTTGGCCTTGCCACCCCGCACATGCTGACAGAGCGTCTGGAGCGTTAGGCTTGCTCAGATCTTGCCGAGGTCGCCCTTGCCGATCGTGCCGCTTGCCATTTCGAGCATCCGGTCGAGGCTCTGCTTCGCTTTCAGGCGCAGCCCTTCCTCGATCTCGATCCGCGGTTCGAGATCGCGCAAACAGGCGTACAGCTTCTCCATCGTGTTGAGCGCCATGTAGGGACAGATATTGCACGAGCAGTTGCCGTCCGCGCCGGGCGCGCCGATGAAGTTCTTCTGCGGCAGCGCCTTTTCCATCTGGTGGATGATGTGCGGCTCGGTCGCGACGATCAGCGTATCGCCCTGAAAGGTCTCGGCGAACTGCAGGATACCGCTGGTCGAACCCACGTAATCGGCATGGTCGACGATCGTCGGCGGGCATTCGGGATGCGCGGCGATCGGTGCATTGGGGTGCTGCTGCTTCAGCTTCAGCAGTTCTGTTTCACTGAAAGCTTCGTGCACAATGCACACACCCGGCCACAGCAGCATCTCGCGGTCGAACTTGCGGCTGAGATAGCCGCCCAGATGCCGGTCGGGTCCGAAAATGATCTTCTGGTCCTTCGGGATCTGCTGCAGGATCGTTTCCGCGCTGGAGGAGGTCACGATGACGTCGCTCAGCGCCTTAACCTCGGTCGAGCAATTGATGTAGGTCAGCGCGATGTGATCGGGATGCTTCTCGCGGAAAGCCTTGAATTTCTCGGGCGGGCAGGAGTCTTCGAGGCTGCAGCCTGCGTCCATGTCGGGCAGAACGACGATCTTTTCGGGTGAAAGGATCTTGGCCGTGTCGGCCATGAACTTAACCCCGCAGAACGCGATGACGTCGGCATCGGTGTCGGCGGCCATCTGCGAAAGCTGCAGGCTGTCGCCCACGAAATCGGCGAGATCCTGAATGTCCGGCTTCTGGTAGTAGTGCGCGAGGATGATCGCGTTCTTTTCCTTGCGCAGGCGGTCGATTTCCGCGCGCAGGTCCGTGCCGGTAGGCAGTCTCGTGTCTTGGGCCGTCATCAATAATGTCCGTCAGTTTTGAGCGTGTGTATGGGCTCGATATAGGACGAACGGACAGGAACGCGAGGCCGTTCCGCTTTCACATGGTAAAGCCGGGCGGAAGGAAGGGGTCCATCGGCCGGTCCGCGCCCGGTGTGCCCGCCACGAAGGCTTCGGTCATCGCATAGCCGAGCGGCGAATAGGCGAGCACCATCGAGGCTAGGAACAGTCCGACATAAATGCCGAGACCCCATTTATAGGCCGGATGCACGCTGCCAGTGGCCCGCTTGTCGGCGATCATGCCGATGACCGGAAAAAGGAAGGTCAGCGCCTGCGAGATGGGCCACGCATAGGGGATCAGCAGCGGCATCGGCAGCAGCCTGCCTATGCCGGGACCGACGAGCATCGCCATCGACACGAGGAAGAGCCGCCGGTGCCATCCGGTATAGCGCTGCCGCCTCAGCGCCCACCACGCGATGCCGCCGAAACCCCACAGCGTCACGATATTGCTGATCAGGAACTCGCTCTTGTTGAAGAAGAACGGGCCGCCGGTCCGGCGCGCGACGATCAGCATGATCATCGTCCCGACCACGACCATCGCCGGAACCCAGAAATAGGCGAACTTGCCGAGCGTGCGGTGCAGCGCCCAGTTCTTTGACGAAGCGGTAACGTGCTGCGCCAGAAACAGCGCGATCCAGCCCATGAAGACGACTGCGTGAACGTGATAGCTGACCGGCACCGCGAAAGTGGAGCGGCCGAACGCGAGATTGACCGAAAAGCCGGCGACGATGATCGCCGACATGACGAACGCCATGATCGTGAAGAAACGCGTGCCGCCCGCTACCGAACGCGTACGCTGTGGAGCTAATGTTGCCATGCCTCGAACCCCGTCCCGTGGTTGAAGCGACCCTCGACCGTAATTTACTGCGGGTGGGGCTTTGGCGTCAATCGGTAACTAGTTCTCGTCTTCGAAACGCACGTTGACCACCGCGTCGGAATAGCCCGCGATTTGCAGCGGCACGGTAAGGTTCTGGCGCACCGCGTCCTTCGCTGCCTGCCGCGCAAGCGCGAGGACTTCCGGGTTCTTGGCGAAGGCACTCGCCCGGCGCTCGGCCTGCTGCGAATTGTTGCGCGCGAGATCGGCGCTGGCATCGCGCGTCACCCAGGTGCCCTCGGTAAAGGTGCGCGCCGCACCTTCGTCGATATTGGGTCGGCTGGTCCTGATCTGCGGCAGTGTGACGGTCAGCGTCTGCGCTTCGGGCTGCCAGTCGAAGTCGCTGCGCTCCATGCCCGACAGGTCGAGCCGGTATTCGACGCTCGCCGGAACGATCGTCGCCTGCCGCGAACGCAAGATCGGTACGCCGAGAACGCCGCGCGTATCCTCGCTCTCCGCGACGACTTCGAAGCGGGAGGAGAAGACGGTGAGCGTGTTCTGCCGCTCGAAGGCCAGCATCGCGCTGCCCACGGGATCGCCTTCTTCCTCGTAGAAGAACGCGCGCCAGCCGAGGTAGGCCGTCACCGCCAGCAGCACGGCGACGATGATCCACGGAGCGATGCGGGGCGGGGCGGGAGTAGGACGCTCTGCGTATGGGCGCGGCGGGGTTACCGGCTCGCGGCGGTCTAGCTTGTTTGCCATATCTCTCCATTACGCCGGACCAGCCCGCGCCGTTCCAGATCGATCAGATGGGCGGTCACCGACATCTCCGCCGCCGGGATCAGCCGTTCGTCCAGCCCCTTGTACATCGCCGGAATGAAGCCCGACACCGCGCGCGCCGCCTCGCCCAGCAGCCGCAAGATCTGGTTTTCGCGCTGGCGGCGGTGGCCCAGCATTCCGCGAACGAGCTGGCGCGGTTTCTCGACCGGCTCGCCGTGCGCTGGGTAGTAAACGCGGTCCTCGCGCGCGCCGAGGCGTTCGAGGCTCGTCATGTAATCGCCCATGTCGCCGTCGGGCGGAACGACGACACTGGTGGACCAGCCCATCACGTGATCGCCGGTGAACAGCGCGCCGCTTTCCTCGAGTGCGAAGCACAGGTGGTTCGAAGTGTGTCCGGGGGTGTGGAGCGCGCGCAGCGTCCATCCGGTCCCGGTCATCGCCTCGCCGTCCACCAGCACCCGGTCGGGCGCGTAGGTCTTGTCGAAAGGCGCATCGGCGCGCGGCCCGTTGTCGTCGAGGGTGAGGGGAGCGCAGCCTACGACGGGCGCTCCGGTCCGCTCCGACAGCGGCGCAGCGGCGGGCGAATGGTCGCGGTGGGTATGCGTACACATGATCGCGCTGAGTTTCGCATCGCCGATGCCCGCAAGGATCGCCTCGATATGCGCTTCCTCGTTCGGACCGGGATCGATCACCGCGACATCGCCCGCGTTCCCGACGATATAGGTTTGCGTGCCGGTATAGGTATAAGGCGAGGGGTTGGGTGCAAGCACGCGGCGCACCAGCGGCTCGACTTCTACGGTCGTTCCGGTGGGCCAGGGTTCGGGAGGCATTGCCATGTGCGCGATATGGGGATGGGGGCCGCCCGTGTCCACAATCGCCTCTGGCGCGCGATATCGGTAAGGGGAGAGAATGAGCGAACAGATACTGGTCCTCGACGAGGGAACGACATCCACCCGCGCAATGCTGTTCGCGGCGGACGGCAGCCTTCTCGGAAGCGCGCAGGCCGAACTGACGCAGCACTATCCCGCCTCCGGCCGGGTCGAGCACGATGCGCGAGAGATCTGGCACCGCACGCTCGCCTGCGCCCGCGAAATGGTCGAGAAGGCGGGCGGGGCGGACCGCATCGCCGCGATCGGCATCACCAACCAGCGCGAGACGGTCGTCGCGTGGGACCGCACGACCGGAGAGCCGCTGTCGCGCGCGATCGTCTGGCAGGACCGGCGCAGTGCGCAGATGTGCCGCGAATTGAAGGAGGCGGGGAAGGAATCCTTCGTGCAGTCGCGCACGGGCCTTTTGCTCGACCCGTATTTCTCAGCGACCAAGATGCGGTGGCTGCTCGATTACGACGAGGCGGTGGCCGATGCGGCGAAGCGCGGCACGCTGGCGCTCGGCACGGTCGAAAGCTGGCTGGTCTTCAAGCTGACAGGCGGCGCTTTCCTGTCGGACGCCAGCAACGCGTCACGAACTTTGCTGATGCCGCTCGGAGGTGCCGGTTTTTCCGAGGAGTTGTGCGACCTCTTCGGCATGCCTCACGGCGCTTTGGCGGAGGTGACGGACTGCGCCGGGCACTTCGGTACCAGCCTGCCCGAACTCTTCGGAGCGCCGGTCCGCATCTGCGGCATGGCCGGCGACCAGCAGGCGGCGACGATCGGGCAGGGCTGCCTCTCACTAGGCGACACGAAGGCGACCTACGGTACCGGAGCGTTCATCCTCGCGAACAGCGGCGAACAGGTACCGCGTTCGGGCCACCGGCTGCTGGGCACGGTGCTCTACCAGCTTGCGGGTAAGCGGACCTACGCGCTCGAAGGGTCGGTGTTCGTCGCGGGTAGCCTCGTTCAGTGGCTGCGCGATGCGCTAGGCGTGCTCGGTACCGCGGCGGAAACCGAAACGCTTGCCCGCTCCATTCCCGACAGCGGCGGGGTGGTCATCGTGCCGGCGCTCTCCGGCCTCGGCGCGCCCCACTGGCAGGCGGACGCGCGCGGCGTCATCGCGGGGCTGAGCTTCGCTACTGGTCGGGCGGAGATCGCCCGCGCCGCGCTCGAAGCGATGAGCTACCAGACGCACGACCTCGCACAGGCCTTCGCGGCCGACGGGGCGGAATGGACCGGCCTCAAGATCGACGGCGGGATGAGCGCGAACGACTGGATGGCGCAGGACATCGCCAACATCCTTGGCCTGCCGGTCGAGCGGCCGGATTTCGTCGAAACGACGGCGCTGGGCGCGGCCATGCTGGCGGCAGTAGGGGCCGGCGTGCATGCAACGCTCGAAGCGGCGAGCGAGGCGATGCGCGGCGCGACGCGGATGTTCGCGCCCGATATGGCCGGGGACGTGCGGGAGCGGCGGCTGGCGCAGTGGCGCAATGCTCTCGGCGCTGCCTGAAAACGCGCGGCGCTAGGCCGAGGGGAAGGCGTTTCTCAGCTTGTCCTGGATCGCATGGACGCCGCCGTCCTGCGTTTGCGGCGGCTCGCTCGCGGCGCGCAGTTCGAGCCGGGCGACGCGGGCATGAAGCTGTTCGGTCCGCTCGACAATATGCTGCGTCAGGGCCGGCAGCAGTTCGACCTGCCGCGCGTCCGATGCGCGGTCTTTCGGCAGGCGTCCGTGCGCAGCGAGCTGCTTCAGCGTAAGGTCGCCGGCGAAGAATGCGCGCTGGTTCAGCAGCCACGCGAGCACGTGCATGATCCGGGTCGTCGTCTTCAACCCCTCGACCGACAGCGCCAGTTTCGTGGTCGCCGGAAGAGCATCGTCGGAACCGCCGCGCATGTCGAAAACGGCGCGCGCCTCGTCGGCTAATAGCAAGGCTTCGGAATAGAGATCGTCCACGATCTGACGATTGAGCATTTCGCCGCGGGGGGCGGTGTCGCTTTGCAGGTTGCCGGCGGCGGTCATGAAAGCGCAAATAAGCGCGCGACCCGCACAATACTAGGAGTTTGGCGCCGCCCCGGTGTCTCTATTCGGTAATTGTCCCTTGCTGGAACCCATGGCACAGATTTGCCGCACGACTGTGCCGGAGCGGGGCAATGTCCGCGCCAGTTCTTACGCAATGATGTCGGGCACCAGCACATCCTCAATCGCCGCGACCTGATCCTTCAGAATTAGCTTACGCTTCTTTAGCCGCGCGAGTTGCAGCTGATCGACGAAGCCGCGCTCCTGCCCCGCATGGGTCAGCGCCGCGATGGCCGCGTCGAGATCGCGATGTTCGGACTGCAAGAGAGCCAGTTTCTTACGCAGTTCCTGCTCGTTCACCTAACCGTCTTTCCCGAATCGCATTCGTAATCCCGCGGGGCCTGTAGCACTTCATCGCATAACAAACCGCTATCGTCGCGTCAGCGCGAAAGGACCCTTCGCAACCTCCCTTAAATATGATTTGATACTCGTTCGTGTCGACTCGGACACGGCGCCAACTTCCGCCCCGGCGGGAAGGCGCACCGGGTCAAGAACGAACGCTGACGAAGGAGAAAAAGATGCAGTCGTCCCACTCCGCCACTCTCACCATGAAGCATGCCGGCATCGACGAACGGCTTCAGCGCGAGCAGAACCGGCCGGCCCCGGACGACATGGTCATCAAGAAGCTCAAGCGCGAGAAACTGCGCATCAAGGAAGAGCTGGCGCGCCTCTGACGGGCACGCTGCAACCCGCCGGATACGTAACGTCCGGCGGGGCGGACAAAACCGCTCACAACCCTTTGGCAATGGTCCGGATTTGCTGTAACCCGCCAGGCTAGATGTCTGCTGCAGCTTCCGCCCGCTCGATCCTTACCGGGATGCACGAGATCATGGCCTCGCGTGTTCACGCGCAGGGCAAGCTCGACCGCGTCGCGGAAATCGTGGGCGAAAGCCTCGATAGCGAGGTCTGCTCGATCTACCTTCTGCGCGACGGGATGCTCGAGCTGTTCGCCACCCGCGGCCTCAACCAGAGCGCGGTCCACGTCACGCGCATGAGCATTGGCGAAGGGCTGACGGGCACGATCGCCGACAGGATGGAGATGCTGAACCTCGCGGAAGCGCGCTCGCATCCCAACTTTCTCTACCGCCCCGAAACGGGCGAGGAGAAATACCACTCCTTCGCCGGGGTTCCGATCGTCTACCGCGAGCGGGTCGTGGGCGTCTTGTGCGTCCAGCATACCGATCCCCGCCGCTACGAAGACGTCGAGATTGAGGCATTGCAGACGACCGCGATGGTGCTGTCCGAACTGATCGCCCATAACGAACTGGTCGACGAGGAAACGGCGCTCGGGCTCGACAAGCGCGAGACCGGGCCGGAAATGATCAGCGGCCTGACGCTGGTGAAGGGGCTGGCGGCGGGCCGCGCGGTCTATCACCAGCCGCGCGTCGAGATCGTGCAGGTCGTGGCCGAGGATACCGAGGCTGAGCGCCAGCGGGTTTACCGCGCGTTCGACCGGATGCGCGAGCAGATCGACGCGATGGCTTCGCAGATCGAGTTCGGCAAGGGCGGCGAGCACGAGGAAGTGCTCGAGACCTACAAGATGTTCGCCTATGACGAGGGCTGGTCCCGCCGGATCAACGAGGCGATCGACAGCGGACTGACGGCGGAAGCGGCGATCGAGCGCGTGCAGCAGCATACGCGCATGCGGATGCGCGAGATCGACGATCCGCTGCTTGCCGACCGGATGCACGATCTGGAGGATCTGGCGAACCGCCTTATCCGCATCGTCTCCGGCCAGCTCGGCACGGCGGCAACGCAGGGTCTGCGGCGCGATTCCATCCTCGTCGCACGGAATCTCGGCCCGGCGGAACTGCTCGAATACGACAGCCGGCGTCTGAAAGGCGTCGTGCTGGAGGAAGGCTCGCTTACCGCGCACGTGGTCATCGTTGCGCGGGCAATGGGCATTCCGGTGCTGGGCCGGGTCGGCGGTCTACGCGGCAAGGTGCGCGACGGGGAGGACATTCTCCTCGACGCGGACCAGGGGCTGATCACCCTTCGCCCGACGCAGCCGATGCTGGATGCGTTCGAGGCGCGCTCGGCAAAGCACCGCGAAAAGCGCGCCGCCTACGCGGAATTGCGCGACGTCGAGCCGTTCACGCGCTGCGGAACGCGCATCCAGGTGCAGATGAACGCCGGGCTGCGCGACGACATGTCGGCACTGCAGCTTACCGGCGCGGACGGGATCGGCCTGTTCCGTACCGAGTTCCAGTTCCTCGTTTCTGCAACCATGCCGCGGCGCGAGAAGCAGACGCGCCTCTACCGCGACGTGCTCGATGTGGCAGGGGACAAGCCGGTCATCTTCCGCACCGTCGATATCGGCGGGGACAAGTCCGTGCCGTACCTGCGTTCGCAAAACGGCGCGTCGGGCGACGAAAACCCGGCGCTGGGCTGGCGCGCGCTGCGCCTCGCGCTCGAACGCGACGGTCTGCTCAAGGTGCAGGCCCGCGCCTTGCTCGAAGCGGCGGCGGGCCGCTCGCTCAACGTCATGTTCCCGATGGTCAGCGAGCCTTGGGAATTCGACGCAGCCAAGGCGATCTTCGACGATCAGGCCGAGTTTCTGCGCCAGCGCAAGAGCCAGCTTCCCGAGCAGATCCGGTTCGGCGCGATGCTGGAGGTGCCCGCTCTGGCAGAGGTACTGGATCAGCTTGCGCCGCGCCTGTCGTTCCTGTCGATCGGGACCAACGACCTGACCCAGTTCCTGTTCGCCGCCGACCGCTCGGACCCGCGGCTTGCCGAGCGCTACGACTGGATCAATCCGCCGATCCTGCGCTTCCTCAACCGCGTGGTGCAGTCGCTGGTCGGCCATACCATCGACCTCGGCGTGTGCGGGGAAATGGGCGGGCGGCGGCTGGAGGCGATTGCGCTTCTGGGGCTCGGCATTACGCGGCTGTCGATCACGCCGGCGGCGGTCGGTCCGATCAAGGAACTGGTCCGCAAGATCGACCTGACCGAACTCAAGCCCGCCATGCAGGGTTGGCTGGCCGCACCGCCGGAAAACATGCGTAGCGAGCTGACCGCATGGGCGAGCGAACACGGCATCGATCTCGATTGATTCCGCACATTTTTGCGGCGATATTTACCGGACGAGCGACGGGCCGCACTTGGCGCGCTCTTTAATCTGTGACAAATGTTTCAGACACAAAATGGGTCAGGTTGGGCAGTAATATTTAATGGTGCAGGACGTACACGACGCAGACGGGACTTGGGACGAAGGCGGCGAGGCTTCGGACGCAGCGCATCGCCAGCTTGGCGCCGGCGAGACGCTGCGCCAGGAACGCGAACGTCAGGGCCTCGAACTGAGCCAGGTCGCCGCGGAAACCCGCATCCCCGAACGCCACCTCGTCGCGATCGAGAACGGCGATTTCGCCGCCTTGCCCGCGCGGACCTATGCCGTCGGCTTTTCACGCACTTATGCGAAGATGCTGGGCCTCGACGAAAAGGACATCACCGCCAAGGTGCGCGAGGACCTGTCCGTATCGTCGACCAGTTTCAACGAGCACCCGGCGAAATTCGAACCGGGCGATCCGGCCCGCGTCCCTTCACGCAGCCTCGCATGGGTCGGGATCATCGCGGCGGTCCTGCTGCTCGGCGGTATCTTCGCCTTTTATCGCAGCTATTTCGCGCCCGGCATGGGGCCAGCGCCGATAACCGAGGATGAGCCGGTTGCGGCGGCGACGACCGCTCCTGCCGCGGCACAAGCCGCGGCGGTGAATACGCCCGATCCAAACGGAGAAGTGGTATTCACCGCGCTCGAGGACGGGGTGTGGGCGAGGTTCTACGACGCGAGCGGAGAGCGGCTGTTCGAGGCGGAGATGTCCAAGGGCGAAACATACGCTCTGCCGCGCGATGCCGAAGGGCCGCAGATCTGGACCGGACGTCCTGACGCCTTCGCAATCACGATCGCGGGCGAGAGCGTGCCGAAGCTGGCGGAAGACGATTTCATCATGCGCGATCAGCCGATCTCCGCGGCAGCCTTGCTCGCGCGCGAGGATACCGATGCCGCTGCCGCGAACGGCGCCGCCGCCTCCCCGAACGGCATTTCGAACGCCGCGACCGGTGAAAACGCGAACCCCGCGCTCTGACAAACAGCAAAGCGCGGTTAAGACAGGGACTGTTAGCGCCTGATATCTTGCACCGCCGAATGACTTAACGGCGCAATCACGAACGAAGAATGTGGAGCAGAACGACATGACCACCCGCACCTTTCGCATGGCGATCGCCAGCGGTATCGCGGCCTCGCTGTTGGCAAGCCCGGTGCCCGCTTTTGCGCAGGAGAACGCCGATGCGCGGCTCCGCAAGGTGGAGCGGGAAATACGCGCGCTGCAGCGGCGGGTCTTTCCGGGCGCGGACGGCAAGTTTTTCGAGCCTGAAATCAGTCCGAGTCAGGCGCAGACCGGCCAGCCGGCGGTTGCCGCTCCTTCGACCAGCGCGCTGACCGACGTCCTCTCGCGGCTCGACGCGCTCGAGCGGCAGATTCAGCGCATCACCGCGCAGACGGAAACCAACGACAACATGCTGCGCGAGATGAGCGGCCGGCTCGAAGCTCTCGAGGCTCGTCCGGTTGCTCCGGCGGTGGCCGAACTGCCGCGCGAAGGCGCGATCCAGGGCAACCTGCCGCAAACCGGCCAGGCGGCCGCTGCACCGGCTCAGGCTTCCACCGGCGGGAGCGTAAGCCCGGCGCGATTGGCTGCCGTCCAGGCGATCACGAAGCCCTCGACCGGCGATGCGGCAGACGACGAGTATGTCTACGGCTTTCGCCTGTGGGACGCGGGCTTCTTTCCCGAAGCGCAGCAGCAGCTGACGTCCTACGTGCAGGCGAACCCGAACCACTCGCGCATTTCCTTCGGCCGCAACCTGCTCGGCCGGGCCTATCTCGACGACAACAAGCCGAAGCAGGCCGCGCCGTGGTTCCTCGAAAACTACCAAGCGGACAAGCAGGGCGCCCGCGCTGCCGACAGTCTCCTCTATCTCGCCGAAGCGATGATCTCGTCGAACGATACGGAGCGGGCCTGCATCGCGCTGGCCGAATTCGGCGATACCTATCCGGCGCTCGCAAGCGGCAGGCTGCAGTCTCAGTACGAAGCGAACCGCCGCAAGGTCAGCTGCAATTGATAAGCCTTTTTCAGACGACCTGATCGAGCGCTTCAGGCGCGATCTTACCCGTCTTGGTGCAGTTGAGGGCCGTTTAGGCATCGCTGTGTCCGGCGGTCCGGACTCGGTGGCGTTGCTGTGGCTGGCGCAGAGAGCGTTCCCTGAACACGTTGCCGCGGCGACGGTCGACCACGGCCTGCGCGAGGAAAGCGCTGCCGAAGCGGCATTCGTCGCGGATGCGTGCGCGGCTCTCGGCGTTCCACACACCATGCTGAAAGTCACGGTGGGGCAGGGCAATGTGCAGAGCGAAGCGCGGCGCGCTCGCTATGCGGCGATGGCGGACTGGCTGGAGAGCGAGAATCTTTCCGCGCTGCTAACTGCGCATCATGCCGACGATCAGGCCGAGACGCTGCTCATGCGCCTTAACCGGGGCAGCGGGGTCGAAGGGCTGGCCGGCATCCGTGCGCGTAAGCTCGTTCCGGGTACGAATATCCCCTTGCTGCGGCCGCTCTTGTCGTGGCGGAAGAACGAACTCGTGGCCGTCGCGGTAGAGTCCGGGATCGGCTTCATCAGCGACCCGTCGAACGACAATCCCGCTTTCGACCGCGTCCGCATCCGGGAGGCGCTGGCGGAGAACGACTGGCTCGATCCGGTGGCGGTGGCGCAAAGCGCAGCGCATTTGGCGGAGTGCGAGGCGGCGCTGACGAGCTACGCCGACGCGGAATGGGCAGAGTGCGTGAGCCTCACCGAAGCTGGCGCCAAATATAGGCCCGCCGGTCCGAGCGTCATCCGTAAAAGCGTCGTCGCTCGCATCCTCACAGCGCTTGGCGGTGAACCGCGCGGGGGGCAGGTTGCCGATCTCGTCGCCGCACTCGAAGCAGGCGGAAAGCGGAACGTCGCCGGCGTGCTTGCAGAAGCCCGCGGCGACATCTGGAATTTCACCCGCGAACCGGCGCGGCGGACCACGAACTAGTCCGCGTCAACCGTGCGCGCCGAACTCGTTCGCGATCGCGGCACTGATGCGCAGATTGAGGTCGTGCGAACGCTCGATCGGATCGATGTAGTCGCGCCGGATCGCCGTGTAGCCGTCGCCCGCGCCGTCGGGATAGTTGCTCTCTTCCTCGACCGCGAAGTCGCCGATCTGCGGGAAACGCGTGGGATACGCGCGGCGCAGCTGCGCCAGCGCATCCTCTATCCTCAGTGTGAAGACCATCTCCAGTACATCGTCGCGGCTGATGTCGTTGGCCCGGCTGAACGTCGGGATCGATACCGCTTTCAGGAACATGTGCTGGAGCAGCGCCAGCCTCACGGCTTGCAGCACGCCGATCCTGCGGCGCACTTCCTCGCGCCCGTCGAGCGGGTTCTCGTTCGGGATGAGGCCGAGCAGGCGGTATAACTTGAGCGCATCGGTACGCAGCTGCGAAGCAAGGCGGCGGAACACGCCCGCCCGGTCGTCGCGCGTCAGATATTCCGCGAGGTACTGGCACGCATCGGACAGATGCCCTTCCGTCCCGCGATAGGTGCGGCTCGCCCAGAAGGCAGCGTTGAACAGCTCGCCGTAAGCGGCCACAGTCTTGATGCTGGCGAGATTGTTGGAGGCGCGCACCAGGCGGATCATCTGCTTCCCGCGCGCGCTCTTGTTGATGAGCGCGGCTAGGTCCTCGTAATTTCCTTCCGCTGCCGTGCCGACCCCGGCGATAATGTTCACCGGATAGCCGAGCTGCTGGAGGATCGCGTTATGCGGGATCGCGCGGATCTGCCGCAGCGACATCTCGCGCTCGGCGGCAAGGTCGCTCTGCCGGCGCGATTTGCGGCTGCCGGTCTCGTTGAGCAGACCGAGCCCGAACGCCGTAATCGCGCGCGAATAGACGCGGCTCGTGAGATAGTCGCGCTGGTGCGAGCGGATGGCGCGATAGAAATCGAGGCTGAGGTCGGTTCGCTTGTAGAGCGGATCCTTGCCCGCATCGTTCGCCTCCGCCGGGCGCAGTTCCGCGATCCGTGTCAGCGTGGCGAGCGCTAGTTCGGGCGTCGCGAAGAACTGGTAGCCGTCGCCGCCTTGGAAGCTGGCTTCGGGCTCGAGGTGAATACCCGCCTTGTTGAACCGCGAGCGCGCCCAAGGGGAGAGCGGCCATTCGAGCCGGTCGGCAAAGCCGCCGGGATGCGCGCCGCGGCCCATGCCTTCGCCGTGCGTGTTGAAGATCAGCGCGGACACATCGGTTAGATCGTTTTTCCGCATCGCCTGCGCGAGCCGCCCCTGCAGCCGCTCGATCGAAAGCCCGGCCGGAATTTGCCCGACGAAGCGGCCTGCATCGGAGAAGCCGGTCTGGATTGCGATCCGGCCGCGCTTGCGGGCATATTGCTGGAACGCGGGCTCGGAAAGCAAAGCATCGAGGAAGCGGCCGCCGTGTTCCAGCGCGTTCTCGGTCTCGAAGAGCGGCGATACGTCGACCTTGTCCGCAATTCCGAAAAGCTCGGAGAAATATAGTGCGGCGAGGACCGTCGCCGGCTGCTCGCATTCGGCGATAAGCATCCGAATAGGCGCATCGCCGTCGATATGCTGGATGATCTGCGCCATCGCGAGAAACTGGCGGATCGCGGTACTGCTTTCGATGGCGAGCGCTGCGAAGTTGGAGCGCAGCGGTTTTACCTTGGCCAGCATGTCGCGCAGCGCCTTCACCGCGCCCCGGCTCGCAAGATCGAGGGTGGTTTCGGGGTCCATCCGGCGGCGGATGGCGTTGTGGAGCTGGCTCGAGTTCACGCGGAAATGGATGAGGCCCATGCCAAGGCCATCGGCACGCATCGCGGCGGCAAGCGTCCGCAGTTCCACGGCGCGGTCCAGCGGCGCTTCACCGGCCTCGTCTTCCAGCGCATCGATGACCGGCGTGAGCGACAGCAGCTTGTCGGCGTGCTCGCGGGTCAGCCTGTTCGCGGCGTTCGACAGCGCTTCGGGAGATGACAGATCGCCCGCGAAATCGTCCGCACGTTCCTGCGCATAGTCGGCGGCGCGGCGTAGCGAGGCGAGCAGGCTGTGCTGCCCATCGATCCGCTCGAGCGCGGCGACGTAGCGCTTCAGCCGCTGGGCTTTCTCCGAGAGGCGGAACCCGATGGAATCGTACCAGGCGATGTCGGTCCGTCCATCCATGTCGTATCCGACCCAGGTCGCGAACTTGAACGGCATCGGCGTAAATTCGGCGGCGCTGTCGGGCCAGGTCTGATGGACGCGGCGCAGCAGGCTGCGGTTGATCGTGTCGCGCGCATCCTGCGCGTTGGCGATCGCGGCCATGGCGCGGTCGTGCTCGTATTGCAGCGTAATGGCCGGCCGGGCGCTCGGGGCGATGCATACGTCCGTGCCGATTTCACCGCTTTGCGAGGCCGCCTCGGCCAGCGCGCGCGACTGCTGCGGCGTCATCAAGAAGGTCGGATGCGCGGTAAAGACGGCGTGCATCTGCGGCCGGTTCCAGCGCCGGATCGCGCCATCGATGCCCGCTTCTTCGTCGATCAGGCCGCTGAGATCGGTCTGGTCCGGTTTCGTCAGATTGCGCAGCCGCGAGGCGCGTCCTTGCAGCGCTTCGCATTCGAGCTCCGCGATCAGGTTCTCCATATCGTCGAGGTCGAATTCGCCGGCCTCGAGTTGCCGCGACAGATCGAGCGAGAGTTGGAACACCGGGTTGAACAGCGGGGTCTCGTGCGTGCGCTCGTGCAGATATTGCAGGCGGTCGACGCATTGATCGACGGTTTTGAGGGGACGGCTCATTTCCCGAGGCCCGCAGCCGCGCGCGCAAGCGCTTCGATCTCGGCCTTGTTCGGCTCGCCCATCGGCGCGACCCAGCTTCCGCCAACGCAGAGCACCGGATCGAAGGCAAGCCATTCGGCGGCGTTGCCCTCACTGATGCCGCCGGTGGGGCAGAACCGGCACTGTGCGAATGGCGCGGCGAGGGCTTTCAAAGCGGGCAGTCCGCCCGCCGCCATCGCCGGGAAGAACTTGAAGTGCGTCAGGCCGTGGTCGCGTCCGCGCATGATGTCCGCGGCAGTCGCGATGCCCGGCAGGAACGGCACGCCGTTGCCGATCGCCGCTTTCGCCAACGGGTCCGTCAGGCCGGGCGAGACGATGAACTCGCTCCCCGCTTCGAGCGCGTCTTCGAGCTCTTCGGGATTGGTCACAGTCCCCGCGCCGACGACCGCGCCGTCGACCTGCTTCATGATGCGGATCGCTTCGAGCGCGGCAGGGGTGCGCAGCGTCACTTCGAGCGCCTTCAGGCCGCCTGCGACCAGCGCCTCGGCCAGCGGCTCGGCATGGCGGACATCCTCGACCACGATCACCGGAACGACCGGCGCGGCGCGCATGATGGAATCGATGTCGTTCATTGGGAAACTCCGTGATCGCGGGCGAATGCCGCAGCCGCGCCGAACAGGCCGGGCTGGGGTTGGGTGATGAGCTTGACGGGGATGCTCGCCATGAGGCTTTCGAACCGGCCCTTGGCGCGAAAACGCTCGGCAAAGCCAGATCCGATCAGCGTGTCGCGAATACGGTAGCCGAGGCCGCCAGCGATGACGACGCCCTGGAAGCCGCCCTGCGCTAGCGCGAGATCGCCAGCCACACTGCCGAGCGAGAGGCAGAACCGGTCGACTGCGGCGGCGGCAAGGCTGTCCTCGCCCGACATGCCGGTGGTCCAAAGGTCGACGTCGTCGCGCTCGGGCACGGACTTCTTCTCCATCGCCGCGAGCGTCTGGTAGATGTCGACGATGGCGGGACCCGATACGACCCGCTCCGCCGACACGCGGTTGTGGCGTTTGCGGAGCCGCGCGAGGATCGCATCCTCGATCTGGTCGAGCGGTGCGAAGTCGATGTGGCCGCCCTCGGTCGCCTGCACGCGGTAATGGCCCGGCTGGCGGAAGAGATAGGCGACGCCGAGCCCCGTGCCCGGCCCGAGGACGGTAATCCGGCCGGTATCGGGCAGGGGGCCTTCCGGTCCCGTCAGGTGCAGGAACTGGTCGTCGGGCGCACGAGCGACGGCATGCGCGACGGCCTCAAAGTCGTTGACGATCTTGTAGCGTGAGACGCCGAGCTTCGAGCACACGAGGGCGGGGCGGATGACCCACGGGTTGTTGGTGAAGCGGATGACGTCGCCGCCTACCGGACCCGCAATTGCCATCGATACGGCTTCGGGCAGGCTGCCGCCCTGCCGCTCCCGGAAATCTTCCCACGCCGTCTGGAAGCTGGCGTGGTCTTCGGTGTGGAGCGTTTCGGGTTCACCGAGTTCGATCGTGCCGTCCGCTCCGATCGAGGCGATCGCGAAGCGGGCATGGGTTCCCCCGATGTCGACCGAGACGATATCCGTACTCATATGCGTCTTTCCTTACAGGCCGGCGGTTGCGAGCATGGCGGAGCCGCCGCGCTCGGCTTCGTCCGCAAGGCTTCGGAACATCGCGAAGAGTTCGCGTCCGAGGCCCATGTCCGGCGCCGGGTCGGCGGCCGAGACGCGAGAAGTCAGGTCGGCAGTCGTCGATAGCTCGCCCGTTTCGGCGCAGACCTTGACCACGTCGCCGTCCTGCAATTTCGAGAGCGGGCCGCCGCCGAGAGCTTCGGGCGCACAATGGATGGCGGCGGGCACCTTGCCGCTCGCGCCCGACATCCGCCCGTCCGTGACTAACGCGACGTGATAGCCGCGGTCCTGCAGGACGCCGAGCGCCGGGGTCAGCTTGTGCAGTTCGGGCATTCCGTTGGCACGCGGACCCTGGAAGCGGACGACGACGACGACGTCGCGGTCGAGTTCGCCGCGTTCGAAGGCCAGGTTGACATCCTTCTGCGTCTGGAAGACCCGGCACGGTGCCTCGGTGGTCCAGAAACGCCGCTCGACCGCGCTCGACTTGAAGCATGCGCGGCCCAGATTGCCTTCCAGCAGACGCATGCCTCCGTCGGGCTGGAAAGGTTCGGCCACCGTACTGAGCATGTTATCGTCGCCGCTTTCGCCGATCTCGCGCCAGACGAGTTCGCCATCGTCGAGCATCGGCTCGCGGGTGTAGTCGCTCAGGTCGCCGCCCCATATGGTGCGCAGGTCGCGGTGGGCGAGGCCGTTCTCGAGCAGTTCTCCGACGATGTAGCCCATGCCGCCGGCGGCATGGAAATGGTTCACGTCGCCCGAACCGTTGGGATAGACACGGGCAAGCAGCGGCACCACCCGCGACAGTTCGGCAAGGTCGGTCCAGTCGAAGACGATCCCGGCGGCTCGCGCCATCGCGGGAATGTGGATGGCGTGATTGGTCGATCCCCCGGTCGCGAGCAAACCGATCGCCGCGTTGACGATCGCCTTTTCGTCGACGCAGTGGGCAAGCGGGCGGAAGTCGTTGCCGTCGCGCGTAATCTCGGAAAGCCGGTGGGTCGCGGCGCGCGTCAGCTTCTGCCGTAGGCCCGTTCCCGGCGTGACAAATGCAGCGCCCGGCACATGCAGGCCCATGATCTCCATCATCATCTGGTTGGAGTTGGCCGTGCCGTAAAAGGTGCAGGTGCCCGGCGAATGGTAGCTCGCGCTTTCGCTTTCGAGCAGTTCGTCACGCGTCGCCTTTCCTTCGGCGTACAGCTGGCGAACCTTCTGCTTTTCCTTGTTGGAAATTCCGGTCGGCATGGGTCCGCTCGGTACGAAAACCGCAGGCAGATGACCGAAGCGCAAGGCACCGATCATCAGGCCGGGCACGATCTTGTCGCAAATGCCGAGCAGCGCGACGCTGTCGTACACGGCATGGCTCAAGGCGAGCGCCGTCGAAAGCGCTATTGCATCACGGCTGAACAGCGACAGTTCCATGCCGTCCTGCCCCTGCGTCACCCCATCGCACATGGCTGGCGTTCCGCCTGCGACCTGGGCCGTGGCACCGACCTCGCGGGCGTGGATTTTCATCATCTCCGGGTATCGGCCGTAGGGCTGATGGGCGGACAACATGTCGTTATAAGCAGTCACGATGCCGATGTTCGGTCCGCTTGCTGCCTTGATCGCAGCCTGGTCCTCTTCGGCGCCCGCAAACGCATGGGCGAGGTTGGAGCAGGACATGACATGACGGTTCGGATCGCGCTCCGCCGCTTCGCCGATAAGGCCGAGATATCGCGCCCGGCTCTCAGCGGATTTCTCGATAACCCGCTTGGTAACGGATTCGATGACGGGATGTAGTTTGCTCATAGCGGTTTACTCATGCCAACTGACGCCGTTTCGTTCGGTTAGGGCAATGGCTGCGCTTGGTCCCCAGCTTCCGGCACTGTAGGGTTTGGGCTTGGCGCCTTCGCCTTTCCATTGCTCCCTGATCGCATCGATCCATTCCCACTGCGCCTCGATTTCGTCTCGGCGCACGAACAGCGTCTGGTCGCCTTCGATGAGATCGAGCAGCAGCCGCTCGTAGGCGATCCGCCGATGCGTGCCGGTGAAGGCGTCAGGCATCGCTATGTCGAGCGGAACGCTGCGCAGCCTGATGCCCTCGCGGTCCAGCCCCGGCATCTTCGCCATCATGGATAGCTGGATGTTTTCCTGCGGCTGTATACCGATGACAAGTTGGTTGGGCTTCGTGTGCGCGCCGCGCTCCTCGAAGATCGAGTGCGGAATTCCGCGGAACTGGACGACGATTTCCGTAGTACGCTCGGGCAGCCGTTTTCCGGTGCGCATGTAAAAGGGGACGCCTTTCCAGCGCCAGTTATCGACATGCGCCTTGATCGCCACGAAGGTTTCGGTGTCCGAATCTTTGCCGAGTTCCTCGTCGTAGCCAGGCACGGATTTACCGTCGATCGCGCCGGCCCGGTATTGCCCCCTGACCGTATCCGCCGCATCGACGCTGCGAAGCGCACGCAGAACCTTGACCTTTTCGTCACGGATGGCCGTCGCATCGAAGCTGGTCGGCGGCTCCATCGCAACCAGTGCGAGCAGTTGCAGCATGTGGTTTTGCACCATGTCGCGCAGCGCACCGCTGTCGTCGTAATAGGCAACACGCGATTCAAGACCGACGGTTTCGGCCACAGTGATCTGGACGTGCTCGACATAGTTCGAGTTCCAGACAGGCTCGAGCATGATGTTAGCAAACCGGAGCGCGAGCAAGTTCTGCACCGTTTCCTTGCCGAGATAATGGTCGATGCGGTAGATGCGGCTCTCGTCGAAGGCGCTCGCAACCGCATCGTTGATTTCCTGCGAGGACGCGAGGTCGGTGCCGAGCGGCTTTTCCAGCCCGATCCTTACGTTCTCGCTTGCCAATCCGACCTTATCGAGGCCGGCGATGGTCGGCTCGAACAGGCTTGGCGCAGTGGAGAGGAAGATCGCCAACCCGCCACTAGGGTCGCCGACCTTGTCGGCCAGTTCACGGTATCCCTCTTCCGTTAAAGCATCGAGCGACTGATAGGTAAGCCGGTTCAGGAAGTCGGCCATTCCGCCCCGCCGGTCGCGCGGAAGATATTTCTCAAGTGCCTCCCGTGCGAAATTGCGGAAGTCACCGTCGGACATTTCGGTGCGGGCGGTGCCGATAATCTTCAGGTCGGCTCCGAGAAGATCGTCAGCATCGAGCGCGCAAAGCGAAGGTAGCAGCATGCGCTGGGACAGGTCGCCGGTCGCTCCGAACAGCAGCAATCGGTTGGCCGTGAACGTCATTCGCTTGTGCCCTCATCCTGTCGGTCGAGCCATCGACCGGGAGATACCCCTATCAGCAACGCCGCGCGCGTTCCAACGGGCGCAGTCGTATTCATCAGCGTTGGCGGCCTCGCGATCAACTTTGCGAGACGGTGACGGTCTTTTCGATGAACTCGGTAAGGCCGAAGCTGGTCATGAAGCTGACATCGGCCGCATCCCGGCCAACGCCGATCTTCACGATGTCGCTCGCCGTGCCCATGCCGGTGGCATCGACCAGGTACCAAGCTCCGCCGCCGGGAGTCGACTGATCTTCCAGGAAGACTTCGGCTACCGCGTGAAAATCAGGCGGCTCAACGCCGGGTGCAAAACAGCTCACGAAGCGGGCGGGGATCGACGACGCGCGTGCAAGGGTCACCATAACGTGGGCATAATCGCGGCAAATCCCGCGTCGCTCGATGAAACTGTCGACCGCGGTCGTGTTCGCGTTGCTGGCGCCGGGTACGTAGGAGAAATGGCTGCTGATCCAGTTATGCATCGCCATGACGCGCTTACCGCCCGAAAGTTCGCCGAATTCGTCCTCGACGAAGCTCTGCATCCGGTCCGCCTGGCAATAGCGCGAGTCGAACAGATACTGCACCGATTCGCCCGGCAGATCGTGCGTGTCGAGCTGGCACAGTTCCGAGACATCAGCGATCAGGCGCTGGACTTCGACCTCGGCTTTGTAATCGATCTCAAACCGACCTTCTGAACGCACCCATATGCGCTCGCCGATATCGTCCTGTGCAGGAATACGCGCGATGTGTTCCGCGTCGCCTAGCTTCGTATCGCAAGAAAGAATCTGTTGCTCGGGAATGGCGGCCGCTTCGAATTGGAGCAGGACGTCGGTCGGCTGGTCTCCCGAGTAGGCGAAGGAAACGTCGATGGAGATGGTCATGCAAGCTTCAACCGACGAGCGAACCGTTTCGTTTCCGAAAGCTCGGAAGCTAGGTTCTCGGCTGGTTGAGAACGATCTTAACCGTGTTTGCTTGGCACCAAAAGAAAGGGGCCCGGAAACCAGGCCCCTTCGTTAATCCGCCATTAGGTACGCGGTTGGCCGTAAAGCCAGTTCCAGAAACTCCACATAACAAATGCTCCCCTGTTTAGAGAGCTTAAGAATGCCTTAACCATTTCCCGAAGTAAAGCGTTAAGCTAGCTTGTTAACTAATTCGTTCTCCATCTGCCCGAACCGAACGGCTTGGCCGAGGGAAAGAGGCCGCGAGAGTGCATAACCTTGTACGTTGGTCCCCCCGAGTTTCCGAAGAACTTCAAGCTCCTGCTCGTTCTCTACACCCTCCGCTACGACCGATATGCTAGCATCTTTTCCGAGGCGCACGAGACTCGCAACAATTGCTCGCGCTTTGGGGTCTTCGACCATGCGGTTTACAAAGAGCCGATCGATTTTTAGTTCGTCGAACGGTAGGCGAACGAAAGTTTCGAAATTGGCTGAGCCCATTCCGAAATCGTCGATGGATATGCGTACGCCAAGCGACCTGATCTGCGTCAGCACCTCAATCGCGGTTTCGAAATCACTTATGCGCGCCGTTTCTGTGACTTCAAGCATAAGGTGCCGTGCGTCAAAAGAGCTAGCCAGCAGTGTATCCTGAACGATACGTGCTATTTTAAGATCGGCGAACAGGATCGAAGAGACGTTCACCGACATGGTGATAAGCTGCCCGTTTGCATGGAAGTAACGCCCGGCATTGCACGCCGTCTGCAGGACGTAGCGCGTTAGGTCCTCCATCCGTCCGGCTTTTTCACATTGCGGAATGAACGTCATCGGCGAAATCGGGCCGCGCTCGGCGTCATCCCATCGTACAAGCGCTTCCACACCGTACATGCGCCCGGTGAGCACGTTGACTTTAGGCTGATAAACACAGTGCAGTTCACCCGCTTCCATTGCCGTGTCGATCCGGGCCCGCATCGAGATATTCCACTGGAGGTCGTTTTCCAGATCTTCGGTTGCAACGACAATCGGTTCACTTGCTTCACTCGTTTCGACTGCCGCCGCTGACGCGGAAGCCAGAGCTTTCGGACCATTAACAAGCGATGCTACGCCGAATGTTATACCGATGTCGATCATCTGCCCGGCAACAACGACAGGCGCGGCAAACAGAGCGCGCATACCTTCTAAATGATCGATGACATTAGAAACGTCCGATGGCTCTGCGATCCACGCGAAATAATGACTATGAACGTAAAGCTTTAAGGCAGGGTCAGTAGCGCGAAGCCGTTCGACGATCCGAAGGACATATTCTGTTCGCGAACCGCTATCGAGCACTTTAAGAACTTTCTCAAAACCATGGATTTTGGCGACGACCACATTTCCGCAAACATTCTCGGTCGAAATGCGATGCTCTAAGGCTTTAAGACTAGGCATGCCGGTTTCGGGATCTTTCAGAAGGGCACTGCGTCGCCGTCGCATAAACGTTCGCGGAATCGAATAAAAAACAAGAAACGCTGATGCAGCACAAGGCTCGATTCTGATATTCCACGTTATAGCTGCGACTGATAATAGTGGAACAAAAGCGGCAGTGATGTACAATACATATCTCAACCGTTCTGAAAGCACGGTAGAAAACAGTGCGCCAATTATTATCACCGTCACAATTAGAAATATTTTCGAGCCTAGAATAAGACGGAGTCCGCCGTTCTTGAGCGTTTCAGCACCAATGATCGCGATGTACGATTCTGCAATTTCGAGATGACCAGGTATCGCTTCTGATGAACCAGGTACTTTTTGACTATTGGCTATGACAACTGATTTGCCTTGCACAAATGCAGAAAGCGCGTCGTTGCTATTTATTGCAGTCCTGTCTCTAAAGTTTATAAATGGGACCGTTTCTGCTCGAAAGCGGTAGTCAATTTGCAATTCCGGGAAACTTGGTTCGCGCTTAGATAATATGAGACTCAAATGGTCAATAGTTTGGTGCCCGTCTCTTTCTTGCGCTGGAAGATACCAAGCGTAACCAAAGAGATCAAAGTAGCTGGTTGACGAAACTTGGGTTGAATTTTTGCCAACCTCTGGAATAATTTTACGGATCGCGCTTCCGCCTTTAGTCGTAATATCCGTTTTGCTAGAGGTATATACTTCTGAAGTAGCTTTACGCAGTGCGAATCCTAAGCTTCGATCCGCTTTTGGACTACTAGCTTCCTCGAATATTACATCAACAGCAATCTTTTCTGCACCCGCACGGTCAAGCTTCTCGATAAGCTGTGCTAGCTGAATACGGCGTTCCGGATGAGCAGGATCCGCTAGGTCCTGATCTGAAAGTATAAGCACGATATCGCCGGATGCATCCTTCGGAAGCATGCGCGACTGCACGGTCCAGATCCACTGATCGAACGGTTTGAAGAACATCAGCGCCATCAGGACGCCCGTAATGGCCGCCGCCCAGAAGGCGTGCTTGAGGCGCTCCTTCAGCAGACCATCGTGCCCCGGTTTCCGGGTCCGACCGTCGCCATTGGTGCCGAGGGATTGCAGGAATGCTTCCATCGCGCTGTATCACTGCGCGAAGAAGGCTAAAAATGGCTTAAGACTAGGGCTCTCGCCGTCCGATGGAACTGGGGGTATGGTTAAATGTGCACACCATAGAGGTCATGCTCGTCCGCATCTTCGATAAGCACGTCCACGATATCACCTGCCACAAGCGTATGAGACACGGAACGCAGAAGCACATTGCCATCGATTTCGGGCGCGTCCGTCTGGCTCCGGCCGGTAGCGCCGATGTCGCCATCCTCGTCCGGTTCGCCGACCTCGTCGATAATTACCGGCATCGTGCGCCCGACCTTAGCGCCGAGTTTTGCCGCGCTGATCCGGGCGGAAACTTCCATGAAGCGGGCATAACGCTCTGCCTTCACTTCTTCCGCGACCTGATCGGGCAAGGCATTAGCCTGCGCCCCGGCAACCGGCTCGAACTTGAAGGCTCCGACTCGGTCGAGTTGCGCTTCCTCCAGCCATTCGAGCAGATAGCGAAAATCCTCTTCCGTCTCGCCAGGAAACCCTAGCACGAAGCTGGAGCGAACAGCGATTTCCGGGCAGATTTCACGCCAGTTCTTCAGCCGCTGCAACACCGTGGCTTCATTAGCCGGACGTTTCATCCGCTTCAGAACCGAAGGCGCGGCATGCTGAAAAGGAATATCGAGATACGGTGTCAGAAGCCCTTCGGCCATGAGCGGAATGACCGCATCGACATGCGGGTAAGGGTACACATAGTGCAACCTCACCCACGGCGGAGTGCCGCCGCCAATGTCGAGTCTGCCGAGTTCGCGAGCGAGATCGGTCATATGTGCGCGGACCTCGCGGCCTTTCCAAGTCCGAACTTCATGCCGCGTATCGACCCCGTAGGCCGAGGTATCCTGGCTGATGACGAGCAGTTCTTTCGTGCCCGCTTCGACCAGCTTCTCCGCCTCGCGCAGCACCGCGTCGACGCGCCGACTGCTTAGTTTTCCGCGCAGATCCGGGATGATACAGAAAGCGCAGGAGTGGTTGCAGCCCTCGGAAATCTTGAGGTAGCTGTAGTGACGCGGCGTCAGCTTGATGTCTGGCTGCGGTATCAGATCGACGTAAGGACCCTGGCTCGGCGGGGCATGCTCGTGAACTGCGTCGACGACTTGCTCATATTGGTGCGCGCCGGTCACGGCTAGCACCTGCGGATGAGCAGCGCGGATCGCTTCCGCTTCATCACCCATGCAGCCGGTTACAATGACGCGGCCGTTCTCGGAAATCGCTTCACCGATGGCGGCGAGGCTTTCTTCCTTGGCGCTGTCGAGGAAGCCGCAGGTGTTGACGAGCACGACGTCAGCGCCCGCGTAATCGGGACTCATCGCATAACCATCGGCACGAAGGCGCGTAAGGATCCGCTCGCTATCGACGAGCGCCTTCGGACAGCCGAGGCTGACCATTCCGACCTTCTTCTGGTCGGGCAGGGTGGTGGCGGTATTCATGGCAGGCGCGCCCTACACCTGCCTAACGCGATTTGCCACACAAAGCCGCAGTTGCGTCCCGGACAGCCGCTTAACGGTTGCCGTGTCCGTCGCCCTTCTTCTCGCCGCTTTCGGTCGGAATGATCTCGACCACGATATCGCCGGGCTGGAGGTTTTCGCATTCCTCCTCCCAGAAACCGAGTGCCCGGCCATCCCGATAAATGCGCAGACCCCGCCCGCCGGTACGCAGCGCGGCTATGGAACAGCCGCATTCCTCTTCGGTAATTTCTCGCTCCACCAACTGAACTCGGCCCGAAACCGAAGCGAGATCGGCAAGGTAATCGGCGATGTGCGCGCCTTTCGCAGAGCCTGCGAGCAGCAGGCCAGTAAAGCGAACCGGGTTGATGACGTTGTTCGCGCCGGCCTGACGGGCGAGCGATTCGTTGTCGTCAGCCCGCACGACCACGCTGATCGGCACATCAGGGGCAAGCGCGCGCACCGTCAGCACCAACAAAATCGATGTATCGTCCCGTCCCGCAGAAACGAGGACGTTCTTGGCCGTCCCAATCCTGACCGCCTTCAGCGTTTCGTCGCGCGTCGCGTCTGCCGCCATGACATTGCAGCCGAGCTTTTCGGCTTCCATGAGGCGGTCCTCGCTCGGATCGATGACCACTATTTCCCTAGGATCGGTACCGCGCTCGATGAGTTCTGTGACCGCTTCGGAGCCGGACACGCCGTAGCCGAGTACGACGATATGATCGGTGAGCTGTTCCTGGATTCGGGACATGCGCCATTTCTCCCAGCTTCTCTTGATGATGAAATTGTAGGCCGTACCGACGAAAATGAAGAAGACGGCAAAACGGATCGGGGTCACGATGATTGCCTCGACCATGCGCGCCCGGTCGCTGATCGGGGCGATGTCGCCGAAACCGGTCGTGGTAACCGAAATCATCGTGAAATAGACGACGTCGAGGAAGCTGACTTCGCCGTCCAGATTGTCGACCAGCCCCTCGCGGTCCCACCAGTGAATCATCACGACGATGAAGAGGAGGAAGATCGCAAGACCGAGCCGGATCCCGAGGTCGCCCCAGACCGGAACCTTCACCGCGCGGCGGAGCGGCTTGAACGTCGGACCGCGCACGTGACGGCCAGTGCTTGTCGCCTCGATCCGATCGGTTTTCGGTTCGTCGCGGCTGCTCATGCGCCGGCAGCATCCAACCGCTCGGCCAGGTTACCCATCGAGGAATGATGGGTCAGGTCCAGCTGAAGCGGCGTGACGGAAATGTAGCCGTCGTTGATCGCCTCGAGATCGGTTCCGTGGTCGAGCGTATGCTCGATCGCGTGGAGGCCGAACCAGAAGTACTTGTGCCCGCGTGGATCGCGTCCTTCGACCACACTTCCGCGCGAGTAATCGTGAAAGCCTTGGCGTGCCGCGCGTACCCCCTTGATCGCGGACGAAGCGATGGGCGGAAAATTGACGTTGAGTAGCGTGCGTTCTGCCAGCGGAGCGCCGATCAGTCGGCCGATGACCTTCGCACCCCATTCGCGCGCCGGGGTGAAGGGCACTTCGTCGCCCATTCCTTCGCGATCGTAGACCTGGCTGAGCGCGATCGACCGGATACCGGCCAGCGCGCCTTCGATCGCGGCGGAGACCGTACCCGAATAGGTGATGTCGTCAGCCAGATTGGCGCCGCGGTTGACGCCCGACAGGATCAGGTCGGGCGGCGCGTCCATGACTTCGCGCAGCGCCAGCATGACCGAATCGGTCGGTGTGCCGGATACCGAGAAACGGCGGTCGTGATATTTGCGAAGGCGAACCGGATGGTTCAGCGTCAGCGAATGCCCGGCGCCCGATTGTTCTTCCGCCGGAGCGCACACCCAGATGTCGTCGCTGAGCTGCGCCGCGATCTCTTCCAGGACTTCGAGGCCGGGCGCGTGGATGCCGTCGTCGTTGGTCAGCAGAATGCGCATCAGGCTGCAGGGTCCAGTCTCGTAACGCCGCCCATATAGGGCGCAAGCGCTTCAGGCACGGTAACGCTGCCGTCGGCGTTCTGATAGTTTTCCAGCACCGCGACCAGCGTCCGTCCGACTGCGAGCGCGCTGCCGTTGAGTGTATGGACGAACTCGGTTTTCTTTGCGCCCTCGGGCCGGTAGCGCGCATTCATTCGCCGCGCCTGAAAGTCGCCGGTATTTGAGACCGAGCTGATTTCCCGGTACGCGCCTTGCCCCGGCAGCCAAACTTCGAGGTCGTAGGTTTTGCGCGCGCCGAAGCCCATGTCGCCGGTGCAGAGCAACATCTTGCGATAAGGAAGACCAAGTGCGCGCAGTACGCCTTCCGCAGCTTCGGTCATGCGCTCGTGCTCGGCATCGCTGTCTTCGGGCCTGGTGATCGCGACGAGTTCGACCTTTTCGAACTGGTGCTGGCGGATGAACCCGCGCGTATCCTTACCCGCCGAGCCCGCTTCGCTGCGGAAACATTGCGTGAGCGCCGTCATGCGCAGGGGAAGGGCGGCATCGTCCAAGATTTGCTCGCGTACGGCATTGGTCAGACTGACCTCGGCCGTAGGAATGAGCCAGCGGTCGTCGGTCGTAGCAAACAGGTCATCCGCAAACTTGGGCAGCTGCCCCGTTCCGAACAGCGCCTCATCGCGGACCAGCAGCGGCGGGGCACATTCGGTGTAGCCGTTCTCGCTCGTCTGCCGATCGAGCATGAATTGGCCGAGCGCTCGGTGCAGCCGCGCCATATCGCCGCGCAGGAAGGTGAAACGCGCGCCGGAAATGTTCGCGCCAGTCTCGAAATCCATGCCGAGCGCAGGTGCGAAATCGGCGTGTTCCCGCGGCTCGAAATCGAAGCTGCGCGGTTCGCCCCAGCGCGCTAACTCGACATTGTCCGCTTCGTCCGCGCCCTCCGGCACGTCGTCCGCCGGGCGGTTGGGCAGGGCGGCGAGTGCGTCTTCGACCTGCTTGCCGAGTTCGCGGTCCTGCTCCTCCAGTTCGGGAAGCGATTTCTTGATGTCCGCCACTTCCGCTTTCAGCGCGTCGGCCCTGACCGTATCGCCCTTGCCCATGGCCTGCCCGATTGCCTTGGAAGCCTCGTTGCGGCGCGATTGCAGTTCCTGCATCCGCGTTGCGACCGCGCGGCGGCGCGTGTCGAGATCGAGGATTTGCTGGGCTGCCGGCTCCGCTCCTCGCTTCGCCAATGCCGCATCGAAAGCGTCAGGTTCTTCCCTGATTAAGCGGATATCGTGCATGACGCGGGCCTATGCCCGCTCGCAGTGCGAATTGCCAGAGGCGAAGCGCGGAACCTTGAACCCGTCAGGCTTTTGTCTTCCTATTCGCGAAAGGTTGCTGCAGCGACTAGGGGGACGCCGCACCGGAGACAGTTGAATACAGGGGGATGCCATTTCCGATCGAAGCGTACCGAGAACGCCGCCGAAGCGAACCGCCTTCATAGACATTGCGGAGAAAGTCGTCGTGGCGGGCCGCAAGATGGGCTGGGTAAAACCTGCGCGGCTCGAAAAGCAGGCACTGCTGGACGATGCGGCAGAGGCGACCGGGCTCGAAGATTTCGGATCGGACTGGTTCGAGCGACCTTTCGATGTCCTGCTCGAATCGATCCGGGCCGAGGCGAAGCTGAACCCGGCGGGCGATTTTTCCGCCATGCAGCAGTTTCACAAGGTCCTGAAAGACCGGCTATGGGCGCAGATGTGGTTTGCGCGCCATCCGGAGATCCTGGCTCGTCCCATCAGGCGTCCGGTCGTTATCGTAGGCCCGATGCGATCGGGTACGACGCGGCTCCACCGCCTGCTTGCGAGCGATCAGCGCTTCAGCTTCATGCGCAGTTTTGAGACCATAAGCCCCGTCCCGCGGCCCGACTTCGAAGAGGTTCTGGCCGGCAGGAAGAAAGACTTCCGCCCGGTGCTCGCCGGCCGCATCATGAAGGTTGCGCGGCTCGCCAATCCGCGCACGCTGAACATTCACCCCACTGGCCCTTACGAGCCCGAAGAGGAACTCGGCCTGCTCGTCAATTCGATGTGGGGCATGAAGCACGAGGCGCAGTGGATGGTCCCGTCCTACGGGCGCTGGTGCGAAGGAGAGGACGCAACGCCAGCCTACGAGCACATGGCGAACCTGCTTCGTCTGGTCGGCTGGTCGCAGCAGGTGTCCAGCATCCGCCCGTGGATATTGAAGACGCCGCAGCACATGCTCGACCTAGATGCGCTGCTGAACGTATTTCCGGACGCCCGCGTCATCTTCACCCACCGCGACCCCAATGCGGTAGTCGGCAGCGCGGCCTCGCTCGCCTGGAACCAGACGATCATTTATTCGGACCACGCCGATGCGAACGAACTCGGGCGCGAATGGCTGCGCAAGACCCGCGTCGAAGTCGAACGCATGATGGCAGCGCGGAGCCGTGTACCGGCCGAGCGTCGGATCGACATCCACTACGAAAGCATGGAGCGCGACTGGCGCAGCACCATGGGGCGCATTTACGACTTCCTGGGAATGGACATCGCTCCGGCGTGGACCGAAATGCAGGGCTTCATCGACCGCTCGCGCGCACTCAAGCGGCATCCGCATAATTACAGTCTGGCGCAATTCGGACTGACCCCGGAGATGGTACAGTCGGAGCTCGGCGAATACGTTGATGCCTTCGGCGTTGCTTCGGAAACGGCGGGAACGGGCGGGGCGCGCTCGGCACACTGACGGAAACGCCGCCGTCCTCATCCGTTGGTTCACGATGGCGCGCCGCAAATTCCTTGTACACTTCGTCGGGTTTCGGGACGATCGTTACTGGAATGCGGTCAAGGTCTTCGGACCGCCCGACATGATCCACCGGGACTGGGACTATTACGCCGCTGGCGACGTCATCGCTGGTGACACGGTCATTTTTGCAGACGGAGACTGGAGGCGAACGCCCCGCAGTTTCAGCGCGGAAGCGCAAACCTCGCGGGAAAGGCGACGACAGCGCCGTAGCGGAACAAGCCACCGCGGCGCACGTTGATCGGCAAAGGAGAAAAGCAAATGATTGGCAAGGTTATCGGAGCGTTCGTAGGCGACAAGCTGGCGAAGAAAACGGGCGACATCGACGGTGCGACTGGCGCCGTACTGGGCGTGGTGGCGACGACGGTTCTGCGCCGTATGAGCCTGCCTGCCATGCTGGCGATCGGTGCAGGCGGTTATCTCGCCAAGAAACTCGGTGAGCCCAGCACAAAGACGGACCGGACGTCGACCACTTCCGTCTGAGTTTGCTGGTCTAGAACCAGAAGTGCACACCCAATACGTAGTTCGTGGCGCTGGGGTCTTCCCCGGCGTCACGCGCGTAATCGGCGCTACCTCCAGTTTTCCATTCCTGCTCAATCCCGATGTAAGGGGCGAATTCGCGGGCAATCTCGTAGCGTAAACGGACGCCGGCCTCGATCGTATCGAGACCCGCACCAATACCCAATTCGGGCACATCCTGCGCGGATAGCGAGACTTCTGCGCGCGGCTGGATGACTAGGCGCTGCGTGATGCGCTGGTCTAGCTCGACCTCGGCGGTAGCCGTTACGTCACCCTTGTTGGATACATATACGTCCGCTTCGACCTCGAACAGATAGGGCGCAAGGCCCTGTATGCCGAGATCGAGATAGGTTCGCTTCGGCCCGGTCAGATCCTGACGCACGCCGGCTTGCAGGTCGAACCAGGGCGATATCGCGCGTCCGTAAAGTAGCGCCACGTCCGCGTCTTCCACACCTCCCTCGAAATCACCTTCGCCTTCGGATTCGAGCCAAACGCGGTTCAGATCGCCTCCGTACCATGCATCGCCGTCCCACAGAAATCCGTCTTCGCCGCCGCGAAAGCGGTACTCAAACCTGTCGAGAATCAGCCCACTCGTCATCATGCCGCCGCCGTCGCGGGCGAGCGCGCCGCGGCTGTCGCGCATGGCGTCTACGCCCCAGATCGCATCGGCTGCGGTCGGTGGCCCCGATCCGGCAGAGGGCGGGGGCGGGAGGATGGGGATTTCCGCCTCAGAACCGTGCATCGCACCATGGTCCATCTCCGAATGGTTCATCGCTCCATGGTCCATCTGCGAGTGGTCCATCTCAGAATGATCCATTTGCGCGTGGTCCATCTCCGCACGATCCTTCTCCGGACTTTCGGGCGGGGCGCATTCGCCCGCCGGGACAGCATGGCCCATCGCGCGATGCCTGGCGGCTTCCTTCTCGCACTCGGTCTGGTCCTGCGCAGGCTCGCCATGCGATCCATGCATTGAATGGTCCTGCGCAGCGACCGGCGAGGCCAGCGCGCTCATCGCAATACCTGGAAGCAGCGCGGTTCTCATGCGGCCTCCGGCGAGGCGACGGTGACTACCTGAAACATGCCCGAATGCATGTGATAGAGAAGATGGCAGTGAAACGCCCAGTCGCCCGGCTCGTCCGCCGTCACGTCGAACTCGGCATAACCGCCCGGCTGTACGATCGCGGTGTGCTTCTGCGGCTGGAAGCCTTCCGGCGCACCGTTGACCAGTTCGAAGAAATGGCCGTGCAGATGGATCGGGTGCGCCATCATGGTATTGTTGACCAACTTCACTCTGACGCGCTCGTTATAGGCAAAACGGATCGGATTGTCGGTAACGGAGGAATATTTCTGCCCGTCGAACGACCACATGTACCGTTCCATATTGCCGGTCAGGTGGATCTCCAGCTTGCGCGAGGGCGTGCGCGGATCGTCGTTGCGCTTAAGAGCAGTCAGATCGTTGTAGGTGAGGACGCGGTGGGGAACCTTGTCGAGCCCGATGCCGGGATCGCCCATCCGGTCCACCGGGTTCGTGGCCACCATGTCGATGCCAGGACCGACTTTCACCGTCGGCGGCAGCTTCGACGTGTCGCGCATGTCCATGCCCGACATGTCCATACCGTCCATCGGCTCCGGCGCCGTTGTCTTCGCCGGCATCGCATGTCCCATCGCCGAGTGATCCATGGAACTGTGATCGATTCCGCCGCCGCCATGCGCGCCGTGGTTCATGCCCATGTCTGCCATCGTAAGCAGCGGCGGGTCGCGCAGCGGGGGGACTGCCGCCCGCGCGCCGGGCCTGCTTGCCAGCGTCGCGAGAGCCATGCCGGAGCGGTCCATCGCTTCCGCCACGATCGTCATCGCCTCGCCAACCGGCTCGACCACGATATCGTAGGTTTCCGCCGTGCCGATCTGGAATTCCTCGACCGGAACGGGGCGCACGTTGAGGCCGTCCGCGGCTACGACATGCATCACCGCACCCGGAATGCGCACATTGAAGAAGCTCATCGCGCTGCCGTTGATGACGCGGATGCGCACCCGCTCCCCCGGATTGAACGCGAACTCCAGTCCTTCTTCCGGCCCGTGACCGTTTGCGAGATAGGTGTAGGTAGAACCGGTCACATCGAGAATGTCGGTCGCCATCATTCGCATCCGGCCCCACATCCGGCGCTCGTCGGCGTCCAGCGGATAATCGTCGGTAAAGCTCGTTTGCTGGTAGTTGAAGTAGCCTTCGCCCTTCTTCAGCCGGTCCATGATCCGGTGCGGATGCATCGGCGTGAACTCGCTCAGCAGCAGCACATAGTCACGGTCCGCCTGCACCGGGTCCGGACCGGCGGGATCGATGACGATAGGGCCGTAATGTCCGGTCTGTTCCTGCAAAGCCGAGTGCGAATGCCACCAGTAGGTGCCGGATTGGCGCACGGGGAATTCGGCGGTGAACGTCTCGCCGGGTCCGATACCGGGGAAGCTGACACCGGGTACACCATCGAGGTGGAAGGGAAGCAAAAGGCCGTGCCAGTGAACCGAAGTGTCCTCGTTCAGGGTGTTGTGAACGTTAAGGCTGACCGTCGTTCCTTCCTTCAGCCGCAGCATCGGGCCTGGCACGCTGCCGTTGACGGCAACCGCATGACCGTATTGCCCCTGAACAACTTGCATTCCCTCGCCGACGATCAGGTCGATGCTCGCACCCGAAACTTCGTCGAAACCGGCTCGGATCATGCCGCCGTGCGCCAAATCCGCTCCGCGTGCCCATGCGGGCATAGCCAGCGCACCGGTCGCGAGCGCACCGGCGCCGAGCAGTTTACGGCGGGAAAGGGCTACCGACGGCATAATACTTGCATCTCCTAGAGCGGTTCACATATATACCCCCATACCGTATTACAAGCCGTTCAAGCGGACGCCTCAGGAGCCAGCACCATGCCGCACGACAGCGGAAAGATCGTGAACCGCTTACGCCGGATCGAAGGCCAGGTTCGCGGCGTCGCCCAGATGGTCGAAGACGACCGCTACTGCATCGACATCCTGACGCAGGTGCAGGCCGTGAAAGCCGCGCTCGGGAGGGCGGAAAGCGAAATCCTCAAACGCCATGCCGCATGCTGTGTCGCGGAAGCGATCTCAAGCGGCGACGAGGTCGAGCAGCAGCAGAAGTTCAGCGAATTGATCGACCTGTTCGAGAAAGCTAAACGATGAATTCGTGGGCGTCTTTGATGCCGAATCCGGCTTCGTCACGCTGTCAGTCACTTATTTAGCAAGGGGAATTTGCGATGCTTCATCTTATCAATAACGCCATCGCCAAGCGGAGTATCGCCGGGAGCTTGATACTCGGCACGGCGCTCACCGCCTGCGCCGCGCAGGCTGCCAGCGTCACCATGTACCGCGATCCTCATTGCGGTTGCTGTCTCGCCTGGGCCGGTCACATGGAAGAGAGGGGCAAGCACGAGGTCACCTCGATCGACCATGCCGACATGGGCGCGGTCAAGGCCGAGCGCGGCGTTCCGGCCGACCTGCGATCGTGCCATACTGCTGTGGTCGACGGCTATGTCATCGAAGGTCATGTCCCCGCCGCGGATATCGAGCGGTTGCTCGCCGAGCGCCCCGACGGCGTCACCGGCCTAGCAGTTGCTGGCATGCCAATGGGCTCACCCGGCATGGAACATGGCGACCACCGGCAGCCCTTCGAAGTAATCGCGTTCGGACCCGAAGGTCGCAGCGTCTGGGCGAGTTACGACGGACGCGGATCGTGAGCGGTCGGGCCGATCCCGGGAAGAAAGCCACCGTTTACCGGATGGTAATGCCGGAACACGTGTGTCCGTACGGCCTGAAAACCGTCGACCTGCTCAGGCGCGAAGGCTTTACGATCGACGATCACCACCTCGAAACGCGTGAGGAAACCGACGCCTTCAAGGAAAAGCACGACGTCAAGACGACGCCGCAGACCTTCATCGATGGAAAGCGCATCGGCGGCTACGACGATCTGCGCGAGCATTTCGGAAAGTCTACGCAGAAGGCAGACGAAACGAGCTATCAGCCGGTCATCGCGATCTTCGGGATCGCGCTGCTCCTTGCGCTGGCGATCAGCTGGTATGTGTTCGACAGCGTCTTCACGGTCCAGGCGGCCGAATGGTTCGTCAGCCTTTCGATGGCACTGCTCGCGATCCAGAAGTTGCAGGACATCCGCAGCTTCTCGACCATGTTCCTCAATTACGATCTGCTCGCGCGGCGCTGGGTTCCCTACGGCTTCATCTACCCGTTCGGCGAGGCGCTCGCCGGTGTTCTGATGGTGGCACATGCGCTACCGATCGTTTCCGTACCCGTTTCCCTGTTCATCGGAACCGTCGGCGCGGTCAGCGTGTTCAAAGCGGTCTATATCGATAGGCGCGAGCTGAAATGCGCCTGTGTCGGCGGCAGCAGCAATGTTCCCCTCGGCTTCGTATCGCTGACGGAGAATTTGTTCATGATCGGCATGGGGCTATGGATGGGCGCGAAGGCGCTCGGCTGGATCACGCTCTGAAACGCTTTCGATCATAGAGGATGACAAGTCAGTTCAGCTGTTCTGCAGTGGGATCAGGACTGAAAATTTTCCCGGCAGCGCCGAACAGGGGAAGCATCGCCATTGGCGAACTTCCCCTGCCTTGTTCGATGGCTAGTCGAGATCAGTCATCGGATTGATCGTTTCTATGGTCCCGTCAGCACGGAAGGTGAGCGGGGTCATCTTCACGTTACGCAAATGGGTGAGACCGGAGCGCTGCGTATCGTGGTAGAACAGCCACCATTGCCCGTCGATCTCCGTGATGGAATGATGCGTCGTCCAACCCTCTACCGGTTCGAGTATGCGGCCGCGATAGGTGAACGGACCGTAAGGCGAGTCGCCCGTTGCATAGACGAGGTAATGCGTCTCGCCCGTTGAATAGGTGAGATAGTAAGTGTCGCCGCGCCGGAAGACCCACGCTCCTTCGAAGAATCGGCGGTCTAGATCACCCGCAAGCAACGGGTCGCCGTGTTCGTCGAGTATCTGGACTGGGCGGAGCGGCTCTGCAAACTCCAGCATATCGGGTGCCATGCGCGCCACGACCGGAGTAATGGCGGGTTCGCCTGGCGGTGTCGGATCGTCCTCGGTCACGCTGGCATCGTAGCTACCGTTCGGCCAGCGTTGCAGCTGGCCGCCCCAGATGCCGCCGAGATACATGTAGTGCTCGCCGTCGTTATCGCGCAGGATTCCCGGATCGATGGAATAGCTTCCTTCGATCGGCTCGGCTTGCGGCGTGAACGGACCCGTCGGAGATTTCGAGGTCGCCGCGCCAATGCGGAAGATGTCGTTCGCATCCTTGGCCGGAAAATACAGGAAATAGGTGCCGTTGCGGTAGGCCGCGTCGGGCGCCCACATCTGGCGCTTGGCCCACGGCACCTGCTCCACATCGAGTGCGGGCGGGTGGACGGTGACCGGCCCGCCGGGGCGTTCCATCGACAGGACCTGGTAGTCCCGCATGTCGAAGGCATCGGCCGAGTTGTACAACTCCTCGGGTACTTCCTCGTCATGGCTGGCATAGATGTATATCCGGCCGTCGTTCCATACGCGCGCGGAAGGGTCCGCAGTATAGATCTCATCGGTCAGGGGCTGCGCAATGTAGCGCGGATCACCCTCCTGCATGGGCGTGGTCGCACAGGCGGCCAAGAGCGATACGGTAGCAGCGCAAATCGCGGTCTTAAGGGGTGTCAAATTGTCTCTCCCAATTTACGGTAGCGCTAACATACAAACAAACTGCGGCAACTCGCAAATACGTTTCTGACGGTTGCGCTCATCGCTTGCTTTATCTCGTTTGAAACACGCACTGTTCGGCGATTGATAGCTCTGCGGCGCAGCGCCGTTCGGGGGCTGCGTTATATGCTCATCGATTTACCGCACGGCGCTCACGCGGTCTCCATCGCGCGCGCTGCCATCGCCGGGCCGAAAGGAACGAGCGCATTCTCGAACAGGTCGGTTGCCGCTTCCCAGCTGAAACGTTTCGCGTGTGCCACGCATGCGGCTGGGTCGATCGCGAGAGCCCGCTTTACGTTTGCGGTTAGGTCGGGGCCGATCGCACCGACTTCGTTCGTCAGAATGTCTCGCGGCCCCGTCGCGTCGTACGCCGCTACCGGAGTACCGCTGGCTAGTGCCTCGATCAGGACAAGGCCGAAGGTATCGGTCATGCTGGGAAATACGAAGCAATCGGCCGTTCGGTACGCTGCTGCAAGCGCCTCGCCGGTGCGCGAACCCAAGAAGTGCGCATCCGGAAACGCTCGCATCAGTTCCCTGCGTTGAGGTCCATCGCCGACGACGAATTTAGCGGCATCGATGTCGAGTGACAAAAAGGCCTTCAGGTTCTTCTCGACTGCGACACGGCCAACGAACAGCAGTTTCGGCTTTCCGCCGGCAAGGGCGAGAATCGCGGCATCTGGTGGACCGTCAGGACCGAATGCGGCCAGATCGACGCCACGGCCCCAGTCGCTCGTATGGACTATGCCCCTGCGCGCAAGTTCGCGTTTCATACTGTCCGTCGCGCAGAGTACGGAGCTGGAGGCCGCGTGAAATCGCCGCAGGGCGGGCCAGAAGAAACCCTCGTTCAGCCGCGTGCGCTTCGAAAGATATTGCGGAAAATGCGTATGAAAGGCGCTCGTGAACGGCATTCCGGACCGCTTCGCCCAGCGTCTCGCGGCAAATCCAAGCGGTCCTTCGGTAGCGATATGCAGCGCCTGCGGCCTGAACCTCTCGATCATCGGTCCCACCCGCTTCTCCCCTGCAAGCGCGAGACGGATCTCCGGGTAGGAGGGGCACGGAGCCGAACGGAACCGATCGGGCGAGATGATATCTACAAGATGGCCGCGATTTTCCAGTACGCGGCGCGTAGCCTCGAGAGTTCGGACCACACCGTTGACCTGCGGTTTCCATGCATCGGTTACAAAACAGATACGCATTACGCCGCCTCCTCTCGGATTTCCGTAGTTCGGGCGAGAACCTCCTCGCTCCAGCGAAGGATTTCCATTCGGCCGTCCGGATGTTCGACGAGCGCCGTGCAACTCTCGACCCAGTCGCCATCGTTGTAATATGCTAGGCCGTCGAAATCGCGCTGTTCGGCGGTGTGAATATGACCGCACACGACCCCGTCGAGGTGCCTTTTCCGCGCTGCTGTAGCGACAGTCTCTTCGAACCGGGAGATGAAGGCGACCGCATCCTTTACCTTGTGCTTGGCATGGGCGGAAAGAGACCAGTAGGGAAGGTTGAGGCGGCGCCGTACCGCGTTGATGGCGACATTCAGTTTAAGCAGGAAAGTGTAGGCTGCGTCGCCGAGAAAGGCGAGCCAGCGCTGGCTCATCACGACCGCATCGAACTCGTCGCCGTGAAGGACCAACAGGCGCCGCCCGTCTGCCGTTTCATGGACCGCACTGCGGCGGATCTCGACCCCGCCGAAATCGAGGCCGGAAAACTGCCGGAACATCTCGTCGTGATTGCCGGGAATATAGACCACGCGCGATCCGCTCTTGGCTCGCTTCATGATGCGCCTGACGATCGCATTATGACGTTCCGGCCAGTAGAAGCGCCGCTTCATTCACCAGCCGTCAATGATGTCACCGACGAGGTAGAGGGTCTCGCTATCGCAATGGTCGAGGAAATCGATCAGCAACTGGTCGTTGCATCCGCGTGTTCCCAAATGAACGTCCGAGATCCAGATTGTCCGGTATTGCCTTCGCGGTGCACCGGACGGTCCGATGCCTTTAACTTTTTTGGACAAGTCCTTGAACTGGTCCGGTCGATTTCGGTTCGGACCAAGCTTCGTCAATTTCGACATGCGCGCCTCCCTGTTCGGAAGGTCGGTAGATCGCGCGCGTTACAGTCTGCCTTGAGATGTTACATTGGCGAGACTTGAAGAACTTTTGACGTTCCTCAGGGAGGAATGGCTGGCAATCAAGCGGCGATATCGCTCAAGCTTCACCCGCGCGGCGCCAGTTGGCGAACTCGTCTCCTGCCAACGCGACGAACGATGCATCGACCTCGGCATCGAATTTACGGTCGAGAACGGTATCCACAGTGATGAAATCCGCTTTCGCTTCTGCCGGGGTAAGGGTCAGAAGCGTATAACCCTTCTTGTCCTGATTGCAGTAGGCGACTTCCTCGTTCGCCGCCTCGATATACCGCCCGATTCCCGGCAGCAGAGAACCGTAGGAAGGACTGGTGATCGCCGTGCAGCCTAGTTCGAGCGCGACCAGTTCCCCTGCGTCGTCGAACAGGTTGTTGGCCCATCCGGCGTGACTGTCTCCTGCAAGCACGATCGGTTTCGATGCGCTGGCTCCGAAAGCCTCGTACAAGCGCTTGCGTGCGCCCGGGTAGCCATCCCAGGCGTCCAGATTGAACGGCACTCCTGCTTCGTAGGCAAGCTGCGCATCGCGCAGCCTTCCTTCGTAACCGGATGGAAGCTGCGCGAGCATCTGCGCGTAGCGCGCCTCCCCCATCTGCCGTCTTAGCTGCGGTCCGGAGACTTTCGCCATTACGACCTGATTGGCAACGATTTGCCATGGTTTGCCGGCTTCGGTGGAGGTCCGGAGAGTCTCGCGCAGCCAGTCACGCTGCCGGCTTCCGATCAGTTCGCGCTTCTCGTCGGACAATGCGGTCAGCAAACGTGCGTAGGCATTGGCGTCACTTGGGTCGCCTGCGAACTCCAGTTGCTTGTCGCGAACGAGCAGTCTGGTTTCCAGCATGGCGAGGGTCAGAAGGTCGCCGAATTCGAAGCTTCGGTAGATTTCGCTGGCAGCGCGGCCGGGTTTCGGATCGCGGATCGGCATCCATTCGAAATAGGCCTGCATGGCGGCTGCCTTGCGCTGCTCCCAGTCCCCTTCGCTTTCCGGCTGGTGATTTTCCGCACCGCCGATCCAGCCGTCGTTGGTAACCTCGTGGTCGTCCCATACACAGATGAAGGCTGCGCGGGCGTGCGCGGCCTGCATGTCGGGATCGCTTTTTACCTGGGCATGCCGCCGCCGGTAATCTTCGAGCGTGACGGTTTCGTGGAGCGGATCGGGCAGACGGTTCAATCTTTGGCCGATGTCGGCCCCGTAGCCATCGGCGCCGTATTCGTAGATGTAGTCGCCAAGCATCAGAACCGCGTCGAGCCGCTCGCTCTGCGCCATATGCGCGTATGCGTTGAAATAGCCGCCCGGATATAATTGGCACGATGCAACGGCGAGCACGACGTTGTCCGTTGCGCCGACTGGAAGCGTGCGGAACCTTCCCTCCGGAGACCGTGTCCCATCGGGTCCCGTGAAGTAATAACGGTATTCGCGTCCCGGTTCGAGACCGTCTACCTCGACCTTTACCGTATGGTCCGCCGCTGTGCGAGCAAGTGCCGTACCGCTTGCGGTTGGGCTTCCTGCCGCACCGGAAACGACGAACCACCGCAGGGGAACATCTCCGGCACCGGCTTCTTCCACGCTGGCACGGGTCCAGAGCAGGGCACCGTCCGGAGCGGGATCGCCGCTCGCAACACCGTGTGCGAAGCGTACGGCAGCGTTCGCTTCGGGAATTGTGGTGCAACCCGGCAATGCCGCGGCGCCGGACGAACCGAACAGACCCAGGACACCGCGCCGGTTGATTTTCGCCGATTGCATTCCGTCTACTCCCTTATCCGCCTACCCGCGCGGTCAGTTGGATACCATAGAGGCGAGGTTCGGCAGGGATGAACGTCGGGATGCCGAACGCGCCGCCGGTATTGCCCGCATCGAGCAGATATTCCTCGTCGAAGGCATTGCGAATGAAGCCGGCAATTTCGAACCTTTCGTCGGCAAAGCTAACGCCTGCACGCGCATTTACCAGGAAGACGTCATCTTGGCTCAGGAGCTCGCTGTTTGGCAACTCGAAGAAGAGCTTGCTCCGGTATGTGAAAGACGGCGTCGCGAAGAAGCGCATACCACTGGCAACAGGTGCATCGATCGTGATGCCGCCGGAAGCCTGGTATTTCGGCTGCAGCCGGAAGCGCGCGCCCGAGAACGCGCCGGAAAACGCTTCGTCCTCATCGATCTTCGCGTCGATGTAGGCACCGTTCAGAAACAGTCCGAGCCAAGGAGCGAGATCGGCGGTTATCTCCGCCTCTGCGCCCAGATTGCTGGCCGAACCGGCGCTTTCCGTGCGCGAGGTTCCGTCCGACTGCACGACGCTGACCTGGAAGCCGTCATACTGCTGGTAGAACACGCTCAGCGAACCGCCGAACATGCCAGTCTGGCCTTTGACGCCGCCCTCGTAGTTCCAGACAGTTTCTTCGGGCACGATCTGCGTGGGTGCGCCGAGTACCTGTGCGGCAGCAATCTGGACGACCGGAGAGCGGCGCCCTTTGGAAACCGTACCGTAGAGGTTTATCTCCGGCGTCAGGCGATACAAGGCATTGAAGCGGGGCAGGACCGCAGAGAAGCTTTGCTCATCTTCGAAAGCTTCACCGCCCGTGTCCACCTGCCCCGGAATGAGCGGCGAGCCCGTAATGACGGATGCCGGTACGTCGGCAAAGAAGGCAGAGCGCCGCTCTTCGATAAGCAAGCGAACACCCGCGGTGAGTTCGATCGCATCTGCGGGAATGGCGGTAACGTCGGCAAAGATGGAATAACTGTCGTTTCGCCCCCGGTTCTCGAACACGGAGGTGTAGGGGATCGCGGTGGCCGCGCCGCCCGTCAGGAGTTCGGTAACGCCGCTCGCCGGTACGCTGCCGTCGGGCGCGACGCACGGAATGCCAGGGATAAGCGGACTGGGCGTCGCAAGGCTGGTCAGGCACTGAAGGAACAGGCCCTCCTCGGTCGAGAAAGGCACGTTCTGGACCCCGTCCTCACGAAAGAAGTTCCAGCCGAAGGCAGCACGCCACGCGGGATCGACATAGGTGAACCGGCCCTCATGGCTGGCCTGCCAGCCTTCCGCGATCTCGGCGAATTCCAGGAACGGTGCCGCCGATCCGTCAGCATCGAACACCTCTGCGCTGTCGAACTCCCGGTAGCCGTTTACCGTGGTGAAAGTGAAGCTTTCTCCGAACTGATGCTCGATAGTCAGATTGGCGTCATACACGTCGCGATCGAGGCCGAGCTGGTCGTCGCCCAAGGCTTGAGCGGAGAAGGGCGAGCCGCCAAGATTGGCAGGCTCGAAAGCGTTGTCGGAGCCTCCCGGCGCACCGGCGAACGCGGGTAATCTTCCCGAGATGAACGGAGTGCCGCCATTCCGCTGCCGGTCGTAGGTGCCGACGAGATCGACCAATGTCTGGTCCGTCGGACGCCAGCGCAGTGAAACCCGCGTACCCAGCTGATCCTGTGAGTAGAGGTCCTCTTCCTGGCGCTCCGCAAGATTTCGGACATAACCGTCGCGGGTACGCCATTCGGCTGCCACGCGGATGCCGAAAGTATCGGATCCCGCGTTTACGAAGCCCGATAACAGGGTCTGATCGAAATTGCCGTAGCCGCCGGTTACTTCCGCAGCAAAGCCGGGCCGGGGCTTGGCGGATACAAGGCTGATCGCTCCCACTGCCGAGGCCGTTCCGAACAAGGTTGCCTGCGGCCCCTTGATGACCTCGACCCGTTCGAGGTCGTAGATTGCCTGATAGCTGCCACGCGACCGGGATATGTCGACCCCGTTGTAATAGAGGGTAACGCGGGGTCCCTGTTGCGCGGAACCGGAATCGCTGGTCACGCCCCGGATAACGATACCCGGGTTGTTGGCGCTTTGCTCCTGTATGTTCAGGCCGGGCACGTAGCTCGACAGCTCGTCGAGATCGGTTACGCCCAGTTCCTCGATCTGTGCGCCGCTGACAGCGGAGATGGTAATGGGAACGTCTGTCTCAACCTGCTCGAGCTTCTGTGCCGTGACGATGATCACATCGCCCAGCGCCGCCGGCTCTTCGCTCGTAGAGGGCTGGGCTGACGATTGCGCGTACAAGGCGCTGAGAGGAAGGAAGGAAACCGCACTAAGCAAAGCGAAGCGACCGAACGATTGAAGGCGCATAAAAGACCCCGAATGAGTTGAGTTTGAGCGCCTCTAACAAGCAACCAAGACAGCGAAGCGACAGTTCGAAGACAGCTAGATGAAAAGCCGCCGTGGGGTGCATATTTCCGGATTGAGGAGGCCGTCCGAAACACTGGTTGTTTGCCTAGCAACCGCCTCTTGGGGACACACTGGCGACAGATCGGTTCGCTAGCGTTTCCCCGCTGCAGCCCCTAGGCGTCGAGAGAAGAAGGAGAGCATCATGGATTACGTCACGCTGGGCCGCTCGGGTCTCAAGGTCTCGCCGCTTTGTCTCGGCTGCATGAGTTACGGCGACACTACTCGCGGCTGGCATGGCGACTGGGTACTGGGCGAGGACGAGGCGCGTCCCTTCATCCGCCAGGCGGTGGAGGCAGGGATCAACTTCTTCGACACCGCCAACATGTATTCGGGCGGATCGTCCGAGGAGGTAATCGGGCGTCTGCTTCCCGAGTTCGCGCACCGTGACGAACTGGTCGTTGCGACCAAGGCGTTCCTTCCCTGGCGCCAAGCCCCCAACGCGGGCGGGCTTTCGCGCAAGAGCCTGATGCAGGCGATCGACGACAGTCTGAAACGTCTGAACATGGACTACGTCGATCTCTACCAGATCCACCGATGGGACACCGCGACGCCTATCGAGGAAACGATGGAAGCGCTCCACGACATCGTGAAGGGGGGCAAGGCGCGCTATATCGGGGCATCCAGCATGTACGCCTGGCAGTTCGCCAAGGCTCAGGAAGCTGCGCGCGCCAACGGCTGGACCCGCTTCATATCGATGCAGAACCACGTCAATCTATTGTACCGCGAAGAGGAACGCGAGATGATCCCGCTCTGCGCGGATCAGGGGGTGGGGCTGATTCCGTGGAGCCCCCTCGCGCGGGGCAGGCTGGCGCGATCTCACGACGAAAGCACCGTGCGCAGCGAGACGGACCGGTTCGGAAAGCTCCTTTATCGCCAGCACGAAGAGGCCGATCGAGCGGTCATCGAAGCGGTCGGGGAAATCGCTGCTGCCCGCGGCGTCGAGCGTGCGACGGTCGCGCTAGCGTGGCATTACTCCAAGCCCGAAACGGTCGCTCCCATCGTCGGTGCCACCAAGCCCGGCCATATCGCCGCTGCCGTAGAGGCCACCAGATTGGAACTGACCAGCGAAGAGATTGCGAAGCTCGAGAAGCCCTACTTGCCCAAATGGCCGGTCGGCGTGGAAAGCACGGCTTCGGACGATCTTTCGCTGACGGTGCGAAAGAGTGTCCGCGGACATGATTAGGCGCGCAGGTTTCGTCGACGATACGATATCGTCCTGGCGAACAACTGCGAGCGCAAGATTGTACGGTACCTCCCTTACTCGTCGTCACTGTCGAACAGCGCCCGTAACTCGTCTTTCGCCTGCTCGAGCTTGTCTCGTTCGTCGTCCGAAAGGTTGTCGCCTGCCCGGTTGATATAAAAAGTCAGCATGCTCATTGCCGACTGCAGCGGACTGCCCTTCCGGCGTGAACTCTTTTCGGCTGAACGCTTGAGCGATCGCGCAATCTCATGCGGATCGTCCTTGGTGAAAACTTCTTCCTCCAGATCAAGAGAGTCGGAATTTTCGGTAACGTCCCGCGACCATTTATCTTTCGTCATCGGAAATCTCCGTAAAAACAGCAACGATGAGGGGTTAGGGTAAACCAGGGGTAGAGAAGCAATTAAGGAAGCATCCGTTCGGAATGCCGCGCGCATTGCGCCATAATCTTCTTACCGTCTGCTTCTCGCACTCGCTCGACCAATTGGTCAGTTGCCGTGTTCGCGGCGGGTTTCCCAACCCTTCTTCGCGGCCTCGGAACGCTTCTCGTGGCTCTGGCTCGAACCGCTCTTGTGGCCGCCCATGCGCGAAGATTCTTGCGATTTCTTGTGTCCGCGTCCGGAACCGCATTTGTTGCCGCCACCCGATTCCTTATTGACGGTCGCCCACGCGCGGCGTTCCGCCTCGTCCTCGCTCACTCCGCGATCTTCATACCCTTTTTCGATATGCTCTGCCTTGCGCTTCTGCTTGTCGGTGTAGCTGCTCTTGTCGCCCTTGCTCATCTTCCGAACCTTTCTTCGACGTTTTAAAATGTCGATCGGTAAGCCGAATCTTACAGGTAAGGACGTCCCTTTGCTTTGATCTTTATTACAAGTTCAGGCCGGTGGGGCAGGGAGGCGACTTTACTACACTTGCCCGTTCCATCTTAGACTAGTCGTTGCGATCTAGTGCGAACCCCACCTCTCTTTTTCCAGTATCGAGAAAAACTCCGCGGACAAATCGGTGTTGCAATTGCGAATGACTTGCATTAGCGGGCGGTCAGATTGTGTTCAGGGAGCTAGATTTGAAACCGATATTTCTTGTGACGACGGCTTCGTTCGCGTTGATTTTCGCATCGCCCGCTTTGGCGCAGGATCGTTCAGCCCAGACCGGCGATCCTGAAGACGAAGTGGACGAGCAGACGATTGTTGTCACCGGTGCGCTCACGGATTTCGGGGCGACGAAATCCGACACGCCGATCATCGAGACCGCTCGTTCCATTTCGATCGAAACCGAGCAGGATTTCGAGGAGAAGGGCGCTCAGTCGCTGGACGATGCGCTGACCTATTCGGCAGGCGTGACGGCCGAACCCTTCGGCTTCTCCACCCGCGGCGATTTCGCGCAGGTGCGCGGTCTCGATGCGCCGGAATATCGCGACAATCTCCAGTACCTTTTCGGGTTCTACAATACGACGCGGCAGGATATCTATACGCTGGAGCAGGTGGAGGTGCTGAAAGGTCCTGCTTCCGTTCTTTACGGTGCGGGTTCCCCGGGCGGGATCATCAATGTGGTAACCAAGCGGCCGCATGGCATGACCGAGGGCGAAGTGCGCCTCGAATATGGCAGCTTCGATCGCAAGCAGATCGCGACCGACATCAATATCGCGATCCCCGGCGCGGAAGACCAGGCGCAATTGCGCTTCGTGGGCATCCTACGCGATTCCGATACGCAAATCGAACAGGTGAACGACGACAAGCTCGTCATCGCGCCCGCGGTTACCCTGCGCCCTGCGACGGGCACCGAGGTGACGATCCTGGCCAATTATTCGGAGCAGCGTTCGGACACCGCGCATCAGTTCCTGCCGGTAACCGGGACGCTCTTCCCGTCGGCCAGCGGGCAGGAAATCGACCCCTACGAATATCACGGCGCCCCCGGCTTCAACGCCTACGATACCGAGAGCCTCGCGCTTACGCTGATCATGGAACAGCAGTTCAGCGAGACGTTTTCGTTCGAAGCGGTCGGCCGCTACGTCGATTCGCAGGCCGACTATCGCCAGGCCTGGATCGCCTTCCAGGGCAATGGCGTGCCGCGGATCGACGAGAACGGCGACGGCGCGTGGACCTACTACCTTGCCGACAACCGCAGCGAACAACTCGCGATCGACGCGCGCCTGCGCGGCGAATTCTCCACCGGGCCGATCGAACACGAATTGCTCGTCGGCGTGCAGCGGCAGGATGTGTTTACCGATTCCGACACCGCCTATCTGTTCGCCGCCGGCACATTGAACGCCTTCGATCCGCATTATGACAATGTGCTCAGCGTAGAGGAGGTTCGGCAGTTCCAGGGCAATGGTCCGCGCAATTACGTCGATTCGACCGGGTTCTACATTTCGGACCAGATGAGCTGGGGTTCGCTGGTCGCCGCTGCGGGCGTAAGGTTCGACGACGTCGAAAACCGGGTTCAAAACGGTATTACGCAAAAGGATGACGCCACCAGTCTCAGCTTCGGTCTGCTCTGGCGTGGTCCCGCAGGCCTTTCTCCTTACGTGAGCTACGCCGAGAGTTTCGAGCCGGTGGTCGGCATCGACACTATTACCAACCAGCAATTGCTGCCGCAAGAAGGACGCCAGTACGAGGCAGGCATCAAGTGGCAGCCTACCGGGGTCAATGCACTCGTCACGCTGTCGGCATTCGATATCGAAGTGTCCAACCTTCCCAATCCCAACTCACTCGTCGGCGGCAACAGTCAGCAGGAAGGCGTCTCGAAAGTCCAGGGATTTGAAGTCGAGGGCAATGCCTTAATCGGCGGCCTTCGGCTCGACGGCAATGTGAGCTACCTAGATGCGGAGGATCCGAGTGGCTTCGCGCTGACCTCGATCGCCGACTGGCAGGCTTCGCTGTTCGCGCTGTACAACTTCCAGGGCATGCTCGACGGACTCAGTCTCGGCGGGGGCGTCCGCTATGTCGGCGGCAATGAGAGCAATGGGTTTTCGGCGATCGACGGCAGCCTGCTGACCTATCGTGTCGACGGGCGAACGGTGGGCGACCTGTCGCTCGGCTACGACTTCGACCGGTTCGAGTTCAGGCTGACCGCGCGCAACGTCACCAACGAAGAATATTACGCCGTTTGCCTTGTTCGTGGGGACTGCTTTCCGGGCGAGAAGCGCAGCATCAACGGTTCGCTGACCGTCAACTTCTGATGGAAGGCGGCGCTCTGATCTGGGTGGCAGCCACCTTGGCTATCGGCGGCGTGGCCTTGCTCCGGTTTTCCTGGAGCAAACCTCATCGCTCGACCGCGCTAAATATGGGCGGCTGGGCGGTATTGGTGGCTGCGTTGGCGGTGGGAGACGAGACCGCAGGCGAATGGGGCGTGGCAGTGACGGTCCTTGTGGCCACTGGCGCAGCCTTCGCCGTGCTGTTCGTCGCGGCTCGCACGCCCGCACGAAAGGCTCGGGCCAAAACGATCAGGACGAGCCACCGGGGGAGTAGCGAGGTGGATTCACCGGTACGATCCGGGTTGCTGACATTCGCGATAGCCGGGCCTCTGGCACTCGCCGCGAGCGTGCTGCTGGCGCTTGCCGTGCGCGCACTGATCATCGGCGCCGGGGGCGCGGAAGCCGACGGCAATGTCGCCGTTCTGGCTACGGTCCCAATCGCGTGGCCGATACTATCCTTCGCACTGCTGATGATGTCGCATCGCGGTACACAGTTCGCCTGGGTACTCGGTGTAGCGGCTGTCTCGGCACCTTTCCTGCTGTTACAAGGGGGCACGGTATGACGCTCGCATTATCGAAGGACACCGTCCGCAAGGCGATCTCCGCGCACTCGGCATTGGGACTGATATGTTGCGCGCTGCTGTACCTGATCTGCGCCACCGGCACGGCCATCGTGCTTTACGAAGAATGGCAGCGGTTCGAACAGCGCGACGCACCCGAGATGACTGCGATCGCGCCTGCCAGTATCCAGCGCGGGATCGAGAACGTCATCGCCAGCGAAAGCGGCAAGCCTGCCACCACCCATCTCTACGTCCATTTGCCGACCGATGCTCTGCCACGCACTACGATCACCACCGACACGCAGGCGGTGCATATCGATGAGCAGGGCCGGATCGCGAGACCGGAAGAGAATGCTTGGGCCGAATTTCTTCTCGCCCTTCACTACCGCCTCAACCTGCCGGCAGTCGTCGGAATGTCGCTCGTTGGCCTTTTCGGAGCGATGCTTACTGCGCTCACCATCTCGGGCATCGCCGCGCATCCACGCATCTTCCGCGACGCTTTCCGTCTTCGCGCACGCCGAGGCGACGACGTCGCGACGCTCGATTGGCACAACCGGCTGGCTGTATGGACAATCCCGTTCGCCCTGGCGATTGCGCTCACGGGGACGATGATCGGCCTGTTCTATATCTCGGGGTCGAGTCTTGCTGCGAGCGCTTATGGCGGCGACAGCGAAGCTGCTCTTGCTCCGGTTTTCGGCGGCGAACCCGAAGGCAACGCTTCGCCCGCTCCAATACCCGATGTAGTTCCGGCGCTAGCCTACATGCAGCGCGAATACCCCGAGACCCGCCCCTATTATGTCATCCTGCACGATCCGGGCACGGCGGGCCAGCACATGCAGATCGTTGCTGAGCATCCGAGACGCCTCATCTTCGGTGAATACTATGCCTTTTCCGGGCAGGGGGAGTTTCGCGGTGCGGCAGGTATGGCGGATGGTACCGTCGGCCAGCAACTGGCAGCATCGACGTATAATCTGCACTTCGGAAACTATGGCGGACTGCCAGTCAAGATCGCCTACATAGTCTTCGGCCTGGCGATGACCGTCGTGGTCGCAACCGGAACCTTTATCTGGCTCGACAAGCGCGAAAGGGCCGGGAAGCCGTCTCCCTACCTGCGTGCGGGCTGGTGGGGCCTTGTCGTAGGTGTACCTGCAGGTATGGCAACGACGCTTCTGGCGCGTTTCGCTATAGGCAATGATGCGCCGTTCGTTGGAATTTTCTGGACGGTCTGCCTGCTAACGATTGCCTTATGGCTGCTTCGCTCGAGGCAGGCCCGTACGACCATCGTCACGACGACGCACCCTATCCTCGCAGAATAAGGTTCGACAAGGCCGTAATGGGAAGCTCATTCGCGAGCCGAACTTGAAGAAGAGGGGCGCTTGAAGCTAAAGCCAGCGTAAGACGGAAGGCGAGCGCTGCCAATGTCACCAGCAGGATCGGCGTCGTCAGCGTGATGCCGACGCGGAAATAATAGCCCCAGCCGATCCTCACGCCCTTCTGCCCCAGTACGTGCAGCCACAGCAGCGTCGCGAGCGAACCGATAGGAGTGATCTTCGGCCCGAGGTCGCAGCCGATGACGTTGGCGTAGATCATCGCATCGCGAACCGGTCCGGAGGCATCTGTGGCGTCGATCGACAACGCGCCGACGAGGACAGTGGGCATATTGTTCATGCCGGATGAAAGGATGGCAGACAGGATTCCCGTTCCGAAGGCCGCTCCCCACACGCCGCCCTCGGCCGAGCGTTCGAGAAGTCCGGCGACCGCGTTTGTAAGCCCGGCGTTGCTCAACCCGTAAACCACTAGATACATGCCAAGAGAGAAGATCACGACCTGCCAGGGCGCCTCGCGGATGACCTGGCCGGCCGGGATGGCCGGGCCGCGCGCAGCGATAATGATAAGGGCAAGAGCGCCGATCGCGGCAACCGCGCTTATCGGTACGCCGAGTGGATCGAGCACGAAGAATCCGGCCAAGAGCAGGGCCAGCACGATCCAGCCGGCGCGGAAGGTAGCCTCGTCATGGATCGCGTCCGCAGGAGCGCGCAACTGTGCGACATCGTAGCTGGCCGGAATGTCCTTGCGGAAGAACACCATTAGCGCGACGAGTGTCGCCGCGATCGCAGCGAGGTCGACCGGAACCATGACCAGCGCGTACTCGCCGAACCCGATGTCGAAGAAATCGGCTGACACGATGTTGACGAGGTTGGAGACGACCAGCGGCAAACTGGCGGTATCGGCGATGAAGCCCGCAGCCATGACGAAAGCCAGCGTCGCCTTGCCGTTATAGCCGAGCGCCCGGAGCATCGCGATCACGATCGGGGTAAGGATCAGCGCGGCTCCGTCATTGGCGAAAACCGCTGCGACACCTGCTCCGAGCAGGACCACGAGGACGAACAACCAGCGCCCGTCGCCGCGGCCCCAGCGGGCGACGTGAAGCGCAGTCCATTCGAAGAAACCCGCTCTATCGAGGATCAGGCTGATGAGGATGATTGCGACGAACGCCCCCGTCGCGTTCCAGATGATGTCCCAGACTAAGGGGATATCTGCCAGGGAGACGACGCCGGTAGCGAGCGCCACCAGCGCGCCGCCCATTGCGCTCCACCCGATGCCGAGCCCGCGCGGCTGCCAGATTACCAGCGTAATGGTAACCACGAAGATGAGCAATGCGAGGAGCATCAGCCGATGCGCTGACCGGCTTTATCGACGACCTGCTCGCCGTCCTCCTTGGTGAATACACCCTTTTGAGGACCTGTGAGGATGTCGAGCACCGCCTCGGACGGGCGGCACAGACGAACACCGAGCGGCGAAACGACGAGCGGGCGATTGATGAGGATCGGGTGCTCCATCATCGCGTCGATCAGCGCTGCATCGCGCAGGCTCTCATCGTCGAGACCCAGTTCTGCATAGGGTGTGCCCTTTTGACGCAGCAAATCCCTAGGGCTGATCCCCATGTGCGCGGTCAGGCTTTCGAGCATGGAGCGAGACGGCGGTGTCTTGAGGTATTCGATCACGTGCGGCTCGATCCCCGCGTTGCGGATCATCGCCAGCGTGTTGCGCGACGTCCGGCATTCGGGGTTATGGTAAATGACGACATCGGTGGTCATTGGCGTATCCTTCGAAAAGCGCGCAGCGGAATTGCGACGTTCAGCAGCAGTCCGAAAGCTCCGCGACGAGCGGCTCGCACAGTTCCGCGCGTCCCTCGCAGCAGTCCTTCGCCAAGAACAGCATCAGGTCGCGCAGGGCAGTGATGTTAGCGCGCTGGATCATCTGCCGCCCGCGCTTTTCGGGAACGACGAGCCCAGCGGCAACCAGGATGGCAAGATGACTGGAGAAGGTGCTTTGGCTGAGGCCCGAAGCGTCGACGAGTTGCCCGGTAGAAAGGCCTTCCGGCTCGTGACGCACGAGAAGCCGGAAGGCATCCAGGCGGGTCGGATGAGAGAGGGCAGCAAGGGAATCTAGAGCGGCAACAGTCTGCATCCATCGACTTTTAGCGATGCGCCAGCTCATCGTCAAATTCCATCGAGATATTCCGATGAAAGGCGGCTACTTCAGGGCAGCTCTCGACCGAAATGACGGCCGAGACCCCGCAGCAGTTATGTTATAGCAGGAGGCCCAATGCGATATGCAGACCGCCAAGCAGGGCTGCCGCCGCCGTTGCTACGGCAGCCCGGGCATTGAGGATGCGGGCACGATTGAGCGCAGTTACCAGACGGTTCAGGTCCGCGTGATTGAAATCCTCAAATTTACTGACTCTGCGCTGGGGACGGCCCGCGGCCTGCAGCCAGAACCATGCCGATACCACGGCAGCCACCACAATGGCTGCGTCGAGCACGTAAAGCGCTAGTTCCATTGGCGCGCTTTGACCACAATGGTTCCTGCGTTGCTGTCGTTGCTGAATAATGTCATCGTGAACCTCATCAGATCAAATGATCGTGAAAAACCACTTGTTCCGACATCGCGATGCAGAAGCAGATCTCGCCAGAGGGGCCCGGTAACGCGCGGCAAATATGATCGCACTGAAGGTTTACAAGTGCCGCCGTGTCCAGCAATTCAGCCGCACGACAAGAAACCCCGGATGACCTGCAACAAGCCGCGGTGAACGGAGAACAAATGAGCTTCGAGATTCCGTCCGCATTCTATACCTCGGATGCGTTTGCTTCGGTTTCCCTCCTGCTGGTTCTGTTCGCGGCGAGGCTGATCGTGGGCCGAGCCTTGCGGCGACGAAAAGACCTGACCGAACAAGTAGCCCGGCGTTGGACAGCGAACCTCCGCAACTTGCTCCTCCTTGTCGCGGTAATCGGGCTGGTCATGATCTGGGCGCCGCAGCTGCGAACCTTCGCCCTGTCGTTGACGGCGGTCGTCGTGGCGCTCGTCGTGGCAACCAAAGAACTGATTCTGTGTCTCTCCGGAGCGGCACTGCGCACGTTTACGAGAGCCTTTTCTGTAGGGGACGTGGTCGAAGTAGGCGCAACCAAGGGAGAGGTTCTCGATCTCAGCCTGCTTGCGGCCCAGCTGGAAGAATTCGAAAACTCCGGCGGTTCGATCGTCCCTACCGGCAGGATAGTCACTCTGCCGTAAAGCTTGCTGTTCACCTTTCCCGTCAAAGTCCGCCCCCATTCGGTTGGCAATTCCGAGCACAAGTTCGAGATGACCTTCGAGCCCGACATCGACCTGTTCGCTATGCGCAGCGAGCTTCAGGAAGCTGCCGAAGAGGCTTTGGCCGAAACGACGCGGAATAAAGACAAGGTAAGCACTGCGAAGGGGCGTGGACCTCACTGCACCATCAATTTCGGAACCAGCGAGATCGGCAAATATCGCCTGCAAATCACGCTGAACGGAGTTCTGGCCGACCCGCAAAATGCCGAGAACGCCGTCGTTTGCGCGATCGGCTCGCTTCTTCACTCGAAAAGAAGCATTTCGGACGGCGCGTAGCAACGGAGTATTCGCCGGTTGTCATCGCGGCGCCGTCCGTCCGGCGGTGAGCGTATTAGGCAAGCGAAACCGAGTTAGCAAAGGCCAGCGCATGGGTAGATCGCGCTGGCCTTTACCGTGATTTGCGCAGGATGCATCGCTGCGCAGCGGCTTCATGAGGCGGGTTCGTAATCCTCGACAGCCTACCGATCACCACGTTTCAAGACGGGACGGAATGGGAGGATTGCCTGAAGGCGGGATGGTTGAAGGCCAGCGCATGTCCGTACACTGGCCTTCAGGGGTCCAAACAGGGGAGCAACCCTGTTGCGGCGATAATAGCCGCGACTAGTAAATTAGTGGTTGATGCTTTCGATCGTCGTGCCTCAAGGCTGGGAAATGGTGGCCCGGCGAAAAATTTCCGTTAGATCGCTGGCATGCCCGATGAGCTTATCCCGAATACCATGCGTGCTCTTCTGATGGAGAACGGCGCTTTCCGCGAGATCTCTGCGAGCGAGGGCGCTACTTATCGAGGTGACGGCTTCGTCTGGTTGCATACCGAACGGCGTGGAGACAACGGCCGAGCCGATCTGCCATCCTACGTTCCCGATCTCGCTGCAAATGCGCTGCTTGCCAGCGAAACCCGCCCCCGGTGCGATGAAGTAAATGATGCTGCGCTCATAAATCTCAGGGGCAATGCGCTGGAAGCCGTGCGAGACAGCGATCAGCTCGTTTCCATCCGGGTTTGGGTGGAGGACAAGCGCGTCACCTCCGTAACCCGCAATCCGTTGACCGCAATGGCTCGCGTCGAAGCCGCCATGCGGGCAGGGAAACTTTCCGACGGCGGGGATTTCGTCGCCGCGCTCGCGCATGCGATCAGCACCGAGCTCGATCCGGAAGTCGCCAATCTGGGCGATCAGCTCGACGACTGCGAAGCCGAGATCGAAACGGCCAACATCTATGCCCTTCGCCGCCGCATTGCCGTTTTGCGATCGCAGGCAATCGCGCTTCGGCGCTTCGTCGCGCCGGACCGTGACGCGCTCGGGTCGATGGCGCAGCTTCCGTTCGCTTGGATCAGCAGCGAGGATCGGTTGCAATTGCGCGAGGCGGCTGGCCGCTTTGCCCGCATGGCCGAGGAGTTGGAAACCGTTCGCGAACGTGCTGCGCTTCTCCACGAACAATTGACCGACTTGCGGGCCGAGATCGTCGACAAGCGTTCGCTCGCGATTGCGGTGATTGCCTTCATCTTCCTGCCCCTGACCTTCATCACCGGGCTGCTCGGCATGAATGTCGAGGGCATTCCGTTCGCCGACCGTCCTTGGGCCTTCTGGGGCGTGACGGGCCTTTGTTTTCTGGTTGCGGTGTCGGTGCTGGGCTGGTTTGGCGTGCGCCGGTGGCTAGACGACTAACTGTAAGACGTGACCGTCGATCGAGCGAATAATCTTCTATCAACCGGAAACTGACTGGACTATAGGAGCGGCGGCGCACGCGGCAATCGGGCCGAAAGTCCGCTGGAACATCTTCAGGGTGAATAACAAGGCCGTCGGTGCGCAGGCAGCCGAAGCGGTATCGCTTTGATGGAGGCGCAGTCCCCTCCCCATCCAGTTTCGACCGCCTCGCCTTCCAGGACGGGGTTGCCGCTGCTCGCACTCGGCGCGATCGGGGTCGGCAATCAGCTTAGAATTTGACGGCTACCCCAGTGGATCGGCAATTCTCCTTGCAGCAGGACCTACAGCGAAATGCGTGACGTCGTCCCGCCGGCCATTGCCGCCCTACCGTGGAAGGTCGTGACCCTGCTTGTCCTTCTGGCGAGCTTCGGTAGTCTGGTGCTCTACTCATCTGCTGGAGGCAGCTGGACGCCTTGGGCGCTGCCTCACATCGTCCGCTTCTGCCTGTTGCTGGGCGCAGTACTGCTGATCGTTCGGCGGTTGCCGCTGGCGTTCCTTCGCCGGATCGCCTGGCCCGCCTACATCGCTTCGCTGGCGATGCTCATCCTTGTCGAACTTATCGGTCAGGTGGGCGGAGGCAGCCAGCGGTGGCTGAATCTGGGCGTGCTGACGATCCAGCCGTCCGAACTGATGAAGATCGCCATCATAATCTCGCTCGCGCGCTTTTACGAGCAGTTGCCTACCGGCTACGTCAACTCCTGGAGGGGGGTCGTCCCGCCGATCGTGGCGGTCTCGTTGCCAGCAATTCTCGTCTTGATCCAGCCTGACCTCGATGCGGCAGTGTTTCTGCTCGGACTGGGCTTCGTCATGATGTTCCTGGCGGGACTACCGCTCGGCATATTCGTGGGGACCGGCGCTGCAGCACTCGTGGCAGCGCCTATTGCCTATCTCTTTCTGCTCGAACCTTATCAGCAGAAGCGCTTGCTCAGCTTCCTCAATCCGGAAAGCGATCCCCTCGGTACGGGATACCACGTTATCCAATCGAAGATCGCAATCGGATCGGGCGGCTTCTGGGGGCGCGGTTTCCTCGAAGGATCACAGGCCCGGCTAAGCTACCTTCCTGAGCACCACACCGACCTCGTTTTCGCGGCCCTTGCTGAGGAGTGGGGCATGATCGGCGGACTTGCCGTTTTAGCCGCCTATTTCTTTCTACTGCGGTGGGGGTTCCAGGTTGCGGCACGCGCCGGGTCCCGGTTCGGCAAGCTGTCCGCCATGGCGCTGGTCGTGATGCTGTTCCTCTATATCGCGATGAACATGTTGACTGCGACCGGCCTGACGCCGGTCATGGGTATGCCGCTGCCCCTGATAAGCCATGGGGGCTCGGCCATGCTTACGGTCATGATCGCATTCGGCATACTGATGGCGATCGATCGCGAAGGCAAAGGCTCGCGCCTGCGCTGAGGCATGGCTTGACTTCGCATGGTGTGTGCCTCTGCGCTCGCAACTCGCTAGGAACTGAGGATTGTGCAGTAAGTACCGAGTCGGCTCGAAAGTTGGAATGGCGCGGCAGGCAGAAGCAGTGGCTTACGGCGCTGCGTCGGTTGCTGTATCGAAAAGCGAGCGTCCATCTCTGACCACAATTGGGGCGCGACGCAGTCCGGAGCGAACCACTCTCGCTGCGACATCCCTGCTAAACAGGGAACTTACACGTCATTTCCCCCTTTTACATTCGCCCCGGCGCTGGCTTTCTGCGTGTAATTCATTGGAACTGCGCTTAGACTTCGGAGGATGGCACGAATAAGCGCAGCGAATTAACAGGCAGGTATTAGGCCGATATGTGGCGCCGATTAGGTTACGATACAGGATGTCCATATGAGTGACATTAGCTCTTGCTCCAGGGCTACTTGCTTGTCCAAGCGCTGAATGAAAGCATTCGGCTTGCTCTCTTGTTTTTCAGGCTACAATCCAGCCATTTTAGGCCTCGCAAGCCTTGCGATCAAATCTCGGAAAACTTTTTTAACCATCTTGGCGGAATAGATCCCCGCGCAACTGTTTGAAATAGCGCTTTTGCCTCAAGCCTTTTCTGGCCGGATCTAGAAGGTGCTTTCACCGTCCTCATTCGGCGGACTTTAGAGTGATCACAATGACCGAGATCGGGCGCAAAGCTGCCATATAATTCAGCGAGTGCAGTTTGCTCACCTAGCAGTTGAGACAAACGCTGATTTCTCCTGACCCTTTGCTGATTGCAGACGTATGTCTCTCACTGCAGCATCGCGAGATGCGTTGAGCAAAACCGCGCGGAACTGGGCCGAAAATCACAGCTATCGGTTGTCCAGTGCTTTATCGTATACACTTGCAGGACTGTTTGGTGCAGCACGCAGTCTGCTGCGAACTGCTCTCTAGGCATATTTTCCCTGCTTTCAGGGTATTTACAGGGAAATCGAAGTTTCGGAAAAGGATTTCGCCTTTACCAACGGCGCTATTGCTAGGTTTTCTGCGGTCGTGGCGCTCAATTTCCCTAATAACCAGAACAGGGAATTAAATCGATCCAACAGGCAATTGGTTTGGTGCGAACAGGGATAAAATCGGCTAAATTAACGCCGCTTACAAATCCGGACTTCGTTGATCGATTTTGGTTAAATTTATCCCAGATCGGTAGGCTAACGGCTCAGTTAATACGTTCCACATCTGGAACTAGTTTCGCGCATTGCGAAACAAACTTTCGCAATTCGCGTCAGATAGTTACGCGCATTGCGTAACACGAAGAACTGCAACCTTTCAGCATTGGCGAGCCGCTTTTTTTGCTTTCTAATGATCGCAAAGGAGAAGACAGCGATGACGTCGTTATCGGTTCAGTATTTCAGTCCAAGCGAGTTGTCCGCCGACCCGCGGAACGCTCGGACCCATAGTCAAAAGCAGATTGGACAAATCGCAACGTCGATCGAGCGTTTCGGGTTCAACAACCCGATCCTGATTGACAAGGCGAACCAGGTCGTTGCTGGTCACGGAAGACTTGAGGCATCGCGTAAGCTTGGCCTCGAAGCCGTGCCTGCAATCCGCCTCGACCACCTTAGCCAGGCGCAGCGCAAAGCCTATATCATTGCTGATAACCGGCTAGCAGAGTTAGCTGGCTGGGACGACGAAATCCTCGCAATTGAACTTCAGGGTCTGCTCGAGATGGACCTCGACTTCGAAATCACTGACCTTGGCTTCGCAATGGGCGAGATCGACCTGGTGATTGGCGAGAACAGGGTAGGGGAAGGTAGTGAAAATGGTGATCAGTATATTGCCTCTTTAGGAGAACTAGCACCTATCGCCCGTCCCGGTGACCTTTGGCAGCTGGGGGCTCACCGCCTGTTCTGCGGCGATGCGCTCGACCCAGCGAGCTATCAAGTCCTGCTTGACAGCAACAAGGCACAGTTGATCTTCACTGATCCGCCTTACAACGTCCCGATCAGTGGCCATGTTTCGGGCCTAGGCAAAGCTCGCCATCGAGAATTCGTTCAGGCATCCGGTGAAATGTCCCCAGGGTGTTTTCGAACTTTCTCCGCAGTGCGTGCACAAGGATGCGTGATGCTAGCGATAACGGTTCAATCCATTTTATCTGTATGGATTGGCGGCACATCGCGGATTTGATCGCAGCGGGAAGCACCGTCTACTCCGAACTCAAGAACATTTGTGTATGGGTCAAGTCCAACGGAGGCATGGGCACTCTTTACCGCTCGCGTCACGAGCTCGTCGCGGTGTTCAAGGCTGGAAGCGCGCCCCACCAGAACAATGTCCAGTTGGGCGCGCACGGTCGCTACCGCACGAATGTGTGGGAATATGAGGGCATGAATAGCTTCCAGCCAGACCGCGATTGCAAGCTAACCATGCACCCGACAATCAAGCCGATTGGTTTGACCGCTGACGCAATCCTTGATTGCTCTTCGAGGGGCGATCTCGTGCTCGACCCCTTTGCAGGGTCAGGCACGACCATCCTTGCTGCCGAGCGCACCGGACGTAGATGCGGGGCTATTGAGCTCGACCCTGCTTACGTGGACGTCGCGCTCGATCGCTATTGGCGGATGACGGGCACTAAGCCCGTGAACTTGTCGACCGGCGAAAAATACGAACCCGGTTCTACTGCAGATCAAGCTGCCAAGATCAGCGGGAACGAACTAGCCGGAGGTAACGGCTGTGAACGATGATGAAGGTTACGAGGTTGGCTACGGCAAACCGCCGAAGGCAACGCGGTTCCAATCAGGCCAGTCAGGTAATCCGCGGGGGCGCCCGAAAGGCAGTGCTGGGATCCAGACGCTGCTTGCCAAACATCTAGGCAAGATGGTCAACGTGACGATTGACGGTCACCAACAACGCAAGACGATTAAGGAAGCAGCTGTCTTATCGCTCGTGAAGAGTCTGATAAACGGGACCCCTGATCAAAAAATCAAATTGCTGAAGTTCATCATGCCTCTGCTTGAGGAACGTGAGACGGACGAAGAGTTTGATTTCGGAAAACTTAGCGATGACGAAGTTGATATGCTTGAAGCGTTATTAGTAAAGGGAGGGCGAACCAGTTAGCGGTGAAACCGCGAATGTGAAGCTAGGGAGTAGCTGTTTTGTGCCCCAAGCCCGGACATTGGGCGAGCAAATCGTCTTGTCCGAAAGCTGACCATCCGGGCTAGCAGCGCGGTGTCTGCTGCTGGTCCCGATCGACCAGCTCACGAACGTTCCTTCTCCTTGGTCAATCAGATCGTCACTTGACAGTCCCGCCCAACGCCTCTGGGTCGAGAAATTCTAACCCAGAATAGTGCAAATTTCTGGTCGCAGATTAGTAGCGATGTACGCACTAACGCGAACTTCTGAAAGCTTTTATTCGTCAGGAGCGCAGCATGGCTCGCTCTCGTCCTCGCGGGCGGTGGCGACCGTTATTCGCCAAACAACATGGCGCGAAGATCCCACGCAATCGTCAACATATACATGGAAAGCGCCAGTGAAGCGCCGTCGAACGGCGCTTCCGGCTAGCGCAAAAATAGTGCAAACCGGAACGGCGCTTACAAGCATCAAAGCCCGAAAATCTGTTAATTAACTCATTGCGCAAAATATTAGACCAAGAGCATTCTATTTGTGATACATGTCACAAACAATTTGATTTATGTTTTAGACCGTTATCAGACTGACGGCGGCAGCAAGATTGATGTGCAGCAATTTCGTTTATTGCGATGACTAGGAAGGGATTATGATGACTCGCCGCTATACGCCTGCATCGTGCTGACGGCCCACGCCCACGCTCGCTGCGCCAAATTTCTACGATACCGTTGACATATAGGTGAGAAAGGGTAGCTTCCTGTTTGAGGAACTTGTCTGCCTCCGCGGCAGGCTTCGGGCTTTCTGTCATAGAAGGTAAGGCGCATACGTCCGCGCGAGAGTGGAGCTGATGAATAAGTTGCGCACCATTGATCACTTCATTGCCGGGGGAGCAGGCGGCGGCTCGGCCCGCACGCACGATATCTGGAACCCTTCGACCGGCGAAGT
>NZ_JABWGV010000020.1 GCF_013370205.1 Qipengyuania atrilutea
AACGCCGATGCCGATAGCCGCCACCGTCAAACCGCCGATAATCTCAAGCACATCAGACATAGCCCCTGATAGCATATTGAATCGCTTGCGGTCAATCTCGTTATTTGCTAGAGAATAAGACGCAGGAGGCGGGGCATACGACCTCCCTGCTTGCAGGGTTGGCCTAACCGTAAGGCGGCATGATCCGCTTCCTGCTTCACCCCGCGTTCTCCATGTGTTCTAACGGGCCATGAGGATTCGCTATCGCACCCTGCTAGACTTCCGCAGACAGGGCGTAATGGTAGAGGTGCGCTGCCGAGCCTGCGGGCATATTGGTGAGTTCGATCCTACCCCGCTTTCCCTGAAGTTCCAGCGCAACAAGTGGCGGCTGCATCTACCCCAGGCTGAAGCGTATTTCCGATGCAGATGCGGGGTGAAGAATTGCGAGGTCAGGCCGGGGCGGTCCTGCTAACACCATCCCCTACGCCCACCCTCATAAGGACGGGCAAGACCTTCCTTCACAAGCTGCCGGCCTACGTCCACGCCGTCTACGGTAAGCCTTGCAAGGGTTCGGCCGTACCGATCGAAGCCGTCGCGATGCACCTTCACCGGCCCACGGCTCAGCAGCACGACAAGCCGATCCCTCGCGCGGATCGCTAGGCGCTTCTCCCGATCGCACTTCCCGTTCATTTCGGCA
>NZ_JABWGV010000003.1:0-417500 GCF_013370205.1 Qipengyuania atrilutea
TCGTTCGAACCTACCGAGTTCAAACCAATCGCAACCGCCTCAACCCCAGAGGCTACTCCATTCTGACCAATCGCAATCGAATTAGCTGTTCTTGCCTTCGCTTCATTCCCCAATGCAATTGAGTTCGCACCCAACGCTTCCGCACCGTCCGATCCAAAGTCCGACCCGTCCGTTCCTAAGGCAATCGAGTAGTCGCCCGCCGCGTTCGAACCTCGACCGAAGGCTACGGACCGAAGTCCTGAAGCCGATGCTGCATCACCTAGAGCGACGGAAGAAACACCGCTTGCGGTACTCGTCGTTCCTACCGCCGTGGCATTTGCGGCATTGGCGAGCGAACCCGCGCCAATCGCCGTTGAGAAAGTCGTTCCGGCATTCGCAATCTCGCCAACTGCGATCGAGCTCTGTCCGCTAGCTTGAGCGCCGAAGCCGATTGCGAGCGCCCGAGTGTTCGTAGCATCCGTTTCTGCGCCAATAGCCGTAGAGCCAGGGGCCGTTGCAGTTGCGTTGCTACCGCAGGCAAGCGCCGTATCATCGTCGGTGCCGTTCGCGCCAAGCGTAGTATCGGTGCCGCTGGTTGCGGTACCGTTGTTGTTCGTGTCGAGCAGACATTCGTCTGCCTTGGCTTCAGGCGCGTTTGCTATCGTCGCTGCTAGCGCCAGTCCTGCGATCCCGGCCAAGCCGATAGCGCGCTTCGAAATTCGAGCAGTGTTCATTACTTAGTCTCCCTGGAAAAGTGGCGGCTGTCTAAGCGATCCGTAGCCGCAGCCAAACAGACAATGCCGAAAGCACTTTTTGGTTTCCGAAGCGACAATAAACTTATGCGATAAAGTAAAGGGAAATCATTAACCTACACGGAAAACCTCGCAAATGCGTGATTTGCGTACGATCTGCTGTCCCGAGAAAAGACAAGATATTCGGAATGAAGTGAACTAATCGTGGGTAGTGGAGGCACCGAATTCTGCATACGTGGCCGCAATACCCTCGCCCAAACCGATGCGCGCGCTCCAACCCAGAGCTTCGAGCTTTGTGCAGTCGAGCAGTTTACGCGGCGTTCCGTCCGGCTTGTCCGCCTGGAATACCAGTTCTCCCTCGAACCCGACTGCATTCTTGATGACGCCGGCCAGTTCGGCAATAGAAACCTCGTCTCCGGAGCCGACGTTCACATGCTCTTCGCCGCTATAGTGTTTTAGCAGAAATATGCACGCGTCGGCGAGATCGTCGACGTGCAGGAACTCGCGCAACGGACGCCCGCTGCCCCAAACTGGCAGCGTATCGTCACCGCGTGCCTTCGCCTCGTGCGCCTTGCGTAGCAGGGCAGGCAGAACATGGCTCGTCTGCAGGTCGTAATTGTCGCCCGGACCATAAAGGTTGGTCGGCATGGCGCTGACATAGTCGCATCCGTACTGACGGCGATACGCCTGGCACAGTTTGATGCCTGCGATCTTGGCGATAGCGTACCATTCGTTGGTTTTCTCGAGCGGCCCGGTCAGCAATGCCGCTTCTTCCAGCGGCTGCAATGCATCACGCGGGTAAATGCAGGACGAGCCGAGGAAAAGAAGCTTCTCTGCGCTTGCTTGCCGAGCCGCCTCGATCAGGTTGCTCGCGATCATCAGATTGTCGTAGAGAAAATCGGCGGGCTTCGTATCGTTCGCGTGAATGCCCCCGACCTTTGCCGCGGCGACGATCACTACATCGGGGGTGTTCTCGGCAAACCAGTCACGGACCTGGCTTTGCTCGCGCAGATCCATGCTGCGCGGAGCCGTTAGGACTTTGCAGTTCTCGCGTTCAAGACGGCGGATTAGAGCCGAACCGACCATGCCGCGGTTTCCCGAAACGTAAATGCGCTTTCCTTCAAGACTGAAGGTGCCGGTCATGGGCGATTACCGAAATCGGTGTGTTGTTCTGCTTCGCGCGGAATAACGATCAGGTCCGCCCGCACCATGTCGCGCACGAGTTCCCTGACGCTGGTTTGGTGCTCCCAGCCCAGTTTCTCTCTTGCTTTCGAGGGGTCGCCGATCAGCAAATCAACTTCGGTTGGCCTGAAATAGCGGGGGTCGATCTCGACCAGGATTTCACCGGTCTTGATGCAGCGGCCTTTCTCATCGAGGCCCTCACCTTCGAATTCGATAGGGCGACCCGCATCCTCGAAGGCCCACAGCGTGAAGTCGCGAACAGTCGTGGTAACGCCTGTCGCCAAGACGTAATCGTCAGGCTCGTCCTGCTGCAACATCCGCCACATACCCTCGACATATTCGCGGGCGTGCCCCCAGTCGCGTTTTGCGTCAAGATTGCCGAGATACAGCCGGTCTTGGAAGCCGAGTTTGATGGCCGCTGCGGCGCGCGTGATCTTCCGTGTCACGAAAGTCTCGCCGCGCAAAGGGCTTTCGTGATTGAACGCAATCCCGTTCGAGGCATGAATTCCGTAAGCCTCGCGGTAATTCACCGTGATCCAGTAGGCATAGAGCTTGGCGACGGCGTAGGGACTCCGGGGGCGGAACGGCGTGCTCTCGTTCTGAGGCGTGATACCGACGTTGCCATACAGTTCAGACGTCGACGCCTGAAAGAAGCGCGTCGTGTCGACGAGATCCAGTATGCGAATAGCCTCAAGCAGTCGCAGCGTCCCGGTGGCGTCTGAATTCGCCGTATATTCGGGCGTTTCAAAACTTACCTGCACGTGGCTTTGCGCTGCCAGATTGTAGAGCTCGTCCGGCCGCGTTTCCTGCAATATGCGGATGATATTGGTGGCGTCGGTTAGATCGCCGTAATGCAAGGTAAGGCGCGGATTATGCTCATGTGGATCCTGATAGATGCCCTCGATCCGTCCCGTGTTGAAGGATGAACTGCGGCGCTTCATTCCGTGTACCTCGTAGCCCTTCTCAAGCAGAAAACGGGCGAGATAGGCGCCGTCCTGACCAGTGATCCCGGTAATAAGAGCGGTCCTGGTCATGCAGCCGCGAGTTCGAAGTTGCGCATAATCTCATCGACCACGCCAGTAGCCGCATGACAAGTAGCGTAGCGCTAGAATAGACAGCTATTCAAACGCGTTCGGTCTTTTCGATCCATCCGCCACCGATCACTCGGTCCCCAGCATAGATCACCGCCGCCTGGCCCGGTGCGACTCCCAGTTCGGGGTCGGTAAAGCGGATGGTCGTTTCCGCGCCATCTCCGAGTGGGCCGTCGAGCGTAACCGGTACGGGCTTCGACAGCGACCGGACCTTTGCCGTGAGTTGCTTGCCCTCGGGCAGCGGACCGATACGGTTCGTCTCGATCAGCCGCGCCGCGCTAACCGCGAGCATCCGCTTGGGGCCGACGAGCACGTGCCTCTCCGCCGCGTCGATCCCCAAGACATAGAGCGGCTCGGCGAGTCCGCCGATGTCGAGGCCGCGGCGCTGCCCGACGGTATAATGAATGATGCCCTTATGACGTCCAAGCACTTTCTTCGTTTCCGCATGAACGATGTCGCCCGGTTCGCCGCCCTCCGGGCGCAGGCTGCGGACGATCTTCGCGTAGTCACCATCAGGTACGAAGCAGATGTCCTGGCTGTCGGCCTTGGCCGCATTGCGAAGCCCTGCCGCGGCGGCGAGTTCGCGCACGCGTGCCTTCGGCATTCCCCCGAGGGGGAAGCGCAGGTAATCGAGCTGCACGTCGGTCGTCCCGTAAAGGAAATAGGACTGGTCACGCGCAGGATCGTGCGCGCGGTGAAGCTCTGCACCATCCTCTCCGGCTATTCTGCGAACGTAATGACCCGTCGCAAGGCAATCTGCGCCCAGTTCCCGTGCCATGTCGAGCAGGTCGGTGAACTTCGGCCCCATGTTGCAGCGAATGCAAGGCACGGGCGTGCGTCCTGCGAGATAGTCGTCGGCGAACTGCTCGACCACGCTGCCGCGAAAGGCGCTTTCGTGATCGAACACGTAATGCGCGATGCCAAGGCGATCGGATACAGCCCGCGCATCGCTTATGTCGTCACCGGCACAGCAGGCGCCCTTCCGGCCTGTCGCTGCGCCGTAATCGTAAAGCTGCAAGGTGATCCCGATGGTTTCCGCACCGCTTGCTGCTGCAAGCGCAGCGACCACGGACGAGTCCACACCGCCCGACATGGCGACCACGATCCGGCATTCGGATGCGGCTCTCGGCAGGTCGAACAGCGCGGCGGCTTCCGCTGCCTCGGGCATAGCCCTGCGCTTCGCAGAGCGATCGAGAGTGGTCTGGGTGTTCATGGGTAACCACCCCATTAGCACGGGCGGCAGCGCCATTGCCAGTAAGAATGGGCGGACAGGACAACACGAATCAAACTGCGAATGGCGTTAACCTTTTCTGGAAAAATGATACGCGTTAACAAGGGGATGCGTAGTATATGTCGGTAATTGCACGCCTATTTCATTTCACGCATTCTTTACTATCGGCGGTTTAGAAGGCTTCCCATGATTGAGGGAAATATCAGCGCCATGAATGCTCTCGAGGACCGCGATGCGCAGTCCTTGCAGCAGCTCAGGTGGTCGGAACTCGTCGCGCAATTCGCCGCAACACGAGATCTCAGGGCAGAGCTTTTGCGGTCCAGTTTGGCGGAAATCGACGGAAACGGGCGCTTCGCGTCGTTGAACGCCAGTCGGCGAAGGCGCAGTGAAGCGGATTTTAACCTCAATAATTTAAGGGATGAGAAAGCCGGCGATCCTACTGCCGCACCAACCCGGTTCGTAGCGGGCAAGAACGATCGAGAGACGCAATGATGGAACATCAGGACATTCGACCCGACCAGGTAATCGGCCCCTTGGGAGAGCCGCTTACGATCGACGATTTACCGCCGCCGTCTACCCGTCGCTGGGTTGTGCGGCGTAAGGCCGAAGTCGTCGCCGCGGTCACCGGCGGCCTGCTGACGGTGGACGAAGTGCTGGAACGCTACGACCTCACTCTCGAAGAGTTCGCTTCTTGGCAGCGCGCCGTCGACCGCTCCGGCATGCAAGGACTTCGCGTCACGCGCATTCAGCATTACCGCGACCTTTATGAGCGGCAGTTGAAATATTGAGATAGCCGCGGACAGTTTGTTCGGCGTTGCTTTAACGTTCGTAAGTGATTGGCGATGCTTTATTACGGATTGACGCAGTATCGTTAGCTGACAGCAAGAACCCAGGGAACCATTGCGCTGATCCGCCCGTTCTATGCCTCAAGGTCACACTGACCGGAAGAGTAGAACAGGAGGAATATATGGGTTGGATTATCGCTATTATTGTCGGCGGTGTCGCCGGCTGGCTGGCAAGTCTGGTGATGAACCGGGATGCCTCGATGGGCATATTCTGGAATATCATCGTCGGCATCATCGGCGCGCTGATCGGTAACTTGCTCGCTGGAGCGCTTTTCAACGTGCAGGGTTCGATCCAGGAATTCTCGCTCACCGGTTTCATCATCGCCATCATCGGTGCGATCGTGCTGCTCGGTATCGTGAACCTCGTCCAGCGCGGACGCGTTCGCTAAACACGATTGACTTCAAAATAGCGGGAGCGGGGCGGCTACGGCCGGCTCGCTCCTTTTTTGTTGTATTGCGCCTGCGAAACAAGCGATAAGCATTGGTCGGAGATATATGTCATCCGTCGATGCATTGCTTGTGCAGCGAGTGCCGCGACCCTAGGTTCTCTTGCCATCAGTGATATAGTAAGATAATACACCACTCGCACGGTCAGGATCGAGGCGCGACCCGATGAACTACGACAACCGCATACGTTCGGAAACTGCCGAGCCGCTGGCCGGAAACATCGGGCCGGACGGAGAAACGCGCGAGGGGCGCAGCCGTAAATGGCTTTGGATCGGGCTTGCGGTCTTGCTGCTCGCCGCGATCGTCGGCGGTTATTTCGCGTTCAAGGGCGAGGATGCGGATGCGCTCGCCGCTGGCGAACGGAGCGAACAGGCTCCTAGTGTAACCGTCATTTCTCCCGGTTCCGGCACGGTCGAGGGTGTCATCACCGCAACCGGCACGCTCGCCGCGCGCCGTTCAATGCCGATCGGCGCAAATGGCGAGGGCGGCCGTGTGGTTTCCGTTCCGGTCGATGCCGGTGACTGGGTCCGCGAAGGGCAAGTGCTGGCGGTGATCGATCGCTCGGTCCAGTCGCAGCAGGCCGAAGCGGCCCGCGCACAGATCAATGTGGCACAGGCTGATGCCGACCTTGCGCAAAGCAATCTCGAGCGCGCGCAGCAACTGATCGACCGCGGCTTTATTTCCAAGGCCGAGATCGACCGGCTGACTGCAACTCGTGACGCAGCGCGTGCACGAGTAAGTGTGGCGCGTGCACAGCTCGGCGAGCTTCAGGCACGCAACGCTCGGCTCAATATCGTCGCACCTGCGGCCGGCCTCGTGCTGGAACGCAACGTCGAACCCGGCCAGACGGTCTCCGCCGGTTCCGGCGTCTTGTTCACGATCGCACGCGGCGGAGAGATGGAGCTGCTGGCTGAAGTGGGCGAAACCGAACTCGCACGTATTTCCGCCGGCGTCCCGGCTGAAGTCACGCCGGTCGGCACGGACAAGCGCTTTACCGGCCAGGTCTGGCAGATCGCTCCGGTCATCAACGAGCAGGACCGCCAGGGGCGCGTCCGCATCGCGCTGCCCTATGCGCCCGAACTGAGGCCGGGCGGCTTCGCGACGGCAAGCATCGGCGGCGGCTCCTTCACGGCCCCGATCCTTCCCGAAAGCGCGATCCTGTCCGATGACGAGGGCAGCTTCGTTTACATCGTCGGCGAGAACAACACGGCCGAGCGGCGCGACATCGAAACCGGGATCGTCACCTCACAGGGCGTTTCCGTGGTCAGCGGGCTCGACGGCAGCGAACGTATCGTCGAACGCGCCGGCGGCTTCCTGACTGCAGGCGAAACCATTCGCCCGGTCCTCGCAGAGAGCAGCGCCGACTGATGGATTTCAACAAGATCTCAGCGTGGTCGATCCGCAATCCGGTCATCCCGCTCGTATTCTTCACGGCCCTACTGCTCGCCGGGATACTCAGTTTCGCGCGCATGGACGTCGTCAACAATCCGGACGTCGAGTTTCCTGCAGTCAGCATCTCGATCTCCCAGCCCGGCGCCGCGCCGACCGAGATCGAGAACCAGATCACGCAGCGCGTCGAATCCGCCGTTCGCTCGATCAACGGCGTGAAGTCGCTGAATTCCACGGCCAGCGAAGGCAATTCCAATACGTTCGTCGAATTCGAGATCGGCACCGATCCCAACGATGCGACGGCCGAGGTCAAGAACGCGGTAGACAGTGTACGCGGCAGCCTGCCGGACGGTATCCTCGAACCGCGGATCATGAAGCAGGATATCTCGGGCGGCTTCCTCGCGATCTACGCCGTCGAAGCCGACGACATGACGATCGAGCAATTGAGCTGGTTCATCGACGATACCGTGTCGAAGCGCCTGCTTTCGATCGAAGGCATGGCCGAGGCAAGCCGGTTTGCCGGCGTCGACCGGGAAATCGAGGTCATCCTCGATCTGGCGAAGATGCAGTCGCTCGGCGTGACTGCGGCGCAGCTCAACAATGCGCTGCGCGTCAGCAATATCGATGCGGCCGGCGGCGTCGCCGAAGTCGGCGGGACCCGCCAGTCGGTGCGCGTGCTCGGCAGCACCGATACGGCTTACGAATTGTCGCAGCAGCAGATACAGCTCGGCGACGGGCGCACCATCAAGCTGTCGGACATCGCGACCGTGCGCGACGGCTACAGCGAGCGTACCTCGATCAGCAAGGTGCGAGACAAGGAGGTCGTGAACTTCTCGATGTCGCGGGCCAAGGGCGCATCCGACGTGACCGTCTTCAACGAGGCGAAGGAAGTCATCGCGGACATCGAGGCCGAAAACCCGGGCGTTCGCTTCATACCGCTCTTCAACACCGTCAAATATACGGAAGGCCAGTACGAAAGCTCGATCGCCGCGATGATCGAGGGCGCGATCCTGGCCGTGGTCGTGGTGTTCTTCTTCCTGCGCGACTGGCGCGCTACCGTGATCGCCGCCGTCGCCATCCCGCTTTCGGCAATCCCGACCTTCTGGTTCATGGATTTGCTCGGCTTCAATCTGAACTTCCTGTCGTTGCTCGCGCTGGGGCTTGTCGCCGGGGTGCTGGTCGACGATGCGATCGTGGAGATCGAGAACATCGTGCGGCACATGCGGATGGGCAAATCCGCCTACCAGGCATCGATCGACGCGGCGGACGAGATCGGCCTTGCCGTGGTGGCAACGTCCTTCTGCATCGTCGCCGTGTTCCTGCCCGTGGGCCTGATGCCGGGCATATCCGGTCAGTTCTTCAAGAACTTCGGCATCACCATCGTCGTATCGGTGCTGATGAGCCTCGCCGTCGCCCGCATGATCACGCCGATGCTCGCCGCCTACTTCCTGGAAGCGAAGGGTCACGCGGAGCACGGCGAAGGCAAGTGGATGGAGCGTTACATGCGCATCCTGCACTGGTCGCTCGACCGTAGCGAAATGGTGCAAGCGCGAGGATCGCTCGACGCCCCTCGCGGCAGGTTCCTGTACAGCGTCGGCGGCATTCTGTTCCTGCTCGGCACGCTGATCGTTCCCGCGATCGCCATCTTCAAATCGTTCGGCATGATTTCCTCTCTTGGGGTACCCGCGCTCTTCGCATCGTCTCTGACGCCGGGTCCGGAAAGCTTCCTCTACGTACTCGTCGAAAAGATCATGTCGGTGCTGCAACTGGCGATAGTGGTCGGCATCGGCGTAGCGGCGATGTTCCTGTACTTCGGCGCGTGCGCGCTCGTCACTCGCCTGTTCGGCTCGCGGATCGCTGGCGGCTGGCGCTACATGTTCGCGCGCTTCAAGGACCACCGCGTCTGGATGCTCGGCATCGGTTATTTCGCCTTCATGCTCACCATCCTGCTATTCATGAACACGCCGGCGCAGTTCCAGCCCACGATCAACGACGACAACAGCCGTGTCGAGATCGAGATGGTGCCGGGTACCACGCTGGAAACGACCGAGCGCGTGGCCGACAACGTCGCGGCCCTGCTTTACGAGCAGCCGGAAGTCGAACTGGCGCTCGAACGCGTGCGCGAAGGCAATGCGTCCATCTTCATCACGCTCGACCCGGACCGCGAAAAGACTTCGATCGAATTCGAGCGCGATCTCGCTCCGACACTTGCGGAAATCCCCGACGCGCGCGTCCGCTTCCAGTCGCAATCGGGCGGGTTCGGCTCGGGCCGCGACATGACCGTCATGCTCGCCGGATCGAACCCCGACCTCCTCGAAGAGACGGCGGCCACGCTCGTCGAGCAGATGAAGGGTCTCGATACGCTGGTCGCACCACGCATCAGCGCGGACATCAACCGGCCCGAGATCGTCATCGAGCCGCGCGAGGAACTGGCCGCGTCGCTCGGCGTATCGACCGTCGCATTGAGCCAGACGATCCGCATCGCGACCATGGGCGAGATCGAACAGAACGCCGCCAAGTTCTCGCTGTCCGATCGCCAGATTCCGATCCGGGTGAAACTGCCAGAAAGTTCGCGCGAAGACCTGACGACGATCCGCAACCTGCCCGTTCCAACTGCCGGCGGCGGCTCGGTTCCCCTGAGCCGGGTCGCGGAAGTCAGCTTCAGTTCCGGCCCCACGACAATCCAGCGCTACAACCAGAACCGGCGCGTGTTCGTCGGCGCGGACCTCGCGCAAGGTGTCGTCAAGGGCGAGGCGCAGCAGCAGATCGACCAATTGCCGATCCTGCAGAACCTGCCGCAAGGCGTCATCCGCGATGTTGTGGGCGAAGAAGAATGGCAGCAGGAACTGTTCCAGAACTTCATCATCGCTCTGATCGCGGGCGTGCTGCTCGTGTTCGCGGTGCTGGTGCTGCTCTACAAGCGCGTGATGAGCCCGCTCGTGAACATGTGCTCGCTGGCGCTGGCGCCTCTCGGGGGCATCTTCCTTGTCTACATGGTCGGTCAGCCGCTTTCGATGCCCGTCCTCATCGGCGTTCTCATGCTGCTCGGCATCGTTTCGAAGAACTCGATCCTGCTAATCGACTTCGCGATCGAGGCCATGCACGCCGGCGGCGAGAAGCTCGAATCGATCCTCGACGCAGGCCACAAGCGCGCTCAGCCGATCGTGATGACCACGGTCGCCATGACCGCGGGCATGGTTCCCACCGCGGTATCGCTGTCGGGTGACGGCGCATGGCGGGCACCGATGGGTACGGTCGTGATCGGCGGCCTGGTCGTCTCGACGCTGCTTACCCTGCTGATCGTGCCGGCGGGCTTCAGCCTCGCCGACAGTTTCGAGAAGCGGACCGGACCGTGGCTGCGCGACCGGCTCCTCACCTATCGTCCCGGCGACAGACAGCGTGCGGAGTATCCCGGGTCGGGCGCCGACGGCGACACGGTGCCGGCGGAGTAGATGGGCGCGGACAAGGACGACGTTCCTGCGCGGTCCATCAGGCACGGAACTGGCAGCGACCCTAAGCTAGCGCTGCGCGGCTATCGGCTGCCGCAAGACCGGGCGCGCCGGATGCGGATGACCGCGACCGGCATGCTGATCCTGATGGCCGGGATCTTCCTGCTGTCGGGTCAATATCTCGATACCCATCCCGCCTGGGGCTTCGTCCACGCTTTTGCCGAAGCGGCCATGGTCGGGGGATTGGCCGACTGGTTTGCGGTTACCGCCCTGTTCCGGCATCCACTCGGCATACCGATCCCGCACACCGCCATCATTCCGGAAAACAAGGACCGGATCGCCGATACCATGGCGGGATTCCTGCGGGAGAATTTCCTGACCGCGCCCGTGGTGGCGCGGCGGATGCGCGACATGAACCTTGCGCGCGGCATCGGAAACTACCTTGCCGATCCGAACGCGGAGGCGACCTCGCGCGTTCGGGCGGGGGCGGGGGAGCTGCTGGTCGAAGTCCTTGAATCGCTCGATCCCGACCGGTTGGGCGGCCAGGTGAAAGCAGGTCTTGCCGCGCAGCTCGAGCGGATGAAGGTCGCGCCGCTCCTCGGCCAGATGCTTTCGGCAATGGTGGCCGACGACCGCCACCGCCCGCTGGTGGACAGTGCGATCCGCTGGGCGGGGCTCGTGGTGGAAGACAACGAGGACCTTATCCGCACGATGATTCACGAACGGGCGAACGCGCTGCTGCGCTTTACCGGCCTCGACGAACGGCTCGCCAGTTCGGTGCTCGACGGTCTGTACCGCCTGCTTGCCGAGGTTCTGGTCGATCCGAACCATCCGCTGCGGCAGAAGGTCGAAGAAGGCCTGTCCGAACTCGCGCGCAACCTGCGCGAAGACCCCGAGCTTCAGGCGCGGGTGGAAGGCATGAAGAACGAATTGCTTGCCAATCCGGCGCTTGGCGACTGGTGGCAGGGCGTCTGGGAGCGGATGCGCGCCGGCCTGATCGACATGCTGAAAGGCGGGGGCAGCGCCGCGCTGTCTGGGCAGGTCGGCGACAGCCTGGCCGAGATGGGCAAGGCGCTACGCGACGACGCGCGCCTGCAGACGCAGGTGAACCGCTTCGCGCGCCGGACCGCGGTCGGCATAGCGACCCGCTACGGCGGGCAGATCGTCCAACTCGTTTCGGAAACCGTGAAGCGCTGGGACAGTGAAACGGTTACAAGCCGCATCGAAAGCGCGGTCGGCCGCGATCTGCAGTTCATTCGCATCAACGGCACCCTAGTAGGCGGGCTGGTCGGCGTGACGCTGCATCTGCTGGGACAGCTACTAGTCTGAAAGCCCCATCAGGAACGCCGGTATACGATCCGCGTCGTAAAAAAGGTTCGAACCGGCCGACCGTCAACATCGAGTGCAGGCTTGATCTTCGCGCTTTTCATGAATGTCGAGCATGGGTCGACTGCCATTTCAAACCCATCGGTCACGGTCTGGTTCAATAGCACACAGTCGGAAACTTTTCCGGTGCTGTCGATGTTCAAACGTAAGTAAAAATCGGCTTGCCTACCTTCAGCAATTGCATCCTTCGGATAGGTTTTAGTTACCTCCCGATATACCGTGCGGAAGTTCGTGATCTCTGGCGGAGAGGCGACGCGCCGCTGCTCTTCAGGGTCGAACCCCCAATATTTTACCAAGTCTTCGATGCAGGCGTTGAGTGCCTTGACCGGCTTGTCCATATTGCCGAGGCTTAGCACCAGATCGGACCGGCCATGTTGCGAAATGGTTAGCCGCGACACCCCCGCCGCTGCTTCTCCGTCAAGTTGCGGCATGCCGGGCGCGCTTCCTCCACGATCATCAACAACAATAGCATCAACTTCAATTGCGTCGGGATCGATGACAGCTTTGCCGGCTATTGCCGTGTGAGCGGACAGCAATTTTCCGAAGCTGCCGAACGCGCTATCGAAAAACTTGAACTCGCTCGTTTCCCCATTGGGGCCGAACGAATAGGTTGCGGCGCGATCTGCCCGGAAGGTTGCGGTTTGCGGACCCGCTACAGCCCATATTGCCCTTTCTGACGGTCCCCATTGTTCCAGATAAAAGATCGTTGGAGTATCCTCATTACCGAATGCGCGCGCCAACCGGCACTTGTGTTCTGCCATATCCAGATGCCAAGGGCTCGTTGCGTCCAACGTTTCGACCTCGCGTTCCGCGGTGGCGGAAGTGGCGATCGTCAAACTGGCAGCGGCGCATAAAGAGAGCAGCTTATGCAAAACCATTCTAGCGAGCCTTTCGCGAAAATACCTTATGACAGCGGAGCGCGTGAATTCGCGTCACTATTGCTCAATCAGACATCGTGTACCTTATCCGTTGAATTACGTAACTTCGGATCGGTTTTCCCGTCGCCGTACGCGCAGGTTCGTATTTGGCTAGCTCCATGAAAGCCGCGCAAGGGTGGCGCTTCATGTCGAAGTCGTCGGCAAGCGTCAGATTGACGAGCTGACAATCCGAGATGATGCCGTCTGCTTCGATGTTGAGTCGGACCTGAAAATCAGCTTGGGCGCCCTTGATTATCGCGCTCGCAGGATAATTGCGCTGAATGCGGCGCGCTACCGGCATTATATCGACAGGCTTGGGGGCTACTGCGACCGTCTCTTGCTCTGGGACCTCAAAACCCCAACGGGCAACAAGATTTGCCATACACTGATTCATCGCAGCTAACGGTTTTTCCAAGTCGCCGAACTTTAGTATGACGCTAGGCTGTCCGTTTTGAGAAATGGAAAGCTTGTCTATGCCGGATGCTTTTACGCTATCGAGTTGCTCCAATCCGTCACGCTCGTAAAAATCAGGGTCATTAACGGTTTTTTCGACCGCATTCGCCTCTTTGCTGACGACGGAGCTTCTCGATGTAACTGCCTTTCCGAACTCGCCTATCGTCATGTCGCGCATCTCAAATTCGCCGCTGTCCCCCTTTTCGCCGAACTTGAAATTGGTTGTGCGTCCCGCCCTGTACCCATCAATGGCGGGACCTGCCACGAGCCACGATGCGCCCGTACTGGGTTGCCACTGTTCGAGATAGAAGACGTTCAGATTTTCGCCCTCACCGAACGTCCGCGCGATTCGGCATCGATGCTCCCCGTAGTCTAGGTTCCAGGGACTGGACGGCTTGAGCACGACCGCCTCGTCCTCGGCCAGCGCGGCGGAATGCGGAGCGGCGACCAAGGAAATTGCGGCAACGGCATATGATAGACATCGGAATGCGAACATGAAAAACCCCTTCGAACCGGATGATGGCCCGAAGGGGTTACGATTTTCAACCGCTTTAAGATTAAAGCTTTTCGGTAAGCTCCGGCACGGCCTTGAACAGGTCCGCCACCAGGCCGATGTCCGCGACCTGGAAGATCGGTGCGTCCTCATCCTTGTTGATGGCGATGATGGTCTTGGAGTCCTTCATGCCGGCAAGGTGCTGGATCGCCCCCGAGATGCCGATGGCAAAATAGACGTCCGGCGCGACGATCTTGCCGGTCTGCCCGACCTGATAGTCGTTGGGCACATAGCCCGCGTCGACGGCTGCACGGCTCGCCCCAACGCCAGCACCCAGCTTGTCGGCAAGCGGCATGATGATCTCTTCGAAGGTTTCGCCGTCCTTTAGCGCGCGTCCGCCCGATACGATGATGCTCGCGCTGGTTAGCTCGGGGCGGTCGCCACCTTCCGCAATCTCCGAGCTGACGAAGCTCGAAATACCGGCATCGCCCGGTCCGGAAACTTCCTCGATCTCGGCCGAGCCGCCTTCCGCTTCGGCCTTGTCGAAGGCCGTTCCGCGCACGGTGATGACGAGCTTTTCGTCGCTCGATTCGACCGTGGCGATAGCGTTGCCGGCGTAGATTGGCCGGGTGAACGTCTTCTCCCCTTCGACCGAAAGGATGTCGGAGATCTGCATCACGTCGAGCATGGCTGCGACGCGCGGTGCGATGTTCTTGCCGGTCGTGGTGGCGGGCGAGACGAAAGCGTCGTGATGCCCCATCAGGTCCGCGACGAGCGGCGCGACGTTTTCGGCCAGGCTGTTTTCGTAGGCGGAGTCGTCCGCGATGTGGACCTTGCCGACGCCTGCAATCTTCGCGGCCTGCTCTGCAACGGCGCGGCAGTTCGATCCCGCGACGAGCAGGTGCACCTCACCGAGCTTGCCGGCAGCGGTTACGGCCGCGAGCGTCGCGTCCTTCATTTCGCTATTGTCGTGTTCGACGAGTACGAGCGTCTTCATTACGCGACTCCCAGTGATTTGAGTTTGGCGACCAGTGCGTCCACGTCCTCGACCTTGTCGCCTGCTTGGCGGACCGGCGGTTCGGACACGTTGGTCGTCTTGAGGCGCGGCGCGATGTCGACGCCGTAGTCCGACGGCGCTTTCGTATCGAGCGGCTTCTTCTTCGCCTTCATGATGTTGGGCAGCGAAGCATAGCGCGGCTCGTTGAGGCGCAGGTCGGTGGTGACGATCGCCGGCATGGTCAGTTTGACGGTTTCGAGACCACCGTCGACTTCGCGCTTCACCGTCACGCTGTCGCCATCGACTTCGACCGTGTTGGCGAACGTTCCCTGCGGCCGGCCCATCAGGGCAGCGAGCATCTGGCCGGTCTGGTTGCTGTCGTCGTCGATCGCCTGCTTGCCGAGCATGACGATGCCCGGCTTTTCTTCTTCAGCGATCGCCTTAAGGATCTTCGCGACGCCGAGCGGTTCGACGTCATCGTCGGTCTCGATGAGGATCGCGCGGTCTGCGCCCATTGCGAGCGCTGTGCGCAGCGTCTCCTGAGCCTTTGCCGGGCCAATGCTGACCGCGACAATTTCGTCGGCCTTGCCAGCTTCCTTCAGCCGAATCGCTTCTTCGACCGCGATTTCGTCGAACGGGTTCATGCTCATCTTGACGTTGGCAAGATCCACGCCCGAGCCGTCGGCCTTTACGCGCGGCTTCACATTGTAATCGATGACCCGTTTAACGGGTACGAGGATTTTCATCTACTCCGCCTTTCGTCTCGAGGATTTGCGCGCCTGATAACTAGCGTTTACGTAAACGTCAAGGCAAGTGCGCGCAAGCGTTGTCTCCCTTTAACGCACGGGAAGCGGAGTTTATCCGGTTTTTGGCTAAACAGATTGCAGCGGAGGGGCGCTGTTACGCCGCCTCCTTCACCTCTGCCACGATCTTGCGGGCAGCATCCCCGAGGTCGTCAGCGCTTACGATCGGCAGGCCCGAATTGTTGAGGATGTCCTTGCCCTTGTCGACGTTCGTTCCTTCGAGGCGCACGACCAGCGGTACCGACAGGTTCACTTCCTTCGCCGCCGCGACGATGCCGTCGGCGATGATGTCGCACTTCATGATGCCGCCGAAGATGTTGACGAGAATGCCTTCGACTGCCGGGTCCTTCAGGATGATCTTGAAGGCCGCGGTCACCTTCTCCTTGTTCGCACCGCCGCCCACGTCGAGGAAGTTCGCCGGGAACGCGCCATTGAGCTTGATGATGTCCATCGTTGCCATCGCGAGGCCGGCGCCGTTGACCATGCAGCCGATGTTTCCGTCGAGCTTGATGTAGGCGAGATCATATTCGCTCGCCTCGACTTCGGCGGGGTCTTCCTCCGTCTCGTCGCGCATTTCTTCGATATTCGGGTGGCGGTAGAGCGCATTGGCATCGAAGCTCATCTTGGTGTCGAGCACCAGGAGATCGCCGTCCTTTGTTTCGACGAGCGGGTTGATTTCGAGCATTGCGCAGTCGGTGGCCATGAATGCTTCGTAGAGCTTCTTCGACAACTTCTGCGCCTGTTTGTTCGTGTCGCCTTCCAGCTTGAGCGCGAAGGCTACCGCACGGCCGTGGTGCGGCATGAAGCCCTGCGCCGGGTCGATGGTGATCGTCGTGATCTTCTCCGGCGTGTCGTGCGCGACGGCCTCAATATCCATGCCGCCTTCGGTCGATACGACCATCGCGACCTGCCCGCTCGCCCGGTCGACGAGCAGCGAGAGGTAGTATTCCTGCGCGATGTCCACTCCGTCGGTCACATAGAGCCGGTTGACCTGCTTCCCCTCGTCGCCGGTCTGAGCGGTGACGAGCGTATTTCCGAGCATTTCCTTCGCCGCTGCTTCGACCTCTTCGATCGATTCGGCGAGGCGAACGCCGCCCTTCGCATTGGCATCCAGTTCCTTGAACTTGCCCTTGCCGCGGCCGCCCGCGTGGATCTGCGCCTTTACGACATAGAGCGGTCCGGGCAGTTTCTTCGCCGCTTCAACGGCCTCTTCCACGCTCATCGCGGCGTGTCCGGCCGGAACGGCGATGCCATGCTCGGCCAGAAGTTCTTTGCCCTGATATTCGTGGATGTTCATAAAATTGTCCTCGGTCTGATTTCCGGTCGCGCATTTCGCGTGCGCTTCGATGCGCGCTCGCATAAGCATGGATGAGCCGCCTTGAAAAGTGCCGAACGGCTCAACCGTTCCTACATTAGCATCCATGATCGACACACAACGCCTCGAACGCATTGTCGCGGACGCCGCGCAGCTTGGTTTCGGCCAGTGGCCGGGCGCGGGCCATGCGGTCGAGACGTGGGAGAAATCGCCGGGCAATCCGGTCTGCGCTGCCGATCTATCGGTCGATGCGTTCCTGCGGCGCGAGTTGTCGGCGCTGCTTCCGGCGGCGGGCTGGCTCTCCGAGGAGACGGTGGATGAGCCGCAGCGTCTCGACAAGAGCCTGATCTGGCTTGTCGATCCGATTGACGGAACGCGGGATTTCATTCGCGGGCGGCCCGGGTGGTGCGTGTCGGTGGCTCTCATCAGCGAAGGCAGACCGCTCCTCGGAATGCTGGCCGCTCCGGCGCGCGGCGAGTTCTGGAAGGCAGAGGCAGGCAAGGGTTCTTCACTGAACGGAAATCGCCTGAAAGCTTCGACCCGCGGATCGCTCGAAGGCGCGCGCGTTCCGGCAGACAGTCTGGCGAAGGTGGACCGCATTCTCGAAAGCGTCGCAAAGCCGAACTCGATTGCACTGCGTGTCGCGATGGTCGCGTCGGATGCCGCCGACCTGGTCACGACGCTGCGCTGGGGTTTCGAATGGGATATTGCCGCCGCGGCGCTCATAGCGCGCGAAGCGGGCGCCGCGGTTACCGACGCGTTCGGTAAGCCGCTCGCCTACAACAAGCGCAATCCGCGCGCGTTCGGTCTGCTCGTTAGCGCTCCGGCCATTCACGCGGACGCGCAGGCGCATGTCGCGGAACGTGCAGCGACGCTGGTCGAGCGCTAGCGGGTCACGACGTCCTTCGACATCGGCGCGAGCTTGGCGAGAAAGCGGTTCTGGGCGTGGAACGGCACATCCGACTCGCGCATCGCCTGCTGCAAATTTTCGACCAAAGCATTGAGGTCCGCGCGCGTGGTGCCGAGCGAAGCGTGGCTGCTCGCCATATCGCGACCGGTGTAGTCGCAGCCGGCACCCAGAATGTAGCAGAACTGTTCGAACAGGGTTCGCTCCAGCCTTACCCGGTCATGTGCGATGAAGATGTCGGCGACGCGCGGATCTGCGTAATTCAGTTCGACCAGCCGGTCGCTGATACGCCTGATGCCCTCGCGCCCACCGAATTGCTGCGCCATTTTGCCGCTTTCGAATGGGTCGGCCCCGGCGTTCGCGTTATCTTCAACGTAGGGTTCGACCGGAAGCTCACCGGTTTCGGGATCTCGGACCTTCTCTTCGACGCCGAAGATTGCGTCCCAGTCGGTGTTGTCGGCGGGAGCCTGCTGAAGAAGAAGCAGGGCGGCTGCGGCGGTGATCATCATACGGCTATCCGGGACTTGTCAGAATGCGAGTTGCGCGGAGAGATACGCGCCGCGCTGGTCTTCGAAAGTGGCGATCGAACCGAGATCGGCATAGGCCGCTGTTACGGTCACATTATCGGTCACGGCGTAGGCGGCGAACACGTCGAACCAGTCATCCTCTCCCAGACCTAGATTGTCGGGTTTGGTGCGGAACTCGGTGCCGACGACCGCCCGGCGCGACAATTGGTAGGCGAGCGATCCCTCGAACTGGAGCGAGTAACCCTTGCCCGCCGCGCTGCCGTAACCGAGGAGGCCGCCCTGGTTGGCCTCGGTATAGCGCGCTGCCGCACTGACGAGGACGCTATGGGCCAGAAGCAGCTTGGTGGCGGAAAGGACGAAATCGGTGCTCTCGTCGGTGGCCGCACCGACTGCGGCGGCAACGGGGCCATCATCGCTGCGCTTGTGCTGGACGCCGATGCTGACTTGCGGGAGCAGCGGCTCGCCATAGACTAGGTCGCCCAGCAGCCGGACCTTCGCCCCGTAGACGTCCTGGTTGAGGACATATCCCTGCCCGATGCCGAGCGCGGCTCCGACATCGCGGGTGTCGAATTCCTGGCGGGTGTAGGAAAGCTCGATCCGGTTGGCGATGCCGATTGATGCGCCGTAGCTGCGCCAGCCGAAATTGGGCAGCTCGATAAGTGTCGCATGACCGCTGATGCCGATGCCGCGGTCCGTTTCCATGCCGGAAATGGTCGCCCAGGTCGCGATCCCGCCGCCGCTGCTGCCTTCGACCGTCGACACGCCGTTCGTGAGCAGCAGTTTGTCTCCGTCGAGCAATGGCTCGTTCTCGGCCGCCGCCGGCGAAGAAAGCAGCGACACGAGAGCGGCCGTGAAAAGCAAAAGCGATCGGTTCGTCCTCGTCATGCGCGCCGGTTAACGCGGGTTTGGTAAATATCTCGCTAACCGCCTTTCGTAGTACTTTAAGCGGATTCTTAAGGGTTTGCCTTTAGCGGCTGGCGCGCGATGAAATGGAAAATTGCCTTAGCGCTTGCCAGTGCGATCACGCTTCCGCTTGCATCCGTATGGGCGGCGCAGGGGTCGAGCGTTCGCATCCAGGTCGTCGACGCGCGGGGACTGCCGGTCAGCGGCGCGGTGGTCGAGGTCGAACCCGCTGCCGGACACACCGGAGCGATCCGGTTCCCCTGGCACATGGCGATGGCGCAGAAGGACCAGCAGTTTACGCCCGGAACGCTGGTCGTTGCGAAAGGCAGCACGGTCGCTTTCCCAAACCTCGATACGGTGCGTCATTCGGTTTTCAGCTTTTCCAAGCCGGCCCGTTTCGAGATCGACCTGTACGGCCGGGACCAGACGCGCTCGCAATTTTTCGGCAGCACCGGCACCGTGGCGCTCGGCTGCAACATTCACGACAACATGCAGGGCTTTATCCGAGTGGTCGATACGCCCTATGCTGCGAAAACGGACCGCAATGGCGTCTTCAGTGCCGCCTCGGTGCCGCTTGGTGCCGCTAGGGTCACTGTCTGGCACCCTCGGCTGCGCGCCCCCGGGAACGAGAAGCGCTATACGCTGAACCTTACCGGCTCGGTCTCGCGCAAGGTCAGCGTCGAACTGCGATGACCGGACCGCTCAAGAACTTCGACAGCCTGCGGTTCGGGTCGCTGAAGGTCCGGATCGGCGTGCTGTACGCGCTGCTGTTTGGAGCGGTGCTGGCAGCGATCATGGTCATCGTGAGCCAGGGCGTCGCTCGCTTCGGCGAGGAGAGCGCGGCGCGCGACCTCTCCGCGAATGCTCGGGTTTTCGACGAGCTTCTCGATGTTCGCGCCCAGCAGATGCGCAGTTCGGCGGAAGTACTTTCGCGCGACTTCGGGTTTCGCGAGGCGGTAGCGACCGACGACCGGGCGACCATCGCCAGCGCGCTCGCCAGCTTGCGAGGCCGATCGGAACTCGACACGGCATTCGTCGTCGGTCTGGATGGCGGATTGGTCGGCGCATCGGGCAAGCCTCCGCCCGATACACTACGCCTGTGGGATGCACTGGATGCCGGTGAAAACCACGGCGTGATCGAACTCGGCGACGACCTTGCACTTGCCGCCGCTTCTCCGATCGAGGTGCCCAATCTTGTCGGCTGGCTGGTTCTCGCCCAGCCGCTGGACGGCCGCGAAATGAAGCGCCTCAAATCGCTGGCCGCGGTCGAACTGGATGCCGATGTAATTCGCCGGCGCGACCTGCCGGCCGATCTCGACGCGCAGGCACTCGGCCACGTCTTCGAGCGCGAGAGCGACACGCGCATGCTGCACCGAATCTCGGCCTTGCCCGTCCTCGAAGAAGGGCTGCACCCCCGGCTGGTGCTGCGCCATTCGCTGACCGCTTCGCTGGAGCAATACAGCAGCCTCAACTGGCTGATCGGCGGGCTGGGCGTATTCGCGCTACTGCTCGTTCTCAGCCTGAGCTTCCGCGTGGCGCGCACCATCACGAAGCCTTTGCAAAAGCTCGACGAGGCGGCGCGGCGGGTCAGCGACGGGCGCGATGCCCATGTCGCGGTCGAAACCGATGACGAGATCGGACGGCTCGCCCGTAGCTTCAATACGATGGTCGATGCGATCGAGGAGCGTGAACGCAAGATCACGCATGTCGGCCTTCACGACGGCCTGACCAATTTGCCCAACCGAAAACTGTTCGTGGAGCAGCTGTCACAGGCCGTCAACCGGCGCGGCGGCGACGAACGCTTGATGGTCGTTTACGTCGATCTCGACGATTTCAAGGTCGTGAACGACACGCTGGGGCACCCAGCCGGGGACGCCTTGCTGCGCGACGTCGCCGATCATTTGCGCCTGAACCTGCCGGAGGCGCTGATCGCGCGCCTCGGTGGGGACGAGTTTGCCATTCTCGTCGACGACATCGCTGCAGGGCAGAACCTTGCCGACCTCGCCGCCCGCATCCAGGCATGTTTCATCCGAACCATCACTCTCGAAGGGCAACAGGCCGATTGCTCGGCCAGTCTCGGCATCGCGATTGCACCCGGCGACGGCGCGGACAGCAATACGCTGATGAAGAATGCCGATCTGGCGCTTTACCGAGCGAAGAGAGACGGCAAAGCCAATTACCACTTCTTCGAACCTTCGCTGGACGAACAGGCGCGCAGGCGCCGCCAGATGGAGCTGGACCTGCGGACTGCGATCCGGGACGGGCAGTTCACCCTGCATTTTCAGCCGCTTTACAGCCTGTCGGAAGAGCGGCTTAAAGGGTTCGAAGCGCTGATCCGCTGGGAGCATCCCGAACATGGCCTTGTCAGTCCGGTCGAGTTCATCCCGCTGGCGGAGGAAACGGGACTGATTCTGCCGATCGGGGAATGGGTGGTGCGCGAGGCTTGTCGTCACGCGGCGACTTGGGACGGCGACCTTTCCGTGGCGGTCAACGTCTCGCCAAAGCAGTTCGGATCGCCCGAACTGGCGACGAAGATTCTGCAAGCGATCTCTACCTCAGGCATCGCGCCGCAGCGCCTTGAACTCGAAATCACCGAAAGCATCTTCATCGCGAATGTGGAGAAGACGCTTTCGACCCTGCACCGGCTTCGCAATCTCGGCGTCAAGATCGCGCTCGACGATTTCGGGACTGGGTACTCGTCGCTCAGCTACCTTCGATCGTTCCCCTTCGACAAGGTGAAGATCGACCGGTCCTTCGTGCAGGACCTGGCGAACGGCGGGAACGGCCACGCGGTCATTCGCGCGATCACGACACTGGCGGAGGCGCTGGGCATGGATACGCTGGCCGAGGGCGTCGAGGACCCGGGCCAGCTCGACATTCTGCGCCGCGAGGGATGCCGCAACATTCAGGGCTATCTGTTCAGCAAGCCCTTGCAGGCGAGTAACGTGCAGCAGTGGATAGTGGAACATCAGGGCAGTCCGCGTAACTGGAAAGCCGCCTGAACGCTCCAATCGAGCGCAAAAAAAGGGGCAGCCGTGCGGCCGCCCCTCTCTTTTATCCGGTTCGGATCGAGCGTTCAGCTGGCCGCTTGCGCTTCGGCCACGTCTTCCTGACTGATCGGCGTAATCTTGATTTCGACCCGGCGGTTCAGCGCCCGGCCTTCCGGCGTGTCATTGGTTGCGCGGAAGTAGTCCGGGTTCTCTCCGTAACCCTTCGTGGCGATCCGCGAACGCGAAACGCCGCGCGAAACGAGGTAGTTTGCCACCGCGTCCGCACGCTCTTTCGACAGCCGCATGTTGTATGCATCCGAGCCGGTATTGTCGGTAAAGCCATATACGTCGATGAGGCTGTTGGGGTATTTGATCATCGAGTTCGCCACCGTGTCGAGCGTGGTGCGGAAGCCCGGCGAGATGGTGGACGAATCGACGTCGAACGTCACGCCGTCCGGCAGCTTGAGCAGGATCGCCTGCTGGTCGCCGACTTCTTCAACATCGATGCCCGAACCGGCCGTTTCCTCTTCGAGTTCGCGGATCTGGTCGTCGAACTGCTTGCCGATGACTGCTCCGGCGCTGCCGCCGATGCCGGCCCCGATGATGCGGGCCGTCGAGCCGCCGATGACGTCGCCGAGCACGTAGCCGAGCGTGCCGCCCAGTGCAGCGCCGATACTGGTGCGCGAGATCTTTCGCTCGCCGGTATTGGGGTCGGTTACGCAGGCCGATACGCCGAGCAGCGAGATGCTCGCCAGACTGGCGATGAAAATTTTCGAACGTTTCATATTGTAATTACTCCCTCTAGGTTCGGCCGGCAGTTCCGGCCATCGGCCCCGTAGAAACCGAGTCCGTACGCACCCACCAGCGTCACCTGCCACTAACATTTGAAGGCATGAGCCGTTCCGCAGTGCGATATATTGTGCTGGCGCGCGTTTCTGCTAGCGAGGTTCCGGTGACCCCGTTTCCATGGACAGACCTGCTCGTCATCGCCGGGCTCATTCTCATCAACGGCGTGTTCGCGATGTCGGAGCTTGCGATCGTGTCGGCGCGCACGGCCAATCTCCGCAGCTCGGCCAAGAAGGGCAGCACGAGTGCCCAGACCGCCCTCGAACTCGCAGCCGATCCGGGCAAGTTTCTTTCCACCGTGCAGATCGGGATCACGCTCGTGGGCATTATCGCGGGTGCTTACTCGGGAGCGAGCCTCGGTGGGCCAGTCGGCGAACGCCTCGCGGCCCTGGGGGTGCCGGTCGACGTTGCGGACGATGCTGGCTTCGCGCTCGTCATAGCCTTGACGACCTATTTCAGCCTGGTGGTGGGCGAGTTGGTCCCGAAGCAGGTCGCACTTCGTGCGGCTGCCCCGATCGCGATCATCATGGCGCGTCCGATGGCGATCCTCGCAAAAGTCGCGGCCCCGATCGTCTGGATACTCGACACGACGTCGGGGCTTTTGATCCGGGCGCTCGGAATTCGTCCTGCCGGTCAGTCTTCCGTAACGGCGGAGGAACTGCACATGCTCTTCGCAGACGCTACGCGATCCGGTGTGATCGAGCACGAGCAGCACCAGATGCTCGCCGGGGTCGTGCGAATGGTCGATCGCCCCGTGCGCGAACTGATGACGCCGCGGCCGGAAATCGACTGGCTCGACATTTCCGCGGACGAGGAAGAAATCCGCAAGGTCATCGACAAGAGCCCGCACTCGCTCCTCCCCGTAGGGGAAGGGAGCGCCGACAAGATCGTCGGCGTCATCAAGGTGCGCGATCTGCTTGCTGCCTTGGTCGCGGGCGGAAAGCCGCAGATCGCTTCGCTGATGAAGCGAGCCGAGGTGGTCCCGGACCAGCTCGATGCGATCGACGGACTGCGGGTTCTGCAGCAAGCCGAGGTCGCGATGGCGATGGTTCACGACGAATATGGCCACCTCGATGGTATCGTGACCCCGGCTGACCTGCTGACCGCCATGGTAGGCCAGTTCGCAAGCGATCAGGACGACGGGGAAGTGCCGACGATTACCGAGCGGGCCGACGGATCCTACCTCGTGTCCGGCGGGCTCAGCGCCGACGCGCTCGCCGACAAGCTCGACTTTGAATACGGCAGCGAGCGCGATTTCGCGACGGCGGCCGGCTTCGTTCTCGCGGTCATGAAGCGCCTGCCGCAGGAAGGCGATTTCTTCGAGCAGCACGGCTGGCGTTTCGAAGTCGTCGATCTGGACGGTCGCAGGATCGACAAGCTACTCGTCAGCCAGGTCGTAACGGACGAATAGGGCAGCGCGCAGCGGGAGGAACGCGATAATACGTAAGCTCGCAATATCTCGCGAGTCGGGAGCTTCAAAACAGCGATTTTTTCGGTGTCGTTTCGTGCAAATTACCGATTTATAATAATTTTCTCGGGAAACATTTGTTTGTTCTCGCCGTTGGCCTGACATGAGAGCGAATACTCCGATCCTGACTTTGGCAGACGGCACGAATGATGCCGGCGATGCCTCTGCGCGGCAGGATCTGGAAGGCTGCAGCATTCTTATTGCCGAGGACGAGGCACTGGTCGCGATGGCACTTGCCGAACTGGTCGAGGATATGGGCGGCACCGTTTTGGGACCGTTCGCGCACGTCAGCCAGTGCCGCAGCGAGATCGATGCGCACAGGATCGACGCAGCAATTCTCGACGTGCGGCTATGTGACGGCACGACTTACGAGCTTGCCCAGCGACTGATGCGCGAAGGTGTCCCGGTACTGTTCCACTCGGCGAACGAGACCGCGCGCGAATTCGAGCCTTGCTGCGAGGGAACGGTGATCAACTGCGAAAAACCGTGCGAGGCGGAGGTCATCACGCGCTCGCTGCTCAAGGTCGTCGAATAGTCGCTTTTGAGAGGTGGTGCCGCTTAGAGGATTCGAACCTCTGACCCCATCATTACGAAATCTAGTTACGATTTTGCAAAAAGTACAGCATTTCAATTTGATAGGTAGTTAGCTTAGAGGCTGCAGCGGTTCGACCCAATTACCACCCAAAGTATGTAAGAGACAGTCTGCTGCGTTTCCTAACTAAAGTTCTTCGGCTCGGTGAAATGCGGAAAAGTGACCCCGTCTAGCCCCACTGAGGCACGCTATCATACTGACGCGCACAGCCCATCCAAAGGTCAGAGCTAGGTGACTCCTCGCCTGGACGATCAAAAACGTTCATACTTTCGCAGAACGAAGAGATCGATAGCGTCTAGTGACGCGCTACTTTATCGGCTTTCATCAGAAATATAACCGCCACATCTTTCGAATACCAAAAGCGCTGATAGCGCCGAAGATAACCAATGCTAGCAACAGTCCGACGATGTCTGAGCTTCCCAACGAATCGAAAATACCTTTCAGCCCTTGAACAAAGCCGTGAAAGACGAAGAAAAATAGAGCTAGCGATCCGATCGATGCGACCAGCTTAATTATCCAGTCCACGATCCCAACGCCAACGAGTTTGCTCGTGAGGAAGAACCAGAGACCGCTCACGAGAGCCATTGAGGCACCAAAATAGAGCAACCACTTCCAGTAATCGATGCGCTGCGATCCTCGTTCGAGTTCGGGCAAATCTCCCAAGAAATAGCCCCAAACGACTCCCAAGACCATGAAGGATGTACTGGCGATAAGAAACTCGCTGCGTAGCGGCAACCTTGGCGATTCCCGTAGCTTGTGGCCCATGTAAATGCCGGCAATCGCACCGATGCCAAGACTGAAATAGCTGAACTTGGCAGCAACATAGTTGCGTAAAAGCTGAAGCGGCCCGTCCGGCAAATCGTAAGGAAAGAGATACTGCGTGATCTGGTCCATCACGATAAAACCGGCGAGAATGACTGCGAGTGATCTTCGAGTGAAGCCAAACTTATTAAAATAGCCAAACCACCAAGGTAGCGAAATAAGCGCAAGCAGGTAAAATCCGATCACACTGTACAGTGACGAAATTAAGAACGCTAAAGTTGGGCCGCGGTCGTCCAAGTATCGTCCGATACCAAGATTAGCTGATATGAAGAGCATCGCGATGAAGAGAAAGATCGCACCAAGGCGAAGCTGCCTGTTGAAGATCGCTTTTCGCGTTTGATAGGTCTCGAAATTAAAATAACCGAAGCTGATGCCGAAAATTATCGCAAAACCGGGCGTACTAAGGTTAAAGACAGGCGTCAGAATCGGCTTTATTGATGCGAAGAACGCTATTCGCTCAGCTACACCTGGAAACCAATGACCGGCGATAATCAAAATAACAAGCAAACCGCGAGCCATATGGATTGCTGTGCGCGACAGAAGCGGCCCAGGTTCGAACGAGAGGGGCTTTGCTTCCTCCGGCGGCGACCCCTCGTCCGTCTTGCGCGCAATTTCACGAATGGTTGCCCCAGCAAGAATGGACCGGGCGACATTTTCGTCCAGTCCTTCGCGCTCGAGTTCTACCATCAACATGACGCCAGTAAGAGAATCACCTCCCAGATCGAACAAGCTTTCGTTAACGCTAATTGGCGACACGCCTAAAACACGTTCCCAAACTTCAACCAACTGACGCTCACTCGCGGTTGCTGGAGCAACTACCGTTTGCGAGCCTTGATCGAGCTCTGCTGTAATTGAGAACAGTGCGGTGCGATCGATCTTCCCGTTTCGTAACTTCGGCAGTTCAGCAACGGCCACGTACCCCTCAGGCATCATATAGGGCGGAAGCTTGTCGCGTAATCTAGAACGCAAGTGTTCTATGTCAGTCGCTGGTGTATCGGCTATATAAGCAATCAGGCGGTGAGCATTTTGGTGCGGTACGGCCAAGACAACTGCCTCGTCATGACCAACCAGCGCCCGCAGTTGCGCTGTTACCTCACCCGGTTCCACCCGATAACCGCGAATTTTTATTTGGTCGTCGGCGCGTCCAAGCAGCACAATGCCTTCTGCATCATCTACATACCCCACATCGCCTGTACGATACGATAGCGGCTTTCCGGTGCTCTCGGCAAAGTCAAAAGGCGATGTCTTATCCGTTTCGCCAAAATTATATCCGTTAGAAAGAAACGGCGAAACAATCGCGATTTCGCCCGGTTCGAAATATCCGCATAACCGGTTGTCGCGCCCCCTTACTTCGGCGGTGACGTCTGCGCGCGGATAACCAATCGCGCGCTCCGAACGGAGTGTCTCGCAACGCTCGGTGATATCCTTGTAAAGCACAATCTGTGGCGTTTCGGTGGCCCCGTAAACATTTATAAGTGCGGCGTGCGGAGCGAGTTCGCGGAGTTCCTGCCGTGCTTTGGTGCTGGCACGTTCACCTCCTACGAAGAGCAGGCGCAGGTGTGGAAGGGTTGCTGAAACATTTCGACCTGCACCGATCACCTGCGTCATAGCTGGCGTCAAATGCGCCACTGTAACACGTTGCTCTTTCAGCCAATCCCGTACGTACCCCGGCTCGAGGATTTTGGCCGGATCGGGGATATGTAATTCTCCTCCGGTCAACAGGGGCAGGAATATGTCACGCAAAGACGGATCATGGCTGACCCCGGACAAAAAACTTGTCTTGTCAGCTTCGCGTATGCCGAACGTTGAACGTTGCCACGAGATTGCATTGAGCAAAGGTGCGTGATCGCTCGATACACATTTCGGTTCGCCTGTGCTGCCGGACGTGAACAGCCAGTAGGCGACATTTTCGGAGCCTGGCAATTCCGCGTGGGAAGTGCGAGCCATAATCGCAGCGATATCACTGCTAGGTACCCAATCAATGCGTTCGTATGAACAGTCGGTGGTTTGAAGGAAGTCGCTGTCGGCATTGTCGCAAAATACCACAAAGTCCGGAACCAGCTTTTGATGAAACTGCGCAATTCGGCCCTCAGGATACGCAGCGTCGACAATAGCGAATGACCCACCTGCTTTAAGAGCCGCGAGCGCAGCCACCACCAAGCCTGGTCCGCGTTCACCAACCACCATCACCCGGGGCGCTTTGACTTTTTGCTCGGACAAGGCCGCTGCCACATTGGTGACTTCGTCGGTTAATTCGCGGTAAGAAACGCAGCGATCAAAAGAATGGATTGCGGTTTTCTCCGCGCAGTTCGCAGCGCACTGCCGAAAGACTTCTTCTATTCGACCTGTCATCAAGTCGGTAACCACCGTTCCTGACAGGGGCCCACCTAAAGTTGGCAGGTTCGCTTCGTCAGGCGTTGTTGGCGCGGTTTGAACTAAATGATGAAGCTGATCGGCGACGACATTTGCTGCTCTTTCATCGCAATGCGCTCGGTTGAAGAACAAACGAAAGTCGACCCCTCCCGGGATGCGTACGAAATGAAAATTCAGATCGAAGGTCGTTTGCCAAGGATAGATTATTCGTTCTTCGCAGGAGCATCCGGCAAACGAGAGCGGCTCCTGAACCGGATACCAATTAAAGGCAAAACGCGGAGTCCCCTCCATGTGTCCGAGGATATCCTGATACGGCGTCATTTCGTGTACCAATGCGCCGTCAACCTGCGCGTCTGCTAACCGCGCTCGTTCGGCCAAGTTAACTGCTGGTTTGTCACCTGCACGGATGACTAGCGCGCGAGAATACAGTCCGATAGTGTTGGAATTGCCTTCGAAATTTCTGCGGCCAGCGCTCTGCATAGACACGATCACATCATTTTGGCCGGTCATACGCTGGAGGACGCTCTGGCCGAGCGTTAGATAAAGTGAGAATGTTCGCACGCCTATCTTGCGCGCTCGCTGACGTATCGCATCGTGTTCGCTGTCAGTAATGAACCGTTGAACACACCCGGTTTGCAAACGATCATCGTACTCCTCTGCTAGGGCAGAGGCGATTGGTGAAGGTGTATCGTTATTCGCAAGTAGTTCGGACCAGTACGCACCATCGGCATCTGCGCGCAATGCCTCGGCATTACGGGTCTCATTGCAAACATTTTGGAAGTTTAGGTCGGCATCTGAGAAAAGGGCATCGAGACTGCTGTTGCTGTTATAGACTTTCGCAAGCGTATCGAAGAATAAGCCGATTGAAACTCCGTCGATCAAGCTGTGATGGAATATGCAGGTTAGAAAAAAACGCTTCTGACTGACTTTTACGATTGTTGCGCGAAAGCGAGTGCCGGCGGCCTTAATTTCCCGTCCGATAAACTCTCGAATTGCCGGTTCAACATCGGCTGCTTCACGTCCGCTTAGGTCGTGTATTACTAAGGGTGCAGCATCACTAAAAACCGTGATCGTCACATTTGAACCGTTTTCTAGCGTACTTTCAGCACGCAACATTGGATTGGCCAATATCACTGCCTCAACGGCATCAGCGAGTTTTTCGAGATTTAAGGGTCCGGAAATTTCGTAAGTGACTGGTAAGGCAGAAGATGTGCCAGTCGCCTTCTCCGAGAGCAAAAAACGTGCATTATTGGCCGTACCGGCGAACGCGTGAATATTCATGAAATGGGACCAGGTTCGGAGTGAAGTTGTATCGCCCATACAAAGATTGTCTAAAAATTCAATTTATTGGCTTCGACGATTTGGCGCAGACCTCGCTTAAATGGCAACTACGACCTCACCGCGCGATCAGAACCTCGGGAGGCGGACCGGCTCACAAGACTCCTGAGGCAACCGATCTATCGTGCTCGCCGATATGTCTGCCATGTCGTCAACCGGCGGAATGAGGGCAAATTAGCCTGGAAAGAAGGATCGGTTAGTCCTTATCATAGTAACAGTAATCTCGACTGCGGAAAAACTGTGGGTCACAACATTTGCCATCTCCCTTGCGACAGGGTTTTGTCAGCAACTGTAACCAGGCGCTTTTCAACTTTGCTTTAACTAGAATGACAGATAGCCTTCTCGCTGATTCGCTTTCAGAGAGGCACGCTATGATGTTAAATTGGCTGCGTTCAATCATCAACGGTTTGACGAAGTGGCTCGTTGCCCAAGCGAACGAGCGTAAGTACTGACATCGTTATGTGGTTTTACCTCACGCAGGCGCTTAGGTATGTATTTTACTACACTGCAGGCATAGCCCCCGTCCTCGTGGTAGTCTTATGGCATTTGTGCGGTGAGAATGATGTAGTAGCAACTGCCGCTATTGGCGTATTCGTGGTATTAGCCTGTACGGTTTGGAGCCTTGAGCGGCATACTGAAAAGGTAGAAACCCCGACGGCGGAACCCGCAAACGTTTAGCGTTACATCGCACTAAGGCAGGGGGCCTCGGTGCATTGCCAGAAGCGCGTCGAAATGGCCCTCTTTCGTCTTGCTAATACTATGATGATCTGCTGAGCCGTCGGATGAATTCATTGCCAGTCAGGTAATGAACTACGCCATTTTGACCGCCTCGCATGGCGCGGATACTGCCACATGCACATCGGAAGTAGGTGCTACTAAGCGGGCGAAGCTAGTGCGCACTTCTGGCATCCGAGCGTCGAGCCCGATGCGTTGGGTAACAATCTTGTGGGTCTGACAAGCAACGTAGAGGCGCCGCGCGCTGCTTCACGAAGGCTTTACGTACTCCGTACGCCTTGCCAAATCGCAAAACCTCTTTCCTACTTCAGAACAAATATGAAACAAGATGGTCCGAGAGGAGATGACGATGATCGTAATCGACGGAGATTTCCTGCTCGGCGTAGCGGCGGTCCTGACCAGCATAGCGGCTCTCTGGCGTGCGGTTCGGACCTCTGGCGGCACGGACGCAAGAGAAAGCGAAAAACGATAATAAGAAGCCCCGGACCCGCAAGGCTGCTGCCAAGGGGTCCGGGGTTGATAGGTTCACTCGTGCAGGTTGTAGTCGCCGTTAGCAGTTTTGAACCAGTAGTGCTGCTTTGGCATACTGCCGGTATGCTGATTTAGCGTTAGTCCAACGTACTGCTTGTTATAGCCAAGTGCTGCAACGGCCGAGACGATGTCCGTACCCGCAGCAACACCGGTTCGAAGGCATTCTTCGATAAGCAGAATAACCTGATCAGCCTGATTGCAGCCGCCTGCCTTCAACGTTTGTTGGAGGTTCTGAAGGCTCATGGCTTCGCCCATCCTGTGATACCAGCCGCCCCGGCTTCCACGGCAGCCATCAGGGTATCGTTCGCAAGGTGAACGATGAGAGCGTACAGCCATAGCAGGAGACATAGAACTACGCCTGCGACGACCGCGGCCTGCAATACGGCAAGCGCGATGCAGCCGGCTACAATGTAGCCTAGAAGTCGCATGAGTCGCTCCCTGCTTGCAGCGCCTCCTGACACATCGCGGCAAACTTGCTCGCTCCCTTCTCGATCAGCAGAATGTAAGCGAAGCCTGCGTTGCCTACCGGGTGCAGCAGTTCGTAACAGCCGCCCACGTCCTCGAGCCATGCCCAGTAGGGCTCGAAGTCTGCTGCACCGTACCGGGTGCCGTCGATCGGGTGGACCAAAGGCGACCAGCCGAGCTCGGTTACAAGCGCTGCTTCGCTATCCTGTGGCTGGATGACGACAATGTGCGTTTGCTCGCTAAGACCGAGCTTCCTTGCGTCGCTGAGCCTCGCTTCAATTAGGTCTTTAAGCTGTGGGTTTAGCGGCTGGCTGAGTGCGGCCGCGGCTGTTGCGTCGTCGTAGATGGAAAGCATTGTCTTTCTCCAAATGAAAAAGGCGCCCGAAGTGGACGCCGCGTGGGTGCTGCCGGATTGTCAGCAGCGTTGGTTTTGCGAGAGTTGAGAATTGAAGGTTCGCCTGACGCGCTATGCGCTGGCAGGTCTCGGTAGGTCCTGTTTAGTGGTTGTCACTCAACTGCGGCGTTGCTGTTAAGGCGTCACAAGCGAGCAGGAGTCGCTCGTCGGTGCTCGGGTCAAGCTGCACGAACAGCGTCAGGCCAAAGCCATCGTCCGACAGGATAAACAGGACTTCGAGCCAGTTCTCATAGCGATCGACGGCTTCGGCTTCGGTTGTGAATCTACCGTCGTTTAAAGGCAGGCAGGGTGTAGCTGCGGTTAGCTCGGCGAGTGTATGCTGAGAGAAATGGGCTATGACGTCACCCAGCCGGAAGCGCCTGACTTCCACTGCGTTTCGCCGAGGGGCGAGTTCACGATCGAGGCGACGACCTGTGCTCCGTCACAAGGGGGCGTGCTCGCTGACCACCCGAATCCCCGAACGCCGGAAGAAATCAAGGATTTCTGCAAAGACTACATGCCGATGAAGTTCGGCGCTGCCCTGACCGGAAAACTAAACAAGAAGACCGCCGCCGGCGAAAGCTACTGGGAGCGCGGGCCGGGCGCGGGGAAGCCCTTCGTCATAGCAGTCGCGGACTTCCACAAGCCGGGCGATGAGACCTCGCTAGGATCGATGACCTACACGCAGGAGGCGCTCTGGCGCTATCTATACGGTCACAGGGTCGAGTGGCAATTCATCGACGGATCGCTGTCGATCAGGAGCGTGAAGGTTGAGGATCACGTCTATAAGGGCAAGTCGGTCGAGGCCGGGTTCTTCGATCGGCCAGGGGCCGAAAACGTCTCCGCTGTGGTATTTTCCAATGCCGGAACCCTGGCCAAGTTCGACCGCATGGGCGTGGACGCGGGCTTCGCCCCCGGCCGACATATCTACCGTCGCATAGGCTTTCGACTCGATCCCGATCCTAACGCAGTCGTCGGCACGATGTTCGACGAACTCGTTGAGGCCGGCTCCGGGGAGCGCTGGTCGGACGAAATTCAGGTCTTCCACAACCCCAACGCCACCCTGCCCCTTGCGCTGGAGGCGTTCGCGGGAACGACGCAGCATCGCTTCGAGGACGGGTCACATGTCTCCTATTCGTCCGGAACGCCCGTCCTCAGCTCGCAGACGATCATCATCCGCCTGGTCGACAGTGACGAGTTCGACCGTGCTAGCGCCTGAGAACGAAGACGGTCAGGAGCATGGGGAGGGAACCCACTGGCACGCGAGCTCTGTCCGAAATCTTCTTCAGCGGCTAGCCGCTTAGTCTTCTGCGAGTGTCCCCGACCCTGCTTTTTTCGGCAAGATGGTGTCCCTCTCTATACCGATGAAATCAAACTGCTTGGCGGAAAGGCTCTCAAGCCGTGCCCGACCAAACAGTTCGCGTAAGATCGACGCTTGGGCCGCCTTGGCGGCCTGCTCTACGGCCGCCTTGAGGTCATCACAGTTGCGGGCTTCCGCATATGCGTGGATGTATCCGTTCAAGATTGATTTGAAGTACTGACCCATTCCGGTGAGGCGAACCTTTTTCTCCTGCAGGTAGTCCAGGTCGCCAGCGAGCCTTACGCGCGTCACGCAATCACCGATGCAGCTCGCAGAGACACGCAACAAGTGTTTCCCCGTTGGCGCCCTGCTGATCTCCATTCCGAGAAATGGAGCGGGCTCACCCGGTGGGAATATGGCTGTCTTCGATCCGGCAGCGTTAGGCGCTCCGAGGGTTAGACCTAATTCACCGAGCGCATCTGACACCCGCTCGTGAAAATCGAGCGCCGTTGCCTCGGAGTCAAAGAACGCAACGATGTCGTCAACGTACCGAGCGACTGGCACTTTCGAGCGCACCATCGCGCGATCGAAGTCGCGGAGATATGCACCCGCAAAAAGCGGTGACAGCGGCATGCCTTGGCGAACGCCTTTTCCCTTTCGAATGCCGCTCGCGGTGGCGATAGAACGCCAGTTTCTATCAAAGCCCTCTGAAATCTCCGTTTGCAGGAATGCGTCGAGGTAGGGCAGCAGCGAGGACTGTCGAACTACTCGGGTCAGACATCGAGACAGCTGGTCCCTCCGAATATTATCGAAGAACTGTTGAATGTCGGTCTTGTAGACGTAGGGGTGCGCATCCCGCGCTTCACATGCGAACGTACGAGCGCCCTTCACCCCGCGAGCGGCCCCCTCAGCGATCCCATAGGACACAGGGTTATCAAGGCCCATAGGTCGCAACTTGTCCTTGAGAGTTCGCAGAAGTGCGAACTGGATCAACCGGTCAGACATCGTGGGGACGCAAATGATGCGGTATTTTTCGGAGTCTGGCTTTTTCTTCGCGAGCGCTAGCAGGCCGTGGCTCTTGAATGGTGCCTCTTCGCCAGAGAGGCGAGAGCGTATCGCTCTGATCTCGCGGTCTCGATTCGCCTCGAACTTATCAGCGGAAACCCGATCTACGCCGAAGCAAGACCGGCGAAGCTTCTTGAGCTTCCCGACCCAAATGGCCGACAAGCTTTCAGCGGTAACCGATCGTTCGAAAGCGTTCATTAGCTACCGCCGGCTCCCCATGGAAATTACCACACCGGCGGCACATAGGAGGGCCAAGCAACCCGCACCGGGATGCTGGCTTTCGCCATGGAGCCGAGGCCGTTGCCGCCCGCCTGAACGACGATGCGGGCACCGATCTCGACACGAACGGGCAGTCCAGTTGTGCCAACCGGAAGGCCGCCTGCCAAGGCTATACATGCAACCAACCCAAAAAGCCAGCGGAACAAACCGTGAACAGGTTCGCCTCCGCCGCCATTCCGGCGGCTGGGCGCGGCGGACGCATTGCTCGCCTCGCGAGGGCGCCCCGCGATCCCAGCTCCCCGAAGATTGTCCGGTGCCCTGTTGGGGCGTTGGATAACACAGAGCACTGACTTCTCCTTTTCAACAGCGGAGGGCCAAGCAACCCGCACCGGGATGCTGGCTTTCGCCATGGAGCCGAGGCCGTTGCCGCCCGCCTGAACGACGATGCGGGCACCGATCTCGAAGGAAACCGTCAAGACACCTTCGGGAAGCGAGGCCGAAAGGGTCTCGCTGCCATTAGCTACCATATAGAAGTCTGCCCGCTGTTGAAAGCGCAGCTAATTTTTGCCGAGGATTCCCTTGGGGAAAAACGACGCAACCCGAACAAGCGCACGCCACCTCGGGTCTTTTCGCTTACTAGATCAAAAGGTCGTGGCCGGTCTGAGCTACCATCTTCCTCAAAGCGGACAGTCTGCAGCCGGCCCATCAGCAGTCATCCGTTGGGCATCAGAGCGAATGGCTGCCACGTAGATCGAGTGGTGCACCTTTCCCATCCGAATCTACCCAAACAGGACCCAACCGAACGGCGTTCCGATTAGCGCGTCCTGTTTGTCTTTTGAACGTAGGAGGACTGCTTTTCGATTCCTAACCGCTGAACCCATGATTACGAAAGTGATTGGTATTTATGGCCTTTCAGCCGCTTCGAAAATAATCAGCTGTTGGAAGTACGCAAACAACTGAGTGGGTCAGCATCCTAGCCAAACCGTTTTAAGCTTATTGATTCTACGTGAGAATGCGTAAGTAGCCTGAAGCTTTGCCAGCTTCTCAACTGGGTGAAGACGTCTTCGGTAGGCCAAAATCGCCCATCACGCCCAACGCATCTTCAGGCGTAAGCTGCAGACTTTACTGGTGAAAGTAGTGGTGCCGCTTAGAGGATTCGAACCTCTGACCCCATCATTACGAATGATGTGCTCTACCAACTGAGCTAAAGCGGCGCTCTGTTTTCCGCGGTTTCGCGGCGCCTGCCGCTGGAGAAACCGGAAAGTGGAGGCCCGAGCCGGAATCGAACCGGCGTGCAAGGATTTGCAGTCCTCTGCGTAACCACTCCGCCATCGGGCCACTTTCCGATCGAGCGTGTCGCCCGCCGGAAGTAGCGGCCCCTAGCGCGGGGGAAGGACAAACGCAATCGCGATATTGCCTTCTTGCGAAATGGGTTCAGCCCGGTATCGCAACGGCATGACTTTAGCCGACAAGCTGGCCGACATAGGGCCTACCGATGCCGAGATGGGGTTCAAGGACGCCGAGAAGTGGATGCAGGGCCGCACGATGTACGGAGGGATGTCGGCGCTGATCGCATACCTGACAGCCGTGCGCGCCTTTCCCGACCTGCCGCCGCTGAGGGCAGGGCAGATCGGTTTCGTCGCGCCGGTGGGCGAGCGCTTCTCGCTCCGCGCTGAATCGGTGCGGCAGGGGCGTAGCGTCACGCAGGTCCGCAGCGAGATCCTGGTGCACGGGAACGTCGCGCTTACCGCCTTCTGGCTCTTCGGCGGTGCGCGCGAGGCGAATGCGAAAGTCGCGCCTGACAAGCCCGACAATTGGACCGGTCCGGCCAAGGAAGCCGAAGAACTCGACACGTCGAAGGCACCGAGCTTCCTGCACCAGAATTACGAGATACGCCGCGCGCAGGACTTCAGCGGACCGGGCGAGCCTGTCGTGCGCCGCTGGATCAAGCTGAAGGAGCCGTCGGGACTCGATCCGGTGGCGGAGATGGTCCTGCTCGGCGACACGCTGCCGCCGGGCGCGATGCGGGTGATGGAGCGACAAGGTCCGCTCAGCTCGATCAACTGGTCCTTCAACCTGCTCGATACCGCGCCTGCGACCACGGACGGCTGGTGGCTGACCGAGAACGGCAGCATGTTCGCCGACGAAGGCTATTCGAGCGAGCGGCTGCGGCTGTGGAACGCAGACGGCAAGCAGATGCTTGCCGGAATGCAGCAAGTCGCGATCTTCGGCTGAGAGCCGTACGGCTCAGCTATCGGTGAACTTCGGCCGGCGCTTCTGCATGCCCGCCATCACCGCTTCGATCTGGTTCGGCTGGCGGATGACCTTCGCCTGCTCCTCGCTTTCGGCCATGAGTATGCGGTCAGTACCTTCGTCCTGCATTACGTCGAACAGGCGTTTGGCGGCGCGCACGGCATCGGGATTGCGCGAGGCGATTTCCGCTGCGATGGCGTTTGCGCGTTCCAGAGGATTGTCGTCGCAACAGGTCGCAAGGCCGAGCGAGACCGCTTCCTCGCCGGAGAACTCGCGGTTGGTATAAACAAGTTCGCGCAGCACGTCGTTTCGTACAAGCCCGCGCCATAGCGCGTAGCCGCCCATGTCCGGAACGAGGCCCCATTTCATTTCCATGATCGCCATGCGGGCCTCGGGATGGACCACGCGGATGTCAGCGCCGCTTGCGATCTGCATGCCCCCGCCGAAGCATACGCCGTGAATCGCCGCGATCACCGGCACGGGCAGGCGCCGCCACGTCATCGCGACTTCCTGATACTTGTTGGTGTTGCCGTAAGTGCGTTCGGTAATCGGCGGTTCGTCCCCCGAACCGGCAGAGCCGAAGCTCGACGTGTCGAGCCCGGCGCAGAACGAGCGCCCTTCGCCCGATAACACCACGGCGCGCAGACCTGGAGTGCGCGACAGCGTATCCCCGGCGACGATGATCGCATCGAACATGGCGGGATCGAGCGCGTTCATCTTGTCGGCGCGCTGAAGGCGCACATGCGCTACGCCGTCGTTCCCGAGTTCGGCCGATATGCGGCCGTTATTCTCGATCACCTGCTGCATTGTCTCTCCGCCTGTCGTTGTCGGGGCGTCAGGAATTGACGCCGTAATCCTTGAAGAACCGCTTCACGTTGCGCGCCGCCTGCCGCAGCCGCTGTTCGTTCTCGACCATCGCGATGCGGACGAAGCCTTCGCCCTTCTCGCCGTAGCCGACTCCGGCGGCAACCGCGACTTCGGCTTCGGTCAGCAGCTTCTTGGAAAATTCGAGACTACCCATGTCCCGGAACACGGCAGGAAGCGGGGCCCAGGCGAACATCGAGGCTGCGGGCGGAGGTATCTCCCACCCGGCCCGGCCGAACGCTTCGACCATGACGTCGCGGCGCTTGTGATAGAGCTTCCGGTTGCTTTCCACGATGTCCTGCGGACCATTGAGTGCCGCGCACGCCGCCGCCTGGATCGGCGTGAAGGCGCCGTAATCAAGGTAGCTTTTCACCCGGCTCATCGCCGCGATGAGTTCGCGGTTGCCGACCGCAAAGCCCATGCGCCAACCTGCCATCGAGTAGGTCTTGGACATGGAGGTGAACTCGATCGCGACATCCTTCGCGCCCGGCACCTGCATGATCGAGGGGGTGGGATTGCCGTCGAAATAAAGCTCCGAATAGGCGAGGTCGGAGATGATCCAGACGCCGTTCTCCTTCGCCCATGCGACGAGCCGCTCGTAGAAGGCAAGATCGACGACTTCCGCGGTGGGGTTCGACGGATAGTTCACCACCAGTACGCTCGGCCGCGGGACGGTGAAGTGCATCGCGCTGTCGAGCGCTTTCCAGTATTCCTCGTCCGGCGTCACCGGAACGCTGCGGATGGTCGCGCCCGCGATAATGAAGCCGAAGGTGTGGATCGGATAGGACGGGTTGGGCGCGAGGATCACATCGCCCGGCGCGGTGATCGCATTGGCGAGGCTCGCGAGCCCCTCTTTCGAACCCATCGTGACGACGACTTCGCGTTCCGGGTCGAGATCGACGCCGAAGCGCCGTCCGTAATAATTGGCCTGAGCGCGCCGAAGGCCAGGAATGCCCCGCGACTGCGAATAGCCATGCGCGCTCGGCTTCTGCGCAACCTCGCACAGTTTCGCGATCACGTGCGGAGGCGGCGGCTGATCGGGATTGCCCATGCCTAGGTCGATGATGTCGCGCCCCTCCTGCCGCGCCTGGTGACGCAGCTGGTTCACTTCGGCGATCACGTAGGGCGGCAGTCGCTTGATACGGTAAAAGTCGTGTTCCATCATGCTCCAGAAGGAAGGCGCTGGGCGGCAATTCGATAATTTTCTTACGCGCTCTTGCGGTAATTGTGACGCATTGCAATGCGCCGTGCAATCGTCTGAATTGCCGGTTATAGCTTCTGCGTTCCCAAGCGCCGCTTGTTCCGGCCCGATAAATAAAACGGACGAGGATGCCCATGACCGACACGACCGACCAGCCAGACCAGCTTACGCAGATGTTCCGTCAGCAGGTCGAGGCGGCGCAGACGATGATGGCGCCGTTCGCAGGCGGCGCGATGCTGCCGCAGGTGGGATCGGACGAGATGGAGCAGTGGACCGCGGTCGCCACTAACCTGCAGGCGCAGTGGGCGCAGTTCCAGTCCGAGGCGATGCAGCGCGCGCAGGACGGCGGACCGATGGCGGGCTGGATGGACCCGGCTCAGATGATGACGCTCGCGCAGGGCTGGGCGGCGCAGTGGCAGAAGATGCTCGACCCGCAGAGCCAGATGAAGGCGTGGGATGACGGGGTGAAGGTGTGGCAGGCGGCGCTGGGCAAGGCGATGCCGAATGCCGATGCCAGCGAGCCGGCGGAGCTGCCCCATTCGGACAAGCGGTTTAAGGACGAGAAATGGCGCGGCCACCCCGCTTACATACTCATCCATCAGACTTACTTGATGATTGCCGAGAAGGCGCGCGAGTTGGTCGATACCATGCCGGGCCTGGACGAGGACAAGCGCGAACAGATGCGCTTCTTTTCCGAAGCGATGGTCGATGCTGTCAGTCCCGCGAACTTCGCGGTGACCAATCCCGTCGTGCTTCAACGGACGATCGAGACCGGCGGCCAGAACCTCATCAAGGGCATGGAGCATTTCCTGAACGATCTCCGCCGCGGCCAGCTTACCCATACCGATGCCAATGCCTTCAAGCTGGGCGAGAACATCGCGGTTACGCCGGGCAAGGTGGTACACGAAACGCCGATCTACCAGCTCATTCAGTATACGCCTACGACCGACAAGGTGCTGGAAACGCCGCTCCTGATCTTCCCGCCCTGGATCAACCGGTTCTACATTCTCGACCTCAACGAGAAGAAGAGCTTCGTGCGCTGGGCGCTGGAGCAGGGCATCTCGGTCTTCATGGTCAGCTGGAAATCGGCGGATACGAGCATGGCCGAGGTGATCTGGGACGATTACGTGCGCGCCCAGATCGAAGCGATCGATCACGTTCGCGAGCGGCTGGACGTCGAGGCGGTACACGCGATCGGATACTGCGTTGCCGGAACGACGCTGGCGGCGACCCTGTCGCTGCTGGTACAGCGCGGCGGGGCGGACAAGGTCAAGAGCGCGACCTTCTTCACCGCGCAAGTTGATTTCGAGAAGGCAGGCGAACTGCTGAATTTCGTCGACGATACCCAGATTGCGGCGCTCGAGAAGATGACGACCGACGGCTATGTCGACGGGCGCGTCATGGCCGCGACGTTCAACATGCTTCGGGGGACGGACCTCATCTGGAATTACGTGGTCAACAATTACCTGCTCGGAGAGGATTATCCCGCTTTCGATCTGCTCCATTGGAACGGCGACGTCACGAACCTGCCGGCAAAGTGGCACCAGAGCTATTTGAAGGACCTCTACCGCGACAACAAGCTGGTGCAGCCGGGCGCGATCGAGGTGGACGGCACGCCGATCGATCTCACCAAGGTCAAAACGCCGACCTATATCCAAGCGGGCAAGGAGGATCACATCGCGCCGGCCGAAAGCGTCTGGCGGCTGCAGGACCACTTCGCCGGACCGGTGAAGTTCGTGCTCGCCGGATCGGGGCATATTGCGGGAGTGGTCAATCCGCCCGAGGCGAAGAAGTACCAGTTCTGGACGAACGAGAACGAAGCCGAAAGTCTCGCCGATTTCGTCGCAGGTGCGGACGAACATCCGGGCAGCTGGTGGCCGAACTGGCTCGAGTGGATCAAGTCGCACGGCTCCGACAAGGTGCCCGCGAAGGGGAAGCGCAAGCCTGGCGGGAAGGGCGACACGGTGATCGAGGATGCGCCTGGACGCTACGTAATGAGCCGATAAGGCTGCTACCTCAAAAATGCTGCACTGCACAAAAAGTCCTTGACTTCAGGCTGCCAATCCGTATTTTGTGCACTGCAACAAATGCGAGGATATTATGGCGACCGCCAAGAAGGACAACGATAGCAAGACCGACGGACAGGCCGAGAAGGCTTATGCCGAGGCTGCGACCGAAAAGGCCAGCGCGAAGAAAGTCGCCGAGGCCATTGCGGACTCTCCGGTGGAAGACGTGGCAGTAGAAGCAGTCGCTGATGCCGTCGATGCTCGCGCATCGTCGGAAGACGCTGCGGCGAAGGATACTGCTCCGGCGAAGAAGACTTCCAAGAAGCAAGCCCCCCAGAAACCGGCTGCTCCGAAACCGGCGAAGATACCTCCGATGAAGAAATCTGCTGCCAAGAAGAAGGCTGCGCCTGCACCCGAGGCGACGCCGGCCCCCGAGGCGGTTTCGAATACCAAACCCGAACAGACTACCAAGATCACGAAGGATACAATCATGGCTACCGCACCGAATATCGAAATGACGTCCTCCATGCAGGATGCCGCTGCCGACATGCAGGCACGAATGAAGACCGCTTACGAAAAGACCACCGAAGTCGCGTCCGAAATGACCGAATTCGGTAAGGGCAACGTCGAAGCACTGGTCGAATCGTCGAAGGTCTTTACGACCGGCATGCAGAACTTCAGCCGCATGGCCGTCGAAGACACGAAATCGGCTTACGAAACGATGACCGACGACGTGAAGAAGATGGCCGCTGCCAAGTCGCCGACCGAACTGATGCAGCTGCAGGGCGAAATCGCCCGCCGCAACTTCGATACCGCGATCTCGCAGACGTCGAAGAACACCGAGATGCTGATGAAGCTCGTCAATGACACGTTCGCACCGGTTTCCAACCGCGTCAGCGTCGCCGTCGAAAAGGTTTCGAAGGCTGCGTAAGGTAAGTCACCTTTGACCGGATCAAAAAAGGGCCGGGCGGGAAACCGCTTGGCCCTTTTTGCGTCTGGGCCGGTTTGCCTCGCTACGCTTGAAGACAATGGCGCGGCGAAGCGCCTTCCAAACATGACCACGACACCTTGCGCTTCACCGCCGCATCACGATATTGCCTGTTCCACCATGCGCTATTCTCTCGTCCTCTCTGACCACGCTTCTTTCGAAGACGCCGCTGAACATCTGGTTCTGCGCGCTGCCGGTGAAGACGACGGCAAGGGCGGCGGCTCGGACGACGACAGCCAGGTCGGCATCGCGACGAAAACGCGGGCCAAGCCCAAGAAGCCTAGCCAGTACAAGGTGCTGCTGCTGAACGACGATTACACTCCGATGGAGTTCGTCGTGATGGTGCTGAAGCGGTTCTTCCGCATGAACCTCGAGGAAGCGACGCGCGTCATGCTTCACGTCCACCAGAAGGGCGTCGGGGTATGCGGGGTTTTCCCGTACGAAGTGGCCGAAACCAAGGTCAATCAGGTAATGGATTTTGCTAAGCAGAACCAGCATCCGCTGCAGTGCACGCTGGAAAAGGCCTGATCGCTTCGCGCTTGCGTAACCGCGATTACGCAATTGGACATGACGTGAGCGCACTGGCGCGCTAAGGTCGAAGGCCGCAGTACCCTTTCAGCTTCCGACAGCGGCGCATTGTTCAGCTTCATCCCCTCCATAGACCGCTACATCTTCCGCCTGGTCATCGTGCCGATGCTCGGCGTATTCGCGCTCGCCGCGACGTTGCTGCTGCTGGACAAGATGCTCAGCCTGTTCGAGTTCGTCTCGACCGAGGGCGGCCCGGTCGGCGTCGTGTTCAAGATGCTCGCCAGCCTCATCCCCGAATACGCGAGCCTCGCGATCCCGCTGGGTCTTATGCTCGGCATCCTTCTCGCCTTCCGTAAGCTCGCGACTTCGAGCGAGCTCGATACGCTGCGGGGCGTCGGAATGGGCTACGGGCGGATGCTGCGTGTGCCGTACATCATCACTGCGGTGCTGATCGCGATCAACGTCGCGCTGGTGTTCTACATCCAGCCGGTCAGCCGCTATTACTACGAACAACTCGAATACGAGCTTCGCTCAGGCGCATTGGGTGCATCGATCAAGGTGGGCGAATTCACCTCGCTCGCCGACCGAATGGCGCTGCGGATCGACGACAGCGAGGACGACGGACGCCGGCTCCAAGGCATTTTCGCGCGGGTCGCGAGCGAGCAGGGCGACGTCCTGTCGATCTCCGCCGAAGAAGGCGCGTTCCTCGCGACGACCGATAATCCCGATACCATAATCCTGCGCCTATCGAACGGCACGATCGTGCAGGACATGGGCGGCACCGCCGACGAGGAAGCTCCGCGCGTTCTCAGCTTCACCGAGCACAATCTGCCGATAGACCTGCCCGCGATCGAGGCGTTCCGGGATCGCGGCGATGCGGAGCGCGAGTATATTCTGCCCGAACTTCTCCGAATCGGCTGGAACAGTACCGCACCCGAGGCCAAGCGCGATGCCAGTCAGGCGAGTTTCAACTTCCGGCTGGTCGAAGTGGTGATGATGCTACTTCTTCCGCTGCTCGCCGTCGCGCTCGGCATACCGCCCAAGCGATCTACCAGCGCACTGGGCGTGTTCGTCTCGATCGTGATGGTTGTCGCCTACCACAAGGTGAATCAATACGGAGAGGACGTGGCAGCGCTCGGACGCGTCGAACCCTTCGTGGCGCTGTGGGTGCCGTTCCTGCTGTTCGCCGCGCTCATCATCTGGATGTTCTACCGCGTCGCTTACGTTCCGGGCGGTCAGGCGATCGGCGCGCTCGAATCCGCCGCCGCGAAGACCGCCAAGGGTATCCGCCGCATCTTCAAGATACGCCGCCGTTCCAAGGGCGCAAACGCCATACCGGCCCCGGCGGAATAGGCGGCCTTAGGAAATGCTTGATTTCTTCCCGTCGATGACGCTTACCCGCTACCTTGCGAAGTTGTTCGTCGTGCGCATTCTCGCCGTGCTGGTCATGCTGGTGCTGGTCCTGATGATGCTGGACCTTCTGTCCACCAGCGGCACGATCCTCGCCGTCGAGGGGAATGGACAGGCCGAACTGCTACAATATGCGAGCCTGCGTATCCCGCAGCTCGTGGCGCGCTTCCTGCCCTATTCCGTCCTTTTGGCGACGATCCTGACGCTGCTCGTCCTCAATCAGAACAGCGAGGTCATCGCGATGAAGGCGGCGGGTCTTTCGGCGCATCAGGTTCTGGCGCCGCTACTGTTCGCCGCGCTCGCGGTATCCGCCGTGAGTTTCGTGTTCAACGAGCGGGTCGTGACTAGGGCCACGGCGACCCTCAAGGCATGGCAGGCGAACGACTACGGCACGATCCCGGAAGATTCGGGCGTGCGAGCAAACGTCTATCTGATGGACGGGCCGGACATACTCTCGGCTGCATCCGTTTCCGGCACCGGCAACGATATAACCATGGACGGCGTGACGTGGTACCGGCGCAGTCCGGAGGGGCAGATCGTCGAGCAGATCCGCAGTCCGCGCGCCGAGTTTGCCGCGCCCGGCTGGCGGCTGACGGATGCCGAGCGTTTCACGGTCGAGAACGCAGGGGCGGAGCCGGTGGAATCGGTGGTAGTCGCACCAGACCTGACGCCGGGCGAAGTCGATCTGTCGAGCATCGATCCCGACACCGTATCCTTCTTCGCACTCGGCGAGACGATCGATACGTATGAAACAGCCGGCCGCAATACGGACGAACTGCGCTCCAAATGGTGGCACAAGCTTTCCGGGCCGCTCTCCTCGCTGCTCATGCCGCTGCTGGGCGGGATTGCGGCATTCGGCCTCGCCCGGTCGGGCGCACTGTTCGTTCGCGCGCTGATTGGCATGGCGCTCGGCTTCGCCTACTTCGTGGTCGACAATGCCGCACTCGCGATGGGAAGTTTCGGCGGCTATCCGCCGTTCCTCGCAGCGTGGGCGCCGTTCTTCCTGTTCCTCCTGATCGGCGAAACGGTGCTTGTGCGCACCGAGGAATAGGCGCACGGAGCGTTCGCATCTGTAAAGGGAACCGCCATGAAAAACATCGCCGCCATCGCCTCGCTTAGCTTCCTCACCGCATTGGCTGCATGCGCAGAACCGGAGCCGGCAACCGAAACCGAAACTGCCGCAATGGAAACGGCGGATCCGGCTGCGACTACCGAGCCTCAGGTGGAAGAGATCGAGCCGGTTGACGGGGTTACCGGATCGAACGTCACTTTCGGCGAAGACGGGGTCGACGCGAACATCGACGAGGAAGGCGTGAAAGCGCGCGTCAATGAGGACGGCGTCGAAGCCGACATTGATCTCTGACGCCGCGACAGAGGCTCCGCGAAGGTCCAGTCAGGGGTGATTAACCGGCGAGTACGTATGTTGCGTCGCAGCAACACCGCATTGCGCTTCGGACCGGGCTGGTGGAAATTTGCCCGTCCAAGCGCTAAATCCGCCTCTCACCGCTAGACAGGACAAACCCTCGTGGCCCGTAATTTCGACGATATCAGCACCGCCAAGGACAACAGCGAATTGCCGTTCTGGAAGCGGAGCCATTATCTCGACCGGATGACGCTGGGCGAGCTGATCGTTGCGTATTTCCAGCACTACACGATCATCGCGTATCTGGCGCTGACCGCGGTCGCTGTCGCGCTTTACACGCAGTTTCCGGCAAGCCCGCTCGGTACGGCGGCGGCTTTTGCCGCCGGCGTGATCGTCTATCCGCTGGTCTGGCATTTGCTCCACCAGTATGTCCTGCACGGCAAATGGATGTGGAAGTCCAAGTGGCTCTCCCCGACGTGGAAGCGCATTCACTACGACCACCATCAGGACCCTAACGACCTGTCGGTCCTGTTCGGCGCCTTGCACACGACGCTACCGACGATCGCGGTTGCGACGGTCCCGATCGGCTGGCTGATCGCTGGGCCGGGCGGGGCGCTTGCCGCGCTGACCGCCGGATTGCTGACGACCTGCTATTACGAGTTCATGCACTGCATCCAGCACCTCTCCTTCAAGCCGAAATGGAAGTGGGTGCAGCACATGAAGCAGCGCCACAACGAACACCATTATTTCCACGAGAACGGAAATTACGGGATCACGAACTACTTCTGGGACCGGCTGCTCGGCACCTATTACGAGAAGAAGGACATTCCGAAGCGTTCGCCGACCGTGTTCAACCTCGGCTATGACGAGGAAGTGGCGAAGACCTATCCTTGGGTGAAGGACTTGTCGGGCGGGATCGCCAGCGGCCACCCCCGCAGGCGTGCCATGGCGGAAGCCAAGAAGGCCGAAGCGCAAGGCTAACGCTCTGGCGTCGATTACCGGGCGGCGCTAGATGCTTCGCGCATGAACGCGATCACCATCGAGCCGCTCGACGCGGCGAACCGGAAGGACCGCGAAGCCTTCGTGGACTGCGGCCGGGCCTTTGCCGCCGCCACGCCCAACGCCGTGCCGCAGCTACGTTCCGAGCAGCTCGAACTGATCGACCCGGCGCGCAATCCGTTCTTCGCGCATGCGAGCGTCCAGCTATTCCTTGCCAAGCGGGGCGGGGAATGCGTCGGGCGCATCTCCGCGCATATCGACCACGAAGCGGAAAAGACGCCGCCGGAGCAGGGCTTCGGTCCGGGTTCGGGTTCGTTCGGCTATTTCGACGCGGCAGACGGTGAGGTTGCGGCGCGGCTGCTCGAAACGGCAGAAGCCTGGCTGAAAGAGCGCGGTGTCTCGCGCGTCCTCGGCCCGCTGTCCCTGTCGATCTGGGAAGAGCCGGGCCTGCTCATCAAGGGCTTCGAGCATCCGCCGATGATAATGATGGGCCACCATCCAGAGCATTACCGGCAGTGGATCGAGGCGGCAGGATACTGCCACGAGAAATCGCTCTACACCTATGCCCTGCCGGTGCAGCGCGAGTTCCCGCCAATCGTCGAGCGTATCGTGAAGTCGGGCGAGCGAAATCCGCACATCAACGTGCGCCCGCTCAATCTGCGCAATTACGATGAGGAGGTGCAGACCGTCCTGCACATCCTTAACGACGCTTGGTCCGGCAATTGGGGCTTCGTACCCTTTACCGACCGCGAGATCGCCTATGCCGCAAAGAAGCTGAAGGCGATCCTGCATCCCGACATCAACCTGATCGCGGAGCTCGACGGGCGGCCGGTCGCCTTCATCATGACGATCCCGAACGTCAACGACGTGCTGCGCGAGACGGGCGGCAAGCTCTTTCCGTTCGGCTGGATCAAGATGCTGCGCTGGCTGAGAAAACCGAGGGGCACCGGGATGCGCGTTCCGCTGATGGGCGTGCTGAAGGAATATCACAATTCGCGCATGGCGAGCCAGCTTGCCTTCATGATGATCGACCGTATCCGGCGCATCTCCGCAGAGAAGTTTCAAGCGGTCGACGGAGAGGTGGGCTGGATCCTTGACGACAATCAGGGAATGGTTGCGATTGCCGAAGCGATCGACAGTGACATAAACCGCGAATATGCTATCTATGTGAAGGAGATATGAGCGGTTGATGCACGGCACCAAGGAACCTTCGCCGTTGCAGCACCGTATAGAAAGCACTTTTCTCGCAATCCTTTGTGGAGACCTGCCGACAATGGGCGGAGCGCAACCCGGCAAGCCTGAACTAACGCTGCCCGATCACGTGCTGATCGTGGAGGACAATGCCGTTCTCGCCATGGCGATGGAGGACTGCTTCCGCGATGCGGGCATTCCGACGGTGGAAAGCTGCGCCACGACGCATCAGGCGATGGCATTGCTCCGCACCGAGAAGCCCGACGTCGTGATCCTGGACGTCCATCTTGCCGATAGTGACGACGGCTGGGCGATCGCCGAACTGGTTCAGTCGCTCAAGCCTAACGCGCCGCAGATCATCTTTTCGACCGGAGCGCCGGAAGACATTCCTGCCGGCATCGCCGAGATGGGTCCGGTTATGCGCAAGCCGTTCGAGGCGAAGGAGCTGCTCGACCTCATGCGCAGGCCGCGCAAGGAAGGCCTGCTGAACCGGCTCAAGAACGCCATTAGCTAGGGTTCCAACACTTCCGGACTTCTGCCCGATCAGAACCGATCGCCCTTGTCTGCGCGTGTAGCAACACATCGGTTCATGCAAGAAAAAAGGCCTCCACTTTCGTAAGTGGAGGCCTTTCGGGATCGTGTCACAGCCGCTTGGACGGGAGGGGGGGTCTCGGCGGTGACAATAGGAAAATGCGCCGGATAAAAAGTGGTTCCCCGAAGCGTCCAGAAATTTTTCGACTCCCCTAAGCCTATGGATTAGCAGCTAAATAAATGGTCGATCGTTCTTTGAGTAACGCGGCACTTCCGCATACTTCGCGGCCTTGTCTATGTCCGCGATGCGAATGCGGCCCGGCTTCCAATCGACCAGCCCTTCGCGGCTCAAAGCCTTCAGCGTCCTGTTCGTATGGACGAGGGACAGTCCAAGCATATCGGCTATCTGCGCCTGCTTGATCGGCAGCGTAAGGCGGTTGTCGTCTTCGAGCATTCCGGTCGCCGATGCCCGGTTCAGCAGCCAGACGGCAAGGTAAGTCACGCGCTCTTTCGCCGAACGCTGGCCGAGCGACACGAGATGGCTTTCGAGCGCCGTTTCCTCCTTTGCGGCGAGCCACGTGATGTCGAAGCCCAGGCTCGGATGCTTGACGATCAGATCGTGGAAGTCCTGCTTCTCGAACCGGCACAGGCGGCTGTCGACCAGCGCTTCGACGGAATGGCACACTTCGTCGTCGAAGGCGCTTTGCAGGCCGATGAGGTCGCCGGGAAACAGGAAGTTGACGATCTGCCGCCGCCCGTCATCGAGCGTCCGGTAGCGAAGCATGACGCCGCCGAGCACGGTATAGAGATGGTCGGTCGTCGTGTTCTGTTTCAGCAGATGCTGGCCGCGCCCTACGAACACCTCGCCGGACTTGTATTCCTGCATGTAGGCAAGCTGCATTTCCGCGAGCGGCCGCAACCCGTCGCAATACTGCAAGGGGCACTGCGCGCAGGGTGTGACGCTGCTTAAAGTTTCCAAGATGCCCCCCCATATCCGCCCGGAAATTCATTGCTTTATCGGATGAGAAAGTCAAATGCCATAAGCTGCTTGTTGCGAGCGCAAAGTTGCGCGCGGTTATTTCTTCGTCCTCGCTCGCCACGCGGGCATTGACTGGAACCGCCCACGCGGCCACGCGTTTCGGCAGCGCCTACTTATCGGGAGTTAACTATGTCGCTTGGCGATCAAATCGCGAAAAATCTGCCTTACCTGCGGCGTTACGCCCGCGCTCTTACTGGATCGCAAGCCACTGGAGATGCCTTCGTTCGTGCTACCCTGGAAGCCGCGCTGGCCGACGACGAGGTAAAGTCCTCGCTCGAAGGTGGCCGCGTACCGCTTTATACGGCCTTCAACAAGGTCTGGTCTTCGGCCTATATGGAAGTGTCCGACGGGCGCGACAGCGAGATCGGTGACGAGGGTGGTGCGGAAACCGGCCTGAAGGCGATCACGCCGCTCAACCGGCAGGCGCTGCTGCTCACGACCCTGGAAGATTTCTCGGTCGAGGATGCGGCGCAGATCATGGAACTTTCACCTGACCGGGTGAACGAACTGGTGCAGGACGCAGTCGGCGAAATTGACCGCGAAGCCAATACCAGCGTGCTCATCATCGAGGACGAGCCGCTGATCTCCATGCAGCTCGAAGATCTGGTGAAGTCACTAGGTCACGATATTTGCGGCACGGCCGCGACCCGTACGCAGGCACAGGAAGTCGTGGCGGAAAAGACGCCGGGCCTCGTGCTGGCCGATATTCAGTTGGCCGACGGTTCCTCCGGTCTCGATGCGGTGGACGATATTCTCGCCATAGGCAGCGTGCCGGTGATTTTCATCACGGCCTACCCGGAACGGCTGCTGACCGGCGACCGTCCGGAGCCGACCTATCTCGTGACCAAGCCATTTCAGGAACAGACGGTGCGCGCAGCGATCAGCCAGGCGCTGTTCTTCGGAGCCAAAGACAAGAACTGAACGTTCCGGCTCTAGCCGAAAAGGATCGCTCGCGCCTCGTGCGCGGGCGATTTTTTATTTGTTCTTTCCCGCTCGCATCCTGAACTCGCTCGGCTGACGAACCGGCACGTGCAGCGTGCACGTGACGCCCGTTCTGGCGAACGACAGCTCGACCGGATGACGCAGTTCGTGCGCCACGATCTTCTCGATGAGATCGGTGCCGAAACCGCGTCCGCGCATCTGCTCGACCGCCGGACCGCCGGATTCTTCCCAGTGAAGCCGCGCCAGTCCGGTATCCGTCAGGCTCCAGTCGATCGCCACCGTTCCGCCCGGGCGGCTCAGCGCTCCGTATTTCGCCGCATTGGTAGCGAGTTCGTGAAGCGCCATTCCCAGCGACAGGGCATCGTTGGGCGCAAGCTCGACGTCTGGGCCGGAGCGGCGAACGATGCTGTCGGTACTCTGCGCGTAGGGGGCAAGTTCAGCGTCGACGACGGCTTCGATCGGCGTGGTGTTCCAGTCCGATTGCGTCAGCAGGTCGTGGGTTGCCGACAGTGCGCGGATACGGCCGTCGAGGGCGTTGGCAAACTCGTCGAGGCTGGATGCGCGCTTACGCGTAAGGGCCATGATGGAAAGAACGTTCGCGAGCGTGTTCTTGACCCGGTGGTTGAGTTCGCGGGTCAGCGAATTGCGGATCGAATTCTGCTCTTGCAACCAGGCGAGAGACTTTTCGTCCTCGCGCGCCTGCTTCGTCAGCAAGCGCACCACCAGCATCAGGAGGCTGGCGACGAGCAGTCCGAACAGAAGGGTCAGCATCGACAGCTTGGATAGCGCTTCCGAGCGCGCGGATTCGACGACCAGCGTCATCCGCTGGTTGCCGATCGTAAGCGGCTTGGTGAAATAGCGTCCCGTCCTCTCGCTGGAAGGAAGCGCCGCGAGCAGGGCCTGGTCCGACGGAGCACCGTCAAAAAGATAGACGCCCATTCCCCCTCTTACCGGATCGTCGTCCGGAACAGCCGAACTCAGGAAGGTCTGCGCATTGAACGGGCTGTAGAGAAATCCGCGTAGTTGGCCCTGTCCGTCGTCGCCGGCGAAGACCGGCATATATGCAAGGAAGCCCGGCCGCGGCTCGGGATTGTCCTGCACCAATTGCACCGGACCGCTGAAAACCGGCGCGTTTTCGGCAGCCGCGCGGTCCATCGCTTCCCGGCGCCGTTCGTTGGAATACATGTCGAACCCGATCGCGACATCGTTGCGCGCATTGTCGGGTACGAGGAACATGACCGGTGCGCTGTGCTCGCTCTGCCGGTCGAGTAGCGACGGATAGATCGGGCGGCCGGTCTCCTCCTGAAAACGCTGCTGCGCTGCGGTCGCCGCGCCGGGAGAGCCGGTTTCGAGATATGGCGCCCAGCCGATACCCTCGGCGCCGCTGTAGCTGCGCTCCAGGCGCAGTTCACGAATGATCTCGCCGAAACTGGCGTTGCTGACTTCGTCGAGCGCACCGATTAGAGCGGCGGCCGCGCGCAAATAGGACGCGTTGGTAGCGGCGTTCAGTTCGAGCGAGGCGCCGGCCGACTCTGCGAGGCGGGCCATTTCCGCCCGCTCGCCGCTGCGCTCGCCCCGTTCGATTGCGAAGACGCTGAAGGCCGTGATAGCCGTGATGAGCACGAAGATCGCGACCGGTAGCGCCCGAGGAAAGCGCAACAGCAATCGCCGCGATGATGCCGGATCGGAATTACGCCCGGCCATGGGCGCTCCGCATCACTGATGGCAATAGGGAACCTGCTGCACTGCGCACGCCATTCCTTGAATTAACTCGACATGATGGTCAAAATTGTCAAATGACAATCGCGTATAGGCAGGGAACCATAGAGAAACCGCATCGTTCCCCAATTTGATCGGGGTTACGGCAGGTTTTCGGCGCGTTTTCGAACGCTTCGATGCCACGGCGATCGGCTGGTTCGTTCGGCTTTTGTAGTAGGGTTATGACAGGACATTTGTGATATTCCATGATGGCGGGTAACAAAGACAAAGGTGGCACGGGCAGCGCCGAAATCAGCGCCACCAAAAAAAAGGATGTCACGGACGCCGAATGGGCAAACGGACTGCGACAGTTGTATGATTCTGTGGTAGACGAGGAATTGCCTGACAGCTTCAAGGATCTGCTGTCGAAACTGGACAACAAAGGCGATTGATGGGGTCGAATAAGCGCACGGCTGCGGAGCAAGCCGACTTCAAGCAGGAATTGACGCAGGTCGTCCCGCACCTGCGCGCCTTCGCGCGCGGTCTGTGCGGACGCGCGGATATGGCCGACGATCTCGTTCAGGAAACGATGCTGAAGGCGTGGGCCGCGCAGCAGCGTTTCGAGCCCGGCACGTCCATGCGTGCATGGACCTTCGTGATTCTGCGCAATGCCTATCTTACCGACATGCGCCGCAACCGCTTTCGCGGCGAATACGACGAAGGTGTCGCTGAGCGCATCCTGACGGCGCCCGCCGGACAGGAAGAGCCGATCCACCTGTCGGACATGCACCGCGCCCTGCTTACGCTGCCGCCGGAGCGGCGCGAGGCACTGCTGCTGGTCGGGGCTGGCGGCTTCTCCTATGAAGAGGCGGCGGAAATCTGCGGCTGCGCGATCGGTACGATCAAGAGCCGGGTCGGGCGTGCACGCGCAGCGCTCACCTCGATGCTGACGGACGGGGATATCCCGAAACGCCATATCGATGACGAGGCAGCGCATCGCGCGATCCTCGAAGAGCTGGATGATGTCGCCGCGGGTAACGGCATTGCGGCGCGTTCCTGACGGGCGACAAGTGACACCCGGCCACGGCGGTTCGCCGCTACCTCAGCGGAAATGACCGACATGGACGCAGGCCCGCCGCAGGCCGTGGAGGCAGCCTCGCCCGCATTGGAGGAGCCGGCAGCGACCACCGCTTCGCAGGAACTGCGCCTGATGTCGGCGCTTGTCGTGTTGTTGGGGCTGGGGCTGTTCTTCGCGCTTCCCTTCGTGCTTTCGATCGGATCGGTCGTCTTCCTGCCGCTCGTTTCGGCAATCGTTCTCACCATCATCCTGTCACCGCTCGCCGACCGGTTGGCCGAGTTCGGCGTGCCGAACGTGTTTGCGTCGCTGTTCGCGCTGCTGGCGTTTTTCGCTATCCTCATTCTCGCGCTCACCCTGATCTTGCAGCCGGCGATCGCGCTGGTCGAACGCCTGCCGGCGCTGATCGACACGGTAAGCCTCAGGTTCTACGAACTGCGCGAGCAGTTCTTCTGGATCGCGCAACTCAACGAAAAGCTCGGCGAGGTGATGGGCACGACGTCGGAAGGGGTCGTTGTCGAAGGTCCGACCCTGCTAGAGGAGCTCGCTTTCGCCACGCCGAGCGTGCTCATCGAAACGCTGCTCGCTTTCCTGATGACGTTCTTCATGATCGAGGCGCGCACGCGGCTGCGGCAGCGGCTGCTGTTCGATCGCTCGTCACTCGGCTCGAGCGTCAAGGCTGCGCGGGTTATGCGCGAAGTGCAGGACAGGGTAGCGGCCTACATCTTCACCGTGACCTGCATCAACGCAGGTGTCGGCGTGGTGGTGACGCTGGGCGCTTGGCTGCTCGGAGTGGATGCGCCGATCATGTGGGGCGGCCTCGCGATGCTGCTCAACTTCCTGCCCTATATCGGACCGCTCGCCATGGTCCTGATCCTGAGCTTCTTCGGCATCGGTACGTCGGAGACGATCCTGCTCGGCCTGCTACCGGCCGCGGCCTATCTCGGCCTGCATACGATCGAAGCGAACGTCGTCACGCCGTCCATCCTCGGTGCGCGTTTCACGATGAGCCCGGTTATGATCCTGATCGCTCTCAGCTATTTCAGCTGGATCTGGGGTTTCGTCGGCGCGCTCCTTTCCGTGCCGATCCTGCTGACACTGACCGCGTTCTTCGACCACGTCGGGCGCCCCAACCTGATCGGCTTTGTGTTCGGCGAGTCGCTCTTTCCCGCAACCGCGCGGGCGATGCAGATCGAAGCCGAGCAGACGACCGGGCAAGCCGCCTGAGTTCTGGGCAAAGAAAACCCGCCGACACCGCGTGGGCATCGACGGGTTTGATGTTCTAGCTAACCGTGAAGATCAGCCGGGGTACGACCATGTTTCGCCGCGAGCGAGATTTTCGGACGCGAAGCTCCAGTTCAGCTTTTCGCTGATCACGGCTTTTAGATATTCCGGGCGCTTGTTCTGGTGATCGAGATAATAGGCGTGCTCCCACAGGTCGATGGTGAGCAGCGGGTTGAAGTCGCTATCCGCCAGCGTGTCGCCGTCGTGTGTTTCCTCGATGGACAGCTTGCCGTCCTTTTCCGCAAGCCACACCCAGCCGCTGGCGAAGTGGCCTGCGCCGCGTTCGGCCAGCTTGTCGTTGAGGTCGTCCATGGAGCCGAAGTCGCGTTCGATCATGGATTTCAGTTCTTCGGAAGGATGGCCCTTATCTTCCGCCATCGAATGCCAGTAGAAACCGTGGTTCCAGCTTTGCGCGGAATTGTTGAACAGGCCCTGGTCCGAGCCGCGGGCCGCCGCGATCACTTCCTCGAGCGACTTGTCGGCGTGGTCCGTGCCGTCGATCGCCTTGTTGGTCTTGTCGATATAGGCCTGATGGTGCTTGCCGTGATGGTAGGAAAGGGTTTCCGCCGATACGGCCGGGTCGAGAGCGGTTTCGCCATAGGGCAATTCCATGAGCTTGAAAGCCAAAGCTAGTCTCCTGCTATTCGTTTATGTGGGGTTCATGGTTAATAACGCGCCGTGAAGCGAAGGGTTGCAAAGATTCTGTACCGGAAGGTCAGTCTCTTGCCCCAGCCGAACGGTCGACCGCGCAAGCGACTGCCACGTTCATGGTGACGTTAGCCAGCGTGCGCATAATGTCGGGCAGCATCTCCACCGCGACGAGGATAGCGAGCGGCTCGATCGGGACACCCATCGCGAGCGCAATCGGACCGATCGAGATGACGAAACTGATCGAGCCGGGCAGGCTGACCGAACCGATCGATATGACGAAAGCCACCGCAACCGCCGCGATCAGGGCGGTCGGAGTAAGCTCTACACCGGCGAGATAGGCGACGTAGACCGCCACGGCGAGGTTCATCGCCGGGCTAGTCGCGCGGAAGATGGCGACGGCCAGCGGCAGGACGAATTCGGCGACCTCCTCGCGGATGTCGAGGCGCTTGGCGCTGTCGAGCATTGCGGGCAGGCTGGCGAGCGAGCTCTGCGTCGAGATGGCAACGGCCTGGGCGGGCAGGAGTGCGGTAAAGAACCGGCCCGGCCCGATACGCGCGAGGCCGATGCCGATGACATAGGCAGCGAGCAGGATGACCGCGCCCATTGCCGATACGACAGCGATGTAGTGGCCGAGCGCTAGGAACGCGCCGCCACCTGCGCGGGCTGCGACGCCTACCGCCAGCGCGAACACACCTGCCGGTGCCAGCCACAGCACCCAGCCGATGATGACCAGCATCGCGTTGGCGAGCGCATGGAAGAAGGCGAGCAGCGTCGCGCGCTGGCTTTCCGGAATACGCTGCAGCGCCAGCGCAAGAAGCGCGAAGAAGATGGTCAGCGGCAGCATCGCCGTCTCGCTTGCCGCGGCAAACAGGTTCGGGGCGATCAGCGACTTCAGGAACTCGGCGATCTCGGGCACCGGCTGCGCCTCGCCCGCGCTGTCCGACAGGAAAGCTCCCGCCGACGCGGGTATCGGGAAAACCTCCAGCAGCAGGGGCATGAGGACGACGCTGGCGATCCCGCCGAGAACGAGGATGACGAATACGAGTAGCAGCATGCGCCGAGCCGTGCTGCCCGCGCTGGCCGCCTTGGCGAGCTGCGAGATGCCCATGACCAGCAGCGCCGCGACTAAGGGGATGATCGTCATCTGGAGCGCGCGCAGCCACAGCGTCCCGACCGGCTCCGTAATGGTGGCCAGCATGGCGCCAAGATCGGTCTCTGCCGTTATCATCCCGACGAGAAGGCCGGCGATCAGGCCGCCCATGGTCCACCAGACGGGCAGGCGGATCGTCACGAGACGCGGCGAAGCGTCTGTGTTGCCGGACTTATTTGCCGGATGTTTAGAGTTGTCGACCATCGCTGCCCCTTTTCATTCCCTCTGTAACGCGGCTAAGGCGCGTGGCAATTCCCGGCCCGAGGGCCGAACCCAGAAATACGGAAGACAGCAATGGCGCGACAATTTTTCGGCACCGACGGTATTCGCGGGCGCACCAACGACGGGGTGATGACCGCGGCGACGGCCATGCGCGTCGGCCAGGCGGCCGGCAAGCACTTCCTGCGCGGCGATCACCGGCACCGCGTGGTCATCGGCAAGGATACGCGGCTTTCGGGCTATATGATGGAAAGCGCGCTCGTCGCCGGCTTCACCAGCGTCGGGATGGACGTGATCATGACCGGACCGCTGCCGACGCCGGCCATTGCGTTACTGACGCGCGAGATGCGCGCCGACCTCGGCGTGATGATCTCCGCCAGTCACAATCCTTTCGAGGATAACGGCATCAAGCTGTTCGGCCCCGACGGGTTCAAGCTGTCCGACGATGACGAACTTGCGATCGAGCGCGAGATGGCGAATGAGCCGACGCTTGCCGCGGCTCCCGACATCGGGCGTGCGCGCCGGATCGAGGATGCGCGCGGACGCTATATCCACGCGGTCAAGATGAGCCTGCCGCAGGAGGTCCGCTTCGACGGGCTGAAGGTGGTCGTCGACTGCGCGAACGGCGCGGCTTACGAAGTGACCCCGTCGGCGATCTGGGAACTCGGCGCGAAAGTCGTCACGCTCGGGGTCGAGCCCAACGGGCGCAACATCAACGACAAGGTCGGGTCCACCTCGCTGGAAGCGGTGAAAGCGCGAGTGGTCGAAGAGGGCGCCGACATCGGCATCGCGCTCGACGGAGATGCCGACCGGCTGATCGTGGTCGACGAGAAGGGCGTGGTCGTCGACGGCGACCAGATCATGGCGCTGATCGCCACGCGCATGGCTGAGAGCGGCGATCTGCGAGGCGGCGGGATCGTCGCGACCGTCATGTCGAACCTCGGGCTGGAGCGCTATTTGCAAGGTCAGGGGCTCGCGCTGCACCGGTCCAAGGTTGGCGACCGCTACGTGCTCGAAATGATGAAGGAGGGCGGCTTTAACGTCGGCGGCGAGCAGTCGGGCCACATGATCCTGCTCGATTCTGCGACCACCGGCGACGGCACGGTTGCTGCGCTACAGGTGCTTGCAGCGCTGGTGCAGTCGGGCAAAAAGGCGAGCGAGATGCTGCACCTGTTCGATCCGGTCCCGCAGCTACTAAAGAACGTGCGATACGAGGGCGGCAAGCCGCTCGACCACAATGATGTCAAACAGGCCATCAGTGATGCCGAGCGAGAGCTTGAGGGTAAAGGACGGCTCGTAATCCGCCCATCGGGGACCGAACCGGTCATCCGCGTGATGGCGGAAGGCGATGACAAGGCACAGGTTGAGGCGGTCGTCGACCGCATCTGCGACGCGGTAAGAAAAGCCGCGTAACAATGTCCGAGCGCAAACCGCCGCGCATCCTGACGATCGCCGGGTCCGATTCCTCCGGCGGGGCGGGGATTCAGGCGGACCTCAAGACGATCGCCATGCTCGGCGGCTACGGAATGAGCGTCGTCACGAGCCTTACGGCGCAGAATACCTGCGGGGTGCAAGCGATACATCCCGTCCCCGCGGAGTTTGTGGAGCAGCAATTCTTCTCGTGCGATAATGACATCGGTATCGACGCCATAAAAATTGGAATGATCGGTCGACCTGAAACGGCTCGCGCTCTGTGGGACGTTCTTCTTACTGTCGAACCCGGAACGCCCGTCGTCTTCGATCCGGTCATGGTCGCGACAAGCGGCGCGGTGCTGGCTGACGGGGAAACGATCGCCGCCTTTCGCGAACTAATGGACCTCGCGACTTTGGTCACGCCGAACCTGCCCGAGCTTGCCGAATTGACGGAAATGCAGTGCGACACGCCTGAACAGGTCACCGAGGCTGCGCACGCGCTGTCGGACCGGCACGATGTCGCGGTGTTGGCTAAGGGCGGACACGGTGAGGGCACCCGGCTGCGCGATCTGCTGATCGATCCGCACGGCCGCATGGCGTCGTTCGACGACTATCGCATCGACACGCCTCATACCCACGGAACGGGCTGCACCCTGTCGAGCGCCATCGCGACGCTTCTGGGGCACGGTCAGCCGCTGGAAAACGCCGTGCGCCTGTCCCGCAAATTCGTGCGGCAGGCGATCCTTGCCGCCCCCGGCTTCGGCGCGGGCGGAGGCCCGCTCGGCCATCAGGCGGTGCGCAGCCTCGACTGAGCCCTAGCGTTTCAGGTCGTAGAAATTCGCGACGTGCGCCCAGGCCTCGTCCGCAGTCTCGCACCATTCGAACAGTTCGAGATCGGCGCGGTTGATCGTGCCTTCCTCCGCGAGCGCTTCGAAATCGATCACCCGGCTCCAGAACTCCTTGCCGAACAGCATGATCGGCATCGGTTTCATCTTGCCGGTCTGGATCAGGGTCAGAAGCTCGAAGAACTCGTCGAACGTGCCGAAACCGCCGGGAAACACCGCGACCGCCTTCGCACGCAGCAGGAAGTGCATCTTGCGAAGCGCGAAATAATGGAAGTTCAACGACAGGTAGGGCGTCACATAGGGATTGGGTGCCTGTTCGTGCGGCAACACGATGTTGAGGCCGATGCTTTCCGCGCCCGCCTCGGACGCGCCGCGGTTGGCCGCTTCCATGATCGACGGCCCGCCGCCGGAGGTTACCACGAACTGCCGCTTGCCGCCCTCGATGATCGATTTCTCGCTCACCAGCTTGGCGAGATTGAGCGCTTCCTGGTAGTATTTCGACTTCTTGACGAGGTTCTCGACCACGCGCCGCTCTTCGTCGGGCAGATCCTTCGCGCCTTCGAGTGCCGCTTCGGCGGCTTCGGGCGGCGGGATGCGGGCGGAGCCGTACATCACGAAGGTCGAGCCGACGCCCGCTTCTTCGAGCAGCATTTCGGGTTTCAGCAGTTCCAGCTGGAAACGCACCGGCCGCAGTTCGTCGCGCAGCAGGAAATCGGCGTCCTGGAACGCCAGTTTGTATGCCGGATGCCGCGTCTGCGGGGTTTCGTGCGGCAACGCGTCGGAGAATTTCGCTTCCTGCTCCGCCTTGTAGAAGCGTCGGTCGTTCAGGTCGCGTTCGGTCGGCTTGGTCATTCGTAACTCCGTAATCGGACGCTGCGCTTAGGGCGCTGCAACCAAGCGTGCAAGGCGGGCCGCCTTCGCACACGGCGCTTTCCATGTGCGTCCGCATTGATTAGCAAGTCGAAAGACCGCCGCGCCTGTTCAAGGTTCGGCCCTTCAGAAATCCGGAGTCGCCCTCAATGACATTTCGCCGCCTCGCCCTCGCTCTCGCCGGTTCGTCCCTTGCTGCGCTCGCTACCGCTGCCAGCGCGCAGGACGCGCCGATCGTGCAGCCGGGTGCGCCGGGCGCTGCGCCGCGCACCATCAGCAGCGACGAAGCGGTGAAGCTTGCCGAAAGCCGCTATTCGCCCGCCGACGTGAAGTTCCTGCAATACATGATCCCGCATCACGCGCAGGCGCTGACGCTTTCCAACCTCGTCGACGGCCGCAGCAACAACCCGGTGCTGACCGACGTGGCCGAGCGGATCGAGGCCGGGCAGATGGACGAGATCGAATTCATGCGCGACTGGCTGCGCAGCCGGGGCCAGCCGCTTGAAGCCGACATGCACGCGGCGCATCATGCCGGCGGCACGATGCACATGGCGGACGGCCTCGTCATGACCGGAATGGCCACGCCTGCCGATATCGAAGAACTGTCCAACCTTCAGGGCACAGCGTTCGAGCGCAAGTTCCTTACACTCATGATCGCGCATCACCGCGGCGCGATCGACATGGTCGACTGGCTGCTCGAACAGTCTGGTTCGGCTTACGATCCGGTGCTGCTCGAGTTCGTGAACGGGGTGCGCGCCGATCAGGTGTCCGAAGTCGACAAGATGAACGCGCGGCTTTCGACGCTTTCCTCCGACAAGCGGGCCAGCCTTGCCGCCGGTTTCCGCGATGCCGGACAGGCTGCCTGGAACATGACGCTGGAGCACGCGCTGCCCAAGCCCGCCGGTTTCTTCGATCCGGCCAATCCGGCAGGCCTGCAGCCGCTGATCGAATCCGGCGACGATGAAGAGGAAGAGGACAGCGCAGAAGCCGAACGGGAAGAGCGCGAAGCGGGTAGCCCCGACTTCGGTCAGCGCGGCTCGTTCCTGAGCTTCGCCAATACCGACATGGCATTCTCCGGCGATATGCTGGTGGCCGGCAACTATCACGGCTTCAACATCTACCGGCTGGCCGAAGGCGGCGAGCCGCAGCTCGTGTCTTCGGTCGTCTGCCCCGGCGGACAGGGCGACGTCTCGGTCGTCGGCAACCTCCTCATCATGTCGGTCGAACAGACGAGCGGCCGGGTCGATTGCGGCATCCAGGGCATCGAGGAAGACGTCAGCGAAGACCGCTTCCGCGGCCTGCGCATCTTCGACATTTCGGACGTGACCCGTCCCATGCAGGTCGGTCAGGTGCAGACCTGCCGCGGTTCGCACACGCATTCGGTCGTGACGCTGCCCGAAAACAACAACGGCCGCATCGTGGTCTACAACTCGGGCACGTCGAGCGTGCGCGACGAAGAGGAGCTGGCCGGCTGCGTCGGCGACGTGCCGGGCGATTCGCGGACCGCGTTGTTCCGCATCGACGTGATCGAGATTCCGGTCGACAATCCGTCCGCCGCGCGCATCGTGTCGAGCCCGGCGGTGTTCGCCGATCCTGAAAGCGGCAACCTCGCCGGCCTGTGGCGCGGAGGCGACCACGGCGCGGGCACGCAGGACAGCCGCCGCACCGACCAGTGCCACGACATCACCGTTTTCCCGACCGCCAATCTCGCGGCGGGCGCCTGTTCGGGCAACGGGATCATCTTCGACATTACCGAGCCGCTCGAACCCAAGCGGATCGATGCGGTGACCGACGACGGTTTTGCCTACTGGCATTCCGCGACCTTCAACAACGAGGGCACCAAGGTGCTATTCACCGACGAATGGGGCGGGGGCGCGCGGGCGCGCTGCCGGGCCTATGACGATATGTCCTGGGGTGCGGACGCGATCTACGACATCGAGGGCGGCCAGCTTGAACGGCGCGGTACCTACAAGCTGCCTGCACCGCAGGGCGACAAGGAGAATTGCGTCGCGCACAACGGCTCGATCGTTCCCGTACCGGGCCGCGATATCATGGTGCAGGCATGGTATCAGGGCGGGCTGTCGATCTTCGACTTCACCGACAGCCAGAACCCGCGAGAGATCGCCTATTTCGACCGCGGGCCGATCGATGAGGACCAGTTGGTGCTCGGCGGATACTGGTCGGCCTATTTCTACGACGGCAAGATCTACGGCACGGAAATCGCGCGCGGGCTCGACGTATTGAGCCTCGAGCCGAGTGAGTATCTGACCGAGAACGAGATTGCGGCAGCCTCGCTGGCGACTACCGGCGAAGCGTTCAACCCGCAGCGCCAGCTGCCGGTGACGTGGCCTGCGCAGCCGGTCGTTGGCCTCGCCTATCTCGACCAGCTTGAGCGGGGCGGTGCGGCAAATGCGAGCGACATTGCGGCCATGCGTGCGGCGCTTGGGCGCCCCGGCGGTCCGACCGCGAGCGAGGTTGCGGCAGCGAAGCGCATGGTGGCCGGGCTTACCGGTCGCGATGCCGAGCGCGGCGCGGCTCTGGTCGGCGTGATGGAGGCGCTCGCACGCGCTTCCTGACACTGGCTGCTAGTGGTTCTCGCCGCTCGCTGCCGGGCGGCGCGATTTGATTGCTCGGCGCTAATGCGTATGTAGAGCCTTTCCCGGTCGGACTTCGCCGACTTTTGGGCTTCCGAGCAAACCGAAAGCGCGCCTGTCATGACAGATCCCGAGAACCGTCTCATAGCACCGCCGCTGGTCGATCTTCCGATCAACACGCACGACCGGGGGTTCTACGACGGTTTCAGCCGCGCGGTAACGATCCCGGCGAAGATCATCGTGTCGCTGATCATCATGTGGGCGATCTTCTTCCCGGTAAGCGCCAGCGAGACGCTGACCGCCGCAAATTCGACCATTATCGCGACTTTCGCGGGCTGGTACGTCTATCTGGTCGCGGCGCTGATGACGATTGGTGCGGTGCTCGCGGTCGTTCCGCAGACTGGGCGGCTCAGGATCGGCAACCCGGACGAGAAGCCCGAGTTCGGGAGCTTGTCGTGGTTCGCCATGCTGTTCGGCGCGGGGATCGGCATCGGGATGCTGACCTATTCGACCGGGGAGCCGCTCGCGCATTTCAACAACAATCCGGAAATCATCCGCGGACTGGTCGAGCCGCGCAGTGCGGAGGCGGTCCGCTCTGCCTATGTCTACACCTTCCTGCACTGGGGTTTCGCCGCATGGTGCACCTACGCGCTGGTCGGCCTCGCGATCGGCTACGTCGCCTACCGCCGCGGGCTGCCGCTCACCATCCGCTCCGCGCTGGCGCCGCTGTTCGGCAAGGCGATGTCGGGGCTCGCGGGGCACGTCGTCGATGTCGTCGCGGTCGTTGCGACGATCCTCGGTGTCGCGGTGACCATGGGACTGGGGGTCGAGCAGTTCGTCGCCGGACTGGCGCGGCTGGGCCTCGGCGACTGGCTGCTCGACGCCGACGGTTCCTCGTCGATCATCGCGGTGATCACGGCGCTCGTACTGCTGGTCGGCGCATCGACGCTGAGCGCATTGTCGGGCGTCGGCAAGGGCATCAAGTGGCTCTCGAACCTCAATCTCGGCCTTTCCGTCATGCTCCTCACGCTGTTCGCCTTTGCCGGTTTCGGGCTGTTCGGGCTGCAACTGCTCGGTCAGGGGCTCGTCGATTACATCAGCACGCTCGTACCCAATTCTCTGACCCTGTTCTCCGAAGAGGGGCCGGTCGGCGCGGAACTCGTCCAGTGGCAGCTCGACTGGTCGGTCTTCTACTGGGCGTGGTGGATCGCCTTCTCGCCCTTCGTCGGCATGTTCATCGCGCGCATCTCCCGCGGGCGGAGCATCCGCGAATACATCATCGGCGTCGTGCTCGTCCCATCGCTCGTATGCTTCATCTGGATGACGCTCGCCGGAGGAACGGCGATCGCGCTGGAACTGAACGGCGCGGCGGGCGGCAGCATCGTGAGCGCCGGGATTTCGGACCAGCTCTACGCCACCTTGGCGGTCCTGCTCGACCCAGGCTTCGCGCTGGCCGTATCGGGGCTGATCGTCGTCCTATTGATGACCTATCTCGTGACCTCCGCCGACAGCGCGATCCTGATCGTGAACACGATCAACGGCGCGGGCGAGACCGAGGGGCAGCGCCAGTATCACATCGTGTTCTGGGGCGCAGCGCTCGCATTCGTCGTGGGCAGCATGCTGATCCTCGGCGGGATCGAGGCGATCCGGATCACGATGATCATCGGCGCACTGCCGTTCTCCTTCGTCGTGGCGTTGATGGGCGTCTCCATCGTCAAGGCCGTCTGGTTCGACCTGCTGCGCAAGAAGCACGGCGTCCCGACCACGGCAGCGGGCTGCGAGGAAGCGCTGGCCGAAGCGGACGTTGAGCGGCGCTAGCGCGGCGACCATGAAGCCGCGCTCGGGCCGCTAGGCGAGACGCGACCCGTTCGGCACCTCGCCCGGCGACGCCAGCACGATCCGGTCCTGCGCGTCGGGAAAGCCCAGTACCAGCACTTCGGACATGAAGGGGCCGATCTGGCGCGGCGGGAAGTTGACCACCGCCATGACTTTCCGCCCCGTCAATCCTTCCGGCGTATAGAGATCGGTGATCTGCGCGCTGCTTTTCCTGACGCCGATCTCTTCGCCGAAATCGACCCATAGCTTGATCGCCGGTCGGCGGGCTTCGGGAAAGGGCTGCGCGTCGATGATGGTCCCGCAGCGAATGTCCACCTTGAGGAAATCCTCGAATGCAATCGTATCGGTCATCCGGGCGGCATACGCGCCGCGCCGCACGATTGTCCACGCGCTGCCGTAGGGTAAATGTGGCGAAACGGGCGGTGCCGCGGTATGGGCGCGCCATGATCGGCGCAATCGGCAACATCCGCACCATCCTGCTCGCCATCTTCATGATCATGGCTGGCAGCGGCTTCCTGTCGACCCTGATCGCGGTGCGGCTGGAGACGGCGGGCACGGCAGCGCCGCTGATCGGTCTCGTCGGAACCGCCTATTTTGCCGGACTGACGCTGGGCGCGCTGCGGGCCGGGAAGGTGGTGTCCGAGGTCGGCCATATTCGCTCGATCGCCGCCTTCGTGTCGGTCTTTTCCGCCAGCAGCCTCTCCTATGCGCTGTGGCAGGACGTCGGCTTCTGGACGGTCCTGCGCTTCCTCGACGGGTTCGCGATGGCCGGCATTTTCGTGTGCCTCGAAAGCTGGCTCGGCGACCGGACGGACAGCAAGACGCGCAGTTCCGCGCTCGCCGCCTATATGGTCGCGCTCTACCTAGGCCAGGCGCTCGGGCAGTTCCTGCTCACCGTCGGCCGCGAAGCCCCCGCGCTGCCGTTCATGTTCTCCGCCATCCTGCTCTCGCTCGCGCTGGTTCCGGTTGTCCTGACGAAGACGGCGCAGCCCTCGATCGCGGATCTGAAGGCGCTGCCGATCAAGCGCCTCTACGCAATCTCGCCGCTCGGGGTGGTGGGGACTACGGCCACGGGCGTGATGCTGGGCGCCTTCTACGCGCTGGGCGCGGTGTTCGTCCGCCGTATGGGCCTGAGCCTCGCCGATGTCGCATTCTTCACCTCTTGTGCGATCGGCGGAGGCGTGTTGCTGCAATGGCCGCTCGGCATGCTGTCGGACCGGTTCGACCGCCGCCTCGTGCTGGTCGCGACCATGTTCGCGGCGACCCTCGTCTGCGGAGCGCTGGTCGTGATGGCGGATATGCGGGCGCTGCTGTTCCCGCTCGCCGCGTTGTTCGGAGGGCTGAGCTTCGCGCTCTACCCGCTCTGCGTCGCGCATACCAACGACCATGTCGGGCCCGAGGAACGGGTCGGCGCGAGCGGCGGCCTCGTCCTCCTTTATTCGGTCGGCGCGGTAGCGGGTCCGCTGCTCGCCTCCACGGTCATGTTGCTGGTCGGACCTGCCGGCCTGTTCGCGGCGATCGGCGGAACCGCGCTGTTGGCGACGGCCTTCGGCTTGTGGCGGATCTTCGCCAGCAAGGCCGTGCCGGAAGACGAACAGGGGACGTTTCAGTCGCTTCCGCGCACGACGGCGCTGGCCGTGCCGAGCGATACGAACGGCGAAGAATGATAAAATGATGTTGCCGCAGCGTCGTTTGTGCGGTTTTAACACGCGTTAATTCGAAGCGTCGACCAAGTTCAGACCGGGTGGAGTGATCTGTTGCATACCAAGCTATTCCTGAAAGGCAGGCTGCGTCACGAACTCGGTACGCAGGAGAAGCAGTGGCTCGAAGACTGCATTTCGCGCATCGTGACGATCCAGCCGCGCGAAACGCTGGTCCGGCGGGGCCAGCGGGTCGAGTATTCCTACTACATCATCGAAGGGGTGGTGCTGCGGCATCTCGACGACCGGGGCGGCGAGCGGCAGCTGGTCGGTCTCAACATTCCCGGCGATTTCGTGGATCTGCACGGGTTTCCCATGAAACGTCTCGACCATTCGACCACTGCGCTCGGCGATGTGAAGCTGGCCGAAGTGCCGCATTCCGCGATTGCCGGACTGGTCGAGAAGTCCGGCCATCTGGCACGGGCGCTATGGTTCTCGACGCTGCTCGACGCCGCCATGCACCGCGAGTGGATCTTCCGCCTCGGACGCCTCAACGCGGAGGGGCGCATTGCACATCTCATCTGCGAGATCATCGAACGCTACCGGTTCGTCGACCTCTACGACGGCCATACCCTGCCCTTGCAGCTTCTCCAGCGCGATTACGCTGAAGCCTGCGGCATCACCTCGGTCCACGCCAATCGCAGCTTCCGCACGCTGAAGGAGCGGGGCGTTCTCGAACTCAGCGGCGAAGGCCGGATCGAAGTGCTCGACGAGGCCGAATTGAAACGGCTGGCCGAGTTTCGCGGCGACTATCTTTACGGCGACGGCGATCTTGCGCTCGAAAGCCTCGAGGACCGGGACGAGCAAGCCTCCCGGTAGAGCGCCAGCGTCTGCTCCGCCATGCGGCCGGCGGAGAAGCGCTCCTCGAAGCGGGCGCGGATCGTGCTGCGGTTTAGGGTAATCACTTCGCCGACGCGCGCCGCTGCCTCCTCGACGCTGTCCACCACGATGCCGGTAACCCCTTCGTCGACGACTTCGGTAACGCTGCCCTGGCGCCATCCGATGACAGGAGTTCCGCAGGCCATCGCCTCGATCATGACGAGGCCGAAGGGCTCGGGCCAGTCGATCGGGAAGACGAGCGCCGCCGCTTCGCCGAGAAACGCCTGCTTCCCCTGATCGTCGATGCTGCCGACGTGGCGGATGCGCTCGCCGAGGCTTGGCGCGACGACCCGGTCGAAATAGTCCGGGTTGCCCGGATCGACGGGTCCGGCAAGCTGGAGGTCGCGGCCGGCCAGGCGGGCCAGTTCGATCGCCCGGTCGGGCCGCTTCTGGTCCGTCATCCGGCCTAGAAAGGCGAGATAGCTGCCGCTCCCGCTGCCCTGCCGGTAGCGATCCGCCGGGATGCCGTGATGCACTACCCCGGCTAGGCTTCCGGCGGGAACCGAGCGGGCCTGGCTTTCCGAAATCGCGATAACCCGCTCACCCGGAAAGGCGCGGAAATGCTCGCGGTGATCGAGCTCGTCGGCCCGCCAGTGAATCGTGCGGAATGCCGGAATGCCGAGCTGCTCCGCCGCGGCGCTTGCATGGGCCGAGCCGTGCAGGTGCAGCACGTCGAACTCGGAGCCGCGGGTCAGCACATCGCGCAGCTGGCAGGCTTCGAGTTCGGCCGGCACGCCGGGCGGCACGTCATCGTGCCGAGCTTTGTGCCAAGTGAGCGAATGGTAGGTTCCGATCTGCTTCACCCCGGCCAGCATGCTGTCCGCGGGAGCGAAAACCGCGACCTCGTGCCCCGCGGCAACCTGCTCGGTCGCAAGATCGGCAATGACGCGCTCCGTCCCGCCGTAGGTCGCGGGAGGAACCGGGTGAATGACGGGAGCGATATGGGCTATTCGCACGTGGCAAACATTTGTTGTCCTGATATTAAGGAACTACGGGCGCGCTCAACCATCGATAGCTTCACACCAGGAGTCCGTCGATGTTTGTTTGCCATATCGCCCTGCAGGGCTGCCTTACTTTATCGGACGTGCCTTACGGAGTTAATGCAGACACCGGCGGGCACATCACCTTTCTGCTCGAACTGGCTTGCGCAAGTGCGAACGACCCGAAGGTGGAGCGGGTGGACATCGTCACGCGCGGGTTCGCGGATGCGTCGCTCGGCATGCGGTTCGAAGCCCAGTGCGCGGAGCAGAGCGGCAAGATTCGCGTCATCCGGCTGGACGACGGCGATTCTTCCTATCTGCCCAAGGAACGTCTTCGCGAACGCCACGACGAACTTTGCGCGGCCTTTCTCGACTACCTTGACGGGCTGGAGCGGGCGCCGGACCTGATCCACGCCCATTACGCCGATGCGGGCATCCTTGCCCGTCATGCCAAGGAAGAACGGGGCATCCCCTATATCTTCACCGGTCACTCGCTCGGCGCGGTGAAGCGCGAGGTGAACGGCAAGGCCGACGCGGAACTCGAGAAACGCATCGCCATCGAGGAACGCGCCCTCGAACAGGCCGACGCCGTCATCGCCAGTTCGCGCGACGAAGCCGAAGCGCAATACGCCCATTACGGGAATATCGAGAGCGGGCGTATCCGCGTTCTTCCGCCGGGCTGCGACCTGACCCGCTTCGAAAGCGCGAAACCGACCCAGAAAGTGCGCGACGACCTGGCGCAATTCCTGCGCGAGCCGGCCAAGCCGATGCTGCTCGCGATTGCGCGGCCGGTGCGCAAGAAGAACCTGCTCGGCCTCGTCGAGGCTTATGCGAGCGACGCGGCGCTGCAGGAAGCCGCCAACCTCGTCATCGTCGCCGGTTGCCGCAGCAATATCGCGGCGCTCGAGGACGAATGCCGCGACGTCATGGAAGAGCTGATCGCGGCCATCGACCGGCACGACCTTTACGGCAAGGTCGCCTATCCGAAGAACCATGTTCCTGCCGACATTCCGGCTTACTACGCGCTCGCCCGCGAAAGCGGCGGCGTGTTCGTCAACCCGGCTCTGAACGAGCCCTTCGGCCTGACCCTGCTCGAAGCGGCGGCGTCGCGCCTACCCGTCGTCGCTACCGACAGCGGCGGCCCCAACGACATTGTCGAGCGGTGCCACAACGGCGAGCTCGTTTCTCCGCGCGATGCGGGTGCGATTGCCCGTGCCTGCCGAGAGATCGTGACCGACCGGCGAAAGTGGATACGCTACGCCGCGGCAGGCGTGGAAGCCGTGTCCGCCTACGATTGGAAGGCGCATTGCAAGCTGTACCACCGGCTCGTGCGCGAAGTGACGACCGAACCCGATCCCGCACCAGAATGGGACCGCCTGCTGGTCTGCGACATCGACAACACGCTGCTCGGCGACCGCGAGGCTTTGCGCGAATTTCTCGTCTGGCAGCAGGAGCATGCGAACCACATCGCGCTCGGCATCGCGACCGGCCGCAGCTTCCACAGCGCGCAGTCGATCCTTGCCTCCGAAGGCGTGGCGACGCCCGACGTCATCATCAGCAGCGTCGGCACGCGCATTCACTGGTACGACCGCGAGAACCGCCGGTTCGTGGAGGACGCGGCATGGCTCAAGCGCGTGGAGAGCGGCTGGCAGGACGCGGAAGTTCGCGCCTTGGCGAAGAAGCTCGACCTGCGCCCGCAAGCTCTGCTCGAACAGCATAGCGGCAAGGCCAGCTACTTCGTCGAGGGAAGCGATCCGGAGGCTGTGCGCCGCGCGTTCCGGCAGGCGGATATTCCGGTAGACGTCGTAGCAAGCCACCTCCGTTATCTCGACATCTTGCCCGAAGGAGTGGGCAAGGGTTCGGCCGTCATGCACGTCGCGGACCGGATGGACTTGACGCAGTCACGTGTGGTCGTCGCCGGCGACAGCGGCAACGACCTTACCATGCTGCGTTCCTGCCCCTTCCCGATCGTCGTCGGCAATGCGAGCGACGGGCTGACCAAGGACCCGTCGCTGTCGCACGCCTACATGGCGCGCGGAACCTACGCCGCCGGCATCCTCGAAGGGGTGAAGCACTATCAGGCGGCAGGCTGCTGGTGACCAGCTACCGGTCCGTCTCGGTTCTCACGATCGTTCGCGGACGGCAGGCGCATCTCGATCATCTGGTCGCGGGCCTTTCGGCGCAGGTCGTCCCGCCCGACGAGCTGGTCATATCCTACATGCAGGCCGAGCCGCCGCGAGTTCCTGACGGTAACCGCTTTCCCGTGCGCCTCGTCAAGGTAGACGCGGACCCGATGCCGCTGGCCGCCGCGCGCAACCGTGCAGCCGAGGCGGCGCAGGGCGACGTGCTCGCCTTTCTCGATGTCGACTGCATTCCCGATCCCGAATTCGTGCGCCGCGCCGCCGAAGCGGCCACCTACGACGCTGACGGAGTCTATCTGCCCGAAGTGCGCTACCTGCCCGGCAACAAGCGCGGATGGTTTTCCGCAGAGCGTCCGGGCGAGCCGGACTATGCGCGGCTGGCGCAGGTCGGGCAGCGGCATCCCAGCAAGGCGCCCGTCGCCGATTGCCCGCTCGCCGGGATCGAGGACTTCGGCGAATTATGGGGTCTCGCTTTCATCCTCGCGAAGGAAAGCTGGACCAAGGCCGGCGGAATGGACGAACGCTTCATCGGTTACGGCGCGGAAGAGACCGACTTCGCTCAGCGCCTGAAGCAGTCGGGCGCGCATCTGTACTGGATCGGCGGCACCGTCTGTTTTCACCAGCACCACCAAGTCCACAAGCCGCCGCTGCAGCATTTCGACAGCATCGTCCGCAATGCCCGGCTCTACCGGAGCATCTGGGGCAAATGGTGCATGGAATACTGGCTCGACGATTTCGAGCGGCGCGGGCACGTTCGCCGGAACGATGCGGAGCTTGCGATCGTGCGCCGCCCCACGGAAAGCGAAATCGCGGAAACCCGGCAGGGCGACGACGTTCTCTTCAGCTGACCGCCCATAGATCGCGGGCTAGGCCTTCGAGCCATTCCGCTGCCTTCCGGGCAGCGTCCTCGTCGTGCAGCGCCGCGAGCCGGGCGGTATCGAGCGCGTCCGTCTCCGCCAGGGCGCGCTGCCATTCCGGGATCGAAGCGGGCCACGTCTCGCGGTAGACCGCCGCGCCGACCCGCGCCAGTTCGCGCGCCTTCGCCTGCTGTTCGTCGAAATAGCGCCATTCGGGAATGCACAGGAACGGCTTTCCCGCGCGGGCTATCTCGTGAACGGTGTTGTCGCCCGCGGACGCGATGACGCGGTCGGCGGCGCAGAGATATTCGGTCAGCTTGTCGGTCCAGCCGAGTTCGGTAAGATTGCCGAAGTCGGTCTCGTGCCCTTCCCGGTGGACGGGTCCGGCGACCAGCCACAGCGTATCCGGCTCGGCGCGTGCCGCGACGGTCAGCGGCGCATAAGGCGTGCCCGAGCCGCCGCCGCCCGCGATGGTGAGGGTGATCGGCCGGTCCTGCGACAGCCCGAGCCGCTCGCGCGCCTCCGCTTTCTCCAGCAGCGGCGCGTTGGTCGTGCATAGCCCGCCGGTGTAGAAGGTGCGTGCACGCAGGCTGTCGGGGTAGCTGTCCTGCTCGATCGCCTCGTCGAACGGCGCGAGCATGGCGACGCAGGCCTCGTAGCCGGCGAGATGGGCGAGGTCGCCGCGGTCCCCGTGCATGCGGATGGTCACTGCCGGAACGCTCATGATGCGCGAGAGCAGCGCAATCTCGGCCGAGACATCGACCACGAACAGCGCCGGGTCGGCATCGCGCAAGGTCTCTGCGATTATGCCCATGTGGCGGCGCATTTCCTCGACGCCGAGGGGAACGCAGTGGAGCAGTTCGGGGGTCGGCTGGTCGTGCAGCGCGCCGCTGCGCGAAGGCGCGCCGATCATGTTGGGAAGCTGGACCAGATCCGCCTCGCGCGAGCGCTCGTCGAACTGCTGCGGCGCTGCGGTAAGGATCGTGACCGGGCGGGTTTCCGGCAAATGGTCGAGGATCGCCATGATCCGGTTGGCATGGCCGCGCCCCTGGTGGTGCGCGAAGAAAACGATCGGTTTGCTCAAATTTTCGGTCCTCGGCAGTTTTCGCTCGGTCGGCGGTGTCTGATGGCAGCCGTGCGATGGACGTTTCGCATATGGGCTTGTTGCCCGGAACTAACAAATATCATGCGGATATTGAAGGAATGGGCCGATACTGGGCGGCGGGCAATGATGGAGAAGTCTTTGAGCGTAAGTCAGTTTAACCGCTTCCAGGTCTACGGCCAAAGGTGCAGCGGCACGAATGCGCTCATCCGCCTCATAGAAGCCAATTTCGATACGCTTACGTTCACCGAGGAATTCGGGTTCAAGCACTGGCTCGTGCCCGAAACGCGCGAGTTTGCGGACGATGTCTTCGTCATCGTGATCGCGCGCGAGGTCGGTCAGTGGCTGCGCAGCCTGCATCGGCGCCCGTGGCACGCCCATCCCGAACTGAAATCGCTCGATTTTGCCGACTTCATCCGCGCGCCGTGGCGCACGCAGTGGGATACGGATTTCTGGGGCATCGACGAGGCGCACCCCAAGTTCGGTATGCCCATCGCAGAAGAGCTTTGTCCGCGCACGCAGCGTCCTTTCGCCAATCCGGTCGCCATGCGGGCTGCGAAGCTGCGCAACTGGCGCAGTACCAGTAAGCGCGCTGCGGGGCATATGCTGCTGTCGCACAGCGAGCTTCTCACTGACCCCGAGGAAGTCGTCCGCCGGGTCGCCGAAGCGACCGGGGCAGAGCGTAGAGGCGAATTCGTGCCGGTCGCCACCTACAAGGGACAGGGCATCAAGACGTTCGTGTTCGAGCGGTATCCCGAACTTTCCCACAACGATACCCTCCACGTCGCCGAACATGCGGACCCGGCGATCGAGCAGCTTTTCGGGCTGCCGGTCCCGGCTGGCAAGGTGCGACGCGAGGCCTGATCGAACGATGCGCTCGCTTGTTCTCGCTCGGCGGAGGTTTGTGGGCGTCTCGATGCGCTTAGGCCCCCGTTGTGGACGCCTCGGCTGCCTCTAGGGTCTGTTTGGGTTTCGAGCCCCAGATCGCATACCACAGCACGTAGATCTCGCAGGCTACCGTCAGCCAGAAGCTGTTCTGCAGGCCGTACAGGTCGGCGAGCCAGCCCTGCACTACGACGAGCGCACCGCCCGCGATGGCGGTGATCAGCAGGCCGGAACCTTCCTCCGTCAACGGGCCGAGACCGCGGATGCCCATCGCGAAGATCGCGGGGAACATGATCGAATGGCCCAGCCCGACAAGGATCAGGCACCACATCGCTGCCGGTCCCTGCAGGGTAGCAGCGCCGATCATCACCAGCATGGCGAAGGACGCGAAGGCCGCGAGCGTTTTGTCCGCGGGGAACTTGCGCAAAATGAAGCTGCCCGCGAACCGGCCCACCATCATGCCGCCCCACATCAGCGCGAGATAATCGGCCGCCTCTGCCGGGGTGATCGCAGCGATTTCCGGCAGGATGGCGAAGTTGATGAACAGGTTCGCCACGCCGATTTCCGCGATCAGGTAGATGAAGATCGCCGGCACCCCGAAGACGAGGTTACGGTGGCTCCACAGCGACAGCTTCTTGCGCTCTTCGCGCGCGACCCTGCTGGTGGCGGAGCCTAGCTGCGGTAGGTTGGAGCGCCAGATGACCGCGGCGATTATGACGAGCACTACTGCTACTAGGATATAGGGAAGCTCCGTCGCCTGCGCGTCGGCGAGCCGCTGCGCCTGCGTGAGTTCGGTCCCTTCGAGCGAGGTGCCGCCGATCGTTCGGCTCAAGATCAGGTAACCGCCGAAATAGGGCGCGAGGAACGTGCCGAGCGAGTTGAACGCCTGCACCAGCGTCAGGCGCGATTCGCTGCTTTCGGGCGGCCCGATGACCGCGACATAGGGGTTCGCCGCGACTTGAAGCAGGGTGATGCCACTCGCGATCACGAACAGCGCGAACAGCGTCACGCCGTAGGAGGGAAGCTGCGCAGCGGGCACCATGCAGAGGGCGCCGAGCGCCATGACCGACAGACCGATGATGATCGCCTTCTTGTAACCGGTCCGTTCGATCAGAAAGGCCGAGGGCATGCCCATCACCCCGTAGGCGATGAACCACACGCTCTCGATCAGGGTAGTCTGCGTATAGCTGAGGTCGAACACGCTCCTGAGATGCGGGAGCAGCGTTCCGTTGATGACGGTGATGAAGCCCCACATGAAGAAGAGGCTCGCCAGAAGCGCCAGCGCCGGCTTGTAATTGAACGACTTATCAGTCCCGGTTCCGGCGGTAATATTCTGCTGCGGCGCTACGGCCATGCTTCTCTCCCAAGAAACCCTGCTTGCAATCACCGTATTTGTCGGACTATTTGATTTGACGCAAGTCCGCTTCCGCAAACGACAAGGTTTCAAGACGCGTCATGACACGCAAACTGCGCAGCCGCGCCTGGTTCGACAATCCCGACAACATCGACATGACCGCCCTTTATCTGGAGCGGTATCTGAACTTCGGCCTTAGCCTCACCGAATTGCGCAGCGGCAAGCCGATCATCGGGATCGCGCAGACCGGCAGCGACTTGTCGCCGTGCAATCGCCATCACCTGGTGCTGGCCGAACGCATTCGTGAAGGCATTCGAGAGGCAGGGGGTATCGCACTCGAATTTCCAGTCCATCCCATACAGGAAACCGGCAAGCGCCCGACCGCAGCGCTTGACCGGAACCTCGCTTACATGGCGCTGGTCGAGCTGATCTATGGCTACCCGCTCGACGGCGTGGTGCTGACGACCGGCTGCGACAAGACGACGCCCGCCTGCCTGATGGCGGCGGCGACGGTCGATATTCCGTCAATCGCGCTCTCGGTCGGGCCGATGCTCAACGGCTGGCATAAGGGCGAGCGCACGGGCTCGGGCACGATCGTGTGGAAAGCGCGCGAAATGCTGGCTGCGGGGGAGATCGACGACGAGGGCTTCATCAAGCTGGTCGCCAGCAGTGCCCCCTCGACAGGCTATTGCAACACTATGGGCACGGCGACGACGATGAACTCGCTTGCCGAAGTGCTCGGCATGATGCTGCCCGGAACGGCGACCATTCCCGCGCCGCACCGTGACCGGCAGGAGGCGGCCTACCTGACCGGCAAGCGTATAGTCGAAATGGTGGACGAGGACCTCAAGCCCTCCGACATCATGACCCGCGACAGCTTCCTGAACGCCATCGTCGCGAGTTCCGCGCTCGGCGGCTCGACCAATGCGCCGATCCACTTGGCCGCACTGGCGCGGCACGTCGGTGTCGAGCTGTCGCTGAAGGATTGGGAAGAGTTCGGCCATGCCGTGCCGCTGCTCGTAAACCTTCAGCCGGCGGGCGAATATCTGGGCGAGGATTTCTTTCGCGCCGGAGGGGTTCCGGCAGTCGTCGGCGAGTTGATGCGCCAGGGCCTGATCCGCGAAAGCGCGATGACGGTGAACGGCCGCACGATCGGCGATAATTGCCGCGATGCCGAGATCGAGGATGCGGCGGTCATCCGCTCATTCGACAATCCGCTCGTGAAGGATGCGGGCTTCCTCGTGCTTTGCGGCAATCTGTTCGATGCCGCGATCATGAAGACGAGCGTCATCGGCGACGAATTCCGCAATCGCTACCTGTCCGACCCGGACGATCCCGACGCTTTCGAAGGGCCGGTCGTAGTGTTCGACGGTCCGGAGGATTACCACGCGCGGATCGACGATCCCGCGCTCGGCATAACCGATCGCCATATGCTTATAATGCGCGGCGCCGGGCCGATCGGCTATCCCGGCGCAGCGGAAGTGGTGAACATGCGCGCGCCGGCATACCTGCTGCGCGACGGGGTTCGCGCGCTGCCGTGCATCGGCGACGGGCGGCAGTCCGGCACGTCGGCAAGTCCCTCCATCCTCAACGCCTCGCCCGAAGCGGCTGCTAATGGCCCGCTGGCACTAGTGGAAAGCGGCGACCGGCTGCGGATCGATCTCAAGGCGCGGCAAGTGACGCTGCTGATCGGCGAGGACGAACTTGCCGCCCGGCGCGAGGCGCTCGAGGCAAACGGCGGTTATGCCTATCCGGAATCGCAGACCCCTTGGCAGGAGGTGCAGCGGGCGCTGGTCGGGCAACTCGACAGCGGCGCGATCCTCGAAGGGGCGGAGAAATACCGCCGGATCGCGGCTACCAAGGGCCTGCCGCGCGACAATCACTGAGAATTGCCAGCCAGAGGACATGCGAATGAAAAGCGGACGAATATCGGCGTGGTTCAAGGCGGCATTAGCAGCACTGGCCGTTACTGCGCTTCCCGCCGCCGTAAGCGCGCAGGTCGCGACCGATGCACCCGAACGGGTTGCCGGTGCCTTGCCCACAAAGGTCGAGACAATCAGCGTGTATTCGGACGCAATCGCAGGCAATCTCGAAGGCAATCCGGCTGACCGCGAAGTGTTTGTCGTGCTTCCTCCAAGCTACGCCAGCGAGCCAGACCGCCGCTATCCCGTCGTCTACGCGCTCCACGGCTTCTGGATCGATGCGCAGCAATGGATGGGCGAAATCCACATGCCGCAAACCGCGGAAGGTGCGTTCGCAAAAGGCACGCCGGAAATGATTATCGTCCTGCCTAGCAGCAAGACGCGGCATCGCGGCTCGCAATATGCGAGCGGTGTTACGGTGGGCGACTTCGAGAGTTTCGTCGCGGACGAACTCGTCCCCTACATCGACGCGAATTACCGGACCGTGCCCGAACGCGAGAGCCGCGGCCTCGTGGGCCATTCGATGGGCGGCTACGGCGCCGCGCGGATCGGCATCAAGCACGCGGACACCTTCGGCGCGCTGTACCTGATGAGCCCCGGCGGATTGAAGCCGGGCCCGATGTTTGAGATCGAGCCGGCGCTAGCCGCCCGTCTCCACGCGATCGAAAGCGTGGACCAGCTTGCGGATCTTCCCAACGAAGCGCGCGGACCGCTCGCGATGTCGGCGGCCTTCGCTCCCAATCCGAACAACGCTCCGCTCTTTCTCGACTTTCCGTTCGACGCGGAAGGAAACGCGCGGCCCGAGATACTGGCGAAATTCACCGCTAACGCACCGCTCGCCTTCATCGACCAGTATATTCCCGGCCTCAAGTCCTACCGCGCCATCGGCATGGACGTGGGCGACGAGGACAGGCTGCTGGACCATTCGAAGGCGATGGACGCGGCCCTGACCGAATATGGCATCGACCACAAGTTCACGATCTACGAGGGCGATCATACCAACCGGCTCGCATTTCGTATGCAAGACCATGTGCTGCCTTTCTTCGGCAAGAACCTGATTTGCCCTTCCGACGAGCAGGACTGATCGTTTCAGGCCTTCGCAGCGTGATCGGCCAGCGCGTGCTGGGTATCGTCATAGGCAAGGTCGAGTAGCTCGCGCATCGCGCCCGCGGCGGCTTCCTCGTCCTGCGCCGCAACCGCTTCAAAGACACGCAGGTGATCGGGCACCGGATCGCGCCGGAACCCGCCTGCGCGGCTTTTGAAGATGGTGGTGTAGGCGACGGCTGCGCTGATGCTGGCGCTGAGCGTCATCATCACCTGGTTGCCGGTAGCTGCCAGCAATGTCTCGTGGAACATCCGGTCGGCATCGCGCCCAATCTCGTGGGTGAGGCCCGCTTCCGACATGGTAGCGAGCGCCTGCCGCATCCGCTCGACCTGCGCGTCGCTGCGCCGCTTCGCTGCAAGGCGCGCCACGGATGGCTCGACCGCGGCGCGCATCTCGAACAGGTCCCGGACGAGACCTGCATCCGGCCGACCGGCAAACGCCCAGCGCATGACTTCGGGATCGAGCAGGTTCCAGCGCACCCGTTCGAGCACTCGGGTCCCGGTTTTCGGACGGCTTTCGACGAGCCCCTTCGCCGCAAGCATCTTCACCGCCTCGCGGTAGGCGCCACGTGATATGTCGAGCTTTTCGGCGGTTTCGACTTCGCCCGGCAGAGTTTCGCCCGGAGCGACTTCGCCGGTCACAATCCGTTCGCCGAGAAAATCGAGCAGGACGCCGCGCAGCCTCCGGCCCGATCCCTTCGGCGTGTCGACCAGCGGCCGCTGATGATCGGGCTTTCCCTTGCCGCTCGTTCCCGCCACTCTCACCCACCTTCTTATCGCCGCTTGTCGGCTACCATCCCGGTATTCGCCAAGCGCGGCGCAAGGTCAACCGGGCCGCGGGGCGAACCGAGCGCCCGAGAATGAAAGCGAAGCTTTGACACTTCGATTTGTAGGACTAAACAAGAGATATGCGTTTAGCCTTTCTCCTCGCCGCGCCGCTTCTCGCAGGTTGTGCGGCCCAGACACCGCCGCCGCCAGCGGCTTCGACATTCACGTACGACGGCAACCCGATTGTCCGGGACCGCTATACGGCGGACCCTGCGCCGCTGGTCGTGGGCGACCGGTTGTATCTCTACGTCGGTCACGACGAGGCGCGCGGCGACCAGATGTTCAACATCACCGAATGGCTCGCCTATTCGACCACCGACATGCGCGAGTGGACTGCGCACGGGCCGGTCATGCAGCCGACCGACTTCAGCTGGGTCTCGCGCGACGCCTGGGCGAGTCAGGTTCATGAAAAGAACGGCAGGTACTGGTTCTACACCGCCGTCGAACATGACGAGGAGCAGGGCTCGCACGGCAAGGCCATCGGCGTCGCGGTGGCCGACAACCCGCTCGGTCCGTTCCGCGATGCGCTCGGCAAGCCGCTCGTGCGAAACGAGGATACCGACGGTCCGCATCACTGGGACGACATCGATCCGACCGTCTGGACCGAGGAGGACGGACAGAGCTGGCTGATTTGGGGCAATGCAAATTGCTACATTGCGCCGCTCGCGGACGACATGGTCAGCTTCTCGGGGCCGATCCGGCAGATCGACCTGCCCGATTTCGAGGAAGGTCCGTGGATCTTCAAGCGCGGCGATCTGTACTATCTGGCCTATGCCTCAATGGACAAGGCGATCAGCGAGGACGAACGCATCTCCTACGCGACCGCGCCCTCGATCGAGGGGCCGTGGACATGGCGCGGCGAAATTACCGGAACGGCCGCGAACAGTTTCACGATCCATCCGGGCATCGCCGAGTTCAAAGGTGAATGGTATCTCTTCTACCATGTCGGAACGCTGTCGGTTGGTGATCAGCAGGGCGCGATCGGTCGGCGCGCGGTTGCCGTCGAGCGGATGCGGTTCGACGAGAAAGGACTGATCCTGCCGGTCGAGCAAGCGGCTCGCGGACTGCTGGACGAGGGTTAGGGACAATTCGGCCATGATATTGTTGCAGCAACGAACCGCCGCAGGGGCGCGGCAGGTTGTGGCGAAGATTGAGGAAGAACACCGCGTGGTACACGGCTTCGCGACGACGCGTGAACTGGCGCAGGCGGCTATCGAGGCAGGCAAGACGCTGGCCGAAGCGGTAAGCGATGCCGAACTCGGCGAAGCAGTCGATGTCGAAGCGGAACTTGCGGCGGGCCGCCTCTTGCCAGCTATCGACCATTCCGACCCCGCGCACCTCTTTCTGACTGGGACCGGCCTTACCCATCTGGGCAGTGCGGAAGGGCGCGACCGGATGCATAAGGCGGCGGCGAGCGGTGATGCGACCGATTCCATGCGGATGTTTCTGGAAGGGCTCGAAGGCGGGAAGCCCGCGGACGGGGCCGTCGGTCAGCAGCCCGAATGGTTCTACAAGGGCAGCGGTCACAACCTCGTCGGTACCGAAGGCGCGCTCGACCGGCCTTCCTACGCCAAAGACGGTGGGGAAGAGCCGGAGATCGCCGGTATTTACCTGATCGGTCCGGACGGTACGCCGCACCGGCTCGGCTTCTGTCTCGCCAACGAATATTCGGACCATGTGACGGAAAAGCACAATTACCTTTGGCTGGCGCATTCGAAACTGCGGCAGGCATCGCTGGGCGCTGAACTGCTGACCGGCGCGCTTCCGCAGGACATACGCGGGACCGCGCGGATCGTGCGGAACGATGCGACGCTATGGGAAAAGCCGTTCCTGACGGGCGAAGCGAACATGGCGCATACGGTCGCCAATCTTGAGCATCATCACTTCAAATACGCGGTCTTCCGGCAGCCGGGCGATGTGCACGTCCACTTCTTCGGCACGTCGACCGCCAGCTTCGCCGACGACATCCAGACGCGCGAAGACGACAGGTTCGAGATTTCTGCGCCGCCGTTCGCTCTGCCGCTGCGCAATACGCTGCGCGTTGACGAGGCAGCGGAAACACCAGTGAGAGTCGCTGCACTTTGAGCGAAGCGCCGATCCGTATTGCGGTCGTCGGACTGGGCAAGATCGCCCGCGACCAGCACCTTCCTGCGATTGGAGCTTCCTCAGATTTCGAACTGGTAGCGGTAATCGATCCGTTTGCCGAAGACGCGGAAGGTGCACCACTTTTCAGCGACTTCGACGCGCTTGCGGCTAGCGGTATCGCGGTCGACGCTGCGGCCATCTGCACGCCTCCGAAGTACCGGGCTGCTCTTGCGAGCGAAGCGCTGGAACGCGGCTTCCACGTCATGCTGGAAAAGCCGCCTGCCGCGACCGTCGCGGAAGCGGAAGAGCTGATCCGTCTGGCCGAGAAGCAGAGGCAATCGCTCTTCGCCGCGTGGCATTCGCGCGAGGCTTATGCTGTCGAATCAGCGCGCCGGTGGCTCGAAGGCCAAGAGATCAACTCGGTTGCGATCACGTGGCGCGAAGACGTTCGCGTATGGCATCCGGGCCAGAAGTGGATCTTCGAAGAGGGCGGGTTCGGGGTCTTCGACCCGGCGATAAACGCGTTCTCCATCGTCTCGGTAATCCTGCCCGGTTCGCTCACCGTGACCGGCGCGCGGCTCGACATCCCCGCGAACTGCGCCGCGCCCATTGCCGGTAACGTCACGATGGAGGGCGAGGACGGCCTGCCAGTCTCGCTGGACATGGATTTCCTGCAGACCGGCGAGCAGACATGGGATATCGCGGTAGATACTGACGAAGGCGCAATGCTGCTTTCCATGGGCGGTAGCCGCCTTCGCACGCCTGAGGGCGAACTAGAGGGCGAGGATGCCGAATATCCGGCGCTTTACGCTCGCTTCGCAGAACTCGTCAGACAGGGTCAAAGCGATGTGGACCTGACGCCGCTCGCCTTGGTCGAGATAGCGCTCGCGATCGGCGAACGGCGCGAAGTCGAGCCGTTCGTAGAATAGCCGGCCGCTCTTACTGCAGCGCGATAATGGCCACCGATTTCGGCGGTAGCGTGACCGTCATGCGCGAGCCATCGACCCGTCCGCGGATCGGTTTCGGCACGACGGTCTGCGGCGCCTCGAAGGTGTTGAGCGAATTGACGTTCGGGCCGGTTAGCACCTGACCGCTCGCCCTAGTCATGCCGCGCGCCCCGGCGTCGATCGCAATCTCGCGAGCCTCATGCGGGTCGAGATTGACCAGCGCCGTATGCAGCACCCCGTCTTTCGAGCGGAATGCGATCGCATCGACACCCGGCAGGGTCATATCGCCATAGGTATATTCGCCCGCCTCGAAACTTGCCGGAACGAGTGTCGCATCCTGCATCGGAAGATACATCTGGTGGATGTAGTAGGTCGGCGTCAGCACCATCTTCGGCCCGTCGGTCAGGATCAGCGCCTGAAGCACGTTTACCATCTGCGCGATATTGGCAGCGCGCACGCGGTCGCCGTGGCGGGCGAAGATGTTGAAGTTCAGCGCTGCGAGGATGCCGTCGCGCAGCGAGTTCTGCTGCTGCAGGAAGCCTTCTCGCGTGCCGGGGTCTTCGGCCAGCCAGACGCCCCATTCGTCGACGACGAGCGCGACTTCCTTTTCGGGATCGTATTTGTCCATGATGGCCGAATGCGTCGCGATGCGCTCGTCCATCTTCAGCGTTGTATCGAGGATTAGCGCGTAATCGTCTTCTCCGAACTCAGTGCTCGGCAGCGACGGCGGCCACTGCGGCACGGTGTAGCTATGGAGGGACAGCCCCTCGATTGACCAGCTCCAGTCCCGCTCCGACCAGGTTTTCATCACCGCCTCGGTATAGCGGGTGTCGTCGTCGCTCGGGCCGACTGCGACACGCTCCATTGCGCGCTCGCCGGTCTGCGAGAGGTTGTAGTTCCTGTCGAAGCGGGCGTGACGCTTCATCAAATCGACGTAATGTTCGGGACGCATGTTGCCGCCGCAGCCCCAGTTCTCGTTACCTAGGCCGAGGAAGCGGACCTCGTATTGCTCCGGATGACCGTTGGCTGCGCGTTCCTGTCCGGCGCTGCTCTGCTGGTCGGCGGTCATGTAGGCCATCCAGTCGGCCGCTTCCCGGATCGTGCCCGAACCGACATTGACCGAGATGAAAGCTTCCGCGCCGATCTGCTCGATGAAGTCGTAGAACTCGTCCGTCCCGAAGGTGTTGGGTTCGAGCGCGCCGCCCCAGTTCGCATTGACCGTGACCTTGCGGTCGTCACCGATCCCGTCACGCCAGTGGTATTCGTCGGCAAAGCAGCCGCCGGGATAGCGGACGTTGGGGACGCGGATGGCCTTGAGCGCTTCCACGACGTCCGTGCGGATGCCGCGTACGTTCGGGATTTCGCTGTCTTCGCCGACCCAGACACCGCCGTAGATGCCTTCGCCTAGGTGCTCAGCGAACTGCCCGAAGAGGTGCTTGTCGAGCTTGTGACCCTCAGCGTCTGAATCGAGCGTGACAGTGACGTCCTGAGCGTGAGCAGTGCTGCCGATAGCGAGCGCGGCGGCGAGGGCGAGACTGCGCAGCATCAGCGGGCACCTTCGTTCTGGTCGATCAGTCCGACCCGGTAGATCATGTGGTGACGATAGGTCTCTCCGGGATCGAGCCGGGCCGACACGAACCCGGGCTGGTTCGGCGCATCGGGAAATTTCTGCGGTTCGAGCGCGATCCCGTCGCCCATCCGGTAGACGATCCCGCTTCGCCCGACGACCGTACCGTCGAGGAAGTTGCCGCTATAGAACTGGATGCCGGGTTCGGTGCTGAGCACCTCGAGCATGCGCCCGCTCGTCGGATCGGCGAGCCGGGCTACCGGCTGCGGAGTGGCGGTTACGCCCTTGTCGAGCGCGAAGTTATGGTCGTAGCCTCGACCGAGGACGATCTGCTCGTTCGATGCATTGCGCAAACCTTCCTCGACCTGCCGCCAGTTGGTGAAATCGAACACCGTACCGGTAACGTCGCGCAGTTCACCCGTCGGGATGAGCCGCTCGTCGACCGGGGTGAAGCGGCTTGCCGGGATCGTCAGGTAATGATCCATCGCGCTGCGGAAATTGTCCGTGCCCGACAGGTTGAAGACCGCGTGATTGGTCATGTTCACGATGGTCGGCGCATCGGTCGTCGCTTCGAAGATGATCCCGAGATCACCTCCTTCATCGAGCGTGTAGGTAACGGTCACGTCGACATTGCCGGGATAGCCCTGATCGCCGTCTTCGCTGCTGAGAGCCATCGTGACAGAGGCAACCGGCCCGCTTTCGACCGAGGTGATGCGCCACACACGCTTGTCGAACCCGGTAATGCCGCCGTGCAGCGAATTGGGCTCGTCGTTCGCCGTGAGCGAATAGCGCTTTCCGTCGAGCGAAAAGCTGGCGTTCGCAATCCGGTTCGCGAACCGCCCGACCGTAACGCCGAAATAATTGGGATAAGCCTCGTAATCGGCGAGTTCGTCATAACCGAGGGTGATGTCGGAAACATTGCCATTGGCATCGGGCGATTCGAAAGCCTGCAAGGTCGCGCCGTAGGTGAGGATGCTGGCTGACACGCCTGCGTCGTTTGATAGCGTTACCTTTTCGATGGCCGTGCCGTCAGTAAGCGCTCCTGCGGCGGTGCGTTCCGCCTCCGCGGCTCCGGCAGCGTTCGCCAACATCAGACAAATGGCACTAACACCGTATTTGAGAGCGATCGTCACGTTCCTCATCCCCTGTTTTGCCCCTTATTTGTCAGACTAAAGGGAAAAAGCAACTGGCTTGTCTCTAATTGACAACAGGTTGACCCTACAGCGCCGAATGTAACCGGTTACCGAAAGATTACATTGCAACATCAGCGCTGCCGTAAGGGAAATTTTGGGAAAGAACGATTGACTTCCAAACAACTTTAGGAATACTCCGGCAAATGGCGCAGGAATGATAGCGCTACCAACGAGCCGGTATGAGCCGGTATGTGGGAGGATCGAATGATAGGCTTTTCTACGCGCTCCGGCGCAGTACGTACTGCGTCCGCGCTCGCGATCGCGGTCAGTTTCGTTAGCGCTACCAACGCTGCAGCGCAGGATGGCGGCGCGCCCGACAACGAAGTCATTTCCCAGCAGGATAGCGAAGTCATCGTCGTTACCGGCATCAGGGCTTCGCTCGATCGCGCGATCGATCTGAAGCGCAATTCCTCGGGCGTCGTCGACGGTATTTCCGCAGAGGAAATCGGCAAGTTCCCGGACACGAACCTCGCAGAATCCCTTCAGCGCATCACCGGCGTGTCGATCGACCGTGTGAACGGCGAAGGTTCGCGCGTTACCGTCCGCGGTTTTGGTCCCGGCTTCAACCTCGTCACCCTGAACGGCCGGACGCTGCCGACCGCGAGCATCGCTTCCGTCGGACAGGATCAGAACGGTGACTTCGTTTCCGGCACGACCCGCTCGTTCGATTTCGCCAACCTCGCATCGGAAGGCGTCGGGCGGCTCGAAGTGTACAAGACTGCCCGCGCGGCGGTTCCGGGCGGCGGCATTGGCGCGGCGATCAACATCGTTACGCGGCGTCCGCTCGACGCACCGGCAGGCTTTACCGGTTCGATCGGCGCCAAGCTGCTTTACGACGGTTCCGACACCTACGATTACTCGCGCGTGACGCCGGAAGTTTCTGGTCTCGTTAACTGGACCAACGTCGACGGCACGCTCGGCATCGGCCTGTTCGGCAGCTACCAGAAGCGCAACAACTCCGCCGTTTCAGAGACCGCAAACGACTGGAACATCCTGCCTTACAGCCAGTTCGCATCCAGCACGACGTTCCGCCGCGCGGACGGTTCGACCGTGGTGAGCAATCCGCCGTCCGATCCCGACACGCTCATCGCGATCCCGAACGATACGCGCTACAACTACTCTGAATTCCAGCGCGAGCGGATCAACGGGCAACTGACCCTGCAATTCGCGCCGAGCGACCGGATTACGGCGACCGCCGACGCGACCTACTACAGCAACGAAGCCGAAGAGAAGCGCGCCGACCAGACGACCTGGTACAACCGTCCGTTCGATGCGATCGAGTTCGACGGCAACGACCAGGTCGCCACGGCGATCTTCATCGACGACGTCATCACGGCACCCAAGGACGGCGGCTTCGAGCAGCAGTACCGAGCGACGAAGGACGAACTCTTTTCGCTCGGTCTGAATGTCGAGTTCAACGTCACCAACGATCTGACGTTGATACTCGATGGACATCATTCGAAGGCGGAAGCTCAGCCGAACAACCCGCTCGGCCATACTTCCACGCTGTTCGCTCTCGCACAGAAGGGTATCGTCGACCAGGGACTGCGCATCGTCGACGGCTTCCCGCAGCAGTTCATCACGTTTGACGATTCGGTGAACGGCAATAACAACGGCGTGCTCGATATTCCGGATCTCGGGACGCAGGTGGCACGTAGCCAGACGGCATTTCAGGAGCAGACCGTCGACGAAGTCCGCCTCGACGGTATCTGGGAAATGGGCGACGACGACCGGGTGCAGTTCGGGGGAAGCTACCGCTCCGCCGACATGACCAGCCGTACGACCAGCACCTACAACGCGCTCGGCGACTGGGGCGTGGGCAATATCGGAGACATCGCGGAAACGGCGCCAAACGCGCTGATGCCGTTCTGCCTGATCTGTCAGTGGAAGGACTTCGACACCGGCATTGCTGCCGGCGATCCGCTCGCAACGGCGTTCCGCGGCGATGCGACCGAACTGTTCACGGCGTTCGACGTAGCGGGAACGGTCGATTCGACGAGTAACAACCGTGTGCTGGAAGACATCTGGGCGATTTACGGCCAGGTCGAGATCAACTCCGAATTGATGCAAATGCCGATCAATATCGTCGCCGGCGTCCGCTACGAGAGGACGGAATCGGAGTCGATCACGCTGCAAGGTGTCCCGCAGAACATCAATTGGGCTGCGGACAACGACTTCGTCGCCGTGCTCGGTGAGGAGGAGCAGCCGGTTCAGGGGGACAACAGCTACGACCATATCCTTCCGGCGCTCGACTTCGCGATCGACCTCACCAACGATCTGAAGGGGCGCATTTCCTTCGGCCGGACGATTGCGCGGCCTGACTTCGGTTCGCTGTTCGCCTCGACCAACCCGGGCAACCCGAACCGTCCGACGGCGCTAGGCGGGGTCCCCGGCGGCAATGCCGGTAACCCGCAGTTGATCCCGCTCGTATCGGACAACTTCGATGCCAGCCTCGAATGGTACTTCGCGCCTTCAAGCTACGTCTCGGCGGGCTTCTTCGACAAGCGCGTCCAGAACTTCGTCGGAACCGGCCAGATCACGCAGGAACTGTTCGGTCTCCGCGATCCGAGTTCGGGCGCGGCGGGAACGCGTTCCGGCCAGGCGCTGTCCTATCTGCAGAACAACAATCTCGATCTGTCGGACGTGAACCTGTTCACCCTGACCGCCTTGATCGACCAATTCGGCTATGACGACGCGATCACTCAATTCAACGCCAATCTCGGCCCGAGCGGGCTCAATCAAGGCTTCGTCGATAGCGTACTGGGAGATTACGACGTCGTCGCCAACGCCAACGACCCGTTCTACCAGTTCCAGACGCAGCGTCCGGTCAACAGCGAGAATGCCCATATCTACGGCTTCGAAGTGGCTGGGCAGTACTTCCTCGGTGAAACCGGTCTCGGCGTTGCGGCAGCCTACACGCTCGTTCGCGGCGACGTCGGCTACGACATCACCGCTTCACCGAGTGCCGACCAGTTCGCGCTGCTGGGACTGTCTGACACGTTCAACGCGTCTCTCATCTACGAGAACTTCGGCCTGTCTGCCCGCCTGACCTACAACTGGCGTGATACGTTCCTGGCCAACAACAGCCGCGGATCGTCGCGTAACCCGGTCTTCGTGGATGCCTACGACCAGCTCGACCTCAACGTCAGCTACGATATCACGGAGAACGTCTCGGTATCGTTCGAGGGTATTAACCTGACCGGGTCGAACGTGAAGACCTACGCCCGGACCGAGAACCAGCCGTGGTTCATCGTCGACGGACGTCCGCGTTACTACGTCGGAGCTCGGCTACGCTTCTGATTGTTCAGGAACATAGCCAGTAAGGAAGGGCTGCTGCCGGTCCCATGCGGTAGCGGCCCTTCTCATTTTCAACCAAAGCTGTAGGCTTTTGCCATGCGAACGGCCGTACTCGACAACATCGCTCATGCCGATCTGCGGCTGCGGCGCGAGAGCGGGCCGGATTTCGGCGATGCGGTGGGGCAGGTCGCTGTCTTTCTGCCTGAATTACCGCAGGTGCAGCGCGAATATCCGATCCTGTTTTCGCGCGATCAGGACGGGAGCGCCTCGCCCATTGCCCTGACCGGATTGCAACCGGACGAGCTCCTCTTTGCTTCCGGAGCCGGATGGGATGCGGACTACATTCCGGCGGCTGCCAGGAAAGGGCCGTTTCTGCTCGGCAAAGGCGAGAGCGATGACCCGGTCATCCATGTCGTGCTCGACCATCCGAAGATTACCGAGGACGCGGAGAACGCCGACCCGATTTTCCTGCCGCACGGCGGCCATGCACTGGCGCTCGAAAACGCTCTCGATGCTCTGCGCCTGATTCATTCCGGAATGGAACCGACACGCCGGATGGCAGCAGCCTTTGACGATGCGAAACTGATCCAGCCGCTTTCGTTCAATGTGCAAGTGTCGGAAACGCAGGCAGTGAAGTTCGACAATTTCCATGCCATATTACCCGAAGCGATCGACGCGCTTTCATCCGGCGCGCTCACGAAGCTGAGCGCGGCAGGCTTCCTGCAACCGGCGGTGCTGATCGCGCACTCGCTCGGCAACATCAACCGGCTCATACAGCGCAAGCGGAAGCGCGGGGCATAGCGATGGGCGGCGCCTTGCACTCCGTACCGGAGACACGAGCGGTAGCGGTCAGTGAAGAACCGCTTCCTCAAGGCGCGGCACTCGACACATTCGTAGAAGAGCGGGGCGAACCCGTGGTGTTCAAAGGGGCGGGTACCGACCTTCCGATCGTTCGCCATGCCCGCGATTCGAGCGCCGCGGTGATGAATTATCTGCGGGCAAAATCATCGGGACGCCCGCTGACGGTATACCGCGCCGACCCCGAACAGAACGGACGCTTTCATTACGCGCAGGCACTCGACGGGTTCAATTTCCGCGCGAGCAAAGAGCCGCTCGATCCGCTGCTCGCGGAAATCGCAGGAGACTCGGACGAGACGATCTACGTCGGCTCGACCGACCTCGAACTCTTCTTTCCGGGACTATGGGCGGAGAACGATCCAGGACTTGAAGGGGTGGTCGGGCCCGATTGCGCACCGGTGGTCGGAAGCCTGTGGATGGGTAACCGCACCGTGACGGCTGCCCATTACGACCTTTCGAACAACTGCGCGGTCTGCGCGGCGGGGTGCCGGCGCTTCACCCTGTTTCCGCCTGACCAGATCGGCAATCTGTACCCCGGTCCGCTGGAGCCGACGCCGGGCGGGCAAGTGGTCAGCATGGTGGATTTCTCCGCCCCCGACTTCGCCCGCTACCCGCGCTTCGCAGAGGCATTGCAAACCGCCCAATCGGTCGTTCTCGAACCCGGCGATATTCTGGTCTATCCAGCGATGTGGTGGCACCAGGTGGAGGGTCTGGACGCGTTCAACATCCTCGTGAACTGGTGGTGGAACGCGGTTCCCGAATATGTCGACACGCCGCAGATCACCTTGATGCACGCACTGCTGTCTATCCGGCAGCGCCCGGCGCATGAGCGTGCTGCCTGGAAGGCGGTATTCGACCATTACGTTTTCGGCGATGGTGAGGACGCAGCCGGTCACTTGCAGGAACACGTTCTCGGTCCGCTCGGCGAGATCGACCCCATGCTCGCCCGCCGTCTGCGTGCAGTCGTGACACGCAGGATCCAGCGGTGAGCGATCCGGTCCTCACGCGTGTCGTAATCGCGGGAGGCGGCACCGCCGGATGGATAGCGGCATGCGGCCTCGCCCGCCAGCTTGGCCGGTTGGTCGAAGTCACACTGATCGAGAGCGACGCGATACCCACTATCGGCGTCGGCGAAGCGACCATACCCACGGCACGCAGCTTTCATGAATATCTGCGGATCGACGAGCGCGCATTCATGGCGGCGACCGGCGCTACCTTCAAACTCGGCATACGGTTCGACGACTGGGGCGCGCTCGGCGACAGCTATCTGCACAGTTTCGGTAAGTTCGAAATGCGTAACTGGGTGGCCGAATTCCAGCATTTCTGGCTCGAGGGACGCGAGCAGGGAATCGATGCGCCGATCGGTTCTTACTGCCTCGAACACGAGGCTGCGCTGGCCGGAAAGTTCACGACCGCCGGAAATCCCTCGCCAAGCTATGCCTATCACCTCGACGCCGGACGCTACGCCGCATTCCTGCGCGCGATCGCGGAGCGTGACGGGGCGCGGCGCGTCGAAGGCCGCATCGCGGAGGTCGAACAGGACCAAGAGACCGGCGACATCACCAGCTTGCTACTGGAAGACGGGCAGCGGATCGAAGGCGACCTGTTCATCGACTGCACCGGATTTCGGGCGCTGCTGATCGGACAGACGCTTGGCGTAGGCTACGACGACTGGAGCGAGTGGCTTCCCACCGACGGCGCATGGGCGGTCCAGACCGAGAACACCGGTGAACCCGCGCCTTACACCGTCGCAGCGGCGCACGATGCAGGCTGGCGCTGGCGCATTCCGCTGCAGCACCGGACCGGCAACGGTCTGGTCTTCGCGAGCGACTATCTAGAGGCGGATGCCGCGCGCGAGCGGTTGCTGGAAAACGTCACTGGCGAACTTGTCACCGAGCCGCGTCTGATCCGCTTTACAACCGGCCGGCGGCAGACGATGTGGGCGAAGAACTGTCTCGCGCTAGGCCTGTCATCGGGTTTCGTCGAGCCGCTCGAATCGACCAGCATCCATCTCATCATGATCGGGGTAACCCGGCTCATTCAGCTCTTCCCGTTCGGCGGGATGACGCCTGCCCTGCGTGACCGGTGGAACGATCTGGCCGACCGCGAACTGGAACACGTCCGCGATTTCATCATCCTTCACTATCACCTGACCCAGCGGACCGATTCTGCGTTTTGGCGCGAGCGCGCGGCCATGGGCATACCGGACAGCCTGAAGGCGCGGATCGAGAACTTCGCCGAGCATGCGCAGGCATGGCAGGAATCGCTCGACCTGTTTCGGACCGAGAGCTGGCTCTATGTCATGCTGGGGCAAGGCCTGATGCCGCGGGCCTGGCACAAGCTCGCCAACCTAATGGACAGCGAGCGGCTCGCGCTTACCCTGCAGCAGCAGCGAGAGGCCGTTGCAGCGCAGGTCGCCCGCATGCCTGACCACGGCGCGTTCGTCGCGTCCTATGCCGGCGACCGCACGAACTGAGGACCGGCGCCCGCAGACCTAACCGTGGAGACTGCGCAGGAAGGTGTCCGCCGATGCCTGCAACCGGTTCAGTTCCTCATCCAGTCGGCTGACCTTCGCCTGCACGTCGCCGATATTCGCCGAGACCCCCTCGGTACGCTGGTTGATCTCGCGGATCGCGTGTGCTGAGAACTCTGCGCTTTGCGAGGTTTCGTCGATACACGCGGCAATCGCCTGCACGCTTTTTCCCTGCTCGGCGACCGAGGCCTGAAGGCGCTCCGCAGTTTGCCGCAGACCGTCGAACTTTTCGCTCATCGACGTGTAGTCGCCGACCGAGCGGTTCGACGAGTCGCTGATCTGCTGCAACTGTGCTCCGATTTCCTGCGTCGCGGCTTCGGTTTGCGTTGCGAGCACCTTCATCTCGTTTGCCACGACCGAGAAGCCGGCACCGTATTTGCCGGACGATGCTGCCTCGATCAGGGCGTTCAGGGCGAGTATCTTCGTCTGGTCGGCAATTGAATTGATAGTGCTCACGATCTGGTCGATCGACTTGGTATGCGTCAGCAGGCCGGACGAACTGTCCTTGGCGCGCTTCGCCGCGTCCGAAAGCTCCGAAAAACTGGCGAAGGCGGTCGATAGCTCGTGCTCGATATTCTCGATCATCGTGCCGAGGCCGCCCGACATGCGGGCAGCTTCGGACATGGCGGACGAAGTCTGGGTCGAGGCGGTCGCGACGTCGTTCGACAGCGTCAGCAATTCGCGTGCCGCCTTCGCTACGTCCCGCGCTTTCTCGTTCGCGTTCGCGCTATCCGTAGTGGTGGAAGCGACGATGGCGGATATCGATTGTTCGAAGGTCTGTGCGTTCTTGGCGATTTGATCTCTGAACGCTTCCTGCTCGAGCGACTGGATAGTCGAGATCATGATGTCGACTTCGAGCGCGGCAATCCGCATGAACGCCTCGACCAGATACCGGCCCTCCTGAATAGACGAGGCCTCATCGAGAATGATCTGCATCGACATGCAGTGGGTGACGTTGAGGGCGGACAGATGGGCGTAGCTGGGCGCACGCAGCTTGAACTGCAGCGCGCCGATCTTCTCGACTCTGCGTATCCATGAATCGTCGATCGGCGGCGTGAACTTGTTGCGGCCGTAGTCGGCAGATTTCTCGATCTGCGAAGACCGCGTGGCGTCATCCAGCTTCAGCCCGGCCGCACTCAGAAAGCGGTCCAGATACTCGGTCGCAAGCGAGATGGAATGCGGACGCAGCATGGCGCTGATCCGGGCGAAAGCCTGCTGGTCTTCCTCGCCGATACGATAAGCGGCGAGCCGCTGCTGGTTGAGCAATTCGGCGGTCGCGATCTTTTCCTGATACACAAGCTTCTCCCGTTAAGTTGCCGCCTATGCCAAGATGGTTAACTTCCGGTTTCGCTCCGTCCTTCCACAATTGTCTGCCCGAGGGCGCGCGACGGCTTGCCCGCCTTGCGCATTCGCAATAACCTCCGTTTCCTCAATAGTCGGACAAAAGAGGGGGCGCGTTGTGGAAGAGGACGAAGCAGCGCGGGAGGCTGAGATGCGCGAGCGGCACGATGCATACTGGCGCGAGAACGTGCGATTGCTCATCACGCTCATGTCGATCTGGTTTCTCTGCTCCTTCGGCGCAGGCATCCTGTTTCGGGACTATCTCGACCGGTTCATGATCGGCGGCTATCCGCTCGGCTTCTGGTTCGCGCAGCAGGGCTCGATCTACGTCTTCATCGGCCTCATCTTCTTCTACGTCTGGAAGATGCGGCGGATCGAACGCAAATACGACCTGGACGACTGAGCGGTCATGGCGACCCAGACCCTGATCTACCTGTTCGTCGGCCTGTCCTTCGCGCTCTACATCGGGATCGCCCTGTGGAGCCGCGCCGGTTCCACGTCCGAATTCTATGTGGCGGGCGGCGGCGTCAATCCGGTCGTCAACGGTATGGCCACGGCGGCAGACTGGATGAGCGCAGCAAGCTTCATCTCGATGGCAGGCCTGATCGCCTTCCTCGGCTACGACGGCAGCGTTTACCTGATGGGCTGGACCGGCGGCTACGTGATGCTGGCACTTCTGCTGGCCCCGTACCTGCGCAAGTTCGGCCAGTTCACGGTCCCGGATTTCATCGGCACACGATACTATTCTAAAGCCGCGCGCGTGGTCGCGGTCATCTGCCTCATCTTCATCAGTTTTACCTATATCGCCGGACAGATGCGCGGCGTGGGCATCGTGTTCAGCCGCTTCCTCGACGTGCAGATCACGCTCGGCATCGTCATCGGTATGGGGATTGTCTTCATCTATGCCGTGCTCGGCGGGATGAAAGGCATTACCTATACGCAGGTCGCGCAATATTGCGTGCTGATCTTCGCCTATATGGTTCCGGCGTTCTTCATCAGCTTCCTAATCACCGGCAATCCCGTGCCGCAGTTTGGACTCGGATCGCAGGTAAACGACGGGAGCGGGCTCTACGTCTTGCAGAAGCTCGATCTAGTACTTCAGGACCTGGGCTTCGCCGCCTATACGGACGGCTCCAAATCCATGATCGACGTGTTCTGCATCACGCTGGCACTGATGGTGGGAACCGCCGGCCTTCCGCATGTCATAGTCCGCTTCTTTACCGTGCCGAAAGCGAGCGACGCGCGCAAATCCGCCGGTTGGGCGCTCGTATTCATCGCGCTGCTCTATACGACCGCGCCAGCAGTCGGGGCGTTCGCGCGGCTCAACTTCGTCGAGACCGTGGACGGCACGCCGTACGCCGAAGCGCCCGAGTGGTTCACCAACTGGGAGCGCAACGACCTGATCGCGTTCCAGGACAAGAATGCGGACGGAGTGATGCAGCTCTCTTCGGGAAGCGCCTTTGCCGGCGCGCCCGAATATACGGGCCGGACCGGAGCATCAGGCGAACGGACCGTGAGCAATGCGCCCGATCCGGCTTCGGCGAACGAGGTCTACGTCGATCAGGACATCATGGTGCTCGCCAATCCGGAGATCGCGCAGCTTCCCGGCTGGGTGATCGCGCTGGTCGCCGCCGGAGGGCTTGCCGCGGCCCTTTCGACCGCCGCCGGATTGCTGCTCGTCATATCGAGCAGTGTCAGCCACGATCTGCTGAAATCGACTTTCCGGCCAAACATATCCGAGAAGGGCGAGCTTCTGGCGGCGCGGCTCGCGGCGACTGCGGCGATCGTCGTGGCGGGCTACCTCGGTATCTATCCGCCCGGCTGGGTCGCGCAAGTGGTCGCCTTCGCCTTCGGCCTCGCTGCGGCGAGCCTGTTTCCCGCTATCTTCCTCGGCATCTTCTCGAAGCGAATGAACAAGGAAGGTGCGATCGCCGGGATGGTGTGCGGACTCGTTTTCACCTTCGGCTATATCGCCTACTTCAAGCTCGCCGATCCGGCGGCGAATATCGAGGCGAACTGGCTGTTCGGCATCTCGCCCGAAGGCATCGGCGTGGTCGGAATGGTCATCAACTTTGTTGTCGCGGCGGCGGTCGCCAAACTGACCGCGGCCCCCCCTGCGGAGGTACGCAAGCTGGTCGATTCCATCCGCGTACCACGCGGAGCCGGCGAAGCGCGCGGTCATTAAAACGCAGGAGAGAAAACCTCCATGAAATTACTTGGACTGGCTTTGGTAGGGGCCTTCACTCTCGCGGGATGTGCAAGCATCCCCGCCGCGCCCGACGTGCAGAGCGCTTCGTTTTCCCCCGACTGCGCGCGTATCGGCAGTTTCCTCGATAGCGCTGTCGCTCAGGGCCGCACGGTCGGGGCATCGGCCTTCGTATGGCAGGGCGGACGCGAGGCCTGTTTCGAGAAAGCGGGATACGCATCGCGCGAAGAGAACCGCCCGTTCGCGCGTGATACGCTGGTCCAGATATTCTCGATGACGAAGCCGGTAACCGGCGTCGCGCTCATGCAGCTATGGGAACAGGGGCGTTTCGGCCTCGACGATCCGCTTTACTGGTATCTTCCTGAATATGAGGGGCTGAAGGTTGCGACCGGGCTGGACGAAAGCGGCAATCCGGTGCTGCGCGATCCGTCGCGCCCGCCGACCATACGCGATGTGCTGCGCCATACCGCGGGTTTTACTTACGGCGGTTCGGACGAACCTGCGGACATCATATGGGAGCGCCCGCAGCCGCTCTCGCCCGACAACACCCTGGCCGAATTCTCCTTAAAAATGGCGCAGGTTCCGCTGGTCACCGATCCAGGCACGCGCTGGAATTATTCGGCGAGCGTCGACGTCCAGGCGCGGCTGGTCGAGGTCCTGTCCGGCATGGCGTTCGCCGACTATGTCGATGCGAACATCTTCACGCCGCTCGGCATGAACGACAGTGGCTGGAAGCGCAGCGAAGCAGACCTCGCCCGGCTTGCGCGGATCTACATCACCGGTGCAAGCGGAGCGCTTGAGCCGATGCCGCGCGAGGCATGGCTGGAGCCGAACTTCGCCGGCAAACCCATGACGATGGGCGGCTCAGGGATCGTCACGACCGTGGACGACTACATGCGTTTCGCGCGGATGCTACTGAACGAAGGCGAACTCGGCGACGTGCGCATTCTGAAGCCTGCCACGATCCGGCTCATGGCAACCAACGTACTCGATCCGAAGATAAATGCGGAGAACCGTTCGTGGCTGCCGAGCAAAGGCACGGGCGGGTTCGGTATCGACTTCTTCGTGCGCACCGCGCCGCCGCAATCCCCGGAAGAAAACCGCGGGACAGTAGGAGAGTTCTTCTGGGACGGCTTCCCCTCAATGCTCTTCTGGGTCGATCCGGCGCAGGACATGGCGGTCGTGTTCGCGGCGCAGAAAGTGCCGTTCGACAATCCCCTCCACCACCACTTCCGCGATGCCGTGTACGGTGCGGACTATTCGGGCGTCGCGCCTGAATGAGGCTGTGAGCTGTCCTTTGACAGCAAAGATGGACTCAGAACGCCAGAACAAATCGTGATTTGTCAAATTCGAGTGACAAGTGTTTGGACCGATCCACCCAAATTCTGACAACCCATATGGCTGATAACGCGATCTCAATACGTTAGGTCAAGGTAGTTTCAATTCAGGATATCGCAAAAGCTTGAGCGGCCCTTAATCCTCAGAAGCTCCGCATTCGACCGACTGTATCACCGCTTTTTTTCTTTGCTAATTGCGAAGAAAAGCAAGTAGCTTTTCAGGCATCATGAACCGACCGAAACACCTAAATAGCCTCGGTTATGTTGTTACCGGGAGCGCTACAGAGCGCTCATCCGCGCAGGCGATGATCGCATGGGGTGAGAAAGAGAACGGGGCGCTGGTGCATATCGACGACGCCGCACCGGGGCTGGCCGATGGGCTTATTTGCGCTTGCGGTGCGCCCCTCGTCGCGCGGAAAGGCAGTGTTCGGACCAACCATTTCGCCCATAAAGCCGGCACCGTTGAAGCTTGCGAGCAGGCGCAATTGAGGGCACTTTCTAGGTTCGCTCGTAGAACCCTACTTGAAGTTGGAAAGCTTACTTTACCGTCCATACAGGGACGGCGATTGACCACTACAGTCGACGAAATCCGCGAAGAGATAATCGGGCGATGCGCCGGCTTATGGGTCACGACCGTGAAGGGCGAAAAACGCGGCGAGATTGCGGTCTTGTTCTTTGTCAAACGTGGTCAGAAATCAGCTTTCGAAGTACAATTCAGGGCGTTGCAGAAGTCTGCGATGGTGATCGATTTAACTGCCTTCCGGAATTGTCGAGATCCCGAAATTGCCTTTGCTATAGCGACCGCAGAGGACAGCGATTGGATTTACAATGCGCGGCACCCGAACTGGAGAGAGCGAAGCGGACCGAGAAGCATCTTTCGGCAAAAATCTCACTCCGCAGGCACCCAAATCACGGCACCCACTTCGCAAACTAAACTGAAGTCTGCGATAACGGAAGAGGAATGGCAAACTCTTCATTATACCGAGCTGCGTCGGCGCGTATTCGGTTGGACTGACAAGAAATGACGCATAATACTATTTTATGGAATACCTACTTGGGAATTCCGACATGATCGTAATCGGATCCGCGGTAGTGACCAAAGCGGTTCGATATGATGTCGCCATCGGCGATCTAACTGCCTTAGCGAGGCCTCTCTTCTGCGCTTTGGAGCTTTGGGCTACCTGAAGTAGCAGATCCTACGCTGGCTCAGTTCGTTTTTGTTCGGACCTTAGAACAAGCTTCCTTTCTGCGTTTCTGCGGCTATAATTTTTACGAACCTTTCGCCTGCTCGACTGCATCGCCACCTGGCCCCGCGGTCAGCGGGATTGTTGTATGCAACTGAAAGGTTCTATTCTTATGAGACCACATGCATGTTTTCGCATCTCGGTCGACGAGCTCAAGCAGGATGTAGGCAAATACCTTGAGCTGGCAAAGACGCGGACTTTCGAGATCTTCCACAACGGCGAAGTAGACGTGATGCTCGTCCGCGTCTCTGCAATTCCTGACTGGGACGCGCGGCTGCAGAAGAGCGTCCGGACCGACTTGTTGACGGTGGAGGAATGGGAAACCTTTATGAAGCCGCCCGAAGACCTCAGCCATCTGCCGGATAGCTATGACGATTGGACCGGCGAGGCAGACTGAATTGCGCGTCGGCTATTGCACAGCTCGTGATGACCATTGGCAAGGGGCAGCGTTGCTTTCCAATCGTGTACATTTCCGGAATTAGCGTGATTGCCCGTAAGCTATCGTCCGTTCGAGCCCAAACGGATGGCAGCTACGCGCCCTCGTTTCCGTCGTTCAATTGCTCAAGTTTACCACCTCAAACTGCCGATGAATGAGACCAGTTTTGACCAGCGCTATTTTCGGCTGCGCATTTCGGTTATGGTTTTGGGGTGCCCCTAATCCTGACTCTCGAACAGCAACGCCGTGCGGCCGAAGCTGCACGCAATGTCGGTGGATATGACCGGCTTGCAGAACTTGAACGACAGCGTCGCGATGCACTTATCAAGTGGCGACGTGAGGTCCCATGCGCCGTCCACTCCATCGTCATTCCTTGCGATGATCAGCGACCTGCTTCCGACCGCCGACAGATGAAAAAATAAGGCTTCATTCAGGGATTTCGCCGCGAAGTAAACGAATTCGCTTGAGTGTCTTCTCAAGCGCATATTCTACGGCCGCGAGGTCGAGCGTAAGCGCTAGTGAAGGGTGCCCGGTCAGTTTGAGAATTACCGCCATGATCGGTTCGGATTGCGTTGCCATCTCAAGCAGATGCAGACTGCTGGGACTTGTCTGGCCATTGATCCAGGAGCGCGCGGTGTGATCGCTGACATGCGTCCAGCGCATGACAGTTTTCGCCGCTTGGCGCGATCCCCCCAATTGCGATCGAAGCGCAGTTCCGATCATTCCGGCGATGAGCGTATCCGACAATTCGATCGCACTGCCAGGAAATTTGCTTCCGCTTTTAGGAGCCATTTTTTTCTTTCTCCTCGTGTACCCCGAAAATTCGAGGCGGACTTGCTTTATTCGCGAGGAGTCGCATGATTATTCGGTGGACAGAAGACGATCCGAAGGAACATCCGCCGACGAAAGTCAGGGCGGCCCAGTACGTGCGCATGTCGACCGAACATCAGCAGTATTCGACCGACAACCAGTCATCCGCGATTGCAGTTTATGCTGAGAAGCGCGGATTTGAGATCGTCCGAACGTATGCGGACGAGGGAAAGAGCGGACTTAATATTGGCGGTCGACCCGCACTGAGGGCACTGCTTGAGGATGTCGAGAACGGTCGCTCTGACTTCGACGCACTTCTCGTCTATGACGTGAGCCGCTGGGGCCGCTTCCAAGATCCCGATGAAGCGGCGAGTTATGAACTTCGCCTCAGGCGTGCCGGCGTCCATGTGCATTATTGCGCGGAGCAGTTTGAGAACGATGGCAGCATCGGCTCGTCGATCATCAAGACGGTCAAACGGGCGATGGCGGGCGAATACAGTCGCGAACTCTCAGTCAAGGTGTTTGCCGGCCAAGCCAATCTGATTCGCCTCGGATACCGTCAAGGCGGTGCAGCCGGCTTTGGCCTGCGCCGCTTGCTGGTTGACCAGAACGGCGAAGCGAAAGGAACGCTCGATCGCGGGGAGCACAAAAGCATTGCGACCGATCGGGTCATCCTCGTTCCGGGTCCGGAGGACGAGGTTGTAGTAGTGCGAGAGGTCTACCGCCGCTTCGTCGACAAAGGCGAAAGTGAAGCCCAAATCGCTCTGGATCTGAACGCCCGACGCATCCGCACCGATCTGGGACGGGCGTGGACGCGTGGCACCGTTCACCAGCTGCTGATCAATGAGAAATATATCGGCAACAATGTCTGGGCGCGCACCTCCTTCAAACTGAAGGGCGAGCATATCGAGAATGCGCCCGAAGAATGGATTCGTGCAGACGGAGCATTTGAGCCGATCGTCGAACAGGCGATGTTCGAGGCGGCGCAAGAAATGATTGCTAGGCGATCTGAAACCCTGTCCGACGAGCAGATGCTCGCAGCGCTGTCACAGATATTGGAGAAGAAAGGCTACCTTTCCGGTCTGATTATCGACGAAGTCGAAGCATGCCCGTCCAGCAGTTCGTATCGCACCCGGTTCGGAAGCCTTCTGCGGGCCTACACGCTCGTCGGGTTCGCGCCCGATCGCGATTATCGCTATCTCGAAATTAACCGGCGACTGCGCGCGATGCATCCGGATGTCTTAGCTTCGATAGTGACTGGCATCGAACAATTGGGTGGCGGTGTTTCGGTTGACGAGCAGACAGATCTGCTGCGGATCAACCGCGAGTTTACGGTCTCAGTCACGATCGCCCGCTGTTTTCAGACAGCAGCCGGAAGCAATCGCTGGAAGCTTCGCCTCGACGAAAAACTTCGTCCCGACATAACGATCGCGGTGCGGATGGATCCAAGCAACGAGGTCGTTAAAGACTACTATCTGCTTCCTGCGCTCGATATGCGCGAGGCAACTCTGCGGCTCGCCGACTATAACGGGCTCTCGCTTGATGCCTATCGCTACGACACCCTCGATGTCTTTTACCGGTTAGCGGCACGCGTCCCATTAAGAGCGGCGGCATGACTGGCGCACGGCCTGCACAGCGGATCGAAATGATCCCGGTTGACCGCGTAAACGTCGTCAATCCGCGCGTGCGCAACAAGAAGGCGTTCCGAGACATCGTCGACAACATCGCCAAGATCGGCCTGAAGAAACCGATTACGGTCACGCGGCGGATAGAGGCTGGAGGTCCTTTCTACGATCTGGTCTGCGGTCAGGGTCGGCTCGAAGCCTTTCGCACGTTGGGGCAGGCCGAGGTACCGGCGCTGGTCGTGTCAGCCGATCCTGAGGACTGCCTGGTCGCTAGCCTCGTTGAGAACTGCGCGCGCCGCCAGCACCGCGCGATCGATCTGCTGCAGGACATTCGCGGAATGCAAGAGCGCGGCTACTCGAATCCTGAGATTGCGCGCAAGACCGGCCTTTCGCTCGAATACGTTCATGGCGTGGCGCGCCTGATCGAGAAAGGCGAGCAGCGCTTGCTCCGCTCAGTAGAAAGCGGGACCATCCCCGTCAGCGTCGCGGTCGAGATCGCCGAAGCACCCGACCACGATGTCCAAGCAGCCCTCTCCAAAGCCTACGAGAATGGCCAGCTGAAAGGGCGCCGCTTGCTAGCCGCGCGAAAGCTCATCGAAATGCGTCGGCGAAGAGGAAAAGGCCTTGGTAGTTCGGAGGACCGGTCGCGCGAACGCGTCTCCGCCGACACGCTCGTCAAGGCCTATCAGGAAGAAACCGAACGCAAACGCGCGCTCATTGCCCGCGCCGAAACGACGCAGAACCGGCTGATGTTGATAACCGAGGCGATGCGACGGCTCTCGGGGGATGAGGGATTTCTCGCTTTGTTGGAAGATGAGGACCTCGCGACCATGCCCGAACGGCTCGCCGAACGCCTCAACCCGAATACGAGTGCAACGACATGAGTTCGAGGAAGCCGATCGTTCTGCCCGACGGGTTCGAGCATACGACGCTGCGTGTTCCGATCGCCGAGATCATGCCGCTGCGCGAAGTCCCCAACTCGGTACGCAAATCTGTGAAGTATGGGCAGATCGCAGCCTCAATTACCGAAGTCGGGATCATCGAACCGCCGGTCGTGGTGCCCGACCGGCAGAGATCGTCACGCTATCATCTACTCGATGGCCATCTCCGGCTCGCCATCCTGCTCGAGCGCGGCGACACCGAAGTGGTCTGTCTAATTGCGCTCGAAGACGAAGCGTTCACTTACAATCGACGCGTCAGCCGCATCGCGATCATTCAGGAGCATCGGATGATACTCAACGCGGTGAAGAAAGGTGTGTCGGAAGAACGGCTTGCCCGAGCGCTCAATGTCAATATCGCCAACATCCGCGCTAAACGGAACTTGCTTACCGGCATCTGTCCTGAAGCCGTTGACCTGCTGCGCGATAAGCATGTGCCGCTCAATGCGTTCACAGAACTGCGTAAAATGAAGCCGATGCGTCAGATCGCCGCCGCCGAGATAATGGTTGCGATGAACCGCTACTCGACCGGCTATGTCAAATCGATCGTGGCAGCGACACCCGAAGATGAGTTGGTCGAGAAGAAGCAGCGAGCCGTACGTGGTCTTACAGAAGCGCAGATCGAATTGATGAGCCGCGAGTCAGCGCGGCTAGACCGAGAATTTAAGCTAATTGAACAGAGCTACGGTGCCGATCATCTCGATCTGGTTTTGGCGACAGCCTACCTCGGAAGCTTGCTGAGCAGCGCTCCCGTCGTCCGCTATCTCGCGCAACATCATCCGCAGCTGCTGACCGAATTCCAGAAGCTTACCGAACTACAGCAGGCGGCGTAACGGGGACCCGGACCCGATAAGCGCGGGGACCGCAGGAGAAGCCGCACTGTGAGGCGGATCGAGCGTGGTGGTGGGAATGGCGGCGAACCCGCACGGAGCCCGCCAAAAGTCCGATAGGGCTATAGGTAAGGTGTGCCGGGCATGCGGGCCCGGCACACATTAGTGGTTAAACCAGTAATTGTCAGACGAACCCTGTGCGTTCGATCTAGGCTGATACGTGCAATTTTTCACTGGTACCTAAATCCATGCGCTTGCCGGCTTCGGGCAAAACGACAGTTGCTCAAAGTGGCAATCTCGACCGGATAACCTTCCAATTGAAGTTCATCGATCACCAGCGCACGGTAGAAATTCCACTCCAGCCCAATCTCGGCTTACCGATCAGCGATCGAGCCCGGCGCATGTCGAGCATCCTGTCGATAGCCGCTTGTGGATATCTCTTGAATGCATTCTGTGTCCAACTCGGCATAACTCCGACCGGTCTTCCGGTTAATTTCTGGAGCGATGCCGCTCCTTTTGCCACACACCGGGCATGGTAAATAGCATCATTGACTAGATATCTTATCGATATTTGAATTGCACAGGAGAACTAACAGGATTTCGAACATTAAACAGGATAGCTTTGTAAATCCTTAACTAAAAACCACCTCGTCTTGGTTTCAGAATTGCCTCGATCTCACGGGAAAACTGTTCGAAGTTGAACGCCTTCACTTGACAGTTCGTCTTCGAATCGATTCCACCGTGATCAATCGATCATAAATGCGGAAAAGCGTTCAGCGGTAAGGTTCGACATGAACAGTGAACAACAACACGAGCATCTGAAATGGTTGTTGCAAGTCCAGGGGACTTCGCTGTCACAAATTGCTCGTTCGCTCGACGTTCGGCCAACAGCTGTAACTATGGTGTCGAAAGGACGCGGAAGATCGCGTCGAATTGAAGCGGCCATCGCCGAAGCTGCGGGCCTAACGCCCGCACAGCTCTGGCCACAGCATTACGCGCACTTAGAGGAGACACAAATGAGCGCATAGGAAGCTTAGCATCTAAAACGATGCGCGCCTTCCGGAAATGAAGGACCCCAGCGCTGCTCGAACAGCGACTGGGGCCATGCAAGATCCAGAGATCGAACGTTTCTGATTTCCTTCATTCCGCCAGGCTTGTCAAGGTTCGAGGGTTCCTCGGGCCATAGAAACTTGCGTCCATCGCAGACGAAGCGATGGCGAGAGGAAATCAGATGAAGATCAAACAGAAATGCCCCGGCCGCAGCGACGTGGTTCAACCGACACTCGCACCCACCCCTTCTGGGATGTATCCGCCGCCCGCGCGCTACGTTCGCGAACCGAAGCCCGACAAAGCAGACGTACGCATTGTCCGTGCGACCGACGGCGGCGCCTTGCGGACCTTCAATGGCGGCTTGGCCCACGAAAATGGCTGGCTCGCAAGCAAAAAGGCCGGGCGTCTCTTGCACTATGAAGGGATTGCACAGCGCGATTTTCTCGTGCGAGCCGAGGTGGAACCCGGTGTTGCGAATATGGCGTCCGAAGCGGTGCGTTTCGAGTTCATCGGACCGAATGGCAAGGAGATCTACACCGCCGATGTTGAACTGACTGCTCCCGATGGCACAATCACGATTGTCGAAATCAAACGTGACAGGCGCGATCTTAGCGATCCCGCATATCGCGACAAGCTCGCCCGAGTGAAACAGATTTGTGATGAGCGGGGTATGCGTTTCAGGGTCATCTTCGAAGACCAGATCTGGCTCAGCATCGTCCATCGTCGCAATGTGACCCACTTCGCCAGTAGGGCCTTCACAACCATCCGACCCGAACATCGCCATAGGTTTGAGAAGCATTGCAGCAAAACGGACGGCTTTACAACCTTTGGTGACCTTGCCGATGCAATCGAGCCCGGCAACCGGCGCTACGCTGAAGCGATCGTCCAAGCTTTGACCGTGGCAAGGAAGGTCGAAATCGATCTGTCTCGACCGTTGTTCGACACGACCGAAGTCACGCTTCACTAACACTGTCGGCAATTCAGGGCCCGATTGGCCTGCTGTGCAGCACCACAAAATCGATGTGCCTTTCGTGCGAGCGCCTTTGCTCGCGCTCGAACGACACGTGCTGAGCGCATCCCATCACACAGGAAATAGACTTATGACTTACAACAAATTTCAGCCTGGTACCGTTATCGAAATCAACGGCGCAGAGTACTTGCCTCACATGTATGCTGGCGAGCGACTGCTCCTGATCCATAGGGTCAAGGGCATCCACTTTCAGTGCGAGCAACCTGATGGCTCGCTGGCCCTGCCGACCGATCAACAGTTTGATCAAATGTTGCTAGACGGAAGCGCCGCGATCCGGACGCCGCTCAGCGGCAACCAAATTCGCAACTTCAACGAGGAGTCAGAGTGGGCGCTTGGCGATGCCGTGGCACTCGATGCGACGGCATTGAAGCGTGCTGTGATCTGTGAACTGCTCGACAAGCACGGGATCAAGAACGGCAACAAAGCAATCGAAAAAGCGATGGATAAATACTGGACGCCGGATTTGATAGAAAAGCATGGCCTCGCCCCAAGCCCCCGCACGATCCGAGGCTGGCGAGCATCTCGAGGCTATGTTGGCAATCGCCACCCACGTCACATGGTCTCATTGACTGGAAGGCAAATCGAAAAGGTCAGGAAAAACGATCTGAACAAGCAGGCGATGTGGTTATGCGTTCTGAACGGCCTCGACGAGGGGAGTTCGGTCGCCACCATTCATGCCGATTATTCCGCTACGATCTGGCAAATCAACGAAGGTACTCATCCGTTCATCGAGATGCCAAGAAAGCCTCTGAAAGTACTTGATGAGCGGACCATTCGCCGTGCCTGTCACGCGCTGGAATCATCTGAAACACTCGCCCGGCGAATCGCAAAACAGGCAGCCGAGCAGGATTGGTTGGGGGCTGGCAAACCGTTGACCGCTGATTTCGTCATGCAGCGGGTCATCATCGATCACACCTGGATCAATGTCCACGTCGTTTGTCCGAAACTGGAAATGGTGCTGGGCCGCCCCTGGCTGACGCTCGTTATTGACGTAAAAAGTCGCGCAATCGTTGGCTACGTTATTACTTTCACCGATCCGAGCATATGGACATTAGGAGAAGCGCTGCGACGGATGGCCCTTCCCAAGCGTCCGCCGCCACAAATGGTAAGCAGGTACGCAATCCTTGCCATGCTGCGCGGCAAGGCAGGTGAAGTGATTGTCGATAATGCCAGCGAATTTCGTAGTCATGCGATGGAAGCTGCCGCACGTCACGCAGGATTTTCAGTACGATTCTGTCCGATCAAACGACCGCGGTATCGTGCGATCTGTGAGCGCGCCATCGATACGATGAATACGAAGCTGTGCAGTGACCTTCCCGGGCGTACGCTTACGATTCATGATGCCCGGCGCCTGGGGTACAATGCTGAGGACCATGCGCTCGTAACGCTCGACGAGCTTGAGGCTGTCGCGAACCAGATCGTAGCGGACTACAACACGTCGCCTCACGATGGGATTGGTGACCGACAACCTGCGCTGGTATTCGAGAAAGACCTCAACAAATACGGCATTAACAATTTTGCCGATTTCGAAAGCTTCCGCCGCGACACCATGGACGTCGTGGAAGACGCGCAGGTTTCCCCGTCAGGTGTGCGGGCATTCGGTCTGCGGTATCACAACATCGAAGCTGTCCCGGCTCTGCTGAATGATCTCGTACCAATGGAGCCGCGGCGGAAGCGTCGCGACGACGCTACAGCGACAGTCCATTTTCGTTACGACCACGCCGATATCAGCACCATCCATGTGTGGAATCGCAGAACCCGTAAGTATGTCGAGTTGCAGTGTGCCGACGAGAACTACGCAGATGGCATGCCGATGTGGCTACACAAGAAGATCCAGGACGAAGCAAAAGCTGAGGGCGCGGCGTTCAACACTGAACAGGAACGCCTTTCCATGCGTGGGCGGCTTGTGCATGCCATTCGCGGTATATCGCCCAGGTCTCTCGCAGAGTCGCGTAAACGGGTCGCGCAACTGCTCGAAATTCCGCGGGTAAAGGAGATCACCGGGAACATCGTCGACCTGGCGAATACCAACCCACAGCCAATCAGCCTCGGCGATTTCATTTCTCACGACCGTGCCGCGCTGACTTCCCTCGATCACGAAATTCTCTCCTCGCGGCCAACTCCCAAAAAAGGACGAGCGAAGACCGCTCTCGATGATCGCCGTGAGGAAACCGATCTCGCCCGAGAGCAGCTTCCACCACACGATCGAACTCGTAGGAACATCGCAGGCAAGGGAGGTTACGCATGAGCGCCCCTCTCACACCATCCGAACGGGCGCTACTCGTTGGCAAGGCGCAAGCAAAATTCAGTGCGATACGCGTTGATTTTCCGCCGCAGACCAGTGCCATGGCCATTCTGGACGAGCTGAGGATCGCAGCGCTCTATCGATCGCCTGGAGCGGCATGTGGGGCAGCCATGATCGTGGCTCCTCATGGAGCTGGTAAGTCCGAGGCCGTTAAAGGGCTCGATCGGATCCTTCGAGGTAATGCAGCAGAAGGACAAATCCCGCTGCTTCATGTCGAGATAGATACCGCCGGAACGACCGACTCCGTGCCAACGTCCATCTTGCAAGCGCTTGGCGCCCCTAGGCCGGAAGCAGGGTCTGAGAAGACACGTTGGCCGCGCGCCCTCGCTGAAATCGAGCGAATGGGCGTTGAGCTGATCGTGTTCGATGAGTTTGATCGCGCTGCGAGGCGCCCGACCATGAGCGCTCCTATCGCAAATATTATTCGTCAAAAGATCATGGACGCGGGGGTGGCACCAGTGGCCTTCGTTGGATCGGAAAGGGCGAACAATGTTTTGGCCCAGGTTCCCCAGCTACGGGAGCGGATTACCGACAGCGTCGATCTTTCGCCGATGCGATGGACGTTCAAGGGCGATCAAGAGCTGTTTCTGGCTTTCGTCAAAGATCTCGACCAAGCGATGGTCGAAACTGGCCTCGTCGATTGTGAGGCTGGTCTCTGCGAAGAATCTATCGCTTATCCCTTGTGGCAAGCCTCTGACGGAAGCTTACGACGGATCTGTAATATTGTTCAGCACGCAATGAGCACCGCCTTACGTGAGGATCGCAGTTTCGTAAGCCGCCAAGACCTCATGGAAGCTGTCGACGGATATGCGATCAGCAATGGATTTGGCTCTCATAATCCCTTCCATGGAGGGAACGCATAATGGAGCATATTGCACATTGGCGCGTCTCGCGGACCCTGCCCATTTTCGATGGGGAGTCGCTCGATGGCTATGTCGCACGGGTGGCGGCCGCCCACCATTTCCCACGGATGGCACAAATCACAGAGCTCGGAGGGGCCGAGGTCGGTGAACGGTCCCACGCCGCGTTCTGTAATAAGGAGGGTTTGGCGACAATCGCCGATTGCCTCCAAGTGGAACCAGAACGATTGCGACAGCACGCGCCGCTGTTGTCTCCGCACGGGGGCACGCGAACCATGTTTGGGGTAGAGCTTTCGAAGGACCATTTCCAATTCACCTATCGTCGCTTTTCGCCTTCCGCGCTCAAGGCATCGCCCCACCATCGGGCGCTTTGGACCCTGCGCCTTTTCCCATTCTGCACCGAGACTTGGGAATACCTGGTTGATCGGTGCCCTCACCCGGCGTGTCGGCGGCAACAGCGATGGCGTCGGACTGTCGGAATCGATTTATGCGATTTTTGCGGAGAACCACTTACGCGAGCTGTAACCGAGTTAGTGCCAGAAGAGTTACGCGAGAACCTTCAGCAGCTTGTGGACTTCGTTCACCCCGATCCATTGAGGCGGGAGAAGACCAGACGCCTCCTCCCCCCCGAACTAGCGCAGCTAAGCACTGACGATTTGCTGAAGCTCGTCTGCCTGATTGCTCCGGTGTTGGACCATCGTGCCGGACGTCCATTGACCTTGTGGACGCTCTCTCTGGACAAGGCGAGGGATTACATCGTCCCCGCATTGGCAAGCAGCTGGCCGCTTTTGAAGGGCTGGCCGCACGCGTTCGAGGATTTCATCGCGGATCGGATCAACAAGCACGCCAAATCTCGCGGCGACGAAAACTCTGGAGCGAGCTATCGTTTCCTACAGCGATGCCGCAAACAACAATTGTCGACGCCGGTCAGAACGGTGGTCGATGGCTTTGCGGAGCGGAGCCGAAACGCGACCGACCGCGGCTACACCGGCCAGCAAGTGGCCGATCTGGTCGGGAGCCAGGTGAGCGCGTTGGTCGCCATGCGCAGATCGGGCAAAATTCCGTCAGTGCTTGCACTCGACGGACATCGCTTACACGTTCTTTTTGAGAAGCAGGCGATCACCAAGCTGCTCTACAAATTCCAACCTCGCGAGAGAGTTGAGCGTGCGGCCGGTCGACTAGGCATACCGAGCTACGCTGTCAGGCACTTAGTCGACCTTGGTTGCTTGGAGGCAGCCCCCACGCCGCCCGGACGATCGAACAAGCTCACAGTTCGCGAGAGGTCTCTCTCGTCGTTCGTTGACGCCCTCGATGCGCAAATGCCGCAGGCAACCGGTAACTATCCCTACAAGCTAGAGAAGCTCATGCTGCGGTTGGGAGGTGGGCCTAAGCCTTGGGCTGCTGTTCTCGCTGCCATCGCAAAAGGAGAACTTGACGCTGCCGTTTCGCCAGGATCTCGCCGGTTGGGTGATCGCATTCGCTTTCGGACCGATGAGGTGCTTACCTTGCCTGCGTTCGCCCATCGGCCCGACCTTTCAGCCGGAGCTCCGCTGTTCAAATCGGATTTGGCCGACATGCTCAGCCTGTCGATCACGAATTTCTCGAGATATTCCGACTTTCTTCTGGGGCCCGGCGACCACTGTCGCGAAGTTAGTGTCGCTCAGGCCCTGGATCTGACCAAGGCAATCATCAGCACGACTGAAATCGCAGCGCGGCTCCGGCTTCATCATACGTCTGCATTTCGTCTTGCGAGCCAGCGAGGGGTCTTGGTAAAATCGAACGGCCTGTTTGATCGGGCTTCCGCCGAGGAGCTCATCACAGAACTGTTTGAACATGACCCCGTGATTGTTGGGCTAGATCCGCGGATCCATCGATCAGACGGAGGCGTTGCCCCTTTGGTCGTGCATGCTGCGATTGATCGGGACGGTCGAGTTCGATTGCCATGCCATCTTCGTAATCGCCTCGGATTGCGTAAGGGCGGGATCGTGCGGTTCGAAGACGTCGGAACAGGGCTTCTGATGAACCCAGTATCCTGAAGAACGTGCATAAGGGTGCACGGAAGCGATCGCTCACCGGACACTTTTCGAACGTCAGATGTCAGCCCCCTTCCCTCCGCAATTCCGGCTTCCCCGGCATCTCATTAAGGTGGTACGCTCTATATTCTTACAAAGGGACCTCAAGCGTTACAAATGAAGCACTGAATTAGGCCGGGTAACGCCTTGGGCCGTTCTCGGGATTGCCCTTCCGTCCGTCGCGGTCAGAGAATTGCCTTGTCACCTCGGAAGCGACGTATTGTGCTCCCATGAGGATATTTCCGGTTTCGACGCGACTTGGTGCAGGCAGGTTGTATCGACTTGCCACAAAATCTGGGAACGTCCGCACAACACGTATCACGCGATCAAGGTCGAAATTGGGACAACAACCAGCAAGACTGGTAGCTGCTGCCTCCAAATTGTGGCCAATCTTGTTTTTGCTGCTCAGCTCTTTGTCGCTCATGCCTTCCGCCGCAAGGCCCGCCTTTAAGGCAAGCTCGGTTCCCAGCAACGCGCTTTGAACTGTCCCGCGAAAGTCATAAGCTGTTGTCGCAGTCGCAGCGGCCGCCTCAAGCTGGACGTGGGAGCGCCAAATCAAGTCCCGACCCCGCGCGTCTATTGACCTTCCGTGACCGAACTCTTGCCACCCATAACCAAAATCCAGAATGTCTGAGGCCTGGTCAACGAACCGAGCCAGCGCTTCAGGATCGTCGGCCAGCCACTGCTTCTGAAAGTCTGACAAGTCGAGCATCTGCCAAAAGTCGATGCGAACTGTGCCAAAAGCAATTGGAGCATAAAGCCGACAGAACATGTCCCGAAACATGAATGCACCAAGGTGCATCCCCTCACTCCTCAGCTCTTTGGGAACGAACAGCATGTCATTCAGCTTGTGTGCTCGCTCAACAATGAGAGGAGTCCCTCGGCCCATAAGCACGAATGATTCGTAACCAAATTCCCGTAGCGCACGCCCGATATTTTGCAGGCTACGAGCGGGCGGTTCTTCGCCCAACCGCATTCCTTCATCATCTGCTCGCTTTAGAGCTTCAATCAACTCCTCGTCTGTAACATCGTCATTGTCTCCGCGCGAAACAGCGAACGCACCGTGACAGTGCTTGAATCGCTTCCCGCTGCCACATGGGCACGGGCGATTCCGAGCAGTCATCGAGCCATTTCCAAGAGAACGAAATTTCCCATCCTGCACAATGTAATAGCGTTTGCCGGAAACCGAAGTCTGCAACGCATTCTATTTCAAGGTGACCTATCGTGGACGGCTACGGAGCCGGCTGAGTGCCGGGCGTCCGACTTCTGGCATCCTCAGGTTCGAGCGCGTTGTGCAGGACGGATTCGAGCAGTAGGGAGCGGGTTTGTTCGCCTTCGGTGAGGCTGGCTTCGAGCTGATCGCACAGGGCCATCAGTTCATCGACCTTGGCGACGATGCGGTGCTGCTCGGCGAGAGGGGGGATGGGAATTGGCAGCGGTTTGAGATTTGCTGCCTTGATGCCTTTCGCGGTCATTCCGGTGGCGTGGGCGTCAATGAGAGCCTGCAAGGGTTCGCTCATAAGAGCGAACAGCAAGAACTTGGTGTCGATCTTTGAGTAGGGCTGAAGGCAGATTGATCGCTGAGCAAGCGCGAATGGTTCCGCAATGTCGTTTAGGCATACATTGGCAAGCGGCGCTTCCGTTGTGAAAAACAGGTCCCCGATTTGTGGAAACCCTCGCGTCATCCACGTTCTGAAAGTGGTCTGCGAAATGAACTCTCGTGGCTCTCTGTTCAAAAAGCCCATGCGAATATTCTTCGCCGTAATGAGCGGAACACCATCTTCGGTTTTCGGCGGCGTCTTCCCGCGATAGTCGATAAACAGGAACAGGTTTTCAAACGATTGGACTGTCCAGCCAGTTGGCAGGTCAATCGGCAGGTTTTCCGGCCTTGGTGTGGCGGCAGGCTTGATCCGCGCATCCCCCGTTAGGCGCTTGCGATCCAATTTGGCCTTAGCGAATGCTGCAAGCAGATCAGTAGCCGGCTCATCCTCCGCATCCTGCTCAACCAACTTTCCCCGCACGGCGAGATTGAGGATCGTTTGGCGCAGGTGTTTGATCTGGTCGGCGCGGGTGGTGAGTGTTGTGAGGTTGTCCAGCGCGAAGCGGGCGTCTTCGCTGAAGGTTTCTGGGCCAAAGCTCTCGGAATTTGGCGTGTTGAGCCTGGCCAGGGTGGACAGCGCAAAGCTGTCCCGCGCCGCCTCGCGCTCCGCCCAGGCCGCCTCAAGCCGATCGCACAGGTTCATCAACTCATCGATGTCACGCTGAACGCTTGGGCAGATCAGAGGGATAGGAACTGCGGCAATCTTGCTAATGCTCAGGGTGACATTCGCGGTGCCCGTCATACGAGAGACGAGAAGTTCATCCTTGAAGGCCGACAGGTACTCGTAAATGAACCGTGCAGAGACCAACTCGGGCGCGAACGGGAAAACAGCGGCGAGGATTGTTCCAAGCGCAAATTGTCCTTCTTGATAATGCAGCCGATTGATGCTGGCACTTCCGTGACCCGTCGATGACACAAGAGGGATGATTGCCGCAGCACCCTCAAAATCGAAGTGATTGCATGCGCCGCGCTCGGCAGCCGTCACCACCAACGGAAAGGCGCCTGCCACAGCCTGTTTGATGCCAGTGAGGCCCTTTTCAATTTTGGCAATCGTTCCAAGCGCTACAAAGCCGCTGGGATCACTAAACTGCTCAGGCAAATCAATTTCAGTAATTGCAGAGTAGAGCTTTGGTTTTGAGATCTGCTTGGCGGCAAACAATTTTGCTTTTTGCGCCTCAACCTCTGCCAAAATGTAGCTGGAAGACAGGCCGCCGTCTTCTGGCTTCAATTTGCCAGATATAGCCAATGCAATGATTACCTTGCGGAATTCGCTGATGCGATCAGGATGATCGCCAAAGCGCGCGAAAACCTCGCGCAACAGGCACTGTTTCATCGGACCAGCGCCTCGCCTAAAACGGCCTTGAGCTGGTCGCGCAAGTTCGCGGTTTTTGCCTCAGCAGCGTTCAGTGCCTCCAGCAATTCAGCAGGATCACCCAGATCGGCTTCCTCGCTATGCGGGTTCTTGAAATCGAGATTGTAGCCGCGCGCCTTCACCTCATCGAAGCTGACCTTCCACGCCTGCGGGCCTTCCTCTCGCCCCTTGCGCTCCGCACCGCCCCACCAGTCAATGCAGCTGGCGAAATGCTCGAAACGGATCGGCCTGGTCATCGAATAGGCCTTCTGCCCCTCCGGCACCTGATGTTCATAGAACCAGATGTCCTTGGTCGGCTCGCCCTTCTCGAAGAACAGCAGGTTGGTGCCGATGGAGGCATAGGGCTTGAACACGGAATTTGGCAGGCGAACGATTGTGTGGAGGTTGCATTCCTCCAGCAGCGCCTCTTTCAACCGGGTCTTCACGCCTTCGCCGAACAGGCTGCCGTCGGGCAGGACGATCGCCGCCACGCCGCCCTTGCGCAGCAGACGGATGAACAGGGCCAGGAACAGGTCTGCCGTTTCCCGCGTGCGGAAATGCTGGGGGAAGTTGCTTTCGATCCCGTCCTCTTCCTTGCCGCCGAAGGGCGGGTTGGTGAGGATCACATCGACACGGTCCTTCTGCTCCCACGAGATGTAGGGGCGGGCCAGCGTGTTGTCGTGGCGCACGAAGCCGGGGTCCTCCACGCCATGCAGCAGCATGTTGGTGACGCAGAGCATGTGCGGCAGCGGCTTCTTTTCGACGGCGCGAAACGATTGCTGCATCAGCGCCTCGTCCTCGGGGCGCTTTACATAGCGTTCTCGCATATGCTTCATGGCGCAAGTGAGGAAGCCGCCGGTGCCACAGGACGGATCGAAGATGATCTCGCCCGGCTTGGGATCGATACGGTCCACCATGAAAGCGGTGACGGCACGGGGGGTGTAGTATTCACCCGCGTTGCCGGCCGATTGCAGATCGTTGAGCAGTTGTTCGTATACGTCGCCGAAATGCTGACGCTCGGTCAAATTGTTGAAGTCGATGTCGTTGATCTTGTTGACCACCTGTCGCAGCAGCTGACCGGACTTCATGTAATTGTAGGCATCCTCAAACACATCGCGGACCACGCGGCGGCGATCGCCGGGCTGGCCAGTGGGCTTGAGGCCCTTCATCACCGGGAACAGCTCTTCATTGATGAACGCCAGAAGCGCCTCCCCCGTCAGCCCTTCGGGATCGGCGGCCCAGCTGCGCCACTGGAACTGCTCCGGCACCGGCGACTGATAGCCTTCGCGCATCAGTTCCAGTTCCTGGTCCTGATCGTCGATGATCTTCAGGAAGAACAGCCAGCACAGCTGGCTGATGCGCTGCGCATCGCCATCGACGCCGCTGTCCTTGCGCATGATGTCCTGGATCGATTTGACGAGGGTACGCACTGACATGGGTTAGGCAATATCCTTGGAGATTGTTTCGGTTATACTTTTTGCGATCTCGGGCAGCGGATCGCGCTGGGCGCTCGGGTACAGAGCCTCATGTGTCGCGGGCGGATATTTGACTGACGCCCAAAACGTCTGCGGATTGAACCGGAACTTGGCGACCAAGCGGCGGCCGAAGTCCATTTCATGGAAGGCATAGTGGCTCTGCTGCTCATAGTCTGGAATTTCGGGGTATTCTCCGACCAGATATCCTTCCTGGATGTGAGGGCGGACTGCGTCTGGCGGGCAGGCGCTGGAAAGCCTCACAATTTGCAGTCCTGCCTCAGAGCTGGCCGTAACCGCCCCGCTCAAGTTCGGAACCCCAAAGGCATAGAGAAACGCTACTTGGCCGTCGTTTCCCGCGGTTGCGAAGGATGCAGCCACCCTGAGAGAGTGGGTCACGTCCAGTAGCGGCGTCTTGCAGATCTCATAGTGCTGCAAGATGGACCACCGTATCAGCCGATTACGTCGCAGCCTTTCTGCTCCCTTCAGGCCAGCGGTGCCGTAAGCGTGGACAAGTAGCTTTTCGGCCTGCTTGAGAGTTTGGAAGCGCTTTTCCAAGGTAGCTTTTGACGGCACCTTGTTGCCGTCGTTTCTGAAGATGCTCGCCTTGAGCATACTGTTGCCCTTGGTGGTCATATGATCTTTGGACTGTCCACGAAACAGCAGGACATGGTCGCGATTGAGGAACTGAAGCTCGGCCACCTTTCTCGCCAGGTCGAGGTAAGATTTGACCTCGTGCCCGGTTCCCCCTCGGATCGTGTGATTGGCTGCGGGCCTTGAGCTCGGATTTGAATCGAAGAAGGACCAGATTTTCTGGCTGCCGATTTTCTCCATCTCAAGCCACGTCCTGATAGATTTCGTTCTGAAGGGCGTGAACGGCTTCCTCGAAACCAGCCTTCCCCCCGAAGGCCTTGATGAGCTGTAGGGGCGTGCCCAGCGTGTTCAAGGGCGGGATGCGCAGAACGTTGGCATCATCGAGATTGAGCACGCCCTCATCGGCGTATTTGTCGAGCAGTGCGCTGAGGACGGCGCGGGCCTGTTCGCCGTACTTGGCGAAAACGTCGCGCTTCTGGACGTTGGCTGCGCGTTCCTGGCGGGTGAGCGGCTTACGATCGAAAGCGACGTGGCAAATGAGGTCGAACGGATCGAGGTCCTTGCCGAGTTCGCTGGTGATGACCGCAAGGTCGAGCCCCTCTGCTGCCAGCTCGTCTACCAGCGCCTGCTTGCGATCGGCTGAGGTCCACCGCTGGAGGAAATCGTCGAGGCTGGCGAAATGCTTGCGCAGCGCGCGTTTGGTGAAGTCGCGCAGGCTTTCGGTGACGAGCTTGCCGCTCTCGTCTAGGTATTCGACCCGCTCGCCAATGATGACTGCGGAGACGCCGTCGACATAGACCTTGCCCTTCTTGCCGGGGCCATCGAGGAAGGTGATGTCTGGCTGATCGCCGCCACCGTCGATGATGGTTTCATCGCCATGAGTGTCGTCGTCACTCTCGCCATCTTCATCCATGGGATCCGGATCGGGCGGTGTGATCGGGCCATCCGGGTCTGGCTCGAAGATTTGTACCGGCTCGCCATCGAAGTCTGGGTCCGCGAAGTGGTTGGTTGCGCCGCGGAAGTCCATGAGGGTGAAGTAGAACTTGCGGGTATCCTCGTGGACGCGCGTGCCGCGCCCGACGATCTGCTTGAACTCGGTCATCGAGCCAACCTCGCGGTCGAGCACGATCAGGCGGCATGTCTGGGCATCGACACCGGTGGACAACAGGCGAGACGTGGTAACCAGCACGGGATAGCGGCTCTCCGGGTCGATGAAATTGCCGAGCTGGGCCTGGCCTTCCGGATCGTTGCCGGTGATGCGCATGACGTAACGCGAGTTCTCGTCAACCAGGTAGGCGTTTTCGTTGATCAGCGCTTGCCGCATCCGGGCCGCGTGCTCCTGATCGACGCAGAAGACGATGGTCTTCTGATAGCGGTCGCCACTCTCATTCAGGAACTGCGTGACCTTCTTGGCCACCAGCTTGGTCCGGTCATCCAGCACCAAGTTTCGGTCGAAATCCTTGGTATTGTAGATGCGGTCTTCGATCTCGTTGCCATCGCGATCAAGCTGGCCCTTTTCGGGTCGGTAGCCTTCCACGTCGCGATCGATGTGGACCTTGATGACCTTGTACGGTGCCAGAAAGCCGTCACGAATACCCTGCTTTAGCGTGTAGCTGTAAACCGGTTCGCCGAAGTAGTGTATGTTGGAGGAATATTTCGTCTCCTTGGGCGTGGCGGTCAGGCCGATCTGCGTGGCACCCGAAAAATGCTCAAGGATTTCCCTCCAGGCGCTGTCCTCGGCGGCGCTGCCGCGATGGCATTCGTCGATCACGATTAGGTCGAAGAAGCCCGGCGAGAACTCCTTGAAGAGTTTCTGCCGCTCTTCCGGCCCAGTGATCGCCTGGTAGAGGCCAAGGTAGATCTCGTAGGCCGTATCCACACGGCGCTTCTTGTCCATTGCGATCGTCAGATCGATCGACGAACCGTCCTCCCGCTCGATGGTCTTGGCGTTGGCGGAGAGCTTGGCCATGGCAGGGCCAAAAGGCCGGAAATCATTCACCATGGTTTGGTCGACCAGCACGTTGCGATCGGCGAGGAAGAGGATGCGCTTTTTGTGTCCGCCCCTCCACAGTCGCCAGATGATCTGGAATGCGGTGTAGGTCTTGCCGGTGCCGGTCGCCATGACGAGGAGCAGGCGGTCCTGCCCCTTGGCGACCGCCTCCATCACGGCGTTGATTGCGTTGACTTGGTAATAGCGCGGCTGCTTCCCGCTGCCATCGTCATAGTAGTCTTCGAGGACCAGTTGCTGGCCCTCGACCGTCAATCCCTTCCAGGTAGCATATCTCGCCCAGAGCTCTTCGGGCGATGGGAAGGCATCCAGCCCGATGGTGGTTTCGCGTGCTTCGCTGTTACCGGTCCGGTCGTGGAAGACAAATCCGTCGCCATTGGAGGAGAAGACGAAAGGGATGTCGAGCGCCTCGGCATATCCCAGCCCCTGCTGGATACCACCGCCAACCGGCTGCTTGTTGTCCTTGGCCTCGATCAGCGCGAGCGGGATATTGGGCTTGTAATAAAGAATGTAGTCCGCGCGCTTGCCTTTGCCGCGCGAAACGAGTTTGCCGCGCACAACAATGCGGCCCTTGGTAAAACTTACTTCTTCGCGGATTTGGGTAAGTTCATCCCATCCCGCTGCTTTTACGGCAGGGGTAATGAACTTCGTACAGATGTCGCGTTCGCTTAGCGCCTTCTTATCCAAGATCGAACCCCGCCTCCATTGCTTCACCGTAGGGCTAAGGGATTGGGAGCGCTAGCGTATATTGTGAGGCCGGGGTTTCGTTCGCTGACGGCAGTTGGGCCAGTTGGGGACTGTCTGTTTTCGAACGCAGAAGCGCAAGCACCAGATATTAGATCGAGTCCGGCTCAACGAGAGCCGTCAGACGCCTAAGGTCTTACCAATGTGCGCATATTGACCCATGCGGTGCATCGTCAGCACTTTGCTGGTCATACCGTGGTTGCTAAAGAACCCCTATGCAGCGGGTCGAATCTGATACTGATATACAGGTCGCAGTCGTCGATGAGACCTATTTTTCGGACGAAGAAGATTGGGAAGAACGGCGAGAAAAGTTCCGCTTGGACTTAGAAAACGAGTTTGGTTTCCAGTTTGAAGATGCGGACGTTGGTCCCAGTGCAAGCCTGCCGGCGTTTGTTACGTTCATCGCTGAGAATTGGGAATGGATCGGCCCAAGTGCGCTCGCCATATTCTTCGGCGGCAAGCGCGTCGAGGATAGTTGGAATTGGTGGGTCACCAAGGCGAAGATGTTAAGGAGATTGGGGAAGAAGAAACAGATAAAGCTTAACCGCAATGGCGCGGCTATAATCGCCGTAGAAGCAGTGATGCATGAGCTCTCCGCTACGCCTTCGGGACTAAAGCTACTTCGATATGGGATCGCTCACATGAGCGAAGCAGACGATCTCAAGAGCTTTGACGTAGAAAACGAAAAAGAGGGGCCGACTGACACGCTTTACCTTGGCTTCATCAACCATGTCTTTGAGATTGAGGCCGACGGTAATGTGTTTCGGGTCCGAGTGGATGGCGCTGAAGTTGAAGTCAGCCGTGTCGACTGATGAGCCGCTTCCGGACTTTCCGGCCTCAGGCAGCGAAAGGGAAATAGTGTGACTGCAACGGCGTCAGGGTTGGAACTCGCGTCAAATGAATTTGCCTTACACTTTGACAGCAAAGATGGCGTGACAGCTACCAACCTAGGGCGTTTTCTGCAGCGCGCCGCCACGGTAGCCCGAGGTCAAGGCGCTGAGCTTCAAGTCATAGGGCTGCGAGAGGGTAGCCTCGATGTATTGCTCAAGGCTGTAGCGAAATCAAAGATCGCGAAAAACGCAAAGAAAGAATTTGAAAAGGCACCGGTTGGGACAACTGCGGCAGGAGCAGCCCTTGTTGGCGCTGTGGTAAGTGCCCTCATCTTTGCAACAAGTTCGGGAAAGCCGACACCTCTTGCAAAATCCGCTGCCGATATAATCGAACAAACGACTGTGACGCAGATACAGGTGGTGACGGTTAGAGCAGCCGTCGGTCATCTTCGTGGACTGTCCTCATTGGCTTCACCTCGCGTTGCGAACGTGATGAGCCCCCCTACCGCAAGGCACCCTTTTCCCAACAGGCGCCCTGCACCCTGTTTTTGTAGAAAGGTTTCCCAGCAATTCAGGGACTAAGTCGAAGACTGCCAACATCAGGTTTGCCAATCGACACGGCTTTCATGCGCGCCCGCAAACGCACGAGGGCAGAAATTTTGTCACAGCGGGCAAGCTTTGGTGTCAAAGGATATGAGCTTGGATGCCCCGCGAGGATTCGAACCTCGATTGACGGAGTCAGAGTCCGTAGTCTTGCCATTAGACGACGGGGCACCGGGCGGACGGCGGCGGGCGTCTGGCGCCCGGCCGGTCGGAACGGCCATCTAGGTCCGCGGTCCCGTCCGGTCAAGCCGTAAGCGGCATGCCTTGGAAGCGCCACTTGCTCCTGCCGCGTATTGGGGCTAGCCTTCATGTCAGGTCCTCGCTGCAAAATGCGCAGCGAGCGGATAAGAAAGATATAAATTATGGCGGATACTCCCCCGCCGGACACGAATAAGGGAGCTCGCAATGCACGGGGCGCGACGTCCGGCAAGGTAGCGGATTTCCGCTACAAACGTCCTCAGCGGGCAAAGACTTCGGACCGGCAGCGGCAGCCGCGAAACGCGCCGGAAACCGTTTCGGGATCCCCGGCGGGTAGCAAGCAGCAGGAAGTTGCGCGGCGCGGACAGGCGAAGCAGGCTTATGCGGCGCTCGACCTCGGTACGAACAATTGCCGCCTGCTGATTGCTCGACCCACCGGCGAGAACTTCACCGTAATCGATGCATTCAGCCGGGTCGTGAAGCTCGGCGAAGGTCTCGCCATGAGCGGGCGGCTGTCAGACGCCGCCATGGACCGCGCGATGAGCGCGCTCAATATCTGTGCCGACAAGCTTCGGCGGCGCAATGTGCACCTTGCACGGTCGGTCGCGACAGAGGCATGTCGCCGCGCGTCCAACGGCGAGGAATTCATCGCGCGCGTGCAGCGGGAAACGGGCATCGTGCTGGACATCATCACCGCGCAGGAAGAAGCGCGTCTTGCCGTGCTCGGCTGCCATATCCTCCTGGAACAAGGTCCCGGTCCGGCAGTGATCTTCGACATCGGTGGCGGGTCGACCGAGCTCGTGCTGATCGAACCCGGCGGGAAGGTGCCGCACATTATCGACTGGCAAAGCGTTCCCTGGGGCGTGGTCTCCCTGACCGATACGGTAGGTACGGAAGAAGGTGACGAGCACTCCCGCCTCACGCGCTACCGCGAGATGTGCCGCCTCGTCAGCGACAGTTTCGCGCCCTTCGCGGAAAGGATCGCGGAACATGGACAGGACCGCGATTCCATCCGCCTGCTCGGCACGAGCGGTACGGTGACGACGCTCGCCAGTCTCCATCTCAAATTGCCGCAGTACGACCGGCGTGCGGTGGATGGACTGATCGTTCCGGCTCATTCGATGCGCGACATCAGCACCCGCCTATCGGGCATGTCGCGCCGCGAACGCGCGCAGCTTCCCTGCATCGGCGACGACCGTTCGAACCTCGTTGTCGCGGGCTGCGCGATCCTCGAATCGATCCTCGACATCTGGCCGGCGCAGAAGCTCGGGGTGGCTGACCGCGGCATTCGGGAGGGCATCCTGCGCAGCTTGATGGCAGCCGATATGGAAGGCGAGAACAGCCGCCGCGCGGTACGCGAACTGCGCGGAAAGAACGGCTGAGCATGGCGCGCTCTCGCAGCAATCCCGACCGGCGTGTCAAAAGCAACAAGAAGCGCTCCGAATCCTCGCGCAAGTGGCTTCAGCGGCAGTTGAACGACCCTTACGTCAAACGGGCGAAGGACGATGGTTATCGCAGCCGTGCCGCGTACAAGCTCAAGGAACTGGACGAGAAATTCGGGCTGCTCTTGAGGGCGACCCGCGTGGTCGATCTAGGCATAGCGCCGGGCGGTTGGGCACAGGTCGTGCGCGAAAAGCGGCCCAAGGCAGGCGTCGTCGGTATCGATCTGCTTGAAGTCGAACCGATCGAGGGCGTGCAAATCATGCAGATGGACTTCATGGACGATGCTGCGCCCGGCAAGTTGATCGAGGCTTTAGGCGGACCGCCGGACCTGGTTCTGTCCGACATGGCGGCGAATACGGTCGGGCACAAGCAGACCGATCATTTGCGGACGATGGGGCTGGTAGAGGCGGCCGCGTGGTTTGCTATCGACACGCTTGAGGAAGGCGGAGCGTTCGTTGCGAAAGTGCTTGCCGGCGGTACCGATACCGCGCTGCTCGACCTTCTGAAGAGACATTTCACCAGCGTAAAACACGCCAAGCCGCCTGCAAGCCGCAAGGGTTCGTCCGAATGGTATGTCGTTGCGCAGGGCTTCAAACCCCGCGCGGTGACAGAGGACGCGCCCGCTTAGTTTTCGGCTGCGCCGCCGCCCTGGCTCGGTACGGGCTGCTCGTCGCCCATCGCACCAGCCGCTTCCACCGTATCTGGTGCCGCGCCTTCGGTTGCACCGGGGCCTTCGCCCGTCCCGTCGGTTTCGCCTTCGATCGCGGTTTCCTCTTCGATCTCTACCGGTTCCGGCAAGGGCGGGCCGCCGCCGTTTTGCAGCATGTAAAGCATGACGTTGGCGCGGTCTTGTGGATTGCCGAGACCGGCAAAGCTCATTTTCGTACCCGGCGCGAAGGCCTTCGGATTTTCCAGCCACGCATTCATCGCGTCATAGTCCCACGTGCCGCCCACTTCCTTGAGCGCAGAACTGTAGGCAAAGCCGGGAGCATGACCGCCGATGGCTGAGCCGAGGACGCCGTACAGATTCGGTCCGATGCCGTTAGGACCGCCTGAATTGATCGAGTGGCAGGCCGTGCATTTTGCAAAGACTTTCTCGCCGGCTGCCGCATCGCCCGCGGCAAGCAGGTTCGCGATCGGCACTTCCGCCTCGCCGCCGCCGGTTTCCGCGACTTCTACCGAGTAGGCCATGGTCTCAGGGCGTTCCGGATCGTCCGCATGGAAATACAGGCCGGACGCGATCGACAGTCCGAGGGCGATAATGCCCGCGAAAAGGATCCAGCCGAAGATGGTGTTCGTGCGGTCGTTCATGGCGGTAAGTCGGTCCTGCGGCAGTATGAATCGGATGCGAGGCGTGCGCGCCTCGCTTTGCGCGTCGCTCTAAAGGTGCGAGGCGGCAGTGGCAAGGGTCTCGCGCCAGCCGCGGGCCCGGAAGTCGGTCAATCCGCTTGCGGCTAGCCGCATGCGCTCGTAATCGGCGCACGATCATGGACAGCTTTCCCGCCCCCGCTCGCGCGCTCGTCGATCAGCTTCGCCAAGTCGCCGCTGAAGACCCGGCGCGTGCCATCGCCTTTCAGGGCAGCCCCGGCGCCAATTCACACGCGGCGGCCATGCAGTTCGCACCCGAAGCGCTGCCGCTGCCGTGCTTCGGCTTCGCGGACGCGCTGGAGGCGGTGAAAGACGGGCGGGCCGGCTGCGCGATCATTCCGATCGAGAACTCGCAGCATGGCCGCGTAGCCGATATCCACTTCCTGCTTCCCGAAAGCGGACTTGCGATCGTGGCGGAGCATTTCATGCCTATCCGCCACGCGCTGATGGCGCTAGGCGAGGGACCGTTCGAGGCCGCCTACAGCCACCCGCAAGCACTTGGCCAGTCGCGGCATTATTTGCGGGAGCGCGGCATCGTGCCGCTGAGCCATGCGGATACTGCAGGGGCGGCTGCCTTCGTGGCGGAGCGCGGCGATCCGAAGCTGTGCGCAATTGCCCCGGCGGTCGCAGCGGACCTCTACGGTCTCAAGATCATCGAGCACGGAGTGGAGGACGCGGCGAACAACACGACCCGCTTCGTCGTTCTGGCCAAGGAAGCGCGCGATCCCGTTTCCTTGCCGGATGCGCCGCTGATGACGACCTTCGTCTTCGAAGTGAAGAACGTCCCTGCTGCGCTCTACAAGGCCCTGGGCGGCTTCGCGACGAACGGCGTCAATATGACCAAGCTCGAAAGCTACCAGAAGGATGCGAGCTTCGAGGCGTCGATGTTCTACGCTGATATCGTCGGGGCGCCCGGCGACCGGGCCGTGGACCGCGCGCTCGAAGAACTGGAGTTCCACAGCAAGGAATTGCGCATTCTCGGTAGTTACCAGCAGGCGATGCGCCGAGGCGTTACGGAGTAACGTCTTCGCCAGCGAAGATTGCGACCTCACGCATACCTTCGCTGGTCGCGCGGCCGCGATACATGCCCGGCGTGTTGAAGCTGAAGAGCGCGTCCCCTGCAGGCGTGACGAGGATCACACCGCCGTCACCGCCCAGTTCCTTCACCTCAGCCATCACTTCGTCAGCGGCTGTCTGCGCGGGAAGGTCTGTCAGGCGTAGCCGCGAGCAAATCTCACGCGCCACCCCGACCCGAATGAAATACTCACCCGCGCCGGTTGCGGAGACGGCACAGGACCGATTGTCGGCGTAGGTTCCGGCTCCGATGATCGGCGCGTCACCGATGCGGCCCCAGCGCTTGCCGGTCAGCCCGCCGGTCGATGTGCCGGCTGCGAGATTTCCGTGCGTATCGAGCGCCACGGCGCCGACCGTCCCGAACTTGTGGTCGACGTCGAGCGCGGACAGCGCGTTTGCTTTCATGCGCTTCAGCGATTCGAGCCGCCGCTCGGTGCGGAAGTAGGCCGGATCGACTGTTTCGATGCCGCGGTCCTTTGCGAAAGTCTCCGCGCCTGCGCCGCTCAGGAAGACGTGCCGCCCGTCAGCCATCACGGCGCGGGCAAGCAGAATGGGGTTCTTGATCGCGGTCACGCCTGTGATCGCTCCGGCCTCGCGTGTGCGACCGTCCATGATCGCCGCATCGAGCTCGTTCGTCTCGTCCCAGGTGAAGACGGCGCCGCGCCCGGCATTGAACTGCGGATCGTCTTCAAGCCGGACGATGACAGCTTCCACCGCGTCTAGCGCCGTGCCGCCCGTTTTCAACACCTCGCTGCCAGCGTCGAGCGCCGCGGCTAGTGCCGCCTTGTGACTCGCTTCTTCCTCGGGAGTCATGTTCTCTCGCAGGATGACACCGGCGCCGCCGTGAATGGCGAGCGACCAGCGCTGCTGTTCGGCGGTTCCTGCGGTTTCCTGCGCCGACAGGGCGGGGGCAAATGCTAGGGCGATGACAGCGAGAAGGTAGCGCATATGGTGACCATATCACCTTCTCCCGGCGACGGAAGCGTCTTCGGAAACGCGCAAGTCGAGCCATCTCGGAACATCCGAGTCGTTCATACGCTATTTCAGGCAGGCGGCGTCTTGTGCGCCGCCCGGGGTATTAGACAACAGGGGAATAAGCATGGGCTTCGGTAATTACCGGTTCGACCAGCAATTAGCGGTCAGCATCTTGGAGAAGGTGGTGCTCGCCATCGTCATCCTGGTCGTCACATGGGCATTGGCCAAAGCGGCGAAGTGGGCCTTCGCCAAGCTGGTCGACAATGTCTCGTTCTTTCAGCGCAATGCCGCAAACGGTACCAGTCTCGGTGAATCGCTCGGGAAGATCGTCAGCCTGCTCATCTGGCTGATCGGCTTGCTTGCCGTATTGCAGGTATTCGACCTCGGCGGGGCGATGAGCCCGGTCCAAACCCTGCTCAACGACATTGCGGGCTTTATTCCGAACCTGATCGGCGCCGGGCTGATCTTCTTCATCGGCATGATGATCGCGAAGATCGTGCGCGACCTAACCGTCACCGCCTTGCAGACCGTCGATTTCGACAAGTGGATTAACCGGGGCGGGGGCGAAACCCTGACCGGGAACTCGCGCCTGTCGTCCACGATCGGTACGATCGTCTATGCCGTGATCGTCATCTTCGTATCGATCCTGGCGCTCGATGCACTGGAACTGGAAACGATTTCCGAGCCCGCCAGCAACATGCTCGCGATGATCCTCAACGCCATTCCGCGGATCATCGGCGCAGCGCTGCTGCTCGGCATCGGTTATCTCGTCAGCCGATTCGTCGTGCAATTGCTGAAGGAAATCCTGCCGGGCCTCGGTGTCGACCGCGCGATCGGTTCGACTGACCTCCTGCCAGGCAGCACGACTATTTCGAGTATCGTCGCGCGCGTCGCGCAGATCGCGATCATCCTGTTCTTCGCCGTTGCGGCGACCCGCCTGCTCGGCTTCCCCGAGCTTACGGCGATCCTCAACGAGGTGCTGGAACTGGGCGGTCAGGTGATCTTCGGCGCAGTCGTCATCCTCGTCGGCTTCCTCATCGCCCGCATGATCGCATCCATGATCGGCGGCAGCGAGGAATCGGGGCTGGCCGCTTCGATCATCAAGTGGGCGACCATCTTGCTGTTCACCTTCATGGGCCTGCAGTTCATGGGCGTGGGCGAGGAAATCGTCCTGACGGCATTCAGCGCCCTGGTCATCGGCGGTGCAGTTGCCGGAGCGCTGGCCTTCGGGCTCGGCGGCCGCGAATGGGCCGGACGCAAGCTGGAAGAACTCGACGAGCATGCTCGTTCGCGCAAGCTCGGCTCTTCAGCCAGCCCGAAACCAGCGGAGCGCGAAAACGACAAGCCGCTTCCTCCCGGTGCTTAAGCACGGGTAGGACGACGTGAGTAGAAAGGGCGCGGGAGCTTCGGCTTTCGCGCCCTTTTCTTAACCTTGGCGAATGTGCGGGCTCAGAGCCATTTGAGCTTCTTGAAGACGATCATCAGCACGATGAGAATGGAGGTGCACAGAATTGCGACTACCCAGAACGCGTCCGGATCGTCCACGCCCGGCATCCCGCCGACATTGATTCCGAGCAACCCGGTCAGGAACGACAGCGGCAGGAAAATGCCGGCGACGATGGTCAGCATGTACGTCGCATGCTCGCTCGACGCGAGGCTGCGCGCACGAAGGTCGTCTTGGATGACGAGCGCGCTCTCCTTGCTGATGTCGATATCGTCGAGGTAGCGGCGCAGCCGGTCGATGGTTTCGGCGATCTCCCGCCGGTCATGCTCTTCGAACCATGGGGGCGCATCGCGGCTGATCCGCTCCAGCGCTTCGTGCTGCGGCGACATGTGCCGCTGAAGGCCGAGGCAGTTGCGGCGGATGGCCGCGATCCGAGAGAGCATGCTTTCGGGATCGTCGTCGGGATCCTCGTCTTCGAGCTGGTCGATGACCTCGTTCATGTCGACGATCGACTGGTTCATGCGCGCGACCATGAATTCGGCGAGCAGCGTAATCGTCGCGCCGGCGTCGGGCGGCCCGTGACCGCGGTCGATCAAGGAGAGGACATCGCGGGGCGTCTGCAGCGGCAGGCGGCGCAGCGTGATAAGCCGCCGCCCGTCGCACCACAGCTGCATCGAGATCATGTCCTCGGGCTCCGCGCCGGGATTGAAGTTGATGCCGCGCAGGGTCGCGACCAGCGTGCGTCCCTCGCGAAAAGCGCGCGGGCGCGTTGAATCGGAGACCAGCAGTTCCGCGGTGGGTTCGGGCACGTCCAGAGTGCTTTCGAGCCATTCCTGCACGCCGGGCTGGTTACGGCAGAGGTGCACCCAAAGGACCTCGCCCGGCTCCGAAGGTTTCCATTCCCTTGCCTCGGCCCAATCGACCACGCGTCCGCCGCCCTTGCCGTCGAGCACGCGCCCGAACAGCAGCGGACCGTCGCTCGCTTCGCTCTTGTGTTCCGTAGGCTTAAGCATCGCGCGGCACATTCTCCAACGTACCGCCGTTGGCAAGAGGCTATCGCCCGGCGCTGTCCGCTCCTGCTGCTGTCCATTGCTCCTTCAGGGTCCAGCCCCTATGCTTGTTACCTATGAATGAGATACGCCCCTGGCGCACGATCGAGCGCCGCCAATCCCGTCAGATCATGCTCGGCAGTGTCCCGGTCGGCGGGGATGCGCCCATCACGGTCCAGACGATGACCAATACGGCAACGGAGGATATCGGCGCGACCATCGACCAGATCCGCCGGTGCGAGGATGCGGGCGCCGACATCATCCGCGTCTCTTGCCCGACGGAAGAATCGACGCGCGACTTCGACCAGATCACGTCTGCCGCGAACGTGCCGATCGTCGCGGACATTCACTTTCACTACAAACGCGCGCTGGAAGCGGCGGACAAGGGCGCGGCCTGCCTGCGGATCAATCCGGGCAATATCGGCAGCAGCGAGCGCGTGGCTGAAGTCGTCCGCGCAGCGAAGGCCAACGGCTGCGCGATCCGCATCGGCGTGAATGCGGGCAGCCTCGAGAAGCATCTGCTCGAAAAATACGGTGAGCCGTGCCCCGAAGCGCTGGTCGAAAGCGCGCTCGACCATATCAAGCTGTTGCAGGACCACGACTTTCACGAGTTCAAGGTTGCGGTAAAGGCAAGCGACGTATTCCTCGCCGTCGCCGCTTATCACGGGCTTGCCGAAACGGTCGATTGCCCGCTCCACCTTGGTATTACCGAGGCTGGCGGATTGATCGGCGGGACGGTGAAGTCCTCGATCGGTCTGGGCTCTCTCCTGTGGGCCGGCATCGGTGACACGATCCGCGTCTCGCTTTCCGCCGAGCCGGAAGAGGAAGTGCGCGTCGGGTTCGAGATACTGAAGGCGCTCGGCCTCAGAACGCGCGGCGTAAGGGTCGTGTCATGCCCCTCCTGCGCGCGGCAGGGGTTCGACGTCATCCGGACGGTCCAGGCGCTCGAGGAACGTCTGCAGCACATCAAGACGCCGCTTTCGCTGTCGGTTCTCGGCTGCGTGGTAAACGGACCCGGCGAGGCGCGCGAGACTGATATCGGCCTGACCGGCGGCGGCAACGGCAAGCACATGGTCTATCTGTCGGGCATGAAGGACCACCATATCGATGATGGTGCCATGCTCGATCACATCGTCAAACTGGTCGAGGATAAGGCTGCGCAGATCGAAGCCGACATGACTGATGCGGGCGATGCCGAAGCGGTAGCCGCAGAATAGCGTGAACGCCGCGGAGCAGTTCTCTTGATCGACGCCGAACACCTCGCCCGGCTGCCGGCGCGCGACGAGAACGGCCTGCTTCACGCGTTCATCGAATGTCCGAAGGGCAACACGCACAAGATCGACCTCGACAAGAAGCTCGGCATATTTCGCTGGGCGATCGAGCTTCCGAAGGGGCTGAGCTTTCCGGCCAATTTTGGCTTCATTCCCGCGACGCTGGCGGACGATGGCGACGCGCTCGACGTGATGGTCCTGACCGGCGGGCCGCTTCCCTCGGGGACGGTGGTCGGGGTCCGACCCGTCGCGATCCTGCGGATGCAGCAGGAGGAGGGCGGCGAAATGGTTCGCAACGACCGGCTCGTCGGCGTGCCGCCGCTCAGCCAGACCTTCGGTGAGATCGAGCGGCTCGGCGAGTTGCACGAAACGATGATGTGGGAACTCGGCGTGTTTTTCCGCACCTATAACGAGTTGATCGGCCGCAAGGTCGAGATCCTCGAGCCGGGTGATGAAACCGAAGCGGCAGAACTCGCGGAGCGGGCGATCGCGGCCAAAGTAGAGGCGGAAAGCTAGGTCAGGCGGTGCTGCACATCGTCCATCACGCCGATTACATGGCGCCGCCGCCGGAGCGCGGCACGTTCAAGTTCGACAAATACCAGCTTGTCATGATCGTGCTGCGCGAAAGTGGCTATCCGCTGACCGAGCATGCGCCTGCCCCGATGCCGCGCGACTGGCTCGAGGCGGTCCACGCCCCCGAATATGTCGAGCAGGTTTTCACCCAGACTGTCCCGCGTGAGAAAGAGCGGCGCATCGGCTTTCCGGTGACGCAACGTATTTCGAGCCGCGTCCAGCATACCAACGGTGGAACCTACCTTGCGGCGCGGCTCGCTATGCAGCACGGCTACGCGGCCAATTCGGCGGCGGGGAGCCATCATGCGCTACACGACACGGGCGCAGGCTACTGCGTTTTCAATGATCTTGCGGTGACCTCGAACCGCCTGATCGCGGAAGGGAACGCGCGCCGTATCCTGATCGTCGATCTCGACGTCCATCAAGGTGACGGAACGGCGAGCCTGACGGCGGGGCGAGAGGACATCTTCACGCTGTCGCTTCATGCGGAGAAGAACTTTCCGGCAAGGAAAGCGCGTTCCTCGCTCGACGTGCCGCTGCCGGACGGTCTGGACGACGATGGCTACATGGCCGCGCTGGAGAAGCAGCTGCCGCCCGTCATCTCGCAGTTCGCCCCCGACCTAGTGCTCTATCAGGCTGGCGTCGATCCGCACGAGGGCGACCGGCTCGGCCGTCTGGCGCTGACGAGCGAGGGGTTGGCGCGGCGCGACCGCTACGTCGTGAGGCAGGCGCGGCAACGGGGGCTTCCGATCGCCAGCGCGCTCGGCGGAGGATACGGGACCGACCAGCGCGAAGTCGCGAGCAGGCATGCGAATTCGATGATCGCGATGGCGCGCGAGAATGCGCTGTTCCCGGTTCCGGTGAGCGAAACGGCGGCGAAAGAGGTTACACTCTCTTAACCGGCCGAACCGTAAAATGGCGGCATGAAGATGCAGGCTGTCTTTCTCTGCGGATTGATGATGGGCTCCGCCTTCGTTTTCGTCCCGCGCCCCTCTGCCGAGGGGGCAGCGGAGGCTAACGCGGACAACAAGACCGCATATGCCGCCGATGCGAGCGAGGCTTACGACAGCTGGGCTGCCGGAGAAACGGTTCTCGAACGCCGGCCCGACGGGCATTTCTACGCGTCCGTCATGATCGACGGCGCGGAAACCGAGATGATGGTCGATACCGGTGCGAGCTTCATTGCGCTGACCGCCGCGGACGCGCGCGACATCGGCCTGTCATGGCGCGAACAGGATGCGATCGTCGTTGCGCATGGGGCAAGCGGCCCGGTCAAGGGCGTTCCGGTCAGGCTCGCCGAGGTGGAACTGAACGGCCATATCGCGACGAATGTGGAAGCAGCGGTCATTCCGACTGGCCTCGGCGTATCGCTCCTCGGCCAGTCGTATCTGCAGAAGCTCGAGCGGGTGGAAATCGCAGGCGAGACCATGTCGCTGGGCGGCTGAGAACCGCCGGTTCACGCCCGATAAACGGCGTGCTATGATAGTCGGCGCATATGAAACGGCGCGATCTCATTCTCGGCGGAGCGGCCCTCGGCGGGCTGGCCCTGCTGCCGGAGCAGCGGAAAGTGACGACGGTCGCAGCGCCGAAGCCCTCGCCTGCGGCTTCGCGCGACGGGAAGCTTCTGCAGATCGCACGTTACGAACTGGACCGCCTGGGGAGCGCGATTCCGCTCACCGACATGGTTGCGATCGTCGATTTCGGGCTGCATTCGGCGCAGGAGCGCATTCACTTCGTCGATATGGAGGGGGGTATGGTCCGCTCCTTCTACTGCACGCATGGCTACGGCTCCGACGAGAAGCACACCGGCTGGTTGCGCGCCTGGTCGAACGTACCCGAATCGCTTGCGAGTAGCCGCGGCGCCTATCGCACCCGCGGTCATTACGTCGGGCAATTCGGCAAATCGATGCGGCTGGATGGGCTCGATCCGAGCAACGACATGGCGCTCGACCGTGCGATCGTGATGCACCCGGCGGATTATGCCAGCCCTGCGCATGTCGCGAAGTGGGGCGTGCTCGGCCGGTCCAACGGATGCTTCGCGATGGGGCCGGACGAGTTCCGCTATGCCCTCGACGAGCTGCCCAACGGGCGGTTGCTGATGGCTGAAAGCTACGGCATCGCGGCGGACGGAAGCCTCGTCGATACGCCGGACCAGCACGACCTCGTTCTCCTCAAACCCGACAATCCGAACACCTTCGAGCGGACGAATCCGGGCGTTTTCTGAAGCTTCGCAAAAAGCGTCCACAAACGCACCTAAACGGGGTTCAATGATGCCGAGCGCCACATCATGGTTGGTGACGCGCGCCTGACCGCCCTTTAAGGCGCCAGCGGACCATGAAGCGCGATCACCCCCTCATGCCGATGGCGCTTACTCTCGCGGGTGTCGGACTACTGGCGCTGATGGACGCCTTCATGAAAGGCGCGGCGCTCGCCGTTGGAGCCTACAGCGCTTCGGTCCTGCGCGTTGCCCTGTCCTTCGTCATCGCCACGCCGTTGTGGCTGTTGCTGGGTGCAAAGTGGCCGGAGCGCACCGTGCTGCGACTACACCTAGCGCGCGGCGTGGTCTCCGCTTTCATGGGCCTTACGTTCTTTTATGCGCTGACCAAGCTGCCGATCGCGGAGACCATCGCGATCTCCTTCGTCGCGCCGATCCTCGCGCTGTATCTCGCGGCGGTATTCCTTGGCGAGACCATCGGGCCGAAAGCCATCACAGCAGCCGTGCTCGGCTTCGCGGGCACGCTCGTCATCGTCGGCGGAAAGATCGGGCGGGGCAATGCCGGCGAGGAAACCTGGCTCGGCCTTGCGGCCATTTTCGTGTCGGCGCTGCTCTACGCCGTCAATTTCATCCTGATCCGCAAGCAATCGCTTGCAGCCATACCGCTCGAGATCGCCGCCTTCCACGGCGGGGTGCAGGCTCTGGTGCTTGGCGTTTTCGCGCCCTTCCTACTCGTCCTGCCGGATCCCGCCGTCTGGAGCGACCTCGGCATAGCGGCCGTGCTGACCGTGGCAGGCGCGCTCGCGATTGCATGGGCCTATGCGCGGGCGGAGGCACAGGTGCTGATCCCGCTCGAATACAGCGGTTTCCTCTGGGCGGCGTTGTTCGGCTGGCTGTTCTTCCGCGAGCCGGTGACGGCAACCACGCTCATCGGGGCGGGGCTGATCGTAATAGGTTGCATGATCGCCGCGCGGCGCAGGCCGGAACAGACTGCGCTCTGACAGCGTTCGAATATCGTACCACCGGAGCGCGCCGCTCCCTTGATTTTCCGCGCGTCACAGCGCAAGCGGCACAGCATATCGGCACGTCGCAAATCCGCCCGGATGTGCGCTGCCTCCAACAGTAAAGGAATTCCCGCATGACACAGGTCGGACAGGACACGCTCGGCACCCGCAGCACACTCAGCGTCGGCGGCAAGGACTATGCCTATTATTCGCTCGCCAAGGCGGCCGAGACGATCGGCGACGTGTCGCGCCTGCCCTTTTCGCTCAAGGTCCTGCTCGAGAACATGCTCCGCTTCGAAGACGGCGGCTTCACGGTTGGCCAGGAGCATGCGCAGGCGCTCGCGGACTGGCTGAAAAGCCCGCAGACGGGCAACGAAATCCAGTACCGTCCGGCCCGCGTGCTGCTGCAGGACTTCACCGGCGTTCCCTGCGTGGTCGACCTTGCCGCGATGCGCGATGCGATCAGCAAGCTCGGCGGCGATACCGCGAAGATCAATCCTCAGGTTCCCGTCAACCTGGTCATCGACCACTCGGTCATGGTGGACGAGTTCGGTCACCCAAAGGCGTTCGAGCATAACGTCGACATGGAATACCAGCGCAATGCGGAGCGCTATGACTTCCTAAAATGGGGCAGTAAGAGCTTCGAGAACTTCAGCGCGGTCCCTCCGGGCACGGGCATCTGCCATCAGGTGAACCTCGAACACATCGCGCAAGGCGTGTGGGCGAGCAAAGACCCCGAAGGCAATCTCATCGCCTATCCCGACACCTGCGTCGGCACGGACAGCCATACGACGATGATCAACGGTCTCGGCGTACTCGGCTGGGGCGTCGGCGGGATCGAGGCCGAAGCCGCGATGCTCGGCCAGCCGATTTCCATGCTCATCCCGCAGGTCGTCGGCTTCAAGCTGACCGGCAAGATGGCCGAAGGCATCACCGCGACCGACCTCGTGCTGACCTGCGTGCAGATGCTGCGCGAAGTAGGCGTCGTCGGCAGCTTCGTCGAGTTCTACGGCCCCGGCGTGTCGCAGCTCAGCCTCGCCGACCGCGCGACCATCGCCAACATGGCACCCGAATACGGCGCGACCTGCGGCATCTTCGGCATCGACGACAAGACCATCGACTACATGCGCATGACCGGCCGCGACGAGGAAACGATCGCGCTGGTCGAAGCCTACTCGAAGGAACAGGGCATGTGGTTCGAGCCGGACAACGAGCCGGTCTTCACCAAGACCCTCGAACTCGACATGGGCAGCGTGGTCCCCTCGCTCGCCGGACCGAAGCGCCCGCAGGACAAGGTCGCGCTGCCGATGGTGGACGAGCTGTTCAACCGCGATCTCAAGTCGATCTACGGCAAGGACACACCGCTGCGTGTCGACGTAGAGGGCGAAAGCCACGATGTCGGCGACGGCGACGTCGTGATCGCCGCCATCACGAGCTGCACCAACACCTCCAACCCCGACGTCATGATCGCGGCGGGCCTCGTCGCGAAGAAGGCGCGGGCCAAGGGCCTGAAGCCGAAGCCATGGGTGAAGACCTCGCTCGCGCCGGGCAGTCAGGTCGTCACCGACTACCTGATCAAGGCGGGTTTGCAGGACGATCTCAACGCGCTCGGTTTCGATCTGGTCGGCTACGGCTGCACCACCTGCATCGGCAACTCGGGTCCGCTCGCACCGCCGATCTCTCACGCGATCAACGGCAACGACCTCGTCGCTGCGTCGGTCCTGTCGGGCAACCGCAACTTCGAAGGCCGCGTGTCGCCCGACGTGCGCGCCAACTTCCTCGCTTCGCCGCCGCTCGTGGTCGCCTACGCGCTCAAGGGCACGGTAACCGAGGACATTACCGACACGCCGCTCGGGCAGGATCAGGACGGCAACGACGTGATGCTCGCGGACGTATGGCCGACCAGTCAGGAGATCGCCGACCTGCGCGCCAGCAGCATCGACCGAGGCATGTTCGAGCGGCGCTATGCCGACGTTTACAAGGGCGACGAACATTGGCAGGCGATCAACGTCACCGCGTCGGACACCTACCAGTGGCGCCCGGGCTCGACCTATGTCGCGAACCCGCCGTTCTTCGACGGCATGGACCTGACGCCTGCGCCGGTGACCGACATCGCGGATGCAAAGCCGCTCGCCATTCTGGGCGATTCGGTGACGACCGACCACATTTCGCCCGCGGGTTCGATCAAGGAAGATTCGCCCGCGGGCGAGTATTTGAAGTCGAACCAGGTCGCGAAGGCGGACTTCAACTCATACGGTTCGCGGCGCGGCAATCACGAGGTGATGATGCGCGGCACATTCGCCAACATCCGCATCAAGAACGAGATGGTTCCGGGCGTCGAGGGCGGCTACACGACCTACCAGGGCGAGCAGATGCCGATCTACGATGCGGCGATGAAGCACAAGGCGGACGGTACGCCGCTCGTCGTCATCGGCGGCAAGGAATACGGCACCGGCTCGAGCCGCGACTGGGCGGCCAAGGGAACCATCCTGCTGGGTGTGCGTGCGACGATCGTCGAGAGCTACGAGCGTATCCACCGCTCCAACCTCATCGGCATGGGCGTGCTCCCGCTGCAGTTCCGCGAAGGCGACACGCGCGAGACGCTCGGCCTAGGCGGTGACGATACCTTCACCATCCGCGGTCTCGCTGATCTGACGCCGGGCCAGGACGTCGAAGTCGAAGTCACGCATGGCGACGGCACCAAGGCGACCTTCATGGCGAAGTGCCGGATCGATACCGCCAACGAGATGGAGTACTACAAGAACGGCGGCATCCTGCATTACGTCCTGCGCAAGCTGGCAGCGTAACGTCGGAGGCGCGGCGGCGGGTTTCTGGCGCGCGCAGCTATCAGTTCGGAAAAAGGGCGGAAGCGTTATGCGCTCCGCCCTTTCCAGCGCCGAAGTTCCGTAATGCGGCGTGGTGTCCGCCTTCTTACGCTTTTCGCCGCGTCTGACGCTGTCCGGACCGAGAGTTCCGCGACGCGTGACGCAGCGGTTCAATTGAGCGCTTCTCCGACTACGCGCGCCAGTCCGATATAGATTTAGTGCCGAAACGGGGCGGAGGGCCGCGGATATCTTACCGAAAGCTCATGACGACCCGATACAAACAAGAACGCCGCCGTTCCCGGTAAGGAGCGGCGGCGTTTGACGCGTAAAAGTGTAGTCGTTCGGTCTTAGCTGTAGCGAACGCGCAGTTCCTGGCGGCGACGCGGCGTGCGCATCGTCGCGCCGATGAAGCCGAAGCCGAGGAGCAGCAGCGCCCAGGTTGCAGGCTCGGGAACGGCACCCGGAATATCCACGATTTGGCTACCGCTGCCCGAACCCTCGCCGTTCATGCCGACGCTTTGATAGCGGACAAGGAATTCGCGCAGTACGAGCGAGTCGACGTCGTCACCGAAAGACAGCGTGAATTCACCGGTCGCGGGCGTCATCATGGTGGCGCCGCCGCCGCCGCCGCCGTTGCAGTTGTTGCCGTTGCCGCTGGTCAAGCAAGCGTCGATCGAACCCAGACCGTTCGGGAAAGTACGATCGAAGCGGAAGTTGTTCAGCGAGCCGGTTGCGGTGCCGCCCTCGATCTCGGTGTCTGAATTGAACCCGAAACCGGTTACGCGCGACATCGGCTGGGTAGCCGCCGACGAAGTGTTGGCGAGCGAATAGCTGAAGGTCAGCATATCGGTGCCGATGCCCGATAGCAGCGTCAGTGTCAGGCTGCTCGATAGCCCTTCGTATTGCGAAGCGTCCCCGCTGCCAAAACCGTCGAAGTTGGTGGTGTAGGTATCGCCGTTCTCGTCGAAGACGAGATGGGCGGCGGAGGCAGAGGTGGCCATCAGACTGGCCGATGCCAGCAGGCCTGCAGTGATTAACTTACGCATTTCAAAATCTCCAAGAGCTAACCAGTTTTGCGACTCCACCTGGGCTCGCGTTGGCTAATAATCGGAGTTACCGAAGCATGAAAACGCAGTGTACCGACTGTCCTAAAATGGCACAGTGCAGAGGCTGGAACTTATCTGGTTAATGCGCGTATCGCCGCGTCATTTCTCTGCGAAAAGTCCGCCCTGCAGGCCGCCTTTTGGCTGCGGCGTGTTCAGACCGAGGTGCTGCCAGCCCGCATCGTTCAGACAGCGGCCGCGCGCGGTGCGTGCAATTAAACCCAGTTGGATGAGGTAAGGTTCGACCACTTCCTCCACCGTATCGCGCGGCTCAGCGAGTCCTGCCGCGAGCGTATCTACTCCGACGGGGCCGCCCTTGTAGGTGGTCGCGATCATGGTGAGATAGCGACGATCCATCGCATCGAGGCCGAGTGAATCGACTTCGAGCCGGGTCAGCGCATTGTCTGCGAGAGCGGCCGTGACAGTCTTAGCGCCCGCAACCTCGGCAAAATCGCGCACGCGGCGGAGCAGTCGGCCCGCCACGCGCGGCGTGCCGCGGCTGCGGCGCGCGATCTCGCGCGCGCCCTTCTCGTCGATCGCGATGCCGAGCAGGCGTGCGCCGCGCGTCACGACTTCGCGCAGTTCATCCTCGGTGTAGAAATTGAGGCGCACCGGAATGCCGAACCGGTCGCGCAGCGGCGTCGTCAGCAGGCCCTGCCGGGTGGTCGCGCCGACCAGCGTAAAGGGCGGCAGGTCGATCCGCACGCTGCGCGCCGACGGCCCTTCGCCGATGATGATGTCGAGCGCGCGGTCCTCCATCGCGGGATACAGCACTTCCTCGACTACCGGATTGAGGCGATGAATCTCGTCGATGAAAAGGACGTCGTTCGGCTCGAGATTTGTAAGCAGCGCAGCGAGATCGCCCGCCTTCGCGACAACGGGCCCGCTGGTCGCGCGAAAGCCGGTGCCGAGTTCTTTGGCGATGATTTGCGCCAGCGTCGTCTTGCCGAGCCCCGGCGGCCCGAAGAACAGCACGTGGTCCATCGCCTCGCCGCGTTTCCGCGCTGCCTCGATGAAGACATGCAGGTTTTCCCGCGCCGCCTCTTGCCCGATGAACTCGCTAAGCGACTTGGGCCGAAGCGCCGCGTCAGGGTCGTCCGGCTGCCGGTCGGGGGAGTGGAGAGGGACGGGGTCGGTCATTCTAGGTCGCAAAGTTCGCGTTCGTAGTTCCAGGCGCCCCCGGCATCGAGACAGTCGTCGATCGATAGCCAGTCGTTCGCTTGCCAGCCCGTGATGCAGCCCAGAACAAACAAGGACAAAGGGACTACGGCGCGTTTCAAAACGGGTTCACCGTGTAGCCGCGTTGTTGCAGCAGGGCGTGGGCCGTCATCGCGGATAGCGCCATTTCTACGCCTTCGATCATGTCATCCTGCGCGATGTTCTGGCCGATCGCGCTCTGCCCGCAGACGATGAAGCGCACGCCCGCGTCGAGCATTTCGCGCACCATCGCGGCGGAGGCATTGTCCTCGCTGTCGAGCAAATCCTTTACCGCCGGACCGTGCACCACGACCGCGAGCCGCACGTTCTCGGGATCGACCCCAGCGGCGGCATGCATGTTGATGAAGCGCGCCGCGCTTTCGAACCCGCGGTTGCGCTGTCCGTTCGGCGCCTCGCTCGCAACGTTGAAGCTGTGAGAGAACTCGGTGCCCGCAGGAACCTCGTCGATGCCGGGAACCGCGAGATGCGGACCGAAGTCCTCGAACACCGGCCCGAAGCGCACGCCGGCATCCTGCGCGGCTGCGGGCGCAGCAAACAAAAGGGCCAGACCCAAAAGCATTCTCATGTCAGCGCTCCTTCAAGGATAACCAGCGGTACAGGGCAATCGCCGCCAGCCACAGTACCACGAAACAGAACTGCCAGATTGGCAGGAAAAGGAAGATAAGACCGTCTTGTGCATCCGAAGGCGGGATGAATGCGACATCGATATAAATCCATGCCCCGAAAATTGCGCTTATAGCTGCGCCGATCCCCGCTAGCCTGCGCCATAGCGGGATGAGGCAAAGCACCGCTACCGGGGCCAATACCCAAAGCAAGAACAGGATGGAAACCGCGTACCACAAGATCGTATCGGGCTGTCCCATCTGGATCATCGCAGCAGCAGAAACCGCAAAATATGCGGTGAGGATCGCAAGTCGCCAGTCCCGCGAGATGTTTTTCATCCCGCCGCTTTCTTGAGCGCGACGCGGATAAGTTCGCTCTCGCTCGCCTTTTCGCCGAGTTCGCCCTGCGCCCGCGCGACCGCCTGCGCCGCGACGGCCGGTTTGAAGCCGAGGTTTTCGAGCGCGGATACCGCATCGGCGCTCGCGCTACCCACCGGCGTCACCGTTCCCGCCGCGCCTGCAATGCCGCCGCCCGGAAGCGCGCCGGCCTTGTCCTTGAGCTCGTTGACGATCCGGCCTGCCAATTTCGGTCCCACGCCCTGCGCGCGTGCTACGCTCGCCGCATCGCCGCGCGAGCAGGCTTCGCGCAGTTCGCCTGCCGACAGGGCGGAGAGGATCGCCAGCGCCACCTTGCTGCCTACCCCTTGCACCTGCGTCAGCAGGCGGAACCAGTCGCGCTCGCCCGCATCGGCGAACCCCAGCAGGCGCATATCGTTCTCGCTGACCTGCAGATCGGTATGGATAGTGCAGGTCTCGCCGCGCTCTCCCAGAGCGGCCAGCGTCTTGGTCGAGCAATGGACGAGATAGCCCACGCCCGCGACGTCGATCACCGCCCAATCGGCGCCGGTTTCGTCCAATCTGCCCGTGAGCTTTGCAATCATGGTTTGTTCTCTGGCGCAGCGCGCGCTTTCGGTCCAGCCCCGCTAGACACTTGCCCCCTCCTGCGCCAATGCTGAGCGGCATGAGCTGGAACAGTTTCGGGCGCGTTCTGCGCTTCACGACCTGGGGGGAAAGTCACGGACCGGCACTCGGCGCGGTGGTGGACGGCTGCCCGCCCGGCCTCGACCTCGACGAGCAGCAGATCCAGCCCTTCCTCGATGCGCGGAGGCCCGGCCAGTCGAAATACACGACGCAGCGCAAGGAGCCCGACCGGGTGAAGATCCTGTCCGGCGCGTTCGAAGGACGCACGACCGGCACGCCGATCAGCCTGATGATCGAGAATACCGACCAGCGATCGAAGGATTATTCGGAAATCGCGCAGACCTACCGCCCCGGCCATGCGGACTACGCCTATGACGCGAAATACGGCTTTCGCGATTACCGCGGCGGCGGGCGTTCCTCCGCGCGTGAAACTGCAGCGCGGGTCGCGGCAGGTGCGGTGGCGCGACTCGTCATTCCCGAGGTTTCGATCACCGCCTATGTTTGCGAACTCGGCGGCGACGCCATCGACCGCGACGCGATCAACTTAAGCGAGATCGGCAACAATCCCTTCTTCTGCCCCGATGCCTGGGCGGCGAAGCGCTGGGAGGCGCTGGTGGACGAGGCGCGCAAGAACGGCTCGTCATTGGGCGCAGTAGTCGAATGCGTCGCGACAGGCGTTCGGGCGGGCTGGGGCGCGCCGATCTATGCAAAGCTGGACGCAGACATCGCCGCGGGCATGATGGGCATCAACGCGGTGAAGGGCGTCGAGATCGGCGACGGTTTCGCTGCCGCGCGGCTATCGGGCGAGGAAAACGCCGACGCCATGCGGCCGGGTGAGGACGGTCCCGAGTTCGCGGCCAACCATGCGGGCGGAACGGCGGGCGGCATCTCGACCGGGCAGCCGGTAGTATGCCGCGTGGCGTTCAAGCCGACCAGCTCGATCCTGACGCCCGTGCCGAGCATTACGCGAGACGGCGAAGCGGCGGACGTGCGGACCAAGGGACGCCACGACCCGTGCGTGGGTATCCGCGGCGTACCGGTGGTGGAAGCGATGATGGCGCTGGTGCTCGCCGACCACAAACTGCTTCACCGCGCGCAGTGCGGCGGCTGAAGCGGCCCTTTTAGACGAGCGTTATTACTGCGGGATAACCGCCTGCGCGAACTGCCCGTCGCCCTGCGGCGCGGCGACGATGTCGCGCGTCACGCGGCCCTTGTCGACCGTGTTGGTAGCGACATCGCCGACCGAGGAACGGATGCCCGGATCGGCAGCGCCGGCGCGGTCGAGCGCGCTCGTTTCAACGCTGCTGCGCGGCGCGGGACCGCCGAAGAGCACGTCGAGCGCCTGTTCGGCTGCATTCTCGGACGGGCGGGGCGCACCGCTCGACGGTGGGACCACGTTGAAGTCCGGCGGCACGACCAGCGGCGCCTGACGCTGCACGGCGAACTCGTCCGGGCGTTCGCGGTTCAGAAGGCCAGTGCTGCCGCAAGCAGCCAGCACGCTCGATGCGGCGGCGAGGGTCAGGATCGTAACGCTCTTTTTCATATCAGTTCTCCGTGCCGGTGGGCACTGCTTGCGAAGGTTTGCCCTTCGCGGATGTGTCGTCTTTCTCGCTGACGAAGAAAGCGCGCGCAAGGATTATGACGACGCCGATAGTGATGGCGGCGTCGGCAAGGTTGAAGATGAAGAAGGGACGGAAATCCCCGAAGTGCAGGTCGGCATAGTCGATGACATAGCCGAGCTCGTAGCGGTCCTTGATGTTGCCGAGTGCGCCGCCGAGGATCAGCGACAGGCCAAGGATGTCGCCAATGAGCTTCTCGCGCAGCATCCAGATCGTGACCACGCCCGCGATGGCCGCGGTAACGAGCACCAGCACCCAACGCATTTCCATGCTCGTCGCCTCGAACATGCCCATCGACACGCCGTAGTTCTCGGTCCAGCGGAGGTCGAAGAACGGGATGAGTTCGATGAGGCCGCGCTGCCGCAATTGCAGCGGACCGCTGACGTACCATTTGACGAGCTGGTCCACCGCGAAGATCGCGAAGGCGAGAGCAAGACCGATCAGGCGGTTGCGCTTGACGGGGGTCATGCGAGCACGTCCTCGCAGCGGCCGCAGAGCGCGCCGTCTTCGGGCACGCTCGGCAGCAGGCGCCAGCAGCGGCCGCACTTGTTCTCGTCCGTCTTTTGCACGGCGAGGCTCTGCCCGCGCGTCACTGACGCGGTGATGAACAATTCGGCGAGGTCCGCGTCGCTGAAACCCTGCGGCACAGCGTCTTCCGGGACGGTGACTTCGGCTTCGAGGCCTGAACGGATGATTTTCTCCCGCCGCAGCGGCTCGATCGCTTCCATCACGTCTTCGCGAAGCTCGCGCAGATCGGCAAAGCGGGCGGCCAGCGTATCGTCCTGCCACTCATCCGGTAGCTGATGCAGTTCCTGTAAGTGCACGCTGCCGCGATCGGGGAAGCGCGTGGTCCACACCTCTTCGGCCGTGAATACCAGCACCGGCGCAGCGTAGCGCACCAGCGCATGGAACAGGATGTCGAGGCAGGTGCGGTAGGCGCGGCGCTCCATGCTTGCCGGATCGTCGCAGTAGAGCCGGTCCTTGCGGATATCGAAGAAGAAGGCCGACAGGTCCTCGTTCGCGAATTCGGACAACGCGCGGGTGTATTCGTTGAAGTCGTAATCGGCGATGCACTGGCGCAGCGCGGTGTCGAGCCGCTTCAGGCGGTGGAGAATGTACCGCTCGAGTTCCGGCATCTGGCCCGGTTCGACGCCTTCGCTTTCGTAGTCGAAGTCCGACAGCGCGCCGAGCATGTAACGGAAGGTATTCCTGAGCTTGCGGTACTGGTCGCCGACGCCTTTCAGGATCTCGTCACCGATCCGGTGGTCTTCGGTAAAGTCGACCGACAGCGCCCACAGGCGGATGATGTCCGCGCCGTACTGCTCCATGATCTTCAGCGGATCGACCGTATTACCGAGCGATTTCGACATCTTCTTTCCGTCGCTCGCCATGGTGAAGCCATGGGTCAGCACCGCATCATAAGGCGCACGGCCCCGCGTCGCACAGCTTTCGAGCAGCGAGGACTGGAACCAGCCGCGGTGCTGGTCGCTGCCTTCGAGATAGAGGTCGGCGGGCCATGTCAGCGCGGGCCAGCGCCCGCTCTCCAGCGTGAAGACATGGGTGCAACCCGAATCAAACCAGACATCGAGGATGTCGCTGACCATCTCGTATTCGTCCGGCTCATAGCCGGAGCCGAGATATTCGGCCTTGCGTGCCTCGTCCCAGGCATCGACGCCCTCTTCGCGCACGGCGGCGACGATCCGGGCGTTGACTGCCGCGTCCTGCAGATAGTCGCTAGTCCCCTTCTTCAGGAACAGCGTGATCGGCACGCCCCAGGCGCGCTGGCGCGAAAGCACCCAGTCGGGGCGACCTTCGACCATGCTGCCGATACGGCGGCGGCCTTTCTCGGGCACGAAGCGTACGCGCTCGATCTCCGACAGGGCGCGTTCGCGCAGGGTGGAATGGTCCTGCGATACGAAGGGAGCGACCGCTCCGGCGAGCGGATTGCCGGGTGCGACTTCGAAATCGCCCGTTCCGAGCGGCTTGTCCATCGGCACGAACCACTGCGGCGTGCAGCGGTAGATGACTTTCGCTTTGGAACGCCACGAGTGCGGGTAGGAATGCGCGTAGTCAGCGCTGGCGGAGAGCAGCGCGCCTGCTTCGCGCAGGTCGGAGCAAATCGGGCCGTCGGGCGCGTTGAAGCCGGGGTTGATGACCGCGCGGCGGCGGTCGTCGTCCCCGCCCAACCACAGCCAGTCGTCGCGGTAGCGCCCGTCGTCCATGACCGCGAAAACCGGGTCGAGCCCATTTGCCTTGCACAGCTCGAAATCGTCCTCGCCGTGGTCAGGCGACATATGGACAAGGCCGGTGCCGCTGTCGGTCGTGACGAAATCGCCGGGGAGGAACGGGCGGGGTTTGGCATAGAACCCGCCGAGATGGTGCATCGGGTGGCGCGCGACGGTTCCGGCGAGGTCGGAGCCTTTGATTTGCCACGTACGAGGATTGAAGTTGCTCTCCTCAAAGCCAAGGCCGGTTCGACGTTTGAACTCTTCCTGTAAATCAGTGGCGACGAGGAAGGAGCAGCTTCCTAGCGGCCCACCGCTCTGCATGAATAGAGTGTACTCAACCTCCGCCCCATAAGCCAAAGCCTGGTTCACCGGGATCGTCCACGGCGTCGTCGTCCAGATCACCGCGTGCGCGCCGACCAGTTCCTCAATCGGCGATTCCACGATCTCGAACGCCACATCGATCTGGGTCGAGGTGATGTCCTCGTATTCGACCTCGGCTTCGGCCAGCGCGGTCTTTTCGACCGGAGACCACATCACCGGCTTCGATCCGCGGTAGAGATTCCCGGCCTCGGCAAACTTCATCAGTTCGGCAACGATCGTCGCTTCGCTGTCGTACTGCATGGTGAGGTAGGGATTGTCCCAATCGCCAAGGCAGCCGAGCCGTTTCAGCTGCTCGCGCTGGACGTCCACCCAATGCTGCGCATAAGCGCGGCATTCGGCGCGAAACTCCTTGATCGGAACCTCGTCCTTGTTCTTCTTCTTCTTGCGGTACTGCTCCTCGACCTTCCACTCGATCGGCAGGCCGTGGCAGTCCCAGCCGGGCACATAGGGCGCATCCTTGCCGAGCAGCGTCTGCGTGCGGCACACCATGTCCTTCAGCACATGGTTGAGCGCATGGCCGATGTGCATGTCGCCATTGGCGTAGGGCGGACCGTCGTGGAGAATGAACTTCTCCGCCCCGTCGCGCGCTTCACGAAGCTGGCCGTAGAGGCTCGCATCCTGCCAACTGGCGAGAATCCCCGGTTCCTTCTGCGGAAGGCCGGCCTTCATCGGAAAATCGGTTTTGGGAAGGAAAACCGTATCCTTGTAATCGCGCTTGGTTTCGTCGGTCATATGACCGCGCCGCTTAGATGCCTTCGCGCATCCTCGCAATCCTTTGCCATCTGGGCTTTCAGCTCATCCAGCGAATCGAATTTCGCTTCGGGCCGGATGAAATGGTGGAACACGACCTCGATCTCCTGCCCGTAAAGATCGCCGGAAAAGTCGAAGAAATAGGGTTCGAGCAACTCCTTCGGCGGTTCGAACTGCGGACGAATGCCGATATTCGCCGCGCCTTTCAGCACTTCCCCGGTGGCGAGGATGCGGCCCGTCACGGCATAGATGCCGAACTTCGGGCGGATGTAGCTCTCGACGACGAGGTTCGCGGTAGGATAGCCAATGTCGCGCCCGCGCTTGTCGCCGTGTTCGACGATGCCGCGAATGGCGAAGGGGCGGGTGAGCAGCCGTGCGGCCTCCTGCGGATCGCCCTGGCGTAGCGCCTCGCGGATGCGGCTGGAGGATACGACCTCGCCGCCCGAGGCGACCGGGCCGACCGTGCGCGCTTCGATACCATGCCGTGCGCCGACCTCGGCGAGCATTGCCGCGTTACCCGCAGCGCCCTTGCCGAAGGTGAAGTCCTCCCCGGTCACGATGCCGCGCGCGCCGAGCCGTTCGGCGAGGATATCGGTGATGAAATCCTCTGCGCTCGTGCCAGCCAGCTCAGCGTCGAAGTGGAACACCAGCATCGCGGCGGCTCCGGCGGCGAGGTAGAGTTCCTGCCGCTGCTCAAGTGTCGTGAGGCGGAAAGGCGGCACGTCCGGCTTGAAGAAGCGCACCGGGTGCGGATCGAAGGTCGCGATGATGGCGGGGCGTCCTTCGCTGCGCGCCCACTCGATCGCTTCGCCCGCGACCGCCTGGTGTCCTTTGTGGAAACCGTCGAAATTGCCGAGCGCGATGACCGCGCCGTGCAGCGGACCCGGCACGGGATCGCGGTGGTCGAGCCATCTCATGCGGCGTCGACCCGCCGGTACGTGAGGAAGGAATAGGCGGGCCGGTCGCCTTCCGCCGCGAAATCTTGCCGCGCGGAGATTTCCCATTCCGCACCGGGCGCGGACATGAAGGTGTCGCCTTCGAAATCGGCGTGGATCTGGGTCAGTTCGATGCGCTCCGCGCGCGGCATGAAGACGTCGAAGATGGCCGCCCCGCCGATGACCGCAATCATGTCGCCGTGCTTCTTCGCCAGCGCCAGCGCCTCGTCGATCGAATGCGCAAGCTCGGCGCCGCTGCTGTCCCACCGCTCGCGCCGCGTGACGACGATATGCGGGCGGCCGGGCAAAATGCCGGGCAAGCTTTCGAAGGTCTTGCGGCCCATAATCATCGGTAGACCGCGGCCCTCATCCCCCATCGTCAGCGCCTTGAAGCGCTTCAGATCCGCGGGCAGGTGCCAGGGAAGGCGGCCGTTCTTGCCGATCGCGCCATTCGCGGCGCGGGCATAGGCGAGGAAGATGGCGCTCACGCCTGTTCCGCGTTTCGGAAAAGCCGCGTGACGTGACCCATCTTGCGCCCGTCCCGCACGTCCTCTTTACCGTAGAGGTGCAGGTGGCAGCCGGCTTCGGTCAGGTAATCCGCCGCGTTTTCGACCGCGTCTCCGATGATGTTGTCCATCGCGATGCGCGGCGCGATGGGCGTAGTCTCGCCCAGCGGCAGGCCCGCGACGGCGCGGATGTGGTTCGCGAACTGGCTCGTGACCGCGCCCTCTATCGTCCAATGCCCCGAATTGTGGACGCGCGGGGCCATCTCGTTGAAGACCGGCCCGTCCGCGCAGGCGAAGAATTCGAGCGTCAGCACCCCTACATACCCAAGCGCATCGGCGACCTTGCGCGCAAGATCGCGTGCCTCTTCGACCTGTTTGCCGACGATCGCAGGGGCGGGGAGCGCCGAGCGCGCGAGGATACCGCCGCGATGCTCGTTATGCGTGCTGTCGTAGAAGCGTACTGCCCCGTCCGCCGCGCGCGCCACGATTACGGAGAATTCGGCCTCGAAGCGTACGAAACCCTCGTAGATCAGCGAATCGCCTGGCAATTCGAGGCTATCGAGGTCGGCAGCGGCTTCGATCCGCCACTGCCCCTTGCCGTCGTAGCCGTCGCGCCGCGTCTTGAGGATGCCCGGCGTGCCGATCCGCGCCGCCGCTGCGCGCAAATCCGCGGCGTCGTCCACGGCAGCGAAGGGAGCGGCGCGTCCACCCAGCTCCTCTACGAAGTTCTTTTCCAGCAGCCGGTCCTGCGCGATCTCGAGCGCGCGGGGCGGGCAGGGCACTTTCGCTTGGGGCAGCTGCTCGACCGCGGCCACCGGCACGTTCTCGAACTCCCAGGTGATGACGTCGCAGCGCCGGGCGAATTCGGCCAGTGCCGCGGCGTCGTCCCAATCGGCCGTGATGAAGTCAGCGCAGAGATCGCCCGCGACATTGTCGCCTTCCGGCGCGAAACCGATGCAGCGATAACCCAGCTGCGCTGCGGGCACGGCCATCATCCGGCCGAGCTGGCCGCCGCCGAGAATGCCGATGGTACTGCCGGGAGGAAGCATCAGTCCGCCGGACGCTCCGCCACCGCCTCGCTGCGCGCGGCGCGGTAGGCCTTGAGCCGCTCGGCGATGTTCTCGTTCGACAGCGCCAGGATCGACGCGGCCAGAATGCCGGCATTGGTCGCACCGGCCTCCCCGATCGCGAGCGTGCCGGTCGGAACGCCCGCAGGCATCTGCACGATGGACATGAGGCTATCGAGCCCCGACAGCGCCTTGGACTGCACGGGCACTCCCAGCACGGGCAGATGCGTCAACGCCGCGATCATACCCGGCAGATGCGCTGCACCGCCTGCACCGGCGATGACGACGTGAAAGCCCTCGTCCGCCGCGCCCTTACCGAAGGAATGGAGCCGGTCGGGCGTCCGGTGGGCCGAGACGATGCGGGCATCGTAGGCAACGCCGAGCTCGTCGAGAACATCCGCGGCGCAGCGCATGGTTGGCCAGTCGGACTGGCTCCCCATCACGATCGCGACCCTTGCTGGCGTATCCGCGGCCATTTACGAATCCTTGAGGTAGTAGCGCTCGGCAGGCTTCATCGCATCGTCGAATTCGTAGATGATCGGCTGGCCGGTCGGGATTTCGAGGCCGGTGATGTCATCGTCCGAGATGCCGGAGAGATGCTTCACCAGCGCGCGCAGTGAATTGCCGTGGGCGGAGATGATGACCGTCTCGCCGGCGGAGATCATCGGCAGGATGTCGCTCTGGAAATAGGGCAGCACCCGCTCGATCGTCAGCTTCAGGCTTTCACTCGTGGGAACGGGAATGCCGGCGTAGCGGGGATCGACCGACAGGTCGTACTTTCCGCCGCTCTCCATTTCGGGTGGCGGCACGTCGAAGCTGCGGCGCCAGATATGGACCTGCTCGTCGCCGTGCTTGTCGCGCGTTTCCTGCTTGTCGAGCCCGGTGAGCCCGCCGTAGTGCCGCTCGTTCAGCCGCCAGTCCTTCGTCTCCGGGATCCACAGCCGGTTGCAGCGGTCGAGCGCGTGGTGCAGCGTCTTGATCGCCCGCGTCTGGTAGGAGGTGAAAGCGACCGTCGGCAGCACGTCCTTTTCGGCCAGAAGGTCGCCAGCGGCCTTCGCTTCCTCGATACCCTTGCCGGTCAGGTCGACGTCCCACCAGCCGGTGAAGCGGTTTTCGAGGTTCCACTGGCTTTGGCCGTGGCGCACGAGAATCAGTTTGGGCATCCGGTTTCCTGCTTTGTCGCGCGGCCCTGTAGCCGCCGGAAAGGCGAGCGAATGCCGTTAGCTTTTACCCGGCGGCTTGGGAAGGGGAGCCTCGCCGCTTTCCTTCATCGCACGCGCCTGCGCCTTGCGCCGCCGCAGGTTTTCGCGCAGCTGTGCGGCGAGCCGTTCCTCGCGGCTGGCTTCTTTGGTATCGTCGCTCATCGATTACACCTCTCGCTTGGGAGGGCCGATAGTGCAAGCTTCGCTTGACATGAAGCGGCGCCGCGACAATAGCGCGCGCCTTGGCAAGAGACGCTGCTGTAGCTCAGTGGTAGAGCGCACCCTTGGTAAGGGTGAGGCCGAGAGTTCAATTCTCTCCAGCAGCACCATCTTCCCTCGCTTCCCTATTCTTGCGCGACTACCGTTCGGACCCTTACCCTTGGCCGGGTGGCACGGGACCGGGCCGTGCGCGCATGACGGGAGATAACGCGACGTGAGCATCCGCCTCGAATTCAGCGGCGACATGGCCGAACTGCTGCTCGACCGCGCGGAGAAGCGCAATGCGCTGAGCCTCGAGATGTGGCAGCGGATGCTGGCGCTGTTACGCGAGGTCGAAACGAACGAGCGGGTGCAGCTGCTCGTGCTGCGTTCCGCCGCCGGGGGTGCCTTCAGCGCAGGTGCCGACATTTCCGAAATGGTCGCGAACAAGGACGACGAGCGCTGGCGCTCCGCCAATCAGGCGGCGATCAACACGGTGCAGAGCGAACTGGCGCGCCTCCCCGTACCTACGCTCGCCTTCGTCGAGGGCGATTGCATCGGCGGGGGCTGCGGCCTTGCGCTTGCCTGCGACATTCGGGTTGCGACACCGGCGGCGCGCTTCGGCATCACGCCCGCGAAGCTGGGGCTCGTCTATCCGCTGCACGACGTGAAGCTGCTGGTCGATCTGGTCGGACCGGGGCAGGCGAAGCGCATGCTGTTTACGGGCGCGCTGCTGGATGCGGAAGAAGCTGCACGGATCGGCCTGGTCGAAGTCGTCGCGGACGAATTCGCTGATATTGCCGACATGGTGCTCGCGGCCAGTCCGCATTCGGCGCGCGAGGCCAAGAAATTTGTCCGCCGCGTGCTCGAAGGGCAGAGCGAGGACGACGAGGATACGCTGCAAGTCTTCGCCGATGCGTTCGATCTGCCGGATTTCCGCGAAGGCTCGCAGGCGTTCATGGAGCGGCGCAAACCCGTTTTCCGGCGCGGAAGTGACTGACCTGTTGCCTTTGCGCGCTGTCCTAGTCATCTAATACGCTATGGAAGAGCGCGCACTATCGAGCGAACACGATGACGACGGAGCGCTGACCCCGCTCCATCCCGATCACATAAAGGTGCTGCGGATCAACGCGCTCTTGATGTTGCTGCCGGTACTGGCTGGCGTCATCGTGCTCGAAATTGCGGATTTCGCGCCGGCGGGACTGTTCGCGGGCCTGTACCTCCTTGTCGCGATCTTTATCCTCTGGCGCATTCCGCGGCGCCGTTACCGTTTCAAGGGCTTCGCGATGTCGGGCGACCGGCTACGGGTGGTGCGCGGTTTATGGTGGCATTCCGATACGGTGGTGCCGTTCGGACGGGTGCAGCACATCGACGTCGATCAGGGGCCGGTGCAGCGCTACTACAAACTCGCAACGCTCACGCTGCATACCGCAGGAACGCACAACGCCTCGGTCCACTTGCCGGGCCTGCTGCATGAAGAGGCGCTCGCCATGCGCGAGGAAATCCGCGCGCATATCAAGCGCGAGACGCTGTGAACGATTCGTCCGAAGCATCTTCCGGGCGGGTCATACGCGTCGGTCCGGCTTCTGCTATGCCCAGTGCGCCGGAGGAAACGGACGAAGCCAAGCGGACCGATCCAAAGACATTTCTTGCAAACGGCCTGCAAGTCGCCCGTTCGATGGTCCTGCCGCTGCTGGCGCTGTTCTACACGATCCGGTCGGACGGAGCGCCGCTCGCCGTGCTACTCGGCATCGGAGTCGCACTCCTGCTCGCCTTCTTCGCGCTCGCTTACGTCCAGTGGTACCGTTTTACCTACCATGTCGGCGCGGAGGATATCCGCGTCGAAAGCGGCGTTCTGGCGCGGCAGGCGCGCGCCGTTCCCTACGAGCGTATCCAGGACGTCAGCATCGAGCAGAGCCTGATTCCGCGCCTGCTCGGCCTCGTCGAGGTTCGTTTCGAAACCGGTGCGGGCGGGAAGGACGAACTGAAGCTCACCTACCTCGCCGAGAAAGAGGGAGAACGGCTGCGCGAACTGGTCCGCGAGCGGCGCGACGGTACGGCCGACACCGCTCCGGTGGGCGGTGAGGAAAACGACGGACCGGCGGATGAAGGCGCGCCGCTGTTCGCCATGGACACGCGGCGCGTGCTTACGTTCGGCATGTTCGAGTTCTCGCTGGTCGTCGTCGCGGCGGTGTTCGCCGGTGCGCAGCAGTTCGAGGTGCTGCTTCCCTTCGACATGTTCGATTTCGAGGAATGGCAGCGCCTTCTGGCAGGTCCGGGCGCTTGGCTGGCCGGACTCGGTTTCGCGGCGCAGGTCATCGGTGCGTTCATTGCCGCAGCGAGCCTGTTGGTGATCGGTTTCGCGACCGGCCTTATTCGCACGGCTCTGCGCGAATGGGGCTTTACCCTTCACCGTACGGCAAAAGGTTTTCGCCGCCGCCGCGGGCTGCTCACGCGTACCGATGTCGTGATGCCGGTTCACCGGGTGCAGGCGCTGGAGATCGCGACCGGCTTCCTGCGCCGCTGGTTCGGCTGGCACTCACTCAAGCTCGTCAGTCTCGCGCAGGACAGTGGCAATGCGAGCCACGTTGCCGCACCGTTCGCGAAGATGGGCGAAATCGAGCCGATCGTTCGCGAGGCGGGTTTCGTCACCCCGCCGCCGGAACTGGAATGGCAGCGCAGCAGCCGCCGCTTCGGCGTGGACAGCGCAGTCTTCGCGGGTCTACTATTCGCGGTCATTGCGGCGCTGCTCGCTGGACTATCGGCAGCTGGCGTATTCGCGCGCCTCGACCTGTTCATTCCGGACGTCGTGTATATCGTACTGGTTTCGGGCGCCGTACTCTTCACCGCCGAACAATGGATCTTGTGGCGCAAGCGGCGTCACGCGTTGGGCGATCGCCAGCTTTACAGCGCGCACGGGGTGCTGTCGCCGAAGCTCGACATCGCTTCGCGCCGAAAACTGCAATCGGTCGAAATCGCGCAGGGTCCGCTTTCGCGGCTGCGCGGCTATGCCTCGCTGAAGCTCGGTCTTGCCGGCGGAACGCTATCGATCGAAGGTCTTCCGCTGGAGCGCGCCCGCGAACTGCGGCGCGCATTGCTCGCAAGCATGACCGAAAGCGACTTTTCCGAACTCGCCTGACGCAAGGTTACTGCGCGCGCAGGTCGCCCCATTCGGGGTGCTCGTCGAACTGATGCTCGACGTAGGAACACTGCGGGACGATCTTGAACCCATGTTCCTTCGCGTCGGCGATAAGCGCATCGACCAACGCCGCTGCGACGCCCTGTCCGCCGATTTCGGGCGGGACGAGCGTGTGGTCCGCGACGCGAATGCCCTCGTTGCGCTTCTTCCACGTCAGTTTGCCGACCTTGCCGTCGACCGTTGCCCGGTATTCGCCGCTGTCTTCGTCGCCGACGTGTTCGATATCGTAGCTGCTGCCTGCCATGCGCGTTCTCCTTCTTGCCAAGAACGCCTGCACCTATAAGGCCGTTCCGCATGAGCGAAGCCGCATCCCGATCCGCCCGCCCCAAGCTGTTCCTGTCCGACAATTCGGCGGCCGTGCACCCGGCGCTGTGGGAGGCGATGCGCGCTGCGGACGAAGCCGATGCACCCTACGATAACGACGCCATCAGCCGCTCGCTGGACGAGCGAATGGGCGATGTTTTCGGCTGCGAGGTGGCGGTACTGTGGACCGCAACCGGAACCTCCGCGAACTGCCTCGCGCTTGCCGCTATGTGCCCACCGCACGGGGGCGTCGTCTGCCACCGGGAAGCGCACATCGAGATGGACGAGGGCGGTGCGCCGGGCTTCTATCTTCACGGCGCGAAGCTACTGCTGGCGGACGGCGAGGGAGCCAAACTGACTCCGGGCAGCGTGCGCGCGGTCGTCGACCCGATCCGCGACGATGTGCATCAGGTTCAGCCGCACGCGCTGTCGGTGACGCAGGCAAGCGAATACGGCCGGGTCTACCGCCCGGACGAGATCGCGGCGCTGGGCTCGCTCGCCAAGGATCGCGGGCTCGGCTTCCATGTCGACGGAGCGCGTTTCGGCAATGCCGCCGCCTTTCTCGGCTGTTCTCCCGCCGAAGCGGTGGGCGGTGCAGACGCCTTATCCTTCGGCTTCGTCAAGAACGGCGGGATGAGCGCGGAAGCGATCATCTTCTTCGATCCCTCGCTGGCAGACGTGGCGCGCTATCGGCGGAAACGGGCGGGCCACCTGCAATCGAAGGGGCGTTATCTCGCCGCGCAGATCGCAGCCATGCTCGACGGCGACCTGTGGCTCGCCAATGCGCGCGCGGCCAATGCCGCGTCCGCGGAGATTGCGCAGGCCTGCGGCGAGCGGCTGCTACATCCGGTCGAGGCGAACGAGGTATTCATGCGCTGCTCGCAGGAAGAGCGGGACGCTATCCGTGCGCGCGGGTTCGATTTCTACGACTGGGGCGCGGATGCCGCGCGCTTCGTGACCGGCTGGGACACGCGCGAAGACGATGCGGCAGAGCTCGCGAAGGCGATCGCCTCCCTATGAGCCCCGCCCCGCCGAGCATTCTGAGCGCGAAAGTGCTCGTTCCCTTCGTGCTGACCGGCGTCATCTGGGGATCGACCTGGTTCGTCATTACCGGGCAGATCGACGGGGTAGCGCCGAGCTGGTCCATCGCATGGCGGTTTCTGCTTGCGACGCCGGCCATGTTCATCGTCGCGCGGATGATGCGGCGACCGCTGAGCCTGGGTGCGAAGGGACAACTGCTCGCCGTCGCCATCGGGATCGCGCAGTTCTGCGGCAACTTCAATTTCGTCTACCGGAGCGAGCTGCACCTGACCTCCGGCATCGTCGCGGTCATGTTCACGATGCTGATGGTGCCCAATGCCCTGTTCGGCTGGTGGCTTTTAGGCCAGAAGATCACGCGCGGCTTCATCTTCGGCAGCCTGATCGCGATCGCCGGCATATCGCTGCTCTTGATCCATGAGACACGGACCGCTCCGCCGCTCGACGTTGCCGGAGCGGGCAACGTCGGCCTCGGCATTGCGCTCGCCGTGGGCGGCATCCTGTGCGCTTCGATCGCCAATGTCGTGCAGGCCAACGAGACTGGCCGGGCGCTGCCGATGGTGAGCCTGCTCGCATGGTCGATGCTCTACGGCACGATCCTCGACTTCGCGCTCGCGTGGTTCACCGCCGGGCCGCCGACGTTCCCGACGAACTGGGACTATTGGGGCGGCATCGCGTGGCTCGCGCTGGCGGGATCGGTCGTGACTTTCCCGCTGCATTATAATCTCGTGCGGCAGATCGGGGCGGGCCGCGCGGCGTATAACGGGGTGGTGACGGTGATCGTTGCCATGCTGCTCTCGACGCTGCTCGAGGATTACCGCTGGAACGCGCTGACCATCGGCGGAGCGGCACTGGCGCTGTTCGGCATGATCGTGGCACTTAAGGCGCGGCATCCGGTTCCCCCGCGCCCGGTCGCGGCGGGCGGCGAGTAGCGCGCGGGTTACAGAAGGCTCGCCAGTCCCTCCCGGAATGTCGGGTATCTTGGTTCCCAGCCGAGCACTCTCTTCGCCTTGCCGTTAGCGACCCGCCGGTTCTCCGCATAGAAGCCGCGCGCCATTTCGCTGAGGCCTGCTTCGTCCATCGTCTGGAGCGGCGGAGGCCCGACGCCGAGCAGGCGGCAGGCCTCCTCCGTCACCGCATTGTGGCTCGCGGGCAGATCGTCGCCGAGGTTGTACGCCCCTGCTGGCGCAACGCTTTCGATCGCTGCGATGACGCCGCTGGCGATGTCCTCGACATGCACCCGGCTGAAGACCTGCCCCGGCATGTCGATCCGGTGCGCCTTGCCTGCGCGAACGCGGTCGAGCGCGCTCCGGCCCGGTCCGTAGATCCCCGGCAGGCGGAATACGTGCGCGCCGAGTTCGAGCCACAGCGCATCGGCATCGGACCGCGCCGAACGGCGTCCGGTTCCGGTCGGGGCGCTCTCGTCCACCCATGCTCCATCGGCATCGCCGTAGACCCCGGTGGAAGAGAGATAGCCGTACCAAGCGCGTCCGAAATCGTGGCCGTAGCTATCGAGGACTGGGTCGAGGCCGCTTTCCCGGTCCGGCGGAACGCTGGACAGCACATGGGTTGCTTTCGCGAGTTCGCGGCGTACGGCGGCCGCGTCGGAAAAGTCGACATCGCCGTCGCTTCCGGTGGCGCTTACCGACCAGCCTGCGCTACGCAGCGCCCGGGCAATGTATTTCGCCGAATAACCGAGGCCGAAGATGAACATCTGAGGCATAGGCGCGTTGGTACCGATGTCAGCCCGCGAAAGGAACAGCTTTACTAACCATGGATATTGCCCGCACACCTTCGAACCCGTCGGGAAACCCGGAAATGGCCGATGCGGCGCGCACGCCGCAGGCGCCGCCCGTCATCCACCGCAAGGACTACATGCCTTTCGCGTGGCTGGTTCCCGATGTGCATCTCGCGTTCAAACTCGGTCTCGAGAACACGCGCGTCACGAATACCATGCAGGTGAAGCGCAATCCGGATGCGGGCAAGACGCCGGTGCTGACCCTCAACGGCGACGGGCTGAAGCCGCTTTCGGTGAAGATCGACGGCGAGGATGCATCGAGCTGGTCGATGAACGGTCCGGATCTCGCCGTGACATTGCCGGGCGATGCGCACGAAATCGAAGTGGTTACCGAGTTCAGTCCGCAGGACAATACCGCGCTGATGGGACTGTTCGCTTCGGGCGGAATGCTGTGTTCCCAGTGCGAGGCGGAAGGCTTTCGCCGCATCACCTTCTTCCCCGACCGGCCCGACGTCCTCTCGACCTATACCGTCCGGATGGAAGGCGTTGAAGAGCAGTTTCCGGTCCTGCTTTCGAACGGCAACCTCGTCGATGAAGGAAAGGGTGAAGGCGGACGGCACTGGGCGGAATGGCACGATCCATGGCCGAAGCCGTCCTACCTGTTCGCCCTGGTCGCGGGCGATCTCGTCGCGAATACAGACAGCTTCACGACCCGTAGCGGACGCGAAGTCAGGCTCAACATCTACGTGCGCGAAGGCGATCTCGACCGGACGCACCATGCGATGGATTCGCTCAAGCGCTCGATGAAGTGGGACGAGGAGACCTTCGGGCGCGAATACGATCTCGACCTATTCAACATCGTCGCTGTCAGCGACTTCAACATGGGCGCGATGGAGAACAAGGGCCTCAACATCTTCAACACGAAATACGTGCTGGCCGATGTCGAGACCGCGACCGACGGGGACTTCGACGGGGTCGAGGGCGTCATCGCGCACGAATACTTCCACAACTGGTCGGGCAACCGCGTGACCTGCCGCGACTGGTTCCAGCTGTCGCTGAAGGAAGGCTTCACGGTCCTGCGAGACCAGCTGTTCAGCCAAGACATGGGCAGTGCACCGGTCAAGCGGATCGAAGATGTGCGCATCCTGCGCGGTGTGCAATTTCCTGAGGACAGCGGGCCGCTCGCCCATTCGATCCGGCCGGACAGCTACCGCGAAATCTCGAACTTCTACACCTCGACCGTCTACAACAAGGGCGCCGAAGTCATCCGCATGATGCGCACGATGGCGGGTCCGGAAGCGTTCCGCAAAGGCTGCGACCTCTATTTCGAGCGCCACGACGGGGAAGCGGCGACCTGCGAGGATTTCGTCCGCGCGATGGAAGCGGGCGCGGGGCTCGACCTCGAACAGTTCCGCCGGTGGTACAGCCAGGCGGGCACGCCCAAGGTCCGCGTCTCGCTAACGCACGAAGGTGATACGGCGACGCTGTCGCTGGCCCAGACGGTTCCGCCGACGCCGGGCCAGCCGGCGAAATATCCGACGACGATCCCTCTGCGTATCGCGCTCTACGACAGGGATGAGGGATCGCATGATGGCGAGCAGCTGGTCATTCTCACCGATTCCGAAAAAACCATCACCTTCGACGGGTTCGCCAAGAAGCCGGTTCTGTCGGTCAATCGCAACTTCTCCGCTCCGGTGTCGATCGAGCGCGACATTCCGCGCGATGAACTGGTCTTCCTCGCCGCGCACGACGACGATCCCTTTGCGCGCTACGAGGCGATGCAGGATCTTTTCCTGGCGCACCTTCTCGGCGAGGTGCGCGGTAGCTTGCGACCGGACGAGCGCGATGCGGGGCGTGCCGACATCGCTTCCGTATTCGCAGCCGTCCTCGACGACGACCGGCTCGACGATCTGATGCGCGGCGAACTACTGATCCTGCCGAGCCAGACCTACCTGATGGAGCAGATGTCGGCAGCGAATCCTACCGCAATTTTCGATGCGCGCGAGGGATTGAAGGCCCTGCTCGGAAGCGAACTGAAGGACCGGTTCGTGCGGATGCACGAGCGTGCTTCTGCCGTGCCCTTCTCGCTCGATGCGGCGGCTCGCGGCGCACGCAAGGTAAAGACCGGGGCGCTCCAGTATCTCGCTGCTGCCGATCCAGAGCGCGCGACCGGCATGGCGGACACGCAGTACAAGCAGGCTGACAACATGACCGACCGGCAGGGCGCGCTGATGGTTCTGGCCGGCCTCGACGGGGTGGAGCGGACCCACGCGCTGCTCGATTTCTACAACCGCTACCAGGACAATCCGCTGGTCATCGACAAGTGGTTCGCGCTTCAGGCGACATCGCTGCATCCCGAAGCGCTCGCCCACGTAAAGGCGCTGGCCGAGCACCCGGACTTCACGCTGCGCAATCCGAACCGCGTGCGCTCGCTCTACATGGCCTTCGCTGGCAATCCGCACGCCTTCCATGCTGCCGACGGGGAGGGCTACCGCCTGATCGCCGACGTGATTCTCAAGCTTGATCCGGTCAATCCGCAAACCGCCGCTCGCTTCGTTCCCGCGCTGGGCCGGTGGCGGAAGCTCGAAGCGCGGTGGGCCTCGATGATGCGCAGCGAACTGGAGCGCATCGCGCAGGCGCCGCAGCTTTCGCGCGACACCTACGAGCAAGTGAGCCGTTCGCTTGACTGAGGAGCCTCAGAGCTCGGCGCTGCTCGGCGGAATTCCGCACGGATTTTTCGGCAGCCGAAGACCCAGGGGCGGCAACGGGCCGTTCGATGCGCGCGATCCGGCTGTCGTGAAAGAGGCGGCCGCGATCGTGGACGCGAACAGCGCTGCGATGCTGTGCGACCAGATCCATTCCGCCGTTACGGTCACGGTCGACGCACCGATCGGGCCGCCGTGGCCGAAGGCCGATGCTCTGGTAACGAACCGCCCCGGACTGGCCCTTGGCATTTACACCGCCGATTGTGCTCCTGTGCTTTTCGCTGACGAGGACGCCGGCATCGTCGGTGCCGCGCATGCGGGCTGGCGCGGCGCGCACGGCGGTATCCTCGACAGCTGCGTCGATGCGATGGTGACGCTAGGCGCCCGGCGGGAGATGATTCACGCCGTTATCGGACCATGCATTGCGCAGGAAAGCTACGAAGTGGACGAGGCTTTCCGGGCCGAATTCGGCGAAGAGGACGCTGCGTTCTTCGTGCCGGGAAGGCAGGGGCACTACTTCTTCGATCTGGTGCGCTATGTCGGTGCACGGCTGCGCCGGGCAGGGCTATTCCGCTTTGCAGCCCTTGGCCTCGATACCCGCAGTCTGAGCGACCGCTATTTCTCGTTCCGCCGAGCTACGGAGTTGGGCGAGGCGACCGGACGGCGCCAGATCAGCCTGATCGCGGCTCCCTCCCTCCTCACCCGTAAGCCTGCCGTAGCGTAAGCGTAGCGGACGGGCCGCCTGCCGCTGTCCGCGTGCCAAAATGGCGGTTGGCAAGGCGGCGGTTTGCAGCTATCAGCGCGCCGAAACCGGCTCCAGATTGGACGGAGCCGTTTATCTAACGGCAAGACCGGTACTTCTGCGCCGCGCGCGGACATGAGCCGGATCGAGGCAAGGCGGAACTGATGTCAGAAACAAGCGCTAGCGCGGTTGCAGATCCCAATACACACGCCGCTACCGCGGACGGCACCACGGCAGGCGCGCCGGGCGGCGTGCGCCGGCGTGACTTCATCGATATCGCGGCTCTGAGTGCCGCCGGCGTGGGCGGGCTTGCCGTTCTCTACCCGCTGATTTCGCAAATGGCGCCGTCCGAAGACGTGCTTGCCGAAAGCACGACCGACGTCGACGTCAGCGCGATCGAGCCTGGACAGGCGATCAAGAGCGTGTTCCGCAAGCAGCCGCTGTTCATCCGCCGCTTGACGGACGCAGAAATCGCTGAGGCGAACTCGGTTCCGCTGAGCGCGCTGCGCGATCCGGAGACCTTGTCCGACCGTACGCTGGAAGGCCATCTGAGCCTTCTCGTGACGATGGGTGTATGCACCCATCTCGGCTGCGTTCCGCTGGGCGTCACCGAAGGCGAGAACCGCGGCGAATTCGGCGGCTATTTCTGCCCGTGCCACGGGTCGCACTATGATGTGGCGGGCCGGATCCGAAAGGGTCCTGCGCCGACCAACCTCGTGGTGCCGGAATACACGTTCAACACCGACACCGTCATTCGCGTAGGCTAGGAAACGAGAGAGCCGATATGAGTTTTGCCTGGGCCAAGCAGTATGAGCCGTCGAACGGCCTGATGAGGTGGGTGGACGAGAAGCTGCCCCTTCCTCGCCTCGTCTACAATGCGGTCGGTGCCGGATATCCGGTGCCGCGCAACCTCAACTACATGTGGAACTTCGGCGTGCTCGCCGGTTTCGCCCTGGTGTTGCAGATCGTGACCGGCGTGATCCTGGCGATGCATTATGCCGCCAATGCCGAGGTCGCGTTTGCGAGCGTCGAGCACATCATGCGCGACGTCAACTGGGGCTGGATGCTGCGCTATGCGCACGCGAACGGCGCGAGCTTCTTCTTCGTCGTCATCTACCTCCATATCTTCCGCGGCCTGTTCTATTCCTCCTACAAGGCCCCGCGCGAGATGATCTGGCTGCTCGGCGTCGTGATCTTCCTGCTGGTGATGGCGACCGCCTTCATGGGCTACGTGCTTCCCTGGGGCCAGATGAGCTTTTGGGGCGCGAAGGTCATCACCGGCCTGTTCGGTGCGATCCCGCTGGTCGGCGAGAGCATCCAGGTCTGGCTGCTGGGCGGTTTCGCGCCCGATAACGCCGCGCTCAACCGCTTCTTCTCGCTGCACTTCCTGCTGCCGTTCGTGACGGCGGGCGTCATCATCCTGCACATCTGGGCATTGCACATTCCCGGATCGTCGAACCCGACCGGCGTCGAAGTAAAGAGCGAGAGCGACACCGTGCCGTTCCACCCGTACTACACGGCTAAGGACGGCTTCGGGCTGGGCATCTTCCTGCTCATCTATTTCGCGGTCGTATTCTTCTTGCCGAACTATCTCGGCCACGCGGACAACTATATCGAGGCGAACCCGCTGGCGACGCCTGCGAACATCGTGCCCGAATGGTACTTCTGGCCGTTCTACGCGATCCTGCGCGCCTTCACCTTCGACTTCATCCTGCCCGCGAAGCTGTGGGGTGTGCTCGCAATGTTCGCGTCGATCCTGCTGTGGTTTTTCCTGCCGTGGCTCGACAAGTCGCCGGTGCGTTCGGGTCACTACCGTCCGCTGTTCCGCAAGTTCTTCTGGTTCGGCCTGATCCCCTGCATCCTCGTGCTGGGATATTGCGGCGGTGCGCACCTCAGCCCGTGGACTATCGCACTGAGCCAGCTTGCGACGGCCTATTACTTCCTTCACTTCCTGGTGATCCTGCCGCTGATCTCGAGCTTCGAGAAGACCGAGCCGATGCCCTATTCCATTACCGATGCGGTGCTCAACGCGGACAAGAAGCCGGTGCTGGGCGAAAACACCTCGCCCGCGGTTTGAAGACGAAAGAAAGCGCTTACTAACATGGCTCGTCTGATTGCAATTCTCGTTGGCCTCGGCTTCACGCTGGTGGTGCTGATTTCCTTCGGGGTGGACACCTACACCTCGATTACCGAACCGGCGCCCGAGACCGCGGAGCACAAGTTCCACCTCGAACCGAAGGCCGTTTCGTTTCCGCATGACGGCGTGTTCGGTAAGTGGGACACGGCGCAGCTGCAGCGTGGCTACGTCGTCTACAAGGAAGTCTGCGCTGCTTGTCACAGCATGAAGTTCGTCGCGTTCCGCGATCTGGCCGATCTCGGCTATACCGAACCCGAAGTGCAGGCACTGGCAGCCGAATGGCAGGTTCCGGGTGTCGATCCGCAGACGGGTGAAGCCGTCCTGCGTGCAGGCGAACCGACCGATTATTTCCCTTCGCCCTATCCCAATGCCGTGGCTGCTGCTGCCGCCAACAACAACGCCATTCCGCCGGACCTTTCGCTGATGGCGAAAGCACGGCACGGCGGGGCGGAATATATCTACTCGCTGCTGACGGGCTATCAGGAGCCTTCGGAAGAACTGCTGGCCGAATTCCCCGAAGCGGCGCCGGGTCAGGGACTCTATCACAATCCGTATTTCCCGAACCTCAACCTCGCGATGGCTCCGCCGCTGACGGCGACCGGGCAGGTTTCGTATGAGGACGGGACAGAAGCGACCATTCCCCAGATGGCGAAGGACGTCAGTGCGTTCCTGAGCTGGACGGCGGAACCGACCAAAGTGAAGCGCACACAGACCGGTTGGCCGGTGCTTGGCTTCGTCCTGTTTGCGACGATCCTTGCCTACCTGTCCAAGAAGCAGATCTGGGCAGCGGTGAAGCCGGCCAAGCGCAAGGACTGAGCCCGTCGCTTCCGCAACCGACCGCATGACGCCTGCAGAGCTGCGGGCGCTCGTGCGAACGGTGCCGGATTTCCCGGCGAAGGGGATACAGTTCCGCGATATCACGACCCTGCTCAATCATGGGCGGGGCCTTGCCGATAGCGTTGCCGCATTGGCCGACAATGTCGCAGCGCACGCTCCCGACCGGATCGTCGGCATGGAAGCGCGCGGCTTCATCTTCGGCGCGGCCGTGGCGGTCCACCTCTCGTTGCCGTTCGTCCCGATCCGCAAGCCCGGCAAGCTTCCGGTCGAAGCACTGAGTGTCGATTACGCGCTCGAATATGGAACCGACCGGCTCGAACTGGATGCTGGTGCAATCGCAAAGGGCGACCGAATCGCTATCGTCGACGACCTCATCGCAACCGGCGGAACCGCGCTCGCAGCTGCAGAGCTTCTGCGGCAGGCCGGGGCAGATGCCGTATGCGCGGGGTTCGTGATCGACTTGCCGGACCTCGGCGGCGCAGCGAAACTGGAGGCGGACGGCGTACCCGTTTCCGCGCTGATGCAGTTCGACGGCGACTGATTTGACCCGAGCGCCGAAATTGGCGATTGTCGGAACCCTACAGAGACACGGTTTGTTAAGTAATGTGACCGCGCGCCAAGCGCGGCGACGCAGGGGGCGCTAGCACACTAGACATGGAAGAAACCGCACTCGTCATCGCCCTTGTCGGCGTACTGGGCATCGGTGCCCAGTGGGTTGCTTGGCGGACGGGCTGGCCGGCAATCGTCTTGATGCTGGCAGCGGGCTTTCTGGCCGGTCCTGTGCTCGGCATCTTCGATCCGGAGCTGACCTTCGGCGAAATGCTGGAGCCGATGGTGGCGATCGGCGTTGCGCTGATCCTGTTCGAAGGCGGCTTAAGCCTCGATTTCCGTGAACTCCGCCACGCAGGGGGCGGCGTGCTCAGGCTGGCGACAGTCGGGGTCATCGTCGGGTGGTTCCTCGGAAGCGTCGCAGGCAACTGGATTGCCGGGCTCGCATGGCCTGTGGCGATCCTGTTCGGCGGCATCCTCATCGTGACCGGACCGACGGTGGTCATTCCCCTGTTGCGGCAATCGTCGATCCAGGCGCGCCCGGCCTCGATCCTGAAGTGGGAAGCCATCGTCAACGACCCGACCGGCGCGCTTTGCGCGGTCATCGCCTACGAGTATTTCCGCCTCTCCGCCGATGGTGCGACCGTGTTCGAAGTCGTGCCGCCGCTGCTCATCGCCGCTGCACTTGCCGGATTGATCGGTTACGCTGCCGCGGTCGTGATCGCGTGGTCCTTTCCGCGCGGACTGATCCCGGAATATCTGAAAGTGCCCGTTCTCCTGACAACGGTCATCGCTGTGTTCGTCCTGTCGAACCTGATCGAACATGAGGCCGGTCTGGTCGCCGTTACGGTCATGGGCGTGGCGCTCGCGAACATGAACGTATCGAGCCTGCGAAGCATTCACCCGTTCAAGCAGAACATCGCGGTGCTGCTCGTTTCCGGCATTTTCATCCTGCTGTCGAGTTCGCTCAACTTTTCCGACCTCGAATTCTTCAACTGGCGCTTTGCCGGTTTCCTCGTCGCGTTGCTGTTCGTCGTACGCCCGGCGACAGTGTTGATCTCGCTGCTCGGGAGTAGCGTACCCTGGAACGAGCGCCTGCTGCTCGCGTGGATCGCCCCGCGCGGTATCGTGCTTGTCGCGATTTCAGGCCTGTTCGCGCTGCGCTTGACCGAACTGGGCTTCGAGGGCGGCAGCGTCCTCATCGGCCTCAGCTTCGCGGTGGTTGTCGTCACGATCGTCGCGCACGGCTTCACCATCGATCTCGTCGCTCGGCTGCTGAAGGTGAAAGGCAACACTCGGCCTGGCTTGCTCATTGTCGGCAGTACGCCGTGGTCGATCGACCTCGCGCTGCAGATGCAGGCGCTCAAGACACCCGTGACCGTGGTCGATTCGAGCTGGCAGCGACTTGCGTCCGCGCGCCAGAAGGGTCTGCCCTATTACCACGGCGAGATCCTCAACGAAGCGACCGAGCACAATCTCGACCTATCACCTTTCCAGACGCTGGTCGCGGCGACCGATAACGAGGCTTACAATGCCCTCGTCTGCAACGAGTTCGCGTATGAGATCGGGCGGGATTCGGTTTATCAGCTCGGCGAAGCAGGCGACGACGACGACCGGCATGCCATTCCGCTTTCGCTGCGCGGACGCGCCTTGTTCGAAGCGGGCTTCGGCGTGGCCGAGGTCAACGAGCTCGGCAAGAAGGGTTGGGTGATCCGCAAGACCAAGCTTACCGAGGAATTCACGTTCGAAGACGCGTTGGAGAAGCTGCCGAAGGACGGCCATTTGCTGATGCTGCTGCGCGATACCGGGCAGATGCGGTTCTTTACGCATGCCGCCCGGCCCGAACCGCGTGCCGGCGATACGGTGATCAGCTATTCGCCGCCCCAACCGAAGACCGCCGAGGAGGCTGCTGCAAAACGCTCCGGCAAAAGGGGCGGCGGCAATCCGCAGCCGGCATAGGAGGGAATTGATGCGACGCCTGTTACTTGCCGCCACCGTTCTCGCAGGACTTTCCGCCTGCGACCGCGACCGCGAGCGCGACGGTCCGCTGATCGGCGGCGAAGAGAGTATCATCGAGGAAGAGGAGCCGGTGACGGACGTGCCCCGCCGCTCGATCTTTCGCGAGGATGTCGAGCAGCCGGATATGGAAGCCGCTGCACTGGAGCCTCTGCGCGAGACGATCTCCTTCGCCGAAGGGCAGCGAGAGCTCGATACAGCAGCGCGCGCGGCGTTGGTCGAGATCGCCCAGTCGCCGCAGTTCAGGGAGTCGGGTCAGATCACGCTGCGCGGCCATACCGACAGCGGCGGCAACGACGAGGTGAACCTGCGGGCATCGGAACGGCGCGCGAACCTCGTCCGCGATTGGCTGGTCGAGCATGGCGTCGACGAAGAGCGGATCACCGTCATCGCGATGGGCGAGCAGAACCCGGTCGAGCCGAACGCGATGCCGGACGGCACGCCCAACGAGGCAGGCCGCCGGGCCAATCGGCGGGTGGAGGTCCATATCGCCGTGCCGGAAGAAGATGAAATGGCGGAGACCGATGCCGAAGAAGACGAGGCGGCTGCATCACCGTCACCTTCAGCTACGGGCTCGCCGACTGCGAAGCGCAGCCCAGCGAACTAATCGAGCCGCGCTACCAGCGACAAGGTCCGCTCGGCCAGTTCGCTGCGGCAAATCAAAAGGTCGGGCAAATACACGTCTTCCTGGTTGTAGCGTAAAGGACTGCCGTCGATCCGTGAGCAATGGAGTCCGTGCGCCATGGCCACGGCTACCGGCGCGCAGCTGTCCCATTCGTATTGGCCGCCCGAGTGCAGGTAGATTTCCGCTTCGCCGCGCACGACGGCCATGGCCTTTGCGCCGGCCGAACCCATCGGGATGAGGTCCGCACCGAGCGCTTCGGCGACGGCCAGGGCTTCCTTGGCCGGGCGCGTCCGGCTTACCACCATGCGCGGCGTTGCCGGTGCTTCGAGCAGGGTACGCGGCTCGTCCGTACGCAGGACCGTTCCGCCGGAGAGGCCGGGAAGGGCGACCGCACCCACTTCGGCGACACCGCCGACGGAAAGCGCGACATGGACGGCCCAGTCGCTGCGTCCCTCGCCGAACTCGCGGGTTCCGTCTACAGGATCGATAATCCAGACCCGCTCCTTATCGAGCCGCTCCTTGGTGTCCTTGCTTTCTTCGGACAGGTAACCGTCTTCCGGGCGTGCTTCGGCCAGCAGCGGCATCAGCAGCCGGTTTGCAGCCGCGTCGCCCTCGTTGCCGAGCGCCTTGCCAGTAAGGCTAGTCTGCTCGCGCAGTTCGAGCAGCAGCTTCCCGGCGCGCTCTGCCAGATGCGCTGCCAGTGCAGCGTCGCTCAGCTTAGCCAGATCACTCATTTCAGCGGCAGGATGGCGGCTATGATGGCATCCGCAGCTTCTTCCACCGACATTTCGACGGTGTTGACGCGGATTTCCGGCTCTTCCGGCGGCTCGTAGGGGCTGTCGATACCCGTGAAGTTCTTCAGATTGCCCTCGCGTGCCTTGCGGTAGAGCCCTTTGACGTCGCGTTGCTCGGCTACTTCGAGCGGGGTGTCGACGAAGATCTCGATGAACTCGGCATCGGCGATCATCTCGCGCACCATCCGGCGCTCGGCACGGAAGGGGGAAATGAACGCGGTAAGCACGATGAGGCCGGCATCGGTCATAAGCTTGGCGACTTCGCCCACGCGCCGAATGTTCTCGATCCGGTCGGCCTCGGTAAAGCCGAGGTCGCGGTTGAGACCATGGCGCACGTTGTCCCCGTCGAGCAGGAAAGTGTGCCGATTCATCAGGTTGAGGCGCTGCTCGACCGCATTGGCGATGGTCGATTTGCCCGAACCGGATAGCCCGGTGAACCACAACACGCGGGGCTGCTGGTTCTTCATCCCCGCATGCTCTTCGCGGGTAATGGTCGTCGGCTGCCAATGGACGTTCTGCGCACGGCGGAGGCTGAAGTGAAGCATCCCGGCACCAACCGTCGCATTGGTCACCTTGTCGATCAGGATAAAGCCGCCCAGCGCCTTGCTATCTTCGTAGGCTTCGAAGGTAATGGGCTGTTCGGTGCGGAGTTCGGCAACCCCGATAGCATTCAGCTGCAGGGTTTTCGCCGCCAGATGATCGAGCGTGTTGACGTCGATCTCGTATTTCGGCTCCTGCACCGAGGCGGTCACCGTCTGTGTGCCGATCTTGAGCCAGTAGCCACGGCCGGGCTTCAGCGCTTCCTCGCCCATCCAGACGATCGTCGCCTCGAACTGGTCGGAACTTTCGGGCGGATCGTCAGCGGCCGCGATCACGTCGCCGCGGCTGCAATCCACTTCGTCGTCGAGCACCAATGTCACCGACTGGCCCGCCTGCGCGCTATCGAGGTCGCCGTCGAATGTCGCGATGCTTTTGACAGTGCTCGTCTTGCCGGACGGTACGATCCGCACCGTGTCGCCCGGCGCGATGCTGCCGCTGGCGATCAGTCCGGAAAAACCGCGGAAGTCGAGATTGGGGCGGTTCACCCACTGCATCGGCATACGGAACGGACGCTCGGCGGCTTCGGCTGCCGAAACCTGAACCTCTTCAAGATGTTCGATGAGGCTCGCTCCGCGATACCACGGGGTGTTGTCCGACGGCGCGGCCGTGATGTTGTCGCCGCGGAAGCCCGAAATCGGGATCGCCGTAAAATCGGCTATACCGATATCCGCGGCAAACTTGCCGTAATCCGCAACGATCTCGTCGAAGCGGTCTTCGGTATAGTCGACGAGGTCCATCTTGTTCACTGCCAGCACGATGTTCCGGATGCCGAGCAGGTGGACAAGGTAGGAGTGGCGCCGGGTCTGTTTCAGCACGCCCTTGCGCGCGTCGATCAGGATCACCGCGCAATCGGCGGTCGAGGCGCCGGTGACCATATTGCGGGTATACTGTTCGTGGCCAGGCGTGTCCGCGACGATGAACTTGCGCCGCTGTGTCGCGAAGAAGCGGTAGGCGACGTCGATCGTGATGCCCTGCTCGCGCTCTGCGGAGAGACCGTCGACGAGCAGCGCGAAGTCAAGCTCCTGCCCCTGCGTGCCGACCCTGCGGCTGTCGGCTTCGAGCGCGGCAAGCTGGTCCTCGAACACCATCTTTGAATCGTAGAGCAGTCGCCCGATCAAGGTGGACTTGCCGTCATCGACGCTGCCGCAGGTGATAAAACGCAGCAGGGTCTTGTCCTGATGCTGAGCAAGGTAGCCTTCGATGTCGTCCGCGATCATCTCGTCCGGCGTGTAGCGGGGGCTGTCCGAAGGGGTTGGTGAGTGCGTCATCAGAAGTAGCCCTCCTGCTTTTTCTTCTCCATGCCGGCACCGCCTTCGTCCTGGTCAATGACGCGCCCCTGCCGTTCGCTGGTAGTGGTGAGCAGCATTTCCTGGACCACTTCAGCCAATGTCGCGGCCTCGCTTTCGACGGCCCCGGTAAGCGGAAAGCACCCTAGCGTACGGAAGCGGATCGAACGCGTTTCCGTTTCCGGGCGCTTACCGAGCACCCGCTCCAGCCGGTCGAGGTCATCGGCCATCAAGAGCTGGCCGCCATGTACGAAGGTCGGCCGGGGCGCTGCGAAATACAGCGGCACGATCTCGATGTCCTCGGCCATGATGTACTGCCAGATATCCAGCTCGGTCCAGTTCGACAGCGGAAAGACACGCATCGATTCGCTGCCGGATAAACGGGTGTTGTAAACGTTCCAGAGTTCGGGCCGCTGCGCCTTCGGGTTCCATCCGTGGCTTGCCGTACGGATCGAGATTACCCGCTCCTTCGCCCGGCTCTTTTCCTCGTCGCGGCGTGCTCCGCCGAATGCGGCATCGAAACCGTAATGGTCGAGCGCCTGTTTCAGACCCTGGGTCTTCCACATATCCGTATGGAGCGCCCCGTGATCGAAGGGATTGATCCCGCGTTCTTCGGCCTCTTCGTTGCGCCACACGAGCAGCTCCATGCCGCTTTCCCGCGCCATCTTGTCGCGCAGTTCGTACATCGCCTTGAACTTCCACGTCGTATCGACATGAAGAAGCGGGAACGGCGGGGGTGAGGGATGGAAGGCTTTCCGCGCCAGATGCAGCATTACCGCGCTGTCCTTGCCGACGGAGTACAGCATGACCGGCTTATGCGCGGTCGCCGCGACTTCGCGCAGGATATGGATGCTTTCGGCTTCAAGCCGCTGAAGATGGGTCAGGGGGCGTGTCATATTCGCGGTACAGCTAGCTACAACTGCCGCCCTTGCAAATAAGAATGGGTTTAGGACCGAGTAGCCGGGAACGCGAAATCCCGTGTTGACCTGAGGCGGCGGAGCGCAGTATCGGAGCCTTTCCGCCAGCCGGATGCGAAGCGGGTATAGCATAGTGGTAATGCTCTAGCCTTCCAAGCTAGCTAGAGGGGTTCGATTCCCCTTACCCGCTCCAACCGCAGCGTTTCCAAAGCCTCGTCGCTCTATTTCGCTGTCATTGCACAGGCCGCGCCGATAAGGTCCGCCGCGGGATGAGGAACGAGACAATTACCGGCGCTTCGCCGCGGCGGCAGAGCCGGCGGTTTCTCCTGCTCTACGCGCTCGCCTCGGCCGGAGGATCGGCTTCCTACGTTCCGCTGCTTACGCTGCTTCTACCCGCACGCGTCGCCGAAATCTGGACCGACAATACGATTGCCGTCCTGTCCTCGCTCCTGTTTGCGGGTGCGCTCGCAGCCAGCGCCGGGAACATCCTGTTCGGCTGGGCGAGTGACCGGACGGGCTCGCGAAAGGGGTGGATTGCAGCGGGTCTTGCATTGTCGGCGATCCTTCTTTGCCTGATGCAGTTCGCGGAGAGCTTTGCTGGGCTGCTGACCCTCATCATACTGTGGCAGTTCGCCCTCAACATGATGCTCGGGCCGCTCCTTGCATGGGCCGGCGACTGCATCCCCGATGCGCAGAAGGGCACGCTCGGCGGGCTGCTTTCGTTGTCACCAGCCTGCGGAGCACTAGCAGGCGCGCTGCTGACGATACCGGGATTGGCGGGTCCCGATACGCGGCTGGTGTTGTCCGCCGGTATCGCAATCGTGATGGTCCTGCCGGTGCTCCTGTTCGGAAACCCCGTGCCGATGCCGCAACTGATGCTCGACGAGCGGGCGGGGGCCGAAGAACGAGGCGTGCCGCGCAGCGCGCATCCGGTTGCGCGCATGTGGCTGGCGCGGCTGTGCATCCAGATCGCCGAGGCGGCCCTCTTCTCGTTCCTGTTGCTCTGGTTCCGCAGCGTGGACGAAGGGCTTACGGATAATTTCACGGCGCGGCTCTTTACGGTGGTGCTCTTCGTTAGCGTACCCGTATCGCTCGCCGTCGGTCGGTGGTCCGACCGGATCGCGCGGCCCATCCTGCCGCTTGCGATCTGCGCCGGTATCGCGTCGATCGGTCTCGCGGCATTGTCCGTCGCCGAGACGCCGCTGGCGGGTATCGCCGGCTATATCCTGTTCGGCGTGATGGCCGGCGTATTCCTGTCGCTGCACGCAGGCCAGACCCTGCGCGTCCTGCCGCGTGCCAGCACCAGAGGCCGCGATCTCGGCATATTCAATCTGACGAACACCGTGCCTTCGCTGATCGTGCCGGGCCTCGCGCTCGCGCTGATACCGTTATTCGGTTTCGGCGCGCTCTTCATCCTGCTTGCGGCCTTCGCGGCGCTCGCGGCTCTCCTGCTCGTTTCGATCCTCTTTCAGAGGCCGGTTCGTTAAAATGGTAGCGATAGCATTTTAAGATTGCCGCGTTAGAACGGCCTGGTGGTGCTAGCATGGTAACAATCCGCGAAGTGGCGAAGGAGGCAGGCGTATCGGTCGCCACGGCCTCGCGCGCGCTCAACGGCCTCGCGATCGTAACGCGCAGTACCCGGGAGAAGATCGAGGCTGCGGCGGCGAAACTGAATTACGTGCCCCATAGCGGGGCGCGCAGTCTGACGCGGCAGCGTACCGATACGATCGGCGTGATCCTGCCCGACCTGTTCGGCGAATTCTTCTCGGAGATCATTCGCGGGATCGACCTCGTCTCGCACGGTGCCGGCAAGACGCTGCTGCTCGGCAACATGCACGGAAGCGCGGAAGAGGCCGAGAACGCGGTGCGCGCGATGCGCGGGCGTGTCGACGGGCTACTGGTGATGCCCCCCAACTTGCGGGTCGAAACCATCTGCGGCGCGCTGAACGAGGCAATTCCGACCGTTCTGCTGAATGCGGAGACGAAGGACGGCAGCATCCCCTTCGTCACAGTCGACAATTACGCCGGAGCTCGCCTCGTCACGGAGCACCTTGTCGAGCGCGGCGCGCGCAACATCGTCCATATTTCCGGACCGCGGGCAAACTTCGATGCCCGCGAACGGCAAAAGGGTTTTTGCGACGTCTTGCGAGAGCGCTTCGGCGAAGGTGAGCCCCGCGTGATCCCGGGAGACTTTCGCGAGGGTGCCGGGCGCAAGGCGGCGCGGCTGCTGCTCGACAGCAAGGAAAAGATCGACGCAGTGTTTGCCGGCAACGACATGATGGCGATCGACCTAATGAGCGAACTGCGCGATTGCGGCGTAATTGCCGGGCGCGACATAATGGTCGCCGGTTTCGACGATATTCCGCTCGCGCGGTACGTAACCCCGCAGCTGACGACGGTGCATTCCGATATTACACGGCTCGGCAGTGCGGCTGCGATGATGATGCTGCGAATGATGCGGGGTGAAAAACTGGGGCCTGGCGACAATCTCGTCATCGAACCGACGCTGGCTATCCGCGGCTCGACCGCAGAGTTCCGCAATTAGGACGAGCCCCCGGGCTTGGAATGCATTAAGAGCTGCGGCATAGAATGTAACCGTATTCATTCCAGCCGACAGGTCGCACACGTGAATTCCAGCCGAACTCTGCTCTTTCCTTTGTTGTCCGCGACGCTTTTAGTGTGCTCCGGCTGCGCTTCCACCGGACCGCTTCGGGCAGAGCCGCTGCACCAGGTCGGCCAGCATCCGCACGAGCGACTGGCCGACGAGGGTTACGCATTCCAGCTGTTCCTGCCTCGCTCATTGTCCGGGGAAGACGAGAAGACGGGCGCATGGCCCCTTATGATATTCCTTCACGGTTCGGGCGAGCGGGGTGACGATGTCGCCAGGGTCAAGGTTCACGGCCCTCCGAAACATGCGGACCGCGATCCCGATTTTCCCTTCATCCTGATTTCGCCGCAGCTGCCGGCAGAGCAGGACTGGGATATCATGAAACTGGAAGCGATACTCGCGCACGCGCTCGAAACCTTACCGGTCGATCCGCAGCGGATTTACCTTACCGGCCTGAGCCGAGGCGGCCACGCCACGTGGCGCTGGGGCGCGGCCGAACAGGACAAGTTCGCGGCACTTGCCCCCGTAGCGGGACGGGGCGATCCCGAAACCGCCTGCCGCCTGACCGACATTCCGGTATGGGCGTTCCACGGGGACCGCGATGATGTCGTCATACCGGAAGGCAGCTTCGCGATGTCGCGCGCAATCCGTGCGTGCGGCGGGAGGATGAGCAAGCTCACAATCTATCCCGATCTCGGCCACAATGCATGGGATCCTGCCTACGCCGATCCCGAACTGTACCTGTGGCTCCTATCGCAAAGGCTCGATAAAGCCGGGCAATGACGACGTGAGCATCTTGCGCGCCGCCGTATTGCTGGTGATCGGACTACTGGTTGCCGGCTGTGCGCACGTTCCTGCGCCCGTGCCCCTGAATCATCTGTCCGTTCGCGTGATGACCTTCAACATCAGGCTCGACCTCGCCTCCGATGGCGAGAACGCATGGCCGCAGCGCAAAAACATGGTAGGCGTGCTGCTAGGACATGAGCGTCCGGACATCGTCGGCTTTCAGGAAGTTTTGCTCCATCAGAAGCGCGATCTAGAAGCTGCGATGCCGGGTTACGCCTTTTACGGCGTGGGCCGCAACAATGGCAGGGAAGCCGGTGAATTCGCCCCACTCGCTTGGCGAGACGATCGGTTCGAAGCGCTCGAAACCGGTACGTTCTGGCTGGCACCCGAAACGCAAGTTCCCGGCAAGGGCTGGGACGCCGGCTACCCCCGCACGGCGACTTGGGCGATCCTAAAAGAGCGTGCGACGGGCGTTACATTTCGCGTGCTCAACACGCATTTCGACAACAGCGGCGTTGAGGCTCGGCGGCAAAGTGCGCGCTTGATCAACGATTGGGTCGACAGTGCGCCTGAGGAAACGGAAGCCGTGATCGTGATGGGCGACTTCAACGCAGCGCCCTCCAGTCCGGCATACGCCTCGCTCGTCGGCCGGCGCCTTTCCGATACGCGCGCCATGAGCGTGCAGCCGCCTTATGGCCCGGCAGGCACTTTCACCGGCTTCAATATCCTGCATGCCGCAGCGGAGCCGATCGATCACATTTTCGTCGCGGGTGAAGTCCGGGTCGCAAGTCACGCTACGATTACGCAGCACTGGGGCGGACGGCTCCCGTCCGACCACTACCCGGTGATGGTGGAATTGATCAGTAAGGACGCCAGGTAAATCTCGGATCAGCCGACACGGAGCTCGGCGGCAACACCGAAATGATCGGAAGGGTAGTTTGCACCGACCGGAAGATCGCCGAAACGGCGCGCGTCTGTTACCGTGAAGAAGGCAGGATCGACAAAAATATGATCGATGACGCGCGCCCGGTGCCCCTCCGCCGTATTAAGCGTCGTATCGCTTGCTCCCGCTGCCAGCGCACTGGTGAAGCGGTTCGTTAGCGGAGCCAGTTCCGGCGCGGAGAGTTCGGCGTTGAAGTCGCCCATCACGATGCGCGGTACGCTGTCGGCAGGCAACCATTCGAGCAGGTCGCCGATCTGCTGAGCTCGCATAGGTCCTTGTTCCGGCTTCCATGCGAGGTGCGTATTGACCACGTCCACCGATCTGCTGCCGAGATTGACCCGCAGCCGAAGCGCAGTCCGATGGTCACTGGCCGGGGCAAGCGCACGCCAGTCTTCGGAAACTGCAGGCAAACGCGAGAGGATCGCGTTTCCGTATCTGTTCGCAGCATTCTTTGGCGCCGTAGAAGCGAAATGGACCGAGTATCCGCCAAGCGCATCGGCAATGGTTCTCGCCTGATTGGGCAAGTTCTTCCCGCTGTCCTGCAAAACTTCCTGAAGACCGATTACGTCGGCATCGATCCCGCGAAGAGCTTGGACGAGCAAGGGCAGCCGGGCGGGCCAATCACCCGCGTCATGCCATATGTTGAAGGTCGCGACCCGAATCCGCCGAGTGGACGAAGCCAGCGAAGCGCAGGCGGACAGGGTGAACGACGCCGCCCCCATGGCCAGAAGTTCGCGCCGGTCAAGCAACGCAGCGCTCCTTAGTCCGCCGACTCGTCGAGCCAGCCGCCCTCAAAGCCCAAACGCTCCAGCCCGCGGCGAATATGCGGGTTCTTGCGCATGGTTTTCCAGACAAAACCGCTGCGGTGGTTTTCCATCATTGCGAGGATCGGGCCCTGATCGATGCCGAGATAATCTCTCGCGACCCAACCTTGCTGCGGATCGACATCGCCGGAGCGGCTGCCCGCATCGGTGAAAGTGTAGCTCGGGTTGAACGCATCCTTGAAGCCGTACCGAGTGTAAAGCCGCTCCCCCTGCGCGTCGCGCATTGCCATCAGAGCGGGTATGGTGATCTCCGGCGCGAAAGGAACCGAGCCGCCGGGCGCAGTGGGAACGAGCGTCCCGTCGTCGATCACCCGCTCGGAACTTACGCCGCGGGCGGCATAGCCGAGAAATTTGCGCGGTTTACCATTGACGATACGTCCATTAGCGGCCCCGGTCGGCCCGTCCGACGCGGTCCAGCCCCATATGGCAGCGGAATAGCCGGTCCAGCGGTTCGGATTGTCGGCGCCGTAGGCCTGCTGCGCGAGTGTCGCGCGGCGGCTGTTTTCGAAATAATCGATGCCCTTGCCGCGCATGAATTCGTCCTGGATAGCGCGGAAATCGATCCAGACATGACTGTACTGGTGTCCGAACAGCGGTTCGAACTGAAGATATTCCTCGCCGTAATAGGTGCCCCAGTCATTTTCCAGATCCGCGGCCCAACCGGTATCCCAGGCCTCCTTGGAAATCGGATGCGTCGGCGATCCGGCGGCAAGGATATAGACCAGCATGGCTTCGTTATAGCCTACCCAGTCGTGCGTACCGAAGTCGCCCCCGCCGACGCTACCCGGCTCGCGTTCGGGATACCATCCCATGGCGATGGACAGCGGACTGCCGCCATTGGCGGAGGGAATGACGCTGTTGCCGCGCTGAACGAAGGACCAGTCGACGCGGGAATAGATGCGTTCGGCGAGTTCGCGGATTTCAGCTTCGATCGGGTCGTTCCGGTCGAAGTAGCTTTGGGCGAACAAGATACCGCCGAGCAGCAGAGCGGTGTCCACCGTCGAAAGCTCGGTATTTCCCCTGCGCGTACCGTCGTCATTGTTGAGGAAGTGGTAGAAGAACCCCTTGTGACCACTCGTTCCGCTTTCGGCCGGACCTTGCGGAGCGTTCCAATAGAATTCGAGGCAATCGCGGGTGCGCTGCGCAGCCTCTTCGCGGGTGACGTAGCCGCGCTCGGCACCGATCCCATATGCGGTCAGTGCGAAGCCGGTCGCCGCAATGGACGAGAAAGGATTGCTCGGCCACCGGTCGGGCGCAAGGCACTGCTCGGTATCGGTCGTTTCCCAGAAGTAGTCGAAGGTGCGCTTGGTCAGTTCTTCGGAAAACGCTTCGCGGCTTTGCTCGGCGACCGGGGTCGATGCAGCGGGCGGAGCGGTTACTGGCGCACAACCGCTGACCGCCAGGGCGAAAGCAACGGGGGCGGATACAAGGAACGGCTTCATACAAGATTTCCGAGTGTCGGCGGTAGATTGAAAACACGAAACGGCGAGGCCGAAGCCCCGCCGCCCGCGACCCGAAGGCCTCGACTATTTAAAACTCGAAGCCAGCGGAAACTTTCAGCAAACGGGGGAAGCCGTCGGTGCCGTACCCGAACCGGTTCCGTTCGCCGGTCAGTGAACTGAAGCTATTGTAATTCCTGTCGTTGAAGACGTTGATGACGTCCGCACGTACCCAAAACCGGTTTTCGTCATTGATCAGACCCAGATCGATGTACTTGGTCAGCGACAGGTCGAACTGACGGAAGCCCCAAAGATCGCCGAGCCCGTCTCGCTCGACGGCTATGATATCGCGAGAGTTGGGATCGCCAACCGTCGAAGTAAACGACTGGAGGTAAGGCGGCGAGGAATATTGCAGCTTCGCACCCATCGTGAAGTCCAGCGGCAAGTCTGCGGTGGCAGCCATCACGATGCGATGCTTGCGAACCCCAGCCGACCGGATGACCGGATAGTCTTCGAACGATGGGAAATCGAGCGAGAAGTATTCGCCGAACCGCCGGTTTTCTTCAGCAAGCGTGAAGGTGTAGGTCGCGTCGAACGACCACGGCGAGGTTCGGGTGTACCGCTTGTTCAGCTTGAGATAGCCCGAGTCGAGATCAGTGTTGATCCCGTTAGTTCCGATCAGGATCGAGCCGTACGGACTTGGCGGATTTCCGAAAGGCGAACTGGCATTTCCGGTTTCAGGGAAGAAATCGCCGTTCGGACGCCGGTTGCCGAGCAAATATCCGAACCCGTCGCGGCTGGCGATGTGGCGGTAGCCCACTTCAACGTTCAGCAAATCGAAGGTGCTACGCACGCCAAGACTGAACTGGTCGGAGTAGGGAAGTTTCAGATCGTTATTAATAAAGCGCAGTTCGCCGCCAGCCCCCGGAGGAGCGTTTGCAATAAGCTGGTTGCGGCCTTCTTCAGTCAGATAGATCGGATCGAAGGGAACACAGGTTGCGCTAAGCGTACATTCGCCGCGCGGGTCGCCCGCATTCTGAAACCGGAACGTGCGGCCGAACGAAGCGCCCTGAACCAGCTCCTGCTGGATGAAGTCGAATTGGTTGCGGTCATAGGACCGACCGTAACCGCCGAACAGCACGAACTGCCCGTCTGGGTCGAGCCAGTAGGAGAAGCCGATGCGCGGCTGGATTGCTCCGTAGAATACCTCGCGCTCGGTCCCGGTCGAGATGTAGTCGTTGATGTCGTAATTGGCGTTGACGAGGTTAGGATAATTATCCGGCTGCACCGCGGCAACACGGTCGGGGTCGGCCACGTAGTCAAGGAAATCGGGTGTACGCTCGAAATCCCAGCGAACACCGAGGTTCAATGTGAGCCGTTCGGTGACATCCCAGTCGTCCTGAATGTAGGCACCGAACTGAAACGTCTCGGAATTAAGCGATACGTCATCGCCGGGCACGACGGCGCTGAAATTGACCTCGTACGGAATGTCATCGTTGAACGGACCGCTGTTGAGCGGGCCGTCCGGATTATACGAGACATTATACACATACTGTGGGTTGAAGCTGTTCTGCTGGATCGAATTGAGCGTAACCCATTTAGCCTTCACGCCGGCCTTGATTGTGTGGCGATCGAAGCCGATCCAGGTAAAGTCGTTCGAAATCTGGAATCCGTCCTGACCCTTGTCCTGAAAGTTGCGGCTACCACCCGTCTGCAGAATTGTACCTTCACGCCGCACCCCGTCTTCGAATAGTTCCGCGCGGTAGATGTTACGCGGTTCGAAAACGAAAGGCCGAGGGTTCCATGTAACGTCTTCATACGACAGCTTCAGGTCGTTGATGAAGTTGTCCGCAGTATGCTCCCACCGGGCCAAGCCGCGCCATTCCTTGACGCTGGTAACCGTCCGCGTGCTGTACGCGGCGTTTCCGCTGCCGAAATCTTCGCCGTCTTCATCCCGATACTTGACCGAAAACTGGAATAGGTCCGACATATTCGGCGTAAAATCGATTTTGCCGAAGTAGAGGTTCTCGTTGAAGATTTCGCTCGCAGAGCCGAAAAGCCCCTGATATTCGCTCGGAAAATAGCTCGGCGCAAGGTCGAGGCCCGGCGTCACGTCGCGCGGCGTGATGATCTCTTTGCCTTCGTAGGTGGCAAAGAAGAACAGTTTGTCGGGAATGATCGGACCGCCGAGCGTCCCGCCGTACTGCAGGTCCTTGCTCTCAGTTTTCCCGCTCGGATTGGTCCCGAAGATTTCGATCGGGCGCGCAGCGCGCAAATCTTGATTGGTGAAGTCCACGAAGCCGGAGCCGCGAAACTCGTTCGTTCCTGACTTGGTGATGGCGGTAATGGCGACCGAGCCGACTTGATCGAACTCCGCCTTGTAGTTCGAACTAATCACCCGGTACTCGCCGATCGCCGCCTGCGGAAAAGGATTGCCGACTGTGGAATCTTGACCGGTGACGCCGCCGCGCAGCACGTAATCCTTTTGACCGATACCGTCGATGAAGACATTGACCGAGTTGCTAGTCTGAGCACCGCCCTGCAGGCGGCGATCGCCTCCGAAACTATCGACAAACTGCACGCCCGGAGCGAGATCGGCAAAAGCGAGGAAATTGCGGTTCGTCTGCGGAATCTGCTCGATCAGACGCTGCGAGATATCGATGCCGACCTCGCCGCCTTCCAGGGTCCGGATGCGCTCGCCGGTCACTAGGATGACGTTTTCGCCATCCGCCGGCGTGTCAATCGCAACTTCGGGGTCTTGCAAGGGTACGAGTTCGCTCACGTCGAAATCGAGCGAAGCATCCTGCGCTACCGAAAGATCGAAAACGTCGGTCGTCAAAACGCCGTTCGCGGTCGTTACTTCGAGGCGGTACTGACCCGGCGCAAGCGAAGCGAAGTTATAGCGACCGTTCGGCGAAATCGTAACTGTACGCCGCGTGTCACGGTCGACTCGCACAGCCGTGATTTCCGTCGCACCGCCGGTAATAGTACCGCGCAGCGACGCATTCGACTCCTGCGCGTGCGCCGCTGGAGCGGAGGCGATCGCGATTACGCCGGTGCAGGTGCCTACAGCAAGTGCTGCGGCGAATTTGCGAAGCGTGGCGCTGCGCAGCGAACGGGAGCGTGTAGATGCCTTCATTAGGTTCCTCCTGCTAACCGGAGCCGCCCCTGCAGCGCCGGGGATCCGCACGTCGGTTTTGGCCGATCGTTACGAATCAGAATGGTTACTCGGCTCTTGTAACCGGTTTCATAATAGCTGTATAGCTTCGCGACAGGGGCGCGGAATCGCGCTAAAACAACGCGAAACTCGCAAAATTTTCGGGCTACGGGAGAGAATCATGCGCGGATATGTGCTAAAATTGTCACTAGGTTGTGCTGCGCTGGCCCTGTCCGCTTGCGCTACCGTCGAGGCGGGCGCGCCGCCGCGCGAAATCGCAGCGCAGTCGCAGCCGACCGCGGTAGGAACTGTGCCGGTCGAGACAGCACAGCCGGACTGGGCTGCAACCGATCCGGAAATGAATGCGTTCATCGACGACCTGATGGGTCAGATGACGCTGCAGGAAAAGATCGGCCAGCTTACGCTTCTGACGAGTGACTGGGAATCGACCGGTCCCACCATGCGCGACACGTATCAGGCCGATATCCGCGCCGGACGGGTGGGATCGATTTTCAACGCGTATACCGCCGACTACACACGCCAGTTGCAGGAACTCGCGGTCGAGGGAACGCGCCTCAAGATACCGTTGCTGTTCGGTTATGACGTAATCCACGGGCACCGTACGATCTTCCCGATCTCGCTCGGCGAGGCCGCGAGCTGGGACATGGACGCGATCGAGCGGTCCGCACGGGTTTCCGCTGCGGAGGCTTCGTCCGAAGGCATTCACTGGACCTTCTCGCCCATGGTCGACATTGCCCGCGATGCGCGCTGGGGCCGCATTTCCGAAGGTGCGGGCGAGGATGTCTACCTAGGCAGCCAAGTCGCGCGGGCGCGGGTCCGCGGCTACCAGGGCGACGACCTCGGCGCGGTCGACACCGTTCTCGCCACGGCGAAGCACTTCGCCGCTTATGGCGCTGCGCAGGCCGGGCGCGACTATCATACCGTTGATATTTCGGAGCGCACTTTGCGCGACGTCTATTTGCCGCCGTTCAAGGCTGCGGTCGACGAGGGCGTGGCAACGTTCATGACGTCGTTCAATGAATACAATGGCGTTCCGGCAAGCGGTAGCCGCTATCTGCTGACCGACGTGCTGCGCGACCAATGGGGCTTCGACGGCTTCGTCGTAACCGATTACACTTCCATCAACGAGATGATCCCGCATGGTTATTCGCGCGATCTTCAGCAAGCGGGCGAGCAGGCTCTCAACGCCGGCGTCGACATGGACATGCAGGGCGCGGTGTTCATGGAGCACCTCAAGCAATCCATCGACGCGGGAACCGCAAGCCAAGCCGACATCGACCAGGCCGTTCGCCGCATCCTCGAGATGAAATACCGCCTCGGCCTGTTCGAAGATCCCTATCGTTATTCCGACAATGCACGGCAGGACGCGACGCTCTACAAGCCGGAATTTCTGGAAGCTGCCCGCGACGTTGCGCGCAAGTCGATGGTGCTGCTTAAGAACGAAGGCAACACCCTGCCGCTTGTTGCCGGGGCCAAGAATATCGCCCTCATCGGCCCGCTGGCGGACAGCAAGGCGGATATGATCGGCAGTTGGGCAGCCGCGGGCGACCGGCAAACGCGGCCCGTCACGATCCTTGAGGGAATGCGGCAGCGCGCAGGCGAGGGAACACGCATCAATTACGTCAAGGGTGCCAGTTACGAGTTCGCGTCTTCGGGCAGCACGGACGGTTTTGCCGAAGCTGTCGCCGCGGCGGAACAGGCGGACGTCGTCGTCGCCGTCATGGGCGAAAAGTGGGACATGACCGGCGAAGCGGCCAGCCGCACGGCGCTCGACCTGCCCGGCAACCAGCAGGCGCTTCTCGAACGGCTGGTCGCGACCGGAAAGCCGGTGGTGCTTGTCGTATTGAGTGGCCGCCCCAATTCGATCGGATGGGCTGACGACAATGTCGAGGCGATCCTCCACGCATGGTATCCCGGCACGATGGGCGGTCACGCGGTCGCCGACGTGCTGTTCGGCGATTACAACCCCTCGGGCAAGCTGCCCGTCACCTTCCCGCTTACCGTGGGGCAGGAGCCGCTGCATTACGATATGAAGAACACGGGCCGCCCCTACTCGGCCGACAACCCGCAGCAGAAGTATCTGTCGCGCTATCTCAACACGCCGAACGATCCGCTCTACCGGTTCGGTTACGGCCTCAGCTATACCAACTTCAGCTACTCGCCGGTCACGCTCAGCAATCCTACGCTGAGCGCGAATGGCTCGCTTACTGCAAGCGCGACAATCACGAATACCGGGGACCGCGCGGGCGCGGAAGTTGTACAGATGTACGTTCGCGACCTGGTTGGCTCGGTGACCCGCCCGGTACAGGAATTGAAGGGCTTCGAGAAAGTCATCCTCCAGCCCGGCGAGAGCCGGACGGTCAGCTTCCGCATCGAGCCGAAAGATCTGGCTTTCACTCGCGCCGACATGTCGCACGGCTGGGAACCGGGTGAATTCAATCTCTGGATCGCTCCGTCTTCGGGGCTTGAGGCAAGCGCGCCCGTTACGTTCAACCTGACGGAGTAGACGCATGCACCGGATCGCCGCCGCATTCGCCCTGACGATCGGAACGCTGACCGCGGGGTGCGCCAGCACCGCGCCGGGAAGCACTCCGCAAGCACAGCGCGTTGCTTCGGCCGAAGAGCGGCGTCCGAACATCATCTTCATCATGTCGGACGATCATGCGCAGACTGCGATCTCGGCCTACGGCACGGAAATCGGCAGGCTTGCACCGACGCCGAACATCGACCGGATCGCCCGGAACGGTGCGTTGTTCGAGAACAGCTACGTCACCAATTCGCTCTGCGGGCCGAGCCGGGCAACCATGCTCACCGGCCAGTTCAGCCATATGCATGGATTCACGCAGAACGGTCAGCGGTTCGACAATTCGATGTGGAACTGGGTGCGCGAACTTGGCAATTCCGGCTACCAGACCGCGCTGTTCGGCAAGTGGCATCTCAATTATTCGCCGGAGGGTGCGGGCATTGGCGAATGGGCGGTGCTCGACGATCAGGGCAAGTACTACAATCCCGACATCATCACGCCGAACGGCAAGAGCGTGGTCGAAGGCTACGCGACCGATATCGTGACCGACATGAGCCTCGACTGGCTGAGCGAGCGGACGGACAGCGAACAGCCGTTCGCCCTGCTGATCCACCACAAGGCACCGCACCGCAATTTCATGCCGGCCATCAGGCATCTGCAGACCTATCTGCAAACCGACTTTCCCGTCCCGACCAATTACTTCGATCATTACGACGGCCGGCCCGCCGCCGCGGCGCAAGAGATGAACATCTACCGCGATGCGTATGAAGGGCACGATCTCAAAATGACCGAAGAGGTTGGCAGCAGCGAACTTCGCTTCGACCGCTGGCCGAACGATTTCGCTCGCATGACCGAAGAACAGCGCGCGGCGTGGGATGCGGCGCTGCAGGCGGACAACGACGCACTGAACGCCGCCAACCTCGACGAGCGCGAATTGGCGCTATGGAAGTACCAGCGCTACATGGAGCAGTATCTTGGTACTGTTGCGGCTGTCGACGATAGCGTGGGCCGCGTGCTCGACTGGCTCAAGGCTTCGGGCGAAATGGACAACACCATCGTCGTCTATACCTCAGACCAAGGGTTCTACCTCGGTGAGCACGGCTGGTTCGACAAACGCTTCATGTACGAGCAATCGCTAAGGACCCCGCTGGTCATGCAGTATCCGGGGCACATCCCCGCGGGAACCCGTGTCGAGGCGCCGGTGCAGAACGTCGATTATGCGCCGACCTTCCTCGACTACGCCGGGCTGCCGATCCGCCAAAGCATCCAGGGGCGCTCGCTTCGCCCGGTAGTCGACGGTGAGCCGCCCGCGGATTGGCGCGAGGACATCTACTACCACTACTACGAATATCCCGGCTTCCACTCGGTCCGCGCGCACTACGGCGTCAAGTCGGGCCGCTACAAGCTGATGCGCTTCTACGGCGATATCGACGCTTGGGAGTTCTACGACCTCGCCACCGATCCGGACGAAATGCACAACCGGTTCGACGATCCGGCGGTGCAGGGAAAGGTCCGCGAACTGAAACAGGCGCTAAAGGGATTGCGGGCAAAGTATCAGGACAACGACGGCCCTGCAGTAACCGCACCCCTGTCGCTGGCCTCCGCGCAAGCAAAAGGTAGGCGCGATGCGGACGCCGCGGCAGGAGCCGGTCACCACGCGCATTGACCTCGGGCGCCAGCAAGCGCAACTCGCTCGCCTATGTGCAATCTTTACCGCATGACCAATTCGGCCGACGAGGTCGCGCGCTGGTTCGGGGCGGTCAACGAACTCGGCGGAGCGAATTTTGGTGCGGAGGTGTTTCCCGGTTATCCGGGGGTCGTCATCGCCGGTGGCCGCTTGAGGCAAATGACCTGGGGCTTTCCGCTCCAGCTTACGAGCAAGGTGACCGGCAAACCGCTGAAGCCGAAGCCGGTCAACAATACGCGCAGCGACAAGCTTGGCAGCTATATGTGGCGCTACAGTTTCGAGGAACGGCGCTGCCTCATTCCGTTATCTGCGTGGGCCGAGGCGGAGGGGCCGAAGGGCGGGAAGACGCGCACCTGGATGTCGCTTCCGAATGCCGAACTGTTCAGCGTGGCGGGTATCTGGCGGGACACCAGCGAGTGGGGTTCGTGCTACTCGATGGTAATGACCGACAGCGCCGGCGATGCGGCCGAGGTCCATTCGCGCATGCCGGTCGTCCTCACAGAAGACCAGCGCCAGATATGGACGGAAGGCAGCGCCGAGGCTGCCTACGCGCTCTGCACACCCTACGCCGGGCCGCTCGCAATCGATCGCACGGCTACGCCCTGGGTAGCCTGACCTACGCGTTTAGCGCGGCAGCTCGGTCTTCCCCATCAGCGCCAGATCCACACTGCGCGCGCACTGGCGGCCTTCGCGGATCGCCCAGACGACGAGGCTCTGGCCGCGCCGCATGTCGCCGCAGGCGTAGACGCCCGACTCGCTCGTTGCGTAAGCGTCGGTGTCCGCCTCGACATTGCCGCGTTCGGACATGGCCACGCCTGCGCGTTCGAGCAGGCCGCGTTTGGTCGGACCGGTAAAGCCCATCGCGAGCAGGATCAGGTCTGCGGGTAGGGTGAACTCGCTTCCCTCGATTTCCTGCATCTGCCGGTCTCTCCACTCGACCCGCACGCATTCGAGCCCCGCGACATCGCCGCCTTCGCCGACCACGCGCTTTGCGAGCACCGCCCAGTCGCGGTTCGCGCCTTCCTCATGGCTTGAAGAGGTGCGCAGCTTCATTGGCCAGTGCGGCCAGGTCAGCGCCTTGTCTTCCTTTTCGGGCGGTTTGGGCATGATCTCGAGCTGCGTAACGCTTTTCGCACCCTGCCGGTTCGACGTGCCGACACAGTCGGAGCCGGTGTCGCCCCCGCCGATCACGATTACATTCTTGCCCGTCGCCGTCAGGGTGCCGCGCGGGGCGGCGCGCACTTCGTCGTCACCCGCATTACGTTTGTTCTGCTGGGTCAGGAATTCCATCGCGAGCCTGACGCCGGAAAGCTCTGCCCCCGGAATATCGAGCCCGCGCGCTTCCTCGGCGCCGCCCGACAGGACGATCGCGTCGAAATTGTCCTTGAGCGCGGCGAAGGAGACATCGACGCCCACTTCGGCGCTCGTCTTGAAGGTCACGCCTTCCTGCTCCATCTGGACCGCGCGCCGGTTGATGAGGTGCTTTTCCATCTTGAAATCGGGAATGCCGTAGCGAAGCAGGCCGCCGATGCGGTCGTTCTTTTCGAACACGGTGACGGCATGTCCGGCGCGTGCGAGCTGCTGGGCACAGGCGAGGCCAGCGGGGCCCGAGCCGATGACGGCGATCGACTTGCCGGTGTTCTGCGCGGGTATCTGCGGCTTTACCCAGCCTTCTTGCCACCCGCGGTCGATGATGGCGGCCTCAATACTTTTGATAGTGACCGGGGAATCGACGATGTTGAGCGTGCAGGCTGCCTCGCACGGGGCGGGGCAGATGCGACCGGTGAATTCGGGGAAGTTGTTGGTCGAATGGAGAATGTCGAGCGCGTTCTTCCAGTCGCCTTCGTAGACGAGGTGGTTCCAGTCCGGGATGATATTGTTCACCGGACAGCCGTTGTGACAGTAGGGGATGCCGCAGTTCATGCACCGCGCGGCCTGTTCCTTGAGGACGGGCTCGTCCGGGGTGTGGATGAACTCCTTGTAGTGCTTCAGCCGTTCTTCGGGCGCGATGTAGTCGCGCTCGCGCCGGTCGAATTCGAGAAAACCTGTTTCCTTGCCCACTTGCAGTTACCTTCGATAAATCATTCGGCCGCGACGCTGGCGGCTTCTTCGCGCTCGTCCTCGAGCGCCTTGAGCGCGCGAGCGTAATCGCGTGGCATTACTTTCACGAACTTGCCGAGACCGGTTTCCCAGTCCGCCAGCAGGTCGGAGGCGCGCCTGCTTCCGGTATGGAGCTTGTGCCGTTCGATCAGGATCTTGAGCCGCTCCGCATCGTGGCGCAGCATGTCGCCCATGCCGAGGTTGTCGACCGAGATGGCGCGCTGCTGCGGCCGGCCCGTGCCCTCGTCCTCGTCACGCTCATTAGAGACCGGTTCGAGATCGACCTGCGCCGTGTTGCACAGCTTCGCGAAGTCGCCGGCCGGATCGTAGACATAGGCCACGCCGCCGCTCATTCCCGCCGCGAAATTGCGCCCTGTCTTGCCAAGCACGCAGACGACACCGCCGGTCATGTATTCGCAGGCGTGGTCGCCCGTGCCTTCCACGACGGCGACCGCGCCCGAGTTGCGCACCGCGAACCGCTCGCCTGCCACGCCTTCGAAATAGGCTTCGCCGGAGATGGCCCCGTAGAGCACGGTGTTGCCAGCGATGATGTTCTCGGTCGGCTCCAGGCTGGAGGCCTCGGGTTGGTGCACGATGATTCGGCCGCCCGACAGGCCCTTGCCGACATAGTCGTTGGCATCGCCTGCGAGGTCGAGCGTGACGCCGTGTGCGAGCCACGCGCCGAAGCTTTGCCCGGCAACACCGGTGAAGTTTATGCGGATCGTATCGGTAGGCAGGCCGCCGTGACCAAATTTCTCGGCGATCCGGCCGGACAGCATCGCACCGACCGTGCGGTTGACGTTGCGGATCGGCAGATCCAACTGCACTGCCTCGCCCTTCTCCAGCGCCGGTGCGCAGCGTTCGATAAGCTCCTTGTCGAGCGCCCCTTCCAGACCGTGGTGCTGTTCCTGCGTATGGCGCAGCGTCTCGCGCCCCTCGCTCGCGTGGCGGTCGAGCAGGCGGGAGAGGTCCACGCCGTCGGCTTTCCAGTGCCGGTGGACGCGGCTCATATCGAGCAAGTCCACGCGCCCGACCATTTCGTCGATGGTGCGAATGCCCATCTCCGCCATGATCGCCCGCAATTCCTCGGCCACGTAGAAGAAGTAGTTGATGACGTGCTCGGGCTCGCCGGTGAAGCGCTTGCGCAGTTCGGGATCCTGCGTCGCCACGCCGACCGGGCAGGTGTTGAGGTGGCACTTCCTCATCATGATGCACCCCGCTGCGATCAGCGGAGCGGTCGCGAAGCCGAACTCGTCGGCGCCCAGCAATGCGCCGATGGCGACGTCGCGCCCGGTGCGAAGGCCGCCGTCGACTTGAACCGCGATTCGGCTGCGTAGGTCGTTGAGGAGCAGTGTCTGCTGCGTTTCAGCAAGGCCGATCTCCCACGGGCTGCCCGCATGGGTCAGGCTGGTCAGCGGCGATGCGCCGGTTCCGCCTTCGTAACCCGAAATCGTAACGTGATCCGCCCTTGCCTTCGATACGCCGGCAGCGACCGTGCCGACGCCGACTTCGGATACGAGCTTCACCGAAATCCGCGCCTTGGGCTGCACGTTTTTCAGATCGTGGATCAGCTGCGCAAGATCCTCAATCGAATAGATATCGTGGTGCGGCGGCGGCGAGATCAGGCCCACGCCCGGCGTCGCGTGGCGCACCGCGCCGATCACCTTGTCGACCTTGTGACCCGGTAGCTGACCGCCTTCGCCGGGCTTCGCACCCTGCGCCATCTTGATCTGGATGTCGTCCGAATTGACGAGGTATTCGGTCGTCACGCCGAACCGGCCCGAAGCGACCTGCTTGATCCGGCTGCGCATGGAATCGCCGTTAGGCATCGGCGTGAAGCGGTCCGTTTCCTCGCCGCCTTCGCCGGTGTTGGAGCGTCCACCGATGCGGTTCATTGCGATCGCCAGCGTCGTGTGCGCCTCGCGGCTGATCGAGCCGTAGCTCATTGCGCCGGTCGAGAAACGTTTCACGATTTCCGCAGCCGGTTCCACTTCGTCCAAGGGGATCGGCTGGTCCGCGCGCTTGAAGTCCATCAGGCCGCGGATGGTGAGTAGCCGTTCCGACTGCTCGTTCACGCTTTTCGCGAATTCCTCGTAATTCTTGTGGCCGCTCTCGTTCATGCCGCCGCGCACGGCGTGCTGCAGGTTCGCGACGTTGCTCGGCGTCCAGACATGGTCCTCGCCGCGCAGGCGGAATTGGTAGATGCCGCCGACATCGAGCATACCCTTGTAGAGCGGGTTGTCGCCGTAAGCCTGCCCGTGACGGCGCACCGCTTCCTCGGCCACTTCCTTCAGGCCAATGCCTTCGATGGTCGTCGCCGTGCCGGAGAAGTAATCCTCGATGAACTTGCTCGACAGGCCGACCGCGTCGAAGATCTGCGCACCGCAGTAGGACTGGTAGGTCGAGATGCCCATCTTGGACATGACCTTCAGAATGCCTTTACCGATCGCCTTGACGTAGTTGGCCTGCACCTCGTCGCTCGAGAGCTCGGGGAACTTGCGGGCGCGGATGTCTTCGAGCGTCTGGAAGGCGAGGTAGGGGTTGATCGCTTCCGCGCCATAGCCTGCCAGTACGCAGAAATGATGCACTTCGCGCGCTTCGCCGGTTTCCACAACGAGGCCCGTCTGCATTCTCAGACCCTGCCGCACGAGGTGATGATGCACCGCCGAGGTCGCGAGAACTGCGGGCATCGGAATGCGGTCGGGCCCTTGCAGCCGGTCGGACAGGACGAGGATGTTGTGATCCTGCAGCACCGCCTCGGTTGCGGCCCAGCACATTTCCTTGATCGCCATCGCGAGCCCGTCCGCACCGCTCGCGGCGTCCCAGGTGATGTCGATCGTCTCGGTACGGAACGCACCGTCGAGCGCCGCTTCCACGCTGCGGATCTTTGCGAGGGCATCGTTAGTGAGGATCGGCTGGCTGACTTCAAGCCGCTTGTGCGTGCCGGCATCATGGCCGAGCAGGTTCGGGCGCGGACCGACCATCGACAGGAGGCTCATGACCAGTTCTTCGCGGATCGGGTCGATCGGCGGGTTGGTCACCTGCGCGAAGTTCTGCTTGAAATAGTCGTAAAGCAGCCGCGACCTTGAAGACAACACGGCAAGCGGCGTGTCCGTACCCATCGAACCGATGGGATCGTCGCCGCGCTGCGCCATCGGTTCGAGGAAGCGGGAGATGTCTTCCTGCGTGTAGCCGAAGGCCTGCTGGCGTTCGAGCAAATCTGTTTCGCCTTCGAGTGTCTCGGACAGTTCGGGCTCGATATGGTCGAGATCTTCGAGCTTGTACTGCGCCTGTTCGAGCCATTCCGCATAGGGCTCGTCGGCGGCAAGGTTCGCTTTCAGCTCCTCGTCCTCGATGATGCGGCCTTCTTCGAGGTCGATGAGCAACATCTTGCCGGGCTGCAAGCGCCACTTGCGCGTGATGTCCTCTTCCGCGAACGGCAGCACTCCGCTTTCCGAAGCAAGGAGGATGAAGTCGTCCTTGGTCGTGCAGAAACGCGCCGGCCTCAGGCCATTGCGGTCGAGCGTCGCGCCGATCTGCCGGCCGTCGGTGAACGCAACCGCCGCTGGCCCGTCCCACGGCTCCATCAAAGCTGCGTGATATTCGTAGAAGGCGCGCCTGCCCGGATCCATAAGTGCGTTCTTTGCCCACGCCTCGGGGATCAGCATCATCATGGCATGAGCGAGGCTGTAACCGCCTGCCAGCAGCAGTTCCAATGCGTTGTCGAGACACGCGGTGTCCGACTGGCCATGCGGGATCAGCGGCCACATCTTGTCGAGGTCGGACCCGAGCAGGTCGCTTTCCATCGTGCGGCGCCGCGCGTTCATCCAGTTCACATTGCCGCGAACCGTGTTGATCTCCCCGTTATGCGCCATGAAGCGGTAGGGGTGGGCAAGCCGCCAGCTGGGAAAGGTGTTGGTGCTGAAACGCTGGTGGACGAGGCCTAGGGCGGAGACACAATCAGGATCGCGCAAGTCGTCGTAGAAACTGCCGACCTGGTTTGCGAGCAACAGTCCCTTGTAAACGATCGTGCGGCTGGAAAAGCTCGGGATATACGTCTGCACCAGTCCCGGCAGGTCGTGCTTCACGGCCAGCTTGGCGAGCGGGTTCAGCGTCTGCTTGCGGATGACGATCAGCTTGCGCTCGAACGCGTCCCGATCCGCGCAGTTATCGCCGCGCGCGACGATGCACTGCCGGATGACCGGCTTGGATTCGATGACCGCCTTGCCCAAACCGTCGAGCGTGACCGGCACATCGCGCCAGCCGACGACGCGCTGTCCTTCCTTCTCGATGAACTTCTCGAGCTGGTCGGTCAGGAACTCGCGGGCCGCTTCGTCCTGCGGCATGAAGCACATGGCCACGGCGTAGCGACCCGGTTGGGGGAGATCATGCCCTTCGGCAGCGGCCCATTTGCGAAAGAGGGGGTCCGGAACCTGCAGCAGGATACCCGCACCGTCGCCGAGCAGCGGGTCCGCGCCGACCGCGCCGCGGTGATCGATATTGGCAAGTATCTCGAGTGCCTGCGAAACGACGAAATGGCTGGCCTCGCCCTTGATATGCGCGATGAAGCCCACGCCGCACGCGTCGTGTTCGTTGGCTGGATCGTACAGTCCGGTGGCGGGGGGTAGGCCCATTCCAATTCCTTCCGATGCACTGCGCACACCTGCCGAGCCCTTTGTCCGGCAACTTCATGCCGATAAGGTCCGTCAGGCGCTGCTCAAAATGTCGTAAGACTTCCCTTTGGCGACAGAAAGAGATTTTCGCAACTGCAACGGGAATAGGATTATTTCAGGCCAATAAAGTTGCCGCTATCGGTCTGCTACGCGCCACCGCGCGAAGCCCTACTTCGACTTGTCGCGGCGCGACCTCGTCCGGGTGCGCATGCGAAATGGTCCGATGCTCTCGCGCCGGGCAGCAAAACTTCCCGTATTCTGAGGACGCGGCACCGGCTCGGAATCGCTGCGCGCCGCATTCTGGATGCGCTCGTCCCTTTCGGAAAGCCGCGCGACCGCTTCCTCCAGCCGCTGCACGAGGAGAGCGAGCGATTCGTCTTCCAGCAGAGCGGTGGTTTGTTCTTCGGTTTTGGGCGTGTCGCCTTCTGCCTCGGTCGTCGGGACGTCCGACAGGATGGGGTCGATGGTCGGACGCTCGGTCGCTTCGCCGGCGGCATCATCGTTCGTCACGACCGGATCGACAGTCATAGCCTGCTCGGAAGGGTAATCCTCAGAAGCGACACCAGCCTCGTGATCCGGTTCTTCCCATGCCTCCGGCAGATCAAACGGCTCTGCGCGCTCCTCCGCCGTTTCATCGGGTTCCTCGACAAAATTATCGGTCGTGAAATGCGCGAAGAGCGGTTCTTCATCGTCCTCGTCTTCGGCGTCCTGCAAGCGCGCGCGTTCCTCGTCGCGCAGGGTCCACCGAGGCGGCTCGCTGGCAGGAACGAAGTCGTAGCGGGCGAGGGAGCGCCTGCGGATTGCCCGTACGATCCGCGCCGCGATGAAGCCGGTGACGATACCGATCGCGGCTGCGATTAGCGCGGCAGTCAACCTGCTCAGACCGAAGGTGCTAGCAAGCATTTGCGCAGGCAGCACCGCGGCGATGCCGCCGAAAAGGAGGCCGAACCAAAGCGCGACGGCAGCGGAAAAGCCGCTGTGCGCAATCAAAGACTGATCCTTCTTCATGTAGTGCTGGCGACCCGATCGATTCTCGTCTTCATCTATACGCGCTGCGCCGGTTTTGCCGAGGGCACGGCGAGGCGCTGCGCAAGGTTTAGCCGATCCGCGTACCATACGATAGTTAACGGTCCCGTAATCGTGTTTTGCAAGAAAAAGTTATGGGCTAGTTTCGCGCACTAGCGAATCGAATCGCTCGCGAACATGCGATCGCTCGCGACCTGTTTCCGCAGGATGGTTGATGCCTGCCGCGATGCCGTAAGGTCAGCCAGCGGGCGATTGCACTGTACCGCGCCATGCGCCATGACGAGGGCATCACAGGACGCGCCTGGACTTGCCAGCGCGGGAGAACAAGCAGCTAGGAGAGGCGAATGACCCCCCAGGAAATCGCGCAAAAGGTCGGCCAGCATATCGGGACGTCCGAATGGGCCGAAATGTCGCAGGAACGTATCAACCAGTTCGCGGACGCGACCGGTGATCACCAGTTCATCCATGTGAACGAGGAAGCGGCGAAGATGACGCCGTTCGGCGGCACCATCGCGCATGGCTTCCTCACCTTGTCGATGATCCCTTACCTGTCCGCCAATTCCGATCTTCCGAAGCCCGATGGTATCAAAATGGGTGTGAATTACGGCGGCAACAAAACCCGCTTCATCACCCCGGTGCGCAGCGGCAAGCGGATTCGCGGCCAGTGGAAGCTGGTCGCCATGGATGAAAAGCGCCCCGGCCAGTGGCAGCAGACGGTCGAGATCACGATCGAGATCGAGGACGAGGAAAAGCCGGCGCTGATCTGCGAATGGATCAGCATGTTTTACGTCTGAGCGCCGCTCTCCCGAACTCCAGTTAAAGTCAATCGAAGGATCACATCATGCGTGACGCAGTCATCGTTTCCACCGCCCGCACCGGCATGGGCAAAGCCTACAAGGGCGCGTTCAATTCAACGCCGGGCGCGACGCTCGGCGCCTACTCGCTGAAGCCCGCTATCGAGCGTGCCGGCATCGAACCGGGTGAAGTGGACGATGTCCTCTGGGGCGCAGCTCTTCAGCAGGGCGCGCAGGCCGGCAACCTTGCCCGTCAGGTCGCCTTGCGCGCCGGCTGCCCGATCGGGGTCAGCGGCATGACGATCGACCGGCAGTGCTCGTCCGGCCTCATGAGCATCGCGACGGCGGCAAAGCAGGTCGTAATCGACAATATGAACATCGTCGCGGCCGGCGGCCAGGAATCGATCAGCATGGTACAGACGCCTGAAATGCGCGTCATGCCCGATCCAGAACTGATGGGCATGCACGGCGCGATCTACATGCCGATGCTGCAGACCGCCGAAACGGTCGCGCAGCGCTATGGCATCAGCCGTGAAGATCAGGACGAATACGCGCTTCAGTCGCAGCAGCGCACTGCCGCTGCGCAGGAAGCGGGGAAGTTCGACGACGAGATCGTTTCCGTCACGACCAAGCACAAGGTCAAGAACAAGGAAACGGGCGAAGTCACCGACGAGGAAGTCACCATCGACAAGGACGAGGGCAATCGCCCGTCGACCACGCTCGAAGGCCTCGCTTCGCTGCAGCCGGTGATGGGTCCCGACACCACGATTACGGCGGGTAACGCCTCGCAGCTTTCCGACGGGTCGAGCGCGTGTGTCGTCATGGAAGCCAAGGAAGCTGAAAAGCGGGGCCTGTCGCCGCTCGGCCGTTATGTCGGCATGGCGGTCGCCGGGACCGAGCCCGACGAAATGGGCATCGGCCCGATCTTCGCCATTCCGAAGCTGCTCGAGCGGACCGGCATCAAGCTCGAAGACGTTGGTCTGTGGGAACTGAATGAAGCCTTCGCGGTGCAGGTCCTCTACTGCCGCGACAAGCTTGGCATCGATAACGACAAGCTCAACGTCAATGGTGGCTCGATTTCGATCGGTCACCCTTACGGCATGACCGGTGCGCGCTGCACCGGCCACGCGCTGATCGAAGGCAAGCGCCGCGGCGCGAAATACGTCGTCGTCACCATGTGCGTCGGCGGCGGCATGGGCGCGGCCGGAATGTTCGAGGTCCTGTAAGCTTCGCGCACAGGACCGACATAAACAGGGGGCGGGGGACACCAGGCGTGTTCTCGGCCCCTTCCTGTTTCGATCATGGGATGGCTCGCGGCGTCGTCACTTGCCGCGGAGATCGTTTGCGCGCAGTCTGCCCCGATGGGCATCGTCGAACTTCTGGGTATTGCGGGAAGTGTCAGTCTGCTCGCGGGGTGGCGGCTTTATCTCTGCATCGCAGCGACCGGACTTGCCATGCGGCTGGGCGCCATTCCGCTACCGGACCATCTCGCCAGTCTCGATGCGCTTGCAAGCCCATGGGTCATCGGCATTGCCGCTTTTGCGGCCGGAGCCGAGTTCTTTGCCGACAAAATCATGTGGCTCGATTCTCTATGGGACAGCGTCCATACGCTGATCCGCCCGGTCGGCGGCGCATTGCTCGCCATGGCAATCGTCGATCCAGGCGATCCGGCTTGGCAGGTCATCACTTTCATACTAGGCGGTGGCGGAGCGCTGTTGTCCCATGGCGGAAAGGCTGGCGCTCGCGCTGCAGTGAACGCGAGTCCCGAGCCGGTCAGCAACGTCGCCGTTTCAATGGCAGAGGACGTCGTGAGCGCCGGAGCGCTCTACGCAGTGTACGAATACCCCTACGTCGCTGCCGGGATTGCTGCGGTGCTGCTAGCGCTGACGGTCGCGCTGGCGCTGTTCGTGCGCAAGCTTGTCTACACGCTCATTCGCCGCGAGAAGCGGGGAGGCGGCGTGACCTGACCCAACTTTTCAGGCGTGTTTCTTGAAGAACGCCTCAAGCTCGGGAGCGATGTTCTCGCGCCATTTGCTTCCGTTGAAGATGCCGTAGTGACCCGCACCCTCGGCCATCAGATACTGCTTCTTCTCTTCGGGCAGACCAGTCGCCAGCGTCAGTGCTGCCTTCGTCTGGCCGAGCCCCGAAATGTCGTCGCGCTCGCCTTCGACCGCTAGGATCGCGGTATCGGTGATCATGCCCAGATCGACGCGCTTGTCGCGGTGCTTGAAGGTGCCGCGAGGCAGCGAGTGTTTCTGGAATACCTCTTCGACGGTCTGCAGGTAGAATTCTGCCGTCATGTCGCAAACGGAGCGGTATTCCTCGTAGAAATCCTTGGTCGCCTGCGCGCTTTCCTCGTCGCCTGCGGTCAGGTGCTTGAACATCTCGTAATGCGAGAGGATGTGGTTGCCGAGGTTCATGCTCATGAAGCTCGCGAGTTGCATGAAGCCCGGATAGACGCGCCGTCCGGACCCGGCATATTGCATCGGCACGGTCGCGATCACGGATTGGCGGAACCAACTGAGCGGGCGGTCCATCGCCAGATCGTTGACCGAGGTCGGCGACTCGCGCGTGTCGATCGGTCCGCCCATCATCGTAAGCGTATCGGGGCGCGCCTTGTTACCGCTGCCGTTCATCAGCGCGGTCGCGGCGAGTGCGGGAACCGACGGCTGGCAGACGGCGACCATGTGCAGGCCGCCCGCTCCCTCGCCGTTCTCGGACACGAATTCGAGAAATTCGATCAGGTAATCGATATAGTCGTCGAGATCGAACCGGCCCGAAGACGTCGGCACGCGCTTCGCGTCATGCCAGTCGGTGATGTAGACTTCGCTCGATACGGCGAGACGCGCTACCGTTCCGCGCAGTAGCGTGGCGTAGTGCCCGCTCATCGGCGCGACGATCAGGACACGCGGCGCGTCTTTCGGCAGTCCGGGATGGGTAAAGCGGAGCAAGTCGCCGAAATCCCGTGTAAGCACGATGCTTTCGGTGATCGGCTGCTCTTTGCTGTCCGCTACGACGCTGTCGATACCGAATTCCGGCTTGCCTCGCGGCGCAGAGGCATGCGCGAACACATCGAGCGCGGATGCCGCCATCGGGCCGAAACCGGAATAGGCCGCCGGATTGGCTGGATTGGTCAGCAGTTCCGCGCCGATGGAAGCCCACGCGCTGGCACTGCTCAGAAACGATTGTTGCAACTCATGTGCATGATAAAGCAAGACGAATTACCTTCCCGGACCGTATTTTAACCCGGCGGCGCCGGTTATGACGCTGTCGGGGCCGGCCCTGCTTACACCAGATTGGTGCGTCTCTTCCATTGTGCAACGCACAAGATCGCAGATCGGTTTCATTTAAGGACGCAGCTGTGGCTTCCCTGTACCGGTGGATTTCCCCCGCGGGTCGGACTAAATGACCGCTATGGACGACAGGGACGAACGCCTTTCACAAACGCCTTCCGTTACGGAAAGGAGCGGGGACGAAAGCGAGGCTTCGTCACTCGCATTGGACTGGATCGGCACCGGGAAGAACGAGCCCCCGGAACGGGCGCGTTCACTCAAACCGCTGCGAATGGTGATCGACGCACTAAAGAACTATCCGGTTCAGATCACTTTCGCGGCAATCGCACTGCTCATCACGGCGGGGGCGACGCTGGCAATTCCGGCCGGTTTCAAGCTTATCATCGACCGCGGCTTCGCTGCTGGAGGCGATCCGGCCGACATCGGACGCTGGTTCCGCTATCTCCTAATGATCGTCGCGGTGCTGGCAGCAGGGACTGCGCTGCGCTTCTATTTCGTGAGCTGGCTGGGCGAGCGGGTCGTCGCCGATATTCGCCGCCGGGTGCACGACAATTTGTTGCGGCTCGCGCCGGCGTTCTACGAAGAGAACAGTCCCAAGGAAATCTCAAGCCGGATGACGTCCGACACCGCACTGATCGAGCAGGTGGTGGGGACGACCGTCTCCGTTGCACTGCGCAATTTTCTAATGGCGATCGGCGGGACGATCTACCTGTTCTTTCTCGCGCCGCAACTGACGCTAGGCCTGCTCCTAGTCATCCCACTCATCATCATTCCGATTACCCTGTTCGGCAAACGTCTGCGCGACGTATCGCGTTCGAGCCAGGACCGCGTCGCCGACGTCGGCGCGATGGTGACCGAGGTGCTGTCATCGATGAAGATCGTGCAGGCTTTCAACCAGGAGCGGCGCGAGGGCGGGCGCTTCGCCGAAGCGGTCGAGCAGACCTTCGACACGGCCAAGCGGCGCATCCTCATTCGCGCCGTAATGACCTCTATTATCATCCTGCTCATCTTCGGTTCGATTACGATACTCATGTGGCGCGGTGCGATCGGCGTCGCCGAAGGCAACATCAGCGGCGGCACGATTGCCGCCTTCGTGATCACGGGCGGTTTGGTTGCCGGCGCGTTCGGTGCGCTTACCGAGGTTTATGGCGACCTCTTGCGCGGAGCGGGTGCGGCAAGCCGCCTGTCCGAGCTGCTGGAGGAACGCGCGACCATCACCGCTCCGTCGAGGGCAGAGAAGTTGCCCGATCCGCCGCGCGGCAGCCTGTCGTTCCGCGGGGTCACGTTCCGCTATCCGACGCGCATGGACGTCGCGGCGATCGACAATTTTACGCTGGAGATCGAACCCGGCGAAACGGTGGCGATCGTCGGTCCGTCGGGGGCTGGCAAGTCCACGATCTTCCAGCTCGCGGAGCGGTTCTACGACCCGCAGGCGGGCACTATCCGCCTCGACGGGGTTCCGCTCACACGCGTTGATCCAGCGGAAATCCGCAAGCGCATGGCGCTGGTCCCGCAGGACGGCGTGCTGTTCAGCGCCAATGCGCGCGACAATCTGCGCTACGGCAACTGGGAAGCAAGCGACGAGGCGATCTGGGAAGCGGCCCGCGCTGCGAATGCCGAAAAGTTCCTCACGACGCTTCCCGACGGGCTCGACACCTACCTTGGCGAGAGCGGAACGCGGCTATCGGGCGGGCAGCAGCAGCGCATGGCGATTGCGCGTGCGATTCTGCGCGACGCGCCGATCCTGTTACTCGACGAGGCGACCAGTGCCCTCGATGCCCAGTCGGAGCGGTTGGTGCAGGACGCGCTCGATAGGCTGATGAAGGACCGCACCACCCTCGTCATTGCGCACCGCCTCGCGACCGTCAGGGCTGCGGATCGCATCATCGTGATGGCGGACGGACGGATCGTCGAGCAGGGCACGCATGCTCAGCTATCGCGAGCCGGCGGTCTTTACGCGGAGCTCGCAGCGCTTCAATTTACCGATCAGGCGGCCTAGAGGCGCTCTGCCGAAGGCTGTTCAGCGCAGGTTTTTTCGACAAAGTTACAATGGAAACCGTCAAGCGGCGACCGGTTGAGCCAATCTTCCGGTAAACCGTATTCGTTTAACGCTTCGCCGCACGCGGCGACGCGGTGCTTTTCCAGGGACCGGAAAGCGGCCGAAGCGCGTAAGGCGCGGGGCAGGCAGAGTCCCGCTAACAGGAGAATATCTTCCATGATCAAACAGATTTTGACCGGTAGCGCGAGCGCGCTCGCCTTGATGTGCGCCGCCCCGGTTCTAGCGCAGGACAGTGCGGCGACCGCGGCCACGCAGGCCGAAGCCTCGACCCCCGACATGACCTTCGGCGATTGGGGTGTGGACCCCGCGCAGCTTGACCGTTCGGTCGATCCGGGCGACGACTTCTTCGAATTCGTGAACGGCAAGTGGATCGAGCAAAACGAATTGCCGAGCGATTTCAGCCGCTTCGGCGCGTTCAACTTTCTCAACGAGAAATCGCGGGCCGACGTCCGTTCGCTGATCGCGGAACTGCGCGCAGCAAACCCCGCGCCGGGCAGCGAGGAAGCGCGCATCGTTGATGCCTACAACGCTTATCTCGACACCGATGCGATCAACGCCGCCGGTCTGGCACCGGCACAGCCTTATCTGAACAAGATCACGCAGGCTTCTTCGCTCGAAGAACTGGTCGGCCTGTTCGGCAACGGCGCATATCCGTCGTTGGTCTCGGCGGGCGTTGGCGTCGATTCGAAAGAGCCGGATACCTACATCGTATCGACCGGGTTTTCCGGCATGGGTCTGCCCGACCGCGACTATTACCTCGTCGACAACGAGCGTAACCAGCAGATCCGCGAAGCTTACATGGAATATCTGACCTTCCTGATGGGCAAGGCGGGATACGAAAATCCGGCACAGGTTGCCGAGAGCGTCTATGCGTTCGAGGAAGACGTGGCGCGCCTCGAATGGGACCGTACGGTCCTGCGCAACAGCGACCTTACCTACAACAAGATCGACCGAGCCGAACTGCAAAGGCTCGCGGGCGATTTCCCGATTGAGACGCTGCTCCAATCTGCCGGTTTCGCCGACCAGCAGCAGTTCCTGATGAGCCAGCTTCCTCCGACCGACAAGGAACTGGAGGGTGCGGGCATCGACAAGGCGAAAGCACCGCAGATGATCGGCGGCGGTACGCCTGGCATGATGAAGATGCTGGCGAACACGCCGCTCTCGCTCATCAAGGCCTATATGGTGAAGGAATTCCTGTCGAACAACGCATCGGTCCTGCCGAGCGATATCGATCAGGCGAACTTCAACTTCTACGGCAAGACGCTGTCGGGCACGGAAGAGCAGGAACCGCGCTGGAAACGCGCTATCGGGGCCACGCAGGGGCAACTCGGCGAGGTACTCGGAAAGGCTTACGTCCAGCGCAACTTCCCCGAGGAAAGCAAGGCGGCGATGCAGGATCTGGTCGCCAACCTGCGCAAGGCGATGCGCCAGAGCATCGACGAGAACCCTTGGATGACGGCCGAAACGAAGCAGCAGGCCTATGCGAAGCTCGACTCGTTCAACCCAAAGATCGGTTATCCGGACGAGTTCGAAACCTACAAAGGGCTCGAGATCACCGGCGACAATCCGCTTGAAAACCGAATCTCCGCAGCAAACTGGCAAATTGCCGACAACCGCGCAAAGCTCGGCACGCCGGTCGACAAAACCGAGTGGTTCATGCTGCCGCAGACGGTGAACGCCTATTACAACCCGGTCTTCAACGAGATCGTGTTCCCGGCGGCGATCCTGCAGCAGCCGTTCTTCGGCCCCGATGCCGACCCGGCGGTCAACTACGGCGGGATCGGTGCGGTCATCGGTCACGAAATGGGCCACGGGTTCGACGACCAGGGCGCGAAATACGATGCGACCGGCGCGCTCAGGAACTGGTGGGCCGACGCCGACCTCGAACGCTTTACCAATCTCGGCGACAAGCTGGCAGCGCAGTACAACGAATACTGCCCGTATGACGACGGCGCGACCTGCGTAAATGGCCGTTTCACCCTCGGAGAGAATATTGGCGACGTCGGCGGCCTCTCGATGGCGTACCGTGCATATCGGTTGTCGCTGGACGGCAAGGAACCGCCGGTGATCGACGGTCTCACCGGAGACCAGCGCTTCTTCCTTGCTTGGGCGCAGGTATGGCGCTCGATGCAGCGCGAAGCCAATGGGCGGCAGCGCCTGCTGACCGATCCGCACTCCCCCGAAGAGTTCCGAGTGAACGGCGCGGTTCGCAACCAGGATGCCTGGTACAAGGCGTTCAATGTGACGCCTGACGACGAGCTTTACCTGCCGCCGGAAGAGCGCGTGCATATCTGGTAAGCTTATCAACGTGACCTGATCGGCCCGTCTCGTGCATCAATCGTGCGAGACGGGCCTTTTGCTGCGGGGGCGGGGTGAAAAGCGTTGACTTGCCGCGCCCTTACCGGCTTGGAAGCGCGCCATGAGCCTTACCCTCACCGCTATCCTGCTCGGCATCCTCGAAGGGCTGACCGAGTTCCTGCCGGTTTCCTCCACGGGCCACCTGATCCTCGCGACGGAACTGTTCGGCTACGATCCGGGGCAGTGGGCGCAGTTCAACATCGTCATCCAGCTAGGCGCGGTGCTTGCCGTGGTGGTGTCCTACTGGTCGCTGTTCTGGAACATGGGGACGGGGCTGCTTCGGCGCGAGGCCGAAGCGGTGCACTTTACCCGCAACATTTTGCTCGGCTTTCTGCCGGCCGCGGTCATCGGCGTGTTCGCGAAGGATGCGATCGACGTGATGCTGGAAACCCCGCTCGTCGTGACCGTCGCGCTGGTCATCGGCGGCATCGCAATTCTGGTGGTCGAGGGGATCGTCAAGCCGAAGGAAGACGTCGGTGTTGCCGCAATGCCGTGGAAAACGGCGATTGCCATCGGTTTCGTGCAGTGCCTTGCGATGATTCCCGGTACGAGCCGGTCCGCCTCGACCATTCTGGGTGCGCTAGCGCTTGGCGTGGGGCGCAAGACCGCCGCCGAGTTCTCTTTCTTCCTCGCCGTGCCGACCATGCTGGGCGCAGCGACCTACAAGATCCTGTCCGAGCCCGACGCGCTGCTTTCAGGTACGAGCGCGGTCGGCTGGGACGAGATTGCCATCGGGTTCTTCGTGAGCTTCTTCGTTGCGCTGATCGTGATCAGAGCGTTCGTGACTTATATCTCGAAGCACGGGTTCGCGCCCTTCGCCTGGTACCGGATCATCATCGGCAGTGCCGCCTTCCTCTGGCTATGGGCCGCCTAATACTTTCGAAGTCCTGTCCAGATTTGTGACAATATTGTCCCACGTGCCTCATTTGTGACTTATTCGCGGAACCTTTGCGGCAACCCTCAGGTTAAGGGGTTTAGCCGAAAGGAATGTTCACGTTATGGGTCTGTTGCTTTTGATAGTCGTGGGAGGCATCCTCGGATGGTTGACCGCCATCATCATGCAAAGCGAAGGCTCGCGCCAGATCGCCATCAATGCGCTCGCCGGCATGATGGGCGCGCTGATCGTCGGTAATGCCGCTAACGGCTCGATTGCTTGGAGCGGACTGTCGGCCGTTGCCTTCCTTCTCGGATGCATCGGCGCCCTCGCCGGAATCGTCATCGCGAATGTCGCACCCAAATTATACGGGTCTGAAATAACTGAAAATATTTAGCTTACTTCGCGTGGCGGATGTTGATACAAAGCCGCCGGTTTCAAAAGGGGAATACCACATGAAGAAGATTTTTGCTGTCGCATCCGCTGCCGTGCTCGGCCTGTCCATCGCAGCTTGCGACGGTCCGCAGGAAGAAGCCATGGAAGACCAAGGCGAGCAGATGGAGTCCAACATGGACATGCAGGCTGAGCAGATGGAAGAAGCCGGCGCTCCGGAAGCTCAGGTCGAGGCCATGGAAGACCAGGCTGACACCATGGAAGACACCATGGAAGAGCAGGCTGACACGGTTGGCGAAGAAATGGACGGCAACGAGATGTAATCTCGCTGCTCTCGTAGCTAAAAAACGGCCTCGGAGTGATCCGGGGCCGTTTTTAATTGCCTTAGGCGAACGTAGGCTCTCGCTTCAGCCTTGATAACGTTCAGACCGCCTTGGCCCCGCTTCCGCGCCCGCCGCGCAGCAGATACTCCTGCGTGCCGCGCTGCACGACATTGTCGACGTCGATGACCGCCGAATTCGCGTAGGTGAAAGCCGGCGGCAGGTTCTTGTAGAGGCGGTCAAAATCGCGCTCCACCGTCTGCCGGTAGAGATCTTCGTAGCTTTCGATCACGAAATAGGTCGGCTGCAGGTCGCTGATCACGTAATCGGTGCGCATGACCCGGTCGACGTTGAGCATGATCCGATTGGGACTTTCGCCCTCGGTGGCGAACACGATCTCCGTCGGTCCCGACAGGATGCCGGCCCCGTAAGCGCGCACCTCGCCGCTCTCCATGAGCAGACCGAACTCGACCGTGTACCAGTAGAGTGCGCCGAGCGCCTTCAGCCGGTTGTAGCGCATCGCCTTCCACCCGGCCTTACCGTATTCCTGCATGTAGTCGGCATAGACGGGGTCGGTGAGCATCGGGACGTGACCGAAGACGTCATGGAATACGTCCGGCTCCTGGATGTAATCGAACGTCTCGCGCGTGCGGATGAAATTGCCCGCCGGGAAACGGCGGTTGGCGAGATGCCAGAAGAACACATGGTCCGGGATCAGCATCGGCACGGGCACGACGCTCCATCCCGTCAGCTTGTCCAGTTCCTGCGAAATAGTCTTGAATTCAGGAACGCCGCCGCGCCCTAAATCGAGCTTTTCCAGACCGCGCATGAACGCGGTCGCCGCCCGGCCGGGCAGAACGTCCATCTGGCGCGCGAACAGGTCGTTCCAAATCGCGTCGTCCTCGCTGTCGTAATCGGTCTGCTTGGGCTCAAGCCAGTCGTCGTCCACATGCTCCGGCTTCTTGAGCGGCGCGGTGTAAACATCCGCAGGCATATCCGGCAGTACCGTGAAATCGTGCCGCGAGCTTTCGAAGATGGTCTGATCGTGTGTGTTCATAAGTATCTTGAGCAATACCACTCCGCGCCCATTCTGCCAAACCGCCATCGAGCCGGCGCGGACTTTACGCTTTGCCCCAGCCCTCATGGCGGCGCGCCACCTTGCGGCAAAGCTCGACGAATTGCTGATGGTCGAGCGCGCCTTTGGCATGGTTCACCGAGCCGCAGCAGATCCGGTATTCGAGCCTCCCCGTCCCGTAATAATGGTCGACCGTCGGATAATGTCCCATGATACGGTGGTTGTGCTGCCCGCCGCCCTTGGGCCGGTCATGGTTGAGACGGTTCCATTCGAGCGGCTCACCAGTGTAGCAATCGACGCCGGAACTCTTCTCGACCGCCTTATGGATCGCCTGCCGATATTCCTCGATATCGCGTCGATGTTCTACCGGGTCGCGCCGTTTGCAGTTCTGCGCCTGCCGCTCCAGCCATTCGCCATAGCGCGCACAGCCAATACCTTTGAGCCGCACGGCGTCGGGAACATGGTAGGGCGACAGACAAGCGGTCGCACAGGTTTTCGCGGGCGCAGACATGGCCGGACGATATCACCGCAACCTTGCATTTGCGTAAAGCCGTTCCCGAAGTGTCGCGCCTTGCGAATTCCCGCAGCGTAGTCGGCGTATCAGTCGCGCGGTTAAGCCAGGAAAGCTACGGAACACGGAAGCCGATTCGGGACTTTCCGCTCGACTGATCAAGGCTGCTTAGCGTCGCGGTGATGACCTGCCGCGCCTTATCGGCTAACGTCCGACGCAGGCGGTCAATGCGCGCGCTCGAACATCGCCGCCATGCCTTGTCCGCCCGCGATGCACATGGTTTCGAGGCCGTAGCGCACCTCGCGCCGCTGCATCTCGTGCGCCATGTCGGCGAGGATGCGGATGCCGGTCGCGCCGATTGGGTGGCCGAGCGAAATGCCCGACCCGTTGACGTTCAGCATCTCGCGGCGGCTGTCGTCCCCGCTCCAGCCCCAGCCCTTGCAGACGCCAAGAACCTGCGCGGCAAAAGCCTCGTTGAGTTCAATAAGGCCGATGTCGTCCCAGCCGAGACCTGTGCGGGCAAACAGCCGCTCCACCGCTGGGACGGGGCCGATGCCCATGCGTGAGGGTTCGCAGCCTGCCGCCGCCCAGCCGCTGAGCCAAAGCAGCGGTTCGAGGCCGAGTGCATCGAGCTTGTCTTCCGCTACCACGAGGCACGCCGCCGCCGCGTCGTTCTGCTGGCTGGCATTGCCCGCTGTCACGACGCCGCCCTCGATCGGCCTGAACGCGCCCAGCGTTTCCATGCTCGCATCGGCGCGGAAGCCTTCGTCGCGTTCAAACATAACCGGATCGCCGCGGCGCTGCGGTACGGGGACCGGTACGATATGATCGTCGAAGCGGCCTTCGTCCCACGCTGCGGCAGCGCGCTGGTGCGAGCGGACGGCGTAGGCGTCGCTCTCCTCGCGCGTGATGCCGAAGTCCTTCGCGACGTTCTCCGCCGTTTCGATCATCCCCGAGATGACGCCGAAGCGCTCCGCCGGCTGGCTCATAAGCCGCCCGCGGATCAGCCGGTCGTGCAGCGTCAGATCGCCGAAGCGCGCGCCTTTGCGAATGTCGGTCGAATAGTGCTCGACATTCGACATCGATTCGACGCCGCCGGCAAGCACGCAATCCGCTGCGCCGGTCTGCACCATCATCGCGGCGCTGATTACCGCCTGCAATCCGGAGCCGCAGCGCCGGTCGAGCTGATAGCCGGGCGTTCCGATCGGCATTCCTGCGGCGAGCCAGCTCCAGCGGCCGATTGCGGGAGCTTCGCCGCTGCCGTAGCCTTGCGCGAAGACGACATCGTCGACCCGCTCCGGATCGACGCCGCTGCGTTCGACCAGCGCCTTGATGATGAGCGCTCCGAGCGGTCCGGCTTCGAGCGGCGCTAGGCTTCCGAGGAACTTGCCGACCGGTGTGCGCAGGGGCGAGACGATTGCCGCGCGCCGCAGCGTGTTTGCCGCCATTACGCTGCCGCTCCCGAAGCAAAATCGCGCAGCATGTTCTTGGCGATGACGAGCTGCAGGATCTGCGTCGTACCCTCGTAGATCGTGTAGATCCGGCTATCGCGGTAGAAGCGTTCCGCCTCGTATTCCGCAAGGTATCCGGCGCCGCCGTGAATTTGCACGCAGCGGTCCGCCACGCGGTTGCACATCTCGCTCGCGAACATCTTGGCGCTGGCGGCTTCGATGATGGCCTTGCCCTTGTTCGCCTTGGCTGCCGCATCGCGCAGCATGCATTCGGCGGCGTAGAGCTCCGCCTGGCTATCCGCGAGCATTGCCTGTATCAGTTGGAAGTTGCCGATGGTCTCGCCGAATGCCTTGCGCTCTCCGGAGTAGCGCAGCGCGGTATCGAGGATGCGCCGCGCATAGCCGCAGCTCGCCGCTCCGATGGACAGGCGCCCATTGTCGAGGCTTTGCATGGCGGTAGCGAAGCCGCGCCCTTCCTCGCCTCCGAGCAGGGCGTCCGCAGGCACGCGCACGTCGTCGAAATAGATGTCGGCGATATGGCTGCCACGCTGTCCCATCTTCTTGTCGGGCTTGCCGACCGTGATGCCGTCCGTTTCCATGTCGACCAGAAAGGCGCTGACATGCGCGTTCTTCGGCATCGATTCAGGGTTGGTCCGCGCCATGATCAGGCCCAGCTTCGCGTGCGGGGCATTGGTAATGTAACGCTTCGAGCCGTTTAGGACGTAGTGACCGCCGTCGCGTTTTGCGGTGGTCGCCATCGCGGCGCTGTCGCTGCCCGAACCCGGCTCCGTCAGGCCGAAACAGGCGATCTCGCCTGCCGCCAAACGCGGAAGCCATTCGGATTTCTGCTCTTCGGTTCCGGCGTTCTTGAGCGCCGAGCAGACCATGCCGAGATTGATCGAGGTGATCGAACGGTAGGCGGGGAGTGCATAGGACAGCACGCGGATGGTCTCGATATACTGCGGCACGTTCATGCCGGAACCGCCGTACTCCTCCGGCATGGTCAGGCCGAACAGCCCCATGTCCCGCATTTCGCCGAGCAGGTCGGGCGGGATCGCGTCGTCTTCGAGAACCTGTTCTTCCGCCGGCATTAGACGCTCGCGCACGTAGCGTTTCAGCTGGTCGGTGAACTGCGCAAACGTGTCGGCGTCCATGCCGCCTTCGCTGACTATCTCACTCATGCCGGGTGCGTCCTTATTCGGTTTCGTCGGTCGTAACCGGTTCTGGTGTCGCGGTAGGCTCTACCGCCGGGCTCTCACCGGGAGCGGGAGCAGCGCCGTCTTCGCTTCCTTCGGCGCCTTCCTCAACCGGCGCTTCCGCATCGGGACCGAGGTCGGTGTTTGCATTGGGATCGGCAACTGGCGTACTTTCGACGTCGCTCAGCGCATCGAAGGCGGGGATTTCGACCGTGTCGGCTTCGGCTTCGGTCGAGGCGTCTTCCGAATTGGCGCAACCGGCCAGCGCCAGGCCGCCGGCAGCGAGGATGGAAAAGGACAAACGGCGCATTACATACTCCTTGACAGCCCGCGGCGCTCGTAGCCGCTTTCGGTACGGCGTTAGCCATTGCGGCTCGCAGGTGCAATCGGCCTGCCAAACAAGCGCGATTGGAACAAGCGGTATGGTCTGCCGGTTTTACAGATAAAGGAGAACGACATGGCTGGCGGCTGGACGCGCGACGGCGCGGTACAGGATCAGATCGACGATACGGTAAACGACGCAGTGAGCGCGGCGCGCTCCCGCATTCCGAAAGGCGAAAGCGCGGAATATTGCGATGAATGCGGCGAACCGATCCCTGAGAAGCGGCGCGCAGCCATTCCCGGCGTGCGGACCTGCGTAGCGTGTCAGTCCGCACGTGACGGAGCGGTCCGCCACTCCGCAATCAATCGCCGCGGCAGCAAGGACAGCCAGCTCCGCTGAGTAGCGTTACAGGAGAAGATGTCCGGAACGGTCGCGCTTTGTCGCGAGGTAATGTTCGTTGTGCGGATTGGCGGGAAGCTGGTGCGGCACGCGCTCGATGACCTTCACTCCGGCGTCCTCGACGGCTACGACCTTACTCAGATTGTTGGTCATCAGCCGGATTCGGTCGACCTTCATCAGTTCGAGCATCCGCGCCGAGACTGCGAAATCACGCGCTTCGTCAGGCAGGCCCAGACGCGTGTTCGCATCGACGGTATCGAATCCCTGATCCTGCAAGCGGTATGCCCTGAGCTTGTTGATGAGGCCGATACCGCGCCCTTCCTGACGCAAGTAAAGCAGGATCCCCCAGCCGCCGTTCTCCCGCGCTTCTTTGGTCATCGCCGTAAGCGCCGCATCGAGCTGCGGTCCGCAATCGCATTTGAGGCTGCCGAAGACGTCGCCGGTCAGGCATTCGGAATGTAGCCGGACGAGCGGAACCCGCTCGCCGCTGCGCTTGCCGATGACAAGCGCGGCATGCTCGCGCATATCGGACGGGCTGCGGAAGGCAATGATCTCCGCCTCTTCGGTCACCGCGACGGGAAGCCGTGCCCGTGCCGCGATGAACAGGTCGTCGTGGCTTGCCTGCGCGGCGACATCGCCAATTTCGAGGTCCAGCGGTAAGCCTGCGCTTGACGGATCGACCATGAAGGCTGGCAGGATACCGGCAACTCGTGCCAGTTCGAGCGCGGCGCGGGCGCTTCCCTCCCAATCGCACGGCAGCGCCTTGAACGGACCTTTCAAAGGATTGGCGAGGTCGCGCGCCGGGTCGGCGACCGCTTGCGCATCGACTAGGGCGAACGACTCCGCACCTCTAATCAGCGCGGGCGCATTCGGGACCGCGGCGGGCCGCTGGTTCGTCAGTTTAAGGGTGACGGCACGCGCGTCGGAGATCAGCAACAGCTCCGCGGAAACATATTCGCCTGCGCCCGTTTCGATCGGTAGAAGCACTGGCCCATCTGCAATGCGGATCGGCCAGCCGTGACGCAGCGCGTCAACCGCCTGCGCTCCCCGCCGTGCCGCGGCTTCGCGGGTGGCGGATTCCGCGCTCAGAGGTCGAATTCCGTCGTCAGCGGAACGTGGTCCGACGGCTTTTCCCAACTCCGCGCATCTTCGAGCACACTGTGCCCTATCACTTGCTTCGCCAGTTCGGGGGAGGCCCACATGTGATCGAGCCGCCGCCCGCGGTCGCCCGTCTTCCAATCCTTCGCGCGGTAGCTCCACCAGCTGTAGTAGCGTTCGGGTGCCAGAATCTGTTCGCGGCCGATGTCGCGCCAGCCGTGCGCGTCCATGAAGCGTTGCAGAGTATCCACCTCGATCGGAGTGTGGCTTACCACTTTAAGTAACTGCCTGTGGTTCCACACATCGCTTTCGAGCGGCGCGATGTTGAAGTCGCCGACGATCAGGGTAGGACGGTCGACCGCGTCGGCCCAGCGGGTCATCCGCTCGAGAAAGTCGAGCTTCTGACCGAACTTCAAGTTCGCCTCGCGGTCGGGGATATCGCCGCCCGCGGGCACGTAGACGTTCTCCACGACCATACCCTTACCGGGGCCGAGCAGTTCCACGCCGATATGGCGCGCCTCGCCATTGTCCTGCCAGTCGTGCTTGGAAAAGTCGCGAAAGGGAATGCGGCTGACCGTTGCGACGCCGTGATAGCCCTTCTGCCCGTGGACCGCGATATGCTCGTAGCCTAGCTCGCGAAAAGCCTCGAAGGGGAAGTGCTTTTCCTCCGTCTTGATCTCTTGAAGGCACAGCACGTCGGGCGCGTGTTCCTTCAGAAACTTCGCGACGATCGGCATGCGCAGGCGAACGGAATTGATGTTCCAGGTGGTAACGGAAACCATGCCATGCGCTTTAGGTATGTTGGCAGATTGCGGCAAGGCGAGCTCTTACAAAAGACGGATACGAAAAACCCCCGCTCCGGGGGCTTTGGAGCGAGGGTTCCGTTTCGCGTTCGTCACGCTTAGCATCAGGGGAAAAATTGCTGAGCCGAATAACAGGGGAACTCGGCAAAGCGCCCGTTTGCGTATTAAGATTTACCGTTAACCTGCTTGCTGGTCCCTGAATGATTTCCGATTCTCGTCGCGTCTGGAAAACGGCAGAAAGACGAGACGTTCAGCCCGGTCGGCGGGACGAGCGGCGCGGGTCGTTGAAGGTGAACGCGCTGTCAGAAACCGACGCGCCGTACTTGTGGTTGCGCAGCCGTACGGTCGTACGGTTGTTCTGTGCATCGAGGGCGACCCAATGCGTCAGCTTGAGCCCGCCGGGCGAGGCCGCATCCTTCACGAAGATTAGCGTGATGACACCGAATTCGGGGCGAGCCTTGTCGCGTACCTCGATACTGACGACGTCCGGATTGCTCGTGGCGACGACCTTGCCGTACTGCTTCACGTCGCGGTTGGGGTCGAGCAGCGCGCCAAGTGGCGACTTGCTGATCGGCCAGCGTTCGACCTGATCGACGTCATAGTCGACGAGATAGAGCGACTTGCCGTTCGACACGACGAGCATGTTCGCGCCCTTCGCATATTCGAAGCGGATCTTGCCAGGGTTCTTGAGGGTCAGCTTACCGTTGACGGTCGCGCCGTTCCGGTCGGTCTGACTGAAATCGGCGCGCATCGTCGTGATCGATCGCAGCGCATTCGCCGCACGGTCGAGCTGCTGCGAACTCTGCGCGAATGCAGGCGCTTCGGGAATCGCGACGGCCATCGGCGCACCCAGCGCCAGCAATACTGCCAGCGCGATGCGGGAGGGTTTACGAGTGATCTTGATCAAGCTGTTCATGCTCCGATAGTTACGGTCAGAGCGTTGAACCACCGGTGAACCGCAGGGGTTCCTGCCGACCCGGCGAGTAGCTGCGAAAGCCGCGGAATTACTTGATCTTGGCTTCCTTGAACTCGACATGCTTGCGCACGACGGGATCGTATTTGCGGAAGGTCATCTTTTCCGTGATGTTGCGCGGGTTCTTCTTCGTCACGTAGTAAAAGCCGGTATCGGCGGTCGAGACGAGCTTGATCTTGACGGTTGCTGGCTTCGCCATGACGGTATCCTAAAAATCTGAAAGGGGCTGACGGCCAGCCCGAAAAACATAGGGCGGCACAATCCATGCCGCCTCACCGGCGCCCGCCATTGACCGAAGGGGCGGCGCGAGTCAAGCGAATTGCACGGCTTCCGCGCGGACGCGGCTACCAGTCGACCTTGCCGCGTTTCGCCTTGACCTCGCCGCGTTCCTTCTTCGCTTTGAGCCGCTTTACCTTGCCCAGCCGGTTCACGCGCGTCTTCGCGCGCCGTTTCGGCTTCGTGTGTGCCTCGCGCAGCAGAGCCTCGAGCTTGTCGCGCGCGTCGGAGCGGTTCGCCTCCTGTGTCCGGTGGCTATTCGCGGTGATGAGAAGATCGCCCGCCGCGGTCAGCTTGCTCCCCGCAATGGCGCGTAGGCGCGCGAAAACCGGCGGCGGCAGGCGCAGCTTGTAGGCGTTGACCCGCAGTAGCACGTTCGTCGCGACCTTGTTCGCGTTCTGCCCGCCCGGTCCCGATCCGGCGGTGAACTGCTCTTCGGCGAGTGCGTGCGCGCGCGAGATGAGGTCCGGGTCCATCAGCTGTCTCGCCAGTCGTCCGGCGATATTCCGAAGCGTGCATATTGCGGCGGCAGCGGGGCGGCCGCCTCGATCGGCGGCTTTCCGTCGCGCTGGACCGTGAGTGCGCTTGCGTGCAGCATGGTGATCGATGTGCGCGGATCGGGCTGGCCATAGACGGGATCGCCGACTAGCGCCGCGCCCAGTCCTTCGAGCGCGTGGACCCTGATCTGATGTGTGCGGCCCGTCACCGGTGCAAATTCGACCAGCGTGAAGCCTTCGCCCCCTGTCAGCTTGCGCCAGTGCGTGATGGATGGCTTACCCGAAGGGTCGCCGACCATGCGCCATCCGCGCTCTTCCGAGCTTGTCTTCGACAGCGGGATGTCGATCGTACCGCTTTCTTCCGCGATCGTGCCGGCGACCAAGCCGAGGTAGCGCTTCTCGACCCGCCGATCCTCGAACGCCTTCTGGAAGCGTTTGAGCGCCTTCGGGTTGCGCGCCAGTAGCAGGCAGCCGCTCGTGTCGGTATCGAGGCGGTGAACTGGGGTAGGTTCGCGCATGAAGCCGAGGCGCAGCGCATCGAGATGCGCGGCAAGGCTGATGCCGCCCCGGCGCGGCGGATCGACCGGCAGGCCCGCGGGCTTGTCGATGACCAGCGCCTCGCCGTCCTCGAACAGGATGGACGGATGGTTTGCGCGATCGCTCATTCGCGCAGTAGCCGTGCCTTGACGAGACCGCGCAGGGCGTTCCCGATGTAGAAACTGCCGGTGAGATCGGACATGCGGACCTCTCCCTCACGCGCCTTCCCCTCCTCGAGCAAGCTATGGCGCAGCGCACCGGGCAGCAGGCCGAGCGAGGCGGTAGGCGTAACGAAAACACCGTCCTTGCCTGGCACGAAGAGGTTCGTGATCGAACCCTCGGTAACGAGACCATCGTCGCGCACGAACAGCGCCTCGTCCGCGCCGCTTCGGATCGCCACCTCACGCGCTTCGTCGTAAAAGCCGCGATCGCTCGTTTTGTGACGCAGCCGCCAATCGCCCGGATCGACGGGCAGGGGCAGCGCAATGCACTTCGCCGGCTCGTTCCAGGAGGGCAGTTCGCCCAGCGGCGTCACCTCGATCGCGATCGCACCGATCCGCGACACCCGCATGCGAATGCGGCTCGGCACGTCGAGGTCGAAGCTCATCGCCTGCAACAGGTTGCTCGCCTCGTGCCGGTCGAACGCGATGCCGAGTTCGAGTGCGCTGGTCTTCGCGCGCTTCAGATGAAACGCCAGATGCGCGATCCCGTCGTCGGGATCGAAGTGCATGGTTTCAAGCAGGTCGACGCCGGGCGCGCAGTGATGCGGCGAGCTCTTGCGCGCAAATTCGCCCTTTACGAGGCATTCGCGCCATTCGCTGTCCTCGTCGCTAGAGCCGAGAATGGCGCTGCCGACGCCGAGTACCGCCTTGCCGCGGTGGTTCTCGATCGGCGTCAGGCGCAGCGTGCGGATCGCGACGTTGAAAGCCGCGTCGCGATTCGCATCGATACGCCCGATCGCGCCGCAATAAGGACCCCGCGCATCGCGCTCCGCCTCGTCGATCAGTTCCAAGGCGCGGATCTTGGGCGCGCCGGTGATCGAGCCGCAGGGAAACAGCGCCCGCACAAGGTCTACCGGGCCATGACCTTCGGACAGCGCCGCCGTCACGCCGGTCACCATCTGGTGCACCGTCGGATAGCTTTCGATGGCGAAAGGTTCTTCGACCCCCACGCTGCCGGGCTCGGCCACGCGCGACAGATCGTTGCGTAGCAGATCCACGATCATCAGGTTTTCCGCGCGGTCCTTTTCCGAGGTGGCGAGTTCTTCGGCTAGCGCGGCGTCCTCTTCCGGATCGTCCGAGCGGGGCCGCGTGCCTTTCATCGGCTTCGCGCGGATCTTGCCGTCTTTGAGCGAGACGAACAGTTCCGGCGAAAGGCTGAGGAGCCAGTGCGACCCGTCGAAGATCAGCCCGCCGTAACCGGCCCGCGCCGCCGGACGCAGCGTGCGGTAGAGCGCGAGCGGATCGCCGGTGTAACCGCCGGCCAGCGGCAGGGTGTAATTGACCTGGTAGATATCGCCGCTGCGGATCGCCTGCTTCAGTCTGGCGATGGCCGAGCGGTACTCAGCGATGCCGACCTGCGGTTCAAGCGGGCCGAGCGAGGGCCGAAGCGCGCCTTTCGCCGCATGATCGTCCAGCCACGCGGATACGTCGGCGGCAGGAATGCGCTGCGGCTCTTCGAACAGGCCGAACCAGACGAGCGGACCGCTCGCCCCGGTCCGCCGCGGGGCAAGCGGCATGAGCCGTTCTTCCAGCGCTAGCCCTGCTTCATAGGCAATATAGCCTGCAAGCGATCCGCCGTTCTCGCCGAGCGCGGCGTAAGCCTCATCGAGGATGCGGACGACCTCGTCGGGGCGGCGTGCGACGAAAACGCGCGACGGCTTCGTGTAAAGCAGCGCATCGCTGGCGCCGCTCGCACGGGCGTCGTCCAGCAATACCATCGGGGCGTCCACAGCCATCCGAACTGCCATAATGCGCCCTCGCGGAATTGGAACAGGCAAATGCCCCGCCGACCGTTCCTGCCAGGCATGGCGCGCTTCCCGCACCTTGCCGCTTGACCCGCGGACCGGCGTTGCGCCAGTGAACGCGGCGGACAGCAAAGCGGTCGGGGACGGGCAATGACGGATATTTTCTTGGGTCTGGGCGAGAACGGGGGGCGGCAGACGCTCGACCTGTCGCGGGCGAACCGCCACGGTCTGATCGCCGGCGCGACCGGAACCGGGAAGACGGTAACGCTGCAAGGGCTCGCGGAAAGTTTCTCCGCCGAAGGTGTCCCGGTGTTCGTGGCGGACGTGAAGAGCGATCTGTCGGGTATCGCCATGCCGGGTTCACCGACGTTCAAGCACGCGGGAAGCCTGGAAAAGCGCGCGGAGGAACTGGGCATGGAGGACTATGCCTATTCCGACAATCCGGTGGTGTTCTGGGATCTTTACGGAGAGCAGGGCCACCCCATCCGCACCACGGTCAGCGAGATGGGTCCGCTCCTGCTGTCCCGGTTGCTCGATCTCAACGAAACGCAGGAGGGCGTACTGCAGATCGTCTTCCGCTATGCCGACGACAACGGCCTGCTGCTGCTGAACTTCGCGGATCTTCATGCCATCCTGCTGTTCGCCGCGCAGAACGCCAAGGAGCTGTCCGCACGGTACGGTAATGTTTCGAAACAGTCGGTCGGCGCGATCCAGCGCCAGCTTTTGAGCTTCGAGGCGCAGGGCGCGGACCGCTTCTTCGGCGAACCTGCGCTCGAGATGAACGACTTCATCCGCACCGATGAGAACGGGCGCGGCATCGTCAACGTACTGGCGGCGGACCGGCTTATGCGCTCGCCCAAGCTCTACGCGACCTTCCTGCTGTGGCTACTGGCCGAATTGTTCGAAACGCTGCCCGAGGTCGGCGATCCGGAAAAGCCTAAGCTCGTGTTCTTCTTCGACGAGGCACACTTGCTGTTCGACGATGCGCCCAAGGCTCTCGAAGACAAGATCGAGCAGGTCGTCCGCCTGATCCGCTCCAAGGGTGTGGGTGTCTATTTCGTGACGCAGAACCCGATCGACATTCCCGAGGAGGTGGCGGGCCAGCTCGGCAACCGGGTGCAGCACGCGCTGCGTGCCTTCACGCCGCGCGACACGAAGGCGATCAAGGCCGCCGCCGACACCTTCCGGATCAATCCCGACCTCGACGTGGAGGAGGCGATTACCGAGCTTCGCGTCGGCGAGGCGCTGGTCAGCACCCTGATGGCCGACGGCGCGCCGTCGGTCGTGCAGCGCACGCTGATCAAGCCGCCGCGCAGCCGCCTTGGCCCGGTTACGGCGAAGGAACGCGCGATCATCCAGTCGGTCAGCGCGCTCGAGGGAAAGTACGACGAGGAAGTGGACCGCGAAAGCGCCGCCGAAATCCTCGAAGCGAAAGCCGCCGATGCCCAAGCGACCGCGCAAGAGGTCGCCAAGAATGGCCGCGAGGAAGTCGAGAAGCGCGAGCGCAAATCGCCCTCGCTATGGGAAAAGGCGGGCAAGGGCGCGGCGCGCGCGGCGGCGGGATCGGTCGCTTCGATCGCGGTTGCCGCCGTGCTCGGCAAGAAATCGAGCGCCGATCCGATCCGCACCGGCGCCACCGCCTTCGTGCGCAACATCCTAGGCGGATTGATGCGCTAGGCGCTAAACCGGCGAGATCAGAGCGGCAGGCATTCCCGTTCGAGCCATTCGAGGTCCGCTCCATCGAGCTGCGGTGCGAGAGTTTCGCGCACCTCTGCGTGATAGTCGTTCCACCACTGAATCTCGGTCGGCGTCAGCATCGACTTCTCGACCAGCCTGCGGTCGAGCGGAACCAGCGTCAGCGTTTCGAAGGCGAGATATTTGCCTTCCGAACCCTCGATCTGCGCATCGACGCACAGCACCAAATTCTCGATCCGGATGCCGTATTCGCCGGCCTTGTAGTAGCCCGGCTCGTTCGACAGGATCATACCTTCGCGAAGCGGCGTTTCCGTGCCGGGAAATGCGCCGCCGGGCTTGGAAATGCGCTGCGGCCCCTCGTGCACGGAGAGGTAGCTGCCGACGCCGTGGCCGGTGCCGTGGCCGTAATCGACGCCTGCTTTCCACAGATGAATGCGCGCCAGCGCGTCGAGTGCGCCGCCGGTCGTCTCGTCCGGGAAGGTCGCCAGCGCCAGTTCGATGTGACCTTTTAGGACGCGGGTGTTGCGGTCGATCATTTCCGCTGTCGGCTCGCCGGGACCGACCCAGACGGTGCGCGTTATGTCGGTCGTGCCGTCGAGATACTGACCGCCCGAATCGCACAGATAGATGCTGGACGGCGGGATCGGGATGTTGCTGTCCTCGTCCACCTTGTAGTGCGGCAGGGCGGCATGGCCCGCAGCGGCGCTGATCGTGTCGAAGCTCGTGTCTTTGAGGTCTGCGCTGAGTCCGCGGAACTCGCGCAGCTTGGCGGCGGCGCCGAGCTCGTCCACCTCGCCCGAGGGCGCGTTCTCTTCGATCCAGCGCAGATACTTGACCATCGCCGCTCCGTCGCGGGCCTGCGCGTCGCGGTGGCCTTGCTGTTCTTCGGGCGTTTTGATTGCCTTGGGCAGTACGGCAGGGTCGGCATCGTGCACGACCTTCGCGCCGCCTTGCTCGAGCGCGCGGCAGATGCCCGCCACCGCGTGTTTCGGATCGACCGCCACGGTCTTGCCCTTGAGGCTCGCCAGCGCCGGTTCGAAGTCGCTCCGCTCGCGCACGCTGACCGCATTGCCTAGGTGCTTGGTCAGTTCGGGAGTCACCTTCTCGGGCGCGATGAACAGTTCCGCCGTGCCGTCGGCATGGGCGAGAATATAGGACAGCGCGACCGGCGTATTCGCGATGTCCGCGCCGCGCATGTTGAGGACCCAGGCGACGGAATCGAGCGCGGTTATGACCGTCGCATCGTAGCCTTCTTCCTTGAGCCAGTCGGCGATCTCGGCGCGCTTGTCCGCGCTGGAACGTCCGGCGAAGCGGTCCTCGTGCGGAACCGCGACCGCGCCGCTCGGTTCGGGGCGGTCGGCCCAGACAGCATCGATCGGATTGCCGTCCACCGCGACGAGTTCGATGCCCTTCTTGGCGAAGAGCTTCTCCGCCTCTTCCGCCCATTCGACGCCGTGCAGCCATGCATCGTAGCCAATGCGAGCGCCTTTCGCGGCATTGGCGGCGATCCACTTGGCGGGCGAGGTCTTGGGCACATCCTCGTAGTCGTAAAGCTTGCCGTCGACCTGCTCGCGCACCTGCACAGTGTAGCGCCCGTCGGTGAACATCGCGGCCTTGTCCTTCAGCACGACCGCGCTGCCCGCGCTCCCGCCGAAGCCGGTGAGCCATTGAAGGCGCTGCGCGTAGGAGCCAACGTATTCGCTCATGTGCTCGTCCGAAATGGGCACGACGAAACCGTCGAGGCCGCGCTTTTCGAGTTCGGTGCGGAGCGCATCGAGGCGCGCTTCGTGGGTCTGCATCAGCATATCATCGATCCTAATCTGGCGTTTGCGCGGTGCGCTGGTAAAAGCGGGGCCGCAACGTTAATTCCATGCCTTCATACATAGCAGCTGCGGGCCGCTTTCAACAGGGATACTCGCCGTGAAACTTGCAAGCCTTGCCGCATGGGCAATCCTGTCCGCGGCGGCCGCCGCCCCGGCAGCAGCACAATCTTCCAGGGACCAGACCGACTTGACCGACACAAACGCCGCTCCGCCCGTCGCCGAGAAGCGCGACTACGAATACACGCGCCACGGCATCACGATTTCCGATCCGTATCACTGGATGAAGGACCCGTCGTACCCGACGATCGACGACGAGGATGTACTGAACCACCTCAAGGCAGAGAACGCCTATTTCGAAGCGAAGATGGCGCCGCACCAGGCGCTCATCGACACGCTCTTCGAAGAGATGAAGGGCCGCGTCAAAGAGGATGACAGCTCGGTTCCGCAGAAGGACGGCGACTATCTTTACTGGACCGAGTTCGAGGAAGGTAAGGAATACCGCCTGTGGTACCGCCGCCCGGTAGCAGGCGGCGAGCGCGAGCTCATGCTCGACGAGAACGCGCTGGCCGAAGGGAAGGAATATTTCCGCCTCGGCGCGATCTCGGTCAGCAACAACGACAAGCTGCTCGCCTATTCCTACGACGACAACGGGTCGGAGCGTTTCCTCGCCCGGATCAAGAACCTCGAGACCGGTGAGCTTCTGGAGGACGAGATACCCGAGACGCTGTCCGGCCTCGTATGGGTCGCGAACGACAGCGCACTCGTTTATGGCAAGGCGAACGAGAACTGGCGCGTGGACAACGCGCGCCTGCACCGGCTCGGCACGCCCGTGTCCGAAGATGTCGAAATTTACAAGGAGGCTGACGAGGGCTTCCGGGTCGGCACGGGCCTCAACGCGCAGGAGGACTGGCTGGTTATCGCCACCGGCGACAACGAGACGAGCGAAGTCCGGCTCGTGCGGGCTGACGATCCGACCGGCGAGCAGATCCTCGTGAAGCCGCGGCAGAAGGGCGTGGAATACAGCGTCGATGTGCGCGACGATGAGATCTTCGTCTACACCAATGACGAGCATGTGAATTTCCGCCTCGCCCGCGCGCCCCTGTCCGCGCCCGGCGACTGGCAGACGGTCATTCCCGGATCGGACGCATTCTACCTGACCGGGTTCGACCTGTTCAAGGATTTCTACGTCACCGAAGGCCGCCTCGAAGGGCTCGATCAGGTACAGATTCGCTCCTACGGCGATGCGTCGCAGGTGAAGCCCATCGCCTTTCCCGAAGCGAGCTACTCCACCGGCCTCGGAAACAATTCCGAATACGACGTCGACAAGCTGCGGCTGAGCTACGAGAGCATGGTCACGCCCGCCACGGTCTACGACTACCACCTTGCGACCGGCGAGCTTGAAACGCTGAAGGTTCAGGAAATCCCGAGCGGCTACGACGCGGACCTCTACAAGACGGAGCGGCTGACGGTCACCGCGCGCGACGGGACCAAGGTTCCGGTCAGCGTCGTGATGCGGAAAGACCGGCCGATGGGCGGTCCGCTGCACCTTTATTCCTACGGCGCTTACGGCATCGCGACCGAGCCGCGCTTCTCCACCAGCGTCCTCAGCCTCGTCGATCGCGGCGTCGCCTATGCCAATGCACATATCCGGGGCGGCGACGATCTGGGCCGCAACTGGTATCTGCAAGGCAAGCTTAACGAGCGGACCAACACCTTCAACGACTTCGTCGACGTCGCGAAGGGACTGATCGCCGAGGGCTATACCGACAAGGGCAAAATCAGCATTTCGGGCGGCAGCGCGGGCGGCGAACTCATGGGCGCGGTCATCAACACCGATCCTGAGCTATGGGGCGCGGTCGCGGCGCATGTCCCCTTCGTCGATGTCTTGAGTACCATGCTCGACGAAAGCCTGCCGCTGACGCCGGGCGAATGGCCCGAATGGGGCAATCCGATCGAGAGCAAACAGGCCTTCGCCTATATCCTCAGCTACTCGCCCTACGATCAGGTGGTTGCCCAAGACTATCCGCCGATGCTGGTCACCGCCGGCCTCAACGATCCGCGCGTTACCTATTGGGAGCCGGCGAAGTGGGTCGCGAAGCTGCGCGAATACAAGACCGACGACAACACGCTGCTGCTCAAGACCAACATGGGCGCGGGCCACGGGGGCAAGTCGGGCCGCTTCCGCAGGCTCTACGAGCAGGCGGAGGAATTCGCGTTCCTGCTGACGCAGCTCGGGGTCGAGGATTGAGCGCCAGCTACTCGCGCAGCTTCACCGCCGAGGCCGAGCACATCGACGAACTCGGCCACGTGAACAACACGGTGTGGCTCGCGTGGGTGCAGGACATGGCGACCGAGCACTGGAACGCCGTCGCCGCGCCCGAGCACCGCGCGGCCTTCGTCTGGGTCGTGACCCGGCACGAGATCGACTACCGCGGCAACATAGGCGAGGGCGAGCGGGTGGAGGCGACGACCTACATCCCCGACCCGCCGCGCGGCGCCCGCTTCGACCGCTGCGTCGACTTCCGAGATGAGGGCGGCAAAGTCATCGTCTCCGCGCGGAGCACTTGGGCGATGATCGACCGCGATACCGGCCGCCTGACCCGCATCAGAGACGACCACGCCGCGCCGTTTTTGGATTAACGGCTAGGCCAGCCTTTGCGAGGCCTCGAAATATTAGTTTCGTAGTCATAACCGCGGCATTGTCCGCTTCGATTTCAAGCGCCGTCCGGCAACCGGGGGAATGACCTAAATTGGGTTCGGATTTGTCTGTCCACTAGTCTCCAGGATTGGGGTGGTTAGCGGACTAGAGCATCTCAGCTCAAAGGGTGATCAGGAGTAGTTCTCTGCCACCTTGTGGGACGCCCACAAAAGTATCGGGCACCCCGACCACCTCGTAGATATCATACGACTTATCGGCCGATGATATCGTCTCAAAGTATGCGAAGGTTAGATCATAGTCGACGTTAATTTGTGAAGAGACTGCGCTGGCGTGTTCGTATGGAAAAGTGGGCTTAGGCGAAGCGACGACCTTAGACGCTTCCGCATAGAGCGATGAACGCATCGAAATCTGTTGAAACTTAGCGGTCTGACCGGGAGCCTCTTGTTTCGAACATGACGCAGTAAACACTGTCGAGATGAGTAGAGCTGCTGCAAATCCTCGCCGAATTTTTGGGTAAAGCCCTTTATCCGAGTGCATTCGAGTAGCTTATAGGCTTTGATCCTTAGGTCGACAATTTCCGTAGTCGGGTCGCTAGTTGCTGGTCTGCTCCTGGCATGTCTCCAACTCGGTAAGAGCGTCACGAGATGCGGGTGGTTAGCGGTCACTACTTCATGGAGCTCATCGCCGCCGCGAAATGAACTACAGGGCATTTAGCGCGTGACGAGCATGGACCTGTAAGGTGAACGAACCTAGGCCACTCCTACTTATTTGGGCTAGGAGTTCGCCCTCTTTGTCGTTAATTCGAAGCTTGGCGTTCATATCGAGTGGGATGGCGATAGACTCGCTGCCGAGCTCCTCAAAATCGGGATAATTTCCTGCGTATATGCCGAAGCGCTCTCCGTTCCACTCGACCTGATATAAATTGAAGTCCTCGACCTCTTGTTTGCCGAGCAAACTAGATTGCGAAGGCAGGCAGAACGTTTCGGCGCACTTCTTCGGGTCTTCGGCACCGCAAGCGGATTGCCCTGAAGCCTGTCGAGCGTGCCCTCGCTTGCCTCGATCTGTTCGAGTTCCAGGCGGCGAGATTTCATTACGTGCCGCTCCTCAGTACACCCTCCCGGCTCGAAAATCAGGCAAGTAGTCGAAGATGCGGCTGGATCAACACGAAGAAATTTGGAACAGTCATACGGGAGTGTATCGTTGGTGACTGAAAACGAGTTCAAAAAATGGATGGCGGGTGAGGGACTGGCACTCAGCTCGATTTCGACGCGTATCTCTGATCTTAGGCGGGTAGAAAGGCATTTCGGCGACCTTGACACCGCTTACGACAAGGATGGCTGCGCCACCATCTTCGAAAAGCTTAGCTATACTGCAGCCGATCAAACAGCGGGCAAACCCAACCCTTCTGGGATTGAGATCGAAGGCAGCCTTTATGAAGGCCTGTCAGGCTACAAGTCATCGCTTGCGGCTTATGTGCGCTTTAGGAACAGCGAAACCGAAGGATCTGACACAGGCATACTAACGCGCGCAGCCGTCCTTGCTGCGATACGCGAATGCAAGGAGCTCGGGACTGGGACGTTTCTCAACAAGCATAAGTTCAGGCGGCCCAGAACCTACTGGATTGCTGAGAATGAGACTTTCTACCCGTGCAAAGCTATAGCTAACGTCGCTCTGCGGGCAGTTGAAGGAGCCGATACCCAGATACGTGACGCCACCCGTTCGCGCGAACTCATATCGCGTCTGGGGTTTAGGGTGGTCGACAGTCTGGATGAAAGGCTCGACCCAGCCGAGTTTGAGCGGCTCAAACAACGCTTTCTCAGCAAATTCTCTGACTTTGAGCGTTTGGGTTTTGGCGCGAGCGAAGGCGGATACTTCGATGAGGAACGCGGTTATAAGGATGCATTGCTTGAAAAAGACAGGCGGCGCTGGAAGATAGTTCCCTGTCCGAACAAGAACTAGGCGGACGCTTTCTTGATACCTTGACCGGACCGCAATCAGGACTTCTCGGTTGGCGCACCGATGCACGGGTTAAAAACCTTCGCGCCAGCCACCCAGGAAAATTAGAAGCCGAGGCCGGAAGCCTGATCCTGTCCGATGACGATCCGGCCATAGCGCTTAATCGCTTCGTACAAGCCGCCTGGCCCATCCTCAGCCAGGGCCAGGACAAAAGTCAGCCATACAGTGAGAGCCGCAATATTCCCTCGATGCTGCTGGCCCTTGCGCAACCCACGGAGGCGATGGGAATTAACACAGAGCCAATGTGGCGCGCAGGAAGGGCGCTAACGGGTAAAACTACGTTCGGAAACAATCCTCTAAACGAGGGTGAATATTCAGAGGTCCTCGACCTTGCCAAGGCGCTGTTCGCTAAATTCGGAATGGGGTTGGCAGCCGCGCGATCTCTGGGACGTCCAGGGGTTCATTTGGGTCGTTAGAGAAAGCCAGGACACAGCCCAGCCTAGTAATGCTTCGGATCACGATGAGACAATGCACATGCCCAGACCTACCAATCTCATTCTCTACGGCCCTCCCGGAACCGGGAAGACCTACCGGACCGCGCACGAAGCCGTGCAACTTTGCGACGGCTCGGCTCCAGACGACCGCACCCAACTGAAAGCGCGCTACGATACTCTTGTCGAGGCAGGACAAATAGCCGAGACTGGATGGTATTTCTTAAGACCTTCCAGTGCTTGAGCAAAGCGGGTTGAGGCCGCTCGACTGGGTTGGAAAAAATGAACAAAAATGAGCAAGAATTCGAAACTGGACCGTTCCGAGAGCGATCTCTGATAGGGCGGATTTACCGAACCGATGAATTAGAGGAGCTGCCGACCCACCTATTTCGATTGAGATCGACGGCTTAGATGAGCGTTGTTTGGAGTCTCATGCTAAGCTGAAAGCTACGGCTCGTTCCTTTTGGATCGAAGTGCGGTGGATGGGTTCGGACTCATTCGCTTTGAAATCACGGCGAATGATTTTTCCCGTAAAGTCCAAATTGATCCCACATCTGGAACTTGGTTCGCTGTCACGAGATACTGTAGGGCTCGGTTGGCCGGTCGACCATGCTCAATTGACTACTCGAGGTTACACGGTCGCTTCTTCCGGATTTATCGCGGGCATTTAATACATAGCTGATGATGGCGACCCGACGCCTCAACCAATTGGGGCCAGCGTAGCTTCCCGCCGGCGAGTTCGCCAAGTCGCATTGAATGGCGGCTTGATTCCACACGCAGCAACACTTCGCGGCCTTCGTCGCAAGGCAGTGTGGATGAGGGGCTGCCCCACCAACGCGCTAGTGAGAGATGTTGGTCAAGCCAGTTTCATTTCACTACAAAACGACATTGGTCACTCTCTTTGCCATTTTGATGCTGGCTGGCCTGTGACGTTCAATGCTCACACTGCGCCACATCTGAGTTCCGTTAATCCCAGATCTGCCCCTGTCATCCTTTCACACTGGGATTGGGATCAACTCCATGGATTCTACATCTTTCCGCAGCTCCAAAAGAAACCTTGGTTTGCTCCCATTCAACATGGCGATACCGGGCTGGAACGCTCACGTCGAGACTGGGGCGAACGAGGAGGGTCGCTATGTCGACTTGCGCCGGCCCATGATTGTGGCGTTTGGAGTCTCGCTAGCAACTGAACAAAGGTCCGCTTCTCGCGCCGCGGCGCCTAGAAGCGGACTGGCTGGAGACGGCCCAAATTCGGACTGCAGTGGTTTGCGGGTCCCTTCGGTTCGCAGACCAAATGAATGTTATGGATTAACTCAGCTTCAACGGCGTGAAATCGGCGCTCAAAGCTATGGCAAAGAGGTTTTCAGTTTATCTAGATAATTTGACCATCACTGAGCCATTTTGACTCTCTCGTCCCAATGCTCGCCGCGATGATAGATGCCTCGAACGACATTAGTGTCTTTATGGGCCAAAGCTCGCTCGACTGCATCGGCGCTCCACTTGCCGCTTTCATTGAGCAACGTTGATGCAGTCGAGCGAAAACCATGTCCGGTCATTTCGGTCCCTTGATAACCTAACCACCGTAATGCTTGGTTGACTGTGTTTTCGCTAATCGGGCGGCCACGCGCATGGAGGGACGGGAAAACCAGGTTGCTGTTGCCATGAATGGCAGCCAACTCATTGAACATTTCACAAACCTGGCTCGACAATGGCACCCTATGAGCTTTGCGCGCTTTCATTCGACCCGCAGGAATCAACCATTCAGCTTTCGCCAAATCCAATTCTTGCCATTCATCAAGACGCAGCTCGCCTGGACGTACGAACACATGTGGTAGAATTCTGAGAGCATAGCGGCTTGAAGGAAACCCGTCGAACTCATCAATGGCACGCAACAACTTTCCAAGATCAACTGGGTTGGTAATTGCCGCGTACTGACGGGTGACCGGCGCGACCAATGCTCCGCGTAATGGATGAGCGGGATCGGCGCTACAGCGCCCAGTTATCACTGCATATTGGAAGACTCGGCTAGCAAATGATCGCGTCTTTTTCGCTGTCTCTCGGTGGCCTCGCTTTTCAATTTTTTTAAGTGCGGCCAAAAACTCTAGCGAGCTAATTTCATCAATCGGACGGTTTCCGATCGTCCCTGATAGAAGAGCCAGAAACCATCGAGATTTCTTGATAGTTGACGAAGCTAGTCCTTCTTCCTCGCGCTTCACGACGAATTCGTTGGCGACGTCTTCAAACAAGTTGTTGCCACGAAATTGCGCTGCGAGCTTCTCCTCACGCTTTTGCTGCACCGGGTTTTCTCCCCGAGAAAGAGCTAGCTTCGTTGCATCACGTCTCTCCCGAGCTTCTCGAAGCGAAACAACCGGGAACGCACCGTAAGAAAGCTTTTGCTCGCGTCCGTTGATCCGCAGCTAATGTTTCCAAAGTTTAGAACCATTTGGACGAACCAACAGATACAATCCGCCACCGTCCGATAGCTTATATTCCTTATCTCGTTGACTTGCTTGCTTTATTCCAAGGTTCGTTAGCGGCATTGGGGGCCCCGTTCGCATTTTTCCCGCTGTTCAAGCCCACCTTTGGGGGGCGGGCCCCCAGGAAGGCCCCGAGTAGATCGCGAATTCTGACGAACAAAGCCGAATGCCGACGACCGATCGAGGGCAGGAAAATGGCAGAAATTAGGGGTTTAGGCAACCGTTCGTGAACACCAGCGAACGGGTTGATGGTGCCAGAAGAGGCATCACATTCGAACTTCTTTTCCGTTTAATTTCTGATGTTTAGATATTTCGGTCAAGCTGAAAAGCCCGCAAAAGGCCCGCAAAATCCCTCTAATGTATTGGTTCGATGCCTTTTTTAGGACTCGGAATTTCAATTTCAAACTTGACCGCGGAGTAGGTCGTTATCCGCTTTGCGCTCCAATCTCCGCTATTCTACGGGCTGCGCGCTCTGCCCGGAAGCAGTCATCCGTTCGGTTTACTTTAAATCATCGATATTCGTTCCAGCTTCTCTTCTTTTTGGCCGATAGTCTGGGAGGGGAGGATTTGATGTAATTCCCTCAACCTGAATATCTTCGATTTTTTCACTGAGAGGAGCAAGTTCGCGACTAAGCTCGCGAAGGTCCGTTTCACCTTCAACCAAAGAATCTTCGACCGCCGGAATGCCACTCCTTATCTGGGAAAGTTTGTTTTCAGCGTTCTGCACCCCCTCCCTGAATTGGCGAAGGCGTCGTTGCGCGATAGCAGAAGCGCTCCGCCCTGAGATCCGCCGATCTGCATCTCGAAGATTATTTCCCCATCCACCAACCCTTTGCCCTAAGTCTAACAATCTTCCTTTTGTTGAGGCCAATCGTTCGTCCCAACCTTCGGCGTCCGATGCGAGTGCGGCCGTCGTGACTCGAAGCCGGACAAGATCGGAGGTGATCACCCGTTGCTTTTCTGGCTCCAGTCCTTCGTTCAGAGCGCGAATGCTATTTGCCACGGTCTCTACAGTGGCGGTCGCATCCCTCCCCAATAGTCCGGTTTCGTCCGCGGCGGGAATGATCTTTTTTCCTGACTTGTCGGTGTAAATGCCCTGACGACCCCGTCGGCCCTCGAGCACGAGCGCAGCCTCTCCAGTTATCAGATCCGTGCTGATTGTCGCTTCAAGGCCGTGGACTTTCGCCGCAGAAGGATCGAGAGTCAGAACAACGACCACGTTTTCCGGTTCATTTTCCGCCAGACGGACCGATGTTACCTGTCCCACAGGGACTCCCGATAGTGTTACAGTCGATCCCGACTGAAGGCCTTCCACGGAGCGATCAAACTTGATCTGATATGTTTCCTGATTTGGTCTGGGATCGATTAGCCACATCGCGAAAGCGATGGTCGTAAGCATCAGAATGCCAACGATCCACGCCACTAGGGAGAAGTTTGCGTTAGTTTCCATCTAGCACGCCGCCAGCGGTTTGTTCGTCCGGCAGAGGGCCGGTGCAATGAAAGTTCGCGTCCCGCATGCTCCATTCGGTTGTCCGCTATAGAACATGACCGAGGTTCGTCCCCTGGCGCAATCGCCACGAGCGGGGCATCCGGGCGCGTCGAATGTGTTTTGGTTTGAGATCGGCCTAGTCCCAACACGGGCGTGATGCCGCCCCGCCCGTGGCGACCGAATATTGCTATGACTTGCGCAAGCCGCGTCCGGTCACTCAAGCGCGAAGGCGTCATGTCTTCCAGGCCGCTGCTGGAGGATGTGATTTCAAGTCTCCTGGCGATGTCCGTCTGGTTCAGGGCAGGAGCTCTGATGAGCTGCGCCAACACACGCCACTGCGTACGATTGAGGCTCAGCGGCTGTGCTCGGTCATCGAATGCCTTGCGCGCGGCGCGGCTGATCTGGTCCATCATGAAGATCGCTCGATCATCGTGGGTGATGACATTGTCGAGTGCGAGAGTGCCCTCATCTTCTGGCATGAGACATTCCTATCGATCGGAGAAAAATAGTAAAGGACTTTCGCATTTTGTTTTGGCCGCTATATCGCTCGCGCAGCGGCTCAAACGATGGCGAGGAGCGAAATAATCATGGCGGACGAGACAGCAGGGGCTAGCGATGAAGGCGCACGTCCGACGGGGTTGTCCAGTCCGCGGGTCCGGCTGGGTCTGCTGATCGCCGGCATTCTGGTCCTGCTCGCCGGGAGCTACTGGTATTACAATCATCAGACGTACGGCAGATTCCAGCAGTCCACCGACAACGCTTATATTGCCGCCGACAGCGTCATCATCTCCCCCAAAATTGCGGGCTACGTCGAGCGCGTATTAGTGACGGAGAATCAAACGGTCGCGTCGGGCGATGCACTTGTCCAGCTGGACGTGCGAGATTATCGTGCCCAAACGAACCAGGTCGAAGCCCAGATCGCCGCGTCGCTCGCCGGAGCAGATACGGTACGCGCCCAGCAACAAGAGCAGGACGCGGCAATTGCCCAGGCCCGTGCACAGCTCGCAGCAGCATCTGCACAGGCTGGTCTCGCTGCTGAGCAGGTTGTCCGGTACCGCCCCCTTGCCGCTTCGGGAGCGGAGCCGCGCGAGAGGCTCGATCAGCTGGAGGCCCAGGCCAGAGAAGCGCAGGCTCAAGTCGCGGCAGCGCGCGCCGCGCTCACGGCGGCACAGCGCCGACAGAACACGCTTAGCGAGCAGATAGACCAGGCCAATTCGCAAGCCAACGCCGCTCGTGCGCAACTCGAGGCCGCCCGTCTGAACCTGTCATCGACCACGCTCCAGGCCAGTATTTCCGGGCGGGTGGGTGACCTCACGGTCCGACCTGGACAATTTGTCCAGCCTGGCCAACGCCTTATGAGCCTCGTACCGACCGACCGCCTCTACGTGACAGCAAATTTCAAGGAAACGCAGCTCGGACTTGTCCGCCCGGGGCAACCCGTCACCTTGGAAATCGACGCGCTGCCGGACCTCGAGCTATTAGGAAGAGTGGAAAGCATCGCCCCCGGGACCGGGGCAGAATTCTCGATCCTACCTCCGCAAAACGCGACGGGTAATTTCACCAAGATCGTTCAGCGCGTCCCGGTGCGCATATCCATTCAGGCTTCGCCCGAGATCCTGCGTCTGCTGGTGCCGGGCATGTCTGTTGTCGCGAGTGTCGATACGCGCGCCGCTAGAGACCAACTCGATTCGATCCGCAACGCGGCCGGAGACTGACCGATGGCAGGCGCCGCTGCAGCGGTTTCGCCGCCGGTCGAAAAGGCCGATGCTACGGCCTGGATCGCCGTAGCCGCCGGTGCGCTGGGGGCGATGCTGGCAACGCTTGACATCTCGATCGTCAATTCGGCGCTGCCGACGATCCAGGGGGAAATCGGCGCGACCGGAACCGAAGGCACCTGGATCGCGACAGCCTTCCTTGTTGCCGAGATCATCATCATCCCTCTGAGCGCGTGGCTGGAAAGACTGCTCGGCCTTCGCACGCTGCTCATCGTCGCGGTTTCTGCCTTCACGGCCTTTTCGGTGTTGTGCGGCATTGCCACCGATCTGACGACGATGATCATCGGTCGCACCGGTCAAGGGTTCATGGGCGGCGCGCTTATTCCAACCGCTATGACCATCGTCGCAAAGCGACTGCCTCCATCGCAACAGCCGATCGGCATGGCGCTCTTCGGAATGACCGTGGTTCTTGGGCCGGTAATGGGCCCGTTGGTGGGGGGCTGGCTTACCGAGAACCTGAGCTGGCACTACGCCTTCTTCGTCAACGTGCCCGTCTGCGCGTTGCTCCTTGCTTTACTATTCATCGGGCTACCCCATGAAAAGCCCGACTGGGTTTACCTGCGCGAGGCTGATTGGGCGGGAATAGCTGGTATGATCCTTGGGTTGGGTGGGCTGACCATCGTTCTGGAAGAAGGCCACCGCGAGGAGTGGTTCGATTCCACGCTGATCGTCCAGCTCACACTGATGACGGTCGTGGGTTTTGCACTTCTGACCTACGGACAGCTTTACGCGCGCAAACCCGTGCTCAAATTGCGCCTGATGCTCAGCAGGCAGTTTGCCAGCGTCGTGGTGATGGCACTGGCGCTTGGCATGGTCATGTATGGCTCGACCTACGTGATCCCGCAATTTCTCGCGATAATTTCCGATTATAATGCCTTGCAGACCGGACTTGTGATCTTCTGGATGGGCGTTCCGGCTTTCCTGTTGATGCCCGTTCTCCCGTTCATGATCCGCAGGATTCACATCCGCATTGCGGTCGGCGCGGGCATGTTCATCATGGCGCTAAGCTGTTTCGTCAGCATAAATCTGACAGCGGAATCGGGAGGTGGAGTGTTCACCGAAAGCCAGTTCCTGCGTGGCATCGGCATGATCCTCACGATGATGTTCCTCAACCAGGCGACGGTAGCTTCGGTTGCCAAGGAGGATGCCGGCGATGCTTCGGGCATCTTCAACGCGGCGCGAAACCTCGGGGGCTCGTTCGCGCTCGCGGGGCTTGCCTCGTTCCAGGATCAGCGCCAGTGGCATCATAGTCGACGCATGGAAGAAACCCTCAACGCTAACAGCCCCCGGCTACAGGAATACCTGGACGGCATGACGGCGTCGCTGGGCAGCCCACAGGCCGCGCTGGAGATGCTTTCCGGCATCATTCAGCGCGATGCGTTCGTGATGACCTACAACGATGTCTTTTTCGCCATGGGCGCGATTACCCTGGTCACGGTGCCGCTGGTACTGTTCCTCAAGCCTCTCCCGAAGAACTTATCCCTTTCGATGCACTGAGAACTCTATGCGCAAGACCCTAACCCTCCTCGCTCCCATGGCGCTCCTCGCGGGTTGCATGTCCGGTCCCGACTATGCCGGTCCCCCGCAACTTGCGACCGCCGCAGGCAATGCGTTCGTACGCGCCGGCCCCGAAATCGATCCGTTTGCGCCGATTGCCGGCGACTGGTGGACGCTGCTCGGCGATCCGGTTCTCAATGAACTGGAGGCGCGCGCGCTGGTCGGCAATCCGGGCGTGGCCGCGGCGCGCGCTCGCATCGAACAGGCAAGGGCTTCTGTCCGCCAGGAGCGCGCCAACCGGCTACCCGCCGTGGCTGCGCAGGCGACTGCGGTCCAGGCGAATATCCCAGGGCTAGATATCGGCAGTGGCCCGCCCCCGGGATCGCCCGGCGCTCCTGCAGACACCGAAGAGCAGGACAGCCTCAGCGTCTACAACGTCGGGCTCAATGCAAACTGGGAGATCGATTTCGCTGGGGGGCAGGCACGGCGTGTCGAGGCCATTAACGCTCAGGCTGCGGCCTCGGTGGCGAACGCCGAGGATGCGAAAGTCCAGCTCGCCGCCGAAATCGCGCGGGCGTATGTGAGCCTGCGAGAAGCGCAAGGGCGGCTCGAGCTTGTCCAGCGAGAGCGCGACTTGCAGCAGCAAATTCTCGAACTGACCTATCAGCGCTATACACAGGGCGCTCTCGCGCTGTTCCCGGTCGGTAACGCGAACGCCGAGCTCGAACTGCTCAAGTCGCAGATCGCGGAAGCTCAAGCGGACATCGATGTATTCAAAGACACGCTCGCGGTGCTGACGGGCGAAGCGCCCGGCGCACTCGACGGGCTCCTGGCGGCTCAGGCCGAAATTCCGCTTCCCCCCGAACGGGTCGCGGTGGGCGATCCCGCAGCGCTAATAGCGCGGCGGCCGGATGTTCGAGCCGCCGAACGCATGCTGGCCGCGGCGAATGCGCGCATTGGCGTGGCAGAGGCTGCTCGCTTCCCCAAGATTTCCTTCATGGGGATTCTCGGTTTGGGCGGATCGGAGCCCGACGACATCCTGGACCCGGGCAACTTATCGGCAATCGCTTTGCCGCGGCTGCAGTGGAACCTGCTTGATTTCGGCCGCACGGCAGCATCGATCGATCAGGCCGAGAGTGCGCGCGACGAGGCCGAAGCGCGCTATCTTGAAGTGGTCCTGGGCGCACTACGCGACGCCGAACAATCGCTTGCTCGGTTCGGGCAACAAAGAGCCAACGTAGCCGCGCTGGCGCAGATCAGTCGGCAGGCCGACACGGCTGCGGAGCTTAACGAGCAACGCCGCGCCGCGGGGGTAATCTCGCAAGGCGAACTCAACACTTCGATCCGCAAGCGCGAACAGGCCAGAGCAAATCTCGATCGGGCGATCGCCGCCATGACAAATGGCTGGATCGCGATCCAGAAGTCGCTTGGGTTGGGATGGGTCGAATTGTCTCGCGACAATCGCACGTCGGTTGAGCCAGCTCCGGTCGATCGAAAATCAGTTATGAAACCTGAACAGAGTTAGGATAAGTTTTCTCAGAAGTCTGCCCCGCAGCCCCTTCCAACTTTTCCTAACGCGTCAGCACCTCGTGCACTACGACCCAATCTTGGATCATAGGGGTCAGCATGTTTCCGCCTTTCGCAGAGTGCGTTTGCCAGTATCACCATCGGATATCCCGATTGCACTATTCGGTGACTCTTCATTGTCGTTTCTATGTAAGGCCTTAAGCTTTCCGCGAGCATCTCGTAGCGACATCAACGAGCGATCGTACAGGCATTTCGAGTGCAGCTCGCATTTGGCCGGTTCGATGACCGCCTCGTCGGTAGGCTTACGAGGCGGTCATCGAGCATTACGCCGCTCTGGAAAAGCTATAAAGTCATGGGTCGAAATACGAACTAGCTGGCACTGTCCGTTCGGGTCGTTGGGAGGACCACCGATCTCCCCGCCAACACGATCTGGACCTGTTAGAAACTGAACCCCAAAGCAACACCATATCTACGAGGATCCAAAGTGTAGATATTGGTAAAATTCCCCGAGGATGCGTCGGTCAAGTACAATCCTGTCACCGAGCTGCTGTCGAAAATGTTCTGAACAAATCCGCGCACGAACCAACGCTCATCCGCACTGTTCAACTGCACGATCGCGTTGGCTTGCACGAATGGCTCGATCCGGTTGACCCTGCCGTTAAAGATATTGCCGTATTGCTCACCAGTCAGCGCTACGTCCACGCGAGGAACCAGAGTCATGCCATTGTCGAAAGTGGCGGTGTACTGCACACCCATCGAAACCTTCATTTCGGGGGCCTGCGGCAACTTGTTCCCTTTTATGTTGACCTCTACGCCAGGGCTTAATACCGCAAGGCCGCTGCCCGCCGGAACGGCTCCGGCCAAGACATCGCAAATGCTGAATGCGCCGCTTGACGCAAGATTGCCGTCATTAGGAAATTCTTCGGGACCACGAAGACCCAGAGCTGCGTTCACTCCGGCCACGAATGCGTCGGCCGCGCCGGGGGCTGGCCCGGTTACGGCACAATTAGCACCGTTGCTAATATCCTTGATGATGACGGCATCAGGATCGCCGCCACCCGGGTCGCGCGGATTGGAGAAGAACTGGTCGCCGGCAACTTCCGCGTTGAGATAACTGAACGTCAAGTTGACAAGCCAATCGGGATCGGGCCGGATAACGGACTCTAGTTCCACACCCCAGATATCGGCATCGATAGTATCATTAACTGAGGTACGGGCGACGATGCGGCTAAGCTGCAACCCGCTATACTTATAGTAGAATGCAGTAGCGTTTAATTGCAGTGCGCCATTCGCAAAGGTATTTTTCGATCCGATTTCAAATGCGTCGATGGTTTCTGATCCGAAGCTTTCAGCCACATCGAAAACGGGCGAAAGGGGCGGGTTGATACCCCCGGATTTATAGCCCCTGGCATAAGATGCGTAAATCGAATTGTCAGGCGTAACTTCGTAGTCGAGCACCGCACGCCCGGTTATTTCATCGAAACCTACTTCTCTAAATTGCGTTAGCTGCTCACCTGGCGTACCAGGATCGGCATCAAAAAGACCAGAGGGACCGGTTAAGGGAGTGATCGGGCTGTCGAACGGCTCCCCGTCATTCGCGTAAGGATTGAGGAAGCTAATCAAGGTCGTGCGCGCAGTCACGTCTTTCTTGTCGTCGTTATACCGCAAACCTCCGGTGAAGGTCAGACGCTCGGTCAGGTCGACGTAGATCTCCCCGAACACACCGAAGCTCTCAAGATTAGCCTCGAGAGAATTGTTGCGGTACATGGATGTTGCGAAGTAGGATGGCGGTGCACCGCCTGCCAAAGTACCAAACGATCCCAGAATGGCACTGGCGTAGTCAAGCGCGAATGAGTTTACATAGTAACTGTTGTCGGTAGTCCTGGACTTTGCATAGATCCCTCCGAGCAGGAAATTGAATGCTCCGTCGAAATCACTGGAAAGGAGGATTTCGCCGCTCCAGGATTCGCGTTGCTCTGAAGACCTGTCGAAGGATAGCGGCGTTTCGCCGCACAATACATTACCTTCGAACGCGCCCCTGTTCCCATCATCGTTATCGGAGGTGCACAATACGCCCCCTGGGCCATTGGGGATGAGAGCCTCCACAATCGGGGTAAAATACGCCGACGAACCTGGCACGAACGCCGGTGCAGGTGCGGGGAGGCCGGTAGGCAAACCGTTGGCCGCGAAGCCGGACAACACGTTCAAGGCCGTAGCAAAGCCGGTACGATCCTGAATGCCCAGAAAGTAGTCCTGCCGGGAATCGACTTCGGTGTCCTGATAAAGACCGGTTGCAGTCAGTGTCATAGCTCCGATGCGCTGCTCGAGACGGGCCTGTAGCTGCACTTCATCGGCAAAATAGAATGGAGTATACGCCGTGTTTACCGTGCGCACATCGTCGGGCTTATCGAATCCTGCAAATGCATCGGGGCCGTACAGGCTTCCCAATCCCAGTACTGAGGGAATTCCCTGAATAGCGAAGAACTCTTGCGAACTGAGCGTTGCGCCGACTGTGGAATTGGCATTGGTGATGTCAAAGTCGCGGCGATTGTTCAGACAACCCAGCACGCCGAGCGGGTCACGCTGGCAGGCCTGCTTTTGATTACGTAAACGGGTGTCATCTTCCCTGAAATAATATGCCATGAAGTCGAGAGTGGTATCGGCACCGGGTTCAAAACGAAGAGAACCACGAACAGCGTACATGTCTCGGTCGTCGACATCCGAATTGTCGAAAAGGTTTGTGGTGTAACCGTCGCGATTCAGAAAGAATCCGGCTACCCGAACGCCGATAGAATCGCCGATCGGGACATTGACCATCCCTTCGGCCTTGATGCTGTTGTAATTCCCATACTCGAACTCTCCGGCCGCGCCGAAAGAACCGAGGTCAGGCTTGGCTGTCACAAGGTTGACAACACCCGAGGTAGCGTTGCGGCCGAAGAGGGTGCCCTGCGGCCCCCGTAGGACCTCAATTCTCTCAAGGTCAAAATATTCTGTTTCGAACAGCCGGGTACCAAAAAGAGGGGAACCATTGATATGGATAGCCGTCGCTGCGTCACACGTCACACCAACACAAAGATCGCCGATACCACGGATGGTGAAGGACGACCCGGTGAAGTTGCCCTTCGAAAATGAGACGTTCGGGAGCGTCAATTGAAGGTCAGCAGCGTTTTCGATCTGCTGGCTTTCGAGAGCCGTAGCATCGAAGGCACTGACCGCGATCGGCACCTCTTGCAGACTCTGAGATTGGCGTTGGGCCGTCACGATGATTACGGATCCTTGGGGTTCCGCCTCATCAGTTGTGGAATCCTGCGCTAAAGCCATCTGCGGCCAAGCCAAGATGGCCGAAGTGGCGAGCACCATCGCTCTCAGTGTCATATAGCATCCCTTCCCATCTCTTCAGTGCAACGATAATTGGCTCCGCCGCTTACTGCAAAATGGGGCGACCTCGAGGGTCGCCCCTTAGTCTAAGGAGAGGAGAGGGAGAGAATTAGCCCAATCCCCGTCCATGGGCATATAAATCCGCGTGATATTAGTAAAGCGCCTTATCTTTTGACCCCATGGGCCACGATCCAGACCGCACGCGGAGTGAACGTTTGCTAAAGATCAGCAATGGTTGGCGCGCTAAGCGAGTTGCTCCCGATAAAGCTTTTGCCCCAGCTGGCATCGAGACCAACGAAGCGTTCGCCGTGCCGACGGCGACAATAGTTCGGATATAGTACAAGATGAATATGGACGCCCTTTGCCCCCATCTCGCTGGCCTCTGACCAGGAACCAGCCTCTTAGTATGGGGGATCTCAGAGGCTCCAAAAGGCCAGTACCGCCCGTAGCGCAGCGACGAACGCGAGCGGCTGATCCAGCATGAGATGATGGCGTGCATCGGGCACTGCAACAATTGGTATCTTTCCCCCTCCCAGTTCCCGGATATAGCGGGCGGAATCGCGATCAAAGAGCTGACTTTTCTCGCCGTACACAATCGCTTTGCGCCCGGGCGCATCGACCAGCCTCTGGCCTACTGTCAGCCATTCGTCGGGCTTGTTGCTGCGCCGGAACACTTCGGGAGAAAACTTCCATGTCCACTCCTCGCCATCGCGGCGGAGAGAGTGATAGGCCATGTAATCCATCAGGAACGGCTCACCAACTGCCTGCGGCGGCGACAGGATATACCTCTCGCGCGCCGCTTCGTAGGTGGGGTAGCGTCGCACCGGTTTGTCAGGATTACCCGACCCGGGGCTCGATCTGCCCATGGTCCAGTATTTCTCCAGCTTTTCGGGCCGCATCACCATGAGATCGCAGACAATAACGCCGGCGAAGGCATCCGGCGATTGGGAAACGGCGGTCAGCGCTGCACCCGAGCCGAAACTATGGGCGATGATCGTCGGTCTGCTTCCATCTGCAAACAAATCGAGCGCTTCGCTGATCTCGACAAATTCCTTTCCCCGCGCAGCTATATCGGCCACGCCGCGCATCTCGCTATCGCCCATACCGGCCAGATCGAACGCCACCACGTCGTAGTCTTCGGCAAGGTACGGTGCGATGAAGGCAAAGCAGCGGGCATGGGCGAGAAAACCGTGAGTCATGAGCAATTTGGGCCGGTCACGCCTGCCCCAGCGAAGATAATGCACCCGCGCGCCACCAACCTCTACGAAGCCTTCCTCACGGGGCACGCTCAGCGCCCAGGCGAACCATTCGGGTATATCCGCCCCGTCGCCGGCCCATACGGGATCAATATCTGTTGACCCGTCGTGGATTGGTTTCATTTCATTCATTTCGGCGCAGTCTCCATACCGGATAGTGTATTCCTGATAAAACCACGATAATCGTGCCGTGCGACATCGTGGCATAGATCGGCGTAACCAGATACGCTGGGGAAATTGATCAGTTGTCGGGGTTTGCCGGGAATATTGGCGCCCATGTACCACGATTCAGCCTTGGGGAAGAGCGTCATCGACCCTACTTGGGCGACCATATCGGTCCAGCTTCGCTCGGCCAGCGCATCGGCTTCGAAAAGGCCGATCCTGTTATCGCGCAGCCAGATCAGGAAATCGCAGATCCAGTCACCCTGGATTTCGGCGCTTGTCGGACCGTTGGAAAAGCCTGAAGGGCTGAGCGGGCCGTAGGCGAACAGCATGTTCGGAAATTGGGCGACGGCCATGCCCAGATAGGCTTTGATCTCACTCTTCCATGCTTCTGCCAGCGCCAGCCTTCCGCGGCCGGTGATGTTCATGTCGATGAGCCCGCCACGACCGGCATCGAAGCCGGTCGCGAAGACAATGAGATCGCACGGGATCATGCCAGTGGCTGTTTCTATCCCGGCCTCGGTGACGCGAGTGATCGCGGTGTCGTTCAGATCGACCAGCGTCACATTGTCTTGTGCGAAGATCTCGTAATAATTCTGTTCGAGCGATGGTCGCTTGGTCCCGAAGGGATGTGGCGGCTCATCGGGAGCGAGCTTCTCGGCAATGGTCGGGTCGCAGATCCGCTCGCGCACCTTGTCACGCCAGAACTCGTAGGCGTGGCGATTGGCGTCCTCGTTCGTCAGTATGTCAGCGAAATTATGATACCAGAAGCGCAACCCTCCTCGCTGCCACAAATCCTCGAAATGCGTAGTCCGCTCTTCCTCGGTCACAGCCAGGGCCGAAATGTCCAGCGATTGGCATTCGAAACCGCCACTTGTCGTAAGCCTTTTCTGGAAGACAGCGGGATATTCGGATTTTTCGCGAAGCTGACGATCAGCGTCCAGTTTTTCCTGCCGCATGGGAAGGGCGAGAATCGGGGTTCGCTGAAAAAGCGTCAGCTGCTCCGCGCAGCTTGCCGCCTCCTGCGCCACCTGTACGCCGCTGGCACCCGTGCCGATCAGGGCGATCCGGCGGCCGGAAAGGTCGATGCCTTCCTGCGGCCAGCGGGCGGTATGGCACCATTCGCCTTCGAAATCGCTAAGGCCCGGGATATCGGGAATGTAGGGTTTCGAGGCGAACCCCAGGGCCGGCAAGAGGAAACGCGCGCTTACTTTTCCGCCATCGTCGAGCTTCAATCGCCAGCAGGCGGTGTCTTCATCGAACGGCGCGCTTTCGACCCGTGTTTTCATTCGCATTGCCGGCCAGAGGTCGAGCGTATCGCAGACGTGGAGGAAATAGGCGCGCAGTTCTTCCCAGCCTGGAAATCGTTCGCTCCACGTCCAGCTTTTCCATACTTCCGCAATGGAAAATTCGTAAAGTGGAACCTGGGAATCGACCCGTGCTCCCGGATAGCGGTTCCAGTACCAGATTCCGCCCGGCTGCTCCGCTGCGTCTACCAGCAGAACATCGAACCCCGCCTGACGCAGCTTGTAAAGCAGGTATATTCCGCTGAACCCGGCCCCGACGATTACGACATCATAGTCAGGAGGGGGCGAATGGCTCACGAGGCCCCGGCACCCGCTTTCGCGATGTCTTTAGCCGTAGTATAATCCGCCTTGCCGTTTGACGCGCGCAAGGCGGTTTGCGTTGGGCAAATCGCCTTGGGCGTTTTGTAACCTGCCAGTTGCTGGCGCACGTGATCCTTGATCGCTTGCGCGTCGAAGTCCGCATCCTGGGTCAAATGCACCACAGCGGTCACCGCTTCGCCCCATTTTTCGTCAGGCACCCCGACGACAAGCGCGTCGGCAATGGCGGGATGGGTTTTGAGCACTTCCTCCACCTCCTCGGGGTAAACCTTTTCACCTGCGGTGTTGATGCAGACGCTGCCGCGGCCCAGCAAGGTCAGGCTTCCATCGGATTCCACCCGGCACCAGTCGCCCGGGATGGAGTAACGCACGCCATCGATCGTCCTGAAAGTCTTGGCCGACTTTTCCGGGTCCTTGTAGTATCCTGTGGGGATTGCGCCCTTGCGGGCAATAAAGCCGGGCACGCCGCTCCCCGCCTCGACCTTCCGGTCGTTCTCGTCGAATACGTCGCAAAATTCCCCGATCCCGAATTTCGCGGTGTTGGTGCCGCCCTGTGCGGTCGTCACCGACAAGCCGTAGCCCAGCCCTTCCGAAGCGCCAAAACTGTCCATGAGGATGACCTGGGGGATATGTTTGCACAGGCCCGCCTTTACCTGTTTACTCCACATGACGCCGGACGAGATGATCGAAATCAGGCTGCTCGTGTCCCAGCGCTTCGGGTGGGCGTCCAGCGCCTGCAGCATGGGTTTGGCAAAAGCGTCACCGACAATGGCGATGCTCTGCACCTTGTGCTGGTCCACCGCATCCCACAATTCTTCCGCGTCGAAGGATGGATCGGACAGCGTGACGATGGCCCCGCCCGACATGAGCGTGCCAATAGCAGTAATGAACCCGGTTCCATGCATCAGCGGGCACGCCGGCAAAGTGATGCGCGCAAGCTCGCCCTGCTTCACCAGGGCCACCATTTCCTCCATGGTCTGGGGAACCGGACCCAGCAGCTTTTGCGCGTCGAGCTGAGCCTTGCGCATATCATCGTGTCGCCACATCACGCCCTTGGGCATGCCGGTGGTACCGCCTGTATATATGAACAGCAGGTCATCGGGAGAACGCTCGATATCGAGAGGCGCGCCGTTACCTTCTACAAGTTTTTCGTAAGGAAGCGCGAAGGAAGCGATCTGCGAAGCATCGCCGATTTCTACAAATGTATGAACCTTGGTCAACCGTTCCTTCAGTTCAAGAATGCAGTCGCGGAACTCGGAACTGTAAACAATTACCTCGCTATCGGAATCGTCGAAGATGTAGAAAACCTCCTCGGGACGGTAACGATAATTGATGTTCACGTGCGTGAGGCGGCCCTTGAAGCACGCGGCCATCAATTCCCCGTATTCGGAACGGTTGCGCATGTAGAAGGCTATCTTCGCCCCGTCGCCTGCACCTTGCGCGCGCAGATTGCGCGCCAAATTGTTCGAACGCTTCGACATTTCGGGCCAGCTAATGATCCGGTCGCCGTGAATCAGCGCCGGAGCATCTTCCGGGACCGCAGGTTCGATTGCATCAAGGATGTCGCCAAGGTTCCAGTCGATCACGTATTAATTCCTCTCTCCTTGGTGGCCACGATTTTGTCGGTAGCGTGCGCCTAATTCATCGTCTCATGCGACCTGCGTCCACCCCTGCAAGGCCGCTGCTTCGGCCCGGACCGCTTCGGGACTTCCCAGAACCTGGCGGTCGAAACCGATTCGCTTGAACCAGAAATGCAGACCTAGGAGATCGGTAAAACCCATCCCCCCATGCACCTCGGTTGAGGTTCGGGCGACAAAACGGTGGACTTCGCCCGTATGTGATTTGGCATGGCATGCCACCAGCGAAGCCTCGTCGGGCGTCGCATCGAACGCATGGGCGGCATACCAGACCAGCGAACGGCATGGTTCATGGCGGGCAGCCATTTCCGCGCACATATGCTTGACCGCCTGGAAGCTGCCGATCACTCGTCCGAACTGTTCGCGCTGCCCGGCATAGTCGACCGCTTTTTCGATCATAGCCTGGCCCGCACCGAGGCTATCGGCGGCCAGGAGCACCCGGCCGGCGTCCCGCAGGCGCCTGACTGTGGCCCCACCATCGTCCGCGAGAGCCTCGCCCGCTACGCCAGAAAACCGCAGCTCCCCTACGCTCCGGGTGCGGTCGATCGTTTTGAGAGCAACCTTCTCCAGACCCGCAGCATCGCCAGCTACGAAGTGCATACGACCGGCGGTATCGGCTACCAGAAACGCGTCGGCTTCCAGGAAGTCGAGCGCGAACAAAGCCGTTCCGTCGAGCTTTGCGCCGTCGAAGTCCACGCCTGCCCGGTCCCGGATCTCCACCGTTTCCGCGATCGCGACGGCGATTTGCGCCTCGCCCTTCGCTATCCTCGGCAGCCAGTGCGCCTTCAACTCCTCGCTACCGCCCTGTGCCAGCGCAAGGGGTGCCAGTACATGGGCACCGATAAAAGGCACCGGCGCGACGGCATAGCCGAGCTGCTCGGCCACAGCGGCGGCATCGAGCATTGTCATCCCGAGCCCGTCATGTTGCTCGGGAACCATCATTCCCCAAATGCCGATTTCGCCCAGCGCCGAACGCACGTTGTCGCTGAAGGGAACCGAGCCCTCCGCGCATTCGCGCACATGATCGAGCGGACAAGTATCAGCAAGAGTGCGGCTGATCGCGTCGCAGAGCATCTCTTGGTCTTGCGAAAGTCCGAAATCCATCAGGCGGCTCCCTTATTCTGCCCGCTTGCAACGGCCGTCGCCTGTTCGACGGCGGGAGGCGTTGCGAACTTGGGTTCGCGCGGCATTTCCAGCCCGCGTTCGGCGATGATGTTCTTCTGGATCTGGGCGGTGCCTCCACCGATGATCAGACCAAGCTGGAACATGTAGTTCCACTGCCAGGCACCGTCTTCGCGCTCGCGCTCGCTTCCGTGATAGAGTATGCCCATCTCGCCCATTGCGTCGATCGCGAGCGCGGAAATCTGATGGGCGAGCTCACAGCTCTGCAGCTTCACGACAAGTTTCGCCATGCCGCCGGCATCCCCCCTAAGGCTGTTCGACAGGATGCGCATGCCGTTGAATTTCATCGCCGCGACTTCGGCTTGCAATGCAACCAGCCGGTCACGCAGAACGGCGTTGTCCATTGCGCAACCCTGGCCGATGCGTTCTTTTTGCATCAGCCTGACCAGCGCCTGGAGCCGGTTTTCCAGTGCATCGGGGTCGCCCAGCATGCCACGTTCATGGCCCAGTGTGGCATTGGCCACGTACCACCCCTGCCCGCGCTGCCCGACGATCTGATCCAGGGGAACCCGCACGTCGGTAAAGAACGTTTCATTGAACTCGGCATGACCGGTCATGGTCTTGAGTGGTCGGACCTCGATCCCTGGTGTGTCCATCGAGAAGATCAAGTAGGAGATGCCGCCGTGCTTGGGCGCGTCCGGTTCGGTCCGAACAAGGCAAAAGATCATGTCCGCCTGCTTGGCCGTGCTGGTCCAGATCTTCTGTCCGTTGATGACAAAGTCGCCATTTTCGACGCGGGCGCTGGTCTTGAGCGCGGCGAGGTCCGATCCCGCTCCAGGTTCCGAATATCCCTGACACCAGACTATCTCGCCATTTAGGGTCGGCTCGATCCATTGCCGTTTCTGGGCTTCGGTTCCGAGTTCCAGCAGCGTGGGAACGAGCATGGAAATGCCCTGGTTCGCAAGGCCTGCGGGGATGCCAGCGCGCGAAAATTCCTCGGCAATGATCCGCGATTTCAGGATGTCCGGCTCGGCTCCGTATCCGCCGTATTCCTTGGGAATCGTACGCGCCGTGTAACCATGCAGGATCAACAGCTTTTGCCATTCGACGGCTTCGGGGGAAGGGCGCGCGGCACGGCCTTGGCCATCGGGTGCGCGGTGACCGTGGGTTTGCAGGAACTGGCGCACTTCCTCGCGAAACGCGTCATACTGGGGTCCGTAGTCGAGATCCATCTTGGTCTATCCTTCTGCGCGCGCGATCGCGACGGGTCGGAATACTGGCAGGCGAAAATCTTCGGAGATCGGCTCGAAATCCAGCGTGACCGGCAGATCGAGCTCAAGCTCGTCGAGCGCGCAATCGACCAGCCGGGTTGCCATGCGCACTCCCTCCTCCAGTTCCACCACCGCAGCGATGAAGGGAATCTCGCCGGCGAAGGCGGGATGCAGTGCCTGATGGGTCACCGTCCAGGAAAACAGCGTGCCATTGCCGGTGCTACGCTCCCACGACCATTCAGGAGAACCGCATCGGGCGCACATATAGCGCGGCAAATGCCGAAAACTGCCGCATCCTTCGCACTGCTGGAAGTAAAGGTTGCCGTCCTGACACCGGTTCCAGAATTCCTGCTCCACCGGATCCTGCGGGCGCGGCTTTGGCTTGGCTGGTGCGGCCTGCGCCGAGGGGCGCATCTTGGGCGGCAGATCTTTCTCGTCGCTCACGCAAACCTCCTCAAAATCGCTATACTGCCGTCACCCAGATCGCCCCAGCCGGTCACCAGGCCGGTCTGGGCGCCTTCGACCTGCCGCTCCCCACAATCGTGGCGCAACTGACGCACCGCCTCGACGACATGGTTCAGTCCCCAAACATGGGCCTCGCTCAGCAGGCCGCCATGGGTGTTGACGGGATAGCGCCCGCCCAGCTCGATCTGGCCATTCGCGACGAACTCTGCCTGTCCACCTGGTTCGCAATAGCCCAGGGCCTCCAGCTGAAGGAGAACCACGTAGGTGAAGCAGTCGTAGATCTGCAGAAAATCCATGTCTTCGCGATCGACCCCCGCCATTTCGAACGCGCGCGGCGCGGCGTAGCTCAGGCCGATCTTGAAGGGGTCGGGACGCGAAGGGATATCGTCGGCGGGGTAAGGATGCCCTTCAGCCGCACCGGCGATGCTCACGGGAACATGCGGCATGTCCCTGGCGCGGTCTATTCGCGAAACCACGACTGCGCATGCCCCGTCAGTCTCCAGACAGCAATCGTAGAGGCGAAAGGGTTCGGATATCCAGCGCGCGGAATGGTAGGTTTCGGCATCCAGTTCCCGGCCATAAGTGAAGGCCTGCGGATTCATCTGCGCATGGCGACGGCACGCCAGTGCAACGGCCGCCATCGCTTCCGGGCCGATATCGTAAATTCGGGAGTGCCGGGTGGCGAGCCAGGCATACATCTGCACCGGCAGGAACACGCCATACGGAATGTAATAGCCTTGGATCGTATTCGTCAGGGTGTTCATGTTCATCGGCCGCGTCGGCGGTGCGCCAGGCTTGGGCCGCAAGGCGGAATAACCGTTCCACCCGAGCGTCACCAGCACATGGTCGCATAAGCCGCTGGCAATTGCCATCGCGGCGTTCTGGAGTGCCGTGGTAGGGCTCGCCCCGCCCATGTGGACCGTAGAGGCATAGCGCAGAACTTCGATACCGAGGTTAGCCGCCATCTCTTCCGAGGTGGTGTAGATCGGCGGAGGAACCATGCCGTCGATATCCGACGGCTTCAGCCCTGCATCTGCTATGGCTTTGCGCGATGCTTCCAGCATCATGTCGACCGCGGTTTTCTCGGTGCCTTTCACGAAAGCGGTTTCGCCCACTCCGGTGATGGCCGATTTGTCGCTTAAGCTCATGCCTGCCTGACCGCCTGGTAATCGCGTTCGAGCTGTTCGGAAAGAGCGCGCACCCTCTGATAGGTCTCCGGCGGACGCAGTCGCAACTCGCGGCGGACATCCTCCAACGGACGATCGAGATTTTCTTCCCAGTAGAAGGTGGTCAGATCGGCTGCAGCCCGGCCCCGGCGCCACGCTTCAAATGCAGCGCGCGCCACTGGCAACTGGGCAGCTTCCAGTTTCATCTTGGGAATGCCGACGCCCAAGATGAAAGCGATCCCGTGATTATAGAATTGCGCGTTTCCGAAGGACAGCACGCACAATTCGCCCAGTGCGTCCCTGCCGTATCCGGCGACGTCATGAAACAGGTCATGCGAATCGCGAAGGCGCCGACGATAGAGGGAAACATCGGGGTCGCCGAGGTCCTCCAGACCTCCGGCCTCGCTGGCTTCCGCCAGACCTTCTGCTGTCAGACCCTCCCCGTAAACAAAATCGAGGTAGGCTCGGCCAAGCGTGCCAGACGCACAGGTCGCAAGGCGTTTGCGATCGCACAAGGTTTCAAGTAGGTCGGCCCGGTCGGAAGCGATACGCCGCCCATCGCTCGACTTCATGAAGCGATTGAAATTCCGATAATAGGAATTGCCCGACAATGCCTTGACGATACGGAACACCTGCGCCGTATCCTCCTTGTCGGCAATCAACTGCCTCATTGCCCCAGCGCTCTGAGAGGCTCTACGGGGCGGCGCAATTCATGACCTTTGGCGTAAGCCATCTTCTTGCCTCCTGCGCTTCACTTGTAGATACCAGCGGACGCCAACGCCTTCTCGGCTCCATCGACCAGGTCGCGCATCACTTCGGCGGCAGGCCGGATCGAATCGATCAGGCCGATGCCTTGCCCCGCGAAGCCGGGGATGACATCCTTGCGCTCTGCCTTGATCCCGGAGGCCATGACCGGGCCGGAGATCATCGACTGATAGGGCATCGGCAGAGGCTCCTTTCCGGCCTGCACCCAGGCGTCGGCCCATTTGTTACGGATCATGCGCGCCGGTTTGCCGGTAAGCGATCGACTAACGACCGTATCGGCATCGCCGCTTTCGGTGATCGCCTCTTTCTGGAAGCGCTCGATGCCCGCTTCCTCGGTCGCGAGAAATGCCGTGCCGACCCACGCGCCCTCTGCCCCCAGCATCATCGCAGCGGCAACACCCCGGCCATCCGAGATACCGCCGGCCCCAAGGACAGGAACACGATCGCCAACGGCGTCGACCACCTGGGGAATCAAGGAAATAGTCCCGATCGGCGAGTTGTGACCTCCGCCATCGTGCCCTTGCGCGACGATCATGTCGATGCCCGACCCGACGACCTGTTCGGCGTGCTTGACCTTGCCGATCACCGCCATGACCTTGGTGCCATTGGCATGGAGCCGATCCATCCACGGTTCAGGATTGCCAAGGCCGGCAGCATAAACCGGCACCTTTTCCTCGATCACCACTTCCATCTGCGCCTCAAAGAATTCCTTCGAGAACAACTGCGGGCCGCCCTTGCCCATTTCAGGCGCGCCCGCCGCCCGCATGGCGGCGGCAGCATCGACCTCCGGAAGCTCTTCACGATCCATGAAGTCGCGCGCGAACTGCTGATATTCACCCATCAGATCCATGGGATTTTGGGGTGCAGCACCGCTTTGAGGGGCAGAGCCGCGCCTGACCGACGCGGGGAGCAGCGTATCGACACCGAAAGGTTTGTCGGTCAATTCCCGGGTCTGGCGAATCCAGTCACGCAACTGATCGGGCGAACACGCCGCGGCACCCAGGACCCCGAGCCCGCCGGCATTCGAAACCGCAGCCGCCAGCGCCGGAACGCTCGCTCCGCCCATCCCGGCAAGCAGGATCGGGTACCGGATCCCCAGCATTTCGCATATTCGGCTCTTCAACGCCATTCTTCCTCTCCAGCCACTTGCCTAAACGCACACTCAAACTATTGAAAATTCTACAGCTGCCCCCACCGCACCCGCTGCGAGACCAGCTCGGGGCTGCGCTCCGAAAGATAGACGGCAGAGCCGGCCACCAACCGGCTCATTGCTTGACGGGCCGCGGCGCTGTCGCCAGTCCGCACTGCCTCGAGCACCCGCACCAGAAACTTCATCTGCACCGCCCGTTCCTGTGCCGAATATCCCAGCGAATGGGAAAACTCGCGGGTCAACAGATGCATCGCAGAGGTCAGCAAACCGAACAGCGGATTGCCGCTCGCCCAACCCAACAAGTCGTGAAATCTGCGATTAAGTTCCTCGAATTGATCAGAGGCTTCATGATGCCTCAATTCCGCCAGACACCCTGCCAACGCGCTGAGATCAGCGGTAGTTGCACGCTGGGCTGCATACCCTGCGACATCGGGAGCAATTGCTTCGCGCAATTCAAGCAAACCACGCAAATCGGCTTCCATGAAATGCAGAATCAATGACAAACTGCTTGCAAAATCGCCGGTCTGCGGACGGGCTACGACGGGACCTCCACCACGGCCGAGCTGGAGATGGATGACCCCTTGCAATTCCAGGAACCGCAAAGCCTCCCGCAAAGTTGCGCGCGCAACCTCGTAACGCGCGAGCATTTCATCCTCGCGCGGAAGCCTGTCACCCGGGTTATGGCGACCCGCCTCGATGTCCCGCACGATGCTTTGCGCAAGAGAAAGGGCACGCTTGGCCTTCTTCACCGCTGACATCCGCCACTCATCAGCACACCCGCACCTCTCGAATAAAAAGTATAAGGATATTAGCAAACCTTCGTTGGATCGGCACACTATCCGATGGGATTGGTGTCTGCAAGGGACTAAAAGAGTATACGATTTATTGACTGCACGAGATGTCTCCCTTAAGGATGACTGAAGGCCGATCAGGCCTGAGATGTAGAAGGAATAGTTCTTATGGACAGCCAGATCGCCGAGCCGGATGCCGCGGCGAGGATCGCGTCAATTCCGATCGAGGAAATCGACGTGGCCCGGCCAAGCCTGTTTCAGAACGATACCATCGGTCTATTTTTTGACAGGTTGCGCGCCGAAGAACCTGTCCACTACTGCCGCGAGAGCTATGTCGGCCCTTACTGGTCCATTACCAAGTTCGACGACATCATGGCGCTGGACACCAATCATAAGGTCTTCTCTTCGGAAGCGAAGCTAGGCGGAATTGCAATCCAGGACATGCATTCGGTGGAAGGCGCGCTCGAACTTGAAATGTTCATAGCGATGGACCCGCCCAAGCACGATCAGCAGCGCAAGGCGGTGACTCCGGCAGTGGCTCCGTCCAACCTGCAACTGCTCGAGCCGATCATCCGCAAGCGCGCGGGAGAGATTCTCGATGAACTCCCGATTGGCGAAGATTTCGACTGGGTGGATAAGGTTGCGATCGAGTTGACGACGATGACGCTGGCAACCTTGTTTGATTTCCCTTGGGAGGAGCGGCGCAAGCTGACGCGCTGGTCCGATGTAGCAACTGCGGCACCTGAAACCGGGATCGTCGAATCCTACGAGGCGCGGCGCGAAGAACTCATCGGTTGCGCGATGTATTTCAAGACTCTGTGGGACGAACGGATAAACGAGGAGCCGAAGAACGACCTCATCTCGATGATGGCTCATTCTCCCGCCACGCGCGACATGCCGTTCCTCGAGTTTCTCGGCAATCTTATGCTGCTGATCGTCGGTGGAAACGACACAACACGCAATTCCATCAGCGGCGGCGTGCTCGCCTTGAACCAAAGCCCGGACGAGTACGCGAAACTCGACGCGGATCCTTCGCTCATTAGCAAAATGGTTCCGGAAATCATCCGTTGGCAGACCCCCCTCACTCATATGCGCCGCACCGCGCTGGAAGATTGGGAGATCGGCGGCAAACAGATCAAGAAGGGCGACAAGGTGGTGATGTGGTACCTGTCAGGCAACCGCGACGAGAGTGCTATCGAGCGCGCGGACCAGTTCATCATCGACCGCAAAAATCCGCGCCATCACCTCTCATTCGGCTATGGCATTCACCGCTGCATGGGAAACCGGCTCGCGGAACTGCAGCTGCGGATCATCTGGGAAGAAATTCACAAGCGCTTTTCCCGGGTCGAGGTTACAGGTGAACCAGAGCGTCTTTTTTCAAACCTCGTCCGCGGAATCACCAGGCTGCCGGTGCGGCTCCGCGCCCGCTGACTCTCGAGATCGAAATGCGGAGTTCAAGATGATCAAAATTACGTTCGTGGCTAGCGATGGTGAGCGACGGGAGGTCGAAATAGAAGAAGGCGAGACAGCCAGGGAAGCGGCGCTATACAATGACGTGCCGGGTATCGATGGCGATTGCGGAGGGGTATGTGCTTGCGCGACCTGTCATGTGCATGTCGATCCCGAATGGATCGACAAGGTGGGTCGGCTTATGCATGATGGAATGGAGGCCGACCTCTTGCAGTTCGCCGAAGGCACCACTGAATACAGTCGCCTTGCCTGTCAGATTCCGATGAAGCCGATGCTGGATGGATTGGTTCTTCACCTACCCGAACAACAATACTGACGGAGGGATCCTCGTCCCCGTAGCCTACATTCTTATCTGTCTTTCCTTGATTCTTCGAGAAAACACCCATGGCCACACAAATCGAGCCCGCAACCCAGACCGACGAAGACGCCTTCCGCGCGGAAGTGCAGCAGTTTCTGGCGGACAATTTTCCCGCCGAACTCAAGGGCCAGTCGAACGCGCTGGCCGGCGTGGACGGCCCCACCAATGAAACGCCGGCGCAGACCAAGTGGCGCGAAGCCGTGGGCGCGCGCGGCTGGGGCACCCCCACCTGGCCGAAGGAATACGGCGGCGGCGGCCTCACCAAGGCGCAGGCCAAGATCATCGACCAGGAATTCGCCAAGGCGGGTGCCTACAACCCGATCGGCGGCATGGGCGTCATGATGTTCGGCCCGACGCTGCTCGAATACGGCAACGAGGCACAGAAGCAGGAGCATATTCCGCCGATCTGCCGCGGCGAAATCCGCTGGTGCCAGGGCTATTCGGAACCCAATGCCGGCTCTGACCTCGCGAACCTCCAGACCTTTGCCGAGGACAAGGGCGACCACTACCTTGTCAACGGCCAGAAGACCTGGACCAGCGGCGGCCAATGGGCCGACAAGTGCTTTGCAATTGTACGAACCGACAAGAGCGACAAGCACAAGGGCATCAGCTTCATGCTGATCGACATGGACACGCCCGGCGTCGAAGTCCGCCCGATCACCATGATCAGCGGGACCAGCCCGTTCTGCGAAACCTTTTTCACCGACGTGAAGGTCCCGAAGGAAAACCTCGTCGGCGAGGAAGGCCAGGGCTGGACCATCGGCAAGCGCCTTCTGCAGCACGAGCGCACCAACATCTCGGGCGGCGGCAGCCTCGCCCGACTCATGGGCCAGAGCCTTGGCGATATCGCCAAGAAGTACCAGCCGACGGGCGCCGACGGCGAACTCGCCGATGCGGTGCTGCGCGACAAGATCGCTGATTTCGAAATCCGCTGGAACAGCTTCCTGCTCACCGCGCGCCGCGCGATGGAAGAGAGCAAGGCAGCTGGCGGCGTCTCCGAAATCAGCTCTGTGCTCAAGAAGCTCGGCACCAAGCTGAGCCAGGAACGCAGCGAATTGCTGATCGAAATCCGCGGGTTGCAGGGCCTCGGCTGGGAAGGCGACGGCTTTTCGGACGGCGAGCTCGGGGCCGTGCGCGCGTGGCTCTTCGGCAAGGCGACCACCATCTATGGCGGCTCGACCGAAATCCAGAACAACATCATCGCCAAGCGCGTGCTCGGCATGCTCGACCACCAGTAAGAGAGGGGAGCAAGGACAATGGCCGTTCTCAACGAAGAACAGGAAATGCTGCGAGATATGGCGCGCGAATGGACCGTCAACGAAAGCCCGGTCACCGAATTCCGCAAGGTCCGCGCCAGCGGCGAGCCCGAAGCCTTCAACCGCGACGCCTATGCGACGATGGCGCAGATGGGCTGGGCCGGGGTCATCATCCCCGAAGAGCATGGCGGGTCGGACTTCGGCTTCCTGTCCGCGGGCCTCGTCGTCGAGGAACTCGGCAAGACGCTCACCGCCAGCCCGCTGGTGATGAACACCGTCGCCGCCTCGGCGATCGTTCTTGGCGGCAGCGACGAGCAGAAGGCCAGGTGGCTGCCCAGGCTGGCGAGCGGCGAGGCCATCGCCACCCTCGCCGTCGACGAAGGGCCGAGCCACGATCCTGCGAAGATCGAGACCAGTGTGTCCGACGGCAAGCTGAGCGGCACCAAGGCCTTCGTCCATGAAGCGCATGGTGCGGACCTGTTCGTCGTCGCGGCGAAGGACGGGCTTTACCTGGTCGAGAAAGGCGACGGCGTCGCGCTCACCACCCGCAAGCTGACCGACCAGCGCAGCCATGCCGACGTCACCTTCGACGGCGCGGCGGCGGAGAAGCTCGCCAATGGCGGCGACAACCTGCTCGATGACGTGCTCGACCGCGCGCGCGTGCTCACCGCAGCCGAAATGCTCGGCATGGCGCAGCAAGTGTTCGACGACACGCTCGACTATCTGAAGCAGCGCGTGCAGTTCAACCAGGTGCTGGCGAGCTTCCAGGCGCTGCAACACCGCATGGCGGACCTCTTCGCCGATCTCGCCCAGATGCGCAGCGCGGTCGAGGCGGGCCTGCAAGCCGTCGATGCCGGCTTCGGCGTGGCGCGCGCGGCGACCATCGCCAAGGCGGAAGCCAACCGCGTTATGCACACCATGGCAAACGAGGGCATCCAGCTGCACGGCGGGATCGGCATGACCGATGAGTACGACGTCGGCTTCTATCTCAAGCGCGCCCGCGTGCTGGAGCAGAGCTTCGGTTCGTCGAGCTGGTTAAAGGACCGATTTTCCAAGCTTTCTGGCTACTAGAAACCTGCATGTAGTGACCTGCATGGCATTTTTGCCACATGCTTGTCGACAATGTGAAATAATCCGTCAATTCATCTACCAAGTCTTGAAATGAAACGCGCTTATCGGCATCGTTTCTAACATCGACTAGTGCCTAGGATGGGGCACATTCTTAGAGGAGAGGCACATGAAAAGATTTCCATCACGCCACCATTGCGCCCTTGGTGCATTGGCAGCGGCACTTGCCTTCACACCGACAGCCGCCTTCGCCCAGGATGTTGGCGAACCCGATGCGGATCTGGTTGAAGGGGCCGATGTCGAAGACCAAAACGTAATCATTGTTACCGCGCAAGGGCGATCGCAGGTCTTGGCGGATGTTCCAGTCGCCGTGTCAGCTGTTTCCGGAGAAACCCTCCAGAATTCGGGCGCCAGCGACATACGTGAGCTGAACCAGGTTGCACCGTCCCTGCTGGTGTCTTCCACCGGCAACGAAGCTAACGGTTCCGCGCGTATTCGCGGTATCGGCACGGTCGGCGACAACCCTGGTCTGGAAAGTTCGGTCGCGGTTTTTGTCGATGGAGTCTATCGCTCTCGTTCGGGAAGCGCCCTGAGTGAGCTCGGCCCTATCGACAGGGTCGAAATCCTTCGCGGTCCCCAAGGTACTCTGGGCGGGCGGAACTCATCGGCAGGCCTGATCAATATCTACACCGCACCGCCCGAGTTCGATTTCAGCGCATACGGGGCCTTCACTTATGGCAACTATGATGCGATCCGCGTCGAAGGTGGCATAAACGCTCCGCTTGGCGACACCGTAGCTGCGCGTGTGGACGGCGTGTATTTTGAGCGCGACGGCTTCTACAACGATATTACCAACGGCGGGACGATCAACAATCGCGATCGTTATCTGGTCCGCGGTCAGCTCCTGTTCGAACCCAATGACGACCTGTCCATTCGCCTTGTCGGGGATTATTCCAAAAAGGACGAAGCGTGCTGTGCCGCGACGTTCGTCCAGCCCGAGTTTGCTCCGCTTGCACGGATCAGCGCTGGATTTGATCCCTTTACGAGGCCATCGGATGGGGCCGCCCTGACGAGTACCGCAAATCCGATCGTTCCCGTGTTGCTTGCGCTTGGGCAGGATCCGCGTGCCCTCACCCAGGATACATTCAACCGCGACCTGTACCCTACGCCGGGCAGAAGCTATGAAGGCGAAACCGAAGACTACGGTATTTCGGCTGAGATCAATTGGGATTTCGGGAACGTCACGTTGACGTCTATCACGGGCTACCGTGAATATGCCAACAGCCAGGGATCTGACACCGATTACACTACTGTCGATATTCTCTACCGCGCTCCGACCGAGAATGCTCTTGCTCGAGACTTTGAAACATTCACTCAGGAACTGCGCCTTACCGGTGAGGCCTTCGATGGCAAACTCGATTGGTTGATCGGCGCGTATTACGCCAATGAAGAACTGCAGGTGCGTGACAATCTGCGGTTCGGCACCCAGTACGGCAATTTCGTAGCGTGCCGCATCGCTATCGCGATCAACCCGGCTTTGGTCAATCCGGGGGCTTCCAATTGCCTGGGTGCCAACGTGGCGGCATTGGACGGTACGCTGACCGGAAGCCCGGCATTCGGCGCTGCAACCCCGGCGATCCTCGCAGGTATCAACAACCTTGCAAGCATCAGCGATTTGGGAACGGTCAGCGAGGTCTACAATCAGACGAGTGAGAACTTCGCGTTCTTCACGCATAATATCTTTGCGATCACGGATACGCTCGATTTGACGCTGGGGCTTCGTTATACAAACGAAACCAAGGACTTCGACGCAACTTTCCGCAACGACAACACGGTTTGTCCGACAAACCGCAATCTGCTCGGAGGCTTTCTGGGTGTTCCGACTTTGGCACCTCTGGCCGGTGGTATCATCAGCCTTTCCTGCCAAGGCAATTCGACATCGGAGCTCGATGGAGTTTCTCTCGAAGACTCGCGCGAAGAAGAGGAGTTTACCGGCACGGCTATCCTGAGCTGGAAGCCAACTCCCGATCTGCTAGTCTACGGTTCGTATTCACGCGGCTACAAGGCGGGCGGTTTCAACCTCGACAGGTCTGCACTGTCAAATCCGCTTGCGTTCGATCCGGCCAATATCTCGGCAGCCGCGCTGCAGTTCGATGAAGAAACAGTCGATGCATATGAGATCGGCCTCAAATACTCGACACGCGAGTTCGGGGTTAGCATTGCAGGCTTCCGGCAAGAGTTCAGTAACTTCCAGTTGAACACGTTCAATGGGGCGTTCTACATTGTGCAGACGGTCAATAGTTGCGATAGCGATCTCGGCGGGGCCGACAGAGACGCAAGCGCGACAACCGGTGCATGCTCTTCCGATGAAGTTGCACCAGGTGTGATCGCTCAAGGTGTCGAGATCGAAACCTATCTACGGCCCGCTCGTGATTTGGATATTACCCTTGGCGTCACCTATTCTGATACGAGCTTTGAAGACAATCTTATCGGGGACGATACCGGGGCACCGCTCGACCCCGCACTACGCTTGCTGCCAGGCGACAACCTGTCGAATGCACCAGAGATCGTGGCAACATCGTCGCTTACGTGGACGCCGCCAATCGGCGACAGTGGGCTCGAAGGCCTGGTCTTCGTGAACGCTCGTATGGCTGGTGATTACAACACCGGCTCCGACCTGCTCTTCAGCAAGGAACAGGACAGCTTCGTCGTAGTGAACGGGCGTGTGGGTCTGACCAATATTGCGGATCGCTTCGCGATCGAGGGATGGGTCAATAATTTGTTTGACGTTGGGTATACGCAGGTGGCCTTCAACACGCCTTTCGTGGCTCCGCAACAAACGTTCTCCGCTTTTCTTGCGGAACCGCGGACTTACGGCATCACCGTGCGCGGCAAGTTTTAAACTTACTCGCTAATTGCAAGAGGGTTCGGCGCTTCGCTGTGTCGAGCCCTCTTTTTCGAACTTTTATTTGCTCACGACTAGGTGGCGTCCGAACAAAAGTTCCGTGTGCTCAATATCGTCGATGATGTGATAGGGAGAGGCCGGCAGCGGTGTTCGCTGCATGAATCCCTCTTCGCTGGGCTACCAGCCGCCGGCCCCACAAACAATCTTGCCTCGTCCTGCCATGCTGCCTTACGCTGCGCTCCAGGCCGCCCAGCAGGGCGACCCCAACCGCCGGAACTCTAACTTAACCGGTGGACCACCCTGATGGGGCAGGTCAGGTGGAAGACTACAACCGAGAGAGACCGCCCTCATCCCTTGGCTACGCGACACCGGCGGCGTTCGCCGCCGAACTAGATAAGCAATGGCCTGCTTCGCCACGCCCTACGGGCTCCGCTGCGCAGCCCATTGCTTCAACCGCGCTCATACGCATCAACGCAGCTCGGCTCTAATCCCGGCTGGGGGGAAGATCAGGGGGTCACGTCACTCATTGGAAGGCGGCTATCGCGACGCAATTCGCTCTGAAAGTCGTGGGACTATTTTGCAGGTCTTCGAGGAACAGACCTGCTAATTTTCGCCCTGCAGTTAGTTCCATTAGGATAACGCTGTTAGCATACGTAGGCACCGCGGCCGCTAGCCAAAAGGTTGCCAGTAGGACCGTATACACGTGTTTCAGCGACCGAGATATTTTTACCGATCTTGATTATTTTGCCCGATGCTACGAGTGGTCCCGAGGTTGCCGGGCGGTGGTAGTCGACCCTCAGATCGGCGGTCGCCTTGGCCCCTGTACCTTGCGACAATAAGGTGTAGAGCCCGGTTAAATCGATCAGAGAGGCGAGCACGCCGCCATGCGCTGAACCGATTGCCGGGTTTGACACGATCTCGTCGCGCCAAGGCATCTCCAGTTCAAGCTGCTCGTTCGAGCATGACCGTAAAGTGAGGCCAAGCCACCGGTGAAACGGGGCAATCTGCAGGATCTCTTCGAGGCGCTTAGGATCGATCCTTGTCAGATTATCGGTCATGTAACGGCTCCCTGCGGACTGTGATTACGCTTGAGAAAATCGAGTATCGCTGCCGAAAAGGCATCGTTGGCATCGCCAACCACCATATGTGTTGCCTCTGCGATGTCGGTGTATTCAGCGTGTGGAACAAGTTCGAGCAATTGCGCGACCGCGTCTTCGGAAACCAGATCGCTCGATCCGCCGCGAATAATATGCAATGGCAGCGAAAGCCTGCTGGCTGCATCGTTCAGCGCATCAAACTGGCGTTCCTGATGAGCCGGATCGCTTCGCTTGGCTAGTGTGATGTTGCGGATAAAGGCCGGATCCCAATGCCAGTAGTAGCGGCCGTCTTCCTTCTCTCGCAGATAGCGCCGTAAGCCCTTGCCGGCTCCGCGCTTGCGGCGATGTGGCATGTAGCGCGCGATGACCTCTGCCGCTTCGTCCGGTGAAGAGAAACCGGTCTCCACGTGCTCCTCCATAAAGCCGACTACGCGCATAACGCCCCCCGTCTCCATACGCGGCGCGATGTCGACGAGAGTGAGCGACGCGAAGCGGCCCGGCGCAAGGTGTCCTTCGGCGATCAGTCCGGCCAACCCGCCAAGGGAGGCCCCGACGAGCGCTGGCTTGCGGTCCATTTTTGAAGCGATCGCAACGAGATCTGAAGCGAAGTCGCGCGTTTCGTAAGCGCCCTCGGCAGACCATTCGCTGTCGCCATGACCGCGCATATCAATTGCGATCGGACGAAATCCCGCATTGGCGAGATCGGCTGTGACACGTTTCCATGCGTGACGGGTCTGGCCGCCCCCATGCGCGAGCAAGACCGGTAAAGCATCGGCATTTCCGGTCGCTTCGGCTGCTATGGAGATGCCACCATTTCCCCCGATATGGAAAGTTTGCGACTGCATACCGCAACCTCATATTGTAAATCGATTTACAGTAAACGGCTTTATTTCCTGATCCGCTATGGTAGGTTGCCCTAGATGGCTGCCATGACGGGCTATGACGCGGATACAAAGGGGGGCAAGTTCCCTCACCGATACCGATCGGCTGTTCTTTCTTATGGAGGAAGTGACCCGGCGTTTGCGCAGGACCGCCGATTCTTCGGTTGAACAATTCGGGCTCACGCGGACGCAATGGAGTATATTGGCTTATCTTTCGGAGCCCAGGCATGACCCAGACAGAGCTGGCTCGGGAACTGAAGCTAGAGCGCGCTAGCATCGGCCAGACTATTGATCGCCTGGAAGAACTTGAGCTGGTGGAAAGACGCAGGCGCGAAGAACGACAGGCGCGTTTGGCGGGTTCATTTACGCCCTGCCGCAATCGAGCTACTTCCCAAGATGCGAGTAGAAGCTGATGCAATGTATGCTCGCTTGCTCGGGGGGATCCGTTTTGGGGAACTGGAGCGCTTACGCGGATCGCTGGCTAGGATGCATGACAATCTGGGCAGCGAGCCATAATCACTCGAAATCGAGCCCATGCCCCGCGTTCACGCCCGCGTTTGCCCTTCAGGGGGTCTGATGCTCAGATGAGGGACGCCGAGCGCATGCGATCATAACATCCCGGCAGTCGTGGCAGGCGAGGTGGCCGGAGCCCCCGCACTCACCCAGCGCAGTTCGGTTCCTTATCAGCTTGAGCGACCATCGGATTCAGTTTCTGCTGTAGCGTGAAATCAGCGAGTGTTTGCATGGCGGCACTGCTAGCGAATATGGTTGACGCTGAGCTTGAACACGCCAGGCATGCGCGAGCCTTCCAAGATAGCGCTATGGATAAGCATATGCCGAAAGATGAGATACGTGATTACGCCCCCAACGAAAAGGATGACATCCTTTATTTGCTAGAAGAGGTGAACAGGACCGCTCGGCGGACCTTCGACGCTCTGATCGTGGGGCTCGACCTCAATCAAACACAATGGCGGATCATCGCGTCCTTGTTGCGAGAACCTACGCTAACACAGACCGAGATTTCTCGCCTGCTCGAGCTTGAATCGGCGACGATAGGACAGGCTGTCGCAGTTTTGGTTGAAAAAGGTTTGATCGAGCGAGAGCGGGCGGCGCACGATCGAAGGGTTTGGAACCTCCACCTCACCGAGCAAGTAAGAACCATCTGGCCGGAACTGCGCGAAGCGGCTGATCGACTCCACGAAATTCTCTGGAAGGGAATGTCTGCGCCTCAAATCGACCTCCTGCGTACGATGCTTCGAAAAGTTGCGGAGAATCAGAAGCAGGCTGACACTTGCGAAGAAAGCCGATGAAGCATGATCTGGAAAACAGTGTCGGTGAACTGACGCGGCTAGCAGAACTCGGTCAGATTTTCGCCCGGCACGGTCTGAAAAATCTCGGAAGCTTGCTTGGCTTTATGCCGGTTTCGGAGAATGAGCCAGATACCGAGGACTTGCGTCCTGCATCGGTGGTGGCGCTGTTGCGCGATGTCGGCCCTGTCGGAATAAAGCTTGGCCAGCTCCTGGCGACCAGAAGCGATCTGTTTACACAACCCTGGATTTCCGCGTTCGGCACTCTCCACGACCAGGTGGAACCGCTGCCGTTCGATAAGATCGAACCGGTGATTGTATCGGCTTGGGGCAGCGACTGGGAACGTGAATTCGCCGCTTTCGAGAGAAACCCGATCGCCTCAGCCTCTATCGCGCAGACTTATGTCGCAACCCTGCTGGACGGAAGCGAGACTATCGTGAAAATCCGCCGACCCGGCATGGCGTCCAGGATCGAGGCGGACATGAGGCTGTTGACACGGCTCGCGGGCCTCGCCGAGCGTCGGTCAAGCGACATTGCTCGCTATCGACCCGTGGAATTCCTTCAGACATTCGCCAAGAATTTAGCGCGGGAGATGGACCTGGCGGCAGAAGCACGTGCCTGTGAAAGGATTGGCGGTTATCTGGAGATGCTTGGGGTGAAGACGCCCGCGATCCACTGGGAACTCACAGGCTTGACGATCAATGTGCAGGAAGCCCTGGGCGGAAAGCCCGCGTCGCGGCACCCGGCAACTGATCCGGCAGGGAATGCCCAGTTCGCGAAGCGCTATGCCGATGCAGTGCTACGGATGATCCTTCTCAATGGAGAGTTTCATGGCGACCCGCATCCCGGCAACGTCTTCTGGATGGAAGGGAACCAGGTAGGCTTCATCGATTTCGGCTCGGTCGGCTTTCTCAGCGGCGCGCGGCGTCAGGAAATCGTCCGACTGATTTTCGCTATCGCGAACGGACAGATAGACAAGGTGGCCGATCTGCTGCTCGACTGGGCAGGCAATCCACTCGTGGATCGCGCGCAATTGGTGATGGACCTGGATGAGCTGATCGCGGAATTTAGCGGCACAGCTCTTGCCGGGATAGAATTCGCGGCAATTTTCGATCGGGTTTTCGGATTGTTGCGCGATTATCGCCTCGTATTGCCGCCCGACCTCGCTATTTTGCTGCGCACCCTGCTGACCGCAGAGGGCTTCGTTCGCTCTTTGGCGCCGGACTACAATATCGCCGAAGAAACGAAGCCGATCGTGATGCAATTGTTTGCCGAGCGATTTTCGATCGGAGCCGCGCGGGATCATTTGGCCAAGGTCCGCAGTGGCCTGCTTGATTTCTCGGCATCGCTGCCCGAGCTAATCGATAACGTTGCCTCGGTCGCTCGATCAGGTACGATTCAGGTATCCATCGACCCAGCCAGTCTGAACCATCTGACGCGGGAAGAGGACCGCAGCACCCCCGTCAAGGGTCCGGTGGTGGCAGCGTTGATCATCTCTGCCGCATTGCTGGCCGACCAATCGTTGTTACTGGCAGGAATTGTTCTGGCTTTCGCGGGAATAGCACTCATTCCTAGATGGAACTGATAAGACCACACACAATGAACGCTTAGACCACGGCCGCCCGGCACCGATATTGGCTACATCAAGGGAGAAGAGTGGAAATGACCGAACAGAAACCTGCCGAAGCGGTGCCTGCCGCCACCATGCTGCTGACCTGCCCCATCAGGGTGGTCCACCGGTTAAGTTAGAGTTCCGGCGGTTGGGGTCGCCCTGCTGGGCGGCCTGGAGCGCAGCGTAAGGCAGCATGGCAGGACGAGGCAAGATCGTTTGTGGGGCCGGCGGCTGGTAGCCCAGCGAAGAGTGTGGCCGGACGGTGTTGTAGTGGATACGCCAGCGCTCGATCAGGATGATTGCCTCCTTCAGAGTGTAGAAGATCTCCCCGTTGAGAAGCTCATCCCTGAGCTTGCCGTTGAAGGATTCGTTGTAGCCATTCTCCCATGGTGATCCGGGTTCGATGTAGAGAGTCTTCACACCAATCCGCCAGAGCCAGTCGCGCACGGCATGAGAAGTGAACTCAGCGCCATTATCGCTACGGATGTGATCAGGCGGACCATGGCGTTGGAACAGCTCGGTCAGCACGGCCAGGACATCATCGCTCTTGAGCTTGCGCTGGACATGGATCGCCAGGCACTGGCGGCTGTACTCGTCGATCACGGTAAGCATGCGGAAGGCCTTGCCGTCATGGGTGCGATCCATGACGAAGTCGTAGCTCCACACATGGCCACTATATTGCGGACGCAGCCTCACGCATGATCCATCGTTGAACCACAGACGCCCGCGCTTTGGCTGTCTCTGCGGAACCTTGAGCCCTTCACGGCGCCAGATCCGCTCGACCCGCTTGGCGTTCACCAACCAACTTTCATTGCGCAGCAGCGCCGTGATCCGGCGATAGCCGTAGCGACCACGCTCTCAGGCACGCTGACGAGACCGAAGCGCTCATTGCCCAGGGTTGCCCAGACGGGAATGCCGGTGAGAGCATAGGCCGACATCGCGCTCTCGACCCCCTCGGCAAGGCCAAGCTTGCCGGAAACTGGAGCGAAGAGACGAACGGCAGCTTCACCGAGCGCGCCGAGCGCGCGTTTCGGCTTTTCGAAAGCGGCCTTGCCTGAAGCCTCGGTAGACAGGAACGTGCGGTGGATGGCGATCGGGCCCTCGTCGAGGCTGACTGCCGCGATCATGGCGGGCAGAAAGCGGGCCCGTCCTTTCGGGCCAAGCGGCGTTCGTGGATGGAAGCGGAGCGCCGGAGATGCGGCGAGGATGCCGCGGCTTTCAAGATATGCCTTTACCGGACTGGCACGCAGTGGCTGTGCATCGCGCCAGATCCTCAGCGCTACCGCCGAGGGTTTGCGGGTGCTGGTCGATTCGGGTTCGTTGGTGGTCGCAGAACCTGAAAAAAGCGCCGGTGCCTCGAAACCTTCACGCGCCAATGCAGACAATACGCTCTGCTGATCGCATCCCGCAAAGCAATGGAAAAGGATGGCCTGTCGGCCGAGCGACACACCGAGTGACGGCGTGCGGTCATCATGCGCGGGGCAACAGGCCATGCCCTTTGTGCCGGACCATTTGCCCCCTCGCGATTCGCAAATGCGACGGGCGGTCCCGGCAAGCGACCGGTTGGGATGAGTTTGGACAGACAGGGACATGCGAGCTCCTCAGCGTGCAAAGTGGCCCCCTCATCAGCGTTCCTCTCCTCTCCCAAAGGCAGGCGTTCGCCGCTTTCCTACAGGCACATGTTCTATCTATGTTCTCTTGGGATTCGAATCAATGGAGCACCAATCGAGATGACCTCCCTCAATCGTCTGACCGCGATAGCGGTCGCCTGTCTGGGGATGATCGCGACCTCCTCACAGCAAGTTCGCGCCCAGGATTTCACCTTGTTCGAACACGCGGTCGTTCCGCCGAAGACGGACCAGCAGCCGGCAAGGCAATATCTTCCTGCAATCTACCAGGCCGAGCCAGCAAACATATCCTATCGGGAAAGCCTGTATATGGCGGCGATAGCCGAGGCTGAGCGCCGTTACGGGCTTCCGACCAACCTGCTTCGTGCTCTTATCTGGGCTGAATCCCGCTTTAATCCGATGGCTGTGAGTCCAGCCGGTGCTGCCGGGCTGGCGCAGCTTATGCCGGCCACGGCGCGCGAACTGGGCGTCCGGAACCGTCATGACCCTCTTGCATCGATCGACGGTGGCGCCCGGTATCTTCGCGATATGTTGGACCGGTTCGACGCGGTCCACCTGGCCTTGGCTGGTTACAATGCGGGCCCAGGTGCCGTCTCCCGATCACGCGGCATTCCCAGCAACGGTGAAACACCGCAATATGTCCGGTCCGTGTTGGGACGTTGGCAAGCAATTGGTACGTACAATTGACGAAACTGCCTGATTTCCGGCTATTGTCTGAAATCATGTGCCGGAATGAAAACGGACAACGCTAGTGAATGAGACCCCCGGTGAGCCGTTCGATTTTCGCAAGTCGTTGAAGGCACAGAAGCGCCGGAAGCTGAGAAAGGAGATCGCGTTGGGATTGGGAGCATTCGCGATCGTATTTGCTGGAGGGATGCTGGCACTCACCTGGCCAGTCCATGATGCCAGCATTGCTAACGACGATCAGCAGCCTCAAACTTTATTCCAGCAAGCGAGCTTCCCACAATTCGACATTTGCGGATCCGTCCGGCGCACATGCGTCGTGGATGGAGATACCTTCTGGCTTGATGGCGTAAAGATCCGCATTGCTGACATCGATACACCAGAGATCAGCGAGCCTCGTTGCGATTATGAATACCAACTCGGCATGCGCGCGACGCATCGCCTTGTCGAATTGCTCAATGGCGGACCCTTTGAACTGAGGACCATCGGAAGCAGAGATGAGGATCAGTACGGTCGTAAACTGCGGGTCGTAACGCGCGGCGGCCGCTCGCTTGGCGATCAGTTGGTCAGCGAAGGGCTGGCGCGGACCTGGACCGGGCGACGTGAACCATGGTGCTGAACCGCGATCAAGAATTGTGGGCCGTTGCACTTTGGGTCGAAAAGAACCATGGCGAAGAGGGAGCCGCGTTTATCGCAAAGCAGATCCAGCGACTTTCCAACGAAGGGGACGAGGCAGGCATAGCAACGTGGAAGACTGTTGCTGAACGGTTCGATCAGCTTAGCTGCCAAAGCTCTGCGAACTGAGGCTCAGCACGATGCGGAAGTGGCTTAAAGTCTGGGGCATCAGAATTGAGTTCGCCTTGCTCGCGTCAGTGTCCCTGATAGGGCTCGTCCTGAGCCTTCAATCCTGCACTGGCTGAGAAGAAATTCGTTCTTCCGATCAACCATTCGCAAACTTTCCCATGATGACCTTTCCTCCTGTCCGGAGCTCATCGAGGTAGTCGCTCCACCATTGAGCCATGCGCACGCGCTCTTCCCAATGTTTGCCGCGATGGTAGATGCCACGCACAACATTGCTGTCGCCATGTGCCAGGGCACGCTCGATCGCATCGGGATTCCAAAGGCCCGACTCGTTCAGGAATGTCGATGCTGTCGCCCGGAGTCCATGCGCGGTGACTTCTTCCTTCGAATATCCCATGCGACGAAATGCGGCATTGAGCGTGTTTTCACTCATGGGACGCTTGGAGCTGCGCGCAGACGGGAAGACATATCCTTCGCGGCCGAGCATCTCGGCCAGGTCTGTGAGATAACCTCTAACTTGCTTGGACAGCGGGACGGCATGCGCTCGGCGCGCTTTCATTTTACCGGCAGGGATCTTCCAGACCCCATCGACCAGGTCGATCTCATGCCATTCGGCGTGGCGGAGTTCGCCGGGACGTACGAACACATGCGGCGCGATCTGCAAAGCAAACTTGGTCACCATGTAGCCAGTGAAGTCGTCGATTGCGCGCAGCAGCCCGCCTAGCTCGGTGGGCTCGAGGATTGCTGCATAATGCGTGGCTCTCGGCGTTACGAGAGCGCCCTTCAGCATACTGGTCGGATCGGATTTGCAGCGGGTGGTAGCGACACCGTAACGAAACACGCGGCCTGCGAACGAGCGGCATTTCTTCGCAGTCTCGTGCTTACCAGTGGCTTCCAGTCGTTTCAGAGGAGCCAGGACTTCGAACGGCTCGATCTCGTGGATGGGTCGGTTACCGATGGCAGGCGAAAGCTTGTCGAGGAAATAATTGGCCTTGACGATCGTGCCATCGGCGCGGCCATTCTGGACCATCATCTGCTCGATATATTCACGCGCGACTGCCTCGAACGTCTGTGCAGAAAGGAACTCGGCGCGGATTTTCCGCTTCCGCTTCTCAAAGGCCGGGTCGCCCCCAGAAGCAACAGCTCGTCGTGCCTCGTAGGCTGCGTCTCGGGCTTGCTTGAGGCTGATGTCAGGATAGCTGCCGATGCAGAGCTTCTTTTGCGCACCACCGATCCGGTATCGGAATCGCCAAAGCTTGCTGCCGGTCGGCGTGACCTCGACATATAGGCCGCGCTCATCGGTTACCTTGTACGGTTTGTCCTTGGGCTTGAGAGCGCGGAGGCGAGTATCTGTCAGCGGCATGTGGGGGCCTTTTCATCTGGGCCTTTGCGAAACGGCCTCAAAAGGCCCACAAAAGTGTCTGGAACCCCCGAGAACAGGCGGGACGATCCGGAACGATCCAAGGGCCAAATCCCTAGGATTTCTGCGGGTTTTATAGATTATTTGGGAGAACGTGAGAAGAACAAATGGTGCCCAGAAGAGGACTCGAACCTCCACATCCTTGCGAATACTAGCACCTGAAGCTAGCGCGTCTACCAATTCCGCCATCTGGGCACACCGTGCGAACGGTGCGCTTCGGCGGCCCGTTCGTGGTCAGGAGCGCGGCGTTAAGCGTCTTGCCGCGATTCTGTCAATGGCGGCTTTGACGATCCGGCCGAAAAGCTGCGTGCCGCACGCTTGCGGCAAGGGCCGTCATGCGGCATTGGACCATGTATCACAAAGCTGAAGGATATAGGCCGATATGGCGCAAGGCGGTAAACTGCAGGACAAGCTGATCGTCCTGTTCGGGGGGAGCGGGTTTCTCGGCAATTACGTCGCGCAGTCGCTGATCGACCGTGGGGCGCGCCTCCGGATCGCGAGCCGTCATCCCGAGGACGCTTTCTCGCTCAAGCCGCTCGCCAATCTGGGGCAATTGCAGTTCGCGCGCTGCGATCTGCTGAACGAGCAGAGCGTCGAGCGCTGCCTCGCCGGGGCGCACGGCGTTGTGAACATGGTCGGCGCATTCGGCGGCAGCATGGAACTGCTGATGGGCGATGCCGCGGGCCGGCTCGCCGCGAAGGCAAAAGAGGCCGGCGCGCGAAGCTTCGTCCAGATCAGCGCGCTTGCCGCCGATCCGAATGGCGAGGCTGAATACGCACGGGCTAAGGCCAAGGGCGAACGCCTCATACGCGATGCCTTTCCCGAGGCCACGATCCTGCGCCCGCCGGTGCTGTTCGGCAAGGACGACGAGTTCGTGAACATGTTTGCGGGTCTGATCTCGACCTTCCCGGTCCTTCCCGTGTTCGCGCCCGACGCGAAGCTGCAACTCCTCTACGTCGACGATGCAGCGGAGGCGGTGACGGTGGCGCTCGCCGATGCGGAGGTGCATGGCGGCAACACTTACGAGATAGCGGGACCGAAAGCGGTTACGATGATGGAACTCAACCGCATGATCGCCGCAGCACAGCGCCGCGACCGGCATTTCATTCCGCTGCCAGATTCAGTCTCGAAACTGTTTGCGATGATGCCCGGTACGCCGATGAGCACCGACCAGTGGTTGATGCTGAAGGACGGCGACGTGCCGTCGGGCGCGCATCCGGGTATCGAGAAGCTCGGTATCGAGCCGCGGCCGCTCGACCTGTTTCTGGACAAGTGGATGGTCCGGTACCGCAAGCACGGCCGGTTCAGCGAGAAGGGCGATTACGCGCTTTGATCGTCTTGGCGCGTCTCTGACTCGATCACGGTCGAGGAGGTCTCGTTCTTTAGCAGATTGAGCGGCTCGACGCGCAGTATGGTGCCTTCGACCGCGGTAATGCGTACACGCTGGCCTACGTCCATGTCCGGTCCGCGCGCGGTCCAGTCGCTGTCACCTTGATGTACCCGGCCTTCGCCATGCGTAATGGGCGCGGTCACCACGGCCGTCTGCCCGATGAGCCTGCCACCGCGGTTGTTGAGCAGCGGGTCGGAACTAATGATCGGCGAATCCCTCAGGAAGCGCTTCACGCTGAACACGATGATGAGCGACAGAAATGCGAAGTCGATGACCTGCATTGTCAGGCTCAGTTCGAGCATATAGGTCAGCAGGCCGGTGGCGATCGCAGCCAGCGCAAGCCACAGCAGATACACGCCGGGGATCAGCATTTCGGCCGTGGCGAGGATAAGCCCGAGCGCGACCCATAGCCAGTGCGCGTCGATACCGCCGAACTCGTCCATTCAGCCGCGCTCCGTCACGAACTGCGCGTTCGCGGAACGCTGGCCCGCTGGCGGCTCTCGTCGATGGAGGTACCGCTGTCTTCGCTCTTGACAACGCCGGCATCGGAGAAGGAGCCGCGAACAAGTTCTCCGATCCCGCCCAGCGAGCCGATCAGCTGCGTCGCCTCGACGGGGAACAGGATGGTTTTCGCATTCGGACTGTCGGCGAACTTGCCGACGGCCTTCGTATATTCCTGAGCGATGAAGTAGTTGATCGCTTGGTTGCCCGAAGAAGCGATGGCGTCGGACACGAGCTGCGTCGCTTTCGCTTCGGCTTCCGCCTCTCGTTCGCGCGCTTCGGAATTGCGGAAAGCCGATTCCTTCTGGCCTTCCGCTTTGAGGATCGAAGACTGCTTTTCGCCCTCGGCGCGCAGGATACGGCTCTGGCGGTCGCCTTCCGCTTCGAGGATTTCGGCACGCTTCAGACGTTCGGCCTTCATCTGACGCGCCATCGCTTCCGAGATGTCGATCGGCGGGCGGATGTCCTTGATCTCGACACGGGTGATCTTGATGCCCCATGGCGATGTCGCGTGATCGACGACGGACAGCAGGCGCGCGTTTATCTCGTCGCGCTTGGACAGGGTCTCGTCGAGATCCATGGAGCCCATGACGGTGCGAAGGTTGGTCGTCGTCAGCGCCATGATCGCGTTCTGCAGCCCGGACACCTCATAAGCTGCTTTACCGGCTTCCAGCACCTGGAAAAACACGACGGCATCGACCCCGACCATCGCATTGTCGGCCGTGATGATCTCCTGGCCCGGAATGTCGAGCACCTGTTCCATCATGTTGATCTTATGACCGACGCGGTCGATGAACGGGATGATGAGGTGGAAGCCCGGCTCTGCGGCAAGCGTGAACTTGCCGAGCCGCTCGATGGTATAGACGTAGCCTTGCCGGACGACGCGCACCGCCATCAGCAGGAATATGAGTAGCAGGAATACCAGCAGCCCTAGAACGACATAACCCATCGCATCACCCCATCATTGTCCCTGTCAGCGAAGCTACCGGTGCAGGCGCCCCCACGCAAGGCCGCGCTTCACAGCGTATCGTAAAGGCGCATCTTCGCCGCATAGGCGCGTTCTGCCGCGGCACGGTCGTAAGCGGGCGCGTCCGGCACGGTCCAACCGTGATCGGCAGCGTACACATCGACGACGGCATCGCGCGATGCCGCTTCGGCCGCTTCGCGCAGCGCGGTCTTCGCTCCCGGCTGCTCGGCATCGTCATCCTGCGCGATGGCAAAAAGGAAGCTCGCGTCAGTCTGCGGGATAAGCTTATGCGGGCTGTCCGCATCATCGCGCACCAGCCCGCCGCCGTGGAAGCTGGCGGCCGCCTTGACGCGCGAGGGAACGGCCGCGGCGGAATAGACCGTAAAAGGACCGCCCATGCAGTAACCCTCGGCGCCGATGCCCGCGTCCGTATCGACGAGCTCCTGCGCGTCGAGCCAGTTCACGATGCTGGTCGTATCGCGCATGATGGCCTGCGAGGACAGCTTGTCGCGCCACGGCTTCACCTTCTGAAAGCCGTTGCCTGCGGCGAATTCGGCAAAGTCGGCGAATTGCTCGCCGGTCACGTCGCGGTAGTAGGGATTGACGAGCAGGACCGCGAAACCTTCCGCTGCCGTCCGGCGGGCCATCATGCGCTTCGCCTCGCGAACTCCGGCGATGTCCGGCCACATGATCACCGCCGGACTGGGTCCGGAAGCCGGACGCACGAAGAATGCATCCATCGTTCCGTCCGCGGTGCGGAAGCTGACGTTGTCCTCGACTAGTCCGCTGGAGCCAGACGACATTGCCGCGTCCGTATCGTCCATGCCGCCGTTCGCCGTACACGCTGCGAGTGCGCCGGTCGCGCCGAGAACGCCGAACTGGCGCCGGTTCAGATTTTTCGCCCATCGCGCCATTTGATCTTGATCGCACATCGCTTCGTCGTCCCTTCGTCAGCTCACCCGTCCGCGTGCAGACGTATGCGTTCGGACCCTGTTGGACAAGCGAAGAGACGCGCCGCCCATTGCAGTAAGGGCTTGCGCCGTGCCGCGGCAGTGGCCACGTGACGACACAAAGGACAGCGCTTTCGAAACAAACATGGGAGACTTCTGATGACCACCACCTATCGCAATCTGATCGGCGGCGAGATGGTTGAAACCTCCGCGACGATGGAAGTCGTCAATCCGGCCAACGAGGAAGTGATCGGGATCGTCCCGGCCTGCGGCAAGGACGAACTCGACCGTGCCGTTGCCGCCGCGCGCGATGCGTTCAGCACGTGGAAGAAGACGCCGATCGACGAACGGCGCAAGGTCATCCAGCAGATCTCCGCCGCGATCAAGGACAATGCGGACGAGCTCTACCGCCTGTTGACGAGCGAGCAGGGCAAGCCGCACAGTCAGGCCAAGGGCGAAATCTACGGCGCTGCGGGCATGGTCGCGGCACAGTCGACGCTGAAGCTCGACGATGTCATCAACGAAGACAGCGACACCCGGCTCTCGCGCACGCGCCGCGTTCCGGTGGGCGTGGTCGGCGGCATCGTGCCGTGGAACTTCCCGGTCATGATGGCGATGCAGAAAATCGCGCCCGCCATCCTTTCGGGCTGCACGATCGTGATGAAGCCGTCGCCCTTCACGCCCCTCACGACGCTGCGCATTGCCGAGCTCATCAAGGACGTGGTGCCCGCCGGCGTCGTCAACATCATTACCGGCGAAGACACGCTCGGCCCGCTCATCACCGAGCATCCCGACATCGACAAGATCACCTTCACCGGCTCGACCGCGACGGGCAAGAAGATCATGGAAGGCGCGAGCGCGGACCTGAAGCGCATCACCCTCGAACTCGGCGGCAACGATGCCTCCATCGTGCTGCCCGATGCCGACGTCGAAAAGGTTGCGGAGCAGCTCTTCTGGTCGAGCTTCTCCAATGCCGGCCAAGTCTGCATCGCGGCCAAGCGCGTCTATATCCACGAGGATATCTACGACGACTTGAGCCGGGCGATCGCGGACTATGCGAAGAACATCGTCGTCGGCGACGGTTCGCAGCAGGGCACCGGCGTCGGCCCGATCCAGAACAAGAAGCAGTACGAGCGCGTGCTCGAACTGATCCAGGATGCGAAGGACAACGGCTACAAGTTCCTCGTCGGCGGGGAGCACAGCGACCCGTCGGGCACGGGCTACTACGTGCCGATCACTATTCTCGACAATCCGCCCGAAGATGCGCGGATCGTCGCCGAAGAGCAGTTCGGTCCGGTGATGCCGCTGATGAAGTTCTCGAGCGAGGACGAGGCGGTCGAGCGGGCCAACAATTCCGAATACGGTCTCGCCGGTGCGGTATGGACCAAGGACACGGACCGCGGCGTAGCGCTCGCAGAACGGCTCGAAACCGGGACGGTGTGGATCAACGAATATATGCACCTTTCGCCCTTCGCGCCCTTCGGGGGGCACAAGCAGTCGGGTTTCGGCGCGGAATACGGCGAGGAAGGTCTGAAGGAATTCACCTACCCGCAGGTCATCACCGTCAAGCGGGACGCGAAGGTCTGATCAGCGGCGGGTCAGCGCCGCCTCGCTCTCTTCCATCAGTGAACTGACGATGGCGGCGGCTGGCTCCTCTTCCTTGACCATTCCGACGCTCTGACCGGCCATCAGCGATCCGTTCTCGATGTCGCCGTCGATCACCGCGCGGCGCAGCGCGCCCGCCCAGTAGTGCTCGATCTGCAGCTGCGCTTCGGCCATCTCGAGGCCTTCGGTATCGAGCAGGCCCGCGACTTCGCGCTGCTTCGAGGTAAACGCCTCGGTGCCCTTGTTCTTGAGCGCGCGCACCGGAATGACCGGCAGGCGCGGATCTACCTGCACCGAGGCGACGGCGTCGCGCGCACTGGCGCGGAAGAAGGCCTTTTTGAAATTCGGGTGCGCGATGCTTTCCGCCGCGCAGGCGAAGCGCGTGCCGAGCTGTACACCGACTGCGCCCATCTCAAGGTAGCCCGCGATCGCCTCGCCCCGGCCGATCCCGCCAGCGACGAAGACGAGGTGGTCTTCGGATAGCGAAGGCAGAAATTCCTGCGCCAGCACGCTGGTCGAGACGGGACCGATGTGCCCGCCCGCTTCCATGCCCTCGATGACGAGTGCATCCCCGCCGGAGCGGAGCAGCTTCTTGGCCAGGGCGAGGGTGGGGGCGAAGACGATGACTTTTGCACCGAAGGCCTTGATCGCCTCGACGCTTCCCTTGGGCGGAATGCCGCCTGCCAGTACCACGTGCCCGACCCCGTGCTTTGCGCACACGCCGATGAGATCCATCAGATCAGGGTGCATCGTGATAAGGTTCACGCCGAAGGGTTTGTCCGTCAGCTTGCGCGTCTCTGCGATCTCCGTATCGAGAAGATCGGGGGTCATCGCGCCGCACGCGATCACCCCGAAGCCGCCTGCGTTGCTGATCGCGGAGACGAGATTACGCTCCGACACCCAGCTCATCGCACCGCACAGGATCGCGTATTTGCTGCCGAGAAAGTCCGTGCCGCGTTTCATCAGCGCGGCGGTTTTGGTGAATTCGCTCATGGGCGGGCGCTTACGGCGCACACCGCCTTCCGGCAAGAGCGCTTCGCGCGCCTTCGCGCAAACCCACCGGAACCCCAAGGCGGACGAGGGCTTTAGGAGTATGAGGGTGCACTATGAAAAATCCGCGAACCGACGCTGCGAGACTAATCGGCTCATCCGATAAGGCTGACTGGTTTTGTCCGCTTGGCTCGATTGCAGGGGCAGCATAGAGTACCTCTCGTAGATAAGTAATTCCGAGGAGACAGATGATGGATGCCAAGACAGGTTCAATTTCGGGCGGGTGCCCCTTCACCGGAAACGGCGATATGCGCGACCTGCTTGGGCGTACCAATCGCGACTGGTGGCCCGATGCGCTGCAGCTCGACATCCTTACCATCGAAGGCCGCAGCGCCGATCCGATGGGCGAAGATTACGATTACTGCGAGGCGTTCAACGCGCTCGATTACGCGGCAATCAAGAACGACATCAAGGCGCTGATGACCGACAGCCAGGAGTGGTGGCCGGCCGACTATGGCCATTACGGTCCCTTCTTCATCCGCATGGCGTGGCACGCAGCCGGCACCTATCGCACAGGCGACGGCCGCGGCGGTGCATCGAGCGGCCAGCAGCGCTTCGCTCCGCTCAACAGCTGGCCGGACAACGGCAACCTCGACAAGGCACGCCGTCTGCTGTGGCCGATCAAGAAGAAATACGGCAAGCACATCAGCTGGGCCGACCTCTTCGTACTGACCGGCAACATGGCGATCGAAAGCATGGGCGGGCCGGTGTTCGGCTTCGGCGGCGGCCGCAAAGATGTGTTCGAGCCCGAAATGGTCTACTGGGGCACGGAAGAGCAGTGGGTCGATACCGGCGCGGAAACGCGCATCCAGCCCGACGAAGGCAAGGCGCTCGAGAACCCGCTCGCCGCGATCCAGATGGGTCTCATCTACGTTAACCCGGAAGGCCCGGGCGGCAATCCGCACGATGCCGAAGGCATGGCGCGCGACATGCGCGAGACCTTCGCCCGCATGGCGATGAACGACGAGGAAACGGTCGCGCTCACCGCCGGGGGCCACGCGTTCGGCAAGTGCCACGGCGCGAAGCCGGCCGATACTTTCGGCAAGGCTCCTGAAGGCGAAGCGCTTCACACGATGGGCTTCGGCTGGCTCACCGATCCTGAAGAGATCGGCAAGGGCCACATCACCACCAGCGGGATCGAAGGTGCGTGGACGCCCAACCCGACCGAGTGGGGCAACGACTATTTCCGCTTGCTGTTCAAATACGAATACGAACTGACGGAAAGCCCGGCCGGTGCGAAGCAGTGGACCCCGATCGATCCGGAAGAAGCCGATATGGCGCCTGATGCGCGCGATCCTTCGAAGAAGGTTCCGACCATCATGACCACGGCGGACATGGCGCTGAAGCGGGACCCCGAATACCGCAAGATTTCGGAGCGGTTCCGCGACGATCAGGCTGCACTCGACGACGCATTCGCACGCGCCTGGTTCAAGCTGACGCACCGCGACATGGGACCGAAGATCCGCTATCTCGGCCCCGACGTACCCTCCGAAGACCTGATCTGGCAGGACCCGATCCCCGCCGGAACGCAGCAGTCCGAAAGTGTCGTACAGGCGTTCGCGGACAAGGTTCTGGATAGCGGTCTGTCCATATCCTCGCTCGTCAAGGCAGCGTGGGCTTCGGCTTCGACCTATCGAAATTCGGATCACCGCGGCGGCGCGAACGGCGCGCATATCCGCTTCGATGCGATCAAGAATTGGGCGGTGAACGATCCCGAAGAACTGGGACCGGTGCTCGACAAGCTCGACGAACTGCGCGGCGACATCTCGCTGGCCGACGCCATCGTGATCGCCGGTTCGGCCGCGGTGGAGAAGGCGGCGCGGGACGCCGGCTTCGACATCACCGTTCCGGTCACGATCGGCCGCGGCGATGCGAGCGAAGAGCATTTCGACGCCGAAAGCTGGGAGCCGCTGGAGCCGTTCGCCGACGGATTCCGCAACTACCTCAAGACCAAGGCGCAGGTGAAGACCGAGGATATGCTGGTGGACCGGGCGAATCTGCTCGGCCTGTCGATCCCCGAGATGACCGTGCTGGTCGGCGGACTGCGCGTCCTCGGCGCGGTGTCGAAGCACGCGGAGCACGGAACCAGCATCGGTGTGCTGACGAACCGTCCGGGCAAGCTGACCAACGACTTCTTCACCAACCTGCTCGACATGGGCACGCTGTGGGAAGTCGTGGACGAGAGCGGCGACGAGGAATTCGTCGGCCGCAAGCGCGGCGACCGGAGCGAGCTGTGGCGCGCGACGCGTACCGATCTCGTCTTCGGGTCGAACTCGCAGCTACGCGCGATTGCCGAAGTCTATGCCGAGGACGGCAATGAGCGGAAGTTCGTGAACGACTTCGTGGCTGCCTGGACCAAAGTGATGGATGCCGACCGGTTCGACTTGACCTACGCCAAGTATCACTGATCGGTAACAAACACCCTAGAGGCGCATTCAAGTGCCTCCGGGTCGCGGGAACCCCCCGGCAGCGATGCCGGGGGGTTTTTCGTTATCAACGAATGCTTTGTGTTAGCCGCGCTCCTGGTTCGCGTCGTCGAACATTTCTTCGGTGAAGTCTTCAGGCGCCGGTGCGTGGTCGCTGACGGCGCCGGCGTCGATCTCCGCCTGCGTGAGGAAGCGCACAGCGATGCCGAGCGCGTTGGTCTTGCCCCAGCTGAATGCCGTCATGTGGCTGTCGCCGTAGGTCGCGTTGATGACCGCATCGGCGTCCATCTTCTCGCCGCGTTCCCACAGTTCCTTGTAGATCTTCTCCTGCGAGGGCTCCTTGCTGAAGATCGTGGCCTTGCGCACGCCGGCCTTCACCGGGCCGAGGACGACATAGGGCCGGTCGGTCAGATCGTAGGGAAATACGGGCACGCCGACTTCTTCGTTGACGATGACGTGTTCGTCTTTCTTGCCGGCAAGCGCGGCAGTAGTCGGCAGAACCATCGAAGCCGCTGCAAGTGCTGCGGCGTATTTAGCAAAAGTCATACTGTAATCCCCCGTCGTGTTAGGTGACTTGCAATTGCACTCGGCCCTGTAAAAAGTTGATTAACCCCCTTCAATTATTGGCTTTCTGCAGGAATCGCGTCTCGCTATATTGCGCGGGACAAGGGGGAAACGGAATATGAAATCGCTTGGAATGGGCGGGCTTTTTGCCGCAACGCTTATCGCTGCGCCTGTTGCGGCCCAGGAAACGGCCAGCGCACCGGCGGCAATCGTTCTGCCGGAGCCAGCTGCGCCGAGCGCGCTCATGCTGCCGCGAGATACGCCGGTGCACCTGATGGTGCTGAACGAGGTCTCGACAAAGGATCATGATGCGGGCCACCGCTTCCGCCTGCGGGTCGACAAGCCGGTGGTGGTTGCGGGCCGCACCCTCGTTCCGGCGGGAACGCCCGCCTGGGGCGAACTGACCGAAGCGGAAAGCAGCGGCAATGCGGGCAAGTCCGGCAAGCTGTCTGCGCGGCTGACACATATCGAACTCGGCAGTCTCGCCATTCCGATCGAGGGCGGAACGACCGCCGACGGCAAGAGCGGTAAGGGCGAGACGCTGCTCGGCGTTCTGGCGATGGGTCCGCTCGGCTTGTTCGCCAAGGGCAACAATGCGAAGATCAAGGCGGGCGAGAAGATGACCGCCTTCGTCGCCGAAGACACGCAGCTTCCCCATGCGCCGTGATGCGCTGACGGCTGTGGTTCTGTTCGCTGCACTCGCTGCCCCGGCATTCGCGCAGGACGCCGCGCCGGCGATCGTTCTTCCCGAGCCCGTGCCGGTCACGCTGCCGAGCGGCTCGCTCGTCCCGGTCGTGACGCGCGAGGAGCTGACCAGTCAGCGGCACCGGAAGGGCGATCTCGTGACGCTCGAAGTCGGCGAGGACGTCGTCATCGACGGGCACCTTGCCATTGCGAAAGGCACGCCGGTCGTCGCCGAACTGACGCTGGTGGAGAAGAAGGGGCTGATGGGCCACGCGGGCAAGCTAGAGGCGCGCACGCTCTATATTGAGCTGCCGTCCGGTCCGGTGCGCCTGTCGGGCGAACTGGCAGCCGCAGGGCGGAGCCAGACGGGTCTTGCGACTGCGGCAACGGCGCTCGTCAGCGGGTTCGCCTTCGTGATTACCGGCAAAAGCGCGGTCATTCCCGCAGGTACGCCGCTGATCGCGGTGCTAGACCGGGACATTACGTTGCGCTGAGTTCCGCGAGCCCTGTGCGAAGTCCTACAGGATGGAACGCATGGAACACGGTACAGGGCAAACAAATCTCGCACTGTAACGCGTAGGAATTCAGCGGTTTCTACGATGGGAAGGAGCGGCGCGAAGTCTACCCGGCCGCCGCCCTGTAGGACAGCACTGGCGACCGCTCTCAGGCTGCTTCGTCCTTCGCGTCGAGCCCGTAGGCGGTGTGCAGCACACGCACGGCCAGCTCGGTTTCGTCCTCGTCGATCATCACCGAAACCTTGATCTCCGAAGTCGAAATCGCCTGGATGTTGATGCCGCGTTCGGACAGCGCGGTGAACATTGTCGCCGCGACACCCGCATGGCTCTTCATGCCTACGCCCACGACGGAAATCTTTGCGATCTTGCTGTCGGTGATGATCCGGTTGAAGCCGATTTCGCCGCGCCGGTCCTCGAGCAGCGCCTGCGCCCGCGCAAGGTCGGTCTGCGGCACGGTGAAGGTCACGTCGGTCTCGCCCTTGTCTCGGCCGACGTTCTGGATGATCATGTCGACATTGATCGACGCATCGGCGAGCGGCGAGAAGATATGCGCCACCGCGCCGGGCTTGTCCGGTACGCGGGTCAGGATGATCTTCGCTTCGTTTTTGTCGTGCGCGATGCCGGTGACATGCTGGCGTTCCATATCGCCCTCCTCGTAAATGCGTTCCATTTCCTCGTCCGAGACGATCATCGTGCCGGGCAGATCGTCGGCCGGGGTAGCGTCGTCGTCGATGAAGCTGGAGAGGACCTGCACCCGCACGCCCTCTTTCATGGCAAGCCCGACGCTGCGCGTCTGCAACACTTTCGCGCCGACGCTCGCGAGTTCGAGCATTTCCTCGTAAGTCACCGCCTTCAGCTTGCGCGCCTTGGCGACGATCCGCGGGTCGGTCGTGTAGACCCCGTCGACATCGGTGTAGATGTCGCACCGGTCGGCGTTCAGCGCCGCCGCCACCGCGACTGCCGAGGTATCCGAACCGCCCCGGCCCATGGTCGTTATCCGGCCCTCCGCCGACACGCCCTGAAAGCCCGGAATGACGGCGATCTCTCCGCGTTCGAGCGAGGCCACGAGGTCGGGCGCGTCGATCGTATCGACCCGCGCCTTCGCATGGGCCTCGATCGTGTTGATCGGAAGCTGCCAGCCGAGCCAGCTGCGCGCCTTCGCGCCCATCGATTGCAATGTGAGCGCGAGAAGTCCCGCCGTCACCTGCTCGCCGCTGGCGACGACAACGTCGTATTCAGCCGGATCGTAAAGCGCGTGCGCCTCGCGGCAGAAGTTGACGAGCCGGTCGGTCTCGCCAGCCATGGCGGAGACGACTACCGCCACCTCGTGCCCGGCGGCCTGCTGGCGGCGCACGATATTGGCGACCCGGCGAATGCGCTCGGTCCCGGCCATCGACGTGCCGCCGAATTTCATCACTATGCGGGCCACGTTTGGCTGTCTCCCTGCTGGAACCGCTCGGGATTGGCTGTTAAGGTCCGCCCATGCCCGATGCAACCGTAGCAAATCTTACTATCCGCGAAGATGAAGCCGCCCATTTCGGCAAGCTGGCGGCCGAGTGGTGGGACCCGAAGGGTTCGTCCGCGATGCTCCACCGGCTCAATCCGGTGCGGCTCAAGTTCATCCGGCGGGCGATCGATATGCACTGGGCGAGCGATGTCGAAGCGCGAAAGCCGCTTTCCGGCAAGAGCGCGCTCGACGTCGGCTGCGGGGCGGGACTGCTGAGCGAACCGCTGGCGAGACTCGGCGCAGACGTCACCGGCGTCGATGCGGCGCCCGAGAATATCGCGGCGGCGAGCGCCCATGCGGAAGGGGCGGGGCTCGACATCCGCTACATGGCGGGCGAGCTTGCCGCGCAGGACATCGGCACGTTCGATCTCGTCACGGCGATGGAAGTGCTCGAACATGTGGCCGACAAGCGCGCCTTCATGCGCGAACTGGCGGCGCGGCTGGCGCCGGACGGATTGATGATCCTCTCCACGCCGAACCGCACGCCGCAATCGCGCGTGCTGATGGTCGGCGCGGCGGAAGCGGTCGGCCTGATCCCGCGCGGGACGCACGACTGGAACGACTTCTTGACGCCCGAAGAACTGCGCGATCTGCTCAGCGGGGCGGGGCTGACGATGGGCGAGCCGGAGGGCATCGCCTTCTCGCCGGTCAAGGGGCTGCACCTGTCCGGCGACCTGTCGCTCAATTACATCGTCACCGCGCGCCGCGCGTAAGGCCTAATCGTTCGCCTGCATGTCTTCGGGCACGTCGTCCCACGGGCGGAAGTAGAGCTGCGCGCATTCATCCTTCAGCACGCCGCCCGCCAGTTCGAGGTCGTCGGCATAGGCATCGGCGATGTAGTCCAGCGTCGATAGGTGGCGGTCCTCGAAATACATCTCGTGCACGTCTTCGCGGCCTGCGCCGTAGACGATCCGGCTGACGCCCGCCCAGATGCTGGCGAAGGTGCACATGCCGCACGGCTGCAGCGTCGAATAGAGCGTCGCGCCCTCGATCCGCATTTCGCCTTTCGCTTTTCCCGCGGCGCGCAGCGTGACGATCTCGGCATGGGCGGTCGCATCGCAGTCCTCCGCGGTCCGGTTGATGCCGCGCGCGACTTCCTTGCCGTCCAGCACGAGGATCGCGCCGATCGGCGTGTCTGCAGGATCGGTGCCTTTCTCCGCGACCGCATGATCGCGGGCGATCCGCATCCAGTCTTCGTCGGACTTGCTCATTGCCGCGCCGCGAGCGCCGGATCGTCGGTGAAGATCCCGTCGAGCCCGGTTGCCGCGAGTGCGCCATAGAAGCCTGCGTAATTACCGACCGCGCTTTCGCCGCCGCCGGACTTGAAGGGGGCGGGCAGGAAGACGTTCTCCTTGCGCAGCGTCCAGCCGTGAACCTCGAGGCCTGCGTCATGCGCGTCGCCAACGAGCGGCGTCGCCTGCCCGTCCGCGCCCACGATCATAACGAGGTCTACCCCGATCGCGTCGGCATAGGCAGCGACTTCGGCGAGCCCGGAAGCGCTCGCCATCTCGGCATAGCGCATGGCCGGTTCGTCCGCCGGGCCGCCTTCCGCCGCCATCAACTGCACCAGCCGTACGTCGGTGCGCTTGTCGAGCCGCTGGAGCGGGCCGACCTCAAAACACTGGACGAAAATCGCATCATCAGCGCTGTCGTAACCGGCTTTCTGAAGCTCGTTCACCATCAGATCGACCACGTCGATGCCGACTTCCTGCAGCAGAAATTCGGGATGCTTCAGTTCGGGATAGACGCCGATGGTGCGGCCGGTCTCGGCCTCCTTGGCACGCAGCAAGCTGACGATCTCGGCGAAGGTCGGGATGTCGTACAGCCCGTCGAAGCGCGCATTTGCGGTGCGGATACCGGGCAGCCGCTCTTTTGCGCGCAGTGTCTTGAGTTCGGCAAGCGTGAAGTCCTCGACGAACCACCCGGTGATGAGCTGCCCGTCGACCTCCTTCGTGCGCTCGCGGCCCGCGAATTCCTTGCGGCTGGCGACATCGGTCGTGCCGGAAATGTCGTTCTCGTGCCGCGCGACCAGCACTCCGTCGCTCGTGACCACGAGGTCAGGCTCGATATAGTCCGCCCCCTGATCGATCGCGCGCTCGTAGGCGGCGAGCGTGTGTTCGGGCCGCTCTCCGCTGGCTCCGCGATGTGCGATGATGAGCATGTCGTCGTTGTCCGTTTGGGCGGCTGCGGGAAGGGCGGGTGCGGCGATCAAGGATAGCAGCACCGCCGCAGCGAGGCGCTTAGGCAAAGGCATTCTCCCACTCGCTTTGGGTAAAGCCGACGAGAATGGCGTGCGCGTCTTCCTTCATCGCAACGGGCCGCTTGATGAGCGAGGGATGCTCCGCCATCAGCCGCAGCGCCTTCTCGCGGTCGACGTCGGCTTTCTCGTCGTCGGGCAGCTTGCGGTAAGTCGTGCCGCGCCGGTTGAGCAGCACTTCCCAGCCGACCGTATCGGCCCAGCGCGCCAGTTCCGCTTCGTCGACGCCTTCCTTCTTGTAGTCGTGAAAGGTGTAGTCGATGCATTCCGCATCCAGCCACTTGCGTGCCTTCTTGACGGTGTCGCAATTGGGGATGCCGTAGATGGTGATGTTGGTCATTGTTTTCCGAACGGGTTGCTGCGCTGGCATCCTCTACCGCACGCAATCGCGTATGCCAAAAGCTACTGCTGCATTCCTAGCGCCATAGCAAAAACCGGCCCAGCCGCTGACGCCCTCATTGCGGAAGTTTTCGAGTTACCACGCTTGACGACCAGCGGACCGCTAGTTGTTCGGCAACCACGTGCGAAAGTTAGTTTGATCGCAAGAACCTGCCGTAGCATATTTCCTTCGACTGGTTGAGTTCGCATGCTCGCATAATGCAAATCCAACCTCTACTTTTCCAAACCATTCGTAGCGGGGAGGATAGATTGCTGATGGAGTTCGCTGATGCTCCAGTCACCACGGCGCCGACATGCAACACCGGTCACGGATCTTTCGCTGAACGTGCGGCAAAGTTCTCCAACCGAGTTACGGAACTCGTCCCCCTACCATGCGACCATCCTCGCCCGTATTTAACGTTGGGTTGTAAAGAACGCTTTCCAGTTCGCCAACAGCGATAAGGCTGCCGGCTTCGTAGGCAACCGGTGAATAGCTTTCCTGTGAGGATGAGATCAAGTAACCACCGGAAACACCCGCGGCCAACACCGTGGCAAACAAGATGCCTTGCGCGAGGGTCCGAAAACGAGGAACAGTATCCGGGTTCACTCGCGCTTGTAACGATGAACTTTCCAAAGTTGCGATTGCTCCTGCGTACGGCTGTATTAACACACTAAAGCTTGAGCGCGATGAATGCAATCAGGGTTTTACGCTGACCAATTTCGAGATCACAGCTCCCTGCCAATGGAGCATGACATAACCGATCGCGAGAATTGAGGCTTTCAACCCCCACTCTGGAAGCGCCCGAATGCAAAGTGGGACCGAGTCAATGCCGACCCCTTTCGCACCAAATTGCCGAGCTATCAGCCCAAGCGGAAGTCGACGATGCGACCGTCGTCGCGGAAGTCGCAGGTGAACTGGTCGCGGCGGTTGTCGCGCGTGTCGATTTGGCCCTGTACGGTGTAGACGCCGCGCGAACGCTCTTCGGCATAGGTTATGCGCGCCTGGCCGTAGCGTTCCGCTTCACGGCCGCAAGCACGCACGGCGGCGCGCTCGAACTCGACGTTGCTGTTATTGTTGTAGCCGTAGCCGTAATCGTTGCCGCCGCCGAAGATGCCGCCGAGGCCACCGCCAAGACCGCCGTACGAAGCGCAGCCACCAAGGGCGAGCGTTGCGGCGAGAGCGGCGGGAATGAATAGTTTGCGCATGGGTTGTTCTCCACTTGGTTAGCGACACGCCCTACCCGCGCCTGATGGATAATCTACGCAAACCCCATGCGGCTTGTTCCGAGCGAGGGTCCGGCTCGGGGCTAGTCAGGTCAGCCCAGATGCGCGTCGGCAATGGCGACCGCGAGCGCGTCGGCGGCATCGGCTCCGGCGATTTCCGCGCCGGGAAGCAGCACCTTCAGCATCGCCTGAACCTGCGCCTTGTCCGCCCCGCCGGTTCCCACGACCGCCTTCTTCACCAGCCGCGCCGCGTGTTCGCGCACGTCTAGCCCGGCCATGCCGCAAGTCGCCAGCACCGCGCCGCGCGCCTGCGCCAGCTTGAGCGTTGATTGGGGGTTCTTGTTGACGAACACTTCTTCTGCCGCCGCGCGGTCGGGCCGGTGCTCGCGAATGACTTCGCGCAGGCCCGTCTGCAGCGCGGCGAGGCGCAGCGGCATCGACTCGCCCGGTTTGGTCGCGATCTGACCGTTGGCGATATGCGTGATGCGGCTTCCCTCGCTGCGGATCACGCCCCAGCCGGTGCAGGAAAGCGAGGGGTCGAGGCCGAGGATCAGCATTAGCGCAGATCAGGCGTCGATCTTGTCCATCACCTCGTCGGAAATGTCGTAATTGCCCCACACGGTCTGCACGTCGTCGTCATCGTCGAGCGCGTCGATCAGCTTAAGCAGCGTCGCGGCGTTCTTCTCGTCCATGTCGACGGTGAGGTTGGGCTTCCATGCGAGCTTCACCGTTTCCGCTTCGCCCAGCGCCTGTTCGAGGTCGGCTGCGACCTGGTGCAGGTCTTCGGGCGCGGTCCAGATTTCGTGCCCGTCTTCGGTCGAGGTGATATCCTCCGCACCCGCTTCCATTGCGGCTTCGAGCACCTTTTCCTCGCTGCCCGCATCGGCAGGGTAGAGAATGAAGCCCAGCCGCTCGAACCCGTGGGCGACGCTGCCTTCGGTGCCCATGTTGCCGCCGTTCTTGCTGAAGGCGGTGCGGACGTTGGTGGCGGTGCGGTTGCGGTTGTCGGTCAGCGCCTCGACGATGATCGCGCTGCCGCCCGGGCCGTAGCCCTCGTAGCGCACTTCTTCGTAGTTCTCGTCGTCGCCGCCGCTCGCCTTGTCGATCGCGCGCTGGATGTTGTCCTTCGGCATCGACTGGGCCTTGGCCGCATTGACTGCCAGCCGCAGCCGCGGGTTCATGTCGGGATCGGGCATGCCCATCTTCGCCGCTACGGTGATTTCGCGGCTCAGCTTGGAAAAGAGGTTGGAACGCTTCTTGTCCTGAGCGCCCTTGCGATGCATGATGTTCTTGAATTTGGAATGGCCGGCCATGGGTTTTCTACACCAGTCTGGTTTTTATTAACTAGGCGAGCGCATAGCCCCATGATGACCGAAACCTCAAGCCTTTCAGAGCGCGAAGATGCGCCGCTGAAGACCCGCGCAGTCGCTGCCGACACGATGTTCGGCGAGTGGCGACGCTACCTCGATTTCGTTCGCCGCCCCGTGCTGCCCGATGCGGCGCACACGGTGAGCGGCGGGAGCGTGCTCGGTATCGCGCGGATGTGGGCACTCGACGTGGTGCTGATGGGCATATTGCTCAGCATTGCGGGCCTCATCGTGATGATCGGCATCGATTTGCCGGAGAATGCGCTGTCCGGCCTAAGCTGGGGGCCGGAAATCATCGCGGCGGTGGTGATCGTCGCGCCGATCGTCGAGGAAACCGGCTTCCGCGGCTGGCTGTCGGGAAGGCCGGGACACATCCTCGCCTGGGCGGTCTTCCTCCTTACGGGAGCGGTGCTGAGCTACGTTGCGAGGGCAACCGGGACCGAGACCGGCGCGGCGTCCTATATCGCGCTAGCCGTGATGCTCGCCCTGATCGTCGGCGCGCTGTACTATTTTCGCAAGGCGCCCGCTATGGGGTGGTTCAAACGCCTGTTCCCGCTGCTTTTCTGGCTCAGCACCCTGGCATTCGCGCTGGTGCACCTGTGGAATTACACCGAAGGCTCGCTCGCCTACCTGCTGCCCTTCGTAGTGCCGCAGTTCGTGGCCGGCTCGATCTTCGGCTACGTGCGCGTGCATTACGGGCTGTGGGCCAGCATCCTGACCCACGCCCTGCATAACGGTCTCGCTGTCGCACTGGTGCTGAGTATCGGGGAAGCGGCGACCTAGACCGGCGCCCTAGACGCTGACGGCGGTTCCGCTGACCGACACCATGAGCATCGAGCCGTTCTGGCCGAGCACTTCGTAGTCGATATCGACGCCGATCACGGCATTGCCGCCGAGCGAGGTGGCCTCCGCCTGCATTTCTGCGATCGCTTCCTTGCGGGCGCGGGAAAGCACTTCCTCGTACTTCCCGCTGCGCCCGCCGACGAGGTCGGTGATGGAGGCGAAGATGTCGCGGAACAGGTTCGCGCCGACAATGACCTCGCCCGTCACGACGCCGAGATACTGCTTCACCGGCCTCCCTTCGAGCGAGGTGGTGGTGGTGACGATCATGCCGCCTTTTGCGTTACTCCACGGACTAGCCATTGACGATTATTCCTCCGTTGGGATGAAGAACCTGTCCCGACATATAGGAGGAGTCCTCGCAGGCCAAGAACAGGAAGGCGGGCGCAACTTCGTTCGGCTCGCCCGCACGGCCCATGGGCGTGCTTTCGCCGAAGTCGTCCATCTCCTCTTCCGGCTGGCCGCCGAAGGGGTTGAGCGGGGTCCAGATCGGTCCTGGCGCGACCGCGTTCACGCGGATGCCGTCCTCGACGAGATTGCCCGAGAGCGACCGAGTGAAAGCGGTGATCGCGCCCTTGGTCGAACTGTAGTCGAGCAGGATCGGTGCGCCCTTGTACATCGTCACGCTCGTGCAATTCACGATGGTCGCGCCCTTTTTCAGATGGGGGCGGGCGGCCTGAACCATGTAGAACATGGAGAAGATGTTCGACTGGAAGGTGCGCTGCAATTGCTCCGCCGTTATGTCCTCGACATCGTAATCGGGGTGCTGCTCGCCCGCGATCTGGATGAGTGTGTCGATCCGGCCGAAGATCTCGATCGTCTTGGCTACTAGCTTGTCCGCTTCTTCCTTCTTGCCGAGGTCGCCGGCGAGCGTGAAGGCTTCCGCACCTTCCGCCTCGCACAGTTCCTTCGTTTTTGCAGCGTCGTCGTGTTCGCAGAGGTAGGAGATCGCGACCTTCGCACCTTCACGTGCGAACAGCACGGCGGTCGCGCGGCCGATGCCGCTGTCCGCGCCGGTGATTATCGCAACCTTGTCCTTGAGCCGACCGGAACCGAGATAGCGCGGCTGCCACTTGGGCTTGCGCTCCATCTTGCTTTCGTGGCCCGGCATCCGCGGTTCTTCGGAGATCGGCTCGATGAAGTCGGCGTTCTCGTGCTTGTCGAGGGTGTCATTGTCGCTGCTCATGGGGTCTTCCTTCGCTGATTGGCTCGTTAACCATTCAACGAAGGTGGGGCGGGGCGCGTTCCGCATCCCGGCGCACGAACGCGCCCGCCCGGCTATGGCAGCGCGGCTATATCAGCCGAGGCCGAGTGCCGCTTTGTAGGTATCGAGAATCGTTTCCATCTCGCTGCGGTCGTCGGGCTTCATTTTGCGAAGGCGCACCACCTGCCGCATGATCTTGGGATCGTAGCCAACCGCTTTCGCTTCGGCGTAGACGTCGCGAATGTCGTCGGCGATGCCTTTCTTTTCTTCCTCGAGGCGCTCGATCCGCTCGATCAGAAGGCGCAGGCGGTCGTCGGTGGCTTCGGCCATGGGGTAGTCTCCGGATTGGATGTGAGAATCGGTTGGCGCCTCGATAGCCAGCCAATCGGGAGCCGTGAACCGGAGCGCGCAATTATCCTCAAGCGTTTTTCGCGACGCTCGCTTGCATCCGGTCGAGCTGCTCTTGGGTCGCGGGTGTCTGCCGCGTCGCTTTCCATTCGTCTGCCGGCATGCCGTGGATGAGTTCGCGCGCTTCGACCTTGTCCCCCTCGTAGCCCGCATCGCGGATCCAGTCGGCGAGGCAATTGCGGCAGAAGCCCGACAGACCCATCAGGTCGATGTTCTGTGCATCGTGTCGGTGCCGCAGATGGCGCACCAGCCGCCGGAAGGCTTCCGCTGCGACAGCATCGTCCAGCCGGTCCAGTTCGTCTGCAGAATTCGTATCCATCGCTTGCTTCCCGCTTTCTATATAACTTGTGTTGGAATGCGCGTCTGCCATAGGACTGCGCCATGCAAAACCCCGATATGCAGACCGAGAACGACCGCAAGCCCGACCTCGATCCCCGCGGCCGCAAGATCAAGATCCTGGCGACGATCGGCCCGGCGAGCCGCTCGCCCGAAATGCTCAGGCGGCTGTTCAAGGCGGGCGTGGATGCCTTCCGCGTCAACATGAGCCACGGCGACCACGCCACACATGCCGAAACGATTGGTAATATCCGTGCGCTCGAACGTGAGGTGAACCACCCCATCGCGATCCTGTGCGACCTGCAGGGACCGAAGCTGCGCGTCGGCACATTCAAGGACGGAAAGGCGGTCATCCGCCATTCGGGGCATTTCACGCTCGACCGGCGCGACGAGCCCGGCGACGAGACTCGCGTCCAGCTTCCGCATCCCGAGCTTTTCGGACTGCTGGAGAAGGGGCAACGCCTGCTTATCAACGACGGCAAGATCCGCCTGAAGGTGATCCGCGCCGACGACGACGAAATCCTGTGCTCGGCGGAAGTCGGCGGGGTCATCTCCGACCGCAAGGGCGTCAACGTGCCCGATGCCGAAGTGCCGATTCCCGCATTGACCGAAAAGGACCGCCGGGACCTTGCCTTCGCGGTGAAGCACGATGCGGACTGGATCGGCCTCAGCTTCGTGCAGCGGCCCGAAGACCTTGCCGAAGCCCGCAAGCTGATGGGCGGGTACGGCGCTTTGTGCGCCAAGATCGAGAAGCCGATGGCGGTTCGCCGGCTCGACGAGATCATCGAACTGTCGGACGGCGTCATGGTGGCGCGCGGCGACCTCGGCGTGGAACTCAATCCCGAAGAAGTGCCGCCGCTGCAGAAGAAGATCGTGAATGCCACCCGCAACGCGGGCAAGCCGGTGATCGTCGCCACGCAAATGCTCGAAAGCATGATCGAAAGCCCTGCGCCGACCCGCGCCGAAGTCTCCGACGTGGCGAACGCGGTCTACGACGGGGCGGACTGCGTGATGCTGTCGGCCGAGACCGCGGCAGGCGAATGGCCGGAGGAAGCGGTCACGATCATGGACCGGATCGCGGTTCAGGTGGAGCGGGATGACGCCTATCTGGAACGCGTGCGGCTGCTCGACACGCCGCCCGACCGGACGACCGCCGACGCGCTCAGCCATGCCTGCATGACCATCGCCGACACGGTCGACATCCGCGCGATTACCGTTTTCACCGGCTCCGGCTCTACCGCGCGGCGCGTGGCGCGCGAGCGGCCTTCGGTGCCAATGCTGGTGCTCACTCCCTCGCAGCGCACGGCGCGGCGCGTGGCGCTGCTGTGGGGCGCGCATCCGGTCGCCACCAAGGACATCGGCAGCTTCGAGGAGATGATCGCCAAGGGCAAGCGCATGGCGCTTCGTCACGGGTTTGGCGAAGCTGGCAACAAGCTCATCGCGCTGGCAGGGGTCCCGTTCGGCACACCCGGCGCGACCAACCTGCTGCACGTCGTCACGCTGACGGGTAACGAACTCGACGAATACGACGCACAGCGGGCGCTCGAACCGGGCTAGGCGGCGGGTTCTGCCTGTTGCTGCGTCAGGCTGACGCGGCAACCCTGCGGGGTCAGATCAATATCGAAGCTCGCTCCGGCCTGGCGCGCGAACGCTTCGAACAGCCGTGTACCGAGCCCGGTGGATTGCGCCTGCGCCAGCGCGGCTTCGCTCGGGCGTCCGGTGTCGCTGACGACGAGCGACCATCCTTCGGGTCGCTGGCTCAGAGCCACGTCGATCCGTCCGCCTTCACCATCGGCGAAAGCGTATTTCGCGCAGTTCGTGAGCGCCTCGTTGGTGAACAGGCCGATCGCCACTGCCGTTTCGCGGTCCATCTCGACGGGATCGACCTGTACCATGACCTTGATCGTATCGTCGAGCGCTGCCTTGCGAAACCGCTCGACCACGTCGCGCAGATAGCTGTCCATCTCGACCGCAGCGCCTTTGCCGTGACTGTCGCTGAGATTGGTATAGGCGCTGGCGAAGGAATGCAGCCGGCCGATCGCCTGGGTGAGGACCGCCTTGCTTTCCTCGTTTTCGAGCCCGCGCTGCTGCAGTTCGAGCAGGCTGACCGACAACGCGAAGTTGTTCTTCGTCCGGTGGTCGAGTTCGCTCAGCAGCATCTGGCGGCGTTCGATCTCTTCGTCGCGCTCCCGCGCGTAGACGCAGCCCGAATAGCGGAACATCTCGGCGAAGATGAGGACGATGAGAGCGGCGGTGGAATTGAGCACGACGCGCGCCGGATCGCTTGGGTCCTCGAAATGCAGCGAATTCGCGGTCGGCAGCACGAAATACCACGCCCAGAAGAAACAGATGAGATAGGCGACGAGGCCTGACAGCCAGCGCCCGAACAATGTCGCGAGCAGCACCGTGGGGTAAACGAAGGCAAATGGACCTGACGTGGGCGCAACGATATCGATCAGACTGCGCAGCAGGATCATCGCCACGGCGCAGGTGAGGCCGAACACGACCTGCGCGAGCCTCTGGCTTGCTTTGCCTTCGACGAGCCGGACGACGTCGAACTCGGTCAACCTGCTGATCAGTGGGGCATTTGCCATCGCTCTTAATTGACCCCTGCTCAAGACAGCTTCCCTCACCGCTACATTAGATCGTATCGTCTTATTGGTAAAATGAATTGCGCCACGGCCAACATAGTTAAGTCCTCAGGCGAAAATCGTTTCGCTCATCAGCACCGCGGACTCTTGTATTTTTGTCTGCGTACGGACAAACGATGCGCATGGATATCATTGCCCTTCTGAGCGATCCTGCCGCTTGGCTCGCGCTTTTGACCCTCATCGCGCTGGAAGTCGTTCTCGGCGTCGATAATCTCATCTTCATCGCGATCCTGTCGAACAAGCTGCCCGAGCATCAGCAGTCGAAGGCGCGGCGCATCGGCCTGTCGCTGGCGCTGATTATGCGCATCGGCCTTCTTATGCTGATCGGCTGGATCGTGACGCTGCAGGAGCCGCTGTTCGATCTCGGCATTACCGGTCCGCCGGTCGAGGGCACGAACAAAGCCAGCTTCGAAACCGCCTTTTCAGGCCGCGACCTGATCCTTCTCGCAGGCGGGCTGTTCCTGCTGTGGAAGGCGACGAAGGAAATCCACCATTCGATGGAACCGGAAGACAATTCGGGCGACATCATGGACAAGACGCCGAGCATGGCGGACGCCGCCAAGGCGAGCTTCGGTGCAGTCATCGCGCAGATCATCGCCATCGACCTCGTCTTCTCGGTCGATTCCATCCTGACCGCAGTCGGCATGACCGACGAGATTCCGATCATGGTCACCGCCGTCGTCATCACCGTGGGCGTGATGATGGTCGCCGCCGACCCGCTGGCCCGCTTTATCGAGAAGAACCCGACGCTGGTGATGCTGGCGCTGGCGTTCCTCGTGATGATCGGCCTGGTGCTGATCGCGGACGGCCTCGGCTTCCATGTGCCCAAGGGGTATATTTACGCGGCGATGGGCTTCTCGGTCGGGGTCGAACTGCTCAACATGGTTCAGCGGAACCGGCGGGCGAAGGAAAGGGCCGTGGCGGCCGGCGAATAGCCTAGCCGCCGGCGGCGCGCTGCAGCCGCGAGCGCGCCTTTTCTTCCCCAATGACGGGCAGCAATTCGCGCATGTCGGGGCCAGAGCCCTGTCCGGTGAGCGCAAGGCGCAGTGGCAGGAACAGCGCCTTGCCCTTGCGCTCTGTCTGTTCCTTCAGCGCGCCGGTCAGCTCATGCCACGGGTCTTCGCTGTCCCATGACAGGGTATCGGCAGCGAGGGCGAGGAAGGACTGGTCCTCTACCGAAAACTGCGGAAGCTCGATCGGGCCGGTGACGATGCGCCACCAGTCCTGCGCCTCGCTTACCTTGCTAAGGTTGGGCCGGACGGCGTGCCACGCGGCTTCGTCCATCCCTTCGGGCAGGCGCTGTGCTGCCTCGGCGTAGTCCATCGCGTGGACCAGCGCGGCATTGAGGCGCGTCAGTTCTTCATCGTCGAATTTCGCCGGAGCACGGCTGAAAGTTGCGAGGTCGAAGCCTTCCACGAGCGTGTTCATGTCGGCGATCGGCTCGACCGGCCGCGAGGTGCCAAGCCGTGCGAGCAAGGCGTTTATCGCCATCGGCTCGATATCGGCCTCGCGGAATGCATCGCAGCCGAGCGAACCGAGCCGCTTCGACAGCTTGCCCTCCTTGCCGACCAGCAGCGCGGTGTGCGCGAAAGCGGGCTGCGCCGCGCCCATCGCTTCGAACATCTGGATCTGCATCGCGGTGTTGGACACATGATCCTCGCCGCGGATTACGTCGGTTACGCCCATCGCGATATCGTCGAGCGCGCTCGGCAGCATGTAGAGCCACGAGCCGTCCGCGCGGCGGATTACCGGATCGGATAGCTGCGCCGGATCGAACGACTGCGGCCCGCGCACCCCGTCCTCCCAGCTGATGGGGGTATCGTGGTCAAGCTTGAAGCGCCAATGCGGCGCGATCCCGGCGGCTTCCTTCTCGGCGCGCTGCTCGTCCGTCAGCGCGAGGGCTGCCCGGTCGTAGATCGGTGGCTTGCCGCGGCCGAGCAGAATCTTGCGCTTGAGGTCCAGTTCCTGTGCAGTTTCGTAGGCCGGATATACGCGCCCGCTCGTCTTGAGCTTCGCAAAACCAGCTTCGTAAGTTTCGAGGCGCTGCGACTGACGTTCCTCGCCATCGGGCCCCATGCCGAGCCAAGCAAGATCGCTGCGAATGGCTTCGACATATTCCTCTTTCGAACGCTCCGCATCCGTATCGTCGATCCGCAGCAAAAACGTGCCGCCCTGCTGCCGCGCTTTCAGGAAATTGTGCAGGGCCGTGCGGATATTGCCGACGTGCAGGCGGCCGGTCGGCGAGGGAGCGAAACGGGTTACGGTACGAGGGGTATCAGACATGCGCGGCGTTTAGCGGCGCGCCTGCGTTTTGGCGATAGGGAAGGGCAGTTCAGGCGCGCAGGTCGCTATCGGAAGTCCGTCCGCGAGCTTCGTCGCGCTTGCGCCGGTAGTCGAGAATGCCCTCTTCGGGTTCGCCGAGCCCGCTCGTATCGAGCGCTGCGCCTGAAAGCCGGCCGGCGGGCAGCGGCTCGCAGATGAGGAACCCCTGCGCTTCCGTACAGCCGAGCCGCCGAAGCAGTTCGAGCTGTTCGGGACGTTCCACCCCTTCCGCGATGGTCGTCATGCCGAGCGCATCGGCAAGCCGGGTGATAGTCGTGACGATCGCCTGGCTGCTGCGGCTTTCGGCCACCTCAGTCACGAAATCGCGGTCGATCTTGATCCGGTCGAAGGGGAATTTCCTGAGGTAGCTAAGCGAGGAATAGCCCGTTCCGAAATCGTCGAGCGAAATCGATGTGCCCATTTCCCGAAGCTTGATGAGCGTCTGCTGGTTGGCTTCGCTGCCGTCGAGTATGACGTGCTCGGTGATCTCGAAATCGACGCGCGCCGGGTCGATACCGCTGTCTTCGATCGCTTCGCTGACGGCACTCGCGAGCCGGGGGCTTTTGACCTGCGTCGGCGAGAGGTTGATCGCGACGCGCAGGTTATCGGGCCAACGTGCCGCATCCATCATCGCGCAGTGCGTGATCCACTCGCCCAGCGGCACGATGAGCCCGCTCGTCTCGGCAACGTCGAGAAAAGCGTTGGGGTGCAGCAATCCGCGCTCCGGATGCTTCCAGCGAACCAGCGCCTCGTAGCCGGTCAGCGCGCCAGTCGCGAGCGAGACGACCGGCTGGTAATGCATGACCAGCTCCTCGCGCACTATCGCCTCCCGCAGTTGTTGTTCGATGATGCGGCGATCGCGGCTCGCATCGTCGAGCGAGGGGTCGAACAGCGCAAACTGGTCGCGGCCTTTCGCCTTGGCTGCATAGAGCGCGAGATCGGCCTGCCGCAGCAGTTCGAGCGCGTTGCAGTCCGCATCCGCGCAGCGTGCGACCCCGACACTGGTCGAGATGCGGTAGATGATCCCATCGATCTCGAACGGCGCACGCATGACGGTCAGGAAACGGTGCGCGCGTTCCATGAGTGTGGCATCGCCAGCGCTCGTCTCGATCAGGATGGCAAATTCGTCTCCGCCGAGGCGCGCGACGAGGTCGTCCGGCCTGACCTCGAGCTGCAGCCGGGCGCCGACTTCGCACAGCAGCAGATCGCCCACGACGTGGCCTTTGGTGTCGTTGATGCCCTTGAAATCGTCGAGGTCGAGATAGAACAGTACGACGTTGCGCTTCTCGCACCAGGCGCGATCGAGCGCGCTGCGCAGCCGCTCGTTGAACAGGTAGCGATTGGCAAGGCCGGTCAGGCCGTCGAAATGCGCCATCTGGCTGACGCGCTGTTCGGCAAGCTGCGTATCCGTGACATCGCGGGCCACGCCGCTCATCATGCCGTTTTCCCGCGGCCGCGCGGACAGTTCCCAGTACCGCGTTTCGCCCGCCGCCTTGATCGGGACGACGAGTTCTCGAAAAGCTTCGAGCGCGTTCAGGTGTTCGGCGAGGCGGCTGCGCGCGCTGCCCTGTTCGAACAGTTCTAGGAACGATTGGCCTTCGAGGTTTGCCGGCACCCGCGCAGCGGCCTGTCCGAAGCGCCGCGAAACGTCGAGAAGCTTGCCCGCCTTGTCGACCGTCCACAGCCAGTCTGAGGAATGCTCCTCATAATCATTAAGCAGCATCCGGACGGTCGAGGCGCTTTCCGCGCGTTCGACCTCGTGGCGCACGCTCGCGACGAAGGTCCGCTCCTGAATGCTGATCGATCTGAGAAGCGTGAAGGCGTATGCAAGGATCAGTAGGCTGAAGATCAGCGACGTCTCGCCGGCGACGATCCAGCCCGCCACGAGAAAACCGATGCACAGCAGCGTGACGTGGACCTGCGCTGCTGCCGGTGCGTGGCGGCACATAAGCAGGGCGGACACGAAGATGCCCGTTCCGACGGCCACCACCAGCGTCAGCGCCAGTCCGCTGGAAACGCTCGCCGCGACGACCAGGCTGATCGCCCAGCCCGCGCTGCTGGCGTGCATCGCGCGGTTGACCCGCTTCCACAGGCGTTCGAGATCGGGAAGCGGGGTCTGGCCGAGGCTGATGTCGCGCAGCAGCCAGGCACGGTGAAAGATCGAGGCGGCGCTCACCAGCGTCCAACCGAGTATGAAGAACGCATTTACGACGTTCACGAGCGAAGCGGCGAGCACCAGCACGGATACGAGCGAGGCGAACAGCCCGAGCGGCGCGGCACGCATCACGGCGTCGAGCCGCCGGACGAGCAGCTCCCGCTTGATCGATTCCTCTATGGACAACGCTCGCGCCATCGCGTTCGACAATTCCCGTGCGGTATAAGCTTTCGGCAAGCTAACCGATCATTCCTAAGAATTCTTAATGTTTCACCGCAGTGAAACGGTCCCGGGAAATGGTGGCGCTCATGGCGCGTGGCTAATTCCACCGGAGCCAAGGGCGCTTGGACGAGCGCTCTCTGCGGCAAGGCGGAGCGGGCGCGAAAAACCCCGCCGAAGTTTCCTCCGGCGGGGTCTTTCAGTTCAGCAACCAGCGGTAAGGCTCAGTCTTCGCTGGCGTCCGTCTCGGCTGCGGCCGGCGCATTGCCCGCCATTGCGGCGCGCATCGCATCTTCGTCGGCCACGGTGTCGACCGGCTCTTCCGTTTCTGCCGCGGCTTCGGCCTTCGCCTCTTCCTTGGCTTCCTCGGCAGCGGCCAGCGCATCCTGCTGCTTCTTCCACTGCGCCTTCAGGGCAGCGTCGCGGCTGGAGGCAGTGACGCGCATCCGGTTCATGCCCGCACCGGTACCGGCAGGGATGAGGCGGCCTACGATCACGTTCTCCTTCAGACCGATCAGCGTGTCCTTCTTCCCTTCGACCGCGGCCTGCGTCAGCACGCGCGTAGTTTCTTGGAACGAAGCGGCGGAGATGAAGCTGCGGGTTTGCAGCGAAGCCTTCGTGATGCCGAGCAGCACGGGCTTGCCTTCTGCCGGCTTCTTGCTCTTCGTCAGCTTCGCATTGACTGCGTTCATCTCTTCCAGATCGACCTGTTCGCCCGGCAGCAGCGTGGTATCGCCGCCATCGGTGATCTCGACCTTCTGCAGCATCTGGCGAACGATCACCTCGATGTGCTTGTCGTTGATCTTAACGCCCTGTAAACGGTAGACTTCCTGGATTTCGTTGACGAGATATTCCGCCAGCGGCTCGATACCAAGTACTTCCAAGATATCGTGCGGGTCGGGCGAGCCGGAAATCAGCGTGTCGCCCTTTTTCACGAAGTCGCCTTCCTGAACGTCGATCACCTTGGTCTTGGGGATCAGGTACTCGACGGGTTCGCCTTCCTCCGGCACGATCGCGATCTTGCGCTTGGCCTTGTACTCGCGGACAAATTCGATCTTGCCCGAAATCTTGGCGATGATCGCATTATCCTTAGGCTTACGCGCTTCGAACAGCTCCGCAACACGCGGCAGACCGCCGGTGATGTCGCGGGTCTTGGCCGCTTCGCGGCTGGCACGGGCGAGAATGTCGCCTGCCTCGACCGACTGGCCGTCATCGACCGAGAGCGTCGTTCCCGGAGCGAGCAGATAGCGCTGCGCTTCGGTATCTTCGTCGGTCTCCCTTTCGCCGAGCAGGGTCATGCGCGGACGAAGATCGTCCTTCTTCGCACGGCCGGTCGCCCGGTTCTCGGTCACGACGCGCTGGGCGATGCCGGTGGCCTCGTCCACGCGCTCTTCCAGCGTCTTGCCTTCGATCAGGTCCTGATACTTCACGACACCGGCGGTTTCGGTGATGATCGGTAGCGAGAACGGATCCCATTCCGCCAGCCGGTCGCCGTCCTTAACCTGCTCGCCGTCCTTGTGCATCAGCACCGTACCGTAAGGCACCTTGTGGATCTCGCGCTCGCGCCCTTCGGCGTCGATGACCGCGAGTTCGCCGTTTCGGGCGAGCGACAGGATGCGGCCCTTCTTGTCTACGATGGTCGGCATGTCGCGGTAAACGACCTTACCGTCCGAGATGGATTCGAGGTGGCTCGTCTCGTTCAGCTGTGCCGCACCGCCGATGTGGAACGTCCGCATCGTCAGCTGCGTACCCGGCTCACCGATCGACTGCGCCGCGATGACGCCGACGGCTTCGCCGATGTTCACCGGCGTACCGCGAGCGAGGTCACGGCCGTAGCACTTGCCGCACACGCCCTGATCGGCTTCGCAGACCAGCGGCGAACGGATCTTCGCGACTTGCGTTTCCGCAGCCTCGATATCCTTCACCATGGGCTCATCGATGAGGGTGCCTGCCTTCACGATGACCTCGCCGGTCGCCGCGTTAACGATGTCTTCGGCCAGCGTCCGGCCAAGGATGCGCTCGCCGAGCGAGGCGATCACGCTGCCGCCCTGCACGATGGCACGCATGTCGAGCGCGTTGTCGGTCTTGCAGTCCTCTTCCACGATGACGCAGTCCTGCGACACGTCTACGAGGCGGCGGGTCAGGTAGCCCGAGTTCGCCGTCTTGAGCGCCGTGTCGGCAAGACCCTTACGGGCGCCGTGGGTCGAGTTGAAGTATTCAAGAACGGTCAGACCTTCCTTGAAGTTCGAGATGATTGGCGTTTCGATAATCTCGCCCGAAGGCTTGGCCATCAGGCCGCGCATCCCGGCAAGCTGCTTCATCTGCGCTGGCGAACCACGCGCACCGGAGTGGCTCATCATGTAGATCGAGTTGATCTCCGCCTCGAGCCCTTCCTTGTCGATCGGGCGCGACTTGATCTCGTCCATCATGGCGTCCGCAACCTGGTCGCCGCAGCGGCTCCAGGCGTCGATCACCTTGTTGTACTTCTCTTGCTGCGTGATGAGGCCGTCCTGGTACTGCTGCTCGTAATCAGCGACCAGCGACTTGGTTTCCTCGACCATCCCGTCCTTGCTGTCAGGGATGATCATGTCGTCCTTACCGAACGAAATGCCGGCCTTGAACGCGTTGCGGAAGCCCAGCACCATGATGGCGTCGGCGAACAGCACCGTGTCCTTCTGACCGGTGTGACGATACACTTCGTCGATCACGTCACCGATGTCCTTCTTCGTGAGAAGGCGGTTGACGATGTCGAAGGGAACCTTGTGGTTCTTGGGCAGGCATTCGCCGATCAGCATCCGGCCCGGCGTCGTGACGAAGCGCTTCATCGCCACCTTGCCGTCTTCATCGGCCTGCGGGACGCGGGCCATGATCCGGGTGTGGAGCGATACGCTCTTCGTTTCGAGCGCCTGGTGAACTTCGGCCATGTCGGCGAAGGTCTTCAGCTTCTCGTGCTCTTCACCGTCGTCGCCGTCGACATACTCGGGGTGCTTTTCCTGCCGTTCCATCGACAGATAGTAGAGACCCAGGACCATGTCCTGCGAGGGCACGATGATCGGCTTGCCGTTGGCGGGCGAGAGGATGTTGTTGGTCGACATCATCAGCACGCGCGCTTCGAGCTGGGCTTCCAGCGAAAGCGGCACGTGGACGGCCATCTGGTCGCCGTCGAAGTCGGCGTTGAAGGCCGAGCAGACGAGCGGGTGGAGCTGGATCGCCTTGCCCTCGATCAGGACGGGTTCGAACGCCTGGATGCCGAGGCGGTGAAGCGTGGGCGCACGGTTCAGCAGAACCGGGTGCTCGCGGATCACCTCATCGAGGATGTCCCAGACTTCCTTGCGCTCCTTCTCAACCCACTTTTTCGCCTGCTTCAGGGTCATCGAGAGACCCTTCGCATCGAGGCGGGCGTAGATGAACGGCTTGAACAGCTCGAGTGCCATCTTCTTCGGCAGGCCGCACTGGTGCAGCTTGAGCTCAGGGCCGGTCACGATGACCGAGCGGCCCGAATAGTCGACGCGCTTGCCGAGCAGGTTCTGCCGGAAGCGGCCCTGCTTGCCCTTGAGCATGTCGCTGAGCGACTTCAGCGGACGCTTGCTTGCGCCGGTGATGACACGCCCGCGGCGGCCGTTGTCGAACAATGCATCGACCGATTCCTGAAGCATGCGCTTTTCGTTGCGGACGATGATGTCCGGCGCGCGCAGCTCGATAAGGCGCTTCAAGCGGTTGTTGCGGTTGATGACCCGGCGATAGAGATCGTTGAGGTCCGAGGTCGCGAAGCGGCCACCGTCGAGCGGCACCAGCGGGCGCAGTTCGGGCGGGATGACCGGCACGACTTCGAGGATCATCCATTCCGGGCGGTTGCCGGAATCGATGAAGCTTTCCACGACCTTCAGACGCTTGATGATCTTGGCGGGCTTCAGCTTCGACTTGGTCGTCGCCAGCTCTTCCATCAGATCGTCGCGTTCCTGCTCGAGGTCGAGATCCATTAGCATGGTCTTGACCGCGGACGCACCGATATCGGCGGAGAACGCGTCTTCGCCGTACTCGTCCTGCGCTTCCAGCAGCTCGTCTTCAGTCAGAAGCTGGTTCTTTTCGAGCGCCGTAAGGCCCGGCTCGGTCACGATGTAGGCTTCGAAGTAGAGCACGCGCTCGAGCTGCTTCAGCTGCATGTCGAGCAAGAGGCCGATGCGGCTCGGCAGCGACTTCAGGAACCAGATGTGCGCGACCGGCGCGGCCAGTTCGATGTGGCCCATGCGCTCGCGGCGGACCTTCGTCACGGTGACTTCGACGCCGCACTTTTCGCACACGACGCCCTTGTACTTCATGCGCTTGTACTTGCCGCACAGACACTCGTAGTCCTTCACCGGACCGAAGATGCGCGCGCAGAACAGGCCGTCACGCTCGGGCTTGAACGTACGGTAGTTGATCGTTTCCGGCTTCTTGATCTCGCCGAAAGACCACGAGCGGATCCGTTCCGGCGAAGCAATGCCGATCTGGATCTGGTCGAAGGTTTCCGGCTTTGCGAGCTGGTTGGTGAATTTGGTCAGTTCGTTCATGTTGTCATCCCTGAAGGGTGAAATCGTTCGGGTGGGCTGGAAAGGGCGACCCGCGGGCCGCCCCACCCGTTATTCGGCCGCGATCTGGAAGGCGCCGTCGTCGTCCTCATCATCGTCGCTCAAATTCTTGAGTTCGACATTGAGGCCAAGGCTGCGCATTTCCTTCACCAGCACGTTGAAGCTTTCCGGAATGCCGGCCTCGAAGGTGTCGTCGCCCTTGACGATCGCTTCGTAGACCTTGGTCCGGCCGACGACATCGTCGGACTTCACGGTGAGGATTTCCTGCAGCGTGTAGGCCGCGCCGTAGGCTTGCAGCGCCCACACTTCCATCTCGCCGAAGCGCTGGCCGCCGAACTGCGCCTTACCGCCCAGCGGCTGCTGGGTGACGAGGCTGTAGGGACCGATGGAGCGTGCGTGGATCTTGTCGTCCACGAGGTGATGCAGCTTGAGCATGTAGATATAGCCCACCGTCACCTTGCGGTCGAACGCCTCGCCGGTGCGCCCGTCGAACAGCGTCACCTGGCCGGAGCCGGGCAGACCGGCCTGTTCCAGCATGGTGGTGACATCGCCTTCGCGCGCGCCGTCGAACACCGGCGTACCCATCGGAACGCCGTTGGTGAGGTTGCCGGCAAGCTCGACGATTTCCTCGTTCGAGCGGCCATCGATATCCTCGTGGTAGTCCTCGCCGTAGACGTCCTTCAGCCGTTCCTTGACGGCATCGGGCGGGCTCGCCGCCTGCGCATCGGGATTGGCTTCGCGCCATTCCTCCAGCGCCTTGGTGACCTGCTGGCCGAGACCGCGCGCCGCCATGCCGAGGTGGGTTTCGAAGATCTGACCCACGTTCATGCGGCTGGGAACGCCAAGCGGGTTGAGCACGATGTCGACCGGCGTACCGTCCTCGAGGAACGGCATGTCTTCCTGCGGCAGGATGCGTGAAATCACACCCTTGTTGCCGTGGCGTCCGGCCATCTTGTCGCCCGGCTGCAGCTTGCGCTTCACCGCGACGAAGACCTTGACCATCTTGAGCACGCCCGGAGCCAGCTCGTCGCCGCGCTCGAGCTTTTCCTTCCGGTCCTCGAACTTCTCGTCGATCGACTTCACGGATTCGTCGTACTGCGACTTCACCGCTTCGAGCTGCGCCTGACGGCTATCGTCCGCGACCGCGAACTTGAACCAGTCGTGCTTCTCGATGCCTTCGAGCAGGTCGTCGGTGACTTCCGTACCCTTCTTGACGCCCTTGGGCGCTGCAGAAGCGGTCTGGCCGAGGAGCATGTCGTGCAAGCGGTTGTACGTCGCCCGGTTAAGGATCGCACGTTCGTCCTGGCTGTCCTTGCGCAGGCGTTCGATTTCCTCGTTCTGGATCGCCCGTGTACGGTCGTCGATCTCGATACCGTGACGGTTGAAGACCCGGACTTCGACGATCGTACCGGCAACGCCCGGCGGCAGTCGCAGGGAGGTGTCGCGCACGTCGCTCGCCTTTTCGCCGAAGATGGCGCGCAGAAGCTTTTCTTCCGGCGTCATCGGGCTTTCGCCCTTCGGCGTGATCTTGCCGACCAAAATGTCGCCCGGATGCACTTCCGCACCGATGTAGACGATGCCTGCTTCGTCGAGGTTGCGCAGCGTTTCTTCGCCTACGTTCGGAATGTCGCGGGTGATGTCTTCCGGACCCAGCTTCGTGTCGCGTGCCATCACTTCGAACTCGTCGATATGGATGGAGGTGAACACGTCGTCCTTCACGATGCGCTCGGAAATGAGGATCGAGTCCTCGTAGTTGTATCCGTTCCACGGCATGAACGCGACGAGGCTGTTGCGGCCGAGCGCCAGTTCGCCGAGATCCGTCGAAGGACCGTCGGCGATGATGTCTCCCTGCTCGACCACGTCGCCCACCTTCACCAGCGGACGCTGATTGATGCAGGTGTTCTGGTTGGAGCGCTGGAACTTCTGCAGCGTGTAGATGTCGACGCCCGACTGGCCGGCTTCGACATCGCCCTGCGCACGGATCACGATACGAGTTGCGTCGACCTGGTCGACGATCCCGCCGCGTCCGGCAGCGATAGCGGCGCCGGAATCGCGGGCAACCGTTTCTTCCATACCGGTACCGACGAAGGGCGCTTCCGCCTTTACGAGCGGCACGGCCTGGCGCTGCATGTTCGATCCCATGAGAGCGCGGTTGGCGTCATCGTTTTCCAGGAACGGAATAAGCGATGCCGCGACCGAAACGAGCTGCTTGGGCGAAACGTCCATCAGCGTGATCTGCTCGCGCTGCGCCATGAAGTAGTCGCCGTTCTGACGGGCGGAGACGAGCTCCTCGACGAAGCTGCCGTCTTCGGTCAGCTCGGCCGACGCCTGCGCAACGGTGTGCTTCTGCTCTTCCATCGCGGACAGGTACACGACCTCTTCCGAAACCTTGCCGTCCACGATCTTGCGGTAGGGGGTCTCGATGAAGCCGTACTTGTTCACGCGGCTGAACGACGCGAGCGAGTTGATCAGGCCGATGTTCGGGCCTTCCGGCGTCTCGATCGGGCAGATACGGCCGTAGTGCGTCGGGTGAACGTCGCGCACTTCGAAGCCGGCGCGTTCGCGGGTCAGGCCGCCCGGCCCGAGGGCGGACACGCGGCGCTTGTGCGTCACTTCCGACAGCGGGTTGGTCTGATCCATGAACTGCGAAAGCTGGCTGGAGCCGAAGAATTCGCGCACCGCAGCCACGGCGGGCTTCGCGTTGATGAGGTCGTTCGGCATGACCGTGGACACGTCCACGCTCGACATGCGCTCCTTGACCGCACGTTCCATGCGCAGCAGGCCGACGCGGTACTGGTTCTCCAGCAGTTCGCCGACCGAACGCACGCGCCGGTTGCCGAGGTTGTCGATGTCGTCGACTTCGCCCTTGCCGTCCTTCAGGCGGACGAGTTCCTTCACCACCGCGAGGATGTCTTCCTTGCGCAGCGTGGTGACGGTGTCTTCCGCGTCGAGTTCGAGACGCATGTTGAGCTTCACGCGGCCGACGGCGGAAAGGTCGTAACGCTCGCTGTCGAAGAACAGGCCTTCGAACAGCGCTTCGGCGGTTTCCTTGGTCGGGGGTTCGCCTGGACGCATCACCTTGTAGATGGCCTCGAGGCCTTCTTCGCGGTTTTCGGCCTTGTCGGCGGCCAGCGTGTTGCGGATCCAGGGTCCGGTGTTGATCTCGTCGATGTCGAGCAGTTCGACCCGGTCCACGCCTGCATTGTCCAATGCCTCGAGGTGGTCGGGCGTTACTTCGTCGCCGGCCTCGATGTAGATGCGGCCCGTCTTCTCGTCGATCATGTCGCGTGCAGCGTAGCGCGCGAAAATCTCTTCGGTCGGGATCAGCAGGGTTTCGAGCCCGTCCTTGCCGGCCTTGTTGGCGGCGCGGGGCGAGATCTTCTGGTTCGCGGGGAACACTTCCTCGCCCGTCTTGGCATCGACTAGCGGGAACGCGGGCTTCACACCGCGCCATGCTTCCGCATCGAACGGCAGCTTCCAGCCGCCCGCATCGCCGCCCTTGCCGCCGGAGCGTTCCCAGGTGACGGTGTCGTAGAAGTGGTGGAGAATGTCTTCGCTGTCGAGGCCGAGGGCATACAGCAGCGAGGTCACCGGCAGCTTGCGCTTCCGGTCGATGCGGACGTTGACGATGTCTTTGGCGTCGAACTCGAAATCGAGCCAGCTACCGCGGTAAGGGATGACCCGCGCGGCAAACAGCAGCTTGCCGGACGAGTGCGTCTTGCCGCGGTCGTGATCGAACAGCACACCGGGCGAGCGGTGCATCTGCGATACGATGACGCGCTCCGTGCCGTTGATGATGAACGTGCCGTTCGACGTCATGAGCGGCATGTCGCCCATGTAGACGTCCTGCTCCTTGATATCGAGGACGGAGCGGGTTTCGGTTTCCTGATCGACTTCGAACACGATCAGGCGCAGCGTCACCTTCATCGGCGCTGCGTAGGTGATGCCGCGCTGGCGGCATTCGGTCGTGTCATACTTGGGCGGCTCGAGTTCGTAGTGAACGAAGTCGAGTTCCGCGGTTCCGGCGAAGTCGCGAATCGGGAATACGCCGCGCAGCGTCTTTTCGAGGCCGGAGACGTAATCGATTGCAGGATCGGAGCGCAGGAACTGCTCGTAGCTTTCGCGCTGCACTTCGATGAGGTTGGGCATTTCGACGACTTCGTGAATGTCGCCGAAAATCTTCCGGATGCGCCTCTTCGCGGTACCCGAACGGTTCATTCGGGTCATCTTTTTCGGAGCTTTGGTTGCCATGAAGGAGTATCGCCTCTTCAGTTGTAGCCGGGCGGGCGAGGACGCGCGCGCGGCGGTAAAAACCTGTGTCTCACACGGGGAGAAACGCCCATATCACCTGCGACGCAAAGAAGCCGCAGCGATCCGACCCCGCCTTGCCGGGGTGTGCTGCAGCTAACAAAATCGTCGCGAATATGGAGCGCGCCGCTTCCATCCTATGCCCGATTCCCGCGCTTGAATCAGGCCTGCTCGAAGCTGGCGGTCGAGGCTCATGTAGGAACCCCGCCTGCCCATGTCAAACGGCATGACGTCCGGAAAGTGGTTGAAAGCCAAGGACATCATTTATCGATGCGCGATTTATCGTAATCCGATATTATCGATTGACAATATGCATCGCGAAGTCCATATCGTTCTTCGATAACTCATATCAAGGAGATCGATAAATGGTTAAATTCTCTTCCCAGTTCGCCGCGGTATTTGCTGCTTTGCTGCTCACCTTCGGCAGCCTTCAGGCGGTCGTTACCGTTCCCCCGGTCGAGGCAGCTAGCGTAATTGCCACAGACATCACGCTTATCGTTTGAAATCACCGCGAAAGGGAGATGCCTCATGACCGTAAGACCAAGTGACCCGCTGCTAGCCGTCGCCCGCGTGCTGATCCTGATCGGGCAGGGAATCATGGGCATCGCCGCCGCTGCCCTGGTTGTCGGTATACCACTCCTGGTTGTTTTGCAGGACCGGGTTACCGCCGAAATGCGAGAGGAGACCGGCCGCACCGACATCGCCTTCCCGCTGCTGCCGGTGCTCGGCGTGATGGCGATCGGGCTTGCCGTGGTGGTGCTGGCCTTCTTCTTCCTGCGCCACATGCGTCGCATCGTCGACACGGTAGGTGAGGGTGACCCCTTCGTACCGGAAAACGCCGACCGCCTGACCGCGATGGCCTGGCTCATGCTCGGCATTCAGCTGCTCGTCATCCCTGCCGCCGCGCTGACGATCTACATTCAGCGCGTCTTCGAGGAGGTCAATGCCTCGATCGACACGGACGTCGATTTCAGCGGTATTCTGCTGGTAATCGTCCTCTTCATCCTCGCCCGCGTGTTCCGTCACGGCACATCGCTGCGCGCCGATCTGGAAGGGACTGTGTGATGCCAGGCGATAACGACGGAGGAAGCATTTTGGTGAAGCTCGACGACCTGCTGCACGAGCGCCGCATGACCCTGACCGAGCTTGCGGAGCGGGTGGGGCTGACGCTGGCCAACCTGTCGATCCTCAAGACGGGGAAGGCCAAGGCGATCCGTTTCTCGACGCTCGCAGCGATCTGCCGGGAACTCGATTGTCAGCCGGGCGACCTGCTCGCTTACGCCGACCCTACCGCCGGCGAGTAAGCGGCGTTACGGGAACGACGGGCAGCGCGGTCCATTGCATTAGCGAAGTCAGGAGACATACTATGCGAAAGACACTTTTCATTGCGCTCGCCCCGATGATCACCGCGCTCGGTGCGTGCGGCGAACCGATCGACGGCAGCGATACCGCCGATCTTGAAGCCGACACTGTGACCACACCGGGCGGCGAGGACACAATGATGGGTGAGAACCCGGCGGAAGACGGCATGCTGCAGACCGAGATCGAGCCGACCCCGACGGCTACCGAAAACCCCGAGATGATGACCGATCCCGCGATGGAAGAAACCGATCCGGGGATGTAAGTCGGCGCCGAGGGACATCGGAAGACCCGAACGTCCTTGACGGCTACGATGAAACCGCTAAAGGCCCGCCACTGAACGGCGGGCCTTTTTCGTGCGCCGTTCGTCCGTCCGAGACAGTTGGTGACCGGAAATAGCCGGTCTTAATTTCCAGCCTAGGCGGGGAACAGAGATTTTTCGGCTGCCATCCCGCAGCCTCACGCGCAATTTGCGCACCTCCTTTCCCCATCGTTGGACTTCGCCCTTGCCGGTTAGCGGCGGGGCGAAATGTGAGCCGGCCGTGCAGGCGCAATCCCGCACGGTCATTTGTGAGAAGGAGTAAGGCATGGATCGTTCGCAGAAAACCGATGCGGTTGCCCAGCTCAACGCAATCTTCAACGAGGTCGGCGTGGTGGTTGTCACCCGCAACCTCGGCCTCACGGTGGCACAGTCCACCGACCTGAGGACGAAGATGCGCGAAGCCGGTGCGGCCTACAAGGTTGCGAAGAACCGTCTTGCCATGCGCGCCCTGAAAGACACCCAGTACGAAGGTCTGTCCGACCTTCTGACCGGCCCGATCGCTCTCGGATATTCCGAAGACCCGGTCGCGGCTGCGAAAGCTGCGGTGGAATTCGCCAAGACGAACGACAAGCTCGAAATCGTCGGCGGTTCGATGGGTGGACAGATGCTCGACGAAGCCGGAGTGAAGGCACTTGCCTCCATGCCGAGCCTCGACGAGCTGCGCGGCACGCTCATCGGTCTCGTCAACGCACCTGCGACGAAAATCGCACGTGTCGTCAGCGAACCGGCGAACAAGCTGGCCCGCGTCTTCGGTGCTTACGGCGCCAAGGAAGCGGCATAACGCAAGGCATTGGGTTTAATTCGCGATTTCGCGATCAAATTCTGAGGGGCTGTATCACAGATGCACCCTGCCGATTTATTGGAGTAATCAATCATGGCAGACATCGCCAAACTTGTTGAAGAACTTTCGAAACTGACCGTCCTCGAAGCGGCCGAACTGGCCAAGGCTCTCGAAGAAGAGTGGGGCGTTAGCGCCGCTGCAGCAGTTGCAGTAGCCGGCCCGGCAGCGGGCGGCGACGCACCGGCAGCCGAAGAAAAGGACGAATTCGACGTCATCCTGACCGGCGACGGCGGCAAGAAGATCCAGGTGATCAAGGAAGTCCGCGGCATCACCGGTCTCGGCCTCGGCGAAGCCAAGGCACTGGTCGAAGGCGCTCCCAAGGCGCTCAAGGAAGGTGTCAACAAGGCAGAAGCCGAAGAAATCAAGAGCAAGATCGAAGCAGCCGGCGGTACCGTCGAGCTCAAGTAATCGCTCTTGGATGCGCGCTTTCAAAGGTGCGTATTCGGACGAACAAGAAAGGGGCGGTGCCTTCGCGGGTGCCGCCCTTTCTCGTGCCGTCTGCGGGCCGAAGGCTGGTCTTGCGCGTGCGGCCATGCAAAGGACTGCGTCCATGACGTTCCCCCTACGCCGATCCATCTACCCGCTTCTGTCCGCTGCGCTCGCCGGCTTCGCCCAGCCCGTTTTCGCGCAGGACGCGGCGACGGACACCGAAGAAGACTTGCCCGAAGAAGAGACCGTCGCCGAGACAATCATCGTCACCGGGCGCGGGTTGCCCGATGCGCCCGCAACGCCCGCTTACGCTATGCAGGTTATCGACCGCGAGGAAATTACCTCGTCGGCGTCCGGCCGGATCGAGGATGTGCTGGCAAGCGTAGCGGGCTTCCAGCAGTTCCGCCGCTCGGACAGCCGCTCGTCCAATCCGTCGGCGCAGGGCGTCACGCTGCGCGCGCTCGGCGGCAATGCGACCAGCCGCGCGCTGGTGCTCCTCGACGGCGTGCCGATGGCGGATCCGTTCTTCGGCTATATCCCGCTGCCTGCGCTCGTGCCGGAGCGGCTCGCTTCGATCCGCGTGACGCGCGGCGGCGGATCGGGCGCTTTCGGTTCGGGCGCAGTCGCCGGGACGATCGAACTGGAGAGCGCGGACGCAGCAACGCTCGGGTTCGCCAGCGCCTCGGTTCTCGCGAACGATCGCGGCGGGACGGAAGTCGGCGCTTCGCTCAATCCGCAGCTCGGCTCGGGCTTTGCTTCGGTGTCGGGGCGCTATGACCGCGGGCCGGGGTTCTTCACCACGCCGGTAGATCAGCGCGTACCCGCGACCTCACGATCCAATTACGACAGCTGGTCCGTGTCGCTGCGCGGAGTAGCGCCGGTAGCCGCCAATACCGAGCTTCAGGCGCGCGCTCTCGTGTTCCGCGACGAGCGCACGCTGCGCTTCGAGGGGGCGGACAGCAGCAGCAGCGGCGAGGATATGAGCCTGCGCTTGGTCGGTCAGGGCGCGTGGCAGTTCGATGCGCTCGGCTACGTCCAGCGGCGCGACTTCTCCAATATCGTCATCAGCTCGACCCGCTTCGTACCGGTGCTCGACCAGCGCAAGACCCCTTCGACCGGCTACGGCGGAAAGCTCGAAGTGCGCCCGCCGCTCGGGCCGAACCACGTGCTGCGTGTCGGAGCCGACTATCGCGGCGCTTCGGGTACGCTCAACGAAGAGGCCTACAGCGCGTTCAGCGGCAACCTCACCTCGCGTCGCAGGGCCGGGGGGACGAACGGCGATCTGGGCCTGTTCGCCGAACACGATTGGACGATCGCCGACGTAATCCTCACCGGCGGCGTACGGCTCGACCGCTGGAGCATTCGCGACGGTTTCTACCGCGCGGTGGACGGGAGCGGCGCGGTCGAGCGCGACGATATCTATGCGGACCGGTCGGGCTGGGACACCTCGCTGCGCGGCGGCATCCTTTACCGGCCGAGCGATGTGCTCGCTCTGCGCGCCGCGGCCTACAGCGGTCTGCGCGTGCCGACCCTCAACGAGCTTTACCGGCCCTTCGTGGTGTTTCCGGTCGTCACGGAGGCGAATGCCGAACTCGCAAACGAGCAACTGCGCGGATACGAAGTCGGCTTCGACCTGACCCCATCTGCAAATATCGGCCTATCGCTCACAGCCTTCGACAACCAGGTCGAGAATGCCATCGCCAACGTAACGCTCGAGGAAAACCTGCGCCAGCGCCGCAACGTCGATGCCGTGCGGTCGCGCGGGATCGAGGCGGCGGCGGACGCACGTTTCGGCGCATGGGAGGTGGACGCCTCGATCGCCTGGACCGACGCGGAGATCGAGGGTAGCGACGCTTCCGCGCTGCTCGACGGCAACCGCCCGCCGCAGACGCCGACGTTCGCTGGCAGCGCGCGCCTTGCCTATGTACCGAGCGCCGATGTGCAGATCGCAGCGACGCTGCGCCATGTTTCCGCGCAGTTCGAGGACGACCAGGAAACCGATGTCCTGCCCGCCGCGACGACGCTCGACGCCTTCGCCGAGTTCGGCCTGACCGAAGCATTCTCGCTGGTGCTTCGGGGCGAGAACCTGCTGGACGAGCGGATCGTCACCCGCAACCAGTCAGGCTCCATCGACCTCGGCGTGCCGCGCACCCTGTGGGCGGGAGTGCGCTACCGGATACGCTGACCGGCGCGGCTTTATCGTCCTTTCCGCCGCGGCGAGCCTTCGTTATGCTCGCATGCAAACGCCCGATTTCGAGAGGATAACGATATGCCGGACACCGCCAAAGCGCAGCAGCTTGCGCAGAGTCACGAAGCGGTGGAGCGTGACCCTGACGCCTATTGGCTGAAGCAAGCAGAGCGGCTCGACTGGATACGCCTCCCCGAAAAAGCGAACGAGAGCAGTTTCGAGAAAGCGGATTTCGGGATCAGCTGGTTCGCCGATGGCGAGCTGAACGTGTCCGCAAACTGCATCGACCGACATCTCGCCACGCGCGGCGACCAGACGGCGATCATCTTCGAAGGCGACGAGCCGGGCGAGGGGCGCACGCTCACCTACCGCGAGCTGCACGAAGAGGTGTGCCGATTCGCCAACGTGCTGAAAGCGGAAGGGTGCAAGAAAGGCACGCGGGTGACGCTCTACATGCCGATGATCCCCGAAGCGGCGATCGCGATGCTCGCCTGCGCGCGGATCGGCGCGGTGCATTCGGTGGTGTTCGGCGGCTTTTCCCCCGACAGCCTCGCCGACCGGATCACCGACTGCGAAAGCACGATCCTGATTACCGCGGACGGGGGGAGGCGCGGCGGCAAGCGCATTCCGCTGAAGGAGAATGCGGACAAGGCGCTCGCCAAATGCCCGGACGTTCAAAGCGTCATCGTGGTTCGCCGGACCGGCGACGATGTCGCGATGACGGACGAGCGCGACGTCTGGTGGCACGAGCGGCGCGGCGAAGTCGGCGCGGAGTGCGAGCCCGAGCGGATGAACGCGGAAGATCCGCTGTTCATCCTTTACACCTCCGGCTCGACCGGCAAGCCCAAGGGCGTGCTGCATACGACCGGCGGCTATCTGCTTTGGGTCACCTACACCTTCGACACGCTGTTCGGTGCGGACGCGGACGACGTGTTCTGGTGCACCGCCGATGTCGGTTGGGTCACGGGGCACAGCTATGTCGTCTACGGGCCGCTCGCGAACGGGGCGAAGACGGTCATGTTCGACGGCGTCCCGAACTATCCCGATCCGGGCCGGTTCTGGGAAACCTCGCAGCGGCTGGGCGTCACGATCTTCTACACCGCGCCGACGGCGATCCGTGCGCTCATGCGCGAGGGCGATGAATGGGTAACGCGCCACGACCGTTCGCAATTGCGACTGCTCGGCACGGTGGGCGAGCCGATCAATCCCGAAGCGTGGAACTGGTACGCGAATGTCGTGGGCGAGGGGCGCTGCCCCGTCGTCGATACCTGGTGGCAGACCGAAACCGGCGGCGCGATGATCGCGCCGGTGCCGGGCGTGGTAGATACCAAGCCGGGTTCGGCGACGAAGCCCCTGCCGGGCGTCATGCCGCAGCTGGTCGACGCGGAAGGCGCGGTGCTGGAGGGCGCGACGTCCGGCAATCTCGTCATCGCGCAAAGCTGGCCCGGCCAGATGCGCAGCGTCTACGGCGATCACGAGCGCTTCTTCCAGACTTATTTCAGCACCTATGCGGGCAAGTATTTCACCGGCGACGGCTGCCGCCGCGACGAGGACGGCTACTACTGGATCACGGGGCGGGTGGACGACGTCATCAATGTGTCCGGCCACCGGATGGGCACGGCGGAAGTCGAAAGCGCTCTCGTCGCGCACGAGGACGTCGCCGAAGCCGCGGTCGTCGGAATGCCGCACGACATCAAGGGGCAGGGCATCTACGCCTTCGTGACGCTGAAAGCGGGCGTCGCAGACAGCGAAGAACTACGCCAACAGCTGAAGACGTGGGTCCGCGGCGAGATCGGCCCGATCGCTACGCCCGATGCGCTGCAATTCGCGCCGGGCCTGCCCAAGACGCGCTCGGGCAAGATCATGCGGCGCATTCTGAGAAAGATAGCGGAGAACGACACGGACAGTTTGGGCGATACTTCGACGCTCGCCGATCCGGGCGTGGTCGACGACCTCGTCGCGGGCCGGGTGAGCGGCTCCTAGACGTCGGGCAGGGTCTGCGCCGCAAAGCCCCAGCCCGATAGCGCCTTGTCCTGCGCGCGCTCGTGCAGCTTGTCCGCGTCGTCGATGCTGAAGGGCTTGGCGTCCTGCATCTTCTTAAGCTCGTCCCACGCGATCGGCACCGCGACGGGCGCTCCCGTGCGGGCGCGGGCGGAGTAGGGCACGACGGCGGTCGATCCGCGCTGGTTGCGCAGCCAGTCGATGAAAATCTTCCCCTTGCGCTTCGCCTTGCTCATCGTCGCGGTGAAGCGGTCCGGTTCCGCCAGGCTGAGCGCCTCGGCGAAGCGGCGCGCGAAGTCCTTGTGCGCTTCCCACGAATGGCCGGTTTCCAGCGGCACGATGACGTGCACGCCTTTGCCGCCCGACAGCATGGCGAAGCTGACGAGGCCGATGTCGGACAGCCGCGCCTTGATGTCGCTTGCAGCCTGTTTCACGTCGCCGAAGTCCAGCCCCTCATCGGGATCGAGGTCGAAGATCATCTTGTCGGGTGCTTCCACGTCGCTCGTGCGCGCGCCCCAACCGTGAAACTCGATCGTGCCCATCTGTACGCACTGGAGCAGGCCGCGCGCATCCTCGACATAGAGGTAATCCTCGCTCCCTCCGTCCTTCTCCTTGATGGGGACGTGGTGGACGCTGTCGCCGAAGCTGCCGCTGTCGTGCTTCTGGAAGAAGCACTTGCGGGACCGGCCTTGCGGGCAGCGGACGAGGCTGACCGGCCGCCGCCCGACGAAGGGCAGCATGAGCGGAGCCACCGCGGCGTAATAATCGGCAAGTTCGCCCTTGGTCTGCCCGCTTTCGGGAAAGACCACCCGATCGCGGCTGGAAATCTTGACGCCTTCGCCCCCTTCCTTCGGAGCGGAAGCGGGTTTTTCCGGCGTTACCTTCGCGGCGTCCTTGTCCTCGCGCAGGCCGAGGAAGCTGCCGTGCCGCACGTTACCGTCGGCGGTGAACTCGGCGAAGGCGACTTCGGCCACCAGCTTGGGTGTAAGCCAGGTCACGCCGCGAGCGCTCGCCTTGTCGGTTTCGACCGGAGGCGTCTTGCGCTCCAGCCGGTTCATCTTCGATGCAAGGCTTTCGAGGTCGTCCATGGTGAAGCCGGTGCCGACGTTCCCCTTGTATACGAGTTCGCCATCCTCGTGTTGCGCCATCAGCAGTGAGGAGAACGGCCGTCCCTTGGCCGAAGATTTCTTCCAGCCGACAATGACGAATTCCTGCCGCCGGGTGCATTTGACCTTCACCCAGCTTTTGCTGCGCGAATGGCGGTAGGGGGCGTCGATGCGTTTCGCGATGATCCCTTCCTGTCCGGCATCACACATCGTGTCGTAAAGCTTCTCGCCCGCGCCGATGACGTGGTCGGCGACGAAGATCGGCGGCTGGGCGGAGGACAGCAGCGCCTCCAGCCGTTCCTTGCGCTCGATATTGGGAAGGTCGGCCAGGTCTTCGCCATCGAGTTCGATCAGGTCGAAGGCGTGATATTCCAGTCGGTCCGCCTTCGTCTGGCTACCGTGTCCGCGCTTCAGCACCTGTTGCAGGGTGGAGAAGTCGGGATTTCCCTTGGCATCGGTTGCGACGATCTCGCCGTCGATCAGGCATGAGGGCAGGTCGAGCGCGGCGAGGGTTTCGGCAAGCGGTTCGAACTTGTCAGTCCAGTCCTTGCCGCTGCGCGTGTAGACGCGCACGTCATCGCCCTTGACTGCCAGAACGGCGCGGTAGCCGTCGAACTTGATCTCGTGCATCCAGCCATTGCCGGTCGGCACTTCGTCGACCAGCGTTGCGAGCTGCGGCTTGCGAAACTTGGGCAGCGGAGCAGAGCCGCGCTTGCGCGACTTCGCCTTCTTTGCGTTCCGGTCCGAGGCCTTTTCCATCTGCTCGAGAAAGGCGTCGCCCTTCTTCCCCTCGAGCGAGAATTCGCCTTTCTTGTCGGCTGCAATCTCCGCCATCGACCGACCGGTCAGCACGCTCGTCAGTTCGCGTTCGACCAGCGCGTCGCCCTCTTCCGCGTGATCGTCCTGCAATTTACGCAGCAGCCAGTTCTCGCGCTTCTCGCCCGGCTTCTTCTTCAGGCGGATGAGCAGCCACTCGCCCTTCATCCGCTCGCCTTCGAGCGTGAAATGCAGATGCCCCTTTTCGAGGTCCTTCGCACTCTTGCCCTCGATCGGCGCCCAGGTCCCGCGGTCCCACAGCATCACCGTGCCGCCGCCGTATTCGCCCTTGGGGATCGTGCCTTCGAACTCGGCGTAGGACATCGGATGGTCCTCCGTCCGCACCGCGAGCCGCTTGATGTCGGGATCGGGCGAGGGGCCTTTCGTGACCGCCCAGCTTTTGAGGACGCCGTCCGCTTCCAGCCGCAAATCCCAATGCAGCCGTGTGGCGTCATGCTTCTGCACGATGAAGAGATTGCCGCTGTCGCTGCTTTGCGCCTCGCCGGAAGGTTCAGGCGTCTTCTTGAAGTCGCGCTTGGCGTTGTACGTTTCGAGCGGATCGGCGGATTTCTTCGCGCGTGCCATGTCAGGCCGACTTCTTGGTCTTCGCCCGCGACTTTGCAGGCGCTTTATCGCCGACCGATTTCTTGAGCGCGGCCATCAGGTCGACGACGTTGCCGCCCGAGGTTTCGGGCTCGTCCGCGTCTTCGATGATCGCTTTCTTGCTCTTCGACTTCGCCTTCTTGTCGATCAGTTTCTTCAGCGCATCGATGTAGCGATCCTCGAACTCGCTTGCATCGAAAGGTGCGCTGCGGTCGTCGATCAGCGTGGTCGCGAGATCGAGCAGTTCCTTCTTCGGCTTGGCCTCGTCAATCTCGCTGAAGAACATCTGTCCCTTGCGCACCTCGTCTGCATAACGCAGCGTTTCGAGCAGAAGTCCCTTGCCGCACGGCTTGATCGCCACGAGCTTCTCGCTGCCGCGCACCGACAACTGGCCCAGCGCGACCTTCTTCGATTTGCGCAGCGCCTCGCGCAGGACGACGAAGGCTTCTTCGGCCAGATCGTCCTTCGGCGCGACGTAGTAGGGCTTCTCGAAATAGAGCGGGTCGATCTCGCATTGGTCGACGAACTGGACGAGTTCGAGCGTCTTGCGGCTCTCGATCTTCACCGCCTCGATCTCTTCCTCTTCGAGGAGGACGTATTCGCCTTTCGAGACTTCGTAGCCCTTGATAATCTCGTCGGTGTCGATGGGACCGATGCCGGGCACGGTCTTTTCGTATTTGACGCGCTTGCCGCTGGGTTCGTGGATCTGGTTGAAGCTGATCTTCGCGCCGGATTTCGACGCCGAGTAGATCTCCACCGGGATCGATACGAGGGCGAGCCTTATCTGTCCCTGCCAATATGCGCGCGCTGCCATGCTGCCTCCTTTATGCGAGGAATAAGCGCACGGGCCGCGCAATGGTTTCAAGGGGCGGGTGACCTATGTTCGGCCTGAGCGCCATTAGTCGTACCAATCCCGACAATAGCGCTTTCCCCTCCTATCGTTAACCGTTAGGCATGAGCCCCGTGCCGTTCCCCCCACTTCGCCTAGCCGCCGCAACCCTGTTTCTGTCTCTCGCCGCCTGCAGCGAAGAGGAGAGCGAGCCCGAACGCGAAGCCGTTCCGGTCGTGGCGGAGGCGATCGCGGTCCTTCCCGAGCAGCTCGAGATCGAGGCCATCGGCTCGGCACGCGCGGCGACTTCGGCGGAAATCTACCCCGAGACTGCGGGCAGGGTGACGAGCGTGCTGTTCAGTGCCGGCGACTATGTGCGAGAGGGCGAGCCCCTCCTGCGGCTGGACTCCCGGCAGGAGCGGCTCGCGGTCGAGGCGGCGCAGGTCGATGTGCGCGAGGCGGACCAGCTTCTCGGCCGCTACCGGCGGATCGAGGATACGGGCGCAATTTCCGAAAGCCAGATCGAAGCGGGCGAAACCGCGCTTGCCTCGGCCCGCGTCGCGCTGGAACAGGCGCGAACGGCATTGGCCGACCGGGTGGTCCGTGCACCGTTCAGCGGACACGTCGGGCTTACCGAGATCGACCCCGGCGACCGCGTGAACGATTCGACCCCCATCACGCAGATCGACCAGCGCGGTACGCTCTACGTCGACTTTCCCGCGCCCGAGGCAGTTTTCAACGCACTCCGGCCCGGCCAGGTGGTGCAGGTCACGCCGTTCTCCGACCCGTCGCGCACGATCGACGCGCGCGTGGTGACGACCGACAACCGCATCTCGCAGGACAGCCGCGATTTCATCGTGCGCACCGCGATCCCTAACGAGAACGACCGGCTGCGCCCCGGCATGAGCTTCCGCGTTGTCTTCAACCGCGCAGGCGACGCGAGGCCCGTCGTTCCCGAGCAGGCGATCGTGTGGGGCGGGGAAGGCTCGCACCTGTTCGTCATCCGCGAGGGCAAGGCGGTCCGCATCCCGGTCACCATCACCGCGCGGCGCGAGGGCAACGTGTTCGTCGACGGCGCGATCCGGCGCGACGACCGCGTGATCGTCGAAGGCGTGCAGAAGGTTCGCGACGGGCAGGATATCCGGATCGTGCGCAGCGGCGGAGCCCGCGAGCAGCAAGTCCGCATGCGCGATCCGCAGAAGGCCGCCCCTACGCCCGCAGCCGATGAAGAATAAGCTCGACCTGCCCATGCTGGCGGTCAAGCGGCCGCTGCTGATCGGCGTGCTCAACCTGCTGATCGTCATCGCCGGGATCGCTGCCCTGCTCGGCGCCGAAGTGCGCGAATTGCCCAATGTCGACCGCCCGATCGTGTCGGTCACGGCGAGCCTCCCCGGCGCGGCGCCGGAAACAATGGATTCCGAGGTGACCAGCATCCTAGAGGATGCAGTCGCGCGCGTTTCCGGGGTGCGGCAGATCAGTTCGTCCAGCGAAGAGAACAATTCGCGTATCCGGGTCGAGTTCAATCCCGGCATCGACCTCGACACCGCGGCATCCGACGTGCGCGAGGCAGTCAGCCGGGTGAACCGCGACCTGCCCGAGCGGGTCGAGCAGGTGACCGTGGTCAAGGCGGATCAGGACGCGCAGCCGATCATGACGCTGGCGGTCCAGTCGACCGAATACGACCAGGCGGAGCTTACCAGCATCGTCGAGAACGACATCGTGCCCGAACTGCTTGCCGCCGAAGGGGTGGCGAGCATCGAACAGTTCGGCACCCGCGCGCGGCAGATGCGCGTGTCGGTCGATCCGGCGCGGCTCAACCGGTTCGGCCTGACGCTGACCGATGTCGCCGATGCGCTGGAGAACGCGCCTTACGACGTGCCCGTCGGCTCGTTCCGTTCGGACGCGCAGGAACTGGTGGTCCGGGCCGAGGCGAGCGCGACCGATCCCGCCCTTATCGAGAATGTCGTCGTTTCCGGCACCACGCGGGTCGGCGACGTTGCGCAGGCCGACTTCGCCCCCGCCAATGCGAGCAACTTCGTGCGGCTCGACGGGCGGCCCATCGTCGGGCTGGGCGTCGTGCGGCAGGCAAGCTCGAACACGATCGAGATTTCGGACAGCATCCGGCAGGGGGTCGACGCGCTAAACGAGCGGTTCGACGACCTTTCGATCGAAGTCGTGTCCGACGATGCCGAGTTCATCCGCATTTCGGTGCAGGAAGTGCTAATTACGCTGGGCTTCACCATCCTCGTCGTGATCGGCACGATGCTGGTGTTCTTCCGCGCGTGGCGGCCGACGATCGTGCCAAGCGCCACCATCCCCGTCGCGCTCGTCGGCGTGGTTGCGGGCATCTGGCTGATGGGCTTTTCGATCAATCTGCTGACGCTGCTCGCGCTGGTGCTTGCGACCGGCCTCATCGTGGACGATGCGATCGTGGTGCTGGAGAATGCTCAGCGGTTGCAGAACAAGGGGCTGGGGCGCCGCGCCGCCGCCGTGCTCGGGACACGGCAGGTCTTCTTCGCGGTGGTCGCGACCACCGCGGTGCTGGTATCGGTGTTCGTCCCCATCAGCTTCCTGCCGTCCGAAGCGGGCCGCCTGTTCCGCGAGTTCGGCTTCGTCCTCGCCGTCGCCGTAATCATCTCGAGCTTCGTCGCGCTCTCGCTCGTCCCGGCGCTTGCCGCCCGGTTCGACCTAACGAGCGACAAGGAGGACGAGGACGAAACGAAGCGCGGGCGGCTGTCGCGCTGGGGTCACAAGGCGAACGACTGGTACGAAAGCGCGCTGGTGCGCTGCCTCGACCGGCCCAAGCTGGTCGGCATCGTCTCCATCGTCATCGCCGGTGCGGCGGGCCTGCTCTACTCGCAGCTCGACAACGAACTCGTGCCCGACGAAGACCGCGGCGTCATCACCGTCGATGCGACCGGCCCGGACGGGGTCGGCATCGATTTCATGGACGGCGAACTCGACGAGGTCGAGCGAGTGCTTCAGCCCTATCTCGACAGCGGCGAGATCGAGAGCACCTTCTCCATCGTCGGGCGCTACGATCCCAACCGCGTTCGGGTAACCGCACAGCTCGCCGACTGGGACGACCGCGACCGTAGCCAGACCGAGATCGTGGAGGAACTGAACGAGCCGCTGCAGGAGATACCCGGTTCGCGCACCAATGCGCGGGGGCGCGGTACGCTCAGCTTCGGCGGCGGCGGCAACGGGATCGAGGTCGCCCTTACCGGAGCGGAATACGACACGATCTACGATTCGGCGCAGGCGCTTGCGACCGCGATCGATACCGAATCCGAAATCCTGTCGAACGCCGAGATATCCTATCAGCCGACGCAGCCGCAGCTGTCGGTGCGGATCGACCGGCAGCGCGCCGCCGACCTAGGCGTGAACCTCGACGATCTCGCGCAGACCCTGCGTGCGATGGTGGGCGGAGACGACCTCGTCGATCTGAACGTCGGCGACCAGGCGGTGCCGATCTTCCTGACCGCGCAGGCGGTGACCGTCACCAACCCCTCCGACCTACGCAATCTCTACGTGCGCGGCACCGTCGGGGGGCAGGAATCGCTCATCCCGCTGTCCAGCGTTGCGGAGATCGACGAACAGGGAATTGCCGCCGAACTCGACCGGACCGAGCAGCGCCGCGCGATCGAGGTCAGCGCCAACATCGAAGCGGGCACGCCGCTGCGCGATGCGGTGGACGAGATCGAACGCCTGTCGGAAGAGGCGGTCGGGCCGGGCATTGACATGCTGCTGCAGGGCGAGGCCGAAAGCCTAGAGGAAACCTCGAACGACCTGCTGCTGACCTACGCTTTCGCGCTGGTCATCGTGTTCCTTGTACTGGTGGCGCAGTTCGAAAGCCTGACGAGCGCGCTCGTGGTGCTGCTGACCGTACCCTTCGCGCTGGCCGCGGCGATCTTCTCGCTGTTCATCTCGGGCGTATCGCTCAACATCTATTCGCAGATTGGGCTCGTCATGCTCATTGGCCTCATGGCGAAGAACGGCATCCTGATCGTCGAGTTCGCCGACCAGCTGCGTCATCAGGGACGCAGCGTGCGCGAGGCGGTGGAAGAGGCGGCGGCGATCCGCCTGCGGCCGATCGCGATGACGCTAATTTCTACCGTGGTCGGCGCACTGCCGCTGATCCTCGCCAGCGGGGCGGGTTCGGAAGCGCGCCAGTCGATCGGCTGGGTGATCTTCGGCGGGCTCGGCATCGCCGGCGTCTTCACCCTTTTCCTGACGCCGGTCATTTATCTCGCGGTCGCGCGCTTCGGCAAACCCCGCAGCGTCGATCTGGAGCGGCTCCGCGCCGAGATCGAGGACGTGGACGAAGACATGACGATGGCCCCTGCATGAAGGCACTCGCCGGAGCCTTATGCGCGGCGACGCTGCTGTCCGCCTGTGCGACCACCGAGCAGGAAGTGACTGTCCCGCTCGTCGAGGTACCACCGGACTACGCGACGGACTTGCCGCCGTCCGGCATCGACCGAGACTGGTGGCTCGGTTACGGCGACCCGGTGCTCGATGCGCTCGTGCGGCAGGGGCTTGCGGCCAATCTCGACATCGACGCCGCGGCGGACCGGCTGGGGGCGGCAGCGGCGCTTTTGCGGGCCGAGCGGTCGGACCTCGCGCCGTCGGTCGACGGCACGGCGGAGGCGGGCTTGTCGGTGACGACCGACAGCGCCCTGACTGCGACGGCGGGGCTGTTCGGGCTGTTCAATCCCGACATCAACGGAAGGCTGGCAGCGGAGGTCCGCGCAGCGGCGGCGGATTACGCGGAAGCCGAATATTTCCTCGCGGATCAAAGGCGGATCGTCGCGGCAGTCATCGCCAACCAGTATATCGAGTACCGGCGTACCGGCGCGCAGCTCGAACTGCTCGAACAATCGACCGACCTTCAAGAGCAGACGCTCAGGATCGTCACGCTGCGCTTCGAGGCGGGGCTGGCGGCCAATCTCGATGTGCGCAGAGCCGCCGCCGACCTTGCGCAGACGCGGGCCCGGCGCGGCCTCATCGCGATCGCGCGGAACGAGGCGGAAAACGCGCTGGCGGTGCTGCTGGCCGAGCCGCCCGGTGACTTCGCGGTCCCCGATGCGGGCGAGGCGGAGATACCCGACTACGGGTTCGGACCGCCGGCCGGGGTTCCGGCAGACCTGTTGCGGCGGCGAACCGACATTCTCGCGGCGGAAGCTCGGCTGGCGCAGGCGGCGGCGGAGATCGGGATCGAGCGGGCGGACCTTCGGCCCTCGCTCACCATTCCCGGCACGCTCGGCATCGGCGACGGCACGCTTGGCGGCCTGTTCCGCGACTTCCTCATCGGCGTGGGCGCGGCGCTCGACCTGCCGCTGTTCGACGGCGGACGGCGCCGGGCGGAAGTGGCGGCCGCAGAGTTCGAAACGCAGGCCCGGCTCGCCGAATACAACGCGGTCTTTTTGGACGCGCTCGGCGAAGTCGAAAATGCGCTCGTCGCGATCGAAGCGTACCAGCAGCGCAGCGACGCACTGGCCGACGCAATCGAAGAAAGCGAGACCGCGCTGTCGCAATCGAACGCGCTTTACCGCGAGGGGCTGGCTTCGCTGTTCGACGTGCTCGACGCGCAGCGCCAGCTCATTGCGAGCCGCCAGTCGCTGATCGACAGCGACGCCGCCCTGGCCGCCTCGCATGCAGCCTTTCACGCGGCGATAGGGTCGGACTAGACGACGCTTAAGTGGGTCTAGGCATCGCTAGACCCCTTCTCGGTGCACTTACAGCAGCTTCTCGATCCGTACCGGAAGGTCGCGGATGCGAATGCCGGTCGCGTGCCAGATCGCATCGGTAATGGCCGCAGGCGTGCCGACATTGGCAAGCTCGCCGATGCCCTTGACGCCGAGCACGTTGATCTCGTCGTCGACCTCGGGGACCATGATGATGTCGACCTCGCCGATATCCGCGTTCACCGGGATGAGGTATTCGGCGATGTTATCGTTGGTGTAGCGCGCGCGCTTGTGATCGATCTCAGTCGATTCATGCAGCGCCGACCCAATGCCCCAGATGAGCCCGCCGAGATACTGGCTGTGCGCCGTACGCGGGTTCATGATGTGGCCCGCAGCAAAGGCGCCTACGATCCGCGGTACGCGAACTTCGCGGGTACGCTCGTTGATGCGCACCTCGACCATTTCCGCGCCGAATGCATACATAGCGCGCTTGTCCGTGGAGCCGCCGACTATGCGCACGCCGCCTTCGTAGAGCGCGTCGACTGCCTTCTGGTCGAGCTCGGCAGGAAACCACGATCCGGTCGCGTCGAGTTCGGGCATCGACATCGCCGCTATGGCCGCTCGCCGCTGGTCGGCGGTCGCATCGGCGGGCAGGCCGAGGCGCTCGTTGAGCCGGTCGCAGGCGTTCGCGACCGCGCTGGTCACGCTGGCGGTCGAGATCGAGCCGCCGGACACCGGGCCGGGCGGCAGGCGGCTGTCGCCCATCTGCACCGAGATCCGCGTCGGATCGATGCCGAGCCGCTCGCCCGCTGCTTGCGCCGCAATGGTATAGCAGCCTGTGCCGACATCATGCGCCGCGACCTCGATCGAAGCCGTGCCGTTGCGCTTAAGGGTCACGCGCGCGGTCGAAGGCGACATTTGCGTTGGATACATCGCCATCGAACAGCCCCAGCCGATCAGCCATTCGCCTTGCCGCATGGAACGCGGCTGCGGATTGCGCCGGCTCCAGCCGAAGCGTTCGGCGGCTGCATCAAGGCACTGGTTGAGCGAGCGGCTGGTATAGGGCACGCCCTTCACCGGATCGACGCGGGTATCGTTCATCTTGCGGAACTCGACCGGGTCGATTCCCGCCTCCGCGGCAAGTTCGTTCATTGCCGCTTCGAGTGCGTAGACGGTCGGCACTTCGGCGGGCGAGCGCATGAAGGTCGGCACGTTGCGGTCGCCCTGAACCACGTAATTGTCGGATTTCACCGCCTTGAAGTCGTACATCGCGGCGGTCTTCTCGAGCCCGCCGTTGCTGTAGGGCGTCGTGCGCGCGGTAAATTCCCACTGCGTATGGTCGTATCCGGTCAGCTTGCCGCTGGCATCGCAGCCGAGGCGCACGCGCTGGCGCGTTTCCTGCCGGTGCCCCGAATGGGTGAAGCCCTGGTCGCGCATCGCGACGAGCTTGACCGGGCGGCCGAGCTGCTTCGACGCCATCGCGGCAAGTGCGGTGCGATGGGTCATCGCGGCCTTGGAACCGAAGGCTCCGCCCACGAACGGGGATTTGATACGCACTGTTTCGCTGTCGGTCTGCAACTGCTCCGCCGCGGCGTTCTTCAGTCCCCATACGAACTGGCTCGGCTCGTGCAGCACGAGCCGCGGGCCGTCCCAGTAAGCGGTGGTCGAGAACAGCTCGATCGCGTTGTGGTGCTGGATCGGCGTGTAGTATTCAGAATCGATGGTGTGCGCAGAGCCGGCGAGAGCCGCACCGGCATCGTTGAAGCGGATCGGTTCGAAGCTCGGATTGACTTCCTTGAGGTTCTTCTGCGTCGCGCCCGGGCTGCCGAAGGTCGCGGTCGGCGTATCCTCGGTGTAGGCGATCTTCAGCTTGAACGAAGCTTCACGCGCGGCCTCGAACGTGTCGGCGACGATGAGGGCGACCGGCTGGCCGTCGTGGTGCACTTCCGGTCCGGCGAGCGGCGCCAGTTCGGTGATCGCAAGGCCGCCGCTAGAAAACGTCTTCGCATCGCCGAGGGGCGGGCGGTTCTCATGGGTCATCACCATCTGGACGCCGGGCACGGCCAGCGCCGCGCTGTCGTCGATGGAGGTAATGCGGCCTTTCGCGATGCCCGATGTAACCATCCACGCATAGGCAGGGCGGCCCGGTACCGGCAGGTCGTCGGCATAGATCTTCGCGCCCGTCACCTTCTGCAAGGCTTCGTAACGCGCGATCGGCTGGCCCATGTTTTCCTTGGCGGCGGGAACCGGGGTATAATCCTGAGCCATCGCGTCAGCCTTCCATCCTGGCGGTCTCCAGCAGCGAGCGGACCATCGTGCGCTTGCCGAGTTCGACCTTGAATGCGTTTTCGTCCGTCGTGGATGCGCCGGCGAAGGCGATGTCCGCCGCCCGTGCAAACTGCGCCTCGGTCGCAGGTCCGCCGCGCAGCGCGGCCTCCGCCTCGCGCGCGCGCCACGGAGTCGTGGCAACTCCGCCGAGCCCAAGCCGTACGTCTGCGATCGTGTTGCCGTCCATCCGCAACGCGGACGCGGTCGAGGCGAGCGCGTAGGCGTAGGATTCGCGGTCGCGGATCTTCAGATATTTCGAACGCGGGAAATCGGCATCCTCAATGGAGAACGCGATGATGAGGTCGCTCGGTGCCAGTGTCGTTTCGCGGTCCGGACGCGCTTCGGGCAGGACATGAAGGTCGGCAAAGCGCAGGGAACGCGGACCGTCCTCTCCCAGAATCTCAACCACCGCATCAAGCGCGACAAGGGCCTGCGCGAAATCTCCGGGGTAGGTCGCGATGCACTTGTCCGAGGTTCCGAGCACCGCATGGTGCCTGGTCACGCCGCCATCGAGCGCCGCGCAGCCCGAACCGGGTTTGCGCTTGTTGCACTGCTCGTAGCTCGTATCGCGGAAGTAGGGGCAGCGGGTGCGCTGCAGGACATTGCCGCCGATACGCGCCATGTTGCGGATCTGCGGGCTCGCAGCGAGCCACAGCGCGTCCGACAGCATCGGCACGCGCGCGCGCACCTTGTCGTCGTCGGCCAGCTTCGTCATCGGAGTAAGCGCCCCGATCCGCAGCGATTTGCCCGACCACTTAATGAAGTCGTAGCGGCCCTTCTCCAGCCCGGAAATGTCGATGAGCCGCGCTGGCTTCATCACGTCGAGCTTCATGAGATCGACCATCGTCGTGCCGCCGGCGAAATACTGCGCGCCGGGCCGGAAGTTCGTCACCGCATCGGTGGCGGTTGCAGGCTTATCGTAGTGGAACGGTCGCATTCTCTCAGCCCTCCATTTCGCCGCGCGCCTGCTTCACGGCAGCCACGATGTTGGGGTAGGCTGCGCAGCGGCACAGATTGCCCGACATATATTCACGGATTTCGGCGTCGCTTCCCGCGTGGCCCTCGGTGATACAGGCGACGCCCGACATGATCTGGCCCGGCGTGCAGTAGCCGCACTGGAACGCGTCGTTATCGACGAAAGCGCGCTGCATCGGGTGGAGGTTATCGGGGCTGCCGAGCCCCTCGATCGTGGTGACCGCCTTCCCCTCGGCCTGCACGGCAAGCGTCAGACACGAAAGCGTCCGCGTTCCGTCGAGATGCACCGTGCACGCCCCGCACTGGCCGTGGTCGCAGCCTTTCTTCGAGCCGGTCAGTTCCAGGTCGTGGCGCAGCACGTCGAGCAGGGTCGAGCGGGTGTCGACCGTCAATTCGCGGTGCTGCCCGTTGATGTCTAGCGTGATCGGAACCCGCTGGACCGTAGGTTCGGCGGCGGTGTTTTCCGCGCCGCCGCGAACCTGCGCCTTTGCCTGCACGGAGGTAACGGCGGCCCCGGCGACGCCGCCCTTGATCAATCCCCTGCGGCTGACCTGATCGAAGGAAGGTGATCTGTCAGCCATGCGCGGGGTCTCCAATTCGAGGTTGCATTAAGATTTCTTAACGCAACCAGCCGGTATCACAAGGACGGCGCGGAAAATAGCTTGCGGGTCATGCGCGGTTGAGCAGGTTCTCGCACCATTCCTGTCGGCCCGAACGCCGCTCCGGCGCAAGCTTGTTGGAAACCGCATGGTCGGCAATGTCGGCGAGGCCCGTGCCGTCCGCGTGGATCATCCGGCCAAGCTCTCCGTCCCAGCCGGCATAACGCTGCGAGCGGAAATCTTCGAGCCGTCCGTCTTCGATCAGCTTGGCGGCACGCAGCAGACCGCGCGCGATCGTATCGACGCCGCCGATGTGGCCGTGGAACAGATCGGCTGCGTCGATCGACTGGCGGCGCACCTTTGCATCGAAGTTGAACCCGCCGGTCGTGAAGCCGTCGGCGCGCAGAAACTCGAGCATCGCCAGCGTCCATTCCTCGACCGAGTTCGGGAATTGGTCGGTATCCCAGCCGTTCTGCGGATCGCCCCGGTTCGCGTCGACCGAACCGAGAATGCCGAGCGCACGCGCCATGGCAAGCTCGTGCTCGAATGCATGACCGGCGAGGGTGGCGTGGTTCGCCTCAATATTCACCTTCACCTCGTTTTCGAGGCCGTAGCGCTTCAAAAAGGCGAAGACGCTCTGCGTGTCGAAGTCGTACTGGTGCTTGGTCGGCTCGTGCGGCTTCGGCTCGATCAGGATCGTGCCTTCGAACCCGATCTTGTGCTTGTAATCGACGACCAGCGACAGGAACCTCCCGAAATTGTCCATCTCGGTTCCGATCTCGGTGTTGAGGATCGTGTCGTAGCCTTCGCGGCCGCCCCACAGCACGTAGTTCGCGCCGCCGAGCCGGTGCGTCGCTTCGAGCGCGTCCCGGACCTGGCTCGCCGCCCAGGCATAGACTTCGGGATCGGGGTTGGTCGCAGCGCCCGCCATGTAGCGCGGGTGGCTGAACAGGTTCGCCGTACCCCACAGCAGCGTGCGGCCATGCTGTTCCTGCAATTCCTCGAGATGGTCGACCGCTTCGGCAAAACTATCGCGGAACGCGCCGATCTCGTCGGCGTCGGCCATGACGTCGACATCGTGGAAGCAGTAGAAGGGCAGGTCCAGCTTCTCGACAAAGGACAGGCCCGCTTCGCGCTTCGCTTTGGCCGCTGCCGCGTCGTTCGGGCCGTTCAGCCACGGGCGGTCGAACGTGCCTGCGCCGAAGACGTCGCTGCCCGGCCATGAGAAGGTGTGCCACATGCAGACGGCAAAACGCAGATGGTCTTCCATCCGCTTGCCCAAAACCTCGCGATCCTTGTCATAGAACCGGTAGGCGAAATCGCTGTCGCTATCTGGCCCCTCGTAACGGACGGTCGAGAAGTCGGAGAAATAGTCGGCGCTCATCGTATTCCTTTCGTGGTTTCGGCGAGGGCGCGAGTGGCCCTTCTGAACTGGTGCAATTTGGGTTCGAGGCGTTTGGCCATGGTGGCATCGACGCTCGCAGTATCTTCGACCGGCGGGGCGGTGCAAACGGTCGCTGCATCTTCACCGGTCGCCCCCATGCGGGCAAGACGGGCAGCACCCAGCGCCGGGCCGATATCGCCACCCGAACAGAACGAAAGCTGCGTCCCGGTGGCGCTGGCGATGATCTGGCCCCAATGGCGCGATCGCGAGCCGCCCCCGATCGCGATCGCCTCGCTGACTGGCGAGCCCGCTGCCCGTAAAGCATCGATCCCGTCGGCGAATGTGAACGCCACGCCTTCCAGCACGGCTGCTGCAAGCCGCGCAGGCGTCGTCGTGTCGTCGCAGTAAAGCCAGCCTGCGCGCAATGATGGGTCATTGTGCGGCGTGCGCTCTCCGCTCAGGTAGGGCAAGAAAATCTCTGGTCCGCTTCCGGGCTCGACCTGCTGTGCAAGCCCGAAGAACTCGGACGGCGAGCCGATGCCGAGCTGCCGCATCGCCCAGTCGATGCAGGAGGCTGCAGACAGGTGCACGGCCATCTGATGCCATACGCCCGGAAGGGCGTGGCAGAAGGTATGCACCGCACCTTCGACATTGGGACGGAAGCCGTCGGTCGCAACGAAGGTGACGCCTGATGTGCCGAGCGAGAGCAGGGCATCGCCCGGCGCGGTCACGCCGACACCGATTGCTCCTGCCGCATTGTCTCCCGCCCCTGCGACGACCGGCACGCGCTCCATTCCCCACCGCGCAGCAACCTCAGTCGAAAGCGTACCGGTCACTTCCGATCCTTCGAAGAGGGAGGGCATGTGGGAAACCGAGAGGCCGCATGCTTCCAGCATCTTGTCCGACCATGTGCGCTGCGCAACATCGAGCCAGAGCGTGCCGGCGCTGTCCGACATATCGGAGGCGAGGTCGCCGGTCATGCGCAGCCGCAGGTAATCCTTCGGCAGCAGAACCGTTCGCGTGGCAGCGAAGATTTCCGGCTCATGCTCCCTGACCCAAAGCAGCTTGGGCGCGGTGAAGCCCGGCATCGCCAGATTGCCTGTGATATCATGCGATGCCGGAATGGCGGCTTCGAGTTCGCGGCATTGCGCAGCGCTGCGCCCATCGTTCCACAGGATCGCGGGCCTCAAGACCGCCTGGTTTTCATCTAGCAGGACAGCGCCGTGCATCTGTCCGCTAAGACCGATCGCGCGCACGGCAGCACGGTCCGATGCGCTCAGTGCACCGATCGCCTTGTCGACCGCTTCCCACCAGTCTGCCGGGTTCTGCTCCGACCAGCCGGATTGCGGCCGCTGGACGGTAAGCGGCGCGGTCGCGTCTGCGACGACCCCGCCGTCATCGGCGATCAGCGCAGCCTTTACGCCCGAGGTGCCGAGATCAATGCCGAGATACATGGATGTTTACCTGATTTCCCGGTGGCGCGCCTTGTTCGGCGCGCAAGCGAAGCGTGGTTGAATGAAAGTGCGGGATGGGAAGCCTGACCTGCGTGTTGCGATATTGCTCCTACAATAGGGCAGGTCGCCGCTTATTCGCAAGTGTGCCGCTCGACCTTGAGAAGTCCATAGTCCTGCGCCTGATGAATCCTGTCGGCCGGGCGGTCGTTAGGAACGGGTAGCGCGTACTACTCGTCATCCACCACGAAAGTCCCCTCTATGTCTCTTACCGATTTCCGCATGATCGGCCACTCCTGCCTAGCTGTTCGCCCGGTTCATCTCTGCCACGGGAGCGCGAGATGACATCGTAGTGGCGCCGCCGACAGGCTAATTCTCATCATTAACTTAAATCAAACGGGGAAAGTCGGAACAAAAGGCCAGTGCCGCTCGCTCGATTTGTAGCGACTTTAACAGAGGAGAGCGAATATGGCAGAAATACCCGTCGAGAAAAAATCGAGCTTGAGCTGGTTATGGATACTGCTCCTTCTCTTGCTGGCGGCCCTCATTCTCTGGTGGGTTCTTGCTGATGATGACGCTGCCGAAGAGGTTGTCGTAGATCAGACTGTTGCCGAGCAGAGCGAGGATGCCGTCGTCGTTGCGCCTACTACTTCGGACGGTGCTCTCACTATTGCGTCGATCCTGGAAAACCCTAGCGCCTATTACGGTGCGGAAGGCTTTACCGGTGAAGTAAACGTTGGCGGGCCTTTGACCGATCGCGGTTTCTGGATCGAGAACGACGGTGCCCGGATGTTCGCCATCGTGATCGATCAGCCGCGCGAGCGCCGGATCGACATCAATGAAGGAGCGACCTTGCGCCTCAACGGCGGAACGGTTCGCGATCCTTCGACGATTGCGGCACAGCAGATCGAAGGCGATGCGCTTGATCAGGATACCATGAACGTCCTCTCCGACCAGGAAGCAGTGCTGGTGATCGACGAAGCCAACATCGAAATTGTCGAAGCGGCATAATCGCTGAACAGGAGAGACCAAATGGCCAAGAACTATGAAGACCTACACGAACTTGACAGTTACCAGCTCGAAAACAGCGAGCAGGATCTGCGGGGACATGCGCTCTATACCTATGATGGAGAGCGGCTGGGAACCGTGCAGCGGATGCTCGTCGACCCTGACCGGAACCATGTCGCGGCGTTGGTGCTCGAAGATCACCGTTTCGTGCCCGTGTCTGAAATCGAGATACGCGACGGTGATGCCTACATCGATCCTGTCGACGCAACCGGCTTCAGCAAGGTACCCAAACGCGAGCGCAATATCCGGCGCGGGACCGTGACGGTTAACCGCCGGACTTAATCGGCGCCTTGACCACGCTAAAGCCACCCAACGACTACGGCCGGGACGAGATAACCTCGTTCCGGCCAAAGCTGTATTTACGACATAGCCGCCTTTTCGCGAGGCAGATATCGAGTTAGCGAGCCGTCTCGGATGTACCTCGGGACAATCCGCGCTCCAGTAGCTCGTTGGCGGTACGCGACACGTCATCCAATCCGGCATCGTCGGCCGCGCGCCAGACCGCGTACCGAAGACCGAGGAAGACGTTCATTCCCATGATGGCCCATGCCTCGATCTCTCCAATGTCGGCCCTTAGCGCGTCGTTCTTCGACCCGTCGCGAAGTCGCTGCGCAATCCGCCCGGCGATCGTCGTATAGTGATATCGGTACATTTCCGGATCGACGAACTCGGCCTCGTCGATGATCCGGTAGATTTCCTTGTGCTCGGAAGCGAACTCCAGAAACGCGTGGAGCGCTCGCCGCTCTATGGCGAGAGGATCTAATTCCCCCGCGATCGCCGCGCTGGCATCGGCACGGATTTGTCCGCTCAGATCGACGATTAGCGCGCGAAACAGGGCATCCTTGCTCTGAAAGTAGGTGTAGAACGTACCCAGCGCGACGCCAGCCCGGCTCGTGATCGAGCTGATCGACGCTTCGTGAAATCCGCGCTCGCCGAACTCCGCCGTCGCCGCATCCAGCAACTTGCGCATCGTGACCTGACCGCGCTTCGTACGGGGCTGCTTGATTTGAATTTCCGGATCGCTCGCCATGCCTGCCCTCCGCGTTTGGACTATCGCAGCCGGTCTCTCATAACAACATTAAACTTGAAAGGTGGTTCAACTTTCATTATTGCCGCGCAGAAGAGGCAGGGAGAGTATCATGAACATCCATCGTTTTTTCAGCGGTTCGCTGTTGCTTGCAGGTGTGGCCGGAACTGCGCTCGTCGCTCCCGGTGCTTCTGCACAGGTCGTGGTACCCGATCTGGAGGCAGATGCTGAGGTTGCGGTTTCCGACGAACCGGGCGTGGACAGCGTCATCGTAGTTACCGCGCGCCGCCGCGAGGAGCGGCTTATCGATGTTCCGATCGCCGTAACCGCAATTTCGGGCGAGGAACTGGCGACACGAGGCGCGCTCGACATAACTGACGTCGGCCAGACCGTACCGAACGTCACGCTCGAGGCAAGCCGTGGGACGAACTCCACCCTGACCGCCTTCATCCGCGGTATAGGGCAGCAGGATCCGGTATCGGGCTTCGAGCAGGGCGTCGGCATCTATCTTGACGACGTCTATCTGAACCGGCCGCAGGCTGCGGTGCTGGATATCTACGATGTCGAGCGGATCGAAGTGCTGCGGGGACCGCAGGGCACGCTTTACGGCCGCAACACCATCGGCGGCGCAGTCAAATACGTCACACGCCGCCTGCCGCAGGAGTTCTCCCTCAGTGCACGGGCGACCTACGGCACCTACGACCAAGCGGAAGGCGTAGTCTCCGCTTCCGCTCCGGTGAACGATCTTATTCGCGTCGGCGGGTCGGTCGCGCGTCTGTCCCGCGGCGGGTTCGGGGAGAACCTGACTACGGGCCTCGAAAATTACAACAAGGATATCTGGGCGGGACGCGCGAGCCTAGAAGTGGGCGGTTACGGCGAGCCCGTCTTTCTCCGCATCCAAGGCGACTACACGCGCGATAAGAGCAATCCGCGCGGCGGCCATCGGCTGATCCCCGGGCTCGTGTCCGGCGCGCCGGTACTGGATGACGTGTTCGATTCTCGCGGCGCTCTGAATGATCCGGAACAGGACGTCGAGAGCTGGGGCGTCATGATGAATGCCGACATCGAACTGTCGGACGCTTTCACCGTCCGCTCTATCTCGGCCTTCCGCAAGGACGACAGCGCATCCCCGATCGACTTCGACGCGCTGCCAGCGGTGGACCTCGACGTTCCCGCAATTTATCGAAATGAGCAGCTCAGCCAAGAGCTCCAGCTGCAATTCGATAACGGGGGTGCGTTCACCGGATTGCTCGGCGCGTACTACCTCGACGCGAAGGCCGACACGCTGTTTGACGTTCGCATCTTCACGACTTTCGCTGGGCTCACGGCCTTCACGCAAGCAAACGTCGATACCGAGACTTACGCAGTGTTCGGCGACTTCACCTTCGATGTTACTGACCAGATTTCGGTTTCGGCAGGTGGTCGGTACACATGGGACAAGCGCTTCGCGGATATTCTGCGGCAGAGCTATCTGGGCGGCGGCTCACCGGTGTTCGGCGGCGCGGGAGTACCCTTCGGTGCGCCGGGCACGGACTTCGACGGCAGTGCTGAATTCGAGAAGTTCACTCCGCGCGCTTCGATCAGCTTCATGCCGACGCCCGATCACAATATCTACGCCAGCTTCTCGAAGGGCTTCAAAGGCGGCGGCTTCGACCCACGCGGGGTGGGCACAAACGCGCCTGATTTGAATGACGACGGCGTCCGACAGGAGAGCGAAGTCGCTCAGTTCCTGAGCTTCCGCCCCGAGGAGGTCGATAGTTACGAGGTCGGATACAAAGGCTCCTTTGATGGCGGGCGCGCGAATATCGCACTCGCTGGCTTCTACGCTGACTATACCGACGTGCAGATACCAGGCTCGGTAGCGTGCACCACCATCGTCAATGGACAGCCGACACCCTCGTTCTGCGGCATCGTATCAAACGCCGGTAAAGCGACCTTCAAGGGGATCGAGGCAGAAGGGTCCTGGCGGCTCGGGGCATTTAGCCTTGCTGGATCGCTCGGATACATCGACGCCCAGTACGACGAGTACATTACTAACATCGGCGGTGTGCCAACCGATGTGGCCGAGTTCCGCGAGGTGCAGAACACGCCCGAACTGACGGCGAGCGGAACGGTAGGCTATACAGCGGCGGTGGGGGCGGGCGACCTCTATGCGGGCGTCACCGCTAGCTATCGCAGCAAGACCTTCCAGTTCGAAATCCCGAACCCTTATCTCGATCAGGGCGGCTACGCGCTACTCGACGCAAACCTCGTCTATACTGCGCCGTCCGATCGCTGGTCGATCGGTTTGCATGGTAAGAACCTGCTGGACAAGGAATACAAAACCAGCGGCTACACCTTCGTCGCTGCAGATCCAGTGACCGGCGTAATCCCAACGGGCGCGAACGGTTTTCCCATACCGACGCTGGGGCCTGAAGGAACGCTCACTGCGTTCTACGGCAATCCGCGGCAGGTATTCGTGACGCTGCGCGCGAATTACTAGTGCGCTCGGTCGCCTCGACTGAGGCGATCGAGGATGAAACAGGCGCGGTCCGTCCGAAGCGAGTCGGACCGCATCTTTAGTGGCCGACTTCCGCGATGGCTCACTCTTGAGCTTGATACACTCGGACCCAGTCGACTTCCATGACGAGTTCGCCGCGTTTGATGCGCTCTGCGGTTTCGGCCGGCATGCCTTTGTAGGGTTCTGAAATTCCGTTCGTCTTGAACGGGTAGACCCCGCCCACCGCGAAGTTCAGGATGATGTGCTTGGGTGTATCGAAGCGCCATTCGCCGTAGTTCTCGACCATCGCGCGCGTGACTCGGTAGATCAGCCGGCCGTCGACCTTGAACAGGATCCGGTCCGCGTTCCAGTCGACCTCGTATTCATGCCAGTCGGTAATGTCGGTACCGGCATCGAAGAAGTACTTGTTCACGAGCGGCGTTTCGCCTGAATATCCGGGTCCGTGAAGCGCGACGCCGATCCAGTCGGGTTCGCCGACATATTCCATGATGTCGATCTCGCCCGTACCCGGCCATTCGCCGTTGCCGAGTAGCCAGAAGGCGGGCCATACGCCGGTCGCGTCTGGCATTCTGATCCGTCCTACCGCCCGGCCGTAGGTAAAGTCGAACTTCCCCTGCGAGGTGATGCGGCCCGAAACGAAGTCGGCCTTGCGCCCGGTCGGCGTTTCGAAGCCTTCGCGAAATTGCGGCTTTAAAAACAGGCTGCCGGTTCCCGTTGGCTCGCTGCCGTTCTCGGACGCGATGAAGATCGTATCTTCGGAATCGATGTAGGCCTGCTCTTCCTCGTTCACCCAGAAGGTCGGGCCGATGACTTCCCATTTGGACCGGTCGAGCGCGGGCGCATTGAACTCGTCGGCGAAGATCAAGGTCTCGCCAGCCGGTGCGACGCGCATTTCTGGCTCCTTCTGCTGCGCGCAGCCGCTTGCAGCAACGAGCCCGGCGGCGGCAATCGTAAGGGCTTTCAAGGTTTTCATCACGCTGTCCCGATCAGTTTCAGAACGAGCACCGGGTACCGTCAGCCAGTTCCTCGCGGCCGATCTCGGCAATGTCGAAGCTGAAAGCGCCGGCGCTGGTGAAGGTCAGGCTGTCGCCGAGGCCCGGCGCGCATTCCGCGGTAATGACCATTTCGCGCCAATCCTTTCCCGCAGCGACCGAAAGGGGCTGCGTCAGGTCGAGCGCCGCGTCCCCGATGGTCAGCGTGACCGGCTCGCCCGGCCGTTCGGCTACGCGGTACAGGATCCGGTAGGCTCCGCTGCCGGCGCTTTCCTGCGCGATCGTCAGGGAAGAGCCGGGCGTGAAGGTGATCTGGCGCGAGTCTTCCTGCGCATTGCGGTCGATGCCGGTCGCGCTCACGCCGGATGCCGATCCGCGGAGGTCAGGTAGCATCGTATTACCAGCGCGCGCCGTTACGCCGCTTTCGAAACGGCCGCGCACGAACCAGTCTGACCCTTGACCTGCGAGCAGCGGCGCGCAGGTCTCGTCGAGCGCGGGGAGGCTCGAACGCTGGCGTGCGTCGAGGCCAAATCCGACCGGGAAGAGCGCGCCCTGCGGCCCGTTGAGCGGTCCCTGGTCGCAGCGGCTCGGCCAGCTGAAGCCTAGCTTGCCGGTGAAGGGTCGCGCGCCGGTCAGCACATCCGCGACGCCCGCGCCCTCGCTGCCCGGCAGCCACGATGCAACAAACGCGTCGGCAGCGTTCAGCTCGCGGTTCATCCACATCGGGCGGCCCGACAGGAAGACCGCGACGGTCGGCACGCCTTCGGCTTTGAACTTGCGGAGCAGCGTCAGCCCTTCCTCGTCCGAAAAGGCGAGGTTCTTCCGGTCTCCGGAAAACTCGGCGTAAGGCTCTTCACCGAAGACCACGACGGCGGCATCGGGTTTTGCGGCGTAGCTTCCGTCAGCGGACAGGGTGGTCCGGCCCCCGGTCTGTCCGACGGCGGACCTCAATCCGCTCCAGATCGACGTGGCGCCCGGAAAGTAGCTGTTGTCGAGGTCGCCGCCGCCTTGCCAGGTCAACGTCCACCCGCCCGCAGCCTGCGCGATGTCGTCGGCGGCGCTTCCTGCGACGAGGATATTCGCACCGCGTTTCAGCGGCAGGACGCCGGTGTTCTTGAGCAGGACTTGCGACTTGGCGACTGCCTCGCGTGCGATGGCGCGATGCTCGGGTGAACCGAGCAGGTCATAGTCGCCCGCATTCGGCCGCTCGGAAGGGCGCACCATCTCGTCGAGCAGGCCTGCCCGCATTTTCACGCGCAGCACGCGCCCGACCGCTTCGTCGAGCCGCGCCATCGGGATCGTGCCGTCCTCGACCTGCCGCACGGTCGTTTCCAGCAAGCCCTTCCATTCGTCGGGAACCATGTAGATGTCGAGTCCGGCGAGCAGCGATTGCGGGCAATCGGTATTCGTGCAGCCTGCCACCTGTCCGTGGCCGTTCCAGTCGCCCACGACGAGGCCGTCGAAGCCGAGTTCGTCGCGCAGGACGCCCGTCAATAGCGCTTCGTTTCCGTGCATCTTGCGCCCGTTGATCGAGTTGAAGCTCGCCATGACCGCTTCCACGCCAGCTTCGATCGCGGCTGGGTATGGCGCGGCGTGAATGCGTTTCAGCGCTTCGATGTCGCCGGTGACTTCGCCCTGATCGACGCCCTGGTCGGTCCCGCCGTCGCCGAAGAAGTGCTTGGCCGTCGCAATCACGTGGCCCGCGCCGAGCCGGTCCGCTTCGCCGCAGCGGCCCTGCAGTCCCTCGACAAGAGCGGCGCCCAGCGGCGCGACGATCGCCGGATCTTCCGAATAGCTTTCGTAGGTCCGGCCCCAGCGGTCGTCCTGCGCGACGGCGATGGTCGGCGAGAAGTTCCAGTCAATGCCCGTGACCTCGATCTCGGTCGCGGTTGCCTCGCCGATCCGCCGCACGAGGTCGGCATCACGCGTCGCGCCGAGTCCGATATTGTGCGGGAAGATCGTCGCGCGAATGACATTGGTATGTCCGTGAACCGCATCCGTGCCCCACATCGTCGGGATGACCGGTTCGCCGTTCGGCATGGGTGCGACCGACGTGAGATACATTTCGTCGGCAAGCTTCAGCCACTCCGAAGCTTCCGCGAATTCCTCGCCATAGGGACCGCCGTTGCCGCCGTTGAGATAACTTCCGAAGCGGTAGCGGCGCATGTCTTCGGCGGTGAAACTGTTGATTTGCGGCTGAATAAGCTGCGCGACTTTGCGCTCGACGCTCATGCGCGAAAGCAGATCGGCGACCCGCGCGTCCTCGCTCGGTCGCGCTGCGGTGGCTGCCGGCATCTCGGCGACCCGAGTGACCGTGCTGCAACCAGCAAGAAGCGCAGCGGCGAAGAGGGCCGTACCCACAGATTTCATAACAAACATCCCTACCCGTTTTCGCTCTTTGAGAACGTTATCAATTGAAGGGGTGACACGCCCGGCGTGCAAAATCAAGCCATAGCGAATGGCTCGCGGCGGTTACGCCGAACGCGTGCGGGGTTCGGAAAGATTCGCGGACGGAGCTTTGCCGGTAGAGGCGCGTACGATCAGCTTGCCGGGCACACTGATCGGTTCTGCGGGCCGCTTCCCGCTTGCGTTCTCAATCAACAGCTCGACCGCGCGCGAGGTCGTTTCCGCGATTGGCTGGTCGATGGCGGTAAGCGGCGGCTGCGTAAAGCGCACGATAGGCGAATTGTCGAAACTGACGATCGATAGGTCGCGGGGTATCTGAAGGCCGCGGCCGCGCGCGACCTCGAGCGTCGCAAGCGCCATCTGGTCGCTGCTCGCAATGATTGCACTCGGCGCATCGTCCGTTCGCAGCAGTTTCTCTGCAGCGATCGAGCCGCTGGCGAACCCGAAATCGCCGCGCTCGCACAGGCCTTCCGCAGACAGGCCGGCAGCTTCAAGCGCGCTTTTCCAGCCGTCTACGCGCCAGTTCGACAGACTGAACTCTTCCGGCCCGGCAATGAACCCGATCCGCGTATGTCCCAGCTGAATAAGATGCTCGGTCGCGAGCCGCGCGTTATGCGTATCGCCCATCGTCATCGCAATGCCCAGACCGCCCTGTTTCGAGCCGATGCGGGCAAAAGGAATACCCCGCTCGGCAAGCAGGCCGGTAATCAGCGGGTTCTCCGAATGCGGCGGCGTCAGGATGATTCCATCGGGCTGCAAGGCGGCAATCGCCGCGCCAAGTTCGCGCTCGACATGGTCGTTATGCGTATCCACGAGCTCGATCAGCATCCGGTAGCCGTGTTCGGCGCAGGTCAGCATCCCGCCAAGCAGCATCTGGTCGATCCAGTCGCGCCCCTCGCGCGCGCGCCAGTCCGCAATCGTCAGATCGCGGTCGTTGATCGCCATGATGATGTAGGAACGCGACCCGCTCATCCGCTGGGCTGCGATCGACGGGACGTAGCCGAGCTTGTCGATGCTTTCCTGCACCCGCTCTTTCATCGCAGGCCGGACGTTCGGTTCATTGTTGATGACGCGGCTTACCGTCTGCAGCGACACGCCCGCGTCCGCTGCAACATGTTTGATCGTCACCGACTGGCGCCGCCGAGCCATGTCCTTACTTCTCCGCAATCGTCCTTGAGACGCCGTAGTATTCGCACCGCAGCCGCAGGGCAATGGTAGCGCTACCGTTCGTATGAAGACAAAGGGCTCCGGCGATGTGCCGAAGCCCTTTTAGCAAAGTCTAGCCTAGAAGGCGAACCGAGCGATAAAGGTGAAGCGGCGATCGTTTCGGAACGCGTTGCTGATGACGCGCGTGCCGTCGTAATCGACTACGGTCGAAAGCTTCGTAACTTCGTCCAGCAGGTTCACACCCTGAACACCCAGCTTAAGGAATTCGTTGACCGTGTAAAAGATCGATCCGTCGAGCTGGCCGCCAGCTTCTTGGAACGTCGGCGAGAACGGAAACAGGTCATCGCGTGGTGTTACGAGGAATTCGCTTCGCCAGTTGTAGGCAGCGCGTACCGAAAGCGGACCTTTTTCATAGAATAGCACCCCATTTACGGTGTGCTCCGAGAAGCCTCGAAGCGGCAACTGTTCTTGGAAGGGGCTTGCATTCAGCGGTGCCGCTCCGTTTGCCACCGACGGAGATCCGATCGACGACAGCGCAGGGTTAGGGAAGTCCCCAGCATCGACGTAAGTGTACGATGCCTGCACCCCAAACCCGCTCAGCAAGCCCGGCAAGAAGTCGAACTTGTGCTGGTAGGCCAGTTCCATACCCTTGAGCACGCCATCGTAATCGTTGGCCGGACCCGTGATGATCACATCGGCAGTCGTGCCGTTTCCGCCGGTGTAGGTCTGCAGGCCCGTCCCGTTATCGATCAAGCCTGTGATATCCTTCAGGAAGAAGGCTGCAGTAAGCGAACCCACATCGGCAAAATACCACTCGGCGGATAGGTCATAGTTCCAGGACTCGACGGGCTTGACGCCGCGGTTGCCGGTCTGGATCGACAGCAGCGGGCCGGTATCGATACGGCCGCTGAAACCAAACACGCCATTCGCACTGAAGTAGTTCAGCTCGGGACGCACAATCCCTTTAGAGACGGCGCCGCGAAGCACGATGCCGGTTCCGCTGTCGAGTCTGATATTGAAGCTCGGCAACCAGTGATCGAAGTTAATGTCACGGTCGTCGCGCACCAGATCACCGGTGAATAGAGACGCGAATTCAGCTTTCCGGGCGCCAGTCAGCAAGCAGTACTGACGTTGCTGTCCCGGAGGCGCCGGGGTTGAGCACAATGCGTCGATTTCGCTCACTTGAACGACGCCGTCGCCATTGCCCCCGATCGTCGTGCTGTCGAATTGGCCGGGATCCGGGAACGCCAGCAATCCGCCGGTCTGCACTTCCGTCTCGACGTATCGCAGACCGATGTTGCCTCCCAACGACCAGCCACTCCCGAAGTCCATCCCGTAATCGACGCGGGCGTATGCCGCCTTAGTCAATTCCGTAACATCGGAGATTTCGGCGGGGCAGAAGGGATCACATTCGACGGTTGTTCCATCAAGCAACGTCCTCGTGCGGCCATTTACGCCTAGATTAAAGCGTTCCGGGGACTGCCCGAAGGTAGCTATCTCGTCCCATTGCTGGTCGGTAATGCCGTTCAGGTAGTCGTCGAGAAAATCATCGCCGCCGTAGAAATAAGCGGCACCGTTCTCGATAGGTGTGCTGGTCTCGCCGCGCTGGAAGTCGTTGGCGAACGGATTGCGCAACTGCGAATAATTTGGAAATTCATCGGTGAATGCGCCGCCCGCAATGGCGAACTCCTGCCCGTCAAGTCCGGTGTAGAAGCGGCCTGGAATGAAGCCATTACCAAATGGTCCTGCACCTTCCGAGAAACAGCCGGGCCCTTCGCCCCATGGCAGGCAGCCGCCGCGTCCCGCCCACGGTGCAGACAGGTTGCCCCAAGTGCTGAAGTTCGTGTTACGGGTCGTGCGATCGCGCGCGGCCCAACGTGCTCCGAAACGTGCTTTCTTGAGGAAGCCCTCGTCGCTGATGTCGTATTCGAAGTCACCCCGCAGGCTGAACAGATCGCCGTCGTTACGCTCACGGCTGTCGAGCCCGAACCAGTAATAAGTGTAGAAGCCCGAGCTAAAATAATCTGCTGGTGCGCCGATCGGGGCCAGGAACTGAACGTCCGGTGTCTCACCGGAAAGGTCGATATCAATATCTGCCCACGTGCTGAGCGCGCCGAAGACGGAATCGCGAGTTAGCTTCGAGGTTAAGTACTGAGCCTCGAAATTGCCGCGAAATCGGTCGGAAAATTCCGTATCGATATCGAACGAGATATCCTGCGTGGTGCTCTTCAGTTCGCGGAGGAACCGGAGCGAGTCGAGCGGAATGCCACCAAAGCCGAATGGCGTCGCATACGCATCGCCGACATTATCGGTGAGTATCCCGCTGACGAACCGGCCATCTTCGAAGACCGTATCACTGTCCGAACGCAGGTCTGGTGAGGATACCCCGTCATCGATGCGCCCGATAAGCGCGTATTCTTCGGTGAAGAACGTCGTTTCGGAGCGAAGGTACTCGAGCGTCATCAATAGCCCGCCGTCGAGTGTCTCGAACTGGGCGACGCCGGAGATCGCTTCCCTGTCGCGGTCTAGGGTCGTCGAACGGACACCGGCATACTGCGGCACGAGGACGGAACCTTCAGGCGGAAACTCTTCGGGAGTATAATTAGGCGCATCACCGAAGCCGCCGGAATTCAAATCGAAGATACGCTGGCAACCGCCGCTAAGATCGGCGGGACGATAGCAGGTGTCGATCGCCTGCGAGGAGTCGGTACGGCTTTTCAGCTTCGATTTCGAATAGCTTGCTTGCAGACCGAACGTACCGGCACCTGTTTCGAAAGTGTCGGATGCGATGATGTTGAAAGTGGGGGACCACTCTTCTCGCAGGTCGCCGTAATTCGCTTCGACCGAACCGGCAATGCGGAACCCAGGCGTATCGAGCGGTTTGCGGGTGACAAGATTCACGAGGCCGGAGATTTGACCTTCGATCATGTCGGCAGTGACGTTCTTAAATACTTCGACACGGCCGACGAGTTCGGGAGAAACGTCTTCGAAGCTTAGCGCGCGGCCACCATTTGCCGAGAAGATGTCGCGTCCATTGAGTTCCGAACGGCCGAAGTTGTCGGGTAGGCCGCGAATGATAACGCCGGTGCCCTCGACCGAAAAACGGGTCGGGTCGGAAGTTTTCTCGAACCGGCCGATGGCGATCCCAGGCACGCGCTGAAGCGCTTCGGCAACCGAACGGTCAGCCAGCGCACCGATATCTTCTGCCGTGATGACGTCGACGACCGTATCCGCGCGCTCCTTGATGTTCTGCGCCGAACTGAGCGAAGCGGCGATGCCCGTAACGACGATGACATTCTCGTCGTCCAGTGTTTCCGGAGTACCGCCAGCGGATTCTTCGGTAATCGTATCGTCTTCATCGACGGTCTGCGCCAGTGCGGGATGGGCGGCGGCAAGAGCAAGGCCCGATGCCGTGGTCAGTGCTGCAATACGGCGCGGCAAGGCAGCGACGCCAGTCGTTCTGCGAAACATATATCCTCCCATGTCCCCGATCTTTGTATCGGGTTCGACTCACAATTCTGGCAGGATGACCCTGCGTTGGAAGTTTGATATCCCTACTTGTGAGCGTTCACAAGACGCAATATGAACGTTCTCAAAAGGCGTTGCACTCTGGTAACAGGGGGCGATCGCGGGCATGGGGATCGGAATGGCAATCGAGCATATCGTAATCGTCGGCGGGGGCACGGCCGGCTGGATGGCGGCTGCAGCGCTGTCGCGCATACGCCGCGGGCGCGACCTCGGCATTACCGTCATCGAATCCGAAACGATCGGGACGGTCGGCGTCGGTGAAGCGACCATTCCGCCGCTCGTTGAGTTCAACCAGGCACTGGAAATAAGCGAGCGCGAGCTCCTCTCCGCGGTGCAGGGCACCTTCAAGCTCGGCATTCAGTTTGTGAACTGGGGTCAGGTGGGTGAAAGCTACATCCACCCTTTCGGCAATTACGGCTACGATCTAGGCGGCATCGGCTTTCATCAGGTTTGGCACAAGCTGCGCGAACAGGGCGACAAGCGACCGCTGCAACTGTTCAATCTCGAGACGATGGCGGCGCATTTCGGCAAGTTCTCACGGACGGCTGACTACGCACGCGATGATCTTCCGCCGATGAATTACGCTTACCACATCAATGCGACCGCCTACGCCCGCTTCCTGCGATCCTACGCCGAGAAGAACGGCGTCGTGCGTCGCGAGGGTATCGTAAAGGATGTCGCGCTCGACGGAGAGACCGGCTTCGTCACCGGCGTCACCATGGACGATGATGCGGTGATCGAAGGCGATCTCTTTGTCGATTGTACCGGTTTTCGCGGGCTGCTGATCGAGCAGGCGCTCGAGACCGGTTACGAAGAATGGACGCACTACCTTCCCTGCGACCGTGCCGTCGCCTTGCCATGCAACCGCGACGACGGCTCTCCGCCGCCGCCCTTTACGCGGGCGACAGCGCATTCGGCGGGATGGCAGTGGCAAGTCCCTTTGCAACATCGCAACGGCAACGGTCACGTCTATTGCAGCCAGTTTATGGAGGCGGACGAAGCGCATCATATTCTCGTCGCGAATATGGCCGGAAAACCGACGGCCGAACCGAACCATTTGCGCTTCGTAACCGGGCACCGGAAGAAATTCTGGAACAAGAACGTTGTCGCGCTGGGTCTCGCGTCAGGGTTCATGGAACCGCTCGAAAGCACCTCGATCCACCTCATCAACACCGGCGTGAACAAGCTGATCGCGACGCTATCGCTCGATGGTATTACCGAGGCGCAGCAGAGTACGTACAACCGGCTGGCGACGAAAGAATATGCGCGGATTCGCGATTTCCTCGTTCTTCACTACACGGCCACGCGGCGAGACGATTCCGAATTCTGGAATTACTGTCGAACGATGGCGATACCGGATTCGCTCGCTGAGAAGATCGAGGTTTTCAAAGCCAACGGTCAGGTGTTCCGGGAAGATGACGAGCTTTTCACCACGACCAGTTGGGCCGCCGTGATGATGGGCCAAGGCATCACGATGGACGGAACTAGTCCGATGGCTGACGCCGCAGCCCACCGTCACGGAAGCGAGATCGACGAGATGGCGAGCTCGATCCGTTGGCTCGTCGATCGTATGTCGCCTCACGCGCAGTATCTGGCGAAGTATTGTCCGGCTTCCTGACGTTCCGAAATCGCCTACGGCTATCGTAAATTCAGGAAAGAGGCGACTTCAAGTAGCGAGAACCAGGATCCGCCTTACCGCGATGATTGCGTCGGTTAGGCTTTTGCAGTCCATCTTCCTGACCGCGGAGCGGTACTGCGTACGGACGGTTTCGATACTCACTTCACGCTCCAATGCCTGCTCTTGCGGCGACGCGCCGGAAGCAAGCGCACACATCAGGGTGGCTTCGGCGGGCGACAGCCGATACCGCAGGCGCAGTAGGTCGCCTTGGGTTCTGCCGACCGCTTCCGGCTGATCACCGAGGAGAAGGACGCGTTGTCCACCGCCAAGGTTCGGCAACGCGAGCACGGTAAAGCGTCGTTCGATATTTCCGCACGTGACCCGGACCGCCGAAAGACCGCCGATCTTTCCGTTCAGCGCGGCATTACAGGCGCTTTCGAGTTCGACATGGCTGGCGGGAAACGTTGCCATGAGCCGACCGCGGCGCAGTGTCAGACCTCGACCCAGCGCCAAGATTACCTCGGCAGCCGCGTTGTAGTCCACCAGTGCCATCTCGGCATTGAGGACAAACGCCGGTGTCGCGAGCCGGGACACCGCCTCCCGCCAGTGGCTTCCGGCGAGCGATTGTCCGTGCAGCCGCGCCTTTAGGCTAACGAGCCGCGCCAGATCTGCTTCGATCTCGTGCAGGGCTTTCATTGCATCGGTGTCGAAGCCGCCCTGCCGCCGCCCGCGGTAGAAGGTGACGCCGCCAGCGGCGCCATCCGGCAGAGGCATTGTCAGTCCGGCGGCATAGAACGTGTCGTCACCGCCCGGACGCAGTAGTTCGTTATAGAGCTCGCTCGCTCCGAACTTCTTGTCGGGCACCAATTGGCTGAGGTTCTGAAAGGTCCCGAAGTTGCCCGCACTGAAGACCGCGGCGGCCCACGGATCCGAGGGAGCGTGATTGGTGTGATAATCCGTGATCATGTCTGCCGACCAGTCGTTCTTGATGGCGAACATGCTTTCGATCAGTCCATGGGCGGCCCATCCGGCAGCGTAACCCTTGGCGTCGATAGTGGCGGCGACTTCGTCGAGAATGTTCAGGAACTGCCCATCATCGGTCACCGCCTCGTAGGCCCGCTCGAAGCTTAAGCGCATCATCAGCTTTTTGTGTCGCTAATTCATTCGAATGTCGACTGAAAACGGCTTTTTTAAATGCCTAGATGAGCGACGCGAAAAATTCTCCGTATCCCCAGAAATGGGGATAGCGGCAGCAAGGAAGCGGCGTAAGTTATCGAAATACGTCAGCCCGAGACTGTTCCAAGCCGGCAGCACGTTCTTTACGGCGCAGTCGGCGCAACTGGCCTAACTTGGTTACCGAGGCGACTCGGGGGACCGCGTCGGCGAAAGCCGGCGCGGTTTTCGCCTCGCAGCAAATCGACTGGCTTGGATGTCGACGGTTTGCTCGAATTCCCCTCTAACCAGCAGCGAGGTCTTCCATAATTTTAGCTATATTCTCGACATGTACTTCCGACGAGTAGCGCTCTCCGGCAATTTCGAACCCGCGCTGTCCCATCCGTTCGGCGCGTTCCGGGTTTTCGAGCAACGTAACTATCGCATCGCGAAGCTCGCCTGGATTTTCAGGTTCTACGGAAAGAATGGCATCCGTGTCATCGAGATATCCTGTCAGTCCTTCGCTGTTGCTGGCAATGACAGGCCGTCTGCTTGCCATTCCTTCGACAATTGTGGTTACGCCTGCAGCATACGAGCTAGGAATGACTGGAACCACGACAATGTCCGCGTTTCTGTAGAGATCTACCAGTTCCGTCCATTCATACCGTCGACGGTCGAAATTGCTCGGCCAGCTCTGCGGAAAACGACTACTTCCGGATTTCGCATCGGCTGAAAAGCCGGTTATGCGCACATCCACGTCCAAATTCTCGACCGCCTCGGACAGAACTGCGTAATCGCGTTTCTCCAGTCCCGCACTTACCAGTAGTGGGCGAACCTTTTGTGGATTGGGTGGGCCGGGTGTGAAAAAACGCATGTCGGTCTGGTCGGCTACAAAAGCCGTCCGCGACGCGTCGATACCGATAGTTCGCTCAAGGAAGGTTAGTTGGCGATGGGAGACGGCCAGATACATGGCAGCGGAACGACATGCGGCGCTGGACTTCAAGGTCAGCCGAGCGCGGGGTCGATCGACATTGTGCACCATGAGCGCAATTTTTGCCCCGTTCTGGTTTTGGGAGCACAGCGCTGCCAAGGGAAGGCCAACCTCTTCATCTGGACAGTAAACGACATCCTTCGCCGTGAACTGACGGGTCAATTCGCGGGCATAGCCCCACAACTCCGGCGTGCCGATAAATTGCGACCGAACCTTGTCCAAAAGCTTTCCGCTTTTTCCCGGCGGACTATGTACTTCTGCATCAAGCCGATCGGCCAGTTGCTTCATGGCGTGACGAGGGCGTTCGCAAACTGCGGCTTTGCGACTGATTTCGTCGAAGTCGATGTGCTGGCTGAGTACGATATGGAATGGCAATTTGAACCTCGAGAATAAATTTACTAACGGCGATGCCTGAGCGAATGTCTAGGCGCTGTTAGTCTGAAATTGCTAATGGACATGAAATTTGTGCAGGCGTTGTTTCGTTCCAATTCTGGAACGGCTACTAAATGAGCGCAGTGACACCTTGCATGGAGAATCGTGGTGTGAGAACCAGCTTTTCTTGCTGTTTGCTGCAGGAACGCGCGCAAGCGGCGACTATCTTCGCAGCCTTTGACGGCATCTGGAGCAGGGCATGTCCGATAAAGCTTTCGATCTAACCAAGGTCACTTGCAGCAGAGCAAGCATCGACAGGACACCGGCCTCGCACTTCAAAAGCCAGGTCCCGAGGTGACCCCGGTAGCGCGAAGTGATCCGTCCGAAACGCGCAACCGTCAGATCATGGAGCGTATTCCTGAAGGGCGCTGGGGTGATCCTGCGGATATCGGCGGGGCGGCAGTCTTCCTTGCGAGCAGCGCCGCGGATTACGTTCAGGGCCACATTCTCGCGGTCGATGGCGAATGGCTGGCACGATGATCGAGGGGGCGGGGCGGGGGCCCGTCGTCTGCTTCGGCGAATTGCTGCTGCGCCTGTCGCCGCCAGCAGGTACACCGCTATCGCGCACCCATGACCTCGACCTGGCGGTAGGCGGAGCGGAAGCGAATGTAGCAATCGCCCTCGCGAACCTTGGTGTGCCGACCCGCATGGTCAGTGCGGTTCCGGACAATCCGCTGGGTCACCGTGCGCTAGCCGCCCTGGGAGAAGCAGGAGTCGAGCGCGCCTTCGTGAAGCAAGCCGCAGGGCGCATGGGTGCTTACTTCTTCGAACCGCCGTCTGGTCCGATCGCGGGGCGCGTCACCTATGACCGGGCGGACAGCGCGTTCGTCAAGACTACACCTGCCGATCTCGACTTTGCAGAAGCGTTGGAGGGCGCTTCGCTTCTCCATCTTTCCGGCATCACGCCAGCGCTCGGTGAGCACGGGGTGGCACTTGCCGAGGCGGCCGTATCCGCTGCGAAAGAAGCGAGCGTACCTGTTTGCTTCGACGGCAACTACCGCGCAAACCTGTGGGACGCCTGGGATAGCGATCCGCGCGCGATCCTGTCTCACCTTGTCGAGCACGCAACCATCCTGATCGGCAATCACCGCGACATTTCGCTTCTTCTCGGGCGAACGTTTTCCGGCGAAGGACCTGACCGCCGCCGCGAAGCGGCGGAGGCTGCGTTCGATAGGTTTCCGACCCTAAAGGTCATAGCTTCCACTGCGCGTCACATGGAAAGCGGCACCGCTAACGGCTTGGCCGCTCGCATAGATTTGAGAGATACGCATTGGCAAACCGATGAAATCCGTATCGCTCCGATCGTCGACCGTATCGGCACCGGGGACGCTTTCGCTGCCGGTGTCTTGCTGCGCTGGCTCGAAGGAGGCTCGGCACAGGAAATGGCTGAGACCGGCTTGGCCCTAGCGGTGATGAAGCATGGTATTCCAGGAGATTCGATCGCCGTTACGCGCGACGATCTCGAAAACTTCAACCTCGGAGGAAGCGATGTCCGGCGTTGACGGGATCACTCGCCGCGGCATGATTGCCGGCGGACTGATAGGTTCCATGTTGTTAACAGGGCCAGTGTTCGGTGCGGCTCGCGATCGAAGGTGACAAGATTGTCACGGAGCGGGGTCTGTCATGACGATGATGCGATTTGTGCCCCCACCATAACGACCCGCATCAGATTCGATCGGGCTTGACGGATCGCCGCAGCAAGCTGCAAGATTTGCGAAATCGATGAAAGTTATCGCATTTGTACGAGCCATCAACATCCTCTGAAAAGTCGTCGGAAGACCAGCAGCGTATTTCCGATCGCGGCGGCGCTCTGGAAGCGAAGCTCGGTCATTACCTTGCGCTTACCTACTCCGAACGCGACGCGCTGCGCTGGCTGGAGCGGCGTGAACGCACGTTCGAAGCCGGCAGCATCGTAATCCGTGAAGGCGAGGAAACGGCGCTTTTGCATATCGTCGCATCGGGATGGCTGCATGGATCGAAGCAACTGCCTGATGGCGGGCGGCAAATCCTGCGCTTCTATTTTCTCGGTGACCTGACTTCGACTTTTTCCATCGCCTGGAACGTCAGCGCCGCCACCCTGACAGCCGTCAGCGATTGCACGCTGTTCGAGTTGCCTCGCGATGCGCTTGGCCGCCTGTTCCGCGATCACCCACGGCTGGGCGGATTGCTCTATGCCGTCAGCGCCGCCGAGCAGGTCGCAATGGCAGAGCGCCTGACGTCGGTCGGCAGGACCGATGCACTAACGCGGGTCAGCACCTTGCTGCTCGATATTCGCGCGCAGTTGCGCGTGGTCGACGGAGAAAACGGGTCGGTGTTCGAATTGCCGCTTACGCTGCAGGATTTGGGCGACGCGGTTGGCCTGACCAATACGCATGTCAGCCGAACGCTGAAAAACTTGGAAGAGCGTGGACTTGTAGAACGCGACGGCAGGATCATTCGCATCGTTGATGTCGACGAGCTTACGCGACTCGTTGATTATCACGACCGGCTGACACACGTCGCTACCGATTGGCTTCCCTGATTTCGCTCGCCGCGAATGACATAGATTACCCTCGCCGCGCTCAAAGCGTACCTATGTCACTGCGCGAATTAGCTTAGTTAATACGGCCGCCCGCAGGGGGTGGGAAGCGCCCTTCAATATACATAGCCCGAACAAAACGATGCCAAAGGGCGTCGCAGGTTTGGAGTTATATGATGTCGGACAAGGTAGGCGTAGCGGTCATCGGGGTCGGAGGGGCAGTAGCCACCACGGCCATCGCGGGGATCGAGATGATAAAGGCCGGCTCGAACGACCTGTCGGGCCTGCCGCTCGCCGACCGCAATGTGGACGGCATGAGCGCTTACAGCGACCTTGAGTTCGGCGGATGGGACCTGGCGGAAGGCGACCTCGGAAGCTGCGCCATGCGGCACGGCGTTCTGTCCGAAAACGACTTGCAGGACGGCGCATCCAGTCTTCGCGGAATGAAGGCGTGGCCGGCCGTCGGCAGCAAAGCGCACTGCGCCAATATCGACGGCAACAACCGGATGGCGAGCGGTCACCGCGCGGCAGTCGAGCAAATTCGCGAGGACCTCGATCAGTTCAAGCAGGATCGGGGGCTCGACCGCATGGTAGTGATTAATCTCGCATCGACTGAGAAAATGCCGGATTCGGATGAGACGAGTCTTGCATCCCTTGATGCCTTCGAGAGCGGCCTTGATGCGGACGATCCGGCGATCAGCCCAGCGATGCTCTATGCCTATGCTGCGATCGGAGCGGGTACGCCTTACGCGAACTTCACCCCGTCAATGGCTGCCGACGTGGTGCCTCTCGCTCAGCTTGCCGCCGACGAGAACGTCGCGGTTGCGGGCAAGGACGGCAAGACCGGGCAGACGTTCCTCAAGACGGTCATCGCTCCGGCGCTGCGCGACCGTGCGCTGCACGTCGACGGATGGTTTTCGACCAACATCCTCGGCAACTCGGACGGTCTGGCGCTCGACGATCCCAAATCGCTTGCCTCGAAGCTAGATACCAAGGGCAGCGTGCTCGACGACATCCTAGGTTACAAGGTCGAGGATCACATCATCATGATCCATTATTACCGTCCGCGCGGCGACGACAAGGAAGCTTGGGACAACGTCGATCTGACCGGCTTCATGGGCCAGAAAATGCAACTGAAGCTGAATTTCCTTTGCAAGGACTCCATCCTTGCCGCGCCGTTAGCAGTCGAGATCGCGCGCTGCCTCGATCTGGCCGCCAAGCGCGGACAGGGCGGCGTGCGCGAAGAACTTAGCCTCTTTTTCAAAGCCCCGCAGATGGCAAACGGTAAAGCGCCGGAGCACGCGTTCGACAAGCAGCAGGCCATGCTGGATCATTGGCTGATCGAAGGCGGCGAGAAGGGATGAGCCTTACGCCTGCAGTCCTGCCTTTGCTGCGCGAACTGGGCGATCTGAAGCGCATCCGCTCGGCAGGACGGGCCGGTTCGATTGCGACCCGGCTGTTCGAAAGCGGCTGGTCGGCATGGCTGGGTGGCGGAGATCAAACTGACATCGCCTACCGCGCGATGGCGGCCGGTCTTGCCGCGGCGCGGCTGGGTGATCTTGATTATGCGAAGCTCGGCGAACTGGGAATGTCTGACGAAGAAAGACTGTCCGCGATGGAGCGCAGCGTCGACGAGGTTGCGGGTCCGCTTGATGCGGCGCTGGTCAAGCGGCTGAAGTCGCAGTTGGGAAGTCCATTGCCGGACGTTAGTGATCTGCCTGACACTATCGCCGCCCTGCGCGATCAGCCCCGCGCGGGTGTTACCGGACCCGGCAAACCCCGCGTGATGCTGCAACCTGAAGAGAACCACGCCGAGCACAGCTTCATAGTCGCGCTGTACGCCGGACTGCTGGCGCCGTTCTACGATGCCGATCCCGCTGAAGCGTTCTGGCACGGTATGGTCCACCATCTGCATAGCGCGGCGATGCCGGATGCAGGCTATTCGGGAGAAATCCTGCTGGGAGATCTTCTGGGCAAGGTCGTCGACCGAGCCCGCGAACTTGCGCTGGCGGACCTTCCCGATGAACTCGCCGAGGTAAGTGCCAGGCACCTTGCTGCGATTGCCGACGACGCTTCGCCCGCCGCCCGTGCCTTTCACGCCGCCGACGTGACCGACCGCGTGGTGGAGATCGAACAGCATCTGAAGCGCTTCGCCGTGACGATGGCGCTGGTTCTGGACGATTACGGTCTCGTCCATGACGGTCCGGTCAAAGCATTTCATGATGAGACGCTCGAAGCGATTGGCCTGCCGTGAGCGACCAATCGCCCTTCCGTTCACCGACTACGAGCCGGGCGCTTCATTATGACACGCCGCACTCGCTGAGCGATGGACAATTCGAGCGCTGGCCGGTGGTGGACGGCATTCCCTATCTTCGTACCGCGAGCGAGGGACTAGTCGCACTAGCTCTGAGCGAACTTGATGGGGGCAACCCGGATGCAGCGCTGGTCGCACTGCTGACCGATCAGGATACGTGGTGGAACGGTCCGCCGACCGATCTCGATGAACTGCGGGAGTTGGTACGCCGGCGTGATACGGTGACGCTTCGCGAAGCAATGACTTTGCTGCGTTACGGGCCCGTCGGCGATTACTTCGCGCATCGCTGGTCCGACCCGACCTTTCTCGCCGGGCTTGCGCTGCTCGAAGCGCACTGGAACGAGCCGGAAAGCGCCTTCGAACTCGCCGGCGGCATCGGACACTATGCGCGTGAGCTTACGCGGCGCGGCGTCAAATGCATCAGCGCGGATATCGTCTTTTCGAAGTGCTGGCTCGCGAAGCAATTTGTCGCACCCGAAGCGGAATACGTCATCTTCGATGCGAAGGATAGCTGGCCGGTCGCGGGCCGGACCTTCGACCTCGTGCATTGCCAGGACGCATTCTATTTCCTGCCTGATCAGGCGAAGGTTGCGGACCGCCTGCGGAACGTGCTCAGCGACGGAGGCGTCCTTGCGGTCGGCCATTTGCATAACGATGCGGTCGCAGGCGGCGCGTTCGGTCCGGCGAAAACTGCCGCGGAATGGCAGACGCTGTTCCCGGACGCACATGTCTATGACGAGCGCGAACTCCGCCGTGCGTTGCTTTCCGGAGAGCGTCCCGTGCAAGCGGAATGGACTGCCGATCCGCAGGTCGAAGCTTGGGCAATCGTCGAAGGCGGCAACCAGCCGCGCGCAATCGGCGGCGGGCTGGCCGTGCCGCCGCAAAATGCCGTCCTACGTGCCAATCCGCTTATTGAGCCGGACGGACCGATGTGGCCGTCGGAACGCTACGCAGCCGAGTACGGACCGGCGGCCACCTGGACCGACCCTACGTCGCCTGTAGCGCCCGAACGCGACCGCCGCCTCGTCGACCTGCCGGAGCGTTGGTGATGGGTACGCGCTGGGGCATCGTCGGTTACGGCTGGGTGGCACGCGATTACATGGCGCCCGGCATCCGTGCGTCCGGAGGCGAGGTGGCTGCCATTTGCGATTGCGCGCTTGCTGCGCACGGCCACGCTGCGAACTTTGGCGCGCGTTCTTACGCTGAACTGGGAGCGATGCTGGACGATGGCGGTCTCGACGCGATCTACGTCGCGACGCCCAACCACCTTCACGCGGGCGTAATCGAGCAGGTCGCTCCGTACGGCATACCCATTCTGTGCGAAAAGCCGTTAGCGCATTCGGCAGCTGATCTCGAACGCATCGGCAGGGTTGCGGAAAGCGGCGAGGTTCGCATGGGTACGGCATTCGATCAGCGTTATCATCCCGCCCATGCGCTCATCCGCGAGCGTATCGCGTCCGGCGACCTCGGAACGGTGACGGCAATCCGGATCGTCTACTGCTGCTGGGTCGATCCGAACTGGAGCCGCAATACGGGCGATAACTGGCGCGCCCGGCCCGAATGCGCCGGCGGCGGGGCGGTGCTCGATCTTGCGCCGCACGGGCTCGATCTCGCGCAGTTCCTTATGGACGAGCCGGTTCAGAACCTTACCATGCGGCTTCAGCGGCGCATTCACGACTACGCGGTGGAGGACGGCGGCATGACCATCGGCGCGATGCCATCGGGCACGCTGTTCTCCAGCCACACAAGCTACAACTGGCCCGAGGAACTGCCGCGCCGCCGTCTCGAGATCGCCGGGACCGAAGCGATGATCGTCGCGACCGATACGATGGGGCAGGACGCGGGCGGGCACATGACCCGGATCGACGCGAAGGACGGGTCGACGCAGTCGCTCGCATTCGACACCGGTACATCGCCCTTTACGCGCCAGGCTGCAGCTTTCTCCGAATTCGTCCGCAACGGCACAGGCGATTTCGACATTAATCGCGATATTGCCGCCGCCCGGCAGTTCTTCGCCGCGTTCGAGGAGGCGCGCACATGCCTTTGAGCCATTTCGCCTGCGCCAATTGCGGTTTCTGGCAGCAGCATTTCGCGCCGCCCGACTGCCCGGTCTGTTCGGACGTGCGCAACGACCTTCCCGAAGACGGGTGGCGCTTCCTGCCCGAGACGGACGTCGCCACGGTGCATGATGGCAGCTTCCGCGAGGTTGCGAGCGGCCTTTGGGCGTTCACGACCAAGCCGCAGCTCGGACTAGGCGGAACGGGCTGGCTGATCGTTCGCGAGGGCGGCAACATCGCCTTTGAAGCCGCGCCATATTACTCTCAAGCAGTGCTTGCACAGATCGAGGCACTCGGCGGGATAGCGTATCTCGCGGCGAGCCACCCGCACGGTTACGGCGCGCTGTTTCAGTTGCAACGCCATTTCGATCCGCCGGTGGTCGCTATCCATACGGACGACCTCAACTACACCAAGGCGCTCCGGGTGACGGCGCCCTATGATGACACGCTCGAACTCGCGGACAATTATACGCTGCACCACGTCGGCGGCCACTACGCCGGACAGGCCGCGCTGCACGATGCCAAACACGGGCGCCTTTTCTGCGGCGATATGTTCAAGATCGACCAGGACGAAAGCGGGCGCTCGACGCATATCTCGAGTCACAAGGCGTTCCACAAGGACATCCCGCTGACGCATGGCGAGCTGCAGCGGTACCGCGACGTGATCGCGCCGCTTGCCTTCGATGCCCTGCTCACACCATTCGAATACGCGCCCGAAATCGGCAGAGACCGCGCGCTCGAAGTCCTCGACGAAGCTCTGTCGCGCCCCCCTCAAGTCAAGCGAGTAGCCTTATGAAGAACTCCGGCCTGCCTGCCGATCTGCCCGATGCGGCGCGGCTGTATCTGGATGCGTTTCCGAAAGGCGAGATAGTTGCCTTCCCGATCGATCCGATCGACCGCGTGGGTATTCCGGTGTGGATCGTCGCGCTGTTTCCCGAAGACCAACCGCGCCTTGATGGGGTCATGCCCTACGGCGTCGGCTACGGCATGGACGAAGGCCAGGCGATCCTCGGCGCGATGGGCGAGATTGCGGAAATGGCCTTCCCGGCACTCTCGCTTGGCGCAAGAGAGAAGACGCGCGGCTCTTACGCCGAGCTTGCCGCTTCGGTAGGCGAACGCTCCGTCGCCGACCCGCTCACCCTGTGCCTGCCCGCCGGGTCGAGCGTCGGCCGCGATACCCAGCTCGAATGGGTGGAGGGGGTCCGGCATACCGACGGATCGACCGTACTCGTCCCGATCGACCTTGCGGCGTACAATTCGGCGGAGCTGTCGGAAGGCTACAAGCCGTTCACGACGATTATCTCCAACGGCATGGGCGCTGGACCCGATCTCGACTGGGCAGTCGGGCATGGGCTTTGCGAGATATTGCAGCGCGACGGTAACGGTCTGCTGTTCCGCGCGCTCGACCGCGGGGTCGCCATCGACCTGCCTGACGACTTGCCCGAAGGCGCTGCCGCTCTGCTCGCGAATTACGAAGCGGCCGGCGTCCGCCCCATCCCGAAGTTTGCGACCGACGAGTTCGGCATCTGCAATCTCTACTGCGTCGGTGTGGACGAGCGCGGCGCGCCTGCCGAACCGATCATGGTCTCGGCGTGCGGCGAAGCAGCGCATCCCGACCGCAATGCCGCGCTCGAAAAGGTGCTGACCGAATATGCGGCGAGCCGGGCACGAAAGGCGTATGCGCACGGCGATGACGCGCGCACCCGGGCTCTTAGTCCCGAGACTTATGTCGACCGCTTCCTCGCGCGAAGCGGAGGAGCGGCAAAGAGTTCGGACCGCAGGGCGCTCGGTGCGATGATCGACTGGCAATTGCGCGAGGCGGGCGAGATCCGGGGTTGGCTTTCCGGCAATATGCTGTCCGAAAAGCATCGAAAGCCGTTCGCCGACTTGCCGCATTCGGCCTGTCCGGGCCCACGCGACCGAGGCCGCATCGCGCTGGAGCGCGCGGTCGATGCCGGGTTCGATCCGCTCTACGTCGACATGACGCCCGCAGGCTGCCCGGTGGCGACGGTGAAGCTGATCGTTCCGGGCATGGAAGTTGAAACGATGAGCTATTACCGCATCGGAGAGCGCGGAACGCGCAAGCTGATCGAGATGGACAGCGAACTCATTACTTTCGGTAAGCGGCGCGAGGGACTGGAGCCGGTGCGTGTCACACCCGAAGCGATCGACAGGTTCGGCGGGCAGCCGCTGTTCGATACGAAACGCGCTGCCGAAATCGTCGGTCCGCTCTACCCGCTCTACCGCGAGCCCGAAGCGCACCACGCCGCCTCGCACCGCGTAGCGGCATGACGCTTCGCTACGCCTACAATACCAACGGCGCGGCCAACCACCGGCTGGACGATGCGCTGCGCCTGATTGCGGACAGCGGCTATCAGGGCGCGGCGATCACGCTCGACCACCATCACTGCGATCCCTTCGCCGACGACTGGCGCGGCGGGGCGAAGCGAATTGCAAGGTTGTTGGACGAACTGGGGCTTGGCGCGATCGTCGAGACCGGTGCGCGCTTCCTGCTCAATCCGCGCGCGAAGCACGAGCCGACGCTGATTTCGCCAGAACCGGAAGGCCGTGACCGCCGCGTCGCGTTACTGACGCGCGCGATCGACATCGCCGCGATTTGGAAGGCTGATGCGGTCAGCTTCTGGGCAGGCGTTCCGCGCCCCGGTGTCGGACGCGATGATGCTCATAACTGGCTACACGCGGGGCTGGAGCGCGTTCTCAATTACGCGGAGGAAGCGGGAGTAGATGCGGCTTTCGAACCCGAGCCCGGTATGCTGATCGAAACCTGCGGTGAGTGGGATGCGCTACACGAGCGCCATCCGCGGCTGAAGCTCGCGCTCGATACGGGGCATTGCATTGTCAGTCAGGATATCGACCCCGCTGATGCGGTGCGCCGCTATGCCGATCACCTCGGCACGGTCGCAGTCGAGGATATGGCAAGAGGCGTTCACGTGCACTTGCCGTTCGGAGAGGGCGACATGGACATTCCTGCCGTCCTGAAGGCGCTGAACGACATAGGTTTCGAGCGCCTCGTTTCGGTCGAGCTCTCGCGCGAAAGCCCGCGCGCACACGAGGCTATCCCTGAGAGCATCGCGTATCTGCGGCAGAAAGCGCCGACATGAGGGTCTGCTTCGTCAGCCGCCGTTTCTTCCCTGCCATTTCCGGCATGTCGATCTACGCGATCAACCTTGTGCGGCAACTGATCGCGCGCGATCACGACGTGACGATGGTCAGCCAGTACCGCGGCGATGAGTTCGGCAAGGGCGTCTACGGCGGCGGCCCTCCGCCCGAAGTGCCGGGCGTAAAGGTCATCGGCCTCGAACAGCTGGGCGAGCAGGAAGCGAACGAAGGCACCGCCAATTTCGAGCGCGATATCGCGGCGATCATCAAGACCATCGTACGCGAGCACGCCGCCAAACCCTTCGATGTGCTGCACGCGCAATATGGTTATCCAACGGGCTGGGCGACGCTAGTGACAGGACAGCGGCTCGGCTTGCCGGTCGTCGTGTCAATCCAGGGCGGCGACGGTCATTGGGTGGGAAGCTGCTGCGAAACGCACCGGCAGGCGATGCTGCGCGTACTCGATCATCCGCAGGCCGTGCTGATTGGCGGGGAGAGTTTTGCGCGTGAAGTCAACGAGCGGCTCGGAACGCCGATAGACCGCTTTACCTATGTTCCGGGCGCGGTCGATACGGATCGCTTCACTCCCGGTACGCTTGGCGCGGACGACACGGTCCGCATCCTGTACCACGGCCGCGTCGATGCCCGCAAAGGCGTGCTCGACTTCATCAAGGCTTGCGCACGGCTAAGCGGCAATTGGCGTGCGACCATTTCCGGTATCGGGCCGGACTCAGAAGCGGCGAAATCGCTTGTCGCGGAACGCGACCTCGAAGACCGGGTCACCTTTACCGGGTATGCCGAATACGCAGACGTGCCGGACATTTACCACGCGCATCACGTCTTCGCGTCACCGACCTACGCAGAGGGGTTTTCCAACACTATTCTCGAAGCGATGGCGAGCGGTTTGGCGATCGTATCCTGCCACGCGGTCGGCGTGTCGGACTGCCTGCGCGACGGCGAGAACGGATTGCTCAGCGAACCGGGCGACATCGCTGCGCAAGCCGCCAACCTGCAACTGCTTATCGACGATGCGGGAGAGCGGCAGCGTCTGGCCGCTACCGCACTTGCCGAATGCCGCGCGACCTACAGCTGGGACGTCGTGGGCGGAATGATCGCCGAAATCTACCGCGATGTCGCAGGCAACGGCGCCCCGCCGCCGTTCGATCCCGAACTCCCTCACGATCCGGCTTGCCGCTTCCTCAAACAGCCGCACCTCTTGTGAAGCGCGTGCTCGCCGTATCACCTCATCTCGACGACGCGGTTTTCTCGGCAGGGGGGACTCTGGCTGCACTTGCGGACGCCGGTGACGAGGTGACGGTGCTGACCTGTTTCACCGGGAACGTCGCTCACCCGTCCGGCTTTGCGCTTGCGTGTCAGCTCGACAAGGGTCTGGACCAGAGGGTCGATTACATGGGCCTGAGACGCACCGAGGACGTGGCTGCGTGCACCGAGATAGGGGCGCAGGCGCTTCACTGGCCGTTCCTCGAAGCGCCGCACCGCGGGTACGAAAGCGCAACGGCCCTGTTTGCGGGACGGCATGAGGACGACCTGATCGAGGACGAACTCCTGCGCGCTCTCGCCTATGCGATTGCCGCTATGCAGCCCGATCTCATTTACGGTCCGATGGCCGTGGGTAATCATGTCGATCATCTAGCGGTGCGCCGGGCTCTCGAGCGGACGGCGGAAGATGTCGTATGGTGGGAGGATTATCCTTACGCGATGCGCGAGACCGAGCCGCCCGAGGGCATTTATCGAAGCGCCCTCGCACAGCAATATGCCGAACGAAAGACCGCTGCCACGCTATGTTACGAAAGCCAGCTTGGCTTTCAGTTCGGCGGACCGGAGCAGGCGCGCGCGGCGCTGATGAACTGGCGCATGGAAGGGTTTTCGACCCGCAGGCAATTCGCTTTCTAAAAGGGGAGCGCAACCTGTCCGCAACACAGAAGCGGAGACTGTTAACCGTTCGTGTCCGTAGCTGGTCAGAAATTACCTCGTACCGACGCGTAGAAGATGGGGCCGATCCGGCGGTCGCGATCTTCGATAAAGGCGATCGGACTAGCATTCCTCAGACCTTCGAAAACCGTACGGTAGCGATAGGAGCGGGCACCCAGGATGTTGTCTATCCCGGCTTGAACCGCTAGGCCGAAAACGTCTTTGTGTTCGACGAATGCACCCGCGAACCATCGCCCCTCGCTCATGAGATCGACCTGATTGCTGCGATAGCGGGGTTCGAAGTGCGCATGGCTGGCTTCCAGCCCGTAGGCCCAGTCGCTCGCGGGAATGTCGTGGCGAAGCAACAGGCTGACCTGCCGGGTTGCGAAGCCGCTCCACTGACGCGTTTCGCCTGTGAACGGGTCGCGCAGGCTGGACTTCTGCAAGACGAACGTCCCATCGAGCTTCAGACCCTTTAGCCCGACCGGATCGAAGGTGATCGTACTCGTCGAGACTATCGCGGCGGCCCATGACTTCGCGATATTGCCAACAGATTCCCCGCCGGGCACCGGTACGATATCGACGAAATCCTCGACGTCCCGGTAGATCAAGCGGAGTTGCTGCGAACCCCACGGGCCGAGCTTCTTGTTGACCTCGCCCTCGAAGCTCCAATCCTGCTGCGGGCGAAGCTGGTTGTTGCCGGCGTTCTGGTTATCGTCATTGAGGAAAGCGCGGGCGAGAAAATCGTAGAAAGACAGCTGCAACACGCGCCGCCTGATCTTGAGTGAAGCGTCGAACGTATCGCTCGGATTCCAGGCGAAAGACAGTGTCCCCTTGGGGCGAAAGAAGCTACGGGTGAGGCCGTTATTGCCGGTCTGCGTGATCGTCGAATGCTCGGCTCCGCCGATGATCTGAAACGACAGCGTGCCGGTCAGCTTTCGTCCAAAGCTGATTAGGGATTCGTACCGATCTTCGGTTACGCCGCCGGTGCCGCCGGGGAACGGCACTTCTACGAACTTTCCCGACGGGTCGAGCGTAAACAGTCCTGAGACATTCTCAAGCGTGTTCAACGCTGCTTCCGCCGACCACTGCCAGTCGCCGCCGAACATCTTCCAACTGTATTCGCCCCTGGCGATGGTCTCCCCGAGGTCTCCGGTCTGGGCGAACCGGTCGCCATTATCTGCTGACGCGTCAGCAAAGGTGCTGATAATGGTTTGCGAGAACGGCTCATGATTGAACCGCCTCAGGCCGATAGCCTTCAGGCGTCCGGGGCCGAGGTCAAACTCGTAGTCGGCGCCGAACTCGACGTTCCAGCTGTCGGTGCGCTCTTTCACGGTCCGCACTTCATCAGGCAAACCCGGTGACAGACGGAAACCATCCTCATCATAGCGCTCGTAGATCCGCTGGTAATGCGCGTTCGCATGGCCGATGCTCGTTCCGGGGCCATCCCAGATGATTTTTCCAGAGAGCTTCGGAGAATCGGACTTCGAGTTCCAGGCGTCGTCGCGCGTCTGGATCACGTTGCCAGCCGCGTCGTAAATGAAGGTCAGTCCGTCGGCTCCTCCGCGTCCGGCGTCGTCGTTGTTGAGTGCGGCCTCGTACTCGATTGCGCCGGTCTTTCCGCTGATCGATACATCGCCGCGCGTGAACAACGGATCGGTGTTGTACGGTCGGAATTGCGGCTTCCATGAAAACTGGCCAGTGAGCGCCGCTTCAGCTTCGTACACTATGTTGGCGACTTGGCCGGAGAGGCCCGGGACGTTCAGCGAAGCCCCGTCCACGATTTCGATGCGTATGACGTTCGATGCCGGTATCCGCTGGAGCAGCGTGCCTAAGGAGTCGCCTTTGTTCGACGTGCGCTGTCCGTTGAACAGAACGTTGCCAGTCGCCTGCCCAAGCCCCCGCATCTGCTCGTTCTCGCGAATATTGAAGCCCGGAACCTGAACTAGCATGTCGAGTGCGTTCTTGGGTGCGTAGCGGGCGAAATCTGCTGCAGTATAGACCTGCCCCCCGGTCGGCGCGGCAGCAGTCGGCGCTGCGGTTGCCGGCTGCGGGGCAGGGGCGTCACCGGTTTGGGCGGGGTCAGCGTCTACTTCCTGAGCCTGAGATGGTGCTGCGAGCGGGACGGATGCCAGGAATAGAACTCCGTAGAACGTGGCGGTATTGCGGGTACAAATCATCGGACGCACATCACTCCTGGTGGTCGAACCGAATAATATGCGACCCCTCGATGACGGCCTGCCGGACTGCGTTCCAAAAGCTGAGGCAAATTCGCCTAACGGCGCGTACAATCGACGAAGGTGAATGGCCGAGGGGCGAACGACGTTACGACGTAGTTGGTTCGACCAGACCTGCCGGTTCGGCCTCGCCTTCAGAGTTCGTTCAAGGACCGATGGCGTTGCGGCGGGAACCAACAGTCATACCTCCTGAATTTCGCCCGGTGGTATGTCCTTCACGTAAAATTGACTGCGACCTTTGTATTTTGCGTAAGTGTTTGCTGCGACCACGTTCGCATGTCGATCGTAGACGCCTACGCGCAGTTCACTCAGAGTATCGTCGAGGGAACCGGCATGTCTCACCCGATGCTGCATGTTCATGCAGGGATGGCGATCTACCTCGTCACCCAGTTCGCCCTACGCGACCGGCGCGGATCGCTGATGGCGCTGGTCGCGGTGCTGCAGCTTGAAATGTTCAACGAGATCATGAACCGGTTGGATAAAGGTTCCTTGGCACTGGGCCGATACGAGTAGCGACATAGCGCGACCTTGTTCTGGCCCTCGCTATGCTACGCGGTCAGCGCTTACCGTCGGCACCGTTGGGCACGGAGCAGGGCGCATGTAGCACCGATTACGAACTCGGCCATTTAGTAAGCTGCAAAGCTTCTGTCATGGAAGGCTGTGGGATAGTTGACCCGACGAGCGCTCAGTTTCACATTGGCCTCCGTTATGGAACGCAGCACACAATAAGGCGAATATATGTTCGGCTTCTCCGGGTCTACGAGCGAAGTCAGTTCCGAGCTTTTGAGCAGTCACGAGCCCCGGCTTATCTCGGAAACTCAGGCTCAGACCGGTCGCCGCGGCGGAGCTGGTTTTTTGGAGCCGCTTGGAGGATTATAAGAACCGGTAATGCGGGTGCGGAACTCTTCCGGAATGATCGGATGGGCGAAGCTCAGTCCGAACAGGCTCCCGTTCGACCATACGATACTGGCGGCAATCGGTTCGCTATCGCGAATGCGCACCTGCACGTCCATTCCGACGGGAAGATCGAGAATACCGTTGCCCTTCAGCCCGGTCGTGGAGATGTCCTTGATTCGAAACGCGCGCCATTCGTCATCAAGTTGCAAAAGTCCCGTCAACAAGATTTGCGAGCGGCCGCGATTGTGGAACGCCGCCTTGTATGCTTTTCCGGTGACCGAGAACATGAAGGGTTAACTAGAAGGCGCTGCCTTACCAGAGCGTTAAGTCGGCGCGGATAAAAGCGTTATAAGTCCGCCGCTTAGCCTATGTTAAACCCGGTTGTCAGCAGTCGCGGAAACCATATCGAATGCGCGGATCATCGCCTGTTTACCCTTTCCGGTAAGTGCGATCGCATCGGCACTGCTTCTTTGTTCCAGACAGCTGCCGGTTCGCGTGCGGCCACGCGTTGACCCTCATTCGCTTGCACCGGTTGGCTTCGCATTAAAGGTTAAGCTTCTGGTTACGTTAAGCGAGCCGTGGGATAAGGCCAGCTTCTGAACTAATGCTCAACCTACGGCTCCGCCTTCGGGTGGAGCCGCTCTTTTACTGGCCGGCATAATCCGCACCTTGAAGTGCAATTGTGCCTGGGAGTCGGAGCCGGGCAAGAGCCTGATCATCACACTGCAAACAATCTCGGCGCCGCTTCTCGCGCAGCGTCGCACCAATCCTGCTTATTCTAATCCTCTGACGGGGTCACCTCCCAAGGCACGCCACAAAAAAACGCGGGCGCGCAAGGCGCGGCCGCGTGCGGCGGCGGCTCGCTCGGCGCTGCCATCCGCTGCGCGGCGCGCTTCGAGCACGGTGAGGAAATCGGCGAGACCGGCACGGTATCGGGTATCGGCGAGCCGAGCGGCGCGGTCCTGACTGGCGGCTTCGCCTTCTGCGGCGGTCAGTTCGCGGTCGGCGGCTGCGATCAGGCCATAGCCGGTTTCGGCATCACCCAGTCCTGAAAACACAGCGTCGCGATATTGCGCGAAAGCGAGGCGCTTTTCTGCCGCCGCGCCCTCGATCTCGGCTTCGATACGACCGAAGTCCAGGAGCGGGGCTAGCAAGCTCGGCCCGGCGGAACCCACAATTGCGTCGGCGTCGAACAAGCCTCCGAGATCGAAGGCGAGCAGGCCGAGCGCAGCCGATAGCGTAAGCTGCGGAAAGCGCCGCGCGGCCGTGGCGGCAAGCTCGGCATCCTCGGCGCGCAGATTGGCTTCGGCGGCCAGCACGTCGGGGCGGTTGGTCAGGAGATCGCTCGGCATGGCTAAGGGCGGGGGCGGAGCCGCAAGCGGATCAGCGGGCTCCGCAAGCAGGGACAGCACCGTTTGTGCTGGGACCCCGGTAAGGGTCGTCAGACGTCCGGCGATCCGGGCGCGTTCGCTGGCCAGCGCTTCGATCCGGCTGCGGCTGGCCCGTGCGGCGCTTTCGGCGCGGACCCGATCGAAGCCCGGCGCGATGCCGGCCCGTTCGCGCACGCCGGCAAGACGCGCCAGTTCGTCGGCGGCGGCGGTATCTTCCTCCAGCGCCGCGCGGCGCGCTTCCAGTGTCCGCCAGTCGATCACCGAAGTGGCGATTTCTGCGAAGAACGCATTGCGCACCCCGACGGCTTCGAACGTCGCCGCATCGAGCCTCGCCTGCGCTGCGTCCTCGCGATTGCGGAGCCGTCCGAACAGGTCGGGATCCCAGCTTGCTACGACATTGGCGCCGTAGCGCACGCGCTCGGTATCGATAGCGATGCCGGGCGGAAGGGCGGTGCCGAACTGGTGGGGATTGGTGCGCGTAGCGGTGATCGATGCATCACCCGACAGTATCGGCAGCCGGTCAACTCCTGCGCGCGCTGCATTGGCGCGCGCGATCTCGATCCGCGCTGCTGCCTGCGAGAGGGTCGGTGCCTGCTGCACGGCGAGGGTAGACAAGCTAGCGTAGGCGGGATCGCCAAGCGGCAACAGTGCTGCCAGCGAAGCGCTCGTGGCGGTATCCGGCGCGAACGCGAAGCTATTCGGTAAGACCGGCAGGCTGGCGCCGATTTCCGGCGGCGGTCCGGCCACACAGCCGCTGACCGCGAGCGCCGATGCGAGGAGGAACGGACGCCGCATCATTCGCTCAGCTGCGCCGGCTGGGACGGCTCGGTCGACCTGCCGCGGCGCGCGGGAATGAACGCATCGACTTGCTGGCCGACGCGGAACAGGCCGTCGCTGTCAGGCAACTCGTAGATGATCTGGAGGACGCGGACGTCGACCCGCTCGGCTGCGCTGTTAGTGAGCGAGCGTTTGGGCACGACCTGGGGTTCGGCACGAACGAATCTCGCCTTCACCTGCCGATCCGCCGCGCCGCGCGGAGATACGGTCGCTGGTTCTCCGAGCGCTACGCGGGGCGCCTGCTCCTCGTCGATGTCGACCCGGATATGCAGGGGCCGGGTCTCGCCCATTTCGATGAAGCTCTGGGAATTGCCGCCGCCGCCCGTGGTCGAAAGATATTCCCCTGGACGAATGTTCACGGCGAGGATTTCTCCGGCGATCGGCGCGCGCACGGTTGCACGGCCAAGCTCTGTCCGCGCGCTGGCAACCTGCGCCTGCGCGCTGTCCAGCCGGGCGTGTGCTGCCGCGAGCCGGCTTTCGGCCGTTTGCCGCCGCTCGCGTGCCGCGCTTGCTTCACCTTCGGCGCGGATGACCTCTGCTTGGCTGACGGCGGCCGGGTCTTCGACATTGCGATAGAGCGCCAGCTGACGTGCGGCGGTGGCTTCGGCGGCGCGAGCTTCGGCGATTGCCGCCTGCGCCTCGCTGATCGCAGCGCGGGCTTCGCCGACCCCGGCGCCCGTCTCGGCGATGCGGCTGCGTATAGCGCGCGTATCGACCGCGAAGAGCGGCTGTCCCTTCGTTACGTAGTCCCCCGGCTGCACCTTGAGGTCGGTGACGAGGCCGGCGAGCGCAGTGCCGATGGAGATAGTTTCGCTGGACGGTTCGACGACGCCCGCTCCCGCCACGCGCGGAACGTTCGCCAATTCGCCCGTAGCGCGAGGCGGTTCGCGTTCGGGTTCTTCCAGTTCGCGCTCGGGCAACCCGAACCAGATGAACAAGGCCGCCACGATAAGCCCGACGACCGCCACGATCGGCAGGCCCTTGCGAGCGAAACTGAAATCTTGAGGAAGCAAACCCATCAATGATCCTCCGGCATGTCGGTGCCATCATGAGTGATCTTGCCGTCTTCCAGGACAAGGATACGGTCGGCGAGATCGAAAACGCGGTTGTCATGGGTCACGATGATGCAGGCGCGGTCTTCGGCCACCGCGACATCGCGCAGAAGGTCCATCACCCGCCTGCCTGAACCAGCGTCAAGAGCGGCGGTCGGCTCGTCGCACACGACCAGGCGCGGCTCGTGCACCAGCGCCCGTGAGATCGCCACGCGCTGTTGCTGCCCACCCGAAAGCTGGTTCGGCAGCTTGTCCACTTGATCGCCGATATTGAGCTTTTCCATCATCGCGACCGCCCGTTCGCGCGCTTCGAGCCGGTCCATTCCCTGCGCGATCAGGGGCACGGCAGCATTGCTGGCCGCATCGATCGAGGGGATGAGGTTATACTGCTGGAAGATGAAGCCGATATTCTGAAGCCGGAATTCGACCAAATTGGTGTCGGTCAGACTGTAGATGTCGGTTCCGAAGACTTTGACCTCCCCCTGGGTCGGCCACAGGATGCCGCACATGATCGAGATGAGCGTCGTCTTGCCAGACCCGCTTTCGCCGACGAGATAGGTCAGCTCGCCAGCGCGGATGTCGAGGTCGATGCCGTGCAGGACAGTGATCGTCTGCTGACCCGCCTTGAAATCGCGCGTCACGCCGCGGGTCGAGATGGCCGCGATCGCTTCGTGTTCGGGGGCTGGGCCGGTACTCACCGGAACACCGCCGCAGGTTCGGTCTTGAGGACATTGCGTAGTGCCAGCCATCCGGTCAGCGCAAGGATGACGGTGACCGCGCCCAGGCTGATCAGCGGCACCTGCCACGGGATGTAGAACCCCTTGAACGTCGGGTTGCTCGAAAAGCCCCAGATAAACCCGACCGTGCCCAGCACCCCGAGGCCGTAGCCAATCAGCCCTACGAGACCCGCCTGGGCCGCGACCATGCCCCTGATTTTGCTGTTGGTCACCCCTATCGCCTTCAGCGCACCGAATTGCTTGATGTTGTCGCGAATGAACAGGCTGAAGGTAAGGCCTACGATCGCCACGCCGACGATGAAACCGAGCAGCACGGTGATCCCGAAATTGAGCGGAATGCCGGTATTCTGGATGATAAAATCGACCCCGTCGCGTGCGAACTGGTCGCGGGTGCGGGCCCGCAGGCCGGTCTCTTCCTCGATACGCTGGGTCAAAACCTCCGGCGCGATGCCGTCAGCCGACCCGACGAGGACGAAGCTCATCCGGTTGCGCGTTCCCGGCACGTAGTTCAGCGCGTTGGAGTATTTCGTGTAGAGCGTCACCTGGCTGGTGAAGCTGGGAATAGCGTCGGCGACGCCGCGGATCACGGCGCGCTGGTCGTTCAGTTCCAACCGCTGCCCGATCGGATCCTGCCCGCCTTCGAACATGCGGGTCGTACCGACATCGTCGATGATGACGCTGTCGGGACGCGACAGGACATCGGTACTGCCTGCGGCCATTCGCCTAGGCATTCCGATCAGCGTCGCATCGTCCACCCCGATGACGCTCACGCCTTCCAGATCGCCGTCGCCCGTCCGCACGCTGGCGCCTGCACGAAGATGCGGCACCGCCCATTCGACGCCAGGCACGCTACGCACCTTATCGAGCGCGGTGGCCGGCATGGGGAAGTTCACGTCGGTCGTCCGGCTGACCGGATCCATCACCCAAACGTCGGCGCTCGGCACGTTGTAGACCGCGCTCGCCCCGCGCTCGATCAGGTTGACGAAGATCGTCAATTGCTGGGTGATGAGAAGGGTAGAAAAGGCGATCCCGAAGACCAGTCCGTAGAACTTCTGCGCGTCGCCGGTCAGCATTCGGATCGCGATCCAGAGCATCAGGTCATTAGCCCTCGCTGCTGCGGCGGGCTTGCAGGCAAAGCTGCATTGCGCCACTAATGAACGGTAGCGTTTAATTGAACGGAGTCGTTCACTTTGTCAACACCCCGTCCGGGTAGGCCGGTCGATACCGCCAAGCAGCGAGCCATACTTGCCGCGGCTGCCTCGAGCTTTTTCGAACACGGTTTCGCTGCGACTTCCATTGAACAGGTCGCATCCGATGCCGGTGTGTCCAAGGTCACCATCTACAACCAGTTCGGCGATAAGCATGGGCTTTTCACAGCTGCGGTCGAGGCTGAATGCGAGCGTATGCGCGGTCATTTCCAGATCGACACCACGGAAGGAGCCAGCTTGCGCGACCGCTTGACGGCAATCGGCGAAGCCATGTCCGCTTTTCTCTCCCGTCCGGAAATGGTGCAGTTCGAACGCCGCATCGCTGCCGAAACGGAACGGGTGCCTGCCCTTGGCCTAGCCTTCCTTGCCGCCGGCCCCCATCGCATGAAGAAGGCTTTCGCGGCACTATTAAAGGCCATGCATGAAGCTGGTGAAGTCGCTATCGAAGATCCCGATCTCGCCGCCGAACAATTCGCCGCGATGTGCAAGGGCATGGGCGATCTCGAACGCAGGTTCGGCATGCCCAAGGACGACAAGCGCGATGCGGAAAGGATCGAAGGTGCGGTCGAAATGTTCTGCCGCGCTTACGCCTCTACCTGATAAAGGGGCGTTTCGAAGGTAAAATTAGTCCGCTTGCTCCGTGCGAGCGTGGCGGTCCCGTTCATGTTAGTCGCCCTCGGCCAAAGCTTCCAAGACACTTACCGCAGCGGCTGCTGGATCGTCGAAGGGTGCGCCGTCCTTTGCAAGCCACCGCCCATCGCTCGGTACGAGTCCCTGGGCCTTCAACGCCGCGCCCTTTTCCTGAAGCGGTGTAAATGCGATCGCTGCCGGGCCGGCGTTTACGGCGCGAATGTCCATCTCGATTGCCAGCATCGTGAGGCGGGCGCGGTCGATAAGAGCAGACGCGGCGTCGGGAAGCGTTCCGAAGCGGTCCAGCAATTCAGCTTCGAACGCCTGCAGTTCCTCGCGGTCCTTCAGCCGCGCCAGACGGACGTAGAGGTTCAGACGCACCTCCTCTTCCGGTATCCATTCGGGAGGGAAGCCGCCCGCTGCGCCGGTGCGGATCTCCGGCTGCCATTTGCGCTGCTCCTCTCCGCGCGCGCGGCGCAGTGCGCCCTCGAGGAGATGCTGGTAAAGCTCGACGCCGATGAGCTTCATGTGTCCGGCCTGCGCGTCGCTCAGGATATCGCCGCCGCCGCGCTGGTCGAGGTCGGCACCGGCGATGGCGAAGCCGGAACCAAGCTGGTCGAAGGTTGCGAGCGTGCGGAGCCGCTTCTGGGTGGCCTCGCTGATCTCCTCGTTCGCGGTTGCGAGAATGACCTGCCCGCGCCGCCGCCCGCGGCCCACGCGCCCGCGCAGTTGGTGCAACTGCGCAAGACCGAAGCGATCCGATCGCCAGATGAGCATGGTGTTCGCCCGCGGCACGTCGAGGCCGGTCTCGATGATATTTGTGGCAAGCAGAATGTCGCTTTTTCCGCTTGCGAAGTTGATCATTACCTCGTCGAGCTCGGCACCCGGCAGTTTGCCGTGCGCCTCGAGAAGGGTCAGGTCGGGCACCAGCCGCTCCAGCATCTCGCGCATGTCGGCAAGGTCAGCGATACGCGGGACAACGACGAAGCTTTGCCCCCGGCGCGCCTTCTCCCGGCGCAGTGCCAGGCGGATCGTAGCATCGTCCAATTGGCTTACGGTCGTGCGGATCGGCTGACGGCGCGCGGGCGGCGTCGCGATGATCGACACCTGTTGCAAACCGATCATGGCGCGGTGGAGCGTACGCGGGATCGGCGTCGCGCTCATCACCAACAGATGCACACTCTTGTTTCCGCGCAGTTTTGCTTTGTCGGCCGCACCGAAGCGCTGTTCCTCATCGATCACCACCAACCCGAGCTTGGCATAGGTGACCGAACTTCCGACAACCGCCGCAGTGCCGACAACCACGCCGATCGACCCGTCCGCCAACCCTTCCTGAACCTGTTTTTTCTCGGCTGCGCTCGATAGGCGTGACAAACCGGCGACCTTCACACCGGTATCGGAGAAGCGGCGGGTGAACTCGTCGAGATGCTGACGTGCAAGTACAGTGGTCGGCGCTGCGACGATCACCTGGTAGCCCGAGAGCGCAGCGATTGCTGCCGCACGCAGCGCCACCTCCGTCTTTCCGTAACCGACATCGCCGATTATCAGACGCTCCATCGGCTTGCCGGCCGCCAGATCTTCGCGAACCTCGGCAATCGCGCGCGCTTGATCGGCGGTTTCGGTGTAGGGAAATCCCGCCACGAAGCGTTCGTAAGCGGCACCGTCCGGTTCCATCACCGATGCTTCGAGCTTGGCCCGCTCTTCCGCGAGCGCGATGAGAGAGGTAGCGGTCTCGGCGACCGCGTTGTCGATGGCGGCGCGGCGCTTGTTCCAGCTCTTGCCTTCCAGCTTGTCGAGCTTGACGCTGTCGCTGTCGCCGCCGTAGCGCCACAGCAGCCCGGCGTCGCGCACCGGTACCAACCGGCGGTCGTCGTCGGCGTATTTCAACGCGATGACCTCGCCCTCACCGTCGGGCGCCGGTTCGAGGCCGAGCACCTCGGCGAAACCGTGGCTTTCGTGGATGACCAGGTCGCCGATGCGCATTTCGGCGCCGCCGAGCCCGACCGGTTGCGCCGCCGCCAGTCCCTGTTGGAGCGACGCGCGCGTGCCGAGAATGTCGGCGGCAGCGATAAGCGTCAGCTGTTTGTTTCGTGCCCCCCGGTCGAGCGGAGCGGCGATCAGTGCCACTCCGCTGTTCTCACTATTCTCAATCGCGCGGATATCCGTGATCTCATGCGCGGCAGGTAAAACCTCTTTCAGGCGGACGCGGAGGAAGCGCAGGTCGCGTTCGCTCCCGATCAAAGCGATACCGCGCCCCGCTTCCCGTTCGGCGGCCAGGAAGCGCTTGACGGCGCGGGCGGTGGACTTGCTTTCGGCGAAGCGAGGCACGGCTTCGATCACGCTGCCGTCTTCGTGATCGATGTCGCTTTCGGTTCGCCAATCCTTCAACGCCTCTGTCCAGCGTTCGTCCGATACCGCACCGACTTCGATCTTCATCTCCTTTGCCATTCGCTCGGCAAGCCGTACGAACCTCTTGCGCCGCTTCTCCGCTTGCGGGGAAAACAGCACGATGCCTGGCGAAAGGTGGTCGAGCAGGGTCGCGTCCGCTGCTTCTTCGGGTTCGGCCGCGCGGCCGATTTCAAGTTCGTCGCAAGCCTCTCCGCGCATCTGCGTGACTGGATCAAAATGGTGAATTGCGGAGATCTTTCCGTTCGCAATATCGATCCGCACGGGCCCGCCCGCGTCTGCGGGAAACAGATCAATCACCTCGCCGCGAACGGCAATCTCGCCGGGTTCGTCGATACGATCGTCGGCAAAATATCCGTTGGCGACGGCCTGCGCACTGAAGGATTCCGGATCGATCGCATCGCCTGCACGGATCAGCGGCGGTGCGGCGTCAAAAGCTTCCGGCTGTTGATAGCGACGCGCTGCAGCTTCTCCGCTCGTCACCACGACCGGCTTTGCGCCTTTGGCGTCACCCGAGAGCGCTCGCAGTCGGCGCAGCGCCGTTACCCGGTGACCGATATTCGCAGGCGAAGCGGGCGCGTCTTCGCCCGGCAGTGTGTCGCTTGCGGGAAGGTGGATTACCGGCGCGTCCGGTAACAACATTTGAAGGACGAAAGCCAAACCCTCCGCCTCGGTTTCGTCATCGGCGAGGTATAGCACTGGTTGTTCACCGATAGCCCGGAGCACGCGCAAGACCTTAGCGCCCAAGCCACTCACCGACCCGCCCGCCCGGGCATCATCCGACTTATGCAATTGCAAACCCTATTCTGAACAGCGCCGAGGAGGTATCGGCATCGCCTATACGATTGGCCCCGGGCATTCGTTGCAGCGAGCTGCGATTAAGGCGTTCAATCTTGCCGTTAATGGTGATTGCTTGCGGTCGAGGGGAACCCGCCCCATTGCCGCTCGAAGTTCGGAAGGAACTAGCTTTTCAGACAGTTCGAACAGGCAGCAATTTGTCGATCCGGTAGCGCTCGGCCTTCCCTACTGGGTGGTGCTTCCAATCATTCGCTTTGGCAAACAGGTTTACCACTTCATTGCCACCGAGCGGCAAGTTCGAAGGTCCGGTCCAGTTGACCAGCAGGCAAACGCCGTCGTCCGATAATGATTGTAGAGCTCGTGAGGATACTTCGCGTATCTCCTCTTGGGAGAGAAAATAAAGCACCTCGGAAAACATGATCAAGTCGAACGAGCCGGCTGGCCAATCGTACGGGAGTTCTCCTTGAATCAACGTAACATTTGCGCGATCCGCAAGACGCGTCCGGGCGATCGCGAGTGCACGATCCGCAATATCGATGCCGATAATTTTGCCTGAGATGTCTGCGAGCTCTTCGGTGAGGGCGCCGGTTGCGCAACCGATTTCCAGCGCACACTCGAAACGGCGGCCACCTAGCGAGTCAATAGTATGCTTGCGCTTCTCGCGCTCATACGAACTCGTTTCAAAGTCCCACGGATCGGGATCGTCCTCGAACAGCGTTTCGAACCGGTCCCGCCGGGATAACTCGTCAGCCACTGATGAAAACTTCCGGGTGATCGGCAAAATGCGAGACGAGGGCGGGCGGCATTACGAAGCCGTGCGGATCGTCGATCGCTTTGGGATCGATCTGCGACTTGTAGGCTGCGATCGCTTCGCGTTTCAGCGTCTTGGTCTGGGGATCGTCGAATATAGAGAGGCCAGAGGGAACTGCCCCCTCTCCGAACCGCCCCCACACCGCGAACTGCCAGAACGGAATAGCGCAGGCATGGGCCACGGCCCGCCCGAGCAGCGCCGCGGTTTCATGATCGCAGTGCGGATCGTCCTGCCACGTGGACCACACGGCACTGACGTTCCGCTCGCGCGCAAACGGAATGACCTTTTCGAGAAGCGCCGGGTCGTAACGCGTTCGCCCGTCGGGCTGCCGCAATCTCAGTACGTCTATCTCTTGCGACGGAACCAGCACCGCGAGCGCGGCTTCGAACTCGCCGAAACGAAGAACGGCCAGTTCCTCTGGCGTAATCGTTCGCGCATTCGGATGCGATCCTTCGCCATCGGTCAGAAGGACTATGGCAATGCGGCGACGCTTCGCCGCCGCCGCGGCCAGCGCCATGCCGCATCCGAAAGTTTCATCGTCCGGATGAGGGGCGACGATCAATAGCGAGCCTCCGGGTGCGAGCGCATCGATCGTTGTGTGGGGCGCCCCTGCGCTGGCGTCGAGGATAGCTCCGGCTGGTAGTTCGGGAACGCTCATATCGCTTCTGCGAGTTTCCCCATGGAGAAGAGCCCGCGCCCCGCACGTTCGCGTTTCGCATCCGGACCGGCCTGACAGAGGAACAGCGACAGATCCCGGCTCATGCGCTCGACCATGCCGCCTTCCTCGTGAGCCGCCATACCGAGAGCGCGGTCGACCAGTTCCATCGTTTCCCGGCAGGCGTTTTCGGTCACTTCGCGTGCGAGAAGGGCGAGCAGCACTTTACGCGGCGCGGCGCCATCCGCTTCGATCTCGAGCGCGCATCGTTCGAGCCACAGCCGGCTGGTCTCCAAAGCGATCGCACAGGCGACCACCCGTTGCCGCTGCTCGGTATTGTCGGTGCGGTCCCGTTTCGTAAGTTGCGTCATCATCTCGCGATAGAGCGCCTCGGCTCCACCCAAGTGCGCGGCGCAGTAGCGCCAGATACCGCCTTCGAAGAAAGGCTCGCGCAGATAGTTACCTTCCTCCCCGATACGCGCTGCGCTCGAAAGGGTCAGATTTTCTAACGTGTAGCGCCCCGACCGGGTCGCTCGCATTCCGGCCATTTTCCAGACGCCTGCGTCGGCGCGTTCCTCATCATCCACCGGAACGAGGAACATGCTCGGGCCGTGCTCGGTGTCAGCTGTCACGATCGCTTGATCGACGAGACCCATGCCGGAAGCGAAACGTTTCGCTCCCGTTAGTTTAACGCCGTTAGCGTCTTGCTCGCAAGAAACAGGGCTGCCGGGCTCGTCAGCACCCCACACGCCCAACAAGGCTCCGTTCGCAACGTCCTTCGCTAACAGCTCTCGTTGGCGCGCGTCGCCGTATAATGCGATCAGCTTCACTGCGTTCATGTGGCCTTCGAAGAGCCGGGCCACCGACAGGTTCGCCCGGCCCAGAACGCGTAACGCGTCCAGAGCCGGAAGACTGCCCTCCGGTTCACTTCCCCAGCCTTTTCCGCCATCCTTGTGAGAAAGACATGCAGACAGCCAACCCGAACGCCTGAGAACCTCGATATCGGGACGCAGGTCACCATCGGTTCGATCAGTATCCCTGGCGCGCTCGGCGATCTGTTCGATCGCTCCTTCGAATTCGCGCAGCCCCCTCTCGCTATCAGGCATTCGCCGGAGCCTTTTCAGCCTCAATCATCGGCAACTGCTCCAGTTCGCCAAGTATCTGGGAGTAGGTCATGGGCCGCAGCGGGCCCGCCCCCCGCCGGATTTCCGCCGAGACGGTAGAAGGGTGCGTTGCGGGGAAGCGGGATGCTATCTCCGCCCATTCCCGCAGGGTCGATAGAGGCACGAGCGCCGGATCGCACGACGGATCCGGCTCGATGGAACGCATCGTCAGGCAGGCACCGCATCCTCCCTGCGCGCGGCCCGAAAGCCGCGCCGACGTGCGCGTGCCGCCATCGTTCGCCGTACAGACCTGCATGCCCGCTGCGAGTATGCTCTCGCACAGCGCCACGTCCTCGCCCACTGGCGGGGTGGGTAAGCCGCCAATGGAACGATAGGCCTGTGCTTTGATGGCGAGGCTTGCGCCCGATGCGCGGTGGGCAAAAGAGCCGGCGCGATTGCCGGTCCATTTGCGCCACAGGCGTTCGCTCGCTTCGAAATAGGTGCGCTCAGCTTCGCCCACCGTTCTGACCTGGGCGGGGAGTAGCGAGAGTTCCGCTTCGTCCAGCCGTACATCCTCACAGACCAGATCGTAACCGGCGGTAATCCACGCGAGGCGCGACGAGAGCCAGCCGGGACCGACATAGCTGTCGGCATCGGTCGTCAACAACACTCCGTCCGAGGCCGAGCGAACCGCGATGTCGAGAGCGAGGCGTCTGGCATGGGGCGCATTTCGGATCGCGTCCTCAAAACGCACCTCGATTAGGGCGAAGTCGACTTTGGCCTCCCGCAGTCGCGAGCGCACGATCGATGCGGAATTGTCCTGCGTGTCGTTGAGGACAACCACGATACCGCCGCGAAGCGGTGTGCCCTGTGTCGTCTCCACAAGGGCATCCACCGCGCGGGATATGAGGGCCTCCTCGTCCCGCGCCGGTACGGCGATCGCGTAGTCGAGCGGACCATCAAGGTCGCCGTCGCAATCCCATGCATGAACCTGCCCAGCGAAGGGCGAACCGTTCAGAATTTCCCCGACGTCCGATGACAGTGAACCGCTCATATTGCCGCTTTGTGCGCTAGGTTTCGTTCGTGAAATGGTCGGGCTGGCGGTTCCAAAGGCATCTACGCGCGGACGGCCAAAGCAGGCTGCGTTTGCCCGCATGACACTCTCGGCACCGTGCCGGTGAGAGACGATGTCCTGCGGGCTTGCATGACCAACTCCGAGATCCTCAATCCTGCTTCACGCTTTCGCGGTCCCAGAAACGCAGCTTTCCGCACATCTTGATGAAGTCCTGTGCCGCGGTTTTCCCGTCGGAGACGTCGGTGAACCCGTCATCCATCCAGTTCCAGACACCGGCAGTTTCGAAGAGCGGCTGGACTTCGGGTACGTAGGCGATGAACTTGGCATGGGCAAAAGCATCGTTGACGAAATCGACGCTCGGTTTGTCCGTGTTGTAGCGCTTTGCAGAGGCTTCGCTCATGACCACCGCGACCGCATCGTAGACGACCGACGGGCCTCCATCGATTTTCTCGTCCGCCTCCATCATCGAGCCGTCCGAAAGCTTGGCACCCGCAACATGCGGCGCGATGATTTCGGCCATACCGCCGGCATCCTTGGCCGCGCTTTTGAGCGCGGCGACTACGTCAGCGTCAGCACCTTCGGCGATGTAGATGCCGAGCTTGCGCCCCTTGAAACTGTCCGGGCCGTTCTTGAGGATCGAAAGCGCGGGACTTTCCGGAAGGTCGATGATCGGATCGCGCGCGGCAGGTACCTTCTCAGGCAATTCCGTGAAACCGAGCCCGTCGGCCACTTCTTGCGCCAAACCTTGGTCGATATGACGCAGATGCCCAATCATGCGTTTGCGAATGCTCATGCGTTCGACCTTGGAAAGTTCGAAGGTGAGCGCGTTCGCCATATGCGTTTGCTCCACGGGGGTCTGGGAGACGTAGAACTGTCGCGCCTGACTGTAGTGGTCCGCAAAGGTCTCGCTGCGCACGCGGACCTTGGGTCCTTCGACCGGAGCCGGATAGCTTTCGAAGCCGCGCATCGGGCAGGCGCGGGGTCCGCGATCCTCTTCCGCGCCGTCCCCCTCGCCCCAACTGTTGGGCTCGTAGTTCACCCGGCCCTTGGGGTTTGTCATCGCCATATGCCCGTCCTGCTGGAAATGGCGTACGGGACATTTGGGCGCATTGATAGGTAAATGCGTGAAGTTCGGTCCCCCGAGTCGCTTCAGCTGCGTATCCAGATAGCTGAAGTTACGCCCCTGTAGGAGCGGGTCGTCGGAGTGGTCGATCCCCGGCACGATGTTCTGCGTGCAGAAGGCGACCTGTTCGGTTTCGGCGAAGAAATTGTCGACATTGGCATCGAGTGTCAGCGTGCCGATGATCTCGACCGGAACCTGTTCTTCGGGAATGATCTTGGTCGCATCGAGCACGTCGAACTCGAATTGTTCGGCGAAGTCTTCGTCGAAGACCTGAATACCCAGATCCCACTGGGGGAAATCGCCTGCATCGATGGCATCCCACATGTCGCGGCGATGGAAATCGGGATCCATGCCGTTGACCTTGAGCGCCTCGTTCCAGATCACCGACTGGAGCCCAAGTTTCGGCTTCCAGTGGAACTTCACGAAGTGGCTTTTGCCCTCAGCATTTACCAGCCGGAAGGTGTGGACGCCGAACCCTTCCATAAAGCGAAAACTGCGCGGGATCGTCCGGTCGGACATGATCCACATGACCATGTGCATCGATTCAGGGCTCAGGCTGATGAAGTCCCAGAAATTGTCGTGGGCCGTCTGTGCCTGCGGAAAACCACGATCGGGGGCGGGCTTTGCGGCGTGGATCAGGTCAGGGAACTTGATCGCGTCCTGGATGAAGAACACTGGAATGTTGTTGCCGACGAGATCCCAGTTTCCTTCCTTGGTATAGAACTTGGTGGCGAAACCGCGCACGTCGCGCGCCAAATCGGGCGATCCTTTGTTCCCCGCCACAGTGGAGAAGCGGGTGAAGGTCGGCGTCTTGACACCCTCTTCGTTGAAGATCGCCGCCCGCGAATATTGCGGGATCGCCTTCTTCAATTCGAAATGCCCGTGTACGCCATAACCCCGTGCGTGGACCACGCGCTCGGGGATACGTTCATGGTCGAAATGGAAAATCTTCTCGCGCGCGATGTGATCTTCGAGCAATTGCGGTCCGCGCGGACCCGCGGTGAGCCAGTTCTGATCGTCGGCAATCGGATGACCTTGCGCCGTGGTCATCACGTCATCGTCGCCTTTCGGCTTCTGATGATTGGCACCGCCGTCGGACAGTTCGAATTCCTTGGCCACAAATCGCTCCTTTTGTTGATACGATTCAAAGACTGGTGAACGTTGCCGATGATCCCGAACCTAACAAACATCATGTTGTATTGGCATTTTATAGCCAGGTCGCTGTAGTTCTGGGCCGAGTAACGTCCGCCAAGAGTATCGGCTTCACCGGTCGCAGGCAGAGCCAGAGCGCGACAGGTCGTGGCCCTGTGTCATCGGCGCTAACGCGCAGACCGCCGTTCGCTCGGTCAAAGCGGAGTGGTACTGTAAGAGTTGGATAGCCTTGAAAGGCAGGTGGCGGTGGAGGCAGTCATATCGCAACTTGTCTTCGCCTGAGTATCCGCTTCGCGCCCTAATTCTCGCCAGTCTTCTCACTCTTCTAGCAACCTAAAAGCGGTCGTTCGATTGTTCCGACGATTTTGGAAAACGCGGGTGACCAACCCTGGCAAGCCCGCTCGAGCCGTGATGTTCCTGCTCCTGCACAGAACCACGCGCCGCCCTTCTCGGGTTTTCGAATATGGAAACGCTGCGTTTGCGTTTCACGTTGAGGGTCAATGTTCCGCCGATCAGCCGCAGGCAAGACGGGCGCAAAACATAAGGCGTGAACCGCCCGTGGTGCCATCTCAACGCGAACTTCGCGTAAAATGAATTCGCGCTGCCGCTAACAGCCATAGTACTAGACAGATTTTCGGGTCTGCTTCATGAATCAACACTTCAAGCAGGAGCAGAACTTTGGCGGCCTTAACCGACACCGAAATACAGCGCCGAAGCCGTCAGTTTGCAGTAATTACCGCAGGGCTGGCGCTGATCATTATCGCGGCGTTCGCGATTACAATGGTGAGCGCTCTCACCGGCCCGGCTGCCGACCGACCTGAATTAACGGTCTTGTACCTAGTATACTGGTCTCCAACTCTCTTTTACCTGTGGGCGCTATCCGCCGTTAGAAAAACCTTCCGCGATATCGGACAAGGCTCGATGTTCGGATCGACCATTGCGCGCGGTCTCCGCCACATCGGCTGGGCGTTGTTGATGGGCGGAACCATCAATTCGATTATCATCCATGTCGTCCAAAGCGCGTACGTGCCCGACGGATTCTCCACGGGCGAAACGCACGCATTTCGGGGGTTAAAGTTTGATCCGGCGTATATTATGCTGATCCTGACCGCACTCGCACTGCTCCTGCTTTCAAGGCTTATTGCAGCTGCAGCAAACGAACATGAGCGCGCTAATCGCCTGGAGACGGAGCTGGGTGAATTTCTCTGATGCCGATCAAGATTACCCTTGATGCGGTGCTCGCTCACCGCAAAATGACGGCGCGGGAAGTCGCTTCCCGAATAGGCATCAGCGAAACGCAAATGAGCCTGTTCCGTTCAGGCAAGGTGCGAGGGCTGCGGTTCTCAACCCTTGCTCGGATGTGCGCCGTTCTACGCTGTTTACCGGGCGACTTGCTCGACTATCAACCAGATACCGGTGATTTGTCGCCCCATGAATCTTTCAATGAAACCTAATTAGCTTGCATAGGAGCTTTAACTATTATATAAAGTTCTTGGCGCCAGTTTTCGGGCTTGCCCCTCACCCAAGGAATTCACCCATGAAATTGGTTCCGTTCGCTTTTTGTGGTGCCGTTCTAATGCTCGCGCCGTTTGCTCTGGCCGCGCCAGCATCTTCGCAATCAATCAGCGCGCCGGATGCTGAAGCCGCAGCGGCTGAATTCGTAAGCGCGTTCAATGCGCTGGATCGTACCCGCTTCGATCCACTTTTTGCCGATGACGTGACGGTGTTCTTCCCGAGTGCACCTTTTGACATTCAGCGCGTAGAGGGCAAGACGGCGGTGCTCGCTTGGTTCGGCAAATTCTTCCACGCGATGCGCGAGCGCACCGGGAACCTCAATATAGAACCCGCCGACCTTAAGGTTCACGACTATAACACGTTCGCAGTAGTTACCTTCCACCTGAAAGGCGGCGATGATTTAGGGCGACGTACCCTTATCCTGCACAGAGAAGGCAATGGGTGGAAGATCGTCCACCTCCATGCGTCTGCCGAGCCGCTTAAAAAGTCGCCGAATTAAAGTTAGCCTATCCTTTTGTAGGTTTTTGTAAAACTGCAGCTTGCTAAGCTAATGCGTTTCTAATTCAGAGCGAATTTTGAGATCGGTAACAACGACGTTAGCAAGCTCCAATTTTGACGCGCCGGCTGCATGAAGCTGATGGCCAACAATCATACGTTTGTCTGGCTCGCCGATATGCAACGCGTACCAAAAAAAATTGTATGAGATTAATCTGAATTCGTGCACGTCTTCTCGCCTGTTACTATTGGCGTTCTACCGGTTCGGTGTTTGGTCAGCGTATCATCCTACAATGGTCCCTTCAGTATCTACATCACGCCCTAATGCGGGTCCCGATTAACGGACAATCCTTCCGGGAACTCTAGTGCCAGGCAACTGTCTTATCGACCGGCAATGGCCCCGCCAAAGCTGCGCTTCAGTGTGAGCCCGAAGTTCAGATGGCGGTTTCGTTCGCGAAACTCTCTGAAGGATGACTGCGGTACAGCCCGATTGGGAGAAAATATCAGCCGCTCGCGCTTGGCCCCCGTATCGAACAGATTGTCGACATCGAATGTTATGGTCGTACGGGCATCGGGCCGGTATTCGACGAAGAGTTCACCGAACGGTCCGCCGTTGAAATTGGAGTCGAATTCGTCCGTTCGGAAGAAGGTAAACCCGTCCCCGTCAGCGACCTCCAGACCGTAAGAGAAGGCGCCCACGTCCCGCCGAACGTCGAGGCTCCACTCCCAGTCCCGAAAACCCCCGCTGAAGTTGCGCATCTCTCCGCTGATCGGATCTTCCACGCGGGTCCGCTGTATCTGTCCGCTGAACTTGGCGCGCAGACCGCTCCACAGGTTGGTGAGGGGTGCATCGAGAGTTAGCTTGGTGAAATAGCGGCGACCCGTGCCGATATTGCCCGGCGCGTCGAAGCCTTGGCCTTCTTCGTCGAAAACGAGCACCCGGTCCTGAAGCAAGCTGACAAGATCGTGGCCAACGTCCAGCCTGGCGATGCCATCTCCCAGGATTGGCCGATCGACCGTGAGGCGAAATTCCCAGGCACGCTGCGGCACGAGATCCTCATTGCCCGCATTGACCCGGTCACTCGACAGCTCAGCCGCGCTGATGAAGTCGTAGAAGTCCAGCTGCGCCACGTTGCGGCGGACAGTAAACTGGGTGTGCCAATCGCCGCCCGGCTTCCAGTCGATTGTCGCGCTCGGCTTCAGGAAGCCCAGCGTCCGGTCGGCCATTGCATCGCCGCGCACCTTCAATCGCGAGTATTCGAAATTTAAGCCGGCATCGACGCGCAAGACGGGAGTGATCGAGCGGCCGGCGTTGACGAAAACTTCGCCTCTGGTTTCCTTCACGATTGCGTTGTCGATCGGCAAATCGATCCGCGTCCGCCCGCCGTCGGAGTCGATGACGAACAATTCGACATTGCTTTCGAGCGTATTCACCACGGCTTCTGCGCCCGCTTCGAAAGAGAGTTCGGCAAGATCCTGATGCGACCAGCTTACGCGGCCGATCCGTTCGTCGAACTGAGCCCGCTGCGTTTGTTCAAAGCCGCCGGTCAGCTCCGCATCCTCGCTAAGAAGCGCGTCGTATCGCTGCGAGGCAGAAAAATTGTCCTTTTTCGCATGGGTAGCGAGCGCGACCAGCTTGATGGCCCCGCCGGCGAGAGGCCGGGTGATGTCGCCGCCAATCTCATAGGACGGTTCGTCATTGTACTGAAGCAGCCGTTCATCGCGCGGCGCGCCGCTGACTGGAACGACGCGGACATCCTGTTCTACCTCGTAGATACTCGGCTCCCACCGGGCATTAAGGCGGATCGCCTTGTCGGCGGCATGCTCTATTGCCCAGCTACCGGACACGTAAGTATCGTTGTCGTGATATGTGATGAACTTGCGGCGGGATTCGCGAAGATCGCCTGTGACGAAATTGCTGAGCTCGTCGGTCCCAGCGTCCGCGATGTAATTGCGTTCGCTCGCTGCCGCCAGGCTGAAAGTCGATGCTCCCCGCTGGATTATCACCGAACCGGCTGCATTGGGGGTGATGCGCCCGGTATACACACGACGGGCCGACAAGGTGACGTTGCCGCTGGTTCCACCAACCCCGGACAGGATCACGTTAATAACCTGGCTCTTACCAGAATACTCGGCGCCGAAAAGATCACCTGGACCCACCTCCACCCGAAGGACGCTGTTTGCCGGGATCCGCGCTAGGGTGGTTTCGAGTGTCGCAGCCTTCGAGCTTGGCCTGACGCCGTTGATGACCACGTTTCCCGCCGCGCCAGCGAAGCCGCGAACATCGGCATCACCCTCCTCTAAAGAAAAGCCTGGCACGCGACGTACGATGTCGAGCGCCGTGCTTGGAGCGAAGGTTTCGAAGTAAGCCGCTTCGTACACGGTGGTCCGCTGCGTCGGGGTGTCGGTCGGCGGTGTAACGACGGGTGGCTGCGTACCGGGTGGGGTCACCTGAGCATGCGCAGCCGAGGCAAGCAGAGCAGCGGTAAGGCTGGCGAACTTGATCATGGCAATTCCCTCCAATGGGTCCTAACTTGATGCCGTTCTTCTGCCCTTTGGATAAGTGCCGTAGGTCACATGCGCCGACCATGACTTTTGACCTATAGTAAGAGGCCTCAAGCTGTGGCAAAATCTGGTCCATGGCAGGCTACCGCAGCAACCAGCGTTACTGGATCTTCGCCGCCGCGGCACTCGCGGTCTGGCTCGCGATGGGTTGGCCGTTCCTTCAGGAACTGACGACAGGAAAGATGCGGGGCTCTTTTCCCGTGCCGCCCCTCTGGCTGGTGCCCTACGCCATATTCGGAGTGACTGTCGTCGGCGCAGCGACGCCGAGCTCGCGGACGAGAGCGCCATGGACATTGATGTGTGCGCAGCTCGCAGCGGTCGTGGCCATGACCGCGATGCATCCGAAAGATCTGATGTCGATATTCCTCGTTATAATCGCCTGGCAGGTGGCGATCGTAACGACACCTGCCAAAACGCTTGGCTGGATAGCTTTGCAGACGCTGGCGATCATCGGGGTGATCTCTCAGGCTTCCGATACCCGCTTGTCCTACATAATGGTTCTGTCCTTCGTGCTGCAGCTCTGCTGTGTTCTCACGGTACAGGCGCTCAAGAGGGAGTCGGAAACGGCGCGAGCGATGGCAAGCGCGAACGAGGAACTAAGGTCCGCACAAGCCATTATCGCCAACAGGGTTCGGGATACCGAGCGCCTGCGCATCTCGAATGAATTGAACGACGCATGGGGCCACGAACTTACGGCGCTTGCGCTGCAGCTAGAGATCGCCAACAATGTCGGCGAGCCGCGACGAGCCATGGATCACGTCATGCAGGCGAAAGCCATCTCGCGGGTTCTTCTGAACAAAGTACGCGACGTCGTCGCCACTCTGCGGGAGGCCGAGTGTGGCAAGGAAAGCAACAGTTTCTGCGACGGTTATCAGGGCGCCCCATCCCGCCAGGCCGGTGCTCTTTCGCTCCATCAAGACGGCTATGAGGGCGAACGGCACAAGTGGGTTTTTACCGGGGCAGCGCTGGCTGTGGCGCTGACCTTGGGCTGGCCGGTGCTTCAGAGGTTGCTATCCGGCCAGTCCGCAGTCTCAGAAGCTTGGATCGTCGCGTTCATTGTTTTTGTCGTAGCCACAATCGCTGCGACAGTTCTGAAGGTTCGCTCGAGCATTCGGTGGGGTCTCTTATGCATGCAGGTTGCTTCGGTCGCAGCAATGGCCTTCGCATCGTCGGCGCCCATGATGACGGCGTTCCTCATCATCGTCGCGTGGCAAGTTGCGGTGACGACGGGCCCTACGATAGCGCTGAGCTGGGTCGCAGCTCAGACGCTGACGGTTGTCGGAGCGCTCGCTCTAACGCCTTTTCCCGATTTGTGCTGGGTGATCGGCAAGGCGCTTGCACTGCAGCTGCTATTCGTCTTTGCGGCACAGACTCTGCGAAGAGAGGAAGAAACGGCCCAAGCTTTTGCGCAAGCGAACCGAGAGCTGCGTTCCGTACAAGCGATAATCTCAAAGAATGCCCGCAATGTGGAACGGTTGCAGGTCTCGCGCGAATTACATGATGCTTGGGGCCACGAACTGACCGCCCTTGGTCTGCAACTCGAAATCGCGAGCCATGTTTCCGATGCCGATCGCGCAAGGCACCATGTCATCCAGGCGAAAAACTTGGCGCGCGACCTCCTCGGCAAAGTGCGCGATGTCGTCGATACACTGCGTGAGGTTGAACGATCCGGCCTGAAGGAGGCGTTGGAGACGCTGGCGCGCGCCGTACCTCGACCAACCGTCCACGTGGCCTTCGATCCCGGTGTTCAGGTAAGTCCCGAGCAGGCCCATGCCTTGATGCGTTGTGCGCAGGAAGCCATTACCAATGCGATCCGGCATTCCCAGGGATCCAATTTATGGCTCCAGGTAACCGCCGATGAGGAAGGCGTGCGGCTGGTAGCTAGAAATGACGGTCTCAGGAGACCCGTGGCGTCTGCTCCCGGCTCGGGGCTCCTCGGTATGCGTGAACGGCTTGAGAGTCTCGGCGGACAGTTAGCGATAATGCCGGGAGGCGAGCTGGGCTTTACAGTCGACGCGTGGCTACCGTCCATGACACCTGAGCTCGTATGATCAAGGTTATGATAGTCGATGACCAGACGCTGGTTCGCCAGGGTGTGCGCGGATTGCTCGAGCTTTTACCGGACATCGAAGTCGTGGGAGAGGCGCGCGACGGAAAAGAGGCTTTGGAGAAAATCCCGGACTTGGCACCGGATGTGCTTCTTTTAGATATTCGCATGCCCCGAATGGACGGCGTCGCGGTATTGACGGCACTTAACGCAGCGAACGCGTTACCGCCGACATTGGTCTTGACGACTTTCGATGATGGCGACGCCGCCGTTGCCGCCATCAAGGCCGGCGCAAAGGGCTTGATGCTCAAGGACGTTTCACTTGACGATTTGGCGGATGCCATTCGGTCGCTGGCCAATAACGGAACGGCATTTCAGCCTGCCATGACCGATAGTTTGATGGCCGCGATCCGCCGGGGTCCTGCGCCCATGCCGGACGAAATAGTCGCCGATACGCTGACCGTTCGCGAACGCGAAGTACTCCAGCTGATCTGCGGAGGCTATAGCAACAAAGAGATCGCAGATCTGCTGGTGCTAGCGGAAGGAACCGTTAAGAACCACGTTTCCAATCTTCTGCTTAAGCTTGATGCCCGCGATCGAACCCGTGCTGCTCTAAAAGCGCTGCAGCAAGGGCATCTGGAATGAGCAAACTTGCCGGTTTGCGAGAAGTGAAGTTCGTTCGTGATCGAAGTCGGTGCGGAATCGATGAGGATGACGCAAAGGTTCTAGCTCTCTGACCGCGTCCGAAAACGCCGCCAGCACATCGCCGTTATCGTGGTTAAGAGCGTCCAGAACAGCGTCGTGAGGATAAAGGGTAGCCATCGGGACTGGTCTTCCCCGACAAGTAGGCCAATCAAACTAGCCGCGCCAGCTACGGAAACTCCCGGATGATCGACGATGTAAGGAAAAGGCCACCCCGCCGCGGCTACGTCGCAACCCCCCTCGCATCCCATTATTTCAGGATAGATAGCAGTCGCTTTAGTAGAATGCGCAGTCGAAGTCAGCGTAGCAAGGAGACCGCACAGGACTACGAGTATCAAGCTGCGCAAGATCAAGTGCCCTTCATGCCATTGTTAAAGAAAATCAGTAATGGATTGGTCATTTCCTCGACACGTCTCATCCGTGCCAAGCTGCTGTTCGCCTACATACTGCGCACATGGTTCACACATTTTACTCGTGTAGCACGAGGAATAAAGGTCTACGCTCATAAATCGAGTATCTTGCTCATCCGTTTTATACGTTCATTCTAAGTCAAATGCGTGATGCTGTTGCGGCAGCGGAAGCGCGCCACGTTCAAATGTGAAACCGAGTATGGCGATTTAATTTACAGATCGAACGTCTGAAGGGCTTAATTTATCTTTCGAAGACCGCCCTTGGCAATCGGCACGCTGCTGTCGCATGGTGCGTGTACCGAAGGTTAGAACATGTAAGGATCAGATGTGAACCTGAGTCACGACGCGAATATGTTTCGGTCCAGGCACGAAGTAAGCCTGTTTCGCCGCGTCAACGTGAAAGCGATGATCCTTTTCTGGATCGTTGCCTTCGTTATAAATTCTATCCGCGCCTACGCAATGGACGAACTACCTTTCCATCTGGCAGGGGGTCACAGGATAGCGGCCTTCAGTTTCGCGGGACTGATGTCGTTTTTGCTTGCTGAAATTTTGGCCAGGGCAAGCGATTCGCGAACACGCATCATTTACGCATTGCTCGCGCTTGCCATTATGCCGTTTGCGCATTCTTTTTTTCTCAAACTGAGCTGTTCCCTCGCGCCTATCGAAGGCGTGGCACCAATGAGTTGGAGCGAATGCGTCGTGCAAGCGCTCATAATGACGGGTTATTTTGCTGCATGGATTGCAGCGCATTTTGCCTTGGCCAATCATAAGGAGCTGTCCGACGTACGCTTGGCCATGCGCCAGAGCGATTTTCATGCAAGAACTTTGGATACAGGCGAAACATGCAAGTTTGAGGCCGAGGAGGATCGCGAGCGCCACATATTTTGGGCGGCAAACGGCACGAAACACGTCAAAATTGAGGCCAGCGACATTCAATGGGTCCAAGCCAACGGTGACTACGTCGTCCTTCATACCGACGACATCGGCGGTATGATGCGGAGCACTTTGGCAAAACTGGAAGGCGATCTCGGCTCGGCTTTTCTCCGGGTCCATCGTTCCGCGCTTGTCCGCCGTGAGGCTATCGCTTCTGTTGTTAGGCGGCCGAGTGGAACTATCACCCTCACTTTGAAAAACGGATCGGATGTCCCGGTAGGCCGAAGCTACTCTCGCGGACTACGCGAGCTGCGGGAACGCCTCTAATTTTCAGATAACTGTGCGTTTGGGGATGTTCATCGTTCTCACGGGTCATTCGTCTTTCTGCCCGTATTGACCAAGGCGCGTCGGCGTTATTTGGCAGTGCGGGAGATGTACGATGCCCAAAGATACCACATTCAAGAGGCGCCTTATATTTTTGAGCGGCCTCGAAGACTATTCCGATTTCGTCCTTCTCGTGCTGCGGTGCGCAGCGGGAAGCTTCTTGATCTATCAGAGTCATGACAACGTTTTCAGCACCGAACGAATGGCTGAATTCGAGTCCTTCATGGATCAATTCGGATTTTCGAACACGGCAGTCTTGGCACCGTTATCAGTGTACGCTCAATTCATTGCCGGAATTTGCTTCATTGTCGGTGCTCTAACCCGCTGGGCCGGTCTGGTTACCGCGTTTAATTTTTCCGTTGCTGTTTTCATGGTGCATTGGGGGCAGGATGTGCCCCAGATTTGGCCGGCGGCAATTCTCGTGTTTCTGGGCGTCTATTTTGGTGTTCGCGGGGCGGGACGATACAGCGTCGACCGCATGTTCGAGGCCGCGCCAAATGCATAATGTTCCTCATGCCAGCAACGTCAGAGAAGACCGTAAGCGGACTGCGCTCCAGACAGACGCGAACCAAGTTTTTGCTGGATCCCAAATTGACCGCTCGCTGTGTCTTTCACCGCGCTCTTGTAAAAAATGCCTGTGATCCTCATGGCGGCCGATCGGAAAGAAGAAGCTCTACGGGGATCAACCGTGCTTTCGGCTGCCGATGCGCATGAGCTAGGAAGCCTTTCCTATAAGCATGATGCCTTATACCAGCGAACTTGTATCAAAAATACGATCGAGCGGATAACGCAGGTCGTCTTGAGCTCCGGCTACACGGTTCTTGAAATCAATCGTGAGCTCGACCGCTTTCTGGAGTGCGTTGGAGCTACGCGGAGCTCGTCCAGAGAGGAGCGAAAGCGTCTTAGCCAACAGATTGCCGTTTGGTTCGAACGTCGAGATTACGATTCTGCGCGCCGACTTACGACAGATGCCTTGTGCATGTTATTGCCCCATGTTGATGTTCGCAGGTTGGGCGCTTAATACTTAACATGTAAACTGCGCGTGCAACTTCTTAATGAAGTTACACGCGGTGGGTACGGGACCAGCTCAGGCCTATTACAAGACCGAGCGAAACGGTGCTGTTGATCCGCGCAGTAAAGCAGTAAGTGGCGTCCGAGTTTCGGTTTTGCGGCCATCGGCACAGATATCACGGCAAAGCGCGACCGGCCTTCACGTTCACGGTCTTGTAGAGGCCTCCCCATTCGCCGTTACCGCGTAGATGGGACGTGCGCCAAAAAGTCTTTTCTCCTCTCGATACGTAATGGCCGCGAACCAGATGCAGCCTTGGCGTCTCGCGGCTGGCGCGCGAACCAGCCCACTCACTGGCGTTGCTTGTTTTTTGACGCGTCTCGCCAAGGTGCATACTTACTTCGATGTGGTCGGTCGCCATTCTCGTTGGGGAACCCGTCCCCGAAGAGCCTGATGCGCCATTTCGTCGTTGCACGACATTAGGACTGCCCAGCAACAGCGAAAACGTAAGCAGAAAGGGAAGGTAAAACCACGTACCTTCAGCCTCAAGCGTCAGCATGTTCTGCAACGTCGCCGGACCTTTTTTAGACGCCTTGGCGACCCACCGGTCGTCCATGACGATGAAGGCATGTTGCAGGATGTGATCAAGATGGGGAAACAGGCGGTGGGAGAAATTTCGACTACCCAACGCCGATCGCGGCACGTCGCGATCGAGATCGAATTCGATGGTCCCCGGGAGCCGCTTCGCTGCACCGTCGGTCGCAGCGTAAAATGGCAACAATGTACCGCTACGCCCATCTTCGGAAGCGCGCGCGAGGCAGCCCAATTTGAGGCCGCTGATTTCAGATCCCGGCTCTTCCGGTTCGCAAAACCATTCTAGCCAGAATTCCGACGCCGGCAAGCGGAGCACGGCTTTTTCGAGAGACATCAATTCCGGACAGTCCCGGATCAGGTCAGCGCACTGCAGCGATGCGTCTACGTCAAGAACATAGCGCAGCGGACATGCGGCCACGCGCAAAGCGTCTCTGCGGGATACCCGCACATCGGAACTCGGTAGTACAGACCGGCTGTCCAAGATCCTCTGCATCAACGTCATAAACCGCAATTAATAATACGAGACGTATTAAACAAGGCTTTTATCGATGCTCGTTTCTGGGGGGTCTGACGGGCGCGTTCGCGATCGTCGAAATCTTTCGAGAGACATCCGCCCGGCTAGAGTGCATGCCCGCAGCCCAGATGCCGCACCAAGCCAGGGAGTTCTCGTGAATGCCTAGTCCGCTCACTCATCATGAAAGCCATATTTTGGCGATCATTCGGAAGTGGCAGCCGGTAACCGCTTATTTCGTGCGCAAGGCAATTCCTCGCAGTTTGGCATCGACATTTTCTGATAGTCCGGGAAGCATCTATCCCGCGATCGAACGGCTAAAGAAAAGAGAACTTATCGATACTGAACCGGGGCCAGATAACGCGCGGAAATCAGAACTACTCTCCTGTACGGCACTAGGCGAGGACGCGGTGCAGTCTTGGATCACGGCTATTGTTCAGTCTGATCTCTTGCCCGAAGACCCTTGGCGCACCCGAGTACTCCTATCAGAAGGTCTGTCGCTGCAGGACCGGCGGCTTTGGCTGCTGGCGATGCGTTCTGCCGTCGCCGTCGAACTAGACCGTATTCTGGCGCGAATAGAGATTGCAACCGACCGGTTCGAATTGGATGCCTTGGAGAACGCCCGCTTAACGAGCGATGCTCGCACGGTTTGGATTGATCGTTTGATAGCCCGCACCTTGACGGATGAACCTGACCAGAATCCGGAAGGACCGTAAGTGAACGTGTAACCGAGAAGCCACACCCGCCAACGCATTAGTACGAAGCGAACTATAAAGGGGTTTGGCGCCTTGCAAGTTTGAGATAGGACTTTGCCCAATCAACAGGTAAGGAATCTCAGACTTATGTATATTCGCAAAACATTGGGCCACCCTGGACTCTTGGCCGGGACGGCGCTGGCGATAGCCATTCAAGCATCTTCGCTCACGGCGCAGGAGCTGCCGGAAGAACAGACCGGCAGTGAGGTAGAAGGAGCGCCGATCGTAGTGACTGGTTCTCGCATTCCCCGGCCAGAAATTGAATCGGAAGTGCCGGTTGCGGTCGTCGATAGCGAACAGATCCTGCGAGACGCGGCGGGTAATGTTTCCGATGTCATCAACGAACTGCCCCAAGTCGGTATCGGATCGACGCGGACCAACACGAACTTCCTCACGTCTGGCACCGGAATTGCGACCGTGAACCTTCGCGCCCTCGGATCCAGCCGTACCTTGACGCTCGTCAACGGCCGTCGCTTCATCAGCGGGTTCGCCGGTGATTCCGCTGTGGATCTTAACAATATCCCAATCGATCTGATTGAGCGGTTCGAGGTCGTTACGGGTGGATCGTCCGCAGTTTACGGGTCCGATGCAGTGGCCGGTGTCGTCAACTTCATTTTACGCGATGAATTCGACGGATTCCAGGTTCGCGCTCAAGCGGGTATCACCGAGGCCGGCGATAATCCCCGCTATCTGGTCAGCGCCATGGGGGGGACGACTTGGGGCAACGATAACCAAGGTAATATCATACTCAATTTCCAGTATGATAAGGACGAAGGGCTGCGTTCAAGGAACCGCGATATTTCGGATGAGGATTGCGCAAATTTAATTTGCGGTCCTGCCTCATACAGTTCGTTCGCGCCGCAGGGTCAGTTCCAGTTGGTTGATGCCGGCGGCACGCCGGTCCCGATATTGCCCGGCGACGTCAGTACCTTCTCATTCAACCGCGATAACAGCCTTGCCTACATCTCCAATCTTGGCGCACCAGGTTATGGGTTCAATCGAAACAACGAGCGCTACATCTCCGTGCCTATTGAACGGTATCTGGCCTACGCTATTGCCAATTACGATCTTGGAAATGCAGCCGAGCTTTACGGCGAAGCAACTTATGCACGGGTGTTGTCCAACTCGAGACTCGAACCGTTCGCGCTCGATCTGCTCGGCGACATTTATTTCAGACCGCAAGATCCATTCGGCATTCCGATCACGAATGCATTTATACCCGACGATATTGCCGCCGCAATCGAAGCGGCCAATTCGGACGCCGATCCTTCGAACGACGTAGACGCGATTGGCGGCCGGCGGCGGCAAAACGATGTGTTTGACCGTAGCAACACCGTGAAGCGCGAGACGTGGAGAGCGGTCCTGGGGATACGCGGCGATGTCACCGAGCGCATCGGTTTCGACATCAGCTATGTGTACGGTCATCTCGTTGACTTTAACGCAAGCGAAGACATTGACAACAATCGCTACCGCAATGCCCTCGACTCTATCCGGGTAGGCTCAGGCAATGTCGTTGGCGTTGACATTGTCTGCCGGAGCGAGGAAGCGCGCACGGAAGGCTGCGTTCCGATCGACTTGTTCGGTTTCAACACAGTCGATCCCGCCGCGGCAGCCTACGTCCAGGCTGTGGTGCCAAAGTCTCAAGAGATTACTAACGAGCAGCATGTCGCAACGGCGGTGCTTTCTTCTGCAGATTTGTTCGATTTGTGGGGTGCCGGGGGCATCGGCGCGGCCTTAGGGATCGAATACCGCTACGATTCGACGGTGGATGATCTGGACATTCTCACCAATACTGGCGGGAATTCCGGAAATACCCTGCCCGACCTTGTCGGAAGCCAGGATGTTTTCGAAGTCTTTGGTGAGGTAAGCGTTCCCCTCATCAGCAATACTCCCTTCTTTCACTACTTGGGACTGAACGGTGCAGCGAGATATTCAGACTACTCCACTATCGGCAGTGTTTTCAGCTGGAATGCCGGTGCTGAATGGGAGCCGGTATCCGGTCTAAAGTTCCGGGGACGCTACGCAGTGTCCAACCGGGCGCCCAACAATTCCGAACTGTTCAGCCAGCCATCGGAAACCTTCGCTTCCGTAATTGATCCCTGCGACGGTGTGACGGCAACTTCCACCGGCGAATTTGATGCCGCGTGCCGCGCAATCCCAGCGATCAACTCGTTCTTAGCAGCGAACCCGGGGCAGGCATTCACCTACACGCTTGCCGATACGCAAGGCGTGAACGGTTTCATCGGGGGTAACATCAATCTGCAAGAGGAAACCAGCACAACGATCACAGCTGGCCTCGTGGTTGCTCCGGATCTTGTACGTGGTTTGTCGCTAAGCGTCGATTACTTCGATATCAGTATCGAAGACGCCGTTAGTACGGTCGGACGCAACTTTACGATTCAAGAGTGTTTGCTTACCAATGAACCCGTCTTCTGCGACCAGGTTATTCGCTTTCCTACTGGAAGATTGCAGACTGTGAATTCGCAGCTCATCAACATCGCTGGTTTTGATGTTCGCGGTGTCGATGCGCAACTGCGCTATCAAACCGCTCCTGGTTTCGCTGATGACGATTTCTTTTCGGCTAATATTAATTACACATATTTGATCGATTTCATCACGCAGAGTGATCCATCTTCGGACCCAGTCGACAATGCAGGTACATTCGGCGCGTCATTCTCGACGCATCGCGCGTCAGCCCGAGCTACGTACGGAGTAGAAGGTATCAGCTTGAGCTGGCAAACCACTTTCTTGAGCGGAGCGCCGTATATTAATCCGGATAACTTCATTAGTAATAATCCGGACGTAGTTGCGCTCAATGATATCGATGATTATTTCTTGCACAATGCGCAGATTTCGTTTGACCCGAACGACGACATAACATTCTATTTTAATGTCGATAATATTTTCGATACAAAGCCTCAGTACCTGCCAGGTACTCCTTTCGGTACGCCAACTGGCTTGGAGACGGCACCTGATTTCGACCTTTTTGGTCGTCGTTATACTGCCGGCATCAGGGCGAAACTCTAATTCGGACGGGAAGGGGGAATCCCCCTTCCCGCCAACCCGACCATCACAGGGATGACTGCTGAAGCGAGTTTCATTGCCTTTTACGTATTTGGGAAGTGTATCCCGATGAACAACGTCTGATATCGAGCCGGTGTTTATGCGTTGAGAGCGATTTGCTCTTGTTCTGGACGCTGCCTACGAGAATGTGACCGAGGTGGTTTCACGTTCGGCAAACTGGGCCTTCGGCGGGGCGGATCGGCCATACCGTCGACAAGCGCTTGGCAGATTACGAAGCATCAGGCGCATTCGCCGGACCCTCTGCGCAGGATCAGGCCCCGTTGCCGATGGCTATCGGCGGCGTCGGCGTCTTTGCGAGCGCCGAGGTAAGTCAGCATACTCGCACCGGCGCGGACATCATCGCTCTGTTTACCGGGCGTAGCGCTCGATTTGAGAGTGCGGGCAGCAAGGGCACTTTGGTTCGGTTATGCTAATTGCTTGCCAAAACCGGAATGGCCGCTTCCGGCCCAGAAACGGCCGCTATGATAGGCTGTCACTGAATGACTGAAATTGGGCCGTTAGCGGAATGGCTAGTTTCGGGATGGCAGCCCACGATAGCAGCCGTAAAATAATATTGCTCCGCACAGGGCGCCTATGGGATTGCCGCCACATGAATATCGAAGAACAGCTGCTAGCGGCGTCGATTCGCGAGACCTTCGGTGACGCCGACCGTGCGCTTGTTAAGTACGAGTACGTGGCCAGCGGCAATACGAGCGACAACGTTGAGGATGGCGATCACTCCGACGATTTGGAGGACGCCACGGAGTACCTCCGCTTCCTTGTCGAAAAGGCATACCGCGACACCGCCATACTGGCTGAGCGGCTCGGCCTTCCCGCCTACCGCAAGGACATCATGAACAAGATGCGGTCCTTCCCTAACCTAGCGGATGCCGGTCCAACCCGGTGGGATCCCGGCTTTCACAGTCCGCCACTTGCTGCGGCGAGGAGCCTATATGCCTCGCTCGCCGCCATGACAGAAGGTCGTGCGGTCACCGGGCTCGGCGTTTTTGAGACCATACTGTCGAACACGCCGAAAATCATCGGCCAAGCAGAGGTTGAGCCGTCAAAGGAGGCGGACGTGCAGCGCGCCGTGCTCTTGGTCCTGCGGCACGCATTCCGGGATGTTGTGCCGGATATTCACCTCGGCAAGAACGTCAAGGTCTACAAGCCGGACATCGGCGTGCGGTCACTTATGGCAGCTGCCGAGTACAAGTTCATCGACTCCACCACCGAGGCCAAGGCTGCGCTGGACGGCATCTATGCCGACATGCGCGGCTATTCGGGGCATCATGAATGGCGCAGCTTCTATGCGGTGCTTTACATGACCAAGCCGTTCTTCACCCAAGCGGACGCCGAAGCCGAATTCGAACTGGTCAAGGCGGACCTCAGTTGGAAGCCGATGGTGATGGTGGGACCGGGGGCGCGGTCGAAGCAGCGGGCGAAAGGCACGGGCGCATGAGCATCGCACCGGACCGTCCGACCATTTTCCTGTCATCCACGGTGCATGACTTCAGCGACCTCCGAAGCGCGCTGAAGGACTACTTGGAAGCGCGCGGGTGCCGGGTCCTTGCGTCCGAGTTCACCGACTTCACCCGGCCACTCGACAAGCACTCTTATGACGCGTGCCTTGAAACGATTGAGCAAGCCGACCTCTTCGTGCTTTTCATCGGCCGACGCGTCGGTGGCTGGTTCGACGAACCCGCCAAGATCAGCATCACGCGCGAGGAGTACCGGCACGCCTACAAGTTGGCGGAGCGGTCGAAGATCAAGATCCTGTGCTTCGTTCGCTCAGAGGTCTTCGACCATCGGCAGAGCGTGCGCGATTTGGAGAAGGCGCTGAAGGCGGATCCCGCTTTGAGTGTCGAACAACGCCATCGGTTGGCCAACCACCCGACCATGGCGATGGACAATGCCGAGGCCATCATCTCCTTCATCGACGAGGTGACGCGAAATGGTGAGACGATCGCCGCGTCGAAGGGGCTGGCGACCGCGCCGATCGCGAACTGGATCTCGCCGTTTACTACCTTCACGCAGGTAAGGCAGGCGGTGGACCCACTGATCGCCCACGGCCTTACCGTCAGCCAGGCTGCCGGACGCAAGGCCCTTGAGGTTCAGGTCGTCCAGCTGCTGCAGGGCGTCGCGCCTTTGATCAACGGAAGCGCGATGAACCCGGTCAACACCGTACTCAAGATCCGGCGCGAGTTGGACATCAAGGCGGAGCAGTTGACGGCCACGATCAAGGTTCCGGAGAAGTTGTGGAGTCAACTCGTCTTCGCCGCGACCCTGGCCACGGACGGCGGCGTCGACCCCTCGCCGCTTCTTGGAGCGCTTGGCTCAGATCTACTACTCCAGTACGATCCCGCCAGCGGTAGCTATCACCAAACGGAGGAATACCGACTGCTTGCCAGGGTCGTCGACCAGGCCCGCAAGTTGGCTCGTTCGGCTGGCATGGATGGTGCCGAGCTCTTCAAGCACGGTCGGGCGGCGGAGCCCGACGGCACGCGCCACGTTCCGGCCCACATGCTGATCTCGTGGATTGACCGTATGTTGCGCTGGGTCGACCTAATCGGCTCTGCACGAGCACTGGCCGCATCGCTGGGCGGTCAGCCGCTGGAGTTACCACCGGCCGTACCGCAGTCTCCAATCATTGATCAGGAGCAGCAACTGCAGGCCGAGGCTCCTACCGAGGAACAAATCAGGGCATTCGTCGCTGGCCAACAGTGATCGAGGCGGGTGCGGGCTGGCGTACGCGCGGACGTTGAAGGTGCTGCGTTACGGACCAAGCTCCGAGACCCGAAGCGTGCACTTTGCGTCACTTGAGCATTCTCGATGACGCCCGTGCAGCGCTAGCCCGAGGCGAGGAACTGGGCGAGTTGCTCACCGCGCGGGCTCTTCTCTTCGAACCTGAGCTTGCCGCAGATCTGGTCGCCGCGCAGCCGGTAGATACCCCAATATTCGAGCATGCCGCCCCAGCCGTTGCTGTGGCGTTTGCCGCCATGGGCGCTTTTTTCGCCGCTGAACGACCAGACGAGTTCGAGATCTTCGCGTTCGAGGCAGGCGAGCATTGCGGCCCGGTCGACTACCGCCGCGCTGAAGCCGGGCTCTTCGGCCGAGGGGTCCTTGAAGAGGATCGTGCCGCCGGCATCGGCATAGAGCAGTGACCGGCCTTCGGCGAGCCGGAGACCCAGCCCGTCCATCAGCGCGGGGGAGGGCACGGTCAGATTGAAGCTGTTCTGAATCGAATAATCGTGACCCGAACGCTCGATATACCAGTCCCCGATCGTCGTCATGACCCCGATCGGCGATCTTTTGCCTATCTTCCAATCGCCCCGCGAGCTCGCGGCGGACGGGTGCCAGCGATACTCGCCGAGATACATGCCGCTAGACACGTCGGTTTCGGGCGGATGGTCGCGATCCCCAGCATCGCGGACGAGCAGCCTTTCCAGCCGGTCGGCATCGGCTGTGGAGACGAGCAGCGATTTGACCTTGTGCCATGTCATGCGATGGATGACGCGCTCGCCATCGATCACCACCCACTGGTTGCGGCCGACATTGGCGTCGAGCACCAGCCAGCGCCGGCCCTCGGGATCCGTGACGTCGATCTCGCGGACCGGATCGGGCATGTCGCGCTGCCGGTCGCTCATCCAGGCGATCCTGGCGGGCGGCGGATCGTGCCACCAGCGGACGGCGAGTGGCGACCACCATGTCGCCCCCTGGCGATCATTGTCGCGTTGCTCGGTATGCGTGACCAGCACGGTCGGGTCCATTTCGCGCATGCCGACCTGCCATGGCCCCTCATAGGGCTGGGGCGGATAGCGCCAGTTGCCGTCGACTGCATAATAGTCCGACAGCCGCCCGGTCAGTTCGTGCAGCGCGATCCATTGATACTTTTTGCCGATCCGCTCGATCCGGTGTTCCATCCGTCCGTGATTATGCACGTGCCGGTCGAAGGCGCTGAAACGTTCGGGGGTCCAACCCAGATCGTGTGCGCGCCACGCGACCCAGCGCCGCGCCCCCATGCCGGTATGATCGGGGTGCGAGCCAAACGAGTCCGGATCCCACATCGCGCGCTCGACATAGCCGAACCCGCGGATGCGGAATTCCTGCTGCCCGGCTTCGTCGAGCAGCGCTTCGAACGCCGCGAGCGCCAGTTTGTGCTCGCTCTCGGCGGTTTTGCGCGCGTCGCGCTTACCCGGACGCGCAGGGCGCGCCGGCCTGTCGAGGAAGTCGAAACCGAGCGGGTTGTCGCGCAGGTCCTTGACCGTCGTGACCAGGCGATCGAGCGCTGCGACGCGCTCCGGGAAGGGTGCGATGACACTGGCGCGCCATTCCTCGTAGATGTCGTCCAGCGGCCGCCCCACATCTTCACGCGGCAGCAGCAGAAAGCGTCCGGCGAGCGGATCTATCTCGTAGCGGGCAAAGTCGCCATCCTCGATCGCCGAACTGCAGATCTCGTCGCGCAGCTTGGTGCCGCCATAATCCTCGACGAACGCGGCAAGGGTTTCGTCGGAGATCTCCTCGAGCGGAACCCCCGGGCCATAGGGCGGACGCGCACGCACAAGATCGAGATCCGCCGGCAGGACGCCGCGGGCGGCTGCGAGCTCGACCAGCCCACGGGCATGGTCGCGGATCAGCGCATGGAGCGGCATGGGGCTACGGTCGAACACTGCCGCGAACGCCGCCCGCGCCAGCTCGGCCAGACCATCGTCGGAATAGCTTCGCGTGGCCCCGCCATAGGCGGCCGCCAGCACGCGGTCGACGACATAGGGATCGTCGACATCGGCGAAGTGTCGAACCATCTGTACAACAAGAACGCGCCGCGTGACGAACAAGGCGGCGAGCGCCTTGGTCGCCATGTCGCGGACATGGCGATGGCTCAGACTGGTCAGCCAGCCGAGGGTCAGCGCAACGAGACGGGCGCGTTCGGGCTCGAGCGCTTCGAGACCGTTCGACATGGTCCACTCAATCAAGGTCGTGATCGGGCTGTCGGGTTCGTCGGCAATGCCGGTCGCGGCGGTCGACCATTCGACATCGCGCTCGGCCAAGGTCATCGGGTGTAGTTTGCGATCGAGATGATCGGCGTTGAACGGATTGTCGGGCTCGGTCGCAACCGCCAGCAGAATCGAGAGCAAAGGGTCGCTCTGATTGCCTTCCGATAGATCCTCGACCAACTTGAGTGTGCGCTCGGTGAACACCGCCTGATTGCGCCACAACAAGCTTTGCTGGAACGCGTGCGCGACGCTCCATCGCTCCCATTCGTCCTCGATCAGGTCGGGCAGTTCGCGGGCGTAGCGCTCCGGGATCTGAACGGCGAAGGCTTCGGCAACCCCAGCGAACCGGTGCGCGTCTTGGCCGATGATATAGCCGCGAAGCGGGCCGTCCGTCGCAAAGGCAAGGGCCGGATCGCCGCTTCCGACCTTCTCGTCGAGCAGGCGCTCGGCGATGCGATGATCGCTCAGTCGCTCGAACGTGAAGCGCACGAGTTCGATCAGCACGCCGTTTTCGTTGACGGGTTCGACGGCGAGCACGCCTTCATTCTCGAACTGGAAGAACAGGCTTTGCTCATGACGCCCCTGCGACGGATGGATCGCCTCCAGGAGCGTCAAGACCTGGTGGAGTGGCAGATAGCCGCTACCGGCTTCGACCATCGCGTTCGTCAGCGTCTGCAAAGCGCCTTCGACAATCGCCGACCTGGAGAACAGACCCATCTTGTGGTTGAGCGTGGTCGCGATGGCCCTGAAATAGAACTCGAAAATACTCGAAATGCCGGCGAGGCCACGCGGGAACTCGCGCTCGCCGGTCAGGTCGAGCAGATCGCAGCAGGTTCTCAGAAACAGCGGATTCTCGAATTCCGGCGCCAAATGCGGCGCCGCCATCCGGACGATCCCGCGCTGGTCCAGGTATCGACGCGCCGCTTCGGCCGCGCGGCCGGCAAAGCCTGGATGGGCGATGCGCGGAAGTGCGGCCTCGTCCAGATGGTCGCTCACGACATACGGCAGGAACGTGGTGCGGCACGAAACGAGAATACCGATCCGGGGATAGGCCGTCGCGGTTTCGAGGAACGCTGCCAGTCGTTCGGACCAGACTGCAATACCCTGCCGCTCGTTGATGGCATCGACCATGACCAGCGCCCGGGTGCCTGCCGCTTCGGCTGCGGCGTCCAGCGCGCCGAGTATTTCGGCCGGGGTGGTCGTCGTGAGCCCGATCAGGTCGGCGATCTGCCGCCAGGGCTCGGCGTCGCTGAACGAGCCGCCGAGAACGAGCAGCGCGGGAAAGCCTTGCGCGATGTGATGCTTGGCGACGTCAGCCAGAAGGTGTGATTTGCCGACACCGGCCGCGCCGGTGAGGAGAAGCCGACGCGGATTGCCACAGCGGTTTTCGGGCGAGCTTATCTCTTCTTCTATCTCGCCAATGACTTCGTGCAGCTTGTCGGCGAAATAGACGCCGTGCCGGATGTCGTTATTGTCGCCGCTCGGAGAGATGCGCAGATCCCAGATTTTCGCGGCGCATGTGCCGAGCGTCTCGCGCGTGGCATCGAGCATCGTTGCCCAATCCTCGAACGGCAAGGTGTCGAGGGTATCCAGTGACGTCGTCCGGATCGCCCGGCTAACTGCGTGCAACTGATCCTCAAGCGTGCTGACGAGCGAAACGTCACCGTCCGCCAGTGCCCGGCGCATATGATCGAGCGTCGAATGCGCCGTCTCGTCGATCTGGTCGGCCCAACGCTCGACTTTGCGCAGAAAGGCGGGATCGCGGGCAAATGCCGTCAGCGCCTGCCGGATCGGCAGATCTACGTTGAGTTCGGGAGTATAGCGCTTGCCGAGCGCAGCGCGCGTGATCGCGAAGCGACTTTCGAACCAATCGTTCCCGAAATGGACGGCGTCAAACCAGTAGGTCCGTCGGCCGACATACAGCGGTGTGTTGCGGGAGAGACGTTCGGTCAGTTCGAACGCACTCCACGGAACAATCTCGATCTGGCGTGGCGCGATAGCCGCCGCCCGCGCGGCGACCCAGTCGTCCCATCGATCCTTTTGCGACTTCTGTTTGCCAACCCTTCCGTCCGAAAAGTCGAACGGTACGCTGACGATGTAGCGGTTGAGTCGGGGATGGCTGGCAACTGCCTGGTCGAATGACTCGGTTAGCTGCTGCGCCTGCGAATTGCCGAATTCGAAAAAGTACTTCGCCTGCCAGGCGGTTTCGCTTCCGTCCGCGTCGACGCGATAGCATTCGACGCCGGCATCGGCGCCAACTCCCTTTCGATGGAACGGCGTGCCCGCAGGGGTCTCGAGCGCTGCGAGCTGAGAAACGAGTTCCTCGAACGCGCTGTGCTGGCTTCCACGGTGGGAACGGATGGTGCGGAAATCTATGGCAGGCATATGCTCTTGATGAATCATTCGCGATCTCAATGGCAAGAGCAAGCGCCAAGAAATGATGGTAAGTCCAATCATTCAGACACCGCCTCGCCAGCGCCTCAGGGCGAAAAATTTGCTCTTTTTGTCGATTATGGTTGGCTGCAGGAGGTCGGCCATTGAATAAATCGACCTTGGCTGTTCGATCGATCAAGCGTTGCGCGACCACCTGATCGCCAAGTGGCATATTTGCGACTCGATGCTGTTCGACTGGTTTGTCTGACGCAAAGGATCGGGCGCCGTGGCCTAGCCACCCCCCCCCGGGCGGCCGCGACAAGGACGATCAGCTTCCACCCCTGGGCTTCGGCTGCGCCAAGCAGCGCGCCGGCGGTCGATCGGCGTATCGCCAGGCGAATACATTGGAACAGCGCGTGAATTTGGGCACAGTATCGGTATGGCCACTACACCTCCAACAGTTCTGAAGAAAAAGCGGATGCGGGCAGGCGGTCGGGCGACCGAAGCCGGCATGGCGTTCCAGGCTGCGGTGGCGACCTGGTTCGCGGTCCACATCCTCGCGCGGTTACCCGTGGGCGGCCGCTTCGGCATCAACAACGTCGCACTACCAGTCGCCATCAGGCTGGAGACCGGCACGGGCCTCGACGACATCGAGGTCACGCAGTCCGACGGTGGCGCGCTGCACATCCAGAGCAAGACCTCGGCCACGCTTGCCACCGGCGAGAAGGCGCCGCTGACCAAGACCGGCGGTCAGCTCGCTGGCTGGATGTCGGAGGCGAAGACATCCGGTGGCGCGCCGGACACTACCCGCAACGCCGCGGTACTGGCGGTCCGGTCCGACGCTGCACGAACCCTCGACGACCTCGCGGCCGCCTGTCGGGCGTTCGATCTGGGCGGTGACTGGACCGTCACCAAGGCCCAGCGCAACGTCGCGCAGCGCACAGCGCTAGACGCGCTCGGAACGATCGTGACCACGGCTTGGACCACCCTGAAAGGCTCGCCGCCTACGGACGCCGACCTCACGGACATGGCGCGTAGCTTCCACATCGCTCGCTTCTCGATGGATGAAGGTGACGCCGACTGGCGCGAGGCCTCTAGGCTGCTTGGCCGCCACCTCTACGGAAGCGATGCCGCAGGCGACGATCCACTGCGCGACCTGCGCGGGATCATGCGCGACCTCATCGGCAACGGCGCCCCGGCTGACCGGGATGGCCTCCTCCGTGCGCTTCGGTTGCGAGGGCACGACGACACCGTAGCTCCCCGGTACGAAGCGGACGTCGCCCGGCTCCGTGACGCTACCAAGATGGAACTCGCCCGGCTCGGCATCCATGGCGAGCTACCGGTCGCGAGAGGCATAACGATCACCCGCGAAAGCAATGCACCGCTGACGGCGGCGATGGCGTCCGGTTCACTGCTGGTGGTGGGTGAACCGGGAGCCGGCAAGACTGGAGCCCTCGTCCACGCGGCGAACTCCCTGGTGGCCAGTGGCGCTTTCGTGGTCTTCCTATCGGTCGATCGTTTCCCCGGCGTCGCCATCGCCGCCGACCTGACCTCCGAGCTGCGCCTGGAGCACGATCTCGTCGAGGTTCTGGCAGCCGTGCCCGGGATTCAGCCGAGATACCTGATCATCGATGCGCTCGACGCAGCGCGGGGAGGCCCCTCGGAGGCCGTGTTCGCGACATTGATCGAGAGGGCGAGAGCGGAACTCGCAGAGGATTGGACCGTGATAGCGTCCATGCGCACCTTCGACCTGCGCAACGGCCGTCGGTATCGCACCGCCTTTGCCGGTGCGCCCGCCGATGCCGCGCACTCGGACACCACCCTGGGCACGATCCGCCATTTCTCCATACCGCAGCTCGCAGACGGGGACCTCGCCGCGGCAGGGGCTGCCTCCGCCGAGATCGCGGGGCTCCTCTCCTCAGCCTCACCAGACCTCGCCGAACTGCTGCGCAACGTGTTCAATCTGTCGCTCGCGGCAGAGCTACTCGCGGATGGCACCGATCCCGCCGGCTTCTCCGCCATCGGGACGCAGTCCGGCCTGATCGACACCTACGAGGACCTCCGCATGCCAACCACGGGCATGACCCAGGCAGCGGCTGAAACGGTGTCGACGATGACGGCCAGCAGCCGGCTTGCGGTCCGCAAGGTGGACGTGAAGCATGGCGACCTCGACAAGGTCATACATGCCGGCGTATTGGCAACGGCCGGGGACCTCGTGAGCTTCGCTCACCACGTGCTCTTCGATCACATCGCTGGCAGGTATCATCTCGCTTGGCACGACCCCAACCGTTTGATCGCTCAGCTCGAGGGTGACACGTCGGCCGCACTCCTTCTCGCCCCGGCGCTTCGGTTCGCGGTCGAGCGCATATGGCGCAACGACACGCTGGGTCGCCCGCAGAGCTGGAAGTTCGTGTACGGCATCTTCTCCGCGAAGAAGGTAGACCCTGTGCTCGGCAATGTGGCCCTGCGCATCCTCGCTGAGAACGTGAGCGAGGTGGGTGACCTGACAGGCCTGTTCGACCGTGTGGCCGACAACCCCGAGGACGAGGCGCTCATTAGCCTCCTGAACCGCCTCAGCCGGTTCGTGGCAATGGAGATCGACGCATCGCGCACAGTGACTCTGGAACGCGCGATCGCCTGGGCGACCCTCGCAGGGAAGCTGACGAGCACCAAGAGTCTTCCGGTAATAGATGCGGCCCGCGTCCTGATGCACACGCTGTTCGATCATGCCGACCTCTCCGAGGGTACGCTGCTCGGCATCTTCGGACGCGCCGCGCGCACCATGCTCGAATTCGCGTGGTCGAAATCGCCGCCGCTTCAGACCGCGGGCGGCAGCGCTATCAGATTCGTCGGAAGGAGCTTCGCGGCCGACGTCGCGTCTTCACGGGCGCTCCTCGACAGGATCCTGCGGGAGCCGCACTTCTCGCTGCACGCCGATCGCGAGGCGCACTGGCTCACCGAGCAGATCCTGCCGATCGCCGAGGCGGACCCTGCCTTCGCGGCCGAAGTGTACAGGTGCCTCTACGCCCAGACGATCACGGACACCGCCACGTCCGCGTTCGGCGGTCACCGCAGCCGCATCATGCCGCTCTCCTCGAACCGGCGGCAGGATTACGAGCACTCCCGATGGTATCTGGGGAAGTCGGTCGGGAAGTTCCTCGCGATCTCACCGGAGCATGGAACGCGAGCTGTGATCGACGCCGGCGTCGGCAATGCCAGGACGCAAGGATACGCCGAGCCGGACGACCCCGAAATTGTCGATCTTGGGACCGCGAAGGTCGAGTTCCGCGGGGTTGACGTTGAGTTCAACGCTTGGGACGAGAAGGATGAGGACACGCCGGGGCGCGAGGACGACGTCTTGGCGAACTTCGTGAAGTTCCTGCGCGACTGCGACGTCGACGCGTTCTCGGCGACCGTCGCGGCGGCGTCACGCGACTATGCGACTGCTTCGGTCTGGAACAGGATCCTCGGCGTTGCGAGCGAACGCGTCGCCGAGGTAGGAGATCTGGTCTGGCCCGTGATGGCCAAGCCGGACCTCATCGAGAACGGCGACACACTCCGCGACGCCGTTCGCTTCATCGCCGCCGCATGGCCTGCGCGGACGCCGGAGCAACGGGAGCGTTTCGAGAAGATGGCGCTGGATGACACGCTTCGTCCGGACGAAAAGCAGCAAAAGCGGTGGCGACACATCCTTGGCCGGTTGCTGGCGCTGATCCCCGAGGAAATGCTTTCACTCGACGCCACACGCGAGCTTCGCCGGCAGATGGAGAAGGACGGAGAGCTCGAGGAGAACCGGCCGGTACGCAACTTCTACAGCTCGTGGGGCGGCCACGACGATTGGGCGCTTGAGCAGTTGCGCCGGGACGGCGTGGATTTGGACGCCGGCCCCATTAAGACCATCCTGGACGCGTCGAATGCGCTGGACGCCAAGTACAAGGCCACCCCTAGTGGAAGCGAAGCGTCGGTGCTGGCGGCGCTCTGGTCGGACGCCGTGGCCCTGACGGCAACGATGGATGCCACCCCCGGCCTGCACGAGCAGGTCGATCGATCCGCCTGGGGTCACATCGCCAACGCGGTCGAGCGCGTCGCGTCCAGCCCCAATTACAATCCGGGCGCGGATGGGCTGCCGGACTTGGACACGATGTTCGCGCTGCTCGGCAGGTTGTCGGCCAGCAAGTATCCCGAACCGAGCGGAAAAGAGGAATGAGCATCAGCTGGGGTAACTTGTCTGTGAGAGTATATGCAGCGGACGCATGGGTCTCTCTGGCGCCGAGGTTCGCCGAGGAACGACCGGAGATCGTAGATCAGATCGAGGCGATCCTGGAGGATGTCGAGCCCGCCGTGCGACTGCAGGCGGCGCAGAACCTGCAGGTCATCTGCAAGACGGCGCCCGACCGCATGTGGGAGATGGGCGCGAGGATAGCCGCCGGCGAAGCCGACGATGAGGTGCTGATCGCCTATCTCAACCGGTCGCTCCGACGGTTCAGCCATGCCGAACCCGAGCGCTGCGAGGCGATCCTGACGACGGCCAAGGGTCGGTTGGACGAGTTCGCCCCAAAGGAGGGCGCCCGGGACCGCTTGCAGGAGTGCCTCGGGGGCTGGGCCGCGCAGCTCGACGCGGGCCAGGGCAGGCCGCTCGCGCGCGCATGGCTAGAGGAGTGGTCAGCCGACCCGGAGCAGTTCCAGGACGCGCTCAACGCCTACACCTCATGCCTGCGTGGCACGTTCTTCAGCCGGTATGCCGCCGACGCCGAGCAGGGCAACAGGGACATGTGCGACCGGGCTCAGGAGGGGCTCGCGACCATCTTGCGCCCGGCGCTGGCGTCGTCGGCCACCAATTACGCCACGCTCATGTCGGATGCCACGGACGAGGAGAAGAAAGCGGCCGGTAAGCGCTACAGCGCTGCGGAGCACGTCGTCCACCACGCCATGAACCAACTCTACTTCGGTGCTGGCGCGCGGGCTGACGACATGGAGGAGGGACCGGGCCTCAATAACAGCGCGGCGAAGGCGCGCTTCCTGGCGGACTACGCCGAAATCCTCGCGCTTCTCCAGCAGTCGCGGGAACCCGCCACCCTCCATCACCTTATCGAGCTATACGAGCGCCTGATCCCGGGTGACCCGGTCGTCGTGTTTGAGGCGGTCCACGCGATCCTGACCGGAATCGGCGCGGAGGAGGGGTACCAGTTCGAGAGCCTTGGCAGCACCGCCGTCGTAAAGGTGGTGAAGCGGTACATCGCAGATCATCGTGGCATCTTCGATGACGCCGCGCGAAGAGCGATGCTGGTCGAGATCCTGCAGCTCTTCTCCGAGGTCGGATGGACCGACGCGATCAGGCTGCTCTACGACCTGCCAGACCTGCTGCGCTAGCTAGAAGGACCGTGGGTCACCACGAACCCTCTAGTTGTCGGACAACAGCTTTGCCATCCGTCAAGGCCGATACTTTCCCTTGTTCGCACCGCATCAAGGGGGCGGTTGAGACGGCTTCACTTAAGTCCGCTTTTGGGGACAGCGCAGAGTTTAACGAATGGCCGAATTGGGGCGCAAAGCTGACCGGCAGCTTACGCTGATAGCGGCCTAGCTGCTTATGGGCCGGTAGCGGACTGACCGGTCCCAAGCAGAAGCGCAGCGTAAGCAGACGTGGCGCATGGATGCGTCAGCGATTTACCGCAGCAGCTTGAACCTGCTGGCTGAGAGGCACTCTTCGGCATCTTTCCCTGAATGATTCAGCATTCCTACCTGACCCGCGATATTCGGAATGCTAATCGCCAAAAATGCCCGTTCGCGATGTCGCCCTGCTTGTACTCCTATGCGTGATCTGGGCGGGCAACGTTATCGTCAGCCGTATCGTCGTGACAGACATGGCGATCCCGCCGCTGTTTTATGCTGCGATGCGCACGCTGATCCTAGTTGCCGCTTTGTTTCCGTGGCTCAAGTGGCCGGGGAAAGACTGGTGGCGCGTTGCGCTCGTGACCACCTCTGTCAGCGGAGGCGGTTTTGCCCTGCTGTTTGTGGGCTTGCAGGATGCAACCCCTTCTTCATCCGCCATCGTACAGCTCTCGGGCGCACCGATGACGGTATTGCTGGCCATTGCCATACTCAAGGAACGCGTCCGCTGGCGGCGCGGGATAGGCGAAGACGAATGGCAGCATGTGGGCCGATTGCGAGCAATCCGCTCTTAATCATCTGAGGGCAGGAACCTGCCATTCGACATGTCATCCACAGGCGAAGCGGCTTTGGCCCCGTTAAAAAGCTATATCTCGCAGAGAGTGGACCAGTGGTCGGGGCTACTGCAGCCGCTCGGCGCCAGATTTGCTAAGGCATAGAAAAGCAACCCTTGACGCAATAATCCTAGTGTACTAGTTCACCGATACAATTCGGGAAATTCAGTGCATCTAACGATTGATCCATCGCAGCCTCGACCGATCTACGTGCAGCTCATGGATGAAGTGCGACGGCTGATTGTTCTGGGGGAGCTTGAGTCCGACATGCCATTGCCATCCGTGCGCCAGCTTGCAGCTGATTTGCGGCTGAACCCCAACACGATCGTTCAGGCCTATCGCGAGCTCGAGCGTGCAGGTGTCGTTTACGTGCGCCGCGGCCATGGGACGTTCGTCTCGGCGCAACTGAAGCTGCCCGAGGAGCGTAAGCGCATCCTCGCCGACGTCGTAGCCCGGGCCCTGATCGAGGCGCAGCGCAACGGCATCTCTCCCGACGAGTTCGCCGCCGGGATCATCGAGGCCACTCAACCCGCCTCCAAGGCTCTGGTAAAGCAGGCGAAGGAAGCCTGAGATGGACAGCGCGATCGAAACTTCTGCACTTACGAAGCGCTATGGACACGACCGCGCGCTGACAGATGTCGACTTCTCAGTACCCGAAGGCGCGGTGTGCTTGCTGGCGGGAACAAACGGTGCCGGCAAGACCACTTTACTGCGCATTCTAATCAACCTTGAGCGGCGCACGACGGGCGCTTGCGAGGTCTTGGGCCTGGACCCGGCATGCAACGGTGCGGCGGTCCGGGCCCAGGTCGGGTTCGTTTCTGAAACGACCGATTGGGGCTATGGCTGGCTGCGCGTCGGCGAGATGCTGGCCCACGTCGCCAGCTACTACCCCTCGTGGGATCCCCAATATGCGCTCGAGCTCGCGCAGATCCTCGCCGTCCGCATGGACCGGCGGATGAAGGCGTTGTCGAAGGGCCAGAGGCGCTGCGTGCAAATCGTTACCGCACTGGCGCACCGACCACAGCTGCTCCTCCTTGATGAGCCGACGGACGGGCTTGATCCGCTAGTCCGTGATCGCACGCTGCGCCTCTTCACAGAGCACACAGCCGATACCGGCTGCACCGCAGTGGTTTCAACCCACCTGGTTTCCGAAGTGGCGCAACTGGCCGACCACGTCGCCATCCTGCGCTCCGGTGCCATGCTTCATCAAGGGCCGGTCGAGCGCATGCTCGGCGAACTTCACCGGCTGGAACTGGATGCGCCATCTGGCTGGTCCGCACCATCCGAGCTTCAGACTGCGGTCCTGCGGCAAGACCATGCGATTGGCCGCTCGCCCACCCTCCTGGTGACGGGCCAACTCGCTTCGATTCAGCCGCTCATCACGAAATCGGGTGCTGCTATTCGCCACGCCGGAAGGCTCGATTTATCCGAGGCAGTGGTTGCCCGCCTTCAGTCGGAGCCGAAGTCATGAGCCCAGTTAAGGATCATCCCGCGAGCCTTGGCCGCCAGCTTGTTGAGCAGATCAGGATTATCGGCCGAAGCCTTCGGCGTGAGGCGCTGGCGCTAATCGTCATTCTCCTGGTCCTGACGGCCATCGGCCTCTTCGAAGCGATCCGCGGGGGAGTCGGACTTAATGCCGATCCCGAGCTTCTGCTGGCCACCCTGCCGCTCGCGCTGCTTCTGCCCTTCGCCATCTGGCGAGCAGAGCCGGCGTTCGCCGATGCGTTCGTCTGGTTCATGCCAGTTAGTCGTCAAAGGGTGGCGGCGACAAAGGTGGTAGCGGGCGCATTCTGGCTGCTCGTGCTCGTTCTGCTTGTATTCGCTTGGATTGCAGCACTTGCATTGGGAAGCGGCGGCTCGATGGGCGAGACCGAACAGCGCTTGGTGGGCGATGCCAGCACATCGTTTACGCAACTCGAGTTGCGCAGATGGAGCCCGCCCCTCTGGCTTTGGTTCGTGCCGGTCTTCTCCGCTTTGATCGTCTATCTTCTGGCAAGTGCGGCATTGCTCGGGCTGCGGCATCCGCTCCGGATACTCGGCGTCGTGCTTTTCGGCGGCGCGATGTTGCTGGCGATCGTCTTTGCGGCGTCACCGGGCGGCGCGGTCGGGCAGTCGCTCATGCGGTGGCAGGACCTCGCAGCCAACGGTTCGCTGGGATACAACCTTGCATTTACGGCCGGTGTGTCCAGCCTAAGTGATGAATGGATGCGTGCTGATGGGCAGACCGTCTCGGTATGGCGCGATTTGCCTAGCTTGCGGAGTTGGGCCACTGCGATGCTGTCTTGGTTCGCCGCCGCCGTGATCCTCCTGCTGGCGGCGATCGCCCGCCATCGGGAGCGAACGGGGTAAATCAGCCGAGCTGAACCTGCTCGCCGGGAGCGAACCCGGCTTCTCAGAGGAAATCGAATGATGTTTCGCAGAATTGCTTCTGCCGCAGCAGCGGCATGCCTTCTCCTGTCTTCGCCGGTTATGGCGCAGATGCAAATTCCCTCGGACGCCGAAATCCAGGTGCTGCTCGATGAAGCCGTGAGTTCGGGCCGCACCAAGGGGGTGGCGCTCGGCATTCTACGGCCTGACGGTTCGCGTCGGGTGCTGACCGCGGGTACTGCAGGCGACAAGATCGGCCCAGTTGCGCCCGAGCATGTCTTCGAGATCGGCTCAATAACCAAGACCTTCACGGGTGTCCTGCTGGCCGAGGCGATCAGGCGCGGCGAGGTCGCACCCGAGGATCCGGTCGCGAAACACCTTCCGGCCGGCACCCGCGTGCCTACTCGTGGAGGCAAGGAGATAACCCTGCTTGACCTTGCGACGCACCGCTCGGGTCTTCCTCGAATGCCGGGTGAATGGACCGCACCCGATCCGCAGAACCCCTACGCCTCGTATCAGCCGGAAGACATACTTCAGTTTCTGGCGACCCATGAACTGGCGCATGATATCGGCACGCAACGCTACTCGAACTACGGCGCGGGCCTTCTCGGCCTGGCCCTAGTGCGCGCCGCTGGCGCCAAGGACTACAAGACGCTGGTGAGGAAGCGGATCCTACAGCCCTTGAAACTGCGTGACACCTCATTTGAGCGGCCCGAACGCGGAATGTCTGTGGGCCACGCGAAAAACGGCGAGCCGGTCCCCCATTGGGATGTGGATGGTCTCGCGGGCGCTGGCGGGTTGAACTCAACGGTCGGCGACCTGCTCACTTATCTCGATGCGCATATCGGACCTGCGCGGAGCGATCTGGAACGGTCGATGCGCGCGGCGCAGCTGCCTCAACGTGACATCGGTAAAGGCGTGTGGAAGATCGGCATGCTTTGGCAAATGCGAGAGAGGAACGGTCGCTGGATCGTCTCGCACGGAGGCGGGACCGGCGGATACGGAGCGTTCGTTGCCTTCGATCCTCAATCGGGTGCCGCCGTCGCCGCGCTGGGCAACACGGACGACTTCGACGGAGATTTCGTCCTAGAGATCCTCGCTCCGCGCCTCTCTCAAGAGGGCGAATGAGCTCAGCGCAAGAAGTCAGAAGCGGACTGGCCGCTTCTAAGCAGGAATGCGGAAGCCGCGAATGACCGATATGAGGGCGCTTACATGACCAACAAAAACTGGGCCGGAAACGGATTGTCCGGTTCGGGTGAGCGGACCGATGAAAGCCGACCTTTGGCATCCAACTCACCTGCGGATCGACTTTGGGCGCGGGCAGTAACACGGGGTTGTAACACCCGGAGTGGTGCGGAAAAGCTACCCTATGGATAAGGCGTCAAAGCCGTTCGGACACTTTTGCCAATTCAATTGCAAGCTGTCTTGCTCGAAGCGGTGATAGGCACCCGCTTCGGCGCGCATGTTGCGGAAGATCATTCATAGCTATAACACTTGGATGATGCCCAGTCCCATTCAGATGACAGTTGAAGCACAGATGCAAAGCTATGGGCCACTTCCGGCGGATGACGTATTTTCCTATGCCCAAGCCATCACGCAGACCTTGATTGAAGCTGCAATCGAGGAACTGGTCACGATAGAATTCAGTTCGGGGGCTCGTGCGCAAAATTTACACTTTGTCTTTGACCTACATTGCACAGGTCCCATTTTGCAGGATCTTGGGTTGATAATTTCGTCCGCGCTTTCTCATCGTGGCACCTTCCTGTCGAGACGGTTGAAAGAGGTCGATCGGAGCAACCGGGTTTCCGCAGTCGTTATACGGGTTCAAAATTTGCCTGAGCTACGGATTGAGCGAGATGATATCGACGTTTTTTAAGTTATTCAAAGTAGAGGCGAGCCTTCGGTCGGCAAAGCAAAGGATCGGTTGATGAGGACAGTGAAAGTAGCAATAGCCTTCCTAACGATCGAGGCGGGTTGGTTGGTCACCGGTTGCCAAAATGTTCCAGCGCCTGCCAACACAGTTTCGGAGCCAACTCGATCATATGTTGAACAGCAAATTATCGATCGGCAAAAACCAGCGCTCAGCGAATTACCGGAAGGTAGCTACTCACGCACATCAAGAGAAAACTGCCGTACGGGGTTCAAAAGTCTTGAGATGCGACGGGAGCACCCAGGAGACATGTCGTACGAGCTTTGGTATTTCTGCGTTCCGAATGACGCGTAGACTTGCCATTCGCGTTGTCGCCTAATTTGAATGGCACGTCTCCAAAATAAGTGATTTCGATTTGAAGTTTTCTATCAAATCTAAGATCAAAGGTAGCTGTTAACCCCGCTTTCCCATCGCCCCGCTTTTGCTTGATCCCATCCCAGCGCAGCGGTCTGCACCGACCGTTTCTTCCATCATGTCATCCGCGCCGTCCGCGCCGGGGCGAGACCGTTCTGCGCGCGGTTCATTCGGCGGCCTCCGCTTTGTCCTCGCGGTGAATGAGGAGCGGCACCTTGCCAGTGATCTCGCTCCAGCGGGTCATGGCCAGATCGACGTAGACCGGATCGATATCGAGCCCGCGGAATCTGCGGCCAACGCGCTCTACAGCGATTAGGCTGGTGCCTGAGCCAAGGAAAATGTCGAGCACTAGCCCGCCTTGCTTCGTCACATCGCAGACCGCATCTGCCACCATGGCGACCGGCTTGACCGTCGGGTGCAGGGCGAGATCCTCGCGCCGCGATCCGCGCATCGAATTAACCGAAGCATACTCCCAGACATTGGTGCGATTGCGGCTATGCTTGCCTAGCTTGACACAGTTGGTGTGCGGCGCAGCGCCAACCCGGTAGACGAACACCATCTCGTGTTTCGAGCGGTATAGCGATCCCATTCCAGCATTACTCTTGTTCCACACGCAAATGTTGAGGAGGCTGTCGTAAACATTGGATGCCGACGCCGTGACGTTATCCATGTGGCTCCAGTCCATGCACACGAAGTGCACCGCCCCCTCGCGAGAGACTTTGGCGCAGGCCCCGAGCGTATCGTCAAGGAAGGTGCGAAACTGATCCTCGCTCATCTCGCCTGAGGCCATCGCGAACTCGCGGTGCCGGCCCTTAGTATTGGCGTGCCCATTGATCTTCACATTGTAAGGCGGGTCAAGGAACGCGCAGTCGATTGCCTTGCCTTCCCCAACCAGGCGCTGCAGGAATACGGCATCGCGGCCATCGCCGCAGGCGACTCGGTGCTCATCAAGCTGCCAGATGTCGCCCGGCTGGACGCGGAGATTTTCGGGCACCTCGGGGATGACCTCGTCATCGGGGTCCTCACTCTCGATCAGAATGACGTCGATCTCGCCGGGACTGAACCCGGTCAGGCTGAGATCTATATCGAGTTCAGGGAGTGAGAGCTCTGCAAGCTCGACCTTTAGTATCTCGGTGTCCCAACCCGCATTCAATGCGATTTTGTTGTCGGCAAGGTGGAGTGCCTTTTTCTGCACTTCGGTGAGCCCGGTGAGCTCAATGACCGGGACCTGGTCGAGTCCCATCTGCCTAGCTGCGCGCAGGCGACCGTGCCCAGCGATCACATTTGCTTCTGGATCGGCGAGGATAGGGTTGGTAAATCCGAACGCTTCAATCAAGGCGACAATTTGCTCGATCTGTTGCTTGGGACGTGTCCGAGCGTTGCGCGGATCAGGGGAAAGCTCGGCAACGCACCTGTAGGTGATCTGGAGCGCGCGGTCGGCAGTGCGAGGTGCCAGCTCTTAGGTGGTGCTCATGGCAGGAACATTACAAGAACGCAAACACAGCGCAAGCGAGCGGGCCGATTATCCCCAAGGAAAATCGGCGGCGCCAGTTCCGACTGGACTGCCGGGCAAAACCGAGCATTGGTGTGCATGCGCCCGGTCAACTGGGCTTGCCCTGGTAGCGGCGGCCATTTCGGTAGCCGCGCAAAACCGGAGGCAAGAATGACCAAGGCAGTCACGACCCAGAAACCCACAACCAAACTCGACGGGCTTGAGAAACTACTGAAGCGCAAGAGCGGTGCTAGTATCGCCGAAATGATCACGGCTACCGGATGGCAGCAACACTCGGTCCGGGGTGCCATGGCAGGTGCGCTGAAGAAGAAACGCGGCCATTCAATCACCTCGGCGAAGAACGACGGAACCCGACGCTACCGAATTGAGGTCGCGCAATGAGCGAGGCGGTCGAACAACTGGCCTCCCAGATCGAGGTCCTCGATCTCGACGGCCTGCGTGCATTCTGGAGGGAGCGCTACGGCACGCCTCCACCGCTGCGCTCCGAACCGATCATGAGGCAGCTGCTCGCGTGGAGAGTGCAAGCACAGGCTTTGGGAGGGCTCGACGCGGATGCACGACGGGCTCTCGCTCGGAGTGGCCCCGTACAGCCCGAAGGCAGGCATCTCGGCGTGGGCGCGCGGCTCACTCGCATCTGGAAAGGCCGCGAGGTGACCGTGGTTATTGAAGAGCAGGGATTTCGCTGGGACGACCAGCTTTTCCCGAGCCTTTCGGCTGCCGCCACCGCCATCGCAGGTTCGCGCTGGAACGGCCCGAGGTTCTTCGGTCTCAGGGACGACCAATGACGCCCAGACCCAAGCGCTGCGCGATTTACACCCGCAAGTCCTCCGAGGAAGGCCTCGACCAGTCGTTCAACAGCCTCCACGCACAGCGCGAGGCCTGCGAGGCCTATGTCCTAAGCCAGACGAGCGAAGGCTGGGAGGCGCTTGCCGACCACTACGACGACGGCGGGTTTTCCGGCGGCAACGCGGAGCGGCCGGGATTGCAGGCACTGCTCACTGATATCGAAGCTGGACGCGTTGACATCGTGGTCGTCTACAAGATCGACCGCCTCACCCGCAGCCTTGCTGATTTTGCACGCATCGTCGAGATTTTCGAGAGGAACGAGTGCAGCTTCGTGTCGGTGACCCAGTCGTTCAATACGACCGGTTCGATGGGCAAGCTCATGCTCAACGTGTTGCTCTCTTTCGCACAGTTCGAGCGCGAGGTGACCGGCGAGCGCATTCGTGACAAGATCGCCGCCTCCAAGGCCAAAGGCATGTGGATGGGTGGTATCCCGCCGCTCGGATACGATCCGCCAACCGATGGGTCGAGGACGCTGAAGGTCGTCCCCGACGAGGCAGGGCGTGTTCGGCACATCTTCGCTCGATACCTCGAACTCGGATCGGTCCATGCGCTGCAACGCGACCTGGAAGGTCGACAGATCCATTCAAAGCTTCACATCACCGCCAAGGGTCGCAGGATGGGCGGTCTGCCGTTCAGCCGCGGGGCGCTGTTCCATCTCCTTCGCAACCGGATCTACCTCGGTCAGATCACGCACAAGGGTGAGATTTACGAGGGAGCACATGATGCGATCGTCAGCGAAGAGCTATTCGACTGGCTGCAAGCGAGACTTAATGCCCAGGTGCGGCGGCATCGGAGCAAGGCCGCACGCCGCATCAGCAAGGCTCCGCTTACGGGCAAGCTGTTCGATGCTTCAGGTGAACCCATGAGCCCCACCACCTCACGCGGGAAGTCGGGGCGGTCGTATCGCTACTATGTATCAGCCTCGCTCCAGCAAGGCCGAAAATCTTCCGAACTTCATATGGTTCAGCGCGTATCGGCGCCAGAGATCGAACGGGTGATTGCAGAAGCGGTGCGACGGTGGATGCCCACAGCCGACGATGCGTTCGCAATTGTCCGTTCGGCATCACTCAGCGAACGTGGTCTCCAGGTGACCATAGGAGCGTTGCGAGTTGCCGACATTGCGGTTCGGCTTTCCAATGACGAGGCGGTCCTCGATCGCTCCGCCAACGCAATCACCATCCTGCTGCCGATCCGGTTCGCATCGCGCGGCAGCAAGCAGAAGATCGTCCCAGCGACATCGCGTCCACCACAGCCCGATCAGGTTCTGATCTTTGCCCTAAGAAAAGCCCACGCAATGGTTCGGACAGAGCGCGGCCTGCCGATCTTGGATGTCGCTCCTTCTTCACCATACGACCGCAACATCTTTCGGCTTGCTTTCCTCGCACCCGACATCCAGCGCGCCATCCTCGATGGACGACAGCCGCTTCATCTGAACCTCGAGGCGTTCAAGAAAATCGCCATCCCGCTCGCCTGGTCTGAGCAGCGCAACATACTTGGATTTGGTAGACCGGACGCGCCCTGTTTCGCGGATCAAATACCCTAATATCGGCGATTAAATGCCCTGTTTCGGGTGATTAGATACCCTGTTCCGCCGAATAACAGGAAAATGCCGCATCCGCTCGTACAACCCCCTGAAACTGCGAGACTATATCACGGCCGGATCTGCCAAATATGCCCATATTGGCCTGTTTTGGGGTTCAAGGTTGTATTTTTCCCTGTTCTCCCCTGCTAAACAGGGAAACCGAACCGATGTTCGCATGCGCAGAGACGGCCAGTTCAAACGCCGCCTGAAACGACCTCAGAGACCACTGGAATGATGCCGGTTTGACGGATTGGCCCAAAATACCCGCCTGTTCTCGGCGAGTTACAGGCACCCCTATTAGCAGAGAAAAGTGCTGGGGGTGGGTGGCGGAGACGGAGGGATTCGAACCCTCGATACCCGTTAAAGAGTATGGTTCCTTAGCAGGGAACTGGTTTCAGCCACTCACCCACGTCTCCGCACGGACGTTCGCCTTGGCTGCATGGGCGAACGAAAGGCGCGCTATAACCACCAGTCCGGCATGCGGCAAGGGCTCGTTTCCCGCTTCGCAAATCGGTTACCACAAGGCGCCCTAACCCAACTCGGCGAAGGCATCCGAAGCTTGCGAGCGCGCTTCACCGCGAAATCGATTCGGTTCATCGCGGCTTCATTGCCCTTGCCGCTCAATGGGCGTTGACCGACCCGCAAATCATCGTTTTCTGGAGGGATCGCCATGCGCGATTATGTTCGTGAAGTCCGCCGCTCGGCGCTCGCTGCCCTGGCGGCCATCGGAATGGTGGCAGCACCCGCCGCCGCGCAATCGATCGAGACGATTGATCCGGACAGCGCCATCGACGGCGATCTCGCTGAGCCGGGCGATACCTATTCCTCCCCGCAAGACAGTGCGGCGCCCGAATGGAGCACTCCGGATGCGCAATTGCCGCCCGTCGCGGATGAGCAGGCGCAGCCGCCGGTCTATCCCGATGCGGCACCGGGGGCGGAAATCCCCCCGACGCCTAGCGTCGACGACGGTACGACCTACAAGGAAGACGACCTCATCGGCGCGGCCGAAGGCGTGTTCGGCAAGGGCGCGGAAGGGCTTGCACGCATGATCGAAGACCTGCTTGCAAAGCAGGGCGAACCCAACGGTTACATCGTCGGGCGCGAGGCGGGCGGCGCGTTCATCGTGGGCGCACGCTACGGTTCGGGTACGCTGTACCACAAGGTCGAGGGTCAGATGCCGGTCTACTGGACGGGTCCGTCGATCGGCTTCGATGCGGGCGCGAATGCCGGGAACACCTTCGTTCTCGTCTATAATCTCTACGATACCGATGAACTTTACGAGCGTTATCCGGCGGGCGAGGGGCAGGCCTATGTCATCGGCGGGCTGACCGCCAGCTATCTTCGCAAGGGCGACGTGGTCATGATCCCGATCCGCATGGGCGCAGGCCTACGGCTCGGCGTGAATGCAGGCTACATGCGGTTTTCCAAGAAGCAGCGCTGGCTTCCGTTCTGATTGCGGCAACCTGACGCGCGCTGCCATTCGCGCACGTCAAGATTTGCTTGCGCCGCGCTGTCTCGCTTAAGGCTTGCGAGCAGCCATAAGGCGCGGCATTGGGGGCGCCATGCTGGAACGCCTCAAGCCCCAATCGCCCGATGCGCTGCTCGCGCTCATCAAGATGTACGCTGCCGACGAGCGCAGCGGCAAGATCGACCTCGGCGTCGGTGTTTACCGGACGGGGCAGGGCGCAACGCCCGTGTTTTCCTCGATCAAGGCTGCGGAGAAGCGCTTGGTCGAGCAGCAGGACAGCAAGAGCTATCTCGGCCCCGAGGGCGATGTCGCATTCGCCCACGCGCTGATGCCGCATATCTTCGGCGAAGAACCGGAGTTCGTGGGCAAGGTCGAGGGCATGCAGACTCCCGGGGGGACGGGCGCTGTGCGCCTCGCGCTCGGGCTCGCGCAGAAAGCCGGGGTAACCAAGGTCCATCTCGGCAGTCCGAGCTGGCCGAACCATGCGCAGATCCTCGCCGACATGGGTCTCGAGGCGGTAATGTTCGACCATGCGCTGGACGACGGTACCGCGAATGCGCAGGCGGTTCTCGATCTCATCGGCAACGCCGGTGCGGACGAGGCCGTTCTGCTGCACGGCTGCTGTCATAACCCGACGGGTATCGACTATTCGCCAGAGGAGTGGGACGCGATCGCCGCGGCGCTCGCGGACAGCCCGATCCTCGTGGTGCTCGACCTTGCCTACCAGGGGCTCGGCGACGGTATGGCAGAGGATGCGTACGGGGTGCGCAAGGTCATGGCCACCGTGTCCGAAGCGCTGGTCGCCTACAGCTGCGACAAGAACTTCGGCCTGTACCGCGACCGTGTCGGCGCGCTGTACATGATGGCGCGCGATAGCGAGACGCTGGGGCTGACAATTTCCAACGCCAATTCGCTGGCGCGCGCGAACTGGTCGATGCCGCCAGATCACGGCGCGGCGGCGGTGCGCCTGATCCTCGAGGACGAGGCGCTGACGCGGGACTGGCTCGACGAGCTGACGACGATGCGCAAGCGGATGCGGCAGGTGCGCGACCGGCTGGCGGCGGCGGGTACTGCGGGCGCGGTCGATCTCGCGCCGCTCGGCACGCAGAACGGCATGTTCGCGATGCTGCCGGTATCGAAGGATCAAGTAGCGCGCCTGCGCGAGGATCACGGCATCTACATGGCGGCGAGCGGCCGTATTAACGTAGCCGGTCTGCACGACGGGAATATCGAGAAATTCGTGGCCGCCTTGGCCGACGTAACCGGCTAAGCCTCAGCCCGCGAGCGCCTGCATCCGTTTGAGGTAGCGGGCCATCATGTCGATTTCGAGATTGACGCGGCTGCCTTCGCCGAGGTCGCCGAGCGTCGTCACTTCGGACGTGTGCGGAATAATGTTGAGCGTGAAGGTCACGCTGCCATCGGCATGGTCCTCGACCGCGTTGACCGTCAGCGATACGCCGTCGACCGTAATCGAGCCCTTCGCCGCAATGAAGGGCGCGAGCTCACGCGGGGCTTTGATGTTCAGCCGGTGCGAACCGCCGAGATCGCTGTAGTCCGCCACTTCGCCGACCGCATCGACGTGGCCGGTTACGATATGACCGCCGAGTTCGTCGCCCATTTTGAGCGCCTGTTCGAGGTTCAGGCGTGCGCCTTCCCGCCAGCGGCTTTCGGCGGTGCAGCGGACGGTTTCTTGCGACACGTCGACTTCGAACCACGCATCACCCGCGGTGCCGCCACGCTCTACCACCGTGAGGCAAACGCCCGAGCAAGCGATCGATGCGCCAATGTCGATCTTAGTAGGGTCCCACGGACAGCCGATCCGGATGCGCAGATCGCTTGCGCGTTCAGCGATGGACTGGACGGGTCCGATTGCAGTGACGATACCGGTGAACATGGATTTTTCGAGCGCTCCTAACGCAGCCGGTCATAGGCAGTGAACAGGTCGCTGCCAAGCGTGCGGGTCTGGGCTAGGGTCCAGCGTCCATGCGCGGCGGCGAGGCCGGTAAGCCCGATATCGCCCAGCGCGGCGAGGCCATTGCCGATGAGAATCGGCGCGCGGTAGATTTCGAGCCGGTCGACAAAATCTTGGCGCAGGAAGCTGGCAGCGGTTTCCGCACCGCCCTCGACGTAAAGATACAGCACCTCTTCGAGCGAAGCGATAGCAGCGGGCGTGTTTATGATCCTCACACCGTCCGGCCCGCTGCTTCGGGAGAGAAGCACGCGCTGCGGGCTGCGATCCTCGAGACCGGGCAGACGAACGTCGAGCCGCGGGCGGTCGGCGCGCCACGTTCCGCCGCCGACGACGATCGCATCGTGCCGGGCGCGGCGCGCATGGACGTGCGTGCGCGCTGCTGCTCCGGTAATCCATTGGCTGCTACCGTCGGGCAGGGCGATCCTGCCGTCTAGCGAGGTTGCGAGTTTCAGCGTCACGAACGGGCGACCTTCGCGCTTCCGCATCAGGTAGCCGGCGAGGCTTCGCCCGGAGGCCGCATGGTCGTGCATTCGCACTTCGATCGCGGCTTCTCGCAGCAACGCGGCGCCTTCACCATCGGTGCGCGGATCGGGATCGCGCTGCCCGATGACGACCGCGGCAAGCCCGGCCTCGACCAGACTGTTCGCGCAGGCGGCACCGCGTTCGGACCGGTGTGCGCAAGGCTCCAGGGTAACGTAAGCCGTTGCACCCTTCGCCTCCGCACCGGCTTCCGCGAGCGCGACCGCTTCGGCGTGGGGACGGCCGCCTGGCTGAGTCCATCCGCGCCCGACGACCTTCCTGTCCTTGACAAGGATGCAGCCGACGCCCGGATTGGGGTGACAGCGCGGTACTGCGCGCCCGGCAAGTCGTGCCGCCGCGTCGAGCCAGCGGGTGTCGGCGGTGTTTCTACTCGGCAGTGCCGTCACGCTCGTTGTTCACGCGGCTGGCGGCGATGGCAGCTTCGGCGGCATTGCGCCGCGCCCGCGCGGCGGCTGCTTCTGCTGCTTGCTCTGCGGCGATCTCGCGCTCCATCTTGTCGACGTCGATCCCAGTCGCCCTGCCGAGCGCACGGTACATGTCCTTCTGCCGCTCCGCCCGGCGTTCGGCGGCGGCCGTCAATTCGTCCTGCATTTCCTGATTGGCGGTGTTGGAGGCAGCGATCTCGGCATCGGTGCGGCCTTCCGCGAACGAGGTGATGTAGGTCACCTCGGGCGGTACCGGCGGTCCGATCACGTCCTCCTGAGCGACCATCCACAGCAGGCTGAAGGTCATACAGCCCGACACCGCGAGGATCGGCCAGCGGTAGGGGTTGGGCCGGCGGAACTCGTTCCAGAAATCGGCGAACCCGGCTTTCGGGTTGTAGCGGGTAATCATGCGCATGATGTAGCGGGATATAGGGGATTGCAGCTTACGCCAAGCTGACTCTCGCCCGCGCGCTTTCCCAGCGGACTAATCGAAGTCGTGATAAAGGCTGCGGCCTTCGCGTTTTAGCCATGCGTCGGCGGCAGGAAGGTCGTCCTCGTAGATCGAGCCGAGGAGTGCATGGAACGCGGGCGAATGGTCGAAATGGACGAGGTGGGCGACCTCGTGCGCGACCACGGACCGGCGAACGGGATCGCTTGCCTGCACCAGCCGCCAGTTGAGGCGAACGGTCCCGCTAGAAGAGCAACTGCCCCAACGCCGCCGCGCCCGCGACAGGGCGAGGGCAGGGACGGGCACACCGGCGGCTGCGCAGTAGAAGGCGAGGTCCGCATCCATGAGGCGCGTTGCTTCACTTCTCAACCACGTCTCAAGGCGCTTCGGTACGCTTGCTTCCGGACCGCCGATGACGAGGCGGGAGCCACGCATGTCACCTTCCATCCCCTCGAGCCGGGGCGCGCGGGGTGCTTTGGGATCGCAGACCAGCTGCACCCGCTTCCCGCAATAAAGGAATGTCCCGTCCGCCAGCTTCTCTCGCGGGGGCGGACGTTTGGCGAGCTGCGCTTCGAGCCAGGCGGTTCGGCTGGCCGCGAAGGCGATCGCCTCACGCTTCGTGCCGTAGCGGGGAAGGGTAACCTGCACCGCGTCGCCCTTTTCGGACAAGCGCAGGATCATGCGCTTGGCCCGCGCTTTGCGCGTCAGGACGATCGGCAATGTCCGGTCACCGAGCGCGATGACCGGCTCTGCGCCCTCACCGCGCAGCCACTCGATCACGCGGCGTCCTTGCCCGCGGCGCTGCTCCAGTCGGTGATGTGATGTTCGAGCGGCCCAGCGCGGTCCTCGCTCACCACGCGTCCCGCAGCGGAGACACCGGCCTTAACCGCGGCCTGCGGATCGCCGGTCAGCAGCGGATGCCAGCGGGGAATCGGCCTGTTTTCGTGTCGGCGGCGGTAGGCGCAATGCTCGGGCAGCCAGCTCGCCTTGCCGATATTGGCGAGCGATAGGCGTAGGCAATCGGGCACGAAAGCGCGCCGGTGCCGGTAGTTCGTGCAGCGGGCGGTTCCGCAATCGAGCAGTTTGCAGGCGACGTTCGTATCCTCGATCTCGCCCGTGTCCGCATCCTCGATCTTATGGAGGCAGCAGCGGCCGCACCCGTCGCACAGCCCCTCCCACTCGGCACGGGTCAGTTCGGCGAGCGGTAGCTCCCAGAACTTCTCCCTCACTTCACCCACCGCGCGAGTTCGGCCGCAACCGCTTCCGGTCCCTGGTCAGTCGGCAGCGTCGCAAGCGGCTCGCCGTCCGGTCCGAAGAGATACGTGACGGCCGAATGGTTCATCAGATAGCCGCCGTTCTGCCCTTCCTCGCCGCGCGAATAGGCAACGGCAAAGGTCTGCGCGACATCGGCGATCTGCTCCGCCGAACCGGTAAGCCCGATGAGGCGTGGGTGGAAGTTCTCGGTGAATTCGCCGACCACCTCGGCGGTATCGCGTTCGGGATCGATCGTGACGAACAGCGGCTGGACCTGCGCGCCGAGCGCCGGGTTGGCGTCTTCGAACTGCTTGAGACCTGCCATCGCGCGCTGCACGTCGGTCGGGCAGATGTCGGGGCAATAGGCGTAGCCGAAATAGACGATCCGGTACTGGCCGTCGAAGTCGTTCCAGCTGACGTCGGTGCCGTCTTCGCCGGTAAGTGTGAACGGTCCGCCGATGGTCGCGCCCGCGAGCGGCGGCTCTTCGGAAACCGAGGGGGCGGGGGCATCGCAGGCGGCGAGCGCCACCGGCGCGAGAAGCGCGAGAAGCGCGCGTAGACGTGCTGAGCGGGAAAACATGACAAGCAGGTTCATGGTCTGCTAATTGCATGGTTGCAAGGCCGAATCCGGAGCGCGCTATCCGGTTCGCGACAAGACAAGAAACACAGGTGACCGACGTGAAATTCCGCCGCAACGCTCTTCTCCTACTGCTTGCCGCTACGCTGGCGACACCTCTTGCCGCGCAGCGTACGTCCGAGGGGCACCAGTTCCTCGAAGCGGTGCGCGAGCGGGACGGCACCAAGGTTACCGCGGCGCTGAACGAACCGGGCTCCACGGTTGTCAACGCACGCGATATCACGAGCGGCGAAAGCGCGCTTCACGTCGTCACGAAGCGGCGCGATGCCGTATGGATCAAGTTCCTGACCGGACGCGGTGCCAATCCTGACATCGCCGACAACCGCGGCGTCACGCCGCTGCAGATCGCAGCCAGCCTAGGCTTCGTCGAAGGGGTGGAGGCGCTCGCAGAGGCGGGAGCGTCGCTCGATGCGACTAATGTCGCAGGCGAAACCGCGCTCATCACGGCGGTCCACCGGCAGGACGTGCCGATGGTCCGCATCCTGCTGGACAATGGCGCGAACCCCGACTTCGCTGACAATTCGGGCCGGACCGCGCGCGATTACGCGCAGCTTCAGGGACAGCGCACGCAGGTGTTGCAGGCGTTTGCCGATGCCGATGCCAAACGCGAGGGCGAAGGCGGCAAGCAGAAGAGCTACGGTCCCTCGCTCTGATGGCTAGCGCGCCCGCTCCGATCACACAGCCGCTGCCGAACATCGATCCGGCGGACGCGACGCTCGACGAGCTGCGCGTGATCCTCGGCCCGGCAATCGCCGATGCCGCAGTGTTCGACGGCTGGTCCGCCGAAGCGCTGACCATGGCGGCGGAGATGGAAGGGGTCGATGTCGACGTGGCGCGGCTCGCCTTCAAGGGCGGCGCGATGGACCTCGTGTCCGCTTGGATCGACAGCGTCGATGTCGCGATGTGCCGAGAATGGCCGCAGGAGAAACTGGCCGAGCTCAAGATCCGCGAGCGTATCCGGACCCTCGTGCAGTTCCGGCTCGATCAGGCGCTGGGCCGCGAAGAGGCGCTGCGCCGCGCGCTCGCGATCATGGCCCTGCCGCAGAACGCGCCGCGAGCATTGCGCACAGGGTGGAACAGCGCGGACGTCATGTGGCGGCTCGCGGGCGATACCGCGACCGACTACAATCACTATACCAAGCGCGCGATACTCGCGAGCATCTACGCGGCCACGCTGGCCATCTTCGTCGACGACGAAAGCATCGACAAGGCGGAAACCCGGGCATTCCTGGATCGCCGGATCGACGGCGTCATGCGGTTCGAGAAAGCCAAGGCGAAGATACTGGGTCGATCGGACAAGCGCGAGCGGTTCAGCGTGACGCGCTTCCTCGGACGCCTCCGCTATCCGGAACGCTGAGCCGCGACGTTCTATTGATAATCAGTTGCAATTAGAAGCCCATTCCCTTAGCGCGCGCGCTATGGATAAAGGCCGAACTCTCGACGAACTGGCTCCCGACGTGACGGCGCGAATCACCGCGATCGACTGGACGGGCCTGCCGGAATCGGATGCGAAGCGCCTGCGGGCGCTCGGAGTCGACGACGGGGCGGAGGTTCTCGTGCTTCACCGCGGCGTGTTCGGCGGGCGCGATCCGCTCGCGATCAGGCTTGGCTCGATGACCATTGCCGTGCGCCGCGGGCACGCCACTGCGATCTCGGTAGAGCCGGTTCAGGCGGAAACGGCGGCGGCATGAGCCGGATCAAGCGGGCTGCGCTGGTCGGCAATCCCAATGCCGGCAAGAGCGCGCTGTTCAACAAGCTGACGGGTGCGCGGCAGAAGATCGCGAACTATCCGGGCGTAACGGTAGAGCGCAAGGCCGGGCGCATGATCTTGCCGAGCGGCGAGCCGGTCGAACTGGTCGACCTGCCGGGCGCCTACAGCTTCGATACGGCCAGCCCCGACGAAGAGGTCACGCGGCAGATCGTTCACGGCGAGTTCGAGGGCGAACCCGTGCCCGACGTGCTCATCCTCGTACTCGATGCCGCCAATCTTGAGCAGCACCTTGTCTTCGCGCAGGAAGTCATTGCGCTCGGCCGCCCGACCGTGGTCGCCCTCAACATGGTCGATCTGGCGGAGCGCGACGGGCTGACGCTCGATCCCGCGGCCTTGTCCGAAGCGCTCGGCGTGCCCGTCATTCCGACGGTCGCGGTCAGGAGCAGGGGTCTTGCCGAACTTGGCGAAGCGATGAGCAGCGCGTCGCAAGCCGACCCTGCCGACCGTTCGCGGCACCTCGACCATATTTCGCTTCCCGAGCGCCGCCTCGCAGCGAAACACATGGCGCGCGCCGCCATCCTTTCGCGCAGCAAGCGTGCGAAGGTAGAGCGCGGCCTCGACGCGGTGATGCTGAATCCCTGGGCCGGGCCGATCATCCTCTTCGCCTTCCTGTTCGTGGTCTTCCAGGCGGTGTTCGCTTGGGCGACGCCGTTCGCGGATGCGCTTGAGGCGGGCGTAGGCGCTTTGTCGGCGGCCGTAACGAGTAACATTCCCGACGGCTTCTTCCGCGATTTCCTTACCGAAGGGCTGTTCGCAGGCGTCGGCGCAGTGGTCGTGTTCCTGCCGCAGATCGTCATCCTGTTCGCGTTCATTCTCGCGATGGAAGCGAGCGGCTACATGGCGCGCGCGGCTTTCATCATGGACCGGATGATGGCCGGCGTCGGGCTTTCCGGTCGCAGCTTCATTCCGCTGCTTTCGAGCTTCGCCTGCGCCATTCCCGGCATCATGGCGACGCGCGCGATTGCCGATCCCAAGGACCGGCTGACGACGATCCTGATTGCGCCGCTGATGACCTGCTCCGCCCGCTTGCCGGTGTACGCAGTCGTCATTGCAGCCGTCATTCCGGCGCGCACGATCGGCGCAGGCATCGGGCTTCAGGGGCTGGTGCTGTTCGGGCTTTACATCGCGGGCATCGTCGGCGCGATGGTCGCTGCGCTCGTTCTGCGGAGGAGCTTCACCAAGGGCGAGGCAAGCGGCTTCATCATGGAAATGCCGCGCTACCAGCTGCCGCGGCTGCGCGATATGGCGATCGGCCTGTGGCAGCGCGCGTGGGTCTTCCTCCGCCGTGCGGGGACGATCATCTTCGCCGCCACCATCGCGCTGTGGGTGCTTCTCTCGTTCCCGAAAGCCGATCCGGGCGAGAGCCAAGTCGATGCGTCGATCGCCGGACAGATCGGCAGCGGCGTCGCGGTGCTGGTTGAACCCATCGGCTTCAACCGCGACATCGCGCTTTCGCTGATCCCGGCGATGGCTGCGCGCGAGGTTGCCGTCAGCTCGCTCGGCACGATCTATGCCGTCGAATCGAGCGACGAGGACGTCGTGGCGGAGCGCGTTACCGAGCGGATCGGGGCGACCTGGACGCTGCCGACCGCGCTCGCCTTCCTCGCATGGTTCGTGTTCGCGCCGCAGTGCCTCTCGACCATCGCGGTCGCCAAGCGAGAGACGAACGGGTGGAAGTGGCCGGTCTTCATGCTGGTCTACCTGTTTGCCGCAGCCTACGTTTTCGCAGGCCTCACCTACTGGATCGCGGTCGCCGCCGGTCTAGGGTGTCGGTAGCGGCCACCCGGCACGCAATTCACATATTTTGACTGCGGGCGGTGGAATCGAATCGGCAGCGCCGTTAGGCAGGCGGGCAAGCATTCAAAGCTAAGGAATTTCAAATGGCGGGTAGCCTCAACAAAGTCATGCTGATCGGCAATCTGGGCGCCGATCCCGAAGTGCGCAGCTTCCAGAACGGCGGCAAGGTGTGCAACCTGCGCATCGCGACCTCCGAAAGCTGGAAGGATCGTAATACCGGCGAGCGGCAGGAAAAGACCGAATGGCATTCGGTCGCGATCTTCTCCGAAGGTCTCATCAACGTATGCGAGAACTACCTTCGCAAGGGCAGCAAGGTCTTCGTCGAAGGCCAGCTCCAAACCCGCAAGTGGCAGGACCAGTCCGGCAACGACCGCTATTCCACCGAGATCGTGCTGCGCGGCTTCGGCGGTACGCTGACGATGCTCGACGGACGCGGCGAAGGCGGCGGCGGTTCGGGCGGCGGCTATGGCGGGGGCAATCGCGGCTCGTCGGGCGGTAGCGGCGGCTGGCAGAGCGGCGGCGGCTCAGGCGGCGGAGCCTCTGGCGGCAACATGGGCGGCGGCTCGAACTACGACGACCTCGACGACGACATTCCGTTCTGAGGAAGCGTTTCGTGAGCGGGGGTCTAGGCGGGCAGAGAAGGGGTCTAAGCGCACCTAGCGCCCCCGGAAGCGCTCTTAACCGCCTGTTTTGAGCGCCGCGAGGGCAGCAAACGGTCCAGTGGCAACTTCATCGACGATCCCGGCCTCTTTGCGCGCGGCCTCCGCATCAGGACCGGTAGCGAAGGGGTCGATCGCGAGGCCCAGAGTTTGCGCAACCGCTTCGCCCAGGTCGAAGGCTTCGCCTTCATATTCGATCTCGTCGCAGTCCTGCGCATCGAGTTCGATTTCCTCTTCTGGATCGTACTCGCGTTCCTGTTGCGGCACGAAGCGGAAATCGAATTCCTCGGTAATCTGGACCGGAAAATCCTCGTTCGAAATCGCGCAGCGCTGCACGATCTTGGCTTCGAGTTCGCCGGTCGCGCGGACGGACTGCCCTTTAGGATGAAGGCGGGCTTCGGCGCGCAAGCTTTCGACCACGCTCAGGCCGAACCGCTTGGAAAGGGCCGCGCGCTCCGTTTCGCTGGCATCGATCCTGACGGGTTCGGCGGGGATCGCCCGAATACGGACCAGCCGCTCGAGCTCGCTTTTCTCCGGCAATGACGGCGCGGCACTGCTCATAGCGCGAAGCGTCCGGCAAGAACGTCCTCGTCGCTGGTTGCCATCATCGTGCTGACGAGTTCCATCATCCTTACGGTGAGCGTGTCGGCCTTCGTCTCGTCCGCCATCGTCGTGTTCCGCTCGACCGTCGCTGCCGCCGCGTCGGGATCGTCCGATCCGACCTCGACATCGTTCAGGGCACTCTCGGCGCGCTTGTGGACCGCCTTGCGGAAAGCGCCGACCCGGCCGCCGAGCGTGCTCATGAGCTTGCCGACATGCTTGCCGACGACGACGTCACCAACGCCGAATTCGCGGAGCTGCCCGTCCATGTCCTCGACGAACAATTCGATCAGATAGGCCGTCTTCCGCCGCAGTTCGGTGGAGTCTTCCATCCTGAGCACCACGAGCGCGGTGACGTTGGCGATCATGTCGAAGCGGCCGCTCACGCTATCGGCGACGCCGCAATCGCGGTACCATGCCTCGTCGCGGGACAGGCCGATGACGTGATGCCACAGCGGGCGCAGTTCCTCTCGCGGATCGGCCTGCGTTCCGAACAGGCGAGAGAGCGACTGGCTGATACGCGAGGCCATCGGCTAGCTCCGTGCGCGAGATGAAACGGTATGCGGCATGCCTATTCATTGGTGATTAAAGCCGGTTTGCGCAACAAAGCGCGGCAAGAAAATCGCGGAGGTGGCATTGCCAGCGCGGGCCCACGCCCGTATCAGGCCGCCACGTTTCAGCCGGGGCTGCTGCCCAGCAGGTCCGGCCCCTTATGATAAGTCTGCCCGCGCGGGAACGTGACCTCGCGCGTCGCAGACACGGAGTTCGAACGGCCGATGTTCCTTTCCTTCCTTCCTACCGGTTCCCGCAAGATTTATGCTGCGGCGGCACTGGCGGTCTGCGCTGCCGGCCTGTCATCCTGCGCTTCGATCAAGGAATCGCGTGGGTTCGTGAACGACCCGCTGCTGGTCAATTCGATCGCGCCGGGCATCGACAACCAGCGCTCGGTGCAGGCGACGCTCGGCCGGCCGAGCTTTACCAGCCAGTTCGGCGAGCCGACCTGGTATTACGTCTCCAGCCTGACCGCGCGCGGGCCTTTCCGCCAGCCGCGCATCCAGCAGCACTTCGTGCTTGCCGTTAAGTTCGACGACGCGGGTAACGTCATTTCCGCGGAAAACTCCGGGATCGACAAGGTCGTCTACTTGAGCCCCGACGGTGACCAGACACCGACGCTCGGCCGCGAGCGGTCCTTCCTCGAAGACCTGTTCGGCAACATCGGGACGGTCGGCGCACCGGGTACAGGTGCACCCGGCGGACCCGGCGGTCCGTAAGCGCCGCTACGCTTGATCGCAGGGCGGCGCTTCCCATATCGCCGCCATGACCGACAGCCATGCCAGCCACGGGCTTACTCAGTGGCACAGCACGACCATCATCGGCGTCAAGCGAGGCGGGAAGACCGTCATCGCAGGCGACGGCCAGGTTTCGATGGGCAACACCGTCATGAAGCCGAATGCGCGCAAGGTTCGCCGGATCGGCGAAGGCGACAAGGTCGTCGCCGGTTTCGCCGGTGCGACCGCCGATGCCTTCACCCTGTTCGAGCGGCTCGAAAAGAAGCTCGAGCAGTACCGCGGGCAGTTGATGCGTGCGGCGGTCGAGATGGCGAAGGACTGGCGCACCGACAAATACCTCCGCAACCTCGAAGCGCTGATGATCGTCGCGGACAAGGATACGCTGCTGGTTCTGACCGGTAACGGCGACGTGCTCGAACCCGAAGGCGGGATCGCCGCGATCGGCTCGGGCGGAAATTACGCGTTGTCGGCCGCCCGCGCGCTCGTCGATTACGAGGAGGATGCGGAAAAGATCGCGCGCCGCGCCATGCAGGTGGCGGCCGATGTCTGCGTCTTCACCAACGGCAACGTGACCGTCGAAACGGTTTAGTCGCTCCGTCACCCTGCGCACGCGGGGACCCAGAAGTATTACCCCGGACAAGTACGAAAATTATGGAAAACCTGACCCCCAAAGCCATCGTCGCTGCACTCGACGAGCACATCATCGGCCAGAAGGAAGCGAAGCGCGCGGTCGCCGTGGCGCTGCGCAACCGCTGGCGCCGCCAGCGGCTGTCCGACGATCTGCGCGACGAGGTGACGCCCAAGAACATCCTGATGATCGGCCCGACCGGCTGCGGCAAGACTGAGATCAGCCGCCGCCTTGCGAAGCTGGCGGAAGCGCCGTTCGTGAAGGTCGAAGCCACCAAGTTTACGGAAGTCGGCTACGTCGGGCGCGACGTCGAACAGATCGCCCGCGACCTTGTGGAAGAGGCGATCCGGCTCGAAAAGGACCGGCGGCGCGACGCGGTGCGCGAGGCTGCCTCAAAGGCCGCGATGGACCGGCTGCTGACCGCGCTCGTCGGCGACAATGCATCCGAAGCCACCCGCGAATCTTTCCGTGAGCGGATTACGCAGAACGCGATGAACGACGTCGAGGTCGAGATCGAGGTGACCGACGCGCCCTCCATGCCGATTGACATTCCGGGCATGGACGGCGGCATGGGCATGATCGACTTGAGCGACATGATGGGCAAGGCCTTCGGCAAGACGAAGAAGAAGCGCCAGAAGCTCAAGGTCGCCGATGCGTGGGACAAACTGGTCGAGGAAGAGGCCGAAAAGCGCATGGACCAGGACGATGTCGCCCGCGTGGCGCTCGCCAATGCGGAGACCAACGGGATCGTCTTTCTGGACGAGGTCGACAAGATCGCGGTCAGCGACGTGCGCGGCGGCTCCGTCAGCCGCGAGGGCGTGCAGCGCGACCTCCTGCCGCTGATCGAAGGCACGACCGTCGCGACGAAGTACGGGCCGATGAAGACCGACCACGTGCTCTTTATCGCATCGGGCGCATTCCACGTCGCGAAGCCGTCTGACATGCTGCCCGAACTGCAGGGCCGCCTGCCGATCCGGGTGGAGCTGCGCGCGCTGACCGAAGAGGATTTCGTCCGCATCCTGAGCGAAACGCGCGCCAACCTCGTTTCGCAATATGAAGCGCTGCTGGGCACCGAGCAGGTGACGCTCGACATCACCCGCGACGCCATCGACGAAGTGGCGAAGATCGCGGCGCAGGTGAACGAAAGCGTCGAGAACATCGGCGCGCGGCGGCTTCAAACGGTGATGGAGCGGCTGGTTGAGGACATCAGCTTTGAAGCCGAGGAGCATCAAGGCGAAACCGTCACGATCGATGCGGCGTATGTACGCGAAAGGCTGGATGACCTCGCGGGTGATGCCGATCTGAGCAAGTATATATTGTAAGCAAAAATCGGACGTTGGGTTATCTCTGATTGCGACCCGTTGCGGACGTTGTGTCTTGGTCACGAAAGAGGCATGAAATCTTATGCCGACCAGTTACTTTCGTGCCATTGCCTTGTCTGCCGTGCTGATTGTTTTCGGCGTATAATATGCGAACAGCCTTAGTAAGGTACGTTGCTGCACTGTCGCTTATTGGCTTCGCAGGTTTAGGCATTGGCGAGACCATCCAGCTGATGATTTCTCGGCAAACTGACGTCTGCCTAGCAATAGGATTGACGATCGCCGCGACGTCAGCCTTCTACTTATCGCAGAACCTGAATTTGCAAATCCCGTACTTACGATATGCAGCGATAGGGTGCTTATGCTTCGCGGTTTCCATTCCCTTCGAAGCAACAATAGTTAGATTTATTTTCGGGTTCGCAGCAGTCTCATTCTTTCTGGTTGGATCAATCAAGGCCTTCGCTACCTCGCTCAGCGCGATCGTCGATCCAACTGATTTACGAAGCGGCTCTGCGTCGGTCAGAAGTCTCGACGTCGACAGTTACGGATGGGGCGCTAGCCCGATCTCGACCCCCGTCTTGTCGGTCAGCGCAAATTTGTCGACGAGGTCGGTGCTCGCTTCGTTGAGGCCCAATACCTGAACGCTGCGGCCGTTGCGGCGCATGCGCTCGACGACTTTGTCGAGTGCGCCGATAGCGGAGATGTCCCAGAAGTGCGCCTTGCTCACGTCGATCACCACGTGGTCCGCGGGGTCGGGGGCAGCGCTTTCGGGGCCGAGCTTCTGGATGAAGCGGTCGACGCTCGCGAAGAAGATCTGCCCGGTGACGACATAGACCGCTTCGTCCGCATCGCGGCGGCGGGTGACGTCGAACATGCGGCGCACCTTGCCGGCGAAGAAGATGCCGGAGAGCAGCACGCCGATCAGCACCCCGAGCGCCAGGTTGTGTGTTGCGACTACGGAAACGACCGTCGCCAGCATCACGACGCTCGATGGCCACGGATGTTTTTGCAGGTTCGGGATGGAATTCCAGCTGAATGTCCCGATGCTCACCATGATCATCACTGCGACCAGCGCCGGCATCGGCACCTGCCCAACGATCGGGCCGAGCACGGCGAGAAGCAGAAGCAAGGTCACGCCCGCGGTCAGACTAGACAGGCGCGTGCGCCCGCCGCTCGTCACGTTGATGACCGACTGGCCGATCATTGCGCAGCCGCCCATGCCGCCGACCAGCGCGGCGGCGATGTTCGCGATGCCTTGCCCGGCACACTCGCGCGGCTTGTTGCTGTCGGTATGCGTCATGTCGTCGACAATCTGCGCGGTCAGCAGCGATTCGAGCAGGCCCACCGCGGCCATCGTCAGCGAGTAGGGCAGGATGATCGCCAGCGTTTCCCACGTCAGCGGAACGTCGGGCCAGACGAAATAGGGCAGGCCTTCGGGGATCTCTCCCATGTCTCCGACGGTGAACACGTCGAGATCGAGGCCGATGGAAAGCGCACTCAGCACCACGATCGCGACCAGCGGGGAGGGGACGGCGGTGGTGATGCGCGGCAGCAGGTAGATGATCGCGAGCCCGCCCGCGACCATCGCGTAGGTGACGATGCCCACGTCGATCAGGAACGGCACCTGAGCCATGAAGATGAGGATCGCGAGCGCATTGACGAAGCCGGTGATGACGCTGCGGCTGACGAATTGCATCATCAGGTCGAGCCGCAACAGCGCCGCGATGCCCTGAAATATGCCCATGAGGATGGTCGCGGCGAACAGATATTCGACACCGTACTGCTGGACCAGCGGCACGACGACGACTGCGACTGCGGCAGTCGCGGCAGAGATCATGCCGGGCCGCCCGCCGGTGAAGGCAATCACGATGGCGATCGCGATACTCGCGTATAGCCCGACCCGCGGGTCCACCCCTGCGATTACCGAGAAGCCGATCGCTTCGGGGATTAGCGCCAGCGCGACGACGATGCCTGCCAGCACGTCTGCGCGGATGTTGGAGAACCAGTCGCGTTTGATGGAAACGCCGAGGTTGGCCGCAGGGGCTGCGGGTTGAGGCATGGTAGTTGTCCGAACTGATTGCGGGCCGCCCGTCGCTGCCCCTGGATTTACTCGCCGCTATCTACAGATTGTGCAGTGCAGCGCAACCTGCGCGCCTATTCCGCCGCCTCTTCCGCTTCATCGCCGTCGCCGCCTTCCGACTGCTGGCGCGCCCACATATCGGCGTAGAGCCGGCGCCGTCGCAGAAGCTCGAGATGCGTTCCGCTTTCCGCAAGCCGTCCATGTTCGAGTACGAGGATGCGGTCGGCATCGGCGATAGTCGACAGGCGGTGCGCGATCGCAAGGGTCGTACGGTGTTCGCTCACCCGGTGAAGAGTGCGCAAAATGTCCTGCTCGGTCCGCGAATCGAGGGCGCTGGTCGCTTCGTCGAGCAGCAGGATCGGCGGATCCTTGACCAGCGTGCGCGCGATGGCGACCCGCTGCTTCTCTCCGCCGGAAAGCTTCAGGCCACGCTCGCCGACCTCGGTATCGAAGCCGTCGGGTAGCCGCTTGATGAAGGGAAGGATCGCCGCGGCCTTCGCTGCCGCCAGAATGTCGTCGTGCTCCGCGCCTTCGCGTCCGTATGCGATATTGTAGCCGATCGTATCGTTGAACAGGACGCTGTCCTGCGGGACGATGCCGATATGCTGGCGCAGCGAGAGCTGGGTGACGTCCGCGATGTCCTGTCCGTCGATCAGGATGCGGCCCGACTGCGGATCGTAGAAACGGAACAGGAGCCGCGCGATGGTGCTCTTGCCCGCGCCCGATGGACCGACGATCGCGATATGGCTGCCCGCAGGAACCTCGAAGCTGAGGCCGTGGAGGATCGTGCGCTCCGGCTCGTAGCCGAACTCGACGTTGTCGAACACGACCGAGGGCTGCCTGACGACAAGCGCGGGCGCACCCGGCTTGTCCGCCACCTCGACCCGCTGGTCGATCAGGTCGAACATCGCGGCCATGTCGATGATGCCCTGCCGGATGGTGCGATAGACCCAGCCCAGCATGTCGAGCGGCCGGAAAAGCTGCGTAAGATAGGTGTTCACGAAGACGAGGTCGCCGGTAGTCAGCCGCCCCTGGCTCCAGCCCCAGACGGTATAGCCCATTGCGGCCGCCATCAGCAGGTTCATGATAAGCGCCTGCACCATGTTAAGGAGGCCGAGCGAGTTCTCGCTCTTTATCGCCGCTTCGGCATAGGCATCGGCGGCGCGCGAATAGCGGGAGCGCTCGCGCTTCTCCGCGCCGAAGTATTTGACCGTCTCGTAATTGAGCAGA
>NZ_JABWGV010000003.1:427500-634490 GCF_013370205.1 Qipengyuania atrilutea
TCCCTGGCTTCAAGGTCGGCGGCGCTTGGCGATTTAGGCGCTCCGATATTGAACAATGGATTGAGGAATCCACAAAGGGATAGGCGGCAAGATGCTCACCGGTGAAATTCGAAATCAAGTTGATCAGATATGGAATGCCTTTTGGGCCGGAGGGGTATCGAACCCGCTCTCTGTGATCGAGCAGATCACATATCTTCTGTTCATCAAGCGCTTGGACGACTTGCAGACCCTTGAAGAGAACAAGGCGGCCAACCTAGGTATCGAGATCGAGCGTCGCATTTTTCCGGACGGCAGTGATGAGCAAGGCCGTCCTTATTCCGATCTCCGCTGGTCACGCTTCAAGAACTTCGAAGCGCGCGAGATGATGGACGTTGTTGCCGACCGCGTTTTTCCCTTCCTCCGCGAGCTTGGTGAAGAAGGGTCAAGTTATGGCGAGCACATGAAGGATGCGCGGCTTGGTTTTAGCAACGCCGCATTGCTCGCCAAGACAGTCGATATGCTCGACAAAATCCCGATGGAGGATCGCGACACAAAAGGCGACCTCTACGAATACATGCTGGGCAAGATCGCGAGTGCAGGCACGAACGGGCAATTCCGGACGCCGCGCCATATCATTCAGTTGATGGTCGAAATGACCAAGCCGACGCCTGAGGACGTTATCTGTGATCCTGCGGCGGGCACATGCGGATTCCTGGTCGCGGCAGGTGAATATCTACGTGACAATCATCCTGCATTGTTTCGCGACGAGAAGCTACGTCGGCACTTCCACGAGCGCATGTTTCATGGGTTCGACTTCGACCCCACCATGCTTCGTATTGGCAGCATGAACATGACCCTGCATGGGGTCGATAATCCTGATGTCAGTTACCGCGATAGTCTGGCTGAAGAGCACGGAAAGGATGCCGGAAAATACAGTCTCATCCTCGCTAACCCGCCTTTTGCGGGATCGCTTGATTACGAAACCACTGCCAAAGACCTCCAGCAGATTGTCAAGACGAAGAAGACCGAACTGCTATTCCTTGCGCTGTTTCTGCGCTTACTCAAAACAGGTGGACGGGCGGCGGTGGTCGTACCCGACGGTATCCTGTTCGGTTCATCGAACGCGCATAAATCGCTCCGTGAAATGCTCGTTGAGAAGCACAAGCTAGAAGGCATCGTTAAACTGCCATCTGGCGTCTTCCGCCCCTATGCGGGCGTATCGACCGCTATCCTGCTTTTCACCAAGACCGGGGTCGGTGGAACTGAAAATGTCTGGTTCTATGACCTTCAGGCAGACGGATTCTCTCTCGATGATAAGCGCAATCCCCTCGTGTCTGACGAGAAACTCGGCGCATTGCCGAGTGCAAACTTGAGCGAAGGAGAACTTGATAAAAACAATTTACCGGATGCGCTGTCTCGCTGGTTCGAGCGTGAGGGGAGTGAGTTGGAAAACCCGCAAACCGCGCAGAGCTTCTGCGTCTCAAAAGACGACATTGCCGCCACCGGCACCTACGATCTCTCACTCAACCGCTACAAGCAAGTCGAGCATGCAGAAATCGAGCACGACAAACCCGCCGATATAATCAAAGACCTGCGTGCCCTCGAAAAGGATATCAGCGACGGCCTCACTAAGTTGGAGGCGATGCTGGCATGAGTTCATTGCACACAAAAACTGCACAACTCGGCGACCTTGTTGAAAAGGTTGCATCTTGGAATCCGGTTCGAGAAGCACCCGATCATAAATTGGCCTACATTGATCTGGGAGCCGTCGATAACGCCACGAAAGCAATTACTGGATACCAATCGATACTCGGACATGAAGCTCCAAGTCGAGCTCGGCAGCGTGTGAGGGCGGGTGACATCTTGGTTTCAACGGTTAGACCCAACTTGAATGGCGTTGCCCGAGTCCCGAGCAATCTCGACGACGCTACCGCATCGACAGGCTTTTGTGTCCTCAGACCGCAGCCCTCAAAACTGGATGCCAGCTATCTATTCCATTGGGTGCAATCATCAGAGTTTGTGAAGGACATGGTGCAAAAGGCTACCGGAGCAAGCTATCCGGCAGTCTCGGATAAGATCATCTCAAAATCTGAGATTCCTTGCCCATCTCTCGATGAGCAGAAGCGTATCGCAGCGATCCTCGATCAAGCGGATGAGCTGCGCCGCAAGCGCCAGCGAGCCATCGACCGCCTCAACGAACTCGGTCACGCCATCTTTCATGAGATGTTCAATGGCGATGATAGCCAGCGAAAGCCGATTAGAGAGCTTGGAAAAGTTTCTACAGGCTCAACGCCGCGGACAAGCGAGAAGGAGAACTTTGACGGCCCTGTGCCTTTTGTCACGCCAGGCGACCTAGCATCCGGTGAACCAGTGAAGCGGACTCTTACTGAGCTTGGTGCAAGCAAATCACGAGTGGTCCAACCGGATGCAACCATGGTTTGCTGTATTGGGGCGACTATTGGGAAAATCGACCGTTCGAGGGAAAAGTCTGCCTTCAATCAGCAGATCAACGCCATAGAATGGTTTGATCCAATTGATCCCGCATTCGGCTATTATGCAATGCGAGAACTGAGGCCGGTCATAATTCATAAAGGGAAAGGCGCCTCAACGACCCTGCCGATCCTTAAGAAGTCAGAGTTCGAAAAACTGGAAATCCCTTGCCCCGACTTGAATAAACAGATTGAGTTCTCGCAAAAAATCGCGGCTGTGGAGAAGCTTCTAGATGATTTGATCCCAAAAAAAGATCGACTGGATGACCTTTTCGCATCCCTTCAACATCAGGCATTTCGAGGGGAGCTGTAAAGATGCGTGGCGAGCTTCTCAATGTCTGGGACAAGGTTTGGTCGGAAGTCTTCGTCAAGCTTTCCAAACACAGGGATTCGCCAAGCGAACTCTTTTCCGAGCTGTACCAGGCTATCATACCAGCGCCATCACCGCCCGCTGAGCCCGCCGAGCCAACGCAATATGACGAAGAAGGACGGCTGACCGATCCGGAGGAGATCGCGGCCGACGAAAACTACCGCGAAGCGCTGGAAGCTTTCGGCGCGGCTCGTTCTCACTACGAGCAGGCGATTGCGGGCAAGGCGACCGGCTGGGCAAGACTATTATCTTTGCGAAGAACCATAAGCATGCGCAGTTTATCGCCGAGCGGTTCGATGCCAACTATCCGCATCTGAAGGGCTCGTTTGCGCGGGTACACGCGGATCACAAATCAGATCATCGCGGCACTCGAAAAGGGTACGAAACCGTGGATGCAGCCTTGGAATGCAGCGCATGCCGCCGGAGCTGTCTCGCGCCCGCTGCGCTTCAATGGTCAGCCCTACTCGGGGATCAACATCCTCAGCCTCTGGGCCTCGGCAATGGGTCACGGCTTTGCCGCTCCCATCTGGATGACCTTCAAACAGGCCATCGAACTTGGCGGATGTGTCCGCAAAGGCGAGAAGGGCTCGCCCGTCGTCTATGCAAATACACTGGTTCGCACCGAGACCGATCCCGAGACCGGCGAAGATCAGGATCAGGCTATTCCGTTTCTGAAAGCCTACACAGTGTTCAACGTCGACCAAATTGAAGGATTGCCCGATCACTTCTACGCCCTGGCTGACGGTGAAACCAATCCCGATCAGCGCATCGAGACTGCCGAAGCATTCTTTGCCGCAACCGGTGCAGACATGCGTGACCATCCACCCACTGTCGAGACGGCCAAAGACCTGGCGTTTCTCGTAATCACGGCAGTTGGTGAGAGTGCGATCCGGCAGGCCAATCCCGCATACAGTCGCCAAGCCGATTACCTTCGGGTGCAATCGGGCCTCATTGAGTTGCTCCGCGAATGTGCCGATGATGCGGAAGGGTGGGGACAGGTTCTTGATTGCTTCGAAGGTAAGGGGCAGGTCCAGCTCATGACCATCCACAAGAGCAAGGGCATGGAATTTCACACGATGATCTTCTTCGGCCTCGACAACCAATCATGGTGGAGCCTGAGCCCGCAACGCAAAGAGGAGTTAAACTCGTTCTTTGTAGCTTTTACACGCGCACGCCAGCGCGCATTCTTCACTTGCTGCATTGAGAGGGGAGGGCCAATAACTTGGCTTGATAATGTACTCGGCACCGTTGTCCCGCGCGTGGCTGGATGCGATGACTGAATCGGCACAGCATTCAACGGTTTTACAGAACAAATCGAATCGGTTGACCCGCGCTAAGCTACTATCGAAAATACAAATTCTTGGCGCGGGTTGGAGCAGTTTGGTAGCTGGCAAGTCTCATCACCTTGAGGTCGCAGGTTCAATTCCTGCTCCAGTAACCAACTATTTCCGGTTAATTCAACTGACGAAGTTTGTCATGGCAAGTCTCCCGTGATTTATCTACTCACAAGAACGACGTCGGCATTGTCGGATTGGCATGAGAGGGACAAAGTCTTTGAATGAAAAAGTCGGGCGACATTATACAGCTTTCTGCATCCGATTTGGTCGGACACCTAAACTGTCGCCATCTTACTGCGCTCGATATCGGGGTCTGTGAAGGGACCCTTTCAAAGCCTCACATTTGGGACCCGCTTCTTGAAATCCTTCGAGAGAGGGGCCGGCGTCATGAAGATGCCTTCATACAGCACCTGAAGGACCAAGGCTTAACTTCCGCCCTTATCGAGGGGATCGACATCACACCGTCTGCCGTTGCAGCCACTCGTGAAGCGATGGAAGCCGGGGTGGACGTTATCATTCAGGCCGCCATGCAAAACGACCGTTGGGCGGGTAGAGCTGACGTTTTGAGAAAGGTCGCTTCCCCAAGCGATCTTGGGGACTGGTCGTATGAGGTGATTGATACAAAACTGGCGCGCGAGACAAAGGGCGGGTCGGTGCTCCAGCTCTGCCTCTACGCCGATCTCCTAGAAGAGATGCAAGGTCGACCCCCGGAGAACGTGCATGTCGTTGCTCCCTGGTCTGAGTTCGAGCCACAAAGCTTTCGCTACGCAGACTATGCAGCATTCTTTCGCCGTGCAAAAGCCGCTGCCGAGGCGGCGACAAGCCTTGATGACGTTGAAGAGTGTTATCCCGATCCGAGGGCGCATTGCGACGTTTGCCGTTGGGCTGAGCGCTGCGACAAGCGCCGCCGTGACGACGACCATCTTTGTTTGGTCGCCAACATATCAAAAACGCAGATCAGCGAACTTCAGTCTGAGGGCATAACGACGACCGCAGCGTTGGCTGAAATGCCCGTTCCGATCCCATTCAATCCAGAACGCGGTTCACCTGCTTCGTTCGAGAAAGCCCGTGAGCAGGCACGTATTCAGATCGAAAGTCGAGAATCCGGCGAGTTAAGATTCCAGATGCTTCCTGTTGATCCAACGACAGGCCTCTGTCTCCTTCCCGAACCTTCAGACGGTGATATCTTCTTTGATATCGAAGGCGATCCGTTCGTCGGCGAACATGGCCTCGAATATCTTTTCGGATATCAGTATCGCGATGAAAGCGGCGAAATCGTCTATGCAGGCGATTGGGCATTTGATCGCGACGGCGAGAAAGCAATCTTTGAGAGCTTCGTCGATTTTGTCACTCAACGACGAGAGCAATACCCAGACCTCCATATCTATCACTTCGCACCATACGAGCCAGGCGCTCTCAAGCGTCTGATGGGGCGCTATGCGACCCGTGAAGATGAGATTGACAATCTCCTGCGCGGCAAGGTCTTGGTTGATCTCTACAGCGTTGTACGAAACGCGCTCCGTGCCGGTGTCGAAAGCTATTCGATCAAGAAGCTTGAACCGCTTTATGGCTACGCTCGCGATGCCGATCTCAAGGCCGCGAACATCGCACTGGCAAGCTTGCAGGCAGGCCTCCAACTCGGCGACACAGAAGCGATCACTGACGAAGACAAAACAATGGTGGAACTTTACAATCGTGATGATTGCGCCTCCACGCTTGCTCTACGCGATTGGCTAGAAGAGCGCCGAGCTGAGCTCATTTTAGACGGCAATCACGTTCCCAGACCAGAGCCCGGACAAGACGGACCTAGTGAGGAACTCAGCGAGCGACAGCAGCGCGTTCAAGAATTGATCGAGCGTTTGGTCGACGGGATTCCTGTTGATCCCGAAGCTCGCTCAGCCGAGCAGCAAGCAACCTGGGTTCTCGCCTATCTGCTGGATTGGCACCGAAGAGAGGACAAGGCCGCGTGGTGGGAATACTTCAGGCTGGCGGCGCTTACGCCAGAAGAATTGACAGATGAACGTGCGGCTCTGTCTGGTCTAGAGTTGATCGCGACCGTTGATGAAACGGCGAGAGGTATTCCGACGCACAGATACCGCTTCCCCCAACAAGACACCGATCTTCGCGGCGGTGAGAAACTAAGAAGCGCTGGCGGCGAAACTCTCGGAGAGGTTGTCGAGATTTCGTCGGAAGACCGGACGGTCGACATCAAGAAGATGGGCAAGACCGCCTCTGAGCATCCTGTCGGAGTCTTCGCACACACCATGTACGGGAGTAAGGAGCAGGCGGACTCTCTGCTACGACTAGGTGAGTATGTCGCGGACAACGGGATTACCGGTGACGGGCCGTACAGTGCGGCACGCGCGCTGCTCTTGCGGCTTCCCCCTAGCTTGGACAGCGGTCAGGTTCGTGAAGATGATGAGGACACACTTCAAGCTGCTTTGAGAGTGGCAACCGGATTGCATCCGGGGGTATTTCCTATCCAAGGGCCTCCTGGCACGGGTAAGTCCTTCACGGGTGCGCGCATGATCTGCGAACTCGTCTCCCAAGGTAAGCGTGTCGGGATCACGGCAAATAGTCACAAGGTCATTCGAAACCTTCTCGACAAGGTTGTTGAAGCTGCTGAGGAGGCTGGCCTCGATCTCAGGTGTGTCCAGAAGCCTAAAGAGATGGAGCCGGATCAGCCTCGCCTTGCCTTCGCTAAAGACAATAGCGCTCTTTTATCAGCTTTGGCTTCGGGTCGTTGTCAGGTCGCCGGAGCGACCCACTTCTTATGGGCGAGGGTCGATGCTCAAGAGACTCTGGACGTTCTGGTGGTGGATGAAGCGGCGCAAATGTCTCTTGCAAATGTGGCCGCCGTCGCCCCGAGTGCGGAACGACTTGTTCTGTTAGGCGACCCCCAACAGCTCGATCAGCCGACGCAGGGAACACATCCGGATGGTGCTGGCGTGTCTTGTCTTGAACACGTTCTCGGCGACGAACACACAATCGCAGAAGACTGCGGATTGTTTCTCGAAAATACCTGGCGCTTGCATCCAGAGATAAGCGAATTCACCTCAGAGCTGTTTTATGATGATAAGCTCGCATCGGTCGCAGGTTGCGAGCAGCAGGAAATCAGATCGGCTGGCATCATCCAAGGGAGCGGCTTGCGCTATCTCCCTGTCGATCATGCGGGCAATCAAAGTTCTTCCATAGAAGAGGCAGAGGCGGTCGCGTCACTGGTGAATAGCATTCTCGCCGACGCGCCGACTTGGATTGATCGCGAGGGGGCTGAGCGGCCTGTGAGCCTCGAAGACATTCTCATTATCGCTCCCTACAACGCGCAGGTCTTCGAGATACAGCAACGCCTTCCGGGAGCGCGTGTCGGCACAGTCGATAAGTTCCAAGGTCAAGAAGCTCCGATCGCAATCTATTCGACTGCGACATCGAGCCATGCCGATGCTCCGCGCGGTATGGAGTTTCTCTACAGTGCGAACCGCTTTAATGTCGCTACATCGAGGGCGAAGTGTGTTGCCATCCTTGTCGCATCACCACAGATTTTCGAAGCAGAATGCAGGACCCCACAGCAGATGCAGCTCGCGAACGCGTTTTGTCGCTATCTTGAACTAGCGGACGAGATCGCATTGTGACCGACGTGCCTTCGCTTCCTTCTTCGGGGTTGCGACGAGAATCAGTTGTGATAGAATCAACGAGTAGCGCGTGAATCGGCGTATTTGCTCGCTTTCGGGGCTTCTGCTCTCGCACAAAAACTCACACAAAAATTATGGCAAACCTAATTAGTTGAATAAAATCAGCTAGATGGGAATAGAGCTATCCGTCTCATAACCTGAAGGTCGTTGGTTCAAATCCAACCCCCGCAACCATTTTATAAAATTCGCCGGCTTTCTCTATGAGGCGGCCGGTTTTTCGTATGTCTGGTCGAGATTGCCTTCAGCGAAGCGGGGCGGTTTAGTAAGTTTGGATGTCTTCGCTCTTGATCGCGTTAGTATCGAAAACCGGCCGTATCGTCCCGAAAGCCTCGCTCTGATGGCGCTTTCCAGAATCTTCGCGTTAAATGCGCCCGTCACTGCGCTCTTAGCCCGATGTTCGGTGCTAGATCGCGACGATCTGTTGTGCAGATGGTGTGGATTGGCGCTCGTCGGTTCCTAAATCGACATCTTTTCGCTCAGGAATATGCCGATTGAACCGCATAGGGGCCCATAGCTATAAGGCCGTCTGCAGCTTCCTTCCTACCCCCACGTGCTTAGGCCTGAGTTTGCTTCTCGGCACGCGTTCTGTTTTTGACTACCGATCCTGTTTTCAGCGATCGCAAATCCGTCCGTATTTGAACCGAAAAATCGCATTGGAACGCCACCTATGACGATGCTCCTTCGAAGCGCGCTTTATGTACCCGCTAGCAATTCCCGCGCGCTGCAAAAGGCTCCGACGCTGGATTGCGATTCAGTGATCCTCGATCTCGAAGATGCCGTAGCGCCGAGCGCGAAAGTATCAGCGCGCGAGGCAGCTCTCGAATTTGCAGGATCCGGAGCACTCGGCGAGCGCATGCTGGTCATACGGGCGAATGCTCTCGATACCCCGTGGGGCCGGGATGACATCCCGGCGATTGCCTACTCTGGCGCGCACGGGGTACTCGTTCCAAAGATCAACAGCGCCTCGGACGTCGAGGAGGTGGACAAGCTTCTCGAAGGCGCGCCGCCCGAGTTCGCGATGTGGGCTATGATCGAGACATGCGCCGCCATCATGGCGCTCGCGGAGATCGCCGCCGCGGCGCGGTCTTCCCGCTTGTCCGGCTTCGTTTCCGGGACGAACGATCTGCTCAAGGAAATGCGCGCCGCACCGATGCCAGGGCGACCCAATTTGATAGCGATGCTGGCCCTGACAGTCGCCGCCGGGCGCGCTTCGGGCTTGACCGTCCTCGACGGCGTCTACAACGATTTCGGCGATCATGCGGGCTTTGCCGCAGAATGTCGTCAGGGCCGGGACTTCGGGTTCGATGGCAAGACGCTGATACATCCCGGACAGATCACCGCAGCCAATGAATGCTACGGGCCTTCGACGGAGCAGCTAGCCGACGCCAGGAATATCGTCGCTGCGTTCGCGCGATCGGAAAATGCCGAGGCGGGCGTGATCGAAGTCGACGGGAAGATGGTGGAGCGGCTTCACCTCTCGATCGCTGAAGAGACGATCGCACGCGCCGAACGTATTCACGAGCGAGAGCGGCAGACAAGCGGTTCGTGACGCAGATAATCTCGAGTTCTGCGCTCGAACTGACGCCCGGTCGGATCAAGCAACCGGCTTGAACGTATCCGGATCCGCCATGCGCCAGTAATCCGCGAAGGGCGTGTCGTCGGGTTCGCTCAGAAGCTTACCTTCCTCGACCTCATGCACGATTTCGGACCACGGTATCATTTGCGCGTTGTTCTTCCACTGGCGCAGGTGCCGCGGGGTGAACTCGTCCGGTGACTGAAGGCCGCATGCGACGACGATGTCGTGCAGGCTGTCGAGCGTCTTGGACTGAAAGTTCGCCACCCGCTGCGCTTTCTCCGGAATGACGAGAGCTCGCTGGCGGGCAGGCGAACTGGTTGCCACGCCGGTGGGGCAGGTCCCGGTATGGCACCGCATCGACTGAACGCAGCCGAGTGAAAACATGAACGCGCGCGCGGCATTGCACCAGTTCGCGCCCAGCGCCGCGTTCATCGCAATCGCGGAGCCGGAAAATACCTTCTCCGCTGCGGCAAGCCGGATCTTGCTTTTCAGGCCGGTGCCGATGAGCGCGTTGTTTACGTAGTAGAGGCCTACGCGCAGCGGCAGTCCGACATGGTTCGACAATTCCATCGGTGCGGCTCCGGTGCCGCCGCCTCCGCCGTCCACGACGATGAAGTCGAGCGTGATACCGCTTTCTACCATGGCCTTGCAGATTGCGAACACCTCGTGCGGCATGCCTACGCACAGCTTTACGCCAATTGGTTTGCCGCCAGAGAGTTCGCGCATCTTCGCCGCAAATTTGAGCATTTCGCGCGGCGTCGAGAACGCTGAGTGGCCCGGCGGGGAAAGGCAGTCCTCGTTTTCCGGAACCTGCCGCGTCTCGGCAATTTCCTTGGTAACCTTCGGAGCCGGAAGCAATCCGCCGTGTCCGGGCTTCGCGCCCTGGCTGAGCTTGATCTCCGTCATCTTGACCTGGTCGTTCTGCGCCTTGTCGCGGAAGCTTTCGGGATCGAAATTGCCGTTTTTGTCGCGCGCACCGAAATAGCCGGAGCCGATCTCCCACACGACGTCGCCGCCGTGCTTCAGGTGATAACGCGACAGGCCGCCTTCCCCGGTATCGTGATAGAAATCGCCGATCTTTGCGCCAAGGTTGAGAGCTTCGATAGCGTGGTCGCCAAGCGATCCGAAGCTCATCGCGCTGATGTTCAGCCGCGCTGCCTCGTAGGGCTTGCTGCACTGATCGGTCCCGACTTTCACGCGGGTGCGTTTCGGCGCGCCGGCGTTCGGGTTGATCGAGTGGCAGAGCGCTTCGTATTCTTCCGAATAGACGTCGAGTTCGGTGCCGAACGGATGGGCGTCTTCCTGCCGTTTCGCGCGGGCGTAGACGAGCGAGCGCTGCATGCGGTCGAACGGACGCCCTTCCAGCGGACCTTCGACGATGTAGCTGCGCAGATACGGCCGCAGATCCTCGAACAGCCAGCGGAAGCGGGCGGTCAGGGGGTAATTACGGCGTAGCGAATGCTTCGTCTGGATCATGTCCCAGACCGCGAGAGAAAGGAGCGGTGCGAACAGGACGAGCGTCCACAGGAACCCGGCGGAAACCTGAATGCCGAGCAGCACGGCTAGGATTACCAGTGCGAGCGGTATCCAGAAACCGAGGTTTCTCACGAAGCCCTTGTCGGCAAATAAAGCGCGCGCGACCATGCCCGGCCTCCTGTTTTGAGCCTTTGTGGGCGTGTTAGTTAGTTATCGCCGCATGCAAGTAAAGCGCGCGCTCGGTGCCGAGGGACTTTCAACGCATGGGACTTTTGCTAGAACACGCCGCGCGGCGATGGGCTGCAAGCGGAGGGATCGGGCTATGCGAGTGATGAGAGTTCTGGCGATAAGCAGCGCTTTGCTAGTTGCTTCCTGCGCTCAAACCGGCGCCGCGGACTTGCGCGGGGGCCAAGGCGCGGTCACGCCGAGCGGTCAGAATTCGTCCCGGCTCGCAGCGCTCATACCTAGCGGTAGCGAACTGGAAACGCTCGGATCGGGCCTGCAATGGGCGGAGGGGCCGGTGTGGATCGACGACGATCGCGGCGGCTATCTGCTGCTGACCGACGTGCCCGGTAATGCGATCCATAAATGGTCGGAAGGCAGCGGGTTCGAACTTTGGATGAAGCCCTCTGGATTTACGGGCGCGCCGGTCGAGGGAATGGGCTCGCCCGGTGCGAACGGACTGCTTGCAGGCCTAAGGAGCGGCACGATCCTCCTTGCCGATCATGGCAACCGCGCCGTGTACGAGCTCGATCTCGCCACGAAAGCGAAGCGCAATCTGGCGGACCGTTTCGGCGGCAAGCCGTTCAACAGCCCGAACGATCTCGTGACCGACCGGGCCGGGAACCTCTACTTCACCGATCCGCCCTACGGTCTTGCCGCAGAGGATGCTTCACCGCTTAAGAAGCAGGCCTTCAACGGGGTCTACCGCCTGGACAAGAGCGGAACTGTTACGTTGATCGACGATAGCCTCACGCGGCCGAACGGCATTGCTTTGTCGCCGGACGAGCAGACGCTTTATGTGGCGAACAGCAATTCCGAGCGCGCGATCTGGATGCGTTATGTGCGGCAGCCGGACGGCAGTTTCGGCAACGGAAGCGTGTTCTACGATGCGACCGCGCTGATCGGGTCCGAAAATCCCGGCCTTCCGGACGGCATGGTCGTCGACAAGGAGGGCTTCATCTATGCGACGGGGCCGGGCGGTGTGCTCGTCTTCTCTCCGTCAGCCGAGCTTCTCGGCACCGTGCGAACGGGCGGTCCGGTCGCCAACGTGACTATCGGCGGACCGAAGCGGGACTGGCTGTATCTGGCGGCGAACGACAAGCTGATGCGTATCAGACTTGCAGGACCGCGCCTTTAACCGATGGCGTATAAACCGGTAGCGAAACCCTCGCGATGAGCGGTCTGCTCGCAGGGATCGAGGCCGGGGGTACCAAGTTCGTGCTGGGCATTGGCACCTCGCCCGAGGCTGTCACCGCGCGACACGTCATCGCGACCCGCAATCCCGAGACCACCCTCGATGAAGCGGTTCGCTGGCTTTCCTCGCAAGGCGATATCGCGGCGCTGGGCATCGGCAGCTTCGGCCCGGTCGAGCGCGATCCGGCAAGGCCTCGATGGGGCCAGATTCTCGATACGCCCAAACCCGGTTGGGCCGGGTGCGACATTGCCGGATGGTTTGCCGAGCGAATGGAAGTCCCGGTCGGCTTCGATACCGACGTGACCGCCGCGGCCCTTGCCGAATACCGCTACGGTGCCGGTCGCGGTAAGGCCTCGCTGGCCTATGTGACCATTGGCACCGGGATCGGCGGCAGTATCATGGTGGACGGAAGGCCGCTCGCCGGGGCGGGGCATCTCGAAATGGGGCATTACTATCCGCAGCGCACCGATAGCGGCGGTAGGTTTGAAGGCGTTTGCCCTTATCACGGCGACTGCCTCGAAGGCCTCGTAAGCGGCCCAGCGATTGAGCGCCGGTGGGGCGCGTCCTTGTCCGAGCTTCCCGCGGATCACGAAGCGCACGCCATCGTCGCGGGCTATCTCGCGCAGCTATGCCACGCCATTTCCGCTTTCGGTGCACCGGAAGTCATCGTTCTCGGCGGCGGAGTGATGAAATCGCCGGGTCTCTTGAAACAAGTTCGGGAAGCGAGCGAGCGCATTGAAGGCGGGTATTTTCCGGGCCGCGAACGCCGCAGCATCGTTTCCCCGGCGCTTGGCGAGGATGCCGGTATCGTCGGCGCACTCACGCTCGCAGAAGAAGCGATGCACGGAAAGTAAGCGCGACACGTTGCGGCGGAACGGATGGCTTGCGCTTCGCATTGAATTGTCGGAGTAACACGCGGCAGCCCGAGAACGGCGACACGCGAACTGGAGACGAAGCATGCGCGATATATCCTTGACCCGTCGGAGGCTGATCGAAGTAAGCGGCGGAGCCGCTGCTGCGACCATGATTGCGGCCAACCAGGCCGCTTTCGCGCAAGGCGGCGGACCGCGCGCTGTCGGGCAGCCCATGCCGAACGGGGTGGAGCTTCCCGAAACACCTCCGCGCGCCAAGAGCCCGGACAGCGTCGGCATCGCCATCGTCGGCCTCGGCGATTACGCCCTGAAGCAAATCATGCCGCGGGTCGATCAAACCGACCGCGTGCATATCGCCGCGCTCGTGTCCGGCAATCCGGACAAGCTGCGCGAAGTCGGTGAAGCGTACGGCGTGCCGCGGTCGTCGCGCTATTCCTACGATAATTTTGCCAGCATCGCACAGAACGAAGACGTCGATGCGGTCTACATCATTCTGCCGAGCGGGCTTCATGCCGAATGGGCCGAGCGTGCCTTCGCTGCCGGCAAACACGTGATGAGCGAAAAGCCGATGGCCCTCTCCACTCAGGAATGCGAGCGGATGATCGCGGCCGGTCGCCGCGCCAACCGCAAGCTGATGATCGGTTACCGCTGCCATTTCGAGCCCTACAACCTGAAAGCGATGGAACTGATGCGCGAAGGCGCCGTCGGTACGCCGCGCCTGTTCCGCACTGAGCATTCCTATCGCGCGGGACCGACAACCCCGAGCGAGAACTGGCGGTTCAACCGCGCCCTCGCAGGCGGCGGCCCACTTGAGGATTATGGCATTTACGGCTTGCAGGCCGCGCTCTACCTGTCGGGCGAGATGCCGGAAAGCATCAGCGGCACCACCTTCCAGCCTGCAAATGATCCGCGGTTCGCGGAAATTTTCGCGCATACCGCGGCGCAGCTTCGCTTCCCGTCCGGCGCGGTCGCGCAGATTGCGACCTCCTACGATTCGGCCGGGCGCAACATGGCCGAAGCACGCGGGACGACCGGCTCGCTGTCGATGGAGCCGGCGACGGGTTATTCCGGCAACACGCTGGAAGTCACGTCGGGCGGGAACACGCAGTCCTACGATCCGGGCGAGTCGACGGTGCAGTTTGCACGGATGCTCGATCACTTCGCCGATGCGATCCGGGATGGGACCGAGATCATCACGCCCGGTGAGATGGGCCTGCGCGATCTGGCGCTTATGGAAGCGATCTACGCATCGGCAAAGACCGGCAGGACCGTTAAGATCGGCCGGAACGGGCGCTACGAACTATAGAGCACGGCGCCCCGCGTTACCCCGACGCTTTCTCTACGAGCCGAACGATCGCCATTCCGGCGATCATCGACGCGGCGAAAATCGCGGCGGCGTTGAAGTCGATCACGAGCGCTGCGATACCCGGACCGGGGCACAGTCCCGCTACGCCCCAGCCGATGCCGAACAGCGCCGCGCCGCCGATCAGCTTCCGGGTAAGGTCCGATTTCTGCGGAAGATGGAAATTCTCGGCAAGCAACGGCGTACCGATACGTGGCACGAAGCGCCAGGCAATCGCCATGACGAGAAGCGCGGCTCCCATGACGAAGGCGAGGGTGGGGTCCCACGCGCCGAACACGTCGAGGAAGCCGCGGACGCGGACCGGATCGGTCATGCCTCCGATAGCCAAGCCGGCACCGAACAGCGTTCCGGAGATGAGCGCAGCGAGTTCGGCACGCATTACAGAACCTCCCAACCGAGCGCGTTCATCACAGCTACCGTTGCAATACCAGTGAGCATGAAGGTGCCGGTGGCGACGAGAGATCGCGCGGAGAGCCGGCTCACCCCGCAGACGCCGTGACCGCTCGTGCATCCGCTGCCCAGGCGCGTGCCGATGCCGACGAGCAGCCCTGCAACGATAAGCGGGAGAGGGCCGGCGAAACGCGCCTCGATGCCGCCTGACGCGGCTGCTACGACAAGCGCACCGAGCGGTAGGCCGAGCACGAACATCCATGCTGCGGCACGCGTAATGCCGCTACCGCCGAGGCCTACCGCCTTGGCAGCGATCCCCGATATGCCTGCGATCCGGCCGAGGCCGAGCAGCATTATCGCGGCCGCGATACCGATGAGAGCGCCGCCAGCCAATCCGGCTAGCGGCGCGGCGTCAGGAAAACCGGGCAGGGTCACTTGGCGCGTCGGGGCAAAGGCTTACCCGTGTTCGTATATATCACTGTCATTGCCGACTACATTACTGCGGGCGGCTGGCTGCGGCTAGGCCGTTTGCAGGGTGCCGTCTTCTGGGCTGCGATAGCTGCGCATCTGCGCACCGAGCAGGAAGAAGCCCAGTAGCATCATCAACCACGTTGCAGGCTCCGGCACGGCGCCGATCGGGCTGCGATAATTCACGTTGTACTCGACAGGTCCGAGAGCGCCCGAAGGCGGAAAGGAGGGCGGCGCAGTGATTTCGACGAACCGGTAAGTGACGCGGAACGGGTCGAAGATCGCACCAACGGCCGGGTTCTGCTCGCCAGCAAGAACGTCGCTCAGCGTCAGTGCGTTGAACGCGGAAGCGAGCGCCGACAGCGTCATCGGGTCGGCTAGCCGCGTGTCCCTAGAGACGACTCCGCCCGCGTTACGCGGATCTCCGAACGCGACTTGCAGGCTCTCGCACAGCGTTGGGTTCGCGCAGTCGAACTGGTCGGTCGTGATCGTCAGCGTCGAGCGGTAGAACAGGTTCGTCGTCGCGCCCGGCGCAATCGTGGCCAGAGGCAGCATCAGGTCGGTCGCGCTCCAGTCGAGCACGTTCCAGTTCGGATCGGTGTTGCTGTCGAAGATGAAGTTGGCGAAGCCCTCTCCGTCGCTCGTGGTGACGGACGGGGGAACGGTCACCGCGGTACCGCTCGCGGTGTAGATCACGCCCTGGCGGAGGCCGGGATCCTGCGAGACGCTGAACGCGAAATTGGCCGTCGAATTAGTATCTTCGCCAAGAAACGAGTTCGCGAGATGTCCGGGCGTGATCTGCGAATCGAACCGGAGATCGACCGGCGTGCTCCCGGTATTGGTCAATGCGAAGGTGATGTTCGTCGACAGCGCCATCGTGCACGAACCGACGCAATAGCCGTTGTGCAGGAAGAAGAAGCTTCCTTCATCGAGCGTGCCCGTCAGTGAAAGCCCCATTTCCGAGATTCCGCTCGCAGTCGTTACGCTGCGATCGACAGCTACGTTGCCGCCCGCATTGGTGCCCGACCCGCTTATGCCGCCCACGGTGTAGGTGTAGCTGTTCTCGATGCTGGCGTCTTCCGTGACCTGCGCGGACAGCGGAGCGGCAAGGGCGGCGCCCGTCATACCCAAAATCCAGTACCTCATCGTCGTCTCCACTCATACTGACCCGCAGGTGCGCGTCATCGGTTCATCACTAACCTGTCGCGGCTCTCCCCCAGCGCGGCGCAGCTTTCTGCCGTGCCCGCGATAATGCTTGGCTCTGCTGCGATCCGGCGCTGCAGCAGGAGCGCCCGTCTGCAGTCAGCAACGGCGGAGGCGAGGTTGCCCGAGCGCTGGTGAATGCGGCTTCTGAGCAGCAGGAGTTCCGCCTGATCCGGATCGTTCGGACCGTATGCGGCGTCGTAGATACGCTTTACCGCTTCCGTCAGCGCCAGCGCTTCGCGGGTTCGCCCGCCCTCGCTCAGCGCTTCAGCGAAGTAGAAGTTGGTGTCGGCAACCGCCGGGTTATCGCTGCCGTAGATTGCCGCGAAGATGTTCCGCGCCTCGGTCAGATTGTCTGCGGCCAGGTCCGTTTCGCCTTGCGCCGCGTAGATGCGCCCCATCAGCAGTCTCGCCGCTGCGAGGTCGGGATGGCGCGGCTCGTGTACGCGGGTGTAGATACTGAGCGCCGCTTCCATCTTGGGCACTGCCTCGTCCGCCTTCCCTGCGGACAGGCTCGCGAAGGCCTGGCTTTGAAGCGCGCGGCCGGTTCTCACGTCGCGCATCCCGAACCGTTTGCGAAAGATGTCGAAAGCACGCGCGTAAAGTTCGTCCGCCTCTTCGAACTCCCGCGCCTGAACCAAGGCATAGGCCTGATCCATGAGGCTCTTGCCGATCTGTGCGCGGTAGTCGCCGTCCAGCTGCTCGTAGCCGTTCACCGTCGCAGCGTACCGGCGCGCCGCTTCCCGGTAATCGGCCTTGAGAAACGCAATATTGCCGCGCTGGTCCTGAATCATGGTGTCGACGAGCTCGCTGTTCGGCTCGCCCGCTTGATAGGATTGTGCCGCCCTGTTCACGAGGTGCTCAAGTTGGCCGACGTCTCCGCGGCGCCGGGCAATGGCGGCCAGGCGCAGCAAGGTTCGTGCGCGCTCCGCACCGCCGCCCGGTTCCAGCGTCAAGGCGTGCAGCAGGTCGCGCTCGGATTCCTCGAACAGTCCGAGATTGAGGTAGATGTCACCGGTCGTTCGCAGCAGCCGCGCCGCCACCTCGGGCCGTTCGCGAAACTCGTCCGCCGCGCGCTCGCTCGCCCTATCGAGGATGGTTATTGCCGTAATCGTGCGCGGGTTCTCGGTCGCGGGGTTGGCGATCTCGAAGGTTCCGGTCAGGAAGTCGAGGCTGCTTTCCGCAAGATCACGTTCCGCCACAGCGGTGCGCCGCTGCCCTTCCGCGTAGATGGCGAGGCCCATCGTCACGAACGCGATGGTGGTCGAGGTCGCCATGTAAGCCATCATGCGCCGCTGCCGCCGCGCGTTGTCCCGCTGGGTCAACGCGTCGAGGCGTACGCCCGACAGCCCGGCCAAGAGCTTCATCGTCGCGAGCCTGCGCCCGTCGCCTTCACGCCTTAGATCGGCGGCGATCGGTTCGGCCGGATCTCCGGAAATTTCGCCGTCGTCCCCGAGCTTGAACTTGAGCGCGGGCGGGAAACACTCGTGCTCGTCGTCCGCATAAGGTTCGCCCGATGCGATCACGGCAAGCGTGCGGCGTTCCCCGCTCAGACGCTTGAAAATCTTTATCTCTTCGTTGACCCAATGCGAATTCGCTGCGGCCGGGGAGCAGACCACTACCTGGAACCGCGAAGCGGCGAGGGCAGCTTTGAGTTCGCTACCAAGGTCGCCGCTCGCCGGAAGCTCATCTCGGTCGCGAAAGACCGGCGGCAGTTTGCGCGGTACAGGTCCGAACACACTTTCGGAGCCGATCACCGATTTGGGAAAGCGGTACGTTTCGATTGCGCGGTGCAGATAGCGCGCGACCCTGCTGTCACGGTGACTGTAACTGATAAAGGCGACGTATCGCTCTTCCATGTTCGGCTCCGCTGCGGCCCTCGGGCTACGCGTACCGCAACTTGCTCGCTCGTACGGCGGATCGCATGGCCCCTCCGATCAGGAAGAAAGCCCCTGCGAACAAGATCCATGTCGCGGGTTCAGGCACGGCGGACACGACGTCGAGATCGGTCACCGTCAGTGAGAATACCAGCCCTGGGTCGAGAAATCCGACGAGATCGTAACTGCCGGCCAGCAAGGTCGGGCTGGTCTCGGACCCTGAATACAGCTGCGGACCAGCAAGGTCGAAGGGCGTTCCCTCGATAATGAGGCCGCCATCGGCGAAGGAATATACGAAGCCGATATCGTACAGCGCGCTGATCCCGTCGATCGCAACCATTACGTTAGGCACGACGAACCCGTCAGGCTGCAATTCGGTATTCTCCGGATCGGAATCGATCACGAAGCTGATACTGTTGTTGCCTTCCAGTTCGTACAACAGCGAAGCTGCGTTCGCCGAAACTGCCCCTGCCATGAGGCAGGACAAGGCTATGAAATATCGTGCGGCATGTCGGTACAACATGTGTCGGCTCCTCACAGGTATTGCTGTCGACCCTGGAGAATTGATCCGGTCTTTCGACTCGCCGGATTTAGCCTAGGTTAACCTTATTGCACCGGTTAGCAAGGCAATCGCATTTGCCACGCGTCCCCATTTGCGATTATCGTACCGCAGGAAACCGGGGAAAAGCGATGATCTGGTGGGGATATCCGCTTACAATCTGCCTCGCGATTGCAGTGGTTGCTCTCTGCAATCTCGTGCATTTCTACGCCCTTAGACGAATGGCGAGCCACTTCGGGGACGAGACCTGCGATACCAAACGGCCGATGCTCTGGATCACCGGGATCATATTCGTTGTCCATCTGTTCGAAGTCGGACTCTACGCCGGTGTCATCTGGATTCTTACCGTATTAGAACTCGGGGGGATGGGCGGCGCGCTGGCGGACGAGTCGCGGTGGCTCCTGACGGACCTTTATCTTTCGATTTCCAGTTACACGACGCTCGGCATCGGAGACATCGTACCCGAGGGGGCGCTTCGCCTGTTCGTCGGGATCGAGGCGCTGCACGGTCTCATCCTGATCGCTTGGAGCGCGTCCTTCACCTACCTGATGATGGAGCGCCTGTGGAAGTTCGGGAGCGGCGTACAGCCTGCGACGGACTATCAGGCCGGAATCTCAAGCGACCGCTCCGAATAGGACGTCGTCCACTCGTCGAGGTCGGCCAGCATTATCGACGCCATGCGCTGCAATGCCCTGGCGAGCGCTTCGAGATCGGTGATCGCGCGAAGGCGGACGATACTTTCGTCGAGCGCGAGGGCGGTGTCCGCCGAGCGGCTGGCCTGAAGCAGGTGTTCGCCGTGCCCGCGCATCCCGAAAACGGCTGCGCCCGCCGCCGGCAATCCGGCCGTCAGGAATACGAGGGCAACCGCCATTTCCGAAATAAGCCAAGGGAGCAGGAAATAGCCGGCAATGAACAGTCCGCAGGCGGCAATCACGGTCCCCATGATCAGGGATCCGACTTCGTGCAACCGGTGGTCGAGGTGCCGCATCCGGTGCGCATTGACCCGGTGGTAATCGGCTTGCGGCTTGATGCACTCGGCAATGACCGTCTCGACGAGTTCCGGGATCTCCGCCGTTTCGATTTCACCAGACGGGCTGGCCATTTCGCGCCAGATCGCGGCGGCGTACCAGCGCGTCCAGTCACGGTCGATCTTGGTCCGGTTCGCGCTCATGAGGATGCGGTCGGTCCTGAACGGCGGTCCCGCAAGGCCGATACGCTTCAAATACAGCAGCGGGCGCAGGCTTTCGGCGAGATGCCGGTACTGTAGCCAGCGCCGGTGCCAGTCCCCCTTTCGCCCGGCTCGGGTATTGAGGAAGATGAGGCCGATGACGGCCAGCTCGAGAATGACGAGGTAGAGTTTCAATGCCGGCACGATCAGACCGGTCAATGCGATCAGGACCGCAAGCGCCGAAAGCGCATAGTTGGTGATGTGGCCCGAGCGGAACTTCTGCGCATAGCGTATCGCGAGGAAATTCGCCCATGCGTAACTGCGTTCGAGGGGCTTGCGAATGCCCGCGGGGTAGGTCCCCCGAAGGCTCGACCACTCGGCTTCGATATCCTCCTCGATCGAGTTCTGCCGCCACGGACTGCCGAGTTTCTTGACGCCCAGAAGGGCGAGGAGCACCGGGTACTCGAAGCGGGGGTTCTTGAGCCGCTCGGTTTCGCGGAAATAATCGTGGAGGTGCTGGCGTTCGACCCGATCGTGCGGGGCAAGCACGTCCGCCACCAGCGTTCGGTAGCCGGTAAGCGATCGCTCGATCGACGGTTCCGCGTTTGAGCCGTCGTTTGCGAGCAGCCTGATCTCGCCGATCTGGTTGCGCTCGCGGTTGATCGGAACATGGACTACCGGGACTCCCGCATCTTGGGCGAGATCGATGACATGGGCGGTGCCGCCCGGTCCGGCAGCAGGAAGGCCGTCCCAGATGGCTACGAGAATGTCGGACGCGGCGATAACCGCTTTCCCCACCATGACGTAGGCGTCGTCGGCGTTGCGGTCGCCGGGCAGGGCAAAGACGGTGTCGGCCTGATTGAGGTGGTGCTGAAACTCCGTCAGTTCGCGCCCGGCGAAGTCCTGCCGGTAATCGTCCTCGGCGAACGGCAGAAGCGCGCGCACGTAAAATCCGGCACGGCGCGCACTGGTCGCCGCCAATTGGTCGGAGCCTGCCGCCAGCGGCGTATGGAGGCGCAGGATCGCTTCGCTTTCGTCGAACAGGTCGCTTTCTTCGACATGCAGTTCCCGGGCCGCCGTAGCGAGATCCTCGAACAACCGGTCGAGAACCGGACCGATTTCGCGCAGCAGTTCGGGCGTGAAAGCGCGGATACGATGACCCGTAATCCCGATATTGAGACTGAGCCGCGGCCGCGGAGGATGCGTATTTGCCATCGAATTCCCCCCTTCGCCTTCAGCATGTACCCGATTTCGCGGCCAGCCGTAAGCGGGAACGGCCTGACGAACGAGCGGCCTATGTCGGCTTGGTTCGCAGCCGCCCGATCAGCCGGCCGAGCGTGGGCTTCTGTTCGGTCGCGAGCGCGGCGACCTTGGTAGGCGGGACTTCAGGGCGGGGGCGGGTTGCGGCGATCACTGTCATCCTCAGAAGACGGTCGCCTGCAGGCCGTTGTCGAGTCAGTCCGCTTCGCGAAAGCCGAAATTCGCTAACGACCTTATTGCGGACATTCTTTAACGGTGCAAACTAATCGGATGGAAGTCACCTTGTCGGTCCCTAAGCTCCTCCTGCCCTCAATCCAGGCAAACATTCATGCGGGCCGGTCCGATGACGTGGAGAACAACGGCGGATCAATCTCCGTTTTCAGAAACATTGCTTAACACGCTTCAAATAAGCAAGGATCAACCGTTTGGTTTTGAAGGTCAGAGGGAAAACGAACCAGTCAGGCTCATGGTATCACCTCAACCGAACGTTGGTTGCACCGTGGCCATAATCTCGGCGGCATGTTTCCTTCATACCTGGGACAACTACATTGCAGGGAGGTAATCGTCAGCGCGAACGCAAGCCCACACTACTTAGATCGCTCTTCCCTTCTTCCAACCTCAAGTAAAAAAAGAAAGCACTAGGATAGGCGCGCTGCATCAAAGTCCTCCGAAACGGCCCGCTTGATAGTCGCGCACTGCCTGAGCGATTTCCGCCTCAGTATTCATGACGAAAGGGCCGTGAGCCACGACGCGTTCGCCGATCGGCTTCGCATGGCCGAACAGAATGCGGCAGCCGCTTTCGCTCGACACTTCGACCCGGTCCCCGTCCGACAGGCGAGCGAGCGTGTGTTCGGGAACCGCCTCTCCGTCGACCTCGGCCTCGCCGCCGATCGTGTAGAACAGCAAGTTTCGCCCCGATGGCGCGGGCAGGTTCGCTCGACCTCCGGGCTTGATCGAGACAATGGCCAGCATTACGTCCGTCAGCGGACGGATCGGCGCTTCGTCCGTGCCGGACACCGCCAGCATTGAGGCGCCATCTCCCAAGGTGCTCTTCGCCATATCCGCTACAGCCACCGGCACATATGCCGGTTCGGTCATCTTCAGCCGGGCTGGCAGGTTGACCCATAGCTGAAGGATCTCGATTGGGCCGCCGGTACGCTTGAACTCGTCGGGTGACAGTTCGGCATGGACCAGCCCGCTTCCCGCGGTCATCCACTGCACACCGCCCGCCTCGACAACGCTCGCGCCGGAGCCACTGTCGTGATGAGCGAGGCTGCCTTCGAGGATGAAGGTCACCGTTTCGAACCCGCGATGCGGATGCGGTCCGAAGGGAAGACCGCGGTTGTTCGGCGGGTAGGTCTGCGGGCCATGATGGTTGAGGAACAGGAACGGGTCGACCTGCGGCAGACCCGGCCCCGGCACGGGCCTACGTGTCACCAGATCTTGGATATCGTCACGCACTGCCCGGTGGAGGGAGACCAGCTGGCGGGCGCTCATGCAGGCATCCCCGGCACCAGCGGCTCCGGTCCGGCGGGCACGATGCCGTTCGGATTAATCCGCTCGTGGCTCTCGTAATAGTGATGCCGGATGTGCCGGAAATTGACCGTTTCCGCGATCCCGTCGAGGTCGTAGAACCGACGCGTCAGAGCGGCGAGGTTGGGATAGTCGGCGATCCGGCGGATGTTGCACTTGAAGTGTGTGTAGTAAACCGGATCGAACCGGACCAGCGTGGTCCATAGGCGGATATCGGCTTCGGTCAGCCGGTCACCGACCAGCCAGTCGTTGCCGTCCAGCCGTTCTTCCAACTCGTCGAGCATCGCGAACAGTGGCTCGACCGCCTTGTCGTACGCCTCCTGCGTAGTCGCGAAACCGGCCTTGTACACGCCGTTATTGACCGAGTCGTAGATCCGGTCGTTCAGTGCATCGATTTCGGCGCGCAGCGCTTCTGGATAGAGGTCGAGATCGTTGGCACCGCAATTCCCGAACGCGCTGCCGAGCATGCGCAGGATATCCGCGCTTTCGTTGTTGACGATCGTCTCGCGCTGCATGTCCCACAGCACCGGCACGGTGACATGGCCCGAATAGTCGGGCTTGGCATGGGTGTAGAGTTGGTGAAGGTACTCTGCGCCGATCGCGGGATCGCCGCTCACGCACTCACCTTCGCGAAACGACCAGCCGCCGTCCTTCATCAGCCAGTGCACGACGTTCAGTTCGATTACGCCGGTCAGCCCCTTGAGATGCCGTGCGGCATTGGCGCGGTGGGCCCAGGGGCAGGCGAGGCTAATGTAAAGCCGGTACCGCCCCGGTTCGGCGGCGAACCCGCCCTCGCCGGTAGGGCCGGGCGATCCATCGGGCGTGATCCAGTTGCGAAACGCACTTTCGTTGCGTTCGAATTCGCCGCTGTCCTCGTCGTTATGCGCCCATTCGTCGCGCCAGGTGCCGTTCTTCAGGAAACCCATGACCTAAAGATCCTCGGCCGAGAAGGGGAACTGGCGCTTGCCGTGCTGGACCGAAATCCAGCGAGTGGTCGTGAAGGCCTCGATCGCCCAGCGCCCGTTGAAGCGCCCGACTCCCGAATTTTTAACCGCGCCGAACGGAGCGAAGGGGCTGTCGTTGACCGGCTGGTCGTTGATATGCGTCATTCCTGCTTCGATCTGTTTGGCGAAGGCCAGCGCGCGGCCCTCGTCGCGGCTGAACACTGAGCTCGATAGGCCCATCTCGGTATTGTTCGCCAGTTCGAGCGCATGCTCTTCGTCCCGCGCGCGTTGGATCGGCGCGACGGGGCCGAAGATCTCGTTCGTGACGAGGCAGTTGTCGTCGCCCACATCGGTGAACACATGCGGGGGGATGACCAGCCCGTCAGGCTCGCCGCCGAGCGCACAGTGAGCGCCTTGATCTTTGGCCGTGGCAATCATCTCCATGATACCGTCGAACTGGTCGCGGTTCACGACCGGCCCGATCAGGCAGTCGGCCGCATCGCGCTGACCGACGACCAGCTTGCGCGTGCGGGCGACGAATTTCTCGACGAATTCGTCGTGCAAGGCATCCTCGACCACGATGCGGTTGGCGATCATGCAAATCTGGCCTTGGTGCATGAACTTGCCCCACACGCTGGCATCCACGGCATAGTCGATATCGGCGTCATCGAGCACAACGACCGGTGAGTTGCCGCCGAGCTCCAGTTCGAGCGACTTGATCCGCTCGCCATCCAGCGCCGCCTTGCCGACGCCGCGCCCGACGGGGGTGGAGCCGGTGAAGCTGACCACCGAGGGTATCGGATGCCGCACCAGCGCATCGCCGATCTCCGACCCGCTGCCCGGCAGAACCGAGACGAGACCTTTGGGTAGGCCCGCCTCATCGCAGATCGCCGCGAAGATCGTGCCGCCGGTGACAGGCGTGTCGCTGGCAGGCTTGAGGACCACCGCATTACCAAGCGCCAAAGCCGGGAACAGGGTGCGCGCCGTTAACTGAAGCGGAAAGTTCCACGGGCTGATCAGCGCGACGACCCCCGCCGGTTGGCGATAGGCGCGGCTCTCTTTGCCCGGAATGCTCTCGGGCAGGATGGCGCCCTCGACCATGTAGGGCAGCGCGGCAGCTTCCTGCCGCGCAACCTGCATTACCAGCATCAGTTCGAGCGCGGCCTTGACCCGGGTTCCGCCGGCCTCCCGCACGATCCAGTCCGCGATCTCATCCTTGCGCGCTTCGAGGATGTCGCCGATCGCAAGCATCTTGGCCGCGCGGGCCGAGGGCGGCAGCGCGCCCCATTCGCGCTGCGCCGCCACCGCGGCTTGGCATGCTTCGTCGACATCACTCGCTTCGGCGGCGTCCATCGAGAAGATGACGCTTTCGTCCCACGGGCAGATGTTCTTCAAAGTATCGCCCCTGCCATCGCGCCATTCACCGGCGACGAAGAGGCGGTCGAGCTTTTCGTAAGGCTTGGACATACATAACGAACGGGCGCGGCCAATATTCGTTTCGCGCAGCGCCGACCGAAATCTGCAACCAGGCCTATGGCGGCTAACGACAGCTTTCAGGCCATGCTGCTGCCGGTTCCAGTGCTCGACATCGACGCACAATGCAGACTGGCTGCTCTGCCTACCGCAAATGCGCGACCTTGAGATCGGGAGCTGACCGACCGCTGCTTCGCCGAGAGCGGACTGTCCAGTTCGGGCCGCCAGAGCGGCAAAGCTCAGACCCTGCTGACGGCCCGCATACCTTCCCTTGACCGTGACTTTGGCGAATGCGATGTTTCGCGCTCGAATTTTGGAGAGGGTCATATGTTACAATATCCACGCTGGACCCCCTTCTCAGGCGCGTTGGCGGTGTTGCTTACCGGCTGTGCTGGTGGCGCCGCCCCGCAGGCGTCCGCGCCGGCTACTACGCCTGCTTCTTTCGCGCTCGCTACCGGAACCGAGGTCCGGGCGCAGGTCGCCGAGATGCTCGCCGAAATGAAACCAGATCAAGGCTTCATGTGGCGCCCGCTGGTAGAGGCCGGGCCGTACGCCGCTGCGATAGAAATCTGGAAGAAGCCCGGTCGCCCTGCGACGCATCCTACCGAGGCGGAATATGCAATCGTGCTTGAGGGTGCCGGCACACTCATCGCCGGCGACACGATGGTAGCTCCGGTGACCCTGCCTGGCGGGATGATCGAAGGCGACCGGATCCATGGCAACACCCAGCGCCCGCTTAGGCCCGGCGACGTGATACTGATCCCCGCTGGTGTGCCTCACTGGTTCGGCGTCACCGGCGACAGGCTCGTGCTTCTCGGGACTAAGATTCCGGAGCAGCAATAGCGGCGGGCGACAAGCGGCGAGCGAGCTTTGAAGGTCGGGTACAACCTTGATCTGGCACACCAAACGTCCGCAACGTTTATAATCTTACGACTTCTGTTCGCCGACCGTATCTGCCTTGACCGCATCGCGATTGCCCATGCGCTCCGAAGGTCCGACCGTCGTATCTAGCCGGGTCTGGTGCTCTATCTCGGAATCGATCTCGGCGCCCAGCAGCACAATGTATGACGATACCCAAAGCCACGTAAGCAGCACGATGACGCCGCCAAGTGCCCCGTACGTCTCGTTATAGCTACCGAAGTTACGGACGTAGAAAGCGAAACCGATTGACGCGAGTACCCAGACGACGACGGCTGCGAACGATCCCGGCGTTACCCAACGCCATTCGGGAGCATCTCGCGAAGGTCCGTAGCGGTAGAGTATGGAAAACCCGGCAAAGGCGGTAAGCGCCAGAAGGATCCAGCGACCGTAGAATATGATCGTCTGCAGAAACGATGGCAAACCGAGCCTGTCGGCAGCGATAGGCAGGACAATCATCAACCCCATCGCCAAGATCAGTACGATTACGAGCAAGATCGTCAGTACGAGGGCTGTTGCATTGAGGCTGAAGAACCCGCGTGTTTCGTCCTCGTCATAGGCGACGTTCATGCCGACCATGAGGGTTTTCATGCCCTTCGAAGCCCCGTAGAGCGCAAACAGGATACTTCCCAAGGCTGCCCATCCGAGCGTCGTGCTGGCGCCTGCCGCAACCTTACGAGCCTGGTTCTGAAGGATTTCCGCGGCGTTTTCCGGCAACCCGGCCGCAAAGCTTTCAATCTGCTGTTCGACGACCATCGGGTCAGCCATCAACCCGGCGATCAGGATGACGGCGGCAATTGCAGGAAACAATGCCAGTAAACCGAAGAACGCGACGCCGGCGGATACCACTGACACGTTGTCAGCCGACAACTCGTCCTTGGTTCTGAGGAGGATGTCCTTCCAACCCGTGGTTGGAATATCCGAAGGCCGTTCGGCATGCCGGCCCCTTTTGTTTTTCGTTTTCATGAATGAAGCGCCTTCGAACTGAGATCGCTGCTTGCGTATTCCGGTTACCTTGCAACTTTTGCAATGTCAGTCACATGCAAGATCAGACGGTCGACCGTGCCGCATACGAAAAAGATCGATCGATTTGAGGGGATGAGGACCGGGAATGGATCTCCTTCCCGGTCCAGCATTCCCACACGCTTCAAGCAGGTCCTTTTTCTTCCATTTTCCGATCCGCTCTGGCGACGGCATCGTCCTTCTTCTCTCGCGCCTCTTCGCCAGCATGTTTTGCCTGCTGTTCGGCCTTGTCCAAAGCCCGCGCACCTTGCGGACCGAGCTTTTCCCGTTCGGTTTGCGAAGCGGGGATTACCGATCCGGCGATGGCGCCGACAATTGCAGCCGCTAAGCCGCCTACGAGGGGGTTGCTGTAGTAGGCATCCCGCCCCTTTTCCGCCGTTCTCCGACCACGCCGAGCAAGGTCGTTACGCTTTTGCCTTGCATTGTCGACGAAGCGGTCGCGCTTTTCCCGCATGCGGTTAGTCGCATCGTCGAGCCGCTGGCGATAAGATTTGTCGTCCTCGTCATGACCGCGTTCGATCATCAGATAGGTTCCGCGGTGCTCGTCACGGCGGCGATAGTAAAGCTGGTCCTCCTCGTCCGGTCGCCGCTCTATCCGGGACATATGGTCGACATATGCGCGGTGGTCGGGATCGTAGTCGTGGGCGTTGGCAGACACTCCGTCGCTGCCGGAATCTGACGTAAACGCCGAGGGTTTGGCGTCGTAGTCGCTTATCAGCCAGATGCCGCCCGCCGAAATCAGTGCTAGAGCAAGCGGATTGCGCCGGGCACCTTCGAGGACATAGCGGGCATCGATGCCGTTCTCATCTGCCTTGTCGAGCAAGGCGTCGAACAATTTGCGCGGTGACATCTGATCGCCGATCCTGTCGACGGTCCTGCTCATGTCTTCCTGGGTGCGCCGGATATCGGCTTCGATCGCGTCGGGGTCGCGGATGTCGTTCTCGTTCATCGTGTAGCTCCGGAATGGGTAAGATCGCCGCGGGCGGCATCGGGCGTCCGTTCGACGGTGTCGATCGTGCGCTCCGGCTTGAGGTGGGTGGCTTTCATCCTGCCGCGGGCGACGGCATAGAGAATGGCGGCTATGATCAATGTCGCGATGCCGACCAGCAGTGTAGCAAGATCGCGATCATCGATGGCGTCACCGATAAGATAGGCAATGCCTATCAGGGTCACGCCGAGGCCGGCAATGCCAAAGACTGCCGCGCCCAGAAGGCTCGCAATCGATTTCTGAATGTCGTGGACGGATTCGCGCATCTCCGCCTGCACAAGATTAACCTGTTGCTGTGCGAGATGGGCGCTCTGGCTCGTTAGCCGGCCCAGCAAATCAACGACATTCTCGTCGCTTCGGGAGTTTGCAGGGGCCGGGTCGGCACTGTGATCGGTCGGGTTCATCGCGTACCTCCTGTCGGTCGCGTCGTCCCGGCGGTCGCCTGCGCCTGAGCGACGGTCTGGCTCCGGTCGCCGATACCTGTCGACATTGGACGTGATGTAGGGGAACCGCTGCGATCGGCTCGGTCAGCGGAACCGTATTCTTGGCCTTGCTCGTCACTTCCGACATCGTAATCGTCATGATATTCCGCGCCTGCCCTCAGGAAGCGGGCGGCGGCAAAGCCGGCAACGGCGGAGGCGCCGAGAAACGCCGATGGATTGTCGCGAGCAAAGCGGCGCGTTTCGCTGGCAAGCTCGCGCGGTGACTTGTCCTGCAAGCGGGTTGCGAGACCGTCCACTTCGCGGGCAATGCTGCTAAACGCCGAAGCGAGCCAGTCAGGTGACTGATCGTCGTTTCGCAGTTCGTCAGCCGCCGTTTGCATGGCGGACGAAGCCGAGTGAGCCATACGCCCGACGCGGTCTTTCTCCTTGCCTGCTTTTGCTTCACCTTGCTTGACGGCCGTGTCCTTCAGTTCGCGAGCATCGCCCTTGAGGTCTTGGGCTACGTCACTGCTTCGTGCCGTGCTTGTTGTGTTTGGGGATGTTTCGGCCATGTTTAATCTCCTCGAAAGATAAACAAACAGCGGAATCGTACGAAGTTCGTTCCGAAAAAACACCGGCTTAACAAATATCATGGAGGCGACGCATGCGGCTGGCCACTAGCTTGCGAGAATAGCGATCGCACACAATCACGGCCGTTCTTTGTGAACTGCTTCTATCGCTCGGCGATGACCTAGTCGGTATTCAGCCGTCGGCGCCAGCACGCGCCTGAACGGCAGCGCCTAAAAGTCATTCCTGAAGTTCCTCAAGCGAAGCGGTGTCGGCATGATCATCCGCTACTACGCGAGCAGTAACAGGCCGAAGACGCTTTCGCTTGAGGAAGCGAAGTCTCTCCATAGGATCTCTTCGCTTTCTTGCAGATCACCTGGAGCGGCCGACCGCAAGATCCCAGTTCTCAGACTGCCCTGCTAAACCTGATGAAAGAGGTGGGTTAAACCTAACACAACTAGGTTTTCTGCTGCTTTTCGACATCTTCCCAGTACGCTCTGATAGCCCTTAAAAGGCCTACGCACATTGCCTCTCTATTTTCCCGCGCCGGTGGGGCGTAGCCCCTCTTCAAATACTCTTTCTTCAAATCATCCTCGAGCGAAGGACCGGTTAAGCGGTTCAAATCGGCCATGGGCTTATTGAGATAGTGCAGGGTTAGCGCCGCTATGGGTTCGCCATGCTTCCCGTTCGGACGTCCGCCAGGGTTTGGAGATTTGCGACTAGGACTTTGACTGAATGCTGTAGCATTGGCTGCCGCAGCCTGCATGACCTGTTATTTGTCGAACTGAATGCCAACATATTCAGTTTTGCCTGACTTCCACGTAGCAGCCTGCCTGAACGATTCATCCATCCGACAATTTTGCCTTCGGATCGTATCAGCAGCAATTCGCTTGTTAGGCGCCTCTTTCTTTCCAGGCCCAAATGTCTTCTGCGCACAAAGGTAAATTGCACCGGACCCAACGTAGGTGAGCAGAAACGATTGCGCAGCCTTTCGGTTGGCGTATGGTTTATGATCAGGTCGCAGGCGACACTAGGACAAATCAGGAATCTTTGCGTCAAAGGGGAACCTCTCGAAATCTGTGATCGAGTGACGGGCTCTGAGCCGGAGTCTTATTTCTTCAGCCGCTTGAGACACACTCGGGTCGTTTGCTCAATCGAGCAAAAACCTTGATATTTTCGTATTGCGCACCCTCTCAACCTGACGCTTGTGCGACCATGAGTTTGAGAGAAGCGTTTTGCCGATGAAGTCAGAATGTCTTGCGGTCAAGTACAGCAAAGCGCACCTCACGAGCCATTTTACAGGTTTGTGTCATGGAAACGCGGTCCATCTCTTCTAAGTCGTCGAAAAGATGGTGGGCGCGGCAGGGATTGAACCTGCGACCCCACCCGTGTGAAGGGTGTGCTCTACCACTGAGCTACGCGCCCGCTCCGGTCGGATGGCGCTATCTGCACTATGATCCGTAAGCGTCGGCGGCCTTTCGCATCATGCCGCGACCTTTGCAAGTTCCCCGGTCAGTCGAGGAGCCGCGCGAGCATCTTGAGCCAGCCGGCGAACCCGCCCGTTTCCTGCGTTGCCACTTTCGCCGGGCATTCGAGGCAATAGGCCTGCATCCCGCGGGTCTGCATCAAGCGATCGAGATCGGCCGACAAAGCCGCCGCGCCGCCGCCGCGGCCTGCTGCCGCAAGAGCGAACACGTCGCGCGAAGCATGGGCGCCGGCTGCGGCATCGTCTTCGCTCATGAGCAACTGGCGGAGCAGCGTGTCGTAGGTGTTTGGCTCCGTGCCGAGAAATTGCGCATGCCATTCGCCGTCGCCGAGGGCAGCTTCGCCTGCGACCCAAGCAAGCGCTTCGTCGAGGCCGCCGTACTGGTCAATGAGGCCGATCTGGCGCGCGGTGCCGCCGTCCCAGACTCGGCCCTGCGCGATTGCATCGACGCGCGATATTGACATGCCGCGCGATGCCGCGACGCGGCGCAGGAAGTCGTTGTAGCCGTCCTCGATCCCGGCCTGGAGGATCGTATCGGTTTCCTGCGTGAAGCCGCCGATGAGGTCCGGCTGGCCGGTCAGCGGGGTGGTCGTCACACCGTCGGTCGCGACGCCGTATTGGGCGGCGAGGTCTTCGAACGTCGGGATGACGGCAAAAATGCCGATCGAGCCGGTTATGGTCTCAGGTTCGGCGAAGATGCGGGTCGCTGGCGTGGCAACCCAATAGCCGCCGCTCGCCGCGACATTGGCCATCGATACCGCGACCGGCCGGCCCCGGGCTTTGTGACGAAGGATCGCGCGGCGGATTTCCTCGCTCGCAAGCACCGAGCCGCCCGGCGAATCCACGCGCACGACGAGACCCGCGAGGTCGCTCTCGAGCGCTTCGTCCAAAAGGTCCGCGATCCGTTCCCCACCGGCGGTTCCGGGTCCGGCGTCGCCGTCCACGATTTCGCCTGCGATGGTCACCACACCGATGGAGCGACCGGTCAGGTCTCGGCCGAGATCGGCAAGCCACGGATCGATTCCCGTATGTGCGAAGGAACCTGCCCCCTCGTCGCCGACGCCCGTGACCTCGGCGACGCGCTTGCCGAAATCGTACCGGCTGCCGAGTTTATCGACGAGGTTCGCGTCTATCGCCGCGGCGGCAAGGTCCCCGCGCGAGGCAGTGATCCATTCGGCCGGGGCGTTGGTAACGCGCTCGATCTCCATCGACGGGCGCGCCTTCTTCACGCCGGCCTGCCACTCCTGCCATAGCGCTCCGTAAAGGGCCTGGGCATTCTCCCGCGCTTCGGGCGACATGGACGAGCGGGTGTAGGGCTCGACCGCGCTCTTGTAGGTGCCGACACGGTAGACGCGCGCGTTGATGTTCAGCCGGTCGAGCAGGCCGCCGAGATAGACCCGCGTGTTGCCGGGACCGGTGATAAGAGCCCCGCCAAGCGGGTCCATCCAGATCTCGCTCGCGTGGCTTGCGAGTTGCAGGCTGTCGTCGGCATAGGCGGTCGCAAAGGAGAAGACTGGCTTGCCGGCCGCGCGAAACCGCGCCAGCGCCTCGCCGACTTCGCTTAAGTGTACCTGCCCGCCGCCGAGAAAGGTGTCGAGGTCGAGGACGATCGCCTTTATCCGGGCATCGGAGGCCGCGCCGTCAATGGCCCGCACCAGATCGCGCGCCTGATACTCCCGGATCGGAGCCTGGTTAGCCAGCAGCGCGGCGATGGGATCGATCTCGGATTGCTCTTCCACGATCACGCCGTCGAGATTGAGTAGCAGTGCCCCGTCACGCACCTGCGCAGGGCTGGGCCGGGCGGTGAGCACTGCAAACAGCGCCCAGAAGAACAGCAGCAGGAACAGGAGCACGAGCCCGTCCTTGATCCCTACCAGCAGCCGCCAGACCTTGCCTGCAAAACTCATCTATTATCCCGATCGTTTGGAAATTAGCGTATCAGCTCGTCAGCGCGCAATTTAAGGCCGGCAGGGCGCGTGTCCAGCCGAAAGCTGGCTTGCGGGGCGGGGCGATGCGGCCTAGTGACCCGGTCCTGATGACCCGGTCCGAGAGTTCACCCTTCAGCGGCCGCTTTCCGGCGGGATCGCTTGCCTTTCCGCACCGCGATCTTCTCGCCATCGCGCAGCTCGAACGGCACGAGATACTCTATCTGCTCGAAGAAGCGGAGCAATGGGTGGAACTCAACCGGCAGAGCGCGAAGCGCAGCGATGCGCTGGCCGGACTTACCATCATCAACGCGTTCTTCGAAAATTCGACGCGCACGCTGCTGAGCTTCGAGATCGCGGGCAAGCGGCTCGGCGCGGACGTCGTGAACATGCACGCGGCGCAGTCGAGCGTGAAGAAGGGCGAGACGCTGATCGACACGGCGATCACTTTGAACGCAATGCGCGCCGACGCGATCGTCATTCGGCACGGATCGAGCGGTGCGGTCGAACTGATCGCCAGCAAGGTCGACTGCCCGGTTCTCAATGCAGGCGACGGAAGTCACGAACATCCGACGCAGGCGCTGCTCGATGCGCTCGCGCTGCGCCACGCGCTCGATAGCAGGGGCGAGGGCAGCGAAGATTTTTCAGGCCTGACTGTCACGATCTGCGGCGACATCATGCATAGCCGCGTCGCAAGGTCGAATCTGCTGTGCCTGCAGGCAATGGGAGCAACCGTTCGCCTGTGTGCGCCGCCCGCGCTCATGCCGGCCGGGATCGAGGCGATGGGCGCCGAGGTGTTCCACGACTTCGAAGCGGCGCTTAACGGCAGCGACGTGGTGATGATGCTGCGCCTTCAGAACGAGCGAATGAGCGGACAATTCGTGCCTTCCGCCGCGGAATATCACTACCTTTACGGCCTCACGAAGGACCGGCTGGAACGCGCCGCACCGGGCGCGCTCGTGATGCACCCTGGCCCGATGAACCGGGGGGTGGAGATCGACAGCGACGTCGCCGATCTGCTCGACCGCTCGATCATCACGCGGCAGGTGGAGATGGGTGTCGCGATCCGGATGGCCTGCCTCGACGTATTGACCCGCAGGCGCCGCGGCGTCGAAGGTTGGCAGGACGAACCCCGCGGCGGCGGCAGGGGGCGGTGGGCATGAAGCAGCCGCGCCCGCTCGTAATTACCAATGGCCGGTTGGTCCTGCCCACGGGCGTGACCGACGGCGGGGTCAGGATTGTCGACGGCAATATCGACGCGGTCGGTGACGTCAGCGCTGCGGACGGTGACGAGCAGGTCGATGCGAAGGGGCGGCTCATCGCGCCCGGTCTGGTCGATCTCGGCGTCTTCGCGGTCGACAAGCCGGCGTTTCATTTTGGCGGCATCACCCGTGCGGCGCTGATGCCCGATCAATCGCCTACGCTCGATCTTCCTGCGCGCATCAACTTCATCGCGAAGAGCGGCAAGCCGGACCTATGGGTGCATCCGCTGGCAGCCGCGACCCGCGGACTGGCGGGGAAGGAACTGGCCGAGATCGCGCTCATGCGCGAAGCCGGCGCGCGGGGCATCGCGACCGGAAGGCAGTGGATTGCGGACAGCGGTACGATGCTGCGCCTGCTGCAATATGCAGCGATGCTGGACCTTGTCGTGGTTACCCATGCCGAGGATGCCGCGCTCGTCGGCGATGCCGTCGCCACGGCAGGAGAAATGGCGACGCGCCTCGGCCTGCCGAGCGCTCCGGCGGAGGCTGAAGCGCTGGCGGTCGCCCGCGACATTGCGCTGGCGGAAATAACCGGTGCGAGGGTGCATTTTCGCCAGGTGACGACCGCTGCTGCGCTCGCTCTGGTGCGCGCCGCCAAGAAGCGCAGCGTGCCGGTTACCGCCGGTGTGACGCCTGCACACTTCATGCTCTCGGACCTTGCCACCGGAAACTTCCGCAGCTTCGCCAAGCTGTCGCCGCCGCTACGCAGCGAAGCGGACCGGCACGCGGTTGTCGAAGCGATTGCAGACAGTACGATCGACGTGATCGCTTCGGGTCACGACCCGCGCGGGGCCGAAGACAAGCGCCTGCCTTTCGCCGATGCAGCGCCTGGCATGGCGGGAGCGGAAAGCCTGCTCGCCATGACGCTTACTCTCGTGCGCGACGGGGTCATCGACATGTCACGCGCCTTCGCGATGCTTGCGGCGAAGCCAGCCGAGCTACTGGGCGTGAATGCGGGCTCGCTGGAAGCGGGACGCGAAGCCGATATAGCGCTCGTCGATCCGGAAAAGCCGTGGATAATCAAGCGCGAGGCGATGGCGGCCAGCGCCAGTAATACGCCCTTCGACGGCCAGCCTGCGCAGGGCAGGGTTACCGCGCTATACAAGGGCGGCGTGGCAGTAGCCTGACGGCACCAACGAAAAGCCCCTCCCGCAAAGATGCGAAAGGGGCTGGTTTCGTTGGGGTCAATCCAGGCGGTTAGTCCCGCCCGCATGCTCTTAACTCAGGAAAGACGGGCGACCCGCGTGACGCGATCGAGCGCGCCGGGAAGCGGATTGTCCGCACCGTAGGCGAAGCAGCCGCCGCCCTTGCTCTTGACCACGGAGCACAGCTCGCTGGCGGAATCCTGCGCAAGATCGGCAGCTGAGACGCGGTAATAGAGTTTGCCGCGCACCTTGGCCTTGGTGATGACCATCTGCTTGTTTTCGAGTTCCGGATAGCGCGACTGGAAGATGCGCCATGCGCGCTTGGCATCGGCTTCGGTGAAGAAGCTGCCGAGCTGCGCGAAGTGTTCGCCCTGTTTGGCAACGCTTTGTTCGCTGTCGCCGACCTCTGGAGTCGAACTAGCGTCCGCGCCGGCAATCCGGGCATTCGGAACAGCGTAGGTCTCGTCGAAGATCTCGCCCGCCTCGGCCTCGTCGGCGTCCGTATCCGACAGGAAGTCGGAGGAGACCGAGGTCTTCGCCGGTTTGAACGGCACTGCGGGAGGGGCTGCTTCCGCAGCCGCGAATTCGGGTACATCGACGAAGCCGTCGCTGTCGTAGTCGGTTCCGCCAGCCGCCGGTGTCTGCGCGAGCCCTTCATGCAATTGGGCGGCTGCGTATTCCTCGTCCAGCTTGAACGAGGCGGGGGCGCCGTTCACGGCAGGCGGAAGATCGCGCTTCGGCGACGGCGGAAGCGGCGGCAATTCCTTAGTCGCCGAGCCGGTGACTTCCATCGCAAGCTGCTCGACGCTCTGGTTATTATGAAGGGCGAGCGCTGTAGGACGTCCGCTATCTGCGGAAGCTTCGACGCCGAGCAATGCGGCAACCCGAAGCGTATGCGCGCCGTCGAGCGTGTGCTGCGCCCACTCGGTCATGCGGTCACCGAGCTGGTCAGCCGGAACGTCCTGTGCAGCCATCAGGCGGGCATCGCGCCAATCGCCGTTCATGGCATAGGAATAAGCGAGGTTCTGGCGAATCTTCGCTGAATCCATTCCGGCGCGCAGGGCGTCAGTCAGGACGAGGACGCCGCGTCCCGGCTCGCCTGCCAGAGCGTAGGCAAGGCCAAGATCGGCGGGATCGATCTGATCCTGATGGTTCTTCAGAAGTCGCAGCGCTTCCTCGCCGCGGCCCACTGCCGTCTGCGCCAGCGCGCGGCTGACGATGACCTTGGGATCGCGCGAGCCGAGCTCCATGGCTTCGGCGAATGATGTTTCGGCGGACATGAAGCGGCCCGCTTCGAGATAGGCGGCCCCCAGCATGACGCGGTGCGTGACGTTCTGCGGCTCGGCGAGAACTGCTGCTTCGGCATGCGTAATCGCGGCGGACGTTTTGCCCTTCGCCATGGCGTCCTGCGCATCGGCAGCGGACACGCGCGCTTCGGGCGCGACCGAGCCCGAACAACCGGCAAGCGTCGCCGATGCGAGCGCCGTTGTTATGGCGAAAGTAACCATCTTCGTGCGTTTCACGTTGTTCGTCATGGTCTTGTAGCCCCCGTCCGTACTTGCTTAGTTCTGCGGTGCTGCGCGCATTACTTGCGCTTCAGCTTGCTTGCGAGTTCGCCGATTTCCGGCATCTTTTCGAGTAGCGCGTCGAGCGCGTCGGTCACGATCTGCTGCGCGCTGGAATCCTTCATCGTGCAGGCCAGGCGAAGCTTCAGATGCCGCTCAGCATCGAGCCGCAGGGTGAAGGCAGCGCGCTTTTCGTTGCTGCTGATCTTGGCTGCCTTGCGCAGTTTCGGCGCCGGTGCCGTCTTCGCGGCGACCTGGCCGAGCTTGGCGCTGAGTTCGCCGACCTGTTGATGAACCGGATTGAGCGCATCGCGGGCGATCGCACGGTCGTTCAGCGAAACGATGTCGGCGGTCGTAACCGGCTGGCTCTCGGCGGCGAACGCTTCGTCGCTATCGCCCATGTCGTTCCAGCCGAGATCCTCGAGATTGGCCGCTTCGTTTCCGCGCGTCGCGGCGAGCGGGCTCATCTGGGAGCGCATGGCCGGCTTTGCCCCGCCCTTGCGAGCGAGCAACGTCGGCGAAAGAGAGGCGAAACCTGCGTCAGACATAATCGCTCCCGCGCCAAGCTGGCCTTATTGCGCAACCCGGCGGCCGAAGCCGCCGCCCGGCCGTGCCTGGCCCGGCATTTGCGAAACCGAATTCGGCGCGGCGAAGACGGTCCGGCGGAAATTCTTCTCCAGCCGGTCCGCGATATATTTCCACAGCGTGGTGACCTCGATCGCGCTGCGGCTGTCGGGATCGACCTCCATCACCGTGCGGCCGTCGATCATCGAAGCGGCGAAGTCGGTGCGGTGGTGAAGCGTGATGGGCGCTACGGTTCCGTGCTGCGACAAGGCGACTGCCGCTTCCGAGGTGATCTTGGCTTTTGGGGTCGCCGCATTGACTACGAATACGAGCGGCTTGCCGGCGCGCTCGCACAGGTCGACGGTCGCGCCGACGGCGCGCAGATCGTGCGGGCTGGGGCGGGTCGGGACGACGATCAGCTCAGCCACGCCGATGACCGACTGGATCGCCATAGTGATGGCAGGCGGCGTGTCGATCACCGCGAGCTTGAAGCCCTGTTGCCGCAAGACCTGCAGGTCGTTCGCCAGCCGCGCGACGGTCGTCTGAGCGAAAGCGGGATATTCCGCCTCGCGCTCGTTCCACCAGTCGGCGAGCGATCCCTGCGGGTCGATGTCGATCAGCACGACCGGACCTGCGCCCGCCCGTTGTGCCTGAACGGCGAGATGGCCGGAGAGGGTCGTCTTGCCCGATCCGCCTTTCTGCGATGCCAACGCCAGTACCCGCAAGGCTATATCCCCTTCGATTTGCCTTCAATTTCATCGAGCCGCCCGTTTGGGCCCTCCCGTCCGGAAAACGGCTCTGCTTTGAAGGAGATCGCAGACTACCCCTAATTTTGCGTTAAGACGGTCCGCTCGGTAATAGGCGGCCAAGCGCGTTTTGGTTGGGGGAAGATGATGGATAATGGGGTGGCTACGCCTGATACGCGTGAGACTGGGCCGGTCGTGCCCGTGTCGGCTTCCGGAAAGACGCGAATCGCCAGCCTCGATTTCATACGCGGCATCGCGGTCATGGGCATTCTCGCTGCCAACATCGTCGCATTCGGTCAGCCGATGACCGCTTACATGTGGCCGGACGGATTCCTCGTTCCGGCGGGCGATCCGGACGATGTGATGTGGGCGATCCAATTCGTACTGGTCGACGGCAAGATGCGCGGGCTTTTCACGCTCCTGTTCGGGGCGGGGATGTACCTGTTCATGGAGAAAGCCTGGGCAAAGGGAGCGGGGCGCGGCCTGCAGGCGCGGCGGCTGTTCTGGCTGCTGCTGTTCGGCGCGGTGCATTTCTTCCTGATCTGGCAAGGCGACATTCTGGTGTCCTACGCCCTTGCCGGGTTCATTGCCTTGGGATGCTTGAAATGGCGCGCGAAGACGCAGCTTATTATCGGCATTCTCGGCTATATCAGCGGCGCGATCCTGGCGCTTCCGGCGATGGCCGGACCCTACCTCGCATCGGAAACGCAGTTCGCCGAAGCGATGGGCGGTTCCGAGACGATCGAAATGCTCGAGGAAGGGAAGCAGGCCGAGATCGACGACGCAATGGAAGAGGCGGCTCTCATACAGAGCGGCGATTACGGTGGGTACGTCTCCCATGTCGCCGCGCAGCATAGTAGCAATCTCGCCTTCTACCTGTTCCTGGCGTTCACGGAGACCATCCCGCTGATGCTGATCGGCATGGCGCTCTACCGGCGCGGGCTGTTCGACGGGGGCATTGCGCGCGGCAGGCTGCTGACGTGGGGCTGGATCGGCGTGATCGCAGGGTCGGCGCTCACCGTCCTGATCGCGTTTTGGACCATCGAGACCGGCATGACCTATTACGGCACGTTGGCGGGTTTCATGGGCTTCAGTCCGCTGCCACGCCTGCCAGTTATCGTCGGCCTTGCCGCGCTGTTGACCGCCTATTTGACGGCGGCGGGACACTTCCTCGGTGACCGGATCACGGCAGCGGGACGGGCGGCCTTCACCAACTATCTCGGCACGTCGATCGTGCTGCTGCCGGTCTTTCACGGCTGGGGGCTCGGTCTGTTCGGCGAACTCGACCGGCCGCAGCTTTATCTGGTCATGCTGGCGGTCTGGGTGCTGATACTGCTATGGTCGAAGCCGTGGCTGGAGCGGTTCCGCTACGGACCGCTCGAATGGCTATGGCGCTGCCTTACTTACGGGAAGCTGTTTCCGATCCGGCGCTGATGCGGATGTTCCGCTAAAGGTCCATGACCGCGTAGATGACGAAGGCGAGGCCCGTTCCGAAGATGAATAGCGGCCATGACCAGTACCACGAGTAAGTCTCGACGGTCAGATAATGGATATAGAGATAGCCGCCGGTCGAACCGGCGGTACCGATGAACATCGCAACGAGCCAGGTCAGCAAAGCGCCCGGAACCAGCGATTTGACGAACGAGATAATCACGAGATTCTTCTCCGATGACGAGATCAGGCAATCCGGAGCGGCATCCGCGTCCCGAATGCCGTCGTTCCGAGTCATGCAGAGGAATGGTTCATAATTAGCTAAAATCGGGAAAAGGCGTTCAGTCTTCGTCTTCGCTTTCATGCCGCCGTTGCACGAGCTTTCGCGACAATTGCCGCCGCTCGCGTGCGCTGTTGGTAGCGAGGCGCGTTTCCAGCAGAAACAGCAGCAGGGCGAGAAACAGCAGGCTCATCGTGACGATCCATGCGAGCGCCACCGCGGTTCCGAGTTGCGGGCGGATGAAGGCGCTAACGAACAGAAGCGCCACGACCAGGCAAATCGTCAGCGCCGCACTGGTCGACAAGTTGATCGCCCACTGTGCGTAAGCACGCCGCTGTTCGAGCGCGGGCAGTTCCTGTGCGCGGCGTCCGCCCGAGCCGCGGTCCATCGCCCGCTCGATCCGCTCAATCTTCTCGATCAGCCAGAACAGCCGAGCGTTGAGTACGTTCAGGAACGCGCCGATCGCCGCCAGCATGAAGACCGGCGCCAGCGACAGCTGGACGATCTGCTGGACGCGCGCCGTGCTCGAGGTGCGCTCGATCAGGTCGGTCGTGATGGAAACGTATTCGATGCCGGCACCTGTCAGGAGGCGTAAGGGTTCTTCGAACTTTTCAGCGTCACCCGAACCGGCACCGCATCGAAGCCGAGCTTGTCGCGGATGCCGTTCACCAGATAGCGCTCGTAACTGGTCGGAAGCGCGTCGAGGCGCGAGCCGAACACCACGAAGCGGGGCGGGCGGGTGCCGACCTGCGTGATGTAACGGAGCTTGATCCGCTTGCCTTTCGGCGCGGGCGGCGGATTGGCTTCGAGCGCGTCGTCGAACCAGCGGTTGAGCGCCGCAGTCGGCACGCGCTTCGACCAGCTTTCGCGGATTTCGAACGCGGCGCGCAGCATGGTGTCGAGCCCTTTGCCCGTCCGCGCCGACACGGCGAGAACCGGCAGTCCGCGGACTTGCGCGAGGCCGTCGTTAAGCGCGGCCTTGATGCCGTTGAACAAGCTGCTGGCATCCTCCGTGCCCGCTTCGCCCGCAACGTCCCACTTGTTGATAGCGACGATGAGGGCGCGGCCTTCCTCGAGCACCATCGAGGCGATCTTGAGGTCCTGGTGTTCCAGCCCCTGCGTCGCGTCGAGCAGCAGAACGACCACTTCGGCAAAATCCACGGCGCGGCGTGCATCGGCGACGGAAAGCTTCTCGAGCTTGTCGACCACGTTGCGCTTCTTGCGCATCCCCGCGGTGTCGATCAGCCGGATCTCGCGCGCCTCGCCGGATTTCGGGTCGTTCCATTGCCAATCGATCGCAATCGAATCGCGGGTAATGCCGGCTTCCGGTCCGGTCAGAAGACGCTCTTCGCCCAGCAGACGGTTGATGAGCGTCGACTTGCCGGCATTCGGGCGGCCGACGATTGCGAGCTTGAGGGGGCCGAGCGGCGCTTCGTCGTCGCTCTCGTCCGCCTCCGGCTGCGCTTCTGCAGCTTCCGCTTTCGCGCCGATGATCGGCCAGAGCGCACCGAACAGGTCGGCGATGCCTTCGCCGTGCTCTGCCGACACGGCAATGGGTTCGCCGAAGCCGAGCGAGTAGGCTTCGAGAACACCGGCCTCGCCCTGTCTTCCTTCCGCCTTGTTGGCGACCGGAACGATCGGAACTTCCTGCGAGCGAAGCCAGCGGCCGATTTCCCCGTCCAGCGGAGTGAGGCCGCTGCGCGCATCGACGACGAAAAGCGCGGCATCAGCGCCTTCGAGCGAAACCTCGGTCTGGCTCCGCATTCGCCCGGGAAGGGTCTCTGGGTCCTCGTCCTCCCATCCGGCGGTGTCGACCACCGTGAACTGAAGTCCCGCTATTTCCGCATCGCCCGAACGCCGGTCGCGCGTCACGCCGGGCTGATCGTCGACCAGCGCCAGCCGCTTTCCGATCAGCCGGTTGAACAGCGTCGATTTGCCCACATTAGGGCGGCCGATGATGATGACCTGAGGTTTCACGCGGGTCTGTTCCTTTGCTGCGGAGCCGTGCGGCTTCGACGCGGCAATGGCAAGTCCTGAAAGCGGCGGCGGCGCCAGAGGCGCGTCAGTCGGCCTTCAGTACCGGGGCGTCGCCGCCGAGATCTTCGTACCATGCCTCGACCGGACCTTGCAGCTTCAAGGTCAGCGGATTGCCCTTGCGGTCGACGGTCTTGCCCGCCTGCACGCGCACCCAGCCTTCGGATACGCTGTATTCTTCGACATTCGTGCGGACAGTGCCCTTGAACCGGATGCCGACGCCGCGCTGCAATTTCTCCTGATCGAAATACTGGCTGCGCGGATTGACCGACAGGCGGTCGGGCGGAAGATCGGCGGAGCCGGTTGTCTGTTCAGGGGTGTTGTCGTCGCTCATGCCGCGCCCTTTAGGGGGAGGGCGCGGCTGCGGCAATAGGGCGCGGCCTCAGTCGGGCGGCGGCGGTGTCTCCACCGGTCCGCGGTCGGGCTCGTCGATATCCGGCTGCGGCGGTTCGAAATCGGGCACGTCCTCGTTCGGCGTCTCGCTCGGAATGCTGTCGGGCGGCATTTCCTGCGGGGGTTGCGGTTCGATCGTGTCGGGTGGGGGCTGGGTGGCCATGTCGTGTTCCTTGCTAATGTTCAGTCCGGGGGGAGAAGTTCGGTCGGCGTCGTCGCGTTCATTTCTGCTTCGCCAGCACCGTCCATGCCGTCGCGGTCGCGGATTTTCTTCATCTTCCGGCGCGCTTCCGCCCCTTCGCTCTCGTCCTTCTCGCTCGCCTCGACAGTGCCGGCGCTTTCGCTGTCACCGTCTTCTTCGGCGAGTTCACGAGCATCCACCGGATCGGCCTTCGGATCGATCGTGGGCGGAGTCGCCGGGGGAATGTTCGGCTTTTCGTAATCGGCCATGAGACTGGCTCCTTTCCCCAAATCAACCGCAGAGCGCGACATAGCGTTCCCCGCAGGCGTGTCGGCGTATCGCAGCGGCAGGGCGAATCGACCCGCTTGCCCTTTGCGCCCCTCGTCTGTAGAGGCGCGGGCTTGAATGTCGGGACGCGCGCCGTCCCGCGGCTTCGTTGGCCTTGCGGGCGTGGCGGAATTGGTAGACGCGCTGGTTTTAGGTACCAGTATCTTACGATGTGGGGGTTCGAGTCCCTTCGCCCGCACCAGACCGCGATTCGCCCGAACCCGCGCCGACGGGTACTTGGATTATTGATGTAGAAGGTTTGAAGCTCACTCTCATGCAGATCAAGGAAACGACCAACTCGGGCCTGAAGCGCGGCTATGCGCTGACCATTCCCGCCAGCGACATCGACGCGAAGATCGACAGCGAGATCAAGAAGATCGCGCCGCAGGTGAAGATGCCCGGCTTCCGCCCCGGCAAGGTACCCGGCAATCTGGTGCGCAAGATGCACGGAGAGCAGATCCACGCGCAGGTGCTGAACGATACGATCCGCTCTTCCATCGATTCGCTGATGGCGGAGAAGAAGCTGCGGCCTGCGATGCAGCCCGCTGTATCGCTCGAAGACGGCTACGAGCAGGGCAAGGATGCGACGATCACGGTCGACCTCGAAGTGCTTCCGGAAATCGAAGCGCCGGAAACCGACGATCTGAAGATCGAGCGGATGACGGTCGCCGTCACCGACGAGCAGGTCGAGGAAGCGCTGGAACGGATCGCCGGCCAGAACAAGAGCTACAAGGACGCGCCGAAGTCGAAGAAGGCTGCCGAGGGCGACCAGCTCATCATCGATTTCGTCGGCCGGGTTGACGGAACCGAGTTCGAAGGCGGCAAGGCCGAAGGCGCGCCGCTCGTGATCGGATCGGGCCAGTTCATTCCGGGCTTCGAAGACCAGCTTACCGGCGTGAAGGCAGGCGAGGAAAAGACGATTACCGTCACCTTCCCCGAAGATTATCCTGCAGAAAACCTGAAGGGCAAGGAAGCCGAATTCGATGTGACCGTGCAGTCGGTCAAGGTCGAAGGCGAAACCAAGATCGACGACGAGTTCGCGAGCAACCTCGGGCTCGACAGCCTCGATAAGCTGCGCGACATCCTGCGCACGCAGCTCGAGCAGGAAACTGCGGGCCTGACCCGTACGCAGATGAAGCGTTCGCTCCTCGATCAGCTTGCCGCAGGACATGATTTCGAGGTGCCCGAAGGCATGGTCGAGGCGGAATTCGCGCAGATCTGGAACCAGCTGGAACAGGAAGTGGCGCGCGCCGACGATCCTGAAGCAGCCCAGAAGGAAATCGAGGCGGAGAAGGACGATTATCGGAGCATCGCCGTACGGCGGGTGCGCCTCGGCCTGCTCCTGTCCGAGATCGGCCAGAAGAACGATGTGCAGGTTTCAGGCGCGGAAATGAATGCGCTGATTCAGCAGGCTGCGCAGCAGTACCGCCCGGAAGATCGCCAGCGGTTCATGGAATATGTGCAGAACGATCCGATGGCCGCGGCCCAGCTGCGCGCGCCTGTCTACGAAGACAAGGTCGTCGATTTCCTGTTCGACAAGGCCGAGATCACCGACCGCGAAGTGACGCGCGAGGAACTCGAAGCCGCGATCGAAGCCGAAGAACCGGCCGAGGAAAAGCCCGCTGCGAAGAAGAAGGCGCCGGCCAAGAAAGCTGCTGCCAAGAAGACCGATTCCGAGAAATCGGGTGACGAGGCTGGCGAAGCCGCGAAGAAGCCTGCTGCCAAGAAATCGGCCGCGAAGAAGGCTCCGGCCAAGAAGGCTGCCGAAAAGTCCGACGATGCGAAGGATGAACCGGCGAAGAAGGCTCCTGCGAAGAAGGCCGCTGCCAAGAAGTCGGACGACGACAAGTCGGACGATGCCGCGGATGCGCCTGCGAAGAAGAAGCTTGCTGCCAAAAAGCCGGCTGCGAAGAAGGCTGCCGCTAAAAAGTAAGCGCGCCTCGCTGCAATTAGAAAAGCCCGCTGGCCTATTCGGTTGGCGGGCTTTTTCTTGCGCGCTAGCGCTTTAGCGCAAGCGAATTATCGAACGTCAGGCCGGTCGGAGAAGCGGCGGAAGCTCGGCTGCGGCAGTTCCGCGGTCCGTGCGCGTTAGTAGGCTGCACCGACCTTCAGGACCTCGTGATCGGCCCACTTGCGGCTCATAAAGCTGAGGCCGACCGGAAGCGTTTCGGTCGCGCCCATCGGAACGGTCAGGTGCGGGTATCCGGCGATCGCGGCGAGGTTGCCCGCGCCGATGCCGCCCGAATAATTGTCGCCGTTCACGAGATCGGTCGACCACGCGGGGCCGGTAGTAGGCGCGATCAGAAACTCGACCCGGTTTTCGAACAGCAGCCTGTCGATACCCTCTTCGCCTGCCATGCGTTTGGCGGAGGCTTTCGCGGCTTCGTATTCCTCGCGGCTGGTTGCCCCTTCCGCCATTTCGAAGATGTCCTGCCCGAACCAGCGCATCTCGCGCTCTGCGTTGACCTCGTTGAACGCGATCAGATCGGCGAGGCTTCGCGGGCCGCCAGAACCGGGCAGGCTGGCGAGGTAGGTCGCCATGTCCTCGCGCAGTTCGTAGAGTAATACTGCGAACTCGGCTTCGCCCATGGCTTCGCTCGGCGTAAACTCGATGTCGACCAGGACCGCGCCTGCATTGCGCAGGTCTGCCAGCGCCTGTTCGAACAGCGCAGTCACGCCCTGGTGGCTGCCAACCTGATTGCGCAGCACGCCGATCCGTACGCCTTCGAGCGAGGCTTCCCCCAGCCCGTCGGTGAAGTCCGTAATGTGCTGCGCGGCGTCCGCGGTTGCCGGGTCGGCGGGATCGGTCCCGGCGATGGCGTTCAGCAGCATTGCCGCATCGCCGACGCTCTGAGTCATCGGGCCGGCGGTATCCTGCGTATGGCTGATCGGCACGACATGGGTGCGGCTCACCATGCCGACGCTCGGCTTGAAGCCCACGATGCCGTTGATGCTGGCGGGGCAAGTGATCGAGCCGTCGGTCTCGGTACCGATTGCCGCCCAAGCAAACCGCGCTGCGACGCCCGCTCCGCTGCCCGACGAAGAGCCGCAGGTATTGCGGTCGATGGCGTGCGGGTTGCGCGTCAGCCCGCCAATCGCGCTCCATCCGCTGGTCGACTGAAAGTCGCGGATGTTCGCCCATTCCGAGAGGTTCGCCTTGCCGAGCACGACGCCGCCCGCCTCTCGCAGCTTCGCGATAAGCGGCGCGTCGCGGCCTGTGAAGTTGTCCTTGAGGGCAAGGCTACCCGCCGTGGTCGGCAGTTCGCGCGTCTCGATATTGTCCTTTACCAGCACCGTGCGCCCGGCAAGCGGCCGCCCTGCCGCCTCGGCATCGCGTGCCTGTCTCGCCGCGTCGGGATTGAGCGCGATGACCGCGTTGATCTCTGGCCCGGCATCATCGAGTTGCAGAATGCGGCGCACGTATTCGTTCGCGATCCGCTCGGCGACCGGTTCGGCGGGTGCGGTTTCTGCCCGCTCGATTTCTTCGAATACGGCGTCGAAATCCTGCGCGAAGGCAGGGGTTTGAAGCGCCGAGGCAGCGATCGCGGCGAGGCAGAGTTTTGTTTTCATGAACGCTTTCATGCGGCGCAGTAGCCGTGCCTTGCAAGTCCAATTTGCGAAGCAGGCCGTGCTTTGCCGAAGTGCCCCTTTACCTCCTTACAAGCATCGTTTGCGTATGGAGGCGCGCTACCCCCTTGAACATCGGCGGCGCTATAGCGAGATAGGCCACCGCAAGATTAGCGCAAAAGGAAGCAACATGATCGACTTGTCCGCACAGCTTGGCGAAACCTACGGAACCCAGGGACAGTTCACGCGCGACCCGCTGACCGGCGCCCTCGTTCCGATGGTCGTCGAGCAGACCAGCCGCGGCGAGCGCAGCTTCGACATCTTCAGCCGCCTGCTGCGCGAGCGGATCGTATTCGTGACCGGGCAGGTGGAAGACGGGATGGCCTCGCTCATCACGGCGCAGCTGCTGTTCCTCGAAAGTGAGAACCCGTCGAAGCCGATCAGCATGTACATCAATTCGCCCGGCGGCGTCGTTACGGCCGGCATGGCGATCCACGACACGATGCAATACATCAAGCCGCGCGTTTCGACCGTGTGCATGGGGCAGGCCGCCAGCATGGGCAGCTTCCTTCTTGCAGCGGGGGAGCCGGGAATGCGCATTGCGCTTCCCAACGCGCGCATCATGGTCCACCAGCCCTCGGGCGGCGCACGCGGTATGGCGTCCGACATCGAAATCCAGGCGCGCGAAATCCTTCGCATTCGCCAGCGGATGAACGATCTCTACGTGAAATATACGGGCAAGAGCCTTGAAGAGATCGAGAAGGCGATGGACCGCGATACCTTCCTCGAAGCGGAAGAAGCGATGAAGTTCGGGATCGTGGACAAGGTCTTCGAAACGCGTCCCGAAAACGAAATCAAGGACGAGGACGAGATGGGCACGGGCGGCGCGCCGTCCTGATCCCGTCCGCCGCGCAGCAGGCGCGGGTCCGGCTATCACCCGCGCCGCTCGGTAGGAATTCGGCAACCTTGCTGCTTCAGCATGCAGAAAGCAGGCTGTGGTAGTGCATGATTGTCACCTATCTCCTCCGCAAGCGGGCTTTGAAATTAATCGGGGTCGCATTAGGCTCCGCGAATCCTTAGCTTGCAGTTGCAGCGATTGACGGGATTCGGGATTACAGGAATGACCAAATTGAGCGGAACCGACAGTAAAAGCACCCTCTATTGCAGCTTCTGCGGCAAGTCGCAGCATGAAGTGCGCAAGCTCATTGCAGGACCGACCGTGTTCATCTGCGACGAGTGCGTGGAGCTTTGCAACGACATCATTCGCGAGGAAACGAAGGCCGGCATCGTCGGGCGCAAGGAAGGCGAAGTGCCGACGCCTTCGGAAATCTTCCACACGCTGAACGATTACGTCATTGGACAGGACCGCGCGAAACGGGTGCTGTCGGTAGCGGTGCACAACCACTACAAGCGCCTCAACCATGCGACCAAGGGCGGCGATGTTGAACTCGCCAAATCGAACATCCTGCTGGTCGGGCCGACCGGTTCGGGCAAGACGCTGCTCGCGCAGACGCTGGCGCGCACCTTCGACGTGCCCTTCACGATGGCCGACGCGACGACCCTGACCGAAGCGGGCTATGTCGGCGAAGACGTCGAGAACATCATCCTGAAGCTGCTGCAGGCCTCCGACTACAATGTCGAGAAGGCACAGCACGGCATCGTTTATATCGACGAGATCGACAAGATTACGCGCAAGGCGGAAAACCCCTCGATTACGCGCGACGTATCGGGCGAGGGCGTGCAGCAGGCTCTGCTGAAGCTGATGGAAGGCACGACGGCCAGCGTTCCGCCGCAGGGCGGTCGCAAGCATCCGCAGCAGGAGTTTCTGCAGGTCGACACGACGAACATCTTGTTTATCTGCGGCGGCGCCTTCGCCGGTCTCGACAAGATCATCGCCGACCGTTTGCAGAAGCGTTCGATTGGCTTCGGCGCGCATGTCGCCGATCCGGACAAGCGGCGCATCGGCGAATTGCTCGAAAAGAGTGAGCCGGAAGACCTCTTGAAGTTCGGGCTCATCCCCGAGTTCGTTGGCCGTCTGCCGGTCATCGCGACGCTGCACGATCTCGATATCGATGCGCTTGTCACGATCCTCAAAGAGCCGAAGAACGCGCTGGTGAAACAGTATGCCAAGCTGTTCGAACTGGAAGACGTCGCGCTGACGTTCAACGACGATGCGCTACAGGCGATTGCCGAGCGGGCCATCAAGCGCAAGACCGGCGCACGCGGACTGCGCTCGATCGTCGAAGGCCTGCTGCTCGACACGATGTTCGATCTTCCCGACATGGAAGACGTGAACGAAATCGTGATCGACAAGGAAGTCGTCGAAGGCCGAAAGGAACCCGTCAAGGTCGTGGCCGGCAAGGGCAAGAAGGAAGCGGCGGCTTGATCCGCCGCCGGCCCCGGTGCGGTGTGCGCCTGGGCCGGCTTTCCCTGCCGCTTGCCGCGCTTCTGGCGGCCTGGCCTGCCAGCGCGCAGCTTCGCGCGGACGAAAACCGCGCGCAGCTTGCCGCCGACGCCGCGCAGTCTCCAGAAAAGTCCGACGCTGCAGGAACGAACGTTCGCTGCAAGACCGGTCCGGTGGTCAAACAGCTCGGCGGAACTTACTGGATTGTCTTCAGCTGCGACGACAGCAAGTCGCTGATCTTTCTATCCGACCAGCGCAATCCGGCCTTTCCCTTCATGTTCGTGGCGATGGCCAAGGACGACCGCTACGAAGTGCGCGGGCAGGGCGAGGGCGACAAGGACGCCGCCGCCCCGGCCTTCGAGGCTCTGATGAAAATGCCGGCGACCGAACTTTTCGCGCTGGTCGAGGAAACGCAGGCCGTGCCCGACGGCAGCAAGCCGCCGGTCATCAAGTAAGGCTGGGCGAGCCGCAATCCGCGCCGCAGCCGGACGCAGGCTGCTTGCTTTCGATTTGAAGCGTGACATGCGCGATGGCGTGGTGATGCTCCAACTCTTCCGCCGCTTCGGCCAGAAACGCATCTCCCGGATGCCCCCCTGGCATGATGAGATGCGCGGTCAGCGCCGTTTCCGTCGTGCTCATCGGCCAGATATGCAGATCATGGACGCGGGTAACGCCGGGCAGGCCCGATAGATACGCGCGCACGCCACTTTCCGAGATGCCACTCGGAACGGCCTGAAGACCCATCATGAAGCTGTCCTTGGCGAGACCCCACGTCCCCCATGCGATGACGAGCACGATGACGAGCGACGTCACCGGATCGATCCACAGCGCGCCTGTCAGCAGGATCGCTGCGCCGGCCACCACGACTCCGACCGACACCAGTGCGTCAGCGGCCATGTGCAGGAACGCACCGCGGATATTGATGTCGTGCTTGCGCCCGCGCACGAACATGAGCGCGGTGGCGGTGTTAATCACGATCCCGATCCCGGCGACCACGATCATGGTCCAGCCCTCGACCGGAGCGGGATTAGCGAAGCGGTGGATCGTCTCGAACAGGATCGCGCCGATCGCCACCATTAGCAGCGCCGCATTGGCGAGCGCGGCAAGGATGGTCGAACTTTTAAAGCCGTACGTGAACCGCTCGGTCGGCGGTTTCTTCGCCGCGATGCTCGCGCCCCATGCAAGCAGCAGCGCGAGCACGTCGGACAGATTGTGACCTGCATCCGCGATCAGCGCCATCGAGCCTGAGATGAAGCCATAAACAGCTTCGACGATCACGAACGCGGTATTAAGGACAACGCCTATCGCGAAGGCACGGCCGAAATCCGCTGGCGCGTGGGAATGCGGATGCGAATGCCCGCCGCCCCCGGCCGTGTCGTGTGAATGCCCCGCTCCCATTTCCCTAGCGGTAGACGCAATCGTCCAGCCCGTCACGCGCAACGACGCCGATCCGGGCGGCAATGGTGTTACCGTGGCGGCGCAGCCAGCCACTCGGGTTCTTGACCGAGCGTTCCTTGGGGAGCGGCAGCGCCGCCGCCATACGCGCCGCTTCGGTAGGCGTGAGCGAGGCGGCGGACTTTCCGAAGTACCGCTGCGCTCCGGCCTCGGCGCCGTAGGTTCCGATGCCCGTTTCCGCGACGTTGAGATACATCTCCATGATCCGCCGCTTGCCCCAGATCTGCTCGATCAGGAAGGTGAACCAGGCTTCGAGGCCCTTGCGGAAGTAGCCGCCGCCTTGCCACAAAAAGACGTTCTTCGCTGTCTGCTGACTGATGGTCGACCCGCCGCGGATGCGCCCGCCCTGCCGGTTCTGTTCCATCGCCTTTTCGATCGCCTCGCGGTCGAAGCCGTCATGCTCGCAGAACTTGCCGTCCTCCGCCGCGATGACCGCGCGCACCAGATTGCGGTCTATGTCCGAAAGCGGTGTCCAGTCCTTCGTAATGCCGTTTTCGTCCATCACCATGGTCGCGGTCACCGGCGTCGGCACGAAGCGAAAGGCAACGACGAGCAGTACGCTGAGCAGCAGAAGCGCGATCAGCGTCTTGAACAGGAATAGGACAATGCGAGAAACCATGCGATTGGGATTATGGACCATCGCGACTGTGTGCAAGGCGAACGACGATACGGCGGCGTATTACGGGGCGGTGGTTCCATGAAGCGATAGAGCGAGCGCCCGCGTCATACGTTTTCACCGAGCATCGCAGCCAGCGGCACACCGGACGTAAGCCGTGTCCGGTCTATGGCAACTTCATCCGTCTTCGTCGCTGTTCCGGCTTCGCTGAGGACCGTAGTCGAGTACGAGGGGTGGAGCGCGGCGTGTTCCTTCACCTTCGGATGTCCGCGACCGATTGCCGCCCTGGGGAAGAACAGGCGGTGACGTCACTGCTCGCCTCGTCTGCGCAGATTGACCATCGACGTCGTCGCTCAGGCTTTCGTCTCGGGTTCGAGTCTGTCGCCACATCGCTGCGATCAGGCCGAAGTTCAAAAACAATAGAGATTGGACGGCCGCCGAATGCAGATCGAACTCCCAATTGTTGTGAATGATGTTCGTAAGCAGCGCGAAACTGATACCCAGCGCCAGTTCGCCCGTTGGATTTCTCCGGTCGGCGAATGCTGTTCTGAAGGCCGTAAGCAGCGGTACGACAAGCATGAGAATTATGGCGACTTCACCCAGCCAGCCCGTTTCCGCGCGGGCCAGCAAATAGGCATTGTGCACTGGCTTCGATCTGTTCTGCGGTAGCCACGATACGCCCGCCCGTTCCGCGTAATCCTGTTGGATCGATACCCAGACGAACATGTTGGCACCTACACCGAACGGGTAATCCGCTGCCATGGAACGTGCCGCATTCTCGAACGATTCTCGTGTATCTTCTTCGGTAACATAAGAGCCGCCTTCGAAACGCTGATTGAGAGTCATTAGCGCGAGCGGACTTGCAATAGCCAAGCCGAGCACGGCAAAGCCGATGGCTTTCATTTTACGCGGCGTAGACTGCCGCACCAACGATGCGATCAGCAGACCAAGTATCGCGGCACCGGTAAATACGGTCGCCGCGCGGGAACCTGTGCCGGCAACGCAAATGAGCCCGGCTAACGCACCGGGAACTATGAACTTGTTCTTATACCCACCGAGCGCAGCGCCTACTAAAGGTAGGATCGAAAGTTCGAGCACCATGCCAAACAAATTCTGGCTCGCGAAGGTGCCGTTCGCTTGTATCTGACCTGTTAGTTTCTGCGTGATTACATACGCGGCCTGGTAAAACAATCCGAGCGCCAGCCCGGTCAGCAGACTGTTACGAACATCCAGGCGGTGGCCTTCCCCTGCCACGACCGTGAACAACAGAAGCATCCGAGCGAACTGCCACCAGACGAATGCGGTCGCTGTCCAGTTCACGCTTCCGAAAATGGACGTGAAAAGACTGAACCCGTAAAAGAGGAACACTGGCCAGAATATCTGCTTTTTAAGGCGTTCGCGGCGGGTAAGAAGTAACGCGATCGCAAGAGCGTCACCGAACGTGACCGCAAAGCCGAGCACCGTGCCATGCCATAGTGGCCAGCCGTAGAGGTAACCCTGAACCGGCGCTCCGGCCAGCAGAGGGACGAGCGCGATCCCTGAGTATGCTCGCAAGCGATTGCGCTCATTTCCTTTGAGCAGCGCAACGAAAACCGGAATACTTAGTAGTATTGCCACTGCCAGTAGAAGAGTCATACAAGTTTACAATCGGGTTTGAGTGCGTTTGCGACGCAAAAATAATTAGTTGAAGTATCTTTGCAGGAAGCTGCCTCGCGGATCGAGGCCGAGGATGTGCCGCACCGCTACAGGAAGCAGAATAGCTAGGATAAACACGAGGGGCGAGTAAATCAGGAACCAGTTTCCCTGATACGGAAGGTAGCGAACGTACGCGATCTGAGCCAAACCAATCACAATCGTGTTTAGCAGGTAGATGGCCATGGAATTGCGCCCGAGGAACAGAAATAACCGATCTCTGTCCCAAAATTTCTGCATGAACAGTCCGTGGATCGCAAAGGTGGATGCGATGCCGCAAATCAGAAGCGCATACTCGTCAGCCAATAGCAGGTAGCACGATAGCATGAAGACCAGCGTTATCGGTATATACCATGCGGACACCCTTGGTAAAACCTGAGAGCGATACGTGGCGACAGCGCCGCCGATTGCAAAAAACACCAGATATTGCGCGATACGTTCAATGTAAAATGCTTCGGGGAATGTAAACGCCCATAACAGGAAGCCGATGACAACCAGAAATAGCGCAGGTTTCGGCAAGGGTTTCAGTATTATCGGCACGATAACAGAGTAGAGAAACAGGACGATCAAGTACCAGATCGAGAGAACCGGATTGCCTCTCTCATTCGTTATGGTCATCTCAAGCGCTTGCTGCATCAGTTGCAGGTATTCGCTTAGCGTTCCGTCGTTCAGAAGAAGCACCTTGCCGGTCACCGTGATCAGGGCGAACGCAATGCACGGGACCATCAGGCGATCGAACCGGTTCCAGACCTGCTTTGCGGGATGCTCCCAAAAACGCTCGTGACTTCGGCTGAGGAAGAAAACGAAGCCGCTCAGATACATGAAAAGCGGCATGTGGAACGAGTAGATCACGCTGACGGAAATGTAGAACCAGGTCGGTAGACCCGGAGTTGCAGCAGTGGCCAAATGGCCCCACACGACCAGTGCTATGCCCAGGCCTCTTGCGCGATCGATCGCGAGCGACCGTGATTTTTTGTCTGTCGATGCAGTCCCGACCGCCGTCGTCGAATGCGCTTGGCTAACGGTTGTACCGCTCTCCACCGCCTTCGCCATAAAACTCTCCCATCACTCGTAGCACCGTTGTCGTTGACGGTAGAAGCGAGCCTATAGCTACGCCGCACCTGGTTAAACACCACTTAATTATGGTTCGCTTCGGATCGAGGCAGAAGACCCTCCGCATGACGGAAAGACCCGCGCGCTGGGTAAAATCCTGGACATCGTCATCGCCCGCGCCTTTAGGGAATGCCACGAAAAAGGGCCGGGTGCGTCGCGCATCCGGCCCTTCTATCTGTTGGCGATCGTTTACGCTGCGGCGGGCATCAGCCGTTCGCCGGCGATGCGCTGCATTGCCTTTTGCAGCTTCTCGAAAGCGCGTACTTCGATCTGGCGGATTCGTTCGCGCGAGACGTCGTAGACCTTCGAGAGTTCTTCAAGCGTCTGCGGATTGTCCGTCAGGCGGCGCTCCGTCAGAATATGCTGCTCGCGTTCGTTCAGCGCTTCCATCGCTTCGGTAAGCATTTCGTGACGAACCTGCTTTTCCTCTGCATCCGCAACGGTTTCGTCCTGCAGTGGGCGATCGTCGGTCAGCCAGTCCTGCCACTGGCCGCCGCCCTCCTCGTCGCCGCGCATCTGCACGTTGAGCGAAGCATCGCCGCCCATCATCATGCGGCGGTTCATGTTGATGACTTCCTGCTCCGGCACGCCGAGATCGGTCGCGATCTTGTGCAGATCTTCCGGATTGAGGTCGCTGTCTTCGTAGGCGTCGAGCTGTTTCTTCATGCGGCGCAGGTTGAAGAACAGCTTCTTCTGCGCGGCAGTCGTACCCATCTTCACGAGGCTCCAACTGCGCAGGATGAATTCCTGCATGCTGGCCTTGATCCACCACATCGCATAGGTCGCGAGGCGAAAACCGCGGTCGGCTTCGAACTTCTTGACGCCTTGCATCAGGCCGACATTGCCTTCGGAAATGAGGTCCGACACGGGAAGCCCGTAACCTCGATAGCCCATCGCGATCTTCGCCACGAGGCGCAGGTGCGAGGTCACAAGCTGCGCGGCAGCTTCGGGATCTTCATGCTCTTCGTACCGCTTGGCGAGCATGTATTCCTGCTCCGCCGTCAGCACGGGAAATTTCTTGATTTCGGCCAGATAACGGTTGAGGCTCTGCTCACCGTTGAGCGCCGGGACCGTCGGCGATTTGCTGTTACTCACGTCTTCCCTAACCTTTCTATCGCCAACCTGCGTTCCCGAACCCGAAAAGCGGCGTTCGTGGTTTGCGGTCGCATCATTCTTCTAGCGCAAAACCGAGGAGAAAGGCAGCGACTTTCATCGATTTCAACGAGCGGTTTCGTCGATAAGTTCCTGCATGTCGGCTGGCAGGGGGGAGGCGAATTTGGCCTCCTCGCCGGTAACCGGGTGAACGAAACCAAGCTTGGCTGCGTGCAGCGCCTGCCGGTCAAAACCGATGTCTTTGAGAAGCTGCCGCAGGTCGCGGCTGATGCGTCCATATACCGGGTCTCCTAATAGCGGGTGCCCGATTGACGCGCAGTGAACGCGGATCTGGTGCGTGCGCCCGGTCTCGAGGCGGCATTCGATGAGCGCCGCGCCCTTCAGCGGCTGCAACGTCCGGTAGTGCGTAACCGCCGTTTTCCCGCGCTTCGCATCGTCGGGCAGCACCGCCATTTTCTTGCGGTCGGCATCGGAGCGTCCGATGCGCCGATCGATCGTGCCCGATGCGGGGTTCGGCGCACCGGAACAGACCGCGAGATAGCGCCGGTGGATCGAATGATCGGCGAATTGCTTCGCCAGCCCTTCGTGTGCGGGATCGGACTTGGCGACGACCAGCAGGCCCGAGGTGTCCTTGTCGATCCGGTGGACGATGCCGGGGCGCGCAACCCCGCCGATGCCCGAAAGCTGGCCGCGGCAGTGGTGCAGCAGGGCATTGACCAGCGTTCCACTGTAGTTGCCTGCCGCCGGGTGGACGACCATGCCAGCCGGTTTGTCGACCACGACGAGATGCTCGTCCTCGAACACGATCTCGAGCTTGATGTCTTCGGGCGCAGCCTCCGCCTCTGCGGCAGGCGGCACGTCGATGGTGAACTCGGCCGGTTCTTCAAGTTTTGCAGACGGGGTGGCGAGCCGTTTCCCGCCGACATTGACGAAACCCTCGGCAATCAGCGCCTTGATCCGCTCACGCGACAGGCCGCTGGCGTCGGCGAGCGCCTTGTCCAGCCGCACTCCGATCGCATCGAGGTTCCCTGTAATGACTTCGGCGGCCGACATGGTTACGGAATGCGCGATGAGGGTCACGATCTCAAGCGCGCTAATGGAGGAAATGTTCGACCATGCAGCCAGCGCCGCTCCGCACGAGGCCTGCGGGATCATGCTCGCGGCCGACCCGGCAAACGCCGAGCACATCACCGGGCTCTTGCCATCACCCAATGTCCATCCCGCCCCGGATACGCATTTCGAGATCGATCCGCAGATCCTCGTCGACGTGCTGCGGCAGGAGAGGGCGGGGGGCGCACGCGTCGCGGGTTATTACCATTCGCATCCGGTGGGGCGTGCCCGGCCTTCCGCGACCGACGGAGCGCTATCGCCGCGCGACGGACGTTTGTGGGCAATCATTGGCGAGGGCACGGCCGCGTTCTGGCGCGATGGGGAAGATGGTTTCCAAAAGGTTTCTTATCTTATCGATGACCGCTAAGGACTGCGCTGCTTTTTCATTCTTCCTTGCCGAACCGGGTATTCGATGACCACCAATGCTTCCCTCGAACTTGCCGCTCTGATGTGCTCGCGCCTGTGCCACGATATGCTCAGCCCTGTCGGCGCCCTGAGTAACGGGCTGGAACTGCTCGCCGAAGAGCCGGACCCCGAAATGCGGCAGAAGTGCCTCGAACTGCTCGAACAGAGCGCGAAGATCAGCACCGACAAGCTCAAGTTCTTCCGCCTCGCATTCGGTGCGGCGGGCGGTTTCGGAGAGGCCGTTCCGGTCGAGGAGCCGCAGGAACTCATTAATGCGCTTGCCAGCAACAATGCGCGCATAACCCTCAATTGGGCGCTGGCCGAGCGCACGCTGCCCAAGCCCGCGGTCAAGGTCATGCTGAATTTCGCGCAGATTGCGATCGATTCGCTGATCCGCGGCGGCCAGCTCGATATCGGGGCCGAGCGGCGCGGCGGCTCGGTCGAGATCGTGGTCCGTGCTACCGGAGAGCGGGTCGCGTTCGACCAGACGATCGGCGAGGCGCTGGACGGATCGCTGGATGCGGACGAGCTTACCAGCCGAACCGCTGCGGCCTACATGATCGCCCAGCTCGCCGAAGACCAGGGCGGCTCGCTGCAGTTCCACCACGATCCTAAGGCGTTGGTCCTCGGCGCGGCACTGCCCGAACCCGAAGGTATGATCGGGTGAGCGGCGACGCTCCTGGCGATCTGCCTCCGCCCGACCGGGGCGCGTTCAACCGTTCGGCGCACGAAGACGCGGCCGGAAAGCCGGGCGAGGATGAACTCGTCCACCGTTACGTGCCGTCCCCCAATTTCGACGAGCGCGCGCTGCCGGTCTCGATGATCGTCATTCACTATACCGAGATGGACAATGTCGATCTCGCCGTGGAGCGGCTGACCGATCCTGAATCCAAGGTCAGCGCTCATTACGTCATCAGCGAAGCGGGCGAGGTCGTGCGGCTCGTCGACGAAGACAAGCGCGCGTGGCACGGCGGCATATCCTACTGGCGCGGACACAAGGACGTGAACTCGGCAAGCATCGGGATCGAACTCGACCATCCGGGACATCGCCACGAATACCGCGGCTTCAGCGAGGCGCAGTTCAATGCGCTTGTCCCGCTGCTTTCCCGCATCGTCAAAACCTACGATATTCCGCGCGCCAACGTGGTCGGCCATTCGGACATCGCACCGGCGCGCAAGATCGATCCGGGCGAGCTTTTTCCGTGGGACCGGCTCGCCGAATACGGCCTCGCCCTGCCGCGGCCGGAGAAGCTTGATCTCGGCGATCCGTTCGACAACGACGGCGCGTTCTATCTCGCACTTGAACGCTTCGGCTACGACATCACCGATGGCCGCAAGGCGGTCGAAGCTTTCCAGCGGCGCTGGCGGCCGGAGAAGATCGACGGCGTAATCGACGGGCAGGTTCGCGCGATCCTGTTCAGATTGCTCTTGGACCGCGACGAGGGACGCACTAGGTAACGCTTCGCCAGGAGGCCGGGCAGCCGCGTTGGAGCATCCGCTTCACCGAGGAAAGTCCGGGCTCCACGAAACGAAGGTGGCGGGTAACGCCCGCCCGTTCGCGGCCTTCGGGCGGCGGACGAGGGATAGTGCCACAGAAAGCAAACCGCCGAAACGGCCCTCGGGCCGAATGGCAAGGGTGAAAGGGTGCGGTAAGAGCGCACCGGGGCGACCGGCAACGGGGCCCGCATGGTAAACCCCACCTGGAGCAAGGCCGAATAGGGACGGCGCGCCGGTTTGTCCGGCCGAGGCGTTTCGCCTCGAGGTTCGCGCCTGCGACCGTCCGGGTTGGCTGCTTGAGCGCGGGGAGCAATCCCCCGCCTAGACGAATGGCTGCCCTCGCGGCGGCTGGTGCGCTTTGCGCATACCGGCCGCGAGACAGAACCCGGCTTACAGGCCTCCTGGCACCTCTTTACCGCGCGCTAGACATCGCTAGGTGCGCTTAGACCCCCGTTCAGTCCGCTTAGACCCGGCCTACGCTTGCGTAGGTAAATCCTGCCTCCTCGACGTCCTTCGCCTTGTAGATGTTGCGAAGATCGACGAGCACCGGGGTCTTGAGCAGGTCCTTTACCCGCTTGAAGTCGAGCGCACGGAAGGCGTCCCATTCGGTCACGATGACGACCGCATCAGCCCCGTCGATGGCTTCGTACGTGCCTTTCATCATCTCTACGTCGGGCATCATCGGCGCGGCCAGTTCCATACCTTCGGGGTCGTAGGCGCGCACCTTGACGCCTGCATCCTGAAGGGTCTGCGCGACTGCAATGGAAGGCGAATCGCGCATGTCGTCGGTATTCGGCTTGAAGGTCAGGCCGAGCATCGCAACGGTCTTGCCGCGCGCTTCTTCCGCGCCGCCCAGTGCTTCGACGACCTTCCGGCCCATCGCGCGCTTGCGGGTTTCGTTGGCTTTTACGACAGATTCTACGATCCTGACCGGGCTGTCGTAGTCCTCGGCGGTCTTGAGCAACGCGAGCGTATCCTTGGGGAAGCACGAACCGCCATAGCCCGGCCCAGCATTGAGGAACTTCGGACCGATGCGGTTGTCACTGCCGATGCCGCGGCTGACGTCCTGCACGTCCGCGCCGACCTTTTCGCACAGATCAGCCATTTCGTTGATGAACATGATCTTCGTCGCGAGGAACGCGTTCGCAGCATATTTGATGAGTTCGGCGGAGCGGCGCGAGGTGAACAGGATAGGCGACTGGTTGAGGAACAGCGGGCGATAGACCTGCTGCATGATCTCGCGGCCGAAGTCGTCTTCGGTTCCGATCACGATACGGTCGGGACGCTTGAAGTCGCCGATTGCTGCGCCTTCGCGCAAGAATTCGGGGTTGGAGACGACTGCGAAGCGGTGCTGGGTCCCGCTATCATGAAGAATGCGCTCGACCTCGTCACCGGTGCCGACCGGAACGGTGGATTTCGTGACGATGACGGCATCGTTCGCCAGGCTCTCACCGACTTCGCGCGCGACTGCATGGACATAGGACAGGTCGGCATGACCGTCGCCGCGGCGGCTCGGCGTGCCGACTGCGATGAAGATTGCGCTCGCACCCTGAATCGCTTCGGGCAGGTCGGTGCTGAAAGTCAGGCGTCCGGCTTTGACGTTGCTTTCGACAAGCGCCGCCAGACCCGGCTCGTAGATCGGCATGATATTGTCGTGCAGACGGTCGATCTTCGACTGGTCCTTGTCGATGCAGACAACGTCGTGTCCGAAATCGGCAAAGCACGCCCCGGATACGAGGCCGACATAGCCCGATCCAACCATCGCTATTTTCATGCTGCTTAGTCCACTTTCTCAATTGACAGGTGGCCGCCGTTATCGACCGTCTGTATATATCGTCTTAAGTCGCCCTCGAGCACGAGTGCGGTGAGCTTGCCCGAACGATAGGCGCCGGTATCGATACCGATCCGGTTCCCATGGTCGACCACCTCGTCAAAAATCGTGTGGCCATGGACGACCACATGCGAGAGCGCGCCCTCATGGCTCAGGAAGCGGTCGCGAATCCAGAGCAAATCCTTCCGCTTCTGCTCATCGATGGCTCGTTTTGGGTCGATGCCAGCGTGAACGAAGGCGTAATCGCCCGCGATGATCAATTCCTCGAACCCTTCGAGGAAATCGCGGTGCTCCTTCGGAACGATCTCGTTCATCGTTTCCTGCAGTTCGTCGAGCGACAGTCCGTTGTAGCGCTTGCGGTCGATCCCGTAGCTCAGGATCGTCTCCCGTCCGCCGTGCTTCACGAAGTGCCGAAGAACCTCGGTATCGGTGAAGGAATCGAGAAACATCTCTTCGTGATTGCCTGCGAGGCAGCGAACCGTGCGGCGATCCTGCCAGTCGATCGTATCGGCTATCACACCTGCGCTATCGGGTCCGCGGTCGACGAGGTCGCCAAGCAGCACGACGGTGGAAGCCGCGACGCCCGCCTTCCGGTCGTCCTCGTCGATCGCTTCGATAAGCTTGCCGAACAGGTCGCGGCGCCCGTGGATATCGCCGATCACGTAATAGCGTTCGCCCGGCGGTACCGACGGCTGCGGAGCGGACTTGCTACGGTTGCGAAAGATGGAGGCGAACGGGTTTAACATGCACTCTTAATTCGGTTCGAAGGACTGATTGCTTGCGCGCGCTACGCGGCGGCGTCGTTCCGTAGCGATCGGAAAGCGGAATAGCCGCGCCTTTACTGAAACGGGTCTGAGCTTTCAATGAATGTCGAGCGCTTGCGATCCTTCGCTAGTGCACAAAATCCACAACCAGGGTGCGAATGACCGGAAATTTGCTTACCGGGCTTGTGCGACGCAGCATCAACAGGCAATATTGTTGCGAATCTACCGGCAGACACCATCCGAAAATAAGGTGCGCTGATATTCGCAGGTGGGACGAAGCGTCAACCCAAGGGGAATTGAAATGCTCACGTCCTTTCGCGGCCTCGCCGCACGTCTTTCCATGCCCGCACTTCTCGCAGGTGCCGCACTTTCCGCAACCGCCGCGCAGGCCCAGACCGTTCTTCCGCCCGAAGAGGTGGAGGATACCGCTGCACCGTTCTCCGTCTCAGCCAACGTCGCGCTGACGAGCGAGTACCGCTTCCGCGGCGTCGATCTGTCCGGCGGTGAGATGGCCATCCAGGGCGGCTTCGACCTTGCCACCGATCCCGGTTTCTACGTCGGTACCTGGGCCTCGTCGCTGGACGAGGACACTGTCGGGTACGGCAGCACTGAAGTCGATGTCTACGGAGGATGGAGCGGGCAGCTTACCGATGCGTTCTCCGTTGATGTCGGGGTCATCGGTTACCTCTATCCCGACGCCGGCCCCGGCGAGTTCGATTATCTCGAAGTCTACGGTTCCACCGGCTTCAATGTCGGGCCGGCCGAAGCGACCGTCGGTATTGCCTATGCCCCGGAGCAGGATTCGCTCGGCGGCACGGACAATCTATATCTTTATACGGACCTCGGCACAGCAATTCCGGGAACGCCGCTGACCGTCACTGGCCATCTCGGCTGGACCGACGGCTTCCTGACCTACACCGAAAACGGCGAAGCCTTCGACTGGTCGATCGGCGCGGAAGCGACGCTCTACGGGCCGTTGTCGATCAGCGCAGCCTATGTCGGCGCGGAAGGCGACATCCCGGTCGGCAATTACGACTTCGTCGACGACGCCTTGGTCGTCACGCTGAGCGCCAGCTTCTAAGGGGAGAAGCGTGCGCCACCACCGAAGGGCGCGTAGCGATGGCTGCGCGCCCTTTTTGCCGCCCGCAGCAATCTGCGTCTTGCAAGCGCGCGGGCGCGCTCTACCTTTCTGGCCATGACGAAATATCTCCATACGATGATCCGGGTCAGCGATCCCGACGCCACGATTGATTTCTTCAAGCTCATCGGCCTTGAGGAAGTGCGGCGCTTCGATAGCGAGCAGGGGCGCTTTACGCTCATCTTCCTTGCCGCGCCGGGACAGGAAGGCGTGGCCGAAGTCGAACTCACGTACAACTGGCCGCCAGAGGACGGGTCGGAGCCGGAGGAATACGGCGGCGGCCGCAATTTCGGCCATCTCGCCTACCGGGTCGAGAACGTCTACGAGACTTGCCAGCGCCTGATGGATGCGGGCGTCACGATCAACCGTCCGCCGCGCGACGGGCATATGGCGTTCGTGCGGTCGCCCGACGGGATTTCGGTCGAACTGCTACAGGACGGCTATCTCGATCCCGCGGAACCGTGGGCGAGCATGGAGAACACCGGCACCTGGTAACAGCGCGCTTCAGCGTTCAGGCTTGAAGCGGCTCCTCTTCGGGATGCTTCGTAGTCAACCGCAGGATCGTGTAGCCGAGGATCGCCGAGATCAGCGATCCGCCGAGGATACCGATCTTCGCTTCCTCGCGTAGGAGTGCCATGCTTCCCGGTCCGACGAACGCGAGTTCGCCGATGAACAGCGACATGGTGAACCCGATCCCGCAGAGAACGGAAACGCCCCAGATTTCCGGCCAGTTGGCGTTAGGCGGGCGATTGGCGTAACCGATCCGGTCCGCGATCCAGATGCACGAGAAGATCCCGAACTGCTTGCCCAGCACAAGCCCCGCTGCGACCGCGAGCGGCAAAGGTGCGAGCAGTTCGTCGACCCCCATATCGGTCAGCGAAACGCCGGCATTGGCGAACCCGAACACCGGCACGATCAGATAGGCGCTCCACGGCGCGAGACTGTGCTCCATGGTTTCGAGCAGGCTGTTACCGTCCTTCCGGTGCATGGGGACGGTAAAGGCCGCAACGACCCCGGCAATGGTGGCGTGGACGCCCGAGTTGAGGACGCAGAACCACAGTACCAGTGCGACGACGACATAGGGCCAGATCCGGCTGACGTTCGCGCGGTTCATGGCGATAAGGCCGCCCAGTACGATAAGGCTCGCGATCAACCAGACGAGCTTGATATTGGCGGTATAGAACAGCGCGATAATGACGACAGCGCCAATGTCGTCGACGATGGCGACAGTCAGCAGGAACAGGCGTAGCGAAGCCGGAACGCGGCTGCCGAGAAGCCCCAGAACACCCATGGCAAAGGCGATGTCGGTTGCGGCGGGAATCGCCCACCCCTGGGAGAGCGTGCCTCCGCCGCCGACGAAATAGAGGTACACGGCTGCGGGCGCGGCCATGCCGGCAACCGCGGCGAGGACCGGCAGGCGCCGCTGCTCTGCCGTGGCGAGCTGCCCGCAGATCAGTTCACGCTTCACTTCGAGACCGACGACGAAGAAGAAGATCGCCATCAGCCCGTCGTTGATCCACAGGTGCAAGGTATTGAGTTTGAAGACGTCTTTCTCGAACCAGTAGCCGTTGAACAGCGTCTTGTACTCGCCCGCGAAGGGGGAGTTGGCGACCAGCATGGCTGCCGCCGCGACCAGGATCAGCAATACGCCTGCGGACGCATCGCTCACGAACAGTGAGCGTACCGGCGCGACCAGCCGCTTAAGGGGAGCTTTAATATCTGCCATGTAGGGGCGTCTTTTTCGCAAAGTGCCGCGCGTTGCAAGCCTTGATGCGCCGCCGCTGCCGATATTGGGGAAAGGCGCACGCGTGCCGGGGGTCGAAACGCAATTCGCAGACTGGGCCGCGCTCGCGCAGCACGAATTGCTGTTGTTTGCGGCGGTCTTCTTTCTTGTCGGCGCGCTGGACGAGTTGGCGATCGACCTATGCTATCTCTTCGGCAGGCTGACGGGCGCCATCCGCACGCCGCGCTTTGAATTGGCGGATGCCGGCGCGCTCGCTAGCAGAACGGCGATCTTCATTCCGGCCTGGCAGGAAGCCGAAGTCATCGGGCACACCATTATGCACGCGGCGCGGGCTTGGCCGCAGAAGGAGGTCGCGTTCTTCGTCGGCTGCTACCCGAACGATCCCGATACCGCTGCGGTCGTAAGCCGGCTTGCGAAACGCGACAAACGCATACGTCTGGTCCTACACGACCGGGCGGGTCCGACGTGCAAGGCCGATTGCCTGAACGCGATTTACCGCGCGATGGCGAAGGACGAGATAGAGCGCGGCGGGGACTACACCATGGTCGTACTGCACGATGCGGAAGACATGGTCGATCCGGCAGCGCTCAACCTGATGGAAAGCGAGATGCACGGCGCCGAGTTCGTGCAGATCCCGGTGCTCGCCATGCCGCTGCCTGCGTCGCCTTACATTTCGGGTCATTACTCCGACGAGTTCGCCGAGGCCCACGGAAAGGCGATGCCGGTACGCGGCGCCCTGGGTGCGAGCTTGCCGGGGGCGGGCGTCGGCTGCGCGATCGACCGGCAGATGCTGGCCGAGCTTGCGGCGCAGCAGGAAACGGACGAGCCGTTCGCGCGGACTTCCCTGACGGAAGATTATGAGCTCGGAATGCGGATTGCCGCGCTCGGCGGACGCACGCGGTTCGCGCGCTTTCGCGATGCGGCTGACGGGCGGCTGATCGCGACGCGAGCCTATTTTCCAGCCGATCTCGACCAGGCGGTGCGGCAGAAGACGCGATGGACACACGGCATTGCGCTGCAAAGCTGGGACCGGCTCGGCTGGCAGGGCGGCCTCGTCAATCTCTGGATGCAACTGCGCGACCGGCGCGGACCGCTTGCGGCGCTGTTGCTGGCGCTCGGCTATCTGCTCGTCGCCGCAACGACGTTCGGTTGGGGCCTGTACCTCGCCGGGTGGCAGGAGCCGGTGCGGCTCGATCCGGTGCTGTCGTCGCTGCTGCTCATCAATTTCGGCTTCTTCGTCTGGCGGGTGATCGTCCGCGCCATCTTCACGGCACGTGAGTTCGGTTGGCGCGAAGCCTTACGCGCAGTGCTGCGCATGCCGGTGTCGAACATCATCACGATCATGGCGGGTTACCGCGCAGTCGCGGCGTATCTGAAGGGTTTGCCGGGCGGAGCGCCGCCGCGGTGGGACAAGACCGCGCATTTCCACCATCCTGCCGATGTGCTTGGCGCGAAGTCGCCCGAGATATGAGCGGTTTGTCGAGAACCGATCGCCGCGCTTTCAAAGCGCGCCGCCGCGGCGAGCCCATCGCGGCGTTCGCGGCGCTCATCCTGATGTGGATCGGGGTTCGGATGTGGATGCTCGCCGGGTCGGTCGTCGCGCCCGCAGAGGGGCTGCTGGTTGCGGCAGAAGTGCAAGCCGAAGTGGCGTCTTTGGTAATGCCGGACCAAAACGTCCACAACGATGCCGAGAGCACCCTCAACCGCACCAAGCGGGTAATAGAGCGCCCGAACGAGCCCTTCGCGCGTGTCATCGCGCCAGTTCCGCAGATGACCGAGGTCGCACCGAAAACTTCACCGAAATTTGCGGTGCCGATCCTGTCGTCCTTAGCTCTGCAAACCGCTAGTCCGACCCCAGTCCCACGCCTCGATGCGGCTCCGCTCCCGGTCATGCCCGCCCGCCAAGATCGGCCTCGAACGAAGCGCTGGTCGGCGGACGGTTGGATACTTATGCGCGAGGGCCCAGCGACAACCGATGGCGGTATCGCGCCCGCTACGCTCGGCGGGAGCCAGGTGGGCGCGGTTTTGCGCTACCATCCCGGCATCGGACGGGCGAACCGCAGCGCCATCTACGCCCGCGCCAGTTCGTCGCTCGGCGACGATACCGCGCAGGAAGCGGCGCTCGGGATCAGCATCCGGCCGATCCGCACCATTCCGATCCAAGCGCATGTCGAGGCGCGCATCCTCGAATCCGGCGGCGACGCCGAAGTCCGTCCGGCTGCCTTCCTCGCTGGCGGTTTCGACCGGGCGCCGCTGCCGCTCGGCCTCGAAGCGCGGGGTTACGGGCAGGCTGGCTATGTCGGCGGCGATTACGAGACCGCCTTCGCCGACGGGCAAATCGTGGCCGACCGCGAAGTGGTTTCCGTCGATGCCGGAGGTTCCGCAGTTGCGCTACGCATAGGCGCGGGCGCATGGGGCGGGGCGCAGGAAGGCGCGAGCCGGGCCGACATCGGGCCGTCCGCCAGCGTCACCGTTTCGCGCGGGCAGCTTTCGGCGCGCCTTTCTGCGGAGTACCGCTTCAAGGTAGCGGGCGATGCCGAGCCTTCGAGCGGCCCGGCGCTCACAATCACGGCAGGGTTCTGAGAGAAAAGCTCGCGGGGGTCCCGCAACGCGGCTTCCAAGGCGCACGGCGCTGGGTTAGGGCGAAGGCAATGGACGTCTACCTGCCCATCGCCAATCTGGCCGTCAACGGTCTGCTGATCGTCGCGCTGGGCGGGCTGACGGGCATCCTGTCCGGCCTGTTCGGGGTCGGCGGCGGCTTCCTGACGACGCCTCTGCTGATCTTTTACGGCGTGCCCCCGACCGTCGCCGCGGCGAGCGCATCGACGCAGGTGACCGGCGCGAGCGTTTCGGGGGTCATCGCGCAAAGCTCGCGCGGCGGGGTCGATTACCAGATGGGCGGTGTGCTGATCGTGGGCGGCATGATCGGCGCAGTGCTCGGCGCGCTTCTTTTCCGGTTTTTCCAGTCGATCGGACAGATCGACGTGGTCATCAATATCCTCTACGTCCTGATGCTCGGGACGATCGGCGCGATGATGGCGCGCGAAGCGCTGCAGACCCTGCTCAGGAAGCAGGGCGACAAGCCCGAAGTGCGCCGCAGGCGGCATCATCCGATGGTCAGCGCCTTGCCGCTGCGCTGGCGTTTCTACCGCTCGGGCCTTTATATCTCGCCGCTCGCTCCGCTGATCCTAGGCGTCGGCGTCGGCATCCTGACCATGCTGATGGGGGTCGGCGGAGGGTTCATCCTCGTGCCCGCGATGCTTTATATCCTGGGCATGAGCGCGAACGTCGTCGTCGGCACCTCGCTGTTCAACATCCTGTTCGTCACCATCGTCACCACCATCACCCATTCGCTTACGACCAAGGCGGTGGACATGGTTCTGGTCGCACTGCTGCTCATCGGATCGGTCACCGGCGCGCAGCTCGGCACGAAGATCGCGTTCCAGTTCAAACCGGAGCTTCTACGCCTCGCGCTTGCCGCCATCGTGCTCGTCATCGCATTCATCATGCTGTTCCGCCTCGGCGTGCGTCCGGACGAGGTCTATTCGGTGCAATTGCTGTGAAGTGGCTGTTCCTCCTCGTCGCGGCGCTGATGCTGAGCGGGCAGCGCGACCCGATGCTGGTCCCGGAGATTTCGCAGCACGAGGTCCGCGTGCGGCAAGGCTTCACCGGGACCGAACTGTTGCTGTTCGGCGCGGTGTTCGATCCCTCGGGCCGGGGCGGAGCAACCGACTACGATATCGTCGTGGTGCTGAAGGGCCCCTCCGAGCCCATTCGCCTGCGCGAAAAGGACCGCGTCGGCGGGATCTGGATGAACACTGCCAGCGAGGATTTCCGCTCCGCCCCGGTGTTCTTCGCCGTCGCCTCTTCGCGTCCGGTAGGCGAGATCGTCGACGAAAAGACCGCCGCGATCTACGAATTCGGGACCGATTTCATCCAGCTCAGTCCGAGCGGAGTGATCGATCCGGAAGAGCAGCTTCGCTTTACCGAGGGGCTGGTCGACCTGCGCCGCCGGCAGGGGCTGTACAAGCAGGATCTGAACGGCGTCACGATCAGCGAGAAGGTGCTGTACCAGGCGCGCATCGCGCTGCCTTCGAACGTGGTGACCGGCATCTATACCGCCGAAACCTTCGCGGTGTTCGACGGGCGCGTCGTTGCCTCCGCCGTCTCCGAAGTCGCCGTGCGCAAGGTCGGCTTCGAGCGGTTCATCGAGCAATCCGCGCAGAACAACGGCCTGATCTACGGTCTCGTCGCAGTGTTCCTGTCGATCACGACCGGATGGCTTGCGGGCCGCCTGTTCGCCATGATGTGAGGCCGCCCGCTGCGCCATCTGTCCGCTTTCGTTGACCCGATCTTAACCGTGACTGCCCTAAGCCCGGCCCTCAAACTGGGCCAAGGAACGATCGGGCAATGGATAATTACGCGAATGGCGGCGGACGCGATACCTTCCGCACTTTCAATCCGGCGGAAGAAGAAGGCGCGGTTGGTCCGGCGCGCACGCATTTGCAGGCGTCTGCGCCCGGCGATCCGGTAAATGGCAAAGCGGCCGCAGAGCAGGGCTCGCGCGGCCTGAATGCAGGCAATGCTGCCGACGAAGCCGATATCAGCACCAACGCCAACGATCCTATCGGCATCATCCTCGAAGTGTCGGGGGCGGGTTCGCAGATTGCGGTCGATCTTCAGCGCCTGAACGAGTGCATGCAGGACAGCGACCCGTCGGTCGCGCAGGCCGGGCAGGTCGGCAGCCAGATCAAGATCAAGGTCGGCAGCAACTGGCTGCTCGCCAACGTGCGCAATCAGAAACAGGATCGCCGCAATGCCGGCACGATCATCGCCGACATCGACTTCCTCGGCGAAGGCCAGGAAGAAAAGCTGACGGGCCGCGTCTACGGCTTCCGGCGCGGGGTGACGCATTACCCGGTGCCGGGCGCGATGATCTATCCCTGCACCACCGCCGACCTCAAGCAGATCTACGCGAGCGACGGGCGGCCCAATATCCAGATCGGCCGGGTCTACCCGACGAAGGACATTCGCGCCGGCCTCTATATCGACGCGATGCTCGGCAAGCATTTTGCGCTTTTGGGCTCGACCGGGACGGGTAAGTCGACCAGCGCCGCGCTGATCCTGCACAAGATCTGCGAAGCAGCGCCCGACGGGCATATCGTCATGATCGACCCGCACGGCGAATATTCTGCCGCGTTCCGGCAGAACGGCCTGATCCTCGACGCCTCGAACCTACAGATGCCCTACTGGCTGATGAATTTCGAAGAGCATTGCGAAATTCTGCTTACCTCGAACGGGAACGAGCGGCAGACCGATGCCGACATTCTCGCTCGCTGCCTGCTGGCCGCGCGCAGCAAGAGCCGGCTCGCCGCGAGCCTAGGCAAGATCACGGTCGATTCGCCCATTCCCTATCTGCTTTCCGACCTGTCGAACGAGATTCAGACCCAGATGGGCAAGCTCGACAAGGCAACTTCCAGCGCGCCCTTCATGCGGATCAAGACCAAGCTCGAGGAACTGAAGGCCGATCCGCGCTACCAGTTCATGTTCTCCGGGATGCTGGTCAGCGACACGATGGCGGACTTCATCGCCAAGGTGTTCCGCATGCCGAGCGACGGAAAGCCGATCTCGATCATCGACGTGTCGGGCGTGCCGTCCGACATCACCGCGACTGTGGTGGCGGTCCTCAGCCGTCTCGTCTTCGACTTCGCCATCTGGGGCCGCGAGGAAAAACCGCGCCCGATCCTGCTCGTATGCGAGGAGGCGCACCGCTACGTGCCGAGCGAGGCCAAGGCCGACGGGTCCGCAGTCGGCACGATCCTTTCGCGTATCGCCAAGGAAGGCCGTAAATACGGCATCAGCCTCGGCCTCATTACGCAGCGCCCGTCCGACCTTGCCGAAGGCGTGCTGTCGCAGTGCGGCACGATCATTTCGATGCGCCTCAACAACGACCGCGACCAGGCGTTCGTGAAAGCGGCCATGCCCGAAGGCGCACGCGGTTTCCTCGATTCAATCCCGGCTTTGCGCAACCGCGAATGCATAATCTGCGGCGAGGGCGTGGCGATTCCGATCCGCGTGAGCTTCGACAACCTCGACGAGGCGAAGCGCCCGGCGTCCGAAGATCCGAGCTTCGTGGACCTGTGGAACGCAAGCGGCGGCGAGGAAGAAGCGGTTCACCGCACAGTGCAGCGCTGGCGCGCGCAGGCGGGCTAAACGCTCATGTTCCGCGCGTATCGCCGAACAGGTGGATGTGGAGCCGGTCGCTGAGCCGGAAGCCGTGCTTCAGGCATAGCGGCACAAGCCATTCCTCGCGGGCGCGCAGCGTTTCGCTGTCGGTGCCTTCGGGCATCAGGAAGACGCGATTCCGCGGAATGCGGTAGGTGTCGCGCAGGCGCGCTGCCTCCTCCACGTCTTCGGGCGATGCGACCACGAATTTGAAGAATGCGCGCGGCTCGGCGGCGTAGGCATCGAGCCGTTCGGGTATGAGCGCGAGCTCCGGCACGTTGCCGCTATGCGCGAGCTTGGGCGATACGTTGAACTGGTCAATGCGGATATCGAGCCGGGGCGGGGCGGTGGTCGTGCCGTTCGTCTCGATCTCGACGCTCATGTCGGGCAGCAGGTCGAGCAGGTCCGCAAGCGCATTCGCTTGCAAGAGCGGTTCGCCGCCCGTGATGACCAGGCGCTTCTGACCGAGCGCACCAATCAGCTGCACCGCTTCTTCCGCCTCCAGCTTCACCTGATTGGCTTTGCGCGGGAAGGTCTCGCCGCTGCGGTGCGAACGCTCGTCGCCTTCGAAGTGCCAGGTATAGGCCGTGTCGCACCACACGCAGGCGAGGTTGCAGCGCGACAGGCGCATGAAGGCGACCGGCATTCCGGTGCTCGGCCCTTCGCCCTGAACCGAGGCGAAGATTTCCGGCACGCCGCTGTCGTTGGTGGCAAGAACGAGCTGGGTCACATCAGCCGAGCCGCGCGAGTGCCGCCTTCAGCCGCTCCGCTTCGGCGGCGTGATGCGCGTGGTCGGCGCGGGCCTTCTCGACCGCTTCGGGCTTGGCGCGCTCCACGAAATTCGCATTGCCGAGCCTGCCTTCGAGCGACTTCGCTTCCTTCTCGGCCGCGCCGAGCGCCTTTTCGAGCCGCGCCTTCTCCACCGCGATGTCGATGACGCCTTCCAGCGGAACGACGACCACGTCCTCGCCCGCGGTGATCTGCATCGCCGCGCCCTGGGGCGCTTCGCCGACGGTCATCGGAGTAAGGCGCGCAAGCCGCTCGATGGCAGCACTGCTGCGCTCCAGCACCTTGGCCGCCACCGGGGAGGGATCGGCGATGTAGGCGGCGAGCTTCAGGCCCGGCGCGATGCCGAGCTCGTTGCGTGCCGCGCGGGTCGCGGTGGTTAGCGCGATGGCCCAGTCGATTGCCGCGACGGCTTCCTCGCTCACGTCGGCTTGCGGCTCCGGCCATTTCGCGGTGATGAGCGGGTAGTCCGCGCGGTCGCCCTGTTTGGACCACAGTTCTTCGGTGATGAAGGGCATGAAGGGATGCAGCATGACGAGGATCTGGTCGAGTGCCCATCCTGCGACGGCGCGCGTTTCCTCAGCCGCCGCTTCGCTCGCGCCGTCCGCGAACACCGGCTTGATGAGTTCGAGATACCAGTCGCAGAAACGGTCCCACACGAAGTGATAGATCGCATTCGCTGCCGCATCGAAGCGCAGGTCTGCAAGTGCGGCATCGAGCGCTTTCACCGTCTTCGCCACTTCGCCGACGATCCACTGGTTCGCGGCGAGGCGCGCGGTCGGGGCGGCAATCGAGGTGCTCGCACCGATGCCGTTCGACTGGCAGAAGCGCGTGGCGTTCCACAGCTTGGTTGCGAAGTTGCGGTACCCCTCGACCCGCGCATCGTCCATCTTGATGTCGCGGCCCTGGCTTTCCATCGCCGCCATGAAGAAGCGCAGCGCGTCCGCGCCGTATTTGTCGATCAGGCCGAGCGGATCGACCACATTGCCCTTCGACTTCGACATCTTCGCTCCGTCCGCCGCGCGCACGAGGCCGTGGAGGTAAAGGCGCGGCCACGGGTTCTCGCCGGTCAGATGGCGGCCCATCATCATCATCCGCGCATCCCAGAAGAACAGGATGTCGAAGCCGGAAATGAGCAGATCGTTGGGGTAGTGCTTCGTGACTAGGTCGGTCTGCTCCGGCCAGCCGAGCGTCGCAAAAGGCCAGAGTGCGGAAGAGAACCAAGTGTCGAGGACGTCGTCGTCGCGGGTGAGGCTTACGCCGCTTCCGGCAAGGCCTTGTGCCTCTTCCTCCGTCTCCGCCACGAAGACCTCGCCGTCCGGTGCATACCAGGCCGGGATCCGGTGGCCCCACCATAGCTGGCGGCTGACGCACCACGGCTGGATGTTCTCCATCCAGTTGAAGAAGGTCTTCTCCCAACTTTTCGGGACGATCTCGACCTCGCCCGACGTCACCGCTTCGATCGGCTTCTTCGCCAGTTCCTCGGCGTTCACGTACCACTGGTCGGTCAGCCACGGTTCGATGACCACGCCCCCGCGGTCCCCGAAGGGCGTCGCGATCTGCCGCGGTTCGGCGTCGTGTTCGACGTCCTCGCCCTGCTTGTTCTTGGCGATATGCGGGATGAGATGCCCGCTTTCCTTCAGCCGCTGGACGACCAGTTCGCGCGCGCCGTCGGTCCCGTCCTTTTTGAAGCGGTGCAGGCCGATGAACTCGTCGGGCACGAGACCGTCTGCCGTTTGGCAAACATTCGCATCGGCATCGAGCATGTTGAGCATGTCGCCCGCTGCGATCCCCGCGCGCTTGCCCACCTCGAAATCGTTGAAGTCGTGGCCCGGCGTAATCTTCACCGCGCCCGATCCCAGTTCCGGATCGGCGTGCTCGTCCGCGACGATCGGCACGCGCCGCCCGGTGATCGGCAGGACAACGTGCTTGCCCACGACGCTGCTGTAACGCTCGTCCGAAGGATGGACCGCCACCGCCATGTCGGCGAGCATCGTTTCGGGGCGCGTGGTGGCCACCTCGATATAGTCCTGACCGCTATCGAGCGTGACCCCGTCCGCCAGCGGATATTTGAAATGCCAGAACTGGCCCGCAATCGTCTGCTGCTCGACCTCGAGGTCGGAGATCGCGGTCTTCAGTTTCGGATCCCAGTTCACCAGCCGCTTGTCGCGGTAGATGAGCCCGTCATTGTAAAGCTGGACGAAGGTCTTGAGGACGGCGCGGCTGAAATGCTCGTCCATCGTGAACTGCTCACGTGACCAGTCCATCGAGCAGCCGAGGCGGCGCAGCTGGCGCGTGATCGTGCCGCCGCTTTCCTCTTTCCACTGCCACACCTTCTCCACGAACTCGTCGCGGCTGTAGTCGGTGCGCTTCTCGCCCTTCGCTTCCATCTGGCGCTCGACCACCATCTGCGTCGCAATGCCCGCATGATCGACGCCGACGACCCACAGCGCGTCCTTGCCTTTGAGCCGCTCGTAGCGGACCATGATGTCCTGCAGCGTGTTGTCGAGCGCGTGGCCGATGTGAAGCGATCCCGTCACGTTCGGCGGCGGATTGACGATGGTGAACGCTTCCGCGTCCGGGCGCTCGGGCCGGAACAGACCATTCTCTTCCCAGTGGGCGTACCACTTCGCCTCGATCGCGGCGGGGTCGAAGGTTTTGGGTAGCGCGCCGGTTTCGGCGCCGTTCTCGTCTCTCGTCATAGCGCCTGCGCCAATGCCAGCGCCGCGCGCGGCATGCAACGCGCTTCGCCATCGAGCGCTTGTTAAATCAAAAGAATGAACGCATAGCGCCAGAATATGAGCGCTGAGGCTGGGTATAGCGTCGATGAGACGGGCGGGGGCGGACGCAGGCTCGCGCTGGAAGGGGCGTATCTCGTCTCGACCGTCGGCCGGATCGACCAGGACCTCTACAGGCTCGAGGGCCCGATCGACGAAATCGACCTCTCCGGTATCGAACAGTTCGACACCGTCGGCGCGTGGATAACCTGCAAGCTCGCGCGCGAACACGAAGCGACCATTACCGGACATAGCGACCGGACGAAGCGGTTGCTCGAAGCGATCAAGGCGACCGACAGCGACGAGGGCGTCCGCCCGCCGCGCCCGGCCGTGTGGGAACGCGTTCCCGAGCGGATGGGCGAACTCGTCTATGATTTCGGCCACGGTTTCAAAGGCATTATCGGCTTTCTCGGCCAGATCCTCATCGCTTGCGGCGTGCTTATCCGCCATCCGCGCCGCTTTCGCGGCAAGGCGCTGGTGCGCCAGATCGAGCTTGTCGGGGTAAGCGCGCTGCCGATCGTGGGGCTAATGAGTTTCCTCATCGGTATCGTCATCGCGCAGCAGGGCGCAGTGCAGCTTCAGCAGTTCGGTGCCGAAACGCTGACGGTGAACCTCGTCGGGCGCATCACGCTGCGCGAACTCGGCGTACTCATGACCGCGATCATGGTAGCGGGCCGTTCGGGCAGCGCCTTCGCCGCGCAGATCGGCACGATGAAGCTGACCGAGGAAGTGGACGCAATGCGGACCATCGGCATCTCGCCGGTCGAAGCGCTGGTCATTCCGCGCATCCTCGCGTCGGTACTAATGATGCCGCTGCTGGGCTTCTACGCCGCCGTGTGCGCCATCATCGGCGGCGCTGTGATCGCCGAATTCGCGCTCGGCATACCGTTCCTCAACTTCCTCCAGCGGATCAAGGACGTGGTTCCGACTTACGACCTGTGGGTCGGCATGATCAAGGCGCCGGTTTTCGGCCTGATCGTCGGGCTCGCCGGATGCTATCAGGGCATGCAGGTAGAGGACAATTCGGAACAGGTCGGCCTCAGGACGACGACCGCAGTGGTGTCCGCAATCTTCATGGTGATCGTCATCGACGCGTTCTTCGCCGTGTTCTTTTCCAACATCGGGTGGGGCTGAGGCCATGACAGACGAAGACGCCGATAACCGGCCGCCCCCGCACGAGCGCGAGCAACCCGATCATCCGATCGTGGTGCGCGGCCTCGTCAACCGTTTCGGCGAGCAGACGGTGCATGACGGACTGGACCTGCAAGTGAAGCGCGGCGAGATCATCGGCGTGGTCGGCGGTTCGGGCACAGGCAAATCGGTGCTGATGCGCTCGATCATCGGACTGCAAACGCCAACCGCAGGCGACATCGAGGTGTTCGGGCGCTCGATCACCGATGCCGAGCCGGACGAGAATATCGGCGTGCGCGACCGCTGGGGCGTGCTGTTCCAGGGCGGAGCGCTGTTCTCTACCCTGACCGTGGGCGAGAACGTGCAGGTGCCGCTCAAGCAGTTCTACCCCGACATCGAGCCCGAGTTGATGGAAGACATCGCGCGTTACAAGGTCGTGCTGTCGGGCCTGCCGCCCGAAGCGGCGAGCAAGTATCCTAACGAACTGTCGGGTGGGATGAAGAAGCGGGCCGGGCTTGCCCGCGCGCTGGCGCTCGATCCGGACCTCCTGTTCCTCGACGAGCCGACCGCGGGCCTTGACCCCATCGGCGCGGCGCGGTTCGACCAACTGACGCGGGAACTTCAGGAGACGCTGGGGCTTACCGTATTTCTCATTACGCACGATCTCGATACGCTCTACGCCATCTGCGACCGGGTCGCGGTGCTGGCGGACAAGAAGGTTATCGCGGTCGGCACGATCCCCGAACTGCTCGAAACCGAGCACCCGTGGATCCAGGAATATTTCAACGGGCCGCGCGGACGTGCGGCCTCGGCCGCAAAGGGCGGCGATGGCCCGTCGCAGTCGCGTTCGCAGTACAAGCGAATGGACAAGCGGGTTAAACGGCGGGCATAGGGGCGCTGATAGAATTATGGAAACGCGCGCAAATCATCTGTGGGTCGGGGCGGTAACGCTGGTGCTGCTGGCCGCACTCGCCGCTTTCATCATCTGGATCGCAAGGCTGGGCGAAGGCGATCAGAACAATTACGACATCTTCTTCAAACAGTCGGTTTCGGGCCTCGCCAATGGATCGCAGGTCAGCTTTGCCGGCGTGCCGGTCGGTCAGGTCGCGCAGATCGTGCTGTGGGAAAAGGATCCGCAATTCGTGCGCGTGCGGATCAAGGTGAAGGAAAACACACCGATCCTGGTCGGGACGGCGGCGACGATCCAGGCATCCTTTACCGGCGTATCCACCATTATGCTCGACGGCGCGCGCACCGGCGCTCCGCCGATTACCTGCGATACGACCGCCTGTCCCGAGGGCGTACCGGTCATTCCGCCCAAGTCGGGCGGCTTCGGAGAGATCCTTGCCAACGCGCCGCTGCTGCTGGAGCGGCTGGCGACGCTGACCGAGCGGCTGACCATGCTGCTCTCGGACCAGAACCAGGGCGAGATCGCCGGCATTCTGGCCAATACGAACGAGATGACCGCGGCCCTCGCGGACGCCTCGCCGCAGATCGAGCGGACGCTGGCGGAACTGCAGGTGACACTGCGCGAGGCAAGCGAATCGCTTGACGCGTTCGAGGACGTGACCCGCTCGACCGACCGGCTGCTCAATCAGGAAGGCGCATCGCTGGCCGACCAGCTGCGCGTGACGCTCGGTTCCGCGAATGAGGCCGCGCAGTCCCTGTCGCAGACGCTCGAGAATACCGAGCCGGTCACTCAGCGTTTGAGCGAGCAGACGCTGCCCGCCGCCGAAGCGACGCTGCAGGACCTGCGCGCAACCAGCAGGGCGCTGCGCAACGTGACCGAGAAGATCGAGAGCGAAGGCGCGACCTCGCTGCTCGGATCGCCGCCGCTGCCAGATTACGAACCGAGCGAAGAATACTGATGTCAGCCCTGCCGCAGAACACGGGAATACCGACTATGACACGCATTTTCCGCAAGGCTTTCTGGCTGGCGCCCGCGGCACTTCTAGCGGGCTGCGTCAGCTTCGGACCCGACGTGCCCGAAAGCCTGCTGACGCTCACCAGCGAAGTCAGCGCCCCGGTCGGCAACCCAGTCGCCGCGACCGAGGCCAATTCGATTGCGGTGTACGAGCTGGCCGCTCCCGCACGGCTCGCGCAGACGCGTGTCCCGGTCCAGATCGACCCCAGCAGCATCGCTTATCTGAAGGACGCGGTATGGGTCGAGCGGCCTGCGCGCCTGTTCCGCCGCCTGCTGGGCGAAACGCTGCGTGCACGCGGCGGTCTCGTGGTGGCGGACGACGACGAGGCGGCGCTGACGGCGACGAACTCGCTCGCCGGGACGATTGTCGACTTCGGATACGATGCGCCATCGAGTTCGGTCGTCGTGCGCTTCGACGCGGTCCGGAAGCGGGAAGGCTTGCCGCCCGAGACGCGCCGGTTCGAAAGTATCGTTCCGGGGGTTCTGCCCGAAGCCAATCCGGTGGGCGTGGCGCTCAACCAGGCGGCGAACGACGTTGCCCGGCAAGTCGCCGACTGGGCGCGCTAACTTATTCTGACCTGAGCGATGCGGCGAAAGCGTGCGCAGCCATGAAGGCCTCGCGCCGCTCCGCCATGCGCCTGGCGGCTTCGGCGTCCTCGCCCCATTGCTCGATCTGCCAGCGTTCTTCGAGCTGAGCGGCATCCCAAATCGCACCTGCGTCCGCATCGTCCTGCATCGCGCCAAGGGCTGCGGTAAGCGAGGCAGCGAGCGAGGCCATCGTTTCGAGCGCGGCCAGCGTAAAGTCGTCCAAGCCCTCCACTTCTTCGCGTAGGCGGGCAAGTGCGCTTTCGCCCTGCGCCTTGTGCATCACCCCGCTGACGCGGGTCATCGTGATGCCGAGCCGGTCTTCAAGCGCGGACAGGATCGGCTCCCACTCCTCTTGCTGGCGCGCGTAGAGCGCTTCGTCGGGATCGGCGCGGTAGCACAGCGTGTCGGTCTCACCGTAGGAAAGCAGCTTGTCGATACTGCGGCGGCGGTCCTGTGCAATCATGTCAATCGCATAGTCGGCCATGTCCCGGTGGCGGAAGCTCTTGGGCTCGATCGTCTCGCCCTGGCGTTCCCATTCTGCCGCCAGCAGCTCAGCCGTCGCCGCGCTCGGCACGACCTGCGGCCTGCCGGTCTGCGTTTTCACCAGCCGTCCGTCGAGGGCAACCGCATAGCCGCCTTCGTTGGGCTGCACCGTTACCGCCTTGTAGAACCGCTTCATGCGTCCGGGCTTTTCCAGCGGCGAGCGAGGAAGCGGGGTCCGATGAAGAAAACGAATGCGCCGAGCGCCATCAGCACCGGCCCCTCGTAAGCTTCGCCGCTCGCATCGCGCGAGAGCAGGACTACGCCGAACAGGACGAGTGCAAGCCCGATCACGCGGATCAGCTGCAGCGCCCAGAACCGGCGCGCAGCCCGCGCTTCGTCGGCGCCGCGATGCGGGCCTTCATTCAACGAGCAGACCTTTCAGTTCGCCGGGCTCGCGAACGACCGTGTCCGCCCCTTCGGCCGTCAGTTCGGCGACCGAGTGATACCCCCATGCGACGCCGACGGCCCGTACGCCGGCCGCGTGCGCCATGGTGATGTCGAAGCTCGTGTCCCCGATCATCACCGCATCGCGTGGCTCGACGTCCGCTTCGGCCAGCGCGGCGACGAGCATCGCGGGATCGGGCTTAGAGGGATGGTGATCGGCTGTCTGCAGTGTCGTGAACAGATGTTCGATCCGGTGCTGCTTCAGGCAGGCCTTGAGCCCGCGGTCGCTCTTTCCCGTAGCGACGCCGAGCAGCCAGCCTTCGGCCCGCAGGTCGTGGAGCAGGTCGGCGATACCGGCGAAGAGCGGCTCGTACAGGCGCCCCTCGGTCCGGCTGGTACGATAGGCATCCTTGTACACCTCGACCGCATAAGAGCGCTGATCCGGCGTAGTGTCGGGGGCGAGGTGGAACATTGCCTGCGGCAGGCTGAGGCCGACGATGCGGCGGATTGCCTGCCTGCTCGGTACGGCGATTCCGGCAGCCCCGCACGCCGTTTCCATCGCCTCGCAGATGCCGGCCTGACCGTCGACCAACGTTCCGTCGCAATCGAATACGGCGAGGCGGCGGCTCACTTGCGCTTGCCCTTCTTGCCCGCCGGCTTGCCGCTGCGGGCCCGGCGCGGGCCGCGCTGCGCCTTGCGGTATTGCTTGGCATGGGCGCGTGCCGCCTGCTTCTTTTCGGCCTTGCTGCGTTCGGGCGGGCCTTGCTCGGGCTCTGCATCGGACAGCGCCGGATCGAAGCCGAGCTGCTCCATCGTGGCCGCGAAATGTTCGGGAAGCTCGGCCACCGCGTCGATCTTCGGTCCGTCGGGCTGGTCGATGATGAGGCGCCGTGCGTGAAGGTGCATCTTGCGGCTCACGCTGCCGGTCAGCATCGCGTCCTGCCCGCCGTATTTCCCGTCGCCGACGATCGGGTGGCCGATCGCGGCAAGGTGGACGCGAAGCTGGTGCGTGCGCCCCGTCAGCGGCTCCAGCTCGACCCACGCCGCCTTGTTCGCTGCGCGGTCGACCACCCGGTAGCGGGTCTTGGCCGGTTGCCCATTCTCTTCATCGACCCACATCTTCTCGCCGCCCGTTCCCGGCTGCTTGGCGAGCGGCGCCTCGATCATGCCCTCGTCGACTTCAGGCCGTCCGACGACCAGCGCCCAATAGACCTTGCGCGCACTGCGGCCGGAAAACCGCTTCGAGAAATAGGCCGCGCTGCCCGGCGTGCGGGCGATGAGTAGAACGCCGGAGGTATCCTTGTCGAGCCGATGGACGAGGCGGGGGCGCATCTCGTCCTCGCCCGGCGCGAAAGCATCGAGCAGACCGTCGACGTGCTTCGTCGTCTTGCTGCCGCCCTGCGTTGCGAGGCCCGGCGGCTTGTTGAGCACGATGGCGGACGGCGTTTCGGCAATCACCATGGCCCTTGCCTCAGCGATCTCGTCCTCGGTCAGTTCGCGTTTCGGCTTAGGCTTGCGCTTCGGCTCGTTGCCGCCGGGGGGAACACGCAGTTGCTGGCCCGCAGCGAGCCGGTCGTCCACGCTCGCCCGCTTGCCGTCGACGCGGATCTGACCGGTGCGTGCCCAGCGCGAAACCGTGCCGAAGCCGACCTGCGGCAGATTGCGCTTGAACCAGCGGTCGAGCCGGATGTCGTCGTCGTCGGGCGCAACGGTGAAGAGGCGCACGTTGTCGGCGGACTTGCCGCGCCGTTCTTTTTGCTCGGGCCCGCTCATGCGCTGGCTCGCATGGCGACGAGGCCGAGGTAAAGTGCGCCGAGCCCCGCCAGAAGCGAGACCGCGGCATAGCCGACTGCAAGGCCAGGCTGCCCGCGCTCGATCAGCAACATCATTTCAAGGCTGAAGCTGGAAAAGGTCGTGAAGCCGCCGAGCAGTCCGACCCCGAGCAGCAGGCGCAGCGCCTCGCTGCCGCCATCGCCGTGCCGCGCCAGCCACCCGGCCAGCACACCCATCGCGAGGCTGCCCAGAACGTTGGCCGACAGGGTGGCGTAAGGGAAAGCTGCTGCCCCGTCCGTGCCGAGGGCACGCGTCATGCCGCGGCCAAGCTGATATCGCAGCAGCGCGCCCGCGCCGCCGCCGGCTGCGACGTAGAGACTCGTCGTAAAGGGGGAGATTGCCTGCATTGCCCGCGCGCCTTATACCGAGGCGGCGGCAAGCGAAACCCCCCGTGCCCGCAGCGGGGCGGCCGAAATGCGAGAATGCCTTGTCAAAACGGGGCAGTTTGGCTATAACGCACCCAGATTCGTGCCGGAACCACGAGGGTTCGGCACAATTCCCATTGCTTTAATCGGCGCTTCGGCGCGCATCATGCGCGACCCACAGCGTTGTTTAGGTTCAATATTTTCGAGGTGTTTTCAGTTTATGCAGATCATGGTTCGCGATAACAATGTCGATCAAGCTCTCCGCGCGCTCAAGAAGAAGCTGCAGCGGGAAGGCGTCTATCGCGAAATGAAACTGCGTCGCCACTACGAAAAGCCGAGCGAAAAACGCGCTCGCGAAAAGGCTGCTGCCGTACGCCGCGCCCGCAAGCTCGAGCGCAAGCGGATGGAACGCGACGGCGCGTAGTCGCTTGCGTCCACAGCGAAGCTAAGCCATCAGGGCGCGGAAATTCAGGTTCCGCGCCCTTTTTGCTGCGCAACCTCAAATCACATATGGCTGCAAAGGCCCCAACAGGACTGTTTCCATGAGCGAAGTGACCCGCGTACCCCTGCAGCCGATTGCGAAAGGCTCGCTGACCAAATTGTGGATCGGCGTGGCCGTCGCAGTGATTCTGGCGTTGCTCGCCGCTTGGCGGCTGGCACCGGACGTATTCACCTCCGAGAGTGGAGTACGGGTCGAAACGCTCGAAGCGGGCGAGGGTGAACCCGCCGGTCCGGACGACGTCCTGTTCGTGAACTATGTCGGCACCACCGCGGAGGGCGGAGTGGAATTCGACCGCTCGCGCCCGGTCGACCTGCCGGTCGATGGGATCTTCCCCGAAGGTACGCCGCTGCCGCTGTCGCGCATGATTCCCGGCTTCGCCGAGGGCGGACAGCAGATGCGCGAGGGTGGACGTTACCGCCTCTTCATTCCCGGCGAGCAAGCCTACGGCGCGAACCCTCCAGAAGGATCGCCGATCGGCCCGAACGAGGATCTGGTGTTCGAGGTCGAGGTGAACGACATCCTGACCAACCAGGAATTCGAACAGGGTCTCGCACAGCTTCAGCAAGTCATGCAGATGATGCAGGGCGGACAGGGTATGCCTGGCGCGCCCGGCGCAATGCCGCCACAGGAAGGCGCACCGCCGCAGCCCTGAGGCGGCTTAACAGCTCGGGTCGTTTTCTGGGGAGGGAGCGATGGCGAATGAGGATACGGGCGAACCGGCCCTGACAGGCGCGGCGGAGCGTGAAGACGATTGGCTGCTGGAGCCGTGGGCTCCGCGGCCCTGGGGCTCGGCCGCACTCCTGGGTGTGGCCGGCCTCGTCGTCCATTTCCTGAGCGGCGTCCCCGACCCCACGCCCTGGCGGGCGGCGGCGACGGGCTTCGTCGCGGTCGCATCGCTCAGCCTGGCGGTTACTTTCGCGCCGGGACGCGCAAAACCCTCGCTCATCTTCTCGCTACTGGCCGGTCTCGTCGTCGCCGGATTGGCCTGGCGGGTCGAGAGCGCGGGGGACCGATACGCTGCGCCGGAATTCTGGTTTGCGGCCGGGCTTCTGGCAGTCGGCCTCGCGCTGCCGCTGTTCCAGGCGGGGTTTCACCGCCTGCGCTGGCAAACGCCGTACAAGGTGGCGCATTTCCATGTCTGGACCGATGCCATCAGCCTTGCCGGGGCGGCGGCCTTCACCGGACTTTCCTGGGCGCTCGTCTGGCTTCTCGCGGCGCTGTTCGAACTGATCCAGATCGATATCTTACGCGAACTTGTCGCAGAGGAGTGGTTCGGTCTTACCTTTGCGGGAGCCGCATTCGGCGCCGCACTCGGCACGCTCAGGAACCAGCTGCGCATTCTCGGCACGCTGCAATCGGTTGTCCTGCTGGTTTTCTCGCTGCTAGCCGTGCCGCTGGCTGCCGCGCTCGCTGTCTTTCTCGTTGCCGTCATCTTCTCCGGCCTCGATGTGCTGTGGGAAGCGACGCGCAGCGCCACGCCCGTCCTCCTCGCCATTGCAGTCGGCAGCTTCGTGCTGGTGAACGCCGTGGTGCGCGACGAGCGCGCCGACATGAGCGGTTCGCGCATCATGCGGATCGCGGCACGCATCCTCGCGCTAGGCATCCTGCCGCTTACAATCTTTGCCGCCATCTCGATGGGAATGCGCATCGCGCAGCACGGCCTCAGTCCGGAACGCATCTGGTCGCTGATCGCCATCGCGGTGGGCGTGGCCTACGGGGTCGGTTATTTCGCAGCGGTGCTGCGCGGCTGGCGCGGCGAATGGGACGAGCGGCTGCGGCGCGCCAACATGCACCTCGCAGTCGCGACCTGCGTAATCGCTTTCATACTCGCCCTGCCGATCGTGGACTTCGGAGCTGTTTCTGCCCGCAATCAGGTCGCGCGGCTGAACAGCGGCAAGGTGAGCGTAGAGGATTTCGACTATGCCGCGCTACGCTGGGACTTCGGCGATGCCGGACGGCGGGCGCTGGAGAGGCTGGCAAAGGTTGGGAACGGAAAAGTTGCCAGCTTGGCAAGTGATACCGTTGCCATGCGGAACCGTCCATACGGGACGACATCAATGAACGAGCGCCGCCAAATTTCATATAAGCCTGATCTGTCTAGGTTTGACGAACAAACTGCGGACGCCATCAGGGCACATTTGCGCGATGAGATCATATTGTGCCGGGAAGGGTGTCGAGTAATCAATTTGGGGGAAGTTCGGCAAGGGCGTTTGATTGCAGTTATGACGACCTCAGAATATGGAACCAATCCGCACCTGCTGCTGGTCAAGCCGAAAAGTGCAAAGGCTATCACACAACGCATAGTCGATGGCGCTCTCGTTCACGAGCATGAAGAACTCGGACGCGCACCAAGCGCCGATGGTGTGGTCGAACTACGACCGTTTACAGGTGTTCAAGTATTCGTGAATGGAGAACCTGCCAGTCAGCCCTTCAAATAGACTCTTTAAGCCACAACTCCCGCTTGAAGCGCGCCCGCCCGCTCGCTAACGCGCACAGCCATGTCAGTCGATAAACCCACCGTCGCGAAGATCGCGAGTCTTGCGCGGATCGAGATGGACGATGCCGCGCTCGAGCGCATGGTTCCCGAACTCAACAACATCCTCGGCTGGATCGAGCAGCTAGGCGAAGTCGATACCAGCGCAGTCGAGCCGATGACCGCGGTGATCCCCAACACGCTGCGCCTGCGCGAAGACGAGGTGAACGCCGATCCGAAGACCGGCGGCGATCGGCGTGAAGACATCCTCGCGAACGCGCCCGTTGCCGAACACGGCTTTTTCGGCGTGCCCAAGGTGATTGAATGATGCCGAAGAACGCAGACGAACTTACGCAGCTCGGCGTCCGCGAAATCCGCGACGGCGTTGCAAGCGGCGATTTCACCGCGCGCGAGATTGCCGAGGCCTTCAACGCGGCGGTCGAACAGGCCGCTTCGCTCAATGCCTTCATTGTCGCCACGCCCGAGAAGGCGCTGGAAGCGGCAGATGCGGTCGATGATGCTCGTGCTTCGGGTAAGGACCTCGGGCCGATGGCCGGCGTTCCGATCGGCATGAAGGACCTGTTCTGCACCAAGGGCGTGCAGACGACGGCGGCAAGCCATATCCTCGAAGGGTTCGTGCCCCAATACGAAAGCACCGTGTCGCAAAAGCTGTGGGATGCGGGTGCAGGGATGCTCGGCAAGCTCAATCTTGACCAGTTCGCGATGGGCAGCTCCAACGAGACGAGCTATTTCGGCAACGTCACCTCGCCCTGGCGGAAGACCGGCAGCAACGCGGACTTCGTGGCCGGCGGCTCGTCCGGCGGATCGAGCGCCTCTGTTGCAGCGCGCATCTGCCCTGCGGCAACCGGTACGGACACCGGCGGCTCAATTCGCCAGCCTGCAGCCTTTACCGGCATCGTGGGCGTAAAACCGACCTACGGCCGCTGCTCGCGCTGTGGCGTCGTCGCTTTCGCCAGCAGCCTCGATCAGGCCGGACCGATGGCCCGCAGCGTCGAGGACTGCGCGATCATGCTCCGCGCGATGGCCGGCTTCGATCCGAAGGATTCAACCTCGCTCGATTTGCCTGTGCCCGACTGGGCGAGTGCGCTTGATGCCGACCTACGCGGCAAGAAGGTCGGCATTCCGCGAGAATACCGGATGGACGGGACCGATCCCGAAATTCTGGACAGCTGGGAACGCGGCAAGGAGTGGCTGCGCGATGCGGGCGCGGAGATCGTCGACGTCTCATTGCCGCATACGAAATACGCGCTGCCTGCCTATTACATCATCGCACCTGCGGAGGCATCGTCCAACCTCGCACGCTACGACGGCGTGCGCTACGGTCTCCGCGACCTGCCGGAGGGCGCGGGCCTTCAGGACATGTATGCCGCAACCCGTAGCGAAGGGTTCGGCGACGAGGTCAAGCGGCGTATCCTGATCGGGACATACGTGCTTTCGGCCGGCTTCTACGACGCCTATTACAACCAGGCGCAGAAGGTGCGTGCACTGGTAGCGCGCGACTTCGAGCAGGTCTGGAACGAGTGCGACGTGATCCTCGCGCCGACTACGCCGACCGCAGCTTTCTCGCCCGGAGCGCAGTCTGATAATCCGCTCGCGATGTATCTGAACGACGTTTTCGCCGTGCCCGCGTCGCTGGCCGGCCTCCCGGCAATGAGCGTACCCGCGATGCTGAACGGAGACGGCCTGCCGCTGGGCCTCCAGATTGTCGGCAAACCGTTCGACGAGCAGGGCGTGATGAACGCCGGCCTCGCGATCGAACAGCGAGCCGGATTTACGGCTAAGCCGGAGCGCTGGTGGTAACGTTTCTTTCCTCACGTAACTGTACGTATCAGCGCCGTAGTTAGAAGAAAGGGTTATCTGTTTAAGTACTGTACCGAAATTTGAATGATCAACCCGTATTCTGAAAAGCGGAGTGGCAAAACGAAGGATTTTGGTTGACCGTAGATACGTTTTAATCAAGTCAACTTTAGATATCCTGTCGTTCGGAAATTTACGGGCGTGTTGCCATCATCTCAATTTCTGATTCAGCAAATCAATCGTTCTCATGATTGTGTCTGTATTTACCGAAAAACTGTCGGTGCCTGTAGTTTCGCCAACGATAATTCCGTACTCTAGATTTAACGCTTCGCAATATAAGCGCCAATGAAGATTGAACTGGTTTGGCCCCAACAACGTCAGGATACTTGCACCGGAAGGAAGAGCGCAAATCGCATGCGCAAACGCGGATCCTTCTGCTCCGATAGCTATCTTCGCGTTCTTCAACGCGTCCACGATTTCATCAGGCTGCATCGCTTCAGGCAGAATCGTTCTAACACCATGCCTTTCCAGTTCCGAACTGATCCTGTCTTCATCGATCAAAGAGCGACCAACAGCGTTCGGCCCTCGTTTCAAAAAAACAATATCTGCACTATGTTTTTGCGCTGGCTTTGCCGTCCGTAGCCTGTTCCGTAATAATTCGAGCCGCCGCATTCGGTCTGATGTCACTTCGAAGTCGCGATGAACCCATAAATTCTCGATTTCCATCAACTCAGTTTTCTCGCAAGCTAACTTTGATAGCGTGCGGTAACCGAGTTCGCTCGGGCGAATGGTGCCCGCAACCGAAATTGGCACATGGCCTTGCTCGTGTACCAATATTTCCAAAGGCAATTGGTCGTGCAACCAATGCCCGAAATAGCGCTCTGATACTTCGGTAGACACTAGCGCCGCTTCGCCATGGTATTTGCTGATACGTGGCAAAAACCACCGCCGACTTTGATCTCGAACATATTGAACATATGACTTGGTCAAGATCGTGCCATCCGCCACGAGCGCGTCTTTAAGTAAATAAGCTTTTGACGCTCCTTGTCGAACACCGTTGCAATCAATCAACGCTATGTTCCTGGCGGGTGTCGAGTCTGGATGATGCCCGGTAATCTTATCCAGTTCACCAGGTAGGTGGACAAGGGGGCGCGCGTTCCAATTTCGGCCTTCGTCAAACGTCACGACCTTGCTGGCAACTTCCTCTATCGAACGGTGCCGAATTCGCTGCGAGAGACGTGAAGTTATTGGCCAGATACTTTTGGACATCATAAAACACTTGCTCGCACAGTATTCCATTCGTCGCAATCGGTTCGCTGGTCTACGTTTTCTTACAACGCCAACCGTCTTGCAATTCGGTGCGCCTCGCAGCAAGGCTGACCGAATGAGCAACAACTACCGCATCCAGGGCGCGACGGGCGAATGGGAGGTCGTGATCGGCCTCGAGGTCCACGCGCAGGTCACCAGCCAGTCCAAGCTGTTCTCTTCCGCCGCGACCGAATTCGGGGCCGAGCCGAACACACAGGTCAGCCTGATCGACGCCGCAATGCCCGGAATGTTGCCGGTGCCCAACCGCGAGTGCATTCGTCAGGCGGTGCGTACCGGCATGGCGATCGAGGCGGAGATCAATCGCTACTCGCGCTTCGATCGGAAGAACTACTTCTACGCCGACTTGCCGCAGGGCTATCAGATCAGCCAGCTTTACCATCCGATCGTGGGCGAGGGACAGATCCTGCTCGAGGCGGACGAGAAGGCCGGCATTCCCGAAGACAAGGTCATCGGGATCGAACGCATTCATATCGAGCAGGATGCGGGCAAGCTGATGCATGATCAGCACCCCACGATGAGCTACGTCGATCTAAACCGCTGCGGCGTGGCGCTGATGGAAATCGTCAGCAAGCCCGACATGCGCTCGCCCGCCGAAGCCGGTGCTTATGTCCGCAAGCTGCGCAGCATCCTGCGCTACGTGGGCAGCTGCGACGGGAATATGGAACAGGGCTCGATGCGGGCGGACGTCAACGTCTCGGTTCGCAAACCGGGCGAAGAATTCGGCACGCGTACGGAGACGAAGAACGTCAATTCCGTTCGATTCGTCATGGCGGTCATCGAAGGCGAGGCGCGCCGCCAGATCGAATTGATCGAGGATGGCGGAACGGTTGTGCAGGAAACGCGGCTCTACGATCCCGACCGGAACGAGACGCGATCGATGCGCTCGAAAGAGGACGCGCACGACTATCGCTATTTCCCCGATCCCGATCTGCTGCCGCTCGAACTCGAAGAGTCCTTCCTTGAGGAATGCCGCGCGTCGCTGCCCGAACTTCCCGACGCGAAGCGGGCGCGCTACACCGGCGAGCTGGGCCTGACGGATTACAACGCCGCTGTCCTGACTGCGGAAGTGGAAACTTTTGCGCGGTTCGAAACGCTACTTGCGGAAACTGCAAAGCGGCTGGGCAAGAGCGGGGCCGCGGTCGCCACGCAGGTCGCGAACTGGACCTTGTCCGTCGCGCCGGGCGTCATCAAGTCGCTGGGCGAGGAAGCGAAGCTCGAACACAATACGGCAAGCGCCAATGCCGCGATCCTCGAAATGGCCGACAGCGGTGAGATTTCGGGCGGTCAGGCTAAGGAAATCTATGAGATCGTACTGAAGACCGGCCGCGATCCGGCAGAGATCGCCGATACCGAGGGGCTGAAGCAGCAGTCGGATACCGGCGCGATCGAAGCGGAGATCGACAAGGTGCTCGCGGCCAACCAGGACAAGGTGGAGCAGTACCGGTCGGGTAAGGACAAACTGTTCGGTTTCTTCGTCGGACACACGATGAAAGCGATGCAGGGCAAGGCCAATCCGCAGGTCGTGAACGAACTGCTGAAGGCAAAGCTCGGTCCGTCGCCGCAATAACCGGCCGTCCGCATCAGCGGAGCAACCGTCACAACAAAGGGTTCGCAACAATGCGCAAGAATTTGCTTACATCGTTCATGCTCGCGACGGTGGCCGCATCGCCACTTGCCGCCAAAGAGGGGATGTTCACGCCGCGGCAGTTGCCGGAAATCGCTGAGGATCTCGAAGCTACGGGTCTTGAGATCGATCCGGACCAGCTTTCCGACCTGACTGGCTTCCCGATGGGCGCGATCGTGTCGCTGGGCGGCTGTTCTGCGAGTTTCGTGTCGCCCCAGGGACTTGTCGTCACCAACCACCACTGTGCCCGCGGTTCGGTCCAGTTCAACTCGACCGCAGAGAACAACTACCTCGAGAACGGCTTCCTCGCGCAGAACGTAGGCGACGAACTTCCGGCCGCACCCGGCTCGCGCATTTACGTCACGACGAAGATCGAAGACGTGACGGACCGGATGCGCGAGGGCGTCGATGCCATGTCCGCGCGCGAACGTTACGACACGCTCGAACAGCGGATGAAGGACATCACCGCCGAATGCGAGCAGGACGCCGGCTACCGCTGCCAGGTGGCGAGCTTCTACGGCGGAGCGGAATATACGCTTATCAAGCGCCTCGAAGTACGCGACGTGCGGCTTGTCTACGCTCCTGCCGACTCGATTGGTAAATACGGCGGCGACGTCGACAATTGGATGTGGCCGCGCCACACGGGCGACTTCGCGTTCTACCGCGCCTATGTCGCGCCCGACGGCTCGGCTGCGGACTTCAGCGAAGCGAACGTGCCTTACGAGCCCGAGCATCACCTGAAGGTAAGCGCTGCCGGCCTTGAGGCAGGCGACTTCGTGATGGCTGCGGGCTACCCCGGGTCGACCTCGCGCTACGCAACACTGAGCGAGGTGCGCAACACCTTCGACTGGTCCTATCCGACCTACGTTACGCTGCTGAACGATTGGATCGACACGATCGAAACGGCCGCTCCGGAGGGCTCGGACGAGCGTGTGAAATACGAATCGCTGCTCGCCGGTCTCAACAATTTCGAGAAGAATACGCGCGGACAGCTCGAAGGGGCACGGCGCGTGGGGCTGGTCGATCGCCGCCGCGAGCGTGAAGAGGCGCTTGCGGCGTGGATCGCCGCGGACCGTTCGCGCGCGTCTTATGGCAGAGCGATTGCCGGGCTGCAGGCCTTGTCCGAAGAAAGCGCTGCGGCCGCGCGTAAGGAGTTCTGGTACGGCTTCGCCACGCGCCCGACGATGCTGTCGACGGCGCAGCGCCTGTACCGCCTTTCGAAAGAACGGCAGAAGGCCGATGCTGAGCGCGAACCGGGTTTTCAGGAACGCGATATGGCGTTCTTCCGACAGGGGCTTCAGGCGATCGACCGGCGCTACGATGCGGGTGTCGACAAGGCGCAGTGGCTGCTGTTCCTCGACAGTTACCTGAAGGAGCCAGCGGAGAACCGCGTCGGGGTGTTCGACCAGGCGCTTGGCCTGACAGGCGATATGGACCGAGCGGCGCTGTCTGCGAAGCTCGACAGCTACTATGCCGGCACGACGCTGAATGATGCCGAACGGCGGCTTGCATTGATGGAAGCGGACCCGACGACGTTCGAGAACAGCGACGATCCGTTCATCAAGCTTGCCGTCGCGCTCTACGACTACGACATGTCGTTGGAGGACGAGGAGAAGGAACGCTCCGGCCGTGCGCAGGCGCTGCGTCCCGCATATATGAAAGCCATCACCGAATGGCAGCGCGAGCAGGGAACGCTGACCTATCCGGACGCGAACTCCACCTTGCGCGTGACTTACGGCACGGTGCTGGGCGGATCGCCCAAGGACGGCCTCATCTACACGCCCTTTACGACGCTAGAAGGGATACTGGAGAAGGATACGGGCGAGGAACCCTTCAATGCGCCCGAACGCCAGATCACGGAAATCCGGGAGAAAGACTACGGACCTTACGCACTCGACAGCATCGGGACGGTTCCGGTGAACTTCCTCTCCGACCTCGATTCGACGGGTGGGAACAGCGGCTCGGCTACGCTGAACGCGCGTGCCGAACTGGTCGGTCTGCTGTTCGACGGTACGTTCGAAAGCGTGAACTCCGACTGGGACTTCGACCCGCGCACTACGCGCACGATCCACGTCGATACGCGCTACATGCTGTGGGTCATGGACAAGGTCGACGGCGCGGACAAGCTGATCGCGGAAATGGATATCGTCCGCTAAGCCGGACGCACGACCGAACAAAAAAGGCCCGCCGGATCGCTCCGACGGGCCTTTTCTTTTGTAAGTTCTCAAATCAGCCCTGGCGTTCGCCTGTCAGCGGCATTGCGCCGAACGCACCGGCATTGACGTTACCGGTCATCTGATCGCCGTTCACCGTCGCCTCGCAATCGAGCGTCATCGGCATCGGGACGGTCATGTTCATCTTCCACTTCAGCGTATCGCCGGAGATCGTGCCGTTTTCCACGTCCATCGAACCCATGCCGCCAGCCATCGAGCCGGTGAAGGTGTTGCCGTCATCACCCGGAACGACGGTGAAAGTTCCCTTCTGGTCGCCCATCGGGCTCTTGACGACGGTATCGTAGGTTCCTGCAACTGACATTCAAATTCTCCTCATGTGCAAAGTGGATGGCGCGGATTTCGCCGCTGCTTACATATATGTCAACAAGTGGCCGCCCGCGCCCGTTCCCGAGAGAGAAGGGGGCGGGCGAATGCGTCAGTTCATTTCCCGCCGTTCGATCGGAAGGCCAAGCTGTTCGAGTTGCGGTGCGACCTTTTCAGCATCGCCGACGACCACCCAGACGAACTGGTCGGGATCGATTGCCGCCCGTGCCGCAGCATCGAGGCTTTCCCGCGTCTGCGCGCGGTAGGTATCGGCCAGCGTTTCGTAATAATTCGCCGGCCTGTCGTAGAGCGCGTTGTTCTGCATCGCTGCCAGGACCGCGCCGGAGGTTTCGAACTGCCCCGGCAATTCGAGGATTTCGTTCGCGACGATCCGGGTCAGTTCCTCCTCCGTCACTCCGCGGGTCGATACGAAGTCACCGACTTCGCGGCGCAGTTCGGCCAGAGCGTCGCCGGTGCGGTCGGCCTGTACCGGAGCGGCGATGGTGTACGCGACTGCCTCTTCGCGAAGCTCCGGTCCACCCCGTACGCCGTAGCTCCAGCCTTTCGTCTCGCGCAGGTTCATGTTGAGCCGGGCGAGGAAGTTTCCGCCGAGCGCGTTGTTGGCATTGAGAAGATCGACGATCCCGGCATCCTGCGCACGCGCTTCGGTGAGCAGGCCGCCATAGATATAGCTTTGCGGCGAGTTCGGCCGATTGATGAGGACGACGCGCGGCTCGACCGTGCGGTTGCTGGTGGAAGCGAAGTTCTTCGTTCCCTTCGCTACGGCCGGTGCCTGCCAGTCTCCGAACGCCGCTTCGAGAGCCGGGGTCAGTTCGGCTAGCGGGCGATCGGACACGACGAAGATTTCGGCATTGTCCGGCCTGATCCAGCGCTGCTGAAACCCAGTGAGGTCGGTACGGGTGATGCCGCTAACCGATTCGACGGTCCCGCTGCCGGTATCGGCGTAGGGGCTGTTCTCTCCATAAACGATCGGCAGGAGCGCTCGCTGCGCGATGGACGAGGGCGTCCGCATCGCTTGCTCGATTCCGGTGATGGTCTGCGCGCGAACGCGCTCGATTTCAGCCGGAGCGAAGGCTGGATTGCGAACGACATCCGCCAGCAGTTCGACCGACGGCGCGAGGTTCGGGGTCAGGGCCGACAGTGTGAAGGACGAACGATCCACGCCGCCGCCAACCGAGATGTTGGCGCCAAGCCGCTCCTTCGCCTCGGCAAGTTCGCGCGAAGACTTCGTGAGCGTGCCTTCGTCGAACAGGTTGAGCGCCAATCCCTCGAGGCCGCGCTTGCTAGCCGGATCGGCGGCGGAGCCCGCATCGAACGACACGGCAACCCGCGTTACCGGTACGGCGTCACGCTGCGCGTAATGCACGCGAATACCGTTCGACAGCGTCGTGTTCGTTACGTCCGGAAAATCGAGCGAGGCCAGTTCGTCGAATGCCGGCGGGTCGCGGCGCTCGGTAACCGTGACGGTGTTGCTTGTGCTACCCGTATCACCATCATCCATATCGGCTGCGACGGAGGCAGCTTCCACGTATTCACCGCTGCGTTCGCCCGGTTCGAGCTGCAGCGTCAGACCGGGGCGGGTAAGCCATTTCGCCATGGCGGCCTGAACTTCCTGTGGGGTAAGCGTGGCGAGCGTTTCGAGCTGCGTCGCGTAGAAGTCCGGATCGCCAGCGAGCACTTCGCCCGATGCGAGCGTTACCGCCTTGCCGCCAAAGCCGCCGACCTGTTCGAGCCCGCGTATGGTGGAGGCGACGGTTTCGGTCGCGGCGCGGCGTACCTCGTCTTCGGTCGGACCTTCAGCGATGAATTCGGCGACGATCTCGTCAAGACGCTGCTCGACCGTAGCGGGGTCGACGCCCGGCTTGGCCGTCGCGCCTACGGAAAGGATGCCCATCCGCTGGAAGGCGTAGTTGCCGGCCGAAACGCTGACGGCGATCTGCTCGTCGCGGACGAGCGCGTTGTCGAGGCGGCTGGAGGAGAGTCCGCCGAGGATTTGCGCACCGACCTGAAGCGCGGTCAGGTCGCGGTCGGTGATGCCCGGTGCAGTCCAGTAGCGCGTGATGTCGGTCGCGGCGACCTGGTCGCGCATGACGCGGCGGACATCTTCGGTGAGTTCGGGCACGGTTGCCTGCGCCGGCTCGTTGACTGGCCCGCGCGCGATGGGGCCAAAGTACTTCTCGACGAGCGGGCGGGCCTCCGCGGGCGAGATATCGCCAGCGAGTACGAGCGTGGCGTTGTTCGGGCCGTAGTTGTCGCGGAACCAGTTGCGCACGGTTTCCATGGAAGCCGCGTCCAGATCAGCCATCGACCCAATCGGCGTGTGATCGTAAGGATGCCCGTCGGGGATCAGCACGTCGATGATCTCGTAGAACACGAGGCCGCCCGGCTGGTTGTCCCCCTGCCGCTTTTCGTTCTGGACGACGCCCCGCTGGTTATTGAGCTTCTCCTGCGTGACTGCTCCGAGCAGATAGCCCATCCGGTCGCTTTCGAGCCAGAGCGCACGTTCCAGCGCGCCGGTGGGCACGGTCTGGAAGTAGTTGGTGCGGTCGAAGTTGGTCGTACCGTTGTAGTCGGTCGCACCCATCTCCTGCAGATATTGGAAGTAGTCGCCCTGTGCATTCTCGCTGCCGTTGAACATGAGGTGCTCGAACAGGTGGGCAAAGCCGGTCTGGCCTTTGGGCTCGTCCTTCGATCCCACGTTGTACCACACGGCAACGCCTACGATCGGCGCCTTGCGGTCGGTATGAACAATCACGTCGAGGCCGTTGGCGAGCTCAAATTGCTCGTAGGGGATCGAGACTTCTGAAATCAGGCTTTCGAGAGATGCAGGCTCGGTCGATGCGGCAGCGGTTTGCGCCGGCTGCGATACGCTCATCGGCTCGTTCGTTTGCGCCGCGCACGCGGCGAGCGCCATGGCGAGCGTGCTCGCACTGATTGCCTTAATTCTCATAATGCGTCCCTTCGTGTCGTTATCGTCTTGCAGTATGGCCCGGCGGGGCGTTCGTCACCGTTTTTCGCGATACGGCGTTTGCCGCAATCTCATCGCGCCAGAAGTGTACCGGTTTCAAGCTGTGCTGGATAAACAGCGTAGACTGGTCTGTGAAATGCGGACTCTGTGGCCGCGTCGAGGCCGCACCGAACGGCATGATGGACCGCGAATCGACGCGTTCGCCCTCGGCCCATTCGGTCCACTGGATGAAACTGTCGCCGTGGCGCACGGCCAGACGGCCGTCGTCCGCCACATCCCACAGGGTCGAGGCGCGCAGCGTGTCGGATCCGCCGTCGAGCGGCAGGTCGACCGCGTAGGGACCTGGACCTTGCCGCAAGCGCAGCAGCTCGCCCATCGGCGGGTCGAGCCGTCCAAAATGCCGCATCAGATGGTCGACGGACCGTTCCAGTTCCTCGCGCGCGTCGGGCCATTCGTTGTTTTGATAGCTCGACGACATGAACGGCCGGATCATCAGCAGGGCAAGCGCATCGCCGCGGCCGATATTGTCGGCGCTAAGGTCCCATCCGGCGAGCAGACGCTGGGCCGCGAGAAGGCGCTCGTCGTCCGACACGTCGAGGGCCGCGACCTCATCGAGCATGTCGGCGATATAGCCGGAGCGTTCGTAGCCGGTGTCGTATTTGATTGCTGCAAGCGTGGCGCGGTCTATCTGTTCCGCCTCGTTCATCAGTTTCCAGGCGCGGCGGGCGCGGTTGGTCATCTTGAGTTCGACGCCCATTTCGGGCGGCACACTCGATGCGGGCAGGTCGCTGCCTTCACCCGCGGCGACAAACGGCGTGTTGTTGGCGTTCATCAGCCACCCGCTCGCAGGATTGACGTAGCGCGGCAGTGCCTCGTAGCCCACCGGTCCCTCCCAGATAAGCGCGCTGTCGTCGCCCGGCAGGATGCCGCGCCAGTCGGCCTGCGCCGTGCGGTCGGGAATGGCGGCGTTGTAGACATAGGCAATGTTGCCCGCCGCATCGCCGTAGATGAAATTTGTCGACGGGATGTCCATCCGCGCCAGCACCCGCTCCCATTCGGCGAGGTTCTGTGCCTTGTTCAGCCGGTAATAGGCGTCGAGCGTATCCAGATTGCCCATCCCGCCGTAACGGAAGGCGAAATAGCCCTCGTCGTTGCGGATCACGGGACCGTGGGCGCTGCGGTAGACCGTCTGACGTACGGGCAGGGTAATCGGGCCGAGCCTGACCGGCAGGGTCACGGTGTTCGCTTCGAGGTCGCGCCATTCGCCGTCGAGCCGGTACTGCGTCCCCGCCTCGTTCACGACGAGCTTGTAGACGTCGACCATGTCCGGCGTGTTCACGGTATTGGTCCAGCCCAGCACCTCGTTATGGCCGAGGAAGGGGTAGGGGCTGCCAGGGAAGTTCGCGCCTGCGTAATGCCATCCTTCGCCGCTCTCGACGACAAGTTCGTACCAGGCCACCCCGCCCCGCCACGGCTGGTGCGCATTCGACACGAGGATCGTCGGTCCGCCGGACTTCTCGGGTGCAATGGCAAAGGCGTTGGACCCGGACATGGCGCCGTCTTCCCCCATCGCAAGGGGCAGAGCGCGCGAAGTCCGGTGCGACACGCGGCTTGTGCGGACTTTCGGCTCGGCCGCGTTGTCTTGCCCTGTAGCAAAACCCGGGATCGGCGGGCCTTGCTCGGGGCGTAGCGGTTCGCCCGCTACCAGCGGCTCGATCACCTGATTGAGGCCGAAAAAGAACGGCTGTCGCAGCGCGAACCCGGCGGCTACGTCGACGCCGCTAATCGGAAAGAGGCGCGCCAGCTTGAGTTCGCCCGGATTGGCAGCTGCATATTGATTGAGGCCGGCGGCGTAGGCTTCGAACAAAGCGCGTGTATCGGCGGGTTGCTTCGGATATTCGCGCTCCGCCGTGCCGCGGGCATCGAGCAGGTGATAGACGTAATCGACCTGCGCACCTTCCGGCCCGGCAATCGCGCCGTAGCGGCCGCGCGACATGGCGACGACATCCTGCAAGGTTGCGAAGTCGTCTTCTGCATGCGCGATCGCAACACCGTAAGCCACGTCCGCATCGGTTTCGCCGTAGATATGCGGCACACCAAATTCGTCCCGCGTAATCTGAGCGGTGTAGGTCCGCGAGGCCTGGCCCCCAGTGCTCTGCTCGGCGAAGAACGGCTCCCAGCTCGCCAGAACGACGAACGCCGTCAGCACCACCCCGAGCAGCAAAAGCCCCGCTCGGCCCAACCATTTCCGCATAGACGATCCCTTCTCAGTTGCAGGCGTAGCGGCTTTGAGCCGCATGGTGAAGAGGTAGCGGGAACGGCCTGACGGAGGCGCGGATTATGCCCATGCGAGCGTACTGGAATTGGGGGTATCTACCCCCATATGACGCTAACACACTTCGCCTGCGTTCGCAGGTCGCCGCAAAATGACGTGAGGGACGTTATATGAATCTCGAGAAATTCACCGATCGCGCCAAGGGGTTTCTGCAATCCGCGCAGACGGTCGCCATTCGCATGAACCATCAGCGGATTACGCCGCTTCACCTCGCGAAGGCGCTGCTCGAAGACAAGGAAGGCATGGCGGCCGGCTTGATCCAGCGCGCAGGCGGCAATCCGCAAACGGCGGTAGCAGCTGTTGACGGCGAACTTGCGAAAATCGCAGCGGTCTCGGGAAGCGGTGCCCAGTCGACGCCGGGTCTCGATAACGACGCGGTGCGCGTACTCGACCAGGCGGAGCAGATTGCCGAGAAATCGGGCGACAGCTACGTGACGGTGGAACGGCTGCTGCTTGCGCTCGCGCTCGCCAGCACCACGGCGGCAGGTAAGGCGCTGACCGGTGCGGGTCTCGATCCGAAGAAGCTCGAGGCAGCGATAACCGAACTGCGCGGCGGACGCACGGCGGACAGCGCCGGTGCGGAAGATGCCTACGACGCCATGAAGAAATACGCGCGCGACCTGACGCAGGCGGCGCGCGACGGAAAGCTCGATCCCGTGATCGGACGCGACGAGGAAATCCGCCGTACGGTGCAGATCCTTGCCCGCCGGACCAAGAACAATCCTGCCCTCATCGGCGAGCCCGGCACCGGCAAGACCGCGATCGCGGAGGGTCTCGCTTTGCGGATCGCCAATGGCGACGTGCCGGACAGCCTCAAGGGGCGCACGCTGATGGCTCTCGATCTGGGCGCGCTCATCGCGGGCGCCAAGTACCGCGGCGAATTCGAGGAGCGGCTAAAGGCTGTGCTCGACGAGGTGAAAGGCGCGGAAGGCCAGATCATCCTGTTCATCGACGAGATGCATACGCTGATCGGAGCAGGTGCAAGCGAAGGCAGCATGGATGCGGGTAATTTGCTCAAACCCGCTCTGTCGCGCGGCGAACTCCACTGCATCGGCGCGACCACGCTCGATGAATACCAGAAGTATGTCGAGAAGGACCCGGCTCTGCAACGGCGCTTCCAGCCCGTCTATATTGACGAACCCAGCGTCGAGGACACCATATCCATCCTTCGCGGGATCAAGGACAAGTACGAACTCCACCACGGCGTGCGCATCACCGATGGCGCGATCGTCGCCGCGGCGCAGTTTTCCAACCGCTACATCCAGAACCGCTTTCTGCCGGACAAGGCGATCGACCTGATGGACGAAGCGGCCTCGCGCATTCGCATGGAGGTCGAAAGCAAGCCGGAAGAAATCGAACAACTCGACCGCCGGATCATCCAGCTCAAGATCGAAGAGTCGGCGCTCGAGAAGGAAAGCGATAGCGCGAGCAAGGACCGGCTCGCCACCTTGCGCGAAGAACTGGGCAATCTCGAACAGCAGTCGACCGAACTAACCACGCGTTGGCAGAACGAGCGCGACAAGATTCAGGCGGAAGGCAAGCTGAAGGAACAACTGGACCAGGCACGGATCGAACTCGAACAGGCACAACGCGAAGGCAACCTCGCGAAAGCCGGAGAGCTTTCCTACGGCCGGATACCCGAACTGGAACGCGCCATCGCATCTGCCGAAACGCAGACGGAAAACGCGATGCTGCGCGAAGAGGTTACCGAGGAAGATATCGCCGGTGTCGTTTCCCGCTGGACCGGCATTCCGGTCGACAAGATGCTGGAAGGCGAGCGCGAGAAGCTGCTCGACATGGAGAACGTGCTGGCGAAGCGCGTCATCGGGCAGACACAGGCGGTCGAGGCCGTGTCGAAAGCGGTACGGCGTGCGCGTGCCGGCCTTCAGGACCCGAACCGCCCGCTCGGCAGCTTCCTTTTTCTCGGCCCAACCGGCGTCGGCAAAACCGAACTAACGAAGGCGCTTGCCGCATTCCTGTTCGACGACGATTCCGCGATGGTCCGCATCGACATGAGCGAATTCATGGAAAAGCACGCGGTCGCGCGGCTGATCGGTGCGCCTCCGGGCTACGTAGGCTACGAAGAGGGCGGGGTCCTGACCGAAGCCGTACGCCGGCGCCCCTATCAGGTCGTCCTGTTCGATGAGGTGGAGAAGGCGCACAGCGACGTGTTCAACGTGTTGCTGCAGGTGCTGGACGACGGCCGGTTGACGGACGGGCAGGGCAGGGTGGTCGACTTCTCCAACACGCTCATCATTCTGACGTCGAACTTGGGCAGCCAGTTCCTCGCCAACATGACCGACGAACAAGGCGTCGAGGAAGTCGAGCCGCAAGTGATGGACGTGGTGCGCGGACACTTCCGGCCCGAGTTCCTCAACCGTCTGGACGAGATCATCTTGTTCCACCGTCTGGCGCAGGAGCATATGGCACCGATCGTGGAAATTCAGGTCGGGAGGGTGCAGAAGCTGCTTAAAGACCGCAAGATCACGCTCGACCTGACCGACGGCGCGCTGAAGTGGCTGGGCCGGGTCGGCTACGATCCCGTCTACGGCGCCCGGCCGCTGAAACGCGCAGTGCAGCGGTACCTGCAAGACCCCCTAGCAGAGAAACTGCTTCAGGGCGGAGTGCCCGACGGCAGCACCGTGCGCATCGACGAAGGCGACGGCGCGCTGGAGATGACGGTGGTTTGACGGCTTACCCCACGTACGCAGATACAAAAAAGGCCCCGGTTTCCCGGGGCCTTTCTATTCGAGTGACAGTTTTGAGTTAGAACTTGAATGCAGCGTTCGCGAAGAACGTACGGCCTGCATAGTCATAGCCCGAATACAGCGGCGCGTTGCCGACGCTGCTGAACCCAACAGCCGAAATACGTGGGGGCCGTGTGTTGAAGAGGTTGCGAACGCCGAAGGTAAACTCGAAGTCCTCAACACCGACCTGAACCGACGCATTGTGCAGGAAGTAGTCATCTACTTCGAGGAGGTAGATGTCCTTGAAATCCTGGACGAGTTCTTCGTCAACTTCACCCGTCAAATTGTCAAAGGCGAAGAAGCGGTACGTCTTTTCACGGTCTCCATCGGTCCAATCAAGACCGTAGCGCAGAGTAATATTATCGAACGCGTAGGTAGCGTCGAAATTACCGACCCAATCCGGCGACGTTACGATACCATTCGCATCGTCGAGAAACTCCTCGGGGAAAAGACGCGTAGACTGTTCAGTGTACTTCGTCACATTCGCATTGAGAACAAAACGACCCGGACCGATATCGCTGGCGAAGCGACCATTAAACTCATAGCCTTTTACGATGTCTTCAGCCAAGTTTACAAAGCTACTTGTTACTTCGAGTTGGTCGTTTGCGTTACGATCGACAAAGCGGCAGAAACCAGCATTCGGGTCGAAGTTTGTGTCTTGATAACAACGGTTCAAGATCGTGCCCCCGGCCAAGTCCGCAACTCCATTTTCGACTTTTATGTCAAAATAATCGAGAGCCAGCGAAAGCGTACCGATAGACTGCGGGAGGGGCGGCCGCACGACTGCACCAACTGACCAGTTCGTTGAGGTTTCGGCTGCTAAACCGGTTTCCGCACCGCCTCGGCGCAGAACCGTGATGCCGCTGGTCTGAACGAAGTCCGCAACGTCGATCCCGACAGATGCACAGTTTGCAGCCGTGGTCTGTTCCGTGGGCGTGTAGTCGGATGGATCTGCCGGGAAGTTATCAGAGTCGCACGGATCGCTTCCTGAACCGATAAATCCACTTGTCGATCCAAGGAACTGTTCTGCCAAAGCAGGAGCACGATACGATGTGCCGTAGCTACCACGCAGACCGATGCCCCGAACAATTTCCCATTCGCCGGCAACCTTGTAGGTCACGTCACTACCATATGAATCGTAGTCCGTGTAGCGTACCGATCCGTTGAAGTTAAGATTGTAGAAGCCTGGAGTATCCGAAAGGATAGGAACGAACACTTCGCCGAATACTTCTTTGACATTGTCCGAACCCACTGTCGGCGTCGCTGCAGTCAGACCGAGCAAGTTTCCGTTAACCGAATTCTCGTCGGGCTGATCGTTGATGCGCTGCTTTCGATATTCAGCACCAAGTGCGAGTTGGACGTCACCAGCCGGGAGAGAAAACAGCGGACCATCGATTGCAGCAGCGAATGTAGTCTCTCGGAACTCTGTATTACCGATAGTATTTGCGAGGATATAGTCTCGGAATTCCTGCGGTAGCCGGCCGCCGATCGTATCAGCATTGAGGAACGGAGCCGCAACGCAATTCGGGTTGATCGCACGACTGGCGCAAACGACATTGCCGTCTGCGTCAAGTTCAACGTCGGTCGAGGCTGCCACGCGATCGATCAGGAAAGACTCCTGTTCATACGTTGCGTCATTCCACGACTTGCCCACGTAAAAATCGTAGCGCCAATCGGGAATGAAGAAGTCACCCCGAAGCCCGCCGCCGGCGCGAACATAATCAACCGTCTGGCTGGCATCTGTGTTACCGAAGCCAATGAAAGCACGCACACCGAGGAAACCGTCTCCAGTTGTCTCGTTCGGGAACGCAATAACGGAATTTTGGAATTGATCGGGTACGAGTGGGTTAATTCTGCCTGTCGGCGAGAAATCGTCATTCAGATAGATTGGGTAATCAAGAGCGAGCTGACGGAAAAGAATTGATTCCGACTTCCGGCGGGTCGCAAGAAGTTCACCATAAACTTCGGCCTGTCCAAACATGTCTAGGTCGTATGAGCCCGTTAAGAAGCCCGTATACACCTCGCGCGGCGTAATAAGGTATTCTTCTTCCTGAACCGGATTGAATGTATCACGTGTATCTAGATCGACGCCACTGAAACCGGGGGTCGGACCATTGACGTTCGACGCGTCCGGAACAAGGCGGTTAAATCTGCCGATCACACCAGTCAAACGGTCTGGAGCAGAACGGGTCGATACACCAAGAGTGTTGATTGTCACACCACCATTATCGAGGCCGAAACACTTCGGCTGGCCAGTAGCAGGATCAATATAGTCACCCGAGCCGAATTCGCTTCCTTCGCCATCAAGAAACCCCGCGATAGGGCAATCGAACCAGGGGTTGTCGTTACGAGAATATCCTTGACGCTTCGAATATTCGAGAGAGCCGATGAGGCTAAGGCGATCAGCCTGAACCCCGAACGAAGCTGCTACGCGGTAAGATGCACCCGCACCAGTTTCCGGGACATTGGTCTGAAATTCTAGATTGAGACCACGAAGCTGATCGTCGGTAATGATGTTAACGACGCCTGCAACCGCATCGGAACCGTAAACGGACGACGCGCCAGCTTTAAGCACCTCGATGCGTTCTACGATGGCGGTCGGCAAGACGTTAAGGTCGGCTGCGAGCAGTGAGCCACGTGTACCCCCAGGTGCTAGACGGCGACCGTTCAACAGGACTAGCGTACGAGCCGGGCCGAGGCCCCGCAGACCCAGCGTGTTTGCACCCGTACCACCGTCGGTTACAAATCCGGCGTAATAGTTGTTGATCTGACCTGCACCCGCAGTGACAGCGGTGCTTTGCAAAGCGTCGGTCGAGGAAGCAAAACCGCCTTGGGTAATTTCTTCGGCAGTGATGACCGTAATCGGCTCGATGGTGGAGAATTCGTCACGGCGAATACGCGAACCAGTAACAACGATTGCGTCCGGAGTATCTGCTGAAGTGTCCGCGTTGCTTAGCGCTTCTTCAGGATCACAGCGCCCATCATTGTTCTGATCAGGGCAGTCCGGAGGGTTGTCCCCTGCCTCTTGCGCCGAAACCGGCGAAGAAAACGCAAGTGCGGAAATAGCAGCACCGATAAACAGCCCTGCTTTGCCGCTAAGAACGTTATGAAAAGTTTTTGTCATTCTTAGTCCCCATAGATGCCGGCGCGACCCGGCGACATTCATGTACGTTTTGAAAACCACAACCCACAAGTTGCGAACGAAACTTTACAGATTCGTTCAATTGCCGGATGCGACTAGGGCAGGCAATGCCGGGACCGGATCAGAAACCCTTTTGAGTGTTAATGTGACATCAATGTCACAAACTCAGTAGCTTCGATAGGTTTGATGTCCCTTGCAACGAGAAGCGGGCCAGCGGCGCCCGTCCCAGCGGCGAAATGAACTACCGCAAGGTTTGCGCAGTCGGCACGGTTATTCCTATCTGATCGGCAATCAGATCGACCCAGTGACGCACTTGACCGATTTCCTCGTTAAGGATTTGGTCGTCTGCCTGCTTTCTGACCGGTCCGCCGGTTTTGGCGTGGGCTGCGAAAATCTCGGTAGCGGGCTTCGCGGTACCGATATCCAACCCACAAAAGTCGAGGACAGCTGCAATCGTCTCTTCTCGGCTGTCGTTGAAATAGTCGCCATTCAAAACTCTCAGGCGTTCGGCAAAGCGCGAGGAAGCAAGCTGGTCAAAATAACGCTGATTGAGCAGCCAAGCCGCACCTGCCGTTTGAAGATCGGTCATGGCGAAAGTCTCTTCGGGCGGCATGCCGAAATCCATTCCGGCGTAGCTTTGCATCTCCAGGTATAGTTTGCGACCCCACCGATGGCCTATAAGGCCGCGCCGACGCACGCTGCGCAGGAACGGATCGAGGGAATTCGTCATGAGAATTGCGTGAGCTTTCGGCGCAGCATCGAGCAGTTGCGGTATAAGCCGGTTCGCGTGATTGGTGGGTTTTACGAAGACTGCTTCGCCGCCCGGCCGGGCGCGAGCCAGCAAATGAAGCAGCGGTCGTATCAATCCCTTCGTCGCTTCTCCACCCGATGCAAGATCGGCAATGATTGGCGGCTCGCTCAGACCGATAGCGATCCCACGAATGTTGAGCGCGCGCGACAACAGGGTCGACCGGCAGAAAGCGGTATGAAAGATGAAATGCAGCGGGGCGTGCGGGACCGAAAACGCAGCGAGCTTATCGACGGCGATCCGAAACGTATCGCTGGGATGAGACGGGCGGTACTCGAACAGAAAACCCGCCTCCGCGAAGCGCGACTGGGGCAATCGCACGAATTCCACTTCGCCCTCTTGCAAGTCGAGGCGGTGGGGCATCCATTCCGGATTTTCCCTGATGGTGTCAAGGTCGCTCAAGGCCGTTCTTTTTCTGATTGTGGTAGTTACGCCGGTCTGTTGCGTACCCCCTGTGTTCGAGCGCAGGATCATTCAATGCGGCGCGCTTTCACTCCGGGTTTGCCGTTTATACGCAACCAGTAAGATCCGAGCGCCGCTTCTTCCAGTTCGACCGGGTCACCTACGCGCGGCTTGAACCGACGAGGAGTGTTTCTCGCGCGCCAAACGCTTCCTTCTTCTATGGTAACTTCCCAGTGATCCCTCTGCATCTGCCGAAGTCCGGTGATGCGCGACTGAAGCTTCGTGTCGACGTCATCGTCGGATGCGAAGATGCCGGTTTTCGCAGTGCTGAACCCGAAGAGACTGCGGCGTGTTTGACGGATATCCTCGGCGCGCAAAACCGTGATCTCGCCGCTTGCCTGATCGGCCAGAACGATTTCGACCTCGCGGTCGAAACATGCAAGCCGTGCGCCGTCATCAGTGATTTCGCGGCATTGGTTCAAAGTTTCCAATCGTTTTGTAGAGGTGCCAGCTTCCTGCGCAAATGCGACATCAGTTACTGAAAAGACGGTTAAGGCCGATATGCAAAATGCTATGCCCCGCTGGCGGAGAAATCTGCCCATTTGTAATATCCTTAAGAGGCTCACTGGCTCCACTGACAAAGAGTCCGGTAGCAAAGTCAACTGTGACGCCATTACCACACCAGCTGCCTTACGGACGCCCTGCCGCAGTTGTGCAATTGAACAGCACGGAACTGCTGGGTAGATGCGCCAAATTCAGGGTTACGTCTGAAACAAATTTCTTCCGGGGGCGTCACGTTCAACGCCTCGTCTAAAGGGGATTGCAATGTCGTATAATTTTTCCAAAGTCGCTCTGCTGACGAGCACGGTCATGGCGGGGGCCATGATGGCTTCGCCTGTGTATGCGCAAGCGCAGGTCGACGAAGAGCAGCGGGAGCCAGGCTTGGAAGCTGCTCCTGATGCGGATAATGCTAATTTCGCAGAGCCTATCGTCGTCACCGGGTCGCGCATTCCGCAGCGCAACGTCGATACTGCGGCTCCGGTTGCCGTGGTCAATGCTGAAGAGTTTCAGCTGTCCGGCACCGTAAACGTCGAAAACGTGATCAACTCTCTGCCGCAGGTCGTTCCGGGCACGACGTCGTTCTCCAACAACCCCGGTAACGGTTCGGCCACCCTTAACCTTCGCGGTCTCGGTGCGGCTCGTAACCTTGTTCTCGTCAACGGACGCCGGTGGGTATTCTTCGATACGGCACAGATCGTTGACCTTAACACCATTCCATCCTTCCTCATTGAATCGGTGGACGTCGTAACGGGCGGTGCTTCGGCCGTTTACGGTTCGGATGCTATTGCCGGTGTCACCAACTTCCGCCTTCGGAACGTCGAAGGTGCCGAAATTGGTGGCCAGTACGCAGTTACCGAACGCGGTGATGGCGCTAGCTACGAAATTCATGGCGCACTTGGTACTTCGTTCGACGACGGTCGCGGTAGCGCAACCGTATTTGGTGAGTATTTCAATCGTTCTTCCGTCTTCCAAGGCGATCGTGCATTTTCCAATTTCGCACTCGGCGGCGATCCCGATCTGTCACAGGGCGGTTCATCCACGCTTCCGAGCGGCGTCATTCGCTACTTTGGCGATTCCGACACGACCGGCACCGATTTTGATGCGAACGGTGCGGTGGTCTTTGACGAAGCGGGTGAATTCCGCACCCGCCAAGGTGACCTGTATAACTACGCTCCCGCCAACTATTTGCAGATTCCGCAAGAACGTTACCTCTTCGGTGGCTATGCCGATTACGAAATTGGCGCAGGACACTCGCTGTACACCGAAGTCACATATGTGAATAACCGGGTTCAGCAGGAACTTGCTGCGACGCCGGTCACGGGTGATTTCGATGTCGACCTTTCCTCGGTACAATCGTTCCTGAGTCCTGGTGACTTTGCACAGCTTCAGCAGCTCGAAGCGCAGGAAGGAGATGACGACGATGTCATCAATCTCTTCCTGCAGCGTCGTACCGTCGAGACGGGTTCGCGTAACTCGCTCGATGAGCGCAGCGCATTCCGCGTGCTCGCCGGCGTTACCGGTCCGATCACTGATACGCTGCAATACGATGCGTATTATTCGTTCGCACGGACGCGCAACTCGAACATTCAGGAAGGCAATATTTCGGCAAGCCTGTTCCAGGCTGGTTTGGACGGGACAAGTGATAACCCGATCAACATTTTTGGTCCGAACACACTGACGCCGGAAGATGTCGAAGATATCTCCATCCTTGCGCAGAACAGCGATATTTCATCGTTAGAAGTCGCAAACGCATCTATCGCTGGAACATTCGGCGACTTCGGACTCTTCGGATCTGATCCGATCGGTTTTGCAGTCGGTGGAGAGTACCGCCGCGTGGCGTCGCAGTTCATTCCGGACACCGCACTCGCTTCGGGTGACGTGATCGGTTTTAATGCGGGACAGCCTACCGAAGGTTCCTACGATGTTAGGGAAGTGTTTGCCGAACTCATAGTTCCTGTTGAGTTCGGATCCGCGCGTCTCGAACTTACGGGTGCTGGTCGCTACTCCGACTATTCGCTCGAAAACGTTGGCGGTGTCTGGACGTATGCCGGCGGTGTTGAGTTCGAACCGGTTAGCGGCGTTCTTCTTCGCGGTCAGTATCAGCGGGCTATTCGCGCACCAAACGTCGGCGAACTGTTCGGCGGTGCGGCGCTCGGCTTCCCGGCTGCTACAGACCCCTGCGCGACCTCGGCCGCCACTTCCGGAACGCTGCGTGATCTGTGTATCGCGAATGGAGTTCCCGCCGGTTCGGTTGGCGATCCAGGCCTTCAGTTGAATACTCAGATCCCGGCAACGTTTGGCGGAAACCCGGACCTGCAGGAAGAAACGTCCACTAGCTACACTTTCGGTGTCGCGTTGCAGCCTGACTTCGTTCCCGGACTTGTCATCACGGCGGACTACTTCAACATTGAGATCGAAGACGCTATTTCGACGATTTCCTTGGCTCAATCGTTGGAACTCTGCTTCAACGATGTCCAGGATCCGACAGCGAGTGCATGTGCGCCGTTCTTCAACCAAACAATCCGTAACAATGCAGGCGTCATCATCGTAGATACTGCAGTACCCCTTGGCGGCCAGAACATCGCATCGTTCGAAACGTCGGGTATCGACCTCGAGGTGAGCTATGATACGACGGCTCCGTTCTCGTTGTTCACCGACACTGGGGAATCTGGACTGAACTTCGGCTTCCTCGGAACGTGGACGGATAAGTACACTTTCAACGCCTTCCCTGGAGCCGAGGCCCTTGAATGCGCCGGATTCTTCGGCCTTCGTTGCGGTCAACCCCAGCCGGAGTTCAAGTGGACGAGCCGTGCGTCGTTGATCGACGGTCCGGTAACGGCCTCAGTTCGGTGGCGTCACCTCGGTGAAGTGGACGACGAAACGGGTGGTTTCGCAGTCGACACAATCGATAGCTATGACCTTATTGACTTGACCTTTGCGTTCGAAGCGACGGAAGAGTTCACGGTCACGTTCGGCGTCAACAACCTGTTCGACACCCTGCCGTGCTCGCCGACGTTCGAAGGCACCGTAGTGACAAGCTGCGACAATACGCTGCTTCTCGGTGACAACCAAGAGCAGGCGAATACTTACCCAAGCACCTACGACGTTCTCGGACGCCGGTTCTTCGTTTCAGCCAACTTCAACTTCTGATAGTTGCTGAACGACAAGAGTAACAATATGGGGCGGCGGACTTCGGTTCGCCGCCCTTTTTTGCGAGCAGATCGTAGCCGCTCTGTTGGCGAGGCGTGACCGTTCAACGGATAATGGAACGCCGCAATCGCAAAGCAACTGCTAGAGCGTTCCGCCAAAGCGAACCTAAAGGATCAGGAGATCCGCGAATGGAGGTTCGCCAGGCAGGGCGACCTGAGCCGTGGTCTGCTGCTGCCTGTCGTTAGCCGTAAGCTCGGCTAGCAAACTTTGCCGATCGTCTGCCACCTCGGACGCTTTCTCGAGCGATGCGATGCGTCCTAGTTCACTTTGCGCTTGCGCCTCAATGAACTTCAAGGTGTCGATCAGCTTGCGACGCGGTCCGCTCGGCCCCAGAAGGAGCGTCCGACGGACCGATTCCGCTAATTCCCATGCTACCGATACTTGGCCGTACCGCCGCCGCCCCTCCTCAGCCATACCGGCGGCAAAGCTTATTGCTTCTTCTGAAAGTGAATTGTCGGACGGTAGCATTGCGATTACGGTTCCGAACAAGCCGCGCTCGGTAATGGCCCAACTCAATTGCTCTGCGCGCTTTCGATTATGTGACAGGATTGGGCCATCACCGCGATGGACCATGAAACCGATCGGCCCGCCAGGCTTTAATACGCGCAGTATCTCGCGGGAAACCTCAGCCGTGTCCCCATATTCGAAACCGAACAGGCTCACCACGGCATCGAACTGGCTCTCGTCAAAGGGCAGTGCCTCCATGGACACGCCGCCGAGCAACTGAACGCCATCCGAACCTTTGGGCAGCGGCTCGGCGACATCTATGCCGACAATCGTTACATCGCTGCGGATGGCGCGCAGCATCTCGGGAAGTTTGCCGAAACCAGTTGCGAGATCCAGAACGCGTGCCTCTAACGGCAGAAGCGCACTAAAATCGGCCCAAGCATCGAATTGAGCGCGGCTAATTGCGTCCCACTGCTGCGAGACCACTCCGGGCGTTCGCACCGTGCGTTGTCGATCCCAGAAAGCCTTCCAGACCTTTTCCTTCCGTACCTTGTCCATCACTACCTCCCGGTTGGCACGACATCAAACGCCACCGTCAGCCGTTCGGCGGAGCGAAATGGTGTAGTGCCATGGTACACGGTGCTGGGAAACAAGGCGAGGTGCCCTTCGACCGGCCTGATCGTGCGAAGAGGCGGTAAGTCGAGCCCAAGGTCCGTTTTCGGTCGACCGATTTCCAGCCACCCTTCTTGCTCTGGTCCGCTTGCCGCTTCGGGAACGACTAGATACAGCGCGGAAGAAACGATGCCCTGAGGATGGATGTGTGCTGTGTGATGATCTCCGCCGCCCGTGAGCCTGACGGACCATGATCCTGCCAGTTCCCATTGTGCATCGCAGTGCCGCAGGAGAGGGTGATCCGGATCGGTTTGGGGAAGGCCAGCGCGGTACTCCGCCAAAGTTTCAGTAATCGCAATCTCTAACTCGGCAAAAACCGGCTCTCTACGATGAAATAGAATGCCGCGCGTTTGCGTTCCGCCGCGCAAACTTTGGCCAAGCGGCATCGCCGAGCCACGGTGCAACCGGCGTAGCTCCGCCGCGCAATTCTCAATTAGCTTATCGGGCCCGCGGAGCCGCAACGTTTGAACGAGCCCTTCCTGCTCATGTAACCAGTGCGCTCTAGGGTCGTCCGTCAGTCGCCACGCAATACCGCGCAGCGCCCAACCCGAAATGTTCCACGGATCGTTCGTAAGCACTTGATCTAAAAGCGCCTGCGCTCGCGCAAGATCGCGTCCGCGCAAGGCATGGCGCGCTTCGTATAGCGCGCGGCCCGGCACGTACCCGGGCAGGGCCGCAAACAGCGCCTCAGCTTCGTCCCACCGGCCGGAGGTTCCGATATGAACAGCCTCCTGCAACGCGAAATACGGTTCATTCGGAAATCGAAGCCGGGCAGCAGCAGCTACTTCGGAGGCCTGCGCATCGCGGTCGAGACCGACAAGCGTAGCGATATGACCTACCGCGATGTTAGCATCTTGCGGAGCTTTCTGCGCGGCGTTCACGAAGGGCGCTGTGAAATCTTCCTCCCCTGCAGCCAACAACAGTCCGCTCAAGAACTCCAGTCCCGGTAGATATGTTGGTGCCTGCGAGCAGATTTGTTCGGCAAGGGTGCGGGCACTGTCGGGATCGCCCTCAGCGTCCAAAGCTTGCGCCTTCCCAAGCCAAAGATCGATTTTCTTTGGATTAGCGGCAAGCGCCCGATCGAACCGGGATGGGGCGGCCGCCTCACCGCGCTCCAAGGCGACCCGAGCGCGTCCGTGCAAACCCTTCGCATGGCGCGGGTCGAGCACAAGAACTTTATCGTACCACCGCGCAGCCTGCGCCATTTCTCCTAAAGCACGATGTGACGCGCCGCGCAGGCTGGCATAACGAGGGACGTCACGGCCGGAACGTTCGAGGGGGGCAAGCACGGTTAGCGCTGCGCGGTGGCGACCGAGACGTTGCAGGGCGACTGCATGGTTGAGCGCAAAATCAGGGAAATCGGGTTGCAACTGGGCCGCTTCCCGAAACCGCAACTCGGCAGTAATCGCATCACCGGCTTTTAACGCAAGATCGCCGGCTGTATCGGCTAATAACGCATCCTTAGGGGAGGCTGCATACGCATGATCGGCAATCGCCCGCGCCGCAATCAGATCGCCGCGCTGCATGGCGCTGCGTATTTGATTTAACGTTTCTCCCCGGGTCATCGATGGTTGCTCCTAGCACTACCGATCGCGGAACCATCCGCTTATCGAAATGCGTCCCTGCGGAGCGTGCGGTGGAACGTAGCTTACTGCATGATGCTGCGGCACGGTGAACAGGTTCAGTGTATTGAAACGGGGCAGGTAGCCATCGATGACGTCGCCCTCGTCATCGTAGAACAGGAGATAGCCGCCCCAATCGGGATGCCACTTCATGCTCGTCATGTTAAGGACGTAAGCGATGGTCCAGCCCTCGTCCAACTGTTGATCCTGATGGCGTCCGAGAAAGTGATTGGGTCCGAAAAGGGTCGTTTGACCGTCGGCTTTCACGAGTTCCGGGCGGCGCGTCACTTTGCGAACAAGTTCGAGAAACGGCTCGGTATTTATATGTTCGATTAATATCTCATGCAGGCCGCCGGGGTTCCATCGTTCCTTGTAAGCTTTGACGAGTGGATAACGCGCATAGCGGAAGGCGTAATCTCCTCGCGCGGCTGCATCATGAACCTGTTTCAGAATGGCCTGAGCCTCGGTGGCAGTCGATTGCTGTCGTAGTTCTTCCATGCGGAAGTCGCGCGGCGTTCCGTCTGCTGCCTGAGCCGCCATTCCCCATGGCGTTTGTTCCGCCAGGGCCCTGCGCAGTGCTTCGGCAGAGGCTTCAGTCAGGACATTTCTTATTTGAATGCGCTGTATAGGGGCATAGGCTTCAGCCAGCGCATCGGTATCAAGATCGCTGCTGACCTCGAAAATGTTGATTGGCTCGGACATGCTGTTGTGATTGGTATAATGCACGCTTCATTGCAACCATCGCTCACGATCGCCTTTGAGCTGCGCCTTGACGTCAACGGAAACCAACCATAAACGAGTGGCAAACAGCAACCTTTAAATCGGAGAGGCCTATGCCAGCCGCCTATATCGTCGATGCCGTTCGCACTGCAGGGGGCAAGCGGGGCGGGCGCCTTGCGGGTGTCCACCCGGTTGACCTCGCTGCGAAGTCTCTCGATGCACTCGTAAAGCGGACCGGTGTCGACCCAGCGGCAGTTGAGGACGTGATAATGGGCTGTGTGATGCAGGCGGGCGAGCAGTCCTTCCAGGTTGGCCGCAACGCGGTGCTCGCATCGAAGACCTTGCCCGAATCCACTCCCGCCGTGACCATCGACCGGCAGTGCGGTTCGTCGCAGCAGGCGATCCAGTTCGCCGCGCAGGCGATCATGAGCGGGACGCAGGACGTCGTGATCGCGAGCGGTATTGAAAGCATGAGCCGCGTTCCGATGGGTTCGACCGGCAGCTTTCACATGAAAGAGGGGCTGGGGCACTACAAGTCGCCGGGCCTTGAAGAGAAGTATCCGGATGTAATGTGGTCGCAGTTCGTCGGTGCCGAGATGGTCGCCAAGAAGCACGATCTCTCCAAGGATCAGCTCGACGAATTTTCCCTAGAAAGTCACCGGAAGGCCGCTCGTGCCACCAAAGCAGGCGCGTTCGACAAGGAGATCGTGCCGGTCGAAATCGAGACTGCGGACGGCGAGGAAATGCACACCGTCGACGAAGGCATCCGGTTCGATGCCAGCCTTGAAGGTATCGCTTCGGTCAAGAAACTGTCGGAAGAGGGTGTCATTACCGCTGCTTCCGCAAGCCAGATCTGCGACGGATCGAGCGCGGTCCTGATCGTCTCGGAAGAAGCGTTGAAGGCGCACGGGCTTACCCCGATGGCGCGCATCCACAACATTACCGTCACCGCGGGCGATCCGGTCATCATGCTTGAAGAACCGCTATTCGCAACCGACAGGGCGTTGAAGCGGGCGGGGATGAGCATTGGCGACATCGACCTGTACGAGGTCAATGAAGCCTTCGCCCCGGTTCCCCTCGCGTGGCTGAAGCACACCGGTGCCGATCCGGAACGGCTCAACGTCAACGGCGGCGCGATCGCGCTCGGTCATCCGCTCGGCGCGAGCGGTACCAAGTTGATGGCGACACTGGTTCACGCGCTGAAGGCGCGCGGCAAGAAATACGGGTTGCAGACGATGTGCGAAGGCGGCGGCGTCGCCAACGTGACGATCGTCGAGGCGCTGTAAATCATACTGAATTGAGAGGAATGTCATGGAAGTTTCAGCAAACACGCCCGCCGTCGTAACAGGCGGTGCGTCCGGGCTCGGCGCGGCCACAGCGCGTGCGCTCGCAGCGAAGGGCGCCAAGGTCGCGATCTTCGATATGAACGAAGAGAAGGGCAATGCGATGGCCGAGGAACTTGGCAGCGTCTTCTGCAAGGTCAACGTGACAAGCGACGAAGATGTCGATGCGGGCTTTGCCAAGGCGCGCGACGCGCACGGGCAGGAGCGTATTCTCGTCAATTGCGCGGGGATCGGCAACGCAATCAAGACCGCCAGCCGCGACAAGCAGACGGGCGAGATAAAAAGCTTTCCTGTTAGCGCGTTCGATTTCGTGGTGCAGGTGAACCTCATTGGCACCTTCCGCTGCATCGCCAAGTCGGCGGCGGGCATGATGACACTCGACCCGCTTACCGACGAGGGCAATCGCGGTGCGATCGTCAACACGGCTTCCGTGGCAGCCGAAGACGGTCAGATTGGTCAGGCCGCATACTCTGCGTCGAAAGCCGGCGTGGTCGGCATGACCTTGCCGATTGCTCGCGACTTGATGAACGAGGGGATACGCGTGAACACGATCCTGCCCGGCATCTTCCATACGCCTCTGCTAATGGGTCTGCCCGAAAAAGCGATCGAGGCGCTCAATGCCAGCGTTCCGTTTCCCAAGCGCCTCGGCAATCCCGAAGAATACGCCAAGCTCGCCATGTGCATGATCGAAACGAACTATTTCAACGGCGAGGACGTGCGCCTCGACGGCGCGATCCGCATGGCTCCGCGATAGTAAAGTCCGAACTTCGGCTCTGCGCTGCAGCCGCGGAGCCGAAAGTTACCGCACTTGCCAAGCACCGGTGACCTTTTACAGATCGCCGAATGGAAAGCGAAACGGACACGGAATACCTGCAGGACTTCCTGCCTTATCAGCTATCGGTGGCTTCGAATGCGGTCAGCGCCCGGATAGCGGAGCAGTACCGCTGCCGGTTCGACCTCAAGATGACCGAATGGCGCATCATGGCCGTATTAGGTGACGGAGGCGGCCCGACACAGCGGCAACTCGTGGACTTGACCCTGCTCGACAAGGTCGCGGTCAACCGGGCCTGCAAGACGCTGACCGATCGTGGTCTGATCGAGCGAAAACCCAACACGGACGACGGGCGGTCGCATCTGCTCGATCTGACAGATGAAGGCCGCGCGATCCATGCGCAGATCATGCCGCTCGCCCGGCGCATCGAGCGAGAGCTTTTCGAGGACTTTTCAGCTGCCGAGCGAAAGGAGCTCCAGGGGTTCTTGCAGCGGTTGCGGGAGCGTGCCGGCAGCCTCACGGCGGACGACTGACCCCTTCTAGCCGCGAATAGGAAAGGGCCGACCGGACGTATTCCGATCGGCCCTTTTCTTTTGCTCGCGGCGCGGGCCTTTCAGAGCATCGCGTCCGAGATCGAGCAGGCTGCCGGGCCAAGGATCACGATGAACAGCACGGGCAGAATGAACATGATAAGCGGGATGGTCATGATGGCCGGCAGGCGCGCCGCCTTTTCCTCTGCGCGCATCATGCGCTCGTTACGGAACTCGGCCGACAACACGCGCAGCGCGGAGGCGAGCGGCGTACCGTAGCGTTCGGTCTGGACCATCGTCGTGACTACGCCTTTGACCGCCTCGAGGTCGACGCGGTAGGCCAGATTGTCGAATGCCTGCTTGCGTTCGTTGAGGAACGACAGCTCGATCGAAGTGAGGGCAAATTCCTCGCCCAGTTCCGGATAGGCGCGGCCCAGTTCCTTCGAGACTCGGTTGAAGGCGGCGTCGACCGTAAGGCCTGCTTCGGCGCAGATTACCAAAAGGTCGAGAGCGTCCGGCAGACCCTTGCGAATGGCGTCGGTACGCTTCTTCGCGATGTTCTTGAGGTAGACTTCCGGCCCCTTGTAGCCTCCCATGACGGCAGCGGCGAACGCCATGAAGCGCTTGAATGCACTCCAGTCCGGATACCAGTCGAAGACGTAGAGCACCAGGCCCGCTGCGGTACCGAGTACGAGCGGCAGGACGATGCGAAGCCCGATTACGACGACGGCAAGATCCTTGTTGCGGATACCGGCGTGAGCGAGCTTCTGCTGGACGTCCTTGATCTGGCTGTCCTGCAGCACTTTCATGCTCGCAAGCGTTTCCTTGATCTTCTCGGTCGTGTCGGTCTTGCGGACCAGGCTCTGACGCTTCTTCGCGCTGGCCGTGACGATGCCCGCCTTGAGTTCCTCGCGCCGGGCATTGAGCGTTTTCACGCGCTTCGCCATCGGGTCGCGAACCGTAACGGCAGCGTAGATCGCGATGAGTACGGCGAAGGCTGCAATGCCTGCAAGGACACTGCCGACGAGTAGGACGTCGACACCGAGGAGCGTGGGACCGGTTCCTGTTTGGGTCATGATACTTACCTGTCCTCGCTCAGATTTCGAAGCTGACCATCTTGGCCATGATGAATGCGCCGAGGCTCATCCACACAAGGCCGCCGAGGCCGGTCACGATCAGGCGCTCATCGGTGAAGAAGCCGCCGATGTAGCTGGGGTTGATCCACCAGATCATGGTGAAGACCATGAAGGGGAGGGCGCCAACGATGTAGGCGGACGCCTTGGATTCCGAGCTCATCGCGCGGATTTTCATCTTCATCTGCGCGCGTTTGCGCAGCACGTCCGAAAGGTTCGACAGCGTCTCGGCAAGGTTACCGCCGGTTTCGCGCTGGATGGCGAGCGTGATGCAGAAGAAGTTGAACTCGGGAATGCCGAGCCGGTCTGCGGTGTCCTGCAGCGATTCTTCCATCGTGCGGCCGATCTTGATCCGCTCCACGATGGCTTTGAATTCCTGGCCCACCGGACCAGGGACTTCCTGCGCGACGACCTGCAGCGTTTCGGTCACGGGAAGGCCCGAGCGAAGGCCGCGGACGAGCAGCTCGATCCCGTCGGGAAATTTCGCGTTGAAGGCATTGGTGCGCTTGTTGATCATGAAATTCACGACCAGGTGCGGCAATCCCGCGCCGATCAGCAGGCCAACGAACCCGGACAGTGCCGCTGAACCGGACTTCAGGAAGAGGATCAGGGCCACGAACAGTCCGACCGCCAGCGACGCGTAGAGGTACTGCGAAACCGTCCACGTCTTGCCCGTGCGGTCGAGCCGCAATGCCAGTGCCTCCGCTTTGGAGCGCGAGCCGGCAGCGTGGTTTAGCTTCGGTTTGCGCGAGGCGATCGCTTTCTTCAGCTGCGATTCGACTTTTGTCTGCGCGCTTTCCGAATGGCGATAGCGGACCGCCTGAAGGCGGCGCTGCGTCGCTTTCGACGCCGACGGGCCAGCCAGGACGTAATACACGATCGCCATGAAGGCTACGAGGCCGCCAGCCATCAGTATCGTTTGCATCACGCTCATCGCTTCACTCCGCCCCGTTCCGTTTCATTCGTTCGAAGTGGGCGGTGGCGGGCGTTTCTGCCTGCCGCCGCCCCCTTGTCTCAAGCGTCCGCTTTCGCTTTCGGCTTGTCCTTCTTCGCCATCAGCGATTTGATGTCGAAAGCGCTGAGCAGCGATTTCTTGCCGTCCGCACCGCCTTCGCCGTCCTCGGCGCTCGATCCGAGGATATGCTCCGCGACCTGTGCGATGACGCTGGTCGACTTGTTTGACGCATTGGCCTGCGCGAAAGGCTGACCCAGCTTTGCCGCGTTGGCAGCCGCCTTCTGGTCGAACGGGATCAGGAAATCGACCTTGCGCTCGATGGAGGCTTCGAAGTCGGACTTGCTGATTTCGGTCGCGGCGGGCGAGATCTTGTTGGCGACGACTAGCGGCATTGCGTGCGATGCGTTCGTCTTCAGCCAGGATAGAACCCGGATGGTGTCGCGGGCCGAGGCCAGCGTCATGTCGCAGGTCACGACCACCACGTTCACGTCGTTGAGCAGATGCGGGAAGTTGATCAGCATGTTTCGCGGAAGATCGATCAGCGTCATTTCGAACGCCTGGCGGAACTCTTCCTCGAGCTGCAGGAATGCCGCTCCATCCGTCATGAGCGGCGAATTGATCGGCGCTTCTGCGGAAAGGATCGCGAGGTTGTCGTTCGCCCGGATCATGGCCCGTTCGATGAAGAGTCCGTCGATACGGCTCGGATTGTCGATCGCGTCGGTCAGGCCGCGGCCCGGCTCGAGGTCGAGCGCAAGTGCGCCGGTCCCGAAGTGAATGTCGAGATCGAGCAAAGCCGTCGGCAGGTTGTGCTTCGTGCTGAAAAGGTAGCCGAGCGAGGTCGTCAGCATGGAGGCACCGACGCCGCCGCGCGTACCGATGATCGCAGTCGAGATGTGGCGCGTGACCGCATCGGGATCGCTGTTCTTCGGTGCGTTGAAGATGGCCTGCGCCTGATTGAGCGCATCGCGTACCTGGCTCGCCGAAAGCGGCTTTAGCAGGTAGTCGTGGATGCCGCTCGCAAGCAGGTCGCGGTAGAGGCGCACGTCGTTGACCTGGCCGATGGCGATGACTACCGTGCCGGGCTCGCAAACTTCTGCCAGTGCGTTGATGTCGTTGAGCGGATCGCCGCTTTCCGACAGATCGACCATCAGAATGTTCGGACTCGCCGAGACGGACAGGGACTGGATCGCATTGCGCAGACCGCCCTTGTTGCACTTTTCCGGCTGCCAGCCGAGTTCGATGACGACCGGACGCAGAACGTCGAGCGCACCTTCGTCGCAGATGAAAGCGGCGAAGGAATCGCGGTTACCGCCATTAGGTTTCCACTGTGCACTCATCATTCGCCTCCCTGCGTAGCGCTGCCGCCCAGACCGCCGCTTCCGCTGGGCGTGCTGGAACGATAGCTGTCGATGGCCCGTGTCTGGCCGGTCAGAATGGTTTCGCCCGAGCCTTCCTGCCCTGCGATCAGATCTTCTGGGTTGGCGATCATCGCGGCGATGTTGCTGTTGACCGCGCAGCCGAAGTTGGGGTGAACGCCGTTCGTGTAGTTCAGATCGGTCTTGACCGACCAGTTGGGGCAGTTCGGGACCGAAGCGTCCGAACGCGTCACGACGATGCGCGAAACGCCGGGATCGACCGATCCGCTCGTTACCGGAGCGCCCTCGCTGAGCAGGATGCCGCGGCGGGCCGCCAGTTCGGCGATGTCGTCGCGGGTTGCCGGGTTCTCGACCGGATCGTCGACGAAGACGCGGTCGCCGTAGCGAAGGCCCATCGTCTCGAACCAGTCCTGCACGCGGCGCTGTTCGTTGATGGTAAGGCCGTCGGCGCCGGACCGCACGTCGAGCGTGTAGTTGGCCCGTTCGACGATCGGCTGGTTCGTGCTATACAGCGAGCGGTTCTCAGGCATTCCGCCACAGCTTGCGAGCGTTACCCCGATACCGAGCGCGGCTGCGCGAAGCAGGTTCTGTTTGAGTAGAGACGCCATGTTCATTCCCCTTCCGTGCCGAAGCTGAAGCCGGGTTTCAGGGCTTCCGCACGGCGTTCCACCTTGCGCTCGTCGTTCTTGCCGGGGGCGACCGGACCCTGGCCCGTGTAGGATACGCCCGGACCGGTGTCCGCTTCGCCTGCCGCCCGAGGCATGGGCCGCGATGCGCCCGAAACCCCGTCGTTATCCTTGTAGAGGATGTGCTGCTGAAGCAGGTTGGGTGAGCGGTAGCCGTCGGTCGGCAGCTTGATCTCGTTGCCGTTCACTGGCTTCACCAGATAGGGCGTCACGACGATCACGAGTTCGGTTTCGCCCTTCTGGAAGTTCGTCGAGCGGAACAGGTTGCCGATGATCGGAATATCGCCCGCACCCGGAGCTTTGTTGATCGTGCTCTGCGATGAGCTCGACATCAGGCCTGCAATCATGAAGCTTTGGCCGGAACCCAATTCCACCGTGGTTTCCGCGCGGCGGATGGTGAGGCCGGGGATGTTGAATCCGTCGACCACGATCGCGCCTTGGTTCGAAAGCTCGGACACTTCGGGACGTACGCGGATCGAGATGCGGCCGTTCGCCAGCACTGTCGGCGTATAGGCGAGGCTCACGCCGAACCGGCGGAAGCTGATCGATGTCGCACCGAAGCCCTGGCTCATGGGGATCGGAAATTCACCGCCCGCGAGGAAGTCAGCGGTTTCACCAGAAAGCGCAGTGAGGTTCGGCTGCGAAAGCGTGGTTACGAGCCCCTGCCGTTCGGCGAGGTCGAGTGCTCCGAGAAGGTCCAGACCGAGGAAGCGGGTCAAAGCGCCGATCGTCGTCCCCGAACCGTTCGTGCGGATGGCGGTGCCCGGCACTTCCGTACCGTCGGCAAGTTCGCCGGCTACTGCAGTCGCACCCGGACCGATTGCCAGCGGGCCACCAGTGTTGAACTGATTGGTGATGACCCGGCCGTTACCGATCCCGAAGCGGAAGCCGCTCGAGGTGTCGATCGTTTGCAGATTGCCGCCGATCGCCCGGACGAGCGAACGGCTGACTTCCGCGAACTTGACTTGCAGGTTGACCTGCAGCGGTGTCGCCATTTTGAGGCGGCTGATCACGTTGACGCTGTCGCCCGTGAACGCTTCGACCAGGCGCTGCGCTTCGGCAACGTCTTCCGGAGCGGCAACTGCGCCGGTCAGAAGCACCGTGTTCGAACCCATGGTCGAAACGGCAATGCGTGCTTCCGGCATCGCCAGCGCCAGCATCTGGTCGATACTGTCGATGTTGGAGCCTACGCGGACATTGGCCGACCAGATGATGTCGCCGGCCGCGTTGTTGGCGTATATCGTCGTCTCGCCGCCGCCGCGTCCCATGACGTAGAGCTGCCGGCGCGACTTGACCTGAACGTCGGCGATCCCCTCGTTGGCGACGAAGACGTCGGTCATCGAGCCGGGAACGGTGATAAGCTGGCCCTTGCCGATCGACAGGATGATTTCCTGTGCCGGTTCGGTCACCGCCTGGGCGGTCGCCGGGGCGGTAGGCATACCGGCCAGCGGCGCAAGGGCCAGTCCGGCAAGCAGCATAGTGAAAGTACGGCGGCGTTTCATTGTATTGCCCCTCACGTTCGAATTCTTGCTTAAAGCGTTGTGTGTTGCGCGGATCATGGCGTCAGCGGACAGTCGCGCCAGTCGAAGCTCCGACCGTTGCGCCAGCTTCTTCCATCTGACGGGCCTGCGAGCGCAGAGCGGCATCCATCATTTGTTCGAAGGCGTTCTGCTGGCGCTCACCGCCGACGACCGAGCCGTTACGCGATACCGGAACTTCCTGCGTATTGTTGCCGCGGGTGACGCGGATCACGGGACCCTTGGGTGCCTGCGCTACCGCTGCCGGAGTACCGCCCTGTGCCGCTTCCGGACGGCGGCGACGGTTGAGCTGCTCGAAGCGCGATACGTCGGCACCGGTCGAGTAGGTCGTGCGGCCGTCGGAAGGCTGGCTTGCAGCCTGGCGCAATAGACGCTCTTCCTCGTCGGGCGATGCGCCTTCGGGGACGACGACCGTGCCCGATGCGATGGCTTTCTCGAGGTCGGCTTCGCTGTCGGCGATCGACCGGAGCGACAGGCTCAGCGTTCCGAGGGTCTGCGCAACCGAGAGCTTTTCGGCGATCCGCGGCGTCACTTCGAAGGTGATGTTGCGGAAGGTGCGGACGACAGTCTTGCCGTCCTTGGTCAGCTGCTCGGTGTTCTTGTCGGTCGCCAGCACGCGAAGGTTACGGATGATGGTTTCCGTGGCTTTCAGCGTATCACCGTCTTCGTTGGCAACGGTTTGCGTCAGCATCAGGTCGACGCGGTCGCCAGGGAAGACGAAGCCGGCGACAGCGGTCTTGGCGGACACGGGTACCGTGACGGCGCGCATGCCGGGGGAGAGGGCTGCTGCGAGGAAGCCGCGGTCGCCCGGGCTGACCAGGACGCCTTGCGTTACCGGCTCACCTGCGGTGATCGGATAGCGAACGACCGTTCCGAGAAGGGCGTTGAGGTCCGTTTCACCGTCGATGAAGTAGGCGTTCTGAACCAGCTCTTCCGGCCATTCCTGGAACTGGAGAGCGTCGGCGGTAATGATCGTACCGAGCGGCAGGGCGCGCTGGGCAACCAGTACGCGCGGGCCTTCCTTCACGGCGGGAGCAGCTTCGGCTTGCGGCGCACCTGCGCCTGCAAACATGCTGCGAACCATCAAAGCAGAACCGATGGCGACGACAAGCGCACCAATCAGCAGAACCAGTTTCTTCTTGTCCATGGCTATACTAGCCCCCTCGTATCGGCCCGATATCCAACATACGGGCATTTATGGTTGCCGGGCATAAACCCCCAATGGTTAAGATCGGGTTTGCGCGGCGCTGTCTCTTGCGGGCACGCGCTCATCCCAGACCGATGACGCTCGATCCGGCGGACCAGTGTTCGGTCCCCAGAACCCACAGTCCGCCCACAGCGATTGCGACGCCGTATGGGATGACGAGCTTGCTTTTCCGGCGGCGGGTGACGTGCCAAACGCCCATCAGAATGGTCAGAAGGCCTCCGGCCAGCGCCATGATGATGAGCAGCTTGAAAAACAGCGCAGGCTGGATCCAGAGCGACAGCGCGACGAGCAGCTTCACGTCGCCGCCGCCCATCGCGCGAAGCGCGTAGATGCCGAGCAGCACGGCGAAGACTGCCAGTGCAAAGCCGAACTGGATGGCGACGTCCGGCCACAGCGAAAGGCCGCTCGCCCACCAGTAGAGCGGAGCGGTCACGGCGATCGCGAGATTGAGCCAGTTGTCGATCTGGCGGCGGCGCAAATCGGTGAATGCTGCGACGAGCAGCGCGATTGCCAAGAAGGCCACCATTCCGTACTGAAAAATACCGTCAGGCATGACGCCCCCTTCGAATTGTCTCGAAGACTTGCTAGCAATCAGGGCTTACCAAATAGTAACCATCGTCAGGAGGCCGGTATTAGCCACGCAAACGCGCCGGGCGCACCGGCCATCGACCGCCGCGCCATTCCGAAGGCGGCCAGCGAAAGCGTATGGCGCGCGCCGGACGGACACGAACTGCGCCGGATCGACTGGCTCGGGAGTGGCGTACGGAGCGGCGCAGCGCGCGGCTCGATCCTGTTCTTTCCGGGACGAGGCGATCATTACGAGAAGTATCTCGAAACGCTGGAAGAATGGCACCGCGCCGGGTGGCAGGTAACCGCGGCCGACTGGCGGGGGCAGGCCGGGTCAGGGCGGCTCGGTAGTGACGATGTCACCGGACATATCGACGACTTCGCGACTTGGGTCGGCGATCTTGCGGCACTCTGGGAGGACTGGAAGGCGGCAACGCCCGGGCCGCATGTGCTGGCAGGGCACTCGATGGGTGGACACATCGTTCTGCGCGCCATGGCGGAGCGGCGCGTTCATCCCGACGTAGCGGTCCTTTCGGCACCGATGCTCGGATTCACCGGAACCGTGCTGCCGGTCGGCATGATGCATGGGCTCGCTCGGCTGATGAAGCGGTTTGGCGACGCGGCTCGCCCGGCTTGGAAATGGAGCGAAAAGCCCGGGGTAATGCCGGAAACGCGGCGGTCGCTGCTGACGCATGACGATGCGCGCTACGAAGACGAGCTCTGGTGGCGCGAAGAGCGACCCGCTTTAGTCATGGGGCCGGGAAGCTGGAATTGGGTCGAGCGCGGCTACGCCTCGATGCGCTCGCTTTATCGGCCCGGAATACTCGAAGCGGTGACGACCCCGGTCCTGCTGATCGCGACGACGAGCGACCGGCTGGTTGCCTACGGGCCGATCGCGGATGCGGCGCGGCGTTTGCCCAATGCGACCCTTGTTACGTTCGGCGAGGAAGCACGGCATGAAATCCTGCGCGAAGTCGATGCGGTGCGGAACAAGGCGATGGCCGCTATTGCCGAGTTTCTCGAGAAGGCGGCCCCGGCTCCCAGATGAGCGATACGATCTACGATTTCGCCGTCGTCGGAGCGGGAATTGCTGGAGCGAGCATCGCGTCCGAACTGGCGGGAAGCGGCAGCACGGTGATGCTCGAAGCCGAAGACCGCCCCGGCTACCACGCGACGGGGCGCTCAGCGGCGTTCTGGGAGGAATGCTACGGCGGCCCGGAAATCACTCCGCTGACGCTCGCCTCGGGTCCGTTTCTGCGCGAGAACAGTTTTCTCAGCCCGCGCGGTGCGCTCTACATCGGCCGCGATGCGGACGAGGTAGCGCTCGATCGGTTCGAAGAGCGCTTCGGCCCGACAGATGCGACTTTCCGCCGACTCGGTCGCACAGAACTAGCCGACCGGATCGCCGGTTTGCGCGCAGAATGGACCGGCGGCATCTGGCAGCCCGACTGCGCGGATATCGACGTAGCGGCGCTTCATGAAGCGTACCTAAAGGGGGCCAAAGCGGGCAGAGCAGCACTCAAGACGCGTTTCAGACTGGCCAGAGCGCACCGAACCGGAGGCGTTTGGGAGCTTTTCAGCGAAGCAGGCGAGACTGTCCGCGCCGCTGTGCTCGTCAATGCGGCGGGAGCCTGGGCTGACCGCGTAGGCGAACTCGCCGGTGCGCGGCCGAAAGGCATCGTGCCACTGCGGCGCACTGTGGTGCAGCTTCGAACCGACCCCGCGCCGCCGCGCGATCAGCCGCTCGTGCTCGATATTTCGGGAAAATTCTACTTCAAGCCGGAAAGCGGCAAGTTGTGGCTCAGCCCGCATGACGAGACACCGAGCGAGGCATGCGATGCCGCGCCCGAAGAACTCGATGTAGCGCTCGCCATAGAGCGGCTCAAAGACGTGCTTGAAGTGCACCTAGAAGGGGTCGAGCGGCGCTGGGCGGGCCTCAGAAGCTTTACCGCCGACCGTTTGCCGGTGTTCGGCCCGGACCGCGAAGTGGAGGGGCTGTTCTGGTTCGCGGGGCAAGGCGGCTACGGCATCCAGACCTCGCCCGCTTCGGCGCATGTCGCCGCACGAATGCTTACCGGCGAGGCAGCGACCGGCGCATATGCCGACGTCGACACCTCGCCCTACCGCGCTGCGCGCTTCCCCTGATAGCGAATGCTAAGCCCGGACCTGTTCGGCGGCGTCGCTGGCGAGGCGGTCCACCCGGTCGTTTTCTTCGTGGCCCGAATGTCCCTTCACCCAGTGCCAGCGGACCTCGTGCGGTTCGGCGGCGGCGATGAGTTCGTGCCACAGGTCGGCATTGCGCACCGGCTTCTTGCTCGCATTGACCCAGCCGCGCTTCTGCCAGCCGGCGATCCACTTCGTCATCCCGTCGAGCATGTATTTGCTGTCGGAGTAAAGATCGACCTGGCAGGGCTCGATCAGCGCATTGAGCGCGCGAATCGCAGCGGTCATCTCCATACGGTTGTTAGTCGTTTCCTTGTCCGCGCCGGACATTTCCTTTTCGTGCTTGCCCATGCGCAGCAGCGCGCCCCAGCCTCCGGGGCCGGGATTGCCCTTGCAGGCTCCATCGGTGAAGATCTCGACGCGTTTCATCGCTTGAGGCACTGCCCTAAATCGGCGAAGGGGTGAAGGCCTTCTCGCCCCGTTCGGCGTAGAATTTCAGCCGCCGGACGAATTGCATGGGGTCCTTGCGCATGACGAGCGCACCGGGCGGCGTTTCGATCCAGTCCAGCGCGCGCGACGCGATGAAGCGCAGGCACGCGCCCTGAGCGAGCAAAGGCAGCGCTTTGCGCTCCGCATTGGCCAGCGGTCGGTGAGCCTCGTACCCTTCGACCAGTGCGCCTCCGATTGCTGGATCGAACGCCGTGTCGCTCGCATCGAAGCTCCACGCGGCATGGGTGACCGCCAGATCGTAGGCCATCGCGTCGTTACAGGCGAAGTAGAAGTCGATCATTCCGCTGACCCGCTCGCCCAGCATCAGCACGTTGTCGGGGAACAGATCGGAGTGGATGACCGACTGCGGTAGGTCGGGCGGCCAGCGCTCCGCCGTTTGGCGCGCCACTGTAAGCATTTTAGGCAGCGCCGGGTCGATCTCTGAGAGCCCACCTACGCCGCACTCCTCCAGCATATCGATCCAACTTTGCGGACCGAGCGTGTTCGGGCGAGTTTTCTCGAAGTCCCGTCCGGCAAGATGCATCCTTGCGAGCGCACCGCCGACATTGTGCGCCTGCTCGGCGCTCGGGCGGTCGGGAGAGATGCCGGGAAGATATTCGATCAGTGCGGCCGCCTTCCCGTCCACCATCACGAAGCTGTCGCCGCGTTTCGTGTGGATCGTGCGCGGAACCGGACAATCATGCGCCGAGAGATGGTCCAGCAAGTCGAGGAAATAGGGCAGATCGCCGAGTTCTATGCGCCGCTCGTACATCGTAAGGATGAAGCGGCCCTGCGCCGTCTCGATCAGCCAGTTCGAATTGGAAACGCCTTCCGCGATGCCCTTCGCGGAGCGGAGCGCGCCGACGTCGTATTCGCCGAGCAGCCGCTCCATCGCCGCCGCGCCCAGATCGGTATAGACCGCCAAGCGCCCGAAACCCTCAGTCGAGCAATTGGCGCGGTAGTTTGAACACCATGTTCTCGACCGCGCTGAACAGCGTTTCCTCGTGAACGTCGCGCCATTCGGCAAGCTGGTCGACAACTTCGCGGACCAGTTCCTCAGGCGCGGAGGCGCCCGCCGTCAGCCCGACCGTGCCCACGCCTTCGAACCATGCAGGGTCGAGATCGGCCGCCCGCAGGATCAGCTTCGCATCGGTTCCGCACCGCTCGGCCAATTCGACGAGGCGCAGCGAATTGGAAGAATTGGGCGACCCGATAACGAGAACGAGATCGCTCGCGGGCGCGATCTGCTTCACGGCAGCCTGCCGGTTGGAGGTGGCGTAGCAGATGTCGTCTGCCTTCGGCCCGACGATATCGGGATAGCGAGCCCGCAGAGCGGAAATGATCTCGTCCGTATCGTCGACCGACAGCGTCGTTTGGGTGAGAAACGCTAGGTCGACGTCGGCCGCGAAAGGCAGTTTGGCCACATCCGCGACCGTTTCGACCAGGGTCATCTGTCCCTCGGCGACTTGGCCCATCGTGCCGATCACCTCGGGATGGCCCTCGTGCCCGATGAAGATGATGTGCCGTTTCGCCTCGATCTGGCGTTCGGCCTGCCGGTGAACCTTGCTGACGAGCGGGCAGGTCGCATCGACGTAGATCATCTCTCGCCGCCGCGCTTCGGCGGGAACGTCCTTGGGCACGCCGTGAGCGCTGAACACGACCGGGGCATCGTCGGGCACCTCGTCCAGTTCCTCGACGAACACCGCGCCTTTCTCGCGAAGCTGGTCCACGACATATTTGTTATGCACGATCTCGTGCCGGACATAGACGGGCGCACCGTACTTCTGAAGCGCACGCTCCACGATCTCGATCGCGCGGTCCACGCCGGCGCAAAAGCCGCGCGGCGCGGCGATCAACAAAGTGAGTCCGGGCTTCTGCTTTGCAGTCTTGTCTGTCTTAAAGGGGGCATTCATATCCGTGCCTCTAGCGCTTTGGCGAGGCGCCCGCTAGGGCGCGGTCGCGACAATATAGGAAACCCGCGGTCCAAGCTGAAGGGGCCGTGCTGACAAGGACACCGCTTCGATGACATCCGCCCGTAGCAAACGGCCCGCTTCCACCGTCAAACGCATGGGTCTGGCCGCGCTCGGTCTGGCGGCACTGGCAGGCTGCTCGCGCGAAGGCGATCTGGTGGTCGATCAGGGTGTCGGCATCTCCGCGGTGCGCAGTGCGTGCCCGGCGGTCGGTATTCCGAATCACACCGGCGACATTACCCTGTTTCGCGACGAGAACAGGCGGACAGCCGACGGGATCGACGTGACCGCGGTGATGACCAATGTCCGCACCCAGTGCAACGAGGCCGAGGGCCGCGTCTATGCTACCGCCGATTTCGATGTGCTGGCGCGGCGCACCGACACGCGCGGCGCGCGGCAAGTGACACTGCCCTATTTCTCGACCGTGCTGCGCGGCGGAACCGCTGTGGTCAGCAAGCGTGTCGGCAACGTCACGATCAATTTCGCCGACGGACAGGAGCGGGCGCAGGCGAGTGCTTCCGCTGCGGCCTATGTCGACCGCGCCGAGGCGACCCTGCCCGAAGACGTGCGTGAGCGGATCACCCGCAAGCGCGAAGCGGGCGATCCCGATGCCGCGCTCGATCCGCTGGCCGATCCGGAGGTTCGCGCCGCTGTCGCCCGCGCGACCTTCGAACTGCTCGTCGGCTTCCAGCTGACCGAGCAGCAGCTCGCCTATAACGCTACGCGCTAAAGCGGGCCGGTTCCGCGGCAAGTCGCGGCGGCCCTTGCGATTTTCCGTGCAACGGCTAGTCGCGCTGGTCATGTCCGACACGCACACGCTTCACGCCGATTTTGCCCAGCGCATCGACGCCGTCCTCGACGCGCTGGAGATGGAAGGCAGCCTGCCGCCCAATACCGCGCGCAGCGGCGTGACCGTCGAACCGCCGCGCGATCCCGCGCACGGCGATCTCGCTACGAACGCGGCGATGGTGCTGGCGAAACCCGCAAAGACGAACCCGCGGGAGCTGGCCGGAAAAATCGTCGAGAAGCTCGAAGCCGATCCGCTCGTAACCTCGGCCGAGATTGCCGGACCCGGCTTCATCAACCTGCGGCTTGACCCGATCGCCTGGACCGAAGAGCTGCGGCTGATGGCGAAGCTTGGCGCACAATACGGCCGCTCGGACATGGGTGCGGGCAAGCGGGTCAATATCGAGTACGTCTCTGCCAATCCGACCGGCCCGATGCACATGGGTCACTGCCGCGGTGCGGTCGTGGGCGATGCTCTCGCCGGATTGCTCGAATTTACCGGGCATAGCGTGAAGCGCGAATATTATGTCAATGATGCCGGTGGGCAGGTCGATACGCTCGCCCGCAGCGCGCATCTGCGTTACCTCGAGGCGCTGGGAGAAGATATCGGCGCGATACCGGAGGGCCTTTATCCCGGCGATTATCTGAAGCCGGTGGGCGAATATCTCGCGCAGGAACTCGGCGATAAATACAAGGGCGCGCCCGAAGAGGAATGGCTCGCGATCTTCCGCGCCGAAGCGGTCGAGCAGATGATGGAACGCATCAGGGCCGACCTTGCGATGCTCGGCATCCACCACGACGAGTTCGCTTCCGAAGCGGCGCTACAGGCTGCCGAGAAGCCTGCGGCGGCGGAAGCATGGCTGCGCGAACACGGCTTCGTCTACGACGGCGTGCTCGAAGCGCCCAAGGGCAAGGCGCCGCTCGAGGATTGGGAGCCGGTCGAACTGCCGCTGTTCCGCTCGACGCAGTTCGGCGACGATCAGGATCGGCCGATCAGGAAGTCGGACGGCAAATGGACCTATTTCGGCGCCGATCTCGCCTATCACATGCAGAAGGCGGAGGACGCCGACGCGCTGATCGACATCTGGGGCGCTGACCACGCGGGTACCGTCAAGCGGATCAAGGCCGCCGTCGCCGCTCTGTCGGAAGGTCAGGGCGAAGCGATCCCCTTCGACGTGAAGCTGGTGCAGATGGTCCAGCTCATGCGGGCGGGCGAGCCGGTGAAGATGTCGAAGCGCTCGGGAAATTTCGTGACGATTGCGGACATGGTGGAAGAGGTCGGCAAGGACGTCGTGCGCTTCACCATGCTCACGCGCAAACCCGAAGCGCAGATGGAATTCGATTTTGCCAAGGTGGTCGAGGCCAGCCGCGAGAACCCGGTGTTCTACGTGCAATATGCGCACGCACGCATATCCTCGACCCTGCGCAAGGGCGCGGAGGCGGGCTTCGCTCCTTCTTCGGACAATCTCGATTTGCTGGGCGAAGCGGACCATGCGCTGATCCGGCAGACCGCGCAGTTCCCCCGCGTGGTGGAAGCGGCGGCGCAGGCCCGCGAGCCGCACCGGATCGCGTTCTATCTTTACGATCTGGCAGGCGCATTCCACAGCTTCTGGAATGCGGGCAACGACGATCCTTCGCTGAGGATCGTCCAGCCGGATAACGGAGATCTGACCGAGGCAAGGCTGTTCCTCGCTTCGCAGGTCGCACAGGTCATTCGCAACGGTCTTTCCATTCTGGGGGTGGAAGCGGTGGAGGAAATGTGATGGTGATGGGGCACGACGAACGCGAAGGCGCAGGCACCTGGGAAGATACCGCGGGTAGCGCGGCTTGGAGCGACGAGGACAACGAAGAGCTGACCTTCGCGCAGGACGAAGAGCGTCTGCCGTGGCTCGAGTCAGGCGACGAGGACGAGACCGCATCCGGCATCGATGCCGGACGCGTCGCGATGATCGCCCTCATGGCCTTGGCAGCCCTCGCGGTTATCGTCGGCGGAGTCTGGTGGATCACGAACCGCACGGTAACCGGCGGCGAAGCGCCGCAGGGCAGCATCATCGCCGCGCCGGAAGAACCGTACAAGAGCCGGCCCGACAATCCCGGCGGCAAGGAATTCGAAGGCACCGGCGACACGAGCTTCGCGGTGGGTGAGGGCGAAACGCGCGAAGGGCGCCTCGCCGAAACCTCCGAACCCGAAACGCCGGCCGCTTCGCCGACACCGCGCGAGACCGAAGCCGCTCCGTCGATCGCGGCGGTATCCTCGGACGATGCGGAAGAAGTCGCGCAGGCGAACGAAGGCGTGGGCGTTCAGGTCGGGGCATACTCCAATACCTCGGATGCGGAAGCCGGCTGGCGCACGCTGACGCGGCAGACCGAAGTGCTTAACGGGGTGCGGCACCGGGTCGTGCGCGGGCGCGCCGACATCGGCATCGTCTACCGTTTGCAGGCGATCGCTTCCGACCGCGCCGCGGCGGACCGGCTATGTGCCGATTTGAGGGCCGACGGGCTCGCCTGCCAGGTAAAACCCTGACGCGGCGGTCCTCAGAGGCGCGTTAATTTCCACAAAGCGCGTCGCGGCTTTCTTGCCAAGCCCGCGGAAACTTGCGACTTTGCGGGCCATGACACCTGCCATTTTTGGAATTGCCGGAGCCGAACTGACGGCCCAAGAGCGCGACTTCTTTCGCGAGGCCGATCCGGCAGGTTACATCCTGTTCGGGCGCAACTGCGTGAACCGGGCACAGATGCGCACGTTGACCGATGCGCTGCGCAATATTCACGGGCGCGACGCGCTGTATATCTGCATCGACCAGGAGGGGGGACGGGTCGCGCGGATGCGTCCGCCCGAATGGCCAGAGTTTCCCGCCGGGGCGCGTTTTACTGCGCTTTACCAAGAGGCTCCGGCAAGCGCGATCCAGGCAGCGCGGCTTAATGCCGAGGCGATGGGGCGTGAACTCGCGGCGGTCGGGATCACCGCCGATTGCCACCCGCCGCTCGATATTCCCGTGCCCGGCGCACATGACGTAATCGGCGACCGTGCGCTCGGCACTGATCCGCTGCAGGTCGCTGCGATCGGGCGCGGCATTCTCGACGGGTTCGCCAAGGCCGGGATCGCTGGCTGCATCAAGCACATGCCGGGCCACGGGCGCAGCACGGTCGATACGCACAAGGACTTGCCCACCGTCACTGCGACGGCGGAGGAACTGGAACGCGACATCGGGCCGTTCCGTTCGCTCAATCACGCGCCCGCAGGAATGACCGGGCACCTGATCTTTACGGCATGGGATGCGGACAATCCCGCCACGCTGTCCAACACCGTCATCGAAGAGATCATTCGCGGCACGATCGGCTTCGACGGGCTTCTCATGACCGATGACATAGACATGCAGGCCCTGTCGGGTACGATTCCCGAGCGTTCGGCTAAGGCGATCGAGGCAGGCTGCGACCTCGTGCTCAACTGCTGGGCGAAGATGGACGACATGCAGGGCATCGCGAACGACCTGCCTGCGCTGCCGAAGAAAGGGCACGAGCGACTGGAACGCGCGCTCGCCATTACGCGCCTGACGCCAGCTGACGAAGTAGAAGCGGCGGAAACCTTGCTGGCGGAGCGCGACGCGCTGTTCGCCGCGGCCGGTCTTGCCGCATGAACGAGGGCGACCTTCTTACGAAGGTCGATGCGGCAAGCGAGGCTGCGGGCGTCTGGAATTTCGAGGACGATGCGCCCGCGCCGTCCGATGACGCCCTCTATCTCGAACTCGACGGGTGGGAAGGGCCGCTCGACCTGCTGCTCGACTTGGCGCGGCGGCAGAAGGTCGATTTGCGTTCGATCTCGATCCTCGCTCTCGCGAACCAGTATCTCGATTACATCGAGCGTGCCGAGGCGCTGAAGCTCGAACTTGCCGCCGATTACCTCGTCATGGCGGCGTGGCTGGCGTTTCTCAAATCCTCGCTACTGCTGCCGAAGGACGAACAGGAAGAACCGAGCGCGGAGGAACTGGCCCTGCGCCTGCAACTTCGCCTGCAGCGCCTCGGCGCGATGCGCGAAGCGGCCGCGCGGCTGATGGCGCGTGACCGGATCGGACGCGACGTGTTTCTGCGCGGTTCGCCGGAAGGGCTGAGGACCGATCGCCGGATAAAATGGCGCTGCGACAATTTTGCGCTCATGCAGGCCTACGGGCGGGTCAAGGCGCGCACGGCGCCCGCTGTGCACTTGGTGCGCGAGCGGCCGGTAATGACGCTGGAAAGCGCGCTGGAGCGCGTTTCGGCCATGCTCGACGTCACGCTTGACTGGGTCCGCATCGAGGAGTTCCTGCCGCCGGACGCCGAACCTCGTTTGCGTAAATCGGCGCTCGCGTCGAGCTTCGTCGCTGCGCTGGAGCTTGCACGCCGCGGCAAGGCCGAGTTGGCACAAGACGGCGCCTTCGCCGCGCTCCGGCTCCGCCGGATCCGCGGATGAGCGAAGACTTGGCCGACTTCGTCCGCGCGGTCGAGGCGAGCGTCTTTGCCTCGGAAGAACCGCTTACGGTGGATCAGCTCGCTACCCATCTCGGAGGGGCGGAGAAGGGGCGCGTGCGCGATGCGCTGCGCGAATTGTCTGGAAATTACCACGGGCGGGGCGTGCATCTCGTGGAGCGGGGCGGGCGCTGGCATTTCCAGACCGCGCCAGATTTGGCGCATCTTCTCCGCCGCGAGCAGGAGCAGGTCCGCAGCCTGAGCCGGGCGGCAACGGAAGTGTTGGCGATCGTTGCCTATCACGAGCCGGTCAGCCGCGCGGAGATCGAAGCGATCCGGGGAGTGCAGACCGCGAAGGGCACGCTCGACGTATTGCTCGAAGCGGAATGGCTGAAGATCGCGGGCCGCCGTGAAGTGCCCGGCCGCCCGGTCATCTACGCCACCACGCCGCAATTCCTCGAACATTTCGGTCTGTCTTCGCGCAAGGACTTACCGGGGATAGAAGAATTGCGCGCGACCGGCTTGCTCGATCCGGTGGACGAGGCCTTCGAAGCGCTCATGGAAACCCGCGAAACCGGGGACGAGGACGAAAGCGAAGAAGCCGGTACGCAATAGCGCACGGCACTGGCGTATCGCTGCGCGGACGCCTATATTGACGCCTCACACGAAACAAAAGGTCTGTTCCATGTCGCTCGGCCCCTGGCAGCTTATCATTATCGCCCTCGTCATCCTCGTCCTGTTCGGGCGCGGGCGCATATCCGAGATGATGGGCGATTTCGGCAAAGGCATCAAAAGCTTCAAGCAAGGCATGAACGAGGAAGACAGCGCGCATTCCAGCGAGCCGGCCAAGCGAATCGAAGGGCCGGCGCACGACGCCAAGCCCGCAGGCTCGACCCTTCCCGAAGACGAGAAGATCGACGCGAAGAAATAAGCGCGGCCATAGCGGGGCGCGCAGCCGACCATGTTCGACATCGGTGCTTTCGAACTCCTCATTATCGTGATCGTCGCCATTCTGGTGATCGGTCCGAAAGACATGCCCGCTGCCCTGAGGCAGGCCGGGCGCTGGATCGGCAAGGCCCGCCGGATGTCCGCGCATTTCCGCAGCGGGATCGACGCGATGATCCGCGAAGCCGAGATCGAGGACATGGAAAAGCAGTGGAAGGCCAGGAATGCAGAGATCATGGCCAAATATCCCGACGGCGAAATGATGCCTAAACCGATCGAGGACGACGCTGCCGGAGAAAAATCCGGGGCCGAAGCGAGGCTTGCTCCGCCCGAGAAGGAGGCCGATCGCAAGGCCGCAAAAGTTCGGCCTGTCTCGGGCGACGATAAAGCCAAAACCGATACGCCGCGGACCGGCGAATAGCGTTACGGATGGCGTTCAAGATCAACGATATTGACGAGACGCAGGCGCCGCTGCTCGATCACCTGATCGAATTGCGCGGCCGGCTGATGCGGTGCCTGATCGCGCTGACGATCGCGTTCGGCGTCTGCCTGTATTTTGCCGACGACATCCTCGGGTTCCTGCTGCAACCGCTGGAGGCTGCTTTTCCTGAAGGGGAAAGCCGACTCATCTACACCAAGCTTTACGAAGTGTTTTTTGTGGAGCTCAAGGTCGCCTTGTTCGCGGGCTTCTGTATCAGCTTTCCGATCATCGCGAACCAGCTCTGGGCTTTTGTCGCGCCGGGACTGTACGCGAAAGAGAAGCGCGCATTTCTGCCGTTTCTGGTCGCGACGCCGGTGCTGTTCGCAAGCGGGGCTGCGCTTGCCTATTTCGTGGTGATGCCCACCGCATTCCGCTGGTTCCTCGGCTTCCAAGGCCAGGCGGGCGGCGTCGATATCGAAGCTCTGCCTGCGGCCGGCGACTACCTGTCGCTCGTCATGCAGTTCATTTTGGCGTTCGGCATCAGCTTTCTGCTGCCGGTGCTGCTTCTGCTGCTCAACCGCGCCGGAATTGTCAGCCGCGCCCAGCTTGCCGGTGCGCGGCGCTACGTGATCGTTGCGGTGGTAGCGATCGCAGCGATCGTCACCCCTCCCGATCCAGGCTCGCAGCTGATCCTCGCCATACCGCTATGGCTACTGTTCGAAGGATCGCTTGTCATCATGCGCTTCACTGAGGCGAAAGCGCTTGAAGAAAGCGCAGAACCGGTAAGCAGCGCGGCTGACGCTGACACCACCGAAAACGAAAGCCGCTAAGAGCTTCTTTTACGGCTCTTGGAGAAAACCGCGTTTCGTCCGCTCAATAAAAAACGGGGCCCCGAAGGACCCCGTTTCACGATTTCTCGTAAGATAAACGCTTATGCGCTGATCGGAAGATCGTCGTCATTGTCATCGACTGCGATGATGATGCCGCCAACAACGGCAGCAGCTGCTAGCAGAGCGATGATCAGGCTGGAACCAGCCAGTTCGGATTCACCTTCAACCGGAGCCGATGCCCGATCGAAATTGGCCTGTGCGATTGCCGGGGCAGTCACAAGGCCGAGGGCTGCAGTAGCTGCAGCGAGATTACGGAACTTCATGGATAACTCCTAAAAACCACGTGGTGAAACTCAGATCCCCCTGAATTTCGATTGTCTGTTAAGTTACTCAAATCGCCATTGCAAGGTAATTGAACGTTTCGAATTGAGCGACTTAACCCTTCTTTGCACCGATTTTTGTTGCAACGCACAACGCGTCTTACGAAAGTCGGCCCCTTGCAAGACTTATCTAGGCGCTGACCGGTTCGTCGTCGTCTTCCGACAACAATACGATACTAGCGGCCACCGCCGCGATACCAGCCAAGAAAAACAGGTTCGACTCTCCCGAAAGCCCGTTTTCCCTTTCGATTGGCGCAGAAGCGCGGTCGAGCGATTCTTTCGCGGCGATCGGTGTCGCAATCATGCCGGCTGCCACCAGCGTTCCGATCAATTTGCGCTTCATTCCCATTTCCCCAGTAAGAACAATTCAGTAACTACATATACAGCGGCGCGGCACAAGACCAGACGGATAGACTTGGCGCCACCCATTACCCCGAATGCTTTCGAAAAGGTTAATTCTTAGTCGTTGTCCACCGCTATTCGGATCAACGCCGTTATTTATCGGACAAAGCGCGAATTAGCGTTTGAGTGGCATTGTTGCACCTTCGCATCAGTTTTCAGCGTCGATGTCGAAAACCTTTCGCCCGGCAACCCACGTTTCCAAGACCGTGGCGCCGCGAATTTGGTCGGGCGACGCGAGGAATGGATCGGTATCGAGGAAGACGAAGTCCGCGCGCTGGCCGGCAACCAGCTTTCCAAAGTGCTTTTCCGCGTATCCGGCATAGGCGCCGTTGCTTGTGTAGGCGGCGAGCGCGCGCTCGCGATCGACGACTTCTTCCGGTCGCCATCCGCCGAACGGCTGACCATCCGCGTCGACGCGCGAGATCGCGACCGCCATGCCAGCAAGAACGTCAGGCAGTTCGACCGGCGCGTCCGATCCGAACACGAGCACTGCGCCGGTATCGGCGATGCTCTTCCACGCGTACGCACCATCGAGTCGGTCGGCTCCGAGCCTTGCTTCTGCCATGAGCCGGTCCGAGGTCTGGTGAACGGGCTGCATCGACGCGATGATACCGTGCTGGCCGAAGGCGGCGAGGTCTACCGGGTCGACGATCTGCGCATGTTCGATACGCCAGCGGCGATCTCCGCCATAGCTGTCGGCCAGTTCGTCGACCGCACCCAGCACTTCGGCATCGGCCGCATCTCCGATTGCGTGGACTGCGGGCTGGAAGTTGCCGAGCGCGGCGCGGCTCATCTGGTTGCGCAGGGCGGCAGGCGTGAGGAGCGGTAAGCCGCGGTTGCCAGCATCATCGGCATAGGGGCGTTTCAGCCATGCACCGCGCGAGCCGAGTGCGCCGTCAAGATATAGCTTCACCCCGTTGAGGCGCAGCCGATCGTCGTAGAGCCACGGCGTCGGTCCGCCTCCGCCGATGAGGTCCATCGCCTCTACACCGGCGGCGTAAGACATCACGCGTAAGGTCAGCCGCCCGGTATCACCTGCCCGGCGGAAGGCCTGCCAGTCCTCGATCGTCGTGCCCATGTCGGCAGCTGCGGTAATGCCTCGTGCGTGAAGCAACTCCTGCGCTTTTGCGAAAGCGAGATCGCGTTCGGCGGGGCGGGGGGCGGGGATCGTCTGCGAGACGAGATCGCCCGCTCGATCGACGAATACGCCGGCTGGTGCGCCCGATCCCGCGATGCGTTCGATCCGACCGCCGTCGGGATCGGCAGTCTTTGCCGTAATACCGGCGCGCTCGATGGCGAGCGTGTTGCCCCAGCCGGCGTGACCGTCCACCCGCTCCAGCCAGACCGGCCGGTCCGCGACGACTGCATCGAGTTCGGCAGCGGTCGGGAAGCGTCCCAGACCCCATTTCTCCTGATTCCAGCCGCGCCCGAGTATCCACGGACGCGACGGATTGGCGGCGGCGAATTCCGCGATTTTCTGCTGTGCTTCCGCGAGCGAGTTCGTTCCGGACAGGTCCAGCGTCAAAGCGCCGAAGCCGAGGCCCATTATATGAAGGTGACTGTCGATGAACCCCGGCAGCATGACCCGGCCCTTGCCGTCGACGCGGTTGTCGGTGTCCTTCGGCGTCCGCTCGCGCTTCTCGAAGGTTTCGCGCACCCGCCCGTCGTCGTCGATCCACACCGCTACGAAGCGTTCCACTTCGCCGTCTTCACCGATGGTGATGCCGTTTACATTGTCGATGAGGAGGTCGGCGGAGGCAGGCGCAGCAAAAAGCGCAGCCGCCAGTGCCGCCAGAGCGGCAGTCCCCGAACGGAGTTTGGCGGAAAGATCGGTGTGCGTAGCGTCGGTTTTCATGCTGCGCGGCTTAAGCGTAAATATCCCGCCTGCAAATGCTTTCGCGTTGCGGACGCCGCCGCGCCTGCCTATCGCCGCTTGCCATGAGCATACCCCAGCCAGTTTCGCACGAGCCCGTACCCGGCCCGGAAGCCCTTACGATCGACGACGTTCGCGCAGCGGCGGAGCGGATCGGCGATGCGATCGTGCACACCCCCATGCTGCATTCGAAGACGCTCTCGGATATTGTCGGAGCGGAGATCTGGCTGAAGTTCGAGAACCAGCAGTTCACTGCCGCCTACAAGGAACGCGGTGCGCTTAACGCTTTGCTGCTTCTGTCGGACGAGCAGCGGCAGCGCGGCGTTATCGCCGCTTCGGCGGGCAATCACTCCCAAGGTCTGAGCTACCACGGCAAACGGCTTGGCGTGCCAGTCAAAATCGTCATGCCGCGCACGACCCCTACGGTCAAAGTGATGCAAACCGAAAGCGTGGGCGGCGAGGTCGTGCTGTTCGGCGAAACCTTCGACGAGGCATCGGACCATGCGCGCAAGCTGGAGCAGGAGTTGGGCCTAACCTTCGTTCACCCCTTCGACGATCCCGATGTTGCCGCCGGGCAAGGCACGGTCGCGCTCGAGATGCTGGCAGTGAAGCCCGACCTCGATTGCATGGTCGTGCCGATCGGCGGCGGGGGTCTTATTTCCGGGATGGCGACGGTCGCACGCGCGCTCAATCCGCGGACTGACATCGTCGGCGTACAGGCAGAGCTTTACCCGTCGATGTACGGCAAGGTCATGCACAAGGACGTCGATTGCGGCGGTGATACGCTGGCCGAAGGCATCGCGGTCAAGGCACCGGGCAAGTTCACCTCGCAGATTGTGGACAAGTTGGTAGACGAGATACTGCTCGTCGACGAAGCCTCGCTCGAGAACTCGGTTTCGCTGCTATTGCAGATCGAGAAGACCGTGGTCGAAGGGGCGGGCGCTGCGGGCCTCGCTGCCGTACTCGCCAATCCGAAGCGGTTTGCGGGCAAGACGATCGGTCTTGTGCTGTGCGGCGGCAATATCGACACGCGCCTCCTCGCCAACGTGCTGCTGCGCGACCTCGCTCGGCAAGGACGGTTGGCGCGCCTGCGGGTGACGCTGCAGGACCGGCCCGGTGCGCTTTACAAGGTCATGCGCGAGTTCGATGCGCACAACGTGAACATTATCGAAATCTATCACCAGCGGATTTTCACGACGCTGCCGGCGAAGGGCCTGATCACCGATATCGAGTGCGAAGCGCGCGACCGGACGCAGATCGACGCCCTGATCGAGGACCTTCGCGGGAAGGGCTATTCGGTCACGCCGATCGAGCTGCAATAGGGTAAACAAGCCGGCGTATCGGATGCCGCGCGAGGCGGCTTAACCATGATTGATGGTTAATGGGGTTTTGAGTTGGGAACGAAGTCCTTTAAGAAGGTCTTAACAAAATATTACCGACTCATTTCGAACCCGTAAGGCTGATAATCTCACGTGACTGCCCCGATACGCTTTCCCCGATTTTTCGTCACCAGTCCGGCTCCGTGTCCGTACCTCGAAGGGCGCACGGAACGGAAGGTGTTCACGGAACTGAGCGGAGCGAATTCGGACGAACTCAACGAAGCGCTGGGGCGCATCGGGTTTCGCCGCAGTCAGACGGTCGCCTACCGGCCCAGCTGCCTCGACTGCAACGCCTGCGTATCGGTGCGCCTGATTGCGGACGAGTTTCGCGCCTCGAGCAGCCAGAAGCGCAACCTGAAGCAGAACGGCGATCTCGAAGCTTCCGAATGCCGCCCCTGGGCGACCGAGGAACAGTTCGAACTGCTTCAACGCTACCTCGCCGTGCGTCACCCAGGCGGGGGCATGGCGACCATGGAAGACACCGACTATGCCGACATGATCGAGCATACGCCGGTTTCCAGCCAGGTCATAGAGTACCGCGAACCCACTGACGGCAATGGAAAAGGCAGGCTGGTCGCGGCGTGTCTTACCGACTATCAGGGCGATGGGCTGTCGATGATCTACAGCTTTTATGATCCATCGCACGAGGGTCGCTCGGGACTTGGAAATTACATTATCCTGGATCACATCCGCCGTGCGGCGCAGATGGGCCTGCCCTACGTATATCTGGGATATTGGGTCAACGGCTCGGACCGGATGCAGTACAAGGTGCGCTACCGCCCGATGGAACGCCTCACCCGTGACGGGTGGGAGCGGATGGGCAATGACGAGCAGTCGCGGCTTATCGCTGCTGCAACCGCCCCGCGCACGCCCGCTACACGCGAGCCGCGTCCGTCCAAGGACGGCAACAGGGTCACAAGCGAAGTCGAGCAATAGGCAATTCGCCGCCGCATTCGTTGCTTGTCTGCTCGCCTCGACGGCGGCGGCTGAGGCAAAAGCGCAGGACTACGACGCCCCGCCTACTCTTGAAGAACTGATACCCGATCGCGCGGTCGAAAACCCGGAAGAATGGGCGCTCGAAGGCGCTGCGCCCGAAGACCCGCAAGCGTCGCAGCCAGCCGAACAGAATTCGCTCGATTTCGGCGAGCCCATAGCGGACGACATCGACCTCGCGGCACCCGAATTCGATACGCCAATGGCCGATTTGCCGCTGCTCGGTCTCGAATGGCCGGACGAACTCGAACTCGCCGAACTCGAACCGGTGGAGCCTGTGGACGGCGAAGAGACGGTCGATTTCGCCGCGCTCGATCTGACACCGCTAAACCCGATTACCGACGCGCAGCTTTTCCGGCTTAGCGACGAATTGGCGCTCGCTTTCCCCGATGACGAGGATGCATTTCCCGAACGCACGGAATTTCTCGAACGTTTCGAAGAACTGTCGACGGTCGAGGAACTGGACAGCGACGAAGACAACGTAGCGCAGCTTTCCGCCCGGGCGCGCGAGGATGAGGAACTGCTCGAAACGCTGCTCAGGATTTACGGCTATTACGATGCGGAAATCCTGCGCAGCGTTGGATCGCCAGCCGCGAATGCAGAGAAGGCTGCGCCGCCCCCGTCGGTCCGTTTTGATATCATCCCCGGCGTTCGCTACCGCGTTGGCGCCGTCGATCTGGGGCAGCTCGACACCGCGGTCGATGCCGAGGCCTTGCGCACCGCCTTTGGTGTATCGAGCGGCGATTACCTGTCGAACGATGTCATCGTCGCGGAGCGTGCGGACCTCATCGCTACGCTCGGCGAGACGGGCTACGCATTTGCTGAGGTGCCCGAGCCGGAATTGCTCATCGATCATGCCCGCGAAGAAGGCGACTTATCGATGCCCGTCGAACCGGGAGGGAAGTACGCTTTCGGCGGGATCGAGAGCAATCTTCCGCGCTTCCTGCCGGGCGATCACCTTGAAGGCATCGCGCGCTTCGATCCGGGTGATGTCTATCAGCAGAGTCTGCAGGAAGATCTGCGCCGGGCGATTATCGCTACCGGCCTCGTGTCCTCGGTCGAGATTACGCCGCGCGAACTACAGCCCCCGATCGGTTCGGCGCCCGGCGAGATCGTGCTCGACGTCGATCTATCAAGAGCGCCCGTGCGGACCATCGCCGGGGCGATCGGATACGGGTCGGAAGAAGGCTTCCGCATTCAGGCGAGCTGGGAGCACCGAAATCTCTTCCCGCCGGAAGGGGCGCTGCGCCTGCGCGGGGTCGTGGGTACGCAGGAGCAGCTTGCGGGCATTACCTTCCGGAAAAGCAATTTCGGCGGGCGCGACCGGATCCTGACGCTGGATGCCTATGCCAGCACCATCGACAGTCCGGCTTTCGATGCGAACACCGCATCGGTGATCGCGACGTATGAGCAGGCATCGACGCTGCTGTTCCAGAAACCGCTGAGCTGGAGCTTCGGGTTCGAACTCGTGGCGACGGACGAGCGGCAGGCGCCCGTCGACGGCATTGCGCTGCCGCGCGAAACTTACCTCGTCGCAGCCCTGCCGGTGTCCGCTCTCATCGACACGACCGACAGCCTGCTCGATCCGACGCGCGGGTTCAGGCTCGGCGGCCGCCTGTCACCGGAAGTATCTCGCAGTCAAGGGACCGAAAGCTTCTACCTGCGCAGCCAGGTCGATGCGAGTTACTACCAACAGGTCAACGACCGGGTAGTGCTGGCAGGGCGGACAAGGCTTGCGAGCATTCCCGGGGCTCCGATCGACCAGATCGCGCCGTCGCGGCGGCTTTACGCGGGCGGCGGCTCTTCCGTCCGCGGCTACGGTTTCCGCGAGATAGGGCCGAGCAACGCGATCGGCGAACCGAGCGGCGGGCGCTCGCTCGTCGAGTTATCCTTCGAAGCGCGCATCCGCACCGGACTGTTCGACGATTCGGTTTCCGTGGTTCCCTTCATCGATGCGGGCTCCATTGGCCGCGACCAGCTTCCCGACTTCGACCGGATCAAGGTCGGCGCCGGGGTCGGCCTGCGCTACTACACGAATTTCGGTCCCATTCGGGTCGATTTCGGCGTGCCGCTAAACCCGGACCCGGACGATAGCCCATTCGCCGTTTACGTCTCGCTCGGACAGGCGTTCTGATGAGCGAGGCGGTAGATACAACGGCGGCGAACGAATTCTCGGCAAACGAAGAGCCGGGCACACCGCGCCGGTCGAAGCGCAAACTCGCGCTCAAATGGTTTGCCGGGATTGCCGGTCTGCTGCTGCTGGCGGTTGCCGCTCTTCTGGTCTTCATCAATTCGGATGCGGGGCGCCGCTACGTCGCCGAGCGCATCGCGGAATACGAAATGCCGTCGGGTCTCAAGGTCGAAATCGGCCGGATCGAAGGCGACATCTACGGCTCATCGGTGCTGTACGGCGTCGCGCTGTCAGATCCGCAAGGCGTCTTCATGCGCATTCCGAGGGCCGAACTCGACTGGCGCCCACGATCGTGGCTGTCGAACCGGCTGGACATCCGCTCGCTAGCAATCCGGGAAGGAACGCTGCTTCGATGGCCAAAGTTCATCGATAACGAGGACGACGGACCGATCCTGCCCGACTTTGATATCCGCATCGACCGACTCGTAATTGACGATCTTCGGCTTGCGGAGGGACTGTTGGGCGAAAGGGCGCAGCGCGTCAATTTGCTTGCGCAGGCGCGCGTGGACGAGGGAACGCTGCTCCTGAAAGCCAATGGCAGGCTGGGCGAGCGTGACCGAGTTTATCTCGATCTGGACGCGCGGCCCGATGACGACCGCTTCGATCTGGCGCTGGATTACCGTGCGCCGGAAGGCGGGGTCGTCGCAGGACTTCTCGGCGTAGCGGCGGATTACCGGGCCATTGCTACAGGCGAGGGGCGGTGGAGCAACTGGCGCGGCGCGCTACTGCTACGTCGTGACGAGGAACGCCTCGGGGCGTTCCGTCTCACCAATCGTTCGGGGCGGTTCGGACTGGTTGGTCAAGCGAACCTAGAAGATATTACGAGCGGATTGGCGCAACGCGCTGCCGGGAATGTCACCTCTATCGCCGCCTTCGCCAGCATCGCCGAACGCGTGATCGACGGCGAGTTCGGTCTGCGTTCGCGGGCGCTCTCGATCAAGGGCGAGGGCAGGATCGATCTGGCGCAATCGCGGATCGACAATCTCTCGCTTGTCGGCGACGTGCGCGATCCCGGCCTTTTCGGCTCGGGGTTCGCCCTCGAGGATGCTCGCTTTCGCGCACAGATCGACGGACCGTTTTCGCAGCTTGAAGGCGAACATACGATCATCGTCCCCCGCCTCGAAGCGGGGAACGTAGTGTTCGAAAACCTCGTGCAGGAAGGCGTATTGTCCCGCGAGGAAGGCATCTGGCGCGTACCGCTGTCCATCGAGGTCGGGCGAGTGCGTACCGGCCAGCCGTTTTTCGACCCGCGGCTCCAGAACGGCACGCTTCGCGGCACGCTGACGCTGAACGGCAACCGCCTGCTCGGCGAAGACCTCGCCTTGTCCTTCCCCGAAACGAGCGCGCGGCTGACCTTGGCCGGCGATCTCGCGCGCAGTCAGTACCGGATTGCCGGTCCGGTTCGTTTCGAGCGCCTTCTTCTCGAGAACATCGGCCGTGCGAGCGGCACTGCGCGGATCGATGCAGTGCTTCGGGCGGGACGTCCGTGGCGGCTTCAGAGCATCATCGACGGCGTGGTCGCACCGGTAACAAACGGCACGCTCGCCAGCCTTGCCGGTGAACGCATCACCGCGAACGGCGGCTTGGCCATCGGCGGTGGGCAGCCGCTGACGTTCCGCAATGTCTCGCTCGCCTCGCGCCAAGTGACAATGAACCTGGACGGGCAAATTACCGGCGAAGGAACGAGCGTTGCGGGAACGGGCCGGCACCAGCGCTTCGGGCAATTTACGGTAGAGGCTCTGCTCACGCCGAGCGGACCACGCGCTGCCTTCGTCTTCGCCGATCCTTTCCCTGCCGCCGGGCTGCGCGACGTGCGTCTGGCGCTTACCCCGACCGAACAGGGGTTTGCGATCGAAACGGAAGGTCAATCGCTTCTAGGACCGTTCGACGGTACGATCGGCCTGCTGAGCTCGCGCGGCGGCGCGACGCGGCTATCGATCGAGCGGTTGAACGTCTGGGAAACAGCGGTGCGCGGGCAATTGACGCTGGTTCAGGGTGGCGTCGACGGCACGCTTTCGTTGATCGGCGGCGGCCTTGACGGCACGATCGGGCTCGAAGTCGTTCCTGCAGGACAGCGGATCGCGCTGGACATCGAGGCACGCAATGCGGAGTTCGGAGGTACCACGCCGATTGCGGTCGCGCGCGCCGATATCGAGGCAACCGGCGTGTTGGGCGCGCGTAGCACCATTCAGGGGAACCTGACGGCGGACGGTATATCTTACGGCCGGCTGTTCGTCGGCCGGCTCGCAGCGCGCGGCGAGCTGGAAGACGGTGTCGGCGAAGTGACCGCATCAATTTCGGGACGGCGCGGCGCCCGCTTCAATCTTCAGATGAACGCCGGGATCACGCCCCAGCGGGTCGCGTTTGCAGCGAGAGGCGCGTTTGCCGGGCAGCAGATCACGATGCCGCGCCGCGCTGTTCTGGTGAAGCAGGATAGCGGCGCGTGGCGGTTGCAGCGCTCGCAAGTGAGTTACGGCGACGGACGTCTGATACTCGAAGGTCTGCTGGGCGGCGAGAGCGGGTTGCAATTACGGGCCGGTCTGTCTCAAATGCCCCTGTCGCTTATCGACATCGCAGTTCCCGATCTCGGGCTTGGCGGCACCGCTTCGGGGGTCATCGAGTTCCGGCAGGGCAATTCGGGCCTTCCGGTCGCCGACGTGCGGGTCAAGATTGATGACCTTACGCGGTCGGGACTGGTCCTTTCGTCGCGGCCTATCGACCTGGCGCTCGTCTCGGAGCTTACGGAGAACCGTTTGGTCGCGCGCGCGGTACTCTCGGAAGCTGAGGAAAGAAAAGGGCGGCTGCAGGCCCGTATCAGCAATTTGCCGCAGTCGGGCGTGCTTGGTGAACGCATCCGCAGGGGGCGCCTGTTCGCACAGCTTCGCTATCAGGGGCAGGCATCTGCCTTGTGGCGGCTGACCGGAGTCGAAGCGTTCGACCTGACCGGCCCCGTGAGCATCGCAGCCGACGCCCGCGGAACGCTCGCCGATCCGAGCGTGCGCGGTTCGGTCGAGAGCGACAACCTGCGTGTCCGTAGTTTGATTTCAGGTACAGACATCAACAATGTCGCGATGAACGGCAGCTTCAGCGGATCGCGGCTGCGCTTGCAGCGCTTCTCGGGCACGACTGCAGGCGGCGGACGCATCACCGGCAGCGGCACCGTGGACTTGCAGGGGCTCGGAGAGCGGGTCGAAGGCCGCATGATCGAGATACGCGGACCGAAGCTGGACCTGAGAGCATACGCGGAACGAGCGCGCCTGGTGAATGCAAACGGCCTCAGCGCAACCGTCAGCGGACCGCTTCGTATCGTATCGAACGGACTCGGCGGCACGATCGCCGGACGCGTAGAGATCATACGCGCGAGCTGGTCGCTCGGCACCGCTGCAGAGGATGCCGCTCTGCCGCGCATCGTTACACGCGAGGTGAACGTACCGGCGAATGTCTCCGCTGCGGTCGCGCCTGGTCGCCCCTGGCGCTATCTGATCGACGCGCAGGGCAACAACCGCATCAATGTCGAGGGTCTCGGCATCGACAGCGAATGGGCAGCGGATATCGTGATCCGCGGCACGACTTCAGACCCGCGGATCGGCGGGAGCGCCAGCGTCGTGCGCGGCAATTACAGCTTCGCGGGTACGCGCTTCGATCTGACACGAGGGGAAATTGCCTTCGACGAGGACGTACCGATTGATCCCCGCCTCGATATCGAGGCCGAAACGCGCGAAAACGGCATAGAGGTCACTGTCGACGTTACCGGCAGTGCGCAGGAACCCGAAATCTCATTCCGGTCCGTACCGAGCCTGCCGGAAGAAGAGATCCTCTCGCGCCTCCTTTTCGGCGGTTCGATCACGTCGCTCTCCGCGACCGATGCTCTGCAACTGGGGTCCGCGCTCGCGTCGCTCAGAGAAGGTGGCGCCGGGCTCGACCCGATCAACCAGTTGCGCAGTGCGATCGGCCTCGATCGGTTGCGGATCGTCAGCGCGGACGCGGCTCTCGACCGGGGAACCGCGATTGCAGTCGGAAAGAATATCGGACGCCGCTTCTACATAGAGCTGATTACCGACGGACGCGGATATAGCGCGACCGAGGTCGAGTTCCGCGTCACGAGTTGGTTATCTCTGCTCGCAAGCGTATCGACGATCGGGCGCGACAGCGTCGTGGCCGAAATCAGCCGCGACTACTGACGCGCCCATGGTCTTCAGATTAGTGACCGGCGTGCTTTCCCGGCCGCGGGGGGACTGGGACGAGATGCGGCGTATCGACTTTATTGTGATAGTGCTTGTTGCGCTTCATGATGGTTCCGTTTCCTAGGTCACCATCGGAGCAATTCAGCATCTTATCGATACAATTGTCCTGCCAGGTGTCGAGTGCTTCGTCATTCCAAGCACCTAGCCAATCGGCATGAAACGTATAGCCTGGCTCCCGGAACTCTTCCGGTGCCATGTGATCGCTCGCATAATGCCAGTTACTGGGCTTGTCGCCAGCTTCGATATTGTATCGAACGATTAGCGAAAAAGCTGGCAACACGTACTTGTGACTTGCCGGACACGATGCCTGACCCGTCATGCGATTGCGAACGCTGTAAGCGGTGTGGCTCCGGTAGTCCGATGCGCTAAGCGATTTACCGTCCCAACAACCCGGGGCTGTGATCCGGGCATGGAAAACCGAACCGGCCGGACAATCCGCCAGGACCTCCGACATCGTACCTTTTTTATTGTCACAGCTGAATTTCGTCGGGTTGTACTGTTTCTCGTTCTTTTTGGCGGCGTCCCAACCGAATATGTACGACAAGCCCCGTGGAATGCGTGCTGGCGTGTTCTCGAACCTGTTGAACCAAGGGTCGTTAGCTGGCCGGCGCTTGTAATATACTCCAATATATTGCGGCTGTACGACCCGGCCGTCTCCCGTCAGAAGAGCTGGTATCCAGTAAGCTGAACGGTTGAGATCGTTTGAGCACGTGCTCTCGCCCGAGGCACGCAAACTTTCATACGTGCTGTTTTCGTCTGCATTCAGATTGCCAAAGAACTGATGCAGGTGGCTAGCGCCTTTCTGGCCCGGATAAACCAACGGGTCATTGTAGGCGAGATGCCCAGTCGAACAGACGAAGCGAAACGCACCGACGACATCCGGTGCCGCGCTTTTCGCTTGGCGAAGGGGGCCGATAGACCCTTCGAAGTCGAGCCCGTCAGATACCTTTCCAACTTGCCCCGCAGTACGCGCAACTGCATTTGCAGGCTTAGCCGGAGCAGCCTTGGCCGGATCGCGCTCCAGTTTTTCGACAGCATCACGAAGTTTGCCCATCGCGTTATCGGCCATGTCGAGAGCGAACCGCAATTGCGAAATCGCCGGATCGTACTGTGCAGGATCATACTGAGCCGGATCGACCGGTCGTTCCTGTTCGGACAGGGCGGGGGTAGCGGCGAGTAACGTAGTCGATAGCAAGGCAGTAAGGGAAATGCCGAATTTCATAAGTAAAGAGCCTCCAAACGTCGCGAACGCCCCTATCGGGGTGCTGCAATAGGGTAAATGAACGGGAGCCTGCTGTGCGGCTTTACGAAAGATTCCCGCGGTAGAGCGCAGCTTCGCAGGTGCGGCGGCGTGTCAATCCGCGCAAGACGCGCCCCGCAGCCATGTTCCAGCGTGCGAATTCCGCCGTGGCGCCTTCATGGTCGCCAGCGATATGTTTGCGGGTCAACGTCGCGCGGGCAATTGCGCCGGTATTGTAGTGAAAGCTGACGAGCGCATCGAACTGATGCTGAGGGCAGCGGGTCTGACCAAGGGCTTCTGCAACTTCTGCGCTGTATTTCGTCAGATCGGTTTCCAGGCGCGCATCGCACTCGGCTTGGGTCCAGACCGTTCCCGGACCGATCCCGGGACCCGTAGCGCCCCAGCCGATCGTCCACGGCGCGGCGCCTGTAGCTGGGTCAGGGTATGCTTCGACAAGACCGTCCGTACGTAGCTTCGCGCACCCTTCGAACCGTTTGATGAGCGCGATGCCTTCCGGTCCGATCCGAGAAATCGGGTTTAGATGCCGGTTGTCGTCTTCTTCCGAATTGCGGCTATCATCCCCAGTCATCGCGTCGATCGCACTGTCCAGCGCTGCTACTTCGCTTTGGCGAAAGCCGCGACCAATTATGCGCCGTACGACGTCGAACAGATGTTTTTTTTGCAAGGCGGGCTCCTTCGATGCGAAAAGAAGGCGCGCTATTAGACAGATGGAACGGTAGTAGGAAAACGGTTTGTTCTGGTTTCATTCGTTGCAAACAAAAAGGGTGCCGGACCGCTCCGACACCCTTCCGTTAAAGTATTTCGTTAGATCAGGCGCTGTAATACATATCGAATTCGACTGCACTCGGAGTGGTTTCCCAGCGAATGACCTCGTCCCACTTTAGTTCGGTGTAGGCCATGATCTGGTCTTTGGAGAATACGTCACCGGCCAAGAGGAACTCGTGGTCGGCCTCGAGAGCCTCCAAGGCTTCCCGCAGGCTCGCGCAGACCGTCGGCACGTCTGCGAGTTCGGCCGGCGGCAGATCGTACAGGTTCTTGTCCATGGCTTCGCCCGGATGGATCTTGTTCTGAATCCCGTCCAGACCCGCCATCAGGAGCGCTGCATAAGCGAGATACGGGTTCGCCATTGCATCGGGGAAGCGGAACTCGACGCGCTTTGCCTTGTCGCCCGCGCCATAGGGAATGCGGCACGATGCCGAGCGGTTGCGCGCAGAATAGGCGAGCAGCACCGGCGCCTCAAAACCAGGGACCAGCCGCTTGTAGCTGTTGGTCGTCGGGTTGGTGAAAGCGTTCAGTGCCTTGGCGTGCTTGATGACACCGCCGATGTAATAGAGGCAGTTGTCGCTAAGACCTGCGTAGCCGTTGCCGGCGAAGGTCGGCTTGCCTTCGTCCCAGATCGACATGTGGGTGTGCATGCCAGAGCCGTTATCATCCTTGATCGGTTTCGGCATGAATGTCGCGGTTTTGCCGTAGGCGTGCGCTACCTGGTGCACGACATACTTGTAGATCTGCATCTGGTCGGCAGTCTGTACGAGCGTCGAAAAGGTCAGGCCAAGTTCGTGCTGGGCTGCGGCGACCTCGTGGTGATGCTTGTCGCAGTCGAGACCCATTTCGAGCATCGTCGAGACCATTTCGGCGCGGATATCGCCTGCGCTGTCGACCGGTGCGACCGGGAAGTAACCGCCCTTGGCCCGCGGGCGGTGTCCCATGTTGCCGCCTTCGATTTCCTTGCCCGAATTGGTGGGAAGTTCGATGTCGTCGATCGCGTAACCAGATCCGGCATAGCCATCTTCGAAGCGCACATCGTCGAACATGAAGAACTCGGCTTCGGGGCCGACGTAGATCGTGTCGCCGATACCGGTCGACTTGAGGTAAGCCTCGGCGCGCTTCGCGGTCGAGCGCGGGTCGCGGGAGTAGAGTTCGCCAGAGGAAGGCTCGACGATATCACAGAACACGATCATCATCGAAGTCGCGCTGAACGGATCGATGTAAACGCGCTCCAGATCCGGCTTCAGGATCATGTCGCTTTCGTTGATGACCTTCCAGCCGGCAATCGACGAACCGTCGAACATCAACCCGTCTTCGAGTTCATCCTCGCCAAGAGCACCGGACGCCATGGTCAGATGCTGCCACTTGCCCTTGGGATCGGTGAAACGCAGGTCCACCCATTCGATTTCTTCGTCTTTGATGCGTTTCAGCACGTCAGTTGCGTTAGACATTTTCCTGTATTCTCCATGTGAGATAAGCGTTGGGGTGGGTCGAGTTTATGGGGAAAGCAAGTCCCCTAGATTGCGTCGTCGTCGCGTTCTCCGGTGCGGATACGCAGTGCGGTTTCGATCGAGGAGACGAAGATTTTTCCGTCTCCAATCCTCCCGGTCTGGGAAGCTGCCCCGATGGCTTCTATCACACGCTCCGCAATGCCGTCGCTGACGACGACTTCAAGCTTAACCTTCGGAAGGAAATCAACGACATATTCGGCTCCGCGGTAAAGTTCCGTATGCCCTTTCTGACGGCCGAACCCTTTGGCTTCGGTCACGGTGATGCCCGATACGCCGATTTCGTGCAGTGCTTCCTTGACCTCGTCGAGCTTGAACGGCTTGATGATGGCTTCGATCTTTTTCACGTCGTCCTCCGCCCTTTCATAATAATTTATACAAGAAACGTGCCAATTACGCGCTGCGTGCCACGTATCTCGGATGCGAAGCATATCGGCGAGTCGCTCGTCCGGAAGAAAGCATAGCGACGACGAAGCGGTCACGCCAACTTGAGTGTCCTGCCGGAATCATGTGCACCGGCCTGCCTACTTTTTTAGCATCGCGATCAGCGATCGAGCTTCAACCCTGTCGTCTCGGGCAGACCTGCCATGAGATTCAGGTTCTGAACCGCGGCGCCGCTTGCGCCCTTTCCCAAATTATCGAGCCGAGCAACGAGACGGGTGTTCCATCCTCCCTTGTTCGCAAAGACAAACAATTCCATACCGTCGTTGGGTAAAGCATCGGGTTCGATAATGAGTTCATTAGGCAAATTGGCTTTGATGACCGAAACGACCGGCGCGCTATCATAGAACTCGCTCAGTGCCTCTTGCAGCGCATTAGCGTGAGGCTCCATTTCCATTGCCCCGAGGTGCAGCGGTACCTCGACGATCATTCCGCGAAATACCGGTATTACCGCGGGCGCGAACAACACTAGATGCGTGAGGCCTGCATGCGCCTTCATTTCAGGCAGGTGCTTGTGCGACAGATCGTAGCCATAGGCACGAAAGCCCGGAGCGTTTCCACTTTCGTACCGTTCGATCAAGGCCTTGCCGCCGCCTGAGTAGCCGCTCACCGCGTTGACCGTGTAAGGCCAATCCGCTGGTAGAAGCCCTACACGGACAAGCGGAGCTACGAGCGCGAGGAACCCTGTCGGGTAGCAGCCAGGGTTGCTGATCCGCTTGGCATGAGCGACGCGATCCGTCCCGATAAGTTCGGGAAAGCCGTAGGTCCAACCCTCGGCCACCCGGTGCGCGCTCGAAGCATCGATGACCCGCGTCCTATCGTTCTCGATCAAGGCAACCGCCTCGCGTGCCGTATCATCGGGCAGGCAGAGGATCGCTACATCCGCGTCGTTCAGCGCTTCGCGCCGCGCCGCCGCGTCCTTTCGCTGGTCCTCATCCAGTATAAGGAGTTCGAATTCATCGCGGTCTGCGAGCCGCTCGCGGATCTCGAGACCGGTCGTGCCGGCGCCTCCGTCAATGAATACCGATAGTGCCATCAGTCCCTATCGGGGGGCAGGAGCTGGGAGAGCTGTACGTAACCGCTCGGTCCGGCGGGTCCGCGGCAGGCCCAGCACCAGTCACCCAGCAAATCCAGTATTTCGAGGGTCTGATGCGCGCCGATGTCGGCGGCAACCGAAGCATCGTCGGAAGGCTGCAGCATGAGCCGCGCACCGCCGACCCCGGTCTTGCGCAGGTGAGGCACGACGTAATGCGCCGCAAGATGCGTACCGGCGAGCGCGATATGCGCCAGATCACCGCGCAGGGGCAGGCTGCCCGGCTCGGGCCGCGCGACCGGTCCAGTCAGGCCGAGCGGATGCTCGGGGAGTTTATAATCGGACTCTACAGTCAACTCAGCTTTGCTCATTCAGCGATCGAGGTGGGCAACAACGCCACGCGCCGCCCGCTTATAGCGCAGCGCGCCTTGCGGCAAGGTTGCAGCATTCGGTTACCACAAAAGCTCAATTGGTAGCGTAGCGAGCGCGCAGCATGTGATACGCGGCGCGCAGTCCATAAGCCGCGCCGCCCTTCGAGCGGCCCGGCTTGGGGAACGGGCGCCAGCCGAACGTGTCGAAATGCGCCCACTCGATACCTTCGCCGACGAACTTGTCGAGGAAGAGGCCGGCCACGCTTGCACCGGCGTAGGAATTGCCGTGGGCATTGTTCGTGTCGGCGATATCGGACTTGAGCCACTCGGCGTAAGCCTCGGGAAGCGGCATGCGCCAAGGTGCGTCGTCATGCTCGCGTCCGGCCTTGATCAGGTCTTCCGCAGTCTCGTCTTTCCGCGTCATGAGGGCCGGAAAGTCCGGGCCGAGGGCTACGCGGGCCGCACCCGTCAGCGTCGCGAAATCGATCAGCAGTTCCGGTTTCTCTTCGCTCGCGCGGGTCAACGCATCCCCGAGAATCAGACGGCCCTCAGCGTCCGTGTTGCCGATTTCGACCGTAATGCCCTTGCGGCTTTTCAGAACGTCACCCGGGCGGAAGGAATTGCCCGAGATGGCGTTTTCTACGGCCGGAACGAGCAGGTGGAGCCGCACCGGCAGCTTCGCTTCCATGATAAGCTGGGCTAGTGCGATCGCGTGCGCCGCGCCGCCCATGTCCTTCTTCATCAGCATCATGCCGCTGGCCGACTTCACGTCCAGCCCGCCGCTGTCGAAGCACACGCCCTTACCGACGACTGCAATGATCGGGTCGGTTTCCTTGCCCCATGTCAAATGCAACAAACGCGGGGCGTGATGGCGCGCGGCAGCCCGGCCGACGGCGTGAATCATGGGGTAATTCTGTTCGAGGGTGTCGCCGCGCGTTACCTCGAGCGAGGCGGAGTAGCGCTTCGCCAAGCGCTCTGCCTCTTCTTCGAGAGCAGCCGGTCCCATGTCCTCTGCCGGCGTATTGATCAGATCGCGCACGAGGAGTTCGGCTTCGGCTTCGATTACCGCCGTATCGATCGCACTTACCTGCTTGGTCAGAAAGATGCGCGGGTCGGTCGCATCGTCGTCCTTCGTGTAGCGGTCGAAGCGGTACTGTGCGGTAATCCAGCCGAACAGCGCCGGCGCTACGCCCTTGTCGATTTCGTCTTCAGCGAGCCTATAGGTGCCTGCTGGAAGCTCTTCTGCCAGTTTGGCAAGACACCACGAGGACAAGCTTTTCGGATTGGCGACGCCGCCTACCGCGAACCATCCGTCGTCATCGGGTACAATGCCGACCTGATAGCCGCCCCCGGTGAACTTCTGCGCTTCGAGAACCGCGCGCTGCGTTCCGGTCAGGCTTTTGGCCCATTCGGAAAAACCGTCCGAATTGACGAGATGAATCGCTTTTGCGTCCTGGCCGCGGTCGGCCTCGATCAATGGGGTCTTTTCGCTCATACCAAGCCTATTAACGGATGACGGCGATGTTCCAAGCTCGCATTTGCGCGAAAAAAGGACTACATGCCGGCCATGACCGAATATCAAGTGATCGAAAGCGACCAGACCGTCTACCGCGACGGGACTATCAAGCTGCACGGACCCGAAGGGTTCGAGGGAATGCGCAAGGCCGGCAAGCTCGCTGCGAGTATCCTCGACGCGCTGGTGGACGAGGTAAAGCCCGGGGTAACGACGGCTGCGCTCGACGATATCGTCCGCGCCATGACGCTCGATGCAGGTGCGGTTCCGGCCACAATGGGATATCGCGGATATGCGCATAGCTGCTGCATTTCGGTCAATCATGTCATCTGCCACGGCATCCCGTCCGAGAAGGCTCTCAAGGATGGCGACATCGTTAACATTGATGTCACACCCCTACTTGATGGGTGGCATGGCGACACGAGCCGGATGTACCTCGTCGGCGACGTACCTCTCAAGGCGCGCCGGCTGGTCGACATAACGCACGAATGCCTGATGCTGGGAATTGAAGCTGCCAAGCCCGGAGCCCGGCTCGGCGATATTTCCGCTGCTATTCAGCGTCATGCTGAGGAACACCGCTACGGCATCGTGCGCGAATTCTGCGGCCACGGCGTGGGCCGGCTGTTTCACGATGCTCCCGAAGTCGTCCACGCTGGCCGCGCCGGTTCGGGACCGGAGCTCAAGCCCGGCATGTTCTTCACCATCGAACCGATGATCAATCTCGGCAAGCCGCAAGCGAAGATGCTGCGCGACGGATGGACGGCCGTTACGCGCGACCGCTCGCTATCGGCGCAGTTCGAACATTCGATCGGTATCACCGAAAGCGGCGCAGAAATCTTCACGCTGAGCGAGAAGGGCTTGCACAAGCCCCCTTACTAACCGTCGCGCGCGGCGCGGATCGCCGCTCCCGCCGCGAAGGGTGCAACGGCGCATAGGGCGAGGCTGATTGCGGCTGCCAGCCATACCGCAGACGTATCGGGCCGTGCGAGTGCTCCTGCACCGAAGATCAGGATCGGAATGGCGAGCGGGATAACGAGCAACCCGGCCAGCGCCGCTCCCCCGCGCAGGCTCGCTGTCAGCGCCGCGACCGCCAGTCCGATTGCCGCGAGCCCCGGGGTTCCGGCAAGCAAGCCGAGCAGCAGCGTCAAGAGCGTACCGCTTTCCAGACCGATCAGTGCGGCAGCGGGAAGGCTCGCGGCGAGCAGCAGCGGCCCGAAACTCAGCCAGTGCGCAGCAAGCCTGGCGGCCATCGCCAGTTCCTCACTTATGCCGCGCAGATGAAGCTGGTCGAATACGCCTGCCTTGAGATCGTCCGCAACGAGACGCTCCAGTGGCAGGATCGAGGACAGCAGCGCCGCGACCCACAGGATGCCGCCGCCTGTACGCACCAGCAGGCTCGGAGAAGGCCCGATGGCGAAGGGATAAAGGATTGCGACAGCGAGGAAGAACAGCACGGCAAGCAGAGTTCCGCCGCCCCGCCTGCCGGGAAGCAGATTGCCGAGATCGCGGCGTAAGAGAAGCCCGAACGTCACAGGGCAAACTCTTCAAGCGCGAGCGTTTGCGCATTGTTCATCGCGAGCGGCTGGTGCGATGCGGCAATGCAGATCCCGCCTGCACTACGATGTTCGTCGACCAACGGAGTAACCAGCGCCTGCGCTTCGGTATCGAGGCCGTTAAGCGGCTCGTCGAGCAACCATATGTCAGCTTCGGATAGGATGAGCCGCGCCAGCCCCGCGCGCTTACGTTGCCCGGTCGACAGATAGCGCACCGGCACGTCGAGCAGCGATGTGAGTGACATTTGCTCGTAGACTGCGTGTGGCTGTTCCGCACAGTCAAGCCGATGCCAGAAGGTCAGCGCTTCGCGCAGGCTGCACTCGGGATCGAGAGCGAGGTTCTCGTCCAGCAGTGCGCAGCTACCCTTCCGCTCCACGCTCCCTCCGTAGGGCCGCAGCAGACCGGCGAGAACGCGCAGCAAGCTCGATTTGCCGGTACCGTTCGGACCTGTCACAAGACATGCGTCTCCCGCGCCAAGGGTCAGATTCAAACCGCGGAAAAGCAGGCGATCGCCGCGACGGCACGCCAGTCCTTTCGCTTCGATAGCTGCCGCGATGCCTGCCCCTTGCATGGGAAGGCGCGATAGGCGAAAGCCGAAAGCGCGACAAGCGAGGCAAGAAAGGTGGGCTATGGCGGTTGCGGAACTGACTGAAAGCGAACGCGAGGTATGGCTGCGCACGCTCTCGAACTGGACGCTTGCGCGCGAGGGGAAAGCCATTCAGCGCAACTTCGAGTTTCCCGATTTTAACGCGGCCTTCGGGTTCATGACCAGGGTCGCCTTGCTGGCCGAAAAACACGACCATCACCCCGAGTGGTTCAACGTCTACAACCGGGTCGAGGTCACGCTGACCACGCATGATGCGGGCGAAAACGGCGGGCTTTCGCACCGCGATGCCAAGATGGCGAAGGCGATGGACGCGCTGGCCGGTTCCTGATCAGCGGCCCATGGCACCAGCCGAACGGCGCGACATCTTGCGAAGCCGCCCCGGCATCCAGCGGGCGGCAAAGCCAAGCCGCTTGGCGGTCTTGCCGACCCGCGTATGCAGCTTCTCGCCGTGTACGGCATCCCACGCCGCGTCCGCGACTTCGGAAACCGGGGTAATTTCCAGACCGGCGTCGCGGACGCGCTGCCGGATATCGTCATTGGCCTTCGCGTTCGGTGAGTGGTCGAGTAGCGGCGTATCGATGAAGCTCGGCATGATCGAGCGTACCTTAACGTCGAATTCCGCCCATTCGGCATCGAGCGACTCGGTGATGCCGCGCACGCCGAATTTCGTCGCCGAGTAGACCGAGGCGCCTGACGTTCCATAGATACCGGCGGCGCTAGCGGTAATCAGCATCGAGCTGCCCGGCGCACTCTTCAGCAAGTAGGGCAGGGCGGCCTGCGCTCCGAACAGCACGCCTTTCAGGTTCACGTCGAGACAGCGCTCGATTTCCTCGACGCTGTTCTCGCTAAGCGAACCGCCGAGCGGTACGCCCGCATTGTTCGCAAATACGTCGAGCCTGCCGCTGGAAACTTTGGTAAAGGCGGCGAGCGCCTCGTCCCATGCCGCCCGGTCGCGAACGTCGAACTTATGGGTGAAGCTTTGCCCACCCAGAGCACCGGCAGTTTCGGCCATTCCGGCGGCATCGACATCGCCGAGGCCAACAAACCAGCCTTCGCGTGCGAATCGCTGGGCAATCGCGCGGCCGATGCCGGATGCTCCGCCGGTTATGAATATGGATTTCTGGTTCGACATAGCCGCTCTCCCGCTTTTCTTTTGATGGCCGCCTACAACGAAAAAGGCGCCTTGGAAAAGGAAACTGCGAATGGCTCCCATGGAGGGGTGCAATCGCGTTTGACTAGGCGCCGCGCTTTCGCACATAGGCTTGCGCGGGGGCTGCGTGGCAGCCGTGCGAGGGAAACATTTTGGCTCCGATCCTCATCAATTTCGTCGGCATTGCCGTCATCCTGTTGATCGCGTTCCTGCTGTCTACGGGCAAGAAGCGGATACGGCCGCGGATCGTCCTGTCCGCTTTCGCGCTGCAGGCGGTACTCGCTTTCATCGTACTCAGGACCCCGTGGGGTGTCGCCGGCATCGGCGCCCTGTCAGATGGAGTGGCGGCGCTTCTGTCCTATGCCGATGCCGGTACGGCATTCCTGTTCGGAGCAGACAACCCCCTCGCGAATACCTTCGCTCTCGGTGCATTGCCCGTCATCATCTTTTTCGCATCGCTCGTATCCATTCTCTACTACCTGCGCATCATGCAGCGCATCGTGCGCTGGGTCGGCGGAGCGATCGGCTGGGTAACCGGCGTCAGCAAGGTCGAGGCGCTTGGCGCTGCGGCCAACATCTTCGTGGGACAGTCGGAAAGTCCGCTGGTCGTCAGGCCGTATCTTGCCGGCCTGTCCCCCTCGCGCCTGTTCACCCTGATGAGCGTCGGCATGGCGGGCGTGGCAGGCACCATCTTGGCTGCATATGCGGGGCTTCTCGGCAGCGAATATCTACCGTTCCTACTCGCAGCGGCGTTCATGTCGGCGCCTGGCGGCATCCTGATGGCGAAGATCATCATGCCCGACGATGACGAACCCTCGGCCGCCGCTGAAGGCAAGATCGCGCTTCCCGACACGCGGGTCAGCGCCGAAGGGCCGGCCGCAATTACCGAAAGCGGGCGCGCGCACGAAGTCGAGATGGCAGAAAGCTTCGAAGATGGGCAGAAGCCTGCCAACGTGATCGAAGCGGCCGCGCAAGGCGCACAGACCGGCGTCAAGCTGGCAGTGGCCGTGGGGGCAATGGTACTTGCATTCGTTGCCTTGGTCGCGCTTGCCAACGGGCTTCTGGGCGCAGTCGGCGGCCTGTTCGGCTACGAGCAATTGTCGTTCCAGATGGTTCTCGGTTGGATCTTCGCGCCGGTAATGGTCCTGCTGGGGATCGACTGGCAGCAGGCGCAGGTCGCAGGCGGGCTGTTCGGCACGAAGATCGTGCTTAACGAATTCGTCGCTTTCATCGAATTGGGGCAGCTCGATGCTACGGTTCTCGATGACCGGACACGTGCCATCGTCACCTTTGCTTTGTGCGGCTTTGCCAATTTCAGCTCCATTGCCATCCAGCTCGCAGTTACCGGCGGGCTCGCACCTAACCAGCGTCCCGTCATCGCCCGGCTCGGTCTGCGCGCGCTTGCAGCCGGCTCGCTCGCCAATTTGATGAGCGCCGCGCTGGCAGGATTGTTCCTACCCTATTAAAGCATCCGACCATGTCCAAGATCGCATCCGTATCGCTCGCCCGTCCGCTCCCTGAAGTCTCAGGAGAACTCGGCCGTAGTTTCGCCGAATACGGCTTTGCCATTGTCCGCGATCACGGCATCCCTGCCGAATTGATCTCGCGCGCGGAACAGCTGACGCGCGCCTTCTTCGCATTGCCGGACGAAACGAAGCGCGCCTACCGGATCGAGGGCGGGGGCGGCGCGCGCGGATACACTCCGTTCGGCACCGAGAAGGCGAAGGACGCGAACGTTCACGACCTCAAGGAATTCTGGCACGTCGGCCGTGATCTGCCGGAAGGCCATCCGCTGTCCGAATACATGGCGCCGAATATCTGGCCAAGCGAAATGCCCGAGTTTCGCGATACGTTTGAAAAACTTTATGCGGCGTTCGACGAGGCCGGTCGGCGCGTTCTGCAAGCTATCGCGCTGCATCTGGATTTGCCGCAGCATTTCTTCGACGAGACTGTGGAGGACGGTAATTCGGTCATGCGGCTGCTGCATTATCCGCCGCTCGCTCCCGAAGATGCCGACGGCGCGATCAGGGCCGCGGCGCATGGCGACATCAATACCATTACCCTTCTGCTCGGAGCGGAGGAAGCGGGGCTGGAACTTCTCACGCAAAGCGACGAGTGGCTCGCGGTGAACCCGCCCGAGGGGGCATTGGTGGTCAACATCGGAGACATGTTAGAGCGGCTTACGAACGGACATCTACGTTCGACCAAGCACCGTGTGGTAAATCCCGAGGGGGCAGCGGCGCACCGCGCACGCTATTCGATGCCCTTCTTTTTGCACTTCCGCCCCGATTACGTAATCGAGACGCTGCCGTCATGCATCGACCCGTCTGCTCCGGAAGATCATCCCGAACCGATCAGCGCGCACGACTTCCTGATGCAGCGCCTGCGCGAGATCAATCTGGTCTGACCCGATTCGCCGTTTTCGCTGCATTGCAGCAAGGCGGCGGCCTGTGGATAAAGAAAACGCTGCAATGCGGCATTTTGGCCACAGCTAAAATGTCTGTTTTTCAGTAACTTGGGTTTGGCCAACACTGCGTTCCGTGACTGCTGTGCCAATTGCGTAATGATGTCACGAAGGGGTAATAATCGGACCGCTTAGGCGCAGTCGATCCGCTAGTGAAAGCGGACCTGCCGAATGACGGCACTGATCAAATTATTTCTGAACAAAGGTCATAGGGGTTCTCGATGAAACTCAAATATCTGCTGGCTGCATCCATTGCCAGCCTTTCCGCCGGCGCCACTTTCGTCGCCACTCCGGCTGCCGCACAGCAGATCACCTCGGGTGTGCAGGGCTTCGTGACCGACGAAGCGGGAACGGCGCTTTCGGGCGCGCAGGTCGTCGTCACCGACACCCGCACCGGTACCAGCCGCACTCTGACCGCGGGCGACGACGGTTCGTTCCGCGTCGATAGCCTCGTCACGGGCGGACCCTACACGATCACCGCCACCGCGCCTGGCTATGAGGGCCAGTCGATCGAAGACGTCTTCATTAACCTGCAGGGCAACGCCCAGCTGACCTTCTCGCTGTCGAGTGCCGCTACTGCCGGTGCCGAAGATGTCATCGTCGTGACCGGCGCGCGTGTGCAGCTCAGCCAGCGTGCGATCGGTCCGGGCCAGTCATTCGGCGAAGAAACCATCGAAGCCTTCCCCTCGATCAGCCGCGACATCCGCGACATCATCCGCATCGACCCACGCGTCAGCCTAGACCGTTCCAACGAAGTCGATCGCGTTTCATGCCTTGGCGGCAACGATCGCACCAACGCCTTCACCGTCGACGGCATTGCCCAGTCCGACTTGTTCGGCCTGAACGGAACGCCTTTCGCCAGCCGTAACTCGCTGCCGCTTCCTTATGATGCGATCCGCGAGACGTCCGTCGAGTTCGCCCCCTTCGACGTTCAGTACGGTCAGTTCACCGGCTGTGCCATCAACGTCGTGACCAAGTCGGGCCAGAACGAATTCCACGGTTCGGCATTCTTCACCTACGCCGACGACAGTCTGCAGGGGGACAGCATCGAGGGCACCGATTTCGCCGGTGCGCCGTATGAAGAGAAGCGCTGGGGCGCTACGCTCAGCGGTCCGATCATTCCCGACCGACTGTTCTTCTTCGTCGGTTACGAAGAAACCGATCTAGGCGACAGCCAGTTGACCGGCCTGCCGGGTCAGGGCTTTGCCAACGAGGTGGATTTCGTCACCGAGGCGCAGTTCAATCGTTTCTCCGACATCCTCAGCAGCGTCTACGGCTTCGACAGCGGTGGCCAGGCAACGTCGCTTGCCGAGAACAGCCAGCGCTACTTCGGCCGCATCGATGCGTATATTACCGAAGATCACCGTCTTGAGGCGACCTATCAGCGCCTTGAGGAAGTCAATGTCGAGGAAGACGATTTCTCGCTGACCAGCCGCGTATTCACCGGGCTCAACAGCTTCGAAGAAGAAGGCACCACCAGCGATTACTACTCGCTGCGCCTCTATTCCGACTGGACGGACACCATCACTACCGAAATCCGCGCCAGCCGCGCCGAAGTCGGGGACGTCCAAGGGCCAGTTGGCGGCGGCGAAGCCCAGAGCGACATGCCGATGCCGCGCTTCGTGGTCGGCGTCAGCAATAACGGCAATAACGGCTCGATCGTGGCAGGCCCTGGCTTCTCGCGTACGTCCAACGACCTTCAGACGACGGTTACTCAGCTGAAAGCGCTCGCTCGCATCAATGCCGACGAACACACGATCACCATCGGCGGCGAGTTCAACGAACTCGACGTGTTCAACCTGTTCGCTCAAAACTCGACCGGTACGCTGACCTTCACCAATCTTGATGATTTCGCCAACGGCTTGCTGTCGGGCGGTACCGACACCTTCCCCGACGGCGACGCGATCGTCGCGGGCGAATCCGCCGGCGCTTACGGCAATTTCACCGCTTCTGGAGACATCAACGATGCTGCGGCGAGCTGGAAACGCCGTACCTGGACGATGTACGCGCAGGACGAGTGGCAAGCGACCGAGCAACTCGGGGTCGTCGCCGGTCTGCGCGCTGAATGGCTGTCGGGCGATGCTCCGGAAGCGAATCCCGCCTTCTTCAATCGCTACGGCTTCACCAACGCCAATGGGTTCGGCAAGATCGATCCGGTCTTGCTGCCGCGCCTGGGCGTGACCTACGACGTCTTCAACGACGGGTTCCTTCGCAACACCCAGATCAAGGGCGGCATCGGCCGGTTTACCGGCGGTGATCCGGCGGTGTATTTTTCGAACGCATTTTCGAACAATGGGTTCGCGGTGGGCTTTGGACAGACCGGACGCAACGGCTGTTTCGTTGACACCCGGGCCGACGTGACTGATGGAAATAACTTCACCGGCGTTCCGGCTTGCGTCGTCAGTAACGCTGCAGCGCAATCCGCACGCGGTTTAGCGGACACGCAGTCGACCGATCCGAGCTTCGAGCAGCCGACCGTGTGGCGCGCCAATCTCGGTCTCGCGACCGAATTCGGTACGGCCAACGGTTTCTTCGCGGATTGGCGCCTTAACCTCGACTTCATCTACAGCCGGTTCCAGAACCCGGTGGACTTCGTCGACCTCTCGCAGGTTGTCGATACCCGCCTTGGCTTGAACGGTTTCAGTGTCGATGGGCGTCCGATCTATCGCGCGATCGATCCGACTGCCGACGGGTGTAATGCTACTCTGCTCGATCAGGGAGGCCGCCCGCCGCAATATGCGAACGTGACCGCTGCGTGCTTCAGCACCAGTCGCGACGATGAAATTCAGCTTACCAATGGCGAGGATTTCGAAAGCAAGATCGCATCGGTCGTGTTGAGCAAGAATTGGAAACGTGGCCTGTTCACAGAACTGGGCGGCGTCAACTTCAACATCGGATATGCTTACACCGACGCTGAGAACAACCGCTACTCGAACAGCTCCACCGCGACATCGAGCTTCGATATCGTGGCGGCCGCTGATCGTCAGCAGGTCGATGTCGCAACCGGCGAATTTGAGAACCGCCACAATATCTCGGCAGCGCTCAATTTCCGCGAAGCTTTCTTCGGCGATTACGACACGAGCTTCGGCTTCGTGTTCCGGGCGAGTTCGGGTCGTCCGTACTCGATCGTGTTCCAGAACGCGTCGAGCGCGGTATTCAACGACAGCGCCAGCGGTAACTTCAACTCGCTGCTGTATGTTCCCACCGGCCCCAACGATCCGAATGTCGTTTTCTCGGACACTGCCTTCGCCAATGCGGTCGATCAGTTCGTCTCGGCGAACGACTGCCTGAACGATTTTCGCGGTCAGACGGTGGAGCGTAACAGCTGCCGCAACGAGTGGTATTACGACCTCGACCTGCGGTTCGGCCAGGAGATCCCCGGTCCGATGAGTGCATTTGGTCTGCGCGACGACAACCTGCGTTTGTTCGTAGACTTCGACAACTTCCTGAATCTGCTTGATAGCGGTGCGAATGTCCGCCGTTCGTATAGCTATTCCGAAGCGCTGGTTCGCGGAAATATCGATGACCAGGGTCGCTACGTCTACACGCCGGGTGGTGGTGTATACGATGAGGAGACCGGCACGGTGGGTCTGCGCGATGAGTTTATCGGTGTTTCGTCCTCGCTGTGGAAAATCCAACTCGGAGTGAGCTACGAATTCTAATTTGCCGCTTACGACGTGCAGGAACATTAAAGCGGCGGTCCCTTCGGGGGCCGCCGTTTCGCTGTAGTGCCTGCGCCTTCGCGGAACGTCGCCGGGCGGCAGCGCGTTTGCTCTAACGTGTCGGCAGACTCTACCCGCTTCAGTTCCACCCGTCGCAAGCCGAACCCTTGGGTAATCGCGGTCGTCGCGATCGTTCACTTGGGTTTGTTCTACGGTTTCGTCCGTGCCCTTGCGCCCGGTGCTGTGCAATCGATCGAGCGCTCGGTCGTCTCCACTTTCACCGTTACCGTCACCGCTCCGGAAGACCCGCCGCCGCCGCCTCCAGCACCGGAGCCGCAACCGGACGAAGGTGCGCAAGGCGATCCCGGCCGGGAGGCAGTGCCCCAGCTGGTGACTGCGCCGAGCCCCGCTATTCAGCTACGCGAAGACGAGCCGTTGCCGCGCGCGTCTTCGACCGGGACCGCGTCTACATCCGGCGCGACCGATCGCGGCACGGGGACCGGTGCGGCGGGCGAGGGCACCGGGACGGGAGCCGGACGGGCCGGATCGGGCCTGGGAGGCGTCGCCGTTACCAAGCCGCAGAAGATCGCCGGCGACATATCCTCGGCCGCCGACTACCCGACGCCGCCCGGCGGGCGCAAGATCAGGCGCGGCCAGTCGGTCGATATCGCAATGACGGTCGGTGTGGACGGGCGGGCTTCGAATTGCCGCATCCTGAGCCCGAGCCCCGACCCAGAGGCTGACCGTATCACCTGCGAACTCGCCGTAGAGCGCTTCCGTTTCCTGCCCGCGCGCGATGCAAACGGCGATCCCGTGCCGGCCACCTATGCCTGGCGGCAGCGGTGGGGCGTCAATCTCAGGTAGCGCGTATGGACGGTAGCGCTTCGACTACTTGCAAGTTAAAGCGTCGCTGCGAACTGATGAAACCCTGTCAGAGCCGAGGAAAAGTTAAGCCATGTCGCGCATTTATCCGATAATTCTGTGCGGCGGCGGCGGCACGCGGCTTTGGCCTCGTAGCAGGCGAGTGCGCCCTAAACCGTTTCTGAAATTGCTCGGCGATCGTACCCTGTTTCAGCAGACGCTCGACCGAACGGGCAGTGGTGCCGGAGATTATGCGGAACCTCTGATCGTTGCCGGAGCGGCGCATGTGGACTTCATCGAAGAGCAGGCCTCTGCGGACGCGCACATCATCGTCGAACCGGCGGCGCGGAATACCGCTCCGGCGATTGCTCTGGCAGCCCATCGATTGCCGGCCGACGCAGTCATGCTAGTGTGTCCAAGCGATCATCATATTGCGGATACTCGGGAATTCGAGCGCGGGGTCGCCCGTGCAGCCGCGCTTGCCGGGGACGAGTGGCTGGTTTCGTTCGGCATTGCGCCTACTCGTCCGGAAACCGGCTACGGTTATATCCGGACTGGCGAACCCGCAGGTGAAGGCCACCGGGTCGCGCAGTTTGTAGAAAAGCCGGACGCCAAGCGCGCAGCCGAGTTTCTGGCTGACGGCGGGTACGTCTGGAACGGCGGAATCTTCGCCTTCAAGGCGGGGCGCTTTCTGGATGAACTGGAACGCCACCGGCCGGAAATGGCGCATCTCGTCAAAGACGCTGCGCAGCTAGGTAAGGACGACGGACGTGTCTTTCACCCTGCGAGCGAACCCTTCTCTCGCATCGAGGGAGAATCGGTTGATTATGCGGTAATGGAAAATACCGACCGTGCGGCGGTGGTCTCGGCGGACATGGGCTGGTCCGATATCGGCAACTGGGACGCTCTCTTCGAAGCACGCCTGAACGATGACAGTGCGGCGGACGAAAACGGAAATCTTTCGCGCGGTGTGGTCGACCTGAGCGGTTGCCGAGGCGTGATGGTCGAAACCGACGGTCCGCGCGTATCGGTCGTCGGCGTATCCGACCTCGTCATTGTCGTGGACGGCGACGACATTCTCGTCACCACCCGCGAAGGGGCGCAGGATGTCGGAACTTTGCCGGGGGCCAAACAGCAGTAAAGTCTGCGCGACCCAGCGTCAGTAGCTCTGCCATTCGGCAAGAAGCGCTTCGATTTCCTGCTTACCGTATGGCTTCGTTAAAAGCTTCGCCGCGCCGAGTTCGCCGACCTGATCGCCCATGTCGCCGTACCCGCTCGCGAGTACGAACGGCGTATCTTTCTCCCGAAGAGCCTTGGCGACGGGTTTGCTCGAGCTGTCGCCCAGGTTGAAGTCGAGGATCGCGAGATCGAACTTGTGATCTTTGACGATCTCCAGTGCCGCTGGAACGGTGCTGGCGACCGTTATTTCGGTTACGCCGAGCGCCGACAAACAGTCTTCGACGTCCATCGCGATAAGCATGCTGTCTTCGACCAGAAGGACGGATTTCGGGAGTTCTCCCGATGACGCTTGCTGCGCGGAGACGCGTTCCTTCTCCGCCGCGGTGTCGCTGGAGACCTTACCGCCGAAGCGCACGTATTTTGCCGGAATGAGAAACTGGGCCGAAACGCCGTCCGGAGCGTATTCGATCTCGCTCTTGCCGCCGAGTTCGAACGGGATGGATTTCTCGATGATGGTCGAGCCGAAACCGCGGCGGGAAGGTTCTTTGACCTTTGGTCCATCGTGCTCGCGCCACAGTATGCGCAGGTTCTTCTGTTCGTCGCGTTCGAGTTCGACGTCGAGCCTTCCCGTACTGTCGCTCAAAGAGCCGTATTTGGCCGCGTTCGTGATCATTTCGTGTATGACCAGCGCGAGGACGGTATAGGCTTCGGGGGCGATCAGAGCGTTGATGCCGCTCACGTTGATCCGGTTCGACTTCCCGCTCAGATAGGCTTCAGTCTCGGAATCGAGCAGATCGCGAAACGCCGCGGCAGTCCAGTTTTGCCGCGTGATATTGTCGTGTGCGTTCGAAAGCGCGCTGATCCGCCCGCCGACCAGCGCGGAAAACTCTTCGATCGTATCCGCCTGATGGCGCGATTGGCTGATGAGGCTGCGGATCAGGTTCAGGATATTGCGAACGCGGTGGTTCAGTTCGGCAATCAGCAATTCCTGCTTCTGCTGCGCCTTCGCACGTTCCTGTACCGCTTCGTCAGTGAGGCGAAGTATGACCTCGAGTAGGCTCACGCGCAGCGAGCGCGAAATTTCGAGCGCCTGATTTGACCACGGTTCGGAGTGGCCCTCGACGTCTTCCTGCCACGCCTCGAAGCTCTTGCGCGGGGTCAGCCGCATCCCATTGGGGCCGTACTCGACAGCTTTTTCGGGATTACCGCCCCAGTGTACGACCTGCGCCAGTTCCTTGCGCCATAGTACGAGGTAATCGCGCGGGCTGCGGGACACCGGGATGATGAGCGCACCGGCGGCGCGGTCGGCGAACTCCTTGGCTGCAGGGATGTGCTCCTGCAGCGACGACGTTGCGAAAGTCTGGCTCGTCGCACCGCTGTTGAGCGCCGGCAGGATCTGCTCGAACTCCTTGCGTGTCGGAGCGGAACCGACGGTGTTGTACACGCCGTCGAACCAGACGCTGGCCCCGTCGCAGGGCACGATCTCGCCGATGATGGGACCAACCGTATCGAAGCTTTCGGCAAGCGATTGGCCGTCCGCAAAGCTACGCATCAGGCGCTCGTGAAGCTGCTGGCTGCGCCGGCGGCTCTCGGCGATCTGCGCGTTCAAGGCCCGGTCGAGCTTGAGCGAGAAGACTTCCGAAATCAGTTCCGCCGCCGTGCGTTTCGAATAGGGAAGCGGGCGGGGCTCGTAATGATGACAGGCGAACAAGCCCCAAAGCTCTCCGCCGATCACGATCGAGATGGACAGGGAGGCCTCAACCCCCATGTTCTTCAGATATTCGATGTGGATGGGCGAGACCGCCCTGAGCGTCGACATGCTGAGGTCGAGCGGCGTCTTGTCCATCGATACGAGCGGCTCGATCGGCACGTTTCCCGCATTGACGTCGGCGATGATGCGGAAGCGGTTGCGAAGGTACAGTTGCCGCGCCTGGCGCGGGATGTCGGTGTGCGGATAGCGCAGTCCGAAGAAGCTATCCGTCCCGTGCTTCAGGTCTTCCGCAATAACCTCGCCCGAACCGTCGTCGTGAAACTTATATACCATCACTCGGTCGAACCCGAGAAGGTTGCGAACGTGTTCCGCGGCGACCGAGCACAGTTCCTCGACAGGCAGTTTGCCATCGTCGCGCTCCAGCATCGGGCGGATCATGCTGATCTGGTCGGCGTGATCGGCGGCATCGTGTGGTTCGAATTCGATGGTCAGGCACTTGCCGGCGCCGTGCAGCGCACAGTCGAACAGGCCTGCCCCGTCGACGAGCTCGATGCCGAAGATCCGTTCGACGTGATCGGACTTACTGCATAGCGTGGCGGCGTCACGCAAGCGGTCGAGCGCGGAAGGGCTGAAAATTCCGCTCAGCTTCTTGCCGAGTAGAATTCCGACATCCCTGCCCAGTATCTCCGAGACATTCGCGGAGTAATGGGCAATCATCCAGTCGTTGTTGACCGATACGAGCGCCCCGAACGGCTGGATGAGGCCGAGTTCCTGAATGGGTTCGCGGTCGCAGTTCGACAGGTCGACCTTAGGCATGCGGATGTTCATGCTGCCGCCCTTTCGGTAATACGCTCGCTCTCCTCGATGAATCGAGCGAAGACAGCTTCGGCGCCGAGGAGCGCGGCCGCGGGATCGCCGCTGAAAGGTTGCTCGATTTTCGTACGCAAGCCGGTCCAGAACCGCGTCATCCGATCATCGGCAAGAAAGGCTTCGGGCCATTCGCCGCGCGAACCGCTGGCCTTACGCATATGGGACAGCATGGCACGGTTCCCTAGCGACGAACCTGCGAGCGCCCATGCGGCGCCGATAGGGTCGCTACCGTATGGAAGCGAAAAATCGGTGGCGACAGGAGGCAGCGTGTCGCCGAGCGCGGACAGATCGGACGCGATAAGAAGAACTTGCGAAGGAGGGAGCAAATCCTGCGGCATTTCGGCCTCTGCCCAAGCCTCTACGGGCAAGCGAGACCGGTACTGAAACAGCAGAAATTCCGCGTAATCTTCGGGATCGGTCAGGCACAATTCCGCTACGCGCAAGTCGAGCGTCTCGTGCACCCGCTGCGTTCCGTCGCGCAGCAATTGCCGAAGAGTCGGCTTCTCGACTGGTTTAGCAGAACTCAAATTCCTGATACGCCCTCTAGCCCAAGACCGCTGTACATTCTAACGCGGTCATACGCATTATCGCAAAGGATACCCCTTCTCCCACGGTACTCCTGTTTACAAGACTTAATATCGAACTGCGTTCCGTATCCTTTCGAAATTAACCCGGTATTTAATTCATGTTTAATGCCAGACGCATATTCGCGCAGGTTCGCACATAATGATCGCGCAGACCATTCAGCTGGCTTTGGCTCCGGTGTTCGTCCTCGTGGCGATTGGCAACATCATGAACCTGCTGTCGGCCCGGCTGGGACGCGTCGTCGACCGGTCGCGCCAGCTTCAGCAACTTCACCGCGAGACCAGCGGCGCCGAGCATGATCTGATCGTTCGCGAAATCCGTATCATCGACCGGCGCATCGAACTTATTGGGAGCGCGATCCTGCGCATGGTCATGAGCGGCCTCAGCATCGGCGTGACGGTGGTTCTGCTGTTCGTCGAGGAGTTCGCCAGCGCACCGCTTCAGCCGCTCGTTGCCTTCATCTTCATCGTCGCGATCGGCCTGCTGATGTGGGCGCTAGTGCTGTTCTTCCTCGAAACACGTGCGGCGTCGGACGCGCTTCGCATCCCGAAAGACTATCTGGAACTCGACCGCGACCTATAGGGGCGTGTGCGACCCGCTTAGGTGAGCAGTTTCTGCCCTTTCTCGCGGATTGCGCCCGCCACCAGCGGCTCGACGAACGATAGGGCTGGCGGTAGCTGCACCTCGAACACCAACTGCGTTTCCTCGACCAGGACGCGGCCGTTGATTGCTTGGCCCATAGCTGCGACGGACATGCCCATTTCGTCCTCGCCGCGCCAGTCGGTGGTGACCTGCGCCATGCCGCCGGGAATATGATCGGCGATCTCGTGGCTGCGCTCGCGCAGACGGCGGCGCACCTCGGCCTTTTCGAGATTATGCGGGATTGCGACGCGCATTAGTTCTTCTCGATCTTGGTCTGGGGATTTTCGCCGTATTTGTAGTCGAGGTAGCGGGTCTTGATCGCAAGGTCGTCCATCGCGCCGCTCGAAAGCTGGCGGTTGATACTGTCGAGTTCCTTACTGATCGCAGAGAGACTCTGCGTGACCTGCTCGTCCGGTGTAGAGCCGGCGCTTTTGTCGCCGCGCATTCCTGCTGGAATGCGGCGATAGCTGTCGATCGTTTCGGGTAATACTTCGCCGACGAGCGTGCGAATATCGCGCGCCGCGGGGTGGTTCTGGTCGATGGTTTCAAGCTGCGCGCCGAGCGTATCGAGCTGCACGCCCATATCGTCGATAAGGCGCGCTGCCGGTGCCGGCAGGGCGGGGCGTTGATGCTCCAGCCACAGTTCGGTCCGGCCGACCATCTGGCGCACGTCACCCTTGTTGAGATCGGCGCGCTTGGGCACTTTCATGCGCGGAAATACGCTGAAGACGACGACCGCGGTAAGGACTGCGAGTGCCGTCAGCATCACGCCGACAAAGCCGAGACCGCCGATTACCATGCCTGCGATCATGGCGGCGACTAGGATTGCGCCGATTGCAGCCAGCGCCCGGACGACCTTGCGCATCAAATGCCGCGCCTTGATGTCGCGCGATCCTTCGCCGATCGACCCGGCACGCCGATGACGACCCCCCGAACGGTTGTCGTCGCGCACCCGCCGCGCTTCCTCGATCAGCCGGTCGCTGTTGGTGGTGAGATCGCCCATCAGTTCTCGAGTTCCAGCATCGACGGTTCTTCCGATGCGATGCGGTTCTGCGCCTTCGCCTGTCCTTCGGCGCGCGCAATATAGCCCTTGGACTTCTCGACTTCGCTCGACAGCACGTTGACCGTCTCCTTCATTGAGGCGAGCGAACGCAGCTTGAACTCGTCTACTTCGTCCATCGTGTCGTAGATGTTCTGGAAGGCGCGCTGGAGCGTTTCCATTGGGATCGTGCTCGATGCGGCCTGCTCATGGATCTTGCCGGTCTGGTCGCGGAGCATAGTGCTGGTGGAATCGATGATGTTCGCGGTGGTATCGTTGAGCGCCGTGATCTGCTGGAGGACGAGGCGCTGGTTGGTCATCGCCTCACTCACCGTCACGGCGGTACGCAGCGCGCCGACCGTGGTGGTACTGGCGCGGTCCACGCCCTTCACGAGTTCGACGTTGTTCTTCTTCACGAGATCAAGCGCGAGATAACCTTGCACGCTCACCGCCATTTGCGTCAGCAGGTCCTGTGTACGCTGGCGCACGTAGAACAGCGCCGTTTCGCGGATCGCCTTCGCCTTGGCTGGATCGCTGTGATCGAGTTCCTCGGCTTTTTCTTCCAGCCGTTCGTCGAGCGCGCGCGAGATATGGATCATCTGCTCCAGATTGCCCATCGCTTCCCATAGCTTCTGCCGTTCCACGTCGATGGCGGCATTGTCCATCAGCAGCTCGTCCTTGCCGTCGGCCAGTTTGCTGAGAATCGCCTGGATATGGCCCTGCGCGCTCTGGTAGGAACGGAAATAGTCGTTCAGCTTGTTGCCGAACGGAATGATACCCAGAAGCTTGCGCCCCGTCGTTAGCTTGCCGCGCTTCGACGGGTCGAGTTCTTCCACGGTCCGCCGCAGTTCGGCCAGGTTGGCGCCGACGCCGTCGTCCCGGTCCATCGCGCGAACCGGCCGGTCGAGGAAGCGGTTGGAATGCTGCGAGGCGGCCGCGATTTCCTTGCGGCCCATGTTCGTGAGCTGGTCCACCTTCTTGCCGAATTCGGGCGAGTTCGCATCTTCCGCGACCAGCGCATCGACGAAACCTTCGACTTTGGTCTGAAGCTTGCTCTTCGTCTCCTCGGACACGGGCACGAGGCCCGCGGCCTTTTCCGCCGAAACGGCGGGTACGGGGTCGGGCGGCGTGAGTTCGAAATCCGTCGCCGTCTTGGTCGTGGTGCCGGTCTGATTTTCAGCCATTTTACGCCGCTTGCTCCCGCTCTTCGTTCCTGTGGAGGCCCCTATGAACAGGAGCCAGCATTCCTTACTGTATTAGTAATCTATAACACGCCTTTCAAGCTTAGAGCGAGCCGTTATAGCAGCGCAAGCCAAAGCGCACTCAAGGGGGGTTCAAGTGCACCTAACAGGCGGCTAAGGCGGCTGACGCCGCCAGAAACACAGGTTCGCGGCAGGAGGGACGATTTGGCCGAAGAAACGATGCGGAGCGGGGAAAGGTCCGCAGGATTTTCCGGCCACCCGGTAGCTGGCAATGCCGGGTCCGACAATCCGGAAGGCGAAGCGCGCGGCATGCTCGAACGCGACAGTTTTGCGGGCGTGATCCTGTCGTGGCGCCGCTGGTGGCGCGATGCGGTCGTCGGAACGGTCGACAAGGCCAGCGTCATCGAGAAGCGGCGCGAGGAATGCCTACTGTCGGCCCGCTACCTGTTCATGATCGCCATGTCAGGCGGGATCGCGATCCTCGGCCTGCTGCTTTCGTCGCCGGCCGTAGTCATCGGCGCCATGCTGCTGTCGCCGCTGATGGGTCCGATCATGGGCCTCGGCTTCGCGCTCGCGGTGGGCGACTACAAGTGGATGCGCCAGTCGATGCGCTCGCTGCTTGCAGGAACGGTGATCGCCATCGCGCTGTGCGCGCTGATCGTGTTCGTCTCGCCGCTACAGACGGTCACTTCCGAGATTGCCTCGCGCACCCGTCCCAATCTGTTCGATCTCATGGTGGCGGTCTTCTCCGCCCTCGCCGGGGCCTATGCCATGATCCGTGGGCGCGAGGGCACGATCGTCGGGGTCGCCATCGCGACCGCCCTCATGCCGCCGATCGCGGTGGTCGGGTTCGGCCTCGCAACCTTCAACTGGACGGTCTTTTCCGGCGCGCTGCTGCTCTATGTCACCAACCTCGTTGCCATCGCCCTTATCGCGATGGCGATGGCTCGGCTCTACGGGTTCAGCTCGACCCTGTCGGAGCGATCGACACTGGTGCAGAACGTCATCGTCGTGTCCGTATTCGTGGCGCTCGCCATTCCGCTCGGCCTCACCCTCATCCAGATCGGCTGGGAAGCGCAGGCGCAGCGCGTGATCCGCAGCGAACTGCTCGACGGGTTCGACGACCGGGCGCGTCTGTCGCAGATCGACATCGATTGGGATGCGGAGCCGCTGACCATCGACGCGACCGTGCTCACCCCGCGGCTGGAGGACGAGGCGGAACGCTTCGCGCGGCAAGGGCTTGAGCGTGAACTGGACCGGCCGGTCAACCTCACCCTCACGCAATATCTGGTCGGAACGAGCGCTTCGGCGGCGGAGGAAGCGCAGCTTCAGGCGGCCCGCGCGCAGGAAGAGGCCGCCGCCAACCGGGCCGAGGAACTCGCTGCCCGCCTTTCAATCGTCGCTGGAGTTGATCCCGAAAACGTGACGGTTGACCGTCAGCGCCGCCGCGCACTGGTTACCGCGCAGCCCCTCGAAGGAGCGAGCCTTGCCGCGTACCGGGAGCTCGAACGGCGCATCACCGATACGGAGCAGGGGTGGGACGTCAGGATCACGCCGCCCCTGCGGGACTTGCCCGACATCACCTTCGAGGAGAAAGAGCCCGACGCCGCCGGACGGCGCGCATTGGCCCTCGCCGCGTGGGCCTCGTCTCGTACCGGGGTGCCGGTCCGGCTCTCCGGACCCGCTGGTGCGGTTGCCGCCGCGAGCCAGGTTCTGTCGGGCGCAGGCGTGCAGTTCACTGCCGAGACCGACGGAGAAGGTTTCGGCCCGGTCACCGTAAACTGGAACACGGGAGATACGGAATGACGAGCGAACTGATCGTGCTGGCGCTGGCGGGCCTGCTGCTCGTCGTCCACATCCTTCTGGCGGCCCATTACAAGACGAAGCAGTACGGCGCGGAATGGAACATGGGGCCGCGGGACGAGGACAAGCCGCCGCTCAATGACATCGCCGGCCGGCTCGAGCGTGCGAGCGGCAATTTTCGCGAAACGCTGCCGCTTGCGATCATCGCGCTGTTCGGCGTCGTGCTGGCAGGCAAGGCGAGCGAGCTTACCGCCATCGCCGCATGGGTCTGGCTCGGCGCGCGGCTCGTCTACCTGCCGCTCTACTGGGCGGGCATTCCCAAGCTCCGGACGCTGGTCTTCGGGGTCAGCCTGCTTTCGCTGCTGACCGTGCTGGGCGTGCTTCTGCTAGGCTAGGCCGCCAGTTCGAGCGGCTGGATCTCGCCCGACAGATACAGCTTCTTCGCCTTCGCCCGGCTGAGCTTTCCGGAGGAGGTGCGAGGCAGCGTGCGCGGCGGAACCAGTTCGACCACGCAGTTCATGCCGGTCACCGACTGGACCTTGTCGCGGATCTGCTGCCGCAGCTTCACCCGCTCGTCGGGATCGGATACGCGGCAATGTACCAGCACGGCGGGCGCTTCCTCCCCGGCCTCGGTCTCGACCGAGAAGGCCGCGATGTCGCCGTGGTTGAAGCCCGGAAGCTGCTCAACCGCCCATTCGATGTCCTGCGGCCAGTGATTCTTGCCGTTAATGATGATCATGTCCTTCGCCCGGCCGACGATGAACAGGTAGCTATCGGCCAGATAGCCCATGTCACCCGTATCGAGCCACGCGCCGCCGCCGTCGTCGCTCGGCACGAGACAGTCGTTCGTCGCTTCCTCGTTACGGAAATAGGAGTGCATGACGCTGGGACCGCGGCACCAGACCTTGCCGATCTGGTGGTCGCCCTTGGCCTCTCTGTTTTCGCCGCGGATTTCGACTTCCATGTCGGGCAGCGCCTTGCCGCAGTTCACGATCGCGCGGTAGCGCGCCGGACGCGACAGGTCGCGGGGCGTGCCGGAAAGCCGCTCTTCCTCGACCAGTTCGATGCGAATGCCTTCGCCGGGCGGCATCACGGTAACCGCCAGCGTCGCCTCGGCGAGGCCGTAGCTGGGCGTGAACGCGCTCGCCTTGAAGCCCGCTTCGGCAAAGGCATTGACGAAATTCTGCATCACGTCGGGCCGGATCATGTCCGCGCCGTTGCCCGCGACCCGCCAGCGCGACAGGTCGAACTTGTCGCCGACCTGCGTCTGGCTCGACACGCGGCGCGCGCAGATGTCGTAGCCGAAGGTCGGCGAGTAGGAGAGCGTCGTGCCCTTGTTGCGGCTGATCAGCGACAGCCAGGCGAGAGGCCGACGCGCGAAATGTTCGGTTTTGAGGTAATCGACCGACATCTGGTTCGCGATCAGCGACAGGAAGCAGCCGACGAGGCCCATGTCGTGATACCACGGCAGCCAGCTGACGACACGCTCGTTGGAGCGCACGTCCATCGTGGCTGCATGGCCGTAGAGATTGTGCAGCAGCGCCTTATGCGTAACGGCGACGCCTGTCGGAAACCGGGTCGAGCCGCTGGAATACTGGAGGTAGCAGATGTCTTCCGGCTCGGCTTCGGGGAAGTCGCACTCGGCGGCTTCTCGCTCGGCGAACGCGGCCCAGTTCACGCCTTCGCAGCCCTGCCGCCCTGCCGCGGCAGCACCCATTTCGTCGATCTCCGCCGGATAGAGCAGCATCTTGGGATCGCTGGAGGACAATTGCACGGCAAGCTGGTCGATATAGCCCTCTTTCCCGCCGAAGCCGGTGGGAAGCGGAAGTGGGACCGGCCAGGCGCCGACATAGACGCAGGCGCAGAACAGCGCGGCGAACTCGGGCGATGTTTCGGCGATCAGCGCGACGCGGTCGCCCTTTTCGATGCCGCTCGCGGCCAGCCGGCGCGCCATAGCAAGCGCGTCTTCCTTGAGTTCGCTATACGGATAGCCGCGTGCAAGCTCCCCCCGCATATCATGGAAGTTCAGCCCTTTTTTGCTGCGGGCGGCGTAATCGATCGCTTCGTTGAACGTCGCGAAATCGGCGCGGCGGCGCGGCAAATCGCAGTCGTTCGGCGTCGGCTTGATAGCTGTGTTGCTCATGATGTGTGTCGCAAAACGTTGATATTCTGCGCCTTCTGACCCCCTCGATCACCGTTTCGCGCCTTTGTCATGAACCTACGCAAAACTGCAAGCTTTCCCATTTGATAAGGAGTGTGGCACGAATAAGGCATGAGCTTCGACAATCCCAAGCGAAAAAGCGGTCAGCGTCGGGAGCGGCGTCCTGCAAAGCCGCTCGATCCGGCGCGGATGGAGGAGCTGGCGCTTGCATACGTCGCCCGCTTCGCGACGAGCGCGAACAAGCTGCGTCAGTATCTGCTGCGCAAACTGCGCGAGCGCGGGTTTGCCGCGGACGCTGCGGAAAGTTGGCTGCCGGATGATGCTGCCGACGCCGATGCGAACGCGGAGACAGGGCGAGAGCACGCTGACCGCATCGTTCAAAGGTTTGTGGAGAAGGGCTACGTCGACGACGACCTCTACGCAAAGACGCGGGCCAGCAACCTGCTCTCCCGCGGTTACGGCGCACGGCGGATCGAGGCGACGCTGCGGCACGACGGGATCGCGGAAGACCTGCGCCAGTCGCACGCACCGGAGGAGGCCGCAGCCCGCGAAGCTGCGCTGGCGCTGGCGAAGAAGCGGCGCTTCGGTCCCTACTCGCGTTCGGCTCTAAGCGCGGACGAAGAAGCGCCGGAAAACGAGCGCGATTTCGAAGTGTGGCAGGAACAGCAAAAGCTGCGCGAAAAGCAGCTTGCGGCGATGCTGCGTGCAGGACATGATTTCGGTGCGGCCAAATCGGTGATAGACGCACCCTCTATCGCGGCGGCGGAACGCTGGGCCGCAGGAGACGACGATGATTGATCGCCTAGTACCTATCGCTCTTGTTTCGGCCCTGCTGGCCGCCTGTTCGCCGCAAGCGGGCGCCGAAAATACTGCCGTTGCCGAAGCCCCGGCGCAGGCCGTGACCCAGCATCCGGTTTCCGGCCTGGAGGTCGTTCCGCTCACCATCGACACTGGCGAGCAGACCCACCGCTTCCGGGTCGAGGTCGCCCGCAGCCGCGAGGCGCAAAGCCGCGGGCTGATGGAACGCCCGCCGCTCGGCGACGACGAGGGCATGATCTTCCCCTACAAAGCTGCCGCAGTGCAGGGCTTCTGGATGAAGAACACGCCGTCCCCGCTCGACATCATCTTCGTTGGGGAAGACGGGCGCATTCTCAACATCATCACCGGCGAGCCGTACTCGGAAAAGAACCTCATTTCCGATGGTCACGCCAATCTGGTGCTCGAAATTCGTGGGGGCCGCGCGGCGGAACTCGGCATCGAGCCGGGCGATGTCGTCGCATGGTAACAAGGCGGCGTGACCCGCGCCAAATCACTTGGCCGCACCGCGAGAATGGTTTAACCGCGCGGCCATGAGCATACTCGGCAAAATCTTCACCTGGTGGAACGGCGCCACGATCGGGACCTCCCTGTTCACGAGCAGGCGGGGCGAGAAAGTCGGCACGGACGCGCAGGGCAACACCTATTACCGCTCGAAGAACAAGCGCGATCTCAACACCGCCGGTTCCTACAGCGGCGGCGAGCGGCGCTGGGTCATCTACGAAGGCGCGAACGATGCGAGCCGCGTGCCGCCCGAATGGCACGGCTGGCTCCACGGCGCATTCGACGACGTGCCTGAAAGCAACCTGCCGCCCGCCCGCATCTGGGAAGCCGACTACACGCCGAACGCGACCGGAACGCCGAATGCCTACCGTCCGCAAGGCGCGCTTGAAATGGGCGGCAAGCGGGCGCGCACGACCGGAGACTACGAGGCCTGGACGCCGGAGTGATGGCGCGACGGCTCAATCTGGGTATCGCCGCTGCAGGCGTGTGCCTGCTCGGCGCGGTTGCCTGCTCGGACGAAGTGCCCACGCAGCCGCAGGCGGAAGAAACGACCGTGCCAGAGGAATTGGCCGGCGAGGATGAGATCGTTCAGCCCGAAGGTCAGGTCGAAGGCGCGACCCCGATGGGAGAGCGGACCGCGACGATCGGCGTGCTCAACAAGCGCAACAACCTCTCGCGCGACCTCGAGATGCAGCCCGGCGAAACGCGGCGGCTCGGTAATATCGCCGTGCGGCTATCCGCTTGCGAGCGAACCGCACCGTGGGAAAGCCCGCAGGAAACCGGCGCTTTCGTCCAAGTGCTTGTGCGCGATGCCAACCAGCAGTCGGGCGAGGGCGAGTTCCGCCGTATCTTCTCCGGCTGGCTGTTCAAGAACTCACCGTCACTTAATGTAGTCGAGCATCCGATCTACGACGTCTGGGTCAAGGACTGCGCGATGAGCTTTCCGGGCGAAGAGGCCTGATCGCCGCGCTCCGCCAGATCGGCGATCGTTAGCGGTAGCCGTGCTTCGGGCCGACCCGCAGCCTGGTCAATCAGTTCCAGGTAGTGCGCCTGCGGGATCGATACCGCACCCATCCGGCCGAGATGCGCGGTCATGAACTGGCAGTCGAGCAGCCGGTAACCCGCTTCCTTCATACCCGCGACCAGCCATGCGAGCGCTACCTTGCTGGCGTTGTCGGCTCGGCTGAACATGCTCTCGCCGCAGAAGACGCGGTCGAATGCGACGCCGTAAAGGCCGCCGACCAGACGGTCCTCCTGCCAGCATTCGATACTGTGCGCGTAGCCGCGGCGCTGGAGTCCTACGTAACTTGCCTCGATCCGGTGAGAGATCCAACTGCCTTCCGCGCCGCCGTCGGCTGCAGGGCGGGGCGCAGCGCATTCGGCGATGACTTCCGAAAAAGCGGCGTCGCAGGTCACGCGGAACGTGCCGCGCGCGAGAACCTTCGCCAGCGAGCGCGAGCAACGGAAGCCGTCCAGCGGAATGATCGCTCGCTCGCGTGGCTCGACCCAGAAGACCTCCTTGTCATCGCGCGCATCGGCCATGGGAAAGACGCCCTGCCGATATGCGAGCAGCAGAAGGCGCGGATCGATCGGATCGTCGGCGGCGGAGAAGGTCGGGGTGTGCATTTGCCACTCAATTTGAGCCGTTGCCGGCGCCGCCGCAAGGGGGCAGGGCAGGCGGTCGGCCCAAGGCCGCATATCGTGCTTGCCATGCACCGGCCGCCGCCCTAGATGCTGCGGCCTACCCATGCAGGGGTGTAGCTCAGTTGGTAGAGCATCGGTCTCCAAAACCGAGGGCCACGGGTTCGAATCCTGTCACCCCTGCCATTTCCCCACATGACCGACCGATTCGTGGCTGACACGTTTCAGCGTATGCACCATCGCGCCCTCGCGGTTTTCGGTTATGGTTAACAAATGTACCGGAATCCAACATCTTACAGTTAACGTCTGACAAGATGTGATCTTTCGGCAACGCTATTATCGTTAACATCCTAAATTTTGCAAAGTCGGAAACCTAGCGATGGACTGGGCATTATTGTCGATGAGATGAAGTCCTCATCGAAGTTGGAGAAAGCCCATGTCATCAATGTCCTTCCGTAGCAGCCGCCCGGATAGCTGGGTAGAACCACGCGCTTACCGCGATGCTTCCCTGCGGCTTCAGAAATACGGCCGCGTGCAGCCGATGCACCAGCCCTCGCTGCTGGAGCGTCTGTTCGCGAGCCGTTAAATCAAGAAGTTTTCTGGTTAACGAATTGGGGGCCGGGGTCTTAAGAGATCCCGGCCCTTTCTTTAACGGCGCCGCCAGTCCAGCAGCCAGCCGCCTAATACTCTTCCGGTTCTTCGGGCGTTTCGGCGGTGTGGGTGGGGCCAGCATCCTTCTCGCCGCGCGCCAGTTTGAACACCACGCCCGAGAGTAGCGCGAGCGCCAGCAGGTTCGGCAACGCCATCGCCGCATTCGAGATGTCGCCCATGCGCCAGACGAGCTGCGAAGGCTGCGTCGCTCCTATGAAGATGGCGATGCACCAGATTACGCGCCACGCGATGTGCAAGGCTTTCTCTCCGCCGCGGGTCGAGCCCGGAATACGGTCGTAAAGGAAGGTGATCGCCCGCTCGCCGTAGTAACTCCAGGTGAGCAGCGTCGTGAACACGAACAGGATCAGGGCGATGCTGGCGATCAGCGTGCCGATGGGGATGGAGCCGATCTCCAGCGGAAACGCTGCTGCGAAGGCGCCAGATGTCGTGACGAAGCCGCTTTGGGCGGTCGTGCCGAGGTCGGACTGCCAGACGTGACGGACCGCTTCGCCCTGATAGGTGAAGTCGCCTTCAACCGTGAGGATGACGAGCGCGGTCATGGTGCAGATGATGATCGTATCGATGAACGTGCCGAGCATCGCCATCCGGCCCTGCTGCTGCGGATCGTTGGTCTGTGCCACCGCATGGGCGATCGGGGTCGAGCCCTGGCCGCTCTCGTTGGAGAACAGCCCGCGCGCTACACCTGCCCGGATAGCAAGAATGATCGCCGCGCCGGCAAACCCGCCGCTCGCGCTTTGCGCATTGAACGCTCCGCCGAAGATCCGGCCGAAGGTTTCGGGCAGATCGCCGAAGTTGAGGATGAGCGCGATCAGCGCCATCACGATGTAGGCGGCGGCCATGAACGGCACGACGCTTTCCGCGACACGGCCGATCGACTTGATGCCGCCGATGATGACTACGAAGACGGCAATGGCGACGACCAGGCCGCCGAGCCAGCGTTCCCAGCCGAAAAGCTCGTTGAGGCCGCTCGCGACTTCGTTCGCCTGAATCGAATTGCCGGTTACCAGCGCAGAGAACAGCGTGCCGAGGCAGAACAGGATCGCGAGCCACGTCCACTTGGGTCCGAGGCCCATCATGATGTAGCTCATCGGGCCGCCGCGGTAGACGCCGTCGCTGGTTTTCTCGCGGTAGCGGATGGCGAGCGAGCCTTCCGCGAAGCCGAGTGCCATGCCGAACAGTGCCGTGACCCACATCCAGAAGATCGCGCCGGGTCCGCCGAGCGCGATGGCTGTGGCGACGCCCGCAAGGTTACCCGTGCCGACCTGCCCCGAAAGTGCCGTGGACAGCGCGGCGAACGGCGAGATTTCGCCTGCCCCTGCGCCCTTGCGGCCCTTGAACAGCCCGGCGAAGGCGCTGCCCAGTTTGACGATCGGGTAAAAGCGCAGGCCGATCATCATCCATGCGCCGACCCCAAGCAGGATAATTGCAAGCGGCGGGAAGGGGATGACCGCCTCTCCGTTCCATGTTCCGCCCCAGATGAAGTCGGAAATGTTCGTGACGGGCTGGACGAGCCGTTCGCCCAGCGTCTGCGGTTGGCCTGCTGCCATTATGTACCCCCAATGCGTCCCGTGACAGTCGATGTCGAAGCGGTGCACGCTAAAGCGCCTTTCGCATCAGCGCTACCCCCTCGCTGCACCGCAACGCGGATAAACGCGCCTCGTCGCCGCGCGGCACGGCCCCCTTGCTTTTGCCGCGCCTGCCGACTAAATGCGCTCCCGTCTTCCGACATCGGAGTTTTGCCTGGCCCCTCCCGGAAATATCGCCGGGGCGGCGCTGGACCAATCCCGAAACGAGGTTCGGACAGGCATCAGGTGAAGCTAGAGGCAAGCGAAGGCAAACGAACATGGCGAAGGTCAATCCGGGTGAATTTCTGCGCCAGGTCCGCTCCGAAGCGGGCAAGGTCGTATGGCCGTCGCGCGAAGAGACGATCCGCACCGCCATCTTCGTCTTCATCATGATGGTGATCCTGTCGCTGTTCTTCCTCGGCGTCGACACAGTCTTCAGCGCGATCGTCAGCTGGCTTCTGACGCTGGCCTAACGCCGCCGCGCACCACCACCAGGAACAAGGTTTCACGCAGATATCATGGCACGTTGGTACATCATCCACGCCTACTCCGGTTTCGAGAACAAGGTGCGCGATTCCATTCTCGCCGAAGCGGAGCGGCTCGGCCTGTCCGAAGGGGTCGAGGAAGTCGAAGTTCCGACCGAGACCATTACCGAAGTAAAGCGCGGCAAGAAAGTTCAGGTCGAGCGCAAGTTCATGCCCGGATACGTGCTCGCCAAGCTGAACATGACCGACGACGTCTATCACCTCGTGAAGAATACGCCGAAGGTGACCGGTTTCCTCGGTAACAACAACAAGCCTCAGGCGATTTCCGAGAAAGAGGCCGCACGCTACTTCGGCGGGGTCGAGGAAGCGAAATCGGCACCGAAGAAGGACATTTCGGTCGATTACGAGATCGGCGATTCGGTCAAGGTGCTCGACGGTCCGTTCGCGAGCTTCAATGGCGTGGTCGAGGAACTCGATTTCGACAAGGCGAAGGTCAAGGTCTCGGTTTCCATCTTTGGCCGCGCGACGCCGGTCGAACTCGATTTCGAGCAAGTCGAACTGGTGAAGTGAGCCGCGGGCGTCCGCGCCCGCTTCACGCAAGCAGATAATCCGTTTGATGACGGTTCCCGTCTCGCGCCTGCTGTTGTGGGTGCTGCTGACATTGCCGGCGGCTTGGATGGCAGCGCGCTTTTCGCTTACGCCGGATGCATATGGCTACGGTCATGCCATCGGCGAGAGTGGTGACTGGGCCGCTTGGCTCCTCCTCACCACGTTAGCAGTCACGCCGCTGCGCCTCGTCTTTCGCCGTGCAAAATGGACGGGGTGGCTGCTGAAGCGGCGGCGCGATTTGGGCCTCGCCAGCTTCGCCTACGCCTTTGGCCACGCCGCGATCTACCTGTGGCGCAAGGGGTCCGCGGACATGATCCTGGACGAACTTTCGGCACCTTACATCCTGCTTGGCTGGCTCGCTTTTGCGTTGTTCCTGCCGCTCGCGGTGACCTCGAACGACCGGTCGATGAGGATCATGAAACGGTCATGGAAGCGGCTGCACCGCCTTGTCTATCCGGCGGCGGTCCTGACTTTTGTGCACTGGGCGCTATCCGCGTTCGATCCGACCACGGCCTATATTCACATCGGGATACTGGCCGCGATCGAGATCGTGCGGGTCGTGCTCCAGCGGCGTTAGAGCGTTACGTAGTTGCGGAAGCGGGCGACTTCGGCCTCGTCCACATATTTGCCGATTTCGCGGTCGAACACGCCCATGTCGGCATAGGGGCGGTATTCTTCGAATTCGTGAACCATCTTGTCGGTCATGCCGGGAATAAGGCGAATTTCCTCTTCGGTGCCGGTGTTGAGATTGACGGGCACGAATACGGTGGTGAGCACGTTCGCGGCTTCTTCTTCGGAAAGCGTTTCCATCAGCTTCGCGTTGAGAGCCGTGACGTTATCGTAAGGGCGGCTGGCTGCGACCGCCTGGGCCAGTTCGGGTGTCATGCCCTCGGCTGCAGCGAGTTGCTCTTCGGTGGCCGTATTCGCATTGAGCACGGTCATCGTGGCGGCTTCGGCGGTGCTGTCGACTTCGGTGGTCGCCGTAACATCCGTGTCGGTAGGTGCCTCGGAGGTGTTGTCCGAACAGGCGGCAAGGGCAACTGCCGAAGCGGTCAGGGCGGCGAGCGAAAAAAAGCGCATGAAACTGGAACCTCTTATTGCTAAAGGATCGCATTAGCAGTTCCTCCGCAGAAGCGAAGCGATTTCTCCGCGCATTGGTATGAGCGCATGACGGCTTGCCTTCCGGCGAAAAATCGCTATGTGCGCGGCTTCCCAGGCAACAGCTTCGGAAAACCCATGCGGAAGGTTCGCGTCCAACGCGGACCGCTCGACCGCTTATCATGACCTGCGGCGCGCCCGCGGGAACAGTGTGAAAGGAGGCCGTCATGGCCAAGAAGATCGAAGGCTATATCAAGCTGCAGGTGCCCGCGGGCACGGCAAACCCCTCTCCGCCCATCGGCCCGGCTCTGGGTCAGCGCGGCGTGAACATCATGGAATTCTGCAAGGCGTTCAACGCCGCGACGCAGGACCTCGAAAAAAGCGCACCGATCCCGACCGTCATCACGGTCTATGCGGACCGTTCGTTCACCTTCGTCACCAAGACCCCGCCTGCCAGCTTCTACCTCAAGAAGGCTGCGAAGCTGAAATCCGGTTCCAAGGAGCCCGGCAAGGTCAGCGCCGGAACCATCAAGACGAGCCAGCTGCGCGAAATCGCGGAAGCCAAGATGGCTGATCTCAATGCGAACGATCTCGACGAAGCGACGAAGATCATCGCCGGAAGCGCCCGCTCGATGGGCCTCGAAGTGGTGGAGGGCTAAGACCATGCCGAAGCAGACGAAAAAAGAACAGGTCCGCGCGAAGCTCGACAACGAGAAGCTTTATACGGTGGACGAAGCGCTCGCCACGCTGCGCGAGCACAAGGCCAAGTTCGACGAGACGGTCGAAGTCGCGATGAACCTCGGTGTCGATCCGCGTCACGCTGACCAGCAGGTCCGCGGCATGGTCTCGCTGCCGTCGGGCACGGGCAAGGACGTCAAGGTCGCGGTTTTCGCACGCGGCGACAATGCCGAGAAGGCGACTGCCGCCGGTGCTGACAAGGTCGGCGCCGAAGACCTGATGGAAGACATGCAGGCCGGTAATCTCGACTACGACCGCGTGATCGCAACGCCCGACATGATGGGTGTCGTCGGCCGTCTGGGTAAGGTGCTAGGTCCCAAGGGCTTGATGCCGAACCCGAAGCTCGGCACGGTAACGCCGAACGTGGAACAGGCCGTGAAGGACGCCAAGGGCGGCCAGGTCGAATTCCGCGTGGAAAAGCAGGGCATCATCCACTCGGGTCTCGGCAAGCTGTCGTTCTCCGACGATGCGTTGAAGCAGAACTTCAAGGCGCTGACCGACGCGGTGGTGAAGGCGAAGCCGACCGGCGCGAAGGGCAAGTATGTCCGGAAGGTCACGCTGACCAGCTCGATGGGTCCGGGCCTCAAGATGGACCTGTCCGAGATCGAAGGCGCCTAAGACACTTCGTTCTTCCAGAACTGAAGAGGCAAGGGGCCGGGGAAGCAATTCTCCGGCCCTTCGCTTGTGTGGGATCCCGGCTAAAATTGGAGGTTCGGAAAGTTATCGCTCCCGGGGCGTTCTATAAGCAACAGGACAACGGAGAACGATAATGGAATCGATTTGGACACTCATGACGATCCTTGGTCCGCTGCTGCTGATCGGCGCGATCGTGTACGCCTACATACGCAACAAGAATTCGACGCGGGAGGAAAAGGCGGCTGCAGAACGCGGTGCGCGCGAAGTGCGCGAGGACATCGATCGGCACAACAACCCGTAACGAAGGAACTTCAGATGCCGCCGGGGGTGAAGTCGTACCCAGCGGCGCTCAACCCATCGCATAGCGTATCGATGCAACTTTTCAGTTCGCCCGCATCGGTCGAGCGTACGACGAAATTGGCGCCGACCTTGCCTTCGCGAAAGAAGGGATAGCTGCCGATCTGGCACTGCTCATGCGCCTTTTCGACTTCGCGCAGCAGGCCCGAGACCTCGCTTTCCGGGATATATCCGCCGACCGTTTCGCTGATCAGCGGCGCGCCGCCTTCCAGCTTTCCGGTCAGCGCATCGAGCATTCCAGCCGTGATATGCGGCACTCCCGCCATCACGAAGATATTCTCGATCTGGATACCCGGTGCGCCGGAGCGGTGGTTGGGAATGAGTTTCGCGCCTTCGGGCGTGCGTGCCATTCGCAGGCGCCCTTCGTTGAGGCCGCCCTTGTCCGCGTAATACCGGTCGAGGATCGCGCGCGCTTCCGGATGAACGATCACGGGAACGCCGAGCGCGGCCGCAATGGCATCGACGGTGATGTCATCGTGCGTGGGCCCGATCCCGCCTGTGGTGAACAGGTAGTCGTTGCGCTCCGCTAGGGTACGGACAGCTTCGACGATCCGCTCTTCGACGTCCGCAACGACGCGGACTTCGGCCAGACGAATGCCTTGGACCTGCAGCCAGGATGCCACCTGCGCTATGTTCTTGTCGTGTGTGCGTCCCGACAGGATCTCGTCGCCGATCACGACGAGGGCAGCGGTGTAGATGCGGTCGGTCTTCGGGCTGGTCATAGCGGCCTATCTAGGAACGCAGCTACGCGCGGGGAAGCGGTTTGTCAGATTGCGCTTGCCGGTTCGCTATGCCGCCGTGCGTCCGCATCTGCTGCCGCTGCCAGTTCAAGGATGCCGTCGTCGACCGGATCCTCGCTCATGAGCTTTCTGTCCTCGAGGTAATTCTGGTTAAGCCTCCACGGAAAACGCTTCGCGTTGCGCGGCATCAGGTGCTTGGACCGCTGGATATAACCGCTGCTGAAATCGAAGATGTCGTCTTCCTCGAGCGCCTGCCGCTCGCTCTCGCCGAGAACCGGAACGGCTAGCGACGCGCCCTTGTCCTTCATCAGGTTCAGGACGCGGCAGACATAGTCGGCGTTGGTATCGGCGCGAAGGGTCCAACTCGCATTGAGATAGCCGAAGACGGCCGCGAGGTTCGGCACGTTCGAGAACATGCAGCCCTTGTAATAATAACGCTGCGCGAAATCGATTTGCTCGCCGTCGAGCGAGACCTTGATCTTTCCGGCGATGACCAGCTTCAACCCGGTCGCGGTGACGATGATATCGGCCGGCAGGAAGTCCCCGCTTTCGAGGCGAACGCCCTTTTCGTCGATCGAAGCGATGCGGTCGGTCACGATCCGCGCGTCGCCCGACTTCAGTGCATCGAACAAGTCGTTGTCGGGCACGAGGCACAGCCGCTGGTCCCATGGATCGTAGGGCGGGTCGAAATGCTTCTGTTCGTACGCATCGCCCAGTGCCTTGCGCAGCCGTTTCGACAGGTACTCCTTCATCTTTTCGGGCTTCGTGCGGGCGCGGTGGAAGCCGTAATCCTGCATCTTGATGTTCTTCCAACGGGTGACGCGGTACGCCGTTTCTTCCGGCAGGAACTTGCGGAGCGTGTTGGCGAACCAGTCCTTCGCCGGGCGCGAGAACATCCAGGTCGGCGTGCGCTGGAGCATCGTGACCCGCTTCGCCTTTTCCGACATTGCCGGGACGAGCGTGACCCCGGTCGCTCCGGATCCGATTACGACCACCTCCTTTCCGGTGTAATCGTAGTCTTCCGGCCAGAACTGCGGGTGCAATATATCGCCGCCGAACGCGCTCGTATCAATGCCGGCGTCATGCGGCTCGTCGTAGTCGTAATAGCCCGACCCGAGATAGAGCCACTGCGCCGTCATTTCCGTGCGTTCGCCGTCCGCTTCGATAACCACGTGCCAGCGCGCTTCGCGCGATACGAAGTCGGCGGACACGACCTTGTGCGAGAAGCGGATATGCGGTCTGATCCCGCGGGTCGCCACGATGCGGTCCAGATACTCGAGAATGCTTGCGCCGTCGGCGATCGATTTCTTGTGCGTCCACGGCTCGAACTCGAAACCGAGCGTGTGCATGTCACTGTCCGAGCGCACGCCGGGATAGCGGAACAGGTCCCACGTACCGCCGATATCCGCGCGCCGTTCGATAATCGCGTAGCTGCGGTCGGGGCACTTCTCGGTCATGTGCGCGGCCATGCCGATGCCGGATATTCCCGCGCCGACGATCAGGACGTCGACGTGGTTGTCAGAGTTCGAGGAAGCGGTTTGGTCGGGGGCTGGCATTGGGTTGTTATTCCGAAAAGCGTCTCGAATAGCAACCTAGTTCGATAGCGAAGCCTGCCGTTCGGCCATTGCGGCGAGGCGCTCGCGCCGTTCCTTCGGCGTAAGCGTGTGCGGATGCCTCGCTCCCTGCCCCTCGAACATGCACCTGGGAGAGGGGCGGGCAGGCTTCCAGCCATAAAGGCGTGCGATTGCCAGCGTGAGGACCAGCGGGCCGAGGTAGAACGGCAGCACGCGTACGAAGGAGAGCAGGGTTCCGTCACGGAACACGATGATCGAACTCGCTGCTACGAGTGAATAGGCGAGGTAGGTGACGGCACTGCCGCGTTGCCGCGCGAACCAGCGATAGACCAGCGAATAGAGCAGCGCGATCGCAAACGCCTGGATCACGATGCCGACATAGCCGAGCGACATCCAGCCCATGCCGGGCAGCGAAACGGTCAGGCCTGTGGGATGGCCGTAGTCCTGCAGCGAGAAGAACTGCACGGGCGAGCCGACCGGCTTTTCCGGCCATAATGCGCGGGGGACCGGCTCGGTGAAGATTTGCAGGTTGTTCGCGAAATAGTCGTAGCTGCCGCTTCGCTGCGGGACGGCGTAGACCACGTATTCGAAATATTCGAGGTTGGCGAAATCCATGTGCTCCAAGGGTTTCAGCCGGTCGATGTCGACCACGCGCGCGGACCGCTCGCCGATGAAAACCTGCCGCACGCTGCTGCCCCGGTCGAGCACGATGAGGTTGAAGGCCGTCGCCACCGCGAGCATCAGGGCGAAACCGCGCCAGGCGGGCCATTTGCTGCCTTTTTCCAGCAGGTAGCTCAAACAGATGGCGAGGACCGCGAACACCAGCGGAGCGCGAAATCCGGTTCCCGCCTGCAACACCGCGAACCCTGCGAACAGCGGCCAGCTGTACCAGCGGTAGCGCGCCAGCCAGACGAGCAGTACTGCGAGCGGAGCCAGCATCATGCTGGTGTCGGTCAGCCAGCCGATGTTCGTCGTGTTGACGTTGATGCCCGTCGCGGCATCGCGGATCATCGTCTCGAACTCGCGGGCGCGGCTGCCCCAGACGTTGATCTGCGACCACACGGCGAGCGGCCCGACTATACCCGCAGTGATGAGGATCGGCTTCGCGAGCAGCCGGCGCGCCTCTTCGAACCGGCTCTCTTCCAGCTTTTGCAGCGGCTCGCCGCACAGTTTTACCGCGGTCAGTACGAACACCAGCATGGCTAGGTTCGCGCCGAGGATGACGGTTATCTTGTCGCTCTGAGAGGGGTAGAACTCGTAAAGGCGGTAGACGAAGTCGAAATCGTAGAAATAGGCGACGAGCGGACGCAGGACGAAAACGAACCCGTGAAATGCGAGGTACAGCGTCGCCGGATGCGCGAAGGATGCCTGCCGAAGCCGGAGAAACCAGAACACGGTTCCTGCAAACAGCGCTAGCGATGCGAAGAGGAGGAACAGGTACATTCGCAGACTTTCGGAGGTGTTCTTCGTGCCGGATGTCTGACTAAACCGTTCGGCTGATGGTAGACAAGCGGGCTTAGTGTGTTTTGCGCGGATCGATCAGCCTGCCGACGATCGCGATATCCGCCAGCCGCTCCTTCGCGAAAAGGTCGCGGCACAAGGCCGGCAACGAATAGCCGGTTGCTCTGACAGACGAACGAAGCAGCGGCACAAGCTGCGACAGTTCGGCGGCGATCAGCATTGCCGCAACTACGCTCAGCGGCGCGCCAGCGAATGCGAGAACGAAAGCTCCTGCAATTCCGGCGCCCGAACCGGCAAGGTAGAAACCCGCTACGCGCGCATGGGCATTCATTGCCGACAGGATGGCGATAGGGGCGGCACTTAGCGCGCGGATCGTTCCAGCTGCCAGCAGGACGAGAGCGAGACCGTAAGAGAACTCGGTCTTGCCGACCGTCCATGCGTGCTGAAGCGGCGGACCGACCACCAAAACGACTGCAGCGAAGGCTAACGAAACGCAGAGTGTGACCAGCGTCGTGGTGGTGAGCAGTCTTCGCCGAAGTTCGCTCTCGTCGCCCGAAAGATGGCCTGCTTCGAAGAATTGTGCGTTGAAGACGAAGTTGGTGAAGAGGTCGAGCAGCCGCACGATCGTGCGCGTCGCGACGAAAGCGGCAAGGACCGCCGGTCCGAAGATCGCGCCTACGAGGAGTACATAGCCTTGCAGGTTAAGCCCGTAAACGAGCGGCATGGCGATAAATGCGAGCGAGGGGGCGGCGAGACTGCGCAGTAAACCTGCCTGACGCGCGCCGCCGCTACGCGCGAACATGGCGGGAATTGCGCTACGGGCGATCATCATGCCGCCGATCGTGAACGCGAGCCGCACGGCGACGAGGCCTCCGACGAGAATCGCGAAATCGCTTCCGACTGCGAGCAGGATGGCGAGCGCCACTACTTCTGCTGCCGATGCCCCTGCCTGCAGCCAGATATGCTCAGGATAGCGGCCGGCGTAACGAAGCGGGATTTCGAGCACGGTCATCTGCGCCGTAACGAGGGCATAAATACCGAGCAGGATCAGAGCGGCGCGTACTTCTTCGGCCGATACCGAGGTCTGCAAATCTACGTCTCGCTCCACAACGAGGAGTCCGATCGCGATCGCGGCGAAGGAAAGGATCAGCGTGGAAAGAAGCGCCGCCGCGCGGGCAGAGCGGTAGATTGCGGCTGGCTCGCCCCCATCGCCGCAATGTGTTTCTGCCAGAGCGCGGTTCGCTCCTGCAGCGGAGACGCCTGCCGCCGCCATGCACAGATAGGCGGGCAGGGCGAAGATCATCAGCCATACCCCGACGCGCGCCTCGTCCCAGAAGGCGAAGAGTACCGGCAGCAGAATGAGCTGGGAAAGGATGCGCAGCACTGTCGAGATCGCATTGGCCGCAATGCCGCGGCGCAGGCGCGTGCGGTCGGCGGGGGAGGCCATGCTGCTCATTGCAAACCTGTTTGGCGCGCAGTGGGCGTTGCTGCAACGCCGGTTCTGAGGCGCTCAACAGTTTGTCACGCCCACAGTCGGATGTCTCGGTCCGGGATCGCGGGACGGCCCCCGCCGGCAAGCGAGGTCATCGTGTCGGCCAGCTCCTGCGAGACATGCGCGACCGCCTCGTTTCGCGTTGCACTGCTTCCGCCGATTGCGACCCGGTAATCGCCCGGCGCGACCTGGACGAGGCCGTTCTCGGCGAACATGCCGAGCTCTCCCGCACCGAGGTCGAAGGAGAGGTCGCGCGTTTCACCTGCGGCAAGGCGCACTTTCGCGAATGCCTTCAAGGCACGGCGTGTGCTTTTCGGAGCGCCGACCGGCTCGATATAAAGCTGCACCGTCTCTTCGGCCTCGCGCTTCCCAATATTCTTAAGCCGGCAGACCGCGGCAAGCTGGTCTTTCTGCCGCTCGATCGCGAGGTCGTCGTAGGCGAAGTCGCCGTAGCCAAGCCCGTGTCCGAATGGATAGGTCCTGCACGGCGGTTCCTCCGGCAGCTTTCCGCGCGGACTGCTTTCGCCCAGTATCAACTCTGCCAATACTTCTCCCATGACCGGGCCTGCATCGCCGCAGTAGAGAATGGCGGAGGCCGACGGCTCGAGCCAATCGAGCGTGGGCAGTTCCGGCGCGCACACGACGGCGATAACGGATGAATGCGATGCGGCGAGAGCGCGGATCTGTTTCCGTTCCTCCGGTGTGCCCGCACCGATCATACATATGGCGACGTCCGGTGCCTGATCGCGGGAAGAGAGGTGCGGCAAGAAGCGGTGCTTCATTCCTCCGCGCTGGAAGGCATCGACCAGTGAAACGCCTTCTGCCATCGCGGCGAAACCCGTACGCTCGAAGGTATCGGCAGCAAGCCCGCCGATAATTGCGAGATCACGCGCGCCGGATGCAAGCGGCAGCACGGCATTCTCGTTCTTGAGCAGTACGACCGCGCGGCTGACAATGTCTAATGCCACTTCGCGGTGGACCGGAGACAGTTCCGGCTTCTTGCTCGCGCCCCGGCCACAATAGAGGTAGGGATCGCGAAGCAAGCCGAGATCGAATTTGGCGCCGATGACGCGGCGCACTGCGTTGTCGAGTTTCATCGCCGATACCCGGCCCGATCGGACAGCATCAATGGCCGCGTCTAGGGGAAATGCCAGTAGACTCGGTGCGTCTTCGCCGAGCGCTGCCGCCGCGATGGCCCGCCATTCCGACAGGACGATTGCCCCGGTATCCCACCGCCTCGAAAGCGGATCGAGGGGCGCATCGTGGAGATCGATGCAGCCCACGCGTCCTTCGCGGGCGGACGCGAGAAACGGCGGTAGGAAGGTTTCGGCGCTGTCGGCACGGGGGCCGAAAGACAGATTCGCGAGCACGGCGTCCGGACGGTTCAGATTGTCGCCCTGCAAGCCCCTGATACGCGCGGCGATGATCCGCGATGCGAGCATCGGTTCTTCGATGTCGCTCTCGGCGCCTACTGACGGGCCGAAGGCCCAGCAGATGCCGCATGCGGCCGCCTCGATCGCGGCGATACGGTCGCTGCGGGCTATCGCCTCGGGGTTCCAGCTTGCTGCCGCGCAGCGGGACGAGGGCATCTGTGTAAGGACACCATTGGAGGTGTCGGCGGCAAAGGTAAGCGGGATGCCAAGCCTGCTTTCCTCGACCGTAATCCGTTGCAGTTCTCTGATCGCGCCGAGGTCGGTGCCGATTTCCGAACGGTCCAGCCAGATGTGCCCGACCAAGCCTGCTGCGAGTTTATCGTGCGCCTGCTGGAGGCCGGGCGCGATGAGCAGTTGGCCGAGTTTTTCTTCCAGCGTCATCAAGGCGAGCAGATCGTCGATGAGGCGCGTGCGCTCTCCGATCATTCTACCGGCGCGGTCGAACATGGCTCTGGCTGTCCTCCCGGTGCTTGAGGCTGCGAGGCACACGGCGAATTCCGAAGCGCAAACGGCCCATTTCAGGACTGTGCGAAGCTGAACGGAAAGCGTAAATATCGACTTAACGGCATTGGCGAGCGCAGCATTTACAGATATAAAAATATCTTTATATGATGGTTGTTCAATGAGGACCGAAACCATCTTTCGTGCTCTGGCAGACGCCACACGCTTGCGCATTCTCCGCCTGCTTGGCGAGATGGAGCTTGCCGTGGGTGAACTGGCGCAGGTGCTCGGGCAAAGTCAGCCGCGCGTATCGCGGCATGTTGCCATTCTGTGCGATGCCGGTTTGGCGGAGCGGCGCAAGGAAGGTAGCTGGGTGTTTTTGCGCGCCTGCTCCGCTGCCGAAGGCGGTTCTGCGCTTACCCCGCTGTTCGCTGACCTGCTCGAACGTGCGGAAGTGGAGGATGCGGATTTCGGTGCGCAGTGCCATTCGGACCGCCGCCGCCTCAGCGAAATTCGCTCGGCCCGCGAGGCCCATGCGGGCGAATATTTCGCGCGTCATGCCGACGAATGGGACGATCTGCGCCGGCTTTACGGAGCCGACAGCGCCGTGGAGCGCAAGCTGAGCGAGGCGCTGACGCAAACGCCGGTGGGACGGCTGCTTGACATCGGCACCGGCACCGGGCGCATGGCGGAACTGTTTGCGCCGCATGCGAGCCACATCGTCGCGCTCGACAAGAGCCTCGACATGCTGCGCGTCGCGCGGGCAAAATTGCAGCATCTGCCGGCAGAGAGCATCGAACTGATCCAGGGCGATTTTGCCGACCTGCCGTTCGAAGCGGGCAGTTTCGATACCGTCCTGCTGCACCAGGTCCTTCACTTCGCGCAGGACCCGATGCGCGCGATTACGGAAGCGGCGCGGGTGACCCGCCCGGGCGGCCGCATCGCGGTAATCGACTTTGCCGCACACGACCGCGAGGAGCTGCGTACGCGTCATGCGCACACGCGCCTCGGTTTCGAGGATACGGACATGGCCGAGGCTTTCGTTTCAGCCGGTTATCGCCCTGCCGATCCGATCGCGGTGGAAGGCGGGGAACTCGCCGTCATGATTTGGAGCGGCGAGCGTACCGGTAACGCTGCATCGCCCGCCAACGACAGCTTCGCGTCCGACAAGGGCGCCACAAGGAAAGCGGCTATTCGATGACAGTGCAGACCAGCCCGGTGAACGACCGCGCGCATGAGGAATTCACGGCGCACGACGCGCCGCTCTTCTCCGGCTTGCCCGGCGATATTTCGGCTTCATTCGAGTTCTTCCCGCCCAAGACGGAGAAGATGGAAGCAAAGCTGTGGGACGCCGTATCGGAATTGAAGCCGCTCGGCCCAAGCTTCGTGTCGGTCACATACGGGGCGGGGGGTTCCACCCGCGAGCGAACCCATGCGACCGTGGCGCGGATCATCGACGAAGCCGGGCTTCCCGCTGCCGCGCACCTCACCTGCGTCGGGGCCAGCAAGGCGGAAATTCGCGAGGTCGCAGAGCACTATTGGGAAGCGGGCGTACGCCATATCGTCGCGCTGCGCGGCGATGCAGGCGAACCGGGCGCTCCCTTCACTCCGCATCCCGACGGTTACGCGAGCGCAGCCGACCTCGTCGCTGGACTGAAGGACATCGCCGATTTCGACATCTCGGTCGCAGCTTATCCCGAAACGCATCCCGACGCCGACTGTCCGCAGGCCGACCTGGACAATCTGAAGCGAAAGCTCGACGCAGGCGCGAGCCGGGCGATCACGCAGTTCTTTTTCTCCGCCGAAACCTTCTTCCGGTTTCGCGACGAGGCTGCGGCGTGCGGGATCGCCGCGCCGATCATTCCGGGGATTTTGCCGGTCACGAATGTCGCGCAGGCCCGTAAGTTTGCTGGCGCCTGCGGGGCGGAGATACCGGCCTGGATGGACGGACTGTTCGAAGGTCTCGACGCTCGCCCTGCGGCGCGGCAACTGGTGGCCGCCACGGTGGCCGCCGAACTGTGCCGCCGCCTTTATGCAGGCGGGGTGCGCGATTATCACTTCTACACGCTGAACCGGGCCGACCTCGCTTATGCGATCTGTCACATGCTCGGAATGCGGCCGACGGGCGCCTGAACTTATGAGCATACGCGACACACTACGGGCCGAGGCGGCCAAGGCGATCCTGATCAAGGACGGACCCTACGGAACGGCGATCCAGAACGCCAAGCTGGCGGCGGAAGATTACGCGGGCGATACCGGCCTCGAAGCGGACCAGAAGGGCAACAACGACCTCGTTAATCTCACGCAGCCGCAAGTCATTCGCGCGATCTGCGACGAGTACATTGCCGCCGGAGCCCGCGTGCTCGCGACCAACACCTTCAATGCGAACCGCATCAGCCAGGCCGATTACGGCGCCGAAGGACTGGTGCGCGAGATCAATATGTCGGCGGCGCGCATTATCCGCGAAGCGGCGGACGAGGCGAGCGCGAAGGACAGCCTGCCGCGGTTCGTCTGCGGCGCAGTCGGGCCGACCAATAAGACGCTTTCGCTGTCGCCCGATGTCGAGGACCCCGGTTTTCGCGAAGTGACCTTCGACGAGATCGTTGATGTATACCGCGAGCAATGCGCGGCGCTGCTCGATGGCGGCTGTGATACGATCCTAATCGAAACGGTGTTCGATACGCTCAACTGCAAGGCCGCGATCATGGCAGTGAAGCAGCTGGAGCGCGAGCGGGGCGAGGACATCCCGCTGATGATCTCGCTGACCCTGACCGATCTTTCGGGCCGCAATCTGTCGGGCCATACGGTCGAGGCATTCTGGTACGCGGTGCGCCATGCGAAGCCTGTTACCATCGGTCTCAATTGCAGCTTCGGTGCGGACCAGCTGCGTCCGCACGTCCAGCTTCTGTCCGACATCGCTGATACGCTGCTGATGGCCTATCCCAATGCAGGCCTGCCCAACGAGCTTGGCGAATATGACGAACTTCCCGAAACCACTGCCTCGCTGGTCGGGCGGTGGGCCGAGAACGGGCGGGTCAACATCCTCGGCGGATGCTGCGGCTCGACACCCGCACATATCGCCGCAATGGCGCAGGCAGTCGATGGCGTGGCGCCGCGCAAAGTGCCTGAAGTCGGCGCGAAGATGCGCCTCGCGGGCCTCGAACCCTTCACGATTGCAGCATAGATGAGCGACCTCACCACAGCCCGCTTCGTCAATATCGGCGAGCGTACCAATGTGACCGGCAGCGCCCGGTTCAAGAAGCTCATCATGGCGGACGACTACACCACCGCCGTCGAGGTGGCGCGCGACCAGGTCGAAAACGGCGCGCAGGTGATCGACGTCAACATGGATGAGGGTCTGCTCGATGCCGAGCAGGCGATGACGACCTTCCTCAAGCTGATCGCTGCCGAACCGGACATTGCTTCCGTTCCTGTGATGATCGACAGCTCCAAGTGGGAGGTGATCGAGGCGGGCCTCAAATGCGTTTCCGGCAAGCCGATCGTCAATTCGATCAGCATGAAGGAAGGCGAGGACGCTTTTCTTGCACATGCGCGCAAATGCATGGATTACGGTGCAGCCGTGGTCGTCATGGCGTTCGACGAGACAGGGCAGGCCGACAGCCGCGACCGCAAGGTCGAGATTTGCAAGCGGGCTTACGATCTTCTGACCGGCATCGGTTTTCCGGCCGAGGATATCATCTTCGACCCCAACATATTCGCGGTCGCGACCGGAATTGAAGAGCACGACCGCTACGGCCTCGACTTCATCGAGGCGGTGAAGGAAATCAAAGCGCAGTGTCCGCACGCAAAGACCAGCGGCGGCCTGTCCAACCTCTCTTTCAGCTTCCGCGGTAACGAGACCGTGCGGCGCGCGATGCACTCCGTGTTTCTCTACCACGCCATTCCCGCCGGGCTCGACATGGCGATCGTGAACGCGGGCCAACTCGACGTTTACGACGCGATCGACCCGGAGCTGCGCGAGGCGTGCGAGGACGTCATCCTCATGCGCCGTAGCGATGCGACCGAGCGCCTCATCGACTTGGCCGAAAGCTACAAGGGCAAGGACGCGAAGGCGGAGAAAGAAGCGGCGGAATGGCGCGGCTGGCCGGTCGCAAAGCGGCTGGAGCACGCGCTTGTCAAGGGTATCGACGCCCACGTGGTCGAGGATACCGAGGAAGCGCGGCAGGCGGCAGCCGCCGCAAATGGCCGCCCGATCCACGTCATCGAAGGCCCGCTGATGGACGGAATGAACGTGGTTGGCGACCTGTTCGGTTCGGGCAAGATGTTCCTGCCGCAAGTGGTGAAATCCGCGCGCGTGATGAAGAAGGCCGTGGCCCACCTTATCCCCTATATCGAAGCCGAAAAGGAAGAGGGCGCGAAGGCCAAGGGCAAGATCGTCATGGCGACAGTGAAGGGCGACGTTCACGATATCGGCAAGAACATCGTCGGCGTGGTCCTGCAATGCAACGGCTACGAGGTGATCGACCTCGGCGTGATGGTGCCTTGGGCGAAGATCCTCGAAACCGCGAAGGAACGCGACGCCGACATGATCGGGTTGTCGGGTCTCATCACGCCGTCGCTCGACGAGATGGTTACGGTGGCAGAGGAAATGACGACTGCGGAAATGACCATGCCGCTGCTGATCGGCGGAGCGACGACGAGCAAGGTGCATACCGCGCTCAAGATCGATCCGGCGTACAGCGGTCCAGTGATACACGTGCTCGACGCGAGCCGCGCGGTGGGGGTCGCTTCCCGGCTGCTGTCCGACACTCAGCGTGACGGGCTGGTTGCCGATACTTCGGACGAATACGAAAAGGTGCGCCTTGCGCGTGCCGGCAAGTCGCAGAGCGTGCTGCTTTCCCTCGAAGAGGCGCGGGCCAATCATTACGACCCGTTCTATAGCGACAAGCCCGCGCCGCCGTCACAGCCGGGGCTGCACACCTTCCCCGACTGGGACCTGGAAGACCTGCGCGATTATATCGACTGGACGCCGTTCTTTCGCGCATGGGAACTGCACGGCAATTACCCGGCGATCCTCGAAGACGACGTGGTGGGGGAGACCGCCACGCAGCTGTTCGCCGATGCCAATGATATGCTCGACCGGATCATCGGAGAGAAGTGGCTTACGGCCAAGGGGGTCGCCGGCTTGTGGCCCTGCGCACGCGACGGCGATGACATCACCGTCCATGTTGACGAGGGCGAGCATCCGGTCCTGCCGTTCCTGCGCCAGCAGGTGCGCAAGTCGCGCGACCGCGCTAACATGTGCCTAGCCGATTTCATCGACCCGGCGGGCGACTGGATCGGCGGCTTTGCAGTCGGCATCCACGGGATCGAGCCGCATTCCGCGGCGTTCCTCGACGATAAGGACGATTACTCCGATATTCTGCTGAAATCCTTGGCCGACCGTTTCGCTGAGGCTTTCGCTGAGCGGCTGCATCAGCATGTCCGCACGGACCTGTGGGGCTATGCACCGGGCGAGCAACTGACCAATCAGGCGCTCATCAAGGAAGAATACCGCGGAATCCGTCCGGCGCCCGGCTATCCCGCCTGCCCCGATCACAGCCTGAAGCCGATCCTGTTCGATATGCTCAACGCGCCGGAGAATGCTGGCCTGACGCTGACCGAAAACTTCGCGATGCTGCCGACCGCGGCGGTCAGCGGCTTCTACTTCGGCCACCCGGAAGCGCAATATTTCGGCGTGGCGCGGATCGGGCGCGACCAGATCGAGGATTATGCCAAGCGGCGCGGGGTCGATCTGGCGACGGCGGAGCGGTGGCTGCGGCCCAACCTCGATTAGGCTGATAACGAGCGGCAAGGCAGAGCTATCGCGATTGACCGCGCTGCTGCTTTCGCGCAGGAACTTTTCGTCGCCGGCGAAGTGATTCTCCGGCCGATGCGCGGGAGAGCCCGCCCGTTTCCGGGTAGAACCGGAAAGCAGGCGGCACCGAAGGAGCAACCGCCCCGGAAACTCTCAGGTACAAGGGACCGCGCACCGGCAGACACTCTGGAAAGCGGGCGGCTTGCCGCCCCACCGAAGGGGTAAGCGCGTCCGGCCTATCGGGTGCGTCAGTCTCTCAGGTTTTCCCGACAGAGGGGGCGCGATGAAAGGCGTTTCGCCCATGGAACGCCCGCGCACCTTTGACGGGAACGAGATTTGAGTAGCGACGACAGCGAAATTGCCGAAATCCAGACCTTGCCGCTAGACAGCTGGCATCGGGCCAAGGGCGGCAAGATGGTGCCCTTCGCCGGCTACGAAATGCCGATCCAGTACGCCAAGGAATCGGGCGGCGGCATCGTTGCCGAGCACGACTGGACCCGCAGTTCAGCCTCGCTGTTCGATGTCTCGCACATGGGCCAGCTTCTCGTTACGGGCGAGAACGCTGCCGAAGCGCTCGAAGCTCTCGTACCCGGCGCAATCACCAGCCTGAAGCCGGGCCGGGTGCGTTACACCCTGCTGCTGAACGATGATGGCGGCGTTCTCGACGATCTGATGATCACCAACGTGACCGAATGGATCGAACCCGAAGAAGACGACGACGGCAATGTCGTTGCCGAGGGTCATTGGGGCGAGCCGACCTATTACCTCGTCGTCAACGGCGCGACCAAGTGGGATGACATCGCGCATCTGCGCGAGCATCTGCCCGACGAGGTGACGCTGACGCATATGGACGACCAGGCGCTGATCGCGCTGCAGGGTCCGAATGCGGCGACAGCGCTCAACCGCGTGATGCGGGGCATTCCGGAAAACCTGACTTTCATGCAGTCGATGGAACACGAATTTGGCGAGTGGAAGCTCAGGATTACCCGCGCCGGTTACACGGGCGAAGACGGGTTCGAGATTTCCGTTCCGGCCGAACATGCCGAACCGCTCGCCAACCGCTTGTGCGCCGAAATCGAAGTGCGGCCCGCCGGGCTGGGCGCGCGCGACAGCTTACGCCTCGAAGCGGGCCTGCCGCTTTACGGCCACGATCTGAACGACGAAACCGATCCGGTCAGCGCCGGACTTCAATTCGCTCTGTCGAAGAAGCGCCGCGAAACGGGTGGCTACATGGGACATCAGGCCTGCGCGGTGAAGCTGAAGGACGGCTGCGCGAGTACGCGCGTCGGTCTCGTGCTCGAAGGGCGGCTTCCGGCCCGTGAGGGCGCGCTCATATACGACGGCGACACGGAAGTCGGCCGGGTTACCAGCGGCGGTTTCTCGCCTACGCTCGCCCATCCGGTAGCTATGGCTTACGTCGGCGCCGATTATTCCGGGGACGGCACGAAACTGCAGATCGAAGTGCGCGGCAAGCGCCTCGATGCGACGGTCGCGCCGATGCCGTTCGTACCCCACAGATACCACCGCGGAGATTGACCAAATGGCCCGTTATTTCACCGAAGAACACGAATGGATCGACGTCGAGGGCGATAGCGCGACGGTCGGCATCACCGATTACGCGCAGGAGCAACTCGGAGACATTGTCTTCGTCGAACTGCCCGACATCGGCGCGCAGGTCGCGAAGGGCAAGGATGCCGCGGTCGTCGAAAGCGTCAAGGCGGCAAGCGACGTATATTCGCCGATTACCGGCGAAGTGACCGAAGCGAACGATGCGCTCGAAGACGATCCGGAACTGGTCAACTCCAGCCCGGAAGAAGACGGCTGGTTCTTCAAGCTGACGATCGCGGACAAGAGCGAACTCGAAGGGCTGATGGACGAAGCCGCCTACAAGAGCTTCTGCGACAGTCTTTGACGATATTCCCGTCCCGATGCGGACGGACAAGGAATTACCATGCGCTACCTTCCCCTGACCGATAGCGACCGCGGCGACATGCTCGCCACAATCGGCGTTTCCGATATCGACGACCTGTTCGTGGACGTGCCAGCAGAAGCACGGCTTTCCGGCCCGATCGAAGGCTTGCCGACGCACGCCAGCGAAATGGCGGTCGAGAAGCACATGCGCCGCCTGTCGAAGAAGAACCTAGCTGCTGCGGACGCCGCGTTCTTCTGCGGAGCGGGCGCATACCGCCACCATGTGCCGGCTACGGTCGATCACATCATTCAGCGCGGCGAATTCCTGACGGCCTATACCCCGTATCAGCCGGAAATCGCGCAGGGCACGCTGCAGATGCTGTTCGAGTTTCAGAGCCAGGTGGCGAAACTCTACGGCTGCGCGGTCGCGAATGCCTCCATGTACGACGGCTCGACCGCGTGCTGGGAAGCGGTTGCGATGGCCGGCCGGGTAACGAAGAAGAAACGCGTCGTCCTCTCCGGCGCGCTGCATCCGCATTACGCCGAAGTCGTGAAGACGATGGCGAAGTTCACCGAAGACGAGATCGCTGGCGGGCTGCCTTCGATGCAGGGCTCGCCCGATGACGCCGGACTGATCGAGCGGATCGACGAAAACACGAGCTGCGTCGTGGTGCAGTACCCCGATATTCTCGGACGTATTTCCGACCTAACAGAAATCGCCGATGCAGCGCACAAGAAAGGCGCGTTGCTGATCGTGGTGAATACCGAACCGGTGGCGCTGGGCGCGATCAAGGCTCCGGGCGAGATGGGCGCGGATATCGTCGTGGGCGAGGGCCAGTCCATCGGCGTCGGCCTGCAGTTCGGCGGGCCATACCTCGGCCTCTTCGCCGTGCGCGATCCGAAGCACGTGCGCCAGATGCCGGGCCGGCTGTGCGGCGAGACCGTCGATGCGGAGGGCAAGCGCGGTTTCGTGCTGACACTCTCGACGCGTGAACAGCATATTCGGCGCGAGAAAGCGACCAGCAATATCTGCACCAATTCCGGCCTCTGCGCGCTTGCCTTCAGCGTTCACATGACGCTGCTCGGCGAGAAGGGACTGCGCACGCTGGCGGCGGAAAACCACCGGCTCGCCTGCCTCGCAGCTGACAAGCTCGACGCCATCCCCGGCGTGCGCGTCCTCAACGATGCGTTCTTCAACGAGTTCACCGTGGTGCTCGAACGCGACGCGCGCGAACTGGTGCGCGATCTTGCCGAGGACGACATTCTGGCAGGAGTATCGCTCGGACGGCTGTTTCCCCATGAGGAAGCGCTGTCGGGCGGACTGCTCGTTGCGGTCACGGAAACCGCGAGCGAGGAGGATATCGACGCCCTCTGCTCCGCCATTTCGGAGAACATGGCATGAACGCGCCCAATAAGTCCGGCTGGAAGCCCGGCACGCCGACTGATGCGACGAGCGCGATGAACGGTCCCGACACGGTGACGGGCAACCGCGCCCTGATGCTCGAAGAACCGCTCATTTTCGAAATCGGCGACAGCGAGACCACCGGCGTGGATTTCGCCTTCGCATCGCGCCTCGATCTGGCAGGCGTCGAGCAACCGAAACAGCCGACCGCTGCCAGCGAGCATCGATCGCGCCTCGGCGGTCTGGATCGCGCCGAGAAAATCGAACTTCCGGGTCTCAGCGAGCCCGAAACGGTCCGCCATTACACACGCCTCAGCCGCCAGAACTACGCCATCGACCTCGGCCTGTTTCCGCTCGGCAGCTGCACGATGAAGCACAATCCGCGCCTCAACGAAAAGGTCGCGCGGCTGCCCGGTTTTGCGGATGTCCATCCGCTGCAACCGGTGTCGACCGTGCGCGGCGCGCTTGAAGTCATCAACGAACTCGCGTTCTGGCTGATCGAACTCACCGGCATGCACGGCGTCGCCATGAGCCCCAAGGCCGGCGCGCACGGCGAGCTTTGCGGCATCCTCTGCATCCGTGCTGCCCTAGAGGCGCGCGGCGATGCCCGCGAAGTGGTGCTCGTTCCCGAAAGCGCCCACGGGACCAATCCCGCCACGGCGGCTTTTGCCGGGTACCGCGTCGAGGACATCCCAGCGAATGCTGACGGCCGCGTCGATCTGGAAGCGCTGAAGGCCCGGCTCGGTCCCGATGTCGCCGCGGTGATGATCACCAATCCCAACACGTGCGGATTGTTCGAGCCGGACATGAAGGCCATTTCCGACGCAGTCCACGAGGCCGGCGGCTTCGTCTATTGCGACGGCGCGAACTTCAACGCCATCGTCGGCAAGGTGCGCCCGGGTGACCTCGGCGTCGATGCGATGCACATCAACCTGCACAAGACCTTCTCCACCCCGCACGGCGGCGGCGGTCCGGGTAGTGGGCCGGTGGTCCTGTCCGAAGCGCTCTCACCTTTCGCCCCGCTGCCTTACACAGCGCGCACCGACGACGGGACCGTGCATCTCGTCGAAGAGGAAGACGCCGAAAGCTTCGCCCAGGAACATTACGGCACGACGATGCAGAGCTTCGGCCGCATGACCGCGTTCCACGGGCAGATGGGCATGTTCACACGCGCGCTCACCTATATCCTGAGCCACGGCGCGGACGGGTTGAAGCAGGTCGCCGAAGACGCGGTACTGAATGCGAACTACGTGCTGCGGTCCTGCGAGGACGTGCTCCACGCGCCGTTCGCGAAAAGCGGACCGTGCATGCACGAGGCGCTGTTCGGCGATAAAGGCTTCGGCGGCGAACTGACGACGCTCGACCTAGCGAAAGGCATGATCGACGAGGGCTTCCACCCGATGACCATGTATTTCCCGCTGGTTGTTCACGGCGCCATGCTGATCGAGCCGACTGAGACGGAGAGCAAGGCTTCGCTCGACCAGTTCATTGCCGCGTTGCGCCACGTGTCTTCGCGCGCAATGGACGGCGACGAGGGTCTCAAATCCGCGCCTTATTACGCACCGCGGCGCCGGCTCGACGAGACACAGGCGGCGCGCAAACCGGTGCTGGCGTGGGAAGAGCCGGAGGCGCCCTCGGGCACACCGACACAGAGCGAGCGCGGCGGGCGCTAGGAGCCTGATGCAGGGCCGGGCGGAGCGTCTTCGCCCGGCCGCTTCTTCGTATCGACAACGATCCTGATCTCGCTTTGCGAGAGGATCGCAATCCAGAAGCCGATGACAGCGAGGGCGCTTGCGCCCATGATGGCGAAGGCTGCCCCTTTAAGGCCGTTCCAGTCCATCGCCGTTTCAAGGAACGCGAAGGCTAATGCCATCGGAACGGCGCGCGCGATGAAAGCGGTGCCGGCGCGTCCTGCCGAGACGAGCAGCGATTCAAGGCTCGCCCCGACTAGTTCGATCGCGCCCGATATCGCCAGTATCACCATCGCCCAGTAGACGACGCTGAATTCCTCACCTGCGATGGTGACCAGTGCCCATCTGCCGAACAGCACTGCGAGCAGAACCGCCAAAACCCCGCCGATCAACGCAATATTGGCCATGCGCCGAGCTATCGCCATCGCCTGGTCCTGAGCATGGACGAGTTCCGGATAGATCGCTTTCGACAGCGTCTGCGCGAGTTGCACGAGTGCCTGCCCCAGCTGGGATGCGACGCGGAAGCCGCCGGCCAAACCTTCCCCTCCGATTGCTCCGACCAGCAGCAGGATTACCTGCTTGCCCGCGACGGTCAGGCTTCCCGACAGGTTGGTAGACATGACGAATTGCCAGGCGCCGGGATTATTTCTCGGTAGCCGCCAAAGACTGACATGGGGCAGTTCGATCCGTTCGTGCCGCGCCGCGATGATCCAATAGGCGGTGGCAACTGCCACTTCTGCTGCGGCCCATGCGAGGATGAAACCGAGGACGCTCGGCATGAACACGGCGGCTAGTACGGCTCCGATTGCGCGTATGACAGGTTGGACGGCGTCCGCTCCAGTCGCAAGGCCGTATTTGAAGCGCAGCCGCAGAAGGCCGGTGGGTGTAGAGCGCAGCGACAGTAGCGAGATTACACAATACAGAAAGGCGATGGGTAGCAGTTCAACCGGCAGCGGAAGCCAAAACTGCGCCGTGTAGCATAGCACCGCGGCGAGCAGCGTTCCTCCGATGACCGAGACGATGTCGAGCGCGATGGCAAAGCCGGTCGCTTCCGCTGGTCCTTTCTCGCCCGCACCCCAGCGCACAATGAACTGCCACGTCTGGAAATTCGCCAGGCCAGTGACCGTTTGTCCGAGTGCGACGATGATGGCGAACTGGCCGAAACCGTCGAACCCGAGCGTCCTCGTAGCGAGCGCCAGGTATACAAGGCTGAGGACCGCGTTGACGCCGCGCCCGCCGAGAAGCCAGCCGATATTGGTCGCAAGGCGCTTCATTATTCCGGTCGGGCTTAGCTGTCCGTCGCTGACGGTGCCGCTTCGCCCAGTCCGTCACGCCGAGCGAGCAGGCGGCCGGCGACATCGTAGGTGCGCTGGTTATCGACGTCGACTGCGAACTGCCCATCGGACATTACGATCGGTACCATCTTGTAACCGAACCGCTTGGATATTTGGGCGAATATATCCTCTTTCGTTCCCCAACCGAAATAGAAGCGAATGAGGTTCGTCACGCCGAACGCCTTGGCGATCCGCTTCGGAAATTTCACGAACTGACCTCCGCCGCGGAACACTTCCGCCGCGCTAAGAGCGCCTTGGCTGCCGATCCAGTACATATTGCAGTTCGAGTAGCTGCCGTCGCGAAACTCATAGAAACGTTTTTGCCCTTCAGGATCGGCCTTCTGCACATCTTCTTTCCGCGCCAGCGCAGCGGCCGCTCCCGCCTCTTCGGCTAAAGCCTTCTCGATGAATTCTTCGTAGCCCGCGCTCGTTACAAGAACATTGTCGGCGGTCGTGAGCAATATGGGGAAGAGAGCCCCGTTCGCGCCGGACTTCGCGCTATCAACGAGGTTGAACTGCGCTTCGCGGAAGGAAAGGCGCCCTCCTCTTCGTAGCTTCGCAACGAGCGGGATCGCCGCAATTTCGTCCGGCTCGTGCGCCACGACACGAATTTCCGCAATTCGGGGAGAGAGTGAAAGGGCGTGAACCACATGCTCGATCAGCGGCTTCCCATATATCGGCACGACGCATTTCTGCGCCACATCGGCATTGGCGGCCAGTGGATCGAGAGCGCCGGAACGCTTTCCAGCCAAGACGAGAGCGGTAACCTGTTGCATCGCGCCAGCCTCCTAGTTCCGGCGCGAGAGGACTTGTCACGCGGACGCTCCATGCGCAAGTGGCGCGCAAATGGTACGCTCATGAAGATCATCTTTTCGCGCAAGGGCTTCGACAGCGCGGCCGGCGGCGGGCCGTCGCCGATCGTGGACGGTCGCCCGGTCAGCCTGCCCATACCGGATACGAAGGGTCTCGCGCCGACAACCTACGGAGGGCGCGGCCTCGGCGAGTTGGTGACGGCGGCGAGCCGCGGGCGACTGTCACACGCCGATCTATGCCACGACGATCCGATGTTTCTGCATGGTGGTCGCTGCATCTTCGGGCAGTGCGGCGGCGCGCAGACGCATCTCGACCGGCAGGGCGTCGGCATAGGGGACATCTTCCTGTTCTTCGGCTGGTTCGCCGGCGAAGGGCACGGCGATCATCACCGCATCTTCGGCTATCTGAAGGTCGAGGAAATCGTCCGGCTCGACAGTGCCAATGATGCGGCCCGACAGCGCTTCGCGGCTCTTGGCCATCCGCATGCCTTCGGGTTCCATCACGCGAACCGCAGCGATACGCTCTATGTCGGCGAGGGGCGGACGGCTACCCGCGCGAGCGACGCGCTAAGACTGACCCGCGAAGGTCATACGCGGACGCATTGGCGCGTTCCCGAATGGCTCGGCGAAGTGGGGCTATCCTACCACCGGGAAGCAAACCGCTGGCCCGCGCCCGATCATTTGGTGTCGGTCGCGCAAGGGCAAGAGTTCGTCGCCGATATCTCGGGCCGCGACGACGCCCGTGCATGGCTGGACGGAATCCTTGCGGAAATCAGCGATAGGTCTTGATGATCGCCGAGAAATCGAGCCCGCCATTACCTGCGCCGTTGAAGTCCTCGTAAAGCGAGGCGGCCCGTGCACCGAGCGGCGTCGCGGCATCGGCCTCTTCCGCTGCGGCCATCGCGAGCCGCAAATCCTTCAGCATCAGCGCGGTAGCGAAGCCGCCCTGATAGTCGCGGTCGGCCGGACTTTCCTTGCCGACGCCGGGCATCGGCGTGTAATCGTTCAGCGACCAACAGTAGCCGGAAGATTGCGAGGATATCTCGTAGAACTTCTGCGGATCGAGGCCGAGCTTCTCTGCCATCTTCATCGCTTCGGCAGTGCCGATCATGCTGATGGCGAGCAGCATGTTGTTGCAGATCTTCGCGGTCTGGCCCGCACCGGCGTCGCCAGCGTGGATTACGGCCTTCCCCATGTCCCTAAGCACCGGCTCGGCATCATTGAAGGCCTTCTCGGTGCCGCCAACCATGAAGGTGAGCGTGCCGCCTTCGGCTGCCGCAATTCCGCCGGAAACCGGCGCGTCGACCATCGCGTAGCCTTGCTCGGCCGCTTTCTCGGACACGGCTTTGGCGGTTGCGACGTCGATGGTGGAGCAGTCGATCAGGATTGCTTCTTGCGGTGCCTGGCCGATGATGTCGCTTTCGTAGACATCGCGCACGATCGCGCCGTTCGGCAGCATCGAGACGACCGCTTCGACGCCTTCCGCCGCTTCGCGGGCCGAGCCAAACGTCTGACAGCCGGCGGACTTCGCCTTGCCGAGCGCATCGTCGGACAGGTCGAAAGCCCGCACGTCATGCCCTACCTTCGCGAGGTTCGCGGCCATCCCGCCGCCCATGTTGCCGAGGCCGATGAAGGCGATTTTCATGTTCTCTCTCCGAACTTGTTTGTGCTGCAGGGGGGGGCGCTCAGCGACCCTTCCAATTGCCATCGCGCTTTTCGATGAAAGCCTTCATGCCTTCCTTCTTGTCCTCGGTCGCGGTGAGGATCTGGAACAGACGGCGTTCGTGCAGGAGGCCTTGATCCAGCCCCATCTCGAACGCAGCGTTGACCATTTCCTTATTCACCTTCGCAGCCATCGGCGGCATTCCGGCGATCGTCGCGGCAGTCTTGAGAGCCTCGTCCAGCAATTCGTCATGCGGAATGACGCGGGCGACGAGGCCGCTGCGCTCCGCTTCCTCCGCATCCATCATGCGGCCTGTAAGGCACATTTCCATGGCCTTCGCCTTTCCGACGGCCAGTGTTAGCCGCTGCGATCCGCCCATGCCCGGTGCGACGCCGAGCTTGATTTCCGGCTGCCCGAACTTCGCGTTTTCACTCGCGAGAATGAAGTCGGCCATCATGGCAAGCTCGCAGCCGCCGCCGAGCGCGAAGCCGTTGACGGCCGCGATCCAGGGTTTGCGGGTGTCCTTGACGAGCCGGCTGGTCCAGCGACTAAAAAAGTCTTCGTTATAGAATTCGGCGGCCGGCTTGTCGGCCATTTCCTTGATATCTGCCCCAGCGGCGAAGGCTTTGTCGCCGCTTCCGGTCAGGACCGCGCAGCCCTGACTGTCGTCGGCCTCGAAAGCTGCGAACGCTTCGATCAATTCCTCGCATACCTGCGAGTTGAGAGCGTTCAGCGATTTCGGGCGGTTCAGCGTGACCAGAGTGACTGCGCCGCGCTGTTCGGCGGTGATGGTTTCGTAGCTCATAGCGGTTTCCATTCTTCGTCGGCGGGCAGGAGGGCGAAGATCTGGTCGAGCAGATCGCCGCTCACGCCTTCTGCCGTCGCTGGGTTCCATTGTGGGTCGTTCGTCTTGTCGACGATCACCGCGCGCACGCCCTCGGCAAAATCGGGGCGGGTCAAGACACGCGAGGCAATGCGGTATTCCATCGCCATGTTGTCGGCGAAATCGTCGAGCTTCTCGCTTTCCGTCATCTGCCGCAGCGCGACCTTACAGGTCTGCGGGCTTTTCGTCCGCAGTGTGGCAAGTTCCTTTGCCGCCCAATCACTGTCATCGGCTTCGAGGCTGGCAAGAATGTCTTCGTAGCTGTCGGACGCGAAATGCCTGTTGATACGCTCGCAATTCGCTTCGACCCGCGGTTCCGGCGGCGTCACCGAAAGTTCGGACAGAATGCCGCCGATCCGGGAGGGATGTTCGATGATCCGTGCTTTCGCTTCGGCCAGCTTTTCGGACGGCAGGTAATGCGTCGCAATGCCCGCGAAGTGGCATTCCGCCCCGTCGAGCCGCGCGCCGGTTAGCGCAAGGAACTGTCCGAGCCGCCCACCGAGGCGCGACAAGTGCCAGCCTCCGCCGACGTCGGGAAACAGGCCGATGCCCGTTTCCGGCATGGCGAAGCGGGTATTTTCAGTCACGACGCGGTATTTGCACGGCAGCGCAATGCCGACGCCGCCGCCCATCGTGATCCCATCCATGAACGCGACGACCGGCTTGTCGTAGCTGAACAGCTGGTGGTTAAGCTGATACTCGCGGTAGAAGAATTCGCGGCCCGATTTTCCGCCGTCGTTCAGTGCGGAATGGCGCAGCAGGTTGATGTCGCCGCCGGCGCAGAAGCCGCGCCCCTCGGCGTGATCGAGCACGACGGCTTCGACCGCATCGTCACCAGCCCAGCCCTGCAAAGCGTCGCTCATGGCAAGGCACATATCGAGCGTCAGCGCATGGATCGCTTTCGGGCGGTTCAGGCTGATGTGACCCACGTTGCCGTGGGCATGCGTCAGAAGTTCGTCTGTCATTGTCTGAGTAAATCCCGTCCCACGATCATGCGCATGACCTGGTTCGTACCTTCGAGAATGGAATGGACCCTGAGATCGCGCCAGAAGCGCTCGATCGGATAGTCCTTCAGATAGCCGTAGCCGCCGAACAGCTGCAGCGCGTCGTTCACGACCTTGCTGCCGTTATCGGTGGCAAGCCGCTTCGCCATAGCGGAAAAACGCGACTTGTCTGGGGCATTGTCGGTGACCTTGGCCGCCGCAAGGTAGAGCAGCGCGCGGGCTGCTTCGAGGTCGGTCGCCATGTCGGCGAGCATGAACTGGGTGTTCTGGAAGTCAGCGATGGGTGCGTCGAACTGCTTGCGGTCCTTGGTATAGGCGACCGCCTCGTCCAGACAGCGCTGCGCCCCGCCGAGGGAGCAAGCACCGATATTGAGCCTGCCGCCATCGAGACCCATCATGGCAAAGCGGAAGCCTTCGCCCTCGGCGCCCACGCGGTTCCCGACCGGCACTTTCGCATCCTCGAAGATTACCTGTGCGGTAGGCGATGCATTCCAGCCGAGCTTCTTCTCAGTCGCGCCGAAGCTCACCCCGGGCGTATCCTTGTCGATGACGAGGCAGGTAATGCCCTTGGTCTTGTGGTCGCTCGTCCTGACCATCGTGACGTAAACGTCGTTCACGCCTCCACCCGAAATGAACTGCTTCGTGCCGTTCAGGACGTAGGTGTCGCCGTGGAGCTTCGCCGATGCCTTGAGGCCCGCCGCATCCGATCCACTGCCCGGTTCGGTCAGCGCATAGCTGGCGATCTTGTCCATGGTTACGAGATCGGGAAGATACTTTGCTTTCACCTCGTCACCGCCGAAGCGGTCGATCATCCAGCTTGCCATATTGTGGATCGAGATGAACGCGCTGGTGGTCGGGCAGCCATATGCCATGGCTTCCATGATGAGCGCCGCTTCGAGCCGGCCCAGGCCGATCCCGCCACTTTCCTCGGAAACGTAGATCGCACCGAAGCCGAGCTCCGCGCTCTGCTTGATTACGTCTTTCGGAAAATGGCTCTGCTGGTCCCATTCGCCGGCGTGCGGCGTGATGTTGTCGGCGGTGAAGCGACGAGCCATGTCCTGGATCGCGCGCTGGTCTTCGGTGAGCTGAAACTGTCCTGTCATGGGCGGGTCACTAGCGCTGCTGGCCGATCGGGGGAAGGGGGGGCTCAGCCGCATTTAATCTGGGTGATCATCATCGCGTCGTCGTACATCACGGTCACGCGGTCTGGGCGGTAGTCCATGGTGAACATCGCACCGGGCGGGCCCCAGCGCAGCGTATCGGCGCCGGTGAGAGAAAGCACCCGGCCGCCCGTTTCGGAAGTCGCTCTTTCGCCGACCAATGACTGCGCCGCGGCAGCTTCGCATTTTCCGTCGCCATCGGGCACTGCCACCGGCGTTTGCGGCTCTTCGTTTGCGGCAGTGCAACCTGCGAGAAGAAAGGGAAGGGTGGCTAGCAAGCTTTTCATGGATACCTCTTTACGCCTCGCAGCGCCTGCGAACATTGGTCGGTTCTTCGCGCGGGTTTTGCGCATCCTCGATAGTCAGGCGCTCGCCGTCTTCGGATAACGACAGGCGCGTCTGCTGTTCCCAGGTTTCTCCTTCGCCCGACATCGCAAGGCCCAGGACGATCGAACCATCTTCACCTTGACTAAGGGAGCGGATTTCGCCGACGGACTCGTAGAATTCAATCTCGCGCTGCCCTATGTCGAGACGCAGTTCGGAAGACGCCATGCAATCGCCTTCGCCATAATCCCATACGCCGCGAAACCGCTCGGGAATTTCGGTAAGGTCGCGGGCGCGTGTCGGGCCGGTCTTGGTCTCGTCGGCGAGCGATCTGTCCATTCCGGTCGAAGCTGTGACGTCGCTATCGACAGGCGCTCGCTCTTCCTGCGTGCAGGAAGCGAACAGCAGCACCGCTGCGGGAATTAGGGCAATGCGCATCATCTGATCTCCGGACATCGGATGTATTTTTTGATTGTCGGCTGGCCGTTGCCGTCTTCTTCACGAACAGTCATCGTGCCATCACTTTGCAGCGTCAAATTCCTTCGCGTGCTCGTTGGCGTATCCGCGTAGGTGGTATCGAAGGCCGCGTCGATCATGGTGTCAGTGCGGCCGTGCACATCCGTGATCCGTCCGCCGGTCTCGAAATAGGAATAGCCGCCTTCGTCTACCGTGACGAGACGGTCCCAATCGATCGTGCCGCGCAAGCGCGGGTCGCAGTCCTCTGCCTCCGGTACTCTGCCAAGGTCGTCCTTATGCCAGTCGCCCCGAAGCCGTACAGGCATGGTCTTGGCAAATGAAGCCGATGCAGTGGACGCGGCGATTGGCGGAGCACCATCGCCGATCCCGCCGTCCGGTTCGACAGGCATCCTCGTTTCCGCACGTTCCGGTTCGCCGATCGCCTCGCTCTCGCTCGTACAAGAGGCAAGAACGAGGCCGGATGCGGCGGCAACTAGCAGGTTTGTCCTAAGGCTCATCGGCTCTCAACGCGCAACGGTAAGGTGCTATCCCATCGTCGGAATGATGAAGGCATCCTTGTTGTCCGCATCCGCAGTACCGTCCGGCCAGCGCTGCGTGACTTTCTT
>NZ_JABWGV010000021.1 GCF_013370205.1 Qipengyuania atrilutea
ATTGCGATTGGTCAGAATGGAGTAGCCTCTGGGGTTGAGGCGGTTGCGATTGGTTTGAACTCGGTAGGTTCGAACGAGCTTTCGGTAGCGTATGGTTCGCGCTCGGTATCGACGGGAGTTGGTTCATCTGCGCTGGGCGGGTTATCGAGCGCTACCGGTGACGGCAGCACGGCGGTGGGTGTGTTTGCGAATGCATCTGGCGGCAATGCTTTGTCGGTTGGTCAGCGCGCTGAAGCGACGGCCGATCAGGCGAGTGCCTTCGGCCAGCGTGCCATCGCTTCTGGCCAAAACTCGACTGCGGTCGGCCAGACCGCCGAGGCACGGCAGACCGGTGCGACCTCGCTGGGTTCGCTGGCGCTCGCTGACGGACAGTCGGCGTCATCCTTTGGGTTCCAGGCGCAGGCACGCAATAGCAACGCTACGACCATTGGCGGCGAAGCGACCGCTTCGGGTGTCAGCAGCACTGCGGTCGGGTATCGCTCCATCTCTTCGGGCGAAAGCAGCACCAGCGTAGGCGCGGTGGCATCGGCTTCGGGTATCGGCGCGGTTGCCATCGGCACCAGTGCATCTGCCAGCCAAACCTCTTCTACCGCAATCGG
>NZ_JABWGV010000022.1 GCF_013370205.1 Qipengyuania atrilutea
GCCGCCGTCACCGATGCGCAGTTCGCTGCACTCTCCGATCAGGTGACCGGCCTCGACTTCCGCCTCGATCAGCTCGATGAGGGTCTAAGCGGAGGCATAGCGTCCGCAATGGCACTTGGCAGCGCCGCTATCGTGCCGGACAAGAACGTATCGCTGACGGTATCTGCCGCCACTTATGCAGGCGAACAGGCGTTCGCCGGACAGTTCTCCGGCCGGATCAGCGAAAGCCTTTACGTCTCGGCTGGCGTGACCGGTAACACCGGTGACAAGAAAGTTGGCGCCAGAGTCGCGGCAACGGTTGGCTTCTGACCTCCAGAACCGAAAAACCGAGACGTAACGAATGAGGCGGTTTCTGACGGAACCGCCTCTTTTTGTTGCGCCAATCGGAACCATGTCGCGCTTCCGCTGGCTATCTCTCATGACAGGCTTGCCTGCGGGACAATCGCCTCGCACATAAGCCGGCAAGACACGAAAATCAGGAGAGAAGCATGCGTCAGGTCGATCACTTCATTGCCGGGGGAGCAGGCGGCGGCTCGGCCCGCACGCACGATATCTGGAACCCTTCGACCGGCGAAGT
>NZ_JABWGV010000004.1 GCF_013370205.1 Qipengyuania atrilutea
CAGCCAAAGGTGGAATGAAACGGGGTCAGGCGCCACACCTGACCCCTATTCATACTTTTCATCGCGTGATAGGTCAGTCATGCTACCTTCCTCTCGGCTTCACCATAATACCGCTGCCAGTTGTCCCGCATGTAGGCGTTCGGATGATAGCCCCACGCAAACGGAACCTTCGCGTCGTCCGCTAGGCCGTTGAACCGCTTCAAGCCTACAAGGGCTTCCGGTGAACGCGGAAACTGCATGGCATGGAGCGTGAAGCCGCAGTCACGGAACAGTTTCGTCGCTGCTTGAACGTGTGCGTCGTGTGGTGCTGGTTCATCCATTACGCTGCTTTCCGCTTAAACTGCGGCGCGGGCTTCCAGCCTAACTTCGCCGCCTGCTCCTGCCACATATTGCCGCACCGTATCTTACTCACCATCGCGTGACCGATCGGTAAGTCCGCAGCGATCTGCTTATTGTTCCAGCCCTTCTTAAAGCGGGACACAATAAGTTCGAGTTGCTGCTCGTTGATCTTCGCCGCGCCATTGTTCGCGCCGGACTGGTCTCCGCTCCGGCAGCGTCCGCGTTCAACCTTATCGTTCACGTTGTCCTGCACTGTGCCGAAATACAGGTGATGCGGATTGCAGCACTTCGGATTGTCGCAATGGTGCAGAACGTGCAGCCCGCCGCCCTCGTCTTTCTTGTGAGCAATCAGAGCAAGCCGACTGGCAGTGACCTGAACGTGGCTTGCGATCTTGAAGCGCCCGTAGCCGCTGGTGGTCAGGCTTGCTTGCCATTCCCAGCATTCCTCCGGCGCTCGAATATCCACCTTGCTCCAAAAGCGGAGCATTCTCAGTTCACCAATCTTGCCTTCAAGATATGGGAGTATCGGTTTAGGGAACGGGTCAGCCATGTGCGCACTTCCTTGCGTTTGTGGTTAGGACCGGTGCGAGAATGCGACCTCTCGTTTCCGGTCCGTTCTTTTCGGTTCGGGAATAATTTGTGACTCCCGATGCCGATTCATGCTTTGTTCCGCCGCTCCTTGCCGCGAAACGATTTTACAGGTTGCTTCCAAATCCCACGAAACCTAAGGGCTTCCCACGGTCGGGGAGTGGCGCAGCCTGGTAGCGCACCTGTTTTGGGTACAGGGGGTCGCTGGTTCGAATCCAGTCTCCCCGACCATATTTCCAGAGGCCTGCAAATATCCCTAAGGGCATTTGCGACCGGAAAGCTCCCAACCGCTAGGGGCGGGAGGATGCAAGGAGCCAGCGCAATCTCCGCCGCCCCCTCCGCCAATCTCGATACCCGCGCCATCTGGGCGATCGCGCTTCCTGCCATGATCACCAATGTCGCGACCGCGCTGATCGGGCTCGGCGATATGTGGATCGTCGGCCGGCTGGGCGATGCGAGCGCGCAGGGTGCCGTCGATGTCGGTGCGCGGCTGTTCGCGGTTCTTTTCACCGTAATGAATTTCCTGAAGACGGGGACCACGGGGCTCGTCGCGCAGGAAGGCACGCGGGCGGGCGCAGAGGCGCAGGTTTCGGTCCTGCTGCGCGGTATGACGGTCGGGCTGGCAATCGCCGCCCTGCTGCTCATCGCGAAGCCTGTCCTGCTGCCGCTGTGCCTGTCGCTGCTCGGCGCGGACGGCGACGTGCTCGAAGCTGCACGCGTCTATGCGGGCATCCGCTACTGGACCGCGCCCGGTGTCATGCTGAATCTCGCGCTGGTAGGTTTCCTCGTCGGACGGCGGCAGATGACCGCGGTGCTGATTATCGAAGTGGCCTACAACCTTACCAATGTCGGCCTCGGCTTGTGGTTCGTGCTCGGCCTCGACCTCGGCATTGCCGGGATCGGCTGGTCGAGCTTCATCGCCGAATACGCAAAGCTCGCCGCAGTCGTCCTGTTCGTGTTTCGCGGCAGTGTGACGGGTCATGCACTCAAGGTTTTGAGCAAAGGCACAGTGCTGCGCTGGCGTTCGCTGAGGCCGTTCCTGTCGGTCAATCGCGACCTGTTCTTACGGACGGTCATCCTGACGGTCGCGCTCGCTACGATCACGCGACTCAGTGCCGACCGGGGCGAAGTGGTCCTCGCCGCCAACGGCATCATCTATCAGCTGTTCGTACTGACGGCGCTGCTGCTCGACGGGTTCGAGAATGCCGCGCAGGTGCTCAATGGTGAGCGTATCGGTGCGCATGACCGGCACGGGTTCGCAGGCTATGTGCGCGCACTGATCTGGCGGGGTATCGGGGCCGCCGCGCTGGTAGCGGCTCTCTTCCTGCTGCTTTCGGGTCCGATCCTCGCCAGTTTCGCCGCGACTGCAGCCGTCGAGAGCGCCGCGCGCGAGGTTTCGATCTGGCTGATCGTCATACCCTTCGCCGGGGTCGCGGGCTTCGTGTTCGACGGCGTGTTCGTCGGCGCGAGCTGGACGCGGGCGCTGCTGGTCACGATGGTCGGTGCAGCTATGGTCTACGCCCTGGCGCTATGGCTGACGTGGCCGCTCGGCAACCACGGGCTGTGGCTGTCGTTCACCATCTTCCTGATCGCCCGCGCCTGTTTCCAGGCGGTTCTGCTGCCCCGACTTACGCGAAAGACCTTCGCAGCCTCTTGAGCGCGGTCAGTCCTTCGGCTTGATCGCGCCGCGCTCGTTCGCGAGCACGCCGACCACGGCCGTCCATACCGCGACGTTCTGGCGCAGCTGATCGGGATCGATCTTGTCGAGTGTGTCGTCGGGTGTGTGATGCAGGTCGAAATAGCGCGTCCCGTCCTGCTGCAGGTCGATGATCGCGGTACCCTGATCGCGGGCGATGTTGATGTCCGCCCCGCCGGTTGCCACGATGGGAGACGGCGCGACGCCGTAAGGCTGCACCGCCGATGCGAGCTTCGCGAAGAGCGCCGGATTGCTTTCGGTGAAATTCGTCTCGAACCGCCAGATACGGTCTGCGCCGAAATCGCTTTCGAGCGCGACACCGATCGGCTCGTCGATATGCGCGGCGCTATAGGCTTCGGAGCCGATCAGGCCGACTTCCTCGGCGCCCGCCATCAGCACGCGGATCGTGCGGAGCGGCTTACCCATGCGGCTTGCGTTCAGCGCCGCCGAAGCGGCGATGCCGCAGCCTGCGCCGTCGTCGAACGCACCGGGAGAGTTCCACCAGCTGTCGATATGGCAGGCGAGCAGTACCGGGGGAAGCGAGGGATCGGTCCCGACGATTTCGCCCACTACGTTGCCGCTCGTCGTCATGCCGAGGTCGCGCGGCGTCAGGGTAAGCTTCATGCGAATAGGCTGGCCGTCCGCGCGCGCGAACATCCGCTCGAGATTCATGGCGTCGGGCACGGAAAGCGCTCCGACCGGCGTCGGCGTAACCCCTTCGGGGAAGGACGTGCCGCCGGTATGCGGATTGCGGTGGCGATCGGTCCCGACCGACTTGATGACGGTGGCGACCGCGCCCTTGCTGGCCGCGATCCCGGCGCCGACCCAGCGAACCGGGCCGGCAAACCCGTATTGCGAGCCGTCCTGCGTCGGCGACATCGAATGGCTGATGAAGGCGATCTTGCCTGTCAGGCTGCCTTCAGGGGCATTCCTGAGCGCCTCGATATTGGGGAAATACACAACTTCGCCGGTAATGCCATCCGGCCCGGTCGAAGGTGTTCCGCCGAGCGGCTGGACCACGAGCGGCTGAGGAAACGGCGCGAGGATTTCCGCCTTGTGCGTATCGCCGGGCACCCAGGTGCGCATCTGGAACGGCTCGTCCGCGACGTTCTGGAACCCGTGTTCGCGCAGCCACGCCATCGCCCATTCGCGCCCGCGCTTTTCCGCTTCGGTACCGGCCTGACGCGGTCCGACTTCGGTCGTCAGACCTTCGACGAAGTCCCAGGCGTAGGTATCGGAGGTGCGTGCCTGATCCGCCGGGTTCGGCGCGGACTGCTGGGCATGAGCGGGAGCGGCGACGAAGACGAGCGCTGCGGACAGCGAGAGGATATGTTTCAGCATGATGCGTCTGCTAGCTTGCCGTTTTCGTGGGAGCAATCAGCTTCTCCACCGCGTCCGCGAAATGGCGAACATCGCCCGCTTCGGAGATAGCGAGAGAAGCCGCGCGCATCGCGACCCACTGCGCTTCGCTTTTCGCAAGATTGCGCATCGCGTTGGCAATCGCGGTTGGGTCGGTCGTCGCAACGATGCGGCCGGTTTCGCCGTCCCTGACCAGCCGGTCGCAGGCGCCGACGTTCGGCGACACGATGACCGGCAGGCCGAGCGCGGCGGCTTCGTTCAAGACCAGACCCCATTGCTCGGTCGTGCTGACGAGGCTCAGGGCCAGCGCATCGTGCATCGCTTCCGCCACGCCTGCCGCGCCAAGGAAACCGGGCCAGTCGATGCTTTTCGCTACGCCCAGCCGCTTGGCAAGGTTCTGGAGTTCGCCGCCAAGCGGACCGTCGCCCGCCATGACGAGCCGCCGCGCGTCCGGTCCGGCACCTTTGCGATAAAGCGCGAAGGCTTCGAGCAGCACGGCGAGGTTCTTCTTTTCGACGAAGCGCCCGACATAGAGAAACGGGCGCTCCCTCCATTGCGGCTGCCGCTTTCCCGTCACCAATGCCCGGACCCGCTCGTTGCCGATCGTATCGTATCCCTCGAGCACCGGACGCGTCCTGAATCCGAGATGGCGAATGTAATGCGCCTGCCGCTCCCCGCCGACCAGCGCGCAATCGTATGGCGCGAGCACCGCGCGCTTCAGCATTTCCAGCCACGCCTTGCGCGGAAAATCATCCGCCTTGCTCTCGGTCATGAGGATCACGCGGCAGCCGCGAAGTCGCAGCACGGCGGTCAAAGCCATGATCCAGCTTTCCGAATAGGGGATGCCAACGAAGACCGTGTTTGCCTCTTGCAGGGTCCGCAGCGCTCGGCGCAGTTTGACCGCGCTGCCGATGTCCTCGTAACGCTGCTCCGGAAACAGCGTGACCTTCCGAGCGCCCGCCACACCCCCCGCGCGCTCCCACCCATAGGTTGCCGAGCTATCCGCGACCTCTATCCCGATGACTTCGGCACGCCCCGCGAGCCTCTCCGCCGCTGCCGCGATCCGGTCGACGTGATAGGGTGCGAACTGCGCGAAAAGTATCGCGACCTTCCCCCCATCCCTGCCGCCAGCGCGCTCCATGGGGGCAAGCAATAAAGCGCCCCGCCCCGCCATGCCATACGAGCGCTTGCCCCTTTCCCCCGCACGACCTATCTGACCGGCAAATTCCATTTCAGCCAGATCGGCGCCGCCCAGGGGGGCAGGCGCGGGCCGCAATCACAAAGGATCGACGCGATGGCCGCTCAATACGCCTACGTCATGAAGAACATGACCAAGACCTTCCCCGGCGCGAAAAAGCCGGTGCTGGAGAACATCAACCTGCAATTCTACCAGGGCGCGAAGATCGGTATCGTCGGTCCCAACGGCGCGGGTAAGTCCACCCTTATGAAGATCATGGCGGGCATCGACAACGACTACGCGGGCGAAGCGTGGCCGGGCGAGAACATCACCGTCGGCTATCTGGCGCAGGAGCCGGAACTCGATCCCGACAAGACGGTGCTCGAAAACGTGAAGGACGGCGCGCGCGAAACCGCCGACATGGTCGAGCGCTTCAACGAAGTCTCGATGGCGATGGCCGATCCCGATGCGCCCAATTACGACGACCTCATTACCGAGATGGGCGAGTTGCAGGAGAAGATCGATGCGGTCGACGGTTGGACGCTCGACAACCAGCTCGAAATCGCGATGGAAGCGCTCCGCTGCCCGCCGGGCGATGCGGACGTATCGAACCTGTCGGGCGGCGAAAAGCGCCGCGTGGCGCTGACCCGGCTGCTGATCCAGAAGCCCAGCATTCTGCTCCTCGACGAACCGACCAACCACCTCGATGCGGAAAGCGTCGAATGGCTCGAAAACCATCTGAAGGAATACGCCGGCGCGGTCCTGATGATCACCCACGACCGCTACTTCCTCGACAACGTCGTCGGCTGGATCCTCGAACTCGATCGCGGCAGCTACTTCCCCTACGAGGGCAATTACTCGACCTACCTTGAGAAGAAATCGCAGCGGCTCGCCCAGGAAGAGCGCGAGGAAAGCGGACGGCAGAAGGCTCTCTCCGAAGAGCTCGAATGGATCAGACAGGGCACGAAGGGACGCCAGACCAAGTCCAAGGCGCGTATCCGCAAGTTCGAACAGCTTCAGGAAGCGCAGGGCGACCGCAAGCCCGGCAAGGCGCAGATCGTCATCCAGGTTCCCGAACGGCTTGGCGGCAAGGTTATCGAAGCGAAGAACATTACCAAGGCTTACGGCGACAAGCTGCTGTTCGAAGACCTGTCCTTCATGCTGCCGCCCGGCGGTATCGTCGGCGTCATCGGTCCCAACGGCGCGGGCAAGTCCACGCTGTTCAAGATCCTGACCGGACAGGAAGAACCCGATAGCGGCGACGTCGCCATCGGCGAAACCGTGCGCCTTGGCTATGTCGATCAGAGCCGCGACCACCTGACCGACAAGAACAACGTATGGGAGGAAATCTCCGACGGGCTCGATTACATGAAGGTCAACGGCCACGACATGTCGACGCGCGCCTATGTCGGCGCGTTCAACTTCAAGGGTCCGGACCAGCAGAAGAACGTCGGCAAGCTGTCAGGCGGCGAGCGCAACCGCGTCCACATGGCGAAGATGCTGAAAGAAGGCGGCAACGTCCTGTTACTCGATGAGCCGACCAACGACCTCGACGTGGAAACGCTGCGCGCACTCGAAGACGCGATCGAGAACTTCGCCGGCTGCGCCGTGGTAATCTCGCACGACCGCTTCTTCCTCGACCGGCTGGCAACGCATATCCTCGCTTTTGAAGGCAACAGCCACGTCGAATGGTTCGAAGGCAACTTCGAAGCCTACGAAGAAGACAAACGCCGCCGCTTGGGCGACGCCGCAGACCGGCCGACGCGAATGCAGTACAAGAAGCTTACACGGTAAGCCTTGTCGGGGTCGCAAGCGGAGCGTCTGCATGCGACCCCCTGCACGTTTTTTCGCAGCGGTGAGTTCGTCCGATAGCGCCGGGCGGGCCTATTTATCCTCGCCCGGAATGGGCGTGTGGGTATCGAGCGCTTCGCGAACGTAGAGCTTCTTGACGAGGATATAGAAGACCACGGTAAGCGGCGCGGCGAGCAATACTCCAAGCACGCCGAATAGGTACGCGAAGACCAGCAGCGAGAACAGAAGCAGCGCGGGCGGAAGTTCGACCGCGTGCTGCTGAATGATGGGCGTTATCAGGTTTCCTTCCGCCTGCTGGATCGCGAGGTAGAGTGCCGTCGCGAACAGCGCGTTGGTGGGCCCTGCCAGCAACGCCAGCAAAATCCCCGGCACCGCCGCCAGTATAGGGCCGAAGAAGGGAATGATTTCCAGCAGTCCTGCGAGCACGCCGAGCGCGAAGAAGGACGGAACGCCGATCAGCCACAGGCCGATCCCGGTAAGCAGCCCCACCCCTATCATTGCGACGAGCCGCCCCTTGAACCACAGGCTCAGCGCGGTTTGCATATCGTCGAGCGTCGCTCCGGCCTCGTCTCTTCTGGCGGAGGGGACGAGCTTGATCAGGCCGGTCCTGTAAAGATCGGGCCGTGCAGCCAGAAAGATGCTGGCGACGACCACCACGATAAAATCCGTGAGGCCGTTGCCGATCGTCATCAGCATGCCGCCGATGCTTCCCCCTTCCGCGAAAGCGCCGGTCAGTCTGTCGAGTTGCTGGTCGACGATGCCGCCAGCTCCGAAACTGCGCGCCGTTGCACGAAGCTGATCGATCGCCGCCGGTAGGGCTGCGGCAATCGCCTCGGCCTGACTGGCGACTTCCGACCCGAACAGGAACATCATGCCGGCCACGAGCGCGAATACCGAAGTCACTGTGATCGCCAGCCCGAATCCTTCGGGAATGTTGGCGTGCTCCCGTAACGAAGTCACCGCAGCGCGCCACAGAACGGCCAAAAGGCACGCGCCGAACGCGAGCACCAGTATGGAGCGCAGTTCCCATGCCAGTAACGCGGCACCGATGATCAGGATCGACAGGACCAAACGGCGTACGAACCTGGCATCGCCTTTTCCATCGCGCTGTTCGATCGGTAACCTCCTGTTTCCGCGACGCCCTTTGACCGCTTTGCTGCGCGCTGGGGTCAGACTTCAGCCACTTTTCTTCAGCTGATCGCTCGTGGTGCTCGGCTAATGACGGGCCGTCCGCAATCGCGATTTGGGGTTCGGTTCGTCGAACTCGGGGAATTTCGGCGCGAGTTTGCGCAATTCGTAGAGATCGTAGATCGAGAACCCGACCTTCGAGAATATCGGCAGGATGACGAACAGCGCCACTTCCGTAAGCTGGTCGATGACGCCAAGTCCCGAGGGGCCAAGCGCCCAGACTATGGGGTACCCCAGCCACATCGCAGTGAAATAGGTGTTCACCCGGGTGAAGCCGTCCCCGATCTCCTTGTTATGCGCGTAAGCTTCGCGCCTTACCCGCCCCCACAAGATACCGAGGATAAGGGCGAGGCAGACGCATCCGGTTGCATACCAGAACCATTTTGCCGGATCGTCGCCAGACAGGTCGGCGAACAGGCCGGAAAGTATCATGATGACGTCCAGCGCGACGAGCGTGGCGATGGTCGTCTTGTCGAGCGGTCTGAAGAACATCCCGGTCGAAGCGAGCACGAACAGGATGAGCGGGGTCGTCACCAGCCAATCGAGGTACCGAGCGAAATATACCGTCTGTCCGCCGACATCGACCGTCCCTTGGCCGAGCGCCATCGCCGTATACGCGAGGCCCGACCAGACAGGTATGATGATTGCGACCGCGTATTCGTATTGCGGAACGCCGCGCGGATTTCGGCTCCATACGAAGAACAATACCGCGCCTGCGGCCATGCACGCTAGGTAGAACCAAAGCCAAGCGTTCTCGGTCAAATTGCTCTCCACACTTCGGCCGAAATCGACATACGACCGTAATTGGTATGAGCAACTGCGCCGGTTTGTTCCTCAAAGCGCGCTGGGAAATGACTTACATTTGTAAAGACGGCGCCATTTTACTGCGCAAGCCTATACGGTTTTAACCGCTTCCACTTTCTAAGATTCTCGCGGTTAGAACCCCGTTCTGCGCAGGATTGGCGCTCTATTTTCATGCACGAGAATTTACACTGAGGAGCCGATCTACTGACCTATATCGTGCTGCACGAATTTCGGCGGGCGCTTCTGCCCGTCGCTGCGCATGACGAACGGCGTGTTGCCCTGCCCTAACGCAGCGAGCGGCATCCCGGCCTCCGCCAGCAGATAGGGCGAGACCCGGTGCCGCGTCATCAGACCGTTGTAACCGTCGCTGATGAGCGAGGTTTCGAACTGCAGACCCTGACTGCGCTCGGCGCTGTGAATGACATTGCTGACGACCAGTTGGCCGCCGCCCAGATCGAGCACGACCTCGGCACCGGTCGGCACGCCTTCCAGACCCTCGATCCGCGCGCCGGTCTTAGACAGGTTGCGCAGCATCACGTCGTAATAATGATCCTCGTGGATGAGGCCTACCCTGCGGTACAGTGAAATTCGGTCTGCCCGGTGGCGCGGAGGACCATCCGGCTTGAAGATCCATTCGGCCTTGGCGAAGTTCTCCAGGATCTTGTGCTGCTCCAGGGGCGGCGAATAGATGTATCCCTGGACGAGGTTGGCGCCGCGCTGCGTGACGAGTTCGAGCTCGTCCATCGCCTCGACGCCCTCCGCCACCGTTTCCATCTTGAGCGCCCGCGCGAGAGCGACGACAGCGGAGATGATCGCAGGATTGGTGTCGCCGCTTTCGGTACAGCCGCGCACGAAGCTCTGGTCGATCTTGATCTTCTTGAACGGTGCGCGTTTCAGATACCCGAGCGAGGAATAGCCGGTTCCGAAGTCGTCCATAGCCAGGCGAACGCCCAACCGGTCCAGTCGCGCGAATATCTCGTCGACAGCCTCCACGCCCCCGATGAAGACGCTTTCGGTCACTTCCAGCGTCAGCCGCGAAGCCTTGATTCCACTGCTGCTGAGGGCCGATGCGACGAGCTTCGGCATATTGGCCTGCATGAACTGCCGCGCCGATACGTTGACTGCCACGCGGACATCGTCCGGCCACTGTTCCGCGTCTTTGCATGCCTGCCTCAACGCCCATTCTCCGAGGTGAAGGATCAGGTCGCTCCGCTCGGCGATCGGGATGAAGGCCGCCGGCGAAATGCGGCCCCTTTGCGGATGATCCCAGCGCATGAGAGCTTCGAAACATTTCGCGCGGTTGTCCAGCGGATCGACGAGCGGCTGATAGGCCATGCTGAGCTCGCCCTTTTCGAGGGCATCGCGCAAATCCTCTTCGAGCTGGACACCGAAACTGGCGGCGGCGCGGAGCTCCGCCGTGTAGAAGCGGAAGACGCCGCGCCCGTCTTCCTTGGACCGGTAGAGCGCCATGTCGGCGGAACCGATCAGTTCGGACGCGGAAATGCCGTCGAAGGGAGCGATGGCTATACCGACGGAGGCTCCGATTATCGCGCGCCTGCCGTTGATGGAGTAGGGCTGCGACAGCATCTGGATGACGCGGCCGGCCAGCTCGGCAAGGTCGCCACGGTCCTCGACATCGGGCAGCAGGATCTGGAATTCGTCTCCGCCAAGGCGCCCGACTTCGCCCTTGTCCTTGACGAGAGCGGCGAGCCGGTCCCCGACCTGCTTGAGCAGTTCATCGCCGGCCGGATGGCCCATCGAATCGTTCACCTGCTTGAAGCGGTCTAGATCGAGCATCATGAGCGCGCAGCAGCGCCCTTTGCGCGAAGTGATAATGCTGGACAGCTTCTCGTCGAGGCGGCGGCGATTCGCGAGACCTGTCAGTTCGTCGAACTGGGACTGTCGCGCAACCGCGCACTGTTCGCGAAACTCGTCCGTAATATCGGCTGCATTGCCGCGGTAGCCGCGGAAATTCCCCTCGTCGTCCACCAGCGGCGCGCCGGAAATTCTCCAGTATCGCCCGTGGCGGTTCGAAGCCGCTTCCTCATGGTCGATGCGGACGATGAGATTGTCGAGATCGGAACGCGACTGAATGCGGAAAGCCAGGTTGCGGCTTTCGGTTTTCTCTGCGCCGTGGCTGGCGTCCTTGAAGACTTCGACGAGCGGACGGCCGATGATCTGAAACCCGTCGCGCTCCAGCGATCGTTCGGCGTTCTCGGACACATAGATGATCTTGCCGGTCTCGTCGGTCGCCCAGAAGCATCCGACCCCGACGCGTTCTATTTCACGCAGGACCGACAGGTCGGAGCTGGACCGGTAGGTTTTCTGCTCCGTCTCCCTGCGCAGGACACCGGCGAAGGACTTGCGGAAGTTCTCAAAGGACATTGGTTTTCCATGCGTGGCCGGCAAGCGGCGTTCTAGACAACGATCCCGCCTAGCGCGTCTGGATTGAAGAGTGGTTACCGCGCCTTTAGCCAGTTCGAAAGCCCGCAAACTGCCATGTTTGACAGGTGTTGCCGCGTTTGCGAGACTCGCGCGTGAAGGCGCCCGGTTCGCGGGTGCATCCCCAGACGGCGCACGATCCGCGCCGCGAACACCAAATCCCAGAGGATTACCATGACAACTCGCACGAACGGCGACACCGTGACAATCGACTACGTCCTGCGCAAAAGCGACGGCGAAGTCGTCGGCAACACGCAGCAGGTCGGCCCGCAGGCGGTCGAACTCGGCAGCGGACAGATCTTCCCGCAGATCGAACAGGCACTGACCGGTATGGAAGTCGGCGAGGAAAAGACGGTCTCCATTCCCTCCGACCAGGCGTTCGGTGCGCGTAACGAGCAGCTCGTGATCGATATTCCGCGCTCCAACCTGCCGCCCGAGCCCACCCCGCAGCCGGGCATGGCGCTGCAGGCGCAGTCGCCCGACGGTCAGCCGATGACGCTGCACATCCTCGAGGTCGGCGACCAGACCATCAAGGCAGACGGCAACCACCCACTCGCGGGCGAAGACGTGACCTTCGACCTGACGCTGCGCGACATCAAGCAGGCAGCCTGACCGCCAACCGGTGGGCCGCCGCGCCCTTGACGTGACGGCCCGCCGGTCCGGCTTCACTTTTATCAGCCCGATCCGGCGAAACGCGGGGCTGGCCGGCCCGTTATTGCTGCATGAGGGTAACTGAAGTTCTTCGCAGCCATCTGTGGGCCATCGGCTTTTTTCTGTGCACCTGCGCGATCGGTTATGGCGCGCGCTGGGCTATCGGCGACATCTATTCGAGCGCGGAGGCGACCGACCTGATCCAGGCGCTCAGCCGCGCGGGTCTGTATCTGGCATCGGCAATCGTGACCGCCGCCGCCACGACGCTGGCGCTCATGCTAACACTGATCGGCATGCTCAAACGCATGGAGAGCGAGTTCAACGAACAGACTTACCGCGATGTCGACCTCATCGCGCTCCTCGCATCGTTCACCATGGCAAGCGGTCTTGCCGTGCTTCTCGCCTTTACCTTGCCGGTAGGCGAGTTCGATACGCTGCCGCCGAGGTGGTACATCTATCTCTACGAAGGGATGTTCGCCGCGACCGTGCTGACAGTGGCGATGTTCGCGGCGACGGTCGCGATTCTGTACCGAACGGTACGCCGCGTCATAAAGCGCATGACGCCGGGCCGAGAGGTTTGACAGCGCGCATCAGGGCGTAAGCCAGTGCGCCTCGCCGCCCGGCTTTACGAGCGCACGGCGATGACCGTCGTGTGCAAGATGATACCAGTCGGCCTCTATGATTTCGACCAGTAAGACGGCGAAATTCTCCCTCGCGGGGGCAAGTTGCTCGTCGGTCGGTTTCTCGCCCTCGATCCATTCGGGAAGTCCTGAAGTCGGCTCGTCCGACAGCACGCTCGGGCCGCTCCCCAGATAGCAGCGACGCGCATAGTTGTCGCTTTGCTGCCATGCCGTGTCGGCCGCCACGCTGCTCCGCTCGATGCGGGCAACGCCGCGGCAGCGGATCTGCACCTTCTCCTCGCGGTCGTAGAAAAGTACGCTAACGGCGGGATCGCTCTCGATCACCGAGACTTTGGGCGAGCGCGAGTCGGTGTGGAACCGCAGAGTCCACTGCTCGTCGTCGAATGCGCGCAGCACGAGGATGCGCGTATCGGCATCGGCCGTCGCGAAAACGGGGGTGTGCATCGCCGACTTCCGGTCGTTAGCCGCCTGCGACAACCTGCCGATTACATCGCGGCGCACTTCCTCGAGATCATCCTGCATGGCTATGCGAACAGCACTTGCTGGGAGCGAAAGTCAATCACCGGTTCGTTCACGTTATTAGCGACTAATATGAATGGAAGGTCTCATACGCGGTTCAGATTGCGGTCAGCGACCGCGCGATAAGAACGGTTCATCATAAGAATAAACGAGCCGTATCGGTGGGAGCGGCACTGCAAAAGGATTTGCGAATATGACAATCGCACAATTGCTCAAGGGAACGGCACTCGGCGCAGTCGGCGCGGTTCTTGCCCTTACCGCCCTCCCCGCTTCCGCGGCTGCAGCCGAGCGACCGGTTCGCAGCGAAGTGCAGCAAGAGCGCGGTGAGGCCCGCGCACAGCGGGCTCAGCGGCAGCAGGCACGCTCCGATCGCCGCGAAGTGCGCTCGACCATTCGCGAGTCTCGGTCGGACCGCAGGGAAGCTCGCTCGGACAGGCGCGACGTTCGCTCGGACAGGCGTGATGCCCGCCAGCAGCAAGCTCAGCGGATCGAGCAAATGCGTCAGCAGCAGGCTGACCGCGCCGCAGTACGCGGCGACCGCAGGGACGCTGCTCGCGATGCGCGGGAGGCACGAATCGAGCGGTATCGCGGCGATGCCGGCGTGCGCGAACAGCGCCAGCGGATTGAACGCGCACGCGCCGAGGCTTTGCGGCAGGCAGGCGAGCGCGACGCACGAACCGGGCACCGCGACCGCGACGGTGACCGTTCATGGCGCGACAGGCGCGACGGTGATCGCAACTGGCGCGATCGGCGCGACGGCGACCGCTACGAGAACCGCGATCAGCGCGACTGGAGCCGCTATGACCGGCGCGGAGATCGCTACGACCGCAACGACTACCGGCGCTACGACGGCCGGCGGGGGGACTACCGTGATAACGACCGCGGCAGTCACTACCGCGACCACCGGCGCTGGGATCGGCGCGCTTGGCGCAACAACTCGCGCTACGACTGGCACCGGTACCGGCGCGATCACCGCAGCATCTTCTCGCTGGGCCGCTACTACTCGCCCTACCAGAGCTATCGTTACAGCCGCATCAACATCGGCTTCTACCTCGACCGCGGGTTCTACGGCAGCCGCTACTGGATCAACGATCCCTGGCAGTACCGCCTGCCCGAAGTCTACGGACCCTACCGCTGGGTGCGCTATTACGACGACGTGCTGCTGGTCGACATCTACAGTGGCGAAGTGGTGGACGTGATCCACGACTTCTTCTGGTAATTCGCCCTTCCCCTGCCTGCCGGACCGGAACCGCCGGGCTGCAGGCACCACCTCCCCCGTCGGCCGAACGCTGGCGGGGGTTGTTTCATGCGGAGTCTCAGGTCCTGCCGAGCGGCAGCATCCGGCCGAGGCCGGCTCCGTCCTTGCGGAACGTGTGGTAGAGCGCCGCGAGAATGTGGATTCCGATCAGGTAAATAAAGATTTCTGCGCCGGTAGCGTGAATGCCGAAGATGGTTTCGGACATGCCTTCGTTCGTGCCGACCGGTAGCGGCGGAATGGTGAACAGACCGAAGAAGTCGACGGGCCGGTCGCCTAGCGAGTTCGCTATCCATGCACCCAGCGGCAATCCGATGAGCAGCACGTAGAACAGGAAATGCAGGCTGCGCGATGCGACGCGCTGCCACGAGGGGATGGTGTCGGGCAGCGGCGGTACAGGATGACCGAGCCGCCAGAGTAGCCGCCCGATCGTCAGCACGAGGATGCTGATGCCGACCGACTTGTGCTGGCTCCAGTACCAACCCGCGCCGCTTTCCAGATGGTGTGCGGTTTCCGCCAATCGCCAGTTCACGATGACCAGTACCGCGATGATCCAGTGAAAGGCCATCGCGCCTTTGGAATAGCGCTTCTGCACGTCGTTCAGCATATTGGCTTCCCCTTCTGCCGGTTGAGGCACTGATGCGTTTCTTAACCTGCATTGCACTACGGGCAAGCATTCCCGGTTGCGGTGGCCGCCGCGATCACTAATCTCGGCCGTATGGCGACTACCGTAGCAATACCAGACCAGGATGCCCTCAGGCGCATTGGCGCATCCGTGCGTGAACGGCTGGCGCGCGACGAACAGGCGTACAAGATTCCCACCGACACGGCGGAAATCTACGCCATCGGCGGGTTTTTCTCGCCGGCCGAATGCGCGCGGCTGATCGAGATGATCGACGCTGTCGCTACGCCGAGCGAACTGTTCGACAGTCCGATGAAGGACGCGTTTCGCACCTCCTACTCGGGCAATTTCGATCCCAGCGACCCGTTCGTGAAAAGCATTTCGCGCCGGATCGACGACCGTCTCGGCATACGCTCCGAGCTAGGCGAGACCATCCAGGGGCAGCGCTATGCGCCCGGACAGGAATTCAAGGATCACTACGACTACTTCCATACGAGCGAACCCTATTGGAAGCAGGAACGGAAGCACGGCGGGCAGCGCAGCTGGACGGCGATGGCCTATCTCAACGAAGTCGCAGAAGGCGGAGCGACTGGTTTTCCCGAAGCCGGCATTTCCATTCCGCCCACGCAGGGTGTCCTCTTGGTGTGGAACAACGCGACGCCCGAGGGTGCTCCGAACGAAGGGACGCTACACGCGGGCACGCCGGTCGTCGCCGGGCAGAAATACGTGCTGACCCGCTGGTACCGCGTCCGGCCCTGGAAGCCGAGCCGCCGCGGAGGCTAGGCCGGCGTCTGTTCGCCGGAACCGCCCGCTATCGGTAGCGTGATAGTCGCCGCGAAGCCGCTTTCCCTGAAGTCTGTCTCGATACTGGCGTCGATTCCGCGCAGGACGTTGTCGATCAGCCGCGCGCCGATACCGCTGCCCTTGGTTTCGACCCTGATTCCCTGATCGATTGGCGGCCCGCCCTGCTCGATCCAGTGCAGTTGCAAACAGTCCGGGGCGTTTTCCCAGTCGACCTTCACTTCGCCGCGCGGCGTGGAAAGCGATCCGTATTTCACTGCGTTCGTCGCCAGTTCGTGAAGCGCCAGACCGACCGGCGTCACTGCATTGCGCGGCAGCGTCGTCTCCGGTCCCACGATACCGATCCGGTCGCTGCGCGAGGTCCGATAAGGTTGCAGGACTTCCTCGACGAGGGCGCACAGGTCCGCGCCTTCGGTGCCGACGTCGGGCGCGATCGAGGCCCGGTGCGCTGCCGACAGCGCCTGAATGCGCTTGATGATCTTGTCGGACATCGCCTGCGGGTCGGTTTCGTTCCGGCCGGAGAGCCGGATGATCGCTATGATGACGGAAAAGAGATTATCCAACCGGTGCTGCAATTCGCGGATCAGATTGTCGTTCAGCGCCTGCCGTTCGCGCTCGGAAAGGATCTCGGTCACGTCCCACTGCGAACCGTAGAAATAGACCAGCTTCCCGTCGTCGTCGAAGATCGGACCAATGTGCAGCGCATTCCAGAACGCAGACCCGTCCTTGCGGTAGTTCAGGATGTCGATCACCCTCACCTCCCGCTCGTCGATCGCGGCCTGGATCTTCTCGACCGCCTCCTCGCTCGTGTCTTCGCCCTGAAGGAAGCGGCAGTTCCGACCGACGATCTCGTCGCGGTCGTAGCCGGTCAGAAGAACGAACGCCTCGTTGACGTAAACGATCGGGCAGTCGTCCTGATTCGGATCGGAGATGCACAGCGCCATGCGGGTCTGTTCCATCGCCTGCGTGAATAGCCTGGCGCTATCGAGCTTCGCTTTGTCGGGGGAAAGGTTCGCACTGTCATCGACGCGCCGCGCATCGATTTCCCGCTCTTCCTGATCGTCAGGCGGCTGCTTTTCGGGAACGTCGCCCGCGTCCAGTTCGCTCATTCCGCAACCTCACCTCGAATTCAGTGCATTCTTTATGAGTTCGCGTGAGTTTGCAAGACCATAGAGGCTGATGAAACTGCCCATACGCGGGCCTTGCTCCGAACCCAGCAGTATCTCGTAAAGGGCGCGGAACCAGTCGCGCAGATTATCGAAGCCGTATTCTTCCGACTTGCCGATTTCGTAAACGATCGTCTGGATTTCTTCGGCCTCTGCGGTCTCGGGCAGCTCCGACAACCGTTCGAGCAGTTCGTTCAAGGCGGCCTCCTCGCGCGCATCGGGCGCCCTGCGATTAAGCGTGGGAGCAATGAAATCCCGGTTGTAGGCCAATGCGCGTTCGACAAGAGTCGCCAGTTCCGGACTTTTCGCGGGATCGACGTCATCGACGTAATTGCCGAGGTAGGACCAGACCTGTTCCGCCGTAGCTTCTGAGCCGAGAACGCCGACCAGATTGAGGAGGAGGCTGTAGGTCACCGGCAACCGGTCGCCCGCGCCGGGTGCTTCCGCACCGTCGTAGCCGCCGTTCGCACGCGCAAGATGCCACACCGGATTGCCGAGTTGCTTGTCGAGCGGCTGCTCGTCCAGCCGTTCGCGGAACTGCCAATAGTCGTCCACGGCCCGCGGGATCACGCCCGCATGAAGCTGCTTCGCGCTCTTGGGGTTCGGGAAGATGTAGAAGCCGAGGCTCTCTTGTGTGCCGTAGTCGAGCCACTGCTCGATGGTCAGCCCATTGCCCTTCGACTTGGAAATCTTCTCGCCCTTCTCGTCGAGGAACAGCTCGTAGATCAATCCTTCCGGCTTCTTGCCGCCGAGTACGCGCGCGATCTTTCCCGACTGCACGCCGCTGTCGGTCAGATCCTTGCCGTACATCTCGTAATCGACGCCGAGCGCGACCCAGCGCATCGCCCAGTCGACCTTCCATTGCAGCTTCGACTTACCCCCCAGCGCGGATTGCTCGACTACCGAACCGTCTTCGTCGGTAAAGCGGATGGTACCCGCTTCGGCGTCCACGACCTCGACAGGAACCTGCAGCACCTTCCCATTGGACGGCGAGACCGGCAAGACCGGCGAATAGGTCTGGCGCCGCTCTTCGCGCAAGGTGGGAAGCATGATGTCCATGATGTCGTTGAAGCGGCGCAGCACATTCCTGAGTTCATCGTCGAACGCGCCCGAATTGTACCGCTCGGACGCACTGACGAACTCGTAATCGAAGCCGAAGCGGTCGAGAAAGGCGCGCAGCATAGCATTATTGTGCGCGGCGAAACTCTCGTGGTCGGTGCCGAAGGGATTGGGAACGCGGGACAGCGGAAGGTGCAAGTTTTCGCGCAGCATCTCCTGCTGCGGCAGGTTGTCTGGCACCTTGCGAAAGCCGTCCATATCGTCGCTGAATGCCACCAGCCGCGTTCTGCCGTCTTCCGGCTTCGCACCGATCAGCGCTTCGAACGCGCGGCGAACGAAGGTCGTGCGCAGAACTTCCTGGAACGTGCCGATATGCGGCAGGCCGCTGGGTCCGTAGCCGGTCTCGAACAGAACCGGCGAACCGTCCGGTTTCGCGCCATCGGGATAGCGCTTCAGCAGGCGCTGCGCCTCCTGAAACGGCCAGGCCTTGGAAGTACGTGCGGCGTCGATCAGTTCGGTCATGCTCATACCGCGTCATGTCGCCGAGCCTACCGCTTTTCGCAAGCGCGAAGTCAGCGTAGGTTACCCCCTTAGCGGGCGCTTGCCATCTGCTGAAGCGCTTCGCCGGACGGAGCGCCCGCAACTTCGAGCGGCGCGACGGGCGCGATGCGGCTGCGCACGATCGCTTCGGGCATTTCGTCAGCGAGCCACTGGATAAGCGCCTCGCGAATATCGCAGCGCAGGTCGAACAGCGTCGGGGAATCCTTGGCGGTGACGAGGAAGCGAACCTCGACCGCGTCGCGCGTCAGTTCGGTCACCTGCATGTGCTTGACCCGGCCATCCCACCGCCTGTTGCTTTCGACAAGCTGCTCGAACTTCGCGCGGATCGGATCGAGCTTGGCCGCGGGGTCGACATACAGCATCACGGTGCCGAGGAGCTGCGCTGTCGTCTTCGTCCAGTTCTGGAAAGTTTCGTCCAGAAACTTGGACGTCGGCACGACCAGCCGTCGTTCGTCCCACACCTTTACAACTACGTAGGTCGTGCGGATCTCTTCGATCCAGCCCCATTCTCCGCCGATGACGACCGCATCTCCCACGATCACCGGCTCGGTCAGCGCCATCTGAATGCCCGCGATGAGCGATTTGAGCGCAGGCTGCGCCGCTGCGCCGACGGCAAGGCCCGCAAGACCTGCCGATGCGACCAGCGTCACCCCGATGTCTCGCACGCCCGGAATGGCGAGCAGCATCAGGCCGAAGGTCACGAAAACGATGATGAAGGTCGCGATCCGGTTGAAGATGGCAAGTTTCGTGCGCCGCCGGCGCGCGGCGCGGTTGTCCGCCATGGAATCGTCGTTGCGCAGGATCATGACTTCGACCAGCGCATGCAGGACGGCGATTATCGTCCAGCCGATGAAGAACGGCATGACGAACGCGCCGATCCTTTCCCACACCTCTCCGAGCGCCGGAATGAATGCGGCAACCGCCACCAAGGAAAGCATGACAATTGCCCAGCGGCTCGGCCGGATAAGCTTGGCAACAACGATATTGTCGGAACGGCTTTCGGTCCCGCGCGCGACCCGCCCGAGCACGCGAAAAACGATGTAGTGAAGGCACAACGCAGCGATGACAGCCGCTGCGGCGACCAGCAGGATCGCAGCCCAGGTCGGCAAAAACGAAAGATGCGCGGCTATCCAGTCGGGCATGTCCCTTACCTAAGAAACCCCAGCCTATGCTGCAAGTGCGAAGTAGAAACCGGCGCGCACGCCCGCGCCCGCTCTTGCCCTGCGTTCCGTTTGTGTTCTAACGGCTTCACCGTGACCGAACCCCTTCAACTTCCGGCACTTCATGCGAGCCACGCGGGCACGTGGCTGCGTGAAGGGAGCGGCCAGACGCGCGGCGTGTCCAAGGGTGACGCGGTGATGGCGGCAGCCGATACGCCCTTGCTGATGGTCAACGCGCCGCTCGTCGCGACCCGGCTGGGCTATCCCGACTTGTCGGGTCTCGATCTCCTCGAACTCTATGCTTTCGTGCGTCCGGCGAAGTTCTGCGTTCCGACGGCCAAGGGTCTGGCGGAGGCAGTTGGCCTTCCCCCTCCCGAAAGCGATGCCGACACGCCGGCCATGCTTCAGCGCGCCGCGGCACGGCTCATGGAAACATGCCGCAGCGACGATTGGGCGGAGCGCGAGGGCGCCTGGAGCACGCTGCAATCGCTCACCCGCCTGCGCTGGCCGTGGGCGCCGCTGCTGCGCGAGCATGTGAGGAAGCCGGAACGCGCAGAGAAATGGCTGTTCTCGCGCCTACCCGAATGGGAAGAGGCACCGGAGCGTCCGCAGCCGCGCCAGATAAAGCTATCGGGCGACGAGGTCACCGCGCAGCTCGATCATCTGACCGGCGAAGGCTCAGAGCGGCGCGAGGGGCAGCGGCACTTCGCCAGCGAAGCCGCAAGCATCTTCGCCCCGCGCGAGAAGCGCAGCGCGCCGCATCTCCTTCTTGCTCAGGCGGGTACCGGCATCGGTAAGACGCTCGGCTATCTGGCCCCGGCATCGCTCTGGTCGCACGCGGCGGGCGGCACGGTCTGGGTCTCGACCTTTACAAAGAACCTGCAGCGCCAGTTGCGGCAGGAAAGCGGCCGCGCATGGCCTGCCCGGCGCAGTGACGGATCGCGTCCGGTCGTAGTCCGAAAGGGGCGCGAGAATTATCTGTGCCTGCTGAACCTTGAAGATGCTTTGCAGGGCGGTTTCGCCGGACGTCCCGCGATCCTCGCACAACTGGTCGCGCGGTGGGCGGCCTACAGCGCCGACGGCGACATGATCGGCGGCGACCTGCCCGGCTGGCTTGGCACTCTGTTCCGCAAGCGCGGGATCGCGGCGCTGACCGACCAGCGGGGCGAGTGCATCTACGCCGGCTGCCCGCATTACCGGAAATGCTTCATCGAGCGCAGCGTACGCTCGGCGGCGCAGGCCGATCTCGTTATCGCCAATCATGCGCTCGTCATGATCAACGCCGCCCGCGCCCGCGACGCTGCGAGCGTGCCCCGCAGGATCGTTTTCGACGAGGGGCATCACGTGTTCGATGCCGCCGACAGCACTTTCGCGGCCGCGCTGACTGGTCGCGAGACGATAGAACTGCGCCGCTGGATACTCGGACCGGAGCGCAAAAACCGCGGGCGGCGGCGGGGGCTTGCCGCGCGGCTCGCCGATGTATCGAGCTACGACGAAGCAGGCGGCGCAGCGATCGAGGCCGCCATCGAAGCCGCACGTGTGCTTCCCTCCGACGGCTGGCTTGAGCGCATGGCCGAGGGGCTGCCCGATGGCCCCGTCGAGGCGCTTCTCTATCAGGTTCGCGCCGCAACCTACGCCCGTGACGAAAGCGGCGGGCAGGAAGCCGGCTACGGGATCGAAACCGAAGCTGCGCAATTGCCGGGCGAACTGGTCGAGGCGGCGGGCCACTCGCTATCCGCGCTGAACGAGATACGGATGCCGCTCGTGAAGCTTGCGGGCCGCCTCGAAGCGGTCATGGAAGCGGCGCCTGACTGGCTCGACGCGCAGGGCCGCGCCCGGATCGAGGGCGCGCGTCACTCGCTTGCCTGGCGAATAGACCTCCTGGCGGCGTGGATCGCGCTGCTCGACCGCCTAGGCGGGCCGGTGGACGAGCGGTTCGTCGACTGGCTGATGGTCGAGCGCAACGATTCCCGCGAATTCGATACCGGCATTCAGCGGCGCTGGCTCGATCCGATGGAACCGTTCGCCCGCACCGTGCTCGACACCGCGCACGGGGTGATGCTGACATCGGCGACGCTCGCCGACCGCCACGAGGACGGACCCGACTGGGAGGGCGCGATTGCAAAAAGCGGCGCAGCGCATACGGATGCGAAGCCGCTGCTCGTCAATGCGGAAAGCCCGTTCGATTACGCGAACCGGGCCGAAGTGCTGATCGTTACCGACATCAAGCGCGGTGACCTTGCCGGGCTCGCCGGCGCCTACGCGCGGATTATCGAGAAGTCGGGCGGCGGGGTGCTCGGCCTGTTCACCGCGATTCGGCGGCTGCGGGCAGTACACGGCCGGATCGCGGACCGGCTCGCCCGCGAGGGACTGCCGCTTTACGCGCAGCATGTCGATCCGATCGATACCGGCACGCTGACCGACATCTTCCGCGACGACCCCGCAGCTTCGCTGCTCGGCACCGATGCCCTTCGCGACGGGGTCGACGTTCCGGGAGAATCGCTGCGCTGCGTCGTCATGGAGCAGGTTCCCTGGCCGCGCCCGACGATCCTTCACCGCGCACGCCGCAGTGCGGCTGCGGCAAGCGGGAGCACGGGGCAGGCATTCGACGACGCGATCATTCGCGCCCGCCTCGCACAAGCGTTCGGGCGGCTCATTCGCAGCAAGGACGATCGCGGCCATTTCATCGTCCTCTCCCCGGCCTTTCCCAGCCGACTAAAAAGCGTTTTTCCGGTAGGGACTCCGATCATTCGCTTGACATTGGACGAGGCCTTGGCGCGATTGTCGGGAGCGCAGGACGGCACCGATGCATCGGTCGAAACTGATGTGCGCGAAGACGAAAACTCAGGAGCGTTCGAAACGTGAAAATCCTTGGCCTGCTGCGCCATGCCAAATCCGACTGGGGAGATTCGGACCGATCCGACTTCGACCGCGGGCTGAACGAGCGCGGGCTGCGCGGTGCGGCGCTCATCGGCGAGCATATCAAGGGACACGGGATAAAGTGGGAGCGGCTGCTCGCCAGCCCCGCGCACCGGGTGAAACGAACGCTCGAGCAGGCGCTGCCCGAGATGGAGCCAGAGTACGACCGGCAGCTCTACCTCGCATCGGCGGACACGATCTGCGAAGTGCTGGCAGGAATTGACGGCGATCCTTCCCGCGTCATCGTATCGGGTCATAACCCCGGGCTGCAGGACACGATCCTGATGCTGGTTGCGCGGGATCAGGAGAACGACCTGTTCGACGAGGCAAAGGTGAAGTTTCCGACTGCGAGCTATGCAGTGCTAGAACTCGACATCGAACGCTGGGAAGACATTCGCCCTGAATGCGGGAAAATCGCCTACTTCGCCCGTCCCCGCGATCTTGATGCGGACCTCGGACCCGAAGCCTGATCGAACCGGTTTTGACTGACGGCGCGAGCGAGCGCATATAGCGATTCCATGAGTGACACCGCCGCCGACGATCCCAACCAGCTGCGCCACGAACTTCGCAATGTTCTCGCCGAACGCGATGCGCTGCATTCCATGCTGGCGCAGGCCGCGGACAGGCTGGAGGCCGTGACCGAAGAAGGCTGCAGCGAAGAGGCGCTGCAAAATGCGCGGCGCTGGATCGAGAAGTACCGCAGAGTAATGGCCGCCGAGTAAGACCGGTCTTCAGGCGCCCGCGTTACCGACCACGAAACAGGCTGCCGCGACCAGCGCGCCCGCCAGGCGATTGCTGCGAAAGCGGTCGAGCGGGTTTACCGGATCGTCTGCATCGAGCGTGGCGACCTGCCATAGCAGGTGCGCAGCCGCAGGTAGCAGAGCGAGCAGTGCCAGCCAGTCCTCTCGGTACAGCCAGAAAGCGAGCGCCCAGAACAGGACCGCGGCCGTATAGAAAGCCGCGATACCGCCGGTGACGCGCTTTCCCATCCTGAGCGCCGAGGACCTTATACCGACGAGCGCGTCATCCTCCCGGTCCTGCAGCGCGTAGATCGTATCGTAACCGATCACCCAGCAAATCGCGCCTGCGTACATGGCGGCAAGCGCATCCCAGTTGTCGCTGCGAAACTGCGTCCAACCGACGAGCAGACCCCAGGTGAACACCATGCCGAGCCATGCCTGCGGCCACCAGGTGATCCGCTTCATGAAGGGATAGGCGGCGACGAGTGCAAGACTGCCGAGCGCGACCAGCTGTGCGGTCATGCGCAAGTACAACAGCACGCCAAGACCGACGAGGCACAGCGCAAGCAGCCAGCCCCAAGCAAGTTTTCGGGATACGCGCCCGCTCGCCAGCGGACGGCTGGCTGTTCGCGCCACTTGCCGGTCGAGGTCGGCATCGACGATGTCGTTGTAGACGCACCCTGCGCCGCGCATTGCGATACTTCCGGCGAGCAGCCAAGCGAGCAGCAGGAACTGCCATCCCGCTCCCGCCAGCCAGACGCCCCAGACGCAGGGCCAAAACAGCAGCCACCAGCCGATGGGCCGGTCGAAGCGCGCCAGCATCGCAAGATCACGCGGCAGTTGCGGCAAGCGCGCGACGACGGCACCCGAAAGGCTCGAACGCTGGGTGTCGGGAACGGTGGCGGGGTCGGACATCGCTTGCCTATTATCCCGCACTCGCCTTAGTGGGAACCCATGCCCGCAACTCCCGCATGGCCGCCCAAAAGCGCTCCTCGCCTGTTCGTGGAGCAGGAATTGTCGCAAGGTTTGCGCATCGATATTGGCGGACCGCAGGGGCACTACCTCGCAAAAGTGATGCGCGTCTCGTTCGGCGATGCCGTCATACTGTGCGACGACATTACGGGCGAGTGGGCCGCGGAAGTCGTTGATGCGGGAAAGCGCCGTATCGCGCTGAACACGAGCCGGAAGCTGCGCGAGCGCGAAGCAGTGCCGGATATCTGGCTTTGCGCGGCGTTGCTCAAGAAAGACCGCTACGATCTGGTGCTCGAAAAGGCGACCGAAATCGGAGCGCGAAAGATCGTGCCGGTCCTGACGCGGCGCTGCGTCGCCGATAAGCTCAACCCGGACCGCGCGCGTACCTTGGTGACCGAGGCCGCGGAACAATGCGCTCGCACCGCCTTGCCCGAACTTGCGCCTGTCACGAAGCTCGACGCGCTGCTGAACGGCTGGCCCGAAGGCCGCGCGCTGTTCTTCGCGGATGAGGAAGGCGGAGCAAACGCCGCCGAAGCTTTCGCTGCACACAAGGGACCATCAGCGCTCCTGACAGGTCCAGAAGGGGGGTTCGACGATGCCGAGCGCGCCCTCATCCGCGCGCACCCGCAAGCGGTAGCCATTTCTCTTGGTCCCCGCATTCTGCGCGGCGAAACCGCGGCAATTGCGGCGACCGCGCTGTGGATGGCCGAAGCCGGCGATTGGCGCGGCGAGGAATAATTTTCTTTTCACGCGCGGCGCGGTTTCCTAACGCGCCGCCATGAGCACCCGCGACACCTCCGCCACGGACGATCCGATCATCGAATCGCGCGACCAGCTGATCGCGCCGATGGCCAACGGCGAGAAGCCGAAGGCGGACTGGCGCATCGGGACCGAGCATGAGAAGCTCGTTTTTAGGACGAAGGACCATGCCGCGCCGAGCCACGGAGAACCCGGCGGAATTCGCGACATCCTCCTGTCGCTGAAGCAGTTCGGTTGGGAGCCGGTCGAAGAGGGCGGCGAGATCATCGCCATGCGCGGCAAGGACGGGACGGTCAGCCTAGAGCCTGCGGGCCAGCTCGAACTGTCGGGCGCGCCGCTCGAGAACCTGCATGAAACCTGCAACGAGACGGGCCGCCATCTGGCGCAAGTGAAGGCTGTCGGCAGCGAGCACGGAGTCGGTTTCCTCGGGCTCGGCATGTGGCCTGACAAGACGCGCGAAGAGCTACCGATCATGCCCAAGGGGCGCTATGCCATCATGATGCGGCATATGCCGCGGGTCGGCAATCTGGGCCTCGACATGATGCTGCGCACCTGCACCATCCAGGTCAATCTCGACTACGGGTCCGAGGCGGACATGGTGAAGAAGTTCCGCACCGGCCTTGCGCTGCAACCGCTCGCGACTGCCCTTTTCGCCAATTCGCCTTTCACCGAAGGCAAGCCGAACGGCTATCTGAGCTACCGCAGCCACATCTGGTCCGATACCGACCCCCACCGCACCGGCATGCTGCCCTTCGTCTTCGAAGACGGCTTCGGCTATGAGCGCTGGACCGACTACATGCTCGACGTGCCGATGTATTTCGTCTTCCGCGACGGAAAATACATCGACGCCGCCGGGCTCAGTTTTCGCGACTTCCTCGAAGGCAAACTCGAAGTGCTTCCGGGCGAAAAGCCGACGCAGAGCGATTGGTGGGACCATCTGTCGACCGCCTTCCCAGAAGTGCGCCTCAAGAGCTTCCTCGAAATGCGCGGAGCCGACGGTGGGCCATGGAGCCGCATCTGCGCCCTGCCCGCGCTCTGGGTAGGCCTGCTTTACGACGAAGAAGCGCTCGATGCCGCCTGGGATCTCGTCAAGGACTGGTCGATGGAAGAGCGCGAGGCGCTGAGGAACGCCGTGCCGAAGCTGGCGCTGGGCGCACCCGTGCCGGGCGGCGGGCGGCTACAGGACGTAGCGAAGGACGCGCTCGCGATTGCGCGCAAGGGCCTGTCCAACCGCGCGCGGCTAGGCGCGAGCGGCGACAACGAAACTGGATTCCTCGAAACGCTCGACGAAATCGTGGCGAGCGGCAAGGTCCCGGCCCAGCGCCTGCTCGACAAGTATTACGGCGAGTGGAACGGCGATATCAGCCGGGTCTACAAGTACAGCTTCTAGTCCGGCGCGGTATTCCTAACGGAAAGCTGAAATCTTCCCGCTATCGTCGAGCACATACAGTGTCTGGTTCGCGACGATCGGCGCATGGCTGATCGGCGCCTTGAGCTCGGTAAACACCGAGGCCGAGCCTTCGCCGGGGCTTACGCGGTAAATCTGCCCTTCGGAGTTTGTGATCCACAACTGACCGCCGGCCAGCACCGGACCCGACCAGAAGATCGGACCCTTCCTGTCTTCCTCGTCGCGGTAGGCGGGCAGATCGGCGATCCAGCGCACCTTGCCCGTCGCGCGCGCCATGGCGAGCAGTTCCGCTTCGTTCGAGAGCGCGAAGATCCAGTCGCCGGCAATCGCCGGGGTCGAAATACCCGCGATGTTAAGTTCCCACAGCCGCTGCCCGGTGACGAGTTCGTAGGCTGCCATACGGCCGCCCTGCCCCAGCGCATAAACCCGGCCATTGTCGATGATCGGGTCGGCGTCGATGTCGGTCAGGGAGCCGACCTCGGTCGAGATCGAGGTCCGCGCAAGTGCGTCCGACCACAGGGTGCGTCCGTTCTCGTAGCGGTAGGCGGCGAGTTCGCCCGAGCTGTAGCCGGCAATCACGGTGCCTTGGCCCACGGAGGGAGCGGCCACGCCGAACACGCCGGCCTGCGTGCTGGAACCCGATTCCTGCCACTGCTGCTCGCCGGTGGCGGCATCGAGCGCGAAAATCTGGTTGTCCTGCGTCATGACGAAGACGCTGCCGAAAGCGATCGTCGGCGCGCCGCGCAGCGGACCCGAAGGTTTGACGGTCCAGATCACGCTCCCGTCGTTCGCGTCGAGCGCGGTAACTTCGCCGGTACCGTTGGTCGCATAGACCCGTCCGTTGTCGAACGCCGCGCCGCCGCCGAAGGCCGAGTTGGCGAGATTGCCGCCGACATCGCCCTGGTACTGCCATAGCTTCCCGCCTGTCTGCGCATCGAACGCATGGATCGTACCGTCAGTATCGGCAGCGAACAGCTTCCCGCCGCCCACGACCGGCGCGGATGCGAGGCGCCGCCGGTTGCTCGATCCGGTGATGTTCGCGGTCCATGCGAGCGTCGGCGTTTCGGCGAGGGCGAGGTGCCCGTTAGCCTTGCTGGCGCCGCCGCTGGTCTGCGCCCAATCGGCGTTCACGCGCGGTGCGGGCAGCGTCACTGGCGTTCCGGCCAGCGCCGGATCGACCTGCGCGCCGCTTTCGATGCGCGAGAGTACCGGCATCCGCTCGCCGATGGTCGGCGTCTTCTTCGCGCCGTCACCGCCGCCGAACAGGCCGCCGCTGCATGCGGCAACGCCGAGGGCGAGCGTCGAGGCCACGCCCGCGCGGAAAATGGTCTGCTTGAGAGAGTTCACTGACAATCGGCCCTTGTTCTGAAGGTCATTACGGCGCGGAAGTCGCGGCTTCCTGCGCGTCGAGAATATCTTGCGGATTGGCGATCGCGTCGACGCCCAGCAATCCGGCCATCTGGCGCGAGCGCGAGCGTAGCGTTTCCGGTACGTCCTCCGCCTTGGCGATCTGCGAGAACAACTGGCCGGCTTCGTCGCGGTTGCCCAGTTTGAGCTGTGCCATGGCGACCATTTCGCCGGCGCTGCCGAAAAACGGGCTGTCGGGGTTCGCGACGCCGCTCAGGATCCGTACGACTTCAGCCGGCTCCATGCTGTCGTAGACTGCGGCGACCTGCCTGATCCGCGCGAGATCGCGCATTTCAGCCGGAGCATCGCCGTCTTCGGCGACCGCTGCGAAGAGTTCCGACGCCTGCTGCGCCTTGCCTTCTTCGAGCGCGATACCCGCCTGCATCATCCGCGCGAGCGAACGCACGCCCGGCCGGTCGCCTTGCGCGAGCGCCTCGACGTTCTGCGATGCGGTCGCGAGATTGCCGGCTTCGAGTTGGTCCATCGCGGTCACGAGGACTTCGGAATCGCGCTCCATCGCGCGTTCCCGGTTGTTCTGCCAGAACAGGAAAGCACCGAAGGCGATAAGCGCCGCGAGAAGGCCGAGCCCGACGACGATCCCGTACTTGCGGCCGAAGCGGCTGAGATCGTCCTGCCGGACAGCGTCGTCGATTTCGCGCAGCAACGCGTCGTCGGTGGCGGCCTGCTTCTTGGCGCGCTTTTCGTCGAGGGGACGCGATTTCGCTGGCGGAGGGTTATTCGGAGGTGTGGTAGCCACTTTCGGGCGCATTCCGTCTGCTATGGTTTCTGATCGGCTGCGTCCTTACGGACACCGCGCGGCAAGGGCAATGCCTGCCGCTTTCGCCGCATTTCCTGTCCCCCGCAGCGTGAATAGCGGCTTAAGGAAATTGCCCCCGCCGATTACCAGTCGTCGCGGCGCATCGCGCTCGCATAAAGCTGGCGGTGCCGGTCGATCATGCGCTTCGCATCGAACTCGGCCAGAGCGCGCTGCCGGTTCGCCTCGCCCACGGATTTGCGCAGCCGCTTGTCGTGGGCCAGCCTGCTCAACGCCTCTTCCACGCCTGCCGTACCGCCGGCGACGAAGGGCAGGTTCTCTTCCGCCAGCAGTGCGCGGATTGGCTCGCTGCCGATGCCCGCTACCGGCAGTGCCGCGGCCATCGCTTCGCGCAGATGAGGCGGTTCCGAAGAGGGAAATACGTAGATATCGCACAGTCCCAGGAATTTCGGCGTGTCGCGCACGGTGCCGATAAAATGCACGCGGTCGTTGATGTGAAGCCGGTCGGCCTCAGCCCGGTAGGGGTCGGGGTCGCGCACCTCACCGGCGACGACAAGGTTCCATTCCTCGCCGAGCTTGGCGCAGGCCTGCACAAGCGCCGTCAGATCGTCATCCCCTTCATCCGCCGAGAAGCAGCCCAGCCATCTCTCGCCGCTGTGCTTGATAAGCGCGAGCAGGCTGTCGGGCTTAGGGCGGACGGAATAGTCGCGCACCGCGATACCGCCCGGAATGTGCTTCACTCGGCCCATCGGCTGTTGCCACGCGACGAGCGCCGCCTCTTCCAGAGCCTCCGTCGCAACTACCAGTCCAGCCGACTTCCCGAAAGCAAGCCGCCTCAGCCAATTTCGCCGCGTTTTCAATCCGCTACGCTCGTCGGCTGCGAAAGCGTATTCGTGGTGGACAAGCGGCGGGAGGCTCTTCGCATCCTTGAACAGCGTATGGGCCATGGCCGCATTCGTCGCCGCCCAGCCATAAGTCAGCACGAGGTCGTAATCCGTCATCGCGCTCGCCAGCCGCGCGAGCTTGCCGGGGGTTGGCTTTCCCGTAACCTGCGGAAAATCAGTCCGGTAGACGAATTTCGTACTGGGAGGTCGAGCTTGCGCGTCGCCATCAGCCGATCCATCGGCTCGGACAAAGGTATGGTCGAGCTTCGGTCCCAAAGCCTCGATTACCTGCATGACGCGCGCATCGGCCTCGGGGTCTCCGAACCGCCCGGCGACATGCAGAAGGCGGGGACTGCGAACGGCGAACTTCGGCATAGGTGCCTAACGAACCTTCGCGAGCAGGCGGTCGATCGCGGCCAGTACCTCGGGCTCCATCAGGGTCGGCGCGTGTCCGGTATTGTCGATCGTGATCGCTTCCACGTCGCTCGCTCGGCGCTGCATCTCCGCGAACGTCTCTTCCGACAGCAGGTTCGACAAGGCGCCGCGGATGAGGAGCAAGGGTCGGTCGCTCAGTGCATCGAAACCCGGCCACAGATCGGGCGGAACGGCGCTGTCGTCCGCTTCCAGCATCGGCTCCGCCAGCTTCATGTCGTAATCGAACACGATTCTGCCGTTGCTGCCGATCACGAGATTGCGCTTTGCCATCGCCAGCCAGTCGTCGAGCGCGAAGGCGGGATGCGCCTCTCCGTGCGTATCGGCAAGCGAACGCGCCGCGTGCATCCATGTGGGAAAGCTGCGCCCCTGCCCGACGTAGGTGCGGATTTTCTCCAGCCCTTCCGGCTCCACGACCGGTCCGATGTCGTTGAGCGCCGCCGCCGCGATGCGCGAGGCATCCTGCGCCGCCTGCGCCATCGTCATGATGCCGCCCATCGACGTGGCTATGGCGACGTAGCGGTCGATCTTTTCCTGCTCCAGCAACGCGGTAAGGTCGGCGACATACTGCGGAACCGCGTAGGTCTGCGGATCGGGCGCATAGTTGCTGTCGCCCCGCCCGCGCATCTCGGGTACCAACACCCGCCATTCGGGCGCAAGACGCTCCGCCAAATGAGAAAAGTCGCGCGCGTTTCGCGTGAGGCCGTGGAGGCACAATACCGGCGGCCGGTCCTGCGCCGCCTCTACGCCCGTGTAGTCGCGGAAATGCAGCGTGAGGCCGTCTTCGCTGGTCCAGTGTCGGTTCTGATAGGGCCGGTCCGTCATGGCAGATGCGCTAGCCCCAAGCCCGCCCGTGCGCAATCGCGGGGTTGCAGCCCGTCCCGCCAAGCGCCACGTCACAAGGCGATGGACAGTCAACAACCCGCCCGCCCGCTCGGCTCCTCCTACCGGCCCGACACGCCGATCAGCGAGCTCGCCTCGTGGCTGGCCGATCCGGTCGAAGCCGCCGACTTTCCCGAGACGCGGCTGCGCTACCGGGCGAAGGACGCGGCAGCAGACGTGGGCCTCGCCGACCTAGGCGACGAGGAGTGGACCGCGCATTTCGGTCGGTTCAAGCCGCTACCCGATAACTTGCCCGAGCCGCTCGCGCTCAAATACCACGGGCATCAGTTCCGGGTGTACAATCCCGACATCGGCGACGGGCGCGGCTTCCTGTTCGCGCAGATGCGCGACAGTGAGGGACGCTTGCTCGATCTCGGTACGAAAGGATCGGGCCAGACCCCCTATAGCCGGCAGGGCGACGGCCGGCTGACGCTTCAAGGTGCGGTGCGCGAGCTGCTGGCGACCGAAATGCTCGGCGCGCTGGGCGTGAACACCTCCCGCACCTTTTCGATCATCGAGACCGGAGAAGCGCTGACCCGCGGCGACGAACCCTCGCCCACCCGCTCGGCCGTGCTGACTCGCCTGAGCCACGGACATATCCGCATCGGCACATTCCAGCGTCTGCTCGCGCTTGAGCAAACCGAGCATATGGAAGAGTTGGTCCACTACTGCCTCGAACAGTTTCCCGGCCCCCTCCCGCCCGAAGATGCGCCGGGACGAGACCAGCCAGCCGTCATCCTGATGCACCAGGTGGTCGAACGCATGGCCGACCTCGCCGCCAGCTATATCGCCAGCGGCTTCGTTCACGGCGTTCTCAATACGGACAACATGAACGTATCCGGCGAGAGCTTCGACTATGGGCCGTGGCGCTTCCTGCCCGAATGGAACGGCGGCTTCACCGCGGCCTATTTCGATCACGCCGGTCTCTACGCCTTCGCCCGCCAGCCCGAATCGATCCACTGGAACTGCGGCCAGCTCGCCGTGTCGTTGCGGGCGCTGGCCGATTCCGAACCGCTGATCGCCGCGCTCGAACGCTTCGGTCCTCTTTACATAAAGGCCGCCGGACGGCGCTGGTGCTGGCGGCTCGGTCTGAAGTCGCGCGGAGCCGAAGCGGACGGTGCGCTCATCGCCGCAAGCGAACGGCATATGCGCGAGCAGGGAATGGCGCCCGACCTCTTCTTCCACCGCCATCGCGGCGGCCGCGATGCCGACGGTCCCCTCGCCGAAGCCATGCGCGGCTACGAGAGCACGAACGGCAACCATGCGGTGTGGGAAAAGGACGCTCCGCCCACGCTCGTCCATAGCGAGGTCGAGCGCATCTGGGCCGCGATCGCATCGGACGACGACTGGCAGCCGCTGTGGGACAAGCTCGATCACATTGCCCGCTTGAAGGAAGCGCTCGGCACAGCGCCCGAACCGGCCGGACATCGGCGGTGACGACTTTCCCGCTGAAACCTGCCCTGCCGCGGGACACCGGGGGCGCCGCTTTCCATTTGGAAACCGCGCGGGGGTATGCCAGATGCCCCGGTTGAGGGAAGCTCCGGCTAATACGAAGAATAGGAACGAGGCGGTTTGAGCGAACAACTGACATCTCACGAGCCGGCAACCGGCAAGGAATTCTGGCGCGGAGAGGCCGGTGACGTGGACCGCGCCGTCGCCCGTGCCCGCGAGGCGTTCCCCGATTGGGCGACGCAGCCCGTCGCGCGGCGGATCGAGCTCACCCGGCGGTTCGCCAACGTCGTGCGCAAACACGCGGACGATTTCGCCGAACTCATCGCCCGCGAAACCGGCAAGCCGCTGTGGGAAGCGCAGACCGAAGTGCAGGCGGTCATCGCCAAGGTGGACATTTCGGTGACCGCCTATGCCGAGCGGACGGGGCAGAAGAAGCTCGACAGCGCGCTTCAGGGCAAGGCATCGCTGCGCCACAAGCCGCACGGTGTCATGGTGGTCCTCGGCCCCTACAACTTCCCAGCGCACCTGCCCAACGGCCACATCGTCCCGGCGCTGATCGCGGGCAACACGATCGTGTTCAAGCCGAGCGAGAAAACCCCGGTGGTCGGCGAATTTCTCGTGCGCTGTTTTCACGAGGCGGGCATCGGCGAAGACATCGTGCAGTGCCTTCACGGCGGACCTGAGGAAGGCAAGGCGCTGGTCAAGCATGACGATGTGAACGGCGTGCTGTTCACCGGTTCGGCCCGTGCCGGTATCGCCATCAATCGCTCGCTTGCGACCAATCCGGCCAAGATCGTGGCCCTCGAAATGGGCGGCAACAATCCGATCCTCGCACTGAAAACGCCCAAGGTGGACGATGCCGCGGCGACCGTGATCCAGTCGGCCTTCACGACCGCCGGACAGCGTTGCACCGCCGCCCGCCGCCTGATCGTGACCGAAGATTTCTACGACGAACTGATCCCTGCGGTGAAGGCATTGGCGGACCGCCTCATCCTCGACGAACCGTTTGCCGATCCGGCACCATTCCTGGGGCCGGTAATCGACAACGCGACGGCCGAGCTCCTCGGAGAAAGTTTCCTCGCGCTGATGAGCCGGGGCGGCAAGCCGATCAAGCATATGAAGCGTCCGAAGGCCGACCTTCCCTTCCTCAGCCCGAGTATCATCGACACCACCGAGCTCGAAGAACGGCCCGACATCGAGCTGTTCGGGCCGTTGCTGCAGGTAATCAGGGTGCCGGATATGGAAGCGGGCATCAGGGAAGCGAACAACACGCGCTACGGCCTGTCCGCCTCGCTGCTCGGCGGTAATCCCGCGCAGTTCGAGACCTTCTGGACGAAGATCAACGCCGGCATCGTCAACTGGAACCGGCCGACGAACGGAGCATCCTCCGCCGCGCCGTTCGGCGGCATCGGCCTGTCCGGCAATCACCGTCCGGCTGCGTTCTACGCTGCGGATTACTGTGCTTATCCCGTATGCAGCACGGAAATGGAGCAGCCGCGCGCTACCATCGGAGTAGGACTGGCAGACGCTTGACTGCTTCCTGTCCGGCCTGCCCGAAGACAAAAAAGGCGCCCTCCCGATCGCTCGAGAAGACGCCTAGTTTTTGCGACCCGAAGGTCACGTCCGCGGCCGTGGGTGGGCACGGCCGAAGATCGTTGATAGGTTAGCGGCAGCGCGAGCTGCGGCGGTCGATTTCGCGGCCGAGTAGCGCGCCACCGGCCGCGCCGAGGATTGCGCCGAGCGTGCGGTCGCCGCGTCCGGCCACTTCATGACCGATGAGACCGCCGACGCCTGCACCGATCAGGAGACCGGTCGTACCGTCGTCCTTCTTGCAGTAGTAGCGACCATCGCGGGCGCGCCAGATGCGCGTGTCCCGGCGGATCGGCTCACCGTAATCGCTCCGGCCATAACGATCGTCGTCGTAGTAACGGTCGTGTCCGTGACCATGGCCGCGGCCACGCTTCTTGTGTTCGGCAGTGGTATCCGCCCAGGCCGGTGCCAGTTCGGTGTAGGCGGAGGTCGAAACCGCGGCGCTGTGCGAAGCGGGGGCCGCCATCGCCGACGGAGCAACGGTAAGGCCCGACGCTGCGACGGTGAGGGCGGCGATTTTCAGTGGCTTGATATTCATGGCTCTATTCCTTCCTTTTCCAATCGAACCCGGTGAAACCTTGTACTGGTCCCTGGATGATCCGGGTCTCGACCGATCCAGTGCGTTCATGTTTAGAGCGATGAAGCTGAACAGATCGCAACTGCGATGTCAGATTTGAAGTTTGCGACGAATCGAATGAAATCGCCCGGCGAATTGCACTTTGAAGCGCACACAAGAGGGGTCTAAGGGCCCTCAATGAACCCCGAAGAGCACCGAGCCCCCGCCAAGAGCGGCCTTCCCGCAGCGCTTGGGGCTTACATCACCTGGGGGTTCCTTCCCCTATACCTGCTGCTTGTCGCCGCAGTCCCGGCGTTCGAACTGGTCGGCTGGCGAATCATCTGGACCGTGCCGATCTGTCTCGCGATCGTCTGGTTTCGCGGTCAGGGCGCGGAAGTTCGAACTGCCTTCGCCGACTGGCGCGTGCTCGGCTGGCTGGTGCTGAGCGCGGCGCTGATCGCGGCGAACTGGCTCATCTACGTCTGGGCGATCCAGAACGAGGCGGTCTATGCCGCGAGCCTCGGCTATTACATCAACCCGCTGCTGAACGTCCTGCTCGGCACGCTCCTCTTGGGCGAGCGGCTGAGCCGGCTGCAATGGGCTGCGGTCGCGCTGGCAGGGATCGGCGTTGCCATCCTCGCCGCGGGCGCGATCACGACGCTATGGATCAGCCTTGGCCTCGCGTTCAGCTTCGGAACTTACGGAGTCGTCCGCAAGCAGGTGGCAGTCGGCGCGCTGCCCGGCCTCACGATCGAATCGCTGCTGCTCATCCTGCCCGCGGGCGGTGTCGTGTGGCGGTATGCGCAGTCGGCGAGCGGATCGTCCTTCACTATTGCCCCGTGGCTGTCGCTTGCGATCATGGCGGGCGGAGTGCTCACGGCGATCCCGCTGCTGATGTTCGCCATCGCGGCGCGGCGCATGGCCTATTCGACGCTCGGCTTCATCCAGTTTCTTGCGCCCACGATCGTCTTCGTGCTCGGCCTCACGGTATTCGGCGAGGAATTGCGCCCCGTTCAGCTCGGCTGCTTCATCTGCATCTGGAGCGCGGCGGCAATCTTCATGTGGGACCTCTACGCGCGCGGCCGGGCCCGCCCGATCCCGCCGCCCGCCGACTGAGGTTTCAGTTCTTCAGCCGCCAGCGCAGTGTCTCGCCCGCCCGGTAAGGCACGATCGGCGCTTCGCCACCCGACACCTCCTCCGCGACCGTGACGTCTTCGCGCACCAGCGTCGCTGTGCCTTCGTTGAGCGGCAGTCCGTAAAAGCGCGGTCCGTTTTCGGACGCGAAGGCTTCGAGGCGGTCCAGCGCGTTTTCCTCTTCGAAGACGCTCGCATAGACTTCGAGCGCATGCGGCGCGTTGAAGATGCCCGCGCAGCCGCACGATGTTTCCTTCAAATGCCGGTGATGCGGCGCGCTGTCGGTGCCGAGGAAATACTTCGGGCTGCCCGAGGTCGCGGCCTTGCGCAGAGCCAGCCGGTGCTTCTCCCGCTTGGCGACCGGCAGGCAATAGGCGTGCGGCCGGATGCCGCCGGCAAAGATCGCGTTGCGGTTGATTTCGAGATGCTGCGGCGTGATGGTCGCGCCAACATTGACGCCCGCGCTTTCGACGAAGCACACCGCGTCTTCGGTCGTGATATGCTCGAACACGAGCTTCAGCGCCGGATGCCGCTCGACCAGCGGTGCGAGCACCCGCTCGATGAAGACCGCTTCCCGGTCGAAGATATCGACGTCGCTGTCGGTTACCTCGCCGTGCACCAGCAGCGGCATTCCGATCTCTGCCATGCAGGCGAAGACCGGATCGAGATGCCGGACCTCGCTGACGCCGTGCGCGGAGTTGGTCGTGGCATTGGCGGGATAGAGCTTCGCTGCGGTGAACACGCCTTCCTCGAACCCGCGCGCAACTTCCCCCGGCTGGGTGTCGTCGGTAAGGTAGCAGGTCATGAGCGGCGTGAACTCCGCGTCGTCCGGCAAGGCGGCCACGATCCGCTCGCGGTAGGCGCGCGCCGCGTCCACGCTCGTCACCGGAGGCGCAAGGTTGGGCATGACGATCGCGCGGGCGAACTGGCGTGCGGTAAACGGCAAGACGGCCGCCATTGTCGCACCGTCGCGCAAATGCAGGTGCCAGTCGTCGGGGCGGCGGATGGTGATCGTGTCCATGCCCAGCGTCCTAATGCGCAGGCGCACGAATGTCAGCCGCCAACGCTCTCATGCTTGGCCTTTTCCCGCGCACCGCGTTAGGGCGGGGCCATGACCCGGATCATCTTTCTCGCCTGTCACAACACGTTGACGGACGCGCCGCAGCGCCGCCCCGATGCGTTCGAGCACGACTACCAGCTTGCAGCCTTGCAGGAGGGGCTGGCCGCACACGACCTTAAGGCCGAGGAACTGGACTGGCGCGCGCCAATCGAGGATTTCGCCGGAGCGGACGCGATCCTGCTTGGAACGGCGTGGGATTACCAGGACCATGCGGCCGAGTTCGCGCAGCGCCTCGAAGCGCTGGAAGAAGCAGGAGCCGCCGTCTTCAACCCGGCGACGGTCGTGCGCTGGAACATGGACAAGGGATATCTGCGCGAACTGGCCGAACGCGGCGTGCCGACCATCCCGACGCACTGGGCGGACAACGCCGGACCGGACGACCTCGCCGCGGCTTTCGAGGACTTCGAAACCGACCGGATCGTGGTGAAGCGGCGGATCGGCGCAGGCGGGGAAGGGCAGAGCCTCATCCACAAGGCGGACCCTGCCGCGCACGACTTCACCATGGACCGCCCCGCCCTCATCCAGCCGTTCCTTCCCTCCATCGCCGAGGAAGGCGAATATTCCTTCATCTTCATCGACGGTGTGCTGTCGCACACGCTCGTCAAACGCGCGGCAGCGGGCGATTACCGAATCCAGTCGTCTTACGGCGGCACGGAAAGCGTGGCTTCCCCGAACGATGCTGACGCCGAATCCGCGGAGAAAGTGGTGAACGCCCTGCCCTTCCATCCGCCCCTCTACGCCCGCATCGACATGGTGCGCGGCGAAGACGGCGGCCTCTTTCTCATGGAAGCCGAGCTGATCGAACCCTATCTCTTCCCGGTACAAGGGCCGGAACTCGGCCCCCGCCTCGCCGATGCCATCGTCCGCCGACTGGAGAAAGCATGACCGAAAGCCGCCTGTTTAGCCGCGCCATCATCCGCCTCTCGCCCAAAGACGAGAAGGAAAACGTCGCCGATTTCCTGCAAGGCCTGGTCACGAGCGACGTGAAGGGAAGACTGCCGGTGTGGGCCGGGCTGCTCTCGCCGCAGGGCAAGACGCTGTTCGATTTCATCGTCTGGCCGGCGGGCGAGATCGAGCTGCTGCTCGATTGCGAAGCCGACGCGGCGGACGAACTGGTCAAGAAGCTCTCGCTCTACCGGCTTCGGCGCGGGATCGAGATTGCGGTGGACGAGAAGCTCGGCGTCTACTGGCAGAAGCAACTCGGCGACGGCGGTGCGCCCGATCCGCGGCACCCGGGCCTCGGTGAGCGCTGGCTGTCGCCGGTCTCCGAGAATGACGAGGCGGCGGACGCGGAATGGCTGAAGCACCGGTTGTCGCTCGGCGTGCCCGAAGGCCGCGCCGAACTCGGCGACATTTTGTGGTTGGAAACGAACGCGGTCGAACTCGGCGGGGTCAGCTTCGAGAAGGGCTGCTACGTCGGGCAGGAAAACACCGCGCGCATGAACTGGCGGCAGAAAGTCAACCGGCGGCTGGTGGTCGTGCCGCTAGCGCAGTCGGAAGAGAAGCGGCAGAAAGTCGCCTATTCGGAGTTGGACAAGGCCGTCGATCACCTGCGTGTTGCCGACCTCGACCCCGACGCGCTGCCCGATTGGCAGGCGAAGTCGCTGCAGGCTAAGCCAGCGGATTGACCTTCTGGATCGAATCGGCGAGCATCTGCTCCGCCCTGACACGCGCCGTATCGCGGCGCAGTTTTAGCGAGCGCGAAAGCTGCGCGCCCATCAGCGCATCGCCCAGTGCCAGCAGCACGAGCGTCAGCGTCTCCTCGTGAACGCGTGAAACCTCTTCATGGCCCGATTCTGCGGGCGCGATCTCGTCGACCAGTTCATGGATCGTCTCGACGATGGGATCGAGCGCATCCTCGTTCCCCGTCAGCAGCATCCAGCTGGCGAGCGCGCCTGCCCCCTCTCGGTCGAACGCGTCGAAGGCGAGGTCCACGACTTCCCGCGGACTGCCGAGCCCGGCCCGGCTCGCCGTCACGGCATCGCGGATCGTGTGGCACACGGCCTTGGCGAGATGCGCGGCGAGCGCCTTCTGCAGACCCGCGGCCGAGCCGAAATGATGCAGGAGATTGGCGTGTGTACGCCCGATGCGCCCGGCGACCGCCTTTAGTGTAACCGCCTGCGGCCCCGCTTCCATCAGCAGACCGCGCGCGGCCGTAAGCGCGGCAGTGCGCGATTCTTCGGGGGACAGACGTTTACGGGTCGCCATCGGTTTGCGGGCAGCTCCTTCCTTGGCTTCGTGCGTAGTTTCCGCGGCGCGGTTGTGCAAGCCGCGGACCTTCGCCGGTAATGCGCAGATGCTTGACATCGGGCCTTAACACTTTACTTACATAGATGTCAGTAAGGAAGAGAAATGAACGCTCCGATCAACCAGGACACCCTTTCGGTAAACCCCCGCAGCGGCAAGATGTCGCCGCATACGCCGGACGATCTTACCATCACGATCCGTGACGAACGCTTCAATCGCGATTCGCAGCCGGAACGCTGGTGGGCGGGCGAACCCTTCGGCACGGCATGGCATAATGCGCTGTCCGCGACCTTTCCGCGCGGCGAGGCTTTCTTCATCGAAGCGGTGAAGGCGCACCGCGAAGGTGCACCGCCCAAGCTGGCCGAGGAAATCCGCGCTTTCGTGAAGCAGGAAATCAATCACACGCGCGAGCACATCGCCTTCAACCGGCTCGCGGAGGAACGCGGCTACGACATCAAGGCGATCGACAAGCGTACCGAGCAGCTTCTTGCCCTCACCAAGAACCGGCCGCCGATCGCGAACCTCGCGGTGACCATGGCGCTTGAGCATTACACCGCCATGATGGCGCACGAGTTCCTCGCCAACCCGCAGCACTTCGCCGATTCGGATCCGGAAGTGCGCGATATGTGGCGCTGGCACGCGGTCGAGGAGATCGAGCACAAGGGCGTCGCATACGACACCTGGCTGCACGCGACCAAGAACTGGAGCGCGTGGCGCCGCTGGCGCGTACGCAGTCTCGTGATGCTGATGGTGACGATGCGTTTCTTCAAGAACCGCTGGATCGACGCGATGATGCTCCTGCGGCAGGACGGCATCACCGGCTGGCGCGCGCGCTGGGGTATGTTCAAATACCTTACCGTGTCGCCGGGCGTCGTGCGCCGCATCTTCCCCGCATGGCTCGCCTATTTCAAGCCGGGCTTCCACCCGTGGGACCACGACGACCGCAAGCTGATCGCGAAGTACGAAAGCGACTTTCCCGACGCGGTAATGCCCGCGGAGTGAGCATCTCTACCGAGCCGCCGGTTCAGGCGGCGCGGGGATAGTCTTCGAGTGTAAGTCGCACGTCCTCTTCCGAAGCATGAGCAGCGGCGAGGTCGATCGCGTAATCTGCGACCGGGTCTTCGCGCCCGCGCGCGAGGCTGAAGCCGGGCCGGATTGTGCCGGTCTTCGTGAAGCCGGCCTTTTCGAGAACCCTGCCCGAGGCTGGATTGTCGAGAAAGTGCGAGGCCACCAGGTGCCGATGGCCGATGCTGCGCGCCACTTCGATCACGCCGCGAGCGGCTTCCGCAGCGAAGCCCCGTCCCCAGAACGGCCGCGCGATCCAGTAGCCGATCTGGACGTCGCCGCTGACGGGCTCGATCCCGAGGCCGGCCTGTCCGATCAGCCCGCTACCGGGAAGCAGTACCGAAAAATTCGGAAGCATGGGATCGCGCTTCAGCGCCACGAAGGCCTGCGCGTCTTCCTCACGGTAGGGCCACGGCGCGGTCGCAAGGTTGCGCACGACCTGTTCCTCGGCGATGCCGCGGTAGATCGCCTGCCAGTCCTCGGCAAAGACGGGCCGCAGGAACAGCCGCTCGCTCTTGTAAAACATCTCGCACTCCTTCCCGGTCATTCTTTTCAGCCGCGCCGTAGCGTCGCCGAGTGACCGTTTCATTGCGAGGGAGCGTCTTAAATGCGTCGAGGGAGAAGCGGCCCCTCTGTCGGAGTGGCCCCTTCTCCCTCGAAACGCCGAAATCATTAGCTCGGCGGGGCCATCCGGTGGACGGCCCTGTTCGTGAGTCGTCCGGTTATTCGGCTGCGTCCGCCATCATGTCCACGGACACGAATTTACGGCCGAGCTTGCCTTTATGGAATCGCACGATGCCGCCTTCGAGAGCGAAGAGCGTGTGGTCCTTGCCCATGCCGACATTGACGCCCGGATAGAACTTCGTGCCGCGCTGGCGCACGATGATGTTGCCCGGAACGACTTCCTGGCTGCCGAACTTCTTCACACCAAGGCGGCGACCTGCCGAATCGCGACCGTTGCGGGATGAACCGCCTGCTTTTTTATGTGCCATCGTTCGTTACCTTACTTCTTCGCTTCGTCGGTCTTGTCCGCAGCCTTCTTCGTGGCGGCGGTCTTCTTCGGAGCTGCCTTCTTCGCGGTCGCTTCGTCGCCGCCAGCTTCTGCCTTCTTGGCCGGAGCCTTCTTCGTAGCAGGCTTCTTCTCGGCCGCAGGAGCGGACTTCGTTTCGGCAGGCTTCTGATCGGCAGCCTTGGTCTCGGTCGGAGCGGCTTCCTTGGCCGGTGCAGCCTTCTTCTCGGCCTTGCTGTCGCCGACCTGCGTGATGCGCAGAAGCGTCATCTGCTGCCGGTGACCGGCCTTGCGGCGGTAGTTGTGACGGCGGCGCTTCTTGAAGACCGTGACCTTCTCGCTCTTCGCCTGCGCGATGATTTCTGCCGATACCGTAACCTTGCCGGCATCGGACAGCGTTTCGCCCTCACCTGCGAGCAGGACGTCGCCCAGCTTCACCGTGTCGCCGGCTTCGCCTGCGATTCTCTCGATTGCGATCTTGTCTCCGGCGGCAACCCGGTATTGCTTGCCACCCGTGCGCACAACTGCGAACATGCTGAATTCACTCTCAATCTAAAATGTTTGGCGGCTTCGGTCTGAAACCACGCGCCGAGCCATGCCGCGCATGCGCAGCCGCCTCGAAAGAAGGGTGCCGTTAAGCGATACGTAGCTTCAAGTCAACGGCGCCCCCGCCCTTTTTTGCGCTAGTGCCTTGCAAGGCACTAGCGGGAAAGCGGCGGAATGCTATGGCGGGCGGGCCATGAAGCGCATCTACCGTTTTCCTCATTTCGCCGCCGCAACCTGCCTTGCGCTGCTCGCCTCGGCCTGCGCCAGCACATCGGGCGATTATCCGAGCCTCGCGATTCGCGACGCCGAGCGCGCCAGCGGCTCGATGGACCCCGCCCCGGCAGACGAAGCGCCCGCGCCCGCTCCGCCGCTGCCCGCTGACTTCGTCCAGCGCCTTGCGCAGATCGGCGAACAGGCACGTGCCGCTCATCAGGCTTTCATGGCCGAGGTTCCGGCTGCGCGGCAACGCGTTCGTGCGGGCGGCAGCGCAAGTATCGCGACGAACGCCGGCGCCGCAGCCGAAGTTGCGCTGGCAAGCCTCGAATCGGCCCGGTCCACCACCGCCGTTTCGCTCGTCGATCTCGACAAGCTGCTGGTCGAGCGTGCGATCGCGCTCGAACCGGTCGAAGCTGTTGCTGAGTTGAGGCAAGAGGTCGAGGCACTGGTGGCCGAAGAGGACGCGATCCTCGCCGAACTACGCTAGTCCGCCTTCCAGCGAGCGAGCGCGTCGTGATCGTCGGCGCGCGGTTCGATCCAGCGCCATTCGCCCCCGCGCTTCTCCCGCTTCCACAGCCAGCTCGCGCTTTTGAGATGGTCCATCAGGAAATCCACCGCGTCGAAGGCGGCGCGGCGATGCGGGGCGGCGGCGGCCACCAGCACGATCGGCTGCGGCGGCGTCATCACGCCGACCCGGTGCCAGACGAGCACGCCGTCGAGCGCGAACCGCGCGCGTGCCTCGTCTGCAAGCCGCTCCATGCCCGGCAGGGTCAGTGGTTCGTAATGCGTTAGTTCGAGCGCCTGCGTCCCCCCGTCGTCGCGTGTCTTGCCAAGGAAGCTGGCGATAGCGCCCGCGCGTTCGTAGGTCGCGGAAAAGGCGGCAAGCGCTTCCCCGACGGAGAGGCCCTTGTCCAGCAGCCGCACGTCGCGCGGGTTATCAAGCGAGAGCCTAGCCACCGCTGACCGGCGGAAGCAGCGCGATCTCGTCGCCGTCCTGTGCGGTGAGCGAACATCTGTCGGTCAGCACCGCGCCGTTGACCGCAATGTGGACCCTTTCTTCGCCGAGCTGCGCGGCGACCGCCTCCGGAACGGCAGCGAGCAAGCTATTCCAGTCGAGCGGTCCCGCGACTTCGGCCGTGTCGTTCATCGCCAGATCGGCCAGCTTGCCCAGATAGACGAGGCGGATCACGTCAGCCCCCCGTTACCGACATGTGGCGCGGCTGCGCCGGTTCCTGCCCTGCCGCATCGATACGGAAGTGATGCTTCTCCGGCTTGATCGCCAGCGCGCGGTTCATCGCCTCTTCGAGTGCCGCGTCAGGCGTTTCGGAGCGCATCGCGGCGCGCAGATCGACCTGCTCACCGCCACCCAGGCAGGGATAGAGCTGCCCCGTCGTAGTGACCCGCATCCGGTTGCAGCCGGCGCAGAAATTGCTCGTCAGCGGCGTGATGAAGCCGAGCCGTCCGCCGGTCTCGGTGATATCGACATAGCGCGCCGGACCGCCGGTGCGGTGCGTGCTCGGCGTCAGTGTCCAGCGCTGCTCCAGATCGCGGCGGACCGCGTCGAGCGGGAGGTAGTGATCGAGCCGGTCGCCGTCGACTTCGCCCAGCGGCATCACCTCGATCAGCGTGACCGAATGCCCCTCGCCATGCGCCCAGCGGATGAGTTCGGGCAGTTCGCCTTCGTTCGTGCCCTTCAGCGCGACGGTGTTGAGCTTGACCTTCAGCCCGGCAGCCTTGGCAGCGGCAATTCCTTGCAGCACGCGCGGCAGGGCGTCGCGCCGGGTCAGCTTCGCGAACAGCTCAGGATCGCGGGTATCTAGCGACACGTTGATACGCTTCACCCCCGCATCCGCCAGCGCGCCGGCATGATCGGCCAGCTGCGTGGCGTTGGTCGTCAGCGTCAGTTCGTCGAGCTCGTCGCCGATCCGCGTGCCGAGCCGGCGAACCAGTTCCATCATGTCGCGCCGCACCAGCGGTTCGCCGCCGGTCAGGCGGATCTTGGTAACGCCGCGCGCGATGAAGGCGGTGGCGAGCCGCTCCAGTTCCTCGAGCGAAAGCACCTCGCGCTTCGGCAGAAAGCGCATCTTTTCGGGCATGCAATAGGTGCAGCGCAGGTCGCAGCGGTCGGTGACTGACAGCCGCAGATAGGTGATCCGCCGCGCGAACTGGTCGACCATCGGGCGGGTCTGGAGATCGGTCTCTCCGCTCATGCCGCGGCGGCCTCGTTTTCGCGCGCGGGCAGGTACTGTCCGGTGACGCCCGGTGCGGCTGCCAAGTAGTCGGCGATCCCGTCGACCGCTTCGGCAACCGACCCAGCGGTCATGTTGACCCGCTTCGGCGCGTGCTGCCGCGCAAGGCTGCGCACTGCGCCAAGCCGCCAGTCGTGGTGCGTGTGATCGGCAGGCGGCAGGACGAGGACTACTGCCTCCGCAGTATCGAGCGCGTCCGATATGCGCGCAGGCCACGCAGCGTAGAACGCCTCCGTCGCAGCGACCGGCGCTTCAGGCAGTTCGCCAATATCGAGGCGCGTCTGCTTCACCTCAGCCGCGTTCCCGCCGCAGCGTCATGCCGATTTGCTCGTTCGCCTCGGCAATGGCGAGCTTCACGATCTTCACCGTGACTGCGGAAATGCGGTCGTCTTGTTCCATCAACGTATCGCAGATGTGGTCGCCCACCGCCTCGATCAACTTGAAATGCACCCCTTCCGGCAAATTCAGTGCCGCGTCGCGGAGATCCATGTAGTTCTTGCTTTCCTCAAGCGGAGTATCGGGCGCGTAGTGTTTTGCCACGCGCAGTTCGGCGGACACGGTGATCCGCAGCGGCTGCGGCTTGCCGGTCTCTTCCGAATAGATGCCCGTCAGCACGTTCGTTTCCAGATCGGCGACGGTGAGGGTTAGGGAATCGCTCATCGCCTCCGTCCTAGCCGTCATTCGACCAGCGTGCGAATATTGCGGTCGGAAGCAGGCGTCCGCCCTCGCCGCTCTCGCGCACCGCGAGGTCGCCATGCTCGATCGTGCCGGGAAGATCGGCGCAGATTTCCTCGAGCAATCCGCCTAGCGCCAGCGAGGACAGGCGCACCGCGTAGACCGTCAGGAACAGGAAGCGGCTTTCGCTATCGAGCAGAGCGCGGCAATCGCGCAAAAGGCCGGGCAAACCCTCTTCTATCCGCCAGGTCTCGCCGTTGGGACCGCGTCCGAACTTGGGCGGGTCGAGGATGATCCCGTCGTAGCGCCGCCCGCGCCGAACCTCGCGCGCCGCGAACTTCGCCGCATCGTCGATGAGCCAGCGGATCGGACGGTCCTCCATGTCCGACAGCGCCGCATTCTCGCGCGCCTGTGCCACCGATTTCTTCGAGGCATCGACATGGACGACCGGGCCGCTTTCGCTAAGCGCCAGCGAGCCGACGCCGGTGTAGCCGAACATGTTGAGCGTCTGCGCCTCGCTCAAACCGGCAAGCCGCTCGCGCATCCAGTCCCACACCGGCGCCATATCAGGGAAGAACTGCAAGTGCCGGAAGGGGGTCGGCTGCGCGGTGAAGGTGACGTCTTTCCAGCTTACCGGCCATCCCTCCGCCGGAAGCGAGGGCGCGTCGGTCCAGCGCCCGCCGCCGTCTTCGTCGCTGCCAGGGATGAACTCGCTGGCTGCGTCCCAGTCCGCCTCGCGCGGGCTCCACATCGCTTGCGGTTCGGGACGGATGAAGCGGTGGCCGCCGAACGATTCCCATTTGCGCCCGCCGCCGCTGTCGAGCAAGCGGTAGCCGTCCCACCCCTCGCCGACCATCAACGCAGGCTGCTGGACCAGCTCCGCCATCAGCTTGCCGACCGGGTCGCGTTGGCCATGATATGCGCCTTCACCGCGTCGTAGTCGCCGGGAAGCTCGTCGCAGCTTTCCTCACGCGCAAAGAGGTCTCCGACGCGCGGCGGAAGCGAGGGGCGCGTCCCGGTCGCCTGTTCTACCGGATCGCGGAACTTCGATGGGTGCGCGGTGGCGAGCGTCACGATGGGAACCGCCCGCGGCAAATCCTGCAGCCGCGCGGCGTGAAGCCCGATGGCGGTGTGCGGGTCGATAACCTGGCCCGTATTCTCGCACGCCCAGCGCATCGCCTGCGCCATCTCCACCTCGTCGGCCCGCGCGCTCGTGAGCAGACCCGCCGCGCCGGTGCGCTGGAGATCGGTCAGCCGCATCGCTTTCGTGGTGTCGAAGCCGCGCATCTGCTCGGCCATGGCAGCGCCGTCGCGCCCGCCGCAGTCGAACAGCAGCCGCTCGAAATTGCTGCTGACCTGGATATCCATCGACGGCGCAGTGGTCGCAGTTACGCTCGCCGCGGAATAGTCCCCGTCGGACAGAGCGCGGTGCAGGATGTCGTTGACGTTGGTCGCGACCACGAGCCGCTCGATCGGCAGGCCCATCTTCGCCGCGACATAGCCCGCGAAAACGTCGCCGAAATTGCCGGTCGGTACGCTAAAGGCGATCTTTCGGTGCGGCGCCCCGAGTTGCAAGGCGGCCGCGAAGTAGTAGACGACCTGCGCCATCAACCGGGCCCAGTTGATCGAATTGACCGCGCCGATACGGAAGCGCGCGGTCAGTTCCTCGTCGCCGAACATGCGCTTCACCATCGCCTGCGCGTCGTCGAAGCTGCCACCTATCGCGATGTTGTGGACATTGGGCGCGCGTACCGTCGTCATCTGCCGCCGCTGGACGTCCGAGATCCGGCCCGAGGGATGCAGCATGAAGATATCGATGCCCTCCCGCCCTGCCACGGCGTCTATGGCCGCGGACCCCGTATCGCCGCTGGTAGCACCGACGATGGTCAGTTTCTCTCCGCGGCGGGCAAGAAATTTCTCGAACAGCAGGCCGAGCAGTTGCAGCGCGACGTCCTTGAACGCCAGCGTCGGTCCGTGGAACAGTTCGAGCAGCCAGTGCTGCTCATTTAACTGCACGAGCGGCGTCACCGCATCGTGGGCGAAGCGGCCGTAGGCTTCGCGGCATAGCTCGAGCAATTCGTCTTCGGTGAGGCTGGTGCCGACGAAGGGCTGCATGACCAGCGCCGCGAGTTCGGCGTAGGGGAGGCCCGCCATCGCCGCGATCTCGCCTTCGGAGAACTGCGGCCATTCACGCGGCAGGAACAGGCCGCCGTCGCTCGCCAGCCCGGCCAGCGTGACGCCTTCGAAGTCGAGCGGCTCCGCGCCGCCTCTGGTCGAGATATAATCCATCGCGGCTAGGCGGTTAGCCCCGCCGGATGCCTGCCGCAAGCGAGCGCGGCTTTGCGCGTATCAATCTGACCTGTTCCGCCGGCGCAGCGAAATGACGTAGATCACGAAAGCGACGATAGCGAAGATGAACCACTGGACCGCGTAGGCGACGTGGTTGTTGGGAAGCTCGCGCGGATCGGGCAGCGCGAGCGGCTCAAGGCCGATGATCGGCGGATCGGCGACGAGGCGCGGCCCCGGTGCGATTACGCCGAGCAGCGCCCCGCCGTTCCAGTCCGGTTGCTGCGGCGCGCGCGACCATCCGATATCGGCAATGAACTCGCGCCCGGAATTATCGATACAGGTGGCTCTCTGCGCCCAACCCTTCGCCCCGTCTTCCCGCGTGCCGGCAACCGCACCATAGGCGGCGACGCGCGAACAGGTCAGCGAGGTCCGGCGGTAGAGCGCCGCTTCCGCCTCTTCCTCGGTATCGGGCCATGCGGCCTCTTCGCGCATCTGCTGCGCTGCGAGCGCCGTCGCGATAAGCGCCTCCTTCTCTTCCGCGCGCGCCAGTTGCCAGACGCCGAGGCCAAGCATGATGAGGCACGCGGCGACCACGATGATGGTCGCGCCGATGGGGAAGCTTCGGCTCACGGCGTATCGTCCGAGCGCGAGGACGGGGAGGCCGCTTCGCCCGCCGAGTTGCGATACTCGCTGATAAGCAGCAGCGCTTTCGCTACCCGCAGCCCGCCGAGCACCGAAAGGATGGTGAGCGGCGTCCAGATCAGCGCATGGACCCATAGCGGCGGACGAACCGCGATATCGAGCCATAGCGCCAGCCCGATCAGAATGCCGCCGATGATGAGCGTGAGGAATGCCGCCGGTCCGTCACCGACATTGAAACGGCTGAAGTCGAGCCCGCAGGCGCGGCATCTCTCCGAGAACTTCACCGGCCCCGCGAAGAGGGTACGAGCCTCGCAGCGCGGACAGCAACCGAAAAGGGCAGCCTCCGCGATGGATGGCTGCCCCTTGCGTTCTGGCGGTGTTTCGCCTGCCGGCATCAGTGGTAAGCGACGCCCGCGCTGCCCCAGACGTAGACGACGATGAACAGGAACAGCCATACCACGTCGACGAAGTGCCAGTACCACGCTGCCGCTTCGAAGCCGAAATGCTGGCGCGGCGTAAAGTGGCCCTTGTAGGTCCGCACAAGGCAGACGATCAGGAAGATCGTACCGACGAGGACGTGGAAGCCGTGGAAGCCCGTCGCCATGTAGAAGGCCGAGCTGTACGTATTGCCGCCGAACTCGAACGGAGCATGCGCATATTCATACGCCTGAATGCAGGTGAATACCGCGCCGAGGATGACCGTCGCCCACAGGCCCTTCTTGAGGCCGTCCCGGTCGCCGTGGATCAGCGAGTGGTGCGCCCAGGTGACCGTGGTGCCCGAACACAGCAGGATCAGCGTGTTGAGAAGCGGCAGTTCGAACGGATTGATCACGGCCTCGATCGCGACCGGCGGGAATGTTCCGCCGATGATCTCGTTGATCTCGCTCGGGAACAGGGAAAAGTCGAACCAGCTCCAGAACCATCCGACGAAGAACATCACTTCGGACGCGATGAACAGGATCATGCCGTAGCGCATGTGAAGCTGCACGACTGGCGTATGGTCGCCGCGCTCGGCTTCCTTCACGATGTTCGAGAACCAAGCGAAGAACGTCGCGATCAGACCGGCGACACCGAGCCCGAGAATCAGCCAGGCATTGGCCATTTCGTTCATGTAGAACACCATGCCGGTGGTGAACGTCAGCGCGGAAAACGATCCGACAAAAGGCCAGATATCAGGCGGGAGAATGTGATATTCGTGATTGACGTTGCCAGCCATTGTCCATGCGTCCTGTTGGTGTTCGCCCCGCCCTTAAACAGCGTTTCGTGCGGGGTCCAGTAAGTTAAGAGGCGGCTTCCGCCTCGGCATCCTCGGTGCGGTGAAAGGTGTAGCTCAGAGTGATCTGTTCGACGTCCTTCGCGTTCTCGTCCTCGAGGATCGCGGGATCGACGTAGAACAGCACCGGCATGCGGACTTCCTGCCCCGGTTGAAGCGTCTGCTCGGTGAAGCAGAAGCACTGCACCTTGTTGAAGTATTTGCCGGTATACTCGGGTTCGACGTTGAAGCTGGCCGTGCCTGTGATCGGGATGTCGCTGTCGTTGCGCGCGGTATAGAACGCCATGTCGCGCTCGCCGATCTGGACCGTATCGGTCGGATACTCGGGCTTGAAGCGCCAAGGCACGTCCCGCGCGACATTCCCGTCAAAGCGGATCGAAATAGTGCGCGTGCCGCTCGACTTCGCGAACGCGGCGGCGAGGTCCGCATCTGCCTCGCTGGCGACCTGCGTCGTCCCGCCGAACCCGGTGACGCGGCAGAACATGTCGTAGAGCGGCACTGCGGCATAGCCGAGGCCAAGCATCCCTGCCGCCATGCCCGCGGCCATCAAACCCGTGCGGATATTAGCGTCCATGGCCGTTCAGTCCCCCATCCGCACGATGGTGATCGCGTAGAACAGCACGACGAAGGCGAGCAGAACCACCCCGACCACGAGGTTCCGGCTCTTGCGGCGCCGCTTGTATTCGCGCTCTTCCTCAGGCGTCATGACAGTAATCCGTGGTTGGCCGCGACGCGGTCGAGAACCAGCGCCGCGAACAGGGCGAAGAGGTAAACGATGCTGAAGGCGAACAGGCGCTTCTCGGGCCGCATCGTATCGCCTTCGCCCGATGTTCGCAGCCCCACCGGTATGGACAGGGCCAGGAACGCGAGCGACAGGACAAGGGCCGCGCCGCCGTAGATCACGCCGGTCCCGCCGATGAACCAAGGGGCAGCCGCAATCGGTACCAGCAGAGCGGCATAGAGAACGATCTGCCGACGGGTAGAAGCCTCGCCGCGTACGACCGGCATCATGGGAATGCCGACTTTCGCGTAGTCGCTCTTCACGAACAGCGCGAGCGCCCAGAAGTGTGGCGGCGTCCAAAAGAAGATGATCGCGAACAGCAGGATCGGCATTGCCGTTATCTCGCCGGTGACGGCGATCCAGCCGATCAGGGGCGGGAATGCTCCCGCGCCGCCGCCGATGACGATGTTCTGCGGCGTCCGCGGCTTCAGCCAAATGGTGTAGACAACCGCGTAATAGACGATCGACAGCGCCAGGATGGCAGCGGCAAGCCACCCGATCGCGAGGCCCATTACCCCGACGGACGTTGCGGAAAGCAGAATGCCGAAGTCGCGCGCATCCTCGCGGCGCAGGCGCCCTTCGGGTAGCGGGCGCTTCGCCGTGCGCTTCATTCCGCGGTCGAGATCGGCTTCCCACCACTGGTTGAGTGCAGCTGCACCGCCTGCGCCGAGCGCGATGCACAGGATGGCGGTAAATCCGAGGACCGGGTGGATGGTGCCGGGCGCGGCAATCATCCCGCAAATGCCGGTGAAGATCACCAGCGTCATCACGCGTGGTTTCGTCAGCGCGAAGAAATCGCGCCAGTCGGCCGGTAGCGTGGGAGAAATCGCGGTCAACATTGCATTGTCTCCGGCGCTCGGCCGGTTCCTGGGTTCCTTCATTGCGCCGGCTGCCGCATCATCGAATGCCGCAGCCCGGTCGCGCTTGGCTGCCACCACCCCCGCGGGAGAGGGATACAGAAGGCCGCGCGGGCCGCCCGATCCCCCGGCGCTTCGGTCAAGCCCGTGCCGGTTCGTCCGAACGCGGCAGGTGGTTATGGTAGTCGTGATGCTCCTCGATCACGGGCAGCGTTTCGAACTGGTGATACGGCGGCGGGCTCGACAGCGTCCATTCGAGCGTCGTCGCGCCTTCGCCCCAGTAGTTCGCCGGCGCCTTCTTGCCTGCGGCCAGCGCGTAGAACACGTTGACGAAGAAGATCACCATCGACGCAGCCATGATGATGTAGCCGTAGGACGAAATCTCGTTCCAGTAGGTGAACGCTTCAGCGTAGTCCGGATAACGGCGCGGCATCCCCTGCATTCCGAGGAAGTGCTGCGGGAAGAAGATCACGTTCACGCCGACGAAGAACACCCAGAAGTGCAGGTGCGCGAGGAATTCGCTGTGCATCTTGCCACTGATCTTCGGGAACCAGTAGTACCAACCCGCGAACAGCGAGAAGACCGCGCCCATCGACAGCACGTAGTGGAAGTGCGCCACCACGTAATAGGTGTCGTGGAGGTTGTCGTCGATCCCGCCGTTGGCGAGCACGACGCCGGTCACGCCGCCCACGGTGAACAGAAAGATGAAGCCCAGCGCCCAGACCATCGGCGACTTGAACTCGAGGCTGCCGCCCCACATCGTCGCGACCCAGCTGAAGATCTTCACGCCGGTCGGCACGGCGATGACCATCGTCGCGGCGGTGAAGTACATCTTCGTGTTCACGTCGAGGCCGACGGTGAACATGTGGTGCGCCCAGACGACGAAGCCGACCACGCCGATCGCGACCATGGCGTAGGCCATGCCTAGATAGCCGAACACGGGCTTGCGGCTGAAGGTCGCCACGATCTGACTGATCATGCCGAAGCCCGGCAGAATCATGATGTAGACTTCCGGGTGACCGAAGAACCAGAACAGGTGTTGGTACAGGATCGGATCGCCGCCGCCCGAAGCGTTGAAGAACGTCGTGCCGAAGTTGCGGTCGGTCAGCAGCATGGTGATCGCAGCCGCCAGTACCGGCAGAGCGAGCAGCAGCAGGAACGCCGTGACGAGCACCGACCACACGAACAGCGGCATCTTGTGCAGCGTCATGCCCGGTGCGCGCATGTTGAAGATGGTGGTGATGAAGTTCGTCGCGCCGAGGATCGAGCCAGCACCAGCAAGGTGAAGCGAGAAGATCGCGAAATCGACTGCGGGTCCTGGCGAGCCGACGTCGGTCGACAGCGGTGCGTAGACCGTCCAGCCTGTACCTGCGCCGAGGCCGCTCGGCCCGCCGGGTACGAACATGGAGAACATCAGGCTCAGGAAGCCGGCGACCGTCAGCCAGAACGAGATGTTGTTCATGCGCGGGAACGCCATGTCCGGCGCGCCGATCATCAGCGGTACGAACCAGTTGCCGAAGCCGCCGATCATCGCCGGCATGACCATGAAGAAAACCATGATCAGGCCGTGCGCCGTGATCAACACGTTCCAGTGATGCAGCGCCGCGTTGAGATCGGCATCGCCGACGCCAATGAACGGCGTGACCGAATTCAGGACCTGGATGCCCGGTTCGGCAAGCTCGGCGCGCATCACGCCCGAGATCGCGCCGCCGATGATGCCGGCGCAGATCGCGAAGATCAGGTAGAGCGTACCGATGTCCTTGTGGTTCGTCGACATGAACCACCGGGCGAAGAAGCCCGGCTTGTGGTCCGCATCATGCGCGTGCCCGTGGTCTTCGGTATGAGCCTGGAAACTGTCAGCGGTAGTGGCCATCGGTTCTGTCTCTTCAACTAATCTCTATCAGGAACGGCGGCCGGTGCCGCGCGCTCCAACTGCTACTGTATCGTTCTCGGCACCTTCGGCTTCGCTTTCGGTACCGTCCGCAGCATCTTCGCCTGCACCGTCGGCCGCTTCAGCGCCTTCGCCGAGTTCGACCGTTTCGCCCGCAGGCTCATCACCGACGGTCCCGCCCTGGGCGCGAACCCATGCCTCGAACCGGTCGCGCGGCAATGCTTCGACGGCGATCGGCATATAGGCGTGACGTGCGCCGCACAGTTCGGAGCACTGGCCATAATATATGCCCGGTTCCTCAACTTGGAAGATGCGCTCGTTAATCCGTCCCGGAACAGCGTCGAGCTTGAACCACAAGGACGGAACCGCGAATGAATGAATCACGTCGGCCGCAGTCGTCTGCAGGCGGATCGGCGTGTTGACGGGAACGACCATCCGGTTGTCCACTTCGAGCTGCGCCGGGAAGCCCTTAGCTTCCGCCTCGTCTTCCGGCATCATGTTCGAGATGATCTCGAAATCGCCGTTGTCGGGGTAAGTGTAGGTCCAGTACCACTGGTAGCCGGTCGCCTTGATCGTGACCGCGTCGGCCGGCGGAGCCTCGTACTGGCTCGCGAGCAACCGGATCGAGGGAACAGCGATAACCAGCAGGATCAGCGCCGGCACGACCGTCCAGATGACTTCGATCAGCGTATTGTGCGTCGTGCGCGAAGGCTTCGGGTGCGACTTGCGATTGTAACGCACGATGACCCACAGCAGCAGAGCCAGAACGAACAGGCTAATAACGGTAATGATCGGCAGCAGGATCGCGTTGTGCATCCACAGCGCGTACTGGCCGTCCTTCGAATACTGTTCCTGGAAACCAAAGGCACCCGATTCCGGCTGTCCTTTGATCATTTCCGGGCCCATCGGAACATAGGCATCGGCACCCGCGGCCGCATCGCCCCGCTCGCCTGCACCGACCAGCGGCGACACGTCGTTCTGCGGGGTCGCAGCTTCGGGAGCCATCGGCTCGATATTCGCCGGATTGGCCTGCGCGAACACCGCTTGCGGCGCGAGCATGAGTAACAAGGCCGCAAAGAAACTGGCGATGGACTTGGACGAATTCATTGGCTCGAAATATCCTGTGCTCGATCGATTCCGCTTGCCGAAAGGCGTATTGGCGTCCCGATCGCACGGCGATTACGGCGCAGAATGCGCGGACGATGCCGTATGATGCGGGTGCAATTCAAGGCGCCTATACGCCCGCTTGCCCGCAGCCTCAAGCGCTTCTAGGAGAATTTTCTGCCGCATGCGGCGCCGCGTCAAGTTTCCGTAGCGTGACGCAGCTGAAATTTCCGATGGATGAAAAGACTGGCGATGACCGACGAAGACCTGCTCAAAGAATTTCGCGATGCCGGGGCGCTGCTGGAAGGACATTTCCTGCTGTCGAGCGGCAGGCATAGCGGCCATTACCTGCAGTGCGCGCGGGTCCTGATGAACCCCGACCGGGCGGGCCGCCTAGCGATCGCGCTGGCAGCAAGATTGCCACGCGATCTACGGCAAAAGATCGACAAGGTAGTCTCGCCTGCGATGGGCGGCCTCATCATCGCTCACGAGATGGGGCGCGTGCTCGGCAAGGACGCGGTCTTCCTCGAGCGCCCCTCCGGCACGTTCGAACTGCGCCGCGGCTTCACCATCGAACCTGGCGAGAAACTGCTGATGGTAGAGGATGTCGTCACTACCGGGCTCTCCAGCCGCGAAGCGATTGCGGCAGCGGAAGCCGAAGGCGGCGAGGTTATCGCCGAATGCGCGCTCGTCGACCGCTCTCACGGTTCCGCCGATCTGGGCGTGCCCTTTCACGCCCTGATCGACATCAATTTCCCAAGCTATGCGGAGGATGAAGTGCCGAGCGACCTGGCTGCGATACCTGTGACCAAGCCCGGGAGCCGGAAACTTTGAGCGGGGCGCTGCGCCTAGGCGTCAACATCGATCACGTCGCCACCATCCGTAACGCGCGCGGCGGCGACCACCCCGATCCCGTGCGGGCGGCCGAAATCGTTGCGCAGGTGGGCGGCGACGGGATCACCGCGCATCTGCGCGAAGACCGGCGGCATATCCGCGATGACGACCTCAAGCGCATTCAGGAAGCAACCGACCTGCCGCTGAACCTCGAAATGGCCGCGACCGAGGAAATGCTGGAGATTGCGCTGCGCCACAAGCCGCATGCCGCCTGCATCGTGCCGGAAAAGCGCGAGGAGCGCACGACCGAGGGCGGGCTCGACGCAGCGGGACAGCACAATCACCTCGCACCGATCGTCGCACGGCTGACCGACGAGGGCATCCGCGTCTCGCTGTTCATCGAAGCCAGCGAGCGTCAGCTCGATGCCGCCTTGCGGCTCAAGGCTCCGGTGGTCGAGTTTCATACCGGCGAGTATGCGCACGCTCATCTAGACGGAGACAGCGAGCGCATGGCGCGCGAACTCAGACGCGTTGCCGATATGGCCGCGCTCGCCGCGAAGAACGGCATCGAGCCGCATGCCGGCCACGGGCTCACCTACGAGAACGTGCAGCCGATTGCCGCGATCCTGCAGCTCGCCGAGCTCAACATCGGTCATTATCTCGTCGGCGAAGCGGTCTTCGTCGGGCTCGAACACGCGGTGCGGCGGATGCGCGCACTCATGGACGACGCCCGCTGATGAAGGCTGCCCCTACCCCCAAAGCGAAACTCGTCTTCCTTGCCGGCGCCCTGCCGTTCCTGATGAGCTTGCTGCTGCTCGGCTATGCGGTGAACACCGGGCTGCTGCTTAAGTTCGCGATCGCGTGGCCGCTGTTCCAGCTCTTCGGTTATTACATGACGTTAAACCTGGCGAAAGGCGACGTCACGCACGGTCTGGTCGTGTCGCAAGTCGCGCTTCATTACATGGTTCTTGCACTGCTGGGTGCGATATTGGCGAAAGCATTATGATCATCGGCCTCGGCAGCGACCTGTGCAATATCGAGCGCATCGCGAACTCGCTGGAACGCTACGGCGAACGGTTCGAGAACCGCGTATTCACCGAGACCGAGCGCGCCAAAGCGCGGCGGCGCCCCTATACGACAGCCGGAACCTATGCGAAACGCTTCGCTGCCAAGGAAGCGTTCAGCAAGGCCGTCGGCACCGGTTTCAATGCCGGGGTGTTCATGAAGGACATCGGTGTCGTGAATGCGAAATCGGGCGCCCCGACGCTCGCGCTGACAGGCGGCGCGGCAAAGCGGCTTGCGGAAATAACCCCGGACGGCCATGAGGCGGCGATACATCTCACTTTGACAGACGATCACCCCTGGGCTCAGGCGTTCGTGATTATCGAGGCCCATCCGAAACCATGAACTCCGGCAGCCGATCAGTGACCGAAACCACCTCCACCGCGGAAAACGACAAATCCGAATCCGTCAACTGGCTCAGCGAGCTGCGCGGGCTCGCCCTGATGCTGTTCGCCGTCTTCTGCTTTCACAGTTTCATCGCAAAGCCGTTCTACATCCCGAGCGAATCCATGTTGCCCAACCTCATGGAAGGCGACCGGCTGATCGTCAGCAAATATCCCTACGGGTGGAGCTGGGCGTCGATCAGCTTCCACCTCGCCCCGCGCGGCGACTGGCGCATCTTCGGCAGCACGCCCGAATACGGCGACATCGTGATCCCGACGCACCCCGAGCGCAACGAGGATTACATCAAGCGTGTGGTCGCGTTGCCCGGCGACAGGATCGCTCTTCGCGGCGGACAGATCATCCTGAACGGAGAGCCGGTTCCGCAGGAAGTGGAACCGCCGGTGCGCCTGCCGATCGACCTCAACGCGCGCTGCGACCCATACGAGTACGAGGGCATGCGCAAGCGCCTACCAACGGGGGAGATGGTCTGCGAAATGCCGACGCTGCGCGAGACGCTGCCCAACGGGGCGACCTATCTCGTGATCGACGACCGCGCCGATCAGCCGCTCGACGACATGGCGGAGATCACGGTCCCCGAAGGTTCGGTGTTCGTCATGGGCGACAACCGCGATCATTCCGCCGACAGCCGCGCGCCGCTATCGATGGTGGGCGGCGGCCTCGGCGGTCCGGTACCGCTCGAGAACATCGGCGGACGCGCGGAGTTCATTACCTTCTCGCTCGACGGTACGACCAATCTGAACCCGATCAGCTGGTTCACCTCGCTGCGTGAGAACCGCGCATGGAGCACGCTGCGTCCAGCTCAGGTCGACACGCCGCAAACGCAGACCGAAAAGGCGAACTGACGCGGTGACCGACGAAGAAGCGGACGATCGCTCGAGCCCTTCGCGCATCCAGAGCCCGGAACTGAGGGCGGAAGCGTCGCGGGCGCTGGTATGGGTGAGCGTCATCGGTCTGGTGGTGCTGGCCGTCTACATCGCGCAGCCGTTGCTCGTGGTTTTCGGCGCCATGGTCTTCGCCGCGATGATCGACGGCGGCGCACGCCTCCTCGAACGCGTTCTGCCGATACCGCGCGGCCTGCGGGTCGGTCTCGTCCTGCTCCTGACCGTCGCGTTCTTCCTGTGGCTCGGATTTTTCGCCGGCTCGCAGATTTCGCGCGAGGCGGCGCAGCTGCCTTCGATCGTGCAGGCCCAGGTCCGGGACCTGCTCGCATGGCTGAACAGTCGCGGCATCGCAATCGACCAGTCGCAGATTTCCAGCATTTCGGGCACGGTGATGAGCGGCGTCGGCACGGTCACGCGCGCGATCGGCGGCATCTTCGGCGGACTGGCGACGATCTTCCTCATCCTTATCATCGGCATCTACGTGGCGCTCGAACCGCAGCTTTACGAACGCGGTGTCGCATGGATCCTGCCGCGCAACCGGCGTAAGGAATTCCACATCACCGCCGACAGGATGGCCTACACCATGCGGCGCCTGATGGCCGGCCGGCTGGTCGGCATGGTCTTCGAGGGGATTTTCACCTACATCCTGCTCGCCTGGTACGGCGTTCCGATGGCGGCGCTGCTCGCTATCCTGACGGCGCTGCTCGCCTTCATCCCCAATCTCGGAGCTTTCGTCTCGGGCGTCCTGATGGTGCTCGTCGGTTTCTCCGGCGGGGTCGAGATGGGCCTCTACACGATTTTCGTCTACGCTCTCGTCCAAGCGTTCGACGGTTACATCATCATCCCGATGATCGCGAAGAAGACGGTGGATCTCGCGCCGGCATTGGTGCTCGCCGCGCAGCTCATCATGGGGATCCTGTTCGGCATTCTCGGCCTGTTCCTGGCGGACCCGCTGCTTGCCATGATCAAGGTCATGCTGGAACGCCGGGCAGAGCGCGCGGAAGCGCGCGAAACCGCCATCCGCGATGCATCGCCGCAGGCGGCATAACAACGGTAAGATCATGGCGCGCAAATTCCTCTACCTCGTCGCAGGACTGATCGTCCTCGGGATCGTCGCACTCGTCGTCTTCCGCGTCTGGTCGCAGGAGCTGACCGAACTCGCCTTCGTCCCGACCACCGAATTCGAGCAGCAGGCACCGCTTTCCGAGAACGTCTACGCGGCCAGCGACATGTGGTTCGTACGCCCCGGCAAGGGCGAGATGCTGGCGCGCTGGCAGCCGCAATTTGTCAGCGCAGAAGGCGAAGAAGACAAAACTGCAACGAGCGAACAGGCACCCGCCGCTCCTGCTGAACGGCAGGCTGCCGACGGCGGCTACGTCGTGTTCTTCGTCCATCCGACCAGCTACCTCGATCGTTCGCACTGGAACGCTCCGCTCGGCGACAGCGAATCGCAGCGCGTGGCGCGCATCTTCGTGCGCGGCCTCGCCAGCCCATTCGGCAATGCCGAGGAAATCTGGGTACCGCGCTACCGGCAGGCGACATTCGGCGCCTTCCTGACCGACAGCGAGGAAGCCGGGATGGCGCTCGATGCCGCCTATCAGGACGTCGCCGCCGCCTTCCGCTACTTCCTCGCAGAAACCGATCCGGACCTTCCGATCGTGCTTGCCGGGCACAGCCAGGGCGCGCTCCACCTCATCTCGCTGCTACAGGAGGAGATCGCCGGTACGCCCGCAGCAGAGCGGATCGCCGCCGTCTATCCGGTGGGTTGGCCAATCTCGCTCGAACGCGACCTAGCGGCCCTGCCCTTCCCGCAGTGCGAAACGCGCGAGCAGGCGAGCTGCATCGCCAGCTGGTCGAGCTTCGCGGAGCCAGCCGATCCCGCCGCCCTGCTCGAAACCTACAGCGCCTCGATCGGCTTCGACGGGATGCCGCGCGGCGAAACTGCCATCCTGTGCACCAACCCGATTACGGGCGCTGCGAACGGCACGGCACCGGCAACCGAAAACCCCGGAACGCTCGTACCGGAAGAGGACATGTCGAGCGGATCGCTCCAGGCGGGCTATGTCGGCGCACGTTGCGACGAGCGCGGATTACTGCTGATCGGGGAGCCGCCGGAAATGGGCAGCGCGGTTCTGCCGGGCAACAATTACCACGTTTACGACATACCGCTTTTCTGGAGCGCGCTGAAGGATGATGTCGCGGCGCGCGTCGCCGCTTGGCAGGTCGCGCCGTAACAATGCTTGCGGCGGTGTCCGACAATGCTCGCGATTTCGCGGACGCCTTGCCCGACGGCGGCAATTTGATGGCACTCGACCTCGGCACGAAGACTATCGGCGTCGCGATCTGCGATGCCGGCTGGCGCTTCGCCAATGCGGACAAGACCCTGCCGCGCGCCAAGTTCGGCAAGGACCGCGAGGCGATCCAGAAGCTGATCGATACGCGCGCGATCAAGGGCTTCGTCATGGGCCTGCCGCGCAATATGGACGGCAGCGAAGGCCCGCGCGCGCAGGCCACCCGCGCCTATGCACGCAACCTCTACGAAGCCTTTGCGCTTCCGGTCCTGCTGTGGGACGAGCGCTGGTCCACCACCAGCGCCGAACGCGACATGATCGGACAGGACCTGAGCCGCGCCAAGCGCGCCAAGCGGATCGACAGCCATGCCGCCGCGATCATCCTGCAAGGCGCGATCGACGCCATGACCGGATCGGCCTGGTGAGCGAACCGCAGCGTTTCGATCCCGCAACCGCGGCGCCGTTCATGCTGAAGCACGGCCATGTCGGCTGGCTCGGTCTCAAGTACCGGGATGCGGGCGAAGACTGGGTCGAACTCGAACTGCCCTGGCGCGAAGACCTGCTGGGCGAGAAAAGCCGCAACATCCTTGCCTCCGGGCCGATCATCAGTCTGCTCGACATGGCATCGGGCATGGCGATCTGGAACACGACCGGCGTTTTCAAGGCAATCGCGACGCTCGACCTGCGGGTCGACTACCAACGCCCGGCGCGAGCGGAAACGGGCGTGATCGGGCGCGTCGAATGCTACCGTCTGACCCGCAGCGCCGCGTTCGTGAGGGGTGTTGCGCACGACGGCGATCCTGCCGACCCGGTCGCCAACATGGCTGGCTGCTTCATGTCGATCGCAGGGGATACGCGCCGTGTCCCGGAGTGACGAACCCGCTCTCGAATTGCCTGCCTACGCGCGCTCTCTCGGGATCGTGCTGGACCGTATCGAGAACGGTCTACCCGTCCTGGCCGTCGATTTCGGCAGTATGGTCGAGGGCCGGCCGCAGCATTTTCACGGCGGCGCGACGAGCGGCCTGCTCGAAGTCGCGGGTTACGCGGGACTGCGCGAGGCGCTAAAGGAACAGCGCCGCGAACACCGGCTGAAACCGATCAATATTACGGTCCAGTTCCTGTCGGCCGGCAAGATGAAGCGCACTTTCGCCAAGGCGCGCATCACGCGGCTGGGGCGGCGCAATGCCAATCTCGTCGTCGAGGCTTGGCAGGACGATCGTAGCCGCCTTATTGCAAGCGCGGTGATGAATATCCTGATGGCATCGCCCGACGGCGACTGACGCGCCTAGCGCGGCGCTTCTTCGAGCTCGCGTTCGAAGGCTTCCTCGAACCTTCGCTGTCGTTCCTCGAACCGTTCCGCCGCGCGTTCCTGCGCCTCGCGCGCCCGTTCCTCGGCGCGGCGGCGCGCTGCCTCGATCCCGTCGTCGCCGATGCGCAATCCTTCGTCGCCGAGGCGCACGTCGACCGGAACGCCGTCGATCTCGGTCGTGATGACCACCTCGCCGTCCTGCACGCGCATCCGCGTATTGCCGCCCTCGCCCATGGGAATGTCGTCGAGACCCGGCACGTCGAAAGGCTCGACCGGTCCGCCCGGATCGGTCTGCTCGGCGGGAGCCGGTCGGTCGTTCGCTACCGGAGCGACGCCGGCCTGCGACATGAAATCACGCCAGATGCGCGCGGGCAGGCTGCCCCCGGTCACACCCTCGAGCGGCGAGTTGTCGTCATTACCGACCCATACGCCGACCACCAGATCGCCTGCGTAGCCGACGAACAGCGCATCGCGGTTGTCCTGCGTCGTACCGGTCTTGCCGTAGGCAGGTGCTGCGAGGCGCGCCCCGCGCGCGGTACCGCTGTCGACGGCGCTTTTCAGAAGCTGCTCGATCTCCTGATGCGTCGAACTCGAGAGGCTGCGCTGGCCGCTGACCATCCGGCCGAACCAGCCGCTTTCCTCGGTGGCGAATGCGTGCGGCTTCACCGGAAAGTCGTTCGCGGCGATGCCCGCATAGGCGGCAGTCAGTTCGAGCAACGTCATTGCCGAGGTGCCTAGAGCGACGCTGGGATCGCCTGCGTCCATCTTCGCCTCGATGCCGAACTGCCGCGCGAGGTCGATCACGTCGCGCGAGCCGACCTGGTTGTAGAGGCGGACCGCCGCGACATTGCTCGACTGGGCGAAGGCCTCCCGCAAGGTCAGGCTTTCGGAATAGCGGTCCCGGTAATTCTTTGGCGTGTAGCCGCCTTCGGTGATCGCCTCGTTGGAAATAGTATCGTCGGGATCCATCCCGTCGTTCAGCGCCGCGAGGTAAACGAAGGTCTTGAAGGTCGACCCCGGCTGCCGCCGCGCCTGCGTGACACGGTTGAACGGCGTCTCGGCATAATCGGTCCCGCCGATCATCGCTACGACTTCTCCGTTGCGGCGCATGGCGACGAGAGCGACCTGCGCCCCGTTCAGCGGCGCGCGCTCCACCACCCGCCGTGCGATGTTCTGAAGGCGTGAATTGAGCGTCGTCGTGAGCGTCTGCGATTCGTATCCGCCCTCGACCATCTCGCGCGCCTGCGGCAGTGCCCAGTCGGCGAAGTAGGTTCCGGTCGGAACCTTGTCCTTGAGCCTGACGTCGAGCGCGGGCGAGCGGACGGCACGCGATTGCGCTTCGGTCAAAGTCCCCGCCCCCACCATCGCGGAAAGCACCGTGCGCATCCGGTCCTCGGCGCGCTCGTAATGTTTCGTCGGTGCATAGCGCGATGGCGCCTGCACGAGACCGGCCAGCATGGCGGCCTGCGGAAGCGTCAGGTTTTCCGGCTGGCGGTAGAAATAATGCAGGCTCGCCGCGCGCAGGCCGTACATGTTGTCGCCGAAATAGGCGTTGGAGAGGTAACGGCTGAGGATCTCGTCCTTGGTCAACCACGCCTCCAGCCAGAACGCGATCAGCATCTCGCGCGCCTTGCGCGACAGGCTGCGCTCTGCCGACAGGAAGGTGAACTTGGCGAGCTGCTGCGTGATCGTGCTGCCGCCGCCGTAACCGGTCCAGGCGGCCCGGGCGATGCCGCGCGGATCGATGCCCCAGTGATCGTAGAACCGGCGGTCCTCGACGGAGAGGAAGGCGTCGACGACATGCTGCGGGAGTTCATCCACCACGACCGGCTTTTCGACGACTGCCCCTTTGCGCGCGATCGGCGTACCGTCGGCGGCGAGAAGCGTGATCTGCGGCGGCTCGATGGGCTCCAACGACTTCGATAGCGGGGCAGTCACGGCGAGCCATGCGACCAGCGCCGCGAAGAGGATGGCAAGTGCGATCAGGCCGCGCTTGATCCATTTCCAGCGGGTCGAGCGCGGCTTGTCCTCGCCGAAAGGCGGCGGCGAACGCCCATCGTCGTAGCCGGTCAGCCGGTCGAAGCGGTCCAGCCGGTCGTCCCAGCTGTTCCCGTACGGGTCCTGCAGCGAATAATAGCCCGGCTCGCGCGCAGCGGTCTGCGCGTCGTCATAGGCGTCGTCACGCCTGCGTTTGAAAAAGCCGAACATAGCTAGGCGTGTTAGCAGGCTAACACAGCTTTACGCAAGCTGAACCCGCCTTGTCAGCGGGTGCTCGCGACCACGCTTTCGGGCAGATCTTCGGCGAAAACGCGCTGGTAGTATTCGGCGACCAGCATCCGCTCTTCCTCGTCACACTTGTTGAGGAAGGACACGCGGAAGGCGAAGCCCACATCCTTGAAGATCGCGTAGTTCTGCGCCCAGGTGATGACCGTGCGCGGGCTCATCACGGTCGAGATGTCGCCGCCGATGAAGCCCTGCCGCGTCATGTCCGCGACCTGGATCATCTTCTTGATCATGTCCGCAGGCGCGTCCGGGTTCTTGGCGAGCACGATTTCCTGCTCGGTGTCGGCCGGCAGGTAGTTGAGGCCGACGACGATGTTCCAGCGGTCCATCTGGCCCTGGTTGATCGCCTGCGTCCCGTGATAGAGCCCGCTTGTATCCCCGAGGCCGACGGTATTCGCCGTCGCGAACAGGCGGAAGTTCGGATCGGGCCGGATCACGCGGTTCTGGTCGAGCAGGGTCAGCTTGCCCTGCTGCTCCAGCACGCGCTGGATCACGAACATCACGTCGGGCCGGCCAGCGTCGTATTCGTCGAACACCAGCGCCACGGGATGCTGCAGCGCCCAGGGAAGCAAGCCCTCCTTGAACTCGGTGATCTGAAGTCCGTCGCGCAGCACGATCGCGTCGCGTCCGATCAGGTCGATCCGGCTGATATGCGCGTCGAGGTTAATGCGGATGCACGGCCAGTTGAGGCGCGCGGCAACCTGCTCGATATGGGTCGACTTGCCCGTGCCGTGATAGCCCTGCACCATCACGCGGCGGTCGTTGGCGAAGCCGGCCAGGATCGCCAGCGTCGTGTCGGGATCGAAGACGTAGCCTTCGTCGAGGTCGGGCACGCGCGCGTCGGCTTTCGAGAAAGCGGGCACGTCCCAGTCGATATCAATGCCGAACGTCTCGCGCACGTTTACGCTCGTATCGGGCGCGGCGAGGACGGTTTTTTCGTGAGCGTCGAAGCTTTTTTCGGTGAGGTCGTTCATTGCGTTCCTGCGGTTAGACGTGCGCGGACCGCCTCGCAAGCACCGATCTGGCCCCCGCCATGCGGTACGCGGCTCGCAAAATCCGCGCGCTGCCACTATCTTGGCCCAATGCCCGCGCCCGATCCCGCCGAATTCCTGCGCCAGAGGCTTGTCGAGCGCGTGCGCGCGGTCTTCAACGACACGAAGGGCGGACAGCAGCCCGTTCCGCCGTCCGACGACGCTCTGTTCGCGAAGGATACGCCGATCCGCCTCGTTCATGCGGACGTGATCGCGATGATGGTCGGCGGCATTCGCTCGCTGCTGCTGCAGATGCTGCATCCGCATGCCTTGCAGGGCGTGCTCGATCATTCCAACTTCCGGGCTGACATGCATGGCCGGCTGCGGCGCACCGCGCGCTTCATCGCCGTTACCACCTTCGGACACCGCGACGATGCAATGGACGCGATCGACCGGGTCAACCGCATCCACGAACACGTGAAGGGAACCTTGCCCGACGGGACGCCCTATTCGGCGCGCGATCCCGAAACGCTCGCCTATGTCCACGTCGTTGAGGCGACCAGCTTCCTTGCCGCCTATCTGCGGCACGTCCGGCCCGATATGCCCGCGAGCGAACAGGACGAATACTACCGGCAGTTCGCCATTATCGCCCGCTCGCTCGACGCGAATCCGGTCCCGGAAACCAAGGCGGAGGCCGACCGGCTCATGCGCGAGATGCGTAGCCTCCAACGCGCCACCCCCGAAGCGCGCGAGGTCGCCCGGCTCGTGCTCCAGCAGAAACCTGAAGGTACGCCGCCGGCGCTTCAGCCGATTCTCGCTGCCGAGGCGAGCGCGATGCTCCCACCGCAGGCCCGCGCCATGCTGGGTATCGAGCGGCCCGGTCTCGCAGCCCTTCCCGTTCGCGCCGCGACCTGGGGCATGGGCAAGACTCTGCGCTGGGCGTTCCGGCAAACTTAGGTCATCTTCGGTTTTTCAGCGACTCGAAGGAGACGATCCATGTACGTGCAGGGCTTTCTGATTGCCGTTCCCGAAGACAAGAAGGACGCGTATCGCGCGCTCGCCGAAAAGGCTGCGGAGAGGTTTCGCGAATACGGCGTGACCGAGATCGTCGAAGCGTGGGAGGAAGACGTGACCGATGGCAAGGTTACCGATTTCCGCATGGCTACCAAGGCGGAAGCGGGCGAAAAGATCGTTTTCTCCTGGATGATCTGGCCCGATCGCGAAACCTGCGATGCCGCCGGCCCCAAGATGGAAAGCGACCCCTTCTGGTCAGAAATGGGCGACATGCCGTTCGACGGGAAGCGCATGATGTGGGGCGGTTTTGCCCCGATCTTCACGATGGGCCGCTGACCGGCGCCGAGACCGCCTAGCTGAAGACGTTCGATTTCCTCAGCAGCTGGTACGCCTCGACGACCTTGGTCAGGCGCGCCTCGTATTTGCGGTTTCCGCCGTTGCGGTCGGGGTGATAGCGGCGCACGAGATCGGAATAGCGGCGGCGGAGGCGCTGGCGGTCGGTGTCGATGCCGAGCCCCATGACCTCCATCGCCTGCGCCTCCTCTTTCGAGAAGCGCCCGTCCATCGCCATCTGCGCCTCGCGCCGCGCGCGGTTCTTGATGCCCCCGGCGCGCGCACCGATCGCATCGAGCGGGTCGGCGAAGTCGGCCCAGCGCGGCATTCCGTCAACGCCTGCGGTCGGCTTGAAGGCGGGCGTCTCGGTCTGCCATCCGGCGGACGGCGACTGCGCGCTCAGCATTTCCTCGGCGCTCATGCCTTCGAACCAGTCGTAACCGGCATTGAACTCGCGCACGTGGTCGAGGCAGAACCAGCGCCACCGGCCCGGCCCGTCGAAACTGTTGCCGCTACCCGATGGTGCGCGAAATTCTCCGGCCTCGTCGCATCCCGGATGCTGGCAAAGCTGACCTTCGGTATCGAATCTTCCGTGGAACCTGTCGCGGCGCATAGGCCTTTATGATGGGGACACGGATCACGCATTCCAAGTGGAAATGAGGCTTATGACTACTCCCATCCAGACCGAGATGGAGCGACTGCTCACCGACGCATTTGCTCCCCAGCGGCTCGACATCGTCAACGACAGCGCCGCGCACAGCGGCCATTCGGGCGACGACGGCAGCGGCGCATCGCACTTCACCTTGCATATCGTTTCGGACCAGTTCGCCGGCAAGTCGCGACTGGAGCGGCAGCGGATGGTGAACCGCGCATTGGGCGACATACCGGGCGAGCGGGTCCACGCGCTCGCGATCAAGGCCAGCGCGCCGGAGGAGAACGCATGAGCTACGACCTGTGGTACTGGCCATCGATCCAGGGGCGCGGCGAGTTCGTGCGGCTGTTCATGGCGGCAGCGGACATAAAATGGCGCGACCGCGCGCGGGAGCAGGATGCTCAAGCGCTGATGGAAGACCTGGAAGCGCGCAAGGAGGCGGGCTTCGCGCCCTACGCTCCGCCCTATCTCGTCGACGGCGACTTCGCGATCGCGCAGGTCGCGCATATCGTGACCTGGCTGACCGATCGGCACGACCTCGGTTCGGGCAATATGCCGGACGACCTGCACCTGATCCAGTTGCAACTCGACATTACCGACATCGTGGAGGAGGTTCACAGCGTCCACCATCCCGTCGCCTCAAGCCTTTACTACGACGATCAGAAGGACGCGGCCAAGCAGGCTGCGGAGAAGTTCAGGGATGAGCGCATACCGAAATATTTCGATCATTTCGAACAGGCGCTCGGCGTAAAGGACGGCCCGTTCATGCTCGGCGAGCGGTGGAGCCACGTCGACACCTCGCTGTTCCAGCTGGTCGAGGGATTGCGCTATGCCTTTCCGAAATGCATGTCCGAGCTGATGAGCGAATATCCGCGAATTGCCGCCTGCCGTAATGCGGTGGCCGAGATCGACGGCGTGAAGACCTATCTCGCCTCGGACAAGCGGATCGATTTCAACGAAGACGGAATTTTCCGTCATTACCCCGAACTGGACGCAGAATGAGCGACAATCCCTTCGAAATAACCGTCGAGCCGGTGACGCACGACCTCGGCCAGTTCGAGGTGCGCCGTGCGCTCCCTTCAAAGGCGCGCACAATGGTCGGTCCCTTCATCTTCGTCGATCAATTCGGTCCGGCGGACCTCGATATCGGCAGCGGCATGGACGTGCGCCCGCACCCGCACATCAACCTCGCCACCGTGACCTGGCTGTTTCGGGGAGCGATCGACCACCGCGACAGCATCGGCAGTTTCTCGACCATCCGGCCCGGCACGGTCAATCTGATGACGGCGGGGCGCGGCATCGTCCATTCGGAGCGCACCCCGCAGGACGAGCGCAAGGAAGGGCCGCAGCTTTACGGAATGCAGACCTGGCTCGCGCTGCCCGAGGACCGCGAGGAAATCGACCCGGCGTTCGAAGCGATCTCGGACCTGCCGGTGATCGACGACGGCGGCGCGAAGGCGACGGTCATCATGGGCGATTTATGGGGCAAGCGCGCGCCTACTGCGACCTATGCCGAGAGCATCTATGCCGAGATCGTGCTCGGCGAAGGCGGATCGATCCCGCTCGATGCCGATGCGGACGAGCGCGCGGTCATGTGCGTCGGCGGCGAAGCGGAAGTCGACGGGACGGCGCTGCCGCTCTACCAGCTGTGCGTGCTCGAACCGGGCCGCGCCATGCGGCTCAGTTCGAGGTCCGGCGGGCGGGTCATGCTGCTGGGCGGCGAAGCCTTCGCGACGAAGCGCCATGTCTGGTGGAACTTCGTGAGTTCCAGCAAGGACCGTATCGCGCAGGCCCGCGACGACTGGCGCGAAGGGCGCTTCGAAATTGTGCCCGACGACGCGAACGAGCGTATTCCGCTACCCGACGGCGAGCCCAAGACCGTCAGCTACCCGTAAAGTTTTCCCCGCACGCGGGGCCGAGGAGAATGGTAATGAGTTTCTACGGCAAGACGGTGTGGATCACCGGCGCATCCTCCGGCATCGGCGCGGCGCTGGCGCGCGAATGGGCGGGCCGCGGCGCGAAGCTGATCCTGTCGGGCCGCGACCGCACGCGGCTGCAGGATGTCGCAGCGAAGCTCGACACGGAAAAGCTGCGCCTTCCCTTCGACGTTACCGAGGAAGAGGCGCTCGCCGAAGCCACTACGAAGGCGACCGAATGGCAGAAGGGCGGCGTCGACATCTTCGTCGCCAACGCAGGCATTTCGCAGCGCAGTCTCGCCGCCGAGACCGACATGAAGGTCTTCCGCGAGATCATCGAAGTCGATCTGATGGCGCAAATCGCGGCGACGCAGGCGCTTCTGCCGCATATGCTCGAGCGCAAATCCGGCAAACTTGTCTTCATTTCCTCGATAGCCGGAAAGGTCGGCGTGCCGATGCGCACTGCCTATTGTGCAGCGAAGCATGGCCTCATCGGTTACGCCGACGCGCTGCGCGCCGAGCTTTCGGTAGCCGGTATCGATGTGCACGTAGTCGCGCCAGGATCGGTCTCCACCAATGTGGCGCGCAATGCGCTCGAAGGTAACGGCAAGACCCGCGGGCGCAGCGACAAGGCGATCGACGAAGGCATTGCGCCCGATGACGCAGCCAAGCGGATCGTCGATGCCATCGAGCTCAACCAGCGCGAAATCATCGTGGCCGAGGGCATGGAAGAGGCGATGGGCGAAGCGCGCCGAACGCCGGACCAATTGTTCGACCAGATCGCGCGGCTGGTGTCGGACGGTTATGCGGAGAAGATGAAGGAAGGGGCGAAATGATGGACCAGAAACGCGTTAAACTCGCGAACGGGATCGAACTTGATGTCGTTGATACGGGCAATCCTCAAGGCGTGGACGACGCCCCGGTCCTGATGTTCCTGCACGGTTTTCCCGAGAGCCACCGCACGTGGCGGCACCAGATCGCGCATTTCAAGGACCGGTTTCGCTGCATCGCGCCCGATCAGCGCGGCTATCGCGGCTCCTCCAAACCGCAGGGGGCCGAAGCCTATACGCCCGACAAGCTGATCGGCGACGTGTTCCAACTGGCCGACGCGCTCGGCGTGGGTGCCTTCACCGTCGTCGGCCACGACTGGGGCGGAGCGATCGCCTGGGGCACGGCGCTCGGCGGGCAGACGAACGGCCGGGTTACGCGCGCAATTATTGCGAACGCGCCGCATCCGGCGGTTTTCCAGCGGCTGCTCTACACGAACGAGCAGCAGCGCGAGGCGAGCCAGTACATTCGCGAGTTCCGCGACCCCGCGAACGACGCGCTGGTGCGAGAGAAAGGCCTCGTCGGCATCCTCATGAAAGCCGTTCGCTGGGACCGCCCCAACAACATGGAGGCGGAGGAACGCGACCGGCTTATGGAGGAATGGCAGGACCGCGACGCGGCGTTCGCCATGCTCAACTGGTACCGCGGCTCGCCCATCGTCGTGCCGCCGCTCGATGCGCCTTACGCACTGCCCGAAGACTACAGCCCGCCGCCGCTGCCCAAGCTAGAAATCCCGACGCTCGTCATCTGGGCGATGGACGATCTGGCCCTGCCCGCGGCCAACCTCGACGGATTAGAAGATCACATCACCAATCTCACAATCGAGCGCGTGCCCGATTGCGGCCACTTCGTGCCGTGGGAGGCGCCAGACGCGGTCAACAAGGCGATGAGTGCGTTTCTAGACGCTTGAGGGCACTTTAGGCATCATTGTAGCCAGTTGACCCAAGCGCCGTGTGGGTGCGCCTCGGCGAGCAAATGCGGCGAGCCGTCCCCTGCCTCGCCATCCCAATAACGCACCGTCAATTCATGGCGGAACGTTTCGCGGTTGGTTTCCAGCCTGACCCAGGCGAGCGGCTTTTCCCGTGTCGCCGAACGTCCGGCTTCTTCGAGCGCTTCCGTAATTACGCCCTGTTCGTAATCCGACAGATACTGCCAGACGATCGAGTGGAACAATGTGCGGCAGACGCCAGAGTCCTGCTCTTCCGTCAGAAGTTCGGTCACGAACTGGCCGGCGGACTGCCGCGCGACGAGGGGTGGCTGCTCTTTCGCGAGCCGGATTGCGGCATCGATCCGCGCCATGCGCTCGGTCGCTTCGGGCCAGACATAGGCCTTGAGGCGCAGCGCCTGCTCCGGATCGGTCAGGTCGATCGGCTTGAGATCGCAGCCAAAAACGGAATCGATCTCCACGTCCCCGGAAGGCGGCGCATCGCCGCGCCATTCCGGCTCGACCACGACCGGTGAGCCTGGCGCGCCATACTGCACTCCGCCCAAATCGTATCGAAACCGATCCATCATCGTGTTGATGCCAGCGCTCGCGCCCAGTTCGTAAAGCCGGAACCGCTTGCCCAGCCGTTCGGTCAACCACGCGAGCCCCGCCATTATCGAGGCGGCGCGCCCTGCCTCGTTCGTCTGCGGCGGCGTGTCGAGCCATGGCAGGAGAAGGTTGTCGTAAGTCGCCGCGAGATCGCAGACGATTTCGTCGACCGTGCCTTGGTCGGTGGTCAGTCCGGCATAAACGGGCTCCAGCGCGCGGTCGGTGTCGCTCAGCAGCAGATGGTGCAATCCGCCGGCTATGCGCAGCGGAACGGCGTCCTGCACCGCCGGACCGTGCCAGTTCGCAAGCCGACGGGCAGTGGCGGTTTCCTCGTTCTCGATCATGGCAAGCTGCGCGCGGATCACGCGCGTCGTGGCCGGCGCCCCGGCTTCCTCGGCATGGTTCGCCTGCCAGCGGATCGCATCGGCGATGTCGCGGATTTCCATCACCACACCGTTCTTTCCGCTATCCTTAACGTCCACCATTTCGATTGCCCTTTTCCGGCCTGCACCCTATCTCGCGCTCGCTATGCCGAGCCAGCTTACTTTCGCCATCCCCAAGGGCCGCATCCTCGAAGAAGCGCTGCCGGTCATGGCCGCTGCCGGCGTCGTGCCGGAAGAGGCGTTTCACGACAAGGCCAACCGTTCGCTGACCTTCGCCACGACGCGCGAGGACATGCGTTTGATCCGGGTACGCGCCTTCGACGTGGCAACTTTCGTCGCGCATGGCGCTGCTCAGATGGGCATAGTCGGCAGCGACGTGATCGAGGAATTCGGCTATCCCGACCTCTATGCGCCGGTCGATCTGGACATCGGACACTGCCACCTCGCGGTCGCCGAGCCCAAGGCTAACGGCGCCGAAACCAGGCCGAACCGCGTCAGCCACTTGCGGGTCGCTACCAAATACCCGAACATTACCCGCCGCCACTTCGAAGCGAAAGGCGTGCAGGCCGAATGCGTCAAGCTGAACGGTGCGATGGAAATTGCGCCCTCACTCGGCCTTGCCAAGCGGATCGTCGACCTTGTCTCGACCGGGCAGACGCTGAAGGACAACGGGCTCGTCGAAACGGCGCATATTATGGACATCACGGCACGGCTGATCGTGAACCGGGCGGCGCTCAAGACCGACCGGCGCGTGGCCGAACTCATCGACGCTTTCCGCGCGGACCGCTTTCGCGGAGCCGCCTGATGCAGCGGCTTTCCACCAGTGACGCGGGCTTCGAGAAGGCCTTCGCAGCGATCGTCGACGCACGGCGGAGCAGCGACGACGATGTTGCCGCCGACGTTCGCGCAATCATCGAAAATGTTCGCGAAAAGGGCGATGCCGCCCTAGGCGACTACACGCAGCGTTTCGATCGCCACGTCCTAACATCGGATGCCGACTGGCGGATCGGCGCAGAGGAATGCCGCGAAGCCTATGAAGCGCTCGATAGCGAGTTACGTGACGGGCTCGAACTCGCGGCGGAGCGTATCCGCGCCTATCACGCAGCGCAGCTTCCCGAAAATCGCGACTATACGGACGAGGCCGGTGTCAGACTGGGCGCACGGTGGACGCCGGTCGATGCCGCTGGTCTTTACGTGCCGGGCGGCCGCGCAGCCTATCCGTCCTCGCTACTGATGAACGCCATTCCGGCCAAGGTCGCGGGCGTGAAGCGCCTCGCCGTCGTGACCCCCACGCCCGACGGAAACGTCAATCCGCTGGTCTTGGCCGCCGCCCACGTCGCAGGCATCGACGAGATTTGGCGCGTAGGCGGAGCGCAGGCGATTGCGGCGCTCGCATACGGAACCGAGAGGATCGCCCGCGTCGATGTCATCACTGGCCCCGGCAACGCGTGGGTGGCCGAAGCGAAGCGGCAGATGTTCGGCGTCGTCGGTATCGACATGGTCGCCGGCCCTTCCGAAATCCTTGTCATTGCAGACGGCGACAACCATCCCGAATGGATCGCTGCCGACCTGCTCAGCCAAGCGGAGCACGATCCGACTTCGCAAAGCATCCTCATTACCGACGATGCGGACTTCGCAGGCCGCGTGCAAGATGCGGTCGCGAGGCAGCTTCACGATCTGCCGACCGGCGAGACGGCGCTGGCAAGCTGGGACGCGCACGGTGTCATTCTGGTCGTCGGCGATCTGTCCGAAGCGCCCGCGCTCGCCAACCGGCTGGCGGCGGAGCACGTCGAACTCGCCGTCGCCGATCCGGAAGCCCTGCTTCCGCAGATCCGCCATGCCGGCAGCGTCTTCCTCGGCCGCACGACTCCCGAGGCGGTAGGCGATTACGTCGCCGGACCCAACCACGTCCTTCCCACCGGCCGCCGCGCACGTTTTGCAAGCGGGCTGTCGGTGCTCGATTTCATGAAGCGTACCAGCTTCATTTCCGCTTCGGACGATGCGCTGCGCGCTATCGGTCCGGCCGCCGTGGCGCTAGCCGAAGCCGAAGGGCTGCCCGCGCACGCCAAATCCATCTCGCTAAGGCTTACATGACCGACAATTCCTCTGCCGCCGCTCCCTCGCGCTCGACCGCCCGCTCCGCCGCGCGGCTCGCCGCGGTGCAGGCGCTCTACCAGCACCACATGGAAAAGACGGCGCAGGCACGCCTGCTCGACGAATTTCACCAGCACCGGCTCGGCGCGGAAATCGAAGACGAGCAGTATGCGGAAGCCGAAACGGACTTCTTCGATGATCTGGTGACCGGCACTATCGCCCGTCTGGAAGAAATTGACACGCTGCTGACCTCGAAGCTGCGCGAAGGCTGGACTGTACAGCGGCTCGACAAGACGATGCTCCAGATCTTGCGCGCAGGTTCCTACGAACTGCTTGCCCGGCGCGATGTCCCAAAGGCCAGTGCGATCAGCGAATATGTGGACGTGGCGAAGGCTTTCTTCGACGACCGCGAAGCGAAGTTCGTGAACGGCGTGCTCGATGCAGTGGGCAAAGAGGTCCGGTCATAAACGAACGCGAATTCATCGCTGCTTTGCGCGCCCTTCCCCTGCATTCGGGAGCGCGCGGACTTTACGATGACGCGGCGGTGCTGGAGATCGGCGGCGAAACGCTGATCCTCACTCATGACGCGATGACGGAGGGCACGCATTTCCGCGCCGATGCCGATATGGCTGACGTCGCATGGAAGCTTGTTGCGACCAACCTGTCCGACCTTGCCGCGAAAGGCGCGGAGCCGGTCGGAGTACTGCTTTCCTACGCGCTCGGCAGCGACGACGAGCGGTTCCTGGCAGGCTTGCGGGAAGCGATGGAGGAATACCGCTTGCCGCTAATAGGCGGCGACACGATTTCCGCCACCGGCGCGCGCAGCTTCGGCCTGACCGCAATCGGCAGAGCAACCTATACACCCGTACCGGACCGCAGCGGATCGCAAGCGGGCGATGCGATCTACGTGACCGGCATAATCGGCCGGGCGATGCTGGGCTTCGAAGGCGTCTCCGAACACCGTGCAGCCTACGACCGCCCGCGCCCGCTTCTTGCAGAAGGTCACGCGCTCGCGCCGCTCGTGACAGCGATGATGGATGTATCCGACGGCCTGCTGCTCGATGCGTGGCGGATGGGACAGGCGAGCGGCGTGACCTTCGAGATAGCGTCCGATCTCATCCCCGTTGCCGACCCCGCCCGCCGCTTCGATTGCATGCGTTGGGGAGACGATTACCAGCTACTTTTCACAGCTGCACCGGAAACGAATTTGCCGGTAGCGGCGACGCGGATCGGAACTGTTGTTGAAGACGGCTTCGCGCCCATACGCCTCGACGGTGAACTAATCGCCGACCCCGAAAACCTCGGCTACACGCATAGCTAGAATTGCGGAGCGCCCGGAGCAGTAACGGAATAACGCTTGTCAGTAGCGCGAAACTACTGATACCCCTCGTACTGTTCCGCCACTCGCAGCCAATGCGAGGGTTAGCGACACAACATAGAGGGGATGCTCGTGGATTTAGTAATAATATCCATCGTGCTGGGGTTGGTAGCAGTCATTTACGGCTTCGTGACCAGTCGCCAGGTGCTCGGAGCCGGTGCCGGTAACGAGCGCATGCAGGAGATTGCGGGGGCAATCCAGGAAGGGGCGCAAGCCTATCTCAAACGGCAATATACGACGATCGGTATAGTCGGCATCGTCGTCGCGGTGATCGTCGCGCTGACGCTTGGAATTACCTCCGGTGTCGGCTTCGTGATCGGCGCGATCCTGTCCGGCGTCGCCGGGTTCATCGGCATGAACATCTCGGTCCGCGCCAACGTGCGCACCGCGGCCGCTGCGCAAAGCGGCCTGCAGCAAGGCCTGACGCTGGCATTCCGCGCCGGTGCGATCACCGGGATGCTGGTGGCGGGACTCGCCCTCCTCGCGATCGCAGTCTTCTTCTGGTATCTCACGAGCATCGCCGGTCATGCCGCGAACGAGCGAGAAGTGATCGATGCGCTGGTGGCGCTCGCGTTCGGCGCGTCGCTCATCTCGATCTTCGCGCGTCTTGGCGGCGGCATCTTCACCAAGGCCGCAGACGTCGGCGCTGACCTCGTCGGCAAGGTCGAAGCGGGCATTCCCGAAGACGATCCCCGCAACCCCGCCGTTATCGCGGACAACGTAGGCGACAATGTCGGCGATTGCGCCGGGATGGCCGCCGACCTGTTCGAGACTTATGTAGTAACCGTCGGCGCGACGATGGTGCTGACCGCTCTGCTGCTGTCGGACCTCGGCGACCTTCTCATGCCGATGATGGCTCTGCCGCTGCTGATCGGCGGCGTGTGCATCGTCACCAGCATCATCGGAACCTACGCCGTCCGCCTCGGCGGCGGGACGAACGTCATGGGAGCGATGTACAAGGGCTTCCTGTTGACAGCAGTCCTGTCGGTTCCGGCGATCCTCGGCGCGATCTGGTTCGCCCTCGGCGGCGATCTGAATACGGCGATCGGAGCCGAGAACCTCGGTAACGTCGACGTGGGAGCACCGCTCGCCGAAGAAGGCACGGCAGCCATCACCAGCTTCACCGGCTTGGACCTGTTCCTGTCGTCGGTGGTCGGGCTGGTGCTGACGGGCCTCATCATCTGGATCACCGAATACTATACCGGTACCGGCTTCCGCCCGGTCCGCTCCATCGCAAAGGCCTCGGAAACCGGTCACGGTACGAACGTCATCCAGGGCCTTGCTATCAGCCTCGAGTCGACCGCACTGCCGACACTTGCCATCGTCGGCGGCATCATCGTCAGCTACCAGCTCGCCGGGCTCATGGGCATCGCCTATGCAGCGACCTCGATGCTTGCGCTTGCCGGGATGGTCGTGGCGCTCGACGCTTACGGTCCCGTCACCGACAATGCCGGCGGCATCGCGGAAATGGCTGGGCTGGACGAAAGCGTGCGGGAGAAGACCGACGCGCTCGACGCGGTAGGCAATACGACAAAGGCAGTGACTAAGGGCTATGCCATCGGCTCCGCCGGTCTCGCCGCTCTCGTGCTGTTCGCAGCCTACACGACCGATCTTGCCGAATTCTTCCCGGAAGCTGACGTCGATTTCAGTCTGGAGAACCCTTACGTTATCGTCGGATTGCTGCTCGGCGCGCTATTGCCCTACCTCTTCGGAGCGATGGGCATGACCGCCGTAGGCCGTGCCGCGGGCGACGTGGTAAAGGACGTGCGCGAGCAGTTCGCAGCCGACAAGGGCATTATGGCAGGGACCAGCAGGCCCGACTATGCCCGCACCGTCGACCTCGTCACCAAGGCGGCGATCAAGGAAATGATCATTCCGAGCCTGCTGCCGGTGCTGGCGCCGATCGTGGTCTACTTTGGCATACTGCTGATCGCGGGGCAGGAAAATGCCTTCGCCGCGCTCGGTGCGCTGCTGCTGGGCGTCATCGTCAGCGGTCTCTTCGTTGCGCTGTCCATGACCGCCGGGGGCGGTGCATGGGACAATGCCAAGAAATACATTGAGGACGGCAACCACGGGGGTAAGAACTCCGTGGCGCACCATGCCGCGGTCACCGGCGACACGGTCGGCGATCCCTACAAGGATACTGCCGGTCCTGCCGTCAATCCGATGATCAAGATCACGAACATCGTGGCACTGCTGCTTCTGGCCGCTCTCGCCGCGTAGTTCGCGGACCGATTACCTCGGCGACCCGTCCGGCCCCATGTCGGACGGGTTTTCTTTTCTGCGCCGTATTGACCGCTCGCACCAGCCTGACCAAAGCCGCTTGCCATGAACGAACAGGACACTCCCGAAACACTCGTCGCAGGCCTTGTCGACCTGCTTACCGTCAGCCGGAAAAGCGAGGACGCCTACGCAGCCGAGCCGCAACCCGGCGGGATCGGCCGGGTCTTCGGCGGTCAGGTGGTCGCACAAGCCTTGCAGGCGGCACAGGCTTCGGTCCCGGACGACCTCGTTGCGCATTCGCTCCACGCCTATTTTTTGCGCGGCGGAGAGGAAGGTCCGCCGATCGACCTGTCGATCGCGCGCGATTTCGATGGTCGCAGCTTCGCCAACCGGCGCGTTGTCGCAAGCCAGACGGACAAGGACGGAACGCCCCGCCCGATCCTCAACCTAACCGCCAGCTTCCAGCGCCCCGAAGAGGGCCTGTCCCACGAAGCGAGCCCGATGCCCGACGTGCCGCCCCCAGAAGAGCTGCTGACCGATGCCGAGGTACGGCGGCAGTTCCTCGAGGACATGCCGAACGTGCCTGAAGACCAGCGCAATTGGGCCTTGCGCCCCCGTCCTATCGAGATGCGGAACACCAATCCGGTCGATTGGCGGGAGAGCGAACCGCGCGAACCCGAGGCAGCCATGTGGCTGCGAACCGTCGCGTCGCTGCCTGACGATCCGGCGATCCACCGCGCAGTCATCGCTTACGCGAGCGATTATTCGCTGCTCGGCACCGCGGCTCTCCCGCACGGCATTTCCTTTATGCGCGGCGAAATCAAGGGCGCGAGCCTCGACCATGCGGTGTGGTTCCATGCACCGGCTCGGGCCGACGAATGGCTGCTATACGTAACTGACAGCCCCTGGTCCGGCGGCGGACGCGGCTTCAACCGGGGCCGCATCTTCACGCGGGATGGCAGACTGATCGCGAGCACCGCGCAGGAAGGCGTCCTGCGGCAGACGCACAAGAAGCGGTAGGGTAAAGCGGGCCTACCCGCCTGCGTGGTAATAGTCCCAGACGGTCTGCGCCACCGCCGCGCTGACACCCGGTGCTCGTTGCAAATCTTCGAGCGCCGCCGCACGCACCTTGCTTGCCGTGCCGAAATGCAGCAGCAGCGCGCGTTTCCGTGAAGGACCGATGCCCGGAATCTCGTCGAGCGGCGAGGCGGTAATCGCCTTGCTGCGCTTCGCCCGATGTGCGCCGATGGCAAAGCGGTGCACCTCATCGCGCAGGTTTTGCAGGTAGAAGAGGATCGGCGAATTGACCGGCAAGGTCTTCTCCCGCCCATCGGGGAAGTGGAATACCTCGCGCCCTTCCCGGCCGTGATGGGGACCCTTCGCGATCGCGATGAGCGGTACGTCTTCGATACCAAGTTCTTCCAGAGTATCGCGGACCGAGGACATCTGCCCCTTGCCTCCATCGATCAGGACAAGGTCCGGCCAGACCGCCTTTTCGCCTTCGGTTTCGCGGTCGGGGTCTTCCTTCATCGCGCGCGAGAAGCGCCGCTCCATCACTTCGCGCATCATCGCAAAGTCGTCGTTCGTCTGCGCAGTCTTGATGTTGAACTTGCGGTACTGCCCCTTCTGGAAACCTTCGGGTCCGGCCACGACCATCGCGCCGATCGCCTTCGTCCCTTGGATATGACTGTTGTCGTAAATCTCGATGCGCTGCGGCACTTCCTCGAGTTCGAGGAACTCGGCCATTTCGCGCATGGTCTTCGCCTTGGTCCCGCTTTCAGCGAGCCGCCGGTCGAGCGCCTCGCGCGCGTTGCGCTGCGCCTGTTCCATCAGCTTGCGCCGGTCGCCGCGCTGCGGAACCGAGATCTCGACCTTGCGCTCCGCCAAGGCTCCTAGCGCCTGCTCCAGCACGTCACCTTCGGGCAATTCGCGGTCCACGAGAACCGTGCGCGGGGGCGGCACTTCCTCGTAGAACTGCGCGAGAACGCGGGCGATCACCTCGTCCTCGTCGACGTCCTGTGTGTGAGTAGGGAAAAACGAGCGGTGGCCCCAGTTTTGTCCGCCGCGGATGAAGAACGCTTGGATCGCGATCTGGCCGCCCTTCGATGCAAGCGCGAAAACGTCCGCATCACCCACGCCGCGAGCGTTGACCGCCTGGCTTCCCTGTATGAAGGTCGCGGCGCGCAGACGGTCACGCAGCATGGCGGCGGTTTCGAAGTCGAGCTTCTCCGCGGCTACCGCCATCTGCTTTTCGAGGTCGGCCTGCACCTGCCCGGACTTGCCAGCCAGAAACGCCTTCGCCTGGTTGACCAGATCGTCGTATCCCGCCTCGTCGATCCGCCCTACGCAAGGGGCAGAGCAGCGCTTGATCTGGTAGAGCAGGCACGGCCGGTCGCGATTGGCGAAGAAGCTGTCGGTGCAGCTTCTGAGCAGAAACAGCTTCTGCAGCGCATTGATGGTGGTGTTGACCGATCCGGCGCTGGCGAATGGTCCGTAATACTGCCCCTTCGCGCGCCGCGCGCCGCGATGCTTCTGGATGCGGGCGAACTTGTGGTTTTCGCGCAGCAGGATGAAGGGGAAGCTCTTGTCGTCGCGCAGCAGCACGTTGAACGGCGGGCGGAAGCGCTTGATGAGCTGCGCTTCCAGTAGAAGCGCTTCCGCTTCCGAATTGGTTGTGACGATCTCCATGCGCCGCGTCTGGCTGACCATGCGCTTGAGGCGCTGCGACAAATTGGCGATTTGCGCGTAATTGGCGACGCGGTTCTTCAGCGCCCGCGCTTTACCGACATAAAGGACATCGCCGCGCGTATCGAGCATCCGGTATACTCCCGGCTGCGCCTTCAGTGTTTTTACCGTCTCGCGAATTGCCGCGACGCCCGCTTCGAGATCAGGCTGCGCAGAGGCGACCGTCTTCGCGGCATTGCTCTCGTCGAAGCGCTGCGCGCCCCGCGGATCGTGCGGCCGGCCGGAACGGCTGTCTTTCATCCTTAATTTATCGGACTTGCGAGTGGGGGCATCGGCCATGCGGCCTATTTAGGGCGGCTACGCTTCAGCGAAAGCCCGAAAACCGCTGCAGTTTGTTGCGACCCGTCGGCTCTCGCGCCCGCCTCGGCACGAAATATCCTCAGCAGTCCCGAAAAAACTTGTGGAAAACCATTTGTAAAGGAAGATTATGGTTAATGACGGGACTGATTCGATTAAGCATGCTGGATCGGCGTGCGGGGAAGGCAATCTATGGGACATGATACTGGATCGGGCGATACGCCCCGGAATTCGGTAAGTTTTGCGGCACGGTACGGAACCGGCGGCATGGCCGAGAGCGCGGCACGCATTGTCGAGGACATTCATAGCCGTCCGCTTCCCGCTGCTCATGTCATCACTTTCGCCAACGAAAAGGGCGGTGTCGGCAAATCGACCCTCGCCTTCAATTGCGCGGTCGCGCTTGCCAATGCGGGTGCCGAAGTGCTCGCCATCGACCTCGACAACCGGCAGCGCACTCTGTCGACCGCGCTCGAAAACCGGCAGGCGACCGCGACCTGCCTCAACGTGCCGATCGCGTGCCCGCGCTACAGCGTAGTGGAAAAGCAAAGCGGAGCGGCGCTTAGCCAGGAGATCGTCCGCCTCGGCAACACCGCGCGCTTCGTTATCATCGACGCTCCGGGTCAGGACGGCGTCGCCGCACGCCGAGCGGTGGCGCTCGCCGATACGCTGGTGACGCCGGTCAATGCATCCTTCGTCGATCTGCAGCAGCTTGCCCGCTTCAATCCGGTAACGCTCGATCTGACGACTGCAGGACCGTTCGCCAACCTCGTGCACCATCTTCAGCAAGAGAAGGTCGCGCGCGGCATGGCACCGAGCGACTGGGTACTGCTCAAAAACCGCGTCCGCGCAAGCGAGCATCGCCAGCAAAAACGGGTGGACGACGCACTCGTGAAACTCAACGACACATTCGGATCGCGCACGGCCAGCGGGCTGACCGAACGCGTCGCCTACCGCGACCTGTTCGTGTTCGGCCTCATCCATGCGGACCTCAAGAACATCCCGCAGCTGAAAGGCAAGGCAAGCAATACGCCGCGCGACATCGACCGCCTTCTCGCCGAGTTGCGCCTCCCGCCGATGGGCCTGTGTGCAGTCAGCACCGCGACCGCGCAGGCGCGCGTACTGGCGCGAACCCGCGAGCGGTATCTGCAGTCGCTCGAAGCGCATCTGGCCGGCAAGCGCCGCGCCTAGAACAGCTTGCGGACCTCGAAGCCGATGTAGCGGCCTACCGGGTCGATCAAAAACGGCTGATAGCGCGAGGGCACGAGGCCGTTCTCGTCGGTGACCCCCTGGCGGGTGTCGAAGACGTTGTCCATCCGTGCCGACAGCCTCACGCCCTTCAGAGCTTTTGTGTCCGGAAAAACGCGTTCTAGGTCGGTGAAGACCCGCAGGTCGACCTTGAACAGATCGCCGAAGAACAGGTCGCTGCTGCCCGGAAGCTCGCTTCCGTTGACACGGGTCGCACTGCGATAGTCGGCGCTGATGAATCCGCCGTAGCCCTGATACCATCCAAAGGCGTTCGCGGATACGACATGCCGCGCCGCTCCGCCGTCTGCACCGGTAGCGTCCCCGCCGAGCTGGTCGAGCAGCGGTCCATTGTCGGCAATGCGGACGGTGTCGGTCAGCGCGTAAGTGTAATCGAGGCTGGTGCGCCAGCGCCCCTGCCGGTCTTCGCCGCGCCCGCCGCCGAGCATGGCAGCAGGATTGCCGCCGCCCTTGCCGCCTCGCTCGCCCTCGCCGCGTTCTTCACGCTGGGGCTCTTTTCCGATCGCGCCCGACAGCGAGAACGAGGCGCGCAGGCGGCTCGAATCGGTTTCGGCGAAAGTGACCGGCGTACGGTCGAGCGCGACCAGCGCACCCGAAGCGTCGCGCACGATACGCTCGGGAAAGGCGGCTTCGATCGCCGGTGTCAGGAGCGGGAAACCGGCGGTTACGTCTCGCGAAGAGTTGGTGAAATATTCGAGCGTCAGGCGTGCTTCGCGCAGCAGGTCGAATTCGTAGTCGGCCGAAACCTTCCAGTCGCGCTGCGTTTCGGCCAGCAGGAACGGATTTCCGCCGGTCGTTAGCTCCACCAGCACCGTATCCCCGGTCGCGAAATCGAAGACCGGCACGTTCGACGTGACGATGACCGGATTGCCGAGCTGGCCCAGTCCCGGAGGTGCCTCTGCGATGGTATAGGTCGTCTGCAGGCTCAGGCGCTCTGCCGGCCGCCAGATCAGCCCGGCACTCGCATCGGTGAGTGTTCCGAAGTCTGAGAGGTGGTTCACACCGGCGCTCAGATTGAGGGTGAGCGTGCCGAGCGGCGCCAGAAAATCTTCGCGCGCGCTGGCGATGGGTACGCCGAGGTTGAACCCGGCGGACAGGTCACCGCGGGTAAGCTGCGTTTCCTCGCCCGTTCTGCGCGTATCGCGGCTGTCGATGCGCCGCCAGTTGTATCCGGTATCGAACGTCGCGGTCACAGCGCCCGCGGGCAGCAGACCCAATTCGCCGACAAGCGTCGCCAGCGTTCCGACAGTGTGGGTTTCGCTGCTGGCGAGAGCGACGCCGCCATCGGCGACCGCAGGCAGCGGACCCGCAATATCGACAAGGCCCGCCAGTGCGGCTTCACGCAGCGCCAGCGTATCGGCATCGAGATCGCTCTCAGCGTCGACCTCCACCCGGCTCGCATCTGTCGTCCACGTCAGCTGCCAGTCGCCGACCGGCAGATCGAGGTTCGAACCGAGCGAATAAGTATCGGTCCGCCCGATGTTCAGAAGCGGACTATCCGCCCCGAACGAACGGAACGCGCTGCTGCCGTCGGGAGCGAACAGGCGAACAGTTCCCAGCCCCTCGCGCGACCGCGAATCCTCGCGCTCGAACGTCGCGTTGAGCGCAAGCGAGCCGCCCGCGCCTTCCTCTCCCAGACCGCGCGACCAATTGGCCGTCGCCTCGTAATTATCGAAAGCGCCGATAAGGCTACGGTAAAGGGCGGGATCGGGATCGCCGGGGAGAACCGGGTCGGTCAGCACCACGCCGCGCTCCGCCTCGGTCAATGTCGTGCGCTGCTCCCACTCAACGTTGAGATTGAGCCGGTCTCGGCCCGCTATCCTGAGGTACGTGCCTTCAAGTTCGGTCCGGTTGAAACCGCCACGCGCGGGCTGGCGATATTCGACCTCCACTTCCTTGCTTTCAAAATTGTCCTTGAGGATGAAATTCACGACGCGCCGCGTCGGTGGATAGCCATATTGCAACGCGACTTCTTCGGGCAGGATCTGCACCTGTTTGAGCGCTTCGGGCGGATAGGAGCGAAGCTCCCGAAAGCTCGATACGCGTCGTCCGTTCACGAGGATGATGGGCCGCCCGTCGCCTCGTCCCGATCCCGATTGCGCTTGTGAGCCGACCTCTTCAAGGACTTCTTCGAGCGACCCGGCACCGAGCGCGGCTATGTCCGCTTCGTCGAGTTCGGCGATCGGCGGTACGTCGGTGTCCACCTGTCCGCGAATTCGCGGCGCGGTGACGATAATAACGTTCTCGTCATCGTCCTGCGAGAAACCGTCGCCCGGCTCCGCCTCCGGATTTGCTTCCTGAGCGATCGCTGCGACGGGTATGGGCAGCGATGCCGAAGCAGTCAGAAAGGCAACAGCCGAAATGCGGCGAAGGGGGGATTTCACGTAACAACTTCCTTACTCTCGCCCCCGGGCCGCCCGTTGCAGTAAAGACCCGGCAAAACAACCAATTCTTCGCCTTACCGAGCGGCAACCCTTCCCTTTTCCTCGGGTCGTCGCTATGTGCCGCGCGATATTGCGACAAGTTGAACCGGGAACGATTAAGTATATGGCCAAAGAAGAACTCCTCGAAATGCGCGGCAAGGTAGTGGAACTGCTGCCGAACGCGATGTTCCGGGTGGAGCTTGAAAACGGCCACGAAGTGCTCGGCCATACGGCAGGCAAGATGCGCAAGAACCGCATCCGTGTGCTCGTCGGCGACGAAGTGCTGTGCGAACTGACGCCTTACGACCTTACGAAGGCGCGCATCACTTACCGCTTCATGCCCGGCCGCGGCGGCCCCGGCCCGCAATAACGGCCGGCGGCTCGCCCGGCATGGCGACGCCTACGCTCGTCCTCGCTTCCTCCAGCCCGCGTCGGCGCGAACTTCTCGCGCGGATCGGCGTGACGCCGAACCGGATCGCTTCCCCCGATATCGACGAAACGCCGCACGAGGGCGAACAGCCGCGCGTCTACGCCGTGCGTATGGCGGAAGAAAAGGCACGCGCGGTGACCCGCGGTGAGAGCGAGATCGTCATCGCCGGCGATACCACGGTCGCTCCCGGCCGGCGCATTCTGCAGCAAGCCGAAGACGCGGCGATGAACGCCGACTTTCTGCGGCTGTTGTCCGGCAGACGCCACCGCGTCTTGAGTGCGGTCAGCGTCATCTCCCCGGACGGGGTTCAGCGCACGAAGCTTTCCGAAACCTCGGTGAAGTTCAAAGTCCTGCACGAAGACGAGATTGCTGCCTATGTCGCGACCGGCGAAGGGATCGGCAAGGCGGGCGGCTACGCCATACAGGGCGCGGCGGAGGGCCTCATAAGCTGGGTCCAGGGAAGCTACTCGGGCGTCGTCGGATTGCCGCTGTTCGAGACACGCGCATTGCTCAAAGCTGCGGGCCTCACCATTGGGTGAGTGGCTCGTCGAGCAGGGCATCGGCGAGCAGCGCGCGCTGCTGATGAACGGCGACACAGTTCTGGCGGCGAAGATGCGTTGGCCGGGCGATCTGCCGGTCGGCGCGCATATTCCCGGGAAGCTTCTATCCAAGCCTGCCGGACGGTCACGCGGGTTAGCGCGACTGGAAAACGGAACCGAAGTTCTTCTCGACCGGATACCTCCGAGTGCGACCGAGGGTAGCGCGCTTCTGCTCGTCATAACGCGTACAGCCATTGCAGAGCGCGGCCGCTTCAAGCGAGCTCAGGCGCGTGTGATCGGCGGTGAGATCGAACACGGTCTGGTGCAAGAAAAGACCATGCTGGTCGGTGATGTCGTCCGCCGCTTCCCGGCTGGGGCTTGGGAAGACGTCTGGGACGCCGCGTCGTCGGGAGAAATCGCGTTTGCTGGCGGAACACTGCTCTTCAGCGTGACACCTGCGATGACGGTAATCGACATCGACGGCAGCCTCCCGCCGCGCGAACTCGCTCTCGCTGCGGTCCCGCCGCTTGCTCGCGCGCTGCGGCTCTTCGACTTGGGCGGCTCGATCGCAATCGACTTCCCCACGCTGCCGGCCAAGGCAGACCGGAAGGTCGTGGACGCCGCGCTGGAGGACGCCCTGCGCGACTGGCCGCATGAGCGCACGGCGATGAACGGCTTCGGCCTGGTTCAGATCGTCGCGCGGCTGGAGGGACCATCGCTTCTCCACCGCTTCGCCGCTTCGCGCATCGGCATGGCCGCGCGCATGGCGCTGCGCCGGGCGGAGATGGTCGATGGGCCGGGTGTTACGCTTCTGACCGTGCATCCCGCGCTAAAAGCCAAGCTTGAGCCCGAATGGCTCGGCGAACTGGAACGCCGCACCGGCCGGCCGGTGCGGGTGGAGACCGACCCCGGTCTTGCGATCGAGGCGGGGCAGGCCCAGATCGTCCCGCATGAGTAAAGCAGCCAAGCCCTGCCCGATTTGCCGCAAGCCGCGCAGCGAGGAATTTTCGCCGTTCTGTTCCAGCAGGTGTCGCGACCGGGATCTGAATCGCTGGTTCGGCGACGGCTACAGCGTGCCGGGACGCCCGGCGAGCCCGGAAGAAATGACCGGCGAGGAATAGGTTCGCTTTAAACCCCCTTGCCATCGCGCCGAGGGTTCGCCATAGGCCCGGCTTCACCCGCTCGGCAGTCCTTTCGAATGACCGAAGCGGCGATGCCCAGGTAGCTCAGTTGGTAGAGCATGCGACTGAAAATCGCAGTGTCGGTGGTTCGATCCCGCCCCTGGGCACCACTCTTCCCTCGCTAAGCAACACAGCCATCAGGCGCTACTGAGCGAATGTTCTCTGCGCGCCCTATTGCCCTGTCAAAGAATTAGGTTCGGGTGCGCAACGTACTGGTTGAGCTCTGGCGCCGAACGAGCGTCCCGGAATGCAGGTGCCGGGTCTTATGCTGTCTGACTGCTCAAGCCGACAGCCCTATTAACAAGCGTTAAGGGAACCCGGACATGGGAAGGTCCGTAGAATAACCGTCCTCTTTTGAAATGCCGGAAGTATCAACATGCGCAGTCAGCTTAAATTGAAGCCCATCGACGAACAGGTTCTCGTCATCACCGGAGCCACGTCAGGACACGGACTGTGCACTGCTCAGATGGCCGCGAAGCGCGGCGCCAAGGTCATGCTTGCCGCTCGTGACGAAAAGGCACTGGCTGAGGTTTGCAGCGATATCCGCCGCCAGGGCGGGACAGCTGAATACGTAGCCACCGACGTATCGGTCGAAGAGGATATGCAGCGCCTCGCCGATCGCGCGATCGAGCGGTTCGGCGGGTTCGACACCTGGGTCAACAACGCGGGCATAGGCGTCTATTCGCAGGTTCTCGATCTGGAAATGGAGGATCACCGCAAGGTTTTCGAGACCAATTACTGGGGCGTGGTCTACGGCTCGACGATCGCCGCACGCCATTTGAAGGACAAGACCGGCGGCGGCGCGCTCATCAACGTAGGTTCGATCAATTCGGACATACCAAGCCCCATACTCGCATCCTACAACGCATCGAAACATGCGGTTAAAGGCTTTACCGACTCGTTCCGGATCGAACTTCAGATGAACGAACAGCCCGTATCCGTTACGCTGATCCAGCCGAGCGCGATCGGAACGCCCTTCCCGCAGCACGCCCGCAATACCACGGGATATCAGGCCCGTCTGCCAAAGCCGATTTACGCGCCGGAAGTCGTGGCGCGCGCGATCCTAGATGCGGCGCAGAACAGCCGCCGCGACGTTGTCGTAGGCGGGGCCGGCAAGTTCCAGGTTCTCGGTTCCGCGATGCTGCCGAACCTGTTCGACAAGATCGCCACCACCATGGCGGACAAGCTCGTCGACAAGAGCCAGCCCATACCGGACCGAGAAGGCAATCTGTATGACCCGCAAGGCAATGACGGCAAGGTCGAGGGGCGCCAGCACGGCAGGCACTTCAGCGTCACCACCGCCGCGGGGCGGCATCCCTGGACAGTGGTGGGAGCGCTGGCGGGCATCGCCGTGGCCGGCATCTGGGCAGTAACGGAAGCGAGGTCGAAGGCCTAGTTTTCCGGACTATTGCTGGGCCGCTAAACCTTTTCCGGGCAAGCGACTGAAGGTCGGATTAACGTAATTCTGAGGGAGGAATTGGAGGAAGAGCGTGGCCGATTGGATCAGGAGCCTGATGGAGGACGGCGGCTATCTCACGATTGCTCTACTCATGTTTCTCGAGAACGTCTTTCCTCCCATTCCCTCCGAAGTCATTATGCCGCTTGCCGGAAGCTCGGCGACAAATGGTCAGCTGAGCATCATCGGCGTGATCGCCGCCGGGTCTGCCGGTTCGCTGGCGGGAGCGCTGCTCTGGTATGCAATCGGCAAGATGATGGGCGACGAGCGTCTTAGGCACTGGAGCAAAAGGCATGGCCGCTGGATCACGCTTGGCCCTGACGATATCGACAAGGCGGAAAACTGGTTCAAGAAGCACGGGACGAAGGCGGTGTTCCTTGCCCGGATGGTCCCTACGCTCCGCACTCTGATTGCAATCCCGGCGGGCATCTTCGCCATGCCGCTCGCGAAATTCATTCCCCTGACCTTCGCAGGCACGCTTCTTTGGGAGGGTGCGCTGGCTTTCGCGGGCTATAAGCTCGGAAACCGGTATCAGCAGATCGAACATTACCTCAACCCGGTCACGACCGGCATATTCGTGATACTTGTTCTCTACTATCTTTACCGGGTTATCACGTTTCGATCAGATAAGGCGTGACCGTGTACTCCTGCCAAAGAGGTATGCGAGACGTCCACAAATGCACCGAGCGCGGCCTCAAGCGCGTCGAGGCTCCGGTGAGAAGCACATCACGGCATGATGCAGCGTCCGTCGTCGGCCGGGTCGGGGGTTAGCTTCTGCTGACGATCCTTGCCCTCGCGCTGCTGCCTTCGCTCGGTAACCTCATCGGTATCGGGCTTGCCGAATGGCGGCGGCCGCCCGAGTGGCTCGTGGGCGGCGCGCTTCATGCTGCGGCCGGGATCGCCACGGCGGTCGCTGCGATCGAACTCATTCCGCGTTCGCAGGACCGGATCGAAACCTGGATGCTGGCGCTCGCAATCATCATCGGGGCGGTAGGTTCTGCCGGCATCGCGAAGGCGACGCGGGGGATCCGGGCGCACATGGGGAGTACCACCGGTCGGGCCACGACTTGGGGAGCCTATGCGGCTGTCGGCGTGGACCTCTTCACCGACGGCTTGATGACGGGCGGCGGAGGCGCGGTGGCGCAGGAACTCGGCCTGCTGCTCGCCCTCTCTCAAGTGGTCGGCAATCTACCCGGCGGCTTCGCGATTGCGGCCGATTTTCGGTCAGCCAAGATAGCGCGCGGCTCGCGGTGGCGAGCCTTTGCGCTCTATCCCTTCCTCCCGGTGATTGGCGCATTTATCGGCTACGTCGTGCTCGCAGATGCAGGCGAAATACTTACCGGCTTCGTCCTCGCACTGTTCGCGGGCCTGCTGCTGACCGCGACGATCGAGGATATCGTACCCGAAGCCGACCAGCCCAAAGCGAAACGCCGGATTTCGAGCCCGGCCTTTGCGCTTGGGTTCGCAGCCCTCCTGCTGACTTCCGCCTACCTAGGCTAAATCGTCACCCGACGACTGCGGGGAGTACGCTGTAGACGATGCCCACGGCAGAAATCGCGATGCCTAGTCCCGGTATGCTGGTGAGCGAGACCGTATCTGCGCGCCGCCAAAGCCACGCCATCGCACCCAACGCCGGCAGGGTAAGCGCCGCTGCGATCCAGCGCGCAGCCGGCTGATCCGGGAACGCGCTGCTCGCCGCCCAGAGGAGCGAGAAATGCGCGGCCCAGACGCTCAGTGCGAGCGTCGGGGTCAGCCAGTCGATCGCGTTGCGGTAATCGCGCATGGTGTTCACGCTCCCGGAAACAGGCGGACGACCAGCGCGATAGCAAGGCCTTGCAGGGCCGCATAGCCGATGAAGCGGACCACGACGTCGAGCGTGACGCTGGCCGGTGCGACCAGCAGCCCCTTGCCGCTCCGGTAGCCAAGATAGAGCGCCATGATCACGGCAACCGCGACGACGCAGGTCTGGAACGAGAGCAGCGCGAACACCGTAGCTCCCTGTCCGGAGGCGTCCGGTTCGAGGCCGGCGGCGGTCCATCCCGTCCAGTCCCACCAGATCGCTGCGCAAAGCAGCGCCGCACCTATTGCCCCCATGAGCCATGGCCCCTGACCGGGAAACGTCTTCTCGGGCTTGGATGCGAGAATGCGCCGCGACAGCCACACCGAACCCAACGCAAGAAGCAGCAGAGCGGCAATCCCGCCGGTCTGCAAAAGCGGGGGCGGAGCGATCCAGAACGACGGGTTAATGCCGTAAAGGTAGAGATAGCTGAAGATGCCCATGAACACGATCATGCCCATCACGACGATGAGGGTGTTCAGCGCCCACCAGCCGTGGCTGGACGGACCGGTAATGGCGATCGGAACGACGATGCCGCCGCCGATGTCCGCCGTGTCCTGCTTGATCGGTCGGTCGGTTTCCCACAGCCAGCGCAGAACGCATCCAACCGCGACCACGCCGCTGAAAGCGGAAAAGGCATAGGCCTGAACCGTCAGTGCGAGGAAGAAGGCGGCGGTGAAGACCGCTGCGCTGACGGGCCAGGGCGACGGGCCGGGCATGAGCTGAAGATATTGCGGCTCTGCGTTGATCGGGCTGGTGATGATCGTTTCGCGCAGGCCGGTCGCGCTGTTGGGCAGGAAGTAGCGCCCCGCCGCCACGTCGTCGCAAATATTCGGATCGTCCCACAGCGGCTCGCGGCTTTTTACGAGCGGGATCGAACGGGTCGAGTACATGCCCGTAGGCAGCCATTCGAGCGTACCGCCGCCGTAGATATTGCCTGCATCGTCGCTGGTGGTGAAGCGGAAGCTTCGGGCCAGGTCGACGAGGAAGACGACCACGCCCGCCGCGATAATGAATGCGCCGATCGTCGAGATCAGGTTGAGCAGATCCAGGCCGCGGTCGGGCAGATAGGTATAGACCCTCCGCGGCATGCCCATGAAGCCGGTCAGGTGCATCGGCAGGAACGTGACATGCAGGCCGGTGAACATCAGCCAGAAGACCCATTTCCCGAGCCTCTCCGACAGCGCGTTCGTCGACGTCATTCCGACCCAGTAATAGAACGCCGCGAACATCGGGAACACCATTCCGCCGAGCAGGACATAATGGAGATGTGCGACGATGAAATAGGTGTCGTGCGCCTGCCAGTCGAACGGCACCATCCCGACCATGACGCCGGTCAGCCCGCCCATCACGAAGATCACGATGCTGCCGACGACGAACAGCGCAGGCGTCGACCACCTGATCTTTCCGGCTGCCAGCGTCGCGATCCAGCAAAAGACCTGAATTCCTGCCGGCAGGCTTACCGCCATGCTCGCGGCGCTGAAGTAGCCAGTGGAAACGCGCGGCATCCCGGTTGCGAACATGTGGTGCGCCCACACACCGAAACTGATGAAGCCGGTCGCGACGAGCGCCAGCACGTTGAGGCGGTAGCCAACGAGTTCGGTGCGCGCGATCGTCGCCACCATCATGCTCATCAGCCCTGCGGCGGGCAGGAAGATGATGTAGACTTCCGGATGGCCGAAGAACCAGAACAGGTGCTGCCATAGAAGCGGGTCGCCGCCGCGGGTCGGATCGAAGAACGGCCAGTTGAACGCGCGCTCCAGTTCCAGCAGCAATGTGCCAAGGATGACGCTAGGGAAGGCGATGACGATCATCACCGCGAACACCAGCATGGCCCAGGCGAACATCGGCATCCGGTCGAGCGTCATGCCCGGCGCGCGGGTGCGCAGGACGCCGACGATTATCTCGATGGCGCCGGCAATCGCACTGATCTCGATAAAACCGATCCCGAGCAGCCAGAAATCGGTGTTAATCTCCGGACTGTAGGCGATGGAGGTCAGCGGCGGATACATGAACCAACCGCCATCGGGCGCCAGGCCGACGAAAATGCTGGCGAAGAAGCACAGCCCGCCCACGAAATAGGCCCAGAAGGCATAGGCGGAGAGGCGCGGAAACGGCAGATCGCGGGCCGCCAGCATCTGCGGCAGCAGCATGATCCCGATCGCCTCGACCATGGGTACGGCGAACAGGAACATCATCACCGTGCCGTGCATGGTGAAGAACTGGTTGTAGGTCTCCTGCGGCAGGAAGTCCTGCAGAGGGGCGGCGAGTTGCACGCGCATGCCGAGCGCGAGGATACCCGCGAGCAGGAAGAACAGGAACGCGGTCGCGACGTAGAAGAAGCCGATGTAGTTGTTGTTGACGACCGTCAGCAGGCCCCAGCCCTTGGGGTTGTCCCAGATCCTCTCGAGCTCCTCGACCTCACCTTCCGGGCGGGGCCGGTGGGTCGGGAACAGGCGGTAGAGTTCGTGGTCGAAGCCGGTTTCGGACGTGCGTCCTTCCATCGCGTCGCGCGTTTTGTCCAGCGGGCGGCTGCTCATCGCTGCTGCTCGAGCCAGATCGCGATGGCTTCGAGCTCTTCGGCCGAAAGCATGTCGTAGCTCGGCATGCGGTTACCCGGCTTGATCGCCTGGCTGTTGCCGATCCATCCGATCATCGTGCCGCGATTGTTGGGCAGAATGCCTGCGCCCAGCGTCAAGCGGCTGCCGACATGCGAGAGATCGGGGCCGACGAGGCCGTTCGCTTCCGTTCCTTCGACGCGGTGGCAAGCCGCGCAGCCGCTGTCCATGAACAGCTGCCGCCCGGCCAGGTTCGTCCCGCCGGTTTGCTCGACTGCGGGCAGGATAGCCGGAACCTCGCCCGGAACGTCCTGGTCCGCCGCTACCGGTCGCGCAGTCCTGCGTCCGGCAAGCCAAGCGTTCCAGTCCGCAGGTTCGTGGGCAACTGCGACGAAGCCCATCAAGGCGTGCGGCCCGCCGCAATATTCGGCGCATACGCCGCCGTATCGGCCGGGGCTGTCCGCCTGTATCACGAGCTCGTTCGTGCGGCCCGGGATCATGTCCTCCTTGCCCGAAAGGTTCGGCACCCAGAAGCTGTGAATGACGTCTTCGCTGAAAAGCTCGACCACTACCGGCCGGCCTACCGGCACATGAAGCTCGTTCGCATCGCGCATGACGACGTCGCCGTCTTCGTCCAGATATTCGACCCCGAACCACCACATATAGCCGGTGACGCGGACCCGCATCGCGTCTTCGGGCACGGGCTCGGTCAGGGACGCGGTGAGCGTCAGACCCCAGACCAGCAGGCCGGTCAACACGACGCCCGGAAAGGCGATGCCGCCGATCCAGACCGCCTTCTCGCCGCCGAGCCTCGCGCGCCAGCGCTCCGGCCCCTTGATGGCGACGTAAAGCGCAGCCACGACGATCCCCGTGACGACTACTCCCATACCGATCAGCGCCCAAGCAAGGACCACCACGCTATCGGCGTAAGGTCCCGCCGGATCGAGAACCGGCGGCGGCCAGCCCCACCACGCGTCGAAAATATCGGAAGCAGGATTACTCATCGTCGAGACCATAGAGATAAGCCGCTACATCGCGAGATTCTTCTTCGGTCAGCGGCATGGCGGGCATGGTGGAACCGGGCTTGGCGGCAGGCGCGTTGCGAACGAACAAGGCGAGATTTTCCGGCGTGTTGGGCAGCGCCGCGGCAATGAGGCCCGCATTGTTGAACCCTTCGAGCGAGGGACCGATCTGTCCCCGCGGCCAATCGATACCGGGTATTTCGTGGCAGGCGGCGCAGCCGGTCCGTTCGATCGCTGCAAGCCCGCGCTTCGTATCCTCCGGGTCCGGAACGTAGCGCGCGCCCGGCGGCTCCTTGCAAGCTGTCAGCGCCAGGCACAGCAAGGCCGCCGCGGCAAGCCGCGGTCGGTACTGCAACGTGTTCATGGCCGTTCCCCCACGCAAGCGGGAACCGCCATGGCAGCGCGACTGTTCCCGAAGCAATGCGCAAACCGCCTGCGATTCTTGCAAGCCTTTCTCTCGTGGCTGCCCTTCCCGCCTGCACCGAAGCGGAACCGACTACCGGCAGGTACGAGATGTCGGGCGAAATCATCGCGCTCAGCGGCGGGGATGCCGGCGCGCGCGGCGCTTGCGTGACCTGTCACGGGCTGAACGGCCAGGGGAACGGCAACCGCGTCCCGCGGCTTGCCGGGCTCGATCCGGGATATCACCTGCGGCAACTCGAATACTTCGCCGAAGGCCAGCGCCGCCATCCGCAGATGACCTGGATCGCCGATCATCTCGACTGGCCGGCGCGCGAGAAGGTGGCGAACTATTACGCGCAGCTCCCCGTCCCCGAAGGTGCAGCCAGTACGCCGAGCGCGGAGGACTGCGCCGCTGCGCAGCTCTACCAGAGCGGCGATCCTTCGCGCGGCCTTCCCTCCTGCGCGAGTTGCCACGGCCCGGACGGCGCCGGTGTCGGACAGGGCAATCCGCCCCTCGCCGCCCAACCGGCGCACTACCTCGAAGCGCAATTGAAGGCCTGGGATGCGGGCGAGCGATATGGCGATCCGAACAACACGATGACGCGCATCAGCCAGCTTCTGACGGAGCAGGAGATGGCTCGCCTGGCCGGCTATAGTTCGGCCCTCCCGGGTGCCAGTGGGTATCCGGCACCTCCGGCAACATGCCCTCTAGAACGTCGTCCCGGTCCCAGAAGTGGTGCTTGATCGCCGCGAACGCATGCGCCGGGATCAGCAGGGTCAACAGGACGACGCAGGTCACGTGTACGTCCATTGCGGTTTCCAGCACCCAGAACTGCAGCTCAGGCGAGAAGTCCTGGAACGGCATCGCGGGTACAGGAACGATCCCGGCGAGATACAGGTCTCTGGCGGGATAGATCGCCGACCACATCGCCCAGCCCGAAAGCGGCAGAAGCGTGAAGAACAGGTAGAAGATCGCGTGGATCGTATGCGCCACCGCGGAGCGCCAGCCCTGGTTGTCGGCATCGTTGATCGGACCGGGCACGATCAGGCGCCATAACAGCCGCAACGCTCCGAGCAGCAGCAGCGTCAGCCCAATCTCGGAATGGAGCTGGTAGGCTTCGAGCTTCTCAGCACCGACGAGATACCGCTGCATCGCCCAGCCGGTGAACAATTGCCACGTGACGAGCGCCGCCATGATCCAATGGAACGCCACTCCGACAGGCGTGTACTTGCCCCGTTCGCGGTAGCTGACGGACCATTCCTGCCACTGCTGGACCCAAGGCTTCATCGGGCGAGCGCAGGCTGCATGGAGCGGTAGAGAATGGCGAGCGCGACCAGCAGGTAGGCAGCCGAAGCCGGTGCCCACATGATCAGCCCGGCAATCTGCTGATCCTCCAGCGGCGTCCATCCCCACGCCTGCGTCGTCAGGTTATGCGGCGCGTAGAAGGCCCGCCCCGCAAACGTCAGCAGCGCACCGAGCGCGCCCATCTGCACCATCGTGGCGAGGCTCATCGCGACGGCCGCCGGGGCCTCTGCGCGGCGCAACGCGGCCCACCACAGGGCCGCCGTGGCGATCAGGCTCGCCTGCATGATCCAGAAGACGATATCGCTGGACAGTGCCGCCGCATAGGCCGGGGGCGCATGCCAGAACCAGAAAACCACCGCCTGCAAAGCCGTCAGGACCGGAAAGGAACAACGCTCCGCAAGCCGTTCGAGATCGGACGCGCGCACCAATAGCGGCGCCAAGACGAGAGCGAGGGCAACGTGATGAAGCGCGCGGACCGTGAAAAGCGCCGACCCCATGGCGCATAGCGGAGAAACATAGAGCACAAGGAAAACTGCCGCGGCCATCAAGCTGGACCGCGTTCTAGCCGGGTCGGTCCGCACCGCGAAAACCACTGCCGCGCTCACCAAGGCAAGCAGTACGACATCGACATTCCATGCGCCGAGCCAGCCCGTCGGTTCAGGCGCAGTCCCGCAGTAGGGTATCCATGTCGCAGCAGGGAATGCCGAACCTGTCATCCTTCTATTCTTTCCATCCTTCGTATCGAAAAACAACGCCTGCCATAAAAAGCGGCCCGCACCGCCGTTGTTTCCAAAGTCTAACAAAGAGCAGGACGCAAACCTCTTTTTTCCTTCAGGCGCCGATCTCAGCGGCCGGTACGATATGTTCGGCCAGCAGCCTCCGCAGTGCATCGACGTGGCCGGAACCCCGCTCCACATCGGTCGCGGACGTCATCACAACCGTCAGTTCCAGCTCCGGCACGATGTAAATCATCTGCCCGCCGTAACCCCACGCGTAGTAGAGCGGATGACCGCTTACCTCCGAAATGAACCAGCCGTAGCCGTATTGCTCGCCGCTCCACGGCGAAGTGGTCTGCGGCTGCCAGCTCCGCTCGATCCATTGCTCCGGCAGCACGCGCTCGCCGCCGAACGTGCCGCCCTGGCGGTAAAGCTCGCCGAACTTCGCCATGGCGCGCGGGCTCATCGCCATCTGGTTGCCGCCGAGGTAATACCCCTGCGGATCGCGCTCCCACTGCGGGATCGCGATATCGAGCGGATCTGCCAGCCATTGCTGTGCCAGCCGCCACGTCGACTCGCCGGACGCTTCGGTCAGCATCGCGGAAAGTAAGTGAGTGCTGCCGGTCGAATAGAGCATCGCGCCGCCGGGCTCTTCCACGAAAGGGCGCGAAAGGGCGTAGCGGACCCAGTTCGGGCTCGACACCCAGCGCCCGTAATTGCCGCCGGACGTGCGCTCTAGCCCGGCCTGCATCGACAGGAGATTGCCGACCGTCACCTCGCGCAGCCGGGGATCGGGATCGCGCGGTGCGTAGCGATCGAGTTCGCTGAGGACGGACTGGTCGACACCCTCCAGAATGCCGCGCTCGATAGCAATGCCGACCAGTGCCGAAATGACGGATTTGGAAGCGGACTTAATGTTTACCGTCCAGTCTAGGTCAGGCCCGCCGTTGAATCGCCGCGCGACAAGTTCCTCCCCGCCGCGCATCACGATCAGTGAGCGCAGGTTCGGAAGTTCTTCTGCACGCTCCAGCGCGCGTTCCAGTTGCGCTGGGTCGAGCCCGCTCGTCGCAGACGCCGTATCCCGCTTCTCGGCGGGCGCGGTTTGCGCGGTATTCCGCGCTTCCCCGCAGCCCGATGCGGCCAGTAGGATTGCGGCTAAAGCAACGTTAGCAATGCGCATCGATCGACCGGCGAAATGGCTGACTGTTCGCTTCAATCGACAAGAACGGTATCGACCGCGTGTACGACGCCGTTCTCGCCCTCGATGTCAGCCTCGACAATTCTGGCGCGGGTGCCGGACGGGCCGGTGACGAACATCTGACCGTTCTCGTTCGTGATGGTCAGCGTTTCGCCCGACAGCGTTTGGAGCTTTGTTTCGCCTTGCGGGATGTCGCTTGAAAGATAGGTTCGGGGAACAGCGTGCCGCCTTAGGAGATCGGCAAGCTGTTCGCGGTCTTGCCGGATCTGATCGAACCCCTCGACGGCTCCGAAAGCTTCGTCGATCGGCGCGAAAATGGTAACCTGTTCGGCGTTGGCGAGCGTTTCGCCAACCCCTGCGGAAACCGCCGCCTCGAGGAAGGTATCGACGTTCCCGTTGGCGCTTGCCACCTCGACGACATCGACGCTCGACGGGGTCATGTCGCCGTTTGCCTGTCCGGACTGTGCCTGGTTAACCGGTTCCTGCTGAATGTCGTCGGTTTCCGCCTGGGAGCACGCGGCAAGCGCGAGGGCAGCGAAAGGGGCGATAAGGTAACGGGTCATGACTTTGTCCTCGACTATGGCTTCGATAGCTTTCGGTATATGGAGATGGCCGCGCTTGCACTCACGGTTGTGGTAGTGCGGTTTCGTCTGGCGGAGCATTCAGGTCGAGCGAGTTCACCTCGTCCGTATGCACCTCGAACTTGGTCAGGCGCGCTTCTCCGAAGGCTGTCGTAATAGCGGTGTCGGTCGCATCGCGGCCCCTCGCCATCACTATCCGGGCAATGCGCGGCGTGTTGTGGCGCGCGTCGAAAGTGTACCAGCGCCCGCCGATATAGGCTTCGAACCATGCGGAAAAATCCATCGGCGCGTCGATCGGTTCGATGCCGATATCGCCGAGATAGCCGGTGCAGTACCGTGCCGGAATGTTGACCGCGCGGCATAGCGTGATCGCGAGGTGCGCGAAATCGCGGCACACGCCGAACCGCTCGTCGAATGCGCTCCTTGCGGTCCGCTCGCAGCTTGCCTTCTGGTAGTCGAATTCAAGCCGCTCGTGAGCGGCATCGACGATTGCCTGCACGCGGCTCCATCCGGTGTCGTGGCCGGCGATGATGTCCCAGCCCTCGTCGCCCAGCTTGCTGACTTCGCAGTAGCGCGAACTCATCAGGTAATGGAGAACCTCGTCTGGGAGATCCTGGACGCGGTGCTGCTGCGCCGAAGGTTCGACCGGATCGGGTTTGCCGCTGTCCTCGATGATGAAGTCGCTCGAAAGCGTGATGCCGCCTTTGGGTACGACGAAGCGGCTGCATATATTACCGTAAAAGTCGCGGTACTGGCTTACCTCGACGGAAGGTTCGGTGTTCAGGACTTCAGGGGTTCTCAGATCGGCCTGTCGGTCCGGGTGCACGTTAAGCAGCGCAAGGACCGGAACTTCCCGATCGGTCTCGAACGCTATCTCGAAGCCGGTTCTGATCAGCATGAAGCGCTATCCGTGAGATCGTGGGCAGTGCTGGCAATTAATGTCGGCATGGGTGGTCCGCGAGGATGAATGCTGCAAGAACGTAACGAATGAACGCTACAACCCTAATCAACAATTCAGACCCGCATCCGGTCCGAAAAGTCGGCAATTTTCTGAATGACGGCCTCTTCGTCTTCGTCGGGGACCACGCCGGAACGGCCATTCCGGCCCGGCTCGGCGACCTTGGTCTATCCGCACACGATCGGGGGCGTCACATCGCCGTCGACCTCGGAGTAGAGACGCTCGGACGCCATCTGGCCGATATATTTTCGGCTCCGTTCGTATGGCAGGCGTATTCGCGGCTCGTAGTCGATTGCAATCGCCATCCCGGAACCGAGGGTTGGGTTGCGCCCGTTAGCGACGGCTCCGCCATTCCGGGCAACGCCGACCTCGATCGAGATGCGCTGGCCCAGCGTAAGGAGGAAGTTTTCGACCCGTATCACGAAGCGATCGCCGATCTGCTCAATCAGCGCGCTGCGACCGGGCTGCAGACGGTCTTCATCTCCCTGCACAGCTTCACGCCGATCATGAACGGAAACGCGCGACCGTGGGAGATCGGCATCCTGCACGACGGAGCGCAGGACGCGTTTTCGCTTGATTTGCTTGAGCTACTCGGCCGCGGACCGTGGGTCGTCGGCGATAACGAACCCTATCACATGGACGATACCGACTTCACGGTGCCGCACCACGCCTTCGCGCGTGGGCTATCCTACGCGGAAATCGAGGTTCGCCAAGACGTTCTGGCGGAACAGCCCGAGAAGATTGCCGACACCTTGGCGCAGGCGTTCCGGGAAGCGGCAACGCGCGAAGGGTATTGCTAGCGTTCGTGCAAGCTTACGACCGCAGGCGCCAGCCGGTGCGGAAGATGAACGTGATGACGCCGACACAGATCGCTAGAAACGCCAGGGTAATGCCGAAGCTGATCCAGATGTTCACGTCGCTGCTGCCGTAGAACGTCCAGCGCAGACCGCTGACGAGATAGACGATCGGGTTGGCAAGCGCGATCGTGTCCCACGGCTTCGGCAGCATATCAATCGAATAGAATGTCCCGCCGAGGAACGTCAGCGGCGTCAAGAATAACAGCGGAATGATCCCGAGCTTCTCGAAGTTGTCGGCCCAGATGCCGAGGATGAAGCCGAACAGGCTGAATGCGGCGGCGACCAGCATGATATAGATCAGCGCCAGGAACGGATGCACGATCGTGTAGTCTACGAACAGCCGCGCGGTAACGAGAATGATCGCCGCGAGGATCAGGCTTTTGGTGATCGCCGCGCCGACGAAGCCGAGCAACGTTTCGGCGACGCCCACGGGCGCGCTGAGCAGTTCGTAGATCGTGCCGGTGAAGCGCGGCATGTAGATTCCGAAGCTCGAATTGCTGGTGGTTTCGCCGAGCAATGTCAGCATCAGCAGTCCGGGAATGATGAACGCGCCGTAATCCACGCCGCCGAGATCGGGCATCCGCCCGCCGATCGCTGCGCCGAAGACGATGAAATAGAGCGAGGTCGTCAGCACGGGCGCAAGCACCGACTGGAACGCGGTCCGCAAGAAACGCATCAGCTCGCGCGTATAGATAGACCATGTTGAGCGCCACGCGATCATTGCTCGCCCTCCCCCAGAAGCGACACGAAGATGTCTTCGAGGCTGCTCTCGCGGATTTCGATGCCGGTGTAGTCAATTCCAGCGGCATAAAGCGCTTTCGTAAGCTCGGCGACTTCCGCCTTGCCTTTCCCGGTTCCGTCCCCGCCGCGGTAGCAGAGCGATGTTCCGCCATCCTCAAGCTCGACCGAGAAGCGCGCGATCTCGGGCGGCAGCACCTGCAGCGGCGCAGCGAGCGCAATGTGTGCTTCGGTCCGGCCGAGCCGGGCCATCAGCGCCTCCTTCTCGTCCACCGCGATGATCCTGCCCTTACGGATCACACCGACGCGGTCGGCCATTTCCTCGGCTTCTTCGATGTAATGGGTGGTCAGAATGATGGTGACGCCGCGCGAGCGCATCTCGTCGATGATCGACCACATTCCCTTGCGCAGTTCGACATCGACGCCCGCGGTCGGCTCGTCGAGGAACAGAAGGTCGGGTTCGTGCGCCAGCGCCTTGGCGATCAGCACGCGCCGCTTCATCCCGCCCGATAACGCCATGATCCGCTCTTCGCGCTTGTCCCACAGGCTGAGTGAGCGCAGGATTTCCTCGATCCGGGCGGGGTCGGGCGCGAGGCCGAACAGACCGCGCGAATAGCTGACCGCGCGCATGACCGGGTCGAACATGTCGGTGCTGAGTTCCTGGGGCACAAGCCCGATGCGCTGCCGCGCCTTGCGCCAATCGGTCGCAAGGTCGTGACCGAAGACCCGGATCGAACCGGACGTCGGCGTGACCAGACCACATATCGCGCCGATCAGCGTCGTCTTTCCGGCTCCGTTAGGGCCGAGCAGCGCGAAGATCTCGCCTTTCCTGATGCGCAGATCCACGCCGTCGAGCGCCGTCAGCCCGCCGGGATAAACCTTGGTAAGCGCCGAAATATCGACAATGGGTGAGGCGGAAGCGTCCAAGGTTCGGATCCGGGTTCGAGATTGATCGGGCACGGCTGCGCTCCGATCCGTTGCAGGTTGTTCGCAGGTAAGCACGATTGGCGCAGGTGGCTAGACACGTGCCGCCGAACGCACGACTATTTTTGGCCGAGCAGCAACAGCGGGCTGATAAGGTTCACGCTGTCTTGCAAGGCAGACAGGTTACGCGGTCTCGTCAGGCGGTAAACCGGCACTTCGGCGATAACGGCAAGTACCATACGCGCCTGCGCTTCGTGTAGTCCGAGCGCTTCGAGCAATTGCGGCCGGTAATTCGTCGCAGCGATTGCAGCGACCGCCGCCTCCGCGCCCGAAAGCCGCTCGAAGCCGCAATCCTCGCCCCAGTCGAGCACGACTATTCCGGCCAGCGGCATGGGTGCGTCCGCCCGGTCGGGCTGGCCAATCTCACAATGATACTTGTCTGCGCGCCGTGCGTCCTGCGCCATTACGCTGCCTTTCAGTGCCAGTGTCTCCACCGCATCCGCCCACAATTTCATCCGGGCGGCCGAAGGATAGATCGCTGCCCGGTTCCCCGAGCACGGAACGACGACGCGGCTGAGATCGTCAGCGAGTAGCGTGAACCCCCGTGCCACCAGCGCCGCAGCTAGGGTCGATTTGCCCTGCTCCTGGGTGCCGCAAAACAGCAGCGCTTCCCCGCCGCTTTGCGGAGCGACTGCACTGCCGTGCCACATCGGATGCCCGCGTTGATAGCCGATTGCCGCCCGCGCCGTGCCGAGCGTGAACAGCGTCAGATCCCGCGGATCGGCATCCGCTGCCGGGAAAATCTCGATGCGCCGCCCTCCGCTCACTTTCCACGAGCCGGTTCCGTCGATGGTGAAGCGCAGGGTATCGCTGTCAATAACCCAGCCGTCGGACTGCGAGGGCTGATCCGCCCCATCCTTGCCCACCGATATGATCACGTCCGCAGCCGCAGCCTCGACCGCGCAGAAGTCCCAATCGGGCAGCGCGATTTCCGAAGCGAAGAGTAAGCCGGAATGCCGGTAGTAGTGCATAGACGGCTCCATAACCCCGCCGCTGGCAAAACGGAAAGCCCGGCGCAGCCCGCTTCGTGTTTGACGGCTTCGGCAACCCCGCTATCGCACCAAAGATGCACGAAACCTCGTCCCTGTCCGCGTTCGATATGGCATCGATGCTGGTCGTCGCCGCCGCGCTGCTCGGCTATCTCAACCATCACTTCATCAAGCTGCCGCACGTCATCGGCCTGACGGTCATGGGCGCGTTGGCCTCGATGCTGCTGATGGCGGCGAACGCCCTGCTCCCCGGCGTCACGCTCGACGACACGGTCGCGCGGCTGCTCGAGCAGATGGATTTCACCGAGACGCTGCTACAGGGAATGCTGAGCTTCCTACTGTTCGCAGGCGCCCTGCACGTCGATCTGGAGCGGCTGCGCGCGGACTGGCTGCCGGTTCTGCTGCTGTCCACCATCGGCGTCATTATCTCCACGGTCATCGTAGGCCTTGCAACCTGGGGCGTGGGAGCCCTCCTCGGCCTCGGCATCACACCGATCTGGTACTTCGTGTTCGGGGCGCTGATCTCGCCGACCGATCCGGTCTCGGTCCTCGGCGTGCTGAAGGAAGAGGCCGTGCCCGAATCGCTGCAAAGCGCAGTCGCGGGTGAGAGCCTGTTCAATGACGGCGTCGGCATCGTCGTTTTCACCATCCTGCTTGGCGCGGCCATCACCGGCGCAGAGTTCTCCGTGTCGGAAGGCGCGCGCCTGTTCGCAATCGAGGCGGGCGGCGGCGTACTGGTCGGCCTGGTGTTCGGGTGGCTCGGCTACCGGGCGCTCGCGAGCATGGACGAATACGGCCTTGAAGTGCTTATCACGCTTGCCATCGTTATGGGCGGCTACTCGCTATGTTCGAACCTGCATATCTCAGGCCCGCTGGCGATGGCGGTGGCAGGGCTGCTAATCGGCAACCACGGCGTGACTTACGCGATGAGCGACGTGACGCGCGATTACGTCATCAAGTTCTGGGAGCTTGTGGACGAACTTCTGAACTCGATCCTGTTCCTCCTCATCGGCCTCGAACTCATCGCGCTCGTACCGGGCGTTCCGCATCTGGCGCTTGGCGTTGCCGCGATCGCGATCACGCTGGCGGCGCGCGGGGTTGCAGTGATCGGCATGACCAAGATCGTGCCGGCTGCACGGCTCGACACCAAGGGCGCGGGGCGGGTCCTGTGGTGGGGCGGGCTGCGCGGGGGCATTTCCATCGCTCTCGCGCTCTCACTTCCGACAGGCGATACGCGGGAACTGCTGCTGGCTGCGACCTTTGCAGCGGTTCTGTTCTCCGTCCTTGTCCAGCGCGCAACGCTCGGCAAGCTCATCACGAGCCTCAAGGAACAGCACGCCGAGGGGATCGAGCGCCGCAGTACGGCAAACGGGATAGCTCCGCCGCCCTGATAGCCTCCGCCCGGACAGCGGCGCAGCGCGATTGCGTTCACCGCCGTTACGGCTTACAGGACGCCTAAGGTTCCGCCCCGGTCACAGCACGCCTTCAGGGCCTGCCACACCGGGGCGCCGTTATTTTCGAGCGAAGGATTTCTCATGTCGCGTCGCCGCCAGATTTACGAAGGCAAGGCCAAGATTCTCTACGAAGGACCCGAGCCGGGCACGATCATCCAGTATTTCAAGGACGATGCCACGGCCTTCAACGCGCAGAAGAAGGGCACGATCAACGGCAAGGGCGTGATCAACAATCGCGTCAGCGAGTATATCTTCACGCGCCTGTCGCACATCGGCATCCCGACGCATTTCATCCGCCGCCTCAATATGCGCGAACAGCTCGTCCGTCAGGTCGAAATCGTCCCGATCGAAGTCGTCGTCCGCAATGTCGCAGCGGGTTCGATCTGCCAGCGCCTCGGCCTGACAGAGGGCGATCCGCTGCCGCATACGCTGCTCGAATATTGTCTCAAGGACGACGACCTCGGCGATCCGCTGGTCTCCGAAGAACACATCGCCTGCTTCGGTTGGGCTGCGCACGAGGAAATGCAGGACATCGCCAGCATGGCGATCCGCGTGAACGACTTCCTGTGCGGGATGTTCGCCGCGATCGACATCCGTCTGGTCGACTTCAAGCTCGAGTTCGGCCGCCTCTATGAAGGCGATTTCAGCCGGATCATCCTTGCAGACGAAATCAGCCCCGACGGCTGCCGCCTGTGGGACATGCAGACCGGCGAAAAGCTCGATAAGGACCGCTTCCGCCGCGATCTCGGCGGCGAGGAAGAGGCGTATAACGAAGTCGCGCGACGCCTCGGCATCCTGCAGAATGACGACAATGCGCCGGGCGAAGTGCTCGACATGTCGACCCATCGCAACAAGCTGCGCGGCTCCAAACCGATCAAGAAGTAAGCTGCTGCGCTAAAGGCAGTAGGTTACGGCAAAGCCGCTCGGCGTTATCGAGCCCGGCAGCGTTTCGAGGTTGTCCCCGTCGATCTGCACTGGGGCCGGACCGCCCGTAATCTTGGCGCGGCGGACCGTGCGTATCTCCGCCAGTCCCAGCTTGCCGATTGGCAGGCGCATTACCGCCGCGCTGCTCAGCGCCAGCGTTCCAAGCCGGGTAGAGCGCCGCAGGGTGATTAGCTCCACGCTATCCCGCGCCAGACCGGCCTCCGCCGATAGCCGGAAGGGCCCGGCATAAAGCGCGCCGTGCGAGATGATGAACGCCTCCGCCTCGCAGGCGAAGGGCGTTCCGGCCGCCAGTTCGCCCTCGATCGCAATGTCCTGCCGCGGCCAGTTCACGAAGTTCTTCATCAGCGCGGCGATGTAGGCATAACGGCCGATCCGTGCCTTCAGCGCCGCCGACACGCCTGCAACCGCGTGGCTATCGGGACCGACGCTGCCGCACGAAACAATCGGCGTATCGTTGAAGCGGTACACCGGCGAAACGAGCCAGTTTTCTCGCCCCTTCTCCCAGCCCGCCAGAACCATCGCGGCAAGCTTCGAAGGCTGCGCGGAATAGCCGAGTTCGCGCGCCACGAGATTGATCGTTCCGGAAGGCGCTATGCACAGCGGCACTTCGGCGACGCGCGGCCCGAGTGCGTTCACCGTATCGCGCAGCGCTCCGTCGCCGCCATGCACGCAGATGAGTTCGGCGCCTGTAGAGAACACGATCCCGTCGCGGCTCGTCGGAACCGCCGTGACGTTTGCTCCGCCCCGCTCGAAAGCCTCGGCGAGGCGCTCCATCCGTTCCTGCCGAAAACCGCCCGACACGGGATTGTACACGAGATCGAGCTTCATTCGGTTGGCCTAGCACCCGGATCGCAGGGAATACCAGAACCGGCCTACGGTTATGGGCGGTTAAGGGAGATGCAGTATGAAGCTTAGCATGGCTTCCCGCATTTCCCGCGCTGCACTTTGCGCAGTCCTTGCCCTCTCCGCCACCGCTGTTCCGCCCGCCACAGCGCAGGAGATAGCCGTATCCGATACCCAAACGCCCGATGGTTGGGATGCGAGCGACTGGGATCTCGGCGACAGCGGGTTTCAGCCCGAGGAAGGCTGGCGCTTCGGCAAGCTTGCGAACGGCATGCGCTACATCATTCGGCCCAACGACCGGCCCGAGCAGACGGCGATTATCAGGCTCCATATCGCAGCCGGCTCGCTCGATGAGCGCGACGACGAACGCGGGTTCGCGCATTTCGTGGAGCATATGGCGTTCAACGGTTCGACCAATGTGCCGGAAGGGGAAATGGTGAAATTGCTCGAGCGTGAAGGGCTTGCCTTCGGCGCCGATACCAATGCCTCCACCGGCTTCGACGAGACGATCTACAAGCTCGACTTGCCGCGCGCCGAACCGGAACTGCTGGATACCGCGCTGATGATGATGCGCGAGACGGTCGGCGAGCTAACCTTCGATGCGGAGGCGGTCGCCCGTGAGCGCGGGGTCATTCTGTCGGAGCGGCGGGTGCGCAACACCTATTCGCTTAAGAATGTGATCGATTCCTTCGAGTTTCTCTATCCGCATGGCCGCGTGTCCGAGCGGCTTCCCATCGGGACGTTGGAATCGCTCGAAGGCGCGACTGCCGAAGGACTGCGCGCGTTCTGGGAGCGCGAATATCTGCCGGAAGATACCGTGCTCGTCCTTTCGGGCGACTTTCCCGCCGCCGCGGCCGAACAGGCGATACGAGAGCATTTTGCTGACTGGCAGCGCGTCGGAGTAGCGGGAGAGATCGAGGCCGGCACGGTCGATCCGGCGCTTGCGGGCCAGACCGATATCTACCTCGACCCTGCCCTCTCCGAGACGGTCACGCTCGCACGGCACGCGCCCTACATCGACCGCCCCGATACGCTTGCGGAGCGGCAACGCAGCCTCCTTACCTCGATCGGCTCGCGGATCATCGCGCGCCGTATTCAGCGCCTGTCGCGCAGCGAAGACCCGCCCTTTCGCGGGGTGAGCATCGGCGCGAGCGACTATTTCGAGGATGGCCGCACGATGCAGCTTTCCGTCGCGACCGAGGACGGAGGCTGGCAGCGCGGCCTCGAAGCCGCGATTGCCGAATACCGAACCGCGCTCGAATACGGGTTCAGCGAAGCCGAACTGGCCGAGCAGGTCGCCAACATCCGCACCGCGCTCGAGAACGCGGCCGCGAACTCACAAACGCGCACGAACGCGCAATTCGTCGGGCAGGCTGCGAAGATTATCAAAGGTAACGGCGTCCCCACCGGTCCTGCCGAAAGCCTCGCGCGCTTCGAGGAGTTCGCGCCGCAGATCACGCCGGACGCCGTGCTGACGGCGCTTAAAGACGAGTACATCGACCTCGGCGATCCGCTCATCCGGTTTACTGGGAAGACCGCGCCCGCGGGCGGCGAAGCTGCGCTGCGTGAGGTAGCGGAGGCAGCGTTCGCTGCGCGCGTAGAGCCGCCTTCCGAGATCGAAACATCCGAATTCGCTTACACCGATTTCGGCGAAGCGGGCGAAGTCGTGTCCGACACCCGCACCGAGCCGTATGGCATCCGCACCGTGCGATTCGCCAACGGCGTGATGCTCAACATCAAGCCGACCGAACTGGAGGCCGACCGGGTGCGCGTCACGATGAACCTCGACGGTGGCGCTCTGCTCAAGACCCCCGACGAACCGCTCAATGTCGAACTCGTCGGGCTGCTTTCGGCAGGCGGACTCGGCGAGCACAGCCGCGACGAATTGCAGACGATCCTGTCCGGGCGCTCGGTCGGTGCGGGCTTCTCGGCGGACGGCGAGACCTTCGTCGCCAGCGCGGTAACGACGCCGCGAGACTTCGAACTGCAACTGCAACTCATGGCGGCCTATCTCACCGATCCGGGCTACCGGGATGAAGGCTTAGGCCCGTGGCGGCAGAGCTTGGCCGATTTCTTCGCAAGGCTCGGGAAGACGCCAGCCTCCGCCTATTCGGAAGCCGTAGGGCCTATCCTCTCGGACCGCGATCCGCGCTTCTCGCGCCAGCCCATGGAGGCATACCAGGCGCTCGATTACTCCGATCTCCGCACGGTACTCGACGACCGGCTTGCGACAGGTGCGATCGAGATCGGCATTGTCGGCGACATCGACGAGGCGGAAGCGATTGACCTCGTCGCCCAGACTTTCGGAGCCTTGCCGAGTCGCGAAGCAGCATTCCAGGAACGAACCGACGCCCGGCAGCGCAGCTTCACTGACGAACGGCGCACCTATGTCGTTCCGCATGATGGGGAGCAGGACCAGGCCTTGATGCGCCTGGTCTGGCCAACCGACGATGACAGCGACTGGGACCGCTCGTCCGGGATGACGCTTCTCGCGAGCGTCGTCAGGTTGAAGCTTCTGGAAAAGCTGCGCGAAGAGCTCGGGCAGGCCTATTCCGCCTCTGCGACCAGTGCGATGTCGGATACCTACGATGGCTACGGGACCTTTTCCGTTGGCGCGCAGGTCGATGCCGGGCAGCTGGATGCAGTGCGCGAGGCGATCGGCGAGGTGCTGACGGAACTGCGGAGCACGCCGGTAGATGCCGATACGCTGCAACGAGCCCGGCAGCCGATCCTCGAATCGCTGGCGAACCGGCTGAAGACTAATGCCGGGTGGATTACGCTTGCCGACCGGGCGCAAAGCGAAGCGGACTATCTTCAGCGTCTATCCGCTGCCGAAGACCGCTATCGCGCAATGACGACGGATGACTTGCTGAACCTTGCGCAGCAGTATCTTGAGCCGGCTGAAGCGGTCGAAATCAGGGTCGTACCGCGCGAGCAAGCCGGGCAGGCGCAGTAGCTGCCGTAGCAATGCATGCGGCTTAGTCCCTTGTGCGGAAGGCCGGGTATCGGCATAGGCTCGCCGAAGGTTTACCCGCTCGATAATTGAGGCAGCCCATGAAAGTCCGCGTTCACATCAGCCTGAAACCGGGGGTCCTCGACCCGCAGGGCCGTGCCGTCCATCATGCACTCGAAGGATTGGGCTTCAAAGGCGTCGAGGACGTACGGATCGGCCGCACCATCTCGCTGACCGTTGCAGATGACACGAACGACGAACAACTCGACGAGATGTGCCGAAAGCTGCTCGCGAACATGGTCATCGAGGATTACCGGATCGAAAAGGTCGAAGGCTGATGAGAGCGGCGGTCATAACCTTTCCCGGGTCGAACTGCGACCGGGACATGGTGGTCGCGATCGAGCGAATCGGGGGAACGGCGCCGCTGCGGGTCTGGCATGGCGACACCGCGCTGCCGGACGGCCTCGACTTCATCGCATTGCCCGGCGGTTTCTCTTACGGCGATTATCTCCGCTCCGGCGCCATGGCCGCGAACAGTCCGATCATGCGCGAAGTGGTCAAGGCAGCCGAAGCGGGCGTTCCGGTACTCGGCGTCTGCAACGGCTTTCAAGTTCTCGCGGAAAGCGGCCTGCTGCCCGGCGCACTGATGCGCAACCGCTCGCAGCATTTCATCTGCCGCGACGCGCTGCTGCGGGTCGAGAACACGGACAGCGTCTTTACCCGCGGCTATGAACAGGGGCAGACGATCACGATACCGGTCGCCCATCACGACGGCAATTACTTCGCCGATGCCGAGACGCTCGACCGGCTCGAAGGCGAGGGGCGCGTCGCGTTCCGTTATACCGAGAACTACAACGGCTCGCAGCGCGACATCGCCGGTATTCTCAGCGCCTCGGGCAACGTGCTCGGCATGATGCCGCATCCCGAACGCGCGGTCGATGCTGCGCATGGCGGAACCGACGGCAAAGTGCTGTTCGCCTCAATCCTCGGACTGCTGGAAGCCGCCTGAACGTCGCCCGCTGCGTTAAGCGATGCGGGAACGCTGCGTCGCTTCGCGGTGGAGCATCGAAATCGCTTCGCGCGCCGCCATCGGGCGTCCGAAGTAATATCCCTGTATCTTCGTACAGCCGAGCCCGCGGATCAGCGCGGCTTCGTCAGCGTTCTCGACCCCTTCGGCAGTCGTGGTCATCCCGAGGCTTTCGGTCATGGCGACGACCGCCCGGATGATCGCGAGGCTTTCGCGGTTGCCCTGCGCTGCGCCCTGCACGAACAGGCGGTCCACCTTGATTGTCGAGAAACGCAGCGTGCGCAGATAGCCGAGCGAGGAATAGCCGGTCCCAAAATCGTCCAGCGCCACGCTGCAGCCCAGCGACATGATCGATTCGAGTGCCGTGCGCGCAACCGTCGCATCGGACAGGAACACGCTTTCGGTGACTTCGATCTCTAGTCGGTCGGCGGGCAATCCGGTCTCGTCGAGGATCTCCTCGACCATCTTGGCAAAGCCCGGCTCCAAAAGTTGCGGCGGCGCGACGTTGACATTGACCATCACGTGCGGCGGCCATTGCATCGCACGCTTGCACGCTTCGCGCAGCACCCACTTTCCGATCGGCAGGATCAACCGGGTTTCCTCGGCCATCGGAATGAACTTCGCCGGGCTGACGTGGCCGTGCAGTCTGCTGTTCCAGCGCAGCAGCGCCTCGAAGCTGACCACGGTTTCTCCGTTCGCGTCGACCACCGGCTGATAGACCAGTTCGAATTCGTCGTTGTCGAGCGCACTGCGCAGCGAATCTTCGAGCTGCCGCTGCTCTTCCGCGAGAGCATGGAGCGACGGCTCGAACCCGCAATGTTCCGCGCCGCCAAGGTCTTTCGCCTGATAGAGGGCGAGGTCGGCGTTGCGCATCAGTTCTTCTACGGTCTTCCCATCGCGCGGACCGACTGCGGAGCCGATGCTGGTACCGACGTAAAGCGTGTGATCGTCGACATTGTAGGGCGCGGAAATCGACGCGATGATCCGCCGGGAAAGTTCGGTGACGCGCTTCGCGTCATCGAGATCACGAATGACGACCCCGAACTCGTCGCCGCCGAGCCTGCCGCACATCTCGTTCTCGCCCATCAGCGCGGTCAGTCGCTCGCCCACCTGTTCGAGCAGCTTGTCCCCGACCTGATGACCGAGCGTATCATTCACCGCCTTGAAGCGGTCAAGATCGAGCATCAGGAACGCGCAGCGCGTGCGCCATTCGGCCGCATAGTCGAGCGCTCCGCTCAGCGCTTCGTTCAGGAGCAGCCGGTTGGGCAGCCGCGTCAGCGTATCGTAGCGCGCGAGATAGGCGATCTTCTCGCTCGATTCGCGCTGCTCGGTCACGTCCGAGCCGACACCGCGAAAGCCGACGTATTGATTGCGTTCGTCGAGGATCGGCGTTCCCGACAACTCCCACCACCGTTTGCGGCCGTTCAAATCGACGCAAACGAGTATATTGGCGAAGCTCTCGCGCCGGTTAAGCTTCTCGGCGAGCTCCGCGAGACTCTGGTTGAGCTGTCCGGTATTCCACGTCTTGCCGGCAAGGAGTTCGACGAAGCTTTCCCCTTCGGCGGCATGCGGTTCGCGGTTCAGCGCATAGGCGAAGCGCGGCGAAACGCTCCGCAAGCGGCGCGACGCGTCGATCTGCCAGAGCCAGTCCGCGCCGTTTTCCTCAAATTCGCGCAGCAATAGCGAGACGACCTGGTTCTTTTCCTCGACCCCTGCTTCGGCAATCTTCGCGGCAAGGAACATCCGCGACTTCTCGATCGTGCCGACGGTCACGAGGCCGAAGAATATCGGCGGCAGGATAGTAAGCTGCAGAAAGCCCAGATGAATTAGCCCGAACGCCAACGACGCCGAGGTTATACCGCACAGGATAATGGTACAGATCGGGGCGGTCACGATGCCCAGCGCCGATCCGACCACAAGGGTCATGACGATCAGCCAGCCGACGAGCAAGTCGGTCAAGGAGCCCGCCAGCGCCAGCGCGATCATGGGAACCGCCCATAGAAGCGCGTGCGCAGTCATGACGGCGGCATGCTCGATATATTCGCCAGCCTGAAGCGAGCGGCGCTGCGCATAGCGGAAACGCCGTTCCAGTTCGAGGCTGCGGTAAAGCACTCCGGTCAGGAGTATCGTCCACCCGACGATGGCCCACCAGGCGCCCTTGCCCACGAAAAGCCATGCCAGCGTCATGCAGGCGATGGCATTGCCGGCCACACGGTATGCCGCCGCCTCACTCAACCGCGAATACTGAATGCTTCGAAGGGAAGCCCATTTTTCCGTGCCGATGCCCGCGAGGCCCAACACGTCGAGCGCGGACAATTGCCCGGGTTCTTCGGAGTTATCAGAGCTGGCTCGTTTCACTCCCTTGCGAATAAGGCGCAAAGGTTTCCACCCAGTAAAACGGACTTTCGTAATCGTCCTTTATCGATCTTAATTTGCGTTAAAAAAGAACAGTTAAGGAAGGTTCACCAGTTTGCGCGTTACTCCACGGTAACCGATTTCGCTAGATTGCGCGGCTGATCGACATCGGTGCCTTTGACGCAGGCGGTATGATACGCGAGCAGCTGAACCGGTATCGCGTATACTAGCGGCGCGATAAGCGGATGGACCTGCGGCATTTCGATGGTCGCCATGCAGCCCTCGCCCGCGGCCTCCAGACCCTTCGCATCGGAAATGAGAACGATCTGGCCGCCGCGCGCGCGCACTTCTTCCATATTCGATACGGTCTTTTCGAACAGCGGGCCCGAGGGCGCGAGAACGATGACCGGAACATGCTCGTCGATCAAGGCGATCGGGCCATGCTTCATCTCGCCGCTGGCATAGCCTTCCGCATGGATGTAACTGATTTCCTTCAGCTTCAGCGCGCCTTCCATGGCCAGCGGATAGTCCGGGCCGCGTCCCAAATAGAGCACGTCGCGGGCCGGCGCGATCAGATGCGCCATTGCCGCAATGTCTTCGTCGTGGTCGAGAGCGGCATTGAGGCAGGCAGGCGCCTCGAGAAGATGGCGCACCACCTCCTGCTCTTCCTTGCGGCTCATCAGACCGCGCTTCACTGCCATATGTGCGGCGAGCGCGGCCAGCACCGCGAGCTGGCAGGTGAAGGCCTTGGTCGATGCGACGCCGATTTCCGGACCGGCGTGGGTCGGGAGCAGCAGATCGGCTTCGCGCGCCATGCTGCTGGTCGGCACATTGACGACGACGCCGATGGTCTGCCCGTTCGCCTTGCAGTGACGCAACGCAGCCAGCGTGTCGGCGGTCTCACCGCTTTGCGAGATGAACAGCGCAAGGCCGCCCTCCTCAAGTACCGGTTCGCGGTAGCGGAACTCGCTCGCCACATCGAGATCGACGGGAACGCGCGCGAATTGCTCGAACCAGTATTTCGCGACCATTGCTGCATAATAGGACGTGCCGCAGGCCACGATCGTGACCCGCTTGATGCTGGAAAGGTCGAAGTCGAACTGCGGCAGGGCAACCGAATTGTCCGCCTGCCGAAGGTAGGAGCCGAGCGTTTGCGCGACCACGGTCGGTTGCTCGAAGATTTCCTTCTGCATGAAGTGACGGTAGTTGCCCTTTTCGATCGCGGCGGCCGACGCACCCGAATGGGTCTTGTCGCGGGTTACCTGAGCACCCGTTTCGTCGTAGATCTGCGCACCGTCGCGGGTCACGACGACCCAGTCGCCTTCTTCGAGGTAGGTGATTTCCTGTGTGAGCGGAGCGAGCGCCAAGGCGTCGGAGCCAAGGTAGGTCTCTCCCTCCCCGTAACCCACCACCAGCGGCGAGCCGAGCCGTGCTCCGATCAGCATGTCGGGATGCTCGCGAAAGGCGATCGCCAGCGCGAAAGCACCGCGGAGGCGTGGGAGGACGGTCTGGATCGCGTCCTCGGGCGAGGCGCCCCGTTCGACTTCGCGGGAAAGCAGGTGCGCTACGACTTCGCTGTCCGTCTCGCTTTCGAGAGTGCGGCCTTCGCCCGTCAGTTCCGCGCGCAGTTCCTTGTAATTCTCGATAATCCCGTTGTGAACGAGCGCAAGATGCTCGGTCGCGTGCGGATGCGCGTTGCGGGCCGTCGGCGCGCCGTGCGTCGCCCACCGGGTGTGCGCGATACCCACATCACCGGGCGCAGGCTCGTTTTGCAGCACAGCTTCGAGGTTCGACAGCTTGCCCTCCGCGCGCCGGCGGATCAGCTTCCCCTCGTCGATCGTGCAGATCCCTGCGCTGTCGTAGCCGCGGTATTCCATCCGCCGCAGCCCCTCGACCAGCCGACCGGACACACTGCTACGGCCGACAATGCCGATAATTCCGCACATGAAGAAATTCCCGAATATAAATTTGAAGTCGTTCGCGATGTAACCGCTAAAAGCTTAACATCAAAGGCCAAGCGCCTAGCCGCAATCGTATTTCCGCGGCCTGTACCGATTTCGGCCGATGTGCTTGCTCCCACGTCAACGCGGCATCGGCTGCCGCGCGGGCGAAGAACGCCACAGGAAGATGCCGGCGGCGATGATGATCGCAGCGCCCAGCACCGTGACGAGGTCCGGCAGATCGCCGAACCACCACCAGCCGAAGAAGCTCGCGACGAGGATCTGGATATAGGTGCATGGCGCGATGACTGCTGCGCCCGCTCGCTCTGTACCGACATAAGTCAGGAAATGCGCGGTACTCGCGGTCAGAGCGACGAACGCGCAGCGCGCGGCGATCGTCCAGTCCGGAGCGGAGATGGCAAGCGCCTCGACCCCGCTGGCGGCACCTACGAGCGCGGCTATCAGCAACACCGGAAAGGCGCCCACTGCCATATAGACCTGCATCGAGAGCGCGCTACCCTGCCCCGCGGACGCCCGGTTTGTGATGACGACCAGGCTCATGAAAAAGGCTGCGATGAGCGGCAATACAGCGACCCAGCCAAGCTCGGCCAGGTTCGGCCGCAAAATGATGAGCACCCCGGCGAGCGCGACGGGTGAAGCGATCCATACTGCAGGACGAACCTTCTCCTTCAGCAGCGGTCCGCTGAACAGGGCCGTGAACACCGGCGCCACGAACGCCAGCGCCATCGCTTCGGCGAGCGGCATGACGAAGATCGCGGAAAAGAACGCCAGCGTCGCTCCGGCAAGGCAAAACCCGCGCGCCGCTTGAAGCCAAGGTTTTAGCGGGCGAAAGGCTTCGGCTCCTTCGCGGACGAGAAGCAGCGAGGACAGGCCGACCGCTCCAATGAAGAAGCGCAGCGCAGCAACGGCGAGCGGCGACCACTCGCCGGCCATGGTCTTGATGACCGCATCGCCGACGGAGAGCAGAGCGAAACCCGCCAGCGCGATTGCGATCCCGCCGCGTTCATCTTGTTGCATGAAAGTACCTTGTTCCTTTCGCCGCGCCTTAGGTGCGCACAACTTCCGGCACAAGCGGCGCGGCGCATTAGGACAAAGTCAAGATTTGCAAAATATTCACCATGTCGGCGTGCGGTGGGCGCGCTTTGAGGAAACAGCGCTGCCGCGCGAAGCATGTGCCGAAAGGATCACCCTTGTACGAGCGTCTGAAAACAACCTTCCCAGTCGAGATCGTGATCGCCGCGAGCTTTCTATTCGTCACGCTGTGCATCGGACTTGTTTTTGGATTGCCCTTCAACTTCCCAAATTCGCAGCACGCGTCCTTCGTGGGCGTGCATTATCTCTATCCGCTTGCCGCGATCGCAATATGGGCGGTGTACGTATTTTTCGCCCGGCGCGAGCACCTCAGCGGCGTCTTTCTGGCTGCCTTACCGAGCTACGCTGTAGTGCTCGTTTGCCACTTCAACCTGAAACTATGGACGCAGCATCTTAATCCGGTGCTGTGGGACGACGCGCTTTGGGCTAGCGATCAGGTACTTCGCCCGACAGTCGATCTGTTTACGTACGTCCGTGTTGCGCTCGACCCGCTCGTTTCGCTCGAGAACAATTTCTACATGCTCGGCTTCATCGCAATGTTTTACCTGGTGTTTTTCTACGTTTGGTTGAAACATCCGCAGGAATTCCGGCGGCTAATGCTTTCTATCATCATTCTTCACATCCTTGGGTCTATCGGATATCTCACGATGCCCGCGCTCGGCCCGTTCCTATACGAGACTGGCGTAGAACCGTTTGCGGCTGCTGCACAGGAAGGCATGCTAGCCTCCTACCGCGCGAATGCCGAAGGCGGAGCTGCATGGCTTGCAGACCAGGGCGGACAGCAGTTAACCGTCGGACTGGCGGCCATGCCTTCACTACACACGGGAGCATCGTTCCTTTTCCTCCTGTTTTGTGCGCGCAAATCCGCTGCGATGACTGCTATACTGCTGCCACTCTTCTGTTTTATCGCCGTAGATGCGGTAGCTAATCGCTGGCACTATTTCCTCGACCTACCAGTCGGCATGGGATGCGCCGCGCTTGCTTTGTACCTCGCCCGCAGGCTGGCTCCACAGCGGTCGGCCGAACTGGCGACAAACGAACCCGCTGATATGCTACCCGTACCGCAGCAAGCGTAGCTCTTGGCGGGCGCGCAGGCCTTAGGGAATAATCAAGGTTTCCAAATTATTCACCACAATATCAAAGCAGATCGGGCAGCGCTTCAGCAGCGGACCCGGCCTTTCATGAACGTCAATTCGAGGATCACGACATGAGCGCATTCGGGCGAAAAAACGGAGCGAGCGGCATGAAGCCGGGAGCACGGCCCAGCTTCGGTGTCGCGAAAGCCATGAACGGCAGCGATGCTCCGCATCCGGGCGGCCGGGGCGCGGAAAAGCAGTTCCCCCCGCTACCCGACGACGAAGCGAAAGAACGCGCACCCAAGGCCCCCTCGGCGCAGAATGCCGGCTCCGACGATCCGATGGCGAAGCTCACGGAGCGCGCCAATGCGGTCATGGAAGAACCGAAGGAAGCCACCGGTTTCGAAGCAAGCGTTCACAAGATCAAGGAACAGGTGCTTCCGCGCCTGCTCGAGCGCGTCGATCCCGAAGCCGCCGCCACGCTCACGAAGGACGAACTATCGGAAGAGTTTCGTCCGATCATCATGGAAGTGCTGGCCGAACTGAAGGTCACGCTGAACCGCCGCGAACAGTTCGCGCTCGAAAAGGTGCTGATCGACGAACTGCTCGGTTTCGGTCCGCTGGAGGAGTTGCTCGGCGATCCGGACGTGTCGGACATCATGGTGAACGGTCCGCAGCAGACCTACATCGAAAAAGGCGGCAAGCTCGTGATCGCGCCGATCCAGTTCCGCGACGAGCAACACCTGTTCCAGATCGCCCAGCGCATCGTGAACCAGGTCGGTCGCCGCGTCGACCAGACCACGCCGCTCGCCGACGCCCGCCTCAAGGACGGCAGCCGCGTGAACGTCATCGTGCCGCCGCTCTCGCTGCGCGGCACAGCGATCTCCATTCGTAAATTCTCCGAAAAGCCGATCACCATCGACATGCTCAAGGGCTTCGGCTCGATGAGCGAGAAGATGGCGACCGCGCTGAAGATCGCCGGGGCGTGCCGGATGAACATCGTCATCTCCGGCGGTACGGGTTCGGGCAAAACGACGATGCTCAACGCCTTGTCTAAGATGATCGACCCTGGCGAGCGCGTGCTGACGATCGAGGACGCGGCCGAACTTCGCCTGCAGCAGCCACACTGGCTACCGCTCGAAACCCGTCCGCCGAACCTCGAAGGACAAGGCGCGATCACCATCGGCGACCTCGTGAAGAACGCGCTGCGTATGCGCCCCGACCGCATCATCCTCGGCGAAATTCGCGGCGCGGAATGTTTCGACCTCCTCGCCGCCATGAACACGGGCCACGACGGCTCGATGTGTACGCTTCACGCCAACAGCCCGCGCGAGTGCCTTGGCCGTATGGAAAACATGATCCTGATGGGCGACATCAAGATCCCGAAGGAAGCGATCTCGCGCCAGATCGCCGAATCGGTTGACCTGATCGTGCAGGTGAAGCGTCTGCGCGACGGTTCGCGCCGGACGACCAACGTCACCGAAGTCATCGGGATGGAAGGCGACGTCATCGTGACGCAGGAACTGTTCAAGTTCGAATATCTGGACGAGAGCGAAGACGGCAAGATCCTCGGCGAATTCCGCTCGTCAGGCTTGCGCCCCTACACGCTCGAAAAAGCGCGGCAGTTCGGCTTCGACCAGGCCTATCTGGAAGCCTGCCTGTAAGCGTCAGCCGGCGGCCATGCCCTTGATCGCCATGACGAGCAGCCCGGCACCAATGAAGGCGCTGGCGAAGAAGATCGCCATCCACGGGACGTAGCCGACCCGGTCGATGTCGCGCCGTTTCCCGCGCCGCCGCTCGACGTATCCGGCTATGCCTGCCACCAGCAGAAAGCCGCACGCCCATACGGCGGCGATCTCGGCATCGCTGGCAAAGGTCCAGAGGCGGTGGATTTCCATGGCAGCGCAGATAGATACGCCGTCTTCCTTCGGGAACCCCTTGCCGGCCATGCCGTTGTCTGACCACCGGTATTTTTGCCGAAGGAGGACTTGGGTTATGGTTCGTAAAGTACTTATCGCCGCAAGCGTTGCATCGCTCGCGTTGACTGCCGCTGCCTGCAACACCGTTCGCGGCGCCGGCGAAGATCTCGAATCCGCTGCGGACGCAGTCGACGAAGAAATCTGATCGGCTTCACTATTATTCCCGAGAACGCCCGCCCCCACCGGCGGGCGTTTTCATTTGATATTAAGCTGTCTCACCCCTTATGTTCGGTAGCATTCGCTATCGAGGGACCAGCTCCATGTACCGCAAGTTCGTAGTCGCATTCAGTCTGGCGGCGGTGTCGCTGTCGCTATCTGCATGCAACACCGTGCGCGGGTTCGGGCAGGACATCACCTCCGTCGCCGATGCGGTCGACGAGGAAACGTAAGCGCGACTAGCTTCGCCGGTAGATCAGCACGAGGTTGTTCGCCGGCATTTCGTAGCGCGCACTGCGTCCGAAGCCGGACTTCGCCGCTAGTTCATCCACATCCTCGATCTTGCGCAACCCCCATTGCGGATCGCGCTCGCTCAGGCTCCGGTCGAACGCCATATTCGACGGCGCGGTTTCGACATCATCTTCCAGAAACGGGCCGTAGAGCACTAGCGGCGCGCCCTCGATCAGCAGCCGCGCAGCACCGGCGAACAACCCCTCCGCCGCCCGCCACGGCGCGATATGGATCATGTTGACGCACAGAATCGCGTCGGCATCCGCAACGGGCCAGTCATTGGCCGCAGCATCGAGTTCGACCGGCGGCAGTAGATTGTCCGGCCCTTCTTCCTCCCGCCATGCCGCAATCGAGGCGAGCGCCTCGCCGTCGCGGTCGCTCGGCTGCCAGCGCAGTTTCGGAAAGCGCCGTGCGAGGAACAGCGCGTGCTCGCCCGAACCGCTCGCGATTTCGAGCACCAGCCCCTGCGCGGGCAGTTCGCGCTCCAGCACTTCGGCAATCGGCGCGCTGTTGCGCGCGGCAGCAGGCGCGTGCCGCTTCACCTGCCGGGCTCCGATTTGCCGCCAGTCTTTCGCGCCCGCTTCTCGCGCACGATCAGCCAGATGAGCAGGCCCGCGGGTCCGGCAACGAAGGTGAGCAGAAGCACCGGCGCCTGAACAAATCGCGAAAAGCCTTTCGCATCGGCATCGCGCGCAATCCACAGCCCGGCGAACAGATCGAGCGCGAGGTAATGCACCCAGCCGGTCGTAACCCCGCCATCGGTTGCGAAGATCGCGCGCACGCCCTCGATCGTCGTGAAGCTCGCCGCTCCGCCCCCGCCCGCTCCGGGATCGAGAACGCCCGATACGATGCCGGCAAGGCACAGCGTGTAGGTCAGGCACAGCAGCCCGACGCCCAGATACAAGACCGCCGAAAGCAGCGCCGACCAGCGCGGCGCGAAGATCAGCGCAGCCCAAGCGATCATCGCCGCGATATTGGCTAAGCCGAACAGTGCATTCCAGCTCATTACGCACGCTCCTCCGCCAGTTTTGGCAATCCCTTCGCGAGACGCCGCAGCGCGTCGTTATCGTACGTATAGCGGCCCCGCGTCTCCTTCATCGCCAGCGCAAGCGCGGCCTCGGCGACAGTCCGAGCCGGGATCGAGCGGAAGCGGCGATACTGGCCGTGCAGCAGCAGATCGGTGACCGGACTGGCGGCGATGGCAAGCCGTTCCTTGCGCCTGCGATCATCTCCGCGACGTCCGCGCAATAGGCCTGGTCGCAGGATGTCGAGCCGCGCGAAGCCGAGTTTGGCAAGGTCGCGTTCGACCTCGCCCTTGACCCGCAGGTAGAAGTTCTTGGACCCCTGCGCCGCGCCGACCGAGCTTACGGAGATCATGCGCTGCGTCCCGTGCGCCTTGGCGGCCTTCGCGGTTTCGAGCACCAGTTCCTGGTCGACGCTGCGAAACGCCGCTTCGTCTTGCCCCGACTTGCGCCACGTTGTGCCGAGCGCATTGACGAGCACCTGCGGGCGTACCGCTTCGAATATGTCGCCCCATTTGTCAGGCTCGGCGACGAACATCTCCATTCTCGCGCCGGGGGGAAGCGGCATCTCGCGCCGCGCGACGCCGGTGATGCGGATGTCCTCGCGCCCGATCGCCGCTTCGATAATGCTTCTGCCAACGAGGCCGGTCGCACCAACCAGAGCCACCCGTAGCGGCGTACCGCTTCGCCCACTCTTCCGTTCAGACATTGCTTAGGCCGGAAGGAACATGTCCGAAAATCTTGCGGCACTGCTGCATGGCGTAGAAATCTGTCATGCCGGCCACGAAATCCGCGATGTGGCGCGTGCGATGCGGCTCGCTCGGCGGAAGCGCCTCTTGCCACGGATTAGGCAGCAACTGGTTGTCCTGCGCATAGGCAGCGAACAGCTTCGCCACCACTTCGCGCGCGCGTTCCGCCGTTTCGATCTGCTCCGCATGGTAGTAGAGCTTCTCGTACATGAACCGCTTCAGCCGGCGTTCGCGGTTGGCCATGTCCGGCGAGAAGGTCACGAGCGCATGGGCAGAACCGCGCACGTCCGCGATCGTCATGCCTGGACGAAGCCTGCTCCGCGTCTGCTCCAGCACGTCGTTCACCATCAGCCCGATCTGGCTCCGGGTCAGTTCGCGCAGCTGCGTTTCGCGCGGCGCATCGGGGAAGCGCGCCTCGATCCGGCGAAACAAATCCGCGACGAAGTCGAGCGACAGCAACTCGTCCACGTCGAGGAAGCCGGCACGCAGCCCGTCGTCGATGTCGTGATTGTCATAGGCGATGTCGTCCGCCACTGCCGCGACTTGCGCTTCGAGCGAAGGAAAGTCGCCGAGCGCAAGCGGAAAGTCCGCGTCGACCCCCGCCAAGGCCCAATTAGGTGCCGTTATGGGTCCGTTATGCTTCGCCAGACCCTCGAGCGTTTCCCAAGTCAGGTTCAGACCCGGATGGTCGCAATAGGGGCTTTCAAGCCGCGTCAGAACCCGCAGCGTATGCGCGTTATGGTCGAACCCGCCGGCGTGGTTCATCGCCGCGGATAAAGCCGCCTCGCCCGCATGCCCGAACGGCGGATGACCGATGTCGTGCGCAAGGCACAGCGCTTCGGTCAGGTCTTCGTCGAGGCCCAGTTCACGCGCGATGACCCGGCCGATCTGCGCGACTTCGAGGCTATGCGTCAGCCGCGTGCGGTAATGGTCGCCGTCCGGCGCGATGAACACCTGCGTCTTGTTCTTGAGCCTGCGAAACGCGATCGAGTGGATGATCCGGTCGCGGTCCCGCTGAAACTCGCTGCGCGGTCCGCGCGAACCCTCGCGGTTCTCCTCATAAAGACGTCCGCGCGACTGGGCAGGATCGGCAGCGTAGTTCGCTCTGGTCAAACTCGTCTCTGGTTCGGCACCCCGCGGGGCGGGGCAGGAGGCGCTAACGCTGTAGGCAGGTCGCAGATGACCGGCAAGAGCGACGCGATAGGCAAAAGCCGCACACCCTTGAAAAAGGATGTGCGGCCCACTCTTCCGGTTGGTGCGACCCGAAGGACCGGAGAGCGTAACGGTAATCTCTGGATAGATCTCTTGCGGTTGCAAGAGGAACGTCTCGGCGCCTCTTTATCGAAGCGACCCGAACGCAGTTCGCATCGCCGGCGCGAAAATCAAAGCAAAAGCACTAAAATATCGACAGATCGTTCGAGGTCCGCGTTACTGCGAGTGTGCGAATGTAACCGGTTACGCTGTTTCCAAAATCCAGTCCGCCGCAGCCTGACAATGGATGTCGGTGGAATCGTAGATCGGCAGAACATTTGCGTCCGTATCGACGATCGCTTCCATCTCCGTACAGGCGAGGACGATGGCTTCGACGCCCTCCTGCTGTTTGCGGGTGAAGATCGTCCGCAGCTTGCGCTCCGCATCGCGCGTCACTTTGCCGACCATGAGTTCTTCGTAGATGATGCGGTCGATCTCCTCGACATTGTCCATGTCCGGCGGCGCCAGTTCCACCCCGTGTTGCATGAGCCGCTGGCGGTAGAAGGTCTCCGTCATCACATTGCGCGTACCGATCAGAGCGGCGTTCTTGCAACCTTTCGCGGCCATCTGCCGCCCGACGCATTCCGCGATATGGATTATCGGCACCCCGACCGAATCCGCCACCTGGTCATAAACCTTGTGCATCGAGTTGGCGCCGATCACGATGGCGGTGGCGCCCGCGCTTTCGAGCTGACGTGCGCTGGCTGACAGCACTTGCGCGGCGCGTTCCCAATCATCCGCTTCGCGCAGCCCGTGCAACGTTCTGAAATCAAGGCTTTCGATTACCAGCGGCGCGCTGGCGAGCGGCTCCGATTGTCGCTGCACGAGCCGGTTGATACGCTCGTAATAGGCGAGCGTGGAAACCCAGCTCATGCCGCCGATCAGCCCCAGTTTCCGCACGTTATAAACCCCTGCCTGCTCAGTTCCGGTGCAGGCGCCCGCGAAACGCCTGCCTGCGCATCAAGGTATAAACAGACGCTGCGACTGCGTCCAGCAAGCGAACCCTCACAAAGACTAAGCGGCGCTTGCCTGCCCTGTTCTGACAGGCTTAATGTCGGTTCGTACATCGGCGGCCGACCCGATCGCCTTGCCAAGGAGCGCGAGCACCATGAGACTATCCCGTATCTTCGCCCGCCGTGCCCTCTTTCTCAGCGTCATCGGCGCTGCGGCAGTCGGCATGTCGCCGGTCTCGGCCGCCCCGGCCTCGATCGAAGGCCGATGGAAGGTCGACGACGGAACTTCGATCGTGACCTTCTACAAATGCGGGGCAGCAATTTGCGGGAGGATCGAGGAGTTTCTCGTTGCCGAGCCGAAAGGCGGCGCGCGTGATCGGAAGAACCCGGACGAGGCGAAGCGGGACCGCAAATTGAAGGGCTTGCGGATCTTCTGGAACCTGACCGCGGATGGCGACAGCTGGGAAGGCGAAGGGTATACGCCCAAGGATGGCCGCTACTTCAACGCCGACCTCAAACGCGCCGGAAACAAGCTCGAAGTGAAAGGCTGCGTCGCGATATTCTGCCGCACCCTCACCTGGACACGGGCGTAGATGAAGGTCCTCAGTCGAGCGCTTTCACGATTTCCTCGACCATCTTCTTCGCGTCGCTGAGCAGCATCATGGTCTGGTCCATGTAGAACACGTCGTTGTCGACCCCCGAATAGCCGACACCGCCCATGCTGCGCTTGATGAAGAAGACCTGTTTGGCCTTATCGACATCGAACACCGGCATGCCGTAGATCGGCGATGACTTGTCGGTCTTGGCCGCGGGGTTCACCACGTCGTTCGCGCCGATGATGAAGGCGACATCGGCCTGCGCGAACTCGCTGTTGATGTCTTCAAGCTCGAACACCTCGTCGTAAGGCACGTTCGCTTCGGCCAGCAGCACGTTCATGTGCCCCGGCATTCGGCCCGCGACGGGGTGGATGGCGTATTTCACCTCCACACCCTTTTCCTTGAGGATATCTCCCATTTCGCGCAGCGCGTGCTGCGCCTGTGCGACCGCCATGCCGTAGCCGGGGATGATGATCACCTTTTCCGCCTGTTCGAGCATGAAGGCGGCATCGTCCGCGCTGCCTTGCTTGTACGGGCGCTGTTCGCCGCCATCCGCAGCACCGCTGGCTGCACTGTCGTCCGCACCGAAGCCGCCCGCGATGACCGAAATGAAACTGCGGTTCATCGCCCGGCACATGATGTAACTGAGGATCGCACCGGACGAGCCTACCAGCGCGCCGGTGATGATCATCGCGCTGTTGCCGAGCGTGAAGCCCATTGCTGCCGCGGCCCAGCCCGAATAGCTGTTCAGCATCGATACGACGACCGGCATGTCCGCTCCGCCGATCGGGATGATCAGGAGGAACCCGATGACGAAGGCGAGCGCGAGCACGATCCAGAACAGCATGCCCTCGGCGGGACCGGCAATCGGCTGCATCGCGTAAATCGCCGTCAAAACGATGATCGCGGCAAGCGTGCCCAGATTGATGATGTGCCGCGCTGGCAGCAGGATCGGCGAGCCGCTCATCCGACCGGAAAGCTTCGCGAATGCGATGACCGACCCGCTGAAGGTAATCGCGCCGATCGCCGCTCCCAGGATCATTTCGACCCGGCTGACCGGAGCGATGCTGCCGGCGGCATCGAGAATCCCGAATGCGCCCGGATTGAGGAAAGCGGCGGCGGCGACCAGAACGGCGGCAAGACCGACGAGGCTGTGGAAGGCCGCGACGAGTTCCGGCATCGAAGTCATCGCGATACGGCGGGCGATCGTCAGCCCGATGACCGCGCCGATCGCGATGGCGACCACGATTTCAGCGAAAGAGGCCCAGTCGGGCATGAACACGTCAGTGCAAAGTCCGGTGCCCCCGCTGGCGACCAGCTCGTCACACGGGTTGCTGCCCGGAAAATGCGTCGCCAGCGTCGTCACGACCGCGATGGCCATGCCGATCATGCCATAGCGGTTCCCTGTGCGGCTCGTCGCAGGCGATGACAGGCCGCGCAGCGCAAGGATGAAGAACACGCCCGCCACGAGATAGGCGAGCGCGACCCATGGGTTCACTGCCTCGCCGGTCGCCGCGTGTGCGGGAGTTGCCGTTAGGACCGTCATTCCGGCGAATGCCGGTATCCAGAAGCGCAACTGTCGTAGCTGGACCCCGGCTAGTGCCTGGGTGCTGTGGTTGGAGAAGAGCGAACCCATCACTTCTTCTCCTTCTTCTTGTACATCGCCAGCATCCGCTCAGTCACCGCGAAACCGCCGAAGATGTTCACGCTCGCCAGCACGACACCAAGCAAACCAAGCCATTTCGCCGCAGGACTGCCCGCCTCTGCCGCCGCAATCAGCGCGCCGACGATAATCACCGAAGAGATCGCATTCGTCACCGCCATCAGCGGCGTGTGCAGCGCGGGCGTAACCGACCAGACCACGTAATAACCGACGAAACACGCCAGCACGAAAATCGACAGGATCGAAATGAAGTCCATGTGCGGCCCCTCCCCGGGTCCAGTTATTGCTGCGGCATCAGCCTTTCGTTCACGACCTTGCCGTTATGCGTCAGCCGCACGGCGTTACCGATTTCCTCGTCCAGAACCGGCTTGCCCATCTCCTTGTCCCAAAAGGCCGAGAGGAAGTTGTAGAGATTGCGCGCGAACAATGCCGATGCGTCGGCGGCGAGGCGGCCAGCCGTATTCGAGAAGCCGATGATCTTGACGCCGTGGCGCTCGACAGTTTCGTCGGGGCGCGAACCCTCGACATTGCCGCCCTGAGCCACGGCGAGATCGTAGATCACGCTGCCCGGTTTCATGCTCGCGATCTGCGGGTCCGAAATGAGCCGCGGCGCAGCTTTGCCCGGAATGAGCGCGGTCGTGATGACGATGTCCTGCTTGGCAATGTGCCCGGAGACGAGCTCGGCCTGCGCCCTGCGGTAATCCTCGCTCATTTCGGTGGCGTAGCCCCCCGATCCTTCGCCCTCGATCCCCTCCACGCTCTCGACGAAGATCGGCTTCGCGCCGAGCGACTGGATCTGCTCCTTCGTCGCCGAGCGCACATCGGTTGCCGAAACTTGCGCGCCAAGCCGCTTTGCCGTCGCGATCGCCTGCAATCCCGCGACACCCACGCCCATGATGAAGACCTTCGCCGCCTGCACCGTGCCGGCTGCAGTCATCATCATCGGGAATGCGCGTCCGTAGGTGTCCGCCGCGGCAATCACTGCCTTGTAGCCGGCGAGGTTCGACTGGCTCGAGAGCACGTCCATGCTCTGCGCGCGGGTGATGCGCGGCATGAACTCCATCGACAGCGCTTCGAGGCCTGCGTTGGCATAGGCTTCGACCCGCTCGCGGTTGCCGAACGGATCGAAGGTCGCTGCGACCCAGGCGCCGGGTTTCGTACCGGTCAAAAGCGCTGGGTCCGGTGCCTGGACACCCATGACGATGTCCGCGTCCTTGACCGCTGCCTCGGCTGGGACAACTGCTGCGCCCGCTTCCTCGTAAGCGCTATCGGGTATCGATGCTTCGCTGCCCGCGCCCTCCTCGACCGCAACCTCGGCACCGAGCGCGGCGAATTTCTTTGCGGTTTCGGGCGTCAGCGCAACGCGGGTTTCCCCGGCGGCACGTTCCTTCAGGACAGCGATCCGCACCAGGGCCGCTTAGCTGGCGATGAGCAGAACGACGATGAAGGAAATGATGGCGATCAGCGGGACCGCCCATTTGAGACTGCCGATGAACCCGCTGTATGTCTTGCGGGCCGCTTTCAAATCGTTAGCCGAATCCATGGGTGACTTTCCTCAGTGATTTTTTCTTCCGGTAATCTCTAACCCCCCGCCCCCGCTTGCTCAAGCCCCGCAGGCCGCCTTTTCCGCCCTTCGGCCTGATCGTCGTGTCGCTCAGCGACAAGTCGGCGCGTTTTGCTTAAGCGCTCTTTTACTCCTTGGCCTTAGGGGAACCATGTGTCGTTATGGGACGTGTAAGAGAACGGGAATGGCTGAGAGCGAATCTAAAGTCCTGATGCTGATCGATGATGAGCCGGCGCAGAGCCGTCTCATCAGTGCACTCGCGGCGCGTGAAGGTTGGCGAACGCTGGTGGTCGGCGATGCCGATACCGCCCTCGCGACGCTTAATTCGCGCGACGGGGTGAACGTGTCGGCCATCCTGCTCGACCAGTGGGTTCCGGGCGATGCGGCGTGCGATCTCATTCGCGATCTCAAGTCCCTGCGCCCTGCCCTGCCCATCCTCATGCTGACGGCCAGCGCCTCGCCGCTGCTGGCGGTGGAGGCGATGCGGGCCGGCGCGACCGATTACCTGATCAAGCCGATCGCGCCCGATCGCTTCCTTCAGGCGCTGCGCAGCGCGACCGAACGCGAAACCCCGCGCGATGAGCTCCAGCCGCTCAGCGAGAAGATGTCCGCCGCGCTCGATTTCGACGCGATGATCGGCAACGCGCCGAAATTCCGCGGTGCGCTGGCCCAGGCAGCCAAGGCTGCTCGCGGACAGGGGCATGTCCTCGTCGAAGGCGAAAGCGGTGTCGGCAAGGAAATGATCCTGCGGGCCATGCATGCCTCGTCCCCGCGCGCCAAGGCGCCGCTGCGGACCATCAACGTCGGCGGCGTACCCATCAATTCGATCGAATCCCTGTTGTTCGGCCATGAACGAAACGCGTTTCCGGGGGCGTTCGAACGGCAGGTCGGCGTGCTCCAGAACTGCGATGGCGGAACCGTTATCCTCGACGACGTGGACCGGCTCGCCATCTCCACGCAAGAGAAGCTTGCCGAGACCCTTGCGAACAAGATCGTTCGCCCGATCGGCGCGACGCACGGGTTCCGCGTCGATGTCCGCGTACTGTGCGCAAGCAACTTCAATCTGACCGAGATCGCGCAGGGTGGCCAATTCTCTCGGCCGCTGCTTGACCAGATCGGAGCGACGCGCATCGCCCTTCCGCCTCTGCGCGAGCGAGCGAGCGACATTCCCGCCCTGACACGCCATTTCCTCGCCCGGATCGGCGAACAGCCCGGCCTTGCCCATCATTCGATCACCGACAGCGCGCTCAAGCTCCTCGCCAGCTACGACTGGCCCGGCAACGTGCGGCAATTGCAGGCTGCGCTGTTCCGCGCCGCGGTCTTCTGCGACGAGGAAGCGCTGACCTCCAACAGCTTCCCGCAGCTATCCGAGATCCTCGGCAACGTCGAAGACCAGTCCAACTACCGCCAGGAAGGCGCCGGCGTGCTGCTCTATACCGCTGACGGCAATCTGCGCCCGCTCGAAGAGATCGAAGCCGATGTCATCCGCCTCGCCATCGGGCACTATTCGGGCCGCATGACCGAAGTCGCGCGCCGTCTCGGTATCGGGCGCTCGACCCTCTACCGCAAACTGAGCACGCTCGGCATCGACAGCGCCGCCTAGCGCGCGCTCCAGCGAACCGTGCGCTCGGCGCGCGTTTCGCCCTGGTTGCCGAACAGGCGCATGGTGAAGGCCTTGCCAGCCCAGTCGATGTCGATGGTTCCGAAGTTCTCTTCGGAAATCAGGTCCGTCACCCGCGTCGGATCGGGCTCGCGCGCCGTGTTCGCCGCGGTATTGTTGAAGGCGAGGTTGAGCGAGGAACTGGTCAGTTCCCACAGTTCGTCACCGCCCAGCATCGTGCGGTAGATCCCGCCCGCATGGCGGTCTCCGGTCAGAAGCAGCATGCCCCCGCCGTTGGCTCCGTCCAGCGCCTGCATCAACCGCTCGCGCTCTGCGGGCAGCTGCTCCCAGCTTTCGTAATCATGCGCATTGGTGATGACCTGGATCGAGCTGACGACCAGCCGGAGATCGGCGGGCTTGGCCAGCTCCTGCGATAGCCATTGCCATTGCGCGTTGCCCAACATGGTCTTCGACGCGTCGCGTGCGGGCACGTAAGGTCCCAACGGCGGACGTTCCTCGGTGAAGGGATACCGCTCGAACGAAGAGCGGAAGTACCGCGTGTCGAGGATCAGCACCTGCACGCGCTGGCCTTCCGGACCGAACATGCGGCTCTCGTAAACGCCGGGCCGGTCGCGCACCGCCTGCGGCGAATTCCAGAAGGTCTCGTAGATGTCTTCCGACCAGCGGCGGAACGCGAAATCCGCTCCGCCGTCGTTGAAGCCGAAGTCGTGATCGTCCCATGTCGTCATCATCGGCACGGTTCGCCGGAAGGCGGCAAATTCCGGATGCTGCGCCTGTTCGGCATAGGCATCGCGCAGGCTATCGAGGTCGGCATCGCCTTCCCACAGCGAATCGCCATAGATGTTGTCCCCGATCAGCATGAACATCTGCGGGTTCTTCTTCATTATCTCGGCCCACATGTGCTGCGAGCGCGACTGGTGGTTACAGCTGCCGAAAGCGATGCGCGTGAGGGTTGTCCCTTCCCCAGGAAGAGCCGCCCCCGCGGGCGCGACCGGCAGCGTTACCCGCTCGCGCAGTCCATCATAATAGGGAACCAGCGCCTCGTCCGCTTCCACTTGTCCGCTGGCTGCGGAAGCGGAGGAAATTCCTCCGGGTGTCTGAGTCGCCGAACAGGCGGCCAGCGAGAGGGCGAGGAGGGATGCGAAAGATGCGCGCGAAATCATGGCAGGAAACCCTTGTTGACCCGGAACGGACGGCCTTTAGGCGATGGCCGATGCACCGGGAAAGTGTCAATCGTGCGACAGCGGGAAAGGAGGTTGCCGCGCGGCTCCGCAGCCAGTAGCCCGCCTCCATGAGCGATCATCTGAACTTCTCCGGGCGCAGCGCGCTCGTCACCGGCGCAGCCAGCGGTATCGGCAAGGCCTGCGCCATCTGGCTTGCCGAGCACGGCATCGAGCGGCTCTGGCTGGTCGACCGCGACAGCAACGGCCTCGATGCCCTCGACCTTGATTGCGAAATCGAGCGGCGGGTGGGCAGCGTCGCGGACCCGGCGCTGTGGGGATCGCTCGAAGCCGAGATGGAGACGCTCGACCACGCGGTAGTCAATGCGGGCATCGGAACGGGCGGAATGCTCGCGGAACTCGACCTGTCCGAATGGCGCAAGGTCATGGACGTCAATCTCGATGGCGCGTTCCTGACGCTGCGTGCGGCGCTGCGCAAGATGCTGGCGGCGAAGGGCGGCTCGATCGTCGTGACCGCGTCCGTAACAGGTCTGAAGGCGGTACCCGGCGTCGGGGGGTATGGCATATCCAAAGCGGCGGTCGCACACATGGCGCGCATCGCTGCGGCGGAGAACGCAGCTCACGGCATTCGCGTCAACGCGGTCGCGCCCGGCGGCGTCGATACCGCAATCTGGGACAGCGGCGCCCAGTTCCGTAAAGCGGCAGCCGAGCATGGCCGGCAGGCCGCGATCCGCGCGATGGCGAAGGATACGCCCCGCGGTGAGTTCGCCACGCCCGAAGAGATCGCCGATACCGTGGGGTTCCTTTTGTCCGACATGGCTTCCAACATCACCGGCACGGTTCTGACCAGCGACGGCGGGTACACGCTCTAGCACCGCGTCAGTCCGGCAGATGCGCGAAGTCGGTCAGCGCCGCGTCGCGCAGTCCCCGCCACACGTTCCGCGCCTGCACCGTTTCGCGCACGTCGTGGACGCGCAGCAGCTGCACGCCAGCGTTCATCCCGGCAAGCGCCAGCGTCAGCGAGCCGCCGAGGCGGTCGTCCGCCGGAGCCTCGTTCGACAGCGCTCCGATCATTCGCTTGCGGCTCGCACCCAGCACCAGCGGCTGGCCGAGCGCGTGGAACAGCGGCAGCGCGTTCAGTAGCGCGAGGTTCTCGGCCAGCGACTTGCCGAAGCCGATACCGGGGTCGAGGATGATCCGCTCGCGCGCAACCCCTCCCTTGATGGCAGCGTCGCGCCGCTCCTTCAGCCAGTCGAACACGTCGAGCAGCACGTCGTCGTAGCGCGCGTCGGCGTGGAGGTCGTCGCCCTTGCCCGGCGCGTGCATCAGCACAACGGGACACTCGCGTTGCGCCACCAGCTCGAGCGACTGCGGATCGCTTCGCAGCGCGGACACGTCGTTCACGATCGCCGCGCCCGCGTCCAGCGCTGCCGCCATGACGCCTGCCCGCCGCGTGTCGATGCTGACCGCCCCGCCCATCTGCACCGCGTGGGCGACCGCAGGCAGGACGCGCTCGATCTCCTCGCCTTCCCAGACCGGCTTTGCGCCCGGCCGCGTGCTCTCCCCGCCGATGTCGAGCAGCGCCGCGCCCGCTTCGAGCATCGCGGCGGCATGGCTGCGCGCCACCTGCTCGTCACCGTGATAGCGCCCGCCGTCGGAGAAGCTGTCGGGCGTCACGTTGAGGATGCCCATGATCTGCGGCTGGTCGAGCCGGATGGTCCGCTCTCCCAGCGCGAGCGGCGGGTGCGCCATGCGCAGGTTCGACCACTGCGCCTCGGCCTCCGCGCCGACCTCATCCGGAAGCTGCCCCAACACATTCGCGATGCCTTCGGGCGAGGTCAGCCAGCGCTGGATGTTAGCGCCGTCGCGCCGCAGCAGGACTGCGAAGCGGTGCGCATAGACCATTCCCCCGGCGAGGCGCACCGCGTCGCCATCCTCGTGCTGCGGGCCCGGCGCGAAGCCGATCGGCTGGATGTAGATGCGGTCCCTCATGCCCGGATAGTCCTACAGGATGGAACACATGGAACACGGTCCAGGGACTCGAATCCGGGGGCGGAAAAGTAGCGGTTCGCAAGGGTTTTCATGGCCACGCGCTTACCGCAAAGGCTCACCGTTAGGAAAGCCGCGTCAGTCTTCGCTCGCGAGCAGGTAGAGCTGCCGCGCGGCATCGATCGGCTTGACCTCGCCGCCATCCTCGTAATGCCAGAAGGCCCAGCCGTTGCAGCTCGGGGCGCCCTGCAAATCCTTGCCGAGCCCGTGGATGCTGCCGGTCTGCTTGCCGTACACGAGCGACCCGTCGGCGCGGACCGTGGCCTGCCAGCGGCGCTTCTTGTCGAAGACCGTGCTGCCAGCCGGGATCATGCCGTTCTCTACCAGCGCGCCGAACGCGACGCGCGGCGCGGCCTTTTTCGACTGCATCGTTGCAAGTACGCTTTCGTCGAGTTCGAGTTCCTTGCCGATCCGCTCCAGCGCGATGTCGCGGTAGAAATCCTCCCGCTCGCAGCCGATCCATTCCCGCCCCAGCCGCTTCGCGACCGCGCCGGTCGTGCCCGTGCCGAAGAACGGATCGAGCACCACGTCGCCCTTCTCGGTCGTCGCGAGGAGCAGGCGGTAGAGCAGGCTTTCGGGCTTCTGTGTCGGATGCGCCTTGTGCCCGTCGTGCTTGAGCCGCTCCTGCCCGCCGCAGATCGGCAGCAGCCAGTCGCTGCGCATCTGGAGCTCGTCGTTAAGCGTCTTCATCGCAGTGTAATTGAACTGGTAGCGCGCCTTCTCCCCCTGGCTCGCCCAGATCAGCGTTTCGTGTGCATTGGTGAAACGCGTGCCTTTGAAGTTCGGCATCGGGTTCGACTTGCGCCACACGACGTCGTTCAAAATCCAGAAGCCCAGATCCTGCAGGATCGCGCCGACACGGAAGATGTTGTGGTAGCTGCCGATGACCCACAGCGCGCCGTCGGGCTTCAGCACGCGCCGCGCTTCGGTCAGCCAGTCCTTCGTGAACCGGTCGTAGAGCGCGAAGCTGTCGAACTGGTCCCAATGATCGGTGACCGCATCGACATGGCTACCGTCGGGACGGTTCAGGTCGCCGCCGAGCTGCAGATTGTAGGGCGGATCGGCGAAGACGAGATCGACGCTGCCATCGGGCAGCGTGCGCATTGCTTCGACGCAGTCGCCCGCCAGGATCTGGCCGAGCGGCAGCGACGCGCGCACTTTTTCAGCCGCAACAGCCGTCTCGCGGCGCTGCCGCATCTTGGTCGTTTCGACCGCTCCCATCTCAATTCACCCCCAAAGCGCGATTCAAACTTATCCACAGGGTGAGTCCATCGAGTCTCCGCGTCAAGCGGTCATTCGGCTGGAGGGTCCGGGACAGGCGCGAAGGGGCAAGCGGAACGAAGCGAGTCCGGCACAAGATGTGGCCCTTACCGCGAGGAGCCGACTCGATATGTCGGGGTGTTGCGCGAAAGACTCGAAAGAAATTCGATCCGCGAAATATTGGTCAGCAAGCCTGCGGCGGAAGGCTCATCTCTTGCTGTGCGATCGGGGCGAAGCTGCGCCGGTGGAGCGGGCACGGCCCTTCCACGCGGAGCGCATCCAGATGCTCTTTCGTGCCGTAGCCCTTGTTCGTTTCCCAGCGGTATGCGGGATATTCGCGCGCCGCGGCGACCATCAGCCGGTCGCGGTATTCCTTCGCCAGGATAGACGCAGCCGAGATCGCCTTCTCCAGCGCGTCCCCGCCGACGATCGCCCGCGCGGGCCAGCGCCACTCGCGCACCCGCCCGGCCGGGGTGAGGTTTCCGTCGACCAGTACCTCTGCCGGAATGCCCAGTCCCCGCTCCGCCATCAGCAGTTCGAGCCGGTCCACCGCTTGCGTCATGGCGAGCATGGTGGCGCCGAAGATATTGACCCGGTCTATGATCGCCGCATCCACCACCCCAAGCGCCCATGCGCAGGTGCTGCGGATTACCGGCTCGACTTCGGAACGACGGCGCGCTGTAAGCTTTTTGGAATCATCCAGCCCTTCGGGTATGGGTTCGCACAGTATCACCGCCGCGGCCACGACCGGTCCGGCCAAAGGTCCGCGTCCGGCCTCGTCTACCCCGACGATCCGGCACTCGGTGCCCAGAGACCTATCAGGAGTGCCGCTTAACATGTTTTCGCCCGTCAGCCTTGCGCATATCGCGCTGTCCGTTGCCCCCATAACCCTTGCCCTTGCAAGTTGCAGCATCAATCCGGGTGTGGATAGCCCCTCGCCGACGCCGACTGCCTCGCAGCCGTCCGAAAGCGGCTTCACCGGCTTCGCGATCCAGGAACGCGGCACTTTCGAAGAGCCGTGGGCCAGCGCCTTCATTCCCGGAACCGACATGCTGTTCATAACGGAAAAGGTCGGCACGGCGAAAGTCGTCAACACGGGCGCGAACACGCGCACGCCGATCAATGTGACCGGATTGCCCGAAGTCGATTACGGCGGCCAGGGCGGCCTTGGCGACGTAGCATTCCTCCCCTCCGAAGCCAGCGACACGGTGAACGGCCGCACGATCTACCTGAGCTGGGTCGAAGCGGGCAGCGGCGACACTCGCGGTGCAGTCGTCGGGCGCGGAACGCTGACCTGTTCGCAGGCGAACTCCTGCTCGGTCAACGGCCTCGACGTCATCTGGCGGCAGGAACCGAAAGTGACGGGACGCGGGCATTTCTCTCACCGGATCGCGTTCTCTCCCGACGAGCGGTACATGTTCGTCGCTTCGGGCGAGCGGCAGAAGAAGGAACCCGCGCAGGACCTTTCCAATACACTCGGCACGATCGTTCGCCTCAACCTCGACGGCACGCCCGCGCAAGGCAATCCCTTTGCGGACCGCGGCGGCGTTTCTGACCAGATCTGGTCCTATGGGCATCGCAACATCCTCGGCCTCGACTTCGACAGCGAAGGACGGCTGTGGGAAATCGAGCACGGCCCGCAGGGCGGCGACGAGCTCAACCTCGTAGAGCGCGGCGCGAACTACGGCTGGCCGGTCCGCTCTAACGGTGTGAACTACGACGGCTCGAACATTCCCGACCATAGCGCCGACGACGGCTTCGCGAAGCCTGCCATCAGCTGGACGCCCGTTATCGCGCCCGGCAACATGGTGTTCCTCGAAGGACAGATGTTCGAAGACTGGGAAGGCGACGTGATGATCTCCGGCCTCAAGCCCGAGAACCTCGTGCGTGTAAGGATCGAGGGGAACAATGCCCGCGAGGTCGCCCGCTACGACATGGACAATCGCATCCGCTCGGTCATCGAAGGACCGGACGGGGCGCTGTGGGTGCTGGAGGACGGCGAGAACGGGCGGTTGCTGCGCCTGACGCCCAAGGGCAGCTAAGCAGCGGCAAAGGCGAAGCAGACTGGACACGGCGGCGGGCGGAACCTAACCGCCGCGCCGTTTCATGGCTACGCTTATCCCCCTTGCCGCGGTCGATCACGCGCTCATCGAAGGCCTTCTCGATGCAAGCTTCGGCGATGGTCGGCAGGCGCGCACCGCCTACCGCATCCGCACCGGCATGGCGCCGCTGGAAGCGCTGTGCTTCGCCGCACTCGACGAGGAAGAGTATCTTGTCGGAAGCATTCAGGCATGGCCGGTTGCGCTGACCGACCCCGAAGGCCGGGCGCATCCACTCGTGATGGTCGGGCCCGTAGCGGTCATGCCCGGACGGCAGGGCGAAGGCTTCGGGCAAGCGATGCTCGCCGCCTGTCTTGGTGCGGCGGACGGGGTTTCGGGCGAAGGCGGCGCACCGCTGCCGCAGATGCTGATCGGCGACGAAAGCTATTACGGGCGCTGGGGTTTCAGTGCGCAGCATACTGGCGGCTGGCGCTGTCCCGGCCCGTTCGAGCCGGAGCGGCTGCTGGTCCGCTGCGCTAATCCCGCCATCCTGCCCGAACAGGGAATGCTTGGCCCCTGGGGCGGATAGCACGCACCATATTGCCGCGCGCCGCCGCTTCTGCCAACGCTTCGTGCGCTATGCCCTACGATCCCCCGCCCGAACTCGCCTCCATGTCGCTCGCCGAAATCGCCGAGGCGGTGGAGCAGCGCAAACTTCCCCCCGTCGAGCAATGGTCGCCAGAGCATAGCGGCGACAGCGAAATGCGCATCGCGGCGGGTGGGCGCTGGTATCATGCTGACGGCGAGATCAAACGGCAGGCGATGGTCCGCGCCTTCGCGAGCCTGCTGATGCGCGACGAGGAAGGCCAGCACTGGCTCGTCACCCCGCATCAGAAGCTGTCGATCGAGGTCGAGGACGCGGCTTTCGTCGGAACCGACATCCAGCGGCGCAGCGATGCGCTGGCGCTGCGGCTCAACACGGACGATCTCGTCATCATCGGGCCGGACCATCCGCTTACCGCCGAAGGGGACCGCGACCAGCCCGCTATCTACGTCCACGCGCGGCGCGGATGCCGCGCGCGCCTGAACCGAAGCACCTACGCGCAGCTCGCCGAACTCGCGCTGGGCGAAGGGACCGAGGACTGGAACGTCACCAGCGGAGGCGAGACCTACTCCCTGCTGCCGCCGCGATGAGTAACCTGTTCGATCGTCTCAAGACGCTGTTCGAGCACGGCCACCGCGAGCCGCTGACAGGCCTGTGGGATGATGTCGATTTCGCCGGCGGCCTCCCGATGCGCGATGCGGCGGTGCTGATCGCGGTTACCGAGCGCGAGGAGCCGGGCGTTATCCTCACCCACCGGCCCGACACGATGCGCAAGCACGCGGGCCAGGTTGCCTTTCCCGGCGGCAAGCGCGATGCTGGCGAGGATGCGGTCACGACGGCACTGCGCGAAGCGAACGAGGAACTGGCGATCGACCCCGCCGAGGTGCGCGTCATCGGCACGACCGACCGCTACCGGACCGGGACAGGCTTCGACATCATGCCGGTGCTCGGCACGCTGCCGCCCGACTTGCCGATGACCCCGAACCCGGCGGAAGTGGACAGCTGGTTCGAAGCGCCGCTCGCCTTCCTGCTCGACCCCGCCAATCATCAGCCGCGTTCCGCTGTCTATAACGGCAAGGATCGCGACTATCTCGAGATCGACTGGGAGGGCCACCGCATCTGGGGCGTGACCGCCGCCATCATCGCGAACCTCTCGCGCCGCCTCGCGTGGGTCGAGAACGCATGAGGGAAGCGCGTATCCTTCCGGCTGCCGCATGGACGCAGCGCGCCGACCTGGCGCAGCTCGTTGCGGCGCTGGGAAACGAGAATATGCGCTGGGTCGGCGGCGCGGTTCGCGATACGCTGGTCGGACGACCGGTGAAGGACGTCGATGCCGCCACGCCGCTCGTCCCCGAAACCGTCGTCGCGCGCTGCAAGGAAGCGGGCATCCGCACCGTTCCGACCGGCATCGATCACGGCACGGTCACTGCGATCCTGCCGGACGGCCCGGTCGAGATCACGACGCTGCGCCGCGACGTATCCACCGACGGGCGGCGTGCTACCATCGCATTCTCAGACGACTGGCGCGAGGATGCCGCGCGGCGCGACTTCACAATCAACGCGCTCTATGTCGATCCCGAAAGCCTCGAAATCTTCGATTATTTCGGAGGGCTGGCCGATCTGGAGGCGAACCGCGTGCGCTTCATCGGCGACGCGCGGCAGCGGATCGCCGAAGATCACTTGCGCATCCTGCGCTATTTCCGTTTCCGCGCCCGCTTCGGCGGCTGGGACGAAGAGGACGAAGACACCGAAAGCGCCTGCCGCAAAATGGGGGAAACGCTGAAAGGCCTGTCGCGTGAGCGCGTGGCGATGGAGCTGCTTCAGATCCTCGCGCTGCCCGACCCAAGCGCAACAGTGCGCAAAATGCACGAGCTCGGCGTCTTGCCGGTCATCCTGCCCGAAGCGCGAAAGTCCGAGCTTTCGCGGCTCGACCTACTACTCGAAGCGGAAGACGCCGAGAATGCGGAAGCCGCTCCGCTGCGGCGTCTCGCCGCGCTGATCCCGCCGCTGCCCGCGATCGCGGCAAGCGTCGCCTCCCGCCTGCGCCTGTCGAAAGCGCAGCGGCAGCATCTGGTGACGCTGGCCGAGCGTTCACCGGCGGACATCGAGCAGCCGCGGGCACTCGCCTTTCGCGAGGGAATGGAAGCTGCGCGCGACCGGCTGATGCTCCAAAATGCTTCGGCCGCCGCGCTCGAAGGCTGGGACATTCCGGAATTCCCGCTCAAGGGCCGGGACATCATCGCCAGCGGGATTGCGCCCGGCCCGGACGTGGCGCGGATCTTGCGCGAAATACAGGATGCCTGGGTCGCCGCCGGTTTTCCGGGCGAAGAAGGCGCACGCGATCTTGCCCGCAAAACACTCGCAAAGCGGTAGAGCGCACTTCAGGCCAGCTTAATCGAGCTTGTCCTACAAACGGTTCGGTTGCCATTCATTCGGATAACTGAAATTAGGCAGCACGTTCTTTCCGCCTGCATGGAAAGGGCATTGCGGCTGACCGTCTTGCGATGGCATTGCCGCCCGATTTTACACCGTTCGTATGGGCGTGGTCTTAACCGGTCATGTTCGTGCGGCGACACATTGACTTGGAGTAACTTATGAACTTTGCGAAACTTGCCGCCTCCGCACTTGCGCTCACCGCTGCACCTGCCCTGGCGCAGGAAGCCGCACCGGCAACCACCCCCGCCCCCGCCGCGAACGCGCAGGTCGCCGTCGGCGCGACCGTCTACGGCCCGCAGGGCGGTACCGTCGGCACGATCGAGCAGATCGGCAACGGCGTGGCCGTCGTGAACACCGGCGCGCACAAGGCACCGCTTCCGCTTAATGCGTTCGGCCAGGGCGAAATGGGCCCGACGATCACCGTGACCAAGGTCCAGCTTGACGGCATGGTCGCCGAGCAGATGGCCAAGATGGTAGCAGCACGCGATGCGGCACTTAACGTCGGCGCGAACGTGATGACGGCCGATGGACAGGAACTCGGCTCGGTCAAGACGATCGAAGGCGACAACGTGGTCATCGACCGCGCCGCCGGCCCGATCACGCTGACGCGCGAGCAGATGGCCGTCGGTCAGCAGGGCGGCCTGATCGCGCTGTTCACCGCAGCCCAGATCGCCGAAGCGACTGGCAGCTCGGCTACTCCGGCAGCAGCGGAAACCGACACCGCGCCTATGTCCGAGTAATCTTGCTCACCTGACGGTTCAGGCTTTGCCCTGGACGGGAACAAGGGGGCCGGAAGCAACCACGCTTCCGGCCCCTTTTGCATGTTAGAACGGAGGGATGAGCGATTTGCGCAAAGTCAGCGCGAGCGGCTTCCCGTTCGCCGCCGTCCAGCTTGCTTTCCACATCTGGCCTGAGCCTGCGGACAGGGTCGCTTCGATCTCGAACGGCTCACCCTCTTGCACAGGCTCGGCGTAGCAGGTCCGCACGCTACCTTGTGCCGGATCGCAGCGTTTGCGCCCGCTCGAAACGCGCACTGCTGCAAGCTGCCCGATGTCGAGTGCTGCCAGTGTAGCGACCCCGTCGCACAATTCTCCGTCCGCAGTGCAATCGACCTGCGCGGGCGCGATCCCGCCCGCACCCGCGACGCCGATCATTTCGGCGAACGTGCGCATCGCGTAGAGTTGCCGGTCGGGATAATGCCCGCTCGCGTGGATGAAGCCCGTGGCGGGAGCGCATGTGCTGCCGGTTTCCGGTTCGGCCAGCGCGATTTTCTCGTGCCGCGACGTCCTCGTCACGGGAAGGCGAGCCTCAGGATCGGCGCGTTCGGCGTTCGGATCGGCCGTTTCGTCATGCAATTCGGCACGGTATTCGGACCTGACGCAGGTCTGCCCATCGCCGGGCCGGACGCTGCCGGTGTAGATCGCATCGAAGGCTTGTCCGGGAAGGTGATGCTCGCGCCGCAAGGTGCCACTTACGACATCGCCGCGAGCGTCTGCAGGAAGGAGCCGATCTGCAAGTGCCATCGCATCGCCGGCGCGCAGTTCTTCGAGCGAAGCGGTCGGTCCGTCCTGCGCATAGGCGATGGACGAGAGACCGAGAACGAGCAGTGGGGAGAGCATCAACCGCATATGTGATAGTATCACGAAGCGGCGCCGCCTCCTAATACGTTAGTCGAAGCGGTTGTCGCGCGGGAAACCTTGCGGCGGCATCCGCCCTGCGCCGCCACGAGCGACTTTCCATTGCCACATATCCGTTTCGGTCCGCGTGCGGCCTTCCTTGCCGCCCATCTGCCAGCTCAGGCCGTCCTCCAGCTTGAAGGCGATCGCATCGGACAGTCCGCCGTCGCGGTAGTTCTGCAGCTTCACGCCCTGCCCGCGCGCGAGTTCGGGCAGTTCCTCGATGTTGAAGACCACCAGCTTGCGGTTTTCGCCGACGACCGCGACGTGATCATGCGCATCCTCGATCCGGCGGACGACAGTGAGGCGCGCGTCGCCTTTCAGGTTCACGACCTGCCGCCCCTTGCGCGTCTCCGCCATCAGGTCCGTCTCCTTCGCCGCGAAGCCCTTGCCCGTCGTCGCGGCAAGCAGCAGGCGTCCGTTCTGCCGGTGGACGAGCGCGGCGGCAATTCCGGCGTCGGCATCCATGTCGAGCATCGTGCGCACCGGCTCGCCAAAGCCTCGCGCGCCCGGCAGCTTGTCGCAGCCGAGCGTGAAGAAGCGCCCGTTGTCCAGCGCGATCAGCAGCTTGTCGGTCGTCTGTGCGTGAAGCGCAAAGGCCGGGCCATCGCCCTCCTTGAACTTGAACTCGCTATCGAGATCGACATGACCCTTCGCGCCCTTGATCCAGCCCTTCTGCGAAAGGATCACCGTGATCGGCTCCTTCTCGATCATCGCGTCCATATTGAACTCGACCGTAGCGACCGCCTCGGCAATGTCCGTCCGGCGGCGGCCGAGCTCGGTCTTAGGGCCATATTCCTTGCGCAGCGCCGTCAGATCGCGCTTCAGCCGCGTGCGCTGGCGGGCGGGCGAGCCGAGCAGCTTCTCGAGTTCGTCCTGTTCCTTCAGAAGATCGTCCTTCTCCTGCCGCAGCTGCATTTCTTCGAGCTTGCGCAGGCTGCGCAGCCGCATGTTGAGGATCGCTTCGGCCTGCCGGTCGGTGAGGCCGAATTCCTCCATCATCACCGGCTTGGGCTCGTCCTCGGTGCGGATGATCTCGATCACCCGGTCGAGGTTGAGGAAGGCGATGATGTAGCCTTCGACCAGTTCGAGGCGCGCGGCGATCTTGTCGAGCCGGTGGCGGCTGCGGCGCTGCAATATGTCGATCTGGCTCGCGGTCCAGTTTTCGAGCAGTTCCTTCAGGCCCATGACCATCGGCGTGCGCGTCGCGTCGAGCACGTTGAGGTTGAGACCGAAGCGCACTTCGAGATCGGTCAGCTTGTAGAGCGATTCCTTCAGCAGTTCCGGGTCGATATTGCGGCTGCGCGGGACGAGCACAATACGGATCTTCTCGTCGCTTTCGTCGCGCACGTCGTCGAGGATCGGCAGCTTCTTGTCGGCGATGGCGGCTGCGATCTGCTCGATCAGCTTGCCCTTGGTGACCTGGTAAGGAATTTCGCTGATGACGAGCTGCCACTGGCCGCCGCCCAGGCGTTCGATACCCGCCTCGCGGTCGTCGGACTTGTCCGCTTCGGCAGCGTGGAAGCGGCCGCGGACGCGAAAACTGCCGCGCCCGGTCTCGTAAGCCGCCGCGATCGTTTCCGCGCTTTCCGCCACGATGCCGCCGGTGGCGAAATCCGGCCCCTTGAACAGTTCCATCAGCCGCGCGTGTTCGACATGCGGATTGTCGATCAGCTCCAGCGTCGCGTCGACCACTTCGGCGACATTGTGCGAGGGGATGTTAGTCGCCATGCCCACCGCGATACCGCTCGCGCCGTTGGCGAGCAGGTTCGGAAAGAGGCCGGGCATGATCTCCGGCTCTTCTTCCTCGTTGTTGTAGGTCGGGATGAAGTCGACCGTGCCCGCGTCGAGCCCCTCCATCAGCCGCATCGCGGTCTTGGTCAGGCGCGCTTCGGTGTAACGGTAAGCCGCAGCGTTATCGCCGTCGATATTGCCGAAGTTCCCCTGCCCCTCGACCAGCGGATAGCGCAGCGCGAAATCCTGCGCGAGGCGGACCATCGCGTCGTACGCGGCGGTGTCGCCGTGCGGGTGATACTTGCCGATCACCTCGCCCACGACGCGCGCCGATTTCTTGAACCCGCTCGCAGGATCGAGCTTTAATTGCCGCATGGTCCACAGCAGGCGCCGGTGAACCGGCTTCAGCCCGTCGCGAAGGTCGGGCAGTGAGCGCGCGGTGATCGTCGAGAGCGCATAGACGAGGTATCGTTCGGACAGGGCAGAATCGAACGGGGCATCGACGATCGCGTCGAACGGATCGGGTTCCAGCGTGTCGGTGTCGGTATCGCTCATACGCCTCGCCCTATCACCGCCACGCCTCGCCGGAAAGCGCGGAACGAAGCGCTTTCCCCGCCCGTTGCAAGATCAAACGCACATACGAAAGGATACCCTAATATGGCAAAACGCGTGATGATTCTCGCAACCAACGGCTTCGAACAATCGGAGCTTATGAAGCCCAAGGCCAATCTCGAAGACGCCGGCATCGAAACGACCGTCGTCAGCCTCGAAAGCGGCAAGATCAAGGGCTGGGACGAAGACGACTGGGGCGAAAGCGTCGCAGTCGATAAGACGGTAGACGAGATCGACAACTGCGAAGGCTACGATGCGCTGCTGCTGCCGGGCGGCCAGATCAACCCGGACCTGCTGCGCGTCAACGAACGGGCCGTCGCCATAGTCAAGGACTTCAACATGGCAGGCAAGCCAATCGCGGCAATCTGCCATGCACCGTGGCTGCTGATCGAAGCAGGCATCATCGAAGGCAAGACGGCGACCTGCTACAAGTCGATCCGGACCGATCTGAAGAACGCAGGCGCGAACGTAGTCGACCAGGAAGTCGCAACCGACGGCAATATCATTACCAGCCGCAACCCGGATGACATTCCCGCATTTTCGAAGGCACTGATTAGAGCAGTCGAGAATGCGAAGGTCAGCGAAAACGCCTAACTCCAATACCAGATTACTCATCCGCTCGGATGGGAAACGGAAACCCCGCCCTCGCAGGCGGGGTTTTTGGTTTCAGAAGCGGTAGAGAAGCGCCGCCATCACTTGGTGGCGTTCGAGAACTCCGAGCGAAACGTCCTCGCCCAGTTCGTCGCCGCTACCGTAATTGGAGTAGCGATACTCCACCCGCGCACCGAGGCGCCGCGATAGTGCGAACTCCCCGCCCGCTCCCAAGCGGTAGCCGCCGATCGCTTCGGTACCGGACAGGCTGACCGTCGGACCGTCGTAGTCGTAATCGACATCGAGTTCGCTGTAGCCGCCCTTGACGTAGAGCAGACCCGCCCGGCCGACCCGAATGCCGGCCCGCGCGCCGACGTAGAGGTCGAGCCCCGCGCCGACCGCGAACTCGTCACCCTCTTCGAAAAAATCGAATTCGGTCTGGGAAATGGAACTGTCGGTCAGTTCCGCCTCGACACCCAACACCGCGCTACCGACTGCGAAGTCATAACCGACGACAGCGCCATACACTACGCCGTCGCTGCTGTCCGAGCCGTCGATCTCGTCGTCGACCGTCAGCCTGTCGTAGCCCGCGACCGGACCTGCATACAGCCCGGTGTAGTCACTTCCGGCATCTTGCGCGAAAGCGGGGCCGGCAATCAGTGCGCAGCCGAGACCGGCGGCGAATACGATTGTCTTCATGATAATAAACTCCCCTTGGCGTGCCCGCTTGATGCAGGCCCATTTCACGAGGGCGCTCGGCAGACTGTCGCGAAAATGAACAGCAATGCACGCATACCGAAACCGTCGACCAACGACTTCAAGAGGCGACAAACGGCTGATTTTTGTTGCGCCTGCCTTTTTCGGAAACATGCCTCATCCCGGTCATTACTTCGGCAAGGGAGAAGAATACTGGCTATCTGGAAGAACCTGCTGGCTCTCGCAGCGTTGCTGCTCAGCATTCCTGTGTTGGCGCAGTCCGGACGTCAGGTCGCGCACGGGTCCGAACCCTATGTGTACGAGGTCGAAACGCTTTCGAACGGCAGCGCCCCCGCCAGCCCGCTCGAGCTCGATACGCCCATGGGGATGATGGAAACCTTCATGGCCGCCGGGAAACGCGGCGACTGGGACCGTGCGTCCGCCGCGCTCGACATGACCAACGTGGACGGCGGGGAAAATCCTGAGGCCGCCCGCGCCTATGCCGCGCGTTTGTACGATCTGCTGAACCGCAGCGTCTCGCTCGACTGGGCCTCGCTTCCCGACCGGCCCGACGCCGTCGATACCGAGACGAGCAGCAAAGACCCCATGGCCGGTACCGCACGGCGGTCGATCATCGTGGGCGAACTCGAATGGGACGGGCGGACCGTGCCCATCCGTATTGCCCGCGTGCAGGAGCCCGGCGGCGAACCGCTATGGGTATTCAGCCGCCAGAGCGTCGCCAACGTTCCCGCGCTCTACGCCATCTACGGTCCCACGAAGTTCGAGCAGGCGCTGCCCGCACCGCTACGCGAGCAGGCGTTCTGGACGCTGGCGTGGTGGGAAGTCATCGCCCTGCCCATCATCCTGCTCATCGCCGCTTTCGCCGCGGCGCTCACCTATTTCGCGATCAACCGCTGGCGGCACCGGCTCGACCAGGACACGAAGCTCTATGGCATCCTGCAGGCGGTGCATCTGCCTGCGACCCTGCTCGCTTTCGCCGGGACTTTCGCAGCGGTGCGAGCGACGTTCTTCCGCCTGTCGGGTCCGGTTAAGGACCTGCTCGATCCGCTTCAGCTGGTCCTCGTCCTCGCCGCCGTCATCGGGATCGCGCTCGCAGTCATCGACTACCTCTTCGATTTCGCGACCTCGCGCCGGACCGACGAGCTCGAAGCGCCGGAGAACAACGCGGACCGCAACTTCTATACCAAGATGAGCGCGATCCGCCGGATCGTCACCGCCCTGCTGCTGGTCGCCGGCATCGGCTTCCTGCTGGTCGCCAGCGACATCTCGAACACGCTCGGCTTCTCCATCCTCGCCTCCGCCGGCCTCGTCGGCCTGATCCTCGTATTCGCCGCGCGCAAGGTGCTGGGTGACATCATGGCGAGCGTGCAGATCGCCTTTGCACAAACCGCGCGCATCGGCGATGCGATCTACTACTGCGGGCGTTGGTGCTACGTCGAGAAGATCGGCTTCACCCACCTGCGGCTGCGAAGCTGGGACGAACGGCGAATCATCGCGCCGCTGGGCGATTTCACCAGCGACAGTTTCGAGAACTGGACGAAGCAGGACCCGACCCTGATGATGCACGTCGAGCTCGAACTCGACAACCGCGCCGATGTCGAGGCCTTGCGTAAGCCGTTCCGCGAATTCGTCGAGAGCGACGAGGACGTGGTCCATCCGGACGAAGCGAAATGCCAGGTCGTCGGCCAGTCCGCACGGGCGATGGTCGTGCGCTTCATGGCGCGAGCCCCCGACCCCAAGACCGGCTGGGCGATGCATTGCCGCCTGCGCGAACATATGCTCGCCGCCGCCTCGCGCCTCGATGCCTCGTCGGACCGCGAACCTGCGCCCGCCTTCATTCCGCGCGAGCGCGAAGTACGGATGGATGCCGAAGACTAGAAGCGGCGCATGTCGTGGCTGTCGGGCGGGATACGCACCGTCAGCCCGTCGAGCGCTTCATCGAGAACGATCTGGCAGGACAGCCGGCTGGTCCGGCACGCCCCGGCCGCGAGGTCGAGCATGTCTTCCTCGTCCTCGCTCGCGCGCGGCAATTTCGCGAACCATTCCGCCGCGACGATCACGTGGCAGGTGGAGCAGGCCATCTGGCCCTCGCAGGTTCCTTCCAGCGGCATGCCCGCCGCCTGCGCAACCCTCAGGAGTTCGTCGCCCGGCTCGGCCTCCGCCTCGACGATGTCGCCCTTCGGCGTCTCGAAGCGTATGGTAAGGCTCATTGCTCCAGCACCCCCTGCGCCTTGGCGGCGGCGTTGATCTGCTCGGCCGCTTTCTCGAGTTCTTCCATAGTGGTGTAGCGGCCCCAACCCAACCGGATCGAGCTTTTCGCCTGCTTCTTCGACAGGCCGATCGCATCGAGCACATGGCTGGTCCGCCCCGATCCGCTGGCGCAGGCCGACCCGGCGGAGAACATCACGTCGCGGCATTCACTCATCAACCGGTTCACGTCGAGCCGCTTGCGGCGGATGTTGAGATTGCCGTGATAGCGCGCCTCCGCGCTGCCGTTCAATTGCCAGCCGTCGAACAGCTGCACCGCGCGGTTCCAGAGGTTCGCCACATGCTCGGCGTCGCGCTCCATCCGCTCCTTCGCTTCCAGCGCCGCCGCACCGAACCCTGCGCACAGCGCCGGGCTCAAGGTGCCGGAGCGCAGACCGTCCTCCTGTCCGCCGCCGGTCTGCACTTCGCCAATGTCGAGGCCGCTGCGCACCCACAGCGCGCCGATGCCCTTCGGACCATGCAGCTTGTGCGCGCTCACCGCGATCATGTCCGCGCCGGTCACTTCCATCTTGCCGTAAGCCTGCACCGCATCGCACAGGTAAAGCGCGTTGCTTTCCTTCGCCTTGCGGTGCCATTCGACCGTCGGCTGGATCGTGCCTATCTCGTTGTTCACTTGCATCAGGCAGACGAGCCGCGTGTCGGCGGGCAAGTCCTGCTTGGTATTGCACTGGCCGTTCTTCGCGACGTTGAGGACGTGCGCCTTGCCCGCATCCTCCGCCGTGTCGATCACCGCCGCGTGCTCGATGGCGGAATAGGACACGCTGCCGCCCGTGCCGCTGCCGCGGATGGCGAGATTGATCGCCTCGGTCGCGCCGCCGGTGAAGATGACCCTGCCGCCTGCGGGAAACAGCGCCGCCACCCGGTCGCGCGCGAGTTCGACTGCGGCGGCCGCCTGCCGGCCCATCCGGTGCGGCGAATGCGGATTGCCGAAGCCGCTGCCGCCCGGCCCGTCGAGCCATTGCAGCATCGCATCGCGCGCTTCGGGCGCAAGCGGGGTGGTCGCCTGATAATCGAGGTAGATCATTTCCGGGCCAGGTCTAACCACACTTCGGCGAAGCGTTCCACCTCGGCCTTCGTCGTATTCCAGCCGACCGACACGCGGATGGTGTTCGCGGCGACCTCCGGCTCGACCTGCATCGCTTCGAGGACGCGGCTGGTTTTCATCGTTCCGCTGGAGCAGGCGCTGCCCTGCGAAACCGAAATGCCCGCCATGTCGAAACGCATGACCTGCGCGGTGGCGCTCATGTTCGGCATGGCGATGGCGCGGATGTAGGGCGTCGGATCGGACAAGCGGTCGGACAGCCAGGTTCCGCCGATGTCGCGGCATTCCTGCGCGAGCTGGTCGAGAGGCTCGAGAACATCGGCACTCACGTAGGGACCGCTCGACGGCTCCAGCGCCGCCGCCATGCCGAGCACGCCGGGCAGGTTCTCGGTCCCACGCCGGTAGCCGCGCTCCTGCCCGCCCGAAGGCTTCAGCATTGCGTAGTCCTTTACGAGCAGCGCCCCAATGCCGATGGGTCCACCGAATTTGTGGGCGGAAACGATCGCTAGGTCGCACGGAAGGATCGTGTTCTTTCCTGCGGCTTGGGCGCAGTCGGAAAGGAGGATTCCGCCCGCCTTCGCAACGAATTGGTAGATTAAGTCTACGACCTGCGCATTGCCGGTTTCGGAATTGACCTGCTGCACGGCGACGAGGGGGCGCTCCCGCTCGATGGCCTCTTGAAGAACCGCAAGATCGAGCTGCCCATCTTCCAAGACCGGCAGTCGTTCGGCGTCCGGCGCGGCCTGCAAGATGCAGTCATGTTCGGCGGCACTGACCAGTCGGGGCTCGGCATCGGCGTGATGAAGAGCCAAAGCCGCAGCCTCGCTCGCTCCGCTCGTGAAGATGACCTCGCCGCTCCACCCAAGCGCCGTCTTGATCCACTCGCGGGCATCTTCCAGCGCGGCCCTCGCCTTGCGTCCTTCGGCGTGCGGGCTGGAGGGGTTGGCCCATAGCGCAAACCCTTCTTCCATCGCTGCTTTCGCTTCCGGCCGCAACGGGCTGGTGGCGGCGTGATCGAGGTAGATGCGTTCGGGAATGAGACGGGCCCTAAATGATTGCGATTTTGCGTCCGAACCCTATATAGCCCGCGACCTCGCATGCGCCACCCGCGCGAGGCGCAACATTTTCAAGCAGGTTTCCCGCCCATGCCATCAGTGATCTTTCCCGGCCCGGAAGGCCGCCTCGAAGGCCGTTTCAGCGGTGCGCCGCGTCCGCGCGCGCCCGTCGCCATGATCCTCCACCCGCACCCGCAGGGCGGCGGCACGATGAACGACCGGATCACGCAGAAGCTCTACCAGACCTTCGTCGATCGCGGATTTGCGACGCTGCGCTTCAACTTTCGCGGCGTGGGCCGCAGCCAGGGCAGCTTCGACAACGGCGTAGGCGAACTGAGCGATGCGGCTTCGGCCCTCGACTGGGTGCAGTCGATCCACCCCGAAGCGCAGACCACCTGGGTGGCGGGCGTAAGCTTCGGCGCGCTGATTGGGATGCAGCTCCTGATGCGCCGCCCGGAAGTGCGCGGCTTCATCTCCGTCGCGCCGCCGGCAAACATGTACGATTTCAGCTTCCTCGCTCCGTGCCCCGCCAGCGGCATCTTCATCCAGGGCGCGGCGGATACGGTCGTGCAGCCAAGCGCGGTGCAGAAGCTGGTCGACAAGCTGCGCACGCAGAAGCACATCACCATCCACCACGAGGAAATCCCGCGGGCGAACCATTTCTTCGAGAACGAGATGGACGACTTGATGGGCTCGGTGAACAACTACCTCGACTTCCGGCTCGATCCGGCCTGCCCGATCAAGTAAGCGCGCCACACGCTTTTCGTTGCATGACCGCTACTTACGGGTTGCAGTTCGCAACGCGATAGTGCTTGCCGGTCAGGAGTAATGTTGTAACATTCTGTGTTAACCGTGCGCATGACGCGGAAGTACGAGGAAAGGATGGCTGCAACATGAGCTACACCAATCAGAAAACCAGGCAGAACCCCGGCACGATCGCGGCAGTGGTCGCGATCCACGCGGTCATCGGTTACGGCCTCGTGACCGGACTTGCCGGCGGCGTGTTCGAGGAAATCGCGAAGAAGACCATGACGACCTACGACGTGAACAACGTCCCTCCGCCGCCCCCGCCCGAACCCATGCCGGAGCCGCGCTCCGACCCTGCGCCGAGCGCAGCACCGCCGACCTACGTGCCGCCGGTGCCGAGCCCGCTGCCACCGCGTAATGCGCCGATCATCGACAGCACCGACGTCCTGCCGACGCCTGGACCGATCATCCGGGTGCCCACCCCCGGCCCGGTCCTGACCCCGTCCCCGACGCCGCGGCCCGAACCGAAGCCGGCGTTTTCGCCGCAGGCTGCCGCGCCGAGCAACAACCCCGGCGCGTGGGTCACGACGAACGACTACAAATCGGCATGGATCAGGCGCGAGATGGTCGGCACGGCACGCTTCCGGCTCGACATCGCAGCGAACGGGCGGGTTGATAACTGCACGATCACCTCGTCTACCGGCCATGCCACGCTCGACGCGGCGACCTGCGAACTCGTCACGAAGCGTGCCCGCTTCGATGCTGCGAAGGGCACGGACGGCAAGGCGACCGCCGGGTCGTATTCGAGCGCGGTACGCTGGGAACTGCCCCGCTAATCCGGGCGAGAGATCGGCTTACAGAACGCCCTGCTCGGCAGCATCGAGCGGGGCGTTTCCGTCTTCGGTCGGCACGGTCCAGATTGCGACATTGATCGCGGCGATCAGCGCCAATAGTGCCATCAGCGCCGCCTGTTTGCGCACCCCTCTGCGCCAGAGCAGCACCGCCCCGCCCAGCAGCGCGAGCGTGGCAAGTACCAGTATCGACAGAACCATTCCCAGCATTTTCGTCTCCCGATCGCCCTTGCCATAAGGAACGATTGCGAGCCGCGAAAGGTTATCTTCGCGAGCAGGCCGCCGCAGCTTAGCGCCGCGCCGAAAATCGTGAGGTAAGGATGGGAATTTTCAGTTCGATCAAGGATGCGATCCTCGGCAAGAAGAAGGACGACGCACGGGCCACGACGACGCAGACCGGAACGACCCGCGCGCCCGCCCCCACCCCGTCACCGACCGCATGGGCCAAGGCTCCGGTGACCGAGAAGCAGGCGGTATCGGGCGTCGATGTCGAAAACCGGCTCGATTCCATGCCGGGCGCGGACCGGCTGAACTGGCGCACCTCGATCGTCGATCTGATGAAGCTGATCGGCGTCGATCCGAGCTACGAGAACCGCAAGGAACTGGCGGGCGAACTCGGCCGCTCCGACTATTCGGGCAGCGCGGAAGACAACATCTGGCTGCACAAGCGCACGATGCAGGAACTCGCCGCGAACGGCGGGACGGTTCCGGCCGAATTTCGCGACTGACCGCGCGAACGATAAAGGTTTGACACTCTGCAGCGCGGGTCGCACTCAGGTCCGCATGACGAACATTACGACACGCAGTTTCACCCGCCGCCAGACCCTCGCCGGATTTGGGGCGGGTGTTTCGCTGACGGCGCTCGGCGGCTGCGCGCAGATGTCCGCGCCGGCAACCGGCGGGACCATCGACGGCACGGCGCAAGGCCAGCTCGACGGCATCGCCTACGCGCTGCTGCGGCACGAGCAGGAACGGGCCACGGCGCTAGGCGTCGATACCGGCAGGCACGCGGCGCTCCGCTCCGGCCTCGAAGACCAGTCGCAGACCGGGCAGGACGCCTACGCACAGACGCTCCGCGGCGATCTCGGCGTGGCGCGACAATGGCTGGGACGCGACGACCTGACCGCTGACGAGCGGACAAGCTTCGAGGTGGTCGAAAGCGCCTACAGCACCGCGCTCGACGGTTTTGCCCTGCCCTACGGCGATGTCGCGGTCGGCAGTTGGCGCAACGCGCCCTACGTCGTCATCCAGAACGTCGGCAGCTATCTCGACTTACCGCGCTTCATGGATTCGACCCATCCGCTGAAGGACGCATCCGACGCCGCCGCCTATATCGCGCGGCTGGAGCAGGTTCCAGCCGTGCTCGAAGGCGAACTCGGCCGGATGCAGGCCGCGCGGCGCTTGGGCGTGGTGCCACCCGACTTCCTGCTTGCAAAGGCCGTGGAGCAGATGCGCGCCACGCTGACCGATGCGATGGAGGGCGGCGCGCTGGTTGCCCCGCTCGAAGGGTCAGAGCTGGCCGCGGCGAAGGCTGCCGCGCCGCTCGCGCGCGAGATCGTGACGCGGCGCATTGCGCCGGCACTCGAAGCGCAGCTCGGCGAACTCTATGCAGAGCAAAAGGTTGCGACCGGCGATCCCGGCATGTGGGCGCGCCCGCGCGGCGACGAATGGTACCGCTGGGCCCTGCGCGCCAGCACCACGACTGACCTGTCGCCCGACGAGATTCACGAGCAGGGCCGCGAGGAACTGGCCGCGCTCCATACACGGATGGAGCCGATCCTGCGCGGCATTGGCTATACCAGCGGCAGCGTGGGCGAGCGGATGCAGCAACTCTCTGCCGATCCGCGCTACAAGTTCGCCGAGGGCGATCCCGGCCGCGCCGAGATCATGGCCTTCATCAAGGACCGCATCGGCTGGATCACCGCGCAGATGCCGCGCGCTTTCAACACGCTGGTCGATCCGAACCTCGAAGTGCGCCGCCTGCCGCTCGCCGAAGAGCCGGGGGCGCCGGGCGCTTACGGCGGGGCGGGCAGCAAGGACGGGACGATCCCGGGGCGGATGTGGATCAACCTGCGCACCACCGATCTGCATCGCAAATACGACCTCGCCGACCTCACCTATCACGAAACGATCCCGGGCCACGTTTGGGAAGGCGAATATTCGAACCGCCTGCCGCTGATCCGCTCGATCCTTGCCTTCAATGCCTTCAGCGAAGGCTGGGCGCTCTACGGTGAGCAACTGGCGGACGAACTCGGCGCTTACGACGATTTCGAGGTCGGGAAGCTCGGCTATCTGCAAAGCCTCGCCTTTCGCGCCTGCCGGATGGTCGTCGACACCGGGCTTCACCACAAGCGCTGGAGCCGCAAGCAGGCGGTCGATTTCTTCGTCAACGAGAACGGGTCGAAGCGCGAGGAAGTCGAGAGCGAAGTCGACCGTTATTGCAGCTGGCCGGGCCAGGCCTGCGGCTACAAGGTCGGCCACAGCGAGATCGTGCGTCAAAGAGTGCGCGCTCAGGATGCGATGGGCGCTGCCTATGACTTCAAGGGGTTCAACGACGCTGTGGTGCTGGGCGGCAATGCGCCGCTCGACGTGATGGCGAAGAACGTCGATCGCTACATCGCCGGTGCCTGATATCGCTGCCTTCATGGCCGCTGGTTCGAAAGCCATGTTCGGGTTCGAGCCGTATCACATCCTGCTTGCCGCCGTCGGCGTCGCGATCATCGCGGCCTACTGGCTGCCGCGCTTCCTGTCGGGCCGCGAGCCTGCTGCATCGGCCCTGCTCGTGCTGCTCGGTATGGCGACCTTCGCCTTCGTTCCCGGTCTGCCGCCCGCGCTCAGCCCGCTAACGAGCCCGCGCATCTGGGAATTCTTCGCCGAACTGTGCGTCATCATCGGACTGTTCGGCACGGGCCTCAGGATCGACCGGGTGCTCGACCGCGAGCAGTGGCGGCCCACGCTGCGCCTGTTGCTGATCGCGATGCCGCTGACGATTGCCGCGCTGACGCTGTTCGGCTGGTTCGCTGCGGGCATGACGCTGGCAGGCGGACTGCTACTCGGCGCGATCCTGTCGCCGACCGACCCGGTTCTGGCGGGCGACGTGCAGGTCGGGCCTCCGCTCGAAGGCGGGGAGCATCCCGTCCGCTACGCGCTTACGACCGAGGCCGGCCTCAACGACGGGCTTGCCTTCCCCTTCGTGCATCTGGGTATTCTCGTGGCCGCGGCGGGCGGCATCTCCGCCGGGCTCATCGGGCACTGGCTGTGGCTCGACGTTGCCTACCGCATCGCCGTCGGAGCGGGCTGTGGCTTTGGCATTGGCTGGCTTGCCGGCATGATCATGTTCGACTGGCCGGGCGACAATCCGCTTTCGCAGACGCGTAGCGGCGTGATCGCCTTCGCGAGCGTACTTGCGACCTACGGTCTGACCGAAGTGCTGGAAGGATACGGCTTCATCGCCGTGTTCGTGGCCGGACTCGTGCTGCGACGGGAAGAGACGGAGGACCGCTTCCACCGGCAGTTGCACGACTTCTCCGAATCGCTGGAGCACACGCTGACCGCGATCCTGCTGGTCGCGCTCGGTGCCGCACTTCCGGGGCTGTGGCCGTATCTCGACTGGAGTCACGCGCTGATTGGCTTGGCGCTCATCTTCCTCATCCGGCCGCTGCTCGCCTGGGGTTCGCTGCACAAGACCGGGCTGTCGAAGCGCGAACGCATCGTCACGGCATTCTACGGGGTGCGCGGCATCGGCTCGGTCTATTACCTCGCATATGCGAGCCACCACATCGAACTGGTGAACGAAGAGACTTTATGGGCGACAGTCGCCTTCACGATCGTCGTTTCCACGGTCGTACACGGTCTGACCGCGGGTATCGCGGTCGAACAGGCGACACAGGATCCCGAAGCACGGCCGGACCCTGCTGCGCCGCAGAAGAGCTAAATCAAAAGCCCCCGCCAGGTGATCCTGTGCGGGGGCTCTCCTCTCCAACCGGTAAGGCGCCGGGTCAGGCTGCGCTGGGCGCTGCCTCCCTTACGCCGGCATCGACATGCGTTTCGAACTGCGCGAAATTGTCGATGAAGAGTTGCACCAGCTTGGCCGCGGTGCGGTCGTATTCTTCGCCATCGTCCCAGGTCGAGCGCGGATCGAGGATCGCGCTGTCGACGCCGGGGCACGAAACCGGCACGTCGAAGCCGAAATTCGGGTCCTTGCGGTATTCGGCCTCGTTCAGCGAACCATCGAGCGCAGCGTTGAGCAGAGCGCGAGTCGCCTTGATCGGCATGCGGCTGCCAGTGCCGTACTTGCCGCCGGTCCAGCCGGTGTTGACGAGCCAGCACTGCGCGCCGCCTTCCGCGATGCGCTTCTTCAGAAGGTTACCGTAGACGCTCGGATGGCGCGGCATGAAGGGCGCGCCGAAGCAGGTGCTGAAGGTCGCCTCGGGTTCGGTCACGCCGATTTCGGTGCCAGCGACCTTCGCCGTGTAGCCCGACAGGAAGTGATACATCGCCTGGTCGGGCGTCAGCCGCGCGATCGGAGGCAGCACGCCGAACGCATCGGCGGTCAGCATGATGACCGTCGAGGGCGGCGGGCCCATGTTCTCTTCGCTGGTGTTGGGGATCGACGACAGCGGGTAGGCGCCGCGGGTATTCTCTGCGAGGCTGTTGTCATCGAGATCGATCTCGCCGTTCTCGTCCATCACCACGTTTTCGAGGACCGTGCCCTCCATCTTCGTGGTGGCGTAGATTTCCGGCTCTGCCTCGGGATCGAGGCGAATCATCTTGGCGTAGCAGCCGCCTTCGAAGTTGAAGACCGCGGTGTCGGACCAGCCGTGCTCGTCGTCGCCGATCAGCGTGCGGCTCGCATCGGCGCTGAGCGTGGTCTTGCCCGTGCCCGACAGGCCGAAGAACACCGCGCTCTTGCCGTCGGGGCCGATATTGGCCGAGCAATGCATCGGCATCACGCTCTTGGGCGGCAGCAGGTAGTTGAGGACGCCGAACACGCTCTTCTTCATTTCGCCAGCATATTCGGTGCCGCCGATGAGGATCAGCTTTTCCGAAAGGTTCACGGCGATCACCGTTTCGCTGCGCGTTCCGTGCCGCTCCGGATCGGCCTTGAAGCTCGGCAGATCGACGATGGTGTATTCTGGCGTGAAACCGTCCAACTCCTCGGCCGTCGGGCGCACCAGCATCGTGCGGATGAACTGGTTGTGCCAGGCGAGTTCGTTGATGACGCGCACCTTTACCCGGTGTTCCGGCTGCGAGCCGCCGAACAGGTCGGCCACGTAGAGCTTCTCGCGCTTCCCGAGGGCCGCCATGAAATCTTCCTTCAGCGCTGCGAAATGCTCCGGGCTCATCGAGGCATTGTTGTCCCACCATACCGTGTCTTCGGTTTCGCCGTCGCGGACGATGAACTTGTCTTTCGCGCTACGCCCCGTGTGCTTGCCCGTTTCGACGACCAGCGGGCCGCCCTTGGCGCGGCGACCTTCGCCGTTCGCAAGCGCCGCCTCGGTCAGCTTGTCGGAAGACAGGTTGGCGAAGATTTTGGCGTCGGTCGCAATGCCCTGATCGGCCAGGGAAACGGAAAGATCGGCGGTCACGTAAAAGCTCCTTACGGACAGTGAACGGGGGCCGGTTCGCTACGCAAATTACGGCCTTGCCGTAGCAGTGCATACGAATGCGCGGTATGCCCTGCCTCTAGCTCCGGCGCTGCCGCGCGTCAAATGCGTTTGTGCGGCTCCATACCTTCAAAAATGTACCGAATATGATCGGTTTATGCTTAAAATTGTTAAGACCTGCCCGTTCCCGCCCGCCGCCCGCCCCACGCGTTGTTTCGCGCCGCGAATCGCGCTAGGTCCACGCCGATGAACGACCCGCACACGCCTGACCCGATTTCGCGGACCGAGCCGCATGCCGCGCCGGACCATGCGCCGGCAGCGGACAAGACGGTCATCGCGCTGGTCGACGATGACCGCAACATCCTCACCACGGTGTCGATCGCGCTGCAGTCGGAAGGCTATTCGACGCGCGTCTATTCGGACGGGGAGACGGCTCTCAAGGCGCTGGTCGAAAACCCGCCCGATCTGGCCGTGTTCGACATCAAGATGCCGCGCATGGACGGGCTCGAACTGCTGCGGCAGCTGCGCGAGCGCTCCGCCCTTCCCGTCATATTCCTGACCAGCAAGGATCACGAGCAGGACGAGGAAACCGGCCTCGAAATGGGCGCGGACGATTACATCGCCAAACCCTTCAGCCTGCGGTTGCTCTCCGCACGCATCAAGGCAGTGCTTCGCCGCGCGGAAGCCCGGCTTCCCGGGAGCGGCGGGACTACCGAGCAGACGGGCATGCAGGACGAGGCGGAGCCGCTGGCGCGCGGGCGGCTGTTCATGGACCCCGAGCGGCATTACGTCACCTGGGACGGCAATCCCGTTTCGCTCACCGTGACCGAGTTCCTGCTGCTCGAAGCCCTTGCCGCGCGTCCCGGCGTCATCAAGTCGCGCAACCAACTGATGGACGCGGCCTACCCCGACGACATGTTCGTGGACGACCGCACGGTCGATAGCCACATCAAGCGGATGCGCCGCAAGTTTCGCGCCGTCGACCGCGAGTTTTCCGCCATCGAGACCCTCTACGGCGCCGGCTACAGCTACACGGACGGCTGAATTTGAAGCCTTTCGAACGCAGAGATGTACTGGTCGGCGACCCGCGGCTCGACAAGCTGCGATGGTCGCGCCGCCTCTCGCTCACCAGCCGCATCCTGTTCGTCAACATCCTGCCGCTGCTGGTGTTCGGCGGGGGCCTCATCTACCTCGACAGCTACCGCAAGCAGCTGCTCGACGAGCGGTTCAAGCTCGCGCTGATCGAGGCGCAGATCACTGCGGAGGCGCTGGCCGGCGCGACGCCCGAACGCCAGGAAGCGCTGCTGATCCAGATCGGCAAGGAACAGCGGCTGCGCCTCCGGGTCTACGATGCCGACGGCAAGCTGGAGGCCGACAGCTTCCAGCTCGCGTCGCCCTCCTTCACGATCGGCACGGCGGATGCCGGGGGGAGCAAGCAGCATTTCGAACGCTCGCTCGACAAGGCGTTCGACTGGCTGGTGGATGCTGAACCGCTGCCCGATTACGTCGAGCCGGTGCTGGACGATGCGCAGGACTGGCCCGAACTGCGGCGTGCGCGCGAGGAGAACCTGACGCAGATCGTGCTGCGCGACGCGCCCGACGGCAGCCACGTCATCACCGCCGCCGCGCCGGTCGGCCTCGACGGCGAGACTTTGCTGACGACGCGCAATCCGGTCGACATCACGCAGGCGGTCCGCGAGGCGCGCCAAACCGTCGCCTTCATCGTGTTTCTTGTCCTGACGACCTCGACCCTGCTGTCGCTGTTCCTCGCCCGGACCATCGTGCTTCCGCTGCGCGAGCTGGTGCGTGCCGCCATCCGTGTGCGCCAGGGCCGCGAGCGTCTGGTCGAAGTGCCGCGCCTGCCCGACCGGCGCGACGAGATCGGTCTGCTCGCCCGCGCCATCTCCGACATGTCGAGTGCGCTTCGCCAGCGGATAGACGCGGTCGAGAGCTTTGCCGCCGATGTGGCGCACGAGATCAAGAACCCCCTCGCCTCTTTGCGCAGCGCGCTGGAATCGCTCGCCAAGGTGGAAGACCCGCAGCTTCGCAAGCAGCTGAGCGAGATCGCGGAACATGACGTGCGGCGCATCAGCCGCCTCGTCACCGAAATCTCCGACGCAAGCCGGATCGATGCGGAACTGTCGCGTGCGACCTTCGAGCCGGTGGACATGCACAAGCTGGCCGAAAATATCATCGCAGCCCGCCGGACCCGCGGGGAGAACCGCGGCTGCACTGTCGAGCTCGAAGTGAGCGGCCGCAACCACGTGGTGAACGGCGTTCCGGCGCGGCTTGAGCGGGTTATCGAGAACCTGATCGACAACGCCGTGTCGTTCTCTCCCGAGGGCGGCCTCGTCAGCCTCGACCTCACCGATACCGACGGGATGGTCGAATTGACCGTTTGCGACAACGGGCCGGGTATTCCTGAGGAAGCGCGCGAGAAAGTGTTCACCCGTTTCCACTCCGACCGACCCGAGGACGAGGATTTCGGCAATCACTCCGGCCTCGGCCTCGCTATCGCGCGCACCATCTGTGAAGCGCATGACGGCGCACTGAGCGCCCATGCGCGAGCCGACGGAGAAAGCGGCGCCTGTTTCCTGATTGCGCTGCCCAAGGTTCCGCAAAGTGGCTGACACCGAGCGCCTGCGCCTGAACGTATCGGCGGTGGCGATCGACGGGCGCGCGCTGATCCTAACCGGCAAGCCCGGAAGCGGCAAGAGCACACTGGCGCTGCAGTTGATCGACAGGGGCGCGACGCTTATCGGCGACGACGGCGTGGCCGAAGTATCGCGCGGCGGATCGCCGGTTGCCGCGCCTCCCGCACAGCAGCGCGGCGCGCTTGAAATACGCGGAGTCGGTCTCGTCACGCTGACCGTGACCGAAGCGCCTGCCGCGCTGGTCCTGGTGCTGGACGAAACGCCCGAGCGGCTTCCCGACACTTTGGCTGAGGAATGCTGGGCCGGCATCGCCGTACCGCGCCTGCCGTTCGATCCCAACGCCCCCGCCGCCGCGCTGCGCGCCGAACACGCGCTGCGTAAATTCGCGCGGGCGTGCATCCGCGAACTTTGATTTCTCGTACACCGGAGGACGATAGACTTTGCGCGCGGCGCGATCCTGCGGCATTCAGGAGATCGATGACGGACAATTCGACACATGAGAACGACGAAGCTGCGCTAAGCTCTGCCGCGGGTACGCAGCGCATTCTTTTTGTCACCGGCCTGTCCGGCGCAGGCAAGACCACCGCTTTGCAGGAACTGGAAGACATGGGCTGGGAGATTCTCGACAATTTCCCCGTCAGGCTTCTCAACGGGCTGATCGGCGCGGAGGCGGAATTCCACGCCCCGCTCGCGATCGGTTTCGATACGCGGACGCGCGGCTTCGTGCCCTTCGACGTCGGCGAACTTGCCGCCGAACTCGGCGCGCGCGAGGACATCGACCTTACCACCATGTTCCTCGACTGCGCCAGCGGCGAACTGGAGCGGCGCTATAACGAAACGCGGCGGCGGCATCCGATGGCGCGCGGGCGCCCGGTCCTCGAAGGGATCAAGTCGGAACGCGAACTGCTCGAACCGCTGCGCGGCCGTGCGGACCTCGTGGTCGATACGACGGACCTTTCCACCAACCAGTTGCAGCAGGTGGTGCGCGACCGCTTCGCCCAAACCGGCGATGCGCCGATGACCATCACGGTATCGAGCTTCGGGTTTGCGCGAGGAATGCCGCCGCTATCCGACCTCGTCTTCGACATGCGGTTTCTCGACAATCCGCACTGGATCGCCTCCCTACGCGAGCAGACGGGGCTCGACGCGCCGGTTGGCGAGCACATCCGCGCGGACGAGGCGTTTGAGCCCGCTTTCACGCGCATCCGCGACCTCGTTCTGGAACTCGTCCCCCGTTACAGCGCGCAGGGCCGCGGCTATCTCAACATCGCGTTCGGCTGTACCGGAGGGAGACATCGCAGCGTTTTCACCGCGGAGACCATGGCGCAAGCCTTGCGTGACGCGGGATTTTCGCCCACGGTCATCCACCGCAATCTCGGCACGAAACCCGCCGATGCGATCGAAGGATCATAAGGAAGCAAGCGCGGGCATCAGACGGCGAAAACGCTGCGAAACCGCTGCAACGCAGGTTGAACGAACATTGCATAACCCCCGAATGAATACGGCCCGCGCCGGAATGGACACCGCTCCATGATCGGCCTCATCCTCGTCACGCACGGCAAGCTGGCCGAGACGTTTCTGGAAGCGATGGAGCACGTGGTCGGCCCGCAGGAACAGATGCACACGATCTGCATCGAACCGAACGACGACATGGAACAGCGGCGCGACGAGATCGCGAGCGCGATCGGCAAGGTCGATACCGGCAGCGGCGCGATCATCCTGACCGACCTGTTCGGCGGTACGCCGTCCAACCTGGCGATTTCGTTACTCGATGCAGGCCGGGTGGAGGTGATCGCGGGCATCAACCTGCCGATGCTGATCCGCCTTGCTTCCTCGCGCAAGGCCATGCCGCTGACCGAAGCCCTGTTTGCAGCGCGCGATGCGGGCCGCAACTACATCACGGTCGCTTCGGAATTCCTTGGGCAGGAAATCCCCTCGGGCAAGAACAAGGCGGTGTCTTGAGCGGCTCTGGCCAGGATACGGTCAGCCGCGAGGTGACGATCGTCAACCAACGCGGCCTCCATGCGCGGGCGAGCGCCAAGTTCGTCGGCATGGTCGCCGCTCTGCCCGACGGCTACACGGTCGAGGTCGAGAAAGACGGCAACCGGGCCGCGGGCGGCTCGATCCTCGGGTTGATGATGCTCGGCGCGGCAAAGGGCAACGAAGTGACGCTGCACGTCGCCGGCCCCGAAGCGGAACGCGTAATGGACGAACTCTACACACTCGTCGCGGGCGGTTTCGGCGAGGAATGATGCAGCCGGGCATGCGCCGCGAGATCACCGGCTTTTCCAATCCCACCGTCAAATATCTGCGCTCGCTGCGCGAAAAGAAGCATCGGAAGCAGGCGCGCCAGTTCCTTGCCGAAGGACTTCGGCTGTTGACCGACGCGCGCGAAAGCGGCCGCGTCCCCGAAACGCTCGTCCTGTCGACCGCGCGCGATGCGCACCCGCTGCTGACTGCATTGGAAGAGGCGGTGCTCGCCGCGCGCGGCGAAGTGATCGAGACGACGCCCGACATTCTCGCCAAGATCACCGGCAAGGACAATCCGCAGGCAATCGCGGGCGTCTTCGCCGAGTTCGATACTTCGCTGGAAACGATCGAGCGGGACGCAGCGCCCATCTGGCTGGTCGCGCAGGCGCTGCGCGATCCGGGCAACCTCGGCACGATGCTGCGGACCGGCGATGCCATCGGAGCGGGCGGCCTCATCCTAGTGGACGACTGCGCCGACCCGTTCAGCGTCGAAGCGGTTCGCGCCAGCATGGGCGCAATCTTCACGCAGAGGTTGGTGCAGGCGCGCTGGGACGAATTCGTAAGCTGGCTGCGCGGCGGAAGCGGCCAGCTCGTCGCCGCCTCGCTGCGCAATGCCGTGCCCTATCGCGGTGCGCCCTATGCGGCGCCGTGCTTCGTGCTCGTCGGCAACGAATCGCAAGGGCTGCCCGAAGCCTACGAAGCTGCGTGCGACCTGCGCGTCACCATGCCGATGAAAGGCCGCGCCGACAGTCTCAATGCCGCAGTTGCTGCCGCGGTGCTCGGCTACGAGGTATTGGCGAGCCTGTAGAATTAAGAGCCGGCGGACTACTCCGCCGCTTCGCGTTCTTCCGCGCCGTCGCCGTCCTCGGCAAAGTTCGCGAGCCGGCGGGGCTGGTGGCCGATAGGGAGCGCTTCGGCCAGATCCTTGGCCGAAGTGTCGATGCTCAGTTCCTCGAACCGCTCTCCCGTCCGGCGCAGGTTCGTATCGAAGCTGCCGACCAGCTTGTCGAAATGCGAGTTGGTCGACGCGAGGCTCTTGCGCAGCGCCCCCATGTGCCCGGCCACCACCGCGAGCCGGTCGTATAGCTCCTTGCCCAGTGCCGCGATTTCCTGTGCGTCGGCCTGCACGCCTGCTTGCCGCCAGACCGTGCTGACAGTGAGCGCGATCGACATGAAGTTGAGCGGGCTCGACAACACGATCTGCTTCTTCAGCGCATAGTCGAGCAGGCCGCCGTCCTGCGTCAGCGCGGCGTAGAGCACGTGCTCGCCGGGCACGAACATCACGACGAAATCGGCGGAACCCTCGACGAAATCCTGGTATCGCTTGGCGGAAAGCTCGTCGATATGCGTGCGCAGTTCGCGCACATGGCTGCGAAGCAATTCGTGCCGCTCTTCCTCGCTTTCGGCCTCGTTCGCCCGCGCATAGGTGTTGAACACGTTCTTCACGTCGACGACGAGCCTGCGCCCGCCCGGAATGTTGATTACCGCATCGGGGCGCAGGATATTGCTGTCGTCGCCGCGCACGCTGACCTGAAAGTTGAAGTCGGCCTTATCGTATAGCCCGCAACTTTCGAGCAGATTGGCAAGTTGGAGTTCGCCCCAGTCGCCCCGCGCCTTGGTCGCGCCGCGCAGGGTCGTGGTGATGCGGTTCGCGCCTTCCATGACGCGCTCCTGCCCCTCGCGCACCTGCCCGATGACGCCGTAAAGCCGCTCGAATTCGCCTGCGCGGTTCTTCTCCAGCTCCTCGACCCGCTTGCGGTAACGCTCCAGCGTTTCTCCGACCGGCCCGACCTTCTTTTCGAGCTCGGCAAGGCTTTCCCTGTTGAGCGTCGTCAGATGCGACTGCGCCCCTTCGAGGAAGCGCGTGCGCGCCCCGTCGAGCATCTTCTCGCCGATCTCGTTGAACTTCGCCTGCAGCTTTTCCTCGGCTTCGACGAGGCGCGCCAGCTCGCGTTCGAAATGCTTCTCCCGCTCTGCGTAGCGATCTTCGAGCGCTTTCTCGCGCGCTTCCGCCCCGGACTTGAGTTCCGCAAGATCGTTCGCGACCCGCGCGTGTTCGCCGCGCAGGCGCTCGACCGTCGTTTCATGCGCGCTGCGCGTGTCGCGCAGTTCCGCCGCTAGGCTATCGGCGCGCAAGGCGCGTTCCTTCGCGGCTTCGAGTTCGGCGAAGGTCTTCAGAAATTTCGCATCAAGCTCCCGCGCTTCGCCGTCGCGTTCGGCAAAACGATTCTTCCAGTCCGCCACCGGGCGTGAACCGGCGAACCAGCCGATGAGGCCGCCGATCAGCAGGGCGACGATGGCGAGAATTGCGATGCCTGTATCCATGCGCGGGAACATAGCCGGAACGCGCTCGCCCCGCTACCGCCAATCGCGTCCCGCCCCGGAACAATCCACGGCTTTTGCGCGCTCCCCTAGCAGAAGGAGAATTGCATTATGTCCATCAAGGAAATGATTTCCGAACACCCGCAGGTCGGCGCGGATTACAACGAACAGCTTGGCGAAGCGATCAAGCACGCGATGTACTGCGCGGCGATCACGAACAGCTGCGCCGATGCATGCAGCGCCGAGGAAAGCGACATGCGCGCATGCATTCGCGCGTGCCTGGATGCCTCGGACATCTGCACCGCAACCTACCGCATGGCGAGCCGCCGGACCTCGGGCAATGTCGGCCTCATCGAACAGATGCTGCGGACCTGCATCGCGGCGTGCGAGCGCTGCCTCGACGAGTGCGAGAAGCACGACAACGCGCATTGCAAGCGCTGCGCGCGCATGTGCCGCGAAACCGCCGACGATTGCCTGAAGGCACTCAACGGAATGCGGCAGGCTGCGTAAGTCTTGCGAAGTCAGGCGGCGGGCAAACGAGCTCGCCGCCTCTCATATTTAGCGATTGAGAAGCTGGACCCCGGATCAAGTCCGGGGTGACGTTTAGGCTGCTCTACGCAGCTTATCGAGCTTCTTCAGCGCCATCTGCCGCTTCAGACGGCTTAGATGGTCGATGAAGAGAATGCCTTCGAGATGGTCCATCTCGTGCTGGATGCACGTGGCCATCATGCCGGTCAGGTCTTCCTCGTGCGTGTTGCCCTCGAGGTCCTGATAGCGCACGCGGCACGCCGAGGGGCGGTCCACGTCGGCGTAGATCTCGGGGACCGACAGGCAGCCTTCCTGATAGGTCGTCAGATCGTCCGAAGGATCGAGAATTTCCGGGTTCACGAAGATGCGCGGATCGTTCTTCACCGGCTGATGCGTATGCGCATGGCCGTCGTGGTCGCACGGGACCGGCTCGGCGTCCTCGTCCGGCTCCTGCAAATCGATGACGAGAATGCGCTTGGGAACGCCGATCTGGATCGCGGCGAGGCCGATGCCGTTCGCGTCGTACATCGTTTCGAACATGTCTTCGGCAAGCGTCTTAAGGTCCGCATCGAACTCGGTCACCGGCTCGGAAACGGTCTTCAGGCGCGGATCGGGCGCTTCGATAATCGTGTGAATGGTCATGGCTGGCTAGATAGTCTTAAGAAGCTGACTATTCAATTAGCGAAGCTACCCCAACGGCCTCCGCGCGCGAAGCGCCTGCGCCAAAGTGCCCTCGTCGAGGTAATCGAGCTCGCCGCCCACCGGCAGTCCGTGGGCAAGCTGCGTGATGCGGACCGGCAGGTCCTCCATTCGCTCGGCGATGTAATGCGCGGTCGTCTGGCCTTCCAGCGTGGCGTTCATGGCGAGCACGACCTCGTCGGTTCCCCCCTCGCGCACCCGTTCGAGCAGTTCGGCGATACGCAAGTCCTCGGGCCGGACGCCGTCGAGTGCAGACAGCTTTCCGCCGAGCACGTGATAGGTTCCGGTGAACAGCCGCGCACGGTCGAGCGCCCACAGGTCCGCCACATCCTCGACCACGCAGATGGAGCGCGCATCGCGGCGCGGATCGGCGCAGATGCCGCAGGGATCGCTGGTGTCGACATTGCCGCAGATGCTGCATTCGACGAGCGTTTCGCGGACCTTTTCCAGCGCTTCGACCAGCTGCGGCAGCGCGTTGTCGCGGCGCTTCACCAGCCACAGCACCGCCCGGCGCGCGCTGCGGGGCCCGAGGCCGGGCATCCGGGCGAGCGCGGCGGCCAGCGTTTCGATCTCTTGCGATGCCATGCCCTCACAGATAGGGCGCGATGCACGAACACGAAAGGGTCACGGAACCGCTATGCGCATCGTCTTCATGGGAACGCCCAATTTCGCGGTGCCGACGCTGCGCGCGCTTCACGGCGCGGCACACGAGATCGCGGCGGTCTACACCCAGCCGCCGCGCAAGGCGGGCCGGGGCAAGAAGCTGCAGGCCTCGCCGGTCCAGAAAGAAGCGGAGGCGCTGGGGCTGGAGGTTCGCTCACCCGAAACTTTGCGCGCCGAGGACGTACAGGCTGCGCTCGCCGCTCTTGAACCCGATATCGCGGTCGTCGCGGCCTACGGTCTGATTTTGCCGCAAAAGGTGCTCGATATTCCGAAGCACGGCTGCCTCAACGTCCATGCCAGCCTTTTGCCCGCGTGGCGCGGTGCGGCGCCGATCCAGCGCAGCATCCTGGCAGGCGACACGGTTACCGGAATTACCATCATGCAGATGGAAAAGGGGCTCGATACCGGACCGATCCTCGCCATGGCGCGCACGCCAATCGACGACAAGACGGCAGGCGAACTGACCGAGGAACTGGCCGAAATGGGCGCGCAGCTGATGGTCGGCACGCTGCGCGATCTCGCGATTCACCGCCCGATCGCGCAGGACGACAAGGAAGCGACCCACGCGCCCAAGATCGACAAGGCGGAAAGCCGCATCGACTGGACCGCGGGCGCGCGCGCGATCGAGCGGCAGGTGCGCGCTTTTGCGCCCAAGCCGGGCGCCTGGTTCGAACTGGACGGAGAGCGGGTGCGCGTGCTCGAAGCGCAGGTGATCGGGCGAGAGGGCAAGCCGGCGACGACGCTCGACGACGAGCTCACTATCGCCTGCGGCTATGCCGCGATTCGCCCCACACGCATCCAGCGCGCCGGCAAACCTGCGATGGACGTCGCCGATTTTCTGCGCGGCAAACCGATTGCGGCGGGGACGCGGGTGCATTGACCCGCTTCGCGCTCACGCTCGAATTCGACGGCGGCCCTTTCCAGGGGCTTCAGCGCCAGAGCCACGGGCCGAGCGTTCAGCAGACCCTCGAGGAAGCGGTCGAGGCGGTCACCGGCGAACAGGTCACGCTCCATTCGGCGGGCCGTACCGACAGCGGGGTCCACGCGCTCGCGATGCGCAGCCACTGCGATATCGAGAAGGACATTGCCCCGTTCCGGCTGATGGAGGCGCTCAATGCCAAGATGCGCCCCCTCCCCGTCGCGGTCACGCAGTGCGAGCCGGTCGCGGATGACTGGCACGCCCGCTTTTCCTGCACCGGTCGCCGCTACATCTACCGGATCGTCAACCGGCGCGCGCCGCTGACGCTCGACAAGGGGCGGGCGTGGCGCATCGGGCAGGAAGTCGATGCCGAGGCGATGCACCGCGCGGCGCAGGCGCTGGTGGGACGGCACGACTTCACCACGTTCCGCTCCGCTCATTGTCAGGCGAAGGACCCGGTCAAGACCATCGACTGGCTGGACGTCGCGCGCGACGGCGAACTCGTCACGGTCTACGCCGCGGCGCGCAGCTTCCTTCACCATCAGGTCCGCAGCATGGTCGGCTGCCTCGCGCTGGTCGGGATGGGCCGCTGGGAAGAGGAGCGGATCGCGCAAGCCCTCGCTGCACGCGATAGGCAGCAACTCGGTCTCAACGCGCCGGCGCACGGACTGTACTTTGCAGAGGCGATTTACCCCGATTGAAGCGCCGCCGGCTCCCGCTCGGTGCAGTTGTGGACGCTTAGACCCCTTCTCGGTACGCTTGTAACCAAACCGGCGAGCACATAGGCAAACGCCGCAAACAGGAGATGACGATGACGACCACCGGAAAGCAGATTTTCACGACCCTCGACCCAAACGGCGCGCTGACGGTGGAGGTTGCCGAAAGCGAGTTTCGCGATCCGACCGGCAATCAGGTCCTTGTCAAGATGGAGGCCGCGCCGATCAATCCCAGCGACCTTGCGCTGCTGTTCGGCCCAGCCGATCTCGAAAGCGCCGAATATTCGGACGGCAAGGTCGTCGCGCAAATGCCCGAGCCGTTCCTCTCCGGCGCGAAGGGACGCCACGGCAAGCGGATGCCGGTCGGTAACGAGGGCGCGGGCACGGTCGTCGCCGCGGGTGACGGTGAGGCCGCGCAGGCGCTGATAGGGCAGCGGGTCGCCTGCGTTCCCGGGACCGCCTTCAGCCAGTATGCGTTGGCGGACGCAGCCATGTGCCTGCCGCTGGGCGACAATTCGGCGGAAGACGGCGCGAGCGCCTTCGTCAATCCGATGACCGCGCTGGGCTTCGTCGAAACCGCGAAAATGGAAGGCCAGAACGCTATCGTCCATTCCGCTGCCGCGTCGAACCTCGGACAGATGCTCAACCGCATCTGCCAGGAAGACGGCATGGGCCTCGTCAATATCGTGCGGAAGCAGGAGCAGGTCGATCTGCTGAAAGGGCTCGGCGCGAGCCACGTGGTCAATTCCTCGGACGATGATTTCATGCACCAGCTTCGTAGCGCGATCGACGAGACCGACGCCTATTTCGGCTTCGATCCGATCGGCGGCGGCAAGACGGTCGACACCGTGTTCAAGGCGATGGAGCAGGTCGCGGTCGGCAAGATGAGCGAATATTCGCGCTATGGCTCGAACCAGCAGAAGAAGATGTACATCTACGGCCGCCTCGACCTCGGCCCGACGATCCTGACGCCGTCCTATGGATTCGGCTGGACGCTGTCGGGCTGGCTGCTGACCCCGTTCCTGCAGCAGGCCGGAATGGAAACGGCAGCCCGGATGCGCAAGAGGGTGCTCGACAACATCACCACGACTTTCGCCAGCAATTACAAGCGCAAGGTGACGCTCGAAGAAATGCTGACGAAGAATGCTGCAACCGAATATGCCGCGATGAAGACAGGCGAGAAATACCTCGTTACGCCTTGGGGTTGAGCTGAGCGAACCGGTAACGGGCGGCGGCAATCAGCGCCGCCCGAATTCGTCCTGCACCCGCACCGGGTCGCTGATCCCGTTGGCGAGACAGACTTGTGCCAGGATGCGCGCCTTCGCCGGACCGAGCGCGCGCGCCGCGACGAAGCCCGCCGCATCGTCTTCGGGTTCGCGGTCGACGAGACCCTCGTCCACTCGGCTAGAGCGAACGACCAGCACGCCCCGCTTCGCGGCCTCCGCGAGTGCATCGCGGATCGCGCGCGGCGCGTTGCCTTCGCCGAAGCCTGCGAGAACGATGCCCTGCGCCTCTCCGGCAAGCGCCGAGGTTATGTCGGAGACGGGCATACCGGCATAGGCATGGAGGATCGGAACGCGCGGCATGGTGTCCGTAAGCGTATAACGCGCCCGCTCACCGACGCGCCACGGCGGTCCGAACCATTCGAGCGAGGTCGGCGTCACGTGCCCGATCGCGCCGCGGGGAAAGCCGCGAAAGCTGTCCGTCCCGCTAGTCACCGCTTTCCTCGCATCGCGGGCGGCGAACACGCGGTCGCTCATAACCAGCACCACCCCGCGTCCCGCAGCCTCGGAATCGCCTGCCACGCGCACCCCATTGGCGAAGTTCCTCAGTCCGTCGCTGCCCACCGCATCGGCGGGGCGCATGGCGCCCACCAGCACCACCGGCTTCGCGCTCGGCAGCGTCAGGTCGAGCAGGAAGGCGGTCTCCTCCGCCGTATCGGTCCCGTGCGTGATGATGATGCCGGCGCAGTCGGGGTCGTCCATTCCGTCGAGCACCGCCTGATGGAGCGTGCGCCATAACTCCGGCCCGATATCCTCGCTACCGATATTGGCGAGTTGCCTACCGCTGAGCCGCCCCGGCAAATTGAGCTTTGCCACTTCGCGCAGGAAATCCTCGATGCCGATCTGCCCGGGGCGGTAGTCGCGCCGCGTTGCCGAGCCGGCCGTGCCGACGATCGTGCCGCCGGTCGCGAGGACGAGGATGTGTTGCTGCGCCATGACCGGCGCTCTACCGCGAGGGGCGCACCGTGCAATTCATTTTGCGTTGATTTACGCGGCGCGCTCGCTAGAAGCGCCACTTCCGAATACGGATTCGGGCGATTAGCTCAGTTGGTAGAGCATCTCGTTTACACCGAGAGGGTCGGCAGTTCGAGCCTGTCATCGCCCACCAGTATTTCCGCCATTTTTGGCCCATGTACGAACCGAACCGATGTGTACCGCAGTACATCAAAACTCGGTCGCATCGCTCGCATCGCGCATAAACGTGGGGCTGTACCGGGCGTAAACCTGCTCGGTCATTCGCAGCGAAGTGTGCGCCAGGTACTGGCTTATCAACTGCATGGGCACGTTGTCCTGCGCCATCCAAACCGCGCACGTATGCCGGAAGGTGTGCGGCGAGAACGGGATGCCTGCTCTCGAGCTCAAACGCTGGATCGCCTTCTTTACCGAGCCGACCGGCTTGCCAGCGTATTCTATTACGTGTCCGGTCATCGCTGCCGGCTGCGCCTCGAGCAAAGCGGATCGAGCTCGATTGTTCATGGGAACCACGTTGCGGCGCTTGTTCGTTTGAATGCGTCCCGGTGGCCGGAAGTCGATCAATCCCTGTTCGAAGTTCACCCGTTCCCAAGTCAGATCGAGTATCGCACCTGCTCGAGCTCCAGTTGCTAGAGCGAGAACGACAAACAGCTTGATATGCGGCGTGTCGATCAGATCTACGATCATCGCCGCCTGTTCTTTCGTCAGCCAATGGTCTCGAGCTCGAGACGCGGGCGCAATCCAGATATTCGGAGCACTCGCACCGTACCGATGGCGTAGGCAGGCTCTTAGGAGCTCGAGGTCTGTCTTTATCGTGCTGTCCGCATACTCGAGGCGTTTCCGCTCTCGGTAATAGCTGCGGCAATCCTCTCGAGTTATCTCGCTGCCGATCCGCTTGCCGAATGTCGGCTCGAGCGCGGTCCAGTGAGACTTGAAACGGTCTGCTCGAGCTCCATCCGCTATCCGGTCTTTCACATAGACAGGCCACAAGTCTTCTACCCGGTCGCTTTTCGCTGCGTTGAGGCGTTCCCAAATCTGCCTGCCGATTGCTTCGGCTCGTCGTTCGTCAGCCGTGCCAGTCGTGATTCTTCGCGGGTGTTTTCGTCCCGGCTCTCGCCATGTGACTGCGAGCTTATCTCTGTGCCATGTGAGGGTGTATTCTGACACTCGTACCGATCGACTTCTGCTGCCGGAATGCGAATCAGCTTCCCGAGCCTGAAGCCCGCCAGTTCGCCAGCGTGGTACATAAGGCGTACTTTCTCAGCGGAGCAACCCCAGCGTGCGGCCAGCGTCTCTGGCGAGTATGGTCGAGCCGCAGTCACTCTCCCCTCCTTGACCGAATAGCTGCGATACAAAGAGCGAGCGGTAAAGTGGAACCCCATGCGTTGACGGTGTTGCTGGGCCAGTTGATTTCGCAGCGCCCACGATTGTCAGCCCATCTCTCTAATTCTACATGATACCCCTCCGGCACGAGCGACATGGCTGCATCTAGCGATGACGAATAGCGCATCCCGTCCATCATGTAGTCGGCACGGAACGCGGCTTCCTTCGCGCTAATTTTGGCACCTTCGTGATAAGCCTTCAGCGCCTTCTCGTCGGCAACAAGCGCGAGCCAAATCTCCGCATCCAGTTCCCTACTACCCTCGGTAGCCTGTTCCAGCTTGTTGGTTAGGCCAGCGCTCATTGTCCGCGCTCCAGTTCGCGGCGGACTTGGGAGCGTTCGGAATGTGCCACAATACGGAAGTCGAAAGCAAATGGCGTAGGCAACCAATCAACGCACGGCTCGTCATCCTTGGCGTTGCAGACCGGGCACTCAGCGATAGTCTTGGGATCGGTCATTGTCCCGTATCTCCCTGTGTATTGAGGTTGCGCAGGCGATCTTTCCGCGCGTTATCGAATTGCAAGTCTAGCGGGATCGCTTTGCCCTCAGCGGAAACGAACATTCCCATACCGGCAGCGATAAGCTCGTGCGCCGATTTCATGCCAGCCACTTCGTCATCGCGTCCGGTAAGGTCGCCTACTGCGCGGGGCGGATGGTCGCGGACATAGGTTTCAGCAGCGCAGGCGGCATCATAGCGACCCAGTAGGTAGGCAAGGCCCCGTTCATTCTCCAGCGCCTCCACTACATCAGGTGTAGGGGAACGGAGAGCGGCTAGGATGCGGTCACGAAGAGACTTGTCGATGACGAACTGAGGCGGCGCATCTACCGGTCGCAACTGAGCGTGGTTCACGTTCATGCATTTCGCCAACTCGTCAGCCAGCTCTTGTGCTTTAGTATTCATATGACCTCTCAAATCAGGGGTGGGTTCGGGCGATGCCTTTACAGGCCCGCGCTGCCACGGCTTCGCCGCTCAACCGGCTGCGCCGTTTTCGGCCAAGCTGGCATCGCTATCGCAAGGAACCGCCTTCAATTCAGCGAGTTTTGCGCGTAGTTCTTTCAGCTGCTTGTTTTTCTTCTCAAGCTGCTGATTGGCGCACGTAAGATGGTGCTTTAAAGTGCGATACTTCTTGCTCATCGCGTCTTCGGGCGTTTCTTCGCCCAAATCAGCAATACGCCTCGTCACCCAACTCATTGCAATATGTATGTAGCCGAGCTTCCGCGCCATTCCTAAAGCCGCATCCGGATTAACCAGTTTAACGCTCGCAATCTGAGTGTGCAGATCAAACGATGTATCTTTCAAGGCTTTGAACCAAGTCTTAAGAATATCAATGTCGGTTTCGGCAGCGACCATTTCGCGGTCTAATTCATCTTCTACTTCGGTGCGCTCGTAATAAACTTGCATGACCTCGTTCCTTATTTAAGCTGCTTGCTCGGTGAGCATTTCGGGATCGGCCCCTAGCGCCTCGGTGAGCAGGGCCATCGTTTCGGTGTAAAGCTGCTCGAACTCGGCTTTCGGCATGGATGCGTAAGCCATCGAATGCGGGATCTTCGTCACCTCGCCGGTGAGCGCGCTAACGTGATCGTCGTAGCGATTCAGGGCGATCAGAATGTCCCGCCGCAGGTGTTCGGTGCTGGTCCAGCGTCCGGTTGCTTCGACCACGTTGTTAAGCACGGCAAAATACTTCGCGTGCTGGCGTGGATTGCGCGGCGCCCATATCTCCAAGAACGCGCTATCGCCCTCGCCCACCTCGGACAGCACCTCGCGCCCATCGCGACTGGCAGGAACGAAGGTAAGCCCAACGCGGCGGAATAGTCCCTTGCCCTTCATGCTGCGCGCTCCCGCTGCACAAGCCGGATTTCGGAAGCCTTCGGGCTAGCCTTTGCGAAAGCGTCCGCCATTTCAGCCATGCTGAAACCGTGGAACGCCTCAAACGCAATCTCGCCAACACGGTGCTGGTGCGAGTGACATTCACGGCAGAGGCTTATCGTGCGGAAGTCATCCGGCCTTTGCCCTATGCCCGCACCGCTACCAATGCGAACGTGAGCAACCTCAATTGCCGCAGTCGATTGGCACGCACAGCAAGCATGGCTGCGGACGAAGTTGCAGTGCGCCTGCGAACGCCAGCGAGTTGCTCGCTTCGGCTTCTTCGGTATGCGTGGCGGTAAGGCCATGATCTATCCTTTCCGGGGCGACCCGAAAGCCGCCCCTTCCGGTTGTGGATGGGGTTCAGAAGGGCGGATCTTCTTCCGGCCAGTCGTTCGCGCGCTCGCTCGCCTGCTGCCGGTCGTTCTGTGCCGACTGGTAGCGGTCGCCTTGGGCGTCCTTCTGCTTAAACTTGAGCGCCTGGTACTTGTTGCCGTTGCGGTCTTCGTTCGTCCAAGCGTCCACCCAGTATTCGACACCGCCGATCAGCGCCGAGCCTTTCGCGTGCGGGTGGGTGTCCTTTTCGCGGCGGTCGTTCTTGAAGAGCGACCCGCTGTCCGGTTTCTGTTCGTATGCCATTATGCTGCTTTCTGTTGCAGGTAGCGGGCTTCAAGGTCCGCTACGGTTTCATCCAGTTCGGTGAGGAACTTGGCGATCTCGGCTTCCATTTCGGCAGCGAGATCCACGTCCAGCTCAATGCGCTCGATATGCAGCGCCATTTCGTCGGGCAGCCGGTCATCGAACGACACGAAGTCGCACCACTTGCGGCCCGTGCAGAGCATTTGCAGGTGCATTTGCTTGACGTAGCGGTCATCGACCTTGCCGCCGCGAAGGGTGGCAATATGCGTGGCGGTGTTCGGCACCTTGATTTCGACAAGGCCGTCTTCGCCTACGAGGCCGTCAGGTGATGCTCCGCACATTGCGATCGACGGGTGCGGCGTGAAGCCGGTTTCCGTGACAGTGTTGCCGGTGTGGAACTCGTACATCGCCCGCGCCTGCGCTTCGAGGTCAATGCCCCGCTGCATGGCTGCGTTGATATAGCCTTCCTCGCGAGCGCCTGTCAGACGTTCCGCGACCAGCTGCGCCATGTAGTTCGCCCGCGATGCCGAATAGCCGAGAACACCATTAACCGAGCAGAATACGCTGCCACGCGGGCGAACCACGACAAGGCGCTGCTGGAGATTACC
>NZ_JABWGV010000023.1 GCF_013370205.1 Qipengyuania atrilutea
TCAGCAGCACGACAAGCCGATCCCTCGCGCGGATCGCTAGGCGCTTCTCCCGATCGCACTTCCCGTTCATTTCGGCAGTGTCTATATCGAGCAGGCGGATTTTCTCACCGTGGATCCATGCAGTATCGCCATCTACGACACAATGCTCCCGCGGACCCGGCGCACATACCGCTATCGCTGCTGCTAACAGGATGGTCACTGGCGATGCTCTCCGCATTCGATGGCAAGTTCGCGCTCCTTTCGACGCGTCCTTTCAGCATCCGCTTTACTGCTAAACCAACTCTGGTGAACTTGTACCGGAACCCGCAGAAAACGTGCTATTTCCATAACGATCTTGAGACGCAGGTTTTTCATTTTATTGTCCTTTCAATAAGTCTTGCTCTTCCACTTTTTTAGGTTGCGGCTACCTTGACCTATGAGTGTACAGGGGTACTGTACCCCTGCTTGTTAAAGCTCGGTCCACCACGACGGTTGCTGTTCAGCCAAAGGTGGAATGAAACGGGGTCAGGCGCCACACCTGACCCCTATTCATACTTTTCATCGCGTGATAGGTCAG
>NZ_JABWGV010000005.1 GCF_013370205.1 Qipengyuania atrilutea
ACCTACCGAGTTCAAACCAATCGCAACCGCCTCAACCCCAGAGGCTACTCCATTCTGACCAATCGCAATCGAATTAGGCGCCGTTGCCGAAGCGTTACCGGAATCTGAACCTATCGCGACATAAGCAAATTTGGCCGATATACTCGCTGATGAAGCCTGCAACGCTGCGATGTCGTCTGAATTTTTCGCGATGCTTTGGGTATTCATTGCAATTGCCGACGTGTTCACCGCGATGGCAGCGCTGTTCTCGATCGCCTTCTGGTGCGCGGCGGCGGCATCGCCAATAGCTGCGCCGATGCCCCCGTTGAGGTTGAGAATTGCGTCCTCCAACTGGGCAACGGTAGCCGCATCGCTAGCGCTAACGCCGGCTGCGACGTTCGTGATACGTCGTTGCCGCTCAGCAGAGCCTACCGATACAGTGTGGGCTTCGCTAGCGATGGAACCTGCTCCCAGAGCAACCGAGTAATTTGCTTCGCTGGCGATAAAGCTGTCAGCCCCCAGCGCCACGCTGGCGTAACCGAAGACATACGAACCTTCGCCGTTACCGTCGAGGTCGCCGCCGATCGCAACAGCGTAGTCCGATCCGCCGTGGACGCCGGACTCAGCGCCGATCGCGATCGATTGGCGATATTCAGCCGTTGCATCGGAACCGAGAGCGACCGCTCCGTCCGCGCCTGCGTAGGTGTCGAGTCCGATGGAAATAGCGCCGGTTCCTTCAGCCGACCCGTCGCCAAGTGCAATCGCTCCTTCACCCATGGCATCAGCTGTGTATCCCGAGGTGATGTCTACCGCCAGAAAGTCGCTGCCGCCGCTGACACTCGCGATAGCATCGTTTAACTGAGCCAAATTGACGGCGTCGGTTTCGGATGTACCGGCAGCCAGGTTAGTAAGGCGCCGTTTCGTGCCAGTCGAACCGATCGACACTGTATTGTCTTCGTCGGCGACCGAAAAGGCGCCGATCGCGGCCGAAGTCGCAGACGTCACTCGAGCGTTTGTCCCGAGTGCAACACCGTATTCGCTCTCCGCTACTGCGCTGGTTCCGATCGCTGTAGAAAACGCGCTGGAAGCGTTGGCAGATCGTCCGAGAGCGACGGCTTCCTGAGTCGCAAAGCTTCGTGCGCCGACTGCCGTGGCGTTGGCGAACTCGGCCTTCGCCCGGTCGCCGAGTGCCGCTGCGCCCTCACCGTTAGCTGTAGTACCGGCGCCTACCGCGACCGAGTTGAGGCCATAGCCGAGCGCATCATCGCCAATCACCAGACCGTTTTCGCCAGAGCTCTGGGAATGCCGACCGATGGCTATACTCTCGTTACCATAGGCTCGCGCGCCGTCGCCCAGAGCCATTGCGTTGCTCATATTAGCAACGGCGCCATCTCCAATAGCAAGTGTGGCATCATTTTCCGCGCGGGCGTCTGTCCAAGTCCCGTTTACCGCTATGAACCGGGCGCTTTCGGTCACTGGTGCCAGGACCGTAGCCAATTGGCTCATCGTCACGGCATCGCTGCCATCGATACCGTCGGCCAGGTTCGTGATGCGGCGTCGCAAGGTACTGTTTCCGACCGAAACCGTATTGTCCGACTGCGCGTCCGATCCGGCTCCAATAGCGACCGAGTTCAAGCCGCTCGCCTCACTACCGGCACCCAAAGCAACCGCGTTCACGTTAAGCGCTGACGTATCCGCGCCAATCGCTATTGCACCTTCATACAGGGTTCGCGCGCCGAGGTTGTTTCCGTCACGGTCGCCGCCAATCGCGATCGAACCTGCCTTGCCCGCATACGCGAGCGTACCAATAGCAATGGCTTTCGCTTCTATTGACCTCGTATCGCGTCCGATGGCAATTCCGTCCGTATTGGCGAGAGCGCCGTAGCCGACGACAGTGCCGCCTGTTTGTGCTTGAGAGGTTGCCCCGATCGCAGTTGCTCTCGCTCCGTTTGCGTTAGCAGTCCTGCCGCACGCGAGACGCGTCGAATCGTTTGCCGAAACCGCCCCGCCATCGCCGTCGACCGCTGCTGTCGCCGTTCCGTCCTGATTGAGATCGAGCAGGCACTCGTCCGCGTATGCAGCCTCGCTTCCAACAAACGACAACAATGCCGCGCTCAGCATTGCTCCGGCAAGAGCGGAAGCACGAATGGATAAGGTTTTGGAGGACATGAATCGACCCTTCACAGGGTCGCTACGTTCGCTCATGGCCTTCCACGGCGATCCTCGCTGCGCTCCCTTGGAAAGGTGGTTAATGACAGGTGGTTAAGACCGGGTTAGCATTGCAATTCAATTGCCTACATCCGGAGTCATGAAACAAGAACACGTGCGGAAATGTTCACGCTTGACGATCTTTGGAAGTGCGTGGCATCGCGGCAGCACGGCGCCGGTCCGAACATGCGGGTGTAGCTCAATGGTAGAGCAGCAGCTTCCCAAGCTGACGACGAGGGTTCGATTCCCTTCACCCGCTCCAGCGCCGCGGCTTCTTTGCATCGCCTGTCATCATGCGTTCACGCTTGGCGAATAGCGGTCTCAACAGCGCAGGAAAGCCTGCATCACCCATCGCCAGCATCAGGACAACCGACATGCCCGCCAACCTTCCGTTTCCCGCTGCAAATCGCAGGCGCTTCCTCGCCGGAACGGGGTCGGCCTTCGCCGCACTTGTCGCCAGCGGCTGTTCAACTGCGCCCCGTATCGCCACCGCGCTGACGGGTTCAGGTTACGGCCCCCTGCAAGCTGACCCGGCTGGCTACATGGATTTGCCGCGCGGTTTTTCCTATCGCGTTATTTCAGCGCTGGGCGACGCGATGGACGACGGCGGAACCGTACCCGACAAGGCCGACGGGATGGGCTGCTTCGATCTCGGCGGCGGCAAGATCGCGCTCGTCCGCAATCACGAACTCATCACCACCGATGATGCTGGCGGAGACATCGCCGCGGGGTTCGATCGGCGAGAGGGGAAGGTTCTGCCCGGCGGCACGACGAATCTCGTGCTGGACGCGAACACCTTGGACATCGAACGCCAGTTCCGCTCGCTCGGCGGAACGATCCGCAATTGTTCGGGCGGGGTGACCCCGTGGGGAAGCTGGCTAACCTGCGAGGAAGCCCCGGTCAGGCCAGGCGAGCGCTACGGGGACGGGTTGGGCAAGGACCACGGCTGGGTATTCGAGGTGCCTGCCGATGCGTCCGCGCTGGTCAATCCGGAGCCGCTCAAGGCCATGGGCCGCTTCAATCATGAGGCGGCCGCCGTCGATCCTGCAACGGGTATCGTGTACCTTACCGAAGACCGGGACGATTCCATGCTGTACCGCTTCGTTCCGGCCGTCCGCGGCAAGCTGTCCGAGGGGGGCAAGTTGCAGGCGCTGAAGTTGACGGACGGTACGCGCGATTCTCGCAACTGGGACGGGATCGAAATGCCGGTCGCGCGCAAATATGCAGCCGAATGGGTCGGTATTCAGGATGTCGAAAGTCCGGGAGACGACTTGCGGCAACAGGGGGCAGCGAAAGGCGGTCTTCTTGTCGCGCGCGGCGAAGGCATCCATCTCGGAGACGGCGAATTCTACTTCTGCGCGACAAACGGTGGAGCCGCCAAGCTGGGACAGGTCTTCCGGCTCGTGCCGGGCCGAGGCGGGGCCGCCGACACTCTCGAGCTGTTCTTCGAATCCTCTTCTCCCGACCAGTTCAATTACGGCGATAATCTCACCGTAGGTCCGAACGGGCATCTGGTAGTGTGCGAGGACCAGTACACCGACGTCGTTACGAACCACCTGCGCGGCATCTCGCCGCAGGGTCAGGCGTACCCGATCGCGTTGCTTCACGAGCAAACCGAGCTCGCCGGGGCGTGTTTCTCGCCCGATGGCCGCACGCTCTTCGTAAATGCCTATAGTCCGGCAAAGACGCTCGCGATTACCGGGCCGTGGTAAGATCGCGGCTTGGCTGAGCCGCTGGCGGGCATCACGGAATATAGCGATCTGTTAGGCGCCGTTCTCGCGGCGGCCTCTCTTGCGGTTCTTGCGCCAACATCTCGCGGGAATGCTCTTACCTCAGCCATTTCCGAGCGACTGGGACGATCGGCAGCACTAATGCTCACGGCTGCTGCGGCTGTCGCCGTCGTTGCCGGCGGGGCTGCGCTGCTCGGTAATTGGCTATCCGAAATAGTGCCGAAAGCCCCGCTGCGACTGATTCTTGCGGCGCTGCTTGCCTGGCACGCGGTGTGGTCATGGCGAACTAAAGAGCGGATCATGCTGAACGAACCGACCCGCTCGTTTGGAGCGGTGTTTGCCGCATTGCTCATGCTCGGGGCGGGGTCTGCGTGGGCTGCGGCAATTCTCTCGATCGGCGCGGTCTTCGGCAGTCCTCCCCTGCTCATCGGCGGTGCGCTTAGCGGATTTGCCGTCAACCACTTCTCCCCAACCCGTAACGCGGCGATGCTCCGGCCGATAGGTTCGGTGCTGCTTGCACTGATGGCAGTGGCGGTAGGCGGAAGCGCGATCTCGTAAATCACCTTATCGATCACTGCGAGCGTATAAAGCTGTGAAACCGTTCAAAGGCGCTGGCGTTGAAGAATTGAACATAAGCTAATTTTACCAAGGAGCAGTTATGACAGACCAAGGCAGCAATTCAAAAGCGGCACTGGTGGGCGAACTCAACGGCCTTCTGGCCGACCATTTTGCGCTATTCATCAAGACGAAGAATTTTCACTGGCACGTCGCAGGTCCGCGGTTTCGCGATCTGCACCTCCTGTTCGACGAGCAGGCCATCGAAATTCGCGACCAGATCGACGTCATCGGCGAGCGTGTCCGCAAGCTTGGCGAGCAAACGCTTACCTCGGTAGGGAGTGTCGCAAAACACACGGCTATAACCGATCAGGACAACGCCGATCTCGGACCCGACCAGATGGTAGAGGAACTGCGCGACGACAACGCAGCGATCGTCAAACGCCTCAAGGGCATGAAGCCGCTCGCCGAGCAAGCGGGCGACAATGCAACCGACGGCCTGCTCGACGAATGGACGGATATGGCGGAAGAACGCGTCTGGTTCCTGTCGCAAACCCTGAAATAAACATGCACCGCTTCGCAATCGTGCGAAGCTGGGTTAGGTGTGCTGCATGACGACGCAGCATGATAATATTGAAATTCGTAGTGGAGCCAGCGATGCCGAGATCGCATCCTGGCTTCACGCTTTTCTGAGCGCGGCGCTGGAACGCAATGACGGCATGGTGGCGATTACCATGCCTGGCGGGTCGACCCCGTTTCCGATTGTCGAAGCCCTGATTGCGCATGATCGCTCGCAGCGCGAAAGCGACCGGCTCCCGTTCGACCGGCTGACGGTTTGGCCGGGCGACGACCGGGTGGTCCCGGAAGATCACGACGCCAGCAATACCGGGAAGATCCGCGCGTTGTTCGAACCGCTCGGCGCAGCCGTGGTGGCGCTCAATCCGATGGAAAAGGTTCCGCATTTCGCGCTCACCTGGCTCGGTATGGGTGCTGACGGCCATATCGCCTCGCTATTTCCCAATACCGATCCGAAAGCGGACGATCCGCAGAAGGTCCGGACGTTGACACCCGATCCCTTGCCGCCAGAAGCGCCGTTCGATCGGATCACGCTGACCATTCCGGCGCTGCTCGACAGCGACCATGTCATGTTCGTCATTCGCGGCGAGGATAAGCGCGCGGTCTTCGGTGAAGCGGTTGCCGGGAAGAGCGATTTGCCGATCGCGCGCCTCCTGTCCGCCGCGAAGCAGCCGGTCACGTGCTTCAGCTGATCGCCAACCTGCTCCCCGCGCCGCTTCATCGGCTGGGGCTAAGGATTGCGCATCGGACGCGGGTTGCCGTCTGGCCGATCCTGAAGCCCGATCTGACGAGCGTGTCGGTCATCGCCTACGACATGGACGGCCGCGTGCTCCTGATCCGGCAAAGCTACGGCCGGCGGACGTGGCAGTTCCCCGGCGGCGGCCTTCACAAGGGCGAGGCGCCGGAAGACGGTGCTCGCCGCGAACTGCGCGAGGAAACCGGCTGCAAAGCGTTGTCGCTTTCTCTCGTTGATCGGATCGAAGAGCCTGTACTCGGCGCATCTACGACCTGCCATGTCTTCACCGCGCAGGTCCGCGACCGACCAGAAGCCGACGGGCGCGAAATTATCGAAGCGCGCTTCTTCCCCTTGCACTCGCTTCCCGAACCGCTCGGCGGCAAGACGCGCAAGCGGCTGGCGATGCTTCGCGACAAGACCGTTTGAAGGGTAAGCCGTTACAATAGCGACAACTGCGGATCGTCGTGGCGCACTTTCTTCTTCGGCACGCCTTCGAGCTTCGACAGCGTCATTCCCATTAGCCGTATGGGGCGGGGCAGGGGCAGCATCTCTTCGAGCAGGCCGAGCCCGATTGCCGTGAACTGAGCCTTGTCCGCCACGACGCTGGACAGCGTGCGCGCATGGCTGCTGATCTGGAAATCGTTGTACTTCACCTTGAGCGTGACGGTTCGGCCTTTGGCCTCGGCTCGCTCAATCCTTTCCCACACGATATCCACAATGTTATGCAGGGTCTCGCGCAGCAGCGGCCCGGACGAAATATCGTCGTGAAACGTGCGTTCGCCGCCGACCGATTTGCGGATGCGGTTGGAGCGGACGGGCCGTAAATCGATCCCGCGTGCCGCGCGGTACAGGTAATCGGCGAAGCTGCCGAAATTCGCCCGCAGAAACGCGATGTCCTTTGCTACCAAATCGGCGCCGGTCGCGATGCCGAGCCGGTTCATCTTCTCTTCCGCTCGCGGTCCGACCCCGTGAAAACGCCGGATCGGCAGACCGGCGACGAAAGAAGCGCCTTCGCCCGGACGAATGACGCAAAGCCCGTCCGGCTTGTTCTGGTCGCTTGCCAGCTTGGCGAGGAACTTGTTGTAGCTCACCCCGGCGCTCGCCGTGAGTTGCGTCGTTTCGCGGATTTGCCGCCGGATCACTTGCGCAATGTTCGTCGCCGAGCCGATACCGTGGCGGTCCTCGGTCACATCGAGGAAGGCTTCGTCGAGGCTCAACGGCTCGACGAGATCGGTGTGATAACGAAAGACATCGCGGATCTGCCCGCTGACCTCGCGGTAGACGTCGAATCGCGACTTGCAGAACACGAGGTCAGGACAAAGGCGCTTCGCCGTGACCGAGGGCATAGCGCTCTTAACGCCGAACTCGCGCGCCTCGTAGCTTGCCGCCGCGACCACGCCGCGGCCGCTCGAACCGCCGACCGCCACGGGCCGCCCGCGAAGGTCGGGATTATCGCGCTGCTCCACGCTCGCGAAGAAGGCGTCCATATCGACATGGATGATCTTGCGCAGACCGGGGGTGTCTTCCCCAGTTTCATCTTGCAAGTCGCAGTCCGGTTCGTCGTCGTGAGCGGCCATTCCGGCAATTAAATAGGACATGGACTTGCAAAGAGGAACAGCGGCCTCCACTTCGCGGATTGTGCAACTGCGAGATGAAACCTCAGCCGGCCGCGGCACCTTCGTGGCTGAAAGCCCTACCGCAAAGAAAGCACTCAGCGAACGGCAACTGATCTGGATGATGGCGCTACTCATGGCGCTCAATGCATTCGGGATCGACGCTATCCTACCGGCTCTCGATAATTTGGCAGGAAGTCTGGGTGCCACCGGCAACAGCCGGCAATTCGTGGTCGGAGCCTACCTAATCAGCGCGGGCATCGGCGCGCTCGTGCCCGGCAGTTTCGCGGACCGCTATGGACGCCGGCCCGTGCTGTTCGTTGGGTTGGCGGTGTATATCGCTCTATCGATCGCCTGTTCGCTCGTGAACGACTTCACAACGCTCGTCGCGCTGCGCGCAATCCAGGGTTTCGGAGCCGCCGCGATCATCGCGCTTCCGCCCGCGATCATTCGCGACCGGGTCGGCGGCGACAAGATGGCCCGGATGATGAGCCTGATCTTCGTGATTTTCCTGATCGTGCCGGCGATTGCGCCGACGATCGGGCAGGGCATTCTCGAACTCGCAGGCAACTGGCGCTGGATCTTCGCTGCCATGGCAGCGGCGGGAACGGTCATGTCGATCTGGGTCTACACCCGCCTTCCCGAGACGCTGGACGAGGAAGACCGCATTCCGATCCGAATTCCGACCATTGTGCGCAATATGCGCCATTCGGTCACCTTGCGCGAGACGATCGGCTACACTCTTGGCAGCGCGTTGGTTTTCGGCGGATTGTTCGGGTTCATCAATTCCTCCCAGCAACTGATCGGCGAGGCGTTCGGCGCGGGCGACCTCTTTCCGCTCATCTTCGCGATGTGTGCGGGTGCGATGTCTATCGCCAACTGGTCGAACAGCCGCATCGTCGAGCGCTTCGGTGCGCGCCGGGTGAGCCATGCGGCACTCTTCGTCTTCATCGGTGTCGCTGGACTGCAGCTTTGGTTTGCGCAGCAGCCGGACGAGAGCCTGTGGACTTTCGTTCCGCTCATGGCGGCCAACATGGCGCTTTTAGGCTTCATCGGTGCGAACTTCGGCTCGATCGCCATGGAACCCTTCAAGCATATTGCGGGGGCGGCCAGTTCCGCGCAGAGCTTCCTGCGGCTGACAACCGGCGCCGGCCTCGGAGCGTTGATCGGTTTTATGTACGACGGCACCGCGCGGCCCTTGGCGAGCGCGCTGCTGATCACCGCGGTCGTCAGCCTAATCTTCGTCCTGTTTTCGGAGCGCGGCGAACTGTTCGGCGCGCCGCGCGAGCAGGATGTGGAGGACGGCGCCGCGGCCTAGTCTTCGTTGTTCGGTTCTACCACTGCCAGCACTGTCTCGACCTGAACCTGCCCGCCTTCGCTGGCATTGAGTTCGGTCACGGTACCGTCGAAGGGAGCGGTGAGGGCATGTTCCATCTTCATGGCTTCGAGCACCAACAGCCGCTGGCCCGCGGTGACGCTGTCGCCCTCCGCCACATCGACCGCGATGACTTTGCCCGGCATCGGGGCGATGATCGCCCCGTCTGCGGCGGAGGCGTGGCCTCCTTCTACGCGCGGTTCGGCTGCGAAGTAATGAGACAGGCTCTCGCCTTTCTGGACCCAGACCCCCTTCTTGCGCCAATTGCGCTCGCTAGGTTTATGAATACCGGTTTGCTCAAGATCGACCGCTTCAGCGCGTCCATCGACCGAGAACCGAACCTTGCGGTTTGCGGGACCGTTCAGACGAAAGCCGAACATCGAGTTGAAGCGATCCCTACCGACCGGTGCCCAACCCACCTGCCCGTAGGCGTCAGTCAAAGGGGCAAGCATCTTGGTGGCGAGATGAGGCTCAAGGTATGCGAGCGCCCCAGCACCCAGCGCCTCCTTCGGAATCTCGATATCGGTCAGCGTTTCGCCTCGTCGCTCGATCAAGCCGGTGTCGAGGTCTGCCGCGATGAACGCCTTATCTGCCAGACAGCTCGCCAAAAAAACCGCGTTCGACTTGACGGGAAAGACCCATGCGGACTGGATCATCTCCAGCAGAAGCTCACGCGCCGCTTCTCGGTCTTCGCCACGAGCGACCAGTTTTGCAATCATCGGGTCGTAGTTCGGGCTGATCTCGTCTCCCTCTTCGACGCCGGTTTCGATGCGGCCCTCGTGGCCAAGATCGAAATGGTCGAGCCGCCCCGTGCTCGGCAAGAACCCCTTCGCCGGGTCTTCCGCATAGAGCCGCGCCTCAATCGCGTGGCCGTTGATCGACAGCTCGTCCTGCCGCTTGGGCAGTGGCTCGCCACTCGCAACCCTCAGCTGCCATTCGACCAGATCGACGTTGGTGATCTCTTCCGTAACGGGGTGCTCCACCTGCAACCGGGTGTTCATCTCCATGAAGAAAATGCGATCGGCGTGCAGTCCTTCGCTGGCATCCGCAATGAACTCGATCGTGCCTGCGCCCTCGTAATCGACCGCTTTCGCCGCGCGCACGGCAGCGGCGCAGATCGCCTCGCGGGTGGCTTCGTCCATCCCAGGGGCGGGGGCTTCCTCGATCACCTTCTGGTGGCGGCGCTGAAGCGAGCAGTCGCGTTCGAACAGGTGGACGACATTTCCGTGGCTGTCGCCGAACACCTGCACTTCGATATGACGCGGCGAGGTGATCCACTTTTCGAGGATCACGTCGTCATTGCCAAAGCTGGCCTTCGCCTCGCGGCGGCAGGATTCGAGTGCGGAAAGGAAGTCCTCCGCATCTTCTACCTTGCGCATTCCCTTGCCGCCACCACCCGCGACCGCCTTGATCAGTACGGGATAGCCGATCGCGTCGGCTTCCTGCTTTAGCCGCTCCGCGCTCTGATCCTCGCCGTCGTAGCCAGGGGTGACGGGTACGCCAGCCTCGCGCATGAGCTTCTTGGCGGCGTCCTTCAAACCCATGGCGCGGATCGCGGCGGGCGGTGCGCCGACCCAGATCAGTCCGGCGTCCATTACTGCTTGGGCGAAATCGGCGTTTTCCGAAAGAAAGCCGTATCCCGGATGGATGGCTTCCGCCCCGGTTTCCTTCGCCGCAACGATGATCTTCTCGCCAACGAGATAGCTTTCCGCAGCGGGCGAGGGGCCGATATGGACCGCCTCGTCGGCCTGCCTAACATGCAGCGCCCTTGCATCGGCATTGGAATAAACCGCAACGGTGGCGATCCCCATCTCCCGCGCGGTGCGGATGATGCGGCAGGCAATTTCGCCGCGATTGGCGATGAGGAGTTTGGAAATCATGAAGAAGCGCTAGACCCGTTCAGGCGCTCCATCAAGCTACCAGCCCTTGACCGGCTCTAGGTCCGCTCTAGTCCACTTAGGCATCGGCTCTGGTCGCTTAGGCCGGTTTATTAGCGCTTCGAAGAACGCAGCGATGACGTGCCCGATTTTGGCGAACGGACCGATGACGACGCGGCGATTCCAAGCGTTCTGACCGCGGTCCAGCACCTTGTGCCCGATCGCGCCATAAATGCGCGCCGCCGAAAGGATCGCCCAGCGCTGCCGAAAGCGCAGCTTGGCCGCGCCGAGCCGAGAAGCAGCAATATGCCGGTCCATCCGCTCGATCATACGCGGCATGAGCGAAGCAAGCTTGAAGCGGTTGTGCGGCTTGGCGTGCTGGCCCGGCGCAAGGTCTTTCTCGACCAGCCAGTTGTCAGGCAGATAGCAGCGTCCAGCGGCGTCATCCTCAACGATATCGCGAGAAATATTCGCTAGCTGAAAAGCGAGGCCGAGGTCACACGCGCGGTCCATGACTTCGCTCTCGTCTTCGGACACGCCCATGACGCGGGCCATCATCACGCCGACTGCGCCGGCGACGTAATAGCAGTAGCGCATCATGTCGCCGTCGGTGCGCGGCTGCCAGTCCGATGCATCGAGCGCGAAACCGGAAATGACATGGTCTGCCATGTCGCGGGTTATCCCGCACTCTGCCGCAACCATCCCGAAGCCGTCGAACGCGGGGTCGGCGGTCGGCTGACCGTCGAAGGCGCGGCGAGTGAGCACCCGGATGGCCTCGATCCGGTCCTGCCGGTTCTTCTGGTCGCCCAGTTCGCCGCCCATGTCCTGATTGTCGGCGATGTCGTCGCAGCGGCGGCACCATGCGTAAAGAAGCCATACGCGCTCACGCGTGGTCCGATCGAACAACGAAGATGCCACGGCAAAGCTGCGTGATCCGAGCTTGATCGACTGGTGCGCCTTCTCAACCAGATTGGCACGGCTGCGCCCCCCGCCGAACTGGGCAGGCGTGTCGCGCATGACACGCGAGGGGGAAAGAAGACGATCTCGGGCCAAGAAATTATCGGACTGATTGACTATGCAAGCGCGGTTTACCTCAATCGCGGCATGAGGCAATGTGGTTGATAATTCGTGATCACAGGTCCTTTGCGGACATCTGGAAGATCGGCGTATGCGCCGTGTAGCTGCGCAGCCGTTCGAGAAGAGTCCCGATATTGTCTGCCGCTACGATAATGTTCTGATGCGCGGGACGGATGAACCCGACTTCGCTCATCCGCTTGTTGAACGCGATGAGATGGTCGTAGAATCCAAAGGCATTGAGCAAGCCAACCGGCTTCGTGTGGTAGCCGAGCTGAGCCCAGCTGACCGCTTCCCATAGCTCGTCCATCGTGCCGACACCGCCAGGCAGGGTCACGAAACCGTCGCTCAGATCGGTAAAACGCGCCTTGCGCTCGTGCATCCCGGAGACCTTGTAGAGCTCGGTGCAATCGTGGTTTGCAACTTCGCTGCTTGCGAGAGCTTCGGGAATGATGCCGATGACCTCGCCGCCCCCTTCGAGCGCGCCGGTGGCGACCGCGCCCATGAGGCCGAGCCGTCCGCCGCCGTAAACCGTACCGATGCCAGCTTCGGCAAGCGTCCGGCCCACTTCGCGTGCCAATTCCATGTAGCGCGGATCGGCTGGCGTTGCAGAACCGCAGTAGACGGCAAGCCGCTTCAGTTCCTTCATGAAACGGCAAGATCCTCGAGCATCAGGCCGGCGGTCGCCTTCGCGCTACCGACGACGCCGGGGATGCCGGCGCCCGGATGCGTCCCGGCACCGACAAGGTAGAAGTTCTTGAGCACGTCGTCCCTGTTGTGGCCGCGGAACCAAGCGCTTTGCGTCAGGACAGGCTCCAGGCTGAAAGCGCTACCGAGGTGCGCGTTCAGATCGCCGGCGAAGTCGGTCGGCGCATAATGAAACTTGGTGACGATGCGGTCATGAATGTCCGGGATCAGCCGGCGCCCGACCTCGTCGAGAATGCGCTTTTCCAGCATCGGACCCACCTCGTTCCAGTCGACTGCCAGCTTGCCCATATGCGCAACGGGAACGAGGGCGTAGAAGGTGCTCTTTCCTTCCGGCGCCATGCCGGGATCGCTCACAGTAGGGTGGTGCAGGTAGATCGAGAAGTCGCGCGGCAAAACGCCGTGGTCGTAAATGTCTTCAAGCAGCCCTTTGTAACGCGGACCGAACAGAATCATGTGGTGCGGAATGCCTGGCCAGGAACCCTCTACACCGAAGTGGACCACGAACAGGCCGGGCGAAAAGCTTTTCCGTCCAAGCTTCTTCGCGTAATCCGCACCGCGCTTCGAACCAGCCAGAAGGTCCTTGTAGGAGTGCATTATGTCGGCATTGCTGGCGACTGCATCGAAGCGTTCGCGCCAACCGCTTTCGGTCTCAACTTCCGTGGCCTTATTGCCAAGCGTATGGACGCGCTTCACCCCGTCGCCTAGGCGCATGGTTCCGCCGAGCCGCTCGAACTGCGTCACCATTGCCGCGATCAGGCGGTTCGTGCCGCCCTTTGCCCACCAAACGCCGCCGTCTTTCTCCAACTTGTGGATAAGTGCGTAGATCGCGCTCGTCTTCATGGGGTTTCCGCCGACGAGAAGCGTATGAAACGAGAGCGCCTCGCGCAGCTTCTCGTTCTTCACGAAGCTCGAGACCATCGAATAGACGCTGCGGTACGCCTGCTTTTTCGCAAGAGCGGGTGCAGCCTTCAGCATGGACTTGAAATCGAGGAACGGTACGTGACCGAGCTTTACGTAGCCTTCCTCGTAGACCCCCGCAGCATAATCGAGGAAGCGCTGATAACCCGCCACGTCTTCGGGGTTAAGGCGTGCGATCTCTTCGAAGAGGCTCTTCTCGTCGTTCGAATAATCGAAACTCGTCCCGTCCGGCCAGTTCAGGCGGTAGAAGGGCATGACCGGCACCAGTTCTATGTCGTCGGACATGTCACGTCCGGTCAACGCCCATAGTTCCTGCAGGCACGGCGGATCGGTTATGACGGTAGGACCGCCGTCGAAGGTGAAGCCTTCCTTTTCCCAGTAGTACGCACGTCCGCCCGCCTTGTCGCGTTTCTCGACGACAGTAGTGGCGATCCCCGCGCCTTGCAGCCGAATGGCAAGGGCTAGCCCCCCAAATCCGGCCCCGACGACGCAGGCGGTCTTGCCGGCGAAATTCGCACCGCGCGTTTGCAGGGGGACTTGCGCCGGGTCCAGCCCGGGAAGCCGTGTATCGATATCGGTCTGGGCGTTCATGAAGTTCTCTCCTGCGTGAGCGGACGCGCTTTGTCACGCAATAGTGTGCTTACCGCCCTCGTTACGGGAACGGGCGGCTTGCCGATAAGTATCCGGGCCTTGTCGAACGAGGTCGAGCGCCCCGCATAGAACCGCTCGATCAGCGCGTCCGGCAAGCGGTAGAAGTGTTCGAAGACCTTGTAACGCTCAGCCGGATCGGCCGCTCCGAACAACATGGTGCCGAGCAGCCGGTAGAAGGCGGTATCTTTCCAGAATGTCTGAGCCTTGCTTTCAAGCATGGCAGACAGGTCGCTTTGTCTGCCATTACTAAAGGCTTCGGCGATTTCGATGGCCGTCTGTACCGCAATCGGCATCGTGTAACTGGTCAGCGGATGCATGAAGCCCCCGCGCGCCCCCGCCAAGGCCACGCCGACGGTGCGGTGAGCCTGCTGGAAAGCAGCGAAATCGCCGCCGGTGACAACCGGCAGCGAGCCGGTCTCCTCATGTACTACCGTACCGCTCCAGTGGTTTGCGCCAACGTAATCCGCGATCCGCTGGCGGAGCGTCTCGGTATCGAGGTGCGGCAGGTCCTGATAATAGGTATCCTCGATGAAAATTTGGTCCGGTCCCATCGGGAGGACGTAAACGAAGCGGTAGCCGCCGAGCTGTTCGACCGCCGCATCCATTATGATCGGGCGGGTCAATCCATGCGGCCGGTCCAGCCGCCAATGCTGGCCCAGGAACACCTGCCAACCGCCGTTCAATCCAGGCGCTTCGGTTATTCCGCGGCAATCGATCACATGCGCGGCATCGACCATGTCTCCGCTATCGAGACGTACTTCATTGGCAGCCACGCTCGTCACGCTCGCGCCAGTAACAATGCTTCCCTGATTTAACCGGCGTTCCAAGACGTCGGCGAATTCGTCCGAACCCAAGGAGCGGTAGTCCGAAGAAAGGCTGCGCGCGTAGGCCGGAAAGCGGACATCGTAGCCGCCCTGCCAGGCCTCATGGTCGAACTCCGCCATCAGAGCCGTTCCGTCTTGGTTGAGATCGCTTTCGAACCAGCTCCAACGGTGATTACCGCCGAGCCGTTCGCCCGCTTCGATCAATATCACCTCGAGGTCTGGAAGAGAGCGCTGCAGCGCAAGGGCGATCAGTCCGCCGGACAGTCCGCCGCCGACGATCGCCACATCCGTTTTGCGCTTGAGTTCCACGCCTACGGCCTTAACCGCGATGTCAAGGCGGAGCAATGCGGTAGACCTTGGGCTTTGGAACGCGGGCGCGGCGGCGCTGTTGTAGCAGGTGAAACCCGAGGGATTTACGATCATGACCAACCATTTTACCATTCGCGGAATGGCGCTTGCGCTGCCTGCAATTCTTATTTCAAGTGCTTCATGGGCGCAGGACGGACAAAGCGGGGTCAACGCATCACCGGTTCCGGACCTCGAGACGCCGGAAACCGCGAACGATATCGGGCCGACGGTGTTCGACGGCGACTGGGTGACGATCGGTATCGGCGCCAGCTATGGCCCATCCTATGACGGTTCGGACGATTACGTCGTATCGGTTCTGCCGGTCGTGCAAGGGTCGGTAAGCGGTATCGACATCAGCCCGAGGGCCGGCGGCCTGGCGCTCGATTTCGTACCGAACTCGGGCGCCGGTCCGAACATCGATGCAGGCGTCGCCGCGCGGATCAGGCGCAACCGGGCAAGCAACATCGAGGACCCGGTAGTGGAATCTCTCGGCGAGCTCGACACTGCGATCGAGGTCGGGCCGACGGTTGGTATCGGCTTTCCCGCCGTCCTCAACCCATACGATACGCTGAGCTTCACGGTCGACGCGAAATGGGACGTGGCCGACGCGCACGATGGCGTCGTGCTATCTCCAAGCGCGACCTACTTCACGCCGCTTAGCCGGGCAGCCTTCGCCTCGCTCAGCCTGAGCGCAGAATACGCAGACGATGATTTTGCGGAGTACTATTTCACCGTCTCGCCTAGTGATGCGGCCATAAGCGGCTTGCCGCAGTTCGATGCCGATGGCGGCTTCAACAAGGCGAGTGTAACCTTGTTGTCCGGATACGATCTCAGCGGAGACGCGACGGACGGCGGCTTCGCGGTCCTGGCACTCGTGAGCTATTCGCATATGCTTGGGGATGCGAAGGATACGCCGTTCACCAGCGTCAGAGGCGATGCCGACCAGTATTTCGTCGGAGCCGGGATCGGCTATACGTTCTAGAACGAACGACCGGGAGAGGCAGCTCTCGAAGCCGCCCATCCCGGTCATTGACTATCAATCGTCGGTGTCGTCACTCGCTGCGCCAGTCGTGCCAGATGGCAGGTCGGGGCGCGGTCCGGGCATTGCCGCATTACGGTTGCCGGTCTTCAGATAGGTGTCGAACCAGTCCATCATGCGAAGATTGTAGTCATACCGAGCGGCAGCACGTGAGTTGCCGTGACCTTCGCCGGGATACAGCACTAGTCGGACGGGCGTGTCGGGCTTCCTCACCTTAATGCTGCGATAGAGCTCGTAGCTTTGCGAGGGTGCGACGCGCGGATCGTCGGCGCCGTGCATGATCAGGATCGGCGTTTCCGCTTTGTCGACATGGTAGATCGGTGAAACCTCGAGCATGCCCTGCCAGTCTTCCCACGGCCAGGCGCGGCTGTGCACATTGTACATCTCGTACGGAATGTCCGTCGTGCCGAACTTGCTTATTTGATTGGAGATGCCGACGAACATCACGCTGGCGGCAAACTCCTCGCTTTGCGCGGTCGCGCCCCACGCGCTGGCGTAACCGCCGTAGGAACCGCCGGTGATACCGGTGCGGTCCGGATCGGTAATTCCCGCTTCGACCAGCGCACGCTTCGCGTCGACAATGTCGGTGAACTCCGGATCGGTGTAATTGCCTTGATGCTGTTTGGAGAAGGCCGTGCCGTAACCGGTGGAGCCGCGGTAATTGGGTAGAAAGACGGCATATCCCTGTCCGGCCGCAACTTGGCCCGGTTTGCTGTAGCCTGTTTGCCAACCGTTCGACTCGTGCGCTTCGGGTCCGCCGTGAATGTTCAGAATGGTCGGCGCTCCGCCGCGGGGCGCTCCTCCGACCGGCTCGATAAGAACGCCTTCTACCTGCTGACCGTCGCGTGCGGTGTAGGTCATCGTCCGCTGCTTGCCGAAATCGATTTCCGACAGCCATGGATTGTGCGTGGTGATACGTACGAACCTGTCCCCATCCATCCGGAACAGTTCCGGCGGATGCATGGGCGAATGCGCTTCGACTGCGATCGTGTTGCCGTTTGCCTCGACGTTGGTGAGGATAAGGTTGCGCGGATCAACTTCCGACAGACGGTTCCCTTCCGCATCATATGTACGGAAACGGCTTTGCGCGCCGACATGAACGATCGTCGCCAGCCTGCCGTCGCTGAGCCATTCCGTATCGACCGTCGCTTCGGGCGCACCGGCATTGATCGCGCGGAACGTGCCGGTATCGATATCCACATAGTGAAGCGTCGTTGCGGCGGGGTCGTTCATATCTATCCCGGCAACGAGGGACAATTGCTGTCCGTCCGGGGAAATCTCGACGTCCTCGATCTTACCTGGAGTTTCGACGACCGCGGTAATTCTGCCGCTGGTGAGGTCTAGGATATGAATGCGTTTCTTTGTATAGCTGTCATCGACGTTCGGGGTCGGTGCGCTTTCGATGATGGCGCGCCGTCCGTCCGGGGCGACCTTGAATGCGCTGACATAGCCCGGAATGGTTATCTGAACCGGCTCGGCATCGACTTCGCTACCGGCGTTGGCGCGGAACAGGCGGTTCAGCTTCGCTTCTTCTTCATAGACAATAGCGTTAAAGCCGGCCTTGCTTTCGCCGGTACGCTCCATGTCCTCTTCGGGACCGGCAAGCAGATAAAGCGCTGTTCCTGTCGGTGCCCACGCGTAGGTACCGACATTGGCTCCGTCGATTTCGGCAAGCTTGCGATAGGCCCCGCCGTCGACCGGAATGCCCCAAACCGCGCGCTTTTCGTCATCCTTCGTCCAAAGAAACGAGATCATGCGCCCGTCTGGCGAGAACTCTATCCCCGATACGTTCATGTCGGCAGGAAGGAAGTCGCGCGGGTCGCTTCCCGGATTGACGAGCTTGAGCTGCTGCTTCGTCGAACCGTTTTCTTCCCCTTCGGTGATGTCGGGTAGGCGCGCAGTCGTGTAGGCAATCAGTTGGCCATCAGACGATACTTCAATCGAACCGACGCTTTCCAGCTTGGCGACATCTTCCGGGGTCATGGGACGCGCATCGAGTGGCTCTGCGGCAAGGACCGCTGACGCAAGCAGGCTCGCGGAAAGAAGTGTCGAACGATATGTCATAGGTGCAAAGTTCTCCCTGATATGATGTTGAAGTCTTTCATAACGGGCACCGCGCCTAGGGCAACCAGCAAGCTTGCCTACTTGTGCTAGCGAGTTCGTAGCTGCATTAACCGGCAAACGAACGGGGAGATTAGAGGATGAACGTCATTCGTAAGGTGCGTTGTGCCGCAGCGTTGGTAGTGGTGTTTCTGGCTTGTCCTGCGATCGCCGACACGACCTTAATACATGCCGGAGCAGTGCTTACGGACGCGTCCGCAGATCCGACCGGACCCGCGACGATAACAGTGACCGATGGACGCATCGTCAGCATTGCCGATGGCTTCGCACCCGTTCCGGAAGGTGCGACCATGGTCCACCTTCCCGATCATACCGTCCTTCCCGGTCTGATCGATCTTCACGTCCATCTCACCGGAGATCCTGGCGGCGATTTCTGGAAGGAAGCAGTGGAACCGGACGAATGGGGCGTCGTAGTCGGAGCGAAGAATGCACGAGTGACTGCGAAAGCTGGTTTCACCACCGTTCGAGAAGCCGGAAGCGGACAGCATAGTGCGTTTGCTCTACGCCGCGGAACGGCAGAGGGCCTCATCCCTGGTCCGCGTATCATCGCTGCGGGCCCGGCTCTTTCGATCGTCGGCGGCCATGCCGATGCCAACGGGTTCAGGCCGGAGATCAATGAGATACTGGACAGCGGGTATAACTGTACTGGCGCAGTTGAATGCGCAGAAAAAGTCCGGCTTGCCAGTCAAAACGGGGCGGATGTCATCAAGATTACCGCGACTGGCGGTGTACTCAGTCAGCAGGGCCGCGGCCTCGCCGCTCACTTCACCGACCCCGAAATGAAAAGCATCGCGGACACGGCTCATTCGCTGGGACTCAAGGTTATGGCGCATGCGCATGGGGCACGCGGTATCGAAGCGGCTTCGCACGCCGGGATCGACACGATCGAGCATGGCACGTTTCTCGATGAGGATGCCGCGCGTGAAATGCGCGAAAACGGTACGGTTCTCATTCCCACGCTAATGGCCTTTCAGGGCGTAAGCGAGCGATTGGGCCAAGGCATTTATACGCCTGTGGTAGAGGAGAAAATCCGCGCTACGATGGAAACGGCTCAGGTGTTCATGGGTAAGGCGCTGCGCTGGAATGTTCCGATCGCGTTTGGAACCGATGCCGGCGTGTTCGAACATGGCCGCAATGCGGAGGAACTGGCGCTGATGGTTGGGCAGGGTATGACAAACCGGCAAGCACTGGCTAGTGCCACGACATCCGCGGCTGAAGTGCTTGAAATGGAGAACGAGATCGGGCGGATCGCTCCCGGCTTTTCCGCCGACATGATTGCGGTAAAAGGCAATCCGCTAGCTGACGTCAGCGTATTGGAAAGCGTCGATTGGGTTATGGTTCGCGGACGTCAAATCGACTGATCGGAACCAGGCCATTAGCCGATACATCAATATTTCAGGTTCGAGCGCGCAGTTTGGCGGCCAAGATCATTCGAATGAGGACACCTATCTATATGTTTCGCATCATCATGCCTGCCGCTTTATTTGCGTTTGGTACCGCAGCGGTCGCCCAACAGTCGGAGGCCGGCGAAGAGCCTTTGTCTCGATCCGATTTTATCGCGCAAATGGATACCGAGTACGCGCGCTACGATGGAGACAGTAACGGTGTGCTGACACCGGAAGAGATCGTTTCGACCCAGCGTCAGGCTGCGCGAAACGAAGCCCTGCGCCAGAACGCACGGGTCTTCGCCGGTCTCGATACGGATGGAAATGGTGTGCTTACCTCAGCAGAATTTGCGGCGTTGGCGAACCCCGATGCCATACCGGTCGATGCGGCACCGATGCTGAACCAGTTCGACAGCGACAAGGATGGTGTCATCACACTCGTGGAGTACCGTATAGCGACCCAAGGTAATTTCGACAGGATCGACACCGATCGCGATGGCATCGTCACGACGATGGAAATGCGCGCTGCTGGCATCGCGAAATAGTTATCTCGGCCATTTCGTACGCGGCGAGCGCGTAGCAATTCCACCCGCTGTTCCTGAACTCGACAACCGTGTCTCGCGGCTGCATAATGCTTTTTCATAAGCAGCACGCGTAGAGTGCCAAAATGAAGCGAGAGCGGCATAATACTGGCATATCGGAAGATCGGTGCGCACAGCTATACAATACAAATTGCGCCGCTGGCGCCTGAAAGGATCATCGAGTGGAAACCGTTTGGGATTGGGTGACTGTCTTTGCCTTCGCAGGGCTGGTCACGCTCATGTTGCAGCGTTCGAGCGAGGAAGTGCTGCGCGATAAGCTTTGGCACTATGCCCCTCCGGCAATCGGCTGCGCAATCGCAAACCAAGTCGGTAATGCTGCCATCGAGGACGGTCAGGCACTGTACCACGTCGCCGCGATTGCAATCATGGTTGCGGTTGTTGTTTACGTTGTAAAGGTGCTGAAGCCGGAACTGCCCCGCATCTGATTACGTATTCCCTTAACCGTCTAGCGTTACTTCGTCTAACGGGAACGGCGCGGGTGTCACGGATTCTTAACTACCCCGCCGCCAAAAGTTTAGCGAATTGAAAGTTCAGTAGAAGTGGGCGGGTGCAAGGCTGATCCGTATAAGACTGTGCTGGACATCGCTTTAAACTTTGCCGTAAAATTGTCTCGTTCCGAAACTTGCGGCTGGATGCGATTGTTGCACGAAAATAAGGCAGCCAACATAGCTGCCTGATAAGTGAGGTCGGTAAAGTTACGTGAATGCGGGTCCCAACCTAGCGCCCGGTGCGAGGCATGCATTGGATGCAGCGCAGCCGCGCGGCATGCCAGCCCGCGAGAAGCGTACCTTGCTGTACGGCCTGTCGATGTTGCTGGATGCGCTATCGCTTGTCGGCGGCTACCTGATTGCAAGCCATTACCGCGAACTGGATAGCGTCTTGGACGGCGCTCATTCGATCATCGCCATCGCATTGCCGGTGTTCATCATGTTCGCGATCGCGCGCGAAGTTCAGTCCGAAGAATCTTTGGAAAGCCGCAGCCTAGGAACGCGCCGTGCGCTTGGCGCCCTCGGCGCTACCGCACTTGTCATGCTCGGCGCATTGTTTCTGTTCGACCTCGATGACTTTTCCCGGGTCGGCTTTGTCATCACCTTCGCCGGCGCTGCTGTCCTGATAGTCGTCGGCAAGTTGATCCTGGACCTTATCTTCAGCGGTTGGATGCACGGGGTTGCAACGGCTACGATCTTGCTTCTCGACGGCGAGCAAGTCCCTGAAGTCGGCATTCGAGATGTTATTGATTTACGTGCTAGCGATATTCAGCTTCGGCTCGACGATCCTGCTACCATGGACGTGCTTTCGAGGCTGATCGAGCCGTTCGACCGCGTCATCGTTGCCTGTCCTTACGAAAAGCGGAGCGATTGGGCGATGTTTCTGCGAAGCCACGATGTAGGGGGGGAGATAATTCTCGACCGCGACCTGCTCCACGGCGCAGTAGCGATCGGGCAGTACGCCGAGCAAGATACCCTGATTCTTTCTCGCGGACCTCTCAGCCTTCCGAACCGCATACAGAAGCGCGCCTTTGATATAGCCGCTTCTGCGGCCTCGTTGATCGCGCTGTCGCCTTTATTGGTAATCATTGCGGTCGCAATAAAGCTGGAATCTAAGGGACCGGTATTCTTTCGCCAGATCAGAGTCGGGCAGGGCAACCGCCAATTTGCGATCTACAAATTTCGTTCCATGCGTGTGGAACAGAGCGATACGGCCGGGAATAAGTCTACCTCGCGCGATGATGATCGCGTCACCAAGGTCGGAAAGTTCATCCGCAGTACGAGTATCGATGAACTACCGCAGCTGATAAATGTGCTGCTCGGTCACATGAGCGTTGTTGGACCACGACCCCACGCCCTAGGGTCGCAGGCGGGGAACGCGCTGTTTTGGGAAGTAAGCAGCCAATATTGGCTGCGTCACGCTCTCAAACCCGGTATTACGGGCCTAGCTCAGGTGAGGGGTTTCCGCGGCTCCACCGAGCGGATCGAGGATCTGCAGGACAGAGTGCGCGCCGATCTCGAGTACCTTGCGAATTGGACCCTTTCACAGGACATTATCATAATACTGCGAACACTAAGGGTTTTAGTTCATAAGAATGCATACTGATCCGATCCGCTGCGGCAAATCCCATGTGACCATTGTGCGCGGGTTCCTAATATTTCGAAATTGTTTCGCACTTCTACCAGTACCACATAATGCAACTGCTACTTGCGAGGCACTCGAAAAATTTGGCGGACATAAAGAAGGTCGTCGGTTTCTCCTCGGACAGTCATGATCGTATACCTTACCAGTGAATATCCTGCGCTTTCGCACACCTTCATTAGACGCGAGATTTCGGCGCTGCGCGAGCGCGGCTTTACTATCACGCCGTACTCTATTCGCCCCGCGACGATCGATTGGGGGGAGCGGGTAGAGTCTGTCCTAGGCCACGGTAAAAGCAAGGTTATTGGGAAAGCGCTACGCGCTTTAGCGCGCCATCCTCTCAGGGCGGGGGCAACGTTCGGTTTGGCACAATCGCACCGCCAGGCGGGCTTCAAGGGCTGGCTATGGAGCATGTTTCATTGGCTCGAAGCTTTGGCTCTTTCTGACATGGTGCGCCCCGTGCGCCCTAAGCATTTGCATTCGCATTTCGCCAATAGCGGCGCGACGGTCGGGATGCTCACCGCGTATTTTCTGCAGATTCCATGGAGTCTTACGCTTCACGGTATTTCCGAGACTGATCATCCGGCAGGCGCGCTACTTCCAGGAAAACTGGAGCGGGCGGATTTCGTTGCCTCCGCGAGTTGGTTCATGCGCGCCCAGGCTATGCGGTTCACGGCCCCAGCTTTTTGGCCGAAATATCACGTAATTAGATGCGGCGTTTCGATGCCTCACTTGGATGCGCTTGTCGCCGAAGAGCCTGTCCGGAAGTTCATTACGGTCGGTCGCCTTTCAGCGGAGAAAGGCTACGCCGGTCTGTTTGAGGCAATGGAGCACCTGAAGGCGGATGGCATAGATTGCAGCCTCACCATCGTAGGCGATGGTCCGATACGAGGCGCGATTGAGCGCGACATAAAAAAACGCAACTTGGACGATCGCATCACGCTGCTCGGCGCCTTGGCCGAGGAAGATACCTTGGCGGAAATCTCCAAGGCCGACGCGTTTGTCTTAGCGAGTCTCATGGAAGGGCTGCCGGTCGTGTTAATGGAAGCCATGGCGGCGGGAAAACCCGTTATCGCAGCAACCATTGCAGGTATTCCGGAAATGATCGAAGATGGCCGCAATGGGCTGTTGTTCGATGTGGGAAATTGGAGTGATCTTGGGCGTCAGATGCGGCGGCTCCTTACTGACCAAGAACTGAGCAAAAAGCTGTCCGAAGCAGCCCCTCGGACTATCGCAGAAGAATTCGAAATAGCGCGTGCGGTAGCTCCGCTTGCCGCCCTGTTCGCCCAGCGTGGTTTACTTGACGAACAGGGAGACCACGTCCTTGGTCAATCGTAATATCGCGAATAGGCTTTGCTGCCGTAGCCGTAGCTGTCGATACTGCTGCCCTTGTAACGGTTGAGAACCGTTCCAACACATGGGGTAGGGCGCAACATCTCCATGCTGTCCTTTAGCTGACGCTGTGTCGTCTTACCCGCATCAACGATCATCATATAAGCATCGAGAGCGCCAGCAGTAAGCATGGCGTCGTCGTTTGCAAAGACCGGCGGGAGGTCGATGAGCACGATTGCGTGCCGGGCAATCGCACGAAGATTTTCCATCAAACGCACGTATTGCTTGCCAGCAAGCATACTGCTCGAGTCTTCGGAAATAGCTTTCGTAGGAAGGATGGCGAGAGGATAATCGGCGATCCGAACTGCGATCTGCGAAAGATCATCGACTGCCCCGGTGAGGTAATCGTTGATCCCCGTTTGAAATTCGAGTCCGATCTCTTCTGCAATCGAACCCCGACGTAAGTCGAGATCGACAAGTACTACTTGCTTGTCGTCCAACCTAGCCAAGGCGGCGGCCAAGTTCATCGACAGGCACGACTTGCCGGCCATGGGCGCCGGTGAGGTGATTCCCACCATCTCGAGATTATGCGCATTGAGTTGTTTGGTGAACTTTGTTCGCATGAGATTGAAGGGCCGAGAGCGAAGATCACGACTGTCGAACGCGACAATCTTGCTTCGCTCCAAAACCTCGGCCTCGGGCCGAAACTCCCGCAACGAACCGATGTCGAAAGTGCTCGACCGGGGCGTACTCAATGGGTCTGCTTCTGCCATTTGATAGTCCTAAATTATTTTATCGTCGCCCAGCAATTGCGGGGATGAACCTGCCAAAGCCACGCTTCGTTGCCGCTGTTTTTCGCTCGTCGATGATTGGAACTACAGCAAGCGGTTTTTCACCGACAATTCCACCAAGCGAGTCTGGATCGCGAATAGGACGGAACAGTAGTTCAATCGCCATCGCAAGGACGCCGCCCAGTATAAGACCCCCGCCGACGCACAGCGCGAAGATGAGAAGGCGATTGGGCCACACGGGGGTGTCCGGAACGATTGGAGCCTCTACAACGGTTAGTCGCTCCGCAATCTGTTCGTCCTCGGCTTTAACCCCGGCGCGTGCTTGCGTCAGGCGTACCTGAACGTTCTGATACTGCGAATTGAGGCCTGACAGGTCCTGTTGCAAGCTCGTAATCTGTTGTTGAACGAGCGGCGCGCGGGATTGGGCTGCTAAGCGCGAATTGAGCTGCGCCTGCTCCTGCGCCTTTACAGCTCGAAGCTGCGCGATCTGCGTATTGTTGAACGAAATCTGGCGGTCGATCGCATCGAACGGCAGAAGTTGCACGTTCTGCTTTGCGAGCTGGCGCGCTTCGGCGAGGCGTTGTTTGGCAAGAACAACGTCCGGGTGCGATTCCGAATAGGTTGCGCGTGCGTTGGCAAGCGCCGCTTCTGCTGCCAGAACACCGGGGTCTCGTTGATCGGCTGAAAGGGCCCGGTTGCGCTGTGCAACGAGTTCGCTGTTTTCCCGTTGAAGCGCAGCAATCTGAACGTCGTAACTTCCGGTACCCGAGCTTACAATTCCCCCGCCCCCAGCAAGCGCTCCACCGTTACGTGCGCTAATCTCTGCAATCTGCGTCTCAATTTCATTGATACGTGTCTCGAGTTCGGCGGATTGATCGGTGAGAAATTGAACCGTGTTGGTTGCCTGTTCGACGTTACCGGAAGCATCAAGCTCGATGATGCTGTCCATGAGGTCTTGTGCAACCGCTTGTGAAGGTTGGGCTTCTTCGTAGAAGAAACTTAATTGAAACGCGATTGTCTCAGCGTCTCGATTACTAGGCGCCGTTGCTCTGGTTGGGGTAAGTTCAATGTTCTCGCGCATTTTTTCGATGACGGCGGACAACGGTTGTGATTGCCGCTCGTCGACGTAAAGACGATGCCGCTCAATCAGGGACACAAGATTCGGACGGCTTGTCACTTCTTCCCGGATACGGGCAATTCGCTGATCTATGACCTCGTTGTTGAGTTGGTCGAATACTTCGCCTTGCACCTGCGGTGCCTGCACGATCATTAAGGCGTCGGACTTGTACAGCGGCTCGATCAGCACAGTTGCGGCGATAGCCGCGACGATTCCGAGTACGGACGGAATGATAATCCACCATTTCCGCTCCCATAATATCGTAGGAAGCTGTGTAAATAACCCGCCGAAACCCTGGCCGGTAGGTTCTTCACCATAGCCGGCTTCGTTCATCGCGTTTCTCCGAACATGTAACTAATGCCAATAAATCCTTGGAGGTTGCCGTCGCGGCCGGTTCGCGACCGCCCACTCGTGTTTGAGTAGCCACCGCGTACATAAGCGGACAAGCGGTCTGTAAAGTAGCGGCGCCACTGCGCGGATGCGCCGTATATTTCTTCCGAACCATCGGTCTCGAAGCCCAACCAATCTCGGTCAATTTGATCCGCGCGAGCGTATGAGGCGCTCAAGGACAAGCGGTCGAACTCGCTCAGAGCGCGACTGTAGCTCCCTGCAATGGTGGTAGTTGTACGGATACCAGCGTATGTCGTAGGCGACGCTTGCCGACCGGCGTTTACGCAAAGCGAGGACTGAAACCCGCGCCGACACAAGCTACCGTTAGCTGCGAAGCCGACGTTGTTAATACTCGTGTCTTCCGGACCCTGGATCGATGTGAAAGAGGCACCAACCTGTCCGGTAACGTTCATCGTCGGACTGATTTGATGCTGTAGACCAACCAGAGATGTAACAAATTGTCCGTCGCCGATGGACTGATCGAAGTAGTCAGCTTTCGAGGCTTGTACGCTAGTTTGCAAGGAAGTTCGGGGTGTGAGTTGATGTCCCCAACCGGCGTTAAATCCGGCCTGACGGTAGTCGCGTCCGTTAAACCGTTCGGTTATGCTTTGCCTCGCGCTCATCCCAACTGATAGGGAATCACGGGGGCTGAGCACGCGCGAGACCGACGCATCAACACTCAATGACGTATTCCGGCCGCGGACACCAGCAAGGGTTGGGTCGATAAACTCTACGTCCGGGAACTCGCCGGGTTCGAGCAGTAGGGGGTCGCCAAGCAGGTTGTTCAGATTGTACTGCGAAAGCGTCCGGCTTGATTGAAAACTGGCATTGGCTCGTAGTGTCGTGCGTTCGTCAATACGCGTCTGCCCTCCCGCGTTTAGACGGTAAGAATCTTCCGTACCCAAACCCTCGTTGTATTGGGGAAGACGAACGGAACCAGTAATGCGAAAAGTGGTGAGATCACTTTCGAAAGTCACCGATGGTTCGATTTCGATACTAGCGGAGAAGGCACCGCTTTGATCGCCGTCAAGCAGGAATGCGTTGGTTTCGTAGCCACCATCGGCCGAAACACGAACCTGCGCCCGGGTATCTGCAGTCGCACCGGTCGAACCAAATGCAGCTAGCACGACAGTTAGACTGCCGGTCCCGGTGCGCGTAATCGAGGGCTGCATCATGGCACGATCACCGTATCGCCGCTTTCGATCCTGATCAGGTTCGCATTTGCCACGTCGCGCTCGCTTACACCGCTTTTGAACAGGGCTGCCATGCGAACCCGTATCGTCTGCAACTGCGTGCCATTTTTCCGAATGATGACGACGTTGTTGAGATCGGCAAATTCGTTCGGCCCGCCCGCCAGACTTAAGGCTTCGAGAGCGTTTACGTAACGGCCCGGTTGAAAACTTCCCGGTGAGTTCACTCGTCCGATGATTGAAAATTGCATTCCCGACGGTGCAACCGAAACCGTCACCTGCGGAACGTCACCACGATACTGGTCTTGCAATCCATCACGTATCCGTTGTTCGAGCTCGCTTGGAAGAAGACCCCGCACATTGAGCTGCCCCACCAGTGGGAAGGCTATCGAGCCATCGGGCAGAACATTTACCGTGCGTTGCAGCCGCTCTTCACCCCAAACATAGATTTCGACGGAATCACCCGGATTGATCCGATAGTCGGCCGACTGCGCTTGCTGGTCCTGTGCTGTCGCCGGCACGGAAAACGTGAACTGCGCCATCAAAACCGCAATTGCTGCGATAACCATTTTTTTAAGGGAAAAGTGCATTACATGATCCTTGTCAGCGGGCCTTGTCGGTTTGACCTGCGAATTTCCGGTTCTAATAAGCTCGAGATGATTGCAATCCAATTAATTAACTTCTTCCGCGCAAAGTTCAGTTCAGCGGCAAAATGCGTTTTGCCGCTGGCTCTGGCATTGTCGGCGTGCGCTGATCCGGCCGAAAAAGCCGCCGAACTTGGCGCTTTAGCGCAATCCCAGCTTCAGAACGGTGATATCGCATCCGCTCAGCAAACGATAGCGGAAGCTGTCTCTCTCCGGGACGACGTCGTGGAATTGCAACTCCTGAGAGGTCGGATCGAGCTCGCAGCCGAATCGGCGGATACCGCATATGGCGCATATTACAATGCGTTGGCTCTGGATCCTGTGAATTCAGAAGCATTGCAGGCCGTGTCGCAGCTCGGCCTCTCGACTGGCAATCTGAAGCAATCGCTCGATGCAACTGACCGCATTCTGACGATGACGCCGAACCAGCCAAACGCCTTGCTCGTGCGAGGGCTGCATGCGTTGGTCAAGCGGCGGTACAATGATGCGATTGAATACGCTGAGCGGCTGGCTGCCACGCGTCAATTGGACGAGAACGCCCGTATCCTCAAAGCGCGCGCCTTGTTTCTGAAAGGTGACTCACAAGGTGCGCTTAGCCAGGTAGCTCTACAAGGTGAGCCGGAGGCTACTGATGGCGGCGCGCCAGTTTCTGAAACTATTGCTCTTACGAGGCTCGAAATCTTCCGAGAAATTCGCGACGCGCCGCGAATGGAAGCTGAATTCGACCGCTTAACGGTCATGCGGCCGGGCGATCTTGGACTACGGCTCGATCAGGCGAATTTCTACTATCGGCGGGGAAATCCCGGGCGAGCGGCAGAAATTATGACGGAAGTTCTATCGAATGAAGAACCGGATCCTGGAGTAGCTAACGAAGCGATCCGCATATTCGGAGAATACGGTTCTGCTGACTTGTCTGCTGCGCATTGGCAGCGCATTGCGCAGAACGGCGACCCACGTATCACGTCGCAAGTTGCTCGCTATCTAGTGACGACTGAAAATTACGAGGCAGCCGCGAAGCTCATCGGTGTTCTAGGCGGAGCAGAAAGGAAGGCTCTCGGCGCACGCTTACAGGCTGCTCAGGGTCAAACACGGGACGCAATTAGATCAGCGAATGAGTTGCTGTCGTCGGATGCGACCAACTGCGATGCGCTAGTCGCGAAAAGCGTCGCTTCCCTTGCAGAACGTAATTTCGAACGGTCCGTGCGGAATGGCCAGCAAGCGATGACCGAATGTCCGAACGATATCGGAGCCGCGATTGTGACCGCGCAAGCTTATACGGGTTGGGAACGCGAAGCTGGAGCGCGTCGCGTATTGCAGCAGGCATTCGCCAATAACCCGCAAAGTTTCGTTGTCGCCCAAGCAAACGCTGAATGGCTTGTCGGTCAAGACCAGAACCGCAGCGCCGTCGCCGTCATGCGCCGTTTTACGCGCGACAGTCCCGCATCATTGCGTGGTTGGACCTATTACGGCGAGCTTTGCCGCCAGTATCAGCCCTCCTGTGCTACGGAGGCAAGAGCAGGCTATGCAAATGCTGAAGATCGCTATGGTCTCGACCTGCCTACGGGGCAGCTCCAACCCAACGGACTTTTCGGAAGGTTCGTCCAGCGGTGACGTCGTCTACAAGAGCGGCGCGTACCGAATTCCTTGGATTGCCCTTCGATCATCTCAATCAGACTGAGACGCTTGAGGAAATTCAGCGATTGGCCGGCACTCGGAAATTCGCGTTCGTCGTCACCCCGAATGTAGATCATGTGGTTCGCCTGCATGATCTTCCGCGCGATGCGTCGCTATGGCAAATTTACCGTGCCGCAGACATCTGCGTTTGTGACAGTCAAATCTTGCGTAGCTTGGCGAATGCATCCGACATCGACCTGCCTCTCGTCACCGGAAGCGACTTGACGCGCCGTGTTATTGAAGAGGCGTCTCGCGCCGGAACTACGGCGACCTTCGCGATTGTTGGCGGCGATCAGGAATTGCTGAGTGAACTTACCCGTACCTATCCCACAATAAGGTGGACTCAGCAGATCCCGCCGATGGGCGTGGCTAAGAATGTCGAAGCACAGCGAGAAATAGCGGAATTCGTTGAAGCGTCGGATGCGCAAATTGTCTTCTTCGCTATCGGTTCTCCGCAAAGTGAGATCGTTTGCAGCCTCATTGCCGAACGCGGCAAAGCGAGCGGTGTTGGTCTGTGTATTGGAGCATCGCTAGAATTCATCACTGGCGCCAAGCAGCGCGCGCCGTCCTTCATGCAGAAACTGCGAGCAGAATGGTTGTTCAGACTGCTGAGTGAACCGAACCGATTGTGGCGCCGCTATCTGGTCCAGGGACCGAAAATTTTCTTGATTTGGCGGGAGTGGAACAATGGTCGGTCTACTCGAACCCATGTTCGAAGCTGAATCAGCTTTTGGGTCTAGGGACTCGGCGGGGTGTCTTCGCCGCTACGCCGGGTCCGGTTCCAATCCGTTTGCTGCGAGCGAACGAAACCTAGATAGAGCGGTATCTTCCAAAGGATATAAAGTGGCGCCCGCAAAATCGCCTGAGCAGATAGCGTCTCACGTCCTTCGCGCACCCAGGCTGCGATTACGCTAGAAATAGCAAGAGTGATGAGCGCGGCTAATATGATCGCAGGCATCCAAACCGCCGTAACGAAACCTACGAGTACATTGGCGCCCAACGCCACACCCGACATCAGGAACAGCAGCGCCAATGGCGGTACGAGAAGATGGGCACCGAGGGCAATCTTGTGACGCGACCCATTGCCGATGCCATTAGCGAGGAGGGGAAACGCCCGCGAGAGCGCGGTACGCATGAAGCCATGCTCCCACCGGCTTCGCTGAGCAGACATGTCTTCTAGCGCAGCAGGTTCGCTGATAACGCGCGCGTTCTCCGCAAGCCGCACCCGCAAACCTTTTTCGGCCAGTTCTAGCGCTAGGCGCATGTCCTCGACTGCATCGCCCGTAGCCAAAGGAGCGTCCGCAAATATCTTCCAAGGAAAGGCCATGCCGGTCCCAAACAGCGGGATGCCGCCACCGATGCGCTCAAGCCCGCGTGCGCGCACAACGTTTTTAACGAGCATTGCGAAATTTGAGATCTGCACCATGGGTGGTGCGCTCGTTCGTGCCAGGAGAAGATTGCTCGCCTGATATGGCTGCTGGGCGGTCGTCACGAGATTACCTAGCTCGACAATACTTTCCCTGTCGGTCCGGCAGTCGGCATCGAGAACAATGATTGCATCGGGGAGCTCGGACGCAGCCCTTCCAGCGAGAAAATCGCGTCCGTGGGCTAAGGCATAGCCCTTTCCACGCTTTTCTTTGTCGCTTCTTTGCGTAACTGTCGCGCCGGTAGCACTAGCAATTGCGGCAGTCTCATCGCTACAATTGTCAGCGACGACCAGGATTTCGACTGTCCCTCCGCTTCCCGAAGCGATTGTTTGCTGCAACGCGCCGACAGTTGCACCGATTGTCGAAGCTTCGTTATGGGCTGGGATGATCACCACGATGCAGCATTCATGCTGCCGACGAACAGTCGGTGTGGAGCGTTTGAGACCGAATAGAACCTCTAGCGTGAAGTACGCAAGTATTGCACCAAGTACGCCGGCAACCAACCAAGCCAAAAATGCGAGAGTTGTCACTTCGCTTCGCTGACAGCAGCAAATTGGCTGAAGAAGTTTCGGTAGTTATTAGCGATTTCAGGCCATGTGAACTGATCAATCCCTTCCGGCGCTTTACCGACGGGCGCGACAAGCGCTAATCGCAGCTTTTCCTCAAGAGCAGCCTCGTCTCCGGTATCGCAAAGATATTGCGTATCTCCGTAAATCCAGCGAGTTACTTCAAAATCATGCGCAACCACTGGTAAGCCGCTTGCCCAGGCTTCCAGGTACACATTCCCAAATGATTCAAACTCGGAGAGATGCATGAACACGTCCGCTGCTCGGTAGAGCTGCGGCATCTCGGATGCCTGCAAACTTAAGCGTGTAAACCGGTTCGGCAGGAGTTCTGCAGCCAAGCGATCACCTTCAGCCCTTAACGGGCCATCGCCTGCGACGACCAAATGAGCCCCATCATGCTGCGCGACCGCGCGAATACCATCCAGCACCCGCTTAGTCCTGATGAATGCGCTAACCATCAGTACGATTGGCCTTTGCTGTGGTAGCTTGAGGCGCTCCCGACAAGCAATTTTCTCCGCAGATGATGCAGGAGTAAAGCGCGCTACATCCACTCCGTTTGGAATGAGCGTGCAATTCCAGCGATCTCGATTGCGCTCAAGATATGAAGGGTTCGTACAAACCAACCCATCGCAGTTGAACAGCCTGTATTCCGAGTCGTTAGAAAACGCGGGCCAATCGCCGTTCTGCGTAACGAAAACATTACGCGGACCCTTTCTGCGTCCGCGTTGCAACGCCAGATTCGTAAAAGGAAAGTTGCAGGTCACCGTAACATCGTATTGGGATAAATCTTCCTTTGCGGCGAGGTTTGCCGCGAAGGTAGCATCTTCCCACTTCGTCTCGTCGCGAAGACCCGGGATCGATGGAAGGCGTTCAAACCGCTCCCGGCGCGCAGCGCCAAGCTTTTTGTACCGGTAGCGAACGCCTTCGCGTGGTTCTCCAGCTCCGATTACCGTGACGCTCTCGCCTAGTTTGGCAAGTTCGTCTGCAACCGATAGTAAGGCAACTTCGGCACCGCGTTCATAGCGATGGAAGCCTGGAAGGGCGAACAATATGCGCATGTAAAACTTCGCCCGAGACTAGCGACCAGCAATTAATACCTTGGTTCAGAAAAGCCGTTTGCTACTGGCCGTCCTTCATCACGCTTTCGACCGGATTATTAGGATCGTCCACGTCCGGAGCATCGGCATCAAAGCCTTCTTGGTAAGTGATGTCCGCGGTTTGACGCGCGCTTTCCAAGCGGCTTTCGAGCGATCTTTGGATTTCGGCGTTCCGCAATGCCTGAAGTGCTGCCGGGCGGCTCTCTTCGGGAGAAACCGGCTGTACTTCACGGTCGGTAATGACTGCCACGGTGACCATCGAGCCCTCAGGCGTCACGAACGGCTCGCCTTGCGGCACCGCCAGTATGCGCTGAAGACGCTCTTCACCCAGACGGGCGCTATCCATTCCGGCTTTACCGCGCGTATAATTGATACCGAGACCGTCGAGCGTAGCCGCTACCTCGTCCATCGTATTGTCATCCTCTAGCGCTTTGAGCATGTCCAGATTTGAGGGCAGCGGGAACTGAATGCGATCAAGCGTGAAAATCGTGCGATTGGCAAAACTGCCAGGATTTTCGGAAATGTAGTTGTCGATCGCTCCTTCGTTCGGAACCGTTGCCGCGCGCTCCTGCTTCTGCCGTAGCAATTGGATAAGAAGCGCGTCTTCAAGCTGCCGCCGCCTAACGAGGAATTCCGGGGTCTGATCTAGGCCGTCTTCACGTGCCGCCTGAGCCAACAATCGCCGATCGATAATGCGCTTCAACACCGCTTGACGCAGTTCTTCTTCGTTCGCTCCCTCGGGAATAGGGATCGAGCTAAGCTCGGTATTGATTTCCTGAAGCGTGATTTCCTCGCCGTTAACAACGGCCGCAACCTGCCCGGTAGGTTCCTGGTCACAGGCGGCAAGGAAACACGCGCTAGCGAGCAACGCAATTTTCGTGAGACGGTTCATCATTATCCTCTCGTGGAACAATTACGCCAGTAGAAGGCGTTGAAGCTTTGGCGGCGATGCCGCGACAAATTTACTCGCAAAAGAGCGCAAGTCCGATAGTGCTTCATCGCGATCATTTCCAAGTAGGGAGACGCGCATGAGCATTCCGTCAGGAATTCGTCCGTTGAGATTTGCCTTGATAACGGCAAGTCGTTGCTCTGCCCAACTGCGTGGGTAGGCATCCCCTAGTCTGGTGAAGTACGTCACCTGTTCGACTCGGTCTGGACCTTCAGCGGTAAAGAAGTTTGCCGGAATGCTTCTTTCTCCCGCATCGATGGCAACTTCTTGAGTAGGCGAAAGGGCGAACCCGCCGACAGGATAGCATACCTCAGGGCGATGTACCTGAAGGACGCCGTCCTGAGTATTATTGTAAGCCAACAGCAGCATGATGTGCGGGTGACCCGGAGCGGAGTAAACGCGCGTAGCTAGGTTGTCATAAAGCCGGTCTCGTAATGTGTCGGGCGGCGGCAGAACCACTCCGCTAGTCGACACGACTTCGTAACCACCCACCTTGGCTGGCAAAAGGTCGTCGAAAACCTCACCGTCGACTGGTTTCGCATATTCTTTTGGTTGGCGGGCGTAAGCGACGCCGGACGCGGCCGCTAGTGCGCCACCAATGATAAGATGCCGCCGCGAAAGCAGAGGAGTACGACTTTGCTGTGCGAGATGATCCGGTGAATTGAGGAGTTCGTCAGTCAACTTTTTGAACCCTTTTTTTCCAGATCGGCCTTATCAGTTCATCAAGGAGGAAAGTCAGGCCTAGAGCGACCGCGAACATAAAGATCCCGGCGAAGTTGTGGAGGAAACCTTGCGCTGTCGCTTCACCAGCATGGTAGGTAAGTAAGATCAAAATGAGTACGCGGGCAAAGTTAGCCATAAGTGCGATGGGTATGACAAGTATGACGAGAAGCAAAGCGTAACGCCACTCCGCCTGGTGCCGAAGGTACACGTAAAATAGTGAAATTGCCGTCAACGAGATGATGGAGTTCAATCCCGAACAAGCGGCTGCGACAAGCAATTCATATTGCCCAATAAAGATGCGAACCCCTTCACCTCCGATGGGATATCCAAACAAGTCGAGAAAAGCGATCGAAACGCGTGACAACTCTATCTTGAGAGGAACTGTCACGGCTGCCACAAGTGTGTCCGGGGGCGGGAAGGCAAACCCCAAGTAAAGGAGAGGAAACCACAAGCGTTTCATCGCAGCCCCGCCGATGATGCTGTAAAGAACCACCAGCAGGGTTCCGTACATCAAATAGGCTTCGATTTCCACGATCTGCGTGACGCGCGCGAACACGTAGAGAGGCACGGTAAGGACAAGTAGTACCGACACAAGCGCGATATTGGGCTCAGAAGTAAACCGCCGGGCGGGAACCCATTCTCGCCAAAGAAGCCAAAGGCCCGTAAACAAGATGATGGGACCGTGGGCGCCTTCCTCGCCGGACCAACCTTCTCGCGCGACGAATTGCATCGTAGGTAAAATGAAGATCGCGAGGCAGGCCAGAAGCAATATACCTGTCAGTGATAAGGTGCTGGCCATTTCGCGCACCGATTGTCGCTCGTCGGCTTCGATCTGTGCGGCGCTTGCCATTGAACTGTTATCCTGCGGTTTCAAGTTATTCATCCGGCATAATACGGATGATCACGAAGGGCGGCAATGCTACATGTCGAGATATGTTGCGCGTGTGTCTATTAGAGAGTGATGGAGCATTAAGTGTTAACGCGGTCTGGCTGATTGCTTGGGACGAGCTGGAAGACAGGGAATAAAAAAGGGGGCCGAAGCCCCCTTTTCAACATTGATGCCTTAGATCAGGCGAAGTTGTAGCGCACTCGCGTTTCACGCAGTTCCGGCTTCTTGCGACGCATGCTGAAACCAACAGCAGCAAAGCCGAGCATCAGAAGCGCCCAAGTGCCGGGCTCGGGAACAGCGGCGGTCGGGACGAACGAAATCGTACCGGCGAACGAGCCGTTGCCACCCGAGAAGCCGTTCACGACAAGCGTCTGAACGCCTGCGAGCGTAGCCAAACCTTCAATCGAGCCAAACTCAACTCCGCCGTTGGGCGAGAGACTGAAAGCGACGCCGTTCAGAAGTACCGAAGTGAAATTGATGTCGGTCATGGCATCTACGCGCACGGTGCTGATCGAAGCGGCCGTGGTACCATCGACCGGAAGAGTGAAAGTGAACTCACGCGTAAAATCACCTGATTCACCACTAGCCCGTACGACTGCGCCGAATTCGCCGGTGAGCGTGCCGCCATCGCCTTCTTCGAGGACCACTTCTACAGCATTGGCTGCAGTCGGCATTACCGCGAAAGCGGATAGTGCTACTGCACTCGATAAAATTAGTTTTTTCATATAGTTACCCCTTTTGAGCGTAGTTTACGCCGAGCTAAAACTTCCATCGGCGCGATTATAGTTCTGAACTGCAACCCGAACGTCCGGCGAATTTTTCCGCTCTGGATCACCGAAAGTTTGGCTCCGGTTTCGAGTCGATGCTCAGTTAACAGATTCTTAAACATCGTCAAAGTTCCTCGAATGGCTACATTTTTCGGAAAATGACTGTTTCGTCTCGCTATGGCACAAAAGCGTTCGATAACGAGACAGAATGAAAAGCGTCGAGCGTTGAGATATTGGCCCGCATTGTGCGTATATGACGAGAAGCTCCACTTCGAGCACCGGTGTTAACGCACGTTAAGCGGCCAGTTTAAGAGGACCTTTACCTCCTTCTGCAATCCAGAACTCACCAAAAACGGTGAGGGCTGCAATGCGAAATTCTTTCAAGGTCATGTCTGTAAGCGCAACGCTGATGCTACTGGCATCATGTGGCGGCGGAGATGCCGCACAGAACGGTGTGGCTCCGGACGACGGTATCGTCGCCGCTGCACCAACGCCAACACCGAGCCCGACCCCGTCGCCGACTCCGCCGCCTACCGAAACTGGAACAAAGGGACCGGCCGGTTATGTCCAGTTGGCTTCGATCGCGAGTAACTTTGATACCTCGGGAATGCTGCACGGCGTTCGTTTCCCTGAGACCAACGCCCCCGATGTAGTCGGCGCCTTTCGCTTCACCTGTAAACCGAGCCACAATGCCTATGACGACCCGATCGTATTTCCCGGGCAGCCTGGACGCGCTCATCTACACACGTTTTTTGGTAATACGCTCACGAACGCGAACTCGACCTATGAGTCGTTAAGAACAACCGGAGAGAGTACGTGCAGGAACGAGTTAAACCGTTCAGCTTACTGGATACCAGCAATGCTGAACGGTGTGGGGCAAGTCGTCATGCCGTCGCACATTACGATTTACTACAAGCGAGCACCACAAACTGATGAGGCTTGTACCACTAAAAATAAATGCATCGCGATACCGAGGGGTCTCCGTTACGTTTTCGGGCGAACGATGGACGGGTTAGAGGGGTATAAAGGGCACTTCAAATGCCGTGGTGGCGGGGCGAAATACGACACCATCCCTGAGGTGGCAGAAAACTGCGAATTAGGTGGGCAGATTGGCGCCGTTCTAGACGCACCACAGTGTTGGAACGGTACGGAATTGGACAGTGCTAATCATCGCACACATATGGCTTACAGAAAACGAGATCGCATGACGGGAGAGGTGGCCTGTCCGGATACCCATCCTTATGAAATTCCTACGTTTACTCTCTCAGCTTGGTACGACGTCGACGAATCTCTTGATCGCACTGGTGATATGTCGACAGATTTAAAAACCTGGTACTTCGCATCAGACCGAGTGGAGGGAAAGCCGGCTCACGTTTCCGGCTCGACATTTCATGCTGATTGGTTCGGTGCCTGGGACGATGACGTGCTCAAGCAGTGGACTGACAATTGTATTGATAAGCTGTTGAGCTGCAACGACGGCAACTTGGGCAATGGACAAATGCTTCAGAATAACGAACTTACGAAGTCGGATACGCCGCGACTTGTCGCGGTTCCCCCGCGGATCATTTAAGTCCAGCATAGCGGCGGCGCATCACTGCGCCGCCGTTTTCTTTGCGCTGCCACTCGGCATTTATTTCGGTAAGGTGGCGCCTTCTGCAACCGTTATCTGTGCTGAAACTCCATCGGCCTTGGCAAGTCCTTCACGCGCAACCGGTTGACCGCCCCCGATCCACAGATCGATTTCACCGGGAACGACTTTTCGCACTCCTTGCGCGTCGACAAGGCTGAGGTCCCGCTGATCGAGAATGAAGGTGACTGTCTTTGTCGATCCCGCAGTGAGATTGATCCGGTCGAACGCTTTCAGGGAGCGTATTGGTTGCTCCGGTCTGCCTGGATGGGTCAGGTAGAGCTGGACGACTTCATCGCTCTCCATCCCCCCGGTGTTCGTCACGTCCACAGACACCTTGACCGTGCCGTCCGTTTGGGTCGTCACCACGGGATTGCCGTAATCGAAACTGGTGTAGCTCAGTCCATATCCGAACGGGTAAAGCACTTCCTGTTTATGATAACGGTAGGTCCGGTTCTCCATCGAGTAGTCGGTGAAGCCGGGCAGATCGTCCAAATTGCGATAGAATGTCACTGGAAGTCGGCCTGCCGGGCTGTAATCGCCGGCAAGCAGTTGCGCGACCGCATGTCCTCCCTGACCGCCTGGGTACCAGGCTTCGACGATAGCCGGGATGTTCTCATCCGCCCAGTTCACCGCGAGCGCGCCGCCGTTCATCATCACCATCACGATCGGCTTTCCGGTCGCGTGAAGCTCCTTCAGAAGGTCGGATTGCGGCTCGGTCAGGTCGATATTCGTGCGGTCGCCGCCATCAAAACCCTCCGCCTCGACCTCCATCTCTTCGCCTTCAATACGAGCCGAAAGACCGCCGACGAAAACGACAAGATCCGCGTTGCGCGCTGCAGCGACGGCGTCACTGTCGTCATCGCTTGGCTTGCTCCAAACGAGCGACTGTTCGCCGCGCTGATCGGTCTGCCAACCTTCGACGCGGATTGGATAGGTTTTGCCACCTTCGAGTTCGATGTCGCCCGCTAGGATCGAAGGAGAATCTCCGACCCCCCATTGATCGACCACTTCCTTCCCGTCCACGAAGACGCGGTAGCCGTTCTCGGTGGAGTAGCGGAAAGTGTAGGTTCCGTCTTCCGGCGGAGTGATGAAGCCGGTCCAGCGGACCGAGGTATTACGCCCCTCGCTGAGCCAGGTAATGTAAGGTCGTTCGTCGACGACAGTTCTGACCGGACTGCCTTCGAGATTGCGATTGTCGAAATACTCGGCGGTCAGACCGTTCGAGGTACACGCGCGATCGGGGCAGAGAACGTCCTTAGGTACGTCCGACTGCGCCTTTCCGATGAGGCCCGTCCCCTGAACGTACTCAACCTGGCTGCTCGGAAAGCGAGCCTTGATGCCGTCGAGCACAGTGACGGGAGCGGAAGGCTTGCCGTAGTAATTGCCTACCAGCGCATCGAAACTGTCGGCGTTCGGACCGATAACCGCGATCCGGCGCGGCGCTTCCTTAAGCGGGAGCAGATTGTCTTCGTTCTTGAGCAGCACCATCGACGCTTTCGCCATGTCGAGGGCAATCGCATTATGCTCGTCCGTGTTGAACTGGTCCGGGCCGATATTAGCGTAGGGCAGCGAACTGTAGTCGTCGAACATGCCGAGCTTCATGCGTCCGGTGAACAGGCGCGTCAGCGCTTGGTCGAGGACGCCTTCGTTGAGCTTTCCGGTTTTAACGGCTTCGACGATCTGGTCGGATTCGGTAGTCCACTCGTTTCGGAAGTCGCCGCAGATAACGTCCATACCCGCTTCGAAACCGAGCGCGACACCCTCCACGCGTTCGGCGTAATCGAGCGCATCTTCGCGGTAGATGTTCGCGGCCGCGCCGCAGTCGGTAACGACGTAGCCGTCGAAGCCCCAGTCATTGCGGAGCCGCTCTTCCATCAGGAACTCGCTTGCGCAGGCGGGAACGCCGTAAAGCGCATTGTAAGCGCACATGACCGAGCCGACTCCGGCATCCATTACGGTAGTGCGGAAAGCAGGAAGATAGGTTTCTTCCAGATCTTTCGGTGTAGGGTAGAAGTCCTGCTGATGGCGGCCGAATTCCGGACCGGAATGGACAGCATAGTGCTTTGCGTTCGCGATCGTCTTTTTGTATTTCGGATCGTCGCCTTGCAGTCCGGTGATGAAGGCGTTTGCGATCTTGCCGGTGAGGTACGGGTCCTCGCCGTAGGTTTCCTGCCCGCGGCCCCAGCGGGGGTCGCGGAAGATGTTGATGTTCGGCGACCAGACCGTCAGCCCTTGGTAGATGCCGCTCGATCCGTCGTCCTGGAGCGTCTTCACGTATTTAGAGCGGAACTCAGTAGAAATGACGTCGGCGGCGCGGTGCATCCGGTCGGTATCCCACGTCGCCGCCATGCCGATCGCTTGAGGGAAGACAGTTGCGACGCCGGCACGTGCGACCCCGTGCAGCCCTTCGTTCCACCAGTTGTAAGCGGGTACGCCAAGACGCGGGATGGCCGGGGCAGCGTGCCCGGCCTGCAGAGCTTTTTCTTCCAGCGTCATGCGGTTGACCAGATCGCGCGCGCGTTCTTCGAAGGCGAGCGAGGTGTCGCGGTACGGCATCGTACCGGCGATCTGATTCGCAGTATTGCTGGTGGCCTGCGGCGGAGGAGCCGAGGTCGCGGCACACCCTGTTAGCGCTACCAAAATCGCGGAAAAAGCAACGCCCCGAAAGGCAGCCGGTTTCGTTGGCACGTGTAGTCCCCTCTGGATGAATTTTTGTTCTGAGCCGTCAAACTGGCACGGAAAGGATTTGGTAACAACTGGGAATTTGGCCCGCCTTCAATGGAAGTCGCGGGACTTGGGGATCACGCTGACATCGCGCGGATGCCGTCCGATATTGGACGGTAGCGATCCCGGAAGGGGACTGTTGACATGATCGGCTCGCGCGAGATCGTGCCGCAGCAAGTCGTCGGAAAGTAGCGTAAGCCTCGCGGTGTCGTCGTGCATCGTGCGGGCGACCACATGGATCACGTCGTCGTCCATCTGCACCGTGCCTTCCACTGCCATCAGCCGCGCACCCATGATGACCTTGCGATTGCGTTGCAGTGCATCGGGCCACACCACGAGATTGACGACTCCCGTCTCGTCCTCGAGCGTGATGAAGACGACGCCTTTCGCGCTTCCCGGGCGCTGCCTAATAAGCACGATGCCTGCGACCGACACGCGCTGGTTGAAGCGGCATTTCCTGAGATCGCAGGCCGGTGTGTAACCGCGCGCGGCATAACTTTCGCGCAGGAAACCCATCGGGTGCCCTTTCAACGACAGCCGCGTGGTCTGGTAGTCTGCGACGACATGCTCGCTCAGCGGCATGATGGGGAGCAGGGCGGGGACGTCGTCTCCTTCGTCGTGCGCGTCCGCATGGGCAAACAGGGGCAGATCGGGCGCATTCTTGAGCGCACGTGCATCCCACAGCGCCTCGCGCCGGTCCTTGCCGAGCGAGCGGAACGCGTCGGCGGCGGCCAGCAGTTCGATCGAGCGGGCAGCAATCCGGCCACGAGTGCGCAAATCCTCGATACAGGCAAAGGGCGAGGTCCGCGCGGCCAGCAGCCTCGCCATATCGGCCTCGGCTAACCCGTCGATCTGGCGCAGGCCGAGGCGCAGCACCAGCTGCCGCTTGCCATCGATGATCTGCCATTCGACGGTACTGTCCCAGTCGCTCAGGTTCACATCGGGCGCGAACACCCTGACCCCGTGTTCCTGCGCATCGCGCACGATCTGCGCCGGAGCATAGAAACCCATCGGCTGCGAATTGAGCAGACCGGCGGCGAAGATGGCCGGATGGTAGTACTTGATCCAGCTCGACACGTAGACGAGATGCGCGAAGCTGGCCGCGTGGCTTTCGGGAAAGCCGTACTCGCCGAACCCCTCGATCTGGCTGAAGCAGCGGGCGGCGAACTCGCCGTCGTAGCCGCGCTCGATCATGCGCCCGACCATCTTTTCCTTGTGTTCCGCCACCCCGCCGCGGTTGCGGAACGTCGCCATTGCCTTGCGCAGCTGGTTGGCTTCTGCGGGCGAGAAGCGCGCCGCCACCATCGCGATCTTCATCGCCTGCTCCTGGAAGATCGGCACGCCAAGCGTGCGCTCCAGAATGTCCTTGAGCTCGTTCGGCGGGCCGTGCTCTGGCCCTGGCGAGGGGTAGAACGGTTTCTCCCGTCCTTTCCGGCGCTTGAGATAGGGGTGCACCATGTCGCCCTGGATCGGACCGGGGCGCACGATGGCGACCTGGATGACGAGATCGTAGAACGTCTTGGGCTTCAGGCGCGGCAGCATGTTCATCTGCGCACGGCTTTCTACCTGGAACACGCCGAGCGAGTCCCCCTTCTGCAGCATTTCGTAAACCGCCTGGTCCTCCTGCTCGACACTGGCGAGCGTATGGGTTTCGTCCAGATGTGCCTCGATGAGGGCGAAGCACTTGCGGATGCAGGTCAGCATTCCCAGCGCCAGCACGTCGACTTTGAGGATGCCGAGCGCGTCGATGTCGTCCTTGTCCCACTCGATGAAGCTGCGGTCGGGCATCGCGCCGTTGCCGATGGGAACGGTGTGGGTCAATTCGCGCTCGGTCAGGATGAACCCGCCGACGTGCTGCGACAGGTGGCGCGGCATTCCGATCATCTGCTCGGCCAGGGTCAGGACCCGGCGCAGGTGCGGGTCGGCAAGGTCGAGCCCCGCTTCCTCCACCTTGGCCTCGTCGACCGACGATCCCCAACTGCCCCAGACGGTCTTGGCGAGCGCGCCGGTCACGTCCTCGGACAGACCCATCACCTTGCCGACTTCGCGGATGGCGGAACGCGGACGGTAGTGGATGACCGTGGCGCACAGCCCTGCGCGTTCGCGGCCGTATTTGCGGTAGATGTGCTGGATCACTTCCTCGCGCCGCTCGTGCTCGAAATCGACGTCGATATCGGGCGGTTCCTTGCGCTCCTTGGATATGAAGCGCTCGAACAGGAGGTCGGAGGTGGCCGGATCGACCGCGGTGATCTTGAGGCAGAAACAGACCGCGCTGTTCGCTGCCGATCCGCGGCCCTGGCACAAGATGTCTACGCTGCGGGCGAAATCGACGATGTCGCGGATCGTCAGGAAATAGCGCGCGATGTCCATTTCCGCGATCAGCGAGAGTTCTTTTTTGAGCGCCTTCACGACCTTGTCGGGAATACCGCCGGGATAGCGGTCCGCAGCGCCCGCCCAGGTAAGTTCGGCGAGATACTCGTCGGCCGAGCGCCCGTGGGGCACGGTTTCCTGCGGATATTCGTAGCTGAGCTGGCCAAGGTCGAAAGTGATGGCATCGGCGAGCTTGCGCGTTTGGGTGATCGCGTCGGGCCACTTCTCGAACAAGCGGACCATTTCGGCAGGCGACTTCAGATAGCGTTCGGCATTCGCGTCGAGCAGCAGGCCCGCCTGCCCGATCGTCACCTTTTCCCGGATGCAGGTCATCACGTCCTGCAGCGGTCGCCGCTCAGGCGCGTGGTAGTGCACGTCGTTGGTCGCAAGGAGCTTGAGGCCGCTATCTCGCGCCAACCGCTCGAGCCGGTTGATCCGCGCCACGTCTCCGCCGCGGTAGAGGTAGCTCGCGGCGATATGCTTCATGCCCGGAAGCAGTTCGGCAAGGCGCGGCAAGCGGCTTGCGAACCCGTCCAGCTCGGCGGGGGGAAGGGCGATCAGCGCGACTTCGTGGGCCGGCTGTCCGACGCTCTCGGCGAGCATGGCCAGCGTCAGATCGCAGCCGTCCTTCTCCTGCCAGTCGCCGCTCGCCGTCTGCATCTTGGCTGCCGAAAGCATGGCGGTGAGCCGGCCGTACCCGTCTCGGGTAAGCGGATAGGCGAGGAATTCGAGCGGCTGTTCGCCGTCTTCCTGCGGCATGGTAACAAGCCGGCATCCGGTCAGCGGACGCTGGCCGGCATTGCGCGTCTCGGTCCACATGCGGACCGCGCCCGCCATGCTGTTGCGGTCGGCCACGCCAAGGGCATCGTAGCCGAGCTTGTGAGCGGTTAGCGCCAGTTCAACCGCATCGGACGCGCCGCGCAGGAAGGAATAGCACGACGCCACGCCGAACTCGACGAAGGGCGAGGGGGGATTGGGCGCGAAATCTTCGGGATTGCCGATCGTGCGCTTGTCCGGGGTGAGCGGGGCTTCGGGCATCAGGCGAACAGCCCGTGCAGGTACCAGTCGGGCACATCACCCCGTCCGTCTCCGATCAGACCGCTGCGGTAGATCCAGTAGCGGCGGCCCCGGTCGTCCTCGATCCGGTAGTAATCGCGCAGCCGGACGTGCGAGCGCTCGCGCCACCATTCGGGCGCGATCCGCTCCGGCCCCTCGACCTTGGCGATGTCGTGCAGCGCGCCGCGCCAGCGGAAACGCCGTGGCAGGCCTTCGGGCGTCGCATAGATCACCGCTATCGGCTCGGCCCGGTCGAGCAGTTTGAGCGGACGGCGATGGAAGCCGAAACCGTACTGCATCTCCGCCGGCTGACTCGATGCAGCCCGCCATGACTGCGCACGTTCGGGCAAATGGCTCGCGCGCGGGTGAGGGCGGCGCACGGCCCGGCTGCCGAGCCGGGTGACGAGCCGGTCGATCAGCGGCGCGATCTCGGCTGCGTCTGTCTCGCCGCCCGGTCCGGCAAGGTCCGCCTGCGCTTCTTCGAGCGACTGGGTCCACACCGCGACCAAGCGGGCCACATCGATGCCGAAACCGGCATCAATGATGTCTAGCCGCTCTTCGAAGAGGTTGGCGATGTGCTTGGCGTCCCGGCTGGGGGAGGCGAGTTCGACCTGCCGTTCGATCGGCATTCCGTCGATCCGCCAGAGGATGAGCGACAGCCGCCGCGCACCCGTCTGCCGCTCTTCCAGCAGGCGGACCAGATCCTGCGCGAGGTCGGCGATAACGATCTTGAGCGGCTCGGTATGGAGCAGCGGCTCCATCAGCCGCCGCTGCGCCTGCGGCGGGGGCGTATGGACGATGGGAACGAGCGGATCGTGCAGGCGCCCGCTCAACTGGTCGAGACGGATGAGCGGATTGCCTTGCACGAAACGGCGGTCGCGGAACCGCCGGACGAGGCTTTCGCGGGGCACGGCGAGAAGGTCGCGCACGGTCCTGAAACCAAGCCGCCGCAGCAGCGTCAGCGTATCAGGCGCGAGCCGCAGCGCTGCGACCGGCAGGGGGGCAACCGCTTCCTCCGCGCTGCTGGCATCGCGCACGATCGTGCGAGCCAGTCCGTAATGCGACAGCGCCCACGCCGCCGCCGCAGTAGGGGCAAGCGCGGTGCGCGCGGTATAGCCCAGTGCCGCGAACCGAGCCTCCACCGCTTCGAGCAAGGCCGCTTCTCCGCCGGCAAGATGCGCCGCGCCGCTAACGTCGAGCACGATGCCGCTGGGCTTGTCGGGCGCGCTCCACGGCCCCCAGCGCTGCGCAGCGAGAGCCATCCTTTCGAGCAGCCGCGCATCGCCTTCCGGATCGCTCGGCACGGCGATGAGGGCGGGGTAGAGCATCCGCGCATCGGCCAGCCGCATCCCTGGCTGCGCGCCCGCTTCGCGCGCCTCAGGGGTCACATGATCGATCAGCGGACCATGCGCGGTTTCGGTGACGAGCGCGGTGGGCTTCTCCGCCTCCGCAGTCTCACCCTGCTGCGCGAGCGCCTTCTTCCACCGCTCGATCGCGAGGTTTGGAAACCAGATGGAGACGATCGCCCGCTGCCTTTCCGCCCGCGCGCTCATCGCCGTTTACTCCATGCGCCAGCGTGAACTCGCCTGGGCGGAAAGCGCGTGCCCGGAACAGCTGCGCGCTTGCGGTCGGACTGCCCGGCGCACGCGGGTCCCATGCATCCGGTTCGCTCGGCCCGGCAGAAACCTGCCAACGCATCCGCGCGGCCGACAATTCCCGTTCTGCACCGCGGCGGATGAGGAACAGCGGCACTCCGCTGCGCGCCGAAGCCAGCACCAGACGCCGCGTGGCGGTGAAATCGAGCGCGGTAGGATTGCCCGCGATCTCGCCGATAACGAAGGACAGCGCGCGGCATCTTACGCCTTCCTCCATGGCCCACAGCGCATCGACCGGACGCGAGGCCGCGACATGTAGGAGGTTGCTTTGAAGCTGCGCGGGCAATCCGTGAATGCAAGTGCGGCCTGACAGGTGGATGGAGCGGCTGTCCTGCACCCACAGCCATGCCGGGGCCGCCTTTCCCCGGATGGCGCCGAGATGCAGCGCGAAGGCCAGCGCGAGCCCGTCGGCTGCGGCATCGTCGGCACTGCAGAACAGCTCCCACAGTGAGGGCTCGGTTTCGGCCGAAGGCGACCATTCGCCTTCGCGCAGCTGGCTTTCGAGCATGGCGCCGCCTGCCGCGTAAACAGGCGCGGAGGACGCGAAGGAGGGGACAAATACGGCATCGGACATAATAGAGAACAAAGAGCGAATCGTTTCTGTTCTCTTTATGTTCCGATCGCTCGATGAGTTCAAGCGATTGAGTCGGAAAGAGCGGGGCACTATGGTGAACCGCGCCCCGACACCGCATGACTTTCTAGCCTAAGTCTAGCTCATTCCCGCGCAGTCTTTTTCGGATCGCATCCGCACAGTCAGGCTGAAAAAAACCTGACCTCGAACGCGTCGCTTGCGCCGCCTCTATCGACGACCTTGAGCAATTTCGCGGGCGCTCAGAATCGTGCTGAGGGCTGAACCGGAAAGAGCAGCCGCCGACGCCAAACCGATCAAGAGGCCGCCGTAAGAAATTACGTTCCCACGCCGAGATCGCTCCGCGAGAGGTCTAGCGCATCTGCCTTTACCACTTCGACATCAGGCCGGATCGCGCGCAAATCGTCGATAAACTCGGCAGCATTGCCGACCACTACAACCGTAGCCTTGTCCGCCCCGACGTATTTCGCGGCCGCTGCGCTTGCTGCCTCGGGCGTGATGTCCTGCAAGTCTGCAGCGTAGTTCGCGGCTTCGCTCGGTTCGAGACCGTACATCAGCAGTTCGGCGACGATGCTGTTGAAGCCGGACGAGGTTTCCAGGCTTCGTCCATAGCCGCCCGACAGATAAAGCCTGCGCGTGTCGATAAGATCGGCGGCGAAGGCTTCACTACCCAGTCGGTCGAATTCATCGAGAAAGACTTGCACCACCTCGTCGGCAGTTGCGTTCTGTGTCTGCGAGCTCGCGATCAGATATGCGTCGTCGGCGCGTGCGGGGAGGCCGCTATATGCACCGTAACTGATCGAGCGCTTCGTACGCACCTCTTCGAACAACCTTCCGCTCGAGCCGCCGCCCAGCACCGCGTTCGCCAGTTCTAGTGCGATATAGTCCTCGCCCGAACGTGAAGGGGCTCGCACCCCGGCATATACCGCGGCCTGTCCCGCATCGGGCATGTCGACCACGACGGTACGTACCGACTGCGGATCGCCCGCTCCATTCTCGACGGACGGGGGCACCGGAGCATCGGATGTCCAGTCGCCGAATAAGTTGTCGGCGAGCGTGACCGCGGCCTCTGGCGCGATGCCGCCACTCACTATGACTTTCGTCTCGGCCGGATGCCACCAATTGCGGCGATGCGAGAGCAGATCTTCGCGTGTAATCGCCGCCAAGCTCTCCTGTGTGCCGCCAGAAAGAGTGCCATAAGGCGCATCGCCGTAAAACACCGGCTGCGCCACCATTTGTGCCAAGGCCCCCGGATCCTTCAGACTGACTTCGAGACCGTCGATCGCGCGCTTGCGTTCCCGCTCGAACTCTTCGGCCGGGTAGTCTGCGCTGCGGATCATCGCTGCGAGCACCTCGCCTGCCTCTTCCATGTTGGCGGCAGGCGCGGTCAGGCTGAAGAAACTGCCGTCAGTCCCGGCGGTCGCGCCGACGCTGGCCCCCAGACTTTCGAGACGCGCAGCAATCTCCTGCGCGCTCATGCCGCCAGCACCCTTGTCGGCGAGCACTGCGGCCATGTTCGCTACGCCGGCTTTGGCCCGGTCGTCGGATCGCGATCCGCCGGGGACAAGTACGGTCATCGTGGCAAAGGGCACGTCACCGGTCTGAGCCGCGACGACTTCGATGCCGTTGGACAAGGTCCGCTCGACAATTGCCGGCGCTTCCACCGCCGGTCTTGTACCGGGTTCGGGGAGCGGATCACGCTCGCCTTCGGACCGCACGGCCAATGGGGTACTGGTCGGTTCGGGAAGCGTGCGGAAAGTAGGGAACGGTGCAGGATTAGTCCATTCAGCCGGGTTTTCCTCGCCCTGCTCATAAGCCATGTCGACCCGTCCCCGCGGATCAAGCCACTTGGTTGCCACGCGCTGGACATCGGCAATCGTCACTTCGGATATTGCGTCCAAGCGCTTGTCCGCAGCAGCCGGGTCTCCGGTCGATACCATTGCTTCACCCAGTTCGAACGCCCGGCCGCGAGCGGTTTCACGGCTACGCAAAGCGCTCGAAAGCAATTCGTTCTTGGCTTCTGCCAATTCGTCGGCGCTGACCGGTGTGGACCGAACGCGGGCGAATTCAGCATCGAGGATCGCTTTGACCTCTACCGCGTCAGCGGCGGGATTGGTAATTGCGAAACCGGCAATCATACCGGCTTCTTCGCCGTCATTGTAGAAGAAGCTCGCATCGACAGCCTTTCCGCTGCGCACCAGCGCTTCGTTCAACCGGCTGTTATCGCCGCGCGCCATAATCGCAGCGAGAACTTCCAGCGCTGCGGTATCCGCGGTCGCGGTCTTGGGGCCTTTCCACAGCGTGCCGCGCACCGGTAGCGGCACGTTGGGCGCGCGCGCTACGATGCTGCGCGGCTCCGTCCGTTCCGGCTCTTCGGCAGTCAGTTCTAGCGGCAACGGGTTTTCTCGGCGCGGAATGTCGGCAAAATATTCCTCGACCAGCGTGCGCAGATTCCCCTGGTCGAAATTGCCCGCCACGATCAGCGTCGCGGTGTCGGGTCCGTAATAGGCCTCATGGAAAGCGAGCGCGTCTTCGAGCGTCGCTGCATCGAGTTCCTCGATCGAGCCGATGCCCGGACGGCGATAGGCAGTCGTATCGTAGGCGTTCTCCGGGATGACAAAACGCTGGAAGCGCCCGTATGGGGGCGCGAGCACGCGTTGGCGAAGCTCCTCCTTCACGACGTCGCGTTCCCGGTTGAAGACCTCATCGTCCACCACAGGAAACGCCATGCGTTCGCGGTGGGTCCATAGCATGCGTTCGAGATATTCGGCCGGTACAGTCTCGAAGTAATTGGTCCGATCCGGTCCGTTCGACGCATTGCGCGTGCCCCCGACATCGGCGGTGAGGCCGTAGATCTGGTTGTACGGCATGTTCAGCGTCTTTCGGCTGAGAATGTGCTCGAACAGATGCGCAAACCCGCTGCGCCCTTCCGGGTCAAGCTTTGAGCCCACGTCGTACCACATCGAAGTCGTGACGCTTGCGGTCGTATCGTCCTCGATCGCTATGACCCGCAAGCCGTTATCGAGCGACCACGTCGTGTAGTCGATCTTGGGCGCGATGATCGCGCCACTCGCTTCGTCCTGCGCGGCTAGCGGCACGGCGGTGGCTAAAGCGATGGCGATCGTCGAGGCTGCAAGAAACCGCTGAAGCATAACGAAACCTTTCCCGTATCGTGGCGGGAACCGGTAAGCTGTGCCTAACCCCCCCCGCATTCAATCTATGTGATCAGCCTAAGAGTGTGTGATGCCAATGTCGAGGCGAGCATGTATATCGCTTCAGGTAACAGCTTCTTCGTTCCAAACCGGGGCGCAAATTACCAACAGCGCATCGCATCATGTTGGGTTCGTACAGCGCCGTGAAGGGGTTTGGGCGGCTATAAGATTTTGCCTTCGCCTATGATAACCGAAAGTAGTATCCAAAAGTTTGTGCGAAGACGGATTGGACCGGTAGCGAACCGAGTGGTTCTGACAGTCAAGGTCGATAGGACGGACAGGACCTTGCGGCGCAGCGTAGCTCACCTAAGGGCTTCGTGTGACGGTAACGAATTTCTACAGAAGCGATCTGGAGCGGCTGGAGGTTGCGGGGCGACGCCGAGCGCTGACTGCTGCGGTCGGGCGCGACTTTTCCTCCAACGACTATCTTGCATTGGCCGGATCGCCCGCTCTGCGTGCGACCGCCGAGGAAACGCTGGCAAGAGGCGTCGGCGTAGGATCGGGCGGTTCGCGCCTGCTACGCGGCAACGCACCCGAACATCTCGCGCTGGAGGCCGATGCCGCCCGTTTCTTCGGGAGCGAGAGCGCACTGTTCACGGGTTCGGGATATGCCGCCAACAGTCTGATCGTCTCCACGCTGCCGCAGAAAGACGACCTCGTTCTCCACGACGCGCTGATCCATGCCAGCATGCACGAAGGCATGCGGCTTTCGCGCGCACAATGTCAGGGGTTCGCGCATAACGACGTCGACGCCGCCGCTGACGCGATCGCTCTGTGGCGCGCCGAGGGCGGACGCGGAACGCCGTGGATCGCGTTCGAGACGCTTTACAGCATGGACGGAAATGTCGCGCCGGTCGCCGATTTCGCGGCGCTTGCCGAGCGGACCGGCGCCATGCTGCTGATCGACGAAGCGCATGCGGTGGGCGTTTGCGGGCCCGGCGGGCGGGGCCTAGCGGCACAGTTGCAGGGGCGCGAGAATGTCGTCACGCTGGCGACCTGCGGCAAGGCGCTTGGGTGCGAGGGCGCGCTGATCCTCGCGCCCGCCGTACTGCGCGATTTCCTGATCAACCGGGGTCGCGGTTTCATCTTTTCGACCGCGCCGTCTCCCCTGATCGCCGCGATCGTTCGCGAAAGTCTCGCCATCGTCGCGCGAGCCGATGACCGGCGAGAGCGGCTGCGCAAACTTATTGCAGAGACTGGCTCGCGTCTCGCCCCGCTCGGTATTGCGCCCAGCGGCACGCATATCCAACCCGTGCCCGTCGGCGAGAACGATCGAACCATGCGCATCGCCGCAGAACTGCAAGCGCGTGGCTTCGATGTGCGGGGTATCCGTCCGCCAACCGTGCCGGCGGGCACCGCGCGGCTGCGCGTATCTATCACCCTCAACACCGACGAGGCCGAGATCGCCGACCTCGCCGCCGCATTGGGAGACCTGCTTTGAAAACGATCGTGGTCACCGGGACCGACACCGATATCGGCAAGACGGTCTTCGCCGCCGGCCTGACCCGGGCCCTGGGCGCGTCCTTTTGGAAGCCGGTCCAGGCCGGCCTCGACGACGGGTCAGACAGTGCGCGGGTCACCCGCCTCGGCGTGCCCGCCGCGTCCGTAATTCCGGAAGTCTATCGCCTGAGCCAGCCATGCTCGCCCCACCGTGCGGCCGAACTCGATGGCGTCGCCATCGATCCGGCCCGCCTCGCCTTGCCAAGCATCGAGGGGCCGCTGGTGGTCGAAGGGGCGGGCGGCGCGCTCGTGCCGGTGACGCGCCATCTGCTCTACGCCGACCTGTTCGCGCGCTGGGAAGCGCCGGTCGTGATCGTCGCTCGCACGGCGCTCGGGACGATCAATCATTCCCTGCTGACGATCGAGGCGCTGCGGGCGCGGGGTGTCGCTATTCTCGGCGTGGCTTTCGTCGGCGAAGCGCAGGAGGACAGCGAGGCGACCATCTGCGCGATCGGCAAGGTCGCACGTCTCGGCCGGCTCGCGATGCTGAACCCGCTGAATGCCGAAACGCTAAGTTATGCCTTCGCGGCGGGCTTTCCCGGGGGCGTGTGGCAGTGAGCGATTCCCCGATCTGGCATCCCTTCACCCAGCATGGCCTCGGCGAACCCATCCCCGAAGTCGTGCGCGGTGAAGGCGCGCTGCTGCATACCAAAGACGGCGCGCAGGTGATCGACGCGATCTCGTCTTGGTGGGTGACGACGCATGGCCATGCCCATCCACGCATCGCGGCGGCGATTGCCGAGCAGGCGGCGGTCCTCGACCAGATCATCTTCGCCGGCTGGACTCACGGCCCGGCCGAACAGCTTGCCCGAAGCCTGCGCGAACTGATGCCGGCAAGCCTGACCCGCGTGTTCTTCTCCGACAGCGGATCGACCAGCGTCGAAGTCGCGCTGAAGATGGCGCTCGGCTACTGGCTCCATCGGGGCGAGCCGCGCCATCGCATCCTCGTGATGGACAGCGGCTATCACGGCGACACGATCGGCACCATGTCGGTCGGTGCGCGCGGGGCGTTCAACCGGGCTTATAAGCCGTTGCTGTTCGACGTGACCTCGATCCCGTTTCCCGCGGAAGGCGCCGAGCAGCAGACGCTCGATGCGCTGGAGAATGCTTGCCGCGACGGCGCGGCGGCGTTCGTCGTCGAGCCGCTGGTTCTGGGTGCGGGCGGGATGCTGATGTATCCGGCGCAGACGCTGGCTGAGATGCGCGGGATCTGCGCGCGGCACGGCGTCTTGTTCATCGCGGACGAAGTCATGACCGGATGGGGGCGAACCGGCACGTTGCTCGCCTGCGAACAGGCGGGGATCGAGCCCGACATCCTGTGCCTGTCGAAAGGGCTGACGGGCGGGGCAATCCCGTTGGCGGTCACCATGGCGAGCGAGCCGGTGTTCGACGCTCACCGCAGCGAGGACCGGGCGCGAATGTTCTTCCATTCGTCGAGCTACACCGCGAACCCCGTCGCCTGCGCCGCCGCGAACGCCAATGTCGCAATCTGGCAGGAGGAGCCGGTGATGGACCGGATCGCAGCCTTGAGCGAGCGGCAGGTCGAACGCCTCGCAATGCTGGCGACGCATCAATCGGTGCGCAATCCCCGCCGCATGGGGACGATTGCGGCATTCGAAGTGGGCACGGCTGCCGGGTACCTCTCCGACCTCGCGCCGCGCATGCTGGCACTGTTCCGCGAGAAGAACGTACTGCTTCGTCCGCTAGGCAACACCATCTATGTCATGCCCCCTTACTGCATCGAGGCTGGGCAACTGGATCAGGTTTACGAAGCGATCGGAGAGGTTTTGAACGAGGTTGCAGTTCGCTAGGGTTTCCGGAAGGTTTACGGAGAATCGATGCATGACCGACCGGCAGGAAATCGAAGACCTGGTCAAAGCGCTCGCAAATGCGCGGGGGCCGGGTGCGCCAAGCCTGGCGATCGCGGAAAGCTGCACCGGGGGGATGATTTGCGCCGCAATTGTGGCGAACCCTGACGTCAGCGGCGGGCTCGAACGCGGCTTCATCGTTTATTCGCTCGATTCGAAATGCGAGCTGCTCGATCTCGATCGGGCGGAGGTGGAATCCTGCGAGGGAGTCAGCCGCGATGTAGCGATCGGTATGGCGGAAGCGGGCCTGCGCCGGAGCCATGCTGATCTCGCGCTTTCCGTTACCGGTTTCGCCGGCCCCCAGCAGAACGATGAAGAAGTCGGACTGGTGCACGTTGCGCTCGCGCGCAAACGCAGAGAACCCCTGCATGCAGTCTATCATTTCGGCGATCTGGGCCGCGAAGTGATTTGCAACAAGGCAGTCGTGGCCGCACTTCAGATGCTGCTCGCGCAAAGCGAGGGCGACTGAAGCCGAGGCGCGTTCCCGCCCCCGTCTCGACGCGCAGGCCCCGGCCAATGATGTTTTCGGGTTGCGACAGAAAGTACAACGTCGAGCGCTGGGCCTGCCGAAATCGATATAACCTCAATCCGGCAGGCTCTTCGGCACCTATTGAGTCCACCAGTATGGACGCCGCCGCTCGTCGCCGGTGACGATCTCGTTCATAGTCGACGCGTCGTAGGCACGTCCGCCTAATACCACGGTTACGACCCGTTCGGTGTTTCGGATGTTCTCGAGCGGATTGTCCGATAGGATAACGAGGTCGGCGAGCTTACCGGGCTCCAGGCTGCCAATCTCTCGGTCCATCCCCAGCGAGCGCGCCGGTACGATCGTCGCGGCTTGAAGCGCTTGGATCGGGGTCATTCCGCCACGCACGAAAGACCATATCTCCCAATGCGGTGCGATGCCGGCCTGCTGTCCGTGCGCGCCGATCGACACGAGTACGCCGCGCTCCGCGAGGCGCGCCGCCTCTCGAGCTACGTCGTCGTCGATGAAGTCTCCCTCCGGCGCAGTGGTCCGGCGCGCGGTCTGCGCGCGCAGCAGGGCAGGCGGCGTGTGCGCCCTCAGCAGCGGCTGTTCGAACGCGTTCGTTGCCTGACGCCAGTAAGGGTCGCCCGCTAAGCCGCCATAACCGACCACGAGCGTCGGCGTGTAATTGGTATCCGACTGAGAGAAGAACTGCAGCACGTCCTCATACATCCGCATGACCGGAATGTTGTGCTCCAGCGTGGAATTGCCGTCCGCCACAAGGTTAAGGTCCATACCGAAAAGCGACCCACCTTCGGCCACTACCAGCATATTCTCGCGCCGTGCGGCTTCCACCACCATTTGTCGCTGGTCGCGGCGCGGCTGGTTATAGTTCTTTACGCTGGGCGCGCCTTCCGCGCGCAATCGCCTGACGTGATCGAGCGCATCCTCGAGCGAATCGATCTGGGCGTAGGCGTAGGGGTTTCGCGCGCCGTAGATGATCCTCCCGGTCGAAAAGATGCGCGGCGCGAGGATCATGCCGGTGCGCTGCATGTCTTCGGCAACGAAGACGGGCGTATCGCTCGACGGATCGTGCAGCGTGGTCGTCCCGAGCGCCAATGCCTGAATGAGATTCCAGTTCGTCTGCGGCACCAGCTCGTCCGCTGCGTAGGAACCGTGGGCGTGAGCATCGACGAGACCGGGGATGATCGTCCGCCCGGCAGCATCGATGGTCGGGGTGCCCGCCGGGATCGACGTAGAGCCGGCAGGGCCGATCGCGCTGATCACATCGCCATCGACGATGATCGTACCGTTTTCGATGATGCCGCCAGCCTCGTCGGCCATGGTGATGATCCGGGCTCCGGTGATTGCCATGCGCCCGTCGTGCCTGTCGGCTTGCACAGTTCGCAGCATGGAAAGACCGCTTTCCGGGGGTGTGAAGGCAGCGCGCTTCTCCCCTTCGGCCGGCGGGGCGGAAGGGAAGAGTGCGGATACTTCGGCCGTGTAAAGCATGGGACCGAGCGACCAGTGCAGCCTATCCCCGTCGCTGGACCAGTGAACATAGTCAGCCCCCGAATCCGAAACCTCGACCACCGGCAGGTTCTTCGTACTGGCCGAGATCGTAACCGCCTGCCCGCCCGGCATCAGCGGCATGACGTAGGCATCGTAATTCTCGGTAAAGGCGAAGAAGTTGCCAGAAGGAGCGACGGTGTACCCGGTAACCAGTTCGCCCGAAGCATGCGTTCGGGGATCGAGGCCATCAAGATTGGTAGAAACGAGCGTCTGCGAACCGCCTTCGGAGCCGGTCATGAATATACGGTCGTTGTCGGCGCCGAAATGCGGCCGGGCCATGTCGCGGCTGATCAGAACCGGCTCTCCGCCGGACGCTGCCACGCGGTAGACGCCGGGATCGTCGCTGTATCCGGGCGCCGTGAGGTAACCCCCTTTACCCTTTTCGAATACGATCGTGCTTCCGTCGGGTGAGAAGCGCGGACGCGCAAAATGGCCGGGCTGGCGCGTGACTCGCTCGCTCCTGCGCCCGTCGCGGCCGATAGTCCGGATCTCGCCAAGCCCCTCGTCCGTCCACCGCACATAGACGATGCGCGAACCGTCGCGCGACCAGCTCGGGTATAGCTCGAAAGCCTCCTCCTCGTCGGTCACCCGCCGCATCGCACCGCCCGCAGCTGGCATCGTGTACAGATGCCCCAAACTCTCGAAGACGACAGTGCGGCCATCAGGAGAGACTTCTGCGAAGCGCGCCATCGTCACTGCGACGCTATCCTGCGCGACCGGAATGACAGGATGCGGTGCAGGCGATACGCCGCGCGTGTCGTCGATGACGAAGGGGATTTCCGCCGCGCCGGTTCCGTCGGCATTAACGCGCCGGATCTTGCCGCCCGCCCAGAATACGATCGAGCGGCTGTCCGGCGTCCAGTCCATGTTCGGATACAGGCCAGTGACCGCCCAGGTTTCCTGTACGTCCTTGTCGAGGTCCGCGTAGATCGGGCGCTCCTCGCCGCTTTCCAAATCCCGGACGTAAAGCTGGGACCGCGTATTCTCACGGCGGACGAAGGCGATCATACTGCCGTCCGGCGAAGGCGTTGGACGCACCGCACCGCCGAGGCCGGACACGGCAGTGGTGACCTCGCCCGATGCAAGGTCGTACCGTTCGATATTGAACAGATTCTGGTTGGAATCCTGCGCGTATTCGAAGATCGGTCCGGGCGTGATATTCCGGGTATAATAGATCGCCTCACCGTTCGGTGCGTAGATCGGCTCGCCAAGCTCTTTCTGATGCTGCTCGTTCGGGCGCTCGACAAGAGCTACTCCGCTGCCTCCCGAAACGTGATAGATCCACACTTCGCCAGTCCCGAGCGAGCGGCCAGTGGTGAAATGCTTCTTCGCCGCTATGAACTGGCTGTCGGGCGACCACGTTGGCTGATTCAGAAGGCGGAAATCCTCGTCGGTGAGCTGCCGCATGTCGCTACCGTCGGCGTTCATCAGCCAGATGTTGTCGCCGCCGCCGCGGTCCGAAGTAAACGCAATACGCGATCCGTCGGGAGAGAAGCGCGGCTGCACCTCCCAAGCGAGACCCTCGGCGATGCGCGTCGGAGTGCCGCCGGTGATCGGCATAGTGTAGATGTCGCCTAACAGGGAGAACGCAATCGTACGGCCGTTCGGCGACACGTCGACATCCATCCATGTACCTTCGTTCACGCGGATCGGTATTTGCGAGATCGGCACGCCGGGAGGGTTGTTGACGTCCCATTCAGCATCCGGATCGCTTTCAGCGATGCTCTCGCCGGTGGCGTCGTTCTCGATAGATTGGCCAGGGATGGGATCGGGCGGCGTAATTTCGCGGGTGTTCTGATCCTCGGGTGCCTCGGTTTCTTCGACAGGATCGGGCTCGGGCGTCGGTTGCGCCTGCTGCGCGGCGGTTGCCGATGCCAAAGCGAGAGAGCCGGCGGCGGAGAACAGAGCGAATTTCCGGATCATGCGATTTCCCGATAGGTTCCAACTGGTTGTTTCATAGCGGTTCAACTCCGACGCGCAACGCAATTGGACTCTGCAAATGCAACGGTCAGGGTGCGGATTGGCGAGGAGTTGCTGTCGTGTCATCGCCTGAGTGTTGCTGTGCTTCGACCGATCGAAACAGTGGGTTGACCACTTGATTAATCGACCGAACGTAAAGGCACGAAATTGACGGACGGAGATCAGCGAAATAGTCACGCAGTAGACGTTTTCTGACCCACCGGCGTAATTCGACTGAATAGTTCAAACCGTAATCGTCACTGCAATACTTGCAGGCGATAAGTAATCTACCTTGATTGCGTTAGCTGCTACTTTGGAAAGACCGGTGGCGGAGCGGGTGGTCAGCTGCGAACTGCTCTCCACATCAAATCCCTGATCTACGGCAATTTACAGGGAAATCGAGTCATTTTTGGAGGGTAGGGGCATTGTCGCGCACCTCCAATCCGTAGAAATCCGCCGCTGAGCCGAGCGAATTCCCTGGAGTCACGAACAGGGAAGTTTCAGCGCCGAACAGGGAGCATGATTTCTTGATCAGCGATCCCAGCCTGTAGATCAGCGAACGCTATTCGAGCAGTGATGCCCGCAGCATGGAGAACATGCGAACCGGCAAGCTGGCGGACCTCAACATAATGCTCCCGGACCGTCTGATTAGACGATCAGCAACGCGACCTTCCATACCGTCGCAGCTTGCCGCTTGATCAGACTGAGACCCATTCCTCTCACATCCCCCACCGCCGAAAAGGCCACCGTTTTGGTCAAGACCCAAACCGGATTGACAAAAAAAGTCGCCCTATATCATTGTTAATGCACGATTTTCATGAAGTTTCTTGTTTCGGAAGCCTTCAAACCAGTGTATACGGTCTCCGTCTAACTGACGCAGAAAGCCATCCGCGCCCTCCGGGCCACAGGCGCAGCAAACGGTAGACAACAGTCCAAACTGCCACGCGAGCGCGGGGCCGGGTGACGGTTGTCCGGAAGTGTCCGTCTGCAATCTGCACCCGTGTTCCTTTGCTCTCTTTTGAAGGAACAGAGAAATGCAGACTTCGACCCATCTGCCCAATGAACTTGCTGCCCTTGAGCAGCGCCTCGGACCGATTGAGTACCGCGAACCAAACAGCCTGAAGCTCTACGCCGGTAATCCGCGCAAGCATCCCGAAAAGCAGATCGTCAAGCTGATGGCGTCGATCAGCCATTTCGGCTTTGCGCTGCCGCTGCTGGTCGATGAGGACGAGGTGATCATCGCCGGGGAGGCACGGGCCGAGGCAGCCAAGCGCCTCGGACTTGCCGAAGTGCCGGTTATCGTCGCATCGCACTGGAGCAAGGCGCAGGTTCGTGCCTACCGGCTCGCCGACAACAAGCTCGGCGACCTCTCGCACTTTGACCTCGACGAGCTTGCGATCGAACTCGCGGCTATCATCGAGATGGATGAGACGCCGATCGAGATCCTCGGCTGGGAGACTGCCGAGCTCGACGTGATCTTCGAGGACGCCGGTCAGCAGCAAGGGGCAAATGATCCTGCCGACGAGGTGCTGAGCGTACCAGTGAGCCCAGCTGCCCGCTCGGGAGACTTGTGGCTGCTCGGCGCACATCGGTTGCTATGCGGCTCAAGTCTCGAGGCGGAGAACTGGGCCCGGCTCCTCGACGGCCAGACACCGGCGATGGCGTTCAGCGACGCGCCGTTCAACGTTCCGGTGACCGGGCACGTTTGCGGGTTAGGGAAAACCAAGCACGCCGAGTTCGCCATGGCTTCGGGCGAGATGAGCAAGGCGCAATTCACCGGCTTTCTTACCGATGCCATTGGCCAGATGGCAGCACCGCTGAAGGATGGCGGTGTCCTGACGTTGGCGATGGACTGGCGACACTCATCGGAAATACTCGCTGCCATCGAGGCTAACAGCCTTACGCTCCTCAACATGTGCGTTTGGAACAAGGCCTCTGGCGGGATGGGCTCGCTCTACCGCTCCAAGCACGAGCTGTTCTGGATCGCTCGGAAGGGCAAGACCGGCCACACCAACAACGTGGAGCTGGGGAAGCATGGCCGCTACCGGACCAACGTGTGGGACTATGCCGGCGTCAACAGCTTCGGCAAGACCCGCCTGCAGGATCTGGCTGATCACCCCACCGTCAAACCGCTCGCGCTGGTCGCCGATGCCATCCGCGACGTAACCCATCCCGGCGAGATTGTCATCGATGGGTTCTTGGGATCCGGCACCACCCTGCTTGCGGCCGAGCGCACAAGGCGGCGCGGCTGCGGGATCGAGATCGAGCCCGGCTACATCGACGTAGCGATCCGCCGCTGGGAGAAGATGACGGGGTGCGAGGCCGTTCTCGCGAGTGAAAACCTGACATTTGCGGAAGTTGCGAAGCGGCGGAACTGCGATTCGCAGCCGGCCGGGGAACACGCCGCAGCCGGCGCGGACATGCCTAACCGCAGCGGACGCGCGCTGCGGCTCTTCCATGCAGATGGCAAGCCCGCGGTACTAGCCACCGCCGATCCCGGCCTGGTCCAGCTCTTGGTCCGCGCGCGCGAATGGTGGGCTCGCCTTTCCATTGGGAAGACCGACATTGCCACCATCGCCCGTGAGGAGAAGATCAACGACTCGTGGATATCGCGGGTGGTGCGCCTAAACTTCCTCGCCCCGGCCATCGTCGATGCCATCCTTTCTGGATCGCAGCCGGTCACGGTCACGGCAGCGACCTTGCGCGCCGCCGATCTCCCGACAGGATGGGATGAGCAGCTCGCCTACTTCAACATGTAGCGCGATAGCACCAACTCCAAAACCGCGGCGCTTCGGCGCCGCTCTTCGTTCGTTCGCACTTTGCCGAGCGAGTTGCTTACCGCATTCCGGTCTGGCCGAATGGCCTGCAGAGAAAGGCGGGCAAATTGGCCCTGTCTGGGCTTAACAACGTCTCTCAGCAGACCGGATCGGGCGCACGAATGGCGCCGATCACCGCGGTTTCTAACGGCTCGAAAAACGTTTAATATCAGGCACTTGAATGATGGCGGAGCGGGTGGGATTCGAACCCACGATACGGGGTTACCGTATACACACTTTCCAGGCGTGCGCCTTCGACCACTCGGCCACCGCTCCGCATACCCGTGTAGGCAGGCGCCGCACCTAGCCAGAAGCGCGGTTGATGGCAAGCGCGCAGTCCGCCCGATCCGCGGGAACCGCATCGAAGCAGCAGCGTATTTCGAATGAGCCCCTAGTCGCGGCGCTTCGCGGATAAGCATTCCCTTGCGAGCGCCCCTCGAAACCCCCTTTTCGTCCTCCAAAACGCGCGGAAAGGGGCTTTTGGTTTGTAACCGCAGGTGGCAAGCTGCCTTCCATGACCAAGCACATCTTCCTGGCCGCTGTCGCCAGTCTCGCCGCGCCGCTCTTTGCTCAGGATGCGCCCGACGGTTCGCCTTCCCCGAACGAGATTGTGGAGCAGGCTGACGCGGAAGAATGGGTGCAGATCGCGCCTGAAGACCTGCTGGTTATGACGCTCGCACCCGATGCCGAAGGAAATGTACGCGAGGTGGTGATTCAACTGATGCCTGCACCGTTCTCAAAGGGCTGGGTCGATAACATCCGACTGCTAACGCGAAGCGGCTGGTACGACGACATCAGCGTCAACCGGGTGCAGGATAATTACGTCGTCCAATGGGGCGATTCCAATTACGACAATCCGGAAGCGGAGGGGGAAGCGAAGCCGCTGCCCGATGGGCTGAAGGTGATGGAGGAACGCGGATACTCCACGAACGACTTAGGCTCTGCGCTGGCAATGAATGACTTCGCCGTGACGCCAGACCCATATGCCGAACTTTCTTTCTTCAATCAGGGATGGCCGGTTGCCGCGGAAGCTGAAAGAACCTGGCCCGTCCACTGCTACGGCATGGTCGGGGTTGGGCGTGGCTATTCGCCGGACACGGGCAGCGGCGCCGAGCTTTACACCGTTATCGGCCACGCCCCGCGCCATCTCGATCGTAATATCGCGCTCGTGGGCCGTGTCATCGAAGGGATCGAGCACCTCTCCGGCTTGCCGCGCGGGAAGGGCGCGCTCGGCTTTTACGAGGATCCGGCAAAGCGCACGCCGATCCTCACCGTTCGCGTGGCAAGCGACCTGCCTGAAGCTCAGCAGCCTTTGTTCGAATATCTTGCTACGGAAGGCGAGACTTTCGCGCGCTATGCCGAAGCGCGAGCCAATCGCCGCGACCCGTTCTTCATCGTTCCCGCGGGCGGGGCGGACATTTGCAACATCCCGGTTCCGATCCGGCGAACGGCTTTGTCTGAATGATCCTGCGCGAAGCGTCGCTCGCCGATGCGCCTGCCATCGCCGCCTTGCATACTGCCAACTGGCGCCAGAGTTATGCAGGCATTCTGCCGGACGACTACCTTGCCAGCGAAATTGAAGCCGACCGTAAAGCGGTCTGGCAAGAGCGGCTTTCAAAAACCGAAGCCGGGCGCCGAACGACCGTTGCCGAAGACGAGGGCGGCAAACTGGCGGGCTTCTCCTGCGTTTATTTCGATCACGATCCGCAGTGGGGTGCGTTTCTCGACAACCTGCACACCTCTGCTAGCGCACGCGGTAAAGGCTACGGTCTCGCACTGCTTAAAGATATCGCAAGTCGCACCGTCTCTCACGGAGCAACCGCTGGTCTATACCTATGGGTGTTCGAGAAAAACCAGACAGCGCGCGCTTTTTACGCAAGGGCGGGGGCGCAAGAAGTCGAACGCACAGACACGCAGTGGGCGCTGGCAATGGGCGAATGGCGGCTGCGTTGCCACTGGTCGGCGGACGATTTATGTGCGCTCGCGGCTGACTAGAGACGCTGCATTAACTCGATACGATTGCCGAACGGATCGGTAATATCGCCGCGCGCATATCCCTCGAGCGGCTTGCCGGGTTTGAATGCAACGCCCTTTTCGCGGAGCTGAGCGGCCAAGGCAGCCAGATCTTCCACTAGAAGCGCCGGATGGGCTTTGCGGGCCGGGGCGAAGGCTTCGTCCACACCCAGATGAATATGCGCGGTGCCGCTCTCGAACCAGCAGCCACCGTTTACCCGAAGATGCTCTGGTTTGTCGGCTTCGCGCAAGCCTATAATATCGCGGTAGAATGCGCGCGCCGTATCCTCACTGCCGGGCGGCATGGCGAGTTGAACGTGATCGATGCCGGTGATGGCCATTCGATCAGACTCGCTCGGCCTGCGCGACGGCATCGCTGGCGCGCAAGGCGCTGAGAATGCGGGTCAAATGCGCGACGTCCTGCACTTCCAGATCGATGTCGTAAGTCGCAAAGGGCGGCTCGTACTGTACCTGATCGAGCGTCTTCACATTCACATGATTGGTCGCAAAAATACCGGTCATGTCCGCCAACGCACCCATCTGGTCGTAGAGCACAACCCGTACACGCCCGATCGCACCCGAGGAACGCTGGCCCCAGGATAGATCGAGCCAGTCGCTTTCGAGGCCATTGGCAAGGCTGAGGCAGTCGATCGCATGCACCTCCACACCTTCGCCGGGTTTTCTCAGGCCGACGATCCGGTCGCCGGGTACGGGGTGGCAACATTCGGCGAGCTGGAAGCCGACCCCAGCGGTGAGGCCTCGAATTGAAATGACGCGTTCCCGCTTCAACCAATCCTCTTCGACCGGCAGATCGGCAGTGTAACCCGGCACAAGAGCTTCCATCACCGCTCGGTCGTCCAGCTTCGCGGCACCGATCGCGTACATGAGTTCGTCCTCGCTCGAGAGGTCGAGTCGCTCGACCGCGGCCGTACGCGCTTTCTTCCCGATCTTTGCCGGCATGCGCGAGGCGATCTCGTCGAACAGCTTCCGGCCTAGCTCCGCGACTTCGGTGTGCTCTTTCTGGCGCACCGCTCGGCGGATAGCTGCGCGGGCCTTGCCGGTGACGACGAAACCGAGCCAAGACAGCTGCGGCTCGCTATCCTTGCCCTTGACGATTTCAACGACATCGCCGTTCCCAAGCTGCGTGCGTAGCGGCATGTGCCGGCCGTTAATCTTCGCTCCGACTGTTTGCGCACCGAGATCGGTATGCACGGCGAATGCGAAATCGACCGGCGTGGCGCCTTTCGGCAACTGGAAGAGCGAGCCTTTCGGTGTGAATGCGAAGATGCGGTCCTGATAGATTGCCAGCCGCGTGTGTTCTAGCAACTCTTCGGGATCGTGGCTCGCATCGACGATCTCAATGAGGTCGCGCAGCCAGCCGACCTGTCCGTCGGGACGCTCGCCCTGCTTGTAGGCCCAGTGAGCAGCCAGTCCGAACTCATTGCGCCGGTGCATTTCACGCGTGCGCAGTTGCACTTCCACCCGCATCGAGTTTTCGTAGATCAGCGCAGTGTGGAGACTGCGGTACCCGTTGTTCTTGGGGGTCGAGATGTAGTCCTTGAACCGCCCGGGAAGGAACTGCCACGTCGTGTGGAGAATGCCCAGTGCACGGTAGCAATCGGCTTCGCTTTCGCAGATCACACGGAACGCCATGATATCGGTAATCTGTTCGAAGGTGACGTGCCGTTCCGCCATCTTGTGCCAGATAGAATAGGGATGCTTTTCGCGGCCGATGACTTCGACCGACAGGCCGGCTTCGGACAAGGCCTGCTTAATCGCCAGCGCGATGGCATCGACCTGGCCCCCGTCCTGCTCGCGGATGTGGGTAAGCCGGTCGGTGATGGTCTTGTAAGCGGCCGGCTCGAGCTGTTCGAAGGCGAGCAGCTGCATCTCACGCATGTACTCGTACATCCCGACGCGTTCTGCCAGCGGCGCGTAGATGTCGATCGTCTCGCGCGCGATGCGCCGGCGCTTCTCCTCGCTCTTGATAAAGTGAAGCGTGCGCATGTTGTGCAACCGGTCCGCAAGCTTCACGAGAAGAACCCGGATATCCTCGCTCATTGCGAGCAAGAACTTGCGAAGGTTTTCTGCGGCCCGCTCGTCTTCGGGCATTGCCTCGATCTTCGAGAGCTTGGTCACCCCATCGACGAGCCGCGCGACCTCGCTGCCGAAATTGGCGCGTACGTCGTCGATGGTTGCGAGCGTATCCTCGACCGTGTCGTGGAGCAGGGCGGTGATGATCGTTTCCTGATCGAGCTTCAGGTCGGTCATCAGCCCGGCTACTTCGACCGGATGGCTGAAGTAGGGATCGCCGCTCGCCCGCTTCTGGCTGCCGTGCTTCTGGACGGTGTAGACATACGCGCGGTTGAGCATTGCCTCGTCGGCATCGGGCTCGTACTCGAGCACCCGCTCCACCAGTTCATATTGTCGCAGCATGATCAGACTTGGATGTGCTGACGCGCAAACCCTTTTGCAATAGACAATCAGCAAGCTGCTCTTCGAACGAGGGGCGCTTTTGATAGTCTTTGCGAGCGGAAGTTTGGTACAATTCCGGTCATAGCGAACAGTGCGACTGGCGAGCTGGCTAGCCCACTTCCCAGCCGAGAACGTGGGCTCAGCGCCAGACCGCTTCGGGCGGCAGGCTCATGAGGATTGCGTCGATATTCCCGCCGGTCTTCAGCCCGAACAGCGTGCCGCGGTCGTAGACCAGGTTGAACTCGGCGTAACGGCCCCGCCATTCGAGCTGCACGTTTTTATCCGCTTCGTCGAAGACGCTGTCCATTTGCCGCCTGACGATACGCGGGAAGATGTCGAGGAAGGCCTCGCCAACGTCCTTGGTGAAAGCGAGGTTGCGCTCGAATGCTGCTTCGTCGGTGCATTCCAGGTGGTCGTAGAAGATGCCGCCGACGCCGCGGTGGCAGCCGCGATGGGGAATGTAGAAGTAATCGTCCGCCCATTTCGAGAAGCGCTCGTAATAGGTAGGGTTGTGCTTCGCGCAGCTTGCCCGAAGCGCCGCGTGGAAGTCGGCCGTATCCTCTTCGTAAGGGATCGGCGGATTGAGATCGGCGCCGCCGCCGAACCACGCCTTGCCGGTGGTCAGGAACCGGCAATTCATATGAACCGCCGGAACATGAGGGTTCGCCATATGCGCGACCAGGCTGATGCCGGTTGCCGTAAAGCCCGGACTTTCCGCGCTTGCTCCGTTGACGCTCGCTGCGAATTCGGGGGCGAAATTGCCGTGAACGGTCGACACGTTGACGCCCACCTTCTCGAACACAGAGCCTTTCATCACGCCGCGCACGCCGCCGCCGGGGTTGTCATTACCGTCTTCGACCCGCTTCCACGGCGCGTAGTCGAAGGAGGCATCGGACCCGGCTTCGCGTTCGATCGCTTCGAATTCAGCGCAGATGCGGTCTCGCAGGCTTTCGAACCAGGCCTTCGCTTCGGCAGTTTCATTGCTCCATTGTTCCATCGTCTTTTCCTTTGCGAGGGCGAGCCTTGCCAAAGCGTGCCGGGCGCGGCAAGGGGGCAGCATGGTTCCCCTTTCGTTCGCTGGCGAGGAATGGTTTCTGCTCGAAGACCGTGCGCTGTATTGGCCGCGCGAGCGGGCGCTTCTGGTCGCCGATCTTCATCTGGAGCAGGCAAGTTTCTTTGCCGTGCACGGGCAGATGTTGCCGCCCTACGACAGCCGGGAAACGCTGGAACGGGTAGCGCGCGCGATCCGGCAGACCGGGGCGCGGCGCGTCATCACGCTCGGCGACAATTTTCACGATGCGAAAGGCTGCGAGCGGCTGGACGAGCATTCGCGCGGGATGCTGGCTGCCCTCACCCGTGCCGTCGACTGGACGTGGATCACCGGCAATCACGACAACGGCGCGGACGATGCGGCCATGCAGGCTATATGCGGAGGTTCGGTCGCGCCTGAGCTGGAAGTAGGCGGGATCATGCTTCGTCATATCGCCCGGCGCGGAGAAAAGCGGCCGGAGCTGTCCGGCCATTTCCATCCGCGGCTGCAGATCACGCTTCAGCGGCGGCCGATCCGCCGTCCTTGCGCAGTCATTGCGGCGCGGGAGCGGGGCGGGGGAAGTGACGGGCACCGGATGATCCTGCCGGCCTTCGGCGCTCTGACGGCCGGAATGCCGGCTGACGATCCGGCGATACTGAAGGCCTTGCAACCGGCGGGCGCAATCAGCGCTGCGGTCATCGCCAAGGGCCGCTTGCTGCAGTTTCCGATGTGGAAGGCTCCGAAATCCGAGGCGGCGTAAACAGGCTCGCGCTTTTACCTAGCGAATCTGTAAGCGAGCGCCTACATAAGCGGCTCGACACACGGCAATTTCAGGAGACTGCCCCATAGCTCGTCCACCTCGGCGTTCACTTCAGCCGCCTAGCAAAAGCGGCCCGCGCTACGACAATTTTATTCTTTCGGACAAGGTCCGGGTAATCGACGAGAACGGCGAGAACCTGGGCGTGATGTACACGAGGGAAGCGACCGAACAGGCCAACGAAGCTGGTCTCAACCTTGTAGAGGTGTCGCCCAACGCCGATCCGCCTGTTTGCAAATTCCTGGACGTGGGCAAGTACCGCTTCGAAGCGCAGAAGAAGGCTAATGCCGCGCGCAAGAGCCAGAAGACGCAGGACATCAAGGAAGTGAAGATGCGTCCCAACATCGACACGCATGATTATGACGTGAAGATGCGGAACGTGTTCAAGTTCATCGACAACGGCGACAAGGTGAAGGTCACCTTGCGGTTCCGCGGACGCGAGATGGCGCACCAGGAACTCGGCATGGATCTTCTCCGGCGCGTACAGGACGACACTGGCGAAGTCGCCAAGGTCGAGGCGTTTCCGCGCCTTGAGGGTCGGCAAATGCTTATGGTGCTTTCGCCGAAATAACATCGTCCGCTTTCGGAATTCGAGGACCGGGGAACGCCGAGCAGCGTTCTCCGGTTTTTTGGTTCATGAATTCCCGGAACGTTTTTGCTCTAGCCGTTGCCCCTGCTGTCCTCGTCGCCTGCAATTCAGAGGTAAGCCGAACGGACGAGGCGGTTGCGTTCGATCTGGACCAACCGATAGCAGAAGCAACTGCGTCGTCAGAACCTCCGCCACCCGCAGGCGCGCAGAACGACATCAATGACGGTTATCCTGACCTCACGCCGGCGGAACTCACGCCGGAAGCGGAGCGGACCGAAAAGGGTGCGCGAAACCTGATCCTTTCCTTTGGCCGCGCTCTCGAACTTCGCGAATGGGATCAGGCATGGGAGATGCTGGCCGATCGCAGCAAGGTGACTTGGTCAAGCGAGGAATGGTCACGCATGTTCGCGGATCTGACCGACATCACCGTCGAAGCGCCGCCGGGGCGCATGGAAGGCGCAGCGGGGTCTTCCTTTTATTCTACCGATTTGACGATAACAGCGAACGGCGCGGAGGGGCGGCCCATTCGCTATGAAGGAAAAATGATCCTCAGGCGTGCGAACGACATACCTGGTGCATCCGCCGCTGACCTCCGCTGGCATATCTACGACCTGACACTCGACGCGACGCACTAGCACCGGGCAGTCGCGGTTGTTATCAGGCGGCGAGGGGACGGGAATGCGCGCAGGAACTATCGGGCTGATTATCGGCGTCGCGGCGCTGCTCACTACCGTCTTCGCGCCCGCCCCCGCCGGTATGCCGCGCGAAGCTTGGATCGTCGCGGGCCTTGTAGTCCTGATGGCAAGCTGGTGGATGACGGAAGCGATCCCGCTTACCGCGACCGCGCTGATGCCCTTTCTGGTCCTACCTTTCGCGGGCGTATCGGACGCAGGCGAGACCGCCAGCGCCTATTTTTCACCGATCCTGTTTCTCATCCTAGGGGGCGCGTTCATCGCCCTCGCGATCGAGCGTACCGGACTCCACCGCCGCCTGAGCCTTGGCATTCTGCGTCTGGTCGGCAAAAGGTCGGGGCAGGGCGGTCTGCTGCTCGCCTTCATGATCGCGGCAGCGATCCTGTCGATGCTGATTTCCAATACGTCGACGGCGCTGATAATGATGCCGATGGCACTGGCCGTATTGTCCGGCGGCGAGACCACTGACGGATCGGGGGAGGTAAGCACGGCCGGGCTCTCCGGTGCCCTGCCGATGGGAATAGCATTCGCTGCGAGTATAGGCGGGCTCGGTACGCTCGTGGGTTCTCCCACCAATGCGATCGCGGTCGGGTTGCTCGATACGATCGTAGGGCAACGGATCGGGTTTGCCGAGTGGAGCCTATACGGATTTCCGATCGTCATCGTGGGCGTCCCGCTTGCCGCACTGATCATCGCGCGCGTGCAGAAAGTGACCGAACACCCTTTCGACATCAGCGCTGCCCGCGACGCGATCGACGATGCCGCGCCTTGGTCGACCGCGGAAAAGCGGCTGGTGCCGGTCGTGCTGGTCACCTTTCTTCTCTGGATGGGCCAACCCTTCATAGAACCGTTCCTGCCGGAAGGCTCGCTGACCGACGGTACCATCGCCATCGCGGCCGGCTTGTCGCTGTTCCTCTTGCCCGACGGTACGGGAAGGCCGCTCCTGACCTGGCCCGAAGCCGACCGCGCGCCGTGGGGCGTCATCATGATGTTCGGCGGCGGACTGGCTCTCGCCGCCGGAATGGGCGCATCGGGCCTTGCGACATGGCTCGGCAACGCATTGTTGCCGCTGGCCGGCATTCCGCTTCCCATTGTTGCCTTGGCCTTGGTGGCGATGGTTATCCTCATCACCGAGTTTGCCAGCAACGTCGCCACCGCTAGCGGCATTATCCCGGTCGTGGCGAGCCTGGTGGTTGCGCTGGGTGCAGATCCCATTCTGCTCGCCATGCCGGCCGCGCTCGCGGCGAGTTGGGGCTTCATGCTTCCGGCCGGCACCGGGCCTAATGCCATTGCCTGGGCGACCGGGCGGATTCGCATCGAACGGATGGTGGGGGCGGGTATCCTGCTTGACCTGATCGGAGTGCTGCTGATCGTCGGTGTCGTCTGGGGAATAGCCCTCGTCGCGTAGAATCTCTGACCGCGTTAGCGGAGTTGAAGAAACTTTTAGCCCACTTTAAGCGCTGTCCGCATGACATCGCGCCGGCTGCGATGCGCGTCTGCGGAGGTTAGGCGCGCGGGTTCTGACGAGCCCTGCCGCCGGACGACGCGAACACCATGCTTCTGCCTTCCTGGAAGCAAACGACCAAAGGAAGCACATCCATGACCGACGCCGTAGATTCGACCGATCAACCCACGCCGCGCCGCAAACCGAAACCCGAAGAGGCGAAAATCAAGGGCCGTACGTTGAAGCCCAGTACCCAGATGATGGGTCACGGCTTTGACCCCGCTCTGTCGGAAGGCGCATTGAAGCCGCCGATCTTTCTTACCTCCACCTTCGCGTTCGAGAACGCGGCGGCGGGCAAGCGCCATTTCGAAGGTATCACCGGTCAGCGCGAGGGAGGGGCCGAAGGGCTCGTATATTCGCGCTTCAACGGCCCCAATCAGGAAATCCTCGAAGACCGGCTCGGCATATGGGACGGCGCGGAGGATGCCTTATGCTTCTCGAGCGGCATGACGGCGATTTGCGTCCTGATGCTTGCCTATTGCAGCGCGGGTGATGTCATCGTCCACTCTGGTCCGCTGTACGCAGCGAGCGAAGGCTTTGTCGCCAAGGTACTGTCGAAATACGGCGTCACTTATGTCGATTTCGCCGCTGGTGCGACGCGGGAGCAGCTCGACGAAGTGCTTGAGAAAGCCAAGAAGCAAGCGAGCGATCAGGGCGGCAAAGTCGCGATGATCTATCTCGAAAGCCCGGCCAATCCGACCAATGCGCTGGTTGATATCGAGGCGGTCAAGGAAGCGCGCGACGCGGCGCTCGACTGGTCCTGCCCGATTGCGATCGACAACACTTTCCTCGGCCCGCTGTGGCAGCGTCCGCTCGATCACGGTGCGGATATCGTCTGCTACTCGCTGACGAAGTATGTTGGCGGCCATTCGGACCTCGTCGCAGGCAGTATCGCGGGCAAGAAAAGCTGGATGGACCCGGTGCGTGCGCTGCGCAACACGATGGGCGGTATTGCCGATCCGAACACGGCGTGGATGCTGCTCCGTTCGCTCGAAACCGTCGAACTGAGAATGCAGCGTGCTGGCGAGAACGCTGCCAAGGTGTGCGAATTCCTGCGCCAGCATCCGAAGGTGGAGGGCCTTGGCTATCTTGGATTTATCTCCGACGAGCGGCAGCAGGACATCTACGACCGCCACTGCCTTGGAGCAGGATCAACCTTCTCGCTGTTTCTGAAGGGCGGGGAAGAAGAAAGCTTCCGTTTCCTCGATGCGCTGCGGATCGCGAAGCTCGCGGTCAGCCTCGGCGGGACGGAAACGCTCGCCAGCCACCCCGCCAGCATGACGCATCTGTCGGTCGCACACGGGCGGCGGCAGGAACTCGGCATCACTGATAGCCTCGTCCGAATATCCATCGGGATCGAGGACCCGGACGATCTGATCGCCGACTTCGAACAGGCGCTTGAAAAAGTGTGAAGCCGGGAGGGGCGGGGCGGGGCAGCGGATGCCCCGCCTTTCCTGTCTTAGCTTCCGCTGATGCCGGGAATGTTGAAGATCCCGACTGCCAGTTCCGCCCATATGTAAAGGAACAGCAGCAGCATACCGCCGCCGATAATCCATACCTTGCCCCGGGCGAACTTCATGCGGGCTACAAGCTGGAACGTTCCGACGAAGAACGCCATCAGCAGACCCATGATGATGAAGTCGGACGCTGTCCAGTGCACGCCGTTATCGAACTGCATTGCGATGAAAGGCATGGTAAGCACGACTGCTATTGCGATCCACGGCGCGAGAAGCTTCCAATTACGTGAGCGGCCGCCCGTTTGCATTGTTTCGTCCATCCGTTATCTCCTGTTACCGAACTTGATGGCTGGTGGGGTAGCCGACCGCTGTGTGAGCGGCATGAGCAAGCGGTGAGGAAATGCTGAAATCGCCTGATCACCGCCGCTTTCGCTTCGAAGATTACCGGCTGGACGTGGCGGACAGGCGACTGTCGAGAAACGGAGCGCCGCTCGACCTTAGCGGACGATACTTCGACGTGCTGTGTCTCATGGTTACCAATGCCGGTGAACTCGTCACGAAAGAACGGTTCATGGACGAGGTCTGGCGCGGCGTTCCGGTAACGGACGAGGCACTGACACAGGCGATCCGTTCGATCCGCAAGCTTTTGTCGGACGATCCGAGCGCGCCGCACTACATCAAGACGGTCCCAAAGCACGGTTATCGCTTCATCGCCGAAGTCGAAGCCGAGGTGCCCGGAACCGCCGTACATCCGCGCAAGCTTGAAGCCTCGGCAAAAACGGATGAACCGCTCTTCGGTGCCGCGCTGCGTGCCGGCGCCGGTGCATTGGGCGGCGGGGTCGCAGGATTGATTGGCGGTGCAATCTACGGTGCGATCGTTGCCGATAAGGTAGCCGGTTCCGGCGGCGGCTCGGCTTCCGCCTTTCTGGTCGTGACGTGCGTGACGATCCTCGTCGCCTTGGTGGGCGCGGCGGGCGTCAGCAGCGGCATAGCCGCTGCGAGCGTTCTTGGTAAAAGTTCCGGGCCGTGGCTTCCCGTCGGAGGAGCGATCGGTGGGATGATTATCGGAGCGATCGGCCGCGTGCTTGGCCTCGATGCGTTCGCATTGATTCTGGGCGAGACCCCAACCGAAATTACAGGAGCGTTCGAGGGGGCGATACTTGGCGGCGGAGTCGGACTGGGCCTGTGGCTTGCCCTTTCGCTCGTCCGGACTGGCATCGTGCGCGCTTCTCTCGCTGCCGGTACGATCGGCGGAATGGCCGGGGCAGCAATTACTGCGCTCGGAGGGCGGCTTATGGCCGGGAGCCTCAATGCGCTCGCTGCGCGGTTCCCGGCGTCGCGGCTGGACTTGTCGGCAATCGGGTCAGCCGTTGGGGGAGCAGGGTTCGACAAGACCGCGAATATTGTAACCGGCGCGCTGGAAGGTTTCCTCTTCGCCGCATGCATCGCCGCTGCGTTCCTTGCAGCGGGTAGATCGCTGGAGAAATCCGGTCGTCCGGACCGTCTCGGAACCTAACCCTTCCAAACGCGGCGTTCTTCTGCGGCCTTCAGAACTTCGTAGGAGAGCTGGATCGTCTGGAACTGCTTCGCCGCTTCCGCATCGCCAGGCTTTACGTCCGGATGAACTTCCTTTGCCTTCGTCCGGAAGGCCTTCTTGATCGCGGTAAAATCCGCGTCTGCTTCGAGTTCGAGGACCTCCAGCGCGCGCATCTCGTCGGCGCTCCGGCTTCCGTCGCCGCCTGAGGACCAGCCATAATGCTGCGCTTCCGCATATCCCGCATTCTCGGTTTGTTCGGCCTTCGCGCGCTCTGCCTTCTCCGCTTTGTCGAGACCTTCGAAATAGTCCCAGCGCGAATTGTACTCGGCCGCGTGTTTTTGACAGAAATACCAGCGGTCGGGACTGTTCGGAGCCTTGGGGGCGGGGCAGTCGCCCTTCTCGGTGCAGCCGTGCCGGTCGCATTCGCGCACGGTCGTTGCCTGCCGCTCGGTAGCGTCGTAGCTGCGCCAACGCGGAAAACCCCAATCGAGCGATCGTCTGCTGCCGCTCATGCGCAGATATCCTTGTGCGCGCCTATCTGGTTCATTCCAAAATACATACTCTGCCAGTGTAGAGTGAAAAGCGCCCGTTAGCCAAGGCCGGCGGTGCCGCGCTTCTTTCAGTTAAGTTCGACCGCGCAAATAAAAAGCCCCCGACGTTCCCGCCGGAGGCTTTAGAATTCCAAGACGGAAAACGCCTAGTTGACGACGACCGTCACCGCGCGGCGGTTCTGTGCCCATGCGCTTTCGTTCGAGCCCATCGCTACCGGGCGCTCCTTGCCGTAACTGACGGTGCGGATGCGGCTTTCCGGAATGCCGAGGCTGACGAGATAGTTCTTGGCTGCGTTTGCGCGGCGCTCACCCAGCGCGAGGTTGTATTCACGCGTGCCCCGCTCGTCAGTGTGACCCTCGACCGTCACCGTTACCTGGCCGTACTGTTGCAGATAGGATGCCTGTGTGCGGAGCGCCTGAGCGTCTTCGCTGTCAATGTCATACCCGTCCGTGTCGAAATAGATGACGTTCTGGCCGCTCACCGCATTCTCGAAATGCGCCTGCGTTCCGACGCTCGGGCCGGTCGGTGTGGTCGGGCCGGTCGGTGTAGGCGTTGCGGTCTGCGCCGGTGCGGGCGGAAGTTCCTCGGGTGCCTGCTTGTTACAGGCGGCAAGAGCGACAGTCGACGCGACCAGCGCGACGGATGCAAAACGGATATTCATCAGTGTTATCCTCCAGCTCGTTAAGTTATTTTAGGAGTGTTCCCCAAAGTTGAACGTCGTTACGGCAAAATCGGTCCCCAAGCCGGGTCTGACGCATCGACCGGCGTCGGCAAGCGCCGCTCGTTCTCGCCAGTCAGATCGACTTGCCACAGGGCCGTATCGCCCGAATTGCGCGTGGTGCGGAAGAACTGCACGATCCGCCCGTTCGGGGCCCAGGTCGGCGCCTCGTCCTGCCAGGAATTGGTCAGATGGCGCAATCCGCGTCCCTGCGGATTCATGACGGCCACGCGGAAATTGCCGGAGATATGCGTGAAAGCGATCTGGTCGCCGCGCGGGCTCCACTCAGGTGTGGCGGCGCGCCCGCCAAAGAAGCTGAGGCGGCGTTGGCCAGAACCGTCTGCGTTCATCATGTATATCTGCTGGCTGCCCGACCGATCGCTTTCGAAAACGATCTTGCTGCCGTCGGGCGAGTAGGATCCGGCGATGTCGATCCCCGGCGCATCGGTCAGGCGCTCGACCCGCCCGCCGTTGGCGGACACCCGGTAGATGTCGGTGTTGCCGCTCACCGCCATAGAAAACAGGATGTTACGGCCATCCGGCGACCAGCGCGGAGCAATGGTCGGGTTCTTGTTCTCGACCACCAGTCGCTGCTTTCCGGTCCCGATATCGTAGACGTAGATGCGCGGATTGCCGTCGACGTAGGAGAGGTAGAGAAGCTGGCTGTAGTCGGGAGAATAGCGCGGCGTCAGCGCGGTGGAACGCCCGGTCGTAATGAAGCGGTGGTTCGCCCCGTCGCTGTCCATGATAGCGAGACGCTTGGTGCGGTTCCCCTTCGGACCGGTTTCCGCGATGTAAGCGATACGGCTATCGAAAAAGGGGCTTTCGCCGGTCAGGCGCGAATAGATGAGGTCGGCGCATTTATGTGCTGCGCGCCGCCATTCCGACGGCTGCACGACCCAGCCTTCGCGCACCAGCTGGTTTTTCAGCTCGAGATCGTAAAGGTAGCAGCCGACCGTCAGTCGTCCGTCACCGCGCGCCTGTACATAGCCGTGCACCAGCATTTCCGCGCCGCGGCTCGTCCAGTTGGTCCACGCGGGCGAGGTAATGTTCGCAAACGTCGGCTTCGGAAGTGCATCCGGACCGGTGGGTTCGAACAGGCCGTTGTTGCGAAGGTCGGCGGTAATGACCCGCGCCAGTTCCTCGCCGAGAGCCGCCGTGCCGTTGGCGTTTGCTGTAGTTGGGACGTTGCGATCGGTCGCAAAAGCGGGAATGGCGATGCCGAGGTCGTCGAGATTGCCTTCGAACGAAACCGAGCCAGTCAAGCCGCCGTCGTCCACGTCATCGCCGGCTTCGACTTGCGTTTGCTCGACGTCTTGCACGGGCGGTGGGGCTTCGCCAAGGTCCTGAGCGTAAGCGGTTGATGCGAGCGGCGCTACGATCAGGGCGGTGAATGCGAGAAGAGTATGTTTCATTGCGAGAGTTTCCAATCGAAGCTCAAGGTTACGCGTTTCCATGCCGAATAATATTCTTCGGGCAAATCGAAGGGGGCGGCAAGCTGTACCGCGCGGATGGCCTGTTCGCTGTGACGGCTAGCCTGCGCGCGGTTGGTGTCGTTGATGCCGGTCTGCCTCACGACGGTAGGCCGCCCGGCGAGTGAGCCGTCGGGATTGAGGTTGAAGCGGACGGTGCTGACGATAGCTTCGACATCGGGGCCGGAAGGTGGCTGCCAATGCGGCTTGACCTCACGGGTAATCCCCTGAAGCAGCGAGGCCTGCGCCCGGCCGCTGATCTGGCCCGGGCTGCGCGTTTCCTGCGTGGTCGTGCTCGCCCCCGCACCGGCGAGGAAGTCGTTGCCGATCCGGCTCGCGCCGCCTTCCTGGCTGCGCGGCTGCTGACGAGGTTCTGCACGCTGCGTCTGTCGCGGCTGCGAGGGTGCGGCTGGTCGCGGCTGCGGTACGGCGCGTTCAGTCGGCGGCGAAGGTCTCGGCTGCGTGACCGCACGCTCCGGCGTAGGCACCGGGGGCGGCGCCGCTTCGCGCGGAACGGGCGGAGTGTCGGACAGCGTAGGCGCAATTGCCGCACGGCTTTCGGGCACGGGTATCGGAGCTGCTGCTTCGAGACCTATGTCCTCCGTCAGGTTGACCGTCATACGCTCTGGCGCTTCGATCGTGCTGTCGCGCTCCGGCTGCAGCAGAAGGAAAGCGAACAACGCGACATGCGCAGCCGCAGCCACGCCGAGGCCGACCATCTCGTCCCGGCGGTAGCTGCGCTGCGGCGAATAGGACATGCTGGCCATACCGGCTTCGCCTATGGCGGGGTTACTGAACCGCTGGTGACCAGCGAGATTGAGTTGAACCCGGCGCGGTTAAGCTCGCCCATGACGGCCATGACGTTGCCGTAAGGGAGTGTGCGATCCGCGCGCAGTGTAATGTCGGGCAAGCGGCCCGAGCCGTCTGGCGTGATCGCGACGAGGCGATCAGGCAGTTCGCCCGGACCAAGCTGTTCGTCGTCGAGATAGATGCCGCCGGTCGCATCCATCGAGAGCACCAGCGATTGCTGCTCGTTCGTCAGCGGATTGGCGCGGCTCTCGGGAAGCTCGACCGGAACGCCGGCGGTCAGGAGCGGCGCGGTCACCATGAAGATGATGAGCAGCACCAGCATCACGTCGACCAGCGGCGTAACGTTGATTTCCGCCATCGGGGCGCGGCGCGAATTGCGCCCCGACCGCGACGAGGTATGCAGACCCATTGCCATCAGCGGCGCTCCAGCTGCCGCGTCAGCGAGGCATGGACGGCGTCCGCAAACCTGCCGAGGCGCGCTTCGAAGCGGTTCACCTCATGGCTGAAACGGTTGTAGGCGATGACGGCCGGAATGGCTGCGAACAGACCGATCGCCGTGGCGAACAGCGCTTCGGAAATACCGGGCGCGACGACTGCGAGCGAGCTGTTTTCCTGGATGCCGATCTGGAAGAAGCTGTTCATGATGCCCCAGACCGTGCCGAACAGGCCGACGAACGGCGCGACGGAACCGGTGGTCGCGAGGAAGTTCAGCCGGTCGGCAAGCGCGTCTGCCTCAACGGCTACCTGGCTGTTCATCGCGATCCCGATCCGCTCGCGCATCGCCTGCGGATCGCGGCTACCGACTGCGCCGCTTTCGCTGCTCATCGAGCGTCGCCATTCCTTGACCGCCATATCGGCGACCCGGGCGCTCGGCGTCGCCTTGCTGCGGCGCTCGGACATGAAGCGGTCGACATCCGCGGCGTCCCAGAACTTGTCCTCGAACTGCCGCGAAGCGTGCTTGAGGCGGCCCATGCGGGTGATGAACGAGACGATGATCGCCCACGACCAGACGCTCGCGAGGAGCAGTCCGGCCATAACGATCTTCACGACGATGTCAGCGTCGAGGAACAGTCGCAGCGGGTCGAGGCTGACCGGCGCGCTCGCAACGAAATTGACCGAGAGTTCAGGCAGTAAGGCGATCATGTTTATCCGTTTTCTGAAGTGAAACTGCCAGAGGCGAAGGCGGCAAAGGCATCGCGCCATGCATCGGGCTGGCGGCGGGGGCGCCCGCCGGGAGAAAGGAAGGCGGCGCGCACGTCGGCTTCCGCGAGCAGCGTGTCGCCGCGAAAGGCGCGCTGCCGCATCGTGCAGCTTGCGCCGCGAATGTCCTCCGCCGTGGTTTCGATCAGCACGTCGTCGTCGAGCTTCGCGGGCGAGGCATAGCGGATGGCCAAATCCGCCACCGCGTAGGCGCCGTCACCCGCTTCAATCGCGGCGCGCTGGTCGATGCCGAGCCGGCGCAGCAAGTCTGAGCGTGCCCGCTCGAACCAGCACAGGTAATTGGTATGATAGGTGATGCCGGACAGGTCGGTATCCTCGTAATACACCCGCACCGCGTAGAGATGCCGCGAACCGTCGATCAGTCCATCGGGCGGAGAGGGCCTGGCGTTCATAACTGGCCCCGGCGGTTAGCAAAAGCCGGAATCGCCCTACAAGCCGAAGAGTTAAGCCTTATGGCCATGTGCGGCGAAACGATGCTATTTCGCGATCATCGGTCCGAGCGGCTGCCGCCCGAACAGATGCACGTGAAGGTGCGGCACTTCCTGTCCCGCATAGTGGCCGACATTGGCGAGCAGGCGGTAGCCGGGCTCGACGAGATCGTGCTCCCGAGCAACATGACCAACCGCGCGGATGAAACCGGCGATCTCGCTGTCGGAAGCGCGTGCCGAAAAATCGTCCCAGCTCACATAGTTGGCTTTCGGAATTACGAGGATGTGTAGCTTTGCCTGCGGATTGATATCCTCGAACGCAAAGGCCCACTCATCCTCGTAGACCTTGGTGGACGGTATTTCCCCGCGCAGTATTTTCGCGAAGATATTGTCGTCGTCGTAAGGCTTCGTCGCATCGACCGTCATTGCGCGCTCCTATTGGCTTTCTCGTCGAGGCCCGAAGTCCCCTCGCGCCGGTCGAGTTCGGCCATCACCTCGTTCAGCGCCACGCCCTTCGCGCCGAGCAGGACGAGCAGATGGAACAGCAGGTCGGCGCTTTCGCTGATCAGGTCCGCCTTCGACCCGGCGACGGCGGCGATGACCGTTTCGGTCGCCTCCTCACCCAGCTTCTGCGCCATTTTCGGCGCACCGGCGGCATTCAGCCGCGCGACGTAGCTGCTGTCCGGATCTGCGGAAAGCCGCTGCGCAATCGTGTCCTCAAGGCGGGTCAAAGTGTTCATAAGGCTATATCAAATGCACCGAGCGCGGCGTCAACCGCGCGCAGGCAGCCCCGCTGCGCGCAAAGCGGCGTGGGCTTCCTTCACGCTGTGCTGGCCGAAGTGGAAGATCGAGGCGGCAAGGACCGCGCTCGCGTGACCCCGGGTCACTCCTTCGACAAGATGCTCAAGCTTTCCGACGCCGCCGCTCGCAATGACCGGCACGGAAACGCTGTCTGCGATGGCGCGGGTCAGTTCGAGGTCGTAACCTGCTCTGGTTCCGTCGCCGTCCATCGAGGTGACGAGAAGTTCTCCTGCCCCCAGTTCGGCGAGGCGGACTGCATGATCCACCGCGTCGATCCCGGTCGGTTTGCGCCCGCCGTGGGTGTAGATTTCCCAGCCGCGGAAGCGTTCGCCCTCGGCAGTCGTCGCGGCGCGCGCATCGACGCTGGCGACGACGCACTGGCTGCCGAACTTCTCGGCGATTTCTCGCACCAGTTCGGGCCTAGTGACGGCAGCGGAGTTGACCGCGACCTTGTCCGCTCCGGCAAGTAGCAACGCGCGCGCGTCCTCGACACTCCGCACTCCGCCGCCGACGGTCAGCGGCATGAAGCAGACTTCCGCCGTGCGCCGGACCATGTCGAGCAGCGTGCCACGCCCCTCATGGCTGGCGGAAATGTCTAGGAAGCACAGCTCGTCCGCCCCCGCGCGGTCATAGGCCTGCGCCTGCTCGACCGGATCGCCCGCGTCCTGCAGATCGACGAAATTCACGCCCTTGACCACGCGCCCGTCGGCAACGTCGAGGCAGGGAATGACGCGGATGCGGACGGTCATCTGCTTGCCATCGCAATCGCGGCAGCAAGGTCCAGCCGTCCCTCGTACAACGCGCGGCCGGTAATGACGCCTTCGATCCCGTCTTTCGCGTGCAGCGACAGAACGTGAATGTCGTCGAGGCCTTTCACCCCGCCGCTCGCGATGACCGGGATGTCCACACGCCGGGCCAGTTCGAGCGTCGCGTCGATGTTCACGCCTTTGAGCATTCCGTCGCGGCCGATGTCGGTGAAGAGCAGGGCGGCAACCCCCGCATCCTCGAACCGGCGCGCCAGATCGGCCACCGGCACGTCCGATACTTCGGCCCAACCTTCGGCGGCGACCATTCCGTCCTTGGCGTCCACTGCGACGACGATGCCGTTCTCCCACTCCCGCGCCATGTCCTTCACGAATTCCGGGTTCTTGAGCGCGGCGGAGCCGATGACGATGCGCGAGACCCCGAGGGTGAACCAGCCTTCGACCGCCTTGGCATCGCGAATGCCGCCGCCGAGTTGCACGTGTCCCGGGAAGCGTTCCACGATGGCTTCGACCGCCTCGCGGTTGCGGCTTTCGCCGGCGAAGGCTCCGTCGAGATCGACGACGTGGAGATACTCGGCGCCAGCTTCGGCGAACAGCATCGCCTGCGCCGCCGGATCGTCGCCGTAGACGGTCGCGCGGTCCATATCGCCTTCGGAAAGCCGTACGACTTCACCGTTCTTGAGGTCGATGGCGGGAAATACAATCACGGGTTCCACTCCAGAAAGCGGGATAGCAGGTCGAGCCCGTAGGCCTGGCTCTTTTCGGGGTGAAATTGCACGCCGAGCAAATTGTCGCGCCCGACTGCTGCGACGATTCCGCCGCCGTGGTCGGTCATCGCGACGATGTCCGCACCGTCCTCCGCGTGGAAGCGGTAGGAGTGGAGGAAATAGGCCTCGCCGGGCTGCACGACCTCGTTGCCGTGCGCATGAGGCGTCAGGCCGACGTCGTTCCAGCCCATGTGCGGAACCTTTACCTTCGGATCGTCCGGCTCGATCAGCTCGACATCGCCCGAGATCCAGTCGAGCCCGTCGGTGGTATCGTGTTCGAGGCCTCGCGTCGCGAGCAGCTGCATCCCGACGCAGATGCCGAGGAAGGGAACGCCGCCACTAAGTGCGCGGCTTTCCATTGCTTCGACCATGCCATCGACGGCGCGCAGGCCTTCAGCGCATGACTTGAAACTGCCCACGCCGGGCAGGATGATCCGCTCGGCCCGCGCGACCACGTCGCTGTCCGCGGTGACGTTGACCTCTGCGCCCACCTTGCGAAGCGCATTTTCGACCGAATGAAGATTGCCCGCGCCGTAATCGATCAGCGCAACCGAATTACCCACCGAGTTGGCCCTTGGTGCTGGGCACGGCGTCGCCCTTGCGCGGGTCGCGTTCGACCGCCTGCCGCATCGCGCGCGCAAAGCCCTTGTACAGCGCCTCGCAGATATGGTGGTTGTTCTGGCCGTAGATGAGTTCGCAGTGCAGCGTGATGCCCGCCGTCTGCGCGACCGAATGGAACCAGTGCTCGATCAGCTCGGTATCCCATTCGCCCAGCTTCTCCTGCGTGAAACCGGCTTTCCACACGAGATAGGGACGTCCCGAGATATCGAGCGCGACGCGCGCCAGCGTTTCGTCCATCGGCGAATAGGCCGTGCCGTAACGCCCGATGCCAGCCTTGTCGCCCAGCGCCTGCGCCAGAGCCTGGCCGAGCGCAAGCGCGCTGTCCTCGGTGGTGTGGTGCTGGTCGATATGCAGATCGCCATCGACTTCCAGTGTCACGTCGATCAGCGAATGGCGGCTGAACTGCTCCACCATGTGGTCGAGAAAGCCAATGCCGGTGGACACGTCATAAGCGCCCGTACCGTCCAGATCGACAGTCACTTCGATCGCGGTTTCTGCGGTCTTGCGGGAGATTTGGCCTGTTCGCATGAGGCAAGCGCTATAGGCACAAATCGCGTCTTCGCAAGCATTCGCGCTTGACCGAACGGACCGTGCGCGCCACCTGTTGCGGCATGAGCGAAGACACGCCCGACAGCCTCATTCCCTACGATTCCATCGTGCAGGAAGCCTTGCGCGCCGTGGTCGGGCGCGTGCTCGGCGAGATCGAATCCACCGGCGGCGACCTGCCCGGGGCGCATCATTTCTACATCACCTTCAAGACCCATGCCGCGGGCGTGGACATCCCGGGCCACCTGCGCGAGCGATTCCCGGACGAGATGACCATCGTGCTGCAGAACAAGTTCTGGGACCTGAAGGTCGGGGAAGAAGGCTTCTCGGTCGGTCTCAGCTTCAACCAGATCGCATCGAACCTTTCCATTCCCTACGCCGCGATTACGCAATTCGTCGATCCGGCAGTCGACTTCGGCCTCCAGTTCCAGACCAGCGAGGAAGCCTTGCCGAGCGAAGTCGTGGACCCCGCGGGCAATGACGGGGCGGAACCTGCAGGCGAGCCATCCATTGGTGAAAGTGAAGACGGCTCCAACGTCGTGACGGTGGATTTCGGCCGCAAGAAATAAGTATCGGCCATCGATGCCGGTGCGTTTGCAGGGAAAAGGCACATGGCAAAACCCAATCACATCACTGACCGAGGCGGGCGACGCGTCGCTCATGCGGCGGACGAAGTTTCCGATCGCAACACCGTCCCCGGACCGAGCACCAACCCGGCAACCAACCTGTTCATTAACGACATCCTTCTTCGCAGTGTCGGTCGCCTTGCACGGCTGACCATGGAAAAGGGGATCGTCGGCAAGAAATACGGCAGCCAGTTCGCGAAGGACGCGGTCGAGAACCGCTCGCTCGTCCACACGCTTGCTGCCTACGGCGTAACCAAGGTAGCGACGAAATCCATCCCGGGCGCGCTGCTCGTCGGTGGCGGGCTGCTCGCCAAGACCATCTTCGATCGCAGCCACTCGAAGCGCAAATCGCGACGTGAGGGCGACAAGACGCTGCGTAAACAGGCCGATCCCGACAGCGCGATTTGATTCTGGCCTGTTCGCGGACTTGATTTAACGGGCCATGCCGGTGCAAAGGCACGCATGGCCGCTTCCCTTCCCGATACGCTGCATCGCCGCGGGCTGATGTTTATCCTGTCTTCGCCTTCTGGCGCAGGCAAGACCACGATTTCGCGCATGCTGCTGGAAGCGGACGAGGCGATCAAACTCTCCGTATCCGTTACGACCCGCGCGCCGCGTCCGGGCGAGATCGACGGAGTTCACTATTACTTCGTGAACGATGCCGAGTTCGACCGCATGGTCGCGGAAGACGACTTTTACGAATGGGCGCATGTCTTCGGCTATCGCTACGGCACGCCGAAGGGCCGCATCCGCAGCGGGCTGAAGGAAGGGCAGGACTTCCTGTTCGACATCGACTGGCAGGGCACGCAGCAGCTTTTTCAGAAGGATCAGCAGGACGTCGTGCGCGTATTCATCCTGCCCCCGAGCATCGCCGAACTTGAAAGCCGTCTGCGCTCGCGCGGAACCGACAGCGAGGAAGTCATTGCTGCGCGAATGGAGCGGGCACGCTCCGAAATCAGCCACTGGGACGCCTACGACTACGTCGTCATCAATGAGGACGCGCAGCTATGCTTTGCGAAGGTGCGCGAGATCCTGGAAGCCGAGCGGATGAAGCGCCAGCGGCAGACCGGACTCATCGACTTCGTGCGTGAATTGACGCGGTAGCGCGGACGCCTCAGGGCCGGCCCGCTCGCGCTACGTCGACCTTGCAAGCCAGTATTTCACCGTTCTTTGCCGAGCTTGCCGCATCGCGGTGCGAAGTAGGCGCCACGACCATGAACAGCGTGCGCCCGTCCGCTCCGCCGAGCATGCAGGCGTAGCAATTGAGCTCGCCCGTCTCGACGATATCCAGCACTTCGCCGCCTTCGCCGTAGCGCACGCATGCGGGGGCGAGGGCGTTGGCGATCCAGACCGCGCCTTCGGCATCGAGGCATATGCCGTCGGGCAGCCGCGGTGCAGTATCGGCCCAAATGCGGCGGTTTGCGAGCGTGCCGTCTGTCCCGATATCCAGTGCGGTAAGCTGGCCTGCCAGCGTCTCGGCTACGATGAGGGTTTTGCCGTCCGGCGTAATGACGGTGCCGTTGGGGAAGAAGAACCGCTCTTCGCCCGCCGCGCTCGAAACCGAACCGTCGGGCTCAACGAGCGCAAGCTGCGTTTTCGCGCCGTTCGCCTGGACCCATTCCGGGCCTTTTTCCGTCAACGCCCGGTCGAGATCGAAGCCGAAATTGCCGACGTAAGCGCGGCCCTGCGCGTCCACGGCCATGTCGTTGCACCAGAAGCCAGCAAGATCGGACAGGTCCGCGTGCAGTTCCAGCCGCCCGTCCGGCCAGCGCCGCCAGACCTGCTGCCGCGTCATCGACACGACGAGCAGCGATCCGTCGGGCATCCAGCCAAGGCCGGAGGGTTGGTCATCCAGTTCGAGTTCGGCCCTCAGGTCGCCGCCGTTTTCGCCGACCGAATAGACCGTGTGGGCATAGAAGTCGGAGAACCACAGCCGGCGGTCATGCCAGCGCGGACCTTCGCCGAAATGGATGCCCTCGACGACGGTGGTGAGTTCGCGCGCGATCGTCAGTCGCCCGATGGATCGACGAAGTTTCCTGCGCCGATGTTCGCATTGACCACGCCGCCGTCGATCGGGATCGTCGTGCCGACCACATAGTCGCCCGCCCGGCTGAGAAGGTAGATCGCGCCTGCGGCCATGTCCTCGCTCACGCCCACACGGCGGGCGGGAATGCCCTTCTTGACCCGGTCGGCATTGTCGCGCGCAGCGCGGTTCATCGCGCTCGGGAAAGCGCCCGGACCGATGCCGTTTACGACGATGTTCTGGCCGATCAACTCCGCCGCCATGCGGCGGGTCAGGTGAATGAGACCCGCCTTCGATGCCTGATAGGGATAGGTCGGCCACGGATTGCTCTTCATCCCGTCGATGCTGGCGATCATCAGCACCTTGGCCGGGCGGTCTTCGCTCGCCGCCGCCTTCAAGAGTGGCAGCAGCTTCTGCGTCAGGAAGAACGGCGTCTTGACGTTGAGGTCCATCGTCCGGTCCCAGCCGGCTTCGGTAAAGTCCTCGAACGGTTCGCCCCAAGCGGCTCCTGCATTGTTGACGAGGATATCGAGCTTGTCTTCGCGCGACTTCAATTCGTCCGCCAATGCCGTAATCCCGTCCAACTGGCTGAGATCGCCGATCAGGCCCACGACCTTGTCGCCAAGTTCGGCGCTGGTTTCATCCACCTGCTCCTTCTTGCGGGCGACGATGTAGACGCGCGCGCAGCCCGCTTCGAGCAGGCCTTCCACGATCATCTTGCCGATGCCGCGGCTGCCGCCGGTGACGAGCGCCACGCGCCTTTCGAGACCGAACAGGTCGGTTAGGTTCATCATATTCTCTCTCCCGGTGTCTTTGACCTGCGGATTAGTATCCGCTCAACTGCGCGACGCGTTCGGCGTGGTAGTACTGGTCGCCGAGGAACTCCTGCAACGCGCGGTCGCGCTTCATATAGAGGCCGATGTCGTATTCGTCGGTCATGCCGATCCCGCCGTGCATCTGTACGCCTTCGCGCACGGCGAGGCCGGCGGCCTTGGCGACCTTTGCCTTGGCGACGCTCGCCATCAGCTCGGCCTTTTCGCTGCCGCCGTCGAGAAGCTGCGCCGCCTTGATGGTGACGGCACGGGCGATTTCGACTTCGGCATAAAGATGTGCGGCGCGGTGCTGCAGCGCCTGGAACTCGCCGATCGTCTTACCGAACTGCTTGCGCTGTTTGAGGTAGTCGACGGTCATGTCCATCGCCCCGCGCGCAACGCCGACACCTTCGGCCGCTGCGCCGACCCGGCCCGCGTCAAGCATCGCGTTCAGGATTTCGCGCCCGCCGTCGACTTCGCCGATGACTGCGTCGCCGTCGAGTTCGACGTCGTCGAAACTGGTGTGCGTCGCCATCGAGCTATCGACCAGCCGCCGAGCGTCATGTTCGATGCCGCTCGTGTCCTTGGGGACGGCGAACAGGGTGACCCCGTCGGTGTCGTCGTCGCTGCCGGAGGTGCGCGCGGCAACCACCATCATGTCGGCGCTCGCGCCATGAAGGACGAATGCCTTCTTGCCGTTCAGCTTGAAGCCGTTGCCCGATTTCTCGGCCTTGCAGCCGATGCGCTGCGGGTTGTGCTTCGGACCTTCGTCGATGGCGACGGTGAACACGCTCTTGCCTTCGATCAGGCCGGGGAGCCAGCGCGAGCGAAGATCTTCGCTGCCATGCTTCAGAGCCGTCGCGGCCAGAACGGAAGACGCGAGGAACGGGGAGGGAGTGAGGTTCCGCCCGATCTCTTCGAGCACGATGGCTGCCTCGACGTGACCCATGCCGAGCCCGCCGTCATCCTCGTCCACCAGCATTCCGGTGAAGCCCATCTCGCCGAACTGTTCCCAGAGGCCGTGGCCGAAACCGTCCTTGCAGTCCCGGTCGCGCCAGTGGCGCAGCTGTTTGTTGATCGCGCCTTCTTCGCGCATGAACTGCGATGCGCTGTCGGCCAGCATCGCCTGATCGTCGTCGTGATAAAGTGGCATTTTTTTCTCCAAGTCCCCTCCTGATGGGAAGGGGCAGTGAGACTTGGCGGCTTGCCGCCTAGTCGCAGCGGGGTGGGAGCCTCATGTCAGCCCACCCTCGACCCCTCCCGCCAGCGGGAGGGGAGTTTGATTTATCCGCCCGGCAGCTCGAGGATGCGCTTCGAGATGACGTTGAGCATCACTTCGCTCGTACCGCCTTCGATGCTGTTGGCCTTGGTGCGGAGCCAGCTGCGCGCCGTCTTGCCGCCGCCCGATTCCTCGCTATCCCATTCGAGCGCCGCACTGCCGCCGGCCGCCATCAGCAGTTCGTGACGGCGCTTGTTCAGCTCGGTACCGGCGTATTTAAGCATGTTCGGCTGGGCGGGATGGCCCTTGTTCGCCTTGAGTTCGTCCATGAACTTCTCGCTCATCGCGGTGAAGGAAAGCGCATCGACGTCGAACATCGCCATTTCGGCGCGCAGCACCGGATCGAGCTCGCCCTGGCGCGAAGTTACGGAGCCGAGCGAAGACGCGCGGTCGCCGCCGCCGGTTGCGGAAATCATCTCGCGCTCGTGGCCGAGCAAATATTTCGCAACGTCCCAGCCGCGGTTGACCTCGCCGACATAGGCCGGAATGTCCTCGCCGTAGCTTTTGGGGACTTTCACGTCGTCCATGAAAGTCTCGCAGAACGGCGAATTGCCGCTTATAAGTAGGATCGGCTTGGTCGAAACGCCCTGGTTCTCCATGTCGAACAGCATGAAGGTGATGCCCTGGTACTTGTTCTCCTTGTCCGTGCGGACGAGGCAGAAGATCCAGTCGGCTTCGTCGGCGTAGGAGGTCCAGATCTTCTGACCGTTGACGATCCAGTGATCGCCCTTGTCCTCGCCGTAGGTCTGCATGGACACGAGGTCGCTGCCGCTGCCCGGCTCGCTATAACCCTGGCACCAGCGGATTTCGCCCCGCGCGATCTCATTAAGGAAGCGCTGCTTCTGGCCTTCCGTGCCGAAGTGTAGCAGCGCCGGGCCGAGCATCCAGATGCCGAAGCTCGATAGCGGCGGGCGCGCATTGATGGCGGCCATTTCCTGCCGGAAAATCTTGCCTTCTGCCGGCGAAAGGCCAGCGCCGCCGTATTCCTTCGGCCATTCGGGAACGGTGTATCCCTTGTCCCGGCAGGCTTCGAACCACTGCTTTTGCGCGTCGCTCTTGAAGCTGGCATTGCGCCCGCCCCAGTAGACGTCGCGCTCGTCGCGCACGGGCTGGCGCATTTCTTCGGGGCAGTTGGCTTCGAGCCAGCTGCGGACTTCGCTGCGGAACTGTTCGAGATCGTCGGCCATGGCGTATTCCTCTCTTGACGGTCTATCCACTTTGCAGCCGCCAGAAAGGCAGCGCGACGCGGAACTTGACGGTAACGTAAGCCCTTTTCGGGAGTCGCCGCAAGCGCCTTTCGCGGCGAATATCCTCGCTGTTCTGGCAACGCCTGCCATGCCGTAACGTCAGGCTAAATGCATTTGACGCTGGCGGCAGGCCCGATAGGCTTGAAAGCGCTGTCAGAGGAGAGCGGCTTGGGACATTTCATGTTGGTCGGAGCGAAATCATAGCGGGGCGGGTGGCCGGCCGCCTGCCCATGCGGCTGAAGGTGATTCACGGGTTCGGCGCGGCGGCTTTCGGCGTGAAGGACAGCGGCTTCTCCTTCTTCCTCCTCATCTACTACAATCAGGTTTTGGGAATGGACGCCGGAACGGTCGGACAGATACTGTTCGCCGCGCTGCTGATTGACGCGGTGGTCGATCCGCTTCTCGGCTACCTTTCCGACCGGACCTATACCCGGTGGGGCAGGCGATTGCCGTGGCTTTACGCCGCTCCGATCCCGCTGGCGATTGCATGGATATTGCTATGGTCGCCGCCGGGCGGGGATGCGCCGAGCGCGGGCGGGCTTCTCGCCGTAGCGGTCGCGGTACGCTTGCTGCTGTCGGCCTGCGAAGTGCCGTCGGTCAGTCTCGTTCCGGAAATCACCGACGACTATGTCGAGCGCACGACGCTGTTCCGCTATCGCTATCTCGCGGGCTGGCTCGGCGGGCTCAGCATGATGGTGCTGGCTTACACGGTGTTCATGCCGGGGCAGGACGGACTGCTCGAAGCGGACGGTTACGCGGCCTTCGGCATCTGCGGAGCGGTCATCATGGCGGTTTCGGTCATCGGGTCTGCCTGGGGGCAGCATTCGCTCGTGGCCGGTCTGCCCGAACACAAGCCGGGACCGCTCAGCTTCGCGAATGCCTTTGCCGAAATCAAACAGGCATTCAGCGAGCGCGCGTTCCTGATCTTCGCTGCCGGCGGTCTGGCCGCTTACATTACGCAGGGGCTGACGTTCTCGATCAGCCAGTATGTAAACCTGTTCGTCTGGCAGCTCGAAGGCGGAGCGCTGACCGCCTATCCGCTCGCACTGTTCCTGAGCGTAATCGGCATGTTCTTCATCGTCGGGCCGCTACACCGCCGGTTCGGCAAGCCGAAAAGCGCGGTGATCGGCTCGCTCGGCGCGGCGGCGTTCGGAATGACGCCCTATCTGCTGTTCGTGGCGGACCTTTGGCCGGAGGCGGGTACGCTTGTCTCGACGCTCGGCTTCTACGCGTTCCTCGTTCTCGGCAACATGCTGGGCATCGTGGTGATGATATCGGCCAGTTCGATGGTCGCGGAAATCGTCGAGGCGTATCAGGAGCGCACGGGGCAACGGGCCGAGGGTGCGTTCTATTCGGGCAACTGGCTCGTGCAGAAATGCGCGACCGGAATAGGCATCTTCCTGACCGGGCAGATCATCGCAGCGTCCGAGCTCGTCACGCGCGCTCAGCCGGGCAGCGTTCCGGGCGCAGTTCTGAACGAGATGATTCTGCTGTATGTGGCTGCGAGTTTTGTTCTCGCGGTCGTTTGCGCCTTCTGGTTGGGGCGCTTTCCGATCGGACAGGCCGAACATGAGGCGCGCGTTGCCGCTTTGCGAAAAGCTGCCGACGCTACGGAACCGCCGCATCGGCTGCCACGCTAGTCACCGCGGGCGAACAGCACACGAAAATCCGGGGTTGGCGCGGCCTTTGCGCTCTGTCAGAGTTGCCTGACAATTGCACAATTACGAGAGGATACGCGCATGGATTTTCAGCCCACCGAACGGCAGGAGCACTGGCGGAACCGGGTGCGCGACTTCATCGAGGCGAACGTACGCCCGAACGTACCGACCTATAACGAGCAGGATGCCGAGGGCGATCGCTGGAAGGTCATCCAGATCGTGGAGGACGTGAAGGCGAAAGCCAAGGACGCCGGTATCTGGAACCTGTTCATGCCGCCGCGCAACGACAGCCACCATCATGTCGACGAGAGCTTCGAGTTCGAAGGGCCGGGCCTCACCAATCTCGAATATGCGCTGTGTGCCGAGGAGATGGGCCGCATCGGCTGGGCGAGCGAGGTCTTCAACTGCTCCGCGCCCGACACCGGCAACATGGAAGTGCTGCACCGTTACGGTACGCGCGAACAGAAGGATGAGTGGCTGAAGCCGCTGATGGCGGGCGAAATCCGCTCCGCTTTCCTGATGACGGAGCCGGACGTTGCATCTTCCGACGCGACAAATATCGAAACGCATATTAAGCGCGACGGCGACGACTACGTGATCAACGGCCGCAAATGGTGGTCGAGCGGTGCGGGCGATCCGCGCTGCAAGGTCGCGATCGTCATGGGCAAGACCGATTTCGAGGCGAACCGCCACCAGCAACAATCGATGGTGCTCATGCCGCTCGATGCGGAAGGCGTGACGATCGAACGGCATCTGCCCGTATTCGGCTACGACGATGCACCGCACGGGCACATGGAAATCAGGCTCGACAACGTCCGCATTCCTGCGAGCAACATGCTGCTTGGCGAAGGGCGCGGGTTCGAGATCGCGCAAGGCCGCCTCGGACCGGGCCGCATTCATCACTGTATGCGCACCATCGGCGTGGCGGAAGAAGCGATCGCCAAAATGGCGCGCCGCCTCCAGTCGCGCGAAGCGTTCGGCAAGCCGATCTACAAGCACTCGATCTGGGAGCAGCGGATCGCGCAGGCTCGTATCGACATTGAAATGACGCGCCTGCTGTGCCTCAAGGCCGCCGACATGATGGACAAGGTCGGCAACAAGGCCGCGGCACAGGAAATCGCGATGATCAAGGTGCAGGCGCCGAACATGGCGCTGCGCATCATCGACGATGCGATTCAAGCGCATGGCGGCGGCGGCGTGTCGAACGATTACGGTCTTGCCAAGGCCTACGCCCACCAGCGCACGCTGCGCCTCGCCGACGGGCCGGACGAGGTTCACGCCCGCTCCATCGCGCGGATCGAGTTTGCCAAGCACGCTCCCGAAGACGGCCCGAAGAAGCGCGGCATGGGCGAAGGTCAGGCTGCCGGTAGCGGTGCAGGCAGCGCGGCTGCCACCGCCGGAGCCTGAACCGGACCGCCAGCCCCCGCAAAGTTATGTCAAGGAGTACAGATGCCACGCGCCGCCATTCTCGAAGAACCAGGAAAACCGCTCAGGATCGGCGACATATCACTCGCCGAGCCTTCGGCGCACGAAGTGCTGATCGACACAAAGGCCTGCGGACTGTGTCATTCGGACCTGCACTTCATCGACGGCAATTACCCGCATCCGCTGCCTGCCGTGCCGGGTCACGAGGCCGCAGGCGTGGTGCGCGCGGTCGGCAGTGAGGTTCGCACGGTCAAACCGGGCGATCACGTCGTAACCTGCCTCAGCGCATTTTGCGGGCACTGCGAGTTCTGCGTCACGGGCCGCATGGCGCTTTGCGTCAGCGGCGAGGTGAAGCGCGGCAAGGAAGACGCACCGCGGCTGTCCGCGGATGGCGCGCCCGTGCACCAGCTCCTCAACCTGTCGGCATTGTCCGAACAGATGCTCATCCACGAGCACGCCTGCGTTTCGGTCGACAAGGATATGCCCTTCGACAGGGCGGCGGTCATTGGCTGCGCGGTGACGACGGGTGCGGGCGCGGTTTTCAACGCCTGCAAGCTCGTCCCCGGCGAAACCGTCGCGGTGGTCGGCTGCGGCGGCGTGGGTCTCGCGGCGATCAACGCGGCCAAGATTGCGGGGGCGGGCAAGGTCATCGCGCTCGACCCGCTGCCCGAAAAGCGTGAACTCGCCGAAACACTCGGCGCGACGCACAGCATCGATGCGATGGCGGACGATGCGGCGAAGCAGGTTATGGCGCTGACCGGCGGGGGCGTGCATCACGCGATCGAAGCCGTCGGAAGGCAGGCGTCCGCTGATCTAGCGGTGAAGCTGCTTCGCCGCGGCGGCACAGCCACGATCCTCGGCATGATGCCACTCGACTGCAAGGTCGGCCTTTCCGCGCTCGATCTGCTGGCCAGCAAGAAGCTCCAGGGAGCGCTGATGGGGATGAACCAGTTCCCGGTCGATCTGCCGCGGCTCGTCGATTTCTACATGCGCGGCCTCCTCGATCTCGACACTATTATCGCCGAGCGTATCTCGCTCGACCAGGTTAACGAGGGCTTCGATAAGCTGCGCGGCGGGCATACCGCGCGCAGCGTGGTGGTGTTCGACTGATGGCGAAGATCGATTACGAAAGCGAGATGGTCGGGACGGTCGATGTTCCGGAAAAAGACCAGCTCGACGAAACTTCGCTGACGTCATGGATGCAGGCGAATGTCGAAGGCTTCGAAGGCCCGCTTTCTTTGTCGAAGTTCAAGGGCGGCCAAAGCAATCCCACCTACCGGATCGATACGCCCGGCAAGAGCTACGTCCTGCGCCGGCAGCCCTTCGGCAAGCTGCTGCCATCAGCCCATGCGGTGGACCGCGAATACAAGGTGATGTCGGCTCTCGGCCCGACCGGTTTTCCCGTTCCGCGCACCTATGGGCTATGCGAAGACTCGGACGTCATCGGCTCGATGTTCTTCGTCATGGATCTCGCCGACGGGCGCAATTTATGGAACGGCGCGCTACCTGACTATGCGCCCGAAGAACGCCGCGCGATGTACCATGCGATGATCGACACGATGGCGGACCTTCACCTGAAAGACCCGGAAGCGATCGGCCTGTCGGATTACGGAAAGAGCGAGGATTACTGCGCGCGCCAGGTCGCCCGCTGGTCGAAACAGTACCGCCTATCGGAAACCGAGACCATTCCCGAAATGGACCGGCTGATCGAGTGGCTGCCCGAAACGATCCCGCCACAGCATGCGCATGGCATCGTTCATGGTGACTACCGGCTCGACAACATGATCTTCCACAAGACGGAGCCGCGGGTTCTTGCAGTGCTCGACTGGGAGCTTTCGACGCTGGGCGATCCGGTCGCGGATTTCGCCTATCTGATGCTCAACTGGGTCAATCCGCCCGATGGACGGGCTGGGATCGGCGGGCTTGACCATGAGGCGCTCGGCATTCCGACACGTGACGAAGCGGTCGAACGCTACGTCGCGCGCACCGGATATCCCGTTCCGCCGATGGACTGGTATTTCGCCTACAACCTGTTTCGGCTCGCAGGTATCATCCAGGGCATCAAGAAGCGCGTGATCGACGGCACTGCATCTTCCGCTCACGCGAAGAAGATGTCGGAACGCGTCGCTCCGCTGGTGCAGACCGCCTACGGCTTCGCCAAAGCGGCGGGAATGGACTGAGGGGGCGCCCTAGAAGCTCCGGTTCCAGCGCACGAGTGCGCCCATGTCTTCCGGGTAGTCGGCGACATGACCGGGATCGGTGCGGTAGTAGGCGCTGGCGCTAGCGGTGCCGCCCATGAGCCAGCCGCTCCATGCGAGTTCACCCATCACCTCGCGGCCCTCGGGCGCGAGCGACAGGTGGCGGCTCGCGAAGGATGCAGTTTCGGTACCGAAATCAAAATCGACCGGCACGCTGAGGTCGAGCCCGCCCCTTTCGACGCGTAGCGGCTGCGACAAGCGGAAGCCGAAGCTGTCACCGCGCTGGAACGTGCCGGTCCGGGTCACGTCGAGCGACCAGGCGCGCGTTTGCAGTTTCGTGGTACCTGCGAGCAGCCCGCCCGCATCGGCGCGCGTAAAGCCCTGCCGCATGCTACCGCCGAGGCGCCAGCGCGGTGCGAAATTCCAGCCGGCGCTTGCGTCAAGGAACAGGGTTTCCGCCCCGCCGATGCCGAGCGTGTCGTTGAATTTCGCGCCCAGGACCGTGCCCTCTTCGTCGAGGAAGGTCACACCGAGCGCCGTGTCGAGCGCGCCGAAGCGCCGATCGGCGGAAAGGCCGTAGCCGGACACCGAATAGGGGCGGTTCAGCCAGTCGAACTGGCCTGCGCGCGCTGCGCTGTCGTAAAGCCGCACTTCGCCTTCGTCGCCGCTGACGGTGACGCCCCATTTACCGACCTGACGGCGCAGGGCGAAGGCGGTGTCGCCCATTCGCACGAACCCGTCTTCGCCGCCCGCTTCGCCGGCAATCATGAACGCTGGACGCGACTGGCCTTGCAGCCGCGCGACCAGTCCGTCCGAGCGCTGGCCGATTGCGAAGCCGATCTTGGTAGCGGGATCGACGCTCATCGCAGCGGATGCGGCGAGCACACGTGAGCTTTCGGCATCGCCAGTTTCCAGCGTCAACAAGCCAAGCGGCGTGCGGCGTTGGTCATAGGCGCGCCCGTTCACGGTGAAGGCCACGGCGAGAGCGCCCTGCTGAGCAGCGAGCGAGCGCATGGGCTGATCGACCGCGCCGTGAAGTCGCGGCTGCATTGCCGCGCGCTGGCCGCCGGCAGCCAGGTCTATTTCGTATGGCCGATCGTAGGCATCGGTGACGATCGTCTTCAGCGAGCCCGCCGACAGCGCGTCGCCCATGGCAGGCGAAGCGATAGCGGTTACGTCACCGGCGCCGAACGTGCGCTGGGTTCCGGCGATCGCGGTCGAGCCGCTTGGGCGGAAGGCAGCAGCGATATCGAGAATGCCAGTGCCGTAGATACCGTCGACGCCGCTCACACCGGCATCGCGTGCGTTGTCGAGCAGCAGGTCGACGATTTCCGCACCGGTCAGATTGGGGAAGGCTTGGGCAAGCAAGGCGACCGCTCCGGCCACTTGCGGAGCCGAAAAGCTCGTTCCTGAAAACAGCGTGACGAATGTCGAACCGCCCTCGCGCGTGACCTGGAGTACGCCGTTTTCGTAGACGCAGCACAGCCGCTCGCCGCGAGCGGTAATAAAACTTCCGCCGAGGGTGCCGGCGCGGTTGCTGAAATTGGATATGGTGCCGCTGTCGTCCACCGAGCCGACGATGATGAGGTGGTTGGGCGCTTCGGTGATGAGTTCGGCGGGGAAGGGATCGGGCTGGTTCGGATCGATGTCGGGATCGCTCCCGTCGCCCGCATTCCCGGCGGCGACGACGATTACCACGCCCGCTTCCGCAGCGCGGCGTATTGCAGTGCGCAAGGACGTGGAAGGAGCCGAGCCGCCCAACGACAGGTTGATGACCCGTGCACCGTTCGCCACCGCGATATCGACGCCGCGCGCGATGTCGCTGTCGAAAAAGATACACCCGTCGAGCACTTCGTCGCTTTGCGCATTGCACGATCCCGGACGGTCGGTGCGCAGGGCGAGAATGTTCGCCTCGTAGGCAATGCCCACTACGCCGGTATCGTTGCGCGCCGCGGCCGCGATTAGGGCGATGTTCGTGCCATGATCGTCAACCGCCTCGACAGACTCGTTGCCGGCGACATCCTGCGAGGCGGCGCTGATCCGACCGGCGAACTCAGGGCTGTCGGTGTCGATGCCCGTATCGATAATGGCAATGGTCGAACCGGAGCCGGTGATACCGTTCTGCCACAGCGTGACCGCTCCGTGAAACTCCGGCCCATCCGAGCGGCTGAGTTCCTCGGTCTCGAACCCGGTCGGGGGTGGGGTAGGCGCAGGGACCGGCGTAGGCGTCGGGGCCGGGGCGGGAGGAGGCGTGCTGATGATGGTGCCGCCGCTACCGCCGCCCCCACATGCCGCCAGCAGGATTGCGGGCGAGAGGATCGCCGCGAAGCGCAGAATGGAAGGAGTGGCGGGCTTTGCGGACATGGGCGGCGATTACCTTGAATGGAAAGGCTGCGAAACTCGCGTCATTCTAATGAACTCTTGGTTAAGAATGCACCAACACTAAGCGGCGATGGTCTTGGCAACGGGCGCAAGCCGCATTAGCGCCACCCGAAACAATACGAAGGAAACGGAAGCATGAGCGAGCAACTGGAAAGCGCGATCGAAGCCGCTTGGGAAAAGCGGAGCGAAGTCGGCCCAGGCAGCACCGACGGGCGCGAAGCTGTCAACCGCGCGCTTGCCATGCTCGACAGCGGCGAGGGACGCGTGGCCGAGCCTGACGGGAGCGGCGGGTGGACAGTCAACCAGTGGCTCAAGAAAGCGGTGCTGCTCTCGTTCCGGCTGAACGACAACCGTGTTATGGACGGCGGCAGCGCAGGTCATCCCGCCTTCGACAAGGTCCCGTCCAAGTTCGCCGGGTGGGACGATGCTCGCTTTCGCGAAGCCGGTTTCCGCGTGGTGCCGGGCGCGATTGCGCGTGAAGGCAGTTATATTGCCCCCGGCTGCGTGCTGATGCCGAGCTTCGTCAACATCGGAGCCTATGTGGGCGAGGGCACAATGGTCGATACCTGGGCGTCGATCGGATCCTGTGCGCAGATCGGCAAGGGCTGCCATATCTCGGCCGGAACCGGCATCGGCGGTGTGCTTGAGCCCATGCAGGCCAACCCCACGATCATCGGCGACAACTGCTTCATCGGTGCGCGAAGCGAAATCGTGGAAGGCGTCATCGTGGGCGAAGGATGCGTCGTGGCGATGGGCGTATTCATCACCCAGTCCACGAAAATCGTGAACCGCGCGACCGGCGAAATCACCCGCGGGCACGTTCCGCCTTATTCGGTGGTGGTGCCCGGCACCCTTCCGGACGCGGCGGGCGGCCCTTCACTGGCCTGCGCAGTAATCGTGAAAACGGTCGATGCAAGGACGCGCGAGAAAACCGGCATCAACGAATTGCTGCGGGATTGAAGGCTTCAACCGGCGGAACAACTGCGCTAGAAGACCGTAAGTTGGTTACAGGCGGCGACTGCCGCCAGCGAGGGAAATTATACATGCATAACGAAGGCGACGAAGTTCACGTAAGCGAGCAGGAAGTCAGCGCCGGCTCGAAGGAAGGCGTAGGCCGCTGGGTGCTCGCCATCGGAACGCTGCTCGCCATACTTCTGCTTTCCATCGTGTGGATCATTCCCGCTATGACGCAGGGCGACGTAGAGGAAGAAGCCACGATGAGCGGCACGATTTCCTCGCAAAATGACGGCGAAGAAATCGATTCAATTATCGAAGACGAAGCTGTGGTCGACGATGCTGACCAGGTCGATGTAGATCCGATCGCGGAACCTGCCCCCTAGCTTGGTGATTGGTCTTCTGTAGAAACTACAGGAGACCCGAGGTGAGCAATTCGAACAGCTTTCAAACCGGCCAGTACGTAAAGTGGGAATGGGGCAACGGCGAAGGCAAGGGCCAGATCAAAGAGCGTTTCGAACGCGAAGTGACCCGCACGCTGCAGGGCAGCGAGATCACCAAGGACGGTGACGAAGACAATCCCGCCTATCTCGTCAAGCAGGAAGACGGCGACGAAGTCCTGAAGCGCGGCTCCGAACTGGAGGCGCAGGACTGATGCCGGCCCAATCAAAAGCACAGCAGCGCGCCGCCGGCGCGGCCCTTTCGGCTAAGCGCGGCGAAACCAAGGTCGGCGACCTGCAAGGTGCGTCCAAGGAAATGTACGACAGCATGAGCGAGGACGAGCTCGAGGATTATGCCTCGACCGACCTCGATGGCCTGCCCGACCATGTCGAAGACGACGACTGATGGACGACGACAAGAAAGACGAAGTCTACGACAATTTCTACGACTGCGTGAACATGCAGCCGAAGGAGCTTGAGGAATGGCTGGAGACCGAGGAATCGAAATCCGTCGGCGACAGCGATTCGGGTGAAAGCACCGGGCATAAATCAGGCCGCCGCATCGTCGAAATCAAGAATACCAAGAAAGCCGATCTGACCGACGATCAGTACGAGCACATGCAGAAAGTCGTCGGCTACATTCACCGGCACAAGGCGCAGGGGCCGGATGACGATGTCGAGAACAGCGACTGGCGTTACAGCCTCATGAACTGGGGCCACGATCCCTGTAAAAGCGACTGAGCTACCGCCGCCGCGGGCGGGTCACTGCGTTTCGATCGGCAGTGCGCCCGCCAAGCTTTCCGAATAGGCTTCCGCGCCGCGCATCGCCCGGAGGATATTGCGGTACGCGATCTTCTCGAGATCTTCCTGCGAGTAACCTCGGCGGGCGAGTTCGACGAACAATGCGGGGTAGCCGGTCACATCCTCCATTCCCGCCGGACCGCTCGGCATTCCGTCATAGTCACCGCCGATGCCGATATGGTCGATACCGGCAACGCGGCGAGCATGATCGATATGATCGGCCATGTCGGAAATAGTCGAGGTCGGTGCCGGGTTCGCTTCGACCCAAAGCGCGAGCAGACGCTCGACTTCCATCGGATCGCCGGAATAAAGCGAAGCGAGGCGCGCTTCCTCTGCGCTACGCGATGCGCCCCATTGCCGCACGTCTTCGGTCAGGAATGCGGGCAGGGCAACAACCATCAGCACGCCGCCGTTTGCGGGCAGTCGGGACAGAACGCTGTCGGGGACGTTGCGTGGGTGGGCGTTGATAGAGCGAACGCCTGAATGGCTGAAGATTACCGGCGCTCGCGCAACATCAAGCGCATCCAGCATCGTCTTTTTCGCTGACGTGACTGAGATCGACGAGCATCCCGATCCGGTTCATCTCGCGCACCACGTCGCGGCCGAAATCGGTAAGGCCGTCGTGCACTGGAGCGTCGGTCGAGGCATCGGCCCATGGCGTGTTCTTCGAGTGAGTAAGCGTCATGTAGCGGGCGCCGAGATCGTACATTTGCCGCAACACACCGAGGTCGGAGCCGATCGAATGGCCGCCTTCCATACCAAGCAGCGAGGCGATCCGCTTCTTCCTGACAGCCGCTTCGACGTCGTTCGCCGTGCGCGCAAGCGCCAGTGCTTCCGGGTAGCGGTCGATCAGGCGCTTCGCGACGTCCATCTGCTCCAGCGTGGCTTGTACCGCTTCTGGTTCGGAGAAACTGGCGGGCACATAGACGGACCAGAACTGCGCGCCGACCATTCCCTGGCGCAGGCGCGCGATATCGGTGTGCATCATGGCGCGGCCGGTCTCGGCATCGGCTGTGCTGCTCGTGTCTTCGAAATCGAAGCTCCGAAGTTGGTTATCGAAGCGGCCACGTAGCTGCCATGGCACGTCGTTGTGACCGTCGAAGACGGGCGCGCGTTCAAGCGCGCGCTTCGCGGTTCGTTCAGCTGCGGCCCTGTCGACGGGGTAAGTCCGACCCTCTTGCGCCGATAGCGGAAAGGACAGAGTTGCGGTCAGAGCCAATGCACAAAGTGTGCGCCTCATTCTGGATGTTCCCTGCAGCAGGCGGTAATTCACCGAGCGCTTATGACGCACCCTCGAGGCTCTGAAAAGGAAAAGCATGAGCGACAGTAGCGCTGACAAGGCAATCCTGACTCTCCTCGACGAACGTTCGGAAGGCGCGACGATCTGCCCCAGCGAGGCGGCTCGCTCGCTCGCCGGTGACGAAGAATGGCGCGGGGAAATGCAGCGCGTTCATGAGGCGGTCGACTGCCTCGTTCGCAGCGGCAAGGTAAGGCTAAGCTGGAAAGGCAGGCCGCTGTCCGCTCGCTCCGGCCCATATCGGATCGCGCTGCTCGGTAAAGGTCAACCGTGAACTGGCGCGAAATTTCCCGCTGGCTGCTGGTCATCTTTTACGGCGCAGCGGGCGTCCTGCATCTGGCGATGCCGGGTCCGTTCCTATCGATCATGCCGTCTTTCGTACCTGCGCCCGAAATCGTCGTGGCGCTGACCGGGATTGCAGAGATACTTGGCGCGGCGGGGCTAGCGCAGCCTTGGTCGAGGCGCTATCGCGCCGCGGCAGGTATCGGCCTTGCGGTCTACGCGCTCTGCGTCTGGCCGGCCAACGTCAATCACCTGCTTATCGACTTGGCGAAGCCGAGCGGCGGGCCGAACCTCGCCTACCACGTCCCGCGGATGTTTGTGCAGCCTCTGCTCATCTGGCTTGCGCTGTGGGCCGGCGGAGCGACCGATTGGCCATTCCGCCGGCGCTGATGCGGTTCAGGACAGGTGCTTGGAAACAGCCGCTGTCATCTTGAACATGGAGATCTGGTCCTTGCCGATCACCTTGCCGAGCTTGTCGTCGGGATTGATCTGACGCTTGTCGTTCGAATCCTGGAGATCGTTCTTCTTGATGTATTCCCAGACTTTTGAAGTCACCTGCGCGCGGGTCATCGGACCCTTGCCCACGACTTCCTCGAGTTCCGGCGATACGTTAACAGGTTTCTGCAATGCGTTGTTCTTGCCTGCCATTTTCTATTTCCTTTCTAAGTTATCTCTGTCGTCTATGAAGTCAGACCAGGGTTTCAGACGCTATCGTCGTCATCCCAATCGAGTTCCTCGTCTTCCTCAACCGGGGCAAACTTGCCGACCAGCAGAGCCGCGGCGGTAACATGTCCGCGCATCGCGCTGACGATTTTCTCACGCGGCGCGCCGGGCATTTCGACCATCGGAAGGTCCAGCGCGAAAAGCTGGAAGACGTAGCGATGCGGTTCGTCATCCGCGGACGGCGCCGGCAGCAGCCACTCCGAATTCCCTTTGGCGTTCTTACCGGTCCGCGGCGGAGTTTCTCCTTCGAGAATTTTACCCTTTTGTCCCGGCAATCCCCATACAAGCCAGTGACACTGGGCCTTTCCGTCGCTGTCCGCAGGTCCGTCGGCATCCTCAACGATCAGCACGAGTTCCTGCGTGCCCGGGGGCGGAGCGTTCCACTCCATTGGCGGCGCCACGGCGTCTTCTTCCCCTGCAGTGAAGGACGGATCGAGCATCTCGCCTTGCTCGAAAGCGGGACTGGAAAGCGCAAAGCCGGACCGGCCAAAGGTTTTTTCGTCCGCGAGTTCGGCAATGGAAAGGGAAGCTTTGGGCGGGCTCCCCAGCGCGCGTTCCAGAAATGTCGGTAAGGTATTGGTCATCGGTCGGTTAGGGTATCCTGCTTAAGTCGGTAGCAAACCCGCATTGTGCAGCAACGATTACGCTTTTACGAGGGGAAAGCTCCGAATATGCACCATTTACGGCTCAACGCACTTTGCGTGGGCGTTACCGGAAAGTTTTGCTAACGAAGTGGTTGCGGGCGCTGCTCACCGCCAGTTCAGGCGCAGGGCAGCATCTCGCAAAATCTTTGCGCGGCGGAGGTGGCGCCGAAAATCAAGGGATCGGGTATGTCCAAGGGTCGTTATTTCATCAGCGCCGCGCTGGCGGTTGCGCTTACCGCGTGCGGCGGCGGCGATTCCGGATCGAGCTCGCCAGGCCCGATCGGCGGCGGGGGCGGCGGCGTAACCCCTACGCCATCGCCGACCTCGCAGTGCACGCTCAGCGCGCGGCAGGACTGGGCGAAAAGCGTTATCGACACGTATTATCTGTTCCCGACCCTAGTTGCTCAGAACGTCGCCAAGAGCAACTTCAACACCGTACAGGGTTACATCGATGCGCTCGTGGCGCCGGCGCGGGCGCAGAACCGCGACCGTTATTTCACGTACTTGACCTCGATTGAGGAAGAGGAACGCGCGGCGCAAGGCCAGACCGCCGGTCTCGGCATTCGTCTCGGTTTCGATGAGAACAACCGGCTGCTCATTGCCGAGGCGTTCGAGGACGGACCGGCATTCAAGGCAGGGATAGACCGGGGTACGGAAATTACTTCGATCAATGGCGAAAGCGTGACTACACTCGTTCAGGAGCGACGCGTTTACGAAGCGCTCGGAGCGAGCGATGCGGGCGTAACCGTGCGCCTCGACATCATCGACAGTGCGGGAACCTCGCGGCAGGTTACGGTCACGAAGGCCGACTATTATCTCGATCCGGTTTCCAACCGCTATGGCCTCAAGATAATCGGCGATGGCGGCAAGAAGGTCGGTTACGTCAATCTCAGAACCTTCTTCAGTCTCGATGCACCTGATGATCTGCGCGCCGTTTTCGCGCAGCTTCGCACGCAGGGCATCACCGAAGTCATCCTCGACCTGCGTTACAACGGCGGCGGCTATATCAACGTCGCCGACCTGCTCGGCGATTTAATGGGCCGCGGGAAGGAAGGGCAGGTTTTCAGCCGCACCGTCTTCCGCCCGTCGCGCGCCAGTCTGAACGAAACGCGGTTCTTCGAAGCGCAGCCCGAAGCCATCGGCGTCACGAAACTCGCGGTGATCGGAACGGAAGCCACGGCGTCGGCAAGCGAGCTGGTGACGAATGCGTTCATCCCGTACCTCGGCGACAATCTCGCGCTGGTCGGATCGAACACTTACGGCAAGCCAGTCGGGCAGGAAGGTTTCGACCAGGAAGCCTGCGACGACCGGCTGCGCGTCGTTTCGCTGAAGACCGAGAACAGCAACGGGAACGGCGAATATTATACCGGGCTCGCTTCCGTAGTCCCGAACTTCTGCCGCGCTACCGACGAGCTTGCGGCTCCGTTCGGCTCGCGTGAGGAAGACTCCGTCGCAACGGCGCTCGATTTTCTGGCGGGCAGGGGCTGCTCGTCAGTAGCCGCCGCGCCTGGGCAACAAGCGACGCGCAGCGTGGCCCCGCCGCTCAATCTGCTTCGCCCGGATGCGCCGAACGCAGCGCAGTATCAGATACCCGGACTGTTCTGAGCGAGTGATTACGTGGCGATCTGTCCGATCGCGCGCTTGATGACATCGTCCGATGATGCCGGCTTGGCGATCAGCGGTGCGCTAAGCTCGCGCAGCTTCTCGTTCTGCCGGTTCAGATCGCCGGAATGCAGCACGTAGGGAATGCCGTTCTTTTCGAGCCAGCGCGCGACAGGCAAGCAGGTCTCGCCGTCCTGAAGAGTGACGTCGAGGACCGCGGTATCGATCCCGTCGCGGTGCTTCTCCAAGATGTCCAAAGCTTTCTTGACGCAGCTTGCGCTAAAGACCTGGTAATCGCGGTCTTCGGCGGCAAATTCCAGGTCCATCAATATTAGCGGTTCGTCGTCGAGTAAGAAAATCGCGTATTTATCGCAGATCAATAGATTAAACCCCGATCCTGAGTTTTGCCAGAAGTCCGCCGTCGGTCCATTCGCGTTCGATCGAACCGCCACCTCCGGCAACTAGTCGTTCCATTATCGCCGTTCCGGTTCCGTCCTGGATCTTGGCGGCCTCGAACGGGGGGCCGCCCTGTTCGAGCCAGTCGATCTGCAATTCGTTACCGTCTGCGCTCGAACCCCAGACGACGCTGACGGTTCCGCCTTCCTGCGACCATGCACCATGCTTGGTCGCGTTGGCTGCAAGTTCGTGAAGCAAGAGACCGACGACACTTATTCCGGCGAAGGGCGCGCGCGTACCGTCACCGCGAAGGTTCAAGCGGCCATCGCCGTCATCATAGGGGCTCAGGATCGCGCGGATCGCGTCGCCCATGTCGATGTCGCCCTCGGCAGCATCATCGAGCGTAGTCTCGTACGCACGGCCGAGCGCCTGAATACGCGAATTGATTTCGGCAGCTTCGCTACGGATACCGCGCGTACGACCTGTGATGTTGACGATCCCGGAAATGACCGAGAACATGTTCTTCATCCGATGGGAAAGTTCGCGCGCCATGACGCGGGCGATTCGTTCTTCTTCGCGCGCCGCGCGCACGTCGGACACGTCCCACTGGCTGCCGAAGAAATAGACGAGCCTGCCGTCGGCGTCGTATATCGGTCCGAGGTGCAGGGCATTCCAGAACGGCGTTCCGTCCTTGCGGTAATTGAGCACCTCAACCACCACGACGTCCTCTTCCTCGATGGCGCGCCGGATCTTTTCAAGCGGTTCCTGGCTCGTTCTCGGACCCTGCAGGAAGCGGCAGTTGTTGCCGATGATCTCTTCCTCGCTGTAACCGGTCAGTTGGCGGAACGCCCGGTTGGCAAATACGATCGGCAAGTCTTCCGCATGGGGATCGCTGAGGCAGATCGCCATCCGGGTCTGTGCCATCGCCTGCTCGAAAAGAACGCCTGACGCGCCAGAAAATCGGTCATCGGGGTGGGTCGAGCGAAAACGGTCCGGGCTGTCGTCGAACGACGGCATGGAGCGCGCTTGCGACTTGTCCATCTGGACTTCGCCGGTGTTGCCGATGTGATCCTCGTCCGACTTAAAAGACACGCTCTTCTCGCACCACCAGGTTCGTTTCGCAGCCCAAACTCATTACGGTAGTCGAGGTACTACGTTCCAACGTTAGCGACCAGTCGGTTAATTCATGTTACTGAATGAAACAACCGGGTGCCGCGGGAACTTCGGTCGGATCAGGCGGGCCTTGGCGAGGTAAAGGGCCGGTCTTCGCTCCACGCGCAGCCGTGCCGGACTTCCGAACCGATCTTGAGCGTTGCAACGAACGGGTATTGCCGGTCGGACATCTGGTCAGAGCAAGGCGATTGCGTAAGCATCAGGTCGAAGGAAGCGCCGTCGTAGGTGCCGCTGTAAGAAACACCGTTGTTGCCGGTAAATCGCTCGACCTCGATTTCCTGCCCGGCCTGGATTTGCGGGGTCTTGTAGACGAGCGTGCTGTCCGCGACCTCGCCAGCCCAGAACGGTTCGGTGCCCGTAAAACTGATGGGTTCGGATAGAAATACGTTCTGCGTTTCTTCGGCGGACTGCCCGCTAGCGTCAGCGATATCCTCGCACGACGTTATGATGAAGACGCCGGCGAGAGCCGTCGTGATGAAGAAGTCGGTGCCGCGCATGAGTTACGACGCTCGACCGAATGCCGCATACGCGGCTTGCGATTGAATTTGCTGGTACATTTTGATTGCTCGTCATCGATGCATGGATCGGATAACTCGCAATACGCTCGCGCATCAGGTATGGTTCCCAAATAATTGGAAAACTTGGTTAATATTGCCGCAAGGTTTCCTCGGCTGTCAGCCGAGGTTAGTCATCGGGTCAGGCGCTTTCGGCTGCGTCCAGTTCGCGTTTCGCCTGCCGCTCGGCCTGCGCCTTCTCACGGTCCTTCGCGACGCGTTTTGCTTGGTTTGCCAGACCTCGCCAGACGGCTTCGGCGCGCAAGGCCCGCTCCTTCACCTGAATGAGGGAAGCTTCGTTCGCTTCGGTTGCAGCTTCGCTCGCGCGTTGTTCGTAGAATTCGAAAGTCTGGCTCATCTGCGCTCGCTTGATCAGTGGGAGGAGATAGTCGGGGCCGGACACGATCGCGCCCGGCCCAACTGCATCAGCTCAGACGTTGCTGAGGTTCACTGCCGATTCCTTGCCGTTGCGGCCGGTCTCGACTTCGTAGTTGAGGTGCTGGTCCTTATCGAGCGTATGCATGCCCGCGGCCTGCACGGCCGTGATGTGGACGAAGCTGTCGTTGCCGCCATCATCAGGCTGAATGAAACCGTAGCCCTTGTCCGCGTTGAAGAATTTTACTTTGCCAGTAGGCATAACCGTTTCCTTTCGTTGAAACGTTAGCCCCGCTGCTGCGACATTGCAGCGCCACGGGGGTGGTGCGTCAGGCCGTCAATCGAAAGGAAGTCGTATGCAAAAAACGCGTATCTCTCCCCCTCAAGGGAGAAAAGGCGATCGTGAGACGCCGAAATCCGTCGCAAGAGTCGACGTAAGCAGCAGCCGCCTAGCACAACATGGCCAATCTACCTAACGGCAAATCAAGAAGCGCCTTGGCGCCGGCCGCCAGCAGTTTGGTATAACGTACCGAACAATACTTTTATACAACGAAAAGGCGGACCAAGCGGCCCGCCTTTTCTTACGTATGGTAGCTCGAATTTTACGAGGGCATCAGTACGGTGTCGATACCGTGAATGATCCCGTTCGAAGCGTCGATGTCGGTCGCGGTGACCGTCGAGGTTCCGCCGGTCGCATCGGTCAGAACTACGTTGCTGCCGTCCATCGTGGCAGTCAGCGTACCGCCGCCGAGCGTATTGATCGTGTAACCCGCTTCGCCTGCGTCCTGGATCGCCTGCGTCAGCGTTGCCGCATCGACCCGGCCGTCAACGACGTGGTACTGGAGAATGCTTGCAAGCTGTTCCTGTCCGGCGGCGCTCATGAGTTCATCGCGCGTTGCCTGAGGGATTTTCTCGAAAGCGGCGTTGCTGGGAGCGAATACTGTGTACGGTCCCGGCCCCGAAAGCGTATCGCCGAGATTGGCGGACTGAACGGCCGATACGAGCGTCGAGTAGTCGTTGTTGCCCTGTGCCACTTCGACGATGGAACCCGGCGTCGCAGCGTCTGCGTTCGCCATCTGGTCGGCCATCGCCGTGTCGTCCGTCGTCATGGTCGCCGTATCGTCGGCGGGTTCGCCGCATGCGGCGATTGCGAGCGTAGCGGCTGAGGCAAGTGCGATTGCAAAATTTCTCATATTTCAGTTTCCTTGGTGATTAACGGTGAAATTGACAGGCAGTGTAACTGGTATTCTGCCTCCGTCCTTACCCCCACAACCGCCGAAGATGGATGGTCGTTCCGAGAAAAAGGCAAAAATGTGGCAAGTTGTTTCACGCACTCGGCTTTTTGTGCTGGCCAAGGCGACGGCGGTTCGCCCGGACCCGCCGTTCGTAGGGTTTGAGCGCTTCCCGAGCGCTCGCGGCCGACAGCGGACCGGCAAGGGTCAGCCCCATCGCTGCTTCGCTAAATGCTGCGAACTTTTCGCTCACCATTGTCTGCGCTTCGCGTTCGGCGAGCTTCCCCCCGCCCAACAGGCGCATGGTACGCAGCATCATGACGGCGCTCGCATCGGCCCATAGCGACCAGCTTTGCAGAGCAAACGCGTTCCACTCAGCGTAGTCGTAGCTGCCGCCGGTTTGTTTGATCGTGCGAGCCATCTGTTTTCCTTATCTTTGGCGCTTAGCGCTTCGCAGGCCTACTACGCCGCGTTCGCGCGCACCAGCGAATAGCACACCGCGTAATCGCACTCGCTATTCTCGTTCGTCCAATCCGAGCGCCAGGCGCTTCTGTTCGTCCATGCTCCGGCGCATTTCGCGCGCTTGCAGCGAGAGGGCCTTGCCGCTCAGGCGGATCTCCCGGCTTTGCTGGAAGAAGCCGAGAACGAGCCAGAGGAACGCGAGCGGGCTCGATACCCCTCCGAGGAAATCGCCCAGCTCGTTGAGGCGCAGGTCTGCCGGGTTCTGGCCCTGCAGGACCAGGTAAAGGACGAGCCCGATGACGTAGAGCGCACTCAGGGCAAGCCCGATCGCGGGCAGTCGGCGCCGCTCGCGCCGCTCCGCGATGTCGATGGTCGTTTTCTCGGTCATACGCTTCCCTTCTTAGCACGCTTCAATTGCCGATCCCTTCCTCTTCAGCGGAACCAAGCCCGCCCGCCGCGCATAAGCCTCTTAACCAACCGAGGAGACCCAGCGTGGCAGACAAGACCCCCAAGCAGCACCTATCCCATATTGCCGAAGCGATGAAGGACATCGACTTCGTAATGCTCAACACCCATACCAAGGACGGCCAGATCGGCGCCCGCCCGATGAGCAACAACCGCCAGGTCGATTACGACGGCGACAGCTATTACTTCACCTGGGAAGACTGCCTGATGGTCGACGACATCAAGCGCAACCCCAAGGTCGGCCTCTCGCTGCAGGGCGCCGGCGGCAAGGACGGCGCACCCGGTATCTTCATCTCGCTCGAGGGCAAGGCCGAGATCGTGCGCGACAAGAAGCAGTACGAAGAGCACTGGACCGAAGACCTGGATCGCTGGTTCGAGGACGGCATCGACACCGACGGCATGGTCATGCTCCACGTCCACGCCACCCGCGCCGCGTATTGGGACGGTGAGGAAGAGGCCGACTTCGACATCGAATGACCTACAGGATGGAACACATGGAACACCCTCCAGGGGCAAAACGCCTCGAAGCGTAACTCTGGGGCGCAAAAGCGTGACTGTGACTGCAAAAGTGTCACCCCATGCGCGCCAAGTGTCACCTTTGCCCCGCCGAAGCGTCACTCTCGGGCGGCTGAGGTGTCCGGGCGAGCAGCGGGTGTACCGCCTTCCTCGTCCGCCGCGCCGAGGCCCGCTGCGCCTCAGCTTCGGCCATCGCCCGCTTCCACAGCGCAGCGAACTGCGGCGCGCGGTCCCGCAGTCGATAAGCGGCCTGCCGGCTCATCCCCACCGCCCGCGCCGAGGCCGCGACCTTCCCGCTGCGCGCCAACAGCTTGAGGAACGCCGCCGCCTTCGCTCCGGTCCAGCGGGTGTTGTCGGGCAGGGGCGGCTTGGCAGCGGAAGGCGGGGAGGAAGCATCGTCCATCCGCGAAGGTAAGGCAGAAATCGGCGGTGTAGGAAAGAACCCGCTCAGGCCGTGCGGAGCTGCGGTGCGGCTTCGGCAATGACGCGCACGGCGCTGCGCAGGAATATCAGCGCCATCAACCCGCCGATCACGATATCGGGCCACGGCGAGGCGAGCCACCAGACGAGGGCCGCCGCTAGCAGCACGCCGCAATTGTTGATCACGTCGTTACGCGAACATTCCCACGTGCTCGCCATGTTCACGTCCTGGCGGCGGAAGCGGGTGAGGAGCACGAGGCACACGGCGTTCGCCGCCAGCGCCAGCCCGCCGAAGGTGACCATGAGGGTGGAGGAGGGCGGCACCCCGCTGCCGATCTTGAGAGCGACATTGACGGCGATCCCGACGCCGAGAGCGAGGATCACCACGCCCTTCAGCATCGCCGCCCCGGCTTTCCACCGGTCGGACCGCGCGAGCGCGAAGAGGCTGACCGCATAGACCACCGCGTCGCCCAGCATGTCGCTCGCATCGGCCATCAGCGCAGTGGACCCGGCGATGACCCCCGCTCCGAATTCGAGCGCGAACATGACCGCGTTGATCGCGAGCACGATGAGGAGCACGCGGCGCTGGTCGCGCTGACGGGCGAGCGTTTCGAGCGTCGAGGACTTGGCGGAGCAGCAGTCGGCGGCCATGACGGCTATGTGGCGCGGCGGCGGGCGGAGCGCAACCGCTGTTCGCAGCCGCCCCGCAATCCGCAGTAACCCACTATCCTGCCAGCGAAATAGTGATAAAACGGCGCCGGGAAAACTGGCCGGGGGGCTTCAGTAATTCATACGCGCGAGACTTTTTAGGGGAATTGGATGCCGGAAGCGATCATTGTGGACTGGTACGGGCCTTACAAGTCCAAAGACGATTTGAAGCTTGAAGCGAAGGAATGGGAGGACGGTACCTGCACGTTGTACATGGGCGTACAATCGCATGGCCGGGTCGGCTACATCGGTATGACCGAAGGTCCGCGTACGCGCTTCGACAATCATGAGAAGCTCGCCAACGCCGACAACCGAACATTCTACATCGGCGAAATTGCAACGCGCGGGACGAGCGGCCGGCGGAAGAAGAAGCACCGCACTGACCATGCAGCAGCGGAACATGCGCTTGTCGCCTATTTGCAACCGCCATTGAACAACCAGTTGATGAAACGCGATCTAGAAGATTGCTGTGTCGTATTTTCGCGATTTTTCAGCAAAGATGACTACGAAACACCGGTCGACGTACTTCCGAAATTTCCGCGTATCATTGCCTATGACAGCTATCGCGAAGAATTCGTGGCTGGATGGCAGTAGAAGCGCCGCCGCGCGCAACACGGTGAAGAAGGAAGCACTACGCCGAGCGGGAATAGCCTACCACGAGATCGTCGCAGGCCAAACCACGCCAAGCGAACTCAGGGCGCTGGTGGAGCGTTTGGTGGGGGTGGGCTAGGTGGGGCGGCTTCGGTAAGCGCTAACCTGAGACAACGAAATCATTCTGAGTCATGGTTATGTATCGATCGAACTTCACCAATGCAAAAAGCTCGACTAGATCAAACTTATGGATCAAAATGCGGCTCATCGATTAATTTATTTCAAAATCAGTGACAAGATCTTTGTGCTGATCTTGGCAGAATTGCCCGCCTCACTGATTTTACTGTTAATTCAATTTTAGTGAACATTTAAGTGTTGGCCCCTAACTGAATATTTGCTTCACTGTCGGCAACGTTTCAGCACCACAGAAACGTGTTTTCTGGGGTTTTGGCTAGCTTTGGGAGTTAAGTTCCGAACACACCTTTACAAGCCTATCACGAAAGTCCCTTAACTTCTTACGTAACTGCTTATGTACGGTTACTACCCCGGACCGTGCTCGGTTAAAGCCTTTCTCGATGCGCGGCAAACCTTCCATCACGTCAATATACTGCGTAAGCAACCCATCCGCCTCATCAACACTACCCCGCAACCCATTGAGTTGTTCGGTCAAATGTTCAATTTGGTCGCGGTTCATGTCAAAACCGTGCGAAATTGTGGCAATGCCGCTCATGCTACGGTACATGCCTTCTAGGTTATCTTCGATCAGTGCGATTTTGTTTTTGCCGAAATTGGCAAAGTCGCTGAGAGCTGAGGTTACTAATTCCACTTCGTTCCGTAAGGCTTCACGGTCCGGCTGACCAAATTGACTCAGACCGTTCATCTTCGAAGTAGCCTGCTGCACTACTTCGTTCATAATGTAAAATTGGTTGCCCCATTGGCTTAGTTCGCTAACAAAAAGCGAAGCATATTCCGTAAGTTCGTCTTCAAGATCGAGAAGGCCGGCGTCTGGGTCAAGCTCTGTGTCTGCGGATGGCTCCTCATCTCCACTCGTCAAATCGGGATCAATTTGTATTGGACCACCCTTATTATCTAGCGTAGATTTTGTAGCATATCGCTCTTTCTCAGTTGCTATGCGGTCAAATAGCGTAGTCAGTGTCGATACCAGTTCACGCTCATCTGAATATTGCCGGTAAAAAGCTCCATTTTCCCGCAGCGATTTTTGGAACTCCCTCACTTTCGCAATTTGTTCAGGATCGATCTGATCGAACGGTAAGTCTGATTTTCTGAAAAGAAACGATATTCGAAGCGCATCACCAGCAATTTTCCGCGCAAGCGCACGCTCAAATTCTTCTTCGGTCCCGGAATTTGCATTCAGTGTTGGTGTGCCAAAACGTCCCCACATTAGTCCAAGAAAAACATCGTAATCATCGCCAACTTCCACATTGATAACATTTTGCGATGATTCAGCGATATCGGGACTTACTAAATCTTCCCATGTCATCGCGGTCAGAAAGCACCCGCGGTCCCGGGCGTTACGTTGGTTCCACGACTGGATTTCATCCAATACGAGTCTTCTGTCTTCGGACACATCGCCAGGCGACGAAACGAATATAGTGATAACTTGCGAATGGAACGCCAAATCACATACTCCAGAAAACTCGGATCATAGACTGCACTTCAGGCGAAAGATGTCACAGAGCTATTTTCTCCCAATGAAACTTGACCATCTTATCCATAAGCTAATGCGCGCATCCACTTCATCACAGAGGCGTTAAGCTTAATTTCGGTAGCTGTGAAGGCACGCGTCTTCTGCATTAAGCCATCCCCGCCAGCACCGTCGCCAACCCTAGCCCTATCGACAGCGGCCAACGCAGGCTCATCCACCAGGGCGGGGCGAGGTGGCTGAGGCTTCGGTCCACCAGCGGGCTTGCGAGGATGCATACTCCCAAAAGCACCAGCGAGGGGCCGGGCCAGTCGTAGCCGAACACCCACGGGGCGTAGGCGGCGAAGGCGATCAGGCTGGGCGCGACTGCCGCGATCCAGATCCACGGCCGCACGCGCCGCGCATCGCCGCCTGATCCGCGGGCGGCAAGGCCCCACCACATCCCTCCCAGAAAGGTGAAGATCAGCGCGCCGTAGCCGAACGCGAGCGCCAGCGCGGCGTAGCGCCAGCTTTCCGGGCCCAGCGCCAGCACGCCGAGCAGCGCCCATTGCGGCAGCAGTCCGGCAAGGCCGAGCCACCGCGGCCAGGCGGGGACGGTGCTCAACCGCGCGCGCCTTCCCGCCGCCCGGCCAGCAGGTCAGTCATGCTCGCGGTCGCCTTGCCCGATATAGAGCTCGCGGCCGGTTTCCTCGTAGATGCGGGACATTTCCTCCATGCCTTCTTCCGCGACCTCGCGCTCGTCCTCGCTCGTCTCGCGCTTGATATTTTCCGCCGCGAGATAGCTGTCGGAGTTCTGCTTGGCTGCGAAGTCGCGCACTTCCTGCGTGATCTTCATGCTGCAGAACTTCGGCCCGCACATGGAGCAGAAGTGCGCGGTCTTGGCGCCTTCCGCGGGCAGGGTCTGGTCGTGGTACTGCTCGGCCGTGTCGGGGTCGAGGCTGAGGTTGAACTGGTCGCGCCAGCGGAACTCGAAGCGGGCTTTCGACAGCGCATCGTCGCGGACCTTGGCGGCCGGATGGCCCTTGGCGAGGTCGGCGGCGTGAGCGGCGAGCTTGTAGGTGACCACGCCCACCTTCACGTCGTCGCGGTCGGGCAGGCCGAGGTGCTCCTTCGGCGTGACGTAGCAGAGCATGGCGGTGCCGTACCAGCCGATCTGCGCCGCGCCGATGCCGCTGGTGATGTGGTCGTAGCCCGGCGCGATGTCGGTGACGAGCGGCCCGAGGGTGTAGAACGGCGCTTCGCCGCAGGCCTCAAGCTGCTTGTCCATGTTCTCCTTGATCTTGTGCATGGGCACGTGGCCAGGGCCTTCGATCATGACCTGCACGTCCTCGGCCCAGGCGCGCTTGGTCAGCTCGCCCAGCGTGTAGAGCTCGGCGAACTGCGCCTCGTCATTGGCATCGGCGATGGAGCCGGGGCGCAGGCCGTCGCCCAGCGAATAGGCGATGTCGTAGGCCTTCATGATCTCGGTGATCTCGTCGAAGCGCTCGTAGAGGAAGCTCTCCTTGTGATGCGCGAGGCACCATTTCGCCATGATGCTGCCGCCGCGGCTGACGATGCCGGTGACGCGCTTGGCGGTCATCGGGACATAGGGCAAGCGCACGCCCGCGTGGATGGTGAAGTAGTCGACGCCCTGCTCGGCCTGCTCGATCAGCGTGTCGCGGAAGATCTCCCACGTCAGGTCCTCGGCGATGCCGCCGACCTTCTCGAGCGCCTGGTAGATCGGCACGGTGCCGATGGGGACGGGGCTGTTGCGGATGATCCATTCGCGCGTGTCGTGGATGTTGCGGCCCGTGGAGAGGTCCATGACCGTGTCCGCACACCAGCGGATCGACCAGACCATCTTCTCGACTTCGCTCGCCACGTCGGACGCGACGGCGGAGTTCCCTATATTGGCGTTGATCTTGACGAGGAAGTTGCGCCCGATCGCCATCGGCTCGGCTTCGGGATGGTTGACGTTGGAGGGGATGATCGCCCGGCCGCGGGCCACCTCGTCGCGCACGAATTCGGGTGTGACGTATTCGGGTATCTCGGCGCCCCACGAGTTGCCTTCGGGCGCCTCGCGCAGCTTCTCGCGGCCGAGGTTCTCGCGCTCGGCGACGTATTCCATTTCCGGCGTGATGATGCCTTGCCGGGCGTAATGCATCTGGCTGAGGTTCTTGCCGGGTTTTGCGCGCAGCACGCGGGCCGCGACGTTGGGGAAGCCGGGGACGCCGCCCGAGCGGTCGGGGCCGAGCTGGCCGTTGTCTTCCGGCTTGGTCTCGCGCGCGGCATATTCCTCGACGTCGCCGCGTTCGAGTTGCCACGCGCGGCGCAGCTGAGGCAGGCCGGCACGGATGTCGATCTGCGCGTCGGGGTCGGTATAGGGTCCGGAGGTGTCGTAGACGCGCACGCTGGGCTCGCCGCCTTCGAGGTCGATCTCGCGCATGGCGACGCGGCGGTCTCCGACGTGGATCTTGCGGCTGCCGCGAATGGGACCGGTCGTTACGCCGATGTCGAATTTCGAGTTGATGTCGGCCATGATGCTCTCTCCGTAAGGCGGAAGAAGAGCGGGTTTTCTTTTTGAGAAACCGACCGCCCACTCCCTCCGCCGATGCTAATCGGTTCAGGTTCGACGGGTCGGGCGGTGCTAGACGCCCCTCTCAGCGCAAGCGCGCTCCCCGGGGATGGGGAGGGTGTAGCGCGGATCGATGCGGGTAGCAAACGGGAAGCGTGGGCGGGTAAGTCGCTAAGGTTCAAACAAACAGCCAATTCCCTTCGGAGTATTTCAGCGAACGGGGGTCGTATGGTGGTGGCAATTTTTGTCATTTCTTGGGGGGCGATAGTGCTCGATCCCTTTTTAAGGGACGTGCACATGAATCATTTCAAAACTCGTAAAGCGCTTAAAACGACTAGTGCGGCCGCGGTCGCGATGGCGGCAGGAACAGTTTTCGCAACACCGGCGTTCGCTGACACTACACCCGATTGCAACGCTGACACTGGGCCTGATGGGCTGATCGGTACGGCGGATGACGGGCTCGAATGCGGTGTCGGAGCTTCGGCGACCGGGAGTGAGTCGCTGGTCGTTGGATCAGGTTCTCACGCTAGCGGAGTAGGAACGCTGGCGATTGGCAATGGAACTTCGGCTGATGGCTTTTATAATATTGTAATCGGAAACGACCCGCAGGCAGGATTCAACGCTCAAGGTTCTGTGGCGATAGGTGTCGGCGCTATAACTTCACAAACACGGTCTGTCGCAATCGGCGGTAGCGTTTTGAGCGAAGATACCGCCGCCAAGGCTTTAGGCGATAGCTCGATCGCCATCGGCGGGTCGAGTTATACCGATGCGGACGCTACGTTAGGCATTGCAATCGGCAATAGGGCGAGCATTCGGCGGGTCGAGTTATACCGATGCGGACGCTACGTTAGGCATTGCAATCGGCAATAGGGCAAGCATACAGAACGGATCTAGCTTCTCGGTCGCCGTAGGGCCGGGCGCCAGCGTAGATGGCGCTTGGAGCGCCGTTGCCATCGGCGGGGCCCCAGTGGTGAACGAAAGCAGAACTGTTTCGTTCGGTTCAGAAAGTCATACGGGACGGCTGGTTAATATAACTGCCGGAGTGAATGGAACGCACGCAGTCAATTTGGACCAGCTGCGTGCTGCGATGAGTGAGGCCGGATCTCCATATTTAGCCGTAAATTCGAGCTCTCTAACAAGCGGTTCCCCAGTTGCGGCTGACTCCGATGCAATTGCGCTAGGTCATCGTGCTACTGCGGGGTCAATAGGGTCAATTGCTTTGGGAAGCGAGGCAACTGCCAGTTCAGTATCAGATGTCGCGATCGGATTTCTTAGCAGAGCAAGCGGCGGCGCTGCGGTCGCGCTTGGCGGGGAGTCATTGGCAACCGGCTTGAACGCTACGGCGGTTGGGTACGGAAGCAGGGTGACTGCCGAACTCGGCGCTGCGCTCGGATTATATGCCAATGCAAGTGGTTTAAGTTCGCTGGCACTCGGTTCGAATTCGGCCGCGTCGTTTGAGAACTCGGTCGCTCTAGGTAATGGTTCGCAGACCTCACGTCCAAATAGCGTGTCGGTTGGAAACAATGATTTCGGTAGAAATCGGCAGATAACAAATGTCGCTGCGTGAACCGAAGATCATGATGCTGTAAATCTTGGGCAACTAAACGCCGCCGTCGAAGGTATTGGCGGTACTTTGGGTTTCGTAACCAACATCGTCGGAAGCGCTCCTACAGCCTTTGGCTCCTCCATCGCGGCAGGAGACTCGGCGCAATCAATGGGTTCGTCGGAAATAGCGATTGGTGCTTACGCGTATAGTGAGGGGTCATTTTCTAATGCCGTCGGTGCTTTCGCAAGCGCTTATGGCACAAGATCAAATGCTTTCGGTGTAAGCGCTATCGCTTCGGCTGAACAAGCGAACGCGATAGGCTCGGGCGCGCAAGCAAGCGGCATTATGTAGCAAACGCACCAATCCGATTACAGACAGATGGCCAGTGATGGCGGCTGTAATCATTGGGGATGCACAGCGCCTTTCGACTCCACAGAGTGAGGGGAATGGGGCAAACAGTGCTCATGGGGCTTTTCTGGCAATATATAGGGCAAGTTCTTGCCTTCACCTTTCGAGGGTCTGTTCGCCAGACAGACAGTTGGCAAATTGTGGCAGGGGGAACAGCCCTGCCTTCTCTCGCCCTTGGTGCGATCTACGGCTTGCTGGGGCGAGATATGCCTACAATTGAGCAAGCCGAATGGGCTACATATTTTGGCTACGGCTTAATTACTTGGTTAGCGATCCGCTTTCTCATCGCTCCATTCTTCATCTGGAAAGAACAGCACGAAGAGACCGCAAAACTTCGCTTAGAGCTATCAAAACCAGAACAGATGATTATGCAGCGTCTTGCTACTCACAGGGCGAAAGCACGTGCTAAACTTGCGGCTGAACTGGAAGATTTTCAGACACACAGTTTTTTGAAGTCACTGAAGAGAATGAAAAAACCGCGGAGACACTGAGCGCTAAGCAAATGACCAAGATTAAGCGTTTGCAAGCTAGCGCCGGTTTATCAGACTCTTTTGAGAAGGGGCGAGGGCAACTACTAGCGCTTGTACATTGTGAAGCCCGCCTACCAAACGAGGACTTGGCTCTTAATAGAAAGTCAGACGAAGTTTTAGAGCTATTGCAGCAATATCTTGTTGGGGATCTTACAGCCGAAGCTCTTGCACTCCAATTGCCGACAGACATTGAACCAAGAAAACGGCAGTAAACTTGCCGCGGCTAATCTTGTTTCTGATATTCGGCTCAGAGTCCATAACGCCTATGTCAGCCAGCTTTCCGGCCAGCTCGGCATAGGTCACGTTCTTACGCTTCAACTCGACTTTCAGGAGGGTCTTTACCCGATCCTCCCATTCCTTTTCCGTCACGTTCGCCAAGCCGCCTCCTAAGTGATAAATATCACCATACGCGATGCATTGGCACTTTACAAGACGACGTATTGCCACTATATACGATGCATAGGCAACGGATATAGTTACAATGGCACAGCATTTTCTCCTTTCAGCAAAAGCCCGCACTCTCTCGCTCGCGAAGGTATTTCGCATGGGCGAAGATGCCGCTTACGGTCTGTTCTGCGAAATGCGTTGGCCGGAAACTGATGGTGAGGCAGTTTGCCCCCGTTGCGGTTGCACCGACAGCTATTTCCTCAAGAGCCGCCGCAAGTACAAGTGCGTTGCCTGCTACCACCAGTTCTCGGTTACGAGCGGCACTATCTTTGCCTCGCGCAAGCTGTCGTTCACCGATCTGCTGGCTGCGATCGTTATCTTCGTGAACGGAGCCAAGGGCATCAGCGCCCTACAGGCAAGCCGCGATCTGGACGTTCAGTACAAAACCGCTTTTGTGCTGTTCCACAAGCTGCGCGAAGCGATGGCCCAGGAATTTGCAGACGTGAAGCTGAACGGCACTGTCGAGATCGACGGGGCTTACTTCGGCGGATACGTGAAGCCAGAAAACAAGAAAGCAGACCGTAAGGACCGCCGCCTGTCCTTTAACCGTTCGGGCAAGCGCCAGTGTGTTGTCATTATGCGCGAACGCCGCGGTTGCTCGCTGCCGTTCATCGTAGCCAATGAAGGGGATGCCGTTCCGTTCGTTCGCGACCACGTAGGTACTCTCGCCACCATCCACGCCGACGAAGGCACTGGCTGGGATGCGCTATACGCCGGTTGGGATACCCGCCGCGTGAACCACTCGGTTCAGTTCATGGACAGGGGCGTTTGCACCAATCAGGCCGAAAGCTATTTCAGCCGCCTGCGCCGCATGGAAATCGGGACGCACCACCATATCGCAGGCCGTTACCTGAACGCCTATGCCGGTGAAGCTGCATGGCGCGAAGATCACCGCCGCGTGGACAACGGATCGCAGGCCATGACGCTTACCGGCGCTGCAATGGAAGCAAAGGTAAGCCGCCTGTGGAAAGGCTACTGGCAGCGCTAATTGACCGTGCGGTGGAGAGGTACTATATTACCTCCTATGAAGCGCCTGCGATTAAAATTGATAATGTGGATGGGGCGCGTTTTGCGCGTCCCCATCCAAGTTCATAAATCCTATTTTTGAACGACGTTAGGCATTAACAATGCCAGCGTACTGGGCATGTTATTCACGCCCCTGAATACGCCATCGTCGCCGCTTACCTGCAAGACAAGCATTTTGTCACGAATATGACTAAACTGAGATAGTACATAAAGTCTGGTTTCGAAATCTGACAAACTCTCGCCAGTCTTTACAAGAACGAACGAGGTTGTTTCTTCCCAGTGCATTTCACATGCGCGGATTTGCTTCATCAGCGACTGGTAGCGATCGTTGTACGAGGCATCATTTTTGATTTCAAAACTTACTGCATAGATAGGCATTGCAACGTTCCTTCAACTTGTCGCAACCGCCTTGACCTATGAGTGTACAGGGGTACTGTACCCCTGCTTGTTAAAGCTCGGTCCACCACGACGGTTGCTGTTCAACCAAAGGTGGAATGAAACGGGGTCAGGCGCCACACCTGGCCCCAAATCATGTCAGCTAAGCACTAACCCTGAAAAAATGATTCGTTTCAAGCACATGCGCGCTTTAATTGGGGATTGCTGCGGCTTCGACTAATCTAAGCCAGCAACTCCCACGTCTTGCGGTGCGCCTTCGTATCCTGCTGGCGCACCTTACCCTCTCGCTTCATCTTGTGCAGCGCTCCGTAGGTGCGGCGTACCATGCAATCGCGCACACGCTTGTCTCGCGGGTCTATGCTGCGCTCCTTCATGACGTACTCTGCAATCTCGGCAGTGTGGAGCGGCTTTCCAGCTTCCCTGAAGCAACTGAATATGTGGCGGGCCATCTGGCCCACTGGCGCGGCATGAATGGCCGGTACGCGCTTGCTGCGGCCATGTACTACCAGTTCGGGATCAAAGACCCGTATCGCGCCCTCAATGCTCACTAGGTCCGCTTCCAGCATCGCTAGAGTGTCCTTGGCTATGGTAATATCGCGGAGCAGTTCGCTGCGCTTCTCAACCAAGCCGCTTAAAACGAATGATGTAGCCATACGCGATACATAGGGCACAACCCGCGATGGCATCTATAATTCATTTGGTGCGTTTGCTACATAATGCCACAAGCAAGTGGAGCGGGTTCAATTGCAATTGGGGGCGATAGCATCGACGATCATTTTGGACGTTCTCCCGTAGGAGCGAGTGTTAGTGGTGCTTACGCAATCTCATTGGGCGCAGACAGCCTAGCTGAGCAATCGGCCTCCATTGCGATTGGTCAGAATGGAGTAGCCTCTGGGGTTGAGGCGGTTGCGATTGGTTTGAACTCGGTAGGTTCGAACGA
>NZ_JABWGV010000006.1 GCF_013370205.1 Qipengyuania atrilutea
CAGCCAAAGGTGGAATGAAACGGGGTCAGGCGCCACACCTGACCCCTATTCATACTTTTCATCGCGTGATAGGTCAGGCACTGGCCTCTCCTTACGAACCTAGAGTGTTGAGGTGGGTGGCTAACCGCTGTCGCTCATCCATTGCGATCTGATGCAAGGTGCGAGGGTCTGCGCAATCTATCTCTTCAAGCGGTAACGTCCCGTCTTCTAGAGCGCAGTAAGTGCAGACAGCAGTAAAGCCGGTTTGCTCTTCGTATCTGGCAACGTCCTGTCCGCAGTCCGCGCATGGAACACTGATCGGATGCTCTTTGGCCATATCGCGCAACCTCCAAGGCGGTGACGCTGATCGCGCTGAAGCTGCCAAGCTGAGTGCCATTACGCTGCCTTCCTCGGTTGCCAGCCAAGCGCCTCTGCCTGCTTGCGGTGCATTGTGGGGGTCATACGATCCTGACCTCAGGCGGATCGGCATACGGGCCAAACATCGCCATCTGTCGCCTCTCGTCGGGTCCGCCACGAATACCGCGGATCACGATCTGCTCCGGCAGGCAGAAATCGCTGATGAACCGCATCATCTTCTGACAATCCTTCCGGCGCTGCGTAGCCTCGATGTGCTTCATTAGCTGCGGGGTTCGCATGAACCATTCCCCGCGCAACCGGCTTTTAGCGAACCGCTCATGCAACTGGCCCTCATCGAATACGCTGCCTTCGCGAGCAGCAAGCGCGACTAAGTGATATGGGCAAGCGGTCTGAAGTCCGCGAAGCCGCTCACTCAATCCGCTAGAGCAGCCCGCGAAGCCGATCTTGATTGGCCCTTCGTGGCCAGCGCTGACGTAATAGATCGCGCCCTTCGGCTTGTTGCGCTTCTGCTCAGCCAAGCGCTCCATGATGCCTTTAACGGGTGGGCGAGTATCCTCTAATAGTGTAACGTCAGGTTTCATCGGGCGGCTCCTTCGCTCGTTGAAGGGCGGCTCGGTATGCGATCACCGGGTCGCCCAATTGCTATGTACCGATGTACACGAGCTGGTAACGAAACGCGAACAAAAACGGCTCAGATTGGGAAAACGCTTGTCCTGGAAGGGGAGCGCCTGACAGTTTGCCGTGGGTACCCCCTGTTTACACCGAGAGGGTCGGCAGTTCGAGCCTGTCATCGCCCACCAGTTTTCGCTTACACGGTCGAGGACGTCAGGCCTACCCGGCCAGCGCCGCGTCGATCGCGCGGCGCGCTTCGGGACCCGTCCACTCGTATCCGCCGACCACGCGCCAGACCTCGCGCCCGCTCGCGTCGTACAGAACCGTCATCGGTAATACGCCCTCTCCTCCGAGGGCTTCGGGATAGTCGCCGTCAGGATCGAGCCACGGTTCCAGCTTGGCGAAGTCATACTGGTCGAAGAACGGCGCGACCACCTCGCCTCCGCGCAAATCCTGACTGACCGTAACGACGCGTAGCCGTCCGTCGTAGGTTTGGGCGAGCCGGTCGAGCATCGGCATCTCCACCACGCACGGCGCGCACCACGTCGCCCACAGGTTGACGAGCACCGGTGTACCCTGCAGCGCGCCCGTATTGAGCGTGCTTCCATCAGGCTGCGACAATTCCACCGTCGGCATCAGCGCACCTGCCTGGCTGCGGTCGATCTCGCCCGAAAGACCCGGGTTCAGGTTTTCCGCGATGTCTGCGGCCAAGTCTGCCTTTTCCTGCGGCAATGCGCCCTGTTGTTGCGCGCCCTCGTCCGCCGCCCTATCGCACGCTGCGAGAAGCAGCACCGGCAGCAGGGCGAAACGCGGCGACATGAGCGAGCGGAAAGTGAACGGCAAGGACGGCTCCAACCAGATGTGGGGTGGGCGCTTCGCCGCGGGGCCAAGCGCCATCATGCGCGAGATAAACGCCTCCATACCCTTCGACAAGGCGCTGTGGCGGCAGGACATCGCGGCTTCGAAAGCCCATGTAGCGATGCTCGCCGCGCAGACAATCGTTTCGCCCGAAGATGCGAAGATGATCGCGGACGGTCTCGACCGGGTGGCGGCGGAATACGAAGCCGACGGCGTGCCGGAGGACTGGGATCTCGAAGACATTCACATGACGGTGGAGGCGCGGCTGACCGAGTTGATCGGACCCGCTGCAGGACGCCTCCACACGGCGCGCAGCCGGAACGACCAGGTGGCGACCGATTTCCGGCTCTGGGTGCGCGAAGCAATGGTACGGGCGGAGGCCGGTCTGCTCTCGCTTCAACGCGCACTGGTAACGCGGGCGCATGAGAACGTCGATGCGATCATGCCTGGTTTCACCCATTTGCAGACCGCGCAGCCGGTAACGCTCGGCCATCACCTCATGGCCTATTACGAGATGACGAAGCGCGACATCTCGCGCTTTTCCGATGCACGGAAGCGAACGGACGAATGTCCGCTGGGCAGCGCGGCGCTGGCCGGAACCGGCTTTCCCATCGACCGGCAGGCTACGGCGGAAGCGCTTGGATTCGCCGCGCCGACCCGCAACAGCCTCGATGCCGTATCGGACCGTGACTTTGCGCTCGATTACCTGATGACGGCGAGCCAGTGCGCGCTGCACCTTTCACGGCTGGCGGAGGAGATGATCATCTGGGCGAGCCAGCCCTTCGGCTTCGTCAAGATGCCCGATACGCTGTCCACCGGCAGTTCGATCATGCCGCAGAAGAAGAATCCCGACGCTGCCGAACTGGTGCGGGGTCACGCGGGCCGGATCATCGGCTGCGCGACGGCTCTGATGGTGACGATGAAGGGTCTGCCGCTCGCCTATTCGAAGGACATGCAGGACGACAAGCCGCCGGTGTTCGAGGCTGCGGGCCTGCTCGACCTCGCGATTGCAGCGATGACCGGCATGGTCGCGGACAGCACCTTCGATACTGCACGGATGCGGCAGGCGGCAGAACTTGGCTATGCGACCGCAACGGACCTCGCCGACTGGCTGGTGCGCGAAGCGGATATTCCCTTCCGCGAGGCACATCATATTACCGGAGCTGCGGTGAAGCTGGCGGAGCGCGAGGGCAAGGCCCTCGACGCGCTGACGCTAGAGCAGCTGCAAGCGATCGACGAGCGGATCGACGAGCGGGTGTTTGCTGCCCTGTCGGTCGACGCGTCCGCCCATTCGCGAAGCTCCTATGGCGGGACGGCGCCGCAGCAGGTAAGAGCGCGCGTTGCCGAAGCGGCGAAGGAAGTGGATCTCGAACTGTGAACTTGCGCCTGACTGTACATGCGAAGACCGCCGCGGCGTGTGCTGCGCTGTTCGTGCTATCCGCCTGCGCCTCCAAGACGCCGCTGGAGCCCGAACCCGGCGAGACGCTGCCTCCGCCCGCCTACGGGTCGACGACACCGAGCGATGCGGAAGAACTGCTGGAACTGCCTCCGCAGGCCGCGCCGGAGCGAAGCGTGGAACTGCGCCGTCGCTCTGAAGAACGCGAAGACGACCCCTTCGACCTGCCGCCGGAATGATAATGCGCCGCCTCGCGGCAACGGATAGCTGATGGACCATTTTCACCTGAAAAACGGCGAACTGCACGCCGAAGACGTGCCGCTGGCGCGGATCGCGGACGAGGTCGGCACGCCCGTCTACGTCTATTCGCGCGCCACGCTGGAACGGCACGCGCAGGTCTTCAGCGAGGCGCTGAGCGGTCTTGACGACCCGCTGATCGCGTTCGCCGTCAAGTCGAACCCCAATCTCGCCGTATTGCGCGTCCTGCAGCAGCAGGGGTTCGGCGCGGACGTGGTTTCGGGCGGGGAACTGAAGCGCGCGCTCGCCGCCGGTTTTGCGCCGGAGAAGATCGTCTTTTCGGGTGTCGGGAAAACCGATGCGGAACTGGCGCTCGGGCTCGACGAAGGCATCGGCCAGTTCAACATCGAATCGAGCGAGGAAGGCCGCGAGCTGGCCGAGCTGGCCCGATCGCGCGGGACGCGCGCACCGGCCGTGCTGCGCATCAACCCGGACGTCGATGCGAAGACGCACGCAAAAATCTCGACCGGAAAGGCGGAAAACAAGTTCGGCATTCCGCTTATCCGCGCGCGTGAAACCTACCGCGAGCTTGCGGGTCTGGACGGGCTCGACCTGCGGGGCGTTGCGATCCATATCGGCAGTCAGCTGCTCGATCTGGAGCCGCTTGAAAGTGCTTTCGCCAAGGTCGGCAAGCTGGTCGCGGACCTGCGCAGTGACGGCCACACCATCACCCACGTCGATCTCGGCGGAGGTCTCGGCGTGCCTTACAAGGCAGGCATGACGCCGCCCAGCCCGGCGGAATACGGCGCGCTGGTCGAGCGCGTGACGGCGGACTGGAACGTGAAGCTCGCATTCGAGCCGGGGCGGGTCATTGCCGGCAATGCGGGCGTTCTGCTCACCCGCGTCATCCGGGTGAAGCGCGGCGGCAACGGCCCGCCCTTCGTCATCGTTGATGCAGCGATGAACGATCTCGCCCGCCCCGCCCTCTACGGCGCCTGGCACGATTTTGACGCGGTCGCGCCCGATGGACAGCGGATGACCGCAAACATCGTCGGCCCGATCTGCGAAACCGGCGACACCTTCGCCACCGACCGCGAATGCGATGCGCTAGCCTCTGGCGATCTGGCCGTCTTCCGCACTGCGGGGGCTTACGGCGCGACCATGGCGTCGAGCTACAATTCGCGCGGGTTCGTGGCCGAAGTGCTGGTCGACGGCGATCGCTTCGCCGTCGTCGCCGACCGGATCGAGGCGAGTGCTATCATGGACGCGGAACGCGTGCCCGAATGGCTGGCCTAGGCACGTTGACAGCATGATCCATTCGCTGCCCCTCTTCCACCGGATCGACGGCGCGAAAGTCGTGGTAGTGGGCGAAGGCGCGATGGGCGAGGCGAAGGCGCGGCTGGTACGGCGCGCGGGCGGGATCCCGGTGAGCGAGGCCGAAGCGCATCACGCGCGGCTCGCCTTCGTGGCGCTCGACGACGAGCGGCAGGCGAAGGCCGCGGCGCTGCGGCTGAAGCGCGCCGGTCTGCTCGTCAACGTCGCCGACCGTCCGGAGCTTTGCGACTTCACGACACCGAGCATTCTCGAGCGTAGTCCGGTGCTGATCGCGGTCTCCACCGGCGGCGCATCGGCGGGTCTCGCCAAGCATCTGAGGTTGCGCCTGGAGCGGATCATCCCGCAGAGCCTCGGCACACTCGCCACCGCTCTATCCGACGCTCGCGAGAAACTGCGCGCACGTTACCCGGCACCGGACGACCGGCGGCGCATGTTAGACGGTGCGCTGGCCGAAGGCGGCGCACTCGACATCATGCGCGAAGGCTCGCACGAGGCTGTCGATGGCTGGCTTGCGGACGATGCCGCCATCGCGGGCAGTGAAACGCATACTATCAATCTTCGCAGCGACGATCCGGAAGACCTGACACTGCGCGAGGCGCGGCTGCTCGGCGAGGCTGACGTAATCATCCACGATCCGAATGTCCCGGAGGCGATCCTGAGCCGCGCGCGCGCCGATGCCGAACGCTTCCTCGTTGGCGGCGAGGATACACCGGCTCCGGGCGGCGGATTGACCGTCCGGCTCTGCACGCAAGTTTGATCGTCAGAACATGTCGCGGCGGCTGCCTTCGGGCGCGGCGAAGTAATCTGCAATCCCCTCCCTACTCCGGCGCGTAAGTCTTAGCATCGCGCGGCGGCGATCCGTCCCGTCCGCCGCTCGCACGATCAGTCCCCTTTCTTCGAGCAGACCGATCTTTCGCAGAGCAGTCGTGACCGGAACGCCCGATGCGATGCACAGCGACGACACCGAAATTCGCCGGCCTTCCGCTTCGCTTAAAGCAAGTTCGAGCAGCATGTCCCACGCCGGATCGCCGAACACGTCCGCCCCGAACAGATCGCTGCGGGCTTTCCGCTTGCCGATGAGCCGGCGCAGGACGGAAGCCGACGGCAGCGGCCCTGCCTTGGGCGTCCCGCTGACATTAGCGGCAAATGCCCGGGCGTGGTTGCGGATCGCAGCGGAGCCGGTCTGCATCGCGGAGGCGATCATCGAGCGCACCCGTTCTGCCGGATTTCCGCGCGTATCTGACCAAGGCGGAACATCCGCTCCCACCGGCTTGGCCGCGCCAGCACTTCGGTCGTCAAGCCGTGTAGCGCGGCGCGAAGCACTACGATGGCGGCCGGCTCGCAAACGACGTACAGACGCTTCCCGGTATCCGCAGCGAACCGGTCGATCTCGGTCAACCGCCTTGTCAGCATCGCCGTTAGTTCTCCAACCCGGACAACGACGATTTCGCCCAGCGCATCGAACGACGGCCGGCTCAACAGTGCCGAGACAGCCTCGTTATGAAGAAGGCGAAGCCCGCTTCTTTCGCAATCCTTCACGAGCTTGTCGCGGTAGGCATAATCGTCAGCAAATAGTGAAAGCGTCGCTTCGCGCAGTTCCGGCCGGTAAGGTTTGACCGAAGCAATCGCCAGATCGATTTTCTGGTACAGCATAAGTGTCCCCTGTTTGCTCCTGTGAACAGGGGTAGAACAAAAAAGGTTCGGCGCAAGAACAAATATAGTCCGCCGGAATGGCGGTATTAACCACTTCTATAAACTACCGGCGTCAGTCGAAAGACGCCGAGCGCGCGTTGACGCGATTACTTTGGTTAATCAGTCCTCGAACGGATCGCGAACAAGAATGGTATCTTCACGTTCCGGGCTAGTCGAAACGAGCGCGACCGGCGTTTCGATCAGTTCCTGTATACGCTGAATGTACTTGATCGCCTGCGCAGGCAGATCCGCCCAGCTTCGCGCACCGGCGGTGGTGCCCTGCCAGCCATCCATTTCCTCGTAGATCGGTTCGCACGCCGCCTGCTCCGCCGCGTGGCTCGGCAGATAGTCGTAAACCTTTCCGTTGAGGCGGTAGCCGGTGCAGATCTTCACCTTTTCGAAGCCGTCGAGCACGTCGATCTTTGTGAGTGCAATACCGGTCACCCCGGAGATTGCGCAGGTCTGCCGCACCAGGACCGCGTCGAACCAGCCGACCCGCCGCTTGCGCCCCGTGACGACACCGAATTCGTGGCCGCGCTCGCCCAGCGTCTGGCCGATCTCGTCCTCGAGTTCGGTCGGGAAAGGACCGGAGCCGACGCGGGTTGTATAAGCCTTCACGATACCGAGCACGAAGCCGGTCGCATTCGGACCGAGGCCGCTGCCGGAGGCCGCGCTGCCGCTGACCGTGTTGGAGCTCGTGACGAAGGGATAGGTGCCGTGATCGACGTCGAGCAGGACGCCCTGCGCTCCTTCGAACAGCACTTTCGCTCCGGCCTTGCGTACCTTCTTCAGCCGCTTCCACACGGGCTGCGCATATTTGAGGACGAAGGGCGCAATTTCGCGGAGCTCGGCAAGCAGGGCCTCGCGGTCCACGGGTTCCTGCTCGAAGCCGGCGCGCAGTGCATCGTGATGTGCGCAGAGCCGGTCGAGCTGCGGTTCGAGCGCATCGAGATGTGCCAGATCGCAAACGCGGATCGCGCGGCGGCCCACCTTGTCCTCGTATGCGGGGCCGATGCCGCGCCCGGTCGTGCCGATCTTGCCGCTGCCTGCCGCCGCTTCGCGCAGCCCGTCGAGGTCGCGGTGGAGCGGGAGGATTAGGGGGCAATTGTCCGCCACGGCGAGGTTGTCGTCGGTAATCGTGACGCCCTGCCCTTCGAGCTTCTCGACCTCGGCCTTCAGCGCCCACGGATCGAGCACGACGCCGTTACCGATGATCGACAGCGTGCCGGTCACGATGCCGGACGGCACGAGGCTGATCTTGTAGGTCGTTCCGTCCACCACCAGTGTATGCCCGGCGTTATGTCCGCCCTGGAAGCGCACCACGGCGTCGGCGCGGCTGGCGAGCCAGTCGACGATCTTGCCCTTTCCTTCATCGCCCCATTGGGCACCGATGACGGTCACATTGGCCATGTCTTTTCTTTCCGGCAGTCTGGAGGAAAACGAACGGGCGGGGATTAGTCGCTGCCTAGCGGCAGGGCAAGCGCGGGTGCGGCCAAATCTGCGGATTTGCGAAGCCGCGGCGGCGACCCTATGTGCGAGCGCGTGATGAACGAGACCCAGCCCTTCCGCGTCGCGGCACTCTACCGCTTTGCCGCTTTCGACGATCCTGCGCAATTGAAGCCGGCTCTTCTGTCGATGTGCGACGAAAACGGCGTGAAAGGCACTATCCTGCTCGCCAGCGAAGGCATCAACGGCACGATCGCCGGACCGGATGCAGGGATCGAAGCGGTGCTGCGGCATATCCGTACGCTGCCGGGCTGCGAAGAGATCGAGGTCAAGTTCTCGCGCGCCTCGAAGATGCCCTTCAACCGGATGAAGGTTCGTCTGAAACGCGAGATCGTCACGATGGGCGAAGCGGACATCGACCCGGTCGGCAGCGTGGGCCGCTACGTCGCGCCGGAGGATTGGAACGCGCTGATCGACGATCCGGAAACGATCGTCATCGATACGCGCAACGATTACGAAGTCGCTATCGGCACGTTCGCGGGCGCGATCGATCCAGCGACCGAAAGCTTCGGCGATTTCCCACGCTGGTTTCGCGAGCGCCGCGAAACGCTCGGCAAGGCGCCCAAGGTTGCCATGTTCTGCACCGGCGGCATCCGCTGCGAAAAAGCGACCGCGTTACTGCGACAGGAAGGGATCGAGGACGTCTACCACCTGAAGGGCGGCATCCTCTCCTACCTCGAACACGTCCCGGCGGAAGAGAGCCGGTGGGAAGGCGAATGCTTCGTCTTCGACGAGCGGGTGAGCGTGACGCACGGGCTCGGCGAAGGCAGCTACGAACTCTGCCGCGCCTGCCGCCGCCCGGTCGATGCGGAGGGCATGGCGTCCGAAGCCTATGTCGAGGGCGTCTCGTGCCCCGCTTGCATCGACGAGAAATCGGACGAGCAGCGCGCCCGCTATGCAGAGCGGCAGCGACAGGCGGAAATGGCGAGGATGCGCGGGACGCGGCACGTCGGCGCGAAACCTGGCCGGAAGGCGGCGGCGCAGGATGGCTGAGCCGATCCTCTACAGCTTTCGCCGCTGTCCCTACGCGATGCGCGCACGCATGGCGCTTCACATTAGCGAGACGTCGCACGAGGTGCGCGAGGTGGTGCTGCGCGACAAGCCGGACGCGCTGCTCGAAGCATCGCCTAAGGGGACCGTGCCGGTCATGGTTCTGCCTGACGGCACAGTGCTCGAAGAGAGCCTCGACATCATGCGCTGGTCGCTTGAACAGAATGATGCTGAGGGATGGCTCAAACGCACCGACGAAGGGCTGATCGCCGCTAACGACGGGCCGTTCAAGCACCATCTCGACCGCTACAAATACGCGACGCGTCACGACAGCGATCCGGAGGAGCACCGCGCCGCAGCACGCGCGATCCTCATGCGTTTGCAGGACCGGCTCGCCAATCAGGCATGTCTTTGCGGAGACAGGCGCGGCCTTGCCGACGCGGCGATCTTTCCCTTCGTGCGCCAGTTCGCCCATACCGACCGCGAGTGGTTCGCGGCCCAGCCATTGCCCGATCTTGCGAAATGGCTCGAAGGCTGGAAATCCTCCGACCTGTTCAAGGCGATCATGGTCAAGCGCGACCAATGGAAGCCGGACGCGGCTTAAGGGTTTAGCGCACGCTGGATAGATCGCGGCACACGGGCGTTGGTCATGCGAACACCAACGAAAAGGCATCCCATGCGCGACGAAAACTACCCTACCCTCACCATGAACGACGACCGCCAGATCCCGCAACTCGGGTTCGGCACCTATCAGATCGAGGATGACGACGCCGCAGAGGCCGTCTCCACCGCGATCGACGTCGGCTACTGGCTGATCGATACGGCCGCCGTCTACCAGAACGAGCGCGGCGTGGGCGAAGGTATCGGCGACTGGAGCGACATCTTCCTCACCACCAAAATTTGGAACGAGAGCCAGGGTTACGAGCGTACGAAAAGTGCGTTTTCCAAATGCTTGGCGCGGCTCGACCGCGACTATGTCGACATGCTGCTGATCCATTGGCCCTGCCCGGAGAACGACAAGTTCGTCGAAACATGGAAGGCGATGATCGAACTGCGCGACGAAGGCAAAGCGAAGTCGATCGGCGTGTCGAATTTCCGGGAGCAGGACCTAAAACGCCTGATCGACGAGACCGGCGTCACGCCCGCGCTCAACCAGATCGAACTGCACCCCAGCTTCCAGCAGCGCGAACTGCGCAAGGTGCATGACGATCTCGGCATCATCACGCAAAGCTGGTCACCGCTCGGACAGGGCGACACCATGAACAACGATGCGATCAAATCGATCGCGGACGAGACCGGCCAGAATGCGGCGGCGGTCGTCATCCGCTGGCACATTCAGCACGGGCTGGCCGTCATTCCCAAGGCCTCGAGCCGCGAGCACATCGAAGCCAACTTCAGCGCCTTGAAGTTCGAGCTGACGGACGATCAGATGGCGAAGATCGACGCACTCGACAGTGCGGACGGTCGGATCGGCCCAAAACCGTCCGAGGTTAACTGAACCTAGAGCTGTTCGACCGCGCCGCCGTTCAGGCGGTGCGTGCAGCCGAGCGCGCGTGCATCGTCGCTGTCCGACAGGGCGGCGACGGTGCGCCAGCCTTCGGCCCGTAGCGCCGCGGCGCGCTCCGCGTCGTGGCCGACCGGGCAGAACAGTTTGTTCGCCTCCTCCGCCGGCTCGTCGAGCACGTCGAGCAGCTGGTCGAGATAGAGCGAGAAACCCATGGCAGGCTCGTCTTTCCCGACAATCGCGTAGCTTCCGCCCCGCCCCAGCGCCCCGCGGCCGTTCTCGGCATACAGGGTGAAGCCGAACCAGCTTTGATATTCGAACCCGTGCCGCTCGCTCGGGTCGAGAGTCAGACGCGCGCGTTCCCTGATCCCCGAAGCTACTTCGCGCAGACCAGCGATGCGTGATGCAAGCGCGCCGCCGGCATCGAGTTCAGCAAGGTGTTCGATCGCTTCGCCGAAGGGGCCGGTCGCGTAGAGAAGGGGCAGATAGGCATCCCCGCCGGGTATGGCGGCAAGCCCGCCCGCGTCCTTCGTATCGAGTTCGCGGCGCACGTCGGCCACATATTCGGCCTTCAGCGGCAATGCCTCCGCCGCCAGCACGTCCACGATGTCCGGAAGCGTGAAGTCGACCGAGATGGCGCGCGCGCCGGCCTGCTCCAAAGCATCGAGCGCAACCCGCACGATCTCGCTCGCCGCGGCGACGCTGTCGCTACCGATCAGCTCGGCGCCCATCTGGAGACGCTGGCGTTCCGGGGCGAGCTGGTCCGCGCGCAGCAAGGCGACCTCGCCTGCGTAGCAAAGCCGCAGCGGGCGCGGTGCACCCGCCAGCGACGTCGCGGAAATGCGGCCCACCTGCACCGTCATGTCGCTGCGCAGCGCGAGCGTGCGAAGGCTCGCCGGATCGGTGAAGCGCACCATGCGCCGCGTGCTGACGCCCTGCATTCGCTGGCTAAGCGATTGTTCGAACTCGATCAGCGGCGGACGCACCCGGTCATACCCGTGAGCGTCCATCGCGCCAAGTACGCTGCGCATTGCGCGCGTGGCCGCCGCTGCCTCACGCGGCAGGCGGTCTTCGAGCCCTTCGGGCAGCAGGTCGTCGGTTTCGTGCTCCATCGGCGCTGCCCTAGCCGCGCTCCGCTTAAAACTGAAGCGGGGTCACGACTTTCACGCCGTCGAGCTGGCACGCCTGCTGCACCACCTCCTCGCCGATCGGATGGTCGACCGAAAGCAGCAGCACCGCTTCGTCGCCCGCGATGCGCCGGCCAAGGTTGAAGTTACCGATGTTGATGCCGTTCTCGCCGAGCAGCGTTCCGATCCGGCCAATGAACCCCGGAACGTCCTTGTTGACGATGTAAAGCATCGGCCCGTCGAGTTCGGCTTCGATCCCGACCCCGAAGATGTTGACGAGACGCGGCGCTTCATTGCCGAACAATGTGCCCGCAACCGAACGTTCGCCTGCATCGGTCTGCACCGTCACGCGGATCAGCGTATGGTACACACCCTCGCGGTCGTGCCGGATTTCGCGCACGTCGAGACCGCGCTCCTTCGCGAGATACGGCGCATTGACCATGTTCACGCTGTCCGAATAGCGGCGCATGAACCCGGCCAGCACCGCGCCGGTGATGGGCTTGCCGTTAAGCTGCGCCGCCGCGCCTTCGCGCTCTATACTGATCTTGGTCAGGTTGCCGTGCGCGAGCTGCCCGACGAGCGAACCCAGCTTCTGCGCCAGGCCCATGTAGGGCGCGAGCTTCGGAGCTTCCTCTGCGCTCAGAGAAGGCATGTTGAGCGCATTGGTCACGCCGCCGTTGACGAGATAATCGGCCATTTGCTCGGCAACCTGCAGCGCGACGTTGACCTGTGCCTCGGTCGTGGATGCGCCGAGGTGGGGCGTGCAGATGAAGTTCTTCGTGCCGAACAGCGGGCTTTCCTTCGCCGGTTCGGTCTTGAACACATCGAGCGCCGCGCCTGCGACATGGCCGCTTTCGAGAGCCTCCTTCAGCGCTTCCTCGTCGATCAAACCGCCGCGCGCGCAGTTCACGATACGCACGCCTTCCTTCGTCTTCGCGAGGTTCTCGCGGCTCAGGATGTTGCGCGTATCGTCGGTCAGCGGGGTATGCAGGCTGATGAAGTCCGCGCGTGCCAGCAGCGTGTCGAGATCGACTTTCTCGGCCCCGATCTCGACCGCGCGCTCTGCCGTCAGGAACGGATCATAGGCGATGACCTTCATCTTCAGTCCGAGCGCGCGGCTCGCGACGATGGAGCCGATGTTGCCCGCCCCTATCAAACCGAGCTTCTTGCCGGTGACTTCGACACCCATGAAGGCGCTCTTGGGCCATTCGCCCTTCTGCGTCTGTTCGTTGGCCGCCGGGATTTGCCGCGCCAGCGCCATGATCATGGCGATCGCGTGTTCGGCGGTCGTGATCGAATTGCCAAAAGGGGTGTTCATCACGACGACGCCCTTGCCGCTGGCGTAGGGAATATCGACGTTGTCGACCCCGATCCCGGCGCGACCGATAACCTTCAGGTTCGTTGCTGCATTGAGGATTTCCGGCGTCACAGTGGTCGAGGACCGGATCGCAAGGCCGTCGTATTCGCCGATGCGGGCCTTCAGCTCGTCCGGGCTTTCGCCGGTGATGACGTCGACGTCGCAGCCGCGCTCCTCGAAGATACGCGCGGCATTCGGGTCCATCTTGTCGGAAATGAGAACTTTGGGTTTCGACATGGTAATCTCCATCGACACCGCGCCTGTCCGTGCGCTTGCCGGAATTGATAAGGGAACGTCAGAGCCCAGCCGCTCGGCAGGCCCGCGTAAGGGTCAGGACTTCGCACTCTCGTAGGCCCAGTCGAGCCACGGGCCGAGCGCTTCGATGTCTTCGGCATCCACGGTCGATCCGCACCATATCCGAAGGCCGGCAGGCGCGTCGCGGTATCCGGCGATGTCGTAGGCGGCATCGTGCTTCTCGAGCAGTCCGGCCATCGCCTTGATGACGTCCGTGTCCGCTCCGTCCACCGTCAGGCAGACACTCGTGTTCGAGCGGATCGCCGGATCGGCGGCAAGATGACCAAGCCACTCGCGATCCTGCACCAGTTTGTCTAGCGCCGCGGCGTTCGCATCCGCGCGGGCTTTCATCGCGGATAGCCCGCCGATGGATTTGCCCCATTCGAGCGCGAAGATCGCGTCCTCGACTGCCAGCATGGACGGGGTGTTGATCGTCTCCCCGCTGAAGATGCCCTCGATCAGCTTGCCGCCTTTGGTAAGACGGAAGATCTTGGGGAGCGGCCATGCGGGAGTGTAGCTTTCCAGCCGCTCGACCGCGCGGGGGCCGAGAATGAGGACGCCGTGCGCGCCCTCTCCGCCGAGCACTTTCTGCCAGCTGAAAGTCAGCACGTCGACCTTGTCCCACGCGATGTCCTGCGCGAATACCGCGCTGGTCGCATCGGCGATGGAAAGGCCTTCGCGGTCCGCCGCGATCCAGTCGCCGTTCGGGACTTTCACGCCGGAGGTCGTGCCGTTCCAGGTGAAAATGACGTCGTTCGACCAGTCGACCTGACTGAGGTCGGGTAGCTCACCGTAATCGGCGCGCAGGACGGTGGGGTCGATCTTGAGCTGCTTGACCGCATCGGTCACCCAGCCTTCGCCGAAGCTTTCCCACGCGAGCGTGGTGACGCCCCGCTCTCCCAGCAGGCTCCACATCGCCATCTCGACCGCGCCGGTATCGGATGCGGGCACGATACCGATGCGGTAATCGTCGGGCACCTGCAACACTTCGCGGATGAGGTCGATGCACAGCTTCAGCCGCGCCTTGCCCAGCTTGGAGCGATGCGAGCGGCCGAGCGAATCGGTGCTTAGCTTTTCGAGGGACCAGCCCGGCGGCTTGGCGCAGGGACCGGAAGAAAAATGCGGACGCGCGGGTTTCGGCGCGTCGGGCGGCGTAAGGTCAGTCATGTATTCTCTCCTTGCAGAGAGCACGCGCGGCGTTGGGACCGCGTGGCCCGCTGGCGGCAATAGAGTTCATTGGACTCAAGTCAATGGCGCGGCGTTTGTTTCCGCCGATCGTGGTATCGGCTGACGGCCAAACTGCTCTCGCCAAGCCGCAGCGGCTATCCTATGGCGCAGTCGATATGGACCCGCGTAGCCTCCGCATCGCCCTGTTCAGCGGCAACTACAACTACACCCGCGACGGGGCGAACCAGGCCCTGAACCGGCTGGTCGAATACCTGCTGCGGCAAGGCGCAGCGGTGCGCGTCTACGCGCCGACGGTCGACAGCCCGGACTTTCCCCCGACGGGCGATCTCGTATCCGTTCCCTCCATTCCCATGCCAGTGAAGGGCCGCGGCGAATACCGGATGCCGCTGCGCCTATCGAAGGACAATCTGGCGGATCTGCGCGCCTTTGCGCCCAACGTCGTCCACGTGTCCTCGCCCGATCCGGTAGGACATGCGGCAGTGACCTGGGCGCGGAAGAACGACCTGCCGGTCCTTGCATCGGTCCACACGCGCTTCGAAACCTATCCCCGCTATTATAAAATGGGCTTTCTGGAGCCGGTCATCGAAGCGGGCCTCAGGCGGTTCTACGGGCGCTGTGACGCGCTGGTGGCGCCGTCGCAAAGCATGATCGATACGCTCAGGCGTCAAGGCATGAACGCTGACATCTCGCTGTGGACGCGGGGAGTGGACCGCGACATTTTCGGTCCGGATCGCCGTGACCTCGAGTGGCGGCGCAGTCTCGGCATCGAACACGGCGACGTTGCGATCGCCTTCCTCGGCCGGCTCGTCATGGAGAAGGGGCTCGACCTCTTCGCCGAGACGATCATCCAGCTGCGCCGTCGCCGTGCGCCGCACAAGGTTCTGGTCATCGGTGATGGCCCGGCGCGAAGCTGGTTCGAACGTGCGCTTCCCGGCGGCATCTTCGTAGGCTTCCAGACCGGACGCGACCTCGGCCGGGCGCTCGCCAGTGCCGACGTTTTCTTCAATCCCAGTATTACCGAAACCTTCGGCAACGTGACCCTGGAAGCGATGGCAAGCGGCCTGCCCGTAGTCGCCTCCGCCTCCACCGGCAGCGCCAGCCTCGTCGAGGACTGGGAAACCGGCCGGCTCGTACCGCCGGGCGACCCTTACGAGTTCAGTGAAGCGCTCGCGCCCTATTGCACCAACGACGATCTGCGCGCTCGCCACGGCGCGGCCGGCGAAGAGAAGGCCCGCCGTTTCAGCTGGGACGCCATCAACCAAGCGGTCGCGGACACTTACCTGAGACTGATCGAGGCGCGGCGCGGATAAGTCAGCGCAGAACGCCCTTCTGGCGCATACTGATCGCATAGATGAGCAGGAATGTCACGATCGCCCAGATCACGATGCTCATTATCTCGGCCATACCGCTACTGGCCCAGGCGGGCGTCTCGCTAATCGCCTGGTATATGGTCGTTCCGGCAAGGCCGATCAGCGACGATCCGAATGCGATGATCGCCCATCTGCTTCGCAGTAGCAGAAGCACCGAACCTGCCAGCGAACCCCAGACGCCGAACGCCCAGAAGGCATCGACCCATGCCGGAAAGCTCTGGAAATAGGCGAGCGCAGCCTCGGGCGTCACGCCCATCCCGTCCATCATCGTGCGCATGTAATCGAGATTGCTGAGCTGCGTCTGCGTGTAGTCGTTCGCGCCGAAACCGTTCCATAGCAGCGACATGATACCGACAACCCATAGGTGCCAAGGCGTTTTTGCGCGTGCGAGTTCGTTCATCATCATTCTCCCCCTGCGACGCGACCCGCCGCGCATGATAGCGCAGCGCGGACGAATGGCAATTTCGCCGCACGCTCCTAGATAGGGCGCATGGCCGACCTTTTTGGCGACGAACTGGAGACACCGCAGGACGCGAAGGCGGCGCGGGACGATGCGCCGCTGGCCGATCGGCTGCGCCCGCGCGCGCTCGCCGAAGTCATCGGACAGGAACATCTGACTGGACCCGAAGGCGCGATCGGACGCATGGTATCGGCAGGCAAGCTTTCGAGCATGATCCTGTGGGGACCGCCCGGTACCGGCAAGACCACCATCGCGCGCCTGCTGGCGAAAAGCGTCGGAATGCGTTTCGCCGCAATCAGCGCGGTCTTTTCCGGCGTCGCCGACCTCAAAAAGGCTTTCGCGGAAGCCGACCGATTGGCCGAAGCGGGCCAGCGCACGCTGCTCTTCGTGGACGAGATCCACCGCTTCAACCGCGCGCAGCAGGATGGCTTCCTCCCCTTCGTGGAGCGCGGCACGGTAACGCTGGTCGGCGCTACTACGGAGAACCCCAGCTTCGCGCTGAACGCCGCGCTTCTCAGCCGCGCGCAGGTCCTCATCCTCGAGCGGCTGAACGGTGAGGCGCTGGGCGAGTTACTGACCCGTGCGGAGGCGCTGGAAGGCGCGCTTCCGCTGACCGGCGATGCCCGTGCGGCACTCGTCGCAAGCGCCGACGGTGATGGGCGCTTCCTGCTGAACCAGGCGGAGACGCTTTATAACGCGAAGCTGGACAAACCACTCGGTCCGGCGGAACTCGGCGCGTTCCTGCAGCGCCGGGTGGCGGTGTACGACAAGGACCGCGACGGGCATTACAACCTCATTTCCGCGCTTCACAAAGCCGTGCGAGGGTCCGATCCGCAGGCCTCGCTCTATTACCTCGCGCGGATGCTGACCGCAGGCGAAGAGCCACTGTATCTCCTTCGCCGCCTCGTGCGCATGGCAGTCGAGGACATCGGCCTCGCCGATCCGGAAGCGCTGCACCAGTGTCTCGCCGCGAAGGATGCTTACGAGTTTCTCGGCAGCCCCGAAGGCGAACTCGCCATCGCGCAGGCGTGCATCTACGTCGCGACCGCGCCCAAGTCGAACGCTGCCTACAAGGCGCAGAAAGCCGCCTGGAAAAGCGCGAAGGAAACCGGCAGTCTGATGCCGCCCGCGAACATCCTCAACGCCCCAACGAAGCTGATGAAGGACATCGGTTACGGCAAGGACTACGCCTATGATCATAATTCGGACGAAGGGTTCTCGGGCGACAATTACTGGCCCGACGGGATGGAGCCGCAAACCTATTACAAGCCGGTCGACCGCGGCTTCGAGCGCAAGGTGAAGGAGCGACTCGAATATTGGGACAAGCTGCGGCGCGAACGCGGGTGACCGGGCGCTTCCTGCATTTCCTCGCAGTCGACTGGTCGGGCGCGGCGGGCGAGCGGCACAAGGGCATTGCGCTCGCGCTGGCGGACGGAGACGGCGGGCCGCCGGTGCTCGTAGAGCCGTTGAAGCGGGGGTGGTCACGCGCCGAGGTGCTGATGTTCCTCCAAGAAGATTTGCCGGCAGATACGCTGGTCGGAATGGACCTTGGCATTGCCCTGCCCTTCGCCGATTGCGGAGCCTACTTTCCCGGCTACGCCGATAGCCCAGCCGATGCTCGATCACTCTGGGCGCTGGTCGACCGGCTATGCGCGGACGATCCGCACTTCGCCGCAAGCAGCTTCGTCGACGATGACGCGCTCGCACCCTATTTCCGGCGTCACGGCGGGCGCGAGGGCGCTCAGTTTCGCTGCGACGACGCAGAGCACGGCCGCGGCCGCTTCCGCGTGACAGAACACGCGCAGGCGGCGATGGGCTGCAAACCCTACTCCAACTTCAATCTGGTCGGCGCGGCGCAGGTCGGCAAGTCGAGCCTTACCGGGATGCGCATCCTCCACCACCTCGGCGGCAAGCTCCCTATCTGGCCGGTCGATCCGCTGCCTGACAAAGGCTCCGTCATCGTCGAGATCTACACGACCCTCGCGGCTCGGGAGGCCGGCCGCAGCGCCTCTGCGAGCAAGATTCGCAGCTACGAGGCCTTAAACGAGGCTCTAGAGATACTCGGCTCGCCTCCGGTCCACGGCGAAGGCCCGATCGACGACCATTCGTCCGACGCGCTTCTGAGCGCCGCGTGGCTCCGGAAGGTCGCACACGAGCCGCAGCGCTGGAACCCGCCGGACACGACCGAGCAGATTGCGCGCACGGAAGGCTGGACTTTCGGCGCATATTGAATAAAGCGCGCATCGCGGTGCCGGCTTAGCTCAGTTGGTAGAGCAGTTGATTTGTAATCATCAGGCCGCGGGTTCGACTCCTGCAGCCGGCACCATTTCCCTTTCCTCGCATTGCCTGTAACCGTGCCGCGAACCGGATGAGGGATCACGCGTGAAAAAACTGCTGCTGCTTGCCGTGATCGCGGTCGCGATTGGTGCGTTTTTCTGGTTGGGCGGGACCGAGTATCTGAGCCTCGAGTTCATCAAGGCGCAGCGCGACAGCTTCGATGCGCGCTATGCCGAAAACCCGGCGCTCGTCATTGCCGCGTTCTTCCTCGTCTATGTCGCGGCGACTGCCTTGTCGCTTCCCGGAGCGGCGATCCTTACGCTGGCGGCCGGCTACCTGTTCGGGCTCGTGGTCGGCGTCGTCGTCGTCTCCTTCGCCTCGACTATCGGGGCAACGCTGGCGTTCCTGTCCGCTCGCTTCATCCTGCGCGACTGGGTGCAGGAGAAATTCGGCCAGCGTCTGCGCGCGGTGAACGAGGGCGTGAAGCGCGACGGCGCGCTCTATCTGTTCTCGCTGCGGCTCGTTCCGGTCTTCCCGTTCTTCATCGTCAACATGCTGATGGGCCTGACGCCGATAAAGGTGTGGACGTATTTCTGGGCGAGCCAGCTCGGCATGTTGCTCGGCACGATCGTCTACGTGAATGCCGGAACGCAGCTTTCGCAGGTCGATACGGTCGGACAAATCTTCACGCCTGCGCTGATCGCGTCCTTCGCCGCGCTGGCCGCGCTACCGTGGATCGGCAAGGCGGTGATGGGCTTCGTCAGGCGGCGCAAGGTCTATCGGGGCTTTACGAAGCCGAAGACGTTCGACCGCAACCTGATCGTGATCGGAGCCGGTTCGGCAGGCCTCGTCTCCGCCTATATCGCCGCGCTGGTGAAGGCGAAGGTCACGCTGGTCGAAGCGAACGCAATGGGCGGCGACTGCCTCAATACCGGCTGCGTTCCCTCGAAGGCACTGATCAAGAGCGCGAAGGTCGCCGATGCGATGCGCCACGCGGACCGCTACGGTATCACAGCGCACGAGCCGCACGTGCCTTTCGGCCGGACGATGGAGCGGGTGCGGAACGTCATCAAGGCCATCGAACCGCACGACAGCGTCGAACGGTTCGAGGGACTCGGCGTCGATGTCGTCAACGGTTACGCCACGCTGCGCGATCCGTGGACGGTCGAGATTGCGCGAAACGACGGAGAGACGCAGCGGCTTACGGCCCGCTCGATCATTCTCGCGACGGGCGCAGCGCCGGTCGTGCCTTCGCTTCCGGGTATGGAAAGCTCGGGCTATCTGACCAGCGAGACGCTGTGGGACGGCCTCGCGAAATTCGACGCTCCGCCCCGCCGCGTCGTCATCATGGGCGGCGGCCCGATCGGCTGCGAATTGTCGCAGGCGCTCGCGCGGCTCGGTAGCGGCGTGACTTTGGTCGAGATGGCGGACCGGCTGCTCGCAAGGGAAGACGACGAGGTCTCCGAACTGGCACGCAGCAAACTTGCGGATGCGGGTGTCGAGGTCCTGACCGAGCACGAGGCGGTGCGGGTCGAGAACGCCGCAGAAGGTAAGGCGCTTGTCGTCGCGGGCGTAAACGAAGAGCGCGCCCTGCCCTACGACGTGCTTATAGTCGCGGTCGGGCGGAAGGCGCGGCTTTCGGGTTTCGGCCTGGAGGACCTCCGCATCGATACCGAGGGCACGACCGCGACCGACGCGTTCCTCGCGACCAAGTTTCCGAACATCTACGCCGCGGGCGATGTTGCCGGCCCGTTCCAGCTTACGCACGCCGCTTCGCATCAGGCGTGGTACGCCAGCGTGAACGCGCTGTTCGGCACGTTCAAGCGGTTCAAGGCCGACTACCGGGTCATTCCCGCGACCACCTTCCTAGATCCGGAAATTGCCCGCGTGGGGCTGAACGAGAAGGACGCGCGCGAGCAGGACACGGCTTACGAAGTGACGCGCTACGACCTCGACGATCTCGACCGCGCGATCGCCGAAAGCGAGACGAGGGGCTTTGTGAAGGTGCTGACCGTGCCCGGCAAGGACACGATCCTCGGAGCGACCATAGTGGGCGCAAACGCCGGGGAGATGCTGGCCGAGTTCGTCCTCGCGATGAAGCACGGCCTGGGCCTCAACAAGATACTCTCGACCATCCACACCTACCCGACGATGGCCGAGGCGAACAAATATGCCGCGGGCGAGTGGAAGCAGAAGAACAAGCCGGAATGGCTGCTCGAATGGGTGGCCAAGTATCACGCGTGGCGGCGGGGATGAGCCTCGCGCATTTCCAGGGACTGCTCGGCATTGCCGCTCTGCTGCTTTTCGCATGGGCACTGTCGGAGGACCGCAAGGTCCGCCCAAGCTGGCGCTGGATCGGCGGAGCGCTGCTGCTGCAACTGGTCCTCGCGCTCGTCATCCTGCGCGTGCCCTTCGTGTGGCGGCTGATGGGCTACGCGAACGAAGGGGTGCGCGCGATCGAGCGGGCCACGTTGGAAGGCTCAAGCTACATGTTCGGCTATCTCGGCGGGGCCGAACTGCCTTTCGCGCTGCGGGACGGCGTGGACGCGCCGGTCATCATCGCGTTTCAGATCCTGCCGCTCGTCATCGTCTTTTCCGCGCTTGCCGCAGTGCTGTGGCATTGGGGCGTGCTCCATTGGCTGGTGCGCGGCCTGTCGTTCATGCTGCGCCGGACATTGGGCGTGAGCGGGGTCGTCGGCCTTGCCGGAGGGGCGAACATCTTCCTCGGCGTGGTGGAAAGCCCGCTGGCGATCCGCGCCTATTTCGCGAAGATGAGCCGCGCGGAACTCTTCGCGGTCATGGTTCTCGCGATGTCGACCATTTCGGGCGCGATCCTGATCCTCTACGCGCAGACCCTGTCGGAAACCGTGCCCGATGCGGTGGGTCACATGATTTCCGCCTCGCTGATCTCGTTGCCCGCCGCTCTACTCATCGCGAAGATCATGGTGCCGGGCGAAGGCACAACTGAGGAAGACCGTGACGAGCCCGGCCTCCGCTACGAAGGTACGATCGACGCGATCATCCGCGGCACTATGGACGGGTTGCAGCTGTTCCTCGCGGTGATCGCAGTCATCATCGTAATTTTCGCGCTGGTCGCTTTGGCCGACCAGATCCTCGCAGTCCTGCCGCTGGTCGGGGGCGAGGAACTGTCGGTGAAGCGCCTGTTCGGCTGGCTGTTCGCGCCGGTCATGTGGCTGATCGGCGTTCCGTGGGGCCAAGCCGTCGACGCGGGCGCGCTCATGGGTACGAAGTCGATCCTGAACGAATATGTCGCCTATCTCGAACTCGCCGCGCTGGACGCGGGAACCTTCGATCCGCGCAGCCTGCTAATCGTCACTTATGCGCTGTGCGGCGTCGCCAATCTCGCCAGCATCGGACTGCTCGTTTCGACCATCGGAACCCTGTGTCCGGAACGCCGGGCGGAGGCCGCGGGCCTAGGCGTGAAGAGCTGGATTGCAGGCAATGCGGCAACGCTGATGACCGGCGCGATGGTCGGCCTCGTCACCTTCGGCTAGAGCCAGCCCCATGTTCGATGCGAAACTGCGCCCGCTGATCGATCCGCCGCTGAACCGGCTCGGGGCTTGGCTGGCCGGCAAAGGCGCTACCGCGAACGTAGTGACCGCGGTGGGCCTCGCCATCGGCTTGAGCGGAGCGGTCGCTATCGCGTTCTCGCACTACACGCTCGGTCTGGTGCTTATCGCGCTGAACCGCCTGACTGACGGATTGGACGGCGCAGTTGCGCGGGCAAACGGGCCGAGCGATCTCGGCGGCTATTTCGACATCGTAGCCGACTTCGCCTTCTACGTTTCGATCCCCCTTGCCTTCGGCATCGCCGATCCGGCGCACACAATACCGGCGCTCATACTGGTCGCCGCGTTCGTACTCACCGGCACGAGCTTCCTTGCCTACGCCGCCATCGCAGCGAAGCGCGGGGAGGAAACCGCCGCGCACGGCTCGAAGAGCTTCTTCTACTCGACCGGCCTTGCTGAAGGGACCGAGACGATCCTCTTCTTCATCGCTATGACGCTGTTTCCGGCGTGGTTCGCAGTGCTCGCCTACGTTTTCGCCGCCCTGTGCGTACTCACGGTCGTCCAGCGAAGCCTGCTGGCGCAAGCACAATTCACGAACCGAGCTTAGTCTCGATCGCCTGTTTGAGGTCACGCACGCGCTCCGCATTCTTGCCGAGGTCGCTTTGCCCGACACGGCTTACCGAGCGCAGGTCGATGACCGAACCGCCGCCCTGTACCGCACGAACGCGGGCGACGACGTCGTCCTCGAACCCGTACCAGAAGGTCTCGGCGGTTCCTTCGACCCGTCCGGCGGACGGATCGCTGACGACGTTATCGTACCCCTCTTCCAGCATCACCGCCTGGACGAGCGGCAAAGCCTCGGACGGCGAAACCGTCGTCACGAGCGGCGACATGGTCGGATAAAGCTGCCGATTGACCCGCGCCAGCGTCTGCCCGTCGAGGTCGTCCTGCGCTACGCCGTAGTCGGCGACCGGGTTCGCTTCGGGGCCGCGCAGTTGACGCATGCGGTCGGAGAACTGCGGCGGGTCCGCCGGGTTCGTGGCGACGTCGTGGATCGGATTGCCTTCGGCCGATCGGCTGACCGAGGCGAGCATTGCGAAAATGCCCACCGGGATTGCCAGTGCGAGAAGCGACACGATCCAGCGGCCGCGCGGCTTCTTCACCAGCGCCCAGAGGAACGCGATAATTGCCAGGGCGGAGACGATGATCAGCATCCACGTGCCGATCTCGCGCGTCATGGTGCCGAGGCCGACCCGAAAGCTCCACAGGCCGAACTTCGTACCGAGCGCCGCGATCGCGAACCACACCGGCAGCAGCAGGGCCAGAATGAGCGAAAGCCATGCGAGGCGGCTTTGCAGCGGACGATGCGTGTGCTTCGCGGTTTCGGCGTGGTCGTGATCGGTCATGCAATATCCCTCGAATGTTCGATTGATAAACCGGACAACGGCGCAATAGGTCCCGGTCTAGCCGCGGCCCCGGTAGGATTGCACGCCCTGATCGGGAACCCACAGACCTTCGGGAGGCGTGCCGCTTTGCCAGAACACGTCGATCGGAATGCCGCCGCGCGGATACCAGTAGCCGCCGATGCGGAGCCAGCGCGGCTGCATTTCTTCCACCAGCCGCTGTCCGATGCCGACCGTGACATCCTCGTGAAAGCCGCAGTGGTTGCGGAAACTGCCGAGGAAGAGCTTCAGGCTCTTGGATTCGACGATGGTTTTCTCGGGCGCATAGTCGATTACCAGATGCGCAAAATCGGGCTGTCCGGTAACAGGGCATAGTGAGGTAAATTCTGGTGCGGCGAACCGCACGAGATACAGCGAACCCTCACGCGGATTGGGTACATAATCGAGGGCCGCTTCTTCGGGCGAAGACGGCAGCGGGCTGTTCTGGCCGAGGAACTTGGGGGACGGTGTGTCGCTCATGCCGCGCATCTGCCCCGAATAGACTGGCCGCGCAAGCGGGCGCTTGGAGCGAGTGCCCTTTCCCGCTACCGGCGCGCCGAACGATCGATCACTCAGCCGGGATTAAGACATGCTTCGCATAGGACGCGGTCTTCCCCGCCATTTGCAAAGCCCCTTCACGACGCGATGAACCGCTTTACCTATCTTGTTTCCAGCGTAGGCCTCGCCGCGATTGCGGCCGGAACATCGGCCTCTGCGCAATCGGTCCGCGATTTCCAGCTGCCCCCCTCGCCCGACGAAACCGAGGAAGCGCAAGGTCCGGTCGACCCGGAAGCGGCCGCGCCCGTTCGCCCGCGGGTCATCGCAACGCCGACGCCGGCGCCCGTTCGGCGCCCGGCTCCGCAGCCGCAAGTCACGCAAACGCCGCTGACGGTGCCCACCGCGACCCCCACGCCTTCGCCGCGCCCGACGCCGACGTTACGCCCGCCGGTGCAGCCGGAGGAAAGGACCGCACCCACCGCTGCGCAAACCGGCTCTCCAGCGCCGAGCCAGGTTTCGCCGCAAGAGAGCGTGCCTACCGAAACAGCTGACGCGCCGGCGGTCTCCACTCCGTCGCCGAACGCAGAGGCTCCTGCGTCCAGCACGGTCGACGTGCCCGATACGGATGGCGAGGAAGACACGCGGCATTGGTGGCTGCTTGCACTGGTCGGGCTGATCGCCGTCGGCGCGGCCGTCCTGCTCCGAAGGCGGCGCGGTAATTCTTCGTCCGTTCCGGTCATCCAGCGGCCTAAGGTGAAGCGTGAGCGCGCCGACGCCGTTGCGGAACCAGCCGCCGCAACACGCGAGCCGCTTTCGGTGAAAGCGGAGGCGGTGAAGCTGACGCTCAGCTTCGCCAATGTGACGCTCGACTACCGGCTGACGCTGCTCAACCGGACCGACCGGGCCCTCAAGGATGTCGAGATCGCCGCAAAGCTCGTTTCCGCGCACAATGCGCTGCCGATGGAGCAGCAGATCGCCGATGCCGCGACCGAGCTTCCCGATGCTGCGAAAGTCGAACGGCTGTCGCCGGGCCAAAGCCGCCAGATCGAAGGCAAGCTCGTGCTTCCGGTCGGTCAGGTCTACGCCATCCGGCAGGGCAACGCGGCGCTGATGGTCCCGATCCTCCAGCTTCGGGTGAGCGCTCAAGGTATCGCGCCGCTCGTCCGCAGCCTGGTGGTCGGACAGGCCGGCATGGGCAGCGACCGGCTCCAGCCCTTCCGGCTCGACGAGGGTCCGCGCAGCTTCGCGCCGCTCTCGCAAAGGGCGTTGGACTGACGCAAGGCTTCGGCTAACCTAACGCGCATGGACAGTCTGATCGATGCGGAAACCCTGAAGAAAGCACTCAGCGAAGGCGGCGATATATTCGTGCTCGATGCGAGTTCGCACCTGCCCGACGCGGAACGCGATGCGCGCGCAGAATTCGCGGACGCGCATATCCCCGGTGCGCGTTTCCTCGACCTCGGCAGCTTTTTTGACGTGACCTCTTCCGTACCGAAGGCCGTTCCGAGCGCGGAGCAGTTCGCGCAGCGGATGGGCTCTCTCGGCATCGGCTCGGAAACCAGCGTCGTCCTCTATGACGACAGCATCATCAAACCGGCGTTCCGCGCATGGTTCATCATGCAACTGTATGGCCTCGAAGCGTCGGTCCTTGATGGCGGGCTTGCCGCTTGGAAGCAGAGCGGCGGCGCGCTCGAAAGTGGAATGCCGGAGACTTCGCGCCGCGACTTCCCGGTCCCTGAACAGGGCGCAAAGGTCCGCAGCAAGGCAGAGATGCTCGCCAATATCGACAGCGAGGCCGAACAGGTCATCGATGCGCGTGACGCAGCGCGCTTCGCCGGAACCGCCCCGCCCGACGCGCACGGCCTGCCGAGCGGGCACATTCCCGGCTCGCGCAACCTGTTCTTCCGCGACCTGCTGAACGAGGACGGCACGTTCCGAAGCCGCGAGGAACTTGCGCGCGCATTCCGAGAAGCTGGCATCGATCCCGACGGTCCGGTCGTCACCACCTGCGGCAGCGGCGTCACGGCGTCGATCCTGCTGTTCGCGCTCCATCTGCTCGGCAACGACGACGCGAAGCTATACGACGGAAGCTGGCTCGAATGGGCGAGCGATCCGGGCACGCCGCGCGAGACCTCCGCCGCCGCCTGACGAAAATTGGGGGTCCAGCCCTTCATTCGCGCGGCAAACCGGCTAAGGTAGCCCCAATGGAAAACACGGGCGGAACGGGACTTGTCGGACGCGAATAGGGATACGAAGCTGGACCCGCACACCGAAGCGGTGTCCGCCGGACGAAGCGGCGACTGGGCGAAGCACATCGTCAATCCGCCGATCTACCGCGGCAGCACGCACCTCCACGCCGATTGTGCCGCGCTGGAAGAAGCGAAGCGGCACAACCGCGACGGGCAATTCTTCTACGGCCGCCGCGGATCGCCGACGCAGTGGGCGCTGGCCGACGCGCTGACCCGGCTCGAACCCGGCGCATTCGGAACGGTCCTTTACCCGAGCGGCGTTGCGGCGATCTCGAACGCCCTGATGAGCGTGTTGTCGCCCGGCGACGTGCTGCTCGTGACCGACAACGCCTACGACCCCAGCCGCGGCATGGCGACCGGCCTGTTCAAGCGCTACGGCATCGAGACGCGTTTCTTCGACCCGCTCGATCTCGACGGTTTCGCGGACCGGTTCTGCGAGAACACGCGCGCCGTCCTGCTTGAAGTGCCCGGCAGCCTGACGATGGAGATTTGCGACATTCCGGCGCTCGCGAAGATTACGCGGGACAAGGGCGCGGTCAGCCTGATCGACAACACCTGGGCGACGCCGCTCGGCTTTCCGGCATTGTCGCACGGCTGCGACATTACGATCATGTCGCTGACCAAGCATGTCGGCGGGCACTCGGATCTCTTGATGGGCAGCGTCAGCGCGGCGAACGAGCGGCACTACCGCCGATTGCGGCTCACCGCACAACAGCTCGGCCAGCACGTATCGCCCGACGATGCGGCGCTTGCCCTGCGCGGGCTTCGGACCATGCCGCTGCGGCTGGAGCGTACGGCGGAGACGGCGCTCGCGGTCGCGCGGTGGCTGTCGAAGCGCGAGGAAGTCGCCCACGTCCTGTGCCCGATGCTGCCTGGATCGCAAGGACACGAACTCTGGAAGCGCGATTTCAGCGGCGGCTGCGGGCTGTTCAGTTTCGTTCTTAAAGGACGCAGTGACGCACACCGCGCCGCTCTGATCGACACGCTCGACCTGTTCGGTATCGGGTTCAGCTGGGGCGGCTACGAAAGCCTAGCCCTGCCTTTCGATCCGGTCGGAATGCGCACCGCCACGCCTTGGCCGCCGGCGGGCTGTAATGAAGCGGACAAATTGGGTATCCGCCTCGCCATCGGCCTCGAAGACCCGGCCGACCTGATCGCGGACCTCGAAAGAGGTTTCGCCGCCATGGAGCAAGTATGACCGCCCCCAGTCCCCCCGCCGACCTGCCGGAAGGAGAGAGCACCCCCGCGCCGCTCGAACAGGCGTGGAGCATGGCGGAACGTGCGCCGGAAAGCGCAGTGACGGCTGCCGACGGGCTCAGGGATGCCGTATCGTCCCAGAGCGATACCGTCGGCTCCATCGTCGGAAGCTTCGATGCGCTGGCGATAAGCTTCGGCGACACGCGCGTATCGCTGTGGGACGGGATCGTCGTCCTCATCATCTTCAGCGTGATCCTGGCCATCGCCTGGATCATCAACCGCATGGCCAAATCCGCGATCCGCAGGATCACGCGGCTGGACATGACGCAGAGCCTGCTGATCGAGAAGGTGGTCACCATCGGCATCTGGGCCGTCGCCGCCCTGATGACGATCGACCTGCTCGGCATCGACCTGACCGCGCTGGCAGTGTTCTCCGGCGCATTCGGCCTCGCCATCGGTTTCGGTTTGCAGAAAACCTTCGGTAATCTGATCGCCGGGATCATCCTCCTGATGGACCGCTCGATCAAACCGGGCGACGTGATCGCGGTCACCGACATGGCGGGCAACGAGAGCTTCGGGCAAATCCGCAAGATCGGCATCCGTGCCGTATCGGTCACCACCCGCGACCAGCGCGAGTACCTGATCCCGAACGAGAACCTGATGATCAACCAGGTCGAGAACTGGTCCTATTCCTCCAAGAACGTGCGGATGCAGGTCGAAGTCGGCGTCAGCTACAATGCGGATCTCAATCTGGCGGAAAAGCTGATGCTGGAAGCAGCAGGCAAGGTCGACCGCGTTTTGAAAGTCCCCCCGCCGACCGCATGGATGAGCGCCTACGGTGACAGCTCGGTCAATTTCGTGATCCAGTGCTGGATCCAGGACCCGGAAGAGGGTGTTGGGAATGTACGTAGCGCCGTGCTGAAGAACCTGTGGTGGCTGTTCAAGGAACACGAGGTGGAAATTCCCTTCCCGCAGCGCGACCTCAACCTCCGCGGAAACGAGCAGTTCGACCAGCTCGTCGCGGCAATCGCACAGCGCGTGGCGGCAGAAAACCCGCCGAAATCGGACGAAGCGAGCGGGTAAAGCTGCGCTACGCGCTCGCAAACGGCAGTTTCCAGAAGCTTTCCTAACGCCCGCGATATGCATTCTCGCTGGCAGGTAGGGCCGGTCTCCCGCATCTCCTAGCGCATGAAAATGGGCACTATCCATCTCGTCGGCGCAGGTCCGGGCGATCCCGACCTGCTGACGCTGCGCGCCGCGCGGCTGATCGAAACCGCCGATGTCATCGTGCACGACGGCCTCGTCGACAAGCGCATTCTCGACATGGCGAACGCTAGTGCGCGCCTGGTTTCGGTCGCGAAGCAGCGCGCACGGCACACGCTACCGCAAGAGGAGATCAACGCGCTGCTGGTCCGCGAAGCACGGGCCGGCCGCGATGTCGTGCGTCTCAAGGGCGGCGATCCTTTCATCTTCGGCCGCGGCGGCGAGGAAGCCGAAGCGGCGCGCGCCGCGGGCGTTCCGGTCACCGTCGTACCGGGCATCAGCGCCGCGAACGGCGCGGCGGCGGCAGCGCAGATCGCGCTCACCCACCGGGACGCATCCAGCATCGTCAGCTTCGTGGCGGGCCAGTGCAAGGGCCTGTCGGAACAGAACTGGGCAGGCCTTGCCGGTACGGGCCGCACGCTCGTCATCTACATGGGCGTCAAGACCGCCCCGCAGATCGCGGAGAAGCTGATGGGCGACGGGCTTGCTCCCGACATGCCGGTCGCCGTCATCGAAAACGGTGCGCGGCCCGACATGCGCGTGCTGCGCAGCCCGCTCGCCGGTCTGCCCGATCTGGTGGAGCGCGAGCGGGTCGTAAGTCCGGCTCTTATCGTCATCGGCGAAGTTACGGCGCGCACCGATGCGGCGCTTTGCAATGCGGCACTGGAGGCAGCGCAGTGATTATTCTGACAGGCAACGATCTGAAGAGCGGCGCGGTCGTGTGGTGGGACGGCCAGAGCTGGTCCAGACACGTCAACGAGGCAGCGGACGTCGGCGACAAGGCGGAAGAGATCCTTGCGCGCGAGGAAGCCGCCCGCCGGGTTAACGTGCCCTACGCGATCGAAGCGGAAAAGGACGCGAACGGCGTCCGGCCTGCGCATATCAAGGACCGTGTCCGCGCGCTCGGCCCGACCGTCCGCCCCGACCTTACAATGAAGCCCGCCGATCCGGCGGCGCTCGACTGGGTGATCTGATGTATCTCTACGACCAATATGACCAGGCCATGGTGGATGCGCGCGTCGCGGAATTCCGCGACCAGGCGCAGCGCCGCCTGGACGGCAAGCTGTCGGAGGACCAGTTCAAGCCGCTGCGGCTGATGAACGGCCTCTACCTGCAGCTCCACGCCTATATGCTGCGCGTCGCTATCCCCTACGGCACGCTCAGCAGCCGCCAGATGCACGCGCTTGCCGACATCGCGGACAAGTACGACCGTGGCTACGGCCATTTCACAACGCGGCAGAACATCCAGTACAACTGGATCAAGCTGGAAGAGGCAGCGGACATCCTGGCAGATCTCGCCAAGGTCGAGATGCACGCCATCCAGACCAGCGGCAACTGCATCCGCAATATCTCGTCCGACCATTTCGCCGGCGCTGCAGCCGACGAGGTTACGGACCCCCGGCCCTACGCCGAATTGCTGCGCCAATGGTCGAGCTTTCACCCCGAATTCGCTTACCTGCCGCGCAAGTTCAAGATCTGCGTAATTGCGTCCGATCGCGACCGGGCGGCGATGAAGCTGCACGACATCGGCATCCAGATCGTCGAGAAGGACGGAGAAATGGGCGCGGCGTTCTACGTCGGCGGCGGCATGGGCCGCACTCCGATGATCGCACCGTGCATCAAGGACTTCGTCCCGCTTGACCGGCTCGTCAGCTATGCGGAGGCGTGCCTGCGCGTTTACAACCGCTACGGACGGCGCGACAACAAGTACAAGGCGCGCATCAAGATACTCGTCCACGAGATGGGCGCGGACGCCTATGCCAAGGAAGTCGACGAGGAATTCGCGCACCTGCTGGACCAAGGCGTCGAGCCGCCCTTCGCCGAACTCGAGCGCATCCGCACCTTCTTCGAGGACCCTGCCTTTGCCGCTGCCGGAGCGGACGACGAAATCGACCGGAGCGATCCCGATTTCGCGCTGTGGGTCGACCGCAACACGCATGCGCACAAGGCAGACGGCTACGTCAGCGCGGTCGTCAGCCTGAAGCCCGTTGGCGGCATTCCGGGCGACGCGACGGCGGAGCAGATGCACCTCATGGCAGACCTCGCGCGCGACTACAGCTTCGACGAACTGCGCGTCATGCACACGCAAAACATCGTCCTGCCGCACGTTCGCAAGAGCGACCTTCACAAGCTGTGGACCGCGCTCGACGAAGCCGGGCTTGGCACGCCCAACCTCGACCGGATCGGGGATATCATCGCCTGCCCCGGCCTCGACTACTGCAGCCTCGCCAATGCGCGTTCCATTCCGCTCGCGCAGAAGATTTCGCAGCGCTTCGCCGACAACGGCAAGGAAGAGACACTGGGCGAACTCAAACTCAAGATTTCCGGCTGCATCAACGCCTGCGGGCATCACCACGCGGGCCATATCGGCATTCTCGGCGTGGACCGGAAGGGCACGGAAAACTACCAGCTCCTGCTCGGCGGAAGCGAGGCGGAAGACACATCGCTCGCGAAGATCACCGGCCCCGGCTTTACCGAGGACGGCGTGGTTGATGCGATCGAGACCGTCTCCGACCTCTACCTGTCGTCCCGCGTAGAGGGCGAGCGGTTCATCGATACCTACCGGCGGATCGGCATGACCCCGTTCAAGGAGGCGCTTTATGGCTGATCCGCAATATCCCGCGGAAGGCGGACTCGGACAGGGCCACGACGAGGTTCAGCTTCGCTACCGCGACGACGAGCTGGTCGATCACGCGAGCGTAACCGTCGACAGCTTCCTTGCGCAAAGTAACGCGAGCGCCGTCAGGATCGAGCCGGGCGACGATACGCGCGAACTGCTGCGGCATCTGGAGCGCATCAGGCTGGTCGAGGTCAACTTCCCGAGCTTCGGTGACGGGCGCGGCTATTCGGCGGCGCGGATTCTGCGCGAATCGGGATATGACGGAGAAATCCGCGCGGTCGGCGACGTCCTGGTCGACCAGATCGCCTATATGCGCCGCTGCGGCTTCGATGCCTTTGCGCCCGAGCGGCCGCTCAATGAAAGCGATGTCGAGGCGGCGCTGAACCGCTTCCCGCATGTCTACCAGGCGGCGGCAGACAGCCGCACGCCGATCTGGAACCTGCGGCACGGGGACGCGGCGTGAACAAGCCGTTTGCCGCGCGCGAGATCGACCGGATCGATACGGGTCCGCGGTTCAACGACCGCGACGCGGAGCGGCTCAACCGGATGTTTCGCGGGCAGGAAACGAGCGAACTTCTCGCCAACCTCATCGAAGACGATATCGTCGGCGAACTCGCCACCGTGTCGAGCTTCGGAGCCGAAAGCGCGGTTCTCCTTCACCTCATCAGCAAAGTCGCACCGAACCTGCCGGTCCTGTTCCTCGAAACGGGCAAGCACTTTCCCGAAACGCTCGCCTACCGCGACGAACTCGTCGCACATCTCGGCCTGACGAACCTCATCAATCTGACGCCCGACGCGGAAGAACTCGAGGCGAAGGACGAAAGCGGTCTGCGCTGGTCCTATGATCCCGACGGCTGCTGCGAAATCCGCAAGGTCAAGCCGCTGACGAAAGCGCTGTCCGGATACGATGCGACGCTGACTGGGCGGAAGGCGTTCCAGAGCGCGACGCGGGCCAATCTGCCCCGCTTCGAAGTCGATACGTCGGATGCGCAGGGACGGCTCAAGATCAATCCGCTGATCGACTGGGACGCGGCGCGGATCGCCGCCTATTTCGAAGAGCACGATCTGCCGCGGCATCCGCTGGTCGAGAAGGGCTATCCCTCGATCGGCTGCGCCCCCTGCACGCACAAGGTCGCGCCGGGCGACGACCCGCGCTCGGGACGCTGGAAGGGCTGGGACAAGACCGAATGCGGTATTCACGAGCCGGGCAGCGACCGCGCCGACCAGCCCTACTTCTAGAGCAGACCCTCTTTCCGGTACCAGGCGGCAGTCTGCGCCATCCCTTCCTGTGCCGTAATTTCTGGCGACCATAGCTTCGGCGGCGGCTTCATCGCAGGCCGAGAGACCCAGTCGGCATGCAGCATGTAGGACGCCCGGTCGCGGGTGAGCTTCGCGTTCTCCTTGCGAAACCGCTCGTCGGCGCGGGCGGCCAGCTTGATCAGCGCATTAGGCATCGGTAGCGCGCGCGCCTTGCGTCCCATCCCATCGGCGATGGCGGCAACCATTTCGGAATGCGTGTAGCCGCCCTTTTTCCCGTCGTCGGGTTCGTAGGTATCGCCAATGCCTTTGTCGGACATCGCCAGATCGACGAGCAGTCGCGCCAGATCGCGGACATGGATAAGCGACGCTCTTCCCAGCTTCGGAACGGGTACCAAGCCGCCCTTCGCGGCGCGGAACAACTCGCGCAATTCGGTATCGCGCGGACCGTAGACCGCCGGCGGGCGGACGATCGTCCAGTCGAGCGAGCTTGCGCGCACCTCATCTTCGGCAACGGCTTTCGAATTGCCGTAAACCGACAGGCGCGGTTCGCGAGCCGCAAGCGAGCTAACGAAAACGAAGCGTTCGATACCGCGCGCGTGCGCGGCCTCGATCATGTGCTGCGTACCGCCGACATTAACCGCTTCGAACTTCGCCAGATCGAGCGTGCTCGTCAGCCCGGCGATATGCAGCACGGCGTCTGCACCGTCGCACAGGCGGCCCAGCGCGCTCGTGTCCGACAGGCTGCCTTCGACCCATTCGAGGCCCGGAAATGCGCGCGCCTGCGGGCGGCGGGTAAGCGCGCGAACCGCGCAGCCCCACTCTTTCAGAATGTCGAGAACCATCTGGCCGACGAACCCGGTGCCGCCGGTCAGCGCGAGCATCAGAGCAGGACCAGCTGGTCGCGGTGTATGACAGCAGAGCGCGGCGTGTGGCCGAGTATCGCTTCCTGCTTGCTGTTCTGCTTGCCCTTGATCGCGTCGCAATCTTCGGCGTCGTATTCGGTCATGCCCTTGGCGATCATCCGCCCGACGAGATCGTGGATGGTGATGACGTCGCCGCGCTCGAAATCGCCGTCCACTTTGACGATGCCGGCGGCAAGCAGACTGCGGCCGTCGTGAAGCGCGCTGGCGCAGCCGTCGTCGACGGTGATCGAGCCGTTGAAGCGCATGCGCCCGCCGATCCACGCCTTGTAGGCGCTGTCGTCCCGCTTGGGCAGGAACAGCGTGCCGGAAGTATTCTCCGCCGCATAGGTCAGCGGCTTGCGGTGCGAACCATCGACGATGGCGAGCGCAATGCCAGCACGTTCGGCGATCTGCGCGGCGAGAAGCTTCGCGGTCATGCCGCCCGTCCCGACGTCGCTGCCCGATTCGCTATCGGCCATTGCCTGGATTTCCTCGGTGACGCCGTGGACCTTCTCAAGCCGGGTGGCGTCGGGCTCGTTCGGGTGCTTGTCGTAGAGCCCGTCCACATCGGTCAGCAGAATGACGCCGTCGGCACTGCACGACTGCGCCACGCGTGCGGCCAGCCGGTCGTTGTCGCCGAAGCGGATCTCGCCCGTTGCGATGGAATCGTTCTCGTTCACTACCGGAACGACGGAAGACTTGAGGAGCCGGCCGAAGGTGGACGAGGCATTGAGGTAGCGCCGCCGCCCTTCGAAATCGTCGAGCGTCAGCAGCATCTGCGCCGCCGTCATGCCCTGTTCGGCCAGAAGGTCCGACCAGGTCGAGGCGAGCGTGATCTGCCCAACAGCCGCCGACGCCTGCGCTTCGGAGAGGCTACGCCGCTTGCCGAAAAATCCGAGCTTCTTCGCGCCGATCGCTATGGAGCCGGAGGATACGATTACGACCTCCTGCCCGCGGTCGCGCGCCTCGCGCACGTCCTCGATCACGGTCCGCAGCCACTCGGTGCGGATTTCCCCGTCATCGTCCACCAGAAGCGCGCTGCCAATCTTGACGACGAGCCGGTGACATAGCGACGGATCGCTGAAATCTGCCAGTTTATCGATCTTCATGGCCGCTTAGTTGATACCCGAGCCGGTGAAGTCAAGGCGAGAGTTCAAATCGGCGACCAGTCCGCCGCGATATCGCTTTCGTCTTCGACTTCGGCCGCTTTGGTTTCGCTGGAAGTGCGGTCGGGCAGGTATTGCAGCACTGCGTCGAGAAGCGCCTCGATACCCTCGCCGCTCGCGCCGGAGACGCGGAAAACCTCGTCCGCACCGGCGGCCTTCAGTTCCTCGGCAAAACCCTCGCCGAGTTCCTGATCCGCGAGATCCATCTTGTTGAGCGCGACGAGGCGCGGCTTGTCCGCCAGACCTTCGCCGTATGCGGAAAGCTCGTCCTCGACCACGGTCATGGCTTCGGCCGGGTCCTGGCCCGCGATGTCGATCAAGTGGATGAGGACGCGGCACCGCTCGATATGCCCGAGGAAGCGGTCGCCGATCCCGGCTCCGTCCGCGGCCCCTTCGATCAGTCCGGGAATGTCGGCAAGAACGAACTCGCGTCCCTTGTGCCGCACGACTCCGAGTTTCGGTACGAGGGTCGTGAAGGCATAGTGGCCGACTTTAGCCTTCGCGTTCGATACCTGGTTGATGAAGGTCGACTTTCCCGCGTTCGGGAGGCCGAGCAGCCCGACGTCCGCCAATAGCTTCAGCCGCAGCCAGACCCACATCTCCTCGCCCGGTTCGCCCGGCTGATGCTGGCGCGGTGCGCGGTTGGTGGAGGTCTTGTAGCTGGCGTTGCCGCGCCCGCCCATGCCGCCGTGGAGGAACACCTCGCGCTGGCCGACCTCGGTGAAATCGGCGAGGATCTCTTCCTTGTCTTCGGACAGGACCTGCGTGCCGACGGGCACCTCAATGACGAGATCCTTCGCCCCCGCCCCGGTCCGGTCGCGGCCCATGCCGTGCCCGCCGCGGTTCGCCTTGAAGTGCTGCGAGTAGCGAAAGTCGATGAGCGTGTTGAGCCCCTGCACCGCTTCGAACACGATGTCGCCGCCCTTGCCGCCGTTGCCGCCGTCGGGACCGCCGTATTCGACGTATTTCTCGCGCCGAAAACTGACCGCGCCGGGGCCGCCGGCGCCCGACTTGAGATAGATCTTGGCCTGGTCGAGAAAATGCATCGGGCCGGTCTAGCGGGCCGGACGCGCGAACGCCAGCGCCGCTACCGCCTTTGTGCTACTCGCCGGTCGGCTGAACGACCGCTTCGCCGGGGACTTCGATCCGGCCTTCCGTGGGAAGCGGCTGCACCACCGAAGACGGCGGCGGCAGGTCGATCGGCTGAAGCCGGGTATAAGGCGAATAGAGCGATTCCCACTCTGCCAGATCGCGCTGGTACTGCTCGTACTCGCCGTAGAATTCGAAGAAGTCCTGCTCCATGCGCGGCAAGGCGCGTAGCGCGAACAATTCCAGTTCCTCGCTCGGAACCGTCAGCGCCTCGGTAGAGAGGTCCAGCGCCGTGTCGCAGAACGCGTCGAGCGTCATCGGCAGCGCGAAATAATTGTAGACCGCCGTCATGTACCGGTCCTGCGGGGCGCGAAAATCCCTGCCGTACCGCTCGCGGAACTCGCCTGTCAGAGCCTTGTTGGTCGCCGCCAGCACCTTCTCGTTACGCTCGAGGAAGTTCGTGTAGTTCGGCAGCAGCGCCGCGTACTTCGGATCCTGGCAGTTCAGCGTCGCGACGTTGAAGGCGGAGCGTACGTTCCACAGCTTCTGCTCGCTCGAGATGTAGGCGTTGACCGTGTTGCGGAAACCGTCGCCGGTTGCCGAGGGCACCTGGAAATAGGCAGAAGCGCCGCGAGGCGGCTGCGGCATGGGCGGCGTATCGATCCGCACCGGCGGCGGGGGCGGCGGCGGAGGGGGCGGCGGCGGCGGTGTCGCGCAAGCGGCGAGAGCCGCGATGGTCGTGGCTGCGGCGATGCCGCGAAGTTTCGAATATGTCAGGCGGATCATTCCCCGCACCCCTTCCGGATTTCGTAATTTCTCGCAGGATGCCTCATCAATTCTGAGCCTGCGGTGAAGGACCATGCCTTAACGCATTGCGCGCGCAAGAAAAGTGCCCGAAGTGCAATTGCACTCCGGGCACGCTCAAAAAACATTCTTCTGCGGTTGGCTGCTTCAGTAAAGGCGCGGCCCGCCGAGTTCCTTATTCGCGGCTACCCATGAAGCGCAGCAGGAAGAGGAACATGTTGATGAAGTCGAGGTACAGCGACAGCGCGCCGAGGATGATCGCCTTGCCGGCAAACTCGGTACCGCGCAGATAGTCGTACTCGCGCTTCAGACGCTGCGTATCGTAGGCGGTCAGACCGGCGAAGATCAGCACTCCGAGGAAGCTGATGGCAAGCGCCAGCGTGCTCGACCCGACGAAGATGTTGATGACCATCGCGATAAGCAGACCGATGACGCCCATCACCAAGAACGTGCCGAAGCCCGACAGGTCCTTCTTCGTGGTGTAGCCCCACAGGCTCAGACCGGCGAAGGCGCCAGCCGTCGCGAAGAACGTCGTCGCGATGCTTTCCTGCGTATAGACGAGGAAGATCGTCGAGAGCGACAGACCCATCACGATCGCAAAGCCCCAGAACATCATCTGCAGCGTTGCCCTGCTGAACTTGTTCGCGCCGAAGCTCATTGCGAACACGAAGGCGAGCGGCGACAGCGCCACGATCCACATCAGCGGACCGCTCGCGAAGCTGTAGGCAAGGCCGGACTGGGCCGTGAGCAGGGCGACGATGCCCGTCAGCAGCACACCGGATGCCATGTAATTGTAGATCGACAGCATATGGGCGCGCAGCCCCGCGTCGAAGGTCTCGCGGCGAGCAACGGGATCGCCCGTGCGTGGAACCGAGCCGAAGCCGGTCCTCGGCCGCTGGGTGTCCTTCCAATCCGCCATGTATATTCACTCCTTGGGTTATGGACCGGAAAGCTCCGGGCCTTGTCTGGCCAATATCGGCATATGGGGCCGATAATTCAAGCAAAACCGGTATAACACTTTGCCCGGAACGCTTAATGAACAGTTAGCCTTTTCTGCGGGCTTCCTTGGCCATTTCAGCGCCTCGGTCGCGAGCGGCGACGAGGCAGTTTTCGACTAGCGATTTCAGCGCGTTGTTCTCGTCTAACACGTCGAGCCCCTTCTGGGTCATGCCGCCCGGACTGGCGACGCGGCGGGCAAGCTCTGCCGGCGAATGTTCGGACTGCGCGGCGAGCGCGGCTGCGCCCTCCACCATTTGCACCGCGAGACGCTGCGCTTGCGCTTCGTCCAGCCCCTGCGCCGCTGCGCCCGATGCCAGCGCATCGATGAAGCGGTAGACGAAGCCCGGACCCGACCCCGACAGGGCCGTCACAAGGTCGAACTGGCTTTCGTCGGGCAGCCATTCGCACGATCCGATACCGCTGAAGAACTCGGTCGCGCGCTTGCGCCCGGCTTCGTCCAGTCCGCTTTCGACAAGAGCGAGCGGCGCCTTGCCGATCTTGACCGCGAGGTTGGGCATCACGCGCACACGCGCGGCGCTGCTCGGAAAATGCTCGTCCAGCGTTTCGAGCTGCGTGCCGGCAAGGACCGAGAACACGACCGTCTCGGGGCCGATGACCTTCGCGATGTCGTCCGCAAGATCGCCGAGCATATGCGGCTTGATGCCGAGGAGAACGGCGTCGAACGTCTTCTCCGGCAGCTTGTCTACCAGCGTCACGCCGTCCGGCGCATCCTCGCGGTAGGGGTCGCTGATGGTGAAGGTGGAAGCGGGCTGACCGGCGGCGAGCCAGCCATCGAGCATGGCTCCGCCCATATTGCCGCAGCCGACGAACATGAATGAATTATATGTCATGGCGTGCGACCTAGTGGTCCGAACGCGCCGTTGCAACGTGTCCGCGCCTGTCACGCTTCTCCGGCGGCGTCGATCAGCGCGCTGTCGAGCGCCTCGCGCGCGGACTTGTCGCTCCACAGCACGAACTGGAACGCCGGGTAGAAACGGTCGCATTCCTCGATCGCCGCTTCGACCAGCGCCTGCGCCTGCGAAAGGGTCAGGAGGCCGTCGTCACCCAGCATCGCGCCATGCCGATAGAGCAGCATTCCCCCGTCCGACCAGATATCGAAATGGCCGAGCCACATCTGTTCGTTGATAAGCGCGAGCAGCTCCGTCGCGGGTGCGCGCTTCTCCTTCGCTATGCGAATGTCGGGCAGGCAAAGCAGCTGCAACACGCGGTCTTCCGCGCGCCACACACAGCGCACCTGATAGGTCGCCCAGCTGCCCTGTATCTCGCCCGAAATCTCTTCCGCGGAGTCAGCGCTGCACGGCCAGCCGCGCGCCTCGAACAACGCCGCCAGCATGTCGACCGGCGCGGTGCCGTCGCCCATCGCGATACTGCGCAAGGTCGCGCTCATCGAGTTGATTCCCGTCCATTCATCACTCGGGCAGCAATGCCGCGAGGCAAATGGTTAACGCAAACTCCGACGTGGTGGCCGCTGGGGAGAAGTGCTCTCGCTTGTTAAAAGCTTGTGCAAAACGCGTTTTTCCACACCGGCGCGCCTAGTCCAGCTTTTCGACGACCGCGCCTTCGCTGCTGTCGTGGCGGAAGCTGTCGATGCCTTTTTCCTTCAGCGCGGCGATCGCGCCCTTGGCGGCATCGCGGCTGCTGAAGGGTCCGGCAAGGAGGCGGTTCGTCCCGCCCCACCGCGCGACGAACGGTCCCTTGCCCTCCAGCGTATCGCCGCCCTTCTTCACGAGCCTGCGCCAGTCGAAAGCCAGCGCCTTGCGGTCCTGGCCGGTCGCGACCTGCACCCAGATGCGGGCGGGCTGCGCGGGCGCGGCTTTTTCCGCCGGTGCCGGCTTTTGCGGTGCGGGTTTGGCCTGAACCGGCTTCGGCGCCGGCATCTCGCGCGCGGGCGTGATCGAGGCGATATCGACCGCTCCCGGGGCGCGGGCTTCGCTGCTGCTGGGCAGCGTATCGAGATCGGCGAAGACTTCTGCCATGTTGACGCGCTGCCTAGGTGCAGGTTCGGTAGCCGGAAGCGGCGCTGCGGAAGCGTTCGCAACGCGCGCGGGCAGCAAGCTCTGCGGACCGGACGGCTGCGGCGAAGGCTCTACAACGCCGGGCCGGCTCTCGATCACCCCGATCGTCGCCGAAGGCCGCTCCGTGGTGCGCCCCAACGGCGTACCGCTGGGCGCAAGCCGCGTATCCGCCCGCTGCGGGGCGAGCCTCCCTGTGCGCTGCGGAGCGGGCGCAGGCGCAGTGACCGCAGCACGTTCCTGCCGCGCCTCTGCAAAACGCCGGTTTACCGTGCCGATCTCGTTTGCCGCGGGGAACGTGCCCATGTTCGCGGCGCTCGCCTGCTGGACCGGCGTCAGCTTGCTCATCGAGCGCAGGTATGGCTCCATCCGCTCGGCCAGCCGCGCCGGCATGACGGCGCGGGCAATCGACAGCGCTTCGGCTTCGTCGCCCATGATCGCGAGGCCGAACGCCCGCGTACGAAAGGCCGCATTATCCTGCGCCTGCAGCAGCGGCAGCAACACTTCCTCGAACGCATCGCGCTTGCCCGAAATGGCGTAGCTGAGCGCAAGACGCTGCCGCACTGCCGGATCGTCGCCGCGGGTCAGCGCGAGCCGGTACTGGTCCTGCGCCGCGAGATTGTCGCCGAGCAGGTCGAGCGCAAGTCCGCGGTCCGCCGCGATCAGCGCGACGTCCGCTCCTGCCGATTCGGCGCGCGCGTAGCGCTGCAAAGCTTCGAGCGGGCGCTGGGTCCTGAGATAGGCTGTGCCGAGGCCGTTCAGCACATCGGGATTGTTGCCGTCGAGATCGCTGGCACGCCCGAAGAAGCCGATCGCTGCTTCTAGATCGCCCAGTTCCAGCGAGGCGGACCCGGCCTCGATCAGGGCGCGTACGTCGCGCGGATTGGTCGCGAGGCGGCGCAGCGCCTCGTTCAGATCGGCGACTTCCTCGGTCGGAAGCGCCTGCACGACCGCCCGGCCCGACTGCGCCGAGCCCGGTGCGGATGGCAGGCAAAGAGCCGCCGCCGCGCCCGCCGCCATGAGCAGAGAGCGCAGGTAGTGCGGCGCCGAAAGCGAGAGTTTCGCCATATGCATCAGTCGTTTGGCTTTCGTGTCATGGAGGCAGAATGGCTAGCCAGACACGCTTAACCGCTCATTACCCGAAAGCCGAGACGAGCCAGGTTTGAGCTTACTGGTTGTTCTGCCGCCCAAGGAAGCGCGGGATGTTGAGCGCCGAGCCGTTCTCGTCGTCGTCATCATCGTCATCGTCGCTCGCCGAACCTCGGGAGAGGTTGGCCATCCGCTCGAACAGGGTGGAACCACCGGCCGAGGCGCCGCCTGCAGGCGCACCGCCGCCGCTTCCGCCCATGCCGCCTTCGGAACCGCCGCGCCGCGCCGGTTTGGATCGGAGCGGGCTTTCCGGCTGCTCGTCATCGAGCGAGAAGGAATCCTGCCGGTTGCCGTAACCGCGGCTGCCGCCGTCGTCGTGCGAGACGGGATCGGTCAGGTCCAGCGTATCGTCGTCGTCGTCGCTGCCGAAGCCGCCGCCTTCGCCTACGTTCGCATGCTCCTTGTCGCGTGCGGCGTCGCCGAGCTGCGAGCTGTCGAAATCGTCTTCGTCGTCGTTACGCAGTCCGGCGAGCGGATCCACGATACCGTCGACATCCTCGTAATCCTCTTCGTCCTCGTCATCGAGGTCGCGCGCGCCGAGCGGATCGGACATCACCGGCTCGGACAGGCTGGATTCGCCGCGTTCGTCGTCGCCGCTGCTACCGTAGGCAGTCGTCAGGTCGAGCGTGTCGTCGTCGCTTTCCTCATCGTCCTGCTTGGACAGTTCGAGGACCGGCCGTTTCGGTGGCTTGGCGTCGGACAATGCGAACGGCTTGGTCGAGGGCGAAGGCACCGGCGCAGCGGCATCGTGATCTATGCCGGTCGCCACGACCGATACGCGGATCTTCCCTTCGAGATCGGGATTGAACGCGCTGCCCCAGATGATGTTGGCATCGTCGTCGACGAGTTCGCGGATGTGGTTTGCAGCCTCGTCCACTTCGAGCAGGCGCATGTCTTCGCCGCCGATGATCGAGATGATGACACCCTTCGCGCCCTGCATGGAAACACCGTCGAGCAGCGGGTTGGCGATGGCGCGTTCCGCCGCTTCAAGCGCGCGGTTCTCGCCCTCTGCCTCACCCGTGCCCATCATCGCCTTGCCCATTTCCTGCATGACGGAGCGCACGTCGGCGAAGTCGAGGTTGATAAGGCCCGGCATCACCATCAGGTCGGTGATCGAGCGTACGCCCTGCTGCAGCACCTCGTCGGCAAGCTGGAACGCTTCCTTGAAGGTCGTGTCGGCTTTCGCGACGAGGAACAGGTTCTGGTTCGGAATGACGATCAGCGTATCGACATGCGCCTGAAGCTCGTCGATGCCGCTTTCGGCAGCGCGCATCCGTCGGCTGCCTTCGAACATAAACGGCTTCGTCACGACGCCGACGGTCAGCACGCCCTTGCGCCGCGCCGCTTCCGCGATGACCGGCGCTGCGCCCGTACCGGTGCCGCCGCCCATCCCGGCCGCGATGAAGCACATGTTCACGCCTTCGAGCGCGGCTTCGATATCGCCGACAGTCTCTTCCGCCGCGGCCTTGCCCACTTCGGGACGCGCCCCTGCGCCGAGGCCGCCGGTGATTTCCGGGCCGAGCTGGATGCGGTTTTCCGCGGTCGAATTCGCGAGTGCCTGCGCGTCGGTATTGGCGACGATGAACTCGACGCCCTCGATCTCGGAATCCATCATGTTGGCGATGGCGTTGCCGCCCGCTCCGCCGACGCCGACGACGAGGATTTTGGGACGCATGTCGTCAGACGGTGCGGGGCCGATATTGATACTCATTCCAGTTTCCCTTCCGAGGGGTGATATTTCCAAGTTCGAGGTGCTGCGATGAAGACCCCCGCGAACCCTCGTCCAAATTCGTGCGCTTTATTCTGCCCGAAGCGCAATTTACGTGCAAAGGCTATTAAGCATTATCCACAAAGCGCGCCACCCCCCGTCCGTTCTGGGTGGCGCAGACTAGAAATATTCCTTCAGCGCCTTCAGAACGCGGGTGAATTTCACCGTTCCGCTGTAACGCGCCGTAGGCTGGTAGCGCGGGCCGATGGAGCGGATGTCGACCGGATCGTCGGCGGCATAGAGGCACAGACCGGCAAGCGTGGCGAAGCCCGGCGTCGCGTGCGCTTCAGGAAGCCCGGTCAGCGCGGGCGGCTTGCCGATCCGCACCGGATGGCCGAGTGCGCTCTGCGCATATTCGGCGATGCCCGCGAGTTCCGCGCCGCCGCCGGTAATGACGACCTGCCCGGCCTTGCTGCCCGCGAAACCCATTTCCTTCAGTGCCTTGCCGATCTCATCGGTCAGCTGCGCGAGCCGCCCGGTGACGACCGAAACGAGCTCGGCGCGGGCGATTCGGTTCTTGTCGTCCGCCCCGCGGGCGAACACGGCCTTCTCGTCGTCGCCCGGTCCGCCGACCGGAATCATCTCGCGGTGGTCGCTGGGCGTCGCGATGGCCGAGCCTGACACGCATTTCAGCCGCTCCGCCTGAAAGCGCCGGATGCCGAAGGAGGAAGCGATCGCATCGGTAATGTCGGCGGACCCGCGCTGAAGCGCTTTCATGCCGAGCAACATTCCGCCTGCATGAACCGAGATGTTGGTGACGTCGCCGCCCACCTCGATGAGCGCCACGCCCAGTTCGCGCTGTTCGCGCGTAAGGCAGGCATAGCTTGCGGCGAGCGGAGAAGCGACGACCCCTTCCACGTCGAGATGGGCGCTCTGCACCGCTTCAATGAGGTTCTTTACCGGCGCTCCGTCGGCCAGCATGACGTGGACATCGACGCCCAAGGATTCCGCATGAAGACCGGTCGGATCGGTCACGCCATGCGCGCCGTCGAGCGTGTAATGCGCGGGCTGCGCGTGAAGCACCATGCGTCCGTCCGGCTGGATGTGATCGCGCGCCGCGTAAAGGAGGTGCTCGATATCGTCTTCTTCGATGCGGCGGCCGTCGATCGGTATCTCGACCTTGGACACGCGGCTACCCAGACCCGCCCCGGCACACGCGATCCATACGCCCGATACGCTCGTTCCGGCGTTCTTCTCCGCCCGCTCGACTGCGTCACGGATCGCGTAGGTCGCGGCGCGCATGTCGGTGATGTAGCCGCGCCTGATCCCCTGGCTCGCGCGGTGGCTCGAGCCGAGCACGACCATTTCCTTCGTCTCGGTTACGCCGAGAATCATCGCCGAGATACGGAACGATCCGATATTGACGGCGCCGATTACGCGCCGAAACCGTGGTGTTGCCATCCTGATTTAGCCCCGCCGCCCCTTAGTCCTGGCCCATTGCCGCGAGTTCCTCTTCGCGGCATTTGGGGCATCTGAAATAAACCCGGTCGGGCACGCGCATGTCGATTGCCGCGACCTTCCCTCCGATGAGCCGGCTCGCCCCGTCCATCCGCGCGAAGGAAACGAGCGCACTTGCCGCCTCGCTGTCGCCTTCGGGAAGAGCCAGCACCTGGTCGGTACGGAAGGTCAGGTTCCAGCGCCGGTTGCCGACCCATTCGGCTTCGCGCACCTTTTCCTTAAGCGCAGGGGCGGCATCGAGCAGCCGCGTCAGCCGCACCACCTGCATCTTCGCGCCCGGCCCGGTGATGAGCAGCATCTCCTCGGCATCCTGCTCCGCGACGGGCTCGAGCTCATGCCCTCCGCCGTCGATCAGCATCAGCCGCCCCGGCTTCTGCAGCACCGCGTGCGGGCGGCGCTCCACGATGTCGACCGCCAGCGTATCGGGAAGCTGAGTTGAAACGCGAGCATCGGCCACCCACGGCAGTTCCAGCAGCTCGGCGCGCAGACCTTCGAGATCGACCAGCGGCATCGGGCGATCGCGTTCCGCCAGCGCCCGCTCGTAGACACGCAGCTCGTTCATCCGTTCGGTCCCCGACACTGTCACGTGGCGCACTTCGAAGCCAGCGTCCGCGGCGAGATAGGCGATCTGCTGGTGCGCCATTGCAGGAATGCCTGCAAGGCTCGCGACGAACCACGCGAGCGCCGCCGCGCCGCCGAGAATGACCGCCAGGAAGATGCGGTGAAGCTGCTCGTCGGTGAAGGGCAGCATGGCAACCGCCCCGTCGAGGAAGCTGCTCGTCCGCGCCTTTGCGTTACGCGCGCGGGTGCTTCGGCTCTGTGCCGCCGCCGAGCGCCTAACGCCCTTTCCGCCACGCTTGATCCTAGCCATCGGAGTCCCGGGCCTTGTGGTCGCGCAAGGCAGCCGTGATGATCGTCTCGACCAGATCGGCATATTCCATGCCCGCATAGCGCGCCTGTTCGGGCACGAGGCTGAGCGGTGTCATGCCCGGCTGCGTATTGGTTTCGAGCACGAAGAGCCCCTCCTCTCCGCGTTCGTCGTCCCAGCGGAAATCCGTGCGGCTCGTGCCCTTGCAGCCCAGCACCTTGTGCGCGCGGACCGCGTATTCGAGGCACAGCTTCTCGATGTTCTCCGGCAGGTCGGCGGGGCAGATATGCTCGGTCTTGCCATCGGTGTACTTGTTCTCGAAATCGTAGAAGCCGGATTTGACCTTCAGTTCGGTGACCGCGAGTGCGTGCGGACCGTCCTCCCCGTCGATCACCGCGCTCGTTAATTCGCGTCCGCGAATGAACGGTTCGGCAAGCAAGCTTTCGAAATCCTGCCACGGGCCCTTCGCTTCGGGCGAAATGGGATTGCCGTAATTGCTCTCGTCGGTGACGATCGCCACTCCGACGCTCGAACCTTCGTTCACCGGCTTGAGCACATAGGGGCGCGGCAACGGGTCGCCTTCGTAAAGCTCGCTGCTTTTCACGATCCGCCCGCCCGGCATCGGAATGCCCTTGGGCACTAGCGCCTGCTTCGTCAGTTCCTTGTCAATCGCGATGACCGAGGTTGCGAGGCCCGAATGCGTATAGGGAACGCCCATCAGGTCGAGCATGCCTTGCACCGTCCCGTCCTCGCCCGGCACCCCGTGCAGCGCGTTGAACACGACGTCGGGTTTCGCCTCGGCAATGCGTGCGGCGACCTCGCGGTCCATGTCGATGCGGGTGACGCGGTGGCCCTTGCTTTCGAGCGCATCGGCGACGCCCTTCCCGGACATGAGCGACACGGGCCGCTCGTTCGCCCAGCCGCCCATCAGGACCGCGACGTGGAGTTTGGGGAGACTTTTCATACCCGTCCTACTCGCTGGATTTCCCATTCGAGTTCGATTCCCGACTTGGCGTAGACCCGGGCGCGTACTTCCTCGCCCAGCCCTTCGATCTCTGCGCTCGAGGCATCGCCGGTGTTGATGAGGAAGTTGGTGTGCTTCTCGCTCACCATCGCATCGCCGTTCATGAGGCCGCGGCAACCGGCTTCGTCGACCAGCTGCCACGCCTTCATGTTCGGCGGGTTCTTGAAGGTCGAGCCGCCGGTCTTGGTGCGCAGCGGCTGCGACTCCTCGCGCGCCTTTGCGATCCGGTCCATTTCCGCACCGATTTCCTCGGGATCGCCTGGCTCGCCCCGGAACCGCGCGGAGACGACCACCGCGCCTTCGGGCAGGGCCGAATGACGGTAGCTATAACCAAGATCCTCGACCGGAAGGCGCGTCAGCGTACCGTCCGGCATCACGACCTCGCAGTCGATCAGTATGTCGGCCACCTCGCGTCCGTAGGCGCCGCCGTTCATGCGCACGAAGCCGCCGACCGTGCCGGGAATACCGCGCAGGAATTCGAGCCCCGCGATCCCCGCATCGCGCGCCGCGCTGGCGACGAGGATACCCGGCGTCCCGCCGCCGCAATTCAGGGTAAGCGCCGCGTCGCCCTCTTCCCCTTCCCGCTTCGCATAGGAAAAGGGTTTACCGAGCCGCACGACCACGCCCGGAACGCCGCCGTCCCGGATGATCAGGTTGGACCCCAGCCCCAGCGCCATGACCGGCATCTGCCCTGCGACAAGCGAGATGAGCGAGCGCAGATCGTCCGTATCTTCCGGCTCGAACAGGTAATCCGCCGCGCCGCCCGACTTGAACCAGACGAGCTTCGACAGCGGCGCGTTGAGCGTGATGTCGCCGCGCGCATCGTCCTGATTGAGGTACAGTTCCTCGCCGTCTTCCTCGATGTGGGAGAACGGGGCGGCTCCGTGATCGTACATGGCCCAGTCGTCCGGCTGGTTCATCGTCATTCCGCCGCCTTCGCAGCATTCGCCCGCGCGGCGCTGACCGCGTCCGCCAGACCTGCTGCGATCTTCGTGATATCGCCCGCGCCGAGGCAGACGACGAGGTCGCCCGGCTCGACTTCTTCCGCGAGCGCTTCGGTCAGTTCTTCGGGTCCGGCAAGCGCATCGGCGTCGCGGTGACCACGGTCTTTGAGCCCGGTAACGAGCGCCTCCGCATTTGCGCCTTCGATCGGGTCTTCGCCCGCTTCGTAGACCGGCAGGACATGGACGATATCGGCGTCGTTGAAGGCGGTCTGGAAGTCGGACATCAGATCGTTAAGCCGCGTGTAGCGGTGCGGCTGCATGACAGCGATGACGCGCCCCTTGTTCGCAGTGCTCCCCGCTGCCTCGCGCGCCGCGGAGAGGACTGCGCGGATCTCGACCGGATGATGGGCGTAGTCGTCTATCACCGTCGCGTGCCCGCCGGGAAGCGCAATCTCGCCAACCTTGGTGAAACGCCGCTTCACGCCGCCGAACTTCGCGAACCCGTTGCGGATGATGTTGGTGTCGCAGTTCATTTCGAGCGCGACCGCCACGGCGGCGAGCGCATTCTGCACATTATGCCGCCCCGGCATGGGCAGGTGAATATTGTTGATCTGGCGCACGGTGCCGTCCCGTTCGCGCAGGGTAACGTCGAACAGGTTGCCCCCGTCCTGCGTGCGGATGTTTTCGCCGCGCAGATCGGCCTGCGCCGAGAAACCGTAAGTCAGCACGCGCCGGTCGCGGACCTTGGAGATGACCGTTTGCACCTCGGGGTGGTCGATGCACAGCACCGCCACGCCGTAGAAGGGCACATTCTCGATAAATTCGACGAAGGCGTCCTTCACCCCTTCGAAATCGCCGTAATGGTCGAGGTGTTCGGGATCGATGTTGGTGACGACCGCGATCTGTCCGTCGAGGCGCAGGAAGCTGCCGTCGCTCTCGTCGGCTTCGACGACCATCCAGTCGCTGTCGCCCATCCGCGCGTTGGAGCCGTACTGGTTGATGACCCCGCCGTTGATGACCGTGGGATCGATCCCGCCCGCATCGAGCAGCGCTGCGATCATGCTGGTCGTCGTGGTCTTGCCGTGCGTGCCCGCGACCGCGACCGTGCGCTTCAGACGCATCAGCTCGGCGAGCATTTCAGCGCGGCGCACGACCGGGATACGGTTTTCGAGCGCGTGGGCAACTTCGGGATTGGTCCGCCTGACCGCGGTCGAGGTCACGACAACCGCCGCGCCTTCCACGTTCTCGCGCTCGTGCCCGATCTTCACCGCGATGCCGCGTTCGCGGAGCCGCTCGACCGTGGCACTTTCCTGCATGTCGGAGCCCTGCACACTGTAGCCGAGATTGTGCATGACCTCGGCGATGCCGGACATGCCAATGCCGCCGATACCGATGAAGTGAATGACGCCGATATCGGTGGAAACGCCTCTCATGTCGCGGCTCCCTGAGCCACCGCCGCGCCCTGCGAGGCGCCGCGCGCGTTGTTCCCGCCGACCTTGATGACGTCCATCATGTCCGCGCCGCCGAAGCTTTCGACGAGATCGGCGAGGTCGCTCACGGCATGGGGCCGTCCGCAATTCCACGCGGCATGGGCCGCCGTGGCCAGCGCCTGCGGCTGTTCGGCGAGCGCCTTGATCTGCTTGGCGAGTTCCTTCGCGGTAAAGCGCGTCTCGCGAATGCTGCGCGCCCCGCCCGCCGCGACGATCTCCTGCGTGTTCGCAGCCTGATGATCGTCGGTCGCAATAGCGAGCGGCACGAGGATGGCGGGCCGGCCTACGGCGGTAAGTTCCGCGATGGTCGAGGCACCGGCGCGCCCGATGTACAGGTGCGTGTCGGCGAGGCGCTCGTCCATGTCATCGAAGTAGCTCGCGAGTTCGGCCGGAATGTCGTGCTCGCTGTAGCGGCGGCGAACCTGCTCCAGGTCTTCCGGGCGGCACTGCTGCGTGATCTGAAGCCGCTGGCGCAGCGCGGGCGGCAGCATCGCCATTCCGTCGGGCACGACCTCGGACAGGATGCGTGCGCCTTGGCTACCGCCGGTGACAAGCACGCGCAGCAGACCGTCTTCCGACAGGTGCGGAAAGGGCTCGTCGCGGAGCGCCATCACATTCGCGCGTACGGGATTGCCGACGAGGTGGACTTTCTCCGCGTATTTGGGCTTAAGACGCTTCACGTCGGGATAGGCGGTCGCGATCGCATCGACCTGCCGCGCCAGCAGGCGGTTCACCCGGCCGAGCACGGCGTTCTGTTCGTGAATGAGGCTCGGGATGCGCGCCTTCCGGGCGGCGAGCAGCGCTGGAAACGCCGGATATCCGCCGAAGCCGATGACCGCGCTGGGTGCGAAGTTCTTGAACAGGCGCAGGGCCATCGCGCGGCCTTCCAGCACTGCACGCAATCCTTCAAGCCATTTGAGCGGGTTCTTGCCGAAGCGGCCCGCCGGGATGATATGCGCGGGCAGGAAGTCGGGCTTTCCTGGAATGTTCGCCCCGCGCTCGTCCGTGACCAGTGCGACATGATGCCCGCGCCGCTCCAGCTCGCTTGCCAGCGCGAAGGCGGGGATCAGATGGCCGCCCGTACCGCCTGCCGCGAGAACGTAATGCCTGTTCGAGCCGGTCATGCTTCGCCCCCCTGGCGGTAGGTTCCAGCACGGTGCTCCACCTTCGGTTCGCGCCGCTCCTCGCCCATGCCGAGCATCTGCGCCAGACCCGCCGTGCGGCGCTTCAGGAACGGATTGCGGCGGGTGATGGCGAGCAGCAGTCCTACGGCAAGGCAGACGGCGATGGTCGAGGACCCGCCGTAGCTTACCAGCGGCAGCGTCATACCCTTGGACGGAAACAGCCGCAGGTTCACGAGCATATTGATGAACGCCTGCCCAATCAGCAGCGTGGTCAGCCCGGTCGCGGCGAGCATGGTGAAGTAATTGTCCTCATCGATCATGCGCACAAGAATACGCAGTCCGATGGCGAGATAAAGGCATACGACCACCGCGCATACGAGAAGGCCAAATTCCTCGCCGATCACGGAGAAAATGTAGTCGGTATGCGCTTCAGGCAGGTTCATCTTTTTCAGGCCGAGCCAGAAGCCGGTTCCCGTCCACCCACCTGCCAGAAGCGTGCGCTGCGCGAGGTCCACCTGGTCGAAAGCCGTTCCGCCACCCAGAAAGCTGTCGATCCGGTGCCGCGCGTTGTCGTAGAGGAAATAGGTCGCGGTGATGAGCGCGATGCCTCCGCCGACGACGGAACCGAGCCGCGCGACCGACAATCCGGACAGAAGCACCATTACGAACCAGATGCCCCCCAGCAGCATCGCCGAACCGAAATTGGGCTGGAGGGCAATGAAGAATACGACGAAGCCCAGCAGCGCCGTCGCCGTCGCCAGCACGGGCAGGTTGGGATCGCGCATCCGCCAGGAAAATATCCACGCGAGCGCGATGGCGAAGCCGGGCTTCAGGAATTCGGACGGCTGAAAGCGCATCCCTATGTCGATCCAGCGCCGCGCCCCGTTCACGTCCGAACCGATGAACGGCACCAGCGTCAGGAAGAACAGCATCACGACGCACAGGACGAGGCCCGCCCGCCGCGCATTCTCCAACGTGAGCATCGAGGCGCCGATCATGACGGCAACCCCGACGATCTGCCACGCGATATGCTTGTAGAAGAAATAGAGGTCGGGAAGCTGCTCGCTTGCGGTCGATAGTCGCCGCGCGCTGGCGGGAGAGGCCGCTGCGACCGCAATGGTCCCGATGGTCATCAGGACGAGGATCAGGATCAGCAGCACGCGGTCGATCTCGCGCCACCAGATCTTCGCTTCGGACAGGAAGCTCGACCGCTGCGTCGCGCGCTCGTTGAGACGGCGGGCGTGGTGCGGGATGAAGACGCCGGTTTCGCTCATGCGGCGGGTCTTTCGGAAAGCTCTTGGACGAGGCTGCGGAAGCGATCCCCGCGTTCTTCGAAATCGCGGAACTGGTCGAAACTGGCGCAGGCCGGCGAGAGTAAAACGGTATCGCCGCTTTCGGCATTCGCAGCCGCGCTTTTGATCGCTTTATCCAGCGTTAGACATCGCTCGACCCCGTCTAGGTGCACTTGTGCACCCTCCAAGGCCTGCGCGAACATCTCGCCCGCTTCGCCAATGGTATAGGCGGCTTTGACATGACCGAGCTGCGCCTCGCACTCGCCCAAGCCCGGCTCCTTGGCGAGCCCGCCGAGGATCCAGTGGATGTTGTCGAACGCCGCGAGTGCGGGGGCGGAAGCGGCGGTGTTGGTGCCCTTGCTGTCGTTGACGTAGGCGACCCCGCAGATTTCGGCGACCCGCTCCATGCGGTGCGGAAGGCCGGGGTAGGTCTCAAGGCCTTGACGGATTTGCTGCGCCGACAAATCGAGTAAAAACCCCGTAGCGATAGCCGCTTCAGCATTTTCCAAGTTATGCGGGCCTTGCAGAGCGTGCCAGCGAGATTGCTCCTGAATTCCGATCGCACTCGGAACATCCTGCCATTGGTGGAAGACATCATCGAACACTTCGAGATATTTCCCGCCAGCTTTCTCGCCCACTTTCTGGCCATGCCACCAGTCTTGAGCGCGGCAGACAGCACACTTTTCGCCGGTCTGCATCTCGAACAGCCGCGCTTTGCTCGCCGCATACTTCTCGAAGTCCCCATCGTACCGATCGAGATGATCGGGCGTAATGTTCAGCAGCACCGCCACATCGCAATCGAGCGAATAGGTGAGGTCGATCTGGTAGCTCGACAGCTCCAGCACATATACCCCGCCTTCCGGGAGCGGCTCCTGCTCGAGGATCGGCAGACCGATGTTGCCGCCCATGGTGGTCGGCACGCCTGCGGTCTTGAGGATGTGGTGGACCAGCGCGGTGGTGGTCGACTTGCCGTTGGTGCCGGTGATGCCGACGACCTTGTGTGGCGGCAAATCCGCCCTCGCCTGCGCGAAAAGCTCGATGTCGCCGATGACCGGCACGCCGTAGCTGTCGGCATGCGGCTTGATCGGATGGGTATTGAGCGGCACGCCAGGACTGACGATCACGCCCGCAAACCCGCTCAAATCCGCTTCCACCGGATCGGCCAGTTCGACCTGCCCCGCGAATGCTTCCCGCTTTCCCGCGTCGCTGTCCCACGCCAGCACCTCCGCCCCGCTCGCCAATAGCGCGCGGACCGTTGCTCTACCCGACCGCGCAAGACCGAGCACTGCGTAGCGCTTCCCCTTCCAGGCGGGCGAGGTAATCATCTCAGCTTGAGCGTCGACAGTCCGATCAGCGCCAGCACGATCGACACGATCCAGAAACGGACGACGACCGTGCTCTCGCTCCATCCGAGCTGCTCGAAATGGTGATGGATCGGCGCCATGCGGAAGATGCGCTTGCCGGTACGCTTGAACCAGAACACCTGGATGATAACGCTGAGCGCCTCGAACACGAACAGCCCGCCGACAATGGCGAGCACGACCTCATGATGGCTGGCGACGGCGATCGCGCCAAGAGCCCCGCCCAGGGCTAGGCTGCCGGTATCGCCCATGAACACGGCGGCAGGCGGAGCGTTGAACCACAGGAAGGCGAGCCCCGCTCCCATGATCGCGGCGCAGAAAATCGCCAGCTCGCCCGCGCCCGGGACATGCGGAATGCCGAGATACTCGCTGTAGTCTACGCGGCCTACGAGATAGGCGATGATCGCGAAAGTGCCCGACGCAATGATGACCGGCATGATCGCGAGCCCGTCCAGCCCGTCCGTCAGGTTCACCGCATTGCCGGCCCCGACGATGACGACGGCGGCAAAAACATAGTAGAACGGCCCGAGCGGAATTGCCTGGTCGGACACGAACGGCACGTAGAGGTAGGTGTTGATCTGGCCGACCACGATGAACGCCGCGACGCCCGCCACGATGAACTCGAGCAGCAGGCGGGTCCTGCCCGATACGCCCTTATGGCTGTTCTTCGATACCTTGTCGTAATCGTCGAGGAAGCCGATGATGCCGAAACCTACGGTCACGGCGAGGCACGCCCAAACGAATGGATTGCGCAAATCCATCCAGATCAGCAAACCGAGGACCAGCGACACGAGGATCATCAACCCGCCCATCGTCGGCGTACCGCGCTTGGAAAGGTGGGTCTGCGGCCCGTCCTCGCGGATCGGCTGGCCCTTACCCTGCCGGATACGCAGCATGGAGATGAAACGCGGTCCGATGAAAAGCCCGATGATGAGCGCCGTCAGCAGCGTCGCCCCGGCACGGGCCGTCTGGTAGCGCACGAGGTTGAAGACACCCTCGAATTCCATCCATTCGGCTATAAAATACAGCATTCAATTATCCCGGCGGATAAGTTCTGCGACCACTTTCCCGAGACCGATGGAGTTCGATCCCTTGACGAGGATCGCATCGCCTCCCACGACCCCGTAATCCGCGAGGCTGTCCAAGGCCTCGGCAGGATTACTGCAATGAACAAAGCGCGGCACCTTGTGAAGCGCGTCCTGTCCGGATTTCCCCAATATCTGCCTGAGTTCGCTCGCCAGACTGCGCATTTCCTCGCCCACGAGGATGGCATAATCGACTTTCGCTTCCGAAAGCGGCCCTGCCAGCCCTGCATGAAAGCGCGGCGCGAAATCACCCAGTTCCTTCATGCTCCCAAGCACCGCGATCCGCCGCGAGGCTGGCGTCTGGCCTAGCTGGCCGAGTGTTGCGCGCATGGACGCGGGGTTGGCGTTGTAGCTTTCGTCGATCACCAGCGCCTTGCCGCCCGGTGCGGCGATCCGGTGACGCGCTCCGCGTCCGGCGAGGCCGCCCATCTCTGCAAGTGCGATACCTGCCGCCGCGAGGTCCCCGCCCGCTGCAAGCACCGCGGCCATTACCGCGAGCGAGTTCAGCACCCAGTGCTCACCCGGTTCAGCGACGGTGTAGACGAGCCGGCCATTGCCGAACTGGGCCGTCATCAGCGACCCGCCGTTGGCCGAAGGGATGACGTCGAGAACGCGCATGTCGGCGTGCGCGGCGCGCCCGAAGGACATAATCTTGCAGCCTTGCTTTTCGGCAGCGACCTTGAGGCGCTCGAAATGCGGACTGTCGGCAGGAATAACCGCGGTGCCGCCTGCTTTCACGCCTTCGAAGATCTCCGCCTTGGCATCGGCGATCGCCTCTTCGCTGCCGAGGTTCTCGATATGCGCGGGGGCGATGGTGGTGATCACCGCGACATCCGGGCGAACGTGACGGGTCAGCCCGGCGATCTCGCCCGCGTGGTTCATACCCATCTCGAATACGCCGAAACGACTGCGCGCCGGCATCCGGGCAAGCGACAGCGGTACACCGACGTGATTGTTGTAGCTCTTGATGGAACGGTGCGCCGCGCCGCGGCTGCTGCGTTCTAGGGCGGCGAAGATCGCTTCCTTCACGCCGGTCTTGCCGACCGATCCGGTCACGCCGATGAACTTCGCCTGCGCCCGCTCGCGAGCCGCCCGGCCCAGCGCGGCAAGCGCCTCGCTCGTGTCGGCGACGCGAATATGCGGGTAAGGCACTTCGCGATCGGTCAGCGCGGCAATCGCGCCGTTCTCGAACGCCTTGTCGATGAAGCGGTGGCCGTCCATCGCTTCGCCCTTCAGCGCCACGAACAGGTCGCCCTCGCGCACGTAGCGGCTGTCGGTTTCGACCCCTGCCACTTCGAATTCCGTACTGGCCGAACCGCCGGTGGCTTCGGCAATCGCCATTGACGTCCACAGCGCCAAGGGAAGCTCCCTTCGCGGATCGGCCGGCCACTCGCGCAGCGCTTCGTATGCAATCATGCTCTGTCTCCCCCGGCCGCCGCGCACTCGCGTGCTACCTCGACATCGTCGAACGGCAGGATGCGGGCGTTCTCGCCCGCGCCGATAATCTGTCCTTGCTCATGACCCTTGCCCGCGACGAGGACGATGTCGTCCGCGTTCGCTTCGGCGATGGCCGCGGCGATGGCTTCGCGCCGTCCGCCGATTTCCCGTGCCTCGGGCGCGCCCTGCATCACTTCCGCGCGGATCGCTGCCGGCTCTTCGCCGCGCGGGTTGTCGTCGGTTACGATGACGAGGTCGGATGCGCGCGCCGCCGCCTCGCCCATAGGAGCGCGCTTGCCCCGGTCGCGGTCGCCTCCAGCGCCGAATACGGTGATGAGCCGGCCCGCTACGTGCGGGCGCAGGGCTGCGATCGCCGCTTCGAGAGCGTCGGGCGTATGTGCGTAGTCGACATAGACCGGCGCGCCGTTCGCGGTGATGACGGCCCGCTCGAGCCGCCCGCGCACCGGCTGCAGCCGCGCCGCGGCATCGAACACGCGCGGCGGCTCGGTCCCGGTCGCGAGCGCGAGGCCCGCTGCAGTCAAGGCGTTCGCCACCTGGTACTCGCCAATGAGCGGCAAACGGAAGCTGACTTCGCTTTCGCCGCACTCGATCGTCAGTTCCTGTCCGAGCTGCGTGGCATTGCGCGCGGTAAGTTTCAGGTCCGAGCCGCTTTCGCCGACCGAGAAGATCGTTAGCCCGCGATCCTGTGCAATCTCGGTCGCGCGCTTTGCCCAATCACCGCTATCGGCCCAGATTACGGCGGTTGCGCCGGGCTGCAGAACCTCGGTGAAGAGCCGCATCTTCGCCGCGAAATAGTCTTCCATGTCTGCATGGTAATCGAGGTGGTCTCGGCTAAAATTGGTGAAAGCGCCCGCGGATACCGGAACGCCTTCGTTGCGGTATTGGGACAGGCCGTGGCTCGAGGCTTCGTAGGCCACGTGCGTCACGCCCTCGCGTGCCAGCCCGCTCATGTTCGAGAGGAACGTGACGATATCGGGCGTCGTAAGGCCGGTGGAGACGCTCTCGTCGGGCGTCGTGACACCGAGCGTACCGATGCTGGCCGCGCGCTCCCCGCTCATGCGCCAGATCTGCCGCGTCATTTCCACGGTCGATGTCTTGCCGTTGGTGCCGGTGACAGCGACGATGTGCTTCGGAAATGGTGCGTAATAACGGGCGGCCAGCACGGCGAAAGCGCGCCGAGGCGCGGCGTCGGCGATATGCGGGGCGCCATCGACCTTGACCTCCGGACGCGCGACGATCGCCGCCGCGCCGGCCTTCACCGCATCGGCGACGAAGTCTTCGCCATTGACGCTCAGCCCCTGAAACGCGCCAAACACGGTGCCCGGCGCAACCTTGCGGTGGTCGATCGCGAAGCCGGACACTTCGGCATCGCTTGCGGGCGCAGGAACACCCGCCATTTCGCAGAGGCGCGTCAGCTTCATTCGCTGGCTTCCGGCACAATCGCGCGCAGGTCGGAAATGTCGACGTCGCGGTGTTCGTCGGGCCGCACACCGAGCATCGGTCCGACCCGCGGTACCAGCCGACCGACGATCGGCGCGGCATTCCATGCGGCGGTCCGCTGGTAGGAACTCGCAACCGTGCCGCGCGGCTCGTCAAGCATTGCGACGACGACGTAGCGAGGGCGGTCCATCGGGAAAGCGGCGGCAAAGGTCGAGACGAGATTGCTGCGCTGATATCCGCCCGCACCCGGCTTTTCCGCCGATCCGGTCTTGCCCCCGACGCGGTAGCCCGTCGCGTCGGCACTGCGGCCGGTCCCGTATTTAGAGATCAGCCGTAAAAGCTGCCGCATGCGTGACGAAGTAGACTCCTTGAACACGCGGCGACCGCGCGGGGCTTCGCCCGGCTTCACCATGTGCAGCGTTGCAGGACGCCAGATGCCGCCGTTGACCATCGCGGCATAGGCGCTCGCAAGGTGAAGCGGGGTGACTGCGATCCCATGTCCGTAGCCTACGGTGACCGCGCGAATACGCTGCCAGTCGCCCGACGGCCAGATCGGAAAGCCGCGTGCCGGCAGCTCGATATAGGGCCGCTCGTTCATGCCGAGCTGCACCATGTAGTTACGCAGCGTTGCTGCGCCCATTTCATCGACGATGTGTCCGGTGACGACATTGGACGAGTGGATCAGCATTTGCGGTGCGTTAAGGCTCGCGCCCATCGGGTGGCTGTCCTTCACCGTGTGTCCCTGCACCCTGTAGGGTGTGGCGCTGTAGCGGCGCGAAAGGCTGGTAATGGACCCGCTGTCGATTGCGGCCGCCACCGTGAGGGGCTTGAAGGTCGAGCCGAGCTCATAAACCTGGTTCGTGACGCGGTTGAACATGTTCGCCTCGCCCGCCGCGTCGATCTTGTTCGGATCGAACTCCGGCAGGCTGGCAAGCGCCAGCACTTCCCCCGTATCCACGTCGAGAACGATGCCCGCACCGCCGGTCGCATCGACCAGCTTCATGCCGCGCTGCAGTTCGTCTTCGAGCGCACCCTGTACCCGCATGTCGATCGACAACGCGACCGGCTCGCCGCGTTTCGAAGGATCGAGCAGGCGCTCGTCCAGCACCTGTTCCATGCCGACACGGCCGTGGCCGTCCGCCGCAACGTAGCCGAGGATATGTGCGGCCATCGAACCCTGCGGATAATGACGATCGGTTTCCTGCGGCATCTCGAGTGCGAGTTCACCCAGTTCCTGCACCCGGTTCGCCTCTTCGGGAAGCACGCGCCGGCGCAGATAGCCAGACTTGCCGCTTGCGAGCTGCGCACGCGTCTTCGCTTCGTCGAGGTCGGGGAAGATACGCTTAAGGCCTGCCGCGACTTCTTCGGGCGACTTGACCAGCGGCTCTCCGCCATCGCCTAGCGCCTCTGGATTGTACCATAGCGCGTAGGCCGGGAACACGCGAGCAAGCGGCGCCCCGTTACGGTCGGTGATGTCGCCGCGCGTCGGCAGCAACGCCTGGTGGAGCGAGGCAGCCTGGGTCTTGTGGTCCGACAGGCCCAGCGTACCGATCCGCACGAGCGCGAGCAGTGCGAAGAACGCGAGACCGAGCGCGACCCATACGATCCGCATCCGAGCAGTGGCGACCGCGCGGTAACGGATCGTCACCAGCTGAACCCGCTCGCTCGGTATTGCGGGGGACACTGCCGGCGCGTCTTGCGCCATCAGTGCCGCAACATTCATTGACCGGCCTCGGCAAACCGTTCGGCAAAGGTTTTTTCCGGACCGGCGAGCTCGCCCAGTCGCTGCGCCAAATCAAGCGTGCCTTCACGCGGCATGTCGCTAGCCTTTGCGGCATTCGACATCGCAAGCAGCCCGGCTGCCGCGGTCACGCTGGCCGTACGGTCGGCCAGCGGCGTTTCGCGCACGCTGCGCGAAAGGCTCGCGATTGCCCCATCGTCGCCGTCGTCCACGACCGCCTTGGCGACGCGAATTGGCTGCGGCGCTCCGATCGCGGTCGGCGCGCCGAGGGCAGCGACTTCGCGGCGATTGTCGAGATACTGATCAGCGCGCGGCGCGGCATAACCGAATTCGAGCTGGTTCCAGGCGGCAAGCTGGCGCTGGCTGGCGCGGGTCTGAAACTCCGTTTCCAGCAGTAGCGTCTCCCGCTCGATTGCGACGATCTGCCGCTCCATCGCGCGCACTTCGCTCTTCACCGCGTTCACACGCAAGGTCAGTGCGAGGAACAAGGTCAGCGAGATCGCGAACAGCGCAGCCCAGCCAAGTCGGTGGATCGGGGAAGTTGTGCTCATCACGCGGCCTCCTTTCGAGCCGGCGTCGAAGTGCGCTGCGCATGGCGTAGGATCGCCGAGCGGGCACGCGGATTACGGGAAAGTTCGGCCTCGCCGGCGCGAACCGGTTTACCGATGCGGGTAAAGATCGCAGGCTCTGTTTCGCCGGCGGGCAGGTGGCGCGAACCCCCGCCGCTGCCGCCCGATGCCTCGCGCAGGAAGCGTTTGGCCATCCGGTCTTCCAGACTATGGAAGCTGACTACGGCAAGTCGGCCGCCTTCGCCCAGAAGATGCTCCGCGGCATGTAGACCGGCGGCAAGCTCGTCGAGTTCGCCGTTCACGTGGATACGCAACGCCTGGAAGGTGCGAGTGGCAGGGTCTTTCTTGTCATGCGGCTTGTGGCCCAGTGCCTTGCGCACCACGCTAGCAAGTTCGCCGGTCGTAGAAAGCGGACGCGCAGCGATAATGGCGCGGGCAACCCGGCGCGACTGGCGCTCTTCACCGTACTGGTACAGCACGTCCGCGATCGTGTCGGCGTCGGCGCTGTTGAGGAAATCGGCAGCGCTTTCGCCGGACTGACTCATCCGCATGTCGAGCGGGCCGTCATTGCTGAACGCGAAGCCCCGCTCCGCCTGGTCGAGCTGCATCGACGAAACCCCGATATCCATGACGACGCCGTCGACGCGGGCGATGTCCTCGTCTGTCATCGCTTCCGCCATTTCGGAAAAGCGGCGGGCGTGCAGAACGAGGCGCTGAGGATCGGCGGACGCCTCGGGCCACTCGCGTCCGGCCGAAATCGCGTCGGGATCGCGGTCGAATGCATGCACGGTCACGCCGTGGTCGAGCAGCGCGCGGGTGTAACCGCCCGCACCGAACGTCGCGTCGATCATGACATCGCCGGGCCGCGGGTCGAGGGCCGCGATCACTTCGTCGAGGAGTACGGGGATGTGCGGCGCGCTCATTTCGTTTTCGCCTTTATATCGGCAAGGAAGCTTTCGCATGCCGCCTTCGCACTCGCCCAGTCATCACCCATCTCGGCGAGTTCGCTCGGGTTCCACAGCGTGAAGAAGCGGCCGGCGCCCTGGAAATAAAGCCCGTCCTCGATCCCGCCCAGCGTGCGAAGATGTTCCGGCATAACGAAGCGGCCGCTGTCGTCGAAAGGCATTTCCGTGAAACCGAACAATTGGCTGGCGCGGGTATCGCGGTCGAAGTCGCGTTCGGCGCGGTAGGCCAGCTCTTCCTCACGGTCGAGCTGCGCCTCGAGCTCGTCCTTGCGGCTAAGGCCGAATCCGGTGAGACATTTCCAGGTCGGATGCTTCATCAGGCAAAGCGTGCGCCCGTCGGACGATTCCTTGACGGCTTTGCGGAACAGCGGCGGCAAGACGAAGCGACCCTTGTCGCCCGCCGGCGAATACGCCTGCCCACTGTACCCTCCGAATGACACCTGTCCGCCCCGCCTAGTTCGAGCCTCAATCAACCCTGCCAGACACAGCTTCGCCGCCGCCGTCCGCGACAACGCGAACGGTCCGCCCCGCCGTAGCGGAACGTGCAGACTAAGTGACGTGCCTGATGGACGAGTTTGATAACTCGCACGCGTCAGGGATGGAAGGGTAAATTAGGGGATTTCGCGGGAAAAGATATCACTGTACTGTTTTTATAACATATTTTCTGCGTAACCACGCTTGCATCTCGCTTACTTAATAGTGCTGTTTTCGACGCAAAACAGCGACTCCGAAGAGTGGGTTTAGGGCCTATCCCGCATCATCCCCGGTTATCGCGAGCAAATGCAGCAGAGCGCAATCGGAGACTTATTCGCTCCTTCTGATCACGCTTAGTATTCTGCTGCGGCGCACCCCGGTCCGGCGACGGCCGCGCAGAGACTTGAGCCTGTCGGGATTCAGGCCTACGCCTTTTGATCTTAACCATAAAAATAAAGGATTGAGATGATGCCACGCGCCCTTCACGCTCTATCGTTTCTCGCGCTCGCGGCTGCTGCCCCGGTGGCCGCTCAGGATAACGCGGACTATTCCTCGCTCGTCGTGTTCGGCGACAGCCTGGTCGATGCCGGTAATATCAACACGCTGATACCGTCCGTCGCCAGCCCCGAAGACGGCTACTTCATGGGCCGTTTCACCAACGGCTACGACTATACCGATCTCATCAGTTTCGACCTTTTCGGCGAGCCCACGACGGCCTCGCTTCAGGGCGGGACCAATTTCGCATTCGGCGGCGCCCGCGCCACGACGACCTCCGCCGTGCCTGACCTCAACGAGCAGCTTGCCGCCTATCAGGCCTACCTTCTTGCCGGCAATACGGTCGATCCGAATGGTTTATACGTACTGAACTTCGGTGGTAACGATGTGTTCGCAGCAGCCCGTCCCGGATCGCCCGCCGGTTATTCCAGCGACAGCGCATTCCTGATGGAAGCGGCGAGCAATTATGCGCAGGCAATCCAATCGCTTGCCGATCTCGGCGCGAACAATTTCCTCATCACCGGCTTTCCCAACGCCTCGCCCGATACGATCGCCTTCGCGCAGGAAGCCGAAGTCTATCTGCTGAGCGAGATCGGTTCGCTATCGCTCGATGGCGACGTGGACCTCAATTTCTTCAGCTATCTCGACTTCTTCACGCGCTTGCAGGCCGATCCGACCGCGTTCGGTCTGCCTGCGGACCTCGACTTCAACACAACTTGCCAAGCCGCGGGCGCGCTACCGACTTGCGAGGGATATTTCTCCTTCGACGGCACGCATCCGACGGCGGCAATTCACCGCGCCGCTTACGGAGAAATCCGGACGCAGCTCGGCATCAGCGCACCTGTGCCGGAACCGGCTACATGGCTGATGATGCTGCTCGGCTTCGGATTCGTCGGCGGCGCCATGCGCTTCCGCAAGCGGCCGCAGCTGCGCACCGCGCGGGCGGCAATCAACTTCGGCTAGCGGTATACGGAGCGCAGACCCGTTCGCGGGCTGCGCTCCGCTACTGTGCGCCGAACGCCCGGTTTAGCAGCGCCGTAAGCGCGGGACGATCGTATACCGGCTCCTGATCGGGTTCGAGAAACGACGCGTCGGCGATGATAAGCGCCTGACCCTCGCCAACATCGCACTGCGCAACGAGACCGTCTGCCAGAAGCTCGCAATGCGTACCAAGCGCCTCGCCAGTCTGAAGCTGAAGTTCACCATACTCCAACGCCACAATCTTCGCATTGTCCAATCGAAAAGTGCTGGGATTGCCGTCGGGATTTTCCGGAACGCTCATGGACAGGCCCCACCGCACGAAGAACGGCGGTACGAGGCCGACATCGTTTGGCCGTCTAGGATCGCCGAGCCCGTACTGCGAATGCTGCGTCAGCATCGGATCGATGACGTAGAGAAGCTCACCGCCGTTCCTGACCCAACTGTCGAGCGCGACGTTAGCGGCAGCCGACAGTCCGCGCGGCTGGGCTATCATCAGATGCTGCAGCGATGAAAGTTCCGCGGAGGGCGAACCGTCGCCTTGCGCTAATCGGTCGAGCGGAACGATAGCGAATCGCTTTTCGAGATCCTTCCGAACCCATGGCAATTCGCTTTCGCCTTGCGCCAGGTCTTCGAACCCGGCTTCCTCCGGCCAGTAGATCGGCAGTCCCGTAACCAGACCGAGCTTGGGGAGGTCGCTTTCGATCGCAGCGTCGGCCTGAAAGTCGCGCTCGTCAGATGGCCGAACATCGCTCGAACAGCCGCCCAGAGAGGTTGTCAAAAGGAGCGGCAATATAGCGGTGGCGAACCTACTCGCTATCATCGCGGGCCGGTTCGGAAGGCATGACCGGCTGCGCGGCTTCTGGCTCTGGCGCGGTCTTTTCGGCTGGCAAGTCGGGCACGACCCCGGCCTTGGCGAGCGGATCGTTCTGCTCCGCTGGCTGGGTCGGCTCGACTGTCGGCGCGGCTTCGGGAACGGTGCGCGCGTCGGCGAGCGAAGCGCGGTTCTCGATCGCGCTGGCCAATCCAACGAGCAGCAGCATCACGCCGACGCCCGCCCCGCCAATTTGCAGACGTTTGAGCGCCTCCTGGTTCGTCCCGCCTAACGGAGCGGCGGCGTTCTCGTTCATCGTCCGGCGCTGGCCGCGCATAAGCACGCCGCCCGAACGGGAGGAGAAGAACTTCGCGAAGGGATTGCTACGGGGCATGGGTCCGGCAAGGTAGTGCCGCTCGCGGCGCAGTCAATCGGAGCCTTCGTGGTTACAGCCAGTCGAAAACCGGCAATTCCTTTTCCGCGAGCCACTTCGGATTGTACAGCGTGGAGAGATAGCGAAAGCCCGTGTCGCACAGGATTGTGGCAACGCGCGGGTTTTCACGCCCTTCAGACTTCAGCTTCTTACCGAGCGCAATCGCGCCCGCGACGTTGATGCCGGAGGAGAGGCCGAGACACAGTCCTTCGCCGCGCAGCAACTTCGCAACCCATTCTAGGCCTTCCTCGTCGGAGATGCGAAACTGCGTGTCGATCGGTGCGCCTTCGAGATTGCCGGTGATGCGCCCCTGCCCAATACCCTCGGCGACGGACGAGCCTTCGGCTTCGAGTTCGCCGTTAGCGTAGAAATTAAAGAGCGCTGCGCCGTGCGGGTCCGTCAGCGCGATGACGACGTTCTCGTCCCGCTCTTTGAGGCCCAGCCCGACGCCGGCAATCGTGCCGCCGGTTCCGGCCGCGCAGGTAAAGCCGTCGATGCGCCCGTCCAGCTGCTCCCAGATTTCCGGAGCAGTCGTTTCGATGTGGGCCTTTCGGTTGGCCGTATTGTCGAACTGGTTCGCCCAAATCGCCCCGTCGGTTTCTTCCGCAAGACGCCGCGAGGTATGGACGAAGTGACCTGGGTTCGCGAATTTCGTCGGTGGCACAGTGACGAGTTCGGCACCGAGCGCGCGCAGCGTAGCCATCTTCTCGGAACTTTGATTGTCCGGCATGACGATTATGGTGCGGTAGCCAAGCGCATTGGCCACCAGAGCCACGCCGATGCCGGTGTTACCCGCCGTCCCTTCAACGATCGTACCGCCGGGCTTCAGCTCGCCCAACGCTTCCGCATCGCGGATAATCCCCAAGGCCGCGCGATCCTTCACCGATGCGCCCGGATTGGCGAACTCGCACTTCCCCCAGATTTCGCATCCGGCCGCCTCGCTCGGTCCTTCGAGCAAGACGAGCGGCGTGTTACCGATAAGATCGAGAGCGTTTTTCGCGACAGGAGCCGTCATGTTGAGCGAAGTAGCCACCCGCTCGAACATCGGCAACGCAGCTTCGCTATCACCCCGCGAAACCGGACTACGATCAATCTTCGGGCGCTATGGTGACTTTGAGGCCGTCGAGGTCAGGCGTGAACGGTATCTGGCAGCTGAGCCGCGACGTTTCGGCGCGGTGATCGCTGCTTTCGAGCAGATCGTCCTCGTCCTCGCTCATTTCCGGAAGCTTGTCCGCAAATAACGGGTCGACGTGAACGTGGCACGTTGCGCAGGAACAGCATCCTCCGCATAGGGCCAGCAATTCGTCGAAGCCGTTGTCGCGAATGGCTTCCATCACGGTAAGGCCGTCCCCGACCTCAACCGCCGTTTCCTGTCCGCTACGGTTTGTGACAAGCAATTTGGGCATAGTTGGATGTTTCCAATTCGGCATGGGCCTGACAACAAGGCCGGACTTCGGGTTCACTGGCGGCGCTAAAAGCCAAGACCCGCTTTGGCAAGGGAACGGTAAGGCATTATGGGACTGAGCGCGCAAACAATCCGCGAGGGCCTGGACGTCGTTGCCGCGTCGGAGCCGATGATTGCCGACGCGATACAGCGTGTCGGATATCCCGAACCGCGCATCCGCGAGCGCGGCTACCAAACGCTGCTTCGGATTATCGTCGGCCAGCAGGTGTCCGTCGCCGCCGCCGCATCGGTATGGAACAAGCTCGAAGAGGAACTCGGCCCCGGCACGCCTGCCGAGGCGCTTCTGGCGAGCGATTTCGACGTGCTGCGCGCCTGCGGATTGTCGCGGCAGAAGCAGGGCTACGCGCGCTCGCTGTGCGAACTGGTCACCAGCGGCGGGCTCGATCTCTCGCATCTGCCCGAGGACGACGAGGACGCAATTTCGCAGCTCGTCCAGATCAAGGGTATCGGGCGCTGGTCGGCCGAGATCTACCTGCTTTTCGCCGAAGGGCGGCCCGACATCTGGCCGGCTGGCGATCTCGCAGTGCAGGTCGGGCTCGGCAAGATACTGGGCATGGAGCACCGGCCCAGCGAAAGCGAGATACGTGCGCTTGCCGAAAGCTGGCGTCCGCACCGCGGCTCGGTTGCGATATTCACGTGGCATGCCTACGCAAATCCTGCTCTATAATGACGAAATTCGAACAGTGGGTCGCACGCACTGAAACCTCGCATTGCGAAAGCAATAGAAAGGCAGACCATGACCTCCTACCTAGCTTCGAAGTCCCTGCGCGCAGGAAGCGCTTTCGCCGCACTCGCGCTCGCTATTCAGACCGTGCCCGCCGCGGCTGATCATCACTCGGAGAATGCCGCAACAATGCCTACCGCCGCCCAGAACATCCCTCTCATCCCGCGCGAAAATCTGTTCGGCAACCCTACCCGCGCGTCCGGGCAGATAAGTCCTGACGGCAGGTGGCTCAGCTGGCTTGCGCCCAAGGACGGCGTTCTCAATGTATGGATGGCGCCGGCCTCCGATCCTGACGATGCGAAGGCGATGACCGATGCAACCGACCGGCCGATCCGCCAATATATGTGGGCTCCCGATTCCAAGAGCCTCATGTATATCCAGGACAAGGGCGGCGACGAGAATTTCCTCCTCTACGGCGTCGATGTCGCGACCGGCGAAGAGAAGACACTGACGCCTTTCGAAAACACCAGAGTGCAATTCGTCGGAGGGTCGGAGCGGATCAAGGATCAGGTCCTGATTGGCCTCAACAACCGCGATGCGCGCTACCATGATGTCTACAACCTCAACCTCGGCACCGGAGAACTCACCGAAGTGCTGCAGAACGACGGCTACGCCGGGTTCATGGCGAACGACGATCTTGCGATCCGGGTGGCGATGAAGCCGAATGCTTCGGGCGGCATGGACTATTTCAAGGTCGCGGATGGTGAGATCGCCGGCGAGGCGTTCGGCAGCACCGGCCTTGCCGACGCGCTGACCACCAACCCGGCCGGCTTCACGACCGACGGTAAGACCCTGTACTGGCTCGACAGCCGCGGCCGCAACACCGCCGCATTGATGGCGATGGACTTCGAAAGCGGGGAAACACGGGTCATCGCAGAGAACGACCGGGCGGACATCGGCGGCACGATCCGCGATACCAAGACCGGCGAAGTGCAAGCCTATTCGGTCAATTACCTGCAGAACGAGTGGACGGCGACCGATCCTGAAATCAAGGCGGCGCTCGACTGGTTGGACGAGCGGCTCGATGGCGATTTCGGCATCAACAGCCGGACGGACGCGGACGACAAGTGGATCGTTTGGAACGACCCACTCACCGCGCCGACCCGCACCTATCTGTTCGATCGGAAAGCGAGAACGCTGACCGAATTCTATACTTCGCGGCCCGAGCTCGAAGGCGCTCCGCTGCAGCCGATGTATCCGCTCGAGCTGACTGCGCGCGACGGACTGACCCTGCCGAGCTACCTGACGCTACCTGCCGGAAGCGATGAAGACGGCGACGGGAAACCGGAACAGGCGGTACCGATGGTGCTGCTGGTCCACGGCGGTCCGTGGGCGCGTGATGGTTTCGGCTACAACCCCTATCACCAATGGCTCGCCAACCGCGGTTATGCCGTTCTGAGCGTTAATTTTCGGGGCTCGACCGGCTTCGGGAAAGACTTCATCTCTGCCGGCGACCTGGAATGGGGCAAGAAAATGCACGACGATCTCGTCGATGCTACCCAATGGGCGATCGACGAAGGCATTACCGGCAAGGATCAGGTTGCGATCATGGGCGGCTCCTACGGCGGCTACGCCACTCTCGCGGGCCTCACGTTTACGCCAGACACCTTCGCCTGCGGAGTCGACATCGTCGGGCCTTCGAACCTCGAAACTTTGCTTGCAACTATTCCGGCGTATTGGACGCCGCTCATCTCGCAGTTCCATGAGCGGATGGGCAACCCCAATACGGACGAAGGTCTAGCGCTGCTGAAAGAACGCTCCCCGCTCTACAGCGCCGACAAGATCAAGAAACCGCTCTTGATCGGTCAGGGTGCAAACGATCCGCGCGTGAACCAGGCGGAAAGCGATCAGATCGTCGAAGCGATGAAAGAGAAGGGCATTCCGGTGACCTACGTCCTCTATCCGGATGAAGGCCACGGGTTCGCCAAACCTGCCAACAACATCGCCTTCAATGCGATTACCGAGAACTTCCTCGCGACCTGCCTCGGCGGCCGTGCGGAACCGATCGGCGACACGGTCGCAAACTCTACAGCCCAGATCGTCGAGGGCGAGGAGTTCGTGAAAGGTCTGGAAGACGCACTCGGCGGCTAGAAATATCGGACGGAACGTTTAAGCCGCGGCGCGGGAGCAATAGCGAAGGTATGTATTCGTGACTGACCGTGCCGCGGCTACGCCGTTCGCCGCCAATAGATCGCTGTTTGCGTTCGCCCTCATTTATGGGGGGATGACCGTCATTGCGGGCGTGCTGGCCTTCAAGCAGATCGCATTGGGTCCGCTGGCAGTCGAAAGCGGTATTTTCGCGTTCCTCATGTTGGTTGTTCTGTCGAGTGCGATTGCGCAGCTTCATGGGCGCGCGGCAGCGGACCGGCTGGTTCTATGGGGCTTCGCTCCGCTAGGTCTTTCGATCCTGCTGATCCTGCTGGTTCTAGGTCTGCCGGCATCGAGCGAAATGCCGCCGGAGAACCTGGCAGCCTTCGAACGGGTGCTTTCGAGCACTCCTCGGATCATGGCGGCCGGGCCGGTGGCTTACGGGGTGTCGCTGCTGCTCAACGTCTGGATTTTCGACAGGCTTCGTGGCGGCAAGGCAGAAAGCGGCGGGCTATGGCTCATGCTGCGCGGAGCGATAGCATCGGCGATCAGTCAGGCGATCGACTCCGTTATCTTCATCACCTTGGCGTTCTATGGGACATTTCCGATCGCCGACCTGGTGCTGGGGCAGGCGTTGGCAAAAATCGCTCTATCCTTCATTCTGGTCCCGCCGCTGATCGCGGGCGCGGTCAAGTTCGGGCATTGGCTCGACCGGCCGGGACGAAACGGAGGCGTGGAGCCCGCCTAGTTCTTTTGCCGGACGTCTTGAATCAACTCGTCCTGCAGCCTGTCGCCATGCATTACCGAAACGTCGCCGGTCGTCTCCAGTACAACTGCGCGGATCTCGCTAAAGTTCATGACATTGGCTTCGCGCAGTTTTGCGATGACGTCGGCACGGGTGACGCGGCTCGCTTCAAGCGCGGCCGGGCAGAACTCGCCGTTTCGCATTAGTAGCAGCGGCTCGTTCTGGATGGCGTTTTCTACCGTGTCACTAGCCTTGCGCGCCCTAGCGAGCACGAACTGAATGATGAACAAACCGGTCATTCCCGCGATGACTTGAAGAAACGCAAGCCAGTCGGTCGCCTGGGCGCCCCCGGCGACGAGCGATCCCATCGCCACCGTCATGACGAAATCGAAGCTCGTCATCTTGGAGAACGATCGGAGGCCCAGAATGCGCACGAGCACCACGACATATAGGATACCCAGCGATCCCAGAATTATCCCGCGAGCAAGATGGTCCAGCCAATCCAATTCGAAAATCATAAGTGTTTTGCCCTGTCTCGTTAATCAGCCGGCATCCGGTACGGTGCTGCCAAACATTAAATGGCTCGCAGCGTGCTTGGTGCCTAGAAAGCCCGGTATGGCCCGTCCGAAGTTGCTTAGCTAATCAGATTACCTTCGCAGACCTGCAGCACGCTGTCCTCGCGCGCGAGGCACCACAGGCTCAGGCCTGCCGCTTCGGCACGGGCGACCGCCATCGAGGTCGGCAGCGATACCGTGGCGAGCGTGGTAATCCCGGCCCTCACTGCCTTCTCGACGATTTCATACGAGCAGCGCGCACTCGACAGGGCGAAGCCGCTAGCCGGGTCGATGCCGGAGCGAAGCAACGCGCCGACGAGCTTGTCGAGTGCGTTATGCCGACCCACGTCCTCGCGAACCGCAACGATTTCACCGTGCATACCAACGAAGGCTGCCGCGTGGGCCGCCCCTGTCCGGCGCCCGAGGTCCTGATGTGTCCGTAACGCCTTCTGCGCATCGATGATCTGCGCTCCGAAAACGGGTGAGTGTGCTGCGACCTGTGGCAACGGCGCGGCAATCGCCTGAAGGTTTTCGATCCCGCATAGTCCGCAGCTTGATTCTGCGACGCGGGTTCGAACGCGTTCCTGCAGTTTGGCGACGCCGACGCTCTGAAGGCTTCCGCGCACGATCCAGCCCTCCTCGAGTTGAGCGACGTCGACGCTTTCCAGGTCAGCAGCCTTTGACGCCAGACCCTCAGCCACCGCAAACCCGAGAGCGAAATCTTCAAGGTCGCGCGGAGTCGCCATCATCACGGCATAGGAAAGACCGTTGAACTCCAGCGCGACCGGAACTTCCTCAACCCATTCACGCTCGGCCGTTCCTTCCGAGCCGTCTGCGAAGTGTTCGGTGACGTCAGCCATGGGGACCTGCGTAACCTTCAAGAGCGGCGGGCGTGTTTATGTTTTCAAGCGGCGCTCCGAGTTCGACGGGTCGTGCTCCGATTACCTCTGCAAACCGCTTCACCGACCGCGATCCCCCGTCAGTCAGTATCGTTTCCAACGCTTCTAACGTATCGGTCGGCCACAACCCGACGACAGGTTGATCCCACAGGAAGCCCGGCGCAGGGGCCAGCAATTCTCGCAGATTACACGGGTAGCCTAGACAGTCCACTCCGACCGAGAGAATCAACCGAAAACCGCGGTCCGCACCAGCGCGCAGTCCGCCCGCCAGTCCGCCGAGCGGGCCAAAGTCCGCTTTCGGCCAGTCCTGAACCGTTCGGACCGGAGCAGTATCCCGGCCCGCCACGACAACTTCGTCGCAAAAGCCGGTGAGCGCCGCGATGGCGTGATCGAGCAAACTTATTCCGTCATAAAGCGCGGCCGCCTTGTCACTGCCGAAGCGCGTCGATCGCCCGCCCGCCAAGACCACGCCCAGAACACTTTCGGTCATTGAATAAATCGGGTCTTCACTCTCACTCCGCCTCGATCCGAACCGGGATCGACTTCGAAGCAGGGGTTTTGGAAAGCCGGTCATGGTGGTTGGCTGCGATCAGGACGTTGCATTCCGGGTAATAGCCCGCGACCGTGCCGCGCGGCAGGCGGTAAGCGACGAGCTTCAGACCGCCGAGTTTCCGTTCCACCCCGTCGTCCGCATCGCCCACGAGCCGGATGATCTGCCCGTCCTTGAACCCGGCCTCTGCAATGTCTTTAGGGTTCATCATCAGGACGTCGCGCGTGCCTTCGATACCGCGGAACCGGTCGTGGTAGCCGTAGATCGTCGTGTTGAACTGATCATTCGAACGCAGCGTAATCAAACGGTAGCGGCCTTCGCGGTCGTCGAAACCGATCGAGTTCAGACGCTCCGGCGTGGTAATCTCCGCCTTGCCGCTTTCGGTTTTCCAGATGCGTTCGCGTGCCGGGTTGCCGCGGTAGAAGCCGCCCGCTTGGTACATCCGCTGGTTGTAGCCGTGAAAATCGTCCGGATAAGTCGCTTCGATGAGGTCGCGGACGAGGCCGTAATCGCCCGTCCACTCGTCCCACTTGAGGTTCGGGTTCGGATCGAGAGCCGCCTTTGCAATCTCGGCGACAATCTCCAGCTCGCTTTTGAGATGCGGCGAAGCAGGCTCGCGCCTGCCGATCGTCGCGCTGATCATCGAGAAGCTGTCTTCGGTCGTGATCGTCTGGTTGCCGCCCTTCTGCTCGTCGCGTTCGGTCCGGCTGATGCACGGCAGGATATAGGCATGCTTGCCCGGAAACAGGTGACTCCGGTTGAGCTTCGTGCTGATGCAAACCGTCAGGTCCTGGCTCGCCCATCCCTTCTCCATCCGTTCCTGGTCGGGGACGGCGCGGACCAGATTACCGCCGAGCGACACGAACCCCTTAACTCGCCCGTCGAACAGCCCTTCGACCGCATCGACGATGTGCATTCCGTCCTCGGTCGGCGGGTCGAAGCCGAAAAGTTCGCGCAGTTTGTCGAGCGGTACGAGCGAAGCCTTTTCTGCAATGCCGACCGTGCGCTGTCCCTGCACGTTGGAATGCCCCCGCACCGGACAGAACCCGGCTCCTTCACGTCCGACATTTCCGCGCAGACAGAGGAAATTGACCAGCATCGCGAGGTTCAGCGAGCCATGCGTGTGCTGGGTCAGACCCATTCCGTACACGCCGATGACGCGTTCCGCCTCGATATAGACCTGCGCCGCTTCGCGCAGTGCAGCTTCGGTCAGACCGCTTTCCGTTTTCAGCTCCGCCCAATCGGCATCGCGGCAGAAAACAGCGAACTCCTCGAAACCATTGGTGTGCTCCTGCAGGAACTGGTGGTCGATGACCTGCGGCTTGCCTTCGGCGGTGGCGGTATCGTCGGCTTCGATCACTACCTTGCAGAGTGCCACGAGCGCTGCCACGTCCCCGCCCGCGCGCACCTGGTGATACTGATCGGATATCTTGGTTTCCTTGCCGGTCAGCATATCCAGCGGGCTCTGCGGGTTGACGAAAGATACGAGGCCCTGCTCGATCACCGGATTGAAGGTTACGATCTTCCCGCCGCGGTCTTTCAAGTTCTTCAGATTGTGCAGGAACCGAGGGCTGTTCGTGCCGGGGTTCTGGCCGAAGTAGAAATAGGCGTCGGTCATATCGAGATCGTCGAAAGTTACCGTGCCAACCGGTGTGCCGATAACTTTCTTCAGCCCGACCGAGGTCGTTTCGTGGCACATGTTGGAACTCTGCGGCAGATTGTTGTTGCCGTAAGCGCGCGCCAGTAGTGCGTAGAGATAGGACGCTTCCAGACCGGCATGACCGGAGGCGTAGAACACGACATCTTTCTTCGGCAGCGCCTTCAGCCGCTCGCCGATCTGGGCAAAAGCCTCGTCCCAGCTTACCGGCACATAACGGTCCGTATCGGCGTCGTAGCGGAGCGGGTGCGTGAGCCTGCCGGTCTTTTCGAGATCGTGGTCGCGCCGTTCCCGCAGCTCCGTGACCGTATGACCCTCCTGCGCGAAAAAGTCGGGTGTGCAGCGGTCCGACGTGCTTTCCCACAGGACCGCCTTCGCCCCGTTCTCGCAGAACTCGAACGCCTTATAGTTCGCCGGTTTCGGCCATGCGCACGACGGGCACATGATGCCCTTCGGCTTGTTGAGTTTGCGCAGCGTATCGAGCGCCTGCGGTTCGGCCCGCGCCTTGCCGAGCACGCGGGTCATTCCCTCAAGCGAGCCCCAGCCCCCTGCCGGTCCTTCCGAATGGGGCAGTTCATCTTTGTCGGACATCGGGCTTCCTCGCTTTCGGTACATCTACGCGCAAGGGTAACATGTTGCTCCGTTTACACCATGCGTTCGATCAGATCCGATATGGAAACCGATGCGAAGCCGACCGCGCTGTCGGAAATGCCGTAGGGAACCAGAAGCTGTTCGCCCACCCGCATCGCGCCACAGGTATAGACGACATTGGGAACATAGCCCGACCGGTCGGAATTCTCGGCGGTCAGAACAGGCTCGTCAACGCGGCCGATCATCTTCGACGGATCGTCCAGATCGAGGAGCGCGCACCCGAGCGAGTATTTCCGCATCGCTCCCACTCCATGGGTGAATACAAGCCAGCCGTGATCGGTCCGAATCGGACTGCCGCAATTGCCGATCTGGATGAACTCCCAAGGATATTTGGGTTCCATCAGCAAAACGCCCTCGTCGTCCCAGCAGTCGAGCTCGTCCGATTTCAGCAAATAGAGGTTTTTGCCGTCCTGCCTGCCGATCATGGAGTACTTACCGCCTACCTTCTCCGGGAACAGCGCCATGCCCTTGTTCCGTCCGGCCCGGCCGCGCACTGGTTGAAGGTCGAAGGCCCGAAAGTCGCGCGTACGCAGCAGTTCGGAGCGGATCGAACTGCCCGAATAGGCGGTGTAGGTTCCGATCCACTCGTAATCTTCGTTCCCGTGATCGAAGCGCACGAGACGCAGGTCCTCGAGCCCGTTCGCCTGCTGCTCGGTAATTGGGAAAATCACCGTATTGGAGAGCGAGCTTTCCCTGTTACGATGCACCGTGACCCCGTCCACGGAATCGGTCAGCGTCGTATCCTCGAGGTCCACAGAGGTCGCGAACGAGGCCTGCGGCCAAAGTTCGAACGTTCCGTCCTTATAGGCAATACCCTCGCGAAACGCGATCGAGGATATGTGCCCCTCGCCTACCGCGCGCAGCGATAAAACGAACCGGCAGGCATCGTCCGTCATTCCGCTCTGATCGGGGTGTGGCACGATGGACGGGTTCATCAGCGCCGCCGCCGCATAGGTATATTCGTGGCAGAAGTACGCCCCGATCAGCTGCCGCTTGACCTTGGAAAAGCGCCCCGCCTCCAGCTTGAGATTATTTTCGACCTCGGCGAAGCGTTCACCGAACATCTCTTCCGTCTGCCAATGCCGACCGGCAAAGTCGCGCAAAACGCGAACATACTCCGCCTCCGCACGCTTTTCGGTTAAGCCGGCAACGTCATCGACCAGCCGCATAGCGCGGTTGTTCGGAGCGTTCCGGGATTGCCAACCGAGGTGAAACGGCCTCAGCACCACCCGCGAAGGGTCTGCATGAAGCCGTAAATCAAGTAAGCGCAAAGGCGATTCCGGCCTGCTGCTGATGTCCAACTAACGCCCCTTCCGATTCGTCTCCGGTCTCCAAATCGAGCGCTAACATGGAATGATAGGCAAGTTGAAAGGCCAGTATCGATTCTGCGCCGCAATTAAGGTTCACCCCGCGCGGATTGACGCCGTCCCGGCAACGCCCGGTGGCCATATCCGCAAGCACTGCGCCGCGATCGTTCGCGCCGAAGAACCATTGCCAAGCGGTCCTGCCGTGCTTTTTCCAAACGGTCTGTCCGGTTGCCCGCCAGGCGGTAAGCGATGCGTCGATAGCCGCCTGCGCTTCGAGCGGCTGTTGGTCGAAAGGCAAGCTTTGATGTTCATGACCGAAGCTCTCGGACCCAATCGGGCGGAAATGTCCAGACGCAGTCGTCTGGCGCTCCGCTATCCATTCAAGCGATTCCAATCCGGTTTTTGTAAACTCGGCGCGCTCTAGCAGTTGCCCGGACTCGATGAGTGCCTGGCTCAACCGCGGATTGTCGTAACCGAGCACCGCTTCGAACCAGACCCAATCAGGCCGCCGCGCAACTTCGAGGAGATACGCCAGGCGAGTAGCAACTTTCTCTAGTAGTTTGCGAGATGCGCCATGCTCGGGTTCAACGCGCAGCCGCGCCGCCGCCCCTAGCGCGAGAAACGCCATTGCCCGCGGCGAATCCAGTTCGCTGAGATGCAGTAGTGTCTCGTCGTACCAGCGGGTTGCCCAAACGCGCATGTCCGCTTCAGCCGCCATTTCGAGAGTCTGGCCGAGTGCCCAGAACGTCCGGCCGTTTGAATCGTCCGAGCCCAGTTCTTCACAGTACGTACGATCGAAGCGCATGAAATTGCGGAAACGGCCAGCATCCGGGTTCCAGGAGTCCTGCACGAAGCTGGCGTATATCCGCGTCCATTTTCTGCGCTCCGCTTCGCTCACATTGGATGCGAGGTTCATCAGCATGAGCGCGCGGACATTATCGTCCTGACAATAACCGTGGCTGCGATCCGGAACGACGCCGACCGCATGTTGCATCATCCCGGTCGCGTCGCTCATCTGAAGCACTGCATCGAGCGAGGGCGCGCGCACTTGGCTGACCGGCCGCGCAGGACCGGCAGCCGCATCGTCGATCAGCTTGGCGGCTGCGCGCGCGAAACACGGCCATATCGTACCCCGGCCCTTTGCGTAGGCATTCTCCTGCAGTGTCTGAAGTGCATCACGGTCGTCGAGCAGACCGTCCACAGCTTCGGCAATCGCCTCGCTCGAATTGGGCTCGATCAGCAAGCCTACCCCGCCTTCGAGAAGTTCGCTTGCGTGCAGGTAAGGCGTTGAAACGACTGCCTTACCCAGCGCGACAGCATAACTCAGCGTGCCGGAAGTCGACTGCTGCATGTTCGGGTACGGGGTGATGTAGATGTCGCAGGCTTCGAGTTGGTCGAGCAGTTCTTCGGTTTCGCAGAAGCGGTTCACCCATTCCACGTGGTCCGCGAGGTCGAGGTCCGCGACGCGCTGCTTCAATTGCTCGCGATACTCTTCGCCGTGTTGCGCGATCAGGTTCGGGTGCGTAGCGCCCACGATCCGATAGAGGACCGATGGATGGCGGCGAACGATGCTCGGTAGTGCTTCGATAACATGTTCGACACCCTTGCCCGGGCCGAGCAGCCCAAATGTCATCAGCACGTCACGCCCCTCGATGCCGAGACGCCGCTTGAACTCTTGCTGGCGTCCGAACGGCCTGTCGGGAGCACCGTGTTCGACGATCTCGATCAGCTCGTTCGGCGCTGCATAACGCGTGGCGAGAAGGTCGCGCGAATGACGGCTCATGACCATCATTCGGCTGGCCCGTTCGACCAGATGCCGTAAGATCGCGGCTTGCCGGTCGCTCGGATCGCTAAGCACCGTGTGCGGAGTCAGGATGAGCGGCGGCGCCAGGCGATCGACGAAATCGGTGACCAGAATACCGTCATCGCCGCCGTAAATGCCATATTCGTGTTGCAGCCAGACCGCGTCCGCACCGCTATCGTTGATCGCCTCGGCAGCGCGGGCATAGCTAGCAGGATCGTCGTAATCTATCAGCTTCACCCCGTCGCGGTAGTTCGCCGGCTGCGCGGGATCGTTGAGCACATAGACATCGACCCTGATGCCGGGTTCGAACTCCGCCAGTTTTTCGAAAATGTCGGTGGTGAAGGTTGCAATACCGCACTTGCGAGGCGCGAAAGTGCCCACCAGCGCTACATGTCGAGCCACGGCGGGACGCTTTCCGTCCGCGGGCGTAAGGCGTGTCACGCCTTTGAAAGCGTTCGCAGATTTTAAAGGCAAGAGGGTGTCAGGCACGAAACAATACCTTGTCTGTCGAGCGACTCGCCCCCTCTAACCGAGCCGCCTGCTGAATATTCGCTGCAATGCAACATTAACTGTAACGCAAAGCGAGCGAATTCGGCACCAGCTAAATTTTGTTAGCCGTCAAGCCGTCGGCTTTTCGCGTCAAACGGCGATGTTGTCGCACGGTGCGTTCGACGAAGCTGATGCGGTGACACCAATCGGAATGGTGAATGGCACAGTCGCGACCTAACCAGTCTCCGCCCTGTTTTCCCTGTCAAACATGGAATTTGCAGGGAATATGCAATCTTCTGAGGCGGAACCGCCTGTTAGAAGGCCCGCAAACCCGCGCAGGAATGGCGTTTCTTAAGCCAAATTCCCTGTGTGCGGAACAGGGAACGACGAGCACCAGAACAGGGATGCGTACTTTGCAATCAGGGAAGAACTAGCGGCGAAACAGCGTAACAGCTGTATGCCGCCGATCGTGTCTAGTGTTGCAGCCTAGTCGGCGACGACGCCTTCAGCATGCAGCAAGATCATGGCCCACCCGTCGCGTTGCACCAGGACCTGCTCGCTCAGTAATTCGGTCCTTCGTGAAGCGCTCGTCCCTAACCATGTCTCCGGCTCACACTCCTCCAGGTCAGATACCTGTCCGGGCAGAAGCCGAAGGTCATTGGCGATCGAATCTGTAGGGATTGCGTCGCCGAGCATACCCGATTGAACGCCATCAGGCTAGGCTGCTGACGATTTCGGCGGCCGTCCTCGAGCCTCTCAAGGACGCTGCCCTGGTGCGTTTCCGCATCGATCAACCGCTGCTGCGGACCGCTGCCGCTTTTTCTGGTGACCTGCACTTCAACCTGCGCCTGCTTCGTGAAGCGGTGGGCGAAGCTCACGTCTTCGGCGCAGACCTCAGCGACGAGGAATTTACTAGATTCCAGCACGTCGATTGGGAACTTCTACCGCCCGGTTCGACCGATCGAGTGGTCGCCCAACTTACCTCACGAGGCCCGATCAATCCTGAAAAGCTGAAGGTTGCACAGGAAAGGTTAAGTGTACTCGATCGGCTCGGGCATGATGGGTTCATCTTCGGAAAGGGCAGGTTTGCGCGCTACTTCGGGGCGCGGTTCGGGGATCGCCTGGTTGTCCTAGAGAACCTTGAATACGGCAACGCGCTCTACATGTTCGACGAGAACTGGGAGCAGCTCACCCAGTTGAGCCGAACGGAGCTGATCAAGCGCCGCGATGCCTCTGTGCATCGGATACCGCATTTGCCTGGTTGGCAGTCGGCAGTTCGTAAAGCCGTCAGGTCGTTATGATGGCTAATGACCCATGTGTGGGCGTTCAGCATCAATCAGTTCGCTCGATCCGCAAACGGACATTGCCCTCGTCGACAAAGTTTGTCTCATCCAGATGTTGGTGAGAACCCGAAAACTCTTTCGAGATGCAATCTAAAACATGACGGCAAAACTGAATTGCAGCGACCTCGTTCAGCTGCAGGACGGTTTCTGTTCCATCCATGTAGAACTTCGCGAACGCCTCGGCACCTCTCAGATCGTTGGTTTGTTCGACCCGATGAAGGTCCGAGCGGATGGTCTGTATCGATTTGTTCGTCATACACGATCTGTAGCACAAAGATCATATGTCGCATGGCCGCTTCCCACCTCACTGTGAGACGTTCGCCAGCTTCGCGATACGGCCCTAAAGCGGACAGACTGCTATCGCGGTTTGTGTGCCGAAAGCCGACCGATGGCTAACGCCCTATCGCGGACATTGGTGTAATGTCAGCTTCGCGCCTTTTATTCAGTCCCTGGCTCAAGCGCCCGCAGCTTCCGTGCTTTCGGGCCAGCCTTTCATGGTTGCTTCGACGACACTCAAAAGCGAAGCTCGATCCGCGCCATCGCGGGCCATGACAGACAGCCCCTGAAGCAGGGCGACTACGAGGTTTGCCAGTGCGACGGGGTCGACATCGGCCGGCACGCAACCCTCCCCGATATCGCGTTCGATGCGAGCCTGAAGGCTATCGCGCAACTCGCGGCGATAAGCTGCAACGGCGCCGCGTACATCTTCCGACGCCGCGGAACCGGTGGCCGTCGAACTCGCGAGAAGGCAGCCGGGCGGCGTATCCGCGCCCGTGAAGGTTTCCACCGAATTCGCCAGAACCGATCGGGCCGCATCGTAAGAGCTGGGCGCGGCCTCGATATTCTGGCGAACCGCGTTCGTATCGCCTGCGTAGAGGCCCACCGCTTCGAGGAACAAATTCTTCTTGTCGCCGAACGCTGCATAAAGGCTGGGGGCGCTTATGCCCATTTTCCGGATCAAATCGCTGATCGAGGTCGTTTCGTAACCATGCCGCCAGAAGGCCAGCATGGCCTTTTCGAGAACGGCGTCGCGGTCGAACGATAACGGTCTGCCGCTCTTGCGGCGAGTTGCTGCACTGGTTTTGGTCAGGGGTTCCATAATTATCGTTACAAAATTCAGTTGACTGAGATGATGCCACACCCATATAGTTCTATAACGATCATTATAAAGGTATAATCATGTCTCTCACTAACTTTCGCACGCTCGGCCGTTCCGGCCTCGTTGTCAGCCCCCTCGCGCTCGGCACCATGACCTTCGGGACCGGGGAATGGGGCGCGGACGAAGCATCCTCTCGCGCCATCTTCGACGCCTATCGCGATGCAGGCGGCAATTTCATCGACACGGCGGATATCTATTCCGGTGGCGAGAGCGAGCAAATGGTGGGCAGGTTCGTCAAGGACACCAGCTCGCGCGACGAGATTGTGCTGGCGACCAAGTTCGGCTTCAACGGATCGGCCAGTCCGCTGAACGCAAACCAGTCGGGCGCAGGAAATCCGAACGCCGGCGGGGCAGGGGCGAAGAACATTCACCGAGCGCTGGAAGGTTCGTTGAAGCGCCTCGGCACGGACTACATTGACCTTTACTGGATGCATATCTGGGACGGTGTCACGCCGGTCGAGGAGATCGTCCAGACGCTCGGCGACCTCGTCCGGTCCGGCAAGATCCGGTATTATGGCCTCTCCGACATGCCCGCCTGGGTCGGTGCCAAGGCCGCAACGATCGCGGCCGAACGAGGCGTTCCCGGCCCGATCGCTATGCAACTGGAATATTCCTTGGTCGCCCGCGATGTTGAAGCCGAACATTTCCCGGCGGCGCGCGACGGGGGCATGGGGATCCTGCCTTGGAGCCCGCTGGCGGGCGGCTTCTTGACCGGCAAATACGAGCGCGAGGATACGTCTGACACCGGAAGGCTGAGCGGATCGAACCCGTTCGGCGACAGCAAGTTTACTGAGCGCAACTGGGACATTCTCGATACCGCCAAGAGTATAGCTGACGAGGTCGACCGTCCGGTCGCCCAAGTCGCGCTGGCATGGACATTGGCGCAGCCGGGCGTAACGTCCACACTGATCGGGGCGAGCAAGGTTTCGCAGATTGAAAGCAACGTATCAGCTACCGAACTCGAACTGACTGCGGATCAACTTGCGCGGCTTAACAAGGCAAGCGCGCCGACGCCTGGGTTCAGCGCCTCTTTGACCTCTCGCGATACGCGCAAGATGGTCCATGGCGGCCATGCCGTGAGCGGTTGGGACGACCTTGCGAAGACATCCTAAAGCTTATGTGGCTCTGGCACTTCACGCTGATGTAACGAAGTGAGTGGTGGGGCGAATTCAAGCATTCTTATTGAACGGGGGTTCTTTACATTACTCTCGGCTCTCAGGCATCGATAGGATTATCGAATTGTTAGCAACCGCCCGATAGAGCCGCTCCGTGGATCGCTCACAGGGTCCGGTTCCCATTCCATGATTGGACGTTCGTGGCGTTTACGAAACCTTATGATAGCGGACCGGCCGCTTCCGATCTCTCGTTCAAAACCGGACCAGCCGCTAACGACCCCATTGCGGACAACCGTTGCTGACCCTAGTCCCCCTTGTATGAGTTTAATCTCACTAGCCAAGGACGATACCGAACATCGGGTGCCGGAGCCTTGGCGGACAAAGTTTCGGCAGATTGCAGAGGCCTTCGCGGCTGGAGATTTTCAGCTGAATGATCACTCGATCGAGGGCCTGGCGCCGATCGACTTGGCCTCGGCTGACTTCTTTCGCGATAGCTCACGCGCCTACGGGGATGATTTAGCGTCCTTGGACGACGCGACTTGGGAGCGCTCTGTTTATTGTTGGATCGACGGCCACTGGGAATTTCTCGTCGATCTCACGACCGAGCATGAGCCGGTCAGCGACCTGGCTCTTCATGCGAGGTTGGAGGAAAGAACGGGCCTATTAATTCTGGACTCGGTTCATGTGCCTTAGATGTCGCAGCTAACATGACGATGTCAGGTTCCCATCCCATGATGGGGCATGCGCAGCGTTTGCAGCGCCTTCCTTTATCGGACAGGCCGCTTCCGCTCTTTCTCGCTCAAAACCGGACTTGCTGGCGACGACCCGAAAGAGGTTATTAGCCTCCAGGACGGCTGGGCCACGCACCAGCCTCAACAGCGGCGACCACCTCCTCTACCGTGATGGGGACCGTTTTGTCAGCTGGTCCCCATCGCCGCGACGCCCAGAGCGCCGCCGCGAGCAGAGCCACGGTTATCACGAAACCCCAGAATGCGGAAAGGCCACTCATGGCCGCGACTGCACCTCCGATGACGGCAGCAGGGATGATGGCCAATCCATACCAGCACGAAAGCCCCTCTGGTCCGAAGTGCTCGCTCCAATGCTCGTGGAGATAAGTTAAGTCTGTTCCAAACCGCTCATGCACGCTGTTGAAGAAGTCTACGGCATCGTCCCCGTCCATGCCAAGGTCATGAAGCAATCGGTCTGAAAGGCGCACTCTTTCGCGGGGAAGACCGCGCTCGTGAGCAATGAGGTCTATGATTTCGGATCGTTGATCGCGACTTTGCATTGCCCATGCTGGCCCATTCAACTGCGCTTTGGCAATGGCAGCTTCCCACCCCAATTGCAGACGGTCGCTAGCCCAGCAGTTTCTTCCAATTGCGGACCGGCCGCTTCCGCTCTTTCTCGTTAAAAACCAGACCAGCTGCTGACGACCCCATTGCGGACATGAAGAAATGTTCAGACGCAATCACCAAAGCTAGGCGGACCATCATCGGCTAGAAGCTCATCGACAGCCCTATCAAGTTCACCAGCGTCTACCGACTTGAAGCTATCGTAGCTTTCAGCAACATCGCCTTCGCAGATATAATGGTGGTCCTCACTATCGAGGTTCTGACCTTCTTTGAACTTCTCAAGAACGGCCGGGTCTCCGCCTGTGTTGCGGACTATGTAGTCATCGAACCTCTGTGAGTAACTTGCGATCCTCGCCTGAAACTCAGGGTCTTGGCCTGCACGGCATTGGTTCCCCACCTTCTCTACGAAATAGATGAACGTCCCAAGGCAGAGAACGCCCCTGCCGGGCGCTTCGTTCGGCGGCGCTGCTGAGATCAGGCCAATGCATGATACGGTCAGCACAGCGAAACGCGAACAGGTTCGTATGTCGATCATCGATGGATCATACGCATATCTTTAGAGGGTTGCCAGCACGTCAGCTTTCCACCCCAATTGCAGACGGTCGCCACCCCAACAGTTTCTTCCAATTGCGGACCGTCCGCTTATGCGCTTTATGGTTCAAAACCGGACCAGCCGCTAACGACCCGGTTGCCGACATTCCGGAAATCCGCGACGGAGCGGATATGCGTTGTTTCTACGTTCTAGTTCATGGGCGATTGCGTTGGCTTGTCGGACCGACAGAGCTTGAAGGTGACGTGTGTCAGCCAACCGGACTTTACTGTCACCGATATGTTCTGGCTTCGGACCGAAAAGCGGCGACCCAGAGAGCATTCGACAGTGTGTCCGCTAATTTAGATCGACAGACTGGATGGCTGCGAGATCAAGCAGTGGAATTGGAACTAGAAGCTGAAGAGGTTTCCCAAACCTCGCTTCTCAGGGCGTTCTCGCCGGTCAATCGAGGTCATACCTTTTACGAAAGTGATTGAGTCTGCTTCCCACCCCATAGTCGGGCATCAAGGAAAGCTGATGGCGGTCCTAGCAGCAGACCGTCAGCTTAAAGCATTCCCCGCCCAAAATGAGCCGCTCCGCTAACGACCCCATTCCGGACGTTGATTGAGTTACGATAGTAAGCCACTCTCTGGTCCATAAAGGGGGGGGAACTCTGGCCGACGGTATCTCAAAATACTGGAAGCTCGAATTGTTCGCATTCACAGCGGTCGGCTTGATCCTCCTCGGCACGGCACTCTATTTCGCCAATGAGAGGGCCTCGAACCCTTGGACACCCGTAAGTGGCATTGTCGTGGGGACGGGAATGGCGAGCGACTACGATGGGAACCACCCTATCGTAGTCGTAAAATTGCCAGATGGTCGCGAAGTCCAAGTGCCCATTTCTAAGAGCCAACATCAAAACTGCACTGCTGGTAGATCGATTGCCCTAATGCAGCAGGGGATCACCTATCGGGCGGCGTTGGAGGGTTGCTTATAAAGAAAGCGTAATGCTCGCATTCCACCCTATAACCGGACATTCGCAGCGTTTGCAGCGCCTTCAATTAACGGACAGGCCGCTTCCGATCTTTCTCGTTCAAAACCGGACCAGCAGCTAACGACCCCATTGCAGACATTCGCTAAGTCGTGCCAATCAATAGACAAAATAGGGGTGTAATCGCCACGCGTTCGGGACCGGTGAGGGTGAGCGACAGATTTTCGATGACGGGCTGTCCTCCTTCATAACCCGCGTAAATATGGTGAAGGGCAAGCACGATCCGCGATGCGGGAAGGCCGGTCGACGGCAGACCGACCGATAGGGGGGCGACGACTTCGATCTTTGCGCGTGCGACGGATAGCAGCTCTTCGGCCTCAGCGCGCTGGCGCTCGGCGAGACGGCTTCCCGCAGCGCGTGTTTCCTCGGCCCGGCGCTTGAGTCCGCCGATAAGGATTTTGGGCATATCGCCTCGCGCCGCTTTGGCGCGCCCGCGCGAGTCGCGGCGGTCCTGTTTTTCGGTTGCTGCCTGTGCCTGCCGCTGCGCCGCCGCGGCGCGCTTTTCGGCGCCCGCAAGTTGGGCTTCGAGCGCAGCCTGCTCAATCGCCTTTCGCGCCAGATAAGCGCTCCAGCCGCCGCCATACCGAGCGCCGCGGCGGCTGGTCAGCTCGACGATCGCATCCATTTCTTCCAGCAGTTCGCGGTCGTGGCTGACGACGATCGCGCCTCCGCGCCATCCGGCGAGAAGATCGCGGACGGCTTGGCGGCCCGCACGGTCGAGGTTGTTGGTGGGTTCGTCGAGGAGCAGGAAATCGTGGGCGGCAAACATGGCACCGGCGAGCGCGGCGCGTGTGCGCTGCCCGCCCGAGAGTCGAGCAAGCGGGGTATCGGCGGGAAGCGGCAGGCCGACATGCGCCAGCGCCTCGTCGATCCGCGCCTCGAGTGTCCAGTCGGCTTCGCCGATCTCGTCGAGCGTCGCCGCGCCCCCTTCGGCCTTGTGGAGCAACGCGAGGCCGGCGCGCGCGCCGAACAGGTCGGCGATGCTTTCGTCCGCCGAAATCTGCACAGTCTGACGCAGCATCGCGATTTTGCCGTCGATCGCGATGCTCCCCCCGGTAGGCGCAAGCTCCCCGGTCAGCAGGCGCAGCAGCGTCGACTTGCCGGTGCCGTTGCGTCCGACAATGCCGGTGCGTTCACAATGAAATAGAAGATCGAGGTTCACAAGAACGGCGCGACCGTCGGGCGTAGACCGGTTGAGTTGGGAGACTGTAATCGAAGGCATGGGCATGGACTTTTCTGGCGGCAAGGCGGGGCTGCTTTGCGGGGAGATTATGGTCCATGATGGGAAACTCCGATGCGATTGGTTGCACAGCTAATGTAAAAAGGTCGGTGGCGCGCGCAAATCGTTGTGGGGCGGGCACGGTTTTGAGCGGGTAACCGAATTTCGATCGTAGGCGGAAAGTCAGGACCGAACGAAGCTCCAGGTCCCGGTCTCGCTGCGCAATTCTATGCGGCCGGTCTCGCGGTGCAAAGGATAGCTTTCGGTGCCTGCGACCAAGTCCGTCTCGCCGCTTTCGCCGCAGCTGCTGCTGAAGCTCTCGCGACCCTCACTCGTTGACAATACCAGATTATCTCCTGCCACGAGCGCCCGGCCACGCTTGGTCTGACGTACTGTACGGGTGCAATCGTTCCCCTCGGCGTGCTCGCGCACGGTAAGCCAGGTGAAGTCTCCGTCAGATTCGATCGTAAGCGTCATGCGGCGCTCGACGTCGAGCAAGGTCGGCTCGGTCACGATCTCGGTCCGCGTCATCGAGCCGTAACCGACCGATCCGCCCAGGCTCGTTCCCATCGATACTCCGACATTCGGGCTCAACTTGATCCGCGAGACAAGCACCAGTTCCAGCCCCGAGCTGGCTTGCGACCACGTTCCCACGGGGAGACTCGGGGTCTGCGCAGCAGCCGCGACGGCGATGGCAGCGGCGCAAGCGGTCGCCGAAATAGTCGTTATGGTTTTTCTCATCTTCGTGTCTCTTTCTGTAGGTCAGACGCCAAAGCTCGCGCGCTTGTCACCTTCGCTGATGGTGACCCGCGCGGGGCTGGCGCCGGCGTCAGGATGAAAACTGTACTTCGCCTTGAGTTCGCCGCCCGGCTCGATCGCGGGAGTGGAGGCGAAGTGGGTGCGCCCCTCCGGCGTCGGACGCAGGATCTGGCCGTTCACCTTGCCAACTCCGTCGCTATCCTCGAGCCGGACCATGAGAGCTCCCGACGTGGCGTAGAGCGGCGAACTGGTTGGGTTTTTCAACGTGACGAAGACGTCGATCCGTTGCGCGTCGCGCGCCACGACCACGCGATCCACCCGCACGTCGTATTTCGTCAGCGACTGGAAGCCTGTGGTGGGAGCCGGTGCCGGTGCTGGAGGCAGAGGAACCGGGACTGGTGTCGGCGTTGGCGAGACCGGCCCTTGCTGCGGGTCTGAGGTAGGCTCCGGGTTGATGTCCGGAGCCGGAGCCGGTGCCGGTGCCGGCGTCGGTGTCGGCTCTGCGCTGTCATGGGCCGCTTGGCGGCGTTCTTCGCTGTAGCCGGTAAAAAGTGAGTAGCAGGCCTCTCCGGTCGTGGCATTTATCTCCACACCGTCAAAATCCGCCTTGTCGGGACTCAGCACGAGGCGAAATTTCCGATACCCGAATCCAGAATTGCGCAGCACGCCTTCAAGCGATCTGCCATCGCTCGACGCCTTCAGGACGGTCACGTAAGGCTCGCCACTCGACATGGGGAAGGAGGCGGTGGCGCCCTTGCCGGAGCGTTGAATCTCGACCGTGCCGAATTGCGTCTTCCATGGCCCGGAGTAGAGATCGAACAGTGCGTCCTCGACCAGCGGCAATTCTGGCTCGAGAGCAAGGCCTGTGCGCGAGCCGGTCCAGCCACCTCTCCCCTCCCAAAGCCGGCTGATCGGGTTCATAGCGACGTAGGAGCCGAACAGGGTCTGCCCATCGGCAGACATCGTCCAGCCAACAAGACCGCTTTCGCCGGTCAGTTCGTCCCGCCACACGCCACCTGCTCCATTGGCCCCGCGATAAGCCGCCCATCATGATCTCACCTTCCGCGGTGATTGAGCCGTTCACATCGGTTCCCTTCCACTCGGCGCCCTGGCCCGGCGCCCACGTCAGCATGGCGTCGTGCAGATTGGTCCCGAGTTCGCGCATCTCGTCCGCCAGCATCGGCTTGAACCAGCCCTGGTTGGTGGTGCCGCCCTCGCAACCGGTGCAGCGCACTTCGCCAAGAGCGGCATAGGCCGCGAACTCAGCCTGCTTCTCTGCTGGAATCATCGCCTGCACGGGATAGCGGAAGTCCGGTTTCGATGGTGTCGGCCGAGGCTCGCTTATCGTTTCGTCAAGCCCTTGGGCCGTCGTATCTGCGGCCATCTCGTCCGCACCTTCCGGAACGCTGCGGCATGCTTCGGCGCGCACGGCTTCCTCTGCGGCGCTCATCACAGCGCGCTGGGCGGCGTCTTGAAGATCGGCCTTCAGGTTGCCGTCGCCGCGAAGCGCGCCTGCGATCGAGCCTTCGATGCCCGCACCCTTGAGCGCACCGAAAAGGCCGCCCAGGCCACGCTTCTTCTTTTTCGGCTCGGCTGCCTTGGATGGCGGATCGCAGGGATTGCCTTGCGCGAATGCAGGTGCGGGTGCGGCCAGTGCGAACAGGATCGCCGATCCGGCCATGAGGAAAACGTGATTGGAACGCATTTTCGAACTCCTTCCGATGGAAGGGCTCGTAGCAAGTCGGCCCGGTTGCTGCGGTGCTACTGCGACAAGGGATGGGTCTGGCGCTGCCAGGAACGCACTGGTGCGACGAAAGCCGCTATCGGCACGACCGCCGGTCAGCTCACCTTGCCTTGCAGTCTTGCGAGCACCTCCTTGCTGTAGCTCGGGCCGACCGGGACCACGGCACCGTCGCGCAGCGCCAGGGCGATAAGGCCCTTGCCCAGACGCCGAACCTCGCTCACTAGGGCCGGGTTGACGAAGGTGGAGCGGTGCACCCGTATCAGTTGGGCGGGATCGATCATCTGTTCGAGCCTGCTCATCGAGATGCGATGAAGATAGCTTCGCAGGGCCGTGTGCAGCATGACATAGTCCTTGGCCGCCTCGATCCAGTCAATGTCCTCGATCGCGACGCGCACCGTCGCGCCGCCTGCGACCGGAACCCACAATTCACGCACATAGCCGGGATCGGCCCGGCCCGTCTGTCCAGCCTCTGCGGGATCGAACTGTGCAGAATTGCGCAGCCGATATCGCCGGATCGCCCGGGTCATCGCCTGCCGCAGACGATCGAGCCGCACGGGCTTGAGCAGATAGTCCGCAGCCTCTACCTCGAACGCATCGGGGGCATAGTGCTCGAACGCGGTGATGAAGATGATCTCCGGCCGGGTCTCGATCGGCAGGTCTGCAGCCAGCGCCATGCCGCTGCGCCCGGGCATCTGGATGTCGAGCAGCACCACATCCGGTTTCAGCCGCTCGATCGCCTCGGCCGCGCCATCGGCATCGTGGGCGACGCCGACGATCTCGGCCCCCTCGATATCCTGAAAGAAGGTCGTTAGACGTTCGATGGCGAGATCTTCATCGTCGACGAGGAGGACGGAAAGGCTCATGCCGCCTCCCCGCGCACGGCCTGCAGGTTGCCGAGGGGCAGCCGGATAGCGGCGACGAAACCGCATTCGCCCGCAGTGGTGATCAGAGCGGCCCGCGCGCCGTAGAGACCTTCGAGGCGCTCGCGCACATTGCGCAACCCGACCCCGGTCGTGGGCACAGGGTCGGCATCTTGCCGTGCCACTCCATCGTCTTCGACCGACAGGTGCAGGAAATCGCCGTCCACTTCCGCTCGTATGGTGATCGTCACCTTTCGCCGGGTTCGGGCCACGCCGTACTTTACCGCGTTCTCGACCAAGGGCTGCATGATGAAACTCGGTATCTCGATGTCCCGCACAACGGGCTCGCAAACGAACTCCACTTCCAGCCGGTCCCCGAAACGGCTGCTCTCGACCTCGAGATAGGATTGCAGCATCGTTAGTTCCTCGTCGACCGTGGTGAGCGATCCGGTGTCGCTCGTCAGCGTATTGCGCAGGAAGCCGGACAGCCGCGATAGCATCTCCTCGGCCTGCGCGTTGCGTCGATTGACGACGAGCGAAGAGACCGCGTTGAGCGTGTTGAACAGAAAGTGCGGATTGAGCTGGTAGCGCAGCGCCGCGAGCCGGGCGGCCTCGGCTGCGGCCCGCGCCTCCCCGGCTGCGGCGCGCGCTTCGATCAGCTGTCGCTCCCGCATCCGGGCGATGTCGTTGGTCTGCAGCACGGCATAGACCGCCCCGAGAAGCGCGAACTGCCAGGTGAAGGCCGAGAAGTTGTTGGTCATCCGCATCCAGAAGCCCGGGCGACCCGCGTCATGGCGGAACAATTCGGCAAGCAGGCCGGCAAACGCTGCATCGAGGAACGCGAGCGTCGCCGAGGCGAGCGCGATGGCGGCCACCATGACAAGAATACGCCGGGTGACCACAGCTTGGCGCACCCGCCATGCAACGGCGAGCAGGATCACGGACAGGCAGACGCCAGCGACGCAAACCAGCGCCATGGTGGCGAGATAATAGGCGTTCACGACCTCGCCGACGAAATGCGCGGGAAGCACGTAGAGTAGGCCTGACAAGATCCAGATAAGGATGGTCAGCCTCAGCGCCTGGGATGTGGTTCGGGACAGGATCATAGAAGTCTCGCCGCGGTTGCGTTTCGGGCCTGCTTTAGCCTGCCTTGCAAAGGAAAGCGTCCCGCCCCGTCGCATCGTTGGCGGCATTAGGCGATTGGCGCAGCTTGGCGCGAAGTCCCGCTTCGTCGTGCCCACGTCCGCCTTCGTCGCGATCGAGCCCGCCCCGGCGCATGACCATCGTGTTCCGGCGAGCAAGCGTAGATCGGCCAATCAGGACGGGGGATGAAGGCGACAACCAGCACGGAGCATTCCATGTCGTCACCTATCTCAATCCCCCTCCCGGGCAGGCCGGTCGTTTTCGCCATCTTCCTGGCACTGGCGCCCGCGGCTCCGGCCGTAGCGCAAGATCTGCCCGTAATCGCGCAAGCAGACGAGGCGAAGATCCGCGAACGGCTGCACGATTATATCGACGGCCAGCTGGAAGGGAATGCGCCCCGGGTCGCGCGTGCGCTTCACCCCGATCTCGCCAAGCGTGCGGCCTTGCCGGGCACGGAACGCGAATCCTTTCCCCTTCGACGGATGACGGCAGACGAGCTGATAGCGCTCACAGTACGCGGCGAACTCAAGCAGCCGCGCCGACTGTGGGACCGTACCGTCACGCTCGTCTATCACGATAACGAGGTGGCCATCGCCCGGATAGATACGCCGTGGTTTTCGGACCACCTCCAGCTCGCTCGCTTCGGCAAGGACTGGCTGATCGTCAACGCGCTGTGGGTCCCCAAGCGCGCCCGGAAGGACACCCAATGAACCGGATCGCTTTGCTCATTACATTAGCGGCGACCACCTTCGCCGCCCCGGCGCTCGCGGAAGAGCCGCTGGAGGTGCTGTCAAATGGACTGCCCATCGGCGAAGTCATGATCGAGGAGCACGGCCCCTATCGGTTCATCGTCGATACTGGTGCCAGCAATACCAACATCCTGCCGCAGCTGCGCTCAGCGCTTCCCGATGTGGGTGAACCCGTTTCCTCGCAGTCGCTCGAGGGGGCCGGTGGCGCGGCGCAGGTGGAGGCGGTCAAGCTCTCGAGCGTGACGGTGCAGGGCCGCACACATACCGATATGCTCGCATTCCTCCTACCCCCGGGGCCGGTGGACGCGCTTGAGGTCGACGGTGTCCTGGGCGCCGACATCCTTTCGCAATATGTGCTCGAGATCGATGTTCCAAACCGGACATGGTCGCTTGCCGAAAGGCCTTCCTCGGCGTTCGAGGCGAGGACCATCGCGCCGATACCGATCCACATAGACGAAGCGGGGGCGCCGATTGTCACTGTTGCGATCGGCGGTTGGAGCATGAGTGCGCTGGTCGATACCGGCGCGCGGGGCACCGTACTGAACTGGGCGGCGGCGCGCCTGCTCGGCTTCGCCCCGGAAGACCCTGCTCTTGCAACCGCCGGTGCAGCAAAGGGAGCGACCGTACAATCGGGAACGCTGCTCAAAAGCACCATCGTTCCGGAAGTCCGCATCGGTGATTGCAGCTGGACTAATGCAAAGGTGCGCATCGGGGACCTGCCGATCTTCCAGGTTATCGGGTTTGCCGACACGCCGGCGCTTATCCTGGGGATGGATGCCTTCGCCGACCGGCGTTTCGCGATCGATCATCCGCGCAAGCACATTCTTATCGCGCATCCTCAAATGCAGGATGCAGCCGAACTTGCGGGTCCTTAAACTTGGGCCTTGGATCCGAGAGTTGCGGAGTTTCTTTCTTCCACTCGATGGCGTCCAAGCGTCAACTTTCGTGATTTCCTTTTGGTCTGGCGAACAGCTGAAAGGAGGGCGCATTGCAGAACGGCAGAGAATGGGCCGGTTTCGGACTGTCCGCTTTTGGAAAAATTTTGCCCAAAGCGGCCTCTCGACAAGATATTGCGAGTACATGTGTAGGTTTGGCTTGAGCGCTTGCCTGCGAGCATCTAGCGTACCGATCCGTAGAGAATACTGGTTGCCCGACCAATTTTGGCAGTAAATGCCGCTCGACGCACAGTCCAAACCAACGAAAACGCGGTCTGGTTCGGAGTTTGGCGATCTATGAACGGAATCTCACGCAAAGTCCTTTAAACTTACCTTTTCTCCGGCTTCAATTAGCCGCCGCTTCGGCCACCAGAATTGGCAAGCGATGGGATGGTTTAAAAACCGAAGGTCAATTGAACGAATGAAGAATATAAAAATAGTAATTGTTCTGCTTTTTTGTCTTTTATATTCAACTGGAGCAATATGGAGCTATATCGAAAGGACCAGTGACAAGAAAACACAGCCAGCCACGCTTGCTGAAGCTGAAGACAACGTGCTTCGTGACCCGTCCGATTGGCGAGCGTTGGAAAACCTCGGTAAATTGTTATGGAAGGATGGCAGCCGCCGTAAAGCTCTAAAAGCTTTCCAACTAGCAGCAGATGCTAATCCTCGTGCATCATATTCGCAGATAGTTCTTGGCGATCACGCTGAGAAGCAAGAAAATTATAATGACGCCATGTATCATTATGAGTTCGTGTTGCAACAACGACCGGAGCCACGGTCTATTACAAAGATTTTAGAAAGTATTGAGAAAACTGTGGCTGGAAGACGTGCATTGCGTGAGGCTATTCGCAATAAACCTAACTGGGCGAATTCATTTTTCAGGCCCGAAGATGACTACGTATTGGCAAGGCGCGCGAAATACTTAGGTGAGGAGAAAGAAAATGATTGGGGCTGTCAAACAATAACGCCGATCGTTCACGCACTAATGCAAAGGGAATGGCGCGCTGAAGCAGAAGCAGTTTTTTACAACCAATGCCAGCGTTCACTCACAAAATCACCAATAGTCGACATGAACTTTACTCGCGTTGGGGGCGAAGATGATCCCATCGTTGGCTGGCGCAGAATTCCGACCGGAGACGTTCTGATCTCGCAACGCGAGAAAGGTTTCGTATTTTCCAATCGCGCGCCTGCTCCCCGCCCCATCCTTACTCAGCCGATCAATTTGAATGCAGGACGTTATACAATTAACTTTTCTGACGAGGAATTGTTTGCTGCAACGGTGAGCTGTGGATCCCTGACCGCGAAAGCTCCTCAGCCCTTTAGAGCGAATCCCGTAACCGTTCCTGCGCGAGCGTGTCGGGATTTGGCGCTCATTGTTTGGCTAGATGCCAATGCAGTCGATGCAAAATTAAATAATATTAGCATAAGCAAGACTGAATGAGACAGGAACTAACTATCGCAAGCCCCCTGAAGTGGCAGCTGCTACACGCTAAATATACTACACAACAACCATTATCACATAAGACCTAGTCGATATTTTCTCGCTATATGAATATAACAGACCAAAGATTTAAACTCTGCTACCACATCACTCAATAACGCTTATAAGGACACAGCCTCATTTATTATAGATCAGCTAAGAAGCAACCGAACGTACAGCTTGATAACGCAAAGCAGTTAAGCTTAGAGTTTAAGATGTAAATGACGTGTTGAATTAGCGGGTCAAACTGAGGTAGCCGACGATGCGCTCTAAGCGATTACGCTACTGGTATCGTGTCGACATACTCCATCAGACACAACGCTCGCCTAAGTAGAACGTCGAATTTTATCTCTTCAGCCCGGACTATCATTCCGCAACGGCGGAAAGACGAAATCTGGATCGTTTATAATATCTATCGGGTCGCGCGTTACCGGATCGAGAAGCCTTGGAGGTGACTCATTTGATGAAGAATTCTGCTCATTACTAGACACTGCAGCGATCGTACCGGCCGCAGCAGCGCCAGAACCTCCCGCAATTGCCGCACCGAGCCCAGAAGGTAAAGCCGCGAATTCGTCTGTCCCAATGGCTGGATTGTTACATCCATTTTCGCGCGCCCACGTAAGGAAATCATTCCAATTGTAGAATTCCTGTTCGTCGGTGTTCTCTGCGTAGACGTATTCCGCCCCAGCGTACTTCCAATCCGCAGCAGCATTCCCCGCTTCCAAGAAAGTTCGGTATTCGTCAAGCAGGCCGGTACACTGCCAAAATCTTGGTGGTGGCAGTGCATCTCTAGACGGGGTCCACTCAACAAAGGTAATAGAGTTGGACGCAGCCTTAGTATCCTGCGGCGCATTCCCCCCTACAATTTCTCGAACTACGAAACTCGCGGCGAGAGCGCCTGAACTGATAGACAGGACCAACAGTACATATCCATAGACCTTGTACGATTGCATCAGTTATCTCCAACTCAGCGATAGTGCTCTTCCTATTGCTATTGCTATTGCATCGGGGCTTCAAAAAGCAAACTTCGTTGATGTGTTATCGGCCAATGCATGAGACCCGGAGAAAGCACCGGCTGAAATCGTATTGCCACAACCTTAAATCAAAGGACTTTATCAAGCACGTCTCGCAATCTACCGGCAATTTGCACACCCACCTTTTCGTCATCGGCCGTTGCTGCATGAATTGCAACGAGAGTCAATCTTTCGCCGTCAAAGGTAACAATGGGAGCGCCGCTCGCACCTGGTCCCGACCAACAATTATGTAGGGTTACGAGCGAGTTTTCACTCTCTTTCGTCGGATCACAGTGCTCGCTTACGAACAGAGATTTGAAATTATCAAACTCCACGGCGAACCCAACCAAGTCGTACTTTATGTTCGGATCGTAATACGTTGTTTTGGCTCCCAACTCTAATGGTATTGCCGAGCGAGGGACAGGCATCGCCAAGCGAAGCACTGCCCAGTCCACTGCGCGAGTGACATTTAACAGATCCAAACCCCCTCCGCGCTCTAAAATTGAGAATTTAGAGCGGAAGACGGCGTATCCCTTTTTGTCGATTAAGCGAAATTCGCATTTGCCGACATCCACTTCATAAGAACGCCCGCGCTGAATATTGAAATGCGCGACAGTAAGTACGGTTAATCGGTCACTTAAAACGCTGCCGGTGGAAACGTATTGGCGCCCCCGGTCACCACAAACAATTTGCCCTATGCCCGCCGCTCTATAGCTGTTTTCTCGCACGTTAAGCAAGGTTTGCGCATGCGCAGTGTTGCTGTTCAGTAGCATCAGGCCAAGCAGACGCAGGCCGTAACGCGACATTAGCCGCGCGGCTATTTTTCTAATCATCAAATTTCCTTAGCTCTGGCGATCAAAAGCATCAGAATGCGTTGGCAAGGATGAAACGCTGATCGCTTAATTCGTATTGCCGTAATTGAGGCAAAGACTCGGTTGACGCAGGTCCGAAGGTTCAGATGATCTTCCGCCATCGTTGGGAAGGCTTAAAGTGACTAGTAGACACCTCAAAATCCTAGAGCAGAGTCGACTGCTAAGAGAACGGCTTTCCATTCCCGGTAAGAACTCTTGTCGGTGGAACGGCTCGGCTGAAGTTCTTGCAATTTACGTAAACAAGCGCTTCGCATCGCGGCAAGATCTGCGGGAGCCATAGCCAAAAGATCAATTTGTTTTAAAGTGCCAGCTACATACATTTTTAAATACTCCAGTTAAACAGCGAGTAAAGCTGACATTTGTTCAATGCGTAAGGGGTTCGGTGCTATGAAACCGAAGCGGTCACCATCTGCCCACTTCAGGGTAGCGGCTTCGATTTCGTTCGGCCCGACTTTGAGGGTTGCGAGCGTGCCTGGTTCAAGCGCATCTTGCAGCAGCACGCAAAATCCGCGCTGAGATACATTCAAAAGTTCACCGCTCTCTCGAATGCCTCTGATGTAGACTTCAGCGGCGCGGGACGTCGGGATCCGAACTGATCTGTAATTGAATGGCTTCCGCTCTGAATTTTCGTATTTGCCGCGAAGATCTTCTACGCCGAACCGGTGGCCCTTTACCCATGTAACGACAGCATCATAGAAACTCTCGTTTCCCCACCGGTAGCGCAGAGGCTGACCTTCCTTAAGATGAAGATCACCTTCAAACCCCGCCCCCAGTTCGGAGCAATCTCGGATCAGTGCGGCGTAATTTTGGCTTTCAATCTCGATGCACGCCGGCTGAAACATCGTTCGCTTACGGCCAGATAGCCTTCGTTCTTCCACAAATTTCCTCCACATGGCTTTATCGCAGGCCAATTGACGTTCTCGTCGATCGGATGGCTGTGGATAATGGAGGAAAATCGTGCTGGCGGTGAGTTTGAAGCAGCGGTTGCAACGTTGCGGTAGTGGCAAACTGCTGACTCAAAGGCTTTTTTTGGATTTCACATGCAACGTTGCTGCAACGAAGTTACGGAGCGTTAACAATCCAAGTCTATTTGAAAGACCAAGATTTTAATCAGAGTCGTAGGCAATTAGGGTCGCACCATGCATTACGGAGAGGGTTTGGCCGATGAGATCGCGGAGATTTTGTGTAGTCCGATTTTCGTCAGAGCACCACGCCAAGCTGAATTACTGCGATATTTGGGCGAACGCGCTCAAGGCTCTACGACGCGGATAACGCAATACGATATCGCTGTCGAAGCGCTTGGAAAGGATGAAACATTCGACGAGAGCTCGGATAGCTATGTCCGCTCATCAATGTCCCGGCTGCGAAAATCCCTGAAAAGCTATTACAGCGAGCACCTGCCAAAAAGAGATCTGTGTGTCTTTAACAAGCCTGGAGAGTACTTTCTTCGAATGGCTGAACTGCACACGGCGTACCCGGAATTCGTGGGTGGTCATCCTAGTGCGTTAAAGGCTGCGCATTCGACAGAGCATCATCGGTGGCTTGAACATGCCGACACTCAAACGGCAATGACTTCGGTTGCGAAGAAGAGAGCCGCACTGCCACAACATTCATTGCAACAACCTTGCGCTACTGTTTCCCTTGGTGCCGAGATTGCAGAAGACAAATCAGCAATTCCCCGATTTCGCATGTTTGTTCGCAGCGGCGTACTTTTGTCGGTAATTCTCTTGAGCGGAATTCTCGTTACTATCCTGCAAAGTTCAGAAAAGATTACTGCGTCGAGCGGCATAGGACAGTCTTTACCGTCCGTAGGCTTTGCCGTAATGACTCTCGGTTCAGATGAATTTAAGGAAAGTCATAGCGGACTACAGGGTGCGGTTCGAAACGATCTGACCCAAATTATTGCAAGTTCGTTCATCAGCCAGCGTGCTGCTAGCGCTGCTGCGACAAGCGATTATAAAATCGAAGTAGTGCTACAACGCAGTCTTGGGGAAGAAGATGAAGCTTCTCTAATGCTTACCAATCAGGCAGGGAAAATCTTGTACGAACGTCGAATTATTCTGACTGGTAATCATAGCCAAGACAGGCAATTAATATACGATAATATTGTAGGGTTCGTTTCACCCGCGGGGCAATTAAGTAAAGATTTAGCAAGACGCATTCCGCCGCGCAGCCGAAATGATTTTGAATGTTTTGTCTTAAGTGAAAACTCGAACGCTAAAGGTCTACTTACCGCCGACGTCGTAAGAACATGTTTGAGCGAATATCCCGATTCTCCCTATTATCCTTACTTTCTTGCTCGAAAAATCTGGATGAACATTCAGAAGCGAGCAACAGATGGAATGGCGGTTGAAGTCGATAGTTCAATCTGGCGTGAGGTCGGTCAAGCGGTCAACGACTATCCAGAAAATCCGTATCTCAATTTTCTTGCTGCGAAGGTTTTAACGGCACGCGGAGAGTGTGATGTAGCCAAACCGTTTGCTGATCGAGCGCTCGAAAATGCGAAAAGTTTTCCAGCTCTAGAACTTGCACTCATTATTGAAACTTATGGATGTGATAGCAACGACGCGCTCGAGCCGCAGCGTGCAAACCGCATTCAGCAGTTGGTTCATGCGCACCCTCTTCCGGATGATCTTTTCAAACTCTATATGTTCTTAGCGCTTATTACGGCAGAACAGTCCCCTTCTGCTGAACTAATGGCCTTAGACAGTTTCGATCATCGATCAGCATCCAACTTTGAAGAAGTTAATTCGCTATTAGCAAATACTTTCTCGCGTCCTCTTAACAAGTCCGAGCATCAAAGGTTAAGGCGATCCCTGCCTGCGTTTGTTTTCAGCAAAAGGGTTAGAGATCTAGTTCTGAACCGCGCAAGGGGTGGTCATGAATTTCAATCGAGCCTTCGTATTATATCAGATGTCTAGATAGACCTGACTTTACGTGGAGATTTAAGCAGATTTCAATCAGAATGCATTAAACAGGCGCTATCTCTTGTAGAAGTGAAGTCGCATGGTCAGCACAAAGTCCGTATCGCCTGCTTTCCGCTCGTCTATCTTGGCAATAGCGTTCGTCTTCGTGCCGCTTTCGTTGCTGGGCGTTCATTTCTTGATTGCGCAGGAGTTCGAAGAGGTGCGCAAGCTGCGTGCCACCGCGGAACGTACGGTTGATACGCGCGATCTGCTGGGTCAGCTGCTGACGCTTCATCTCGATGTCGAGACTAGCGTGCGCGGATACGTCTTGACCAGCAATCCCGACTTTCTGGGTCCTTATCTGGCTGCTGTTCCGCGGCGCGACGAGGCATTTGCGAGCCTCCGCGCCGGAAGCGACCGAAACCGGCTTGCAAAGCTCGACGCACTGATAACGGCATCGGAACGCCAGCTGCGCAATGCCGCGAAGAACGCGACCGACGTCAGCGACGGTAACGCGGAACTGGCTCGACGCCGCATTGCGCTTGGGCATGGCCGCGCGATGATGGACGAGATCCGCGCACTCATTGCCGAGATGGACGCGGAAGAAACTGCTCGGCTCGTCGAACAAACCAGCGCGGCAGCAGCATCCCGGGAGCACGTACAGTACACCGTTACTTTGCTTTTGCTTGGGTTAGCGGTCCTGCTTGCTCTTGTTACCTTGCTTGTCGGGGGTTCAATACGGCAGCGGCGACAAGCCTTGGCAAGGGTGGAGCAACTAGCCGTTCGCCAACGGACAATGTTTGATGGCGCGGTGGACGGAATGCTCTGGTTGGACGCGGAGGGCAACATTGTGCGAATGAACCCCAGCATCAGCCGTATGTTCGGATATTCCGAGGCCGAATTGCTCAGAAAGCATAATCTCGTTCTGATGGCGCATGTTTTCTCTCCCGATGCCTCGCGCGCATGGCTCGCGTCGGTCGATGTTGCCGGGGCCGACGGTGCCGGACGAAAACAGGAATTCGTCGGAAAGCGCTGCGACGGATCGACCTTCGAAACAGAAGTCGCGATCAGCCGCGTCGAAGATGCTGGTAGCGACGATAACAACACGAACTACGTTGCCTCGATCCGCGACATCTCTGCGCGCAAGCAGGCGGAGCGGATGAAAACCGAGTTCGTCTCGACTGTCAGCCACGAACTGCGGACGCCTCTTACCTCGATCGGCGGGTCGCTCGGCCTCGTCATGGGCGGAGCGGCAGGACCGCTCGAAGAAAAGACGCGCCGCCTCATCGGCATTGCACACAGCAATTGCGAACGCCTTATTCGCCTCATCAACGACATTCTCGATATCGAGAAGATCGAATCCGGCAAAATGGAGTTCGACATCCGCCGCATGCAGCTCGGCCCTTTGATCCGCCAGACATGCGAGGCCATGACCGGGTTCGCCGAGCAGCACAGCGTTACCATCAAAACCACTATGGCTCCGTGGCCGCTTTGTGTGATGGGCGACCCTGACCGCCTGGAGCAGCTGCTCACGAACCTTCTGTCGAATGCAATCAAACACTCGCCCGAGGGCGCGGAGGTCGAGATCGTCTGCACGCAGAACGCGGGTCTTTCGCGCATCGAAATATGCGATCGCGGTGCGGGCATTCCGCCAGCTTTCCGGGGCCGTATCTTCGGCAAGTTTGCCATGGCCGATGCCTCTGACAGCCGCGCCAAGGGGGGCACGGGACTTGGCCTGTCGATTGCCCGCGAAATCGCTCGGCGTCATGGCGGAGAAATCGGCTTTGCGGACCGCGAGGGCGGCGGAACCAAGTTCTACCTCGACTTGCCGTTGGCAATGGCGCAGGAGATCGGGACGGAGCAACTCGATGCAGACCTCCCGCTCGTACTGCATCTCGACGACGATGCGGATTGCCTGAGTGTCGTCGCCAGCGCTCTTGGCGGCCGAGCAATCATCGTACCGGCCCACACCTTGCGCGATGCCAGAGCGGCAACCGCGAAAGAACAACTCTCAGCGGTGATCGTCGACATCGGTCTTGGCGGGGAAAGCGGTCTCGATTTCGTGCGCGAATGCCGGCAAACCCATCCGCACTTACCGATCGTACTGTTCACCGCCATCGACGATGCCCGGCATAACGAAGGAGCCGATCGCGTACTCGTGAAAAGCCGCGCATCGATTGTGGATCTTTCCGACACGGTCATGGCGCTGATCGAACGGCGCGACAGGCAGGCCGCGTGATGCGAGTGCTGTATGTCGACGATGAACCGGACATTCGCGAGATCGCCGAAATGGCGCTGTCTCTCGATAGCGATTTCGAAGTGCGCACGGCCTCGTCAGGAATGGAAGCCTTGCGCATAATCGAGCAGTGGCCGCCGGACGTTGCACTGTTTGACGTGATGATGCCGGAAATGGACGGACCGAGGCTGCTGTCGCACGTAAGGCAGATGGATACGATAGCCGCGCTTCCGGTTATCTTCGTGACTGCACGCGCCCAGCGAAGCGATATGCACAGTTTCGCGACGCTGGATGCGACCGGTGTGATCGCGAAACCATTCGATCCAATGACGCTGGCGCAGCGTGTGCGCGAGTTGCTTTAATCGTGGACCATCTTCGCGCGAAGATGGACGCGCTCTCAGCCCGGTTCGCCGGGCAGGCCGAGCAGCATCGAGCGGAGCTTGCCGAGGCGTGCAAAGCACGGGACTGCGACGCTGTCATCGTGAAGGCGCATAAACTGGCAGGAATTGCGCCGATGTTCGGATACACCGACATCGGGGAAGCGGCGCTGGCGTTGGAGGAGGCCGCGGAAAGCGGCGAGGTTTACGATGCCGAAGCTGCACGCCTGGACTCGCTTCTTGCGGACCTCCAGGCTTAGCTGGTCGAGAACCCCTTACGCGTCATATTTCCCCAGCTTTGCTGTTTGCGGACGAACTGCCACCAGCCCTGCAGCCGCCACACGTTCGAAAGCTGGCGATAGCCGAAGTTCTCTATGATCGCGATGCCGGCGAGGATCGCCAGTTCTCTCGCTTTGGGAAAGCGGCGCAGTTGTATTTCTTCGAGCACGAGCGTTGCGATCGAAAGAAAGATTCCGAGCGTGAACGTCACGGCGAGAAAGGCGAGCAGCCACGGCAGGGCCAGTAGCCCGATGCCCCACAGAAGCGGGACAAGAATGTAGCCCAGAACTTCGAGCAGCGGACCGAGTACATCGACCAGCAGGATATGGCCGAAACCGATTATCCCGATGCGCCCGTAGCGCGGATTGAACAGCATCCGCTTGTGCTTTGCGAAACATTCGAGCGAGCCCCGCTGCCAGCGTGCGCGTTGCCGACCGAGGATCGAGAGACTTTCCGGACACTCGGTCCAGCAAACCGGCTCGGCAATGAAATCGATCCGGTAATCCTGCCCGCGCTCACGCATCAGGCGGTGCAGCTTGATGACGAGTTCCATGTCCTCGCCAACGGTTCCGTGGCTGTATCCGCCGACTTCCACCACGTGTCGGCGGCGGAACAGGCCGAACGCACCGGAAATGACAGTCAGCGCCTGCATCTTGCTAAGCCCGACGCGGGCCATGAGAAAGGCGCGCAGATACTCGACGATCTGGACCAGCGCGAGGAAGTTGCGCGGAAGCCGGATATCCGTGATGCGGCCGGAATCGACCTTGCATCCGTTCGCGATGCGAATCGTGCCGCCGGCGGCAATAGTAAGATCGGGTTGATCGATGAAGGGCCTGACGACGCGGAGCAAGGCATCGGATTCGAGGATCGAGTCCGCATCGATCGCGCAGAACAGCGCGGTACGGCAGCAGTTGATGCCCGCGTTGAGAGCATCCGATTTACCGCCGTTTTCCTTGTCCAGCACCAACAGGCGCGGCAGTTTCGGGGAGGCGTAGAAACCGCGGATCGGCGCGTGACTGACCCCCGCATCCACGTATCGGTCGACCGGCATCAGGTCAAATTCGGCGATCAGGCGGGCGAGCGTCCCGTCCTTCGATCCGTCGTTAATAACGATGACTTCGAAATCGGGATATTGCAGTGCCAGCAGGCTGCGCGTGCTCTCCACTATGGAAAGTTCTTCGTTGTAAGCGGGCGCGAGCACCGAGATGGCAGGGGCTTGCTCCGAATACCGCCGCCACAAGCTCGCGCTGCGCAGAACTGGCGGCCGCGTTCCGAGCGCCGCACCGGCATAAAGAAGAAGCACGAAGTAGAAAACGGTCTGCAGCAGCCCCGTCACGATGACCACGCTGGCAATCGTTTCGGCGCTGGCGACCATCCAGTCTCGCGGACTTGCGATATCGAAACTGTTCATGCCGCCTTGCCCTCCCGCAGCATCTTCGTCGCAGTGCCAGCCACAAGCACGTCGTCGCTAGCACTGGCCGCGCGAAGTACCTGGATGCCGCGCGGCCCAAGGCGAAGCAGTGCTTCGCTGGCTCGGTATCGTACCCAGTAGTTGCTATCGTCGAGGAGGTCCCCAAGTCGGTCTGCTGCCTGAAGGATGCCTGCCTTGCCCGCCGCTTCGGCGGCGGCCACCCGGACGGTCCAATTGTCGCTTTGCATTCCTTCGATGATCGCTTTGGCGGCAGCCGGATGGCCCGTACGCCCTAATGCCCTGAACAGTCTCGGTTGCACATCGGATTCGTCGATGCTTTTGCGCGCCATGTAGGTCAGCAGTGGCGCATACTCCCCACCGCGTTGAGCGAGGGCATCGATAGCAGCGACCTTGGCACGCTGTGATAAGTCCTTTTCGAACAGGAGCCCAGCAACGGCCTCGACGTCGGTTTCTGCCAGGTCTGCAATCAGCGATACCAGCAGAAGCGAGTTTTCTTCCTGACCCGCGCTCAGCTTTCTCAGCAAGGTTAGTGGAGGCGGAGCCGCGCTTCGTTGTGCTAGCGCTAGGGCTGCGCCGAGGCGTACGTCAGGGTTGCGGTCGTCCAGCGCCTTCAACGACTCCGCCTGGCAATCGTTAAACATGGAAAGTGCTTCAATTGCGGATAGCCGAACTTGCGCCGACAACGACCGCATGCGTTTGGAAAGATAGGCCGGCACGCCGAGCGCCGCCGCCCGAGCGAGAAGCTCTTCGCGTTCGCTACCCCGCGTCATTTCCGCAAGCTCGACCGACAGTTCGGCTGCGACTTCAAGGTTGACTCCTGAAAGGCGTTCAAGCTTCGCGGTATCGCCGTCCAGTAGAAGCGGTAGCAGACGCGTGCGAGCCGCCCCGCGCCTGCCGGTTGAACGCGTAGCCGCCAGTCGCGCGAACAGCAGTAAGAGTAATGCCAGCGCGGCAAAAAGGCAGAGCGCCAAGGACAACTCCCACAACGAACGCAGCGCAGTCATAGCGAAACCTTGAAGCCGACGCGCCCTTCCGTTCGGTCCGGACCCACCGCACGCCATTCCTGAGCAATGCTGCCCGAAAGCGAAATCGAGTCCGTAACCGGGAACTCCCCGCCGCCGTATAAACTCGTCGTATCACGCACTTCGCCGAGATCGGTTTCCGGTCCGGTCGCGAAGCCGGCGAAAATCCGGCTACGGCTGTCGGCGAAGTAGTCGCCCTGCAGCGACCCACCGACAAGTATGTCCGCTCCGTCGGCGGCTACCGCTCGTGCATGAACCGCAAGCGCATAGCGACCGCCCCCGAAATACTGGGTGACGCCAGGCCTGAAGCTCCACACGGTTTGCGGCGGAAATTGTTGGTATGCGGTGTCGAACGAGCCGATCGTATGTTTGGCGATGCGGAAGTCTATCCCGGCAGTAAGGCTGTGCTCGGGCCGGAAGGCCGCCGACGGGGTAAATGACCCGCCGAGCCGGAGCCAGACGGCATCGTCGGCCCGGTGCGACGCGAGCACGCCAAACTCGGTATCGCGCGTTTCGAAGCGTTCGTACCACGTACCGCGAGCGTCGATGGTCGTGCGCGCGTTCAGGGGAACTGAAGCGGCAATGCCGAACTCGCGCCAATCGTTCTGGCCCCCCTTTAGTTTGCTTAGCGCTCCTTCTATCTGGATGAAGGCTCTGCGCGCCTCCATCGCAGACGCGCGACGCTGTGCAACGCGCTCCAGACCCTGGCTTGCATCGGCATATTCCGGCGCGAGCGTGAGCACGCGGGCGAATGCCTGCTCCGCTTCGTCAATCCGCCCGATCGCAAGCAGCGCGTAGCCGTATTGCACCAGTGCGTCGGTATCGCCGGAGTGGGCAGTCAGCCACTCTTCGAAAAGCTGAGCGGCGGCGGCCGGTTGGCCGGCATGGCGCGCCGTCACCGCGCGCTCATAAGCTGTAGCTTGAGCCAGAACCGGTGCGTGAGCCAGGAACAGCGTGGCGCAGCCGCCAAAAAGGAGCGCGCGCATCAAGTGCGTTTCAGAAGCCTAGCGAGGCGGGCAAACAGTTCTTCGGGCATGAAAGGTTTAACGAGGTAATCGTTGGCGCCGATTTCGAGCGCGCTGACGATATCCTTTTCGCCCCGGCGCGCGGTAAGCATAATCACCGGCGTATCGGCATGCTTTGCGCTGGCGCGCATCTGCCGCAGGACTTCGAACCCGTCGTGAACCGGCATCATGGCATCGAGGACGACGGCGTCCGGATCCGAATCTTCAAGCCGCGCCAACGCCTCGCGCCCGTCGGCAGCCGAAATGGAAGAATAGTCGCGCTGCGAGAGCCGCGCTTCCAGCAGTTCCCGCATCATCGGTTCATCGTCTGCGATCAATATCTTGTACATTGTTTCCGACCAGCGTTTCGCTGATCAGGAGGCTAGTTCAGTATGGTAAAGATCCGTTGAACGTTTTGCGGAAATTTGGCGCAGCGGTCTGACCGCTAACGGCGGCAATCTTGTTCAGCGAATGAGCGAAGTTAGGCAGCTGGCATCTTTGGCATTAGATCGATGAAGGAACGAGTAAAACTAGCATACCGAGCAAAAAGGAACGACAAGAGACAGATACCGTCACGTAGCGGCCTAGCGCCCAATCCTTTATGAACGTCACCTTTCGGGGTGCGGCTAAGTAAACTTTAACGACCGAATTTGGGGCGCAAAGCTGACAATCAGCGACGGATTGAACCGCGGCAGCCAACTTTGCGATTTGCGTGGAAGCGTCAACGAAAAAGACGACTTCGGTTGTTTGCTGGCCTTCAGTTAGTGAACTAACTGTCAATGCGAGGGCGCTGTGATCCCTCGTGAATATATCAATTCTTATGCAGAGATGGCCGATCAGTTCGCGGTCAAAATCGTCCGCGATGCTCGAACTGCAACACGAGTTCTTTAGAAGGAGGAAAGGGTTCCAGAAAGCGTTCGACTTGTGCCGCCAATCGAGCATCCATGCGGTCATGGAGACCAATGACAGCATCGCCGCCTTCGAAGAAATGACCCCTCCGGAACTTCGCGTGGCATGGCGCAACAGGTTCGGGAGACCAGCACCGCCAGCTCTAGGCTTGGCTCTCATGAGACGATCCTTGGCCGCAAAGCTACAGGAGGCTGACGCTGGCAAACTGACCCAGGCTGAGCTGCGACGGCTTGGCGCATTGGGCCGCAGGGATAAGCGCCGAAAGGAAGGTCGTGTGTCGACCGAAGCCAAGCCTGGCACGTGGCTCTCAAGAACATGGCATGGTGAGGTACACGAGGTCGTCGTACTGGAAAGCGGCTGTGAGTATCGCGGACAGACGTTCGGCTCGCTCACGGCGGTCGCCAATCACATAACCGGGGCAAAGTGGTCTGGACCACGCTTCTTCGGTTTGCACAGCCCTCGGCTGGAAGAGTTGAAGGTCGCTGCTGGTGCCTAGGATTCAAAAAAAACTTCGCTGCGCGATCTACACCCGCAAGTCGACCGATGAGGGTCTGGACAAGGACTTCAACAGCCTTGACGCCCAGCGTGAGGCTTGCGCGGCCTATGTGATGAGTCAGCAGCACGAAGGATGGACGCTGGTGCCCGAGCTATATGACGACGGCGGTCATTCAGGCGGGACTATAGAACGACCAGCGTTGCAAGAGCTTCTCGCAGACGTCCGGGCAGGCAAGGTCGATGTCGTCGTAGTCTACAAGATCGACCGGCTTACTCGTAGCCTCGCCGATTTTGCCAAGATCGTCGATGTCCTCGACGAGGCCGAGGCTTCCTTCGTCAGTGTCACGCAGGCATTTTCCACCACCAGCTCAATGGGCAGGCTTACGCTCAACGTTCTGCTGTCCTTCGCCCAGTTCGAGCGCGAGGTCGGAGCCGAACGGATCCGGGACAAGGTTGCCGCATCCAAGGCTAAAGGCATGTGGATGGGCGGCAGCGTTCCGCTTGGCTATAAGGCAATTGATCGCAAGCTCGTCGTTATTCCCGAAGAGGCCGAGACTGTGCGCGAGATCATGCGCCGCTACCTTGGAGCGGTTTCAATCAAGGCGCTGGTCGAAGAGCTTGCTCGCGACGGGATCGTAAGCAAGCGGCATGTGTCGAAACGTGGCAGGATAAGCGGCGGCAACACCATCAAACGGGGCGCGCTCAAGCACCTCCTGTCCAACCCCATCTATGTTGGCCAGGTCCGGCACAAGGAAAAGACATTTACCGGCCAACATGATGCGATTGTCGATCGAGAGACTTTTGAGGCTGTCCAAACGAAGCTCAGGGATCGGACATCGCACGGCTCATCTGCAGGGCCTAAGCGTCGGTTGGCGTTGCTAGCGGGAATGATTTTCGACGACCGAGGTCGCCCGATGTCCCCCACGCATACGAAAAACCACGGGCGACGCTATACCTACTATGCGTCGAACATGAATGACAATGCCGAGACGCTCGCCTTGAGGCTGCCTGCCAGCGAAATCGAGCAATCGATCCGAAAAGCAATTGCAAGCTGGCTTAAGAGCAGTGCCAATATTCGGGAATTGACGACATCGAAGTCTGCTGCCGAAAAGAAAATGGCTTTCGAGGCAGCGGAGCAGCTGGCGGCCAACATTGAGCAACTGCCTGTAAGCAAGGCTAGCGAGATCCTCGCCCGACTGCAGCTTCGCGTAGTCGTCAGCGAGGAAAAGATTGAAGGCGCATTCGCACCGCCACCTGCGCTTGGCCTCGCTGATGCCGAGATCAATCAAGCAGCCGAAGCGAAGTTCAGTATTGCGCTTGATCGGCAGAACTATGGTCACGAAGCTCGCATGCGCCTGCAGCCATCGGAGCCAAATGGGCTCAGCAAGGATAACCGGCTCGTCGAACTGCTCGGACGGGCGTTCGCGGCTCGGGAAGAACTGATCGACATGGACGAAGAAGCAGTCCGGTCGACTAGGACAACCAGGCTACGCCACCTTCAGCGACTTGCGAGGCTGAGCTATCTCGATCCCACAATCATTCGCAGTATCCTTGTTGGGAATCAACCCAAGGCCCTCAGCGCCCGCAGCTTGTGGCGGATGGGCGACCTGCCGGTATGCTTTGCCAATCAACGCGAAGCGCTCGGCTTTTCCAACCTCTAAAATTCACGCAGTAGGTCACCAAATCGACCCGGGAGAACTCCGCCTATTTCCGCCGCGAATTGGTGGGTCACTGCGTCTCCACTTCCGTTACCGCATCTCTTCGCTTGCGCAAAGCCCCGGAAGTGCGGGCGCAAAATCCATCGCCTTTATCAAGGCAGCGGAATTGCTGGTTTGTTTGGAATAGGTGGTGAGCCCTGCTGGGTTACTCAAGGGTCTGACGATCTCGACACCATCTTCGACCGTTTGCAGCGTTTGATCGGGA
>NZ_JABWGV010000007.1 GCF_013370205.1 Qipengyuania atrilutea
AAATCTTCGATTAAGTATCGCGTGTGCACTGCTGCCAAGCTTGGGCCACGCAGGCCTGGAATTTTCCGCAAGGACCTCGAGCATCAAGGATTCCGTAACGGATTGTCCAATCGGATTTGAACGCAGCGTTCGGCCAGTCATTGTTTTTGGCCTGCCAAAATGTTACATAAAGGCTGGGAGAAACGCGATGAGCTTCGACGATCAACCTAGAGAATCTGGAGTGCTCCAGGCAGCCACGCAATGGGATCCTTCAGGCGGAGTAAATCCAGAGTGGCTCTATAGGATCGAAGATGAGGCTCTCGAGGACGATCACGAGGCATCGCAAGGGAGCGGATCCTCGCATGCTATTTTCGGATTGATGTTAGCGATTGGGTTCATCTTCCTCGCCGTTTTGAGTTGGTGACTCATTCGTCATCACCACGAAGACGTCGTTGTATCGAGTTCCGCTCCCGCTGATCGCGGTCATAGAAGCGCTCGTTGAAGCGGTCATTCGCGCCGCCTTGACCATCCCGACCTTCTTCGAATTCCCGACGGCGGTTGCCATAACGCGAACCATTCGTTTGGTAGCGATCGCCAAGTGAAGATGCCCCTTCATCGATCCGGTTACCGATCGATCCGTTAGCTGCTCCACTCACAAGGTTTCGTGGCTCACCAACATTAGGGTTAGGCGGACTACCGCGAAGGTCGGACTTGCTGAAATCGCCGGGCCCAGTGACATTGCCAACCAAAGAGCCGCGTTCAGGGATGAGGTCATTGAAGGGGGCGACGCGATCATCGTAGTAATCGGCGATGATTTCTCTCGCTACGAACTCATAGGTTGCCTGCTCTTGCGTATTGTAGTCGGTGCGGGCCAAGCTCGGTGCGGTCACTCCAAGTTCTGCGGCCTTTTCCTGATACCTTGATGCAACAATCTGAGACATGTCGAAGTTGAGGTTCGCACCGTATCCTTCGCGATTGGAGGTATTGTTGCTGAGGGACGTCGAAATTTCATCGATTGCAGCGATGCGTTCATCGATACGTCGGATCTCTTCGAGAGCCTGCTCACGAGAATAGGACTTATCCGAATAGCCTTCGCTTCGATTAAAGCTGCCGCTCTGCGAGTAGCTACCAATATCCTGTGTAGCATTCGATCCGTTGGAGCGATTATCAGAGGTCGAGGAGTCGAATCCCTGGCTTTCTGTACGCTCATTCCCGTGGCTGACGCTATCGGTGCGCAACCGTCCTCCATTGATGCCAGTTTGCGCGCCAGCATTAATACCAGCGCCAGAGCCCCTACGAGGCCTCCCCCCAGAGTTTCCTCTACCGGCAGTGCCAGATATGCCGATATTCCCGCCGCGAGTAGTCTCAAGACGATCAATGTTGGTTTGTTGATTGCCCGAAGAGCCAGAAATCCTGTCACTTTCGCTTATACCGTCTCTGGAATCGAGCGACTGATTGTCAAACCTCTGTAAATTTTCACCAGAGCGATATCCTGCAGAGCTTTCGCTTCCGCTCGAGTTGCGGACGCCGGTCGTTTGACGTGCCGAGGTTCGGTCGAGGAACGAAACCGCACGCGAACGCTCCTCGGTGAGGCTGTTGCGAGCCGTCTCGAGCTCGGAAAGCGTCTGCTGGCGCTCGGAATTCGCGAACTGGCTCAAAGAGGCACCGAAGGCGAGACGGCTCATACCGGGTGATGTATCGAAGACGGTAGAACCGTCAGCCATCGTCCGCGTAAAAGTACCGTTGGGATTGACAGTCGACTGCACAGCAGCTCCACCCGTGAAGGATGGCGCAGTGTTCCATTGGTTAGACTGCCGGTTGAAGCTCGACAGGTTCATGTAGCTCTCGTTCCCGTAGGAATAGTTACCGGTCGTCCGCTCGACAGCCGCCGCTTCCGCTGCAGCTTGTGCCGGCGCGAGCATGGAGGTCGCCTGCGACGAGACGGCCATCGCTCCCCGCGCCATGCCGGCAGCAAGGAACGGGATCGACATCATCAGGAAGCCTGCGATCGTCGCGGTATCCGCGTTGACCGCATCGATACCGGCCATGCCTGCCATCGTGATGCCGCCCGGCGCGGTCGCATTCAACGAGTCCGACGCGCGATCCATGATGAACATGTGCAAGACCACATAGAGTGGCCCCCATGCGGCCAGATAGAAGAAGCCGGTGAAATAACCTTTCAGCGCGGTGACCCCTGTGCGCGGAAGAAGGAAGAGCGGAAAGATGACCGGGAACATCGCATAGAAGACGACGGTCAGCACGATGTTGAGAAGCGGGACCCACGTCATCGCTTGCTGTGTGATCGACGTGTAGGTGTTGCGCGCCTGTTCCTCGGCGCGGAGCATGGCGAATGTATCGCCATCAGCCGCACCGAGATTGGCTCGCGCTTCGAGGAAGGCACTCACCAGCGAGCGTTGATGGAAAATCTGTTGCGCGGTCTGGCTGCTACCGTGGAACTGATTGGCGATGACTGGGAGGTCGGAGATCAGTTTGGCGCGAGCGGCCGCGGGAGTGAGGCCTGGAAAGAGCTTGCGGCCCTCCTCCTCGAGCTGCGCATCGGTATAGGTGACAATCCCGCTCTGAAGGCTCGTGTATCCTGCCTGGCAAGTCACGATCGTCGGGGTGCCCGTGGCAGGGATCCACTTCATGCCTCGCGCCGGCGAGCCGGGACCCATATCGGTCAGGATATCGTTCGAATTGGCGACCGCGTCGAAAGCCGTATGGCCGAGCAGGATGTCATAGAAGAGGCACTGCTTGAAATACTCCTCGAGATTGGCGCTGGTGCGGGGGTCGCGGATCTGGAAGTCCCTGGTGCGATCCCAGAGCCTCGCTCCATAGATCATACCGTTGTTCGACATCTGCAGGGTGCCAGGCATCGTGAAGACGGTCTCGGCCGTGCGCGTCAACCAGTCGCCGGCAGTCGAGCTGACCGAGGCGATGAGGGCCAGACCAACCGGGACGTTGCCGACCGTCGAGGGTGCCAGACTGGGATTGAGGCGATCGGTGACCTGCACGGTGGTCGTCGGGACGATGAGTGCCCCGTACATGAGCGTCGCACCCAGGAACCAGTTGAGCCAGGCGCGCCAGTTCAAACTGAAGGCGACGATCAGAAGCGTGTATATGAAACCCATCACCATCACGACCCGGAGAAGCGAGCGGAAGACCCTGGCGATGCATCTTGTAGATCATCCGTTCGGCGGCGAGCCGAGCCGACTGCTTGATGCCGACATTCGCTCCGATGTTGCCGTTCATCGGATACATCGGCCCTTGGCACCCCGAGCACCAGAACAGTTCGTCTATCGGCAGTTTCGAAGTCGAAGCGATACAGTCGGCCGAACAAGCGGCCTGAGCGATCGGCGAGGTGAAAAGCGCCGCTTCGGGATTGAGAAGCGTCGTAAGCTCATCATCCTGCCACAGCGGATCGATCTCGCTCATATAAGCGACATCGAACGAGCTGGCTTCAAGGCATAGGAAATCGGTTACGACCTCGAGCCAATAAAGCAGCGGGTAGATGTAATAGTGAACGTGGTACTTCGCCGTGTTCTGCGACTGGCCCCCTATCTGCGAGGAGTTCGAGGCGTAGCCGTTCCCGATCGAGAAGCCCGGATCGAGCTTGATCCCGCCAAGATTGGGAAAGCACCACGGCTTGGTCGAGACATCGACGAGACGCACGGGCTCCCAGAACCCCATCGCAAGCCCGACGCGTGGAACGGGCGTTCCGCAAGCGCAGATCGGCAGATCCGGATTCTTGGTATCGGCGCGTGATGATGGCCAGATCTTGAGCGATCCGAGGGAAAGGGGGAACATGCAGCCCCAGCACACATCCGTGATCGGATTGACGAACGATCCGGAACAACGCCCCGGACCGGAGGGCAGTCCTTGGGCGGACGCCGGCGCGACAAGAGCAAGGGCGGCAAGCGCCGCAACAACGGTAAGCCACCTACGCAACATCGTCGGTCTCCCTGAAGAGCCAGGCATCGTCCGCGGCGTTCTTCAGCCTGGCCCATGCCCAGCCCTGAACGGACATGAAGGTGAAGGCCGCGGCCAGGCCCGGGAGAGCGGCGGACCCGATAAGCCGGCGAAGCTGGCCAAGGAACAGAAGTGCGACCGCGAAAACGAGGCAGGCTGCGATGACGCGGAAGCGCGCAGCCCGTATCTCCCCAGTTTCCGGAGCGGCGAGAGGAGCCGGGATCATGTCGCGCCAGGACGTCACGATTGCCTCCGCGGGATAGCTTTCTCGGTAATCAGCAGGAGATCGCCCTTCGCCTCAACGAGCGCGGGCGTGCGGGTGATGCCGAAATGACTGGAGAGCTTGCCCTCCTGGTCGAAGTAGAACCGACGCTGGTGAGTTTTCATGGATTCGAAGGGCGAACCATCGACAAAGATGATCTTAGCGCGTTCATCCGATCCGTGACCGAGCGCCCACTCGATTTCGGCGGGATCGTCGCCATCCACGAAGACGAGCTTCTTGGAGAGCCCCGAAGTCGCGAGCGGATTAACCCGCTGCCCACGTGCCGCGATCAGATTGCCCTGGTGGTCGCGGATGTCGTTCTCGACGACGATCGCGGGATCGAATTCCCACGAACGCGTCTCTTCGGCACGCGCCATTCCCGGAACACGTCCGAGTAGTCCACGCCGTTGCGCTTCAAGGACCGCAAGAGCGCCTCGGTCATGTTGTCCATCTCGAAGCGATCCGAATTGCGGAAATCGGAGATCGTCTCGCCCTTCTGCTGAAGGATGAGGAACCAGTCGGAGTTCTCAAGCGCGGCGCGCGACCCCTCCGACTTGTAGTAATCGTGGATCGATTGCGTCGCCGTGATAAGCGAACCTCCGTATTTGCGGCAGGTGCGCGAATAGGTCTCGACGAAGTCTGCCATCGCCCCGCCCTTCAGCATCTGCCAGGCCTCATCGATGATAAGCGGCTTGGGGATCGAGCGGTCCATCCGGCGCATCACCTGCGAAGCGATGAACATCACGGATGTCAGCACCACGCCGCGCAACTCCTCACGCGTCGCCAGATCGGAAAGCTCGAAGACGGTGAGGTCGGCCGACAGGTCCAGATTGGCATCGCCGAGGAAGAAGCGACCGAATGTCCCGGTCGAGGCGAACGGCAGCAACGAGGTCGCAAGATCGTAGGCGAAGGGATGTTCGGGCTGCTTGAGCGCCTCGATGATGTGGTCCACCGTTCCATCGCGACCCTCTGCTTCCCAGACGGCGTTGACGGCCTGGTCGATGAGCCCGCGCTCGGTGTCGTTCAGTCGGGTCTCGTTTCGCGCCATCTGCGAAATGATCGACTTCAACATGGCGAGGCAGTCGACCAGATAGTCGTCGTCGCCCTGGGCCAGCTCTTGGTCGATCATCCGGAAGGGGTTGATCGAAATGCCCGAAGAGAGCTTGAATTCGGTAAAGGTGCCGCCGAGCGCCTTCGCCATGTGCTCGAAACTGCGACCGTCATCGATCACGATCGTCTTCGCGCCGACGCCGGCGAAGCTCGCCGTCAGATCCTGAAGGAGGACCGATTTCCCCGAACCCGACTTGCCCGCGATTGCCACGTTGTGGTTGCCGGCACCGTTCTGGAACGGCGACCAGAATTGCGGTTGCCCCCGGCGCCCGATGAACAGCAGATGCGGAATGTTGCCGCCTACATATTCACCCTGGATCGGTGCGATGGCCGCGACGTTCGTGGAGCGCATGGTGCGCAGCCGCTTCATGCGCTTGTAATCGGAATCGAGCCCGTCCGCGAGCATGAGCGGGAAATGGGCCATGAAGGCGGGCAGCTGGATATGGGTCTCGTCGATCAGGTCCCACCCGCTCGCCTTGTAGAGCGCCTTGAGCGTTCGCTCGCAGGGCTCGCCACGTCCCTTGGGCGCGAGGATCGAAACCGCATAATAGCATGAGACCAGCTTTTCGCCCTGCTTCACACGGTCTTGGATGAACTGCCATTCGGCGGCCTCTGTGCGAAGCTTCGGGACGAGCTTGACGCCCTTTCCCTCCGCCAGCGAGCTCGTGCGCGCGAACTTGTATCCCGCCTTGCTTTCCGAAGACTCCTGCCCGGGGATGACCCCGCACACGGTCTGGAGGACCGGGCACGGCAAGTTCAGCTTGGGATTGAAGATATCGCCGATGATCTTCTGCGTGTCCCACGGAGCCCAGCGATCGGGGAAATTGCGTACCGCCATCGTCCGGATGTCGAAGCGCTCGGGAACGAAATCCTTCATCTCCGGCACGCCCTCGACAGAGGTAAAGACCGAACCCAGGTCGCTTTGTTGCCACCGTTCGAGATGTCCTTAAGCCCAATCCATCTCCGTTAAGCCGACTAATCCTATTGTCCGATATGGGCATCGCTCCGACGCCCTCGAACCGACGTCCGCTTTCGGAACGTAGCCCTCAATGCTCGGATGACTGGGATGAGAGGGCGAAGCCGACCTGAGCGCATGCCATGCGAACATCTGCTTCTGGCGAACCGCCGAGTTGGTGGTTAGGACCGACATTAGAGTCGCAACCCGCCATTCCACTTTTGACCATCCAGTCTACGCAAGCGCCAAGCCCCAGACTATTTGTCGAAACCCGGGCGGATCGGCGTTTTCTACTTGGACAAGGCGATGCGGGTAGAGTGGGCAGGCACAATCGTTTATGCTAGCCAAAGTGAGCCGGTTCTGTACGAAGTCATTCTGCCGTCGAAATGTGGGATCGCGTCGAACTGCCTTTCTCCTCGCGCACCTGACCCACGAATTCGAGAAGAAACGCAGTGCTCAAACCGAACATGACGAGGCCGTTGGCAGCCACGATCGCAGACAGCAGCCGCACATCCTGCGAGAGGATAACGTCGCCGAAGCCTAGCGTCGTCAGGGAAACCGTTGCGAAATAGAGCGCCGGTTCCAGCGCTTCGAAGGCACCCAATACAATAAACAGGCCCGCCCAAATCCAAGCCGCCAGCGTGATAGCGAGCAGCATCCATATCGTAGAAGCGGCAAGAAGCAAGGTCGCTCCAAAGCGTGTTGTTCGCGTGCGAGGCGGCGTGAAGCGATCATCGACTGAGAAGGCTATTGCGGCAAAACACGCTTGCATGATGATGGTAAGTGCAACGGTCACCGTTCCGATCGCGAGTTGAGCGACGATACTCATCGTTGATGATCCTCAATTTTATCAATTTGATTTACTCCTCCGATTATTATCAGTCTGCAGTGGAGTCTCGCTCATTCTGAGCTTCTACCCGCCGACAACAGCACGACTTGCACATGCAGTCCTCGGCCCGGCTTGGACCGGAACGAGACGGAGCCGCCTATGGCTTCGGCAAGTCCGCAGACGATCGCTAAGCCAAGGCCGGCTCCGCCCGTCTGTCGATCGCGTGACGGATCGAAACGGGCATAGGCCGTGCCTAACGTCAGTTGTTGGTCGGGCGCAACTCCCGGGCCATCGTCCTCAAACGACCAGCAGGTCTTACCGCCATCCGAAACATTCCTTACCGTGACGGTCGAGGCGTGGCGCAGGGCATTATCGACGAGGTTATCAAAAATCCGTCCGAGCGCGGTGGGATCACCCAGCACATGGCTTGCCGGCGAAAGGTCGAGGCCGATGCGGTCCTCATCTGAATGCAGCGCCAATAGATCACCAGTCAGAGCCGTAAGGTTGACCTCCACCGTCGCCCAGACCGCGGCGTCGCTCTCTTTATAGTAAGAGGGCGACGCTGCGCTTCGTGAAAGTTTTGAGGTCAGGAGAGAGGCTCCCGACCGGCCCGTCATGGAGAAAACTCATGGGCTCCGCCGCGAACCCGAACTGCCCGATCATCTCGATATCGCACGAGAAACGCCGGACTCGTTACCGACCGGCGAGTTCGCGATTTTCGAGGATGACCCGGATGAAGCTGCGCGCGCATCGGCCTTGCGGCGACGGATGCAAGGGCTGGCGCGACAGGCCTCGCAACCCCGACGACGGCATTGATCTGTAGGAGATCGTGATGCGAAGCGTTACTAAGGGTTTATCGAGACGCTCGGGCGGCGGTACGCCTCTGGCAGAACATTGCTCGACGAGATTCCAGAGCACATTGAGCCGGGGCCATCTTCTGGACACTCCGATCACGATGAATCCGAAGGATACTGAAATATCTTTAGGTTCAAACCAATGCAACGAAGTTACTGATTTATAAGATATGCGCCAGCTTACCGCCCATTCGTCGAAAAGACGACGCCAGTGCGAAGTGCAGCCATCACGAAATCAAGTTCCTTGTCCAGGCTGACGGATTCGCTGCCATGATATTCGGGACCCATGCCCCTCAGTATTTCATAATTCGGCAAGGAGAATAATAAGTCGAAGACTATCTTAGCGATCGCCGGGAAGTCTGAGAACGCAATTTCTCCGTTTGCGTAGCCGTCCTTTAGAATTTGGTTCATAACGCCGGTAACGTCAGCCACGGCTTTGGCCCTGATCTTGTTCTGCAAATCGGGGCGGTAATTGGCAAGCCATGTCAGCAAGGTCTGTATGCCGCGGCCTTCTGCGGTGAGCGAGGCTTCTAGAAATTTATGCGCAACGGCTTCGAGGCGCTCGCGAATGGGGCCATTGGCAGGAAGAGTGCTCACCGGACGGATGTGCTTCGCAATACCATAGTCCATCGTCGCACATAGCAGTTCATCCTTGGATTTGTAGCGTGCGTAAAGTGTTCGCTTCGATACGTGGGCCGAAGCGGCGATCGCGTCCATCCGGGACGCATCGAGGCCCTTAGCGATAAATTCCTGCAGCGCTTCCTGCAATATGTGCTCGCCTAGTTTCTCGGCCTCCTCTTTTGAAGGACGACCGCCGCTTGAGGTTCTGCGGGGAAGTGACATCTATTCTCTCACTATTGCATTGGTTCGGCCATCTGATCTGCTGCCCAGTAGGACGAGGCCTTTGTGGTATGGCCAGGCAAAGCTCCGCAGCGGGCAACGCGGACTAATGATGCCCACATGAACGCTTGCCTGCCGCAACGGAAAACGGCATGGTACCGGTGAGTTTACTTTCTTTCATCGCCGGCGCCAGCAAAAATGGCCTTTCCCCCAAGGCAATCTCTCCGATCGATCAGTGAGCCGAGCTTTAGCGGTTGGAATGCAATCTCTGTCTTTCGTAGGTTCGTAGGGTTGAAGCCATTGCGGAACTGCGATGGCCAGCGCCTTCCAGATAATATCCCGATCGGACCGATATCGGTTCTCCGTCTTTCTGCCCTTTTATTGCTGGTCGCCTGCGCCGCCTTAACACCGGCTTCCGCTCAAATCGCTCCTGTGGCGGAGCCGATGGCCGAGCAGGCCGCTGAAGTGGCTACCGACCCTTTCGGTCGCGAGACGCCGCGTGGAACGGTGACCGGCCTGATCAGCGCCCTGGCGGCGAAGGACTACACGAGGGCTGCTCACTATTTCCACCTGTCTGCGGAAGAGGATGAGGCTCAACTTGTCGATCAAGGAGCGATCTGGGCCACCAAGCTGCAAGCCGCGCTCGACCAACAGGGGACGCTCCTGCCTTTCGGTGCCTTGTCGAACGAAGCGAGTGGGCGTCTCGACGATGAACTGCCGGCCGACACCGAAGAGGTAGGCAGGCTCGGCGGCGAGGAAAGTCTGCCGATCCTTCTCACCCGGACCGACAGCCCTGTCGGCAGCGAGGTCTGGGGGATTTCGCAGGAGACCGTTGAAGCTCTCGAAGCAGTGTCTGTGGCGGCGACAAATCCGGCTGAACCGGAAGACGGTGAAAGCGCCGAGGTGGCCGGAGCCCCGCTGCAGGACTGGGCTCTCTTGCTCGGGAGCGCAGCCGGCAGTTTCTTTCTCTACTGGCTTATATCGGCCGGACTTCTGGCCATCATGCGGCGTTTTGTGGCCGACCGCGAGAAAAGCGCGATCTACCGCTTCACGCAGGCCGCCTTGCCGCCGCTCAGCCTGTTTCTCGCAGTGGTGACCTTCCACCTGTGGACGGGCAGCATCGAGGCGTCCATCGTCGCGCGCCAGACCTTGCTGCGCTATATCGGTATCGTTGGCTGGGTAGCGCTTGCTTGGTTTGCGCTGCGCCTGGTCGATGCCATCGCACGCGTTGCTAGTGCCCGGATGGAACGCCGCCAGCGGCGGCAGGCAGTGTCGGTCGTCGTCCTGTTGCGGCGTACGGCAAAGATAGTGCTCTTCCTATTGGCGACGGTAGCGGTCCTCGACACGCTGGGGGTCGATGTGACCACGGGCATTGCCGCATTGGGCATTGGCGGCATCGCCTTGGCGTTAGGCGCACAGAAGGCCGTGGAGAATTTGATCGGCAGCCTGAACGTCATCGCAGACCGCCCTGTTCAGGTCGGAGACTTCTGCCGCGCGGGAGATATTGTCGGCACCGTAGAGGATATCGGTATGCGCTCGACGAGGATTCGCACGAATGAACGCACGCTCGTCACCATCCCGAACGGTGATTTTTCCTCCCGCGAGATCGAAAACTTCGCCAAGCGCGACCGCTTTCTCTTCAATCCCACGATCGGCGTCGAATACGGTATCTCCGCAGGCCAGCTGCGCCGGGCCGTGGAGATTATCGAGCAGATCCTGCGCGATCACCACCTGATTGAAAAGGATGGCCTCCGTGCTCGATTTGCTCATTTCGGCGAGAGCTCGCTGGATATCGAGATCTGGTCCTACATCATGGTTGCCGATTACGCGGAAAGCCGACTGATCCGGCAGGAACTGCTGCTGGCCATTTTCGAGAGGTTGAAGGCAGCCGGTCTCGCTATCGCCTACCCGACGCGGACGGTCCATTTGGTGACCCAGGAGAATGACGTCGGCGCGTAGGTCGCCGCGCCCAGATGGTATTCACAGCAGCCAATCGATCGGCGTTTTGCTGAGAAGGCGAGTGAGCACTCGCGACCACCATGTGGTTCCAGGCTCGGCCAGTTCACATTGACGGACATCGTCGCGCATGTCCATCCAGTTCAGTCGGCCTTTGTCATCCACGACGATTTTGTAGGAGCCGGACGCGATCATGGTATCGAAGGCGTGGTGCATCTGTGCCGCCAGATTCTCACTCTGGATGACGATCCCGAGCTCAGTATTGAGAGCGAAAGAGCGCGGATCGAAATTGAAAGAACCGACAAAGACCCGACGGCCGTCTACAGCGAACATCTTGGCATGCAGGGTGGCATTCTCGTTTGTGTTGCGCGGCGAAGGTCGACGCAGAGATTTGCGGGTGGTCTTGGGCCGGTCTCCAGGGGCAGGCATCTCATACAGACGCACCCCCGACTTCACGAGAAAATGCCGATGCTTTGCATATCCGGCATGAACCATAGCGACATCGGTCGAAGCAAAGGAATTGGTCAGGACGCGCACATCGACCCCGTTGCGTGCCATTTGCGCAAAGGCCCTGGCACCTGATGAGGTCGGCACGAAATAGCCCGAAACGACGAGCAATTCCCTTTCCGGTTGACCGATGAGACTCCTGAGGACGCTAGCCATGAGATCGCCTTGACGCGATTGTCCGAGAACCTTGGCGGGCCGATCGCTGACCAGCTCGACGGGCACCCATTCGAATTCAATCCGTCCGGCCCGCGCACGCTCAAGCAAAACAGATCCGGCGGCACGGCTTAGATAATCGGTCGCGGAGGGGCCGGAAACTGACCGCGTGAAATCAGTTGCCCCGCTTGCCGCGTACTGCTTCGGATCTTCCTTCACGATGCAGTCGATTTCGACTGCAGCGGGAAAATTCCAGAACGCATCGAAACATTCGGAGACTTCTTGCACCACCGCGCCTACGCAAAGCGCATCCACATCGGCAAAAATCCCCTGCTCTCGGTTGGCGAAGTACTCGTCTCCGACATTACGCCCGCCGACACAGGTTATCTGATTGTCGACTGTAAAGCTTTTCGAATGCATCCTGCGATTGACGCGGTGGAAATCCAGCAGGAAATCGAGCGGCTTGAAGTGTCGGTTTCGAAACGGATTGAAAATGCGGATTTCGAAATTGCGGTCGCTGGCCAGCCAGCGCAATTTGCGGTCGAGGCCGGGAATGCCGTTATCGTCAACCAGCAGACGGACCCGTACACCCCGCGCTGCCGCTCTGCGCAAGTCTTCCAGCAGGAGATTACCGGTCAGATCGTCGCGCCAGATGTAATATTGCAGGTCGATCGATCTTTCGGCCGCGGCGATGAGTCGAGAGCGGATGGCAAACGCGTCTATGCCGTCCTCGACAAGTGCAACGCCCGTCAGGCCGGGATGGCCCACCGCGTGCTTAGCGACACTCAAGCCGATTGCGGAAAGTGCCGTATTTCCGAACGCATGAGAAGCTGCGCGCTGTATCATGAACGGAGGGTGCCGGTCGCGCATCCGCGTTACGGTGCGCTGTCGGGAGGCGTTGTCTGCGACGGAACAGCAGGGCCAATGTCCGGTTCTGTTCCGGTTAGTGCAACCGACCTGTTGCACAGCTTTCTCGTCATCTCCCGGTCGCGAGTCGGGTCTGTCACGACCGCGCGACCCGAAGTCTGGCCACGCATCCCCATGAGACCGCAAGGACCGGGATGGTCGCCGCCTTCCGCTTGCGGATCGGTCACGGCCTGTAAGACACGCAAAGTGCCGTGCTCGGCATCGCGACACGCCAGCAGCACGCGCACGCCTTTCATCGCCAGGTGCGGGGCGATCTCGTAGCCGGTGCCGCTATTGGCGCCGTTAACGACGGCCGGCCGTCCGGATTGATGGGGGATATCGGAAAAGGCGAAGCTCATGCGGTATGTTCGTCCCGGTGCCATGACGGGCGCTAATCCTCGGAACTCGTCGTTTCGGGCACGGCTGATGCGACAGTGTCCGGATCCGACGATGGCGGACTATCCTGCCATGCCTGTGCCCGACCGCGCTCCACGCCATAGTCGAACAGCGTGCGCATATAATCCTGCTCGAAAAGATCGTGCTCGTCCGCGTCGAAGTCCTGCTCGATAAAGGTCAAGTGATATCCGGCGCCGGTCGATCTCGCCCAGACATAGGCCGAGGCCACACGGTCCTGGAGGCTGGAGAAGAGCATCACCTCAAGCGTCCGCTTGGCGATGCTGGAGAGACCTGCTTCGATCAGCTCGAACTCGCCTGCCATCTTGCCGTTGACCAGCAGATACAGCTCCGTTGGGGACTGGCTGTCCCGCAGGATCTGGTCGTTCGCGACCGGCGGAGCGGCCATCAGGGTCGCAATGGTGCCGCCATCGACATGGAGTTCGCTGATTCGCTCTCCCTGCGCTTCCATCTCGATCAGCACCGGGGGGAACTGCACCGGGACGGAGCTGCTGGCGAGCAGGATGCGCCGGAAAAGGGCATAGCGACCGGGCGCATCACCGGCCGCGATCGCTCCCATGTCCCAGATCGCATTGCCGGGGCGGTCGAGGCTGACGGTGCCGACGAACAGGCGCCGGCCCTTGCGGTGCTCTTCGCCGATGGCATCGATCACCGCATCAGTGGCGAAGCGGGCGATTAGAGCCTCGAGCGGCCCGGTCGTCGCGACGCTGGTCGAGAACGGGATCGCCAACGCGAAGCGGTCCTTGTAAATGTCGTCGGGCGTGATCTCGGTATAGGCGCGTTTCAGCTCGTCGTCGTAGTCCGGCCCGAGCAGCGCGAAGGGGGCGATGAGAGCCCCGGTGCTGACTCCAGTGACCACGGCAAATTCAGGTCGCTTGCCGGTTTGCGACCATCCGTTGAGAAAACCCGCACCATAGGCCCCGTCATCCCCACCGCCCGACAGCGCGAGCACGCGCAGTGGCTCGCCCGGCGGTGGCGGGGCGATCGAGATCTGTGTCAACAGGTCGGGGGAATTGGCCCAATGGCGGATTTTCGGCGAATCCGGCGCGTGCGCGGCTTCGATCTGCGCGGCCTCGAACGGTTGCCGGTCGAAGCTGGCACAACCGCCAAGCAGCAATGCGGGGCCGAGCACTCCCAGGACGAGCGTTCGCACCAGGTCGATGGCCTGTCCCGGCATCATGGTCAGGCGGAGTTCTTTACGGGTTCGCATCGCCATCCTTCTCGGAAATCTCTGGGGGATCAGCCTCCGGCGCGTTCCAGCTTCCGCCGAGCGCCAGATTGAGCGTGACGAACTGCTCGCGTTCCATGCGCTCGATCGTCGCCAGATCGCTGCGCGCAGTGATCGCCTGCTGCCGGATCTGCAACACGTCAAGCAGGCTGCTTTCGCCGACCCTGTACCGCAGATCCTCGATCCTGAGCGCTTCCTCTATCTCGCGCACGCGGATGACGGCCGCGTCCCGGCGGCGGCGAAGCACCACGCCGCTGTCGAGCGCGGTTTCCACCTCCTCGAAAGCGGCCAGCGCGGCGCCGGCATATTGCGCGATCGCCGCGCGCAGTTCGGCATCGGCAATGTTTTCGCCGGCAGCCAGCGCGCCGCCCTGGTAGATCGGCGCCGCGACATTGCCGCCAATGCTGAACAGGGTCGCGGTAGGATCGAAGATATTTTCAAGGGCGTCCGACACCGCGCCCGCCAGCCCCGTGAGCGACAGGCGCGGCAGGCGCGCCTTGCTGGCCTGGTCCTCGGCATGCAGTGCGGCGGCGACGCGCCGCTCGGCCGCGACCAGATCGGGCCGCCGCTCGAGCAGCGTCGAAGGCAGCCCGGCAGGCGGCGGCGTTGGCATGGGCGGCAAGTCAATTCCCGAGGCGAACTCGGCCGCGGGATAGCGCCCGACCAGTAGTTCGAGAGCACGGATCGCCTCGCGCCGCGCGCCCTGTGCCCGTGCGAGAGCCTCGCGCGCCTGTTCGAGATTGGCGCGGATCAGTGCCAGATCGCCATCCATCGCGACGCCCTCGCGGACCTGCAGACCCACCAGGCGATGCAGATGTTCGAGCGTATCAACCGCTTCCTCGGCCAGCCCCACCTGCCGCGAAGCCTCGATCGAGACCAGATAGGCGCGCGCCACGCCCGCGGCAATCGATTGCCGGGCCGCGAAATAGTCGGCGCGGGCAGCCGCCTCGTTCTCGAGCGCGGCATACCAGCCATCGCTGATCCTGCCCCACAGGTCGATTTCCCAACTCGCCTGCGCCAGTCCCAGAAAGCTGGTGCTGTCATATTCGATGCTGGACGGCACCGGCAGTCCGGCCTGCCCGCCGATTTCGATATCATCGATCTCGATATGGCTGCGCGAACCCAGGCCGACCGCCTGAACGGCCGGACGCAGCCCGGAACGCGCCTGACGGGCAAGTGCTGCGGCGCGCTGGACCTGCGCCGCGGCGGCCTGAAGATCACTGTTCTTCTCCTGCGCTTCGGCCACGAGCGCGGCGAGGCGCGGGTCGCCGAAGGCGGCGACCCATCCGTCCGCGACCGGCCCTGCGGCATCGGCGACTGCCCGCCAGCGTTCCGGCAAAGGCGGCAGGGCCGCGCGGGCGGGTGCGACCGGACCATCGCCGACCCTGTCGGGATGCGAGCAGCCTGACACCAGCATCAGGCCGAGCAACATGGCGGTGAGAGGGACGATGCGCATGGTTCAACTTGCCCCCTGTGGCTCGGCTGCGGTCTCGTCAGGGCCGATCTTGAAGAAGATTGCATAGAGGACCGGCACCACGAACAGGGTCAGTACCGTCCCGAAGGCCAGCCCGAAGGCCAGGACCACGGCCATCGCCTTGAAGAAGGCGTCGAACAGCAGTGGGATGACGCCGAGTACCGTCGTCAGCGAACTCAGGATGACCGGGCGGGCGCGATCATAGGCTGCCTCAATGATGGCATCGAAACGCGGTTTGCCCTCGCCGATCTCGATATCCATCTGATCGACCAGCACGATCGCGTTCTTGATCAGCAGGCCCGAGAGCGAGAGCACACCGAGAATGGCGATGAACTCCATCGCTATGCCGGTGAAGAGCAGGCCGATGGTTACGCCGATGATCGCCAGCGGCACGATCATGAAAATGATCACCGGCTGGCGCACTGCGTTGAACAGCACGATTACCACCAGCACCATGCCGATGACACCGAGCGGGACCACGCCAATCAGCGAATCGATCGCCTCGGTGCTCGTTCCTTCCTGGCCGTCCCATTCGAAATGGTAGCTGGAAGGCAGTTCGATCGCCTCGACGTCTCCGCGCACGCGATCGAGCAGACGGTTGGCGGTTTCGCCCGGCGCGGGATCGGCCTGGGCGTTGATTGCCCAGCGCTGATCGATCCGCTGAATCTGCGAATGACGCCAGCGGGTCTCGAAACCGTCGATCACTTCCTGCAGCGGAAGCGAGGCGCCGCTGGCGCTGAACACCTGGATTGCTTCCATGTTCTGCGCGTCGCGCGTTTCGCTTTCGGGCGAGCGGGCGATGATCGGGATCAGGTCGTCGCCCTCGCGGAAGACGCCTATCGGACGGCCCGCGAACGTGCCCTGCAAGGCCTCGGCCACGTCCTCGCGGCTGACGCCAAGGCGACGCGCGCGCGTTTCGGAATAGAGCGGGTGGATGACCGGCACCTGCTCGCGCCAGTCATCCTTCACGAGGATGGCCGCTTCGTCCTCGGCGAAGACATCCTTGGCCTGCTGCGCCAGGCTCTGCAGAACCGCCGGATCGGGCCCCGAAAACTGCGCCTCGATCTTCGAGCCGCCACCCGGCCCCAGTTCGAACAGCCAGACCTTGGCGCGCGCTTCGGGGGCGTTCTCTTGCAAATAGGCATGCACATCTGCCTGCAGCCGCTCGAGCGTCGAGGCGTCCTCAACCCGCAGGATCATCTGGCCGAAGGAGGATGTCGGCGCCTCGGGCTGATAGACCAGCTTGTAACGCAAGGTACCCATGCCGACCACGGTCTGAACGTCAGTAACGCCGTCCATCGTCGCCAGATCCTCCTCAATCTCCTCCAGGTCGGCATTGGTCCGCTCGATATCGGTGCCCGCAGGCAGCCAGTAATCGACCATCAAATGCGGCGTGGTGGAGGCGGGAAAGAAACCCTGTTCCACGAACGCGAAGCCCACAAGGGAGACGGCGAACAACCCCCCGGTCAGGCCCATGGTACGCCAGCGATGGCGCAGCGCGCGCGCGAGCCATTCGCGATAGGCGGTGCCGATCCGGCCGGCTTCGCGCTGCGGGGCGGCCTCGTCCTCGAGACCGTCGTGGCCTGCATCGAATCCTGTCTCCCGATCAGTGCCGGAAGCGGCAGCATCCTCCTCCTTCTCGAACAGCCAGTTGGCGAGAAAAGGCGCTACGGTGACCGCGAAGAACCACGAGAACAAGAGCGAGATCATCATCACCCAGAACAGGTGATTGGTGTATTCGGCGACCTGCCCGGGGGCGAGGCCGATCGGGGCGAAGGCGATGATGCCGACCAGCGTGCCTCCTAGTAGCGGCCACAGCATCTGGCCCACGATCGCGCGCGCCGCCTCCAGCCTGTTTTTGCCCTGCTTGAGGCCGACGAGCATCCCCTCGACCACGACGATGGCGTTGTCCACCATCATTCCCAGCGCGATGATCAGCGCGCCCAGCGAGATGCGGTGCATCGGTATCCCGCCGGCATTCATCCCAGCCAGCGTCGCCGCGACGGTGAGCATGAGCACGGCGCCGATGACCACGGCCGAGCGCCAGCCCATGAAGATCAGCAGCGTGACCACCACGATGACGAGCGCCGTCGCGACATTGATCACGAAATCGCCGATCGCGTCCGACACCACCTTGCCCTGGTGGTAGAATTCGTGGATCTCGATGCCGATCGGGCGGTCGCTCTCGCTCGCGCGCAGCTTGGCTTCGATCGCCTCGCCGACCTCGACCACATTTGTGCCGGTCGCATTCGAGATGCCCATGCCCACCGCCGGCCTGCCATTGTAGCGCAGGATCTGCATCGGCGGATCGACATAGCCGCGCGTCACGCGGGCCAGATCGCCCAGTCTCACGACCGCGCCTTCCTGGCCGGTCATCACCGGCAGATCGCGCAATTCCTCGACCGAATCGATCTCGCCGGTGGGAACGATCTCCAGACGCTGGTCGCCGACGCGCACGCTGCCCGCTGCGACGACGGAATTCTGCTGTGCTAGATCCTGATAGACGCTCTGCACCGACAGCCCCAGCGCCGCGACCCGCTCGCGCATGATCTCGACATAGAAGGCCTCGCGTTGCTCGCCCGACAGCACCACCTTGCCCACACCCTCCACACCGCTCAGGTCGGTGCGCAGCTTTTCGGCATAGTCGTACAGCTCGGCCGGCGAATAACCATCGGCGGTTAGCATGTAGAAGATGCCGAAGACGTCGCCGAAATCGTCGTTGACGATCGAGGGACCTGCCCCGGGCGGAAGCAGCCGGGCGGCATCGGCCACGCGGTTGCGCAGCTTGGTCCAGACGATCTGGAGCTGTTCCTTGTTGCGCCCGAACTCGTACTTGATCTCCACCTCGATGCGCGACTGGCCCGCCTCGGAGGTCGAAACAATCTCCTTCACCTCCTGCATCTGCCCGATCTCCCGCTCGAGACGCTGGGTGACCTCGGTGGCGACCTCCATCGGCGATCCGCCAGGATAGGGTGTTACCACGACAGCGCGGCGGATGGTGAACTCGGGATCCTCGAAGCGCGGCAGCGACCCATAGGCCGCCATCCCGGCAACGATCGTCCCGATGATGACGAGCAGGATGAGCAGGCGATTCCTGATCGAGAAGACGGCGGGATTAAACGACATGGCTCAGTCCCGCTCGTAGGGGCGGACTTTCATCCCCTCTTCGAGATTGGCCACGCCAGCAGCCACTATCAGGTCTCCGCGGCCGATGCCGGCAGTTACAGGCAGCATTCCGCCTGCTCCCTTGCCTACGGTGACGCGGCGCAGCGCGATGGCTCCCGTCCTGCGGTCCACGCGCCAGACGAATGTCTTTTCGTCACGCCCAACGATCGCTTCCAGTGGCACAGCCGGCATCTCGGCATCATCGGTATCGAGCTCGACATGCAGTGTTCCCGTCATGCCCGGCAGGATCAGCGCGCCGGAAGGCGGATCGAACAGGAACGTCGCCTCGTAGGTGAGCGACTGACGCGTGGCGTCGGTGGCGAACGAGCCGAACCGGGCCGCGAACCGCCTGTCGGGAAGACTGTCGAGCGCGATCGCCGCGTTGATCGGGGCCCGCTGCTCGGCATTGGCAACGATGGACGAGGGAACCTGGACCACCACCTTGGCGGAACCGGCGGTCTGTAAGGTCACGACCGGCTGCTGCGGCGAAACATATTCGAACGGCTCGGTCAGTCGCCTGGCCACGCGGCCCGAAAAGGGCGCCCGCAAGACGGTCTTCTCCAACTGCTCGCGCGCATTGTCAAGTTCGGCTCGCGCAGTGTCGCGCTGCGTTTCGCGCTGAACGTGCACTGCCCGCGGAATCGCGCCTTCGCCGACCAGCGCGTCGGCGCGGCGGAATGCATCCTGTGCCGCCTCGTACTGTTCGCGTGCCTGGACGAGCTGGTTGCGCGCGATGGTCTGGTCGAGCTGCGCGATCACCGTGCCGGCCCTGACGAAATCGCCCTGGTCCACCGTCAGCCGGACGATCTTGCCCGGCACATCGAAGGTTAGATCCGAAGATGTGCTTGCCTCGATGATCGCGGGAAACTCGTAAGTCCTCGCCTGACCGCCTGCCGCCACGGTGTAGAGTTTGACCGGACGCCGATCGGCCTCCTCCGGAATGGGAGCATCGTCGCAACCTGCAACAAGGCATGCGAAAATTAGCGAAACGAATATGCGCAGCATGAAGAATTTGGGTCTGAAAATGGTTCGGCGCGAATCAGACTTTGACATGCGCCCAAAATGAAACGAATAAGTTTACATATCATCGCTCGTCGCAATAGGAAGACCCAATTGCAAGGCCAAACGCTTTCGCTGAACCTGTCTCATCCCGAATCGACGAACCGCCCCCGGGTCGTCATCGTCGGCGCCGGTTTCGGCGGCATGGCTGCGGCGCGCGCTCTTCGCGGCAATGCCGCGGAAGTGACGCTGATCGACCAAACCAATCATCACCTGTTTCAACCGCTGCTATACCAGGTCGCGACTGCGGCGCTTTCCCCGTCCGATATCGCTACGGCCACCCGTGTGCTGATGCGCGGCGGGTCAAACCTAAGTGTGTTGATGGCGGAGGTTACAGGCGTCGATATCAGGGCGCGCTCGGTGCTGCTGCGCGATGGGCATCGGTTGCCATACGATTATCTCGTACTCGCCACGGGATCGGCCTCGAGCTTTTTTGGACAGGACAACTGGCGCGAACACACGCTGGTTCTCAAGACGATTGAGGATGCGCTTGCCATCCGCGCGCGGTTGCTGGAAGCGTTCGAGCGGGCCGAGCAGTCGACCGACGACGCAGAGATACGACGCCTCCTGACCTTTGCTATTGTTGGGGGCGGCCCAACTGGCGTGGAACTGGCTGGGACCATCTCCGAACTCGCACGCGCGACTTTGGCGCGCGATTTCTCTCGCATCGATCCGCGCGACACGCGTGTGGTCCTATGCGAGGCGGGCGGCCGTTTGCTGTCGGGTTTCGATCCCGCGCTTTCGACCTATGCGACCGAAGCTCTAACCTCGATGGGGGTGGAGGTGCGGATTGGCACGGCCGTCGAGGCAATCGATCCCACCGGCGTGGTGCTCGGTAGCGAGCGGATAGATACCGGAGCCGTGCTGTGGTGTGCCGGCACTGAGGCCCGTCCGGCTGCTGAATGGCTTGGAATCGATGGGGTCCGCAACGGGGCTGTAACGGTCCGGTCCGATTGTTCGGTGCCGGGTCATCCAAACATCTTTGCGATCGGGGACGTCGCAAGTTTCGAAGCAGGCGGCGACGAGCGCTTGCCGGCTCTTGCACCAGTTGCCAAGCAGCAGGGCACATATGTCGGGAAGCTGCTCGCGGCCCGTATCGCCGGTCGGCGCGAGCCCGGCGCCTTCCGCTACCGCGACTATGGTACCATGGCGGTGATCGGGCGCTCGCGTGCGGCGGCGCAATTCGGCAGGCTCCGGCTCACGGGATTTCTCGCCTGGCTGGTCTGGTCACTTATACATTTGATGCTGCTTGTGGACTTTCGCAGCCGCCTGGTCGTCTATGTCAACTGGGCTTGGGCATGGTTTACTTACGGACGCGGGGCGCGGTTGTTGACGGGATCAACCACAAGCGATGCCCGGCAGCCGCCGCTCAGCGACCCAGAAAGCGGGCGGCCCGATGACAAGTAGCGGTCTCAGCCAATATTCAAATAGTTGACCATGATGAAAGCATGCTCCCGCACCGCCATCTAGGACCATTCGAAGGCTCGCCTGGCCTCGCTATCCATCACCTGCAAGTTGTCGCGACCTAGCTTGCACTTGATCGCAGGAAGCGCTCGAAGCCAAACCGCATCTAAGATCAGCGTATCTGTCTTTGGCGTCGATCTACCTCAGTTGACTAAGCAGCGGTAGGCATGGCGGTCGCATGAAGACCGAACGGCTTCGGCGACACTACGTCATAGCTCTCATCTTCCCTGGAAACCCGGCTAGCGGCGAAGATATCGCGTTTCAGCTCACCATAACGGGTTTGGAGGAGGAGCTCTTCTATCGTGGCATCCTGCTGTTCGCGCTGGATCAGGCTTTCACCGGAAGGAGACGGTTCCTCGGGTCGATTGGGGATGGGGCGCGGTCCTGTCGTGCTTCCTGTTCGGATTGGCACATGCCTGTGGCTTCTCGGACGACAGCTTTGCCTTCGATCCCATCACGATGGCGCTGACGGCAATCCCAGCCTTTATCGCGGTCTGGCTGCGTTTGCGCACCGGAAGCCTGCTCCTGCCGGTTCTGCTTCACAATTTCGGCAATTCGCTCTCGTTCATCGTGTGAAGATGTCTTCCCGGAATGCCCGCTTCCGGGATCAGCATTCTGCCCGTAAAATGACCGAATTTGGGGCGCAAAGCCGACATCGTTCTTGTTTGATGGCCGCCCGAAAAGCGGCGACGAAATCACCTTGCCGAGCGTTAACGGTCGCCCGACTCATGTGATGAGAACCGCTTTGCGAGGCGCGCGCTGGCTCCGCTTTGCGCGGCGAGCTTAGCCCCATAGCGCATTACCGTTGCTGGATCGCGCCAGCGATAGGCTTGCATGATCGCGGGCAGCCCCTCCCCCGCCGCAAAATTGTCTTGAGCCACCCCGACCCTGATTGAATGGCTCGAGATGTCGCTCACCCACCGCTCTAGCCGTTGTTCGCTCATTTCGCCCAGCAGTCCTTTCGCATGCGCCGCGCGCACCATCCTACGGTATATCAGCGTGATACTGTTAGGATGCATCGGACGATTGCCGACCCGGCTGACCGATCCGTCGAAATGCACCTCGACCCGCCGCAGCAGCGGTCCCGAACGGATATCGACCGCCTTCTTCCAGACGCGGATAGCCTCCATCGTTCTCGGCGACAGATAGGCATAGGCGCCCTCCCCTTCGGTATCGGTCTTGCTCGAGGGGATGAACAGCACCCCTGCCCCGCCCTCGCCCGCCTCGATATGATCGATCTCGATCTCCACCAGTTCGGAACGCCGGCAGGCGGTGTCATAGGCGACCCGCAGGAGCGCCGCATCGCGCACGCCCAGCCAGTCGCGGCGGCAGGCTTTCAGAAGATGCGCCAGGCACACGCCCGTAGGCGGTCCGTCGAGATCGGCGATATCTCCCTTGTAGCGGATCCCCTTTGCCTGGCGCTGGCGGGTGCCACGCGCACGGCGCATGGCCTTCAATTCGAGCTTCACCAGCGGTGCCGCGGTCGGATCGGTCAGCCCCGCCATCCTATAGGCCATTCCGACATGGACGAGATAGCGCGCGATTGTCGCGGGCGCGCGTCTCTTGATCGGGGTGCGCAGCCGTCGCTCGGTTTCCAGGCCGCCAAGCGCCCTTACCCAATCCGCAACCAGTCGCGCGTCCGCTCCCGGCGCCCGAACTCCATTTACCCGACACCATTCGTTCCATAACGCAAGATCCGACAGGAACGCGCGTTTGGTATTGGCCGCCCAAGCGCGAACCGCCGCGTCGATCACGGCCGGATCGATCGCCGATCCAGCACCGCCGAGCGCGGCGACGGTCGCGACCACGGGTTCGCCCTTTCGGTCCGCAAGTTCGTTCGACAAATACGCGGGGACGCCGTTTGGAGCGATTTCGGAAGCCATTCGACGGGCTTGCGCACATTTCCACCATCTGTCTAGTAGTGATAAGCAGGCATTATCAACATTACGTGCCTTCCTCAGTGGACTGAACCGCTCGTTTTAAGCTACTATTGATACATGTCACGTCCGGCTCGTCCTCTTTGTGCGATACTCTGGTCGCCCGATCTGGTCGATGAGTTCGGCCGAACGATGGCATCGATCGGTCGCCTTGACGCCCGGATATCCGCCAGTTCGGTTGCCCCCGCGTGGATGCTGCGAGCCAGCTGGACCGGCTACGCCACAGCTCTGAGGCTGCAGCGGCACGAAATCGACGAAATCGACGTAATTTCACATTTCACCGGCGTTTCGATCCCGGGCCGCCCCCCCGTTGTCACCGCGGGCGATCCGTTCGGCGCTTACGCCGATTGGGCCGCAGAGCTGGCAGCCGGTCACGACCGTCATTGGCGCGAGGACATACCCTTTACCTTCGACATTCCCGATGGCTGGCGCGACGCCCCTCCCCTCGCCCGCGCCCTCGCCGTTCTCGATTCCTGGTCGCGGCAGGATAACACGCCCGCTCCCTGGCTGGCGTTTCCCAAGTTGCTGCGGCGAATGAATTTGACCAGGAACCCACTCCCTTGCCTGGTGACCGGCGACCCGGGCCTTCGCTTTCTTCACGGCACGCGGGAAGCCCAGCTTAAGCGTTTGCTCAAATCCTTGCGAGAACTAGCCGACGAAGGGTTGCGGCGTCTCGGCCGCCTCGAGGGCTATCGTATGCGCTACGGCGCTGCTGTCGGTGCCGAGCATCGTCCGGGCCATCTTCCCCGGTTAGGAACCTTGGCACTCGAGACGCCCTTCCTGGCCGCGCGAACACTTGTTGACCGATTTGACATCACACTCTCGGGAGCCGGGAAGCTCCTCTCAAGAGCGGCTGAAAAGGGTCTGCTGGTAGAAACAAGCGGTCGGACGAGCTGGCGTCTCTATGTTACTCCCGATGTCGGGATTGCCTTGGGGATTGTTGCACCCCCGCGCGGGCGTCCGCCCTCCCCGTCGCGCTCGTCACCGGCCCTCGACACTGTTCTTGCCGAGTTTGACAGAGAAATGGCGGAGATCGATCAGATGCTGTCGGATCATTCGCGAAAGCACACCGAAACTTAGAGAAGCTTTTCGATCGCCGCCATGATCGTCGTCTTATTAGCTCCTGAATTCGGGAGGATCTTGATGGTGAGCCCTGCCCCATTGGTCGGCCTGGTCACCGAGAGCATCGGAACACCGGATTTGGTCGGCACGGTTTCGGTCTGGACCTTCGTCCTCGGCTTGCCAGGCGCGGTGGTCGCCCTGATCAGGCGTTTAGCCGTCTCAGGCCCGGAAAGCGGTTCGCTCCCCGAGCTGCGTTCAGCAAGGATCGCCTCCGTCTCCTTGCGCATCGCCGAAAGCGAGCGCATTTCGTTGGCAAGCGGCTTAAGGTCTCGCGCGATGCGCACGGTGATGTCGTGACGATCGGCAAAAGCTACGATGAGTTCCTCGGGTAGCCGCGCGACGTTGAGCATCCGGCTGAGCCAGGACTTCGATATGTTGAGGTGCTCGGCCATCTGGGTAAGCGAGCCCTCGTAGAATTCGGACAGCGCCGCTTCGTACTCATGAGCGCGCTCCCAGTCGGTGATGTCCTTGCGCGACCGATTCTCGACATCCGATACCCGGAACGCCTCCTCGTCGGTAAGTTGCTGGACGGTCACCAGATAATCGAACTCTGGATGGTTGTGCTCGCGCAGCCACTGCACCGTCCACCAGCGCCTGACGCCGGCAATGATCTCGTAATCATGCTCTGGGTCGTCGCGCAGTCGCCTGACGATTGCCGGGATGCGCTGCTTTTTCGCCGAAAGGAAGGCGTCGATGAGATCGCGGCAACTCTCCTCCGATAGATGATCGAGATCGCGATTGTGGAGACGCCATGGCCGGCAGCGGGCTGGATCCACGAACTCCGTGCGATCCGTTACAACCTTACCCGATGCCAGGCGATTGAGCGCCTCGCTGCGACTGGCCATTATGCTCCTTGCCGGCGCCGCCTCCCCCTCCTCGATGTCATCATCGATCGATTCGGTAAGCAGCGAACCGAAGCCCTTATTACCCTTGGCCAAGACTCAATCTCCTTTCGTGTGTTGCCGTGGCGGCAGTTTGTTGCCACGTGGCAACGGCACTCTGAATGGTCTCGTACACCAGCTGACCATGGCAATGCGCCGGCACCGGCACGGGACTCGCCTGATAGCTATATCTCATTGATTCAGAACGACCTTCCAGATCGTTGCCACGTGGCAACATCATGCCATCACCTCCCCTGCCCGGCTCGCCCAGCTGCCGATAACTTCCTGCTCGATCTCCTCACAAACCGCATTGAGGTACTTCACGCACCGCATGTGCACCTCGCGTGACGTTACCGGCCGATCGAGCTCGAAAACGGTCTTGAGGCGTGAACTCGCATTGTCGATTTCGGCGCTCGTCGGCATTATCGATGTAAGCAAAGACCCGCCGAACACATCGCGCATCATGGCCAGAAGCTCGCGATGCATCGACTTGTTCTCGTCGACGCGGCTCGCGACCACGCGGATGAAATTGTAGGCCGGTCGCGCCCTGCCCCCCAACTGCTCGAGCTGTTCCATAGTGGTTCTCGCCATATCGACGAAGGATACAGTCGAAGAGAAGTCGATCACGCTTGGCGGCATCGGGATCACCATGGCATTCGCTGCCTGGAGAACCGCCATCGACACCATTCCGAGAGCCGGCGGCGGATCCATGATAACGACATCATAGTCGTGAACGACCTCGCCGATCGCATTCGAAATCAGATCAATCACATCGAAGCTTCGCGTCTGAGCCAGGTGCGCAGCTATCTCATACTCCAGATTATAGAGCTTGAGATTTGAAGGGATAAGGCTGAGGCCGTGAAAGTGCGTGTCCCGGATGATCGAGCGGACCCCGAGCAACTCGGGGTCGTGAAAATGCCCGTAAAGCGTATCGTTCTCACCGAGATCGATATCGGGACGATATCCGAACATCATGGTCGAGCTGGCCTGGCTGTCGCAGTCGACGAGCAAGGTCCTGTACCCCTTAATCGCAAAGTGCTGCGCAAGGTGCACCGCGATCGTCGACTTGCCGACGCCGCCCTTGAAGTTCGACACCGAGATAATCGCCGGCGTGTCTTCCGGATCGCGCCAAGGCCTTGTTCCGAAAACCTTGCGCATCTTATCAAGCTCGGTGAGATTGTACGGCAAGCGGTGACCCGAAGGGGTGCGACTGCGCTCGGGCAAACGGCCATCGCGTTCGGCCTCTCGGATTGCCGATGCCGTTCGATCGACGAGTTCTGCGGCCTTCGAGATGGGGAAGGTTGGGCCCGCCTTCTCTCCGGTTTCGGGATCGAGCGCGTGTGTCTGGAGCCGCTTGAGAATTGCCAGTGACTTGCGATGAAGGGAACGGAGATCATCGGTTGCTGAGCTGCCTGGAAGCCCATCGGCTGAAATCTTGGTGGCCATCTACTATCCTTCTTGGAAGTCTGGACATCAATTTAGCCCGAGTTGACGCTTTCAGCAACGACTTGGCCAAAAAACTTACAGCTACACCGATGATCTCCGAGCCACTTGCGGGCAGTCGCGGGCGAGTAAACGCGTTCGCCGATGATCTTCGAGCCCTTTTGAACTGCTTGATCCAACCATCGGACTCGCAAAACCGAGCTGTGGACGAAAACCGATGATCTCAGAGCCAGGCCGATGAACTCAGTGCAGAAATGCAATGATCTCGGTGCCTAAGAACCGATGATCTCAGAGCGCATACCTACTTATAGAGAATCTCCTCCTTCGAATCCGATTCGCAATCGGTTAAATTTTGAGTTTGAAAGTTTGATATTGGCATGTTTTGCTCAACGGACCCGACATCATCGGTGATTTTGCAGGTTTTCGGCCACAAATCGTCCGTAAATCGCCAAAGGGCTTGATTTAGCCCCCCAACCCTGTTGTTGATCCAGCCACCGAGGCCCGCCGAATCGGGGGAGGGGACTATGACGCAGGATGACAAGAAACCGGTTGGCCACCAATACGCTCTGGCAATGCTGGCTGGCGGCGAGAAACAGGTCCGTACACTTGCCGAGCATGCTGGCTCGCAACTGACGCTCGACGCATTCCTGAGAGTTCAGGACGAAAACCCGGTGCCGGCGTTTCTGCATTCGGCGTTATGCGCCATGTCGCTCCCAACAAAGCGCCCCAAGGACGAGTTCGAACCGATCATTCGCGAGGACGGTCGCTATGCGCTGGCAATCAATCCCCGGCCGGTGCTGCAGGAGATCGATGGCAAGCGAGTGATGAAGAGTCTGGGTGTTCCTTTCGGATCCTATCCCCGCGTGGCGCTAATCTACATGCTCTCGCAAGCGGTTCAGCAACGGTCGCGCGATGTTTATCTCGGCCGCAATTTCACTGATTGGATGCGGCGTCTCGGATATCAGACGATTTCATACGGGCCACGCGGTACTGCCAATCTGATGAAGCAGCAGGTCGATCGGTTGCTTGCCTGTGAATGGCAGATCAGATGGGACGGCGCCGATACGGACCAGAACGCCTTTGCCGTCAGGGATGTAAAGATTTCCAGCGAATATGCCGGCTCGCTGGACAAGGACGGTGCCTTCGCTCGCGAAATCAGAATGTCGGAGGTCTTCTATCAGCATCTCGTTGAACATGCGGTTCCACTCAATGAAGTGGCGATCCGAGAACTGAAGGGAGCGCCGACCGCGCTCGATCTCTACACCTATCTTGCCTACCGGCTCCCCCGTGTTACCGCCGAGCGCGGCCAGGCACTCTCGTGGGACCAGTTGGCCAAGCATTTGGGCAACGCCGCGGACAGCAAACGATTTCGCCAGACCGTCCGTGAAACAATGCAACTTGTTACATCAGTCTATCCGAACGCCAATGTCGATGTTTCGGGGAGGAAGGTCGTCCTTTATCCTTCACCAGCGCCGCTCGAGAAGAAGCTCGTTGGAGCCCATCTACGGCTCGTTGGAATCGAACCGCGCAGCAAGCGGAAAGCCCTGTCCAAAAGGACAGGCGAAGCAGAGGGCAGGGCGAAGACGTTGCCGGAAGTCGAAACCTTGGCGTTTCCGTCAGGGTCGCTTCAGTATGGAAAGCGCGAAGAAGCTTTTTTGCGGATTGGCCGCGAAAAGGGTGCTCCCTGGGATGTCGATCTGATGGCGAGCCAATTCCGCAGTGGCTGCCCGGACTTCGAACGCCCTCGAACCGAGAAAGAATGGCTTCGCATCTGGGAAAGTTTCGTCATCTCCTATGCCAAGCGGAGAGCCGCGCACCAATAGGAGCGGTGCACTTACGCCCATACGGACGATCGCGCAGAGGCACCAACCTTCTCGTGTGGTGTCCCGCCACCGTTGCCATATAGTCCTACGATACGCGCATCGTCGGCTTCTTGGTTTCACGGGGACACCGAGAACACAATGAATCTTGCCACATTCCCGGCGAAACGGGCTTTCCGCTACTATTGAGCAGAGGCAATTCCTGGGAAGGCTTGATTGCCCTCCGGTCGATCCGCTTGTGCGTTAACTCCAAAAACCAGAACCACGAAATTCGGGATAAAGCACTGACGAACCTCTCGACCTTGGCCTCTTGTGTTGGCTGAGAAAGGAACATTGACCCTGGAATCAGAAAAAGATTTTTCACAACCACACCTTTGGCGTGATTTGAATATCGCCAGACCCCCTGAGACCGGCAAGCATGGTGCAAGTATCAACACTCGTCTCGGTTTCATTCTTAAAAGTGGAGGAAGAGGTTCGGGGTAAAGGAGGAGCAACTATGCTGACCTGTCTGAGCCCAACTCAGGAAACAATCGACACGGTAGCAGGACTTCGCGGCAAGTGGCATGGCAGCTACGCCATGTGCCGATGTCCAGCACACCGCGACAGCACGCCGTCCCTCTCGATCAGGCAGGGCCAGCACGGAATACTGGTACACTGCTTTGCCGGATGCCAAAATGAAGACGTACTGCGAGCAATCTCGCGAACGCGGCCCGTATTCAATTCGCCAGCACCCAAATTTCAGCCAAGTCCATCGTCAGCGAATGCGCGGCGAATATGGGACCAGGGCCGGGAGATCTGCGAAACGCTCGCTGAGGCATACCTGAAATCGCGCAATCTTCCGTTGGATCTCCGCGATATCCGTTACCACCATAAATGTCCGTTCGGACGCAAACCCAATGCCGTCTTCAGACCCGCGCTTCTCGTTGCGGTGAGGGATCGCCTGGAGATCATGGCAATCCAGCGTATCGCGCTCGGATCGAAAGGGCTGTGCCACAAAGGCAAATACATGCTTGGGCGGCCGGGGATGGGCGCCTGGTCACCGTCGTTCAAAGGCGACACGCTCGGCCTTGCGGAGAGCATGGAAGATGCAGTCGCCTACACCAGGATCAAAGGAATTCCGTGCTGGAGTACGCTCGGAGCCGAACGCCTGGCTCTTGTCCGAATACCGGACGGCGTAAAGACGGTCGTGATCGCCGAGGACAACAACAGGGCAGGGCGGCTTGGCGCACTGGCGGCGATTGAGGCGTACGCGACTAAAGACCGGACGGTTCTCCGCGATCCTCCGCCACGAAAGGCGGGCGACTGGGCCGAGGTGAACGAGAACACTGGAGGATAGGACTGCGGTTCGAGGGGGAGGGGAGAGGGAAGCTTGGTTGCGGATCAACATCAGGAGCAGACCGTGACCGACCTATTCGAACAATTCGACCACCGCCTCAAGGGGGCGATCGAGGAAGTCGCCCAGAACATCGCAGGCTCGATCCTTTCGAAGAAGAGCCTCTTTGCGATCATGGAGCAGCTGCACGGCTGCACATCGGCGAATGGATCCTGGACGCAGCGCGATGCCTACGATTTGCTTGAGGCGGGGCTGGCGCTTCATCTTTCGGCGCGTTCGACACCCTTGCTCGAAGATGTGCCTGCGCTGTCGGAACTGGTCGACTCGCTGCCCACCCACACCGTTCGAAGCGAAGATCAGATCCGCTTCCAGCAATTCTCGACGCCGGCCGATCTGGCGGCGCTCGCCGTGATCGCCGCGCAACCCCGCAGCACTGACATCGTCCTGGAACCGAGTGCCGGGCATGGCTCTCTCGTGAGCATGTTGCCGGCTGTCGCGCAGCTCCACCTCAACGAAATCGATCCTCGTCGCCGTGCGAAGCTGTCGCTTCTTTTCGAAAGAGCCACGATCACCGGCTTCGACGGTGCGATGCTGACGTCCCTTTCGGCGCACGACCTCCGGCCAACGGTGATCTTGATGAACCCGCCGTTTTCGCGTTCGCAGGGCAGGGGGGTCGACCAATTCGCAGCGGTCCGTCACCTGCGCGCGGCCTTGGCGAAGTTGCTTCCGGGCGGCCGCGTCGTTGCCATCATGCCTGACTGGTTCACCCCCAGCGCCAAGATGCTGCGGATCTACGAGGAAACCTTCGCAAACTGCACGGTGCAGACATCCTGCAGGCTCGCCAAATGCTATCACAAGCAGGGCACGAGCGTGGCGGTCCGGTTGCTGGTCATCGACAAGGTTCCGGGCAATTCGAAACCGTCCTTGATTGCACGCGACACCGTCTCCGAGCTTGCCGAATGCTTTTTGATCGTGAAGCGGATCGACCCCGCGACAGCGCCGCCGGCACGACCCACCCGGATCAAGCCGAAGGCGACAAGCCTGTTCAAGTCGATGCGCGCCAAGCCGCGCACCACGCCTAAGATCGAGCGCAAGCTTGCGGCGCGCGAGATCGTCACGGTGGACTATGCCAAGCTGGAAGCGCCCCGCGCGCTCGGGGCGCAATCGGGCGTCTACGTTCCCTATCGGCCGAGCCGGATCAACATCCAGGGCTCCCGGAAACACCCGACACCCCTCGTCGAGAGCGTCGCCATGGGATCGATCCCGGCGCCGGTGCCCGATTACATACCGCGGCTTCACGATTGCATTCTGAACGAGGCGCATCTCTCCGAAGCGCAGCTCGAAACGATCATTTACGCCGGCAACGCCTGGACGCAGTTTCTTCCGGGCAAGTTCGTGCCGTCAGAGGAGGGGGTGGGTCTTTCGCTGTCCGAGAACGGCAAGGCCTATCGGAAGGGCTATTTCTTGGGCGATGGGACCGGAGCGGGGAAGGGGCGCCAAATTGCAGCCTGCATCCTCGACAACTGGTTGGCGGGCCGCAGGCAAGCGATCTGGATATCCAAGAACGAAAGCCTCCTCGAAGATGCCCGCCGCGACTGGGCCGCGATCGGCGGGCTCCCCGCCGACATCCAACCGCTCTCCAGCTGGAAGATCGACCAAGAACTTCCCTTCCGCGACGGCATCGTCTTTGTGACCTATCCAACGCTGCGCAGCCAACGCCAGGATGCGACACGCCTGAAGCAGCTGCTCGACTGGGCTGACACCGACTTCGACGGCGTCATCGCCTTCGACGAAAGCCACGAGATGGGCGGCGTGGCAGGAGGCGAGGGCGCGCGCGGCGCGAAGCCGGGTTCCCTGCAAGGGATCGCCGGTGTCCTGCTCCAGAACCACCTCCCCGATGCCCGCGTTCTATACGCGTCTGCCACGGGCGCATCCGACGTCAACAACCTCGCCTATGCCGTTCACCGGATGGGTACCTTCAATAGCCCGTTGAAGCCGTACATGTGGCGTACCGAATGATGCACGGCATGAAAACGCCAGAGAAACGAAACCCTGTGACTGGCGAAATGGGCAAGGGTTATCCCTAGGTCGAGAAGCACGATCGCGATGGCCGCATCAGCCCATAAGGGCAGCGTCGTTGGCCAGGCTGATTCCCAAGGGACAAGGCTTGCGATGAGCGGAAGAAGCAGCACCATAGCCACAAGAGACCCTTCGTTTACAAGGGCATGCAAAACGTCCCGCCCGCCATCCCCATGGCTCGAATTCCACTGATTTTCGAAAGGCGCGATATGCTCGGCGGCAAGTGAGGTCCCGATCGCAGCGATGACCAGAACTAACAGCCAGGCCGGCGAACTATCCGAGGACACGATCGCCGTAGCGCCCCCGACAAAACCAAAAAAATAGAGTGGGGCATAGAGATAACGAAAAACGACCACTGGAGCCTCCATCAAACGATGGATCCATTTACGCTCCCGTCGCCCACCGGTCTTGAACGTTTCGGTGGTGTTTTAACGCACGATGGTAATCGCGATTTTTGCAAGACCCAGTGATGGCGTCACGCCGAACCATTCGACCAAACGACGGGTAAAGTGCGCTTGATCGGAAAACCCACCCGCGGCCGCTGCGGCAGCGACACTATGAGATTGGTCGAAGCTCTCGATGGCACGCTGAACCTGTAACCATTGCAGGAGCTTGGTTGTCGGCACTCCAAAATCCCGAACCGCAATTTCCCGCATCCGCGTGGTCGAAACACCGACGGCTTTGGCCAATTCCGAAGGTGTCGCCCCGGGTTCGATCCGTTGCAGCGTAGAGCGGAGGCGCGGGTCGATTTGGCTCGAACCCTTCCGGTTCAAAAAGCCTTCCATCCATTTGCGGGCCTCGTTCCCAGATCCAACCAGAGCCAATGCATTCGCTTCAGCGGTCGAAAGCCGTTCCAGTCCAACACTCTTGTTGAGGTCACGGGTTCCCATGAAAAACGGATCGACATACAGATTTCGCAGGATGGCACCGGATGGCGTCAAGCGGTGAACCGTGGTGGCAGGGATGAGAACAGCTTCACCGGGCGACAAGCGAAGATCTCGGTCAGCGTTAATGCTGCAAGAGTCGACCAGCGAAAGACTGATCTGGTGTGCCAGATGACTGTGCGGACGGTTCTCTCCTGTTTGGGCGTCGAGAAGTGCCCAGCCAAATCCGAGCATCATGTTGCCCTCCCATGAGGCGTCGGTGCTTCTCAAAGAGCGATTTCGTCTTAGCTGCTGTGCAATCGGACGTTCCTTTCTGAGAGATCTCAACGCGTTCCCGGCTCTCCTCAAGTCTCTTTCAAAGACCGCTCACTGCGCCGGATATCCTCGAGAATGATCTTGCTGCCTGGCAGCGCCGGCATCCGGGAACGATCGATGCGCAGATCCTGCGCGGGAAGCCGATATTCCATTTCGCAAAGAAGCATTCGCAACGAGCGCTCCATCACTTCGAGCACGACTGTCTCACCGGGGCAGCGATGATTTTTCGAGACATCGCCGCCGCCCTGAGGGATTAATGCGAACGCGGAAAAGTCTTCCTTGCGAAAGCGATCCGGATTGACGATTTCCGGCTCGTTCCAGAGATGAGGATCAGTGTTGGTTGCGTGTAAGTCGAGCAGGAAACGTCGGCCGGCGGGAAAACGGACATTTCGCCAGCGAAAGTCCTTTCGGCTCCTGGCAGCGACCGCAGGGAAGAACGGATAGAACCGGCGCACTTCCTGCACGAAACGGCCTAACTCAGAGCGATCGGATGCAGGGGTCGGAGCCACATCGGGAAATGAATGGAGAGCATGCGCCAGGAGAGTGATATAGACAGACGTAGCGACGGTTGGGCGCAGAACGTTCAGCAGTTCGACGGCAGCGATCCTGGGACTTAGCAGCGCACCATCCTCATCCCGGTGCGCAGCAATCACAGCCAGCGCCGATTCAGCGGGTGGGACCAGACGGCGGTCACGCGCATCCTTGATGACGCGAGCAAGCCACGCTTCGGAACGGCTGCGAGCGCGCCGGGCCCGAAAATGGCCCAAGCCGAGCGCGGCCGCGCGGTCGAAGAGTAGAACAAGGTCGCGAGTTCGCTTGATGCGCTCTTCAGCCGGTAGTGGCACACCGGCCCAGTCGCACACTGCTTCGGCCAATATGGGATGCAGCGCTTCGTAGAAGATTACCTGCGATTCCCGGGTCCATGCCGGGAGCTGGGCCAACCACATTTTCTCGAATTTCTCTCCCAGAGCCTCGACACGCTCTTGCGTCAGCAACGACACGAACATTTCCTTGCGCCGCAGATGCCGCTCGCCATCCAGACCCTGGACTCCGCCCTTGCCAGTCAAAGTCGCCCGAACCGGTTCCGGCATCGCGCCGTCGCGCGACATTCGCGCTTTATCGTAGAACATCTCGGCCGCAGCTTCGCCGCGCAGGCACACAGTCCGCCGGAGCAACAGGCGGGTTTCGAACATATTGCCACCGGTTCGCGAGCAGACCGTGTTTACGAAGTCATAGGGCCGCCTCAGGAAATGGAGTGTGCTGTCGAAGGGCCCTCGCGGTATGAGTTCTTCGCTCTGTTTTATGGAACGTTTCATAGACCAATACCGTCCTCTCGATTTGGCATATCGGTGCCGAGCCAGGCACGGCAAAACCAACCGGCGCGCTTTTGATTATGCTCCCGCCGATAAGTCTCGCATTGCCCCTTATGCTGCGATCAATCCTGCGGCTGCGGTGTGACGCGCAGATAAGGTTTTACCGTCTCCCAGCCTTTGGGGAATTTCTCACGCGCTTCTTCATCGCTGAGCGAAGGCACGATGATGACGTCCTCGCCCTGCTGCCAGTTCACAGGTGTGGCCACGCTGTGGTCCGCCGTCAGTTGCAGCGAATCGATAATCCGCAAGATCTCTTCGAAATTTCGTCCCGTGCTCGCGGGATAAGTGAGCGTAAGTTTCACTTTCTTATCGGGACCGATGATGAACACCGAGCGGACGGTGAATGAATCATCAGCCTGCGGATGGATCATTCCATAGAGATCAGCGATTTCACGATCCGGGTCCGCGACCAGCGGAAAGTTGAGAGCATGACCCTGGGTTTCGGCAATGTCGCCCGCCCAAGCTCGATGATCTTCGAGCGGATCGACGCTGAGACCGATCACTTTGACGCCGCGTTTGTCGAATTCAGGCTTGAGGCGGGCAACCTCACCAAGTTCCGTCGTGCAAACAGGAGTGAAATCCGCAGGGTGCGAGAACAGCACCGCCCAGTCGTCACCCATCCATTCATGGAATTTGAGCGTGCCATCGGTTGTGTCGGCCTCGAAATCGGGTGCGGTGTCGCCAAGTTGAAGTGTCATTGAAAATCTCCTGTGGTGAGCGCTAAAGCAACGCAGCTACACGTACAGATGGGTGCTACAGTTGCTGTAGGTGCAACCGAGATCGCGACCAAGCGGCGTTCAGACGCGATAGACGGCATCGCCAGCGTGCTGGTGTGGCGACCTTCCGCGCTATGCGGAAGCGTTCGTCTTTTCTCATTGCGTCCGGTCTTAATCAGCTCGTATTCGCGCTGGTTTCAGGCTGGTCTTCGCCCACCAGGATCAAAAGCCCCAGTCCCGCTACGATCGCGACGTCGGCCAGATTGAATGATGGCCAATGAAAATTGTCCCAGTACAAATCGATAAAGTCCCTGACGGCGCCAAACATCAGCCTGTCTGCAACGTTGCCGAGCGCTCCGCCAATCGCCAAGCTCAAGCCGAGCGCATGGATGGGGGATCGGGTTCTCATCAGCCAAATCCCGAGCATGCCCGAAAGCAGAACGCCGATCGCGATAAGGATCACGGGGGCTGCTCCACCGGCCAGTCCGAAAGCCACGCCGCTATTGGCGATGGCGACTAGATTGAAGCCCGGGAACACTGCGATCACGTTACCCGAACCAACCAAAGAATGCGCCCAGGTTTTCGACAATTGGTCGAGGCCGAAGCTAACCAGAATCAAAACGGGCGCAAGCCGTTTCGCCGCGCTCAAGGTCATCGGACGCTGGATGGTGCATTCACGACCACCATCTTTTCTTCGCTCATATCGACCATCGTATAACCTATACCGCCTGTTCCGAGACCCGACTGACGACGTCCTGCGAACGGCATCCAGTCGACGCGAAATGCGGTATGATCGTTGACCATTACGGCTGACGCGGCCAGCGTTTCGACGCAGTAATCGGCCCAGGACATTCGGTCGGAAAACACAGCCGCCTGAAAGGCGTAGGGAAGCGCGTTCGCTTGGCCGATCGCAGCATCGACGTCGTCGTATCCGTAAATGCAGACCACAGGGCCAAACACTTCCTTCTGCGATACATCGGCGTCGCACGGCGGATCGACAAGGACCGTGGGCTGGTAAAGGGTGGAACCCATGCGCTTACCCCCTGCGGCGAGCCTGGCGCCGCCCTGAACGGCTGCATCGACCCAGGATGCGACGCGGTCGACTTCGGCAGGACGAATGAGCGGACCGCATTGGGTTTCCGCTTTGGTCGGATCGCCCACAGTCAGCGCTTCTGCTCCCTCAGCGAGCTCGGCAGCGAAGTCCGGCAGTTCGGCGCGCGGAACGAACACGCGCTGCACCGAGACGCAGACTTGTCCAGAATGATAAAAGCCGCCTTTCAGGAGAGGAGGAATTACCTTGCCGCTTGCGACGCCCTCATCGACGAGGACCGGAGCCGCGCCACCGTGTTCCAGTGCCAGGCGGGTGCCCGGCGCCAGTTTGGAGCGGAGCATCCAGCCAACTCTGGCCGAACCGATGAAGGAGAAAAATGCCGTCCGCGAATCGATGACCATTTGTTCGGCGACATCGTTCGAACATGGCACAAAGCGGCACCAGCGTTCATCGAGTCCGGCTTCATAAAGGATTTCGACGAAGCTCTTGCAGGAAAGGGGCGTGTCCTTGGCCGGTTTCACCAGAACAGGGCATCCGCTTGCGACTGCCGGTCCCACCTGATGGGCGATCAGGTTCAGAGGATGATTGAAAGCGGAGATCGCCACGACCGGCCCAATCGGCTCACGGAAGGTATAGGCTTTGCGTCCTGCCCCCGCCTGCGTCAGGTCCATCGGGATTTCGCGCCCGCCGCTGGCGAACAATTCGTGTATGCACAATTCGACGCTCTGAATGGCGCGACTGGTTTCCACGCGCGCGTCGACGATGGGTTTACCGCCCTCGAGCGCAATCTGCATTGCCAGTGTCTCCGCGCGCTCGCGCATCAGCCCGATGGCGCGCTGCAGGATGGCGATGCGTTCATGCGCGGGGAGCCGCGCTTGTCGGTCTTCGTGCAGCGCGCGCGCCTCGTCGAGCCAACGATCGACTTGCGGCCAGTCGACCAGCTCAACGCTGCCAATGCATTCCTGGTCGTAGGGATTGAGGACCTGCCACGTCATTGGGGACACTCCATCGCCTTGAGTTCATCGATCAGAACCTTGCGGTTCTCGGAGTAATCCACCGGCAAGTCGACAAGGTGAACGCCGCCGCTTTCAAACCCTTCATTCAAGGTCGGTACCAGTGCTTCGCTGCTTTCGATCCGGTGGCCCGTCGCACCATAACTCTTCGCATAGGTAACGAAGTCGGGGTTGGCGAAGCTCAGACCGTAATCGGGAAAGCCAAGTTCTTCCTGCTTCCACCGGATCATACCGTAAGCGGAATCATTGAGGATGAGTACGACGAGGTTGAGGCCGAGCCTGACCGCGGTTTCCACCTCCTGCGAATTCATCATGAACCCGCCATCGCCGCATACGGCGAGCACGCGGCGCTCGGGCGACAGCATCGCTGCCATCATCGCCGAGGGGAGACCCGCTCCCATCGTCGCCAGCGCGTTGTCGAGCAGAATCGTGTTCGGCTCATGCGCGATATAGTTGCGGGCGAACCAGATCTTGTAGATGCCGTTGTCGAGTGCGACGATGTCGTCGCGGCCCATGACCGCCCGTACATCTGCAACGATGCGCTGGGGCACCATCGGAAAGCGGCCATCGTCGCTGCCTTGGCGGATGTGCGCCGCGATGTCCTCATGGACTTTGGCGTAGGCTGCCGGGTCACTAGGGTGTTTGCCGCGCAGCCGGTTTCCTAGTCGCTCGACAGATCCGGCAATATCGCCAATGACTTCCAGCTGCGGAAAATAGACCTGGTCGACCTCTGCGGCCTTGTAATTTATATGGATAACGGTGCGTCCGTCAGGCTCCATGTAAAAGGGCGGTTTCTCGACCACGTCATGGCCGATATTGACGATCAGGTCTGCGCGATCGATGGCACAATGAACATAGTCATCCGACGATAGAGCCGCCGTTCCCAGATACAGGGGGCTTGCCTCATCGAGCACTCCCTTGCCCATCTGCGTATTAAAAAACGGAAATTGGGTATCGTCGACGAACTTTCGGAGCGCCTTGCAGGCGCTACGTCGGTTGGCCCCGGCACCAACCAAAAGCAGCGGGCGATCGGCGGCGAGAATTCGCTCGGCAGCTTCGTCTAGCGCGGCATCTCCGGCCACCGCATATTGGCGGGGGTGGGGCGCAACGACCGGTTCGGAGGTTTCTTCCTCGGCAATATCTTCAGGCAGTTCCAGCAGAACTGCACCGGGTCGCTCTTCCTGAGCTCTCCTGAAACCTTCGCGCACGAGCGAAGGAATGCGCTCCCCATTCACGATCTGCTTCGCCATCTTGCACAAGGGAGTGAAAAGCGAGACAACATCGACGATCTGGAACTGCGCCTGCTTCGAGACCTTGATGGGTTTTTGGCCGGTTATCATGACCAGAGGGAAAGCGCCCAGAGCGGCATAAGCTGCGGGCGTCGTGAGGTTTGTCGCCCCTGGTCCCAGCGTGGCAAGGCATACGCCGGCTTTACCGGTAAGACGTCCATAGGTTGCCGCCATGAACCCTGCCCCTTGCTCGTGCCGGGTAACGATCAGACGGATCGACGAGGTCCGCAGTGACTCCAGAAGATCGAGGTTTTCTTCGCCCGGAACCGCGAAGATATACTCGACGCCTTCGGCTTCCAACGCGGCGACAAGAAGATCGGATGCTTTCATGGAATGGTTCTCGCATTGGTGAGGGCCTGGAGGCTGTCGGTGGCAGGTCTTCTGCTCGGCTACTGATTCAGGCTGTGACGGTGAATTGCCCCATCATGCCGGCATCTTCGTGCTCGAGGATGTGGCAGTGGTACATGTAAGGCAAATCCGGGTCGGTGTAGTCCTCGAACCGCAAAAGGAGCCGCACGGTCTCGCCCGGATAGACGACGACCGTGTCCTTTAACCCCTGTTCCGCCGCCTCAGGTGCCCGGCCGTTCCGGTCGAGGATACGGAACTGCACATCATGAATGTGGAACGGATGCGCCATCATCGAGGCATTCTCGACCTGCCAGATTTCGGTGGTATTGACCCGCACTGTCTCGTCGATACGCTGCATGTCCATCGATTTGCCGTTGATGGTAAAACCGCCTCCACGCATCATGCGCATTCCCATGCCCATATCGAGAACGAAACGGCGCGTCCGGACCGCGTCGCCTGGATCGATCTGAGGCAAGGTAGCGAGCTGGCGCGGCATAGCGATCGCCCGCCTGCGGCTTGCGGCCGGCCGGATGTCCAGCACGGTAAAGCGACGCCTTTCATCCATCATACCGCCCATCATCCCATCGCGACGCTCCCGTTCGCCCATCATCCAATTGTCCACCGGCCGGTCGGAATCGCGCGTGGGTCCGGGCCCTCTCATTCCCCGGCCCCTATTTCCCATGCCCATGATTTCGAGCCCGTCCGCAAGCAGCGAAACCGGCCTTCCGTCGCTGACATCGACGATTACCTGCGCGCGTTCGCCCGGGGCGAGAACAACATTGTCGGTTGGCAGCGGCGCGGCGAGCAAACCGCCGTCGGTTCCGATCTGATGGAAGCTGCGGCCATCGTCGAACCCGAAACGGTAAAAGCGTGCGTTCGAGCCATTGACCAGACGCAGCCGAAGGCGATCAGACTTTGCTTCAAAGACGGGTTCGACGATGCCATTGACCAGCATCGTATCACCCATCATCCCCATCATGACATTGTGCATACGTGTGGAGTAAATGAGGCTTCCATCGCTCGCGAAAGCGCGGTCCTGAACGACCAGCGGTATATCATCGATGCCATAGTCGTTTGGAAGGTCGAGCGCCTCGCTCGCGCTGTCGCGGACGTAGATCATTCCGGCCAGACCCTGATAGACCTGTGGCCCAGAGCGACGGTGCGCATGCGAATGATACCAGAACATCGATGCGCGCTGGCGGACATCGAAACGCGCGGTCCAGCTGCCTCCTGGCTCGATCGGTTGATGCGGTCCGCCATCGGCGCGCGCAGGCAGATGAAAGCCGTGCCAGTGGACGGTCGCCGTTTCGGATAGATCGCTCGTGACATTCATCCGCACCGTATCGCCCGCGTTCAGTTCAAGCGTGGGGCCGAGATAGGGCTGGTTGATGCCGATGGTTGGCGTTTCGATCCCGTCAAAAAATTGCGAGACGCCGTGGCGCAGATTGAGATCGAAAACCCTCTCGCCGCCTTCTCGTTCGCCTGAATAAAGAGGAGGAATGAGAAGTTGCGAGCGTGCCGTTCCCGAAGCAAGCGTTGCTTTCTTGCCTATCAATAGGTCGCGCCCGGCATATGCGGCTATCCCCAATGCACCTGCGCCAAGCATCGCACCGCCAAGAATGGAACGTCTGTCGATCATATCGCTTTCCTGCGACCGGAGCGCCGCTAGCCGGATTCGGCTTGCGGCGTCCGCACTTGCAGGCCTTTCGTTCTGTTGCGCCAATAACCCAGCGTGATCAGGGCGAGTGTGAGGATTTGCGCTGCCACCGGCTCGAGTGCTGGTGCAATGCCCAGAATCGGAACGCGGGGCAGGTCCGGAAGCGGGGTGATGCCCAGCAGACCGGCTTCCTGGAGGCCCGAAATGCCCTTCCCGGCCAGAACGACGGCAAGAATGCCGATCAGGATCGAGCTGTACGCGAAGAAGGTTCCGATCGGCAGTCGGCGGCTGTAGCGCAGCATCGCCCAGGCGATTAGTCCGAGCAACACGACTGCGGAGGCGGCGCCGCCGAGAATTGCGTCGGCATGCCCCTGAGTCCAGAGCGCCGCGAAGAAGAGAATCGTTTCAAAGACCTCCCGATAAACCACCAGAAACGCCAGCCCGAACAGAAACCATGCGGACCTGCGCGAGAGAGCGTGCTGCATGGTTTTCTGGATATAGCGTTGCCATTCGCCGGCCTGCGACTTGCCGTGCATCCAAATACCGACCGACAGCAGGACGAGCGCGGCAAAAAGCGATCCGAACCCCTCTACGAGTTCACGGCCTGCTCCACTTATGCCGATCAGGTAAGTCGCTGCCACCCAAGTCAGGCCACCGGCGACAAGGGCCGACAGCCATCCGCCATGGACGAAGGGCAGAACTTCCGTTCTCTCGGCCTTGCGCAGGAACGCGATCATCGCGATCACGATCAGCAATGCCTCGAGCCCTTCGCGCAACAGGATCGCAAAGGCTCCTGCGAATGCCGACGCCTCACTGGCATTGTCCGGGGCGAGGACCGTCTCGGCGCGGTAGAAAAGAACGTCGAGCGCATTCACCCTTTGGGCGACGGCGGCCAGCGGATCCCCGCGACCTATTGCCGCTCGAAGCTCCGCCATGCCGGTTTCGACAGATGCGAGCAGGTCTGCATCGCGCGTGCTTAAAACGGCTTCCAATGGTTCGAAGCCATCCAGATAGGCCGAGAGTGCGAGTTCGCGCGCTTCGGCCTCATTACCCGCTTCGTAAGCGGCAAGACTTTGCTGCAAGCGTTTGCGTGCCAAAGCGAGTGAGCCGGTCGTATCGCTCGCCATGGCTTCGGGATGAGCCCGCAAATAGGCCATAACGGCATCGGCACGCTCGGTGCTGATCGCCTCGCCAAGGGTTGCCGGCGTAAGGCCGGATAGAGCGGCGAGGTCAGGAATACGCGCCCGGATTTCCGGATCGTCGTTCCAGATCCGTCTGCCGCGCTCCACATCCTCAAATGCGATCGACCCTGAATAGTAGGCCAGGCTCCAGCGATCTTCCGCCCCGAGATCGGAAAAGCCCGGCATGGCCGTTCCCTCCAGACCCTGTCCAATGACCTGGTAGAGCGCGAAAGCGCTTCGCTCGCGGGCACGGACGACGTCGTCGAACGCGATTGGCGGGGGATCGAGTCCCTCTGCCGCGGGGCCGTCGCCTCCTCCGCTCACGCCATGACAGCTTGCGCAGTTCTGGGCGTACAGCGCGGCACCTCGCGCGAGGTCGGGTGCCGCCTCGGGAGCAAGCGGAACGGGAAACGCCGCGATCAGCTCGCTTGCCAATCTGCGCGCGTCTCGTGCGACGACAGCAGGCTCCACCTTCGTCGAGATTGACTCGACGAGAGCCTCTGCCTCCGCAACCAGCTGGGCACGGTGCGCGTTTGCGGGCAGGGCAGCCATGCGTTCGGCTACCGAGGCAGAAAATTCCTGCATTTCGGCATACTCCAGCTCGTTCGTGACTTCACCGCCGCTAACGGCTTCGGTGTAATCCACGGCGATGTAATCGAGCAGGCGCCAGGTCGTCTGAACCGCGTCATGCGTGCCTGCAGAAGCGGGCATTGCGACTGCGATCGACAGGAAAGCGATCAATTGGACCGCAAAAGCACGTAGCGTCATTTGGAGGCGGCCTTTCCGAGAGCCGAAACATGCTGCGCGCGAAGTTCCTCGGTGGCACGCCGGACAATAAGATAGGCCGAATGCAGGAAGATCAGTGCGATCACCGCTGCGACCAGCAGATCGGGCCAGGCTTGCCCGGTCCAGGCGACCAGGGCAGCAGCGATGATCACTCCGACATTGGCGATCGCGTCATTGCGGCTGAACAGCCAGATCGCGGATACATGTGCGTCGCCTTCGCGAAACCGCATCAGCACAAGCGCCGCCGCGATGTTGACTATCAAGGCTGCGACGGCGATCCCGCCCATCAAGCCGGCTTCCGGCGCGACCGCGTTAAGCGATCGCCAGACCGCCAGACCGATCACTCCGAGGCCTAGTACGCCCAGAAACAGCCCCTGTGCCAGCGCGACCCGGGCGCGCGTGCGGGCAGTCCACGCAAGAGCAAGGATGCCGATGAGCGTGATCGATCCATCGCCGATGAAGTCGAGAGCGTCGGCCTTGAGCGCTTGGCTGTCCGCCAGAAACCCGCCGAAGGCCTCGAAAACGCCAAAGCCCAGATTGAGCAATACGACGATCCAAAGGGCGCGGCGATAGGCGGGGTCTGCGCCTGCTCTTTGCGTATCGCCTGTGCAGCCGCAATCCGATGTTTCGTTATTCGACATGAGGCATTAGGTAACACCTCTAGCAACTGTAGGAGCAAGCCAAAATTGCGAATGGTTCGCGGTTTCGGAGCTGGAGGAGTGAGTTCATGCTTATCGGAGGTCTTTCGAAGGCGACGGGCACCAAGGTCAATACGATAAGGTTTTATGAGGATATCGGACTGATGCCCGAAGCCGCGCGTACGGCAGCGGGGCAGCGAACCTACAAAGAGCAGGACGTCGAGCGCCTTTCCTTTATTCGGCATGCTCGAAAATTGGGGTTTTCGATCGATGAAACACGCTCGCTTTTAAGCGTGAAGGCGAGACCGGATCAGAGCTGTGACGAGGCGGGTGACATCGCTTTGCGGCACCTTCGAGCCGTGGACGAGCGCATCAGTCGGCTACAAGCGCTTCGTTCCGAACTGAGAAGTGTGGTCGCGGCCTGCACGGGCGGCGAGGTTTCCGAATGCAAAATCATCGAAACGCTTTCTCGAAACCCAGCCGCCTCTTCCGCGGGTCGCTGACGCGAAAGCTATAATGGGACTATGGACACCGAACCCAGACAGCAAAAAAAGTGCTTGCACCTCCAGTCGCTGGAAGCGTTATCATCGTGATAATCCAGATTCTGATGTCGTGATCTAGGATTGGATGGCTGATTATGACGGAACTTGGGTAATTTGAATATTAATCAGCTTTCGCCTTATAAGAACGCTGCATTCATTCCATGGAATTTGGTCGAAAAAGAAACTACTCGAACAATATTCATTGTCCGGACGCTTCGTGACAATATCACATTACAGCAACCGAGAAGATTTTTGTTTCAACTTTCGTTTCACCTTGTTAGGGGCCACAGGATGTTCGATCTGAACGCCTTGATTCCCGTCAGGATTGTCGCCGCCCTTTTGGCGGTCGCAGCGCTGATGGCGTCTCCGGCGGTCGAAGCAGCGCAATGTGCGGACGAGCTGTCAGAAATAGCCTATTCGGTCCAGATGTTCGACATTGATGCGGACGAGAGCCCGCAAAACGAAAGCCCGGAGCAGCAGGAATGCGCCCACGGGCATTGCCATCACGTCGCCGCAGCACTGAAATCGAAGCTTTTAAACGACATGCCCGACCGGCTTAACATCACGGTTGGGTCGCATATGGCCGAAGAATTATTCGGCGATGCGAGCAATTTACCCAAACGCCCTCCTCGCGCCTGACGACCGTCACTGCGCTGCTTGACGCAGCGCATTTCGATTTGTCAGCAGAGAGAGTTTTGAAAAATGCCAGCCATCAAATGGCGAGGGGCCCTGATAGCAGGGCTAACCCTCGCCGCAATTGTCACGCCTGTGGCAGCGCAGGAGCGGGAGCTTCTGACGCTCGACGAGGCGTTGGGCCGGACAGGCGTGGTTGCCGAACCCGCTAACACCGAGTTAAACCCGCGCATCGTCGGCCCTCGAGCGGAAGCCGAGGCGGCGCAGGCTCTTGTCGGACAGGCGCGGTTGCGGCCCAACCCTGAAATATCGCTCGAGGTCGAGAACATCGCCGGGAGTGGGGCCTTCTCCGGGCTAAGCGCCACCGAATATACGCTTGCTGTCGGACAGCGGCTCGAACTTGGAGGTAAACGCGGCACACGCGTCGAGGCTGCCCGGGCGCAGGCACAGCTGGCGGATCTGCGGGCTGACCTTGCGGGGGCCGAACTCGGATTTCTTGTCCGTGAACGCTACGTAGCAGCGGCTGCAGCAGCCTCGCGCGTCGAACTGGCCCTCGATGTGGTTGAGCGAAACGAAGAGCTCGCCCGCATTGCCGGTCTCCTCGTAGAAGTCGGGCGCGAGCCCCCGCTCCGTGCTCTTCGGGCCGAAGCGGCCTTGGCGGAAGCGCAAGCCGAACTTCAGGCCGCCGAAGCGACAAGTCTTGCAGCCCGAACGGCCCTCGCCTCGCTATGGGGCGATCAGGGGGCGCCGCCGCTTGTTCCGAGCAGGTTCCCCGGGATCGAACCGCCCGGTGCTGTAATGGCGACAGCAAGCGGTCTGCAATTGCGAGTGGCGCGTGCGGAAAGCACCGCCGCCGCCGCCGAGATCGATCGTGAGCGCAGCCTGCGCATTCCCGATCCCGTCGTTTCCGCCGGTGTTCGACGCTTCGAGGAAAGCAATGACAGTGCCTTTCTTCTCGGTGTCTCGATCCCGCTTCCCTTCTTGAATCGTAATCAGGGCAATATCGCTGCAGCCGAAGCAAGGCTGCGCGCCGCCAATGCTCGCGAGGCTGTAGCGTTGGCCGATTTCGAGCAAGCCGTGACGCGCGCACGATCGCAATATCTTGCTGCCGAAGCGCGCGTCGAGACGCTTTCCACGACATCACTCCCCCAGGCCGAGGAGGCTCTTCGGCTCGTCCGCATCGGTTATCGCAATGGCCGTTTTCCGTTGATCGAAGTGTTGAGCGCAGCCGAAGCGCGCGATGCCATTCGCGAGGCGTTGATTGCTGCGCAAGAAGACCGGGGACAAGCTGCCGCCGAACTGATCAGGCTGGCCGCACAATGAGGAATACCAAAATGAACCGCAAAAGACTGGCGATCATCGCCGGAATTGTCATACTTGTTTCGGCCTTGATGCTGATGTTCTGGCCTGACAGCCAGGTCGACACCCACGCGGACGAAGAGGTCGCAGAGACAGAACTGCCCGAGGGGCTCGTGCTAATCGAGCAAGAGCAGATCCGCACCGCCGAGATCGAGGTCGCAGCGGTGCAAACGGGTGCCGCTGTCGAACTCGTATTTCCTGCAACGGTTGCGGCAAGTCCGACCGCCAGCGCACGCATCGATGCACGGGCTTCCGGTGTCGTGCGCAGCGTTGGCAAGACGCTTGGCGATTATGTCCGGCAGGGCGAGACCGTCGCTCGGATCGAAAGCGCCGATGCGGCTGCACTCGCTTCCCAGCTTAGTGCCGCCCGCGCCCGCGTAACCGAGCTTTCGGCGGCCTATGAACGGGAGCGCCGGCTATTCGAAGCCAACGTGACCGCACGCCAGGATCTCGAAGCGGCGCGCGCCAATCTTGACGTTGCCCGTTCCGAACTGAACCGGTCGCAGGCGGCCGTCGCCGCGGCAGGCGTGAGCGGCGATGGACGCTCGCTCGCTGTCACCAGTCCGCTTTCGGGCCGTGTGACCGCCGCTCCAATCGTGCTCGGCTCGTTCGTCGACGCCGGGGAGGAGCTTTACAGCGTGGTCAATCCCAGCGGCTTGCAGATCGAGGTTGCGCTGCCTTCCGAAGATGCTTCACGCATCCAGCCTGGCGACGAGGCTGCGTTGATCCTCGGCGATGGAAGGGAGATCGGCGCTCGCGTCCGGTCGGTAACGCCTTCGCTCGATGCCGAGAGCCGTAGCGCGACAGCGGTTCTTACCTTGACGCGCGCCGTTCCCGGTCTGCAGCCCGGATCGTTCCTTCAGGCGCGTATTCGCCCCTCGGGCGAATTGGACCAGAGCCGTATCGCGGTACCCGAAGATGCTGTGCAGGTGCTCGAAGGACGCGATGTTGTCTTCGTGCGGACACGACGCGGATTTCAGGCTCGGGAGGTCGAGATCGGCAGCCGGTCTGCCGGAATGGTGACGATCCTCTCCGGGCTCGAGCCCGGTCAGCGGATCGCGACTGCCAATGCCTTCCTGTTGAAGTCCGAGCTCGAAAAGGAGGGCGCAGAACATGGCCATTGATCAAACCACGGCATCTTCTCCCATGTCTTCGGACGAAGGTAGCCACCGTCACGGCCCGATCGGAGTCATCCTCGATGTCGCCGTTCGTTTCCGCTGGGCGATCATCGTCCTGACCGTGTTCGCAGCGATCTACGGAGCGTTCAATCTGGTGCGCCTGCCGATCGACGCGGTTCCCGACATCACCAACACGCAGGTCCAGATCAACACCAGCGCTGCCGCGCTCTCACCTTCGCAGGTCGAGACGCAGGTGACCTTCCCCATCGAAACCGGACTTGCCGGGATCGAAGGCCTGGAGATGACACGATCGATTTCGCGCAACGGCTTCAGCCAGGTCACCGCGATTTTCGAGGAGGGCACCGACCTCTACTTCGCCCGGCAGCAGGTGAACGAACGGCTCGCGCCGATTGGCGCTTCATTGCCCGAAGGAGCGGAGCCTACCATGGGGCCGATCTCCACCGGCCTTGGCGAAGTGCTGATGTATACGATCGAGTATGAGCATCCCGGTGGCAAGGGTGCGACCACTGGTGGCCGCACAGGCTGGCAGTCCGATGGCAGCTTCATCACCGAACGCGGCGACCGCCTCGAGAGTGAGGTGGCTAAGGCGGCCTATCTGCGCACTGTGCAGGATTGGGTGGTCGCGCCGTTGATGCGCTCGATCGACGGCGTGGCCGGCGTGGATTCGATTGGCGGGTTCGAAAAGCAATTCCTTGTTCAGCCCGATCCGGCACGTCTCACCGGCTATGGCCTGTCATTCGACTCACTCATCGATGCTCTAGAAGCCGCCAATCTGGCGGCAGGCGCCAATTTCGTCGATCGTGCCGACGAAGCCCTGCTTGTCCGCGTGGACGCGAGGCTGGGCAGCATTGCCGACATCGAAGAAGCCGTCATTGCGACCCGCGAGGGCGTGCCCATCCGCATCGGCGATGTGGCCGATGTGGAGATCGGCGGCGACCTGCGAACCGGTGCTGCTTCACTGAACGGTGAAGAGGCGGTGGTGGGAACCGTGTTGATGCGCGCGGGCGAGAACAGCCGGACCGTTGCGGCTGGTGCTGCCGAGAGACTTGAAGAGGTCCGCGCATCGCTTCCGGACGGAGTTGTCGCTGAGATTGTCTACAATCGTTCCTCACTAGTCGATGCGACGATCTCCACCGTCGAAAAGAACCTGCTCGAAGGCGCATTGCTCGTGATCGCCGTCCTGTTCCTCTTGCTCGGCAATATCCGCGCCGCCATAATCACCGCACTGGTCATTCCCGTTTCGATGCTGATGGCAGCGGTGGGGATGAACCGGCTTGGTGTCTCAGGTAATCTGATGAGCCTGGGCGCGCTCGACTTCGGGCTGATCGTCGATGGTGCGGTCATCATTGTCGAGAACAGCGTCGCCCGGCTTGCGGCCCGGCAACATCGCGAAGGACGCTTGCTTACCTTGGGTGAGCGGCTGACCGAAACGCGTCTCGCAGCGCAGGAAATGATCAAACCGACCGTCTACGGTCAGGCGATTATCTTCCTCGTCTTCGCGCCGCTGCTGACCTTTACCGGGGTCGAGGGCAAGACGTTCTCGCCCATGGCGATCACGATGATGCTCGCGCTGGCTTCGGCCTTCGTTCTTTCATTGACCTTCGTGCCAGCGATGATTGCGGTCCTGCTCAACAAGAAGCTGACCGAAAAGGAGGTGAAGCCCATTCGCTGGGCCAAAGAGCGCTACGGTCCCGCCGTGCGCAAGGTCATTGCGCGGCCCTGGCCGATGATTGGTGCCGGGGTTGGTCTCTTCACAGTAGCGGTTTTTGTGTTCGGCTTTCTGGGCAGCGAGTTCACCCCGCAGCTCGATGAACGCGACATCGCGGTGCAATCCTTGCGCATCCCCTCGACATCGCTCGAACGCTCGCTGGCGATGCAGCGGCGGGTCGAAGACCGGCTCGAAGAGTTTCCCCAAGTTGATCTTGTGTTCTCACGGACGGGCACGGCCGAAGTCGCCAGCGATCCAATGCCCCCCAATGCTTCGGACGCTTATGTCATCCTGAAGCCTCGCGACGAATGGCCCGATCCCGATTTGCCGAAAGATGAGCTTGTTGGTGAAATGGAAAGCGCGCTCGGAGGCCTCATCGGCAATCTCTACGAGTTCAGCCAGCCTATCGAGCTGCGCTTCAACGAGCTGATCGCCGGTGTGCGCGGCGATGTCGCGGTCAAGCTCTACGGCGATGACCTCACTGCGCTCACCGAAGCTGCGGGCGAGGTCGCGGGCGTGCTTGGAGGTGTCGAAGGCGCCGCGGACGTGAAGGTGCAGCAGGTGACCGGCTTTCCTACGCTGGACATCGCCTTCGATCGCCCGACCATCGCGCGCTATGGTCTGACCGTCGAGGAAGTGGCACAGTCGGTTGCTATCGCGCTCGGCGGGCGGCCAGCAGGACTGGTGTTCGAGGGCGATCGCCGTTTCGATGTTGTCGTGCGCCTCGAGGATGCTACGCGCGACGATTTCGACCAGCTCGGCGCGCTCCCGATCGTGCTTGAAAACGGGGTCACCGTTCCTTTGCGGACATTGGCCGATTTTCAGGTCGTCGATGGCCTTGCCGAGGTTCGGCGAGAGCAGGGCCGAAGGCTTGTGATCGTCTCGGCCAACGTACGCGAGCGCGATCTCGGCTCCTTTGTTGAGGAAGCGCAGGAAAGGGTTTCGACCGGCGTCGATATGCCGCCGGCCTCCTTCATCGAATGGGGCGGACAGTATCAGAACCTGCAGGAAGCGCAGGCGCGGCTCACCATCGTCGTCCCGATTGCCTTCGCTCTGGTTCTCCTCTTGCTGTTCATGGCTTTGGGTGGATGGGTTCCAGCGCTTGCCGTGTTCAGTGCCATTCCCATGGCCTTGGCTGGCGGGGTGTTCGCTCTGGCGCTGCGAGGCTTGCCATTCTCGGTGTCGGCAGCGGTCGGCTTTATCGCGCTTTCCGGCGTGGCGGTGCTCAACGGTCTCGTCATGATGACCGCGATCCGGCAGCGACTCGACAGCGGGATGTCACTGGATGAGGCGATTGCCGATGGCGCGCTGGCGCGACTGCGACCGGTGCTCATGACCGCGTTGGTGGCGTCGCTGGGTTTTGTGCCGATGGCGATTGCCACAGGAACAGGTGCTGAGGTGCAACGTCCCTTGGCTACGGTGGTTATCGGCGGGCTGATCACAGCCACTGCGCTCACGCTGTTCGTTTTGCCAGCGATCGCTCGCCTGGTACTCGATGATGGCAAGGAGAAGCGAAGCTGGCGCCAAAGATGGTGGGACCGCCTGCGTCGCAACGTCACGCCTGAGGAACGTAAAGAACTTCGGGATGTTACTTGAAGGGGAGGGCTAATTGAAGTTAGCTAGGTCAATTTGTCTGCCTCAGATCGCTTCGGGACTGACAAGTCTCGAAGCGATCCGGTATCGGACTCAATTGCGGGCGCGCGGAGCCTCGGCAGAACGCCCGGCTGCGATACGGGCACGGCGTGGGTGTTTTTCGCCGATGGCTTCTATGCAGAGGTGCAACCTTCGGACGGTGATCTGTCCGCTGTCGGCATCTGGCGCGATGAGGGTGAGGCCATCGCATATACCATGACCATAAGCCCTTCGAACGGCATGCGCGGCCAATGCAAGTGCGCCATCTTACGATCGAAGATTGTAGCCCGGGACGGCCCTTCACCTGCAACTATCGAGGTTTCGAGCGCATCTTTTACCGCTGTCCAGAGGACGCGCCAAAGCCGCTCGACGGTCGCGCGGAACATTCAAGAGGAGAAATCGCCATGCTCACCGCAATCGAAGATAACGGTCTGTTGCTCATCAGGGCGGACGGAACGCTTTCCGATAGCGACTATGACCGCTTCGTTCCGTTTTTCGAGCGCGTCGCGGCGCGAGTTCCTGGGACGGTTCCGATGCTTATCGAACTTGCTCCCGACTTTTCTGGCTGGGATATGGGCGGTCTCTGGCGCGACCTGAAATTCGATGCGAAGCACAAGGACAGCTTCGGCCGGATCGCGATGGTCGGCGATAGTAGTTGGGAAGAGTGGGGCACCAAGCTTTTCGATCCGCTATTCCGCGCGGAGATGAGGTTTTTCACACCTGTCGAGCGGGTTGCCGCCGAAAGCTGGGCGAGAGACGGAAGGAATGCGTCATGAGCGGCGAAGGCGAACTCAACCTCGATTCGGCCGAAAAGCGCCGCACTCTCTGGATCGTTTTCTGGCTCAATGTGGCGATTGCGATAGGGTTTTTCATCACCGGGGTAATCGGCGATTCCAACGCGCTGATTGCCAATGGGCTCGACAATTCGTCGGACGCGATTGTCTATGCATTGAGCCTGCTTGCGCTCACCCGCTCCCGGGTCTGGAAGCGCGGAGCCGCGCGTTTTTCCGGGGTCATGCTGCTTGTGTTCGCAGGCGGTGTGATTCTCGATGCCATCCGGCGCTTCATGGAGGGTTCGGATCCGATCGGCGGCGTCATGATGGTGATGGCGCTGGTTGCCGGTGCGGTGAACCTCTGGTGCCTTTACCTGCTGAAACGTTTGCAGAATAAGGATGTCAATTTACGTGCAGCCACCACGTTCAGTTTGAATGATTTCGTTTCGAACGGCGGGATTATCATAGCGGGTATCGTAGTGTTTTTCACCGGATCGAATTGGCCCGATCTCGTCGTCGGGATCGGTGTGGCCTGCATAGCGATCTACGGCGGCATCGAGATCCTGCGCGATGCGCATATGGACATCCATGAGGAAGAGGGCACAGAGCACGAGGGCTGGCGCAAGTGATCGCGGTCTGGGCAGCGGTTCTCCTCGCCGCCGTCTGGGCCGCTCATTGGGGCGCGGAACGCCTGTCCGCACCGCTCAAGAAATTACGCAAGCAATGGGGGTTCTCCGTCGCGGCGGGGGGCTCCTTTTTAGGTCTAGCCGCCGCTTCGCCAGAGATGGGCATCAATGTGACGAGCGCTGCTCGTGATGTGTCCGATATCGGCCTTGGCGCCATGCTGGGTTCGACCGTTCTGGTGATTCCGGTGATCGTGACGACCGCTTATCTGGCGACCCGTAAAGGGGCCCTTGAAGGTGCTGACAAGGAGCACAAGAAGCATCGTCGTGATCATTACGTCGCGGTCGATAAGGGGGCTCTTACCGTCCAGGCGCTGCCTTACCTGGCGATCCTCGCGGTCTTCGCTCTACTGACGCTTCCCGCCCCTTGGCGCGGGTTGCAGCCGATCGATGGATGGCTGCTGCTGATCGCGTATCTCGCCTATCTCCTTCAGGCTCTCGTTCGGGGCCGAGAGAAGGGAGAGGAGGTAGAGTGGAGTCTAAAGGAGAAATGGATGGCCATAGCGGGCGTCGGCGCCCTGGCGGTCGGGGCCTACTTCACCGTATTCTCGACCGAAAGGATCGTGAGCGCACTCGGCATCCCGAATATCGTCGGCGGTCTTTTCATCACTGCCGCCGTCGCATCGCTGCCCGAGGTGTTCACGACCTGGAGCGTCGCGCGCTCCGGTCAGGTGACCTCCGCCAGCACAAGCGTGATCGGCGACCATGTCGTGACCATGACGCTCGCCTTCATCCCGCTCACCATCATCGGAACGCCGATCGAGAATTTTCAACTCTTCTGGGTCAGTCTCGCGTTCGTCGTGCTGATGGCCGCGCTATACGCTCTCTTTCTTTCGTTGGGAGACGAAGAGAAAAGAGGCTTTGGTCGATGGCACATCTTCGCGTTCTGGGCAGCCAATGCGGCTTTTATTGCCGTAATATTCCTGTGGGTGAAGCCTTTGCAAGTCTCCGGAGGAGCCGGATGAGCAATGACAACCGAGATCAGGGTGAACGGAGCGGCCATAGCCACCGCGAAGAGGATCATGACGATCAGCCCTTGCTTATGAGGACATCTCCCCGAAAAGATTTTGATGGAGATTTGCCTGTCGCGCGGAAGAAAGTCGCAGACGAACTTCCGGCGGTACGGGGTTTGAAAAGCTAATGAGCCTTTTCGACACTATCTTTGAGACACAAAGCCGATCGCATGTTTTGCTTCTTGCGATATTCGCAAGCACCGGCTTGGTCGTAGGGACGTTGTGGGTCGAACGTGTGGGGGCGGGATTGCGCCGGTCCGATCTGTTGTATCCTGCTGCTGCGGGCGTTCTGTTTGCGACCGCTGCGCTAGCGGTTACGCCGTTCGTCCAATCGGCAGTCGACAGCTGGGCCATCCCTGTGCTCTTTTTGCTCGGTGGAGGAGCCTATGTTCTTCTGTGCAAGGCAGCCGGCTATCTCAGAGGCCGTTTCGCGGACGGCAAAAGAAAGCAGCATGATCATGACGAGGATTTGTCCAATGTTGCTGTATCGTCGATCTTCTCCATCGTCGATCTGATCGGCTATGGTTTGACCCTCGGTATTGCAGCAGCCGCTTCCGTGACTTTGGCAATAGTCACCGCGGCAGGGTTGGCCATGGCGAATGTCTTGGTCAGTCGTCAGATTGGCTCCAGGTTCATAGCCGCTAGCTCAAGCCGAATGGACCGCATCGCGCTACAGGTCGGTCTCGCTCTGGCCTTCATCGGTTCTGCGCTGTTGGCATTCTGGATGGTACACAGTGTCGATAGTTTCGGGCTGCCTTGGCTCCTCACCGTCCTTGCAGGGTTGCTCCTGGCTGCGGCGGTAAGAGCTTTGCTTCTTCATCAAGCGGCACACACAGCGGGGCACTTCAAATCGCTTCTTGTTTTTCTCGTCGGGTTCGCCCTTCTCGCACTCATTTTCGCCGGGCTTGATGAATTATCAGACGCGGTGGATCTTCCGAATTCGGGTTTGGAGCATCCCGCAGAGCGACCGGCAGTCGCGTTTAGCATTGAACCCTTCACAATGGGACGCGAGTAATGGAGCAATCCCACGGTCACGCCGGACATAGTCACGGCGAAGAAAATCTCAGCGATCGCCAGCTGATCTTTGCAGTGGCGATCAACGTTTTGCTTACAGTTGCCCAAATCATTGGCGGGATCGTCTCAGGGTCGCTCGCGCTCATAGCCGACGCCTTGCACAATTTCAGCGATGCGGCTTCGCTTGGCCTGGCCTGGTTCGCGCGCAAAATCGGGCGGCGACCCGCCGACAAACTTATGACCTTCGGTTATGCGCAAGGCGAAGTCGTCGCCGCACTCATCAACCTCACGACGCTGCTTATCATCGGCTTCTACCTGTTGGTGGAGGCAATCAACCGGTTCGCCGATCCCCAACCGGTCGAGGGATGGACCGTCATAGGCGTGGCGGGCATAGCGCTGGTCATCGATCTGGTGACTGCCTTCATCGTCTATCGCGGTTCGCATGACAGCATCAACATGAAGGCGGCCTTTCTGCACAACGTCTCCGATGCTCTCGCGTCGGTCGGTGTGATCGTTGCTGGCGCGCTGATCCTGCTATACGATCTCTACATCGCGGATCTGATCATCACCCTAATCATCGCCGGTTATGTCATCTGGCAGGGGGTGACCCTGATGCCGCGGACAGTCCGGCTCTTGATGGGCGCGGTTCCCGACGAGCTGGAGTTTGATCGGATCGTTTTGGCACTCGAAAAGTTGGATGGGATCGACGGAGTACATCATGTTCATGTTTGGTCGATCGGCGAGCATCACCGGGCGCTGGAAACGCATGTAACCCCTGAAGGCGCTTCACTTGAGCAATTCGAGAAAGTGAAGGGCCGGGCTAGGTCGATGTTGAAAGAAGAATTTCAAATTGAGCATGCGACATTCGAAGCGTGCTTTGAAACGGACTGCGAAGCCGATCTCGTTCCCGCGCATCAAACCGCACATCCGCATGAAGTTGGCGGACCCCATCAGCCTTAGATTTGTGTGCGTATTCGATGACGTCTGCAGACCACGATAATTGCTGAAAAACCGGAAACCCGGGCCGTCAAAGCTCGGCCGCAAGGTTTGGGTGCGTACGAGTGTTCGTTGAACAACCCTAACTCAGGCTTGCGAGGATTGTCGGGCTTGCCATCGGCCTGGCCCTGCTCGTGCAAAAAGGACCGCGCTGCGCAAGGTGTTAAATGCGTTGCAGTTGCTCGGTTACAAAGGAAAACAGCCGACCGCAGGCTTACTCTTTGAAGCTCAGGTAAATCACCACATCCTTGCCTCATCGGTGTCGCAAATCCCCCGCGCTGCGCTGCACAGCTACGCGCACGAGCGCTACCGAGAAGTTTTCCCAAAGCGTGTTTTTGCTCTTGCGAGGCAATCGCAATAAGGTTAGGGCCCGGATTTCCACACTCGGAGAACAGGAAGTTTTTATGTATCGTACTACCGTCTCGTCCCTCGCAATCGCTTTGTCCGCACCGGCGGTGGCACAAGAGACTACCGGGCCTGATGACGGAGAGGTGCGCGCCGAACAGATTGCAGACGAGCGCCGGGAGAATCCGGTGGATTCGATCATCGTGGTCGGCGGCCGGATCGATCCCTACCGTATCGCGGGATCGGCCGATCTTATCGACAGCGAGGATCTGCGCCGGTTCGATTACGGGGATGTAAATCGCGTCCTGCGGCAGGTCCCCGGCATCAACACGCAGGAGGAAGACGGGTTCGGCTTGTTCCCGAATATCGGTCTGCGCGGCAGTCCGGTCGAACGTTCGAGCAACATCACGCTCATGGAAGACGGCGTGCTGATCGCGCCTGCTCCCTATGCCGCGCCGGCAGCGTATTATTTCCCGGCCATCGGGCGCATGCAGGCGGTCGAAGTCACGAAAGGGGCCGCCGCCATTCGCTATGGGCCCCGTACGATCGGCGGGGCGGTCAATCTTCGGTCGACCGACATTCCGGCCGACGGGCTGGCTGGCTACGCTTTCGGGCAATACGGGTCGCGCGACTATTATCAGGGACAGGCCTGGGTCGGTGGAGACACGGACTACGTCGGCGCGCTGCTTGAAACCTACCAGCAGGGCAGCGACGGCTTCAAGACGATTGATGGGCTTCCCGACGCCGACACCGGTTTCGAGCGACAGGATTACCGTGGACGCTTGGCTGTTCACACAGCACCGGACGCGCCTGTCGAGGCGCGACTGGAATTCGTCTATGGCCGATCGGACCTTGAAGCCAACGAGACGTACCTTGGACTTGCCGACACCGATTTCGCCGCGGAGCCCTATCGTCGCTATGCGGCAAGCCAGCGCGACGCTTTTTCCGGTGAGCACGATCAATATCGCGTTACCGGCAGCTTGGCATTTTCTGACGGAACGAGGATCACAGCTACGCTGTACCGGAACGACTTTGCCCGCAGCTGGTCCAAGCTCCAGGATATCGACTTCGACGGCGATGGCAGCTTCGATTCAATTAGCTCGGTTTTCGTTAATCCAGAGGACAATGCCGGGGCGCTTAGCATCTTGCGCGGGGCGGATAGCTTCGAGGGCGCGGTTCGCATACGGAACAACAACCGCGTCTATCGCAGCGAAGGCGCTCAGATTTCGCTTGAGCGCCCCTTCGAGATGGGCGGCGCGAGGCACAACCTTGCCGTATCTGTCCGCTACCACGAGGATGAGGAAGACAGGCTGCAAAACGAGGAATTCTACTCACAGATCGGGGGTGATCTCGTCTTCGAACGGCAGACCGATCTTGGTCAGCAAGCCAACCGGGAAGCGAAAGCAAAGGCGATCGCGTTCTATATCGAGGACCGGATCGAGATCGGTGCCCTGACACTGACTCCCGGCTTGAGGTATGAAGGGATTGACCTGACCCGGCTCGACTATGCCGGGTCGGACCCGGATCGCTCAAATGGGCCGACACGTGTCCGTCAGACCAATATCGATCAGTGGTTGCCAGGTCTTGGCGCCACCTACGAGTTGGGTGATGCCATATTGCTGGCAGGTGTGTCGCGCGGTTTCTCACCTCCCGGTCCAGGCAATCCTGATGCACGGGCCGAGGAAAGCTGGAACTACGAAGCCGGGGTCCGCTATCGGAGCGACAAGGTCCAGGTCTCCGCGATCGGCTTCTACAACGACTACTCGAACCTTCTGGGCAACTGCACTCAATCCGTGGGCTGCAGCGTCGGTGATATTGGCGATCAGTTCAATGGCGGCGCGGTTACGGTCAAAGGGCTGGAACTGTCGGCGGCGGTTGAACCTCGCCTTTCCAATTCGGTCTCGTTCCCGCTCTCGCTTGCCTACACGTTCACGGATGCAGAATTCGACAGCAGCTTCGACAGCGAATTTTTTGGCGACGTAAACGAAGGCGATGACCTGCCGTACATCGCGCGCCATCAGCTCTATGTCGAAGCGGGGGTAAACATGGGACGTGCGGCGGCTACCGTTGGCGCCAACTACGTTTCCGAGTTGCGCGACAATCCAGGAAGCGGAGCCGTTGCTGAAAACGAGAGGATCGATGATCGCATCGTCTTCGATATTGCGGGAAGTTACGCGCTGACTGACAAATTCTCCCTGTTTGCGCGCGTCGACAATGTTCTCGACAATCAATACGCCGTGAGCAGGCGCCCGTTCGGTCTGCGACCAGGGGTTCCGCGGCGCATTGTGGGTGGTGCTCGGGTCAGTTTTTAAACTCCGCGTGAGGCTTTTGGCGTTGATGTTCGCGCCCCCTTCATTTTGCGTGCTTGGAGGCGAGAACTGAGATGAAAGCTGACCCTAGATCGAATGCCAGACGGGATTGGGCAGGGCGGAACTCCCCACCAAGACTGTTGCGGACGCCTGGGGGTGAGCTCGTCCGCGAATCCTGGTTCTCGAACGACAATCGTATCCCTGAAAAGTCGACCGGTGTTTTCAGTATCAGGGATTCGTCGCGATCTTTCAGGCCACGCGTGGCGCGAAAAGGATGACTGTGGCACCGCCGAGGCAGATCAATGCTCCTAGCAGATCCCAGCGATCCGGCTGTGTATCTTCGACGAGCCAGAGCCAGCCAAGCGACGCGGTGATATAGACGCCGCCATAGGCGGCGAAGGCTCGCCCTGCAGCATCCGCCTCAATGCGAGCAAGGAGATAGGCGAACAACACGAGCGCCAATACTCCGGGAAGGAGCCACCAGGCGCTCCTGTCCATTCTGAACCAGGCCCAGAACGCAAAGCACCCCGCAATCTCGGCGAGCGCGGCAAGGGGATAGATCCATATCGCGTTCACGCTTCAGTCCCCTCGGCGAGCGCTTCAATGACCAGACAGGTGCCGACCGTTCCTTGCTCGCAGTTTTCCAGCATCCGGCGCAGTTCCCTTCGGAGAGCCTCCAGATCGGCAATCTTGCGGTTGACTTCGCCCAGGTGCGCTCGTGCCAGCGTGTCGACCGCATGGCAGGCCCGCGACCGGTCGTCGGCCAGTTCGAGAAGTTCGCGAATGCGCGTCATGGAAAACCCCAGGTCGCGCGCGCGGCGAATGAAATTCAGTCTCCGGGCGTGCTCGGGACCGTAGTCGCGATAGTTGGCCTGTGTGCGGGGCGGGGACGCGAGAACGCCCTCGCGTTCATAGTAACGGATGGTTTCCGCTTTTACGCCCGCCGCGCGGGCGAGTTCACCGATCCGCATAGGCTTCCCTCGATCGCTTGACCTTGTAGCGACTACAAGGTGTATAAATCGATTCGACACAAGGAGTCGAGCGAATGGGAAAAAATTGCTGCGGTCCTGTCGAGGACGTCGAGGCGAATAATGATCCGCTGTGGCGCCGTATCCTGTGGATCGCTCTCATTCTCAATGCGGTTATGTTCAGCGTCGAAATCGTGGCGGGCCTTGCTGCTGATTCGCGTGCATTGCAGGCTGACGCACTCGATTTTCTGGGCGATGCGGCAAATTACGCCATAAGTCTCTGCGTTGCCGGAATGGCGCTTGCGTGGCGCGCTTGCGCAGCCATTGCCAAAGCAGCGACCATGCTGGCGTTCGGGCTATGGGTGCTTGGCTCCGCGATCTGGGGTTTCTTTGTCGGTGCCTCGCCGGACGCCGGGACCATGGGCATTATCGGAACCGTCGCGCTTGCGGTGAATCTCGCAGTTGCCGCGATGTTGTTCCGGTTTCGCACGGGTGATGCCAACATGCGCTCGGTGTGGATTTGCTCGCGCAACGACGCGATCGGCAATGTAGCGGTTCTGGGCGCGGCGCTGGGTGTCTTCGGAACCGGGCGCGCGTGGCCCGACCTGGTCGTGGCCGCCATTATGGCCAGCCTAGCAATTTGGGGCAGTATTGAGGTATTCGGTCAAGCGCGCGGTGAGTTGCGCTCTGCTTGAGAAGGGACTCCGACAGGCAGTTACGTGATAGCACGACCTCTGCTGGCTTACGCTAACTTCCTTTCAAAGCCCATTGAAGGCCAACCGCTTTCAATTATTGCAGGTGACCGCATGAGTACTGGTCCATCAAAACCATCCTTGCGGTGGACTCCGGAGACGGTGATGTTTTCGGCGGCCGGGTAACGATTGTCTCTCCTGATGGTGACAGTCTTGATGCAATTCGTCGCGCTGCTCATCCCGGCGACCGCTGCTCATTAGGAATCACTTTCGCTCGCTTCGACTAGGCTGACCCAAGTCCCATTTTTCGTGAGAGCCAAAGGGTCGCGGTCGGGACAAGAACCCACATGATTATGGGAACGAGTCCGATCTTTGTCCCAGGGACTAGCGGCATAGTGGGACTGTAGGTCCAGCCCCAGGCAGCCCCAACGGCCAATATTTCGACCACGGATGTTATCGCGAGACCGATGGCGAGATAGATAAGGAAGCGGGATATTGGCCAGTCGACAAGCCAAGGTGTTCGGCGGTTTCCCAACGAGGCGCCCAGATAGGCCGCCACCATGATACCCGCGTCACCGAACGATGCCAGACCACATCGGTATGCGGCTTCAACAGGACCAAGCCCGTCAGTGCTGTAGAACGGGAGCTGGAACATTTCCCAGGCGAAGGCAATCAGTCCGCCGAAAATGGCGATCCACAGGGCGGGATGCGCGCCCCGCCACACTGCTTCGGGCCTACCCGTATTAATAGGCTCCAAAGCTCACCATCCTATTGCATTGGCTCCGCCATCGCCATGCCGATCCGCTAAACAACGAACCGGTCCCAGCTTCCGTAATGTTCGTCGCTCCGATGCCCTCTTGGCAGGCTCAGTACAATCAGAAGCGCTCCGAGCATCGTACCGACAACGTTGCCAACAGTACTGGCGCCTCCGTCCATAAGCCACGGAGCCACGATGAGCCAGGCACCGAACGCGACGTTGAGAAAGCGCAATGGCCTTGCGACCTCCGCCATGGCAATTACCGATACCGTGATGACCAGCGCGCCGACCAGATGGTCGCTGTCAGCAAGAGGCGGTACATTCCCAAGAACGAGCCTGGAGAACATCAGGAAAGCACCGATCAGCACACTGATGGCCAATGTCCATGGGACCGTGACCCCGCGCGCCGCCGAACCGCCGATCGCCGCGAGCGGAGCATCGAAACCGGGATGTGAGTCCTTGCTGCCGCCTGGCAGCGCGTCGCCGCGGAAGAACGAGCGCCAGAACGGTCGCCCGCGCCGCGTGTTGAGAACCAGGAACTGGCCCATCGCGACCAGCTCGTCGAGCGAATAGGGGATCATGATCAGCATCGCGGCCGCCGCCATGAGGCAGATCGTGCAATAGGTGCCGATCATGATCGGCTGGATGATGATGAAGTAGATGCTGATCACGCCGAGGGGCACGACGACGATGCCGAACAGTGTCACCATCCAGGGCATGGTCCGCCAGCGGGCCCTGCCGCCCATGACGCCCATCAGGATCTCGAACATGTAGCTCATCGCACCGATGCCGCCATCGGCCACCGGCCAGGCCTTGGAGACATCGGAGGTAATGATGTATTCGGTCCCGTTGAGCGCGCTTGGCGAAGCGAAGAACGGCTCCCACACGCCGTCGATATGGCCGAGCTGATATGCCGTGAGGATACGTGAAAGAAAGAAACCGACGGCGCCGAGAATAATGATCGGCATGCGCTGGACATAGGTCGAGGGCGAATAGGTCCAACCCGGCGGCACGTCGCTGTCGTCCATCATGCCTTCCGGAGCCATGCCCGGCATCATGGGCACCAGGATGGTGAAAGCGATCACCAGTGCGCCGATGAAAGTGTCGTTGGCATAGACGGCAGCATCGGGCGTCCAGAACAGCAACGGGGCGCCGAGCAGCCAGATGCCGATACAGGTGTTCGCCCATTGCGCCCAGCCTCCGCGCGGCGAAAGGGAAATGGCCGCGAAGATCATGATCAGCACGCCGCTCACCAAATCGTTCCAGGCTGTCAGCCAGCTTCGTAGCGCGGGATCCCAGAGATCGCGATCCTCGGTTATGCGCGTGACTGCAGCGGTAAATTCGCTCTGGTCGAAGGTCCCGAAGACAAACGGTGTGGTCGCGAGCCATAGGCCGAGCAACATCGTAAACCAATGAACCCAGAGCATGTTGAAATGCATCTTGCGCATGTGACCGGCGTGGTCCGCCAGAGCATCTTCGCTTAGCGGGGCAGGCTCTGCCTCATCGGCTTCATCGAAATTGCTGCCGGCCACCCGCGCGGCATTGAGCTTGTTCTCAGCGTACCAGGCCGAAGGATCGGCTTTCAGACCTTCGACGATCCGCGGGAGGGCGGTCCTCAGCCTGTGCTGCGGCGTCCAGTCCAGCCTTTCCCGCGCATTGCTGAGATCGAGTTCGTAGTGGTCGTCCGAAATGTCCACCATCCACGGCCGGATGAAAGTCTCTTCGCCAAGCACTTCGTTTTCGACCCAGGCGCCGGTCTTGGCGAGGCCCTTCGGCACCGTGCGCGTCGTCCAGTCCTCATCGTGGATCAGGCGTCCAAGCGACTTTTGCAGTTCGCCATAGGACATCACGTCATCTTCGCCGAGAAGAACCGGCCATTCACTGGGAAGCTCGCTCCGCCGGTCGACGATTCGCTCGATCCCGTCGAGCAAATCCTCAAGGTGCAAATATGGCTGTCCGGTGTCGAGGTCACCGGGATAGACGCGGGCGCTCGGCCGCTTCTCGTAAATTCGCGCGACCTGCTGTGCCAGAAACGCCGAATGGCCTTCATCGTCGTATACGCCCGCAGGCCGCACGAAGACCGCATCGATGTCGCCGCGCTTCTCGCGGATCAACTGCTCGGTGCGGACCTTCGATTCGCGGTAGGGCAGATCCGTGTCCAGCGGCGAGGTCTCGTCGATCAGCCCGCCGCCCTTGATGGGGGCATGGGCCAGCATCGTGCTCACGAACACGAACTGGTCGATTTCGAAATCCTGAAGTGCGTCGAGCAATCGACCGGTTCCCTTGACCGTCACCGCGTCATATTTGGGGTTCGGTTCACCGGTAAGATCGAAATAGGCAGCAAGGTGGACGAAGGAGGCGATCCTTTTGCCATAGGCGGTTCGAACGCGTTCGAAGGCGGCATCGATGCTCGCCTGGTCGGTGACATCGACACAGACGCATTCGGCCTCTGCCGGGGGATGGGGAGCGGCGTCGCGGTCGAATCCGATCACGCGGTATCTCGCTGCAAGCTTCTTTACGATGGCTGAGCCGATATAGCCGCTCGAGCCAGTAACGATCACGACAGGTTTATCGGAGTTGTCAGTCAAGATATGATCCTTGCTTCGACTTTGAACGACCTCACGACCCTTGAGCGGTGCCTAAAAACCTCAATCTAACAGAGTTTCCAACCCGAAAGCGTGCGGGAAAACGCAGTCCTTCTCCCTGTTACGAAATAACGATCGATTTCCCTCACATCGAGAGCAATTTCCGCAGCGAGCGGGCATTGGATTTAACTAACGGCACCCTTCCTGCCGAGCCTCGGGTTTCCTCGGCAGCCGATAATACGGACCAGCGCGAAAGACCAACGAGTCGGCTTTGAAATAGGAACACATGGTAAGGGGAGACCGTAGTTCTGTCATATCAAACTACAATTTTCGAAGAGTAGGAGGCGACATGAAGGCCCAAGACGTAATGACATCGAACCCCGCATGCTGCAATCCATCGAGCACCGTGCAAGAGGCAGCTTTACTGATGGTCGATAATGATTGCGGCCAAATCCCCGTTGTCGATGATTCCGGTGCGTTGGTGGGCGTGGTGACCGACAGGGACATCGCCTGCCGCTGTGTTGCCAAAGGCAATTCCTCCGACCAACGCGTTGAGGAGGTGATGACATCATCACCTGTTACTGTCACCGCCGATGCAAGCGTCGACGAATGCTGCACCAAGATGGAAGACAATCAGGTTCGGCGGCTTCCGGTGGTCGATGACGAAGGCAAATGCTGCGGCATCGTTGCGCAGGCCGATATCGCCAGAAGCGCAGCTGAGAAGGAAACCGGCGACCTCGTGCGCGAGGTATCGGAGGCCAGTTCGGAGCCAGCTTCGGCGGGATGCTGCTAGTCGCACAAGACTATTGATTTTACGCGGATAAAGCGGACGGGGCGATCTGATCGGTCCCCGTCCGCAATCGCTCGTTACTTGTCAATCGCCTCGCCCCCGACTATCTCGGGCCGGTGAAGTTCATTCGTACCTTGACCTTGATCCTTTTTGGCTTCGGACTCTTTGTCCAGGTTGGAGCGAATGCGGCAGCCCTTCCTCAGATCGAGGCGGCGGAGATGAGCGACTGTGCCGAGATGGCCGATAACGATACATCCACCGATCCGGCAGGACCATGTTCCAGCATGACGCTCGATTGCGTGATTGCCATGAATTGCTTGCCGCCTTTGGCTCTGTCGAATGCGACTGAAATGGAGGGTGCGCCCCTTCGTTTGGTACCGAGCTACCTTGTTTCTGCGGCCCCGTGGTTTGAAACAGATCCACCGCGACCGGAATCGCCTCCTCCAAAACCAATCCTCACCGTCTAGTTTTCCCTGAAGGCGCGTTGCGACTTTTGCGAGACTGACGAACGATGCAGCCGCACGAACCGGTCTTCGCCGGTGCGGCATGTTATGTCGTCAGCTCGCTCTGCACGAGTGAGATTTATGAACTGGCGAATTGGTTGGGTGCCGTTTTCGGCCCTGCTGGTCGCGCAGGCTGCCCAAGCGCAGTCGGTCGGCTATGAAGAAACCCTTGCGGCGGCGCGGGCGGAACAGCCCATGCTTGAAGCGGGCGCTTTGCGTGTACAGGCGAGGCGCGATGCTGCGGACGCAGCGGACGAATTGCCCGATCCACGCGTTCGTGCAGGCGTGATGAACTTGCCGGTCACCGGACCCGCTGCATTTAATCCGTATGCGCAATTGCCGACGCAGCTCGCGGTGGGCATCGAGCAGGAAATTCCCAATCTTGCCAGGCGGCGAGCACGATACGGCCTTGCCGGATCCGAAATCGGTATTGCCGAAGCCCGTCTTGGCTTGTCCGAACGTTCCATCCTCGCCGAGGCCGGGACGGCTTGGATTGGCCTGTATTATGCTCAGCAGCGCCTCGCTCTTGCGCGCGACTCTCTGGACAGCTTAAGGGACTTCGTTCCGGTCGCAGTCAGTGCCGTCGCTTCGGGATCGGCCAGACCTGCCGAAAGCCTTGCGATCCGGCGCGAGCTTCTCGAAATCGAGGATGCCATTACCCGGATCGAGGCCGCGCGCGCAGCCGCGCGTGCCCGGCTGCAGCGATATATCGCCGGAAGCGAGCCCGTCGCTGCGGGGGGCGCTCCCCAAGTTACCGTGGACCCGGAAGAGCTTCGGTTCGCGTTGGAGGCCAATCCGGAATTGCGTCTGGCGGATGCCGAGCAGCGACGTGCCGAAGCTGCAGCCGATCTGGCACGCGCTGAAAAGCGACCTGATTTCGGCGTCAGCGTGACTTATGGACACCGTAATCCTGATTTTGGCAGTGTCATATCGGTCATGGGATCGGTCACTTTGCCAATCTTCACTGACAGGCGGCAGAATCCGCGCATCGCGGCGGCCGAAGCAGACGCTGCTGCCGCCTCGGCCGAGCGCGTCGACCGCCTGAGGGCGATCAGGGCCCGGTTCGAAACCGATCTTGCTGAATGGCGCAGCGCGCTACAGCAATGGGAACGTGCGCGTGACCAGCTTCTCCCGCTCGCGCGCGACCGTGCCGACCTAGAAACCGCCAGCTTCGCTGCTGGACGCGCCGACCTCGTTGAAGTGATCGCGGCCAAATCTGCGCTGGCATTGCTCGAACTCGAGATTCTCGAACGCGAACAGATGGCTGTCGAAGCCGCTGCAACTCTACGACTTACATATGGGGAGGACAGGCCATGAAAGCCGTGTTCGAACGTCTTTCGCCGCGCCAGCGTTCTTATGCAGCGGCGGCGGGTATAGCCCTGATCAGCCTGGGGGCTGGCTACGGTCTGTCGATGCTCGGCGGCGGCAGCGATGGCGGTGACGCCGCTGCCGATGCCGGCTGCGAAGAAGTGCTCTACTGGTACGATCCGATGGTGCCGGATCAGCGCTTCGACGAGCCGGGCAAGTCGCCATTCATGGACATGCAGCTGGTTCCCAAATGCGCGGGCGGCGATGCGCAGGCTGGCGAAGGGGTCAGCATCGATTCCGGAATGGTCCAGAACTTCGGGATCCGCACTGCCGAGGCCGAATACGGCGTGCTGGAACCGGAAACGACGGTGACCGGCACGCTTGCCTACAATGGCAGCGAGGTAGCGATCGTCCAGCCACGCGCGGGCGGCTATGTTCAGCGAACATACGGCCACGCCCCGCAGGATCTGATCGCAAGAGGCGCGCCGGTCGTCGATTTGCTGGTGCCCGAATGGGGCGGCGCCCAGCAGGAATTTCTTGCCGTGGCGGCCACTGGCGACGCGGCGCTTACCAGTGCAGCCCGCCAGCGCCTTCGATTGCTCGGGATGCCGGAAGGCGTGATCTCCTCGGTGGCTCGAAGCGGGAGACCCCAATCGACGATCACCGTCACCGCGCCGCAATCGGGCGCGATTACCTCGCTCGGTGTAAGGCCGGGCATGACCGTCATGGCAGGCCAAAGCCTCGCCGAAATCAGCGGCTACAGTCCGATCTGGCTCGAGGCCGCTGTGCCCGAGGCCCTTGCGGGAAGCGCCCGCGTGGGACAGCCGGTAAGCGTGACGCTCACCGCTTTTCCTGGCGAGCGATTTGCAGGGCGGATCATTGCCATCCTGCCGAGTGCACAGGAGGCAAGCCGGACGATTACCGTGCGCGCGGCGATGCCCAACCCCGGCCTTCGCCTGAAACCGGGCATGTTTGCGCAGGTCACGATCGCTCCTGAACGGCGTGAAGCATTGCTCATCCCGTCGGAGGCCGTGATCCGCACCGGCGAACGCACGCTGGTGATGATCACTCAGGAAAGCGGAGGATACCGACCTGTCGAAGTCCGGATCGGGCGAGAAGCAGGCGGCCGCACCGAAGTTCTCGCGGGCCTCGCGGCAGGCGAGGAGGTGGTTACCTCCGGCCAGTTCCTGCTCGATTCCGAAGCCAGCCTTGCGGGTATCGATGTACGTCCCATCGATGATGCACCGACGGCTGCCGGTGAAGAAGGCGCACAGGCGCAGGCGGATGCGGACGAGCCGCGCACCTATCGAGCCACAGGTACGATCGAACGCATCACTTCCCGCAGCATTACCTTGCGGCACGGGCCGGTCGAAGCTCTGGAATGGCCAGCCATGACGATGGGTTTTGCCACTGAAGGTCCGGCCCAGGTTCGCGGTTTCCAACGCGGCGACCGGGTGACCTTTACCTTCGTTCAGGCAAGCACCGGTCCGCGCATCGTCTCGATCCGGAAGACCGGCCAATGATCGCGCGGATCATTGACAGTTCGATCGCCAACCGCCTTTTCGTGGTTCTGGCGGCGATCGGCCTGGCGCTCGCCGGCTTCTGGGCAGTGCGGACCACCCCTGTCGATGCGCTTCCCGATTTGTCCGACGTGCAGGTGGTTATCCGCTCCAACTATGCCGGGCAGGCCCCGCGTATCGTGGAGGACCAGGTTACCTATCCACTGGCGACGACCATGCTCTCGGTGCCGGGAGCAAAGACCGTGCGAGGCTATTCGTTTTTCGGCGATAGCTATGTCTATGTGATTTTCGAGGACGGGACCGATCTCTACTGGGCGCGCTCGCGCGTGCTCGAATACCTCAACCAGGTCCAGAACCGCTTGCCTGACGGAGTCGAAAGTACTCTCGGCCCTGACGCGACCGGCGTGGGATGGATCTACGAATACGCCTTGGTCGACCGCAGCGGCGGCCACGATCTGGCCGGACTGCGCAGCCTGCAGGACTGGTTCCTGCGCTACGAGCTGAAGACTATACCTGGGATCGCCGAGGTCGCCAGTGTGGGCGGCATGGTCAAGCAGTACCAGATCGTTCTCGACCCCTACCGCATGGCTTCCTTCGGAGTGACCCACGGCCAAATCGTGAGCGCGATCCAGGCAGGCAACCAGGAGGCAGGCGGTTCCATCGTCGAGATGGGCGAAGCGGAATTCATGGTGCGTTCGTCGGGCTATCTCGGCAGTCTCGATGATTTCCGCTCGATCCCTTTGCGCGCCGAAGCGGGCGGTGTGCCGGTGACGCTTGGCGATGTCGCCAATGTGCAAATCGGCCCCGAACTGCGCCGCGGTATCGCCGAGCTGAACGGCCAGGGCGAAGTCGCAGGCGGCATCGTCATTCTGCGGCAAGGCGCCGACGCGCGCGGTGCGATCGAGGCGGTCGAAGCGAAGCTCGACCAGTTGCAGGCAAGCCTGCCCGAAGGGGTCGAGATCGTCACCACCTATGACCGATCGCAGTTGATCGATGCCTCAGTCGATAACCTCACCACCAAGCTGATCGAGGAATTCGTCGTCGTTGCGCTCGTGTGCCTGCTGTTTCTGTGGCACGCCCGCTCTGCGCTGGTCGCCGTGGTGACCTTGCCGCTGGGTGTTCTGGCAGCCTTTCTGGTGATGCGCTTCCAGGGCGTGAACGCCAACATCATGTCGCTTGGCGGGATCGCCATTGCGATCGGCGCGATGGTCGATGCGGCGGTCGTGATGATCGAGAACGCGCACAAGCACATCGAGCGATGGACCGAGGAAAATCCCGATACGGTCATGTCGGGTGAGGAGCGTTGGCGGATCGTCGCGGATGCTTCCAAGGAAGTCGGTCCGGCGCTGTTTTTCAGCCTGCTGATTATCACCCTTTCGTTCCTGCCGGTCTTCACTTTGCAGGCACAGGAGGGACGGCTCTTCGCTCCGCTGGCCTTCACCAAGACCTACGCGATGGCAGCGGCTGCAATCCTCTCGATCACGCTGGTTCCGGTCCTCATGGGATGGCTGATCCGCGGCAAGATACCGCGGGAAGACAGCAACCCGATCAACAAGGCGCTGACCCGTGCCTATCGTCCGGGGCTCGACTGGGTGATGCGGCGTCCGAAGGCGACGCTGGTCATCGCAGGACTGATATTCGCGACGACGCTGGTGCCTTTTACGCGGCTGGGCGGCGAGTTTCTCCCGCCGCTCGACGAGGGCGATCTTCTCTACATGCCGAGCGCGCTTCCCGGACTTTCACCGGGGGAAGCCTCGGCCCTGCTTCAGCGGACCGACCGCCTGATCAAAACGGTGCCCGAAGTCGATACCGTTTTCGGCAAGGCGGGCCGCGCTGATACGGCCACCGATCCCGCGCCGCTGACGATGTTCGAGACGACGATCAGCTTCAAGCCGCGCGAGGAATGGCGCGAAGGGATGACGCCTGACAAGCTGGTGGAAGAACTCGATCGCGTGGTCCGGGTTCCGGGCCTCGCCAATGTCTGGGTGCCCCCAATCCGCAACCGCATCGACATGCTCGCCACCGGCATAAAGAGCCCCATCGGGGTCAAGGTCTCGGGCGAAGATTTGGGCGAAATCGAACGAGTGGCGCTACATGTCGAACAGATTGCGAAGGAGGTGCCGGGCGTCAGTTCGGCCCTGGCCGAAAGGCTTTCAGGCGGGCGCTATGTCGATGTCGATATCAATCGTCTGGAAGCAGCCCGCTACGGGCTCAACATCGCCGATGTGCAGCAGATTGTATCGGGCGCGATCGGCGGCGCAAATGTCGCGCGTACGGTGGAGGGGTTGGCCCGTTATCCGGTCAATGTCCGCTATCCGCGCGAGATTCGCGACAGCGTCGATGAGCTGCGCAATCTTCCGGTTCTAACCCCCGCGGGACAGCAGATTACGCTTGGTACAGTGGCGGACGTCCGCGTGACCAGCGGGCCGCCCATGCTCAAGAGCGAGCAAGGCCGGCCGACGAGCTATGTCTATGTCGATGTACGCGGGCGCGACCTCACCTCGGTGGTGGGCGATTTGCAGGAGGCAATCGGTGCCGAGGTCGATCTGCCCGCCGGCGTCAGCCTGTCCTATGCTGGGCAGTTCGAATATTTGACGCGCGCTTACGAGCGGTTGCAGATCGTCGTACCGGCGACGCTGGCGATCATTTTCCTGCTACTTTACCTGATCTTCCGCCGCTTCGACGAGGCGCTGCTGATCATGGGCACGCTGCCATTCGCGCTGACCGGCGGGTTCTGGTTACTTTACCTGATGGGATACAACCAATCCGTCGCCACCGCCGTCGGGTTCATTGCGCTGGCAGGCGTGTCAGCGGAATTCGGAGTGGTCATGCTGATCTACCTGAAGGCCGCGCTGGAACGGCGGGAGGGCGATCTCGATGCCGAGGAGGTATCGGCAGCCATCCGCGAAGGCGCGCTGCTGCGCGTCCGGCCCAAGGCGATGACCGTCGCCGTGATCCTCGCTGGACTTTTTCCGATCCTGATCGGCACTGGCGCCGGATCCGAGGTGATGAGCCGTATCGCGGCCCCGATGATCGGCGGGATGATCACCGCCCCGCTGCTTTCAATGTTCGTACTTCCCGCCGCCTTTCTGATGATGCGGCGGCCCAGGGCCAAACGGTCCAAACCCCTCGAAGGAGAAGAAGAATGCGTATTACAACCCTCGTGACCCTATTGGCAGCGCCGCTGGCTCTCGCCGCGTGCGACTCGGGCGACGATACCGAAGCGATGGACGACACGGCCATGGCAGACGTTCAGATGCCGATGGACGATAGCGACATGCCGATGATGGGATCGGATGGCGCGATGCGGACCGCCAGCGCCGAAGGGATCGTCACCGCCATCGACGCCGATGCGGGAACGATCACAGTCGATCACGGCGCTGTCCCCGCGATCGAATGGCCCGCCATGACGATGGGGTTCCAAGCCGACGAACAGCTGCGTCAGGACGTGGCGGTTGGCGACACGATCTCGTTCGACTTCACAACCGGCGAAGGCGGCAACACGATCACTTCGATCACCAAGAAGTAATTGTGAACCGGCCCCGGATCATTTTCGGGGTCGGCACAATAGGAGAAGTACGATGATGAACGGTGACATGCCAGCGGCCATGATGGGGATCATGGGCCTGTTCTGCTTATTGCTGACCATCCTCATGGTGTTGGGCATCGCTGCACTGATCAAATATCTCCGGAGCAAGTAAGATGGACCAGTGGTCGATTGCATCCAGCCTCAACCGTCGTGCCTTGCTGCGACGGGCTGGCACAGCGGCTGCCGGCCTCGTGGCACTTCCCTTGTCTGCATGCGAAGCGCAAAATTCGCTGTTTAGTGCGGATGGAGCCGGCGCCAATCCGCTCGCCATTCCCGAGCTCAATCAGGGAATTGTCGAACAAGGCGAACGGGTCTTTCGACTGTCGATATCCGCGGGGCAGAAGGAATTCGTTCCCGGGGTCGTTTCGCCTACGATCGGTATAAACGCGCCTTATCTTGGTCCGACATTGGAGATGCGCCGCGGCGAGCGGGTCCGGTTGCATGTCGACAACGGCTTGGACGACGGCGCGACAGTCCACTGGCACGGGTTCGAGCTTCCCGCCGCTGCGGATGGCGGACCGCACCAGCTTATCCGCCCCGGCGCGCGCTGGAGCCCGTCTTTCGAAGTTCGCCAGCGTGCCTCTCTCTATTGGTATCATTCGCACCTGCATCGCGGCACGGGACCGCAGGTCTATGCTGGTCTTGCCGCGCCGATCTATGTCCGTGATGATGAAGAGGACGCGCTGGACCTGCCGAGCGAATACGGCGTGGATGATATTCCGCTTATCGTTCAGGACCGCGTGCTCGATAACTCCGGCAAGCTCCTCTATCCGCAGAATATGCATGCGCAAATGATGGGCGTGCGCGGGGATCGACTCTACGTCAATGGCACGCAAAACGCGGTGTTTGACGCTCGGACCGGTCAGTTACGCTTGCGGATCCTCAATGGATCGAACGCACGCTTCTACGATTTCTCGCTGTCCGGTGGTCAGACCATGGAGCTCATCGCGAGCGATGGCGGCTTGCTGGATCGCCCGCATGCAGTCCGCTCGCTCAGGCTCGCACCGGGTGAGCGGGCGCAGATCCTCGTCGATCTTTCCGAGGGGCGCCCACTCAGCCTTCTGGCGACCAGTCCGGACAATTCGATGGGCATGATGGGCAACGGCGGCGGCATGATGGGCGGCGGTATGATGGGCCGACGCCGCGACGATGCCCGGACGGACGAGCCGTTCCGGATCCTCGATATCAGACCCTCTGGCTCCTCGCCGAGAAGGAATCTGCCGCCGCAGCTTGCCGCGCTACCAGCACTCGACCCTTCACTTGCAGTGCGAACCCGGAGGTTCGTGCTCGATATGGGCATGATGGGCGGCGGGATGTCTATCAATGGTGCCAGCATGGACATGAATGTCATCAACGAGCGGGTGCCCGTCGGCCAGTGGGAAATCTGGGAAATCGCCAACGCTTCGATGATGGCCCACCCTTTTCATATTCATAACGTCCAGTTTCGTGTGATCGACCGCGATGGCCACGCGCCCCCGCCACTGGAAACCGGTTTCAAGGACACGGTTATTGTCAATCCGCGCGAGCAGGTGCGCGTGCTGCTGCGCTTCGAGGAACATAGCGACCCGGACACGCCCTACATGTATCACTGCCACATCCTCGAACACGAGGATGCGGGCATGATGGGGCAGTTCGTCGTGGTGAACAGCTAGGAAGGAATGGTCATGAGCAGGGATGAAAGCGTGATCAAGGGAACCGCGATCGATCCGGTCTGCGGGATGAGCGTCGAGATCGACGGCGCGAAACACAAGGCCAAGCATGAGGGGGCGGAGCACTATTTCTGTTCTTCGCGCTGCCACGACAAATTCCTCCTGGACCCCCAGCTCTATCTGTCGAACGCGCATCTCGATGCTGTTGAGGACGTGCCGGAAGGCACTATCTACACCTGTCCGATGCACCCGGAGATCCGCCAGCCCGGTCCCGGCTCATGCCCGATCTGCGGAATGGCGCTCGAACCCGAGACTGTCAGCCTGGATGAAGGGCCCGATCCGGAACTGGTCGACATGCGCCGCCGGTTCTGGTGGAGCGCGCTCCTGACGCTGCCGCTGTTTGTCTATGCAATGGGAGACATGATCCCGGGGATCAGCTTCGACCGCCTGATTGAGCCTGCCAGGGCGCAATGGGCGCAGTTCCTCCTTGCCACGCCGGTGGTCCTGTGGGGCGGCTGGCCCTTCTTCGTCCGGGCCTGGCAATCGCTCAAGACCCGCAATCTCAACATGTTTACGCTGATCGGGATCGGCGTGGGCATTGCCTATGTGTTCAGCCTCGTGGCAACGGCGCTGCCGGATCTGTTCCCGCCTGCCTTCCGCGACCACTCGGGGCGCGTGGGCGTTTATTACGAGGCGGCGGCGGTTATCACCACGCTCGTGCTTCTGGGCCAGGTACTCGAACTCAAGGCGCGCGGTTCGACTTCCAGCGCCCTGAGGGCGCTGCTCGAACTCGCACCTCCCTCGGCGGTGAAGATATTCGGCAATGGCGACGAACGCGAAGTGCCGCTTGACGAATTGGCGACCGGCAACCGCTTGCGAGTGCGGCCCGGCGATAAAGTGCCGGTCGATGGCGAAATCGAGGAGGGTTCAAGCGCGATCGACGAATCCATGGTCAGCGGCGAGCCTCTGCCCGTGACCAAGCGCGCGGGCGATACGGTTATCGGCGGGACCGTGAACCAGACCGGCGGCTTCATCATGCGTGCCACCAATGTCGGCAAGGACACGATGCTGTCCAAGATCGTCCAGATGGTTGCCGAGGCGCAGCGCAGCCGCGCGCCGATCCAGCGGCTCGCGGACCAGGTCGCGGGCTGGTTCGTTCCTGCGGTCGTGGTTGTTGCGATCGTCACCTTTGCGGTGTGGGCCATCTGGGGTCCCGCGCCAGCGCTTGCCTATGCGTTGGTCAATGCGATTGCTGTTCTGATTATCGCCTGTCCCTGCGCGCTGGGGCTTGCCACGCCGATGTCGGTGATGACCGGCACAGGCAAGGGCGCGCAGCATGGCATCCTGATCCGCAATGCCGAAGCACTGGAGACATTGGAGAAGATCGATACGTTGGTGGTCGACAAGACCGGCACGTTGACGATGGGTAAGCCTGACCTGGTTGCGGTCGACCCGGTCGAGGGTATCAACGAAACCGAATTCCTTGCCGCGGTCGCGGGCGTCGAGATGGGCAGCGAACACCCGCTCGCGCACGCCATAGTAGAAGGCGCGCGGGCCCGCGGTGTTTCGCCTGCCGAAGCCACAGACCTGGCTTCGACCACGGGGGAAGGCGTCGAGGCGAATGTACAGAATCGTCGCATCGCCATCGGCAATGAAAAGATGATGCGGCGGGTGGGGATCGATGACGATGTCTGGCTGGGCTCTGCGGAAAGCGGTCGCTCGCAAGGACAAACAGTGATGTTTGTCGCATTCGATGGGCACCCTGCGGGGATGATCGCGGTGGCCGATCCGATCAAGCCGACCAGCGCGGCAGCCATCGCCGCTTTGCACGCTCGCGATATCCGCGTGGTCATGCTGACCGGCGATAGCCGAGCAACGGCTGAAGCGGTCGCGCGGGAAATGGGCATCGACGAGGTGCACGCCAATGTCTCGCCCGAGGACAAGCACCGCGAGATTGAAAGGCTGAAGAGTGAAGGACGCCGCGTCGCCATGGCGGGCGATGGTATAAACGATGCGCCGGCTCTGGCAGCCGCCGATGTCGGCATTGCCATGGGAACGGGCACGGATGTAGCGATCGAAAGCGCCGGTGTAACATTGGTGCGTGGTGATCTGACCGGGGTAGTGCAGGCAATCATCCTGTCGCGCGCGACCATGCGCAACATCCGCCAGAACCTGTTCTTCGCCTTTGCCTATAACACGCTCGGGATACCGGTTGCCGCAGGGGTGCTGTTCCCGGCGTTTGGACTGCTGCTCAACCCGATGATTGCGGCAGCGGCGATGAGCCTATCATCGGTTTCGGTTATTGCCAATGCTTTGCGATTGCGGGGGGTGAAGCTTCCGGTTTTCGAAATGCAAGTGCAGGATCGAAATAATCGCTAGAAAACCGGGGTGTCACGAAGCGGCAAATGGCCTTATTTGTGATGACGGACACGAAGCTTGAAGCGATCAATGCCGGTTCTGCCTAGGAACGCTGGCAGGCAATCCCTCTGCCCAGTGATTTCTCCTTAGCTAGTTCCAGGGCAGCGCGTAGGCTACTATTGCGTCGCTGACAGGTGTCTTCATGAAATGATGCCCGCCTGCCATAACCACGACATACTGGCGGCCGTCCTGGGAGTAGGTCATCACGTTGGCTTGGCCGCCGCCCGGCAGGACGTCGGTCCAGACGGTTTCACCGGTTTCTACGTCGATCGCGCGGATCAGATTGTCGGTCGTCGCGGCAATGAACAGCAGTCCTCCTGCCGTCACGACACCGCCGCCATTGTTGGGCGTACCGATCGTGAACGGAATGCCAAGAGCAAGACCCCAGGGACCGTTTGCGCGTGCCGAACCGAAGGGCCGGTCCCATAGCGTCTCGCCGCTACTCATGTCGATCGCACGAATGCCGCCATAAGGCGGCTCTTTACACAGAAGGCCGGTCAGCCCGAGCCGCCAGCCCGCGTTGACGTCGATGGCGAACGGCGTACCGGTCTGGGGCGAGCCTTCACCTTCAGAACCACCGCCACCTTGATTGCCCTGCGGGCCGCGCGGCTCCCATCCCTTTTCGTCCGCCACTGCGCGAGGGACGAGGCGGTTGTGGTTGGGCATGTCGTTATAGTTGGCGTAGATCACTCCGCGGCGCGGATCGATCGCCACCGATCCCCAGTCGGATCCACCATTGTAACCGGGATACTGGATCCACCGGCGATCTGACGTGGGAGGCGTATAGTAGCCATCATAGGCCGACTGCCGATACTGGATGCGGCAGATCATCTGGTCGATTGGCGTCATGCCCCACATGTCGCGTTCTTCGAGAGAGGGTCTGCGCAGCGTCGCAAAGCCCGAATAGGGCTGCGTGGCGGTGCGCTCGGCGGGCTCCACACCACCTTGCGGCACGGCGCGCTCGATCACGGTGTGCAGCGGTCGACCGGTACGTCGGTCGAGAATGTAGATCTCGCCCTGCTTCGACGGGAGAATAATCGCCGGCGTTCCGCCCGGCAGATCGACAAGCGTTGCCTGGCTCCCGAGGTCGTAGTCCCAGACGTCCTTGTATACGGTCTGGAAACGCCAGCGTGGCTCGCCCGTCTCGCCGTCCAATGCCACGAGCGCCGTCGAGAATTCGTTTTCCTGTGGACTGCGATCCGAACTCCAGTAATCGACCGCGCTGTTGCCCATGGGAAGGTAGACGAGACCGAATTCCTCGTCCGCCGAAGCCGTCGTCCACATATTGGGCGTCCCGCGCGTGAATTGCTCGCCTGGAGCAGGTTCGCCAAATTCTCCCGGACGCCCCATATCCCATGCCCAGGCGCGCTCCCCGGTAACGGCGTCAAACGCCTGGATTACGCCCGACGGTGCGCTGTTGCGCTGCCCGTCGAGAACCTGATGGCCCGTCACGATGTTGCCGCGCACGATCACCGGAGGAGCCGTGATCGCCACCATGCCTGGATATGTCTGGCCCATGCCCTCTTTGATATCGACCTCGCCGTTGACGCCAAAGTCGGCGCAGGGGCGGCCGGTTTCGGCATCGACGGCGATGAGACGGCCATCGAGCGTCCCTTCAATAATGCGCATCGCGCAATTCGCTGCAGCTCTCGAAGGTACGAGCGGCGCGCCTCCATTCTGGGAAGGAGAGCCTTGGGCGCCTCCGGAAAGCTGTGTGCCGCTGTCCCGTGGGCGGGTGTAGGCGGTCACGCCGCGGCAGGAGGCCGAATAGGGAATGGCGGCGGTGGAGACTTGTGGATCGTGGCGCCAGATTTCCGCGCCGGTTTGCGCGTCGAGCGCGATGAGAATATTCATCGCCGAGCACAGATACAAACGGTCGCCGATCTTCAGCGGGGTCGTTTCTGGGGCGTATTTGCCTTCACCCGCACCTAGGGGCAGATCGCCGGTATGTGCTATCCATGCGCGCTTCAGGCCGCCGACATTGGCCGGTGTGATCTGATCCAACTGCGAATAACGCTGACCTGAATGGGTTCCTCCCCAGGCTGGCCAGTCAACGCCCACATCCTCGAACTCTATCCCGGCCTGGGCTATCGGGAGTTCCCCCCTCACCGGATCGGGGCCCGATGCCGATGCAACCCAGAGTGCAACCGCAAGGAACACCACCGCTCCCCCAGCCCCTGCAAGTGCAACTGGCCATCTTGTCGGCCGATAAAGGCGGGGTGAAACCAAAGCGACCAGAGCGAGGAGAACGGTCGGACCAACAAGCCGCGGCACGAGCGCCCACGGATCATTGCCGCTCTCCCATAATGCCCAGGGCACGGTCACCATATAGATGCCGACGTAAATCCACGCGCCCAAGGCTTTCCCGCGAAAGATGAAATAGGCGGAAGCAAGCAGCGCCGCGCCGGTCAGCCCATAGTAAAGCGAGCCGCCAAGGATTGCGAGCCAGATGCCACCGGCAAACAGTGTTGCACCGATGAGTCCGATCAGAATCGCGACTATCCGCGGTAGAATCGAAACCTTTCGATGAGGTGCGGTTTGTTCGGAACTGTTCATGACGGGCCTCGCTGTTTTGATCTTGGCAAACTTTCCCGATACTTCTGGGCAGGGATGACATTGCGCCTTTCTATCATTAGCGCGATTATTGGATACCTTGGATAGATCACCGGACCTTTCTGCGGCGCAGTTTCGGGAACCGGTTCGCCAGCAGTACAAAGCCCGACAACGCGATGACCGTTCCACCGATTCCGAAAAGCAGCAGCCACCAGCTGTTGATCCGGTCGCGCTGGGTCCAGTCCATGATGTGCAAGCCCCAGACGAAGTCGAAGAAGCGCCAGGTATCGCTTCGAGCGGCGAGAATCGCGCCGCTCGACGCATCGATGTAGAGCCTCGTCGCGTCTGGATCGGAGAAGGTGATTTGCCACGCCGGAAACGGACCTCGGAACTCTGTTCCTATCGGGCGCTCGATCAGCTTAGCACCGGTGATCGAGGTCTCGGGACCGGTCCAGGCCCGCGAAGCGATGGCCTGGGCATCGGCGAGTGGGAGGGGAGATACCCTCGTTCCGGTCTCGGTCTCATGAAGCGTCATCGAGCCATCGCTACGCTCGACTTGAACGAGGGGACGGCCAGCTACGGACTTGGTCGTCACGGCAACGATGCCCTGTCGATCCACCAACCATTGCGGCGCCGGAAACTCAGGATCGAGTGTTTCGGCCTCGCGCGATATGACGTGCTCGGACCGTACCTGCTCGATCTTGAGAAAGGACATGATAGCGCCGGTTCCCATCCACAACAGCACCTGCACGCCGACAACAAGCGCGAGCCACTTATGCAGCTTGCTGCCGAATATGTGCAGCCGCAGCTTGCGTGACGGCTTTCGTAGAGCTGGAACCGACGCCATGAGGTCTTATTGGTTGCGGGGAGGACGCGACGATGAATGGTATTGCACGATCTTCCAGCCATTGGCGTCGTGCGTGAGTACCGACGTTGCCACGCCTTCGCGATCGATCACGCGTCCATCCGCCAGTTCAATCCGGTAGGTATAGGTTTCCCGGCCGTAAGCCATGTGTCCCATCCGGGTGACTGCAACGGTCGGCTCACCGAAGGTGAAACTGGTGATCGCGTCCAGTTCAGGCCCCAGGTGATGCGCCATGTAGTTCGTGAAGCTGCCTTCATCCTTTCCGTTCTCGTAAACGAAGGATTCTTCCGCAAACAAGGCTGTCATGGCCTCAGCATCGCGCGCCGTCAGCGCGTTACGATACGCTGTGAGAGCAGCCTCCGCCCCCGCGACGTCGTCGTTCATGGCCGCCATATGATCCGCCTGGTTCATGCCCTGCGCCGAATGGTCCATCTGCTTCGATTGCGAATGCTCCCCATGCGCGGAATGGTCCATGTCCTGGGCCAACGCCGGTGCCGCGGATAAAGCAAGCGCCGCAGCGGCCACGCCCCGAATGATTGTAGTGTGCATCGAACTTTCCTTGTTACTCAGAACCAGAACCGTATGCCGACGACATAATTCGTCACGCTGGGATCTTCTCCTTCGGCGCGTGCGTAGTCGGCGCTCTGACCGATCCTCCATTCCTGATCGATCCCGATATAGGGCGCGAACTCACGCGCGAAATGATAACGCAGGCGAAGGCCGGCTTCGACTGTATCCAAGCCCGCACCGATGCCCAGTTCAGGCACGTCCTGCGCCGAAAAGGACGCTTCCACACGGGGTTGAAGGACCAGGCGCTGGGTAATTCGCTGGTCGAGCTCGGCCTCAATGCGCGCCGTCAGGTCGCCTTTGTCGGACAGGAATGCGGCGGCATCCACCTCGAACAGATAGGGTGCGAGGCCCTGGATGCCGACCACCGCATAGGTGCGGTCCAATGGCGCGAAATCCTGCCGGATACCGGCCTGGAAATCGAAAAACGGCGCGATAGCGCGACTGTAGAGCGCCTGGACTTCGGCGCTTTCGATCTTCTCGCCGAAACTGCCTTCACCTTCCGATTTGAACCAGAATTTGTCGAGATCGCCACCGTAATACCCCTGAAGGTCGAACAGATAGCCGTCGGATCCTTCGCGCGCGCGGTATTCGACGCGGTCACCCTGGAACCAGAAATATGTCTGGCCGCCCTGTTCATCGCGCAACTGCTCACGGCTCTCGCGCATTGCCTCAACACCCCATATGGCATCTGCGGCGCGTGCAGGGCCCGAACCCGCGGAAGCGGGCGGCGGACCCGAGGGAATGTCCATCGCCATCGCCTCATGACCCATGGCGGAATGGTCCATTTCTCCGCCCGCTTGGTCGTCGACCACTCCGGACTGATCCATCGACCCATGGCCCATTTGCGAATGATCCATCTGTGAGTGGTCTACAGGTGACTGGCCCATGGGTTGCGGCATCTCGGGGCTACCTTCACCTTGCGGCTGCATGGATTGGTGATCCATTGCACCATGGTCCATTTGCGAATGGTCCATGGGCATTGCGGAGGATGGCGGCGAAGCATCCTCTCCGCTGCTTTCCTCTTCGGCGGCCTCCTCTGCGTCCTGCGGGTCGGCAGGCTGCATCGGCATGGAATGGTTATGGCCATGGTCTTGCGCGAAGGCGGGCGTTGCCGTTCCGGCGAGCATGAGCGCGATCATATACTTCATCCGCTCTCTCCCACGCGCTGTACGTCTGGTTGCCCTGCTTCCTGCGCGACCGTTACGATCTGGAACATGCCGGCATGCATGTGATAGAGAAGATGGCAGTGAAACGCCCAGTCTCCTGGCTCGTCGGCGGTGAGATCGAACTGGGCGAAGCCGCCGGGCTGCACGACCACCGTGTGCTTTTGTGGTTGGCGATCGGCAGGTGCGCCGTTGACGAGCTCGAAGAAATGACCGTGAAGGTGGATCGGGTGCGCCATCATGGTGTTGTTGACCAGCTTGACCCGAACCCGTTCGTTATAGGCAAAGCGGATCGGCTCGTCGCTGACGGCCGAGAACTTCTCGCCGTCGAACGACCACATGTAGCGTTCCATGTTCCCGGTGAGATGAATTTCCATCTGGCGCGACGGCGTGCGCAGATCGTCATTCGGTTCGAGCGCGACCAGATCCTTGTAGTTCAGCACCTTATGCGGAACCTTGTCGAGGCCGATACCAGGATCGCCCATCCGGTCCTGCGGGTTCATGGCAACCATGTCTATGCCTGGACTGACCTTCACATCGGGTGGCAGCCTGGACGTGTCGCGCATGTCCATGCCGCCCATCGACATTCCAGCCATTCCGGCCATCGCTCCCTCGCTTGACCCGTCGCCGCTGTCGCTCATGTCCATACCGTCCGGCGGCGAGGTTCCATGTCCCATCGCGCTATGATCCATGCCTGACATGTCACCTTCCATTCCAGCCATGCCACCCATACCCGCCATGCCCATATCGGCCATCGTCAGGAGCGGCGGATCGCGCAGCGCGGGGACAGGCGCGCGGGCACCGGGGCGGCTGGCAAGCGTCGCGACCGCCATGCCCGAGCGATCCATGCTTTCCGCGACGATGGTATGCGCTTCGCCGGTCGGTTCGACGACTATATCGTAGGTCTCGGCGGTGCCGATCTGGAACTCTTCGACCTCGACCGGCCTCACGTTGAGACCGTCGGCCGCTACGACCCAGAATTTCAGCCCGGGAATACGGACGTTGTAAAAGGACATGGCGCTGCCATTGATCACCCGGATGCGGACCCGCTTGCCGCGCGAAAACAGATATTCCAGCCCTTCTTCGGGACCGTGTCCATTGGCGAGGTAAGTGTAGGTCGAGCCCGTGACGTCGAGGATATCTGTCGGCATCATGCGCATTTCTGCCCACATCCGGCGCTCTTCTCCGGTCAGCGGATAATCATCGGTCAACGTGCGTTGCTGGTAATTGAAGTACCCCTCGCCCTTCTTCAGCTTCGACATGATTGTGTGGGGATGCATCGGCGTAAATTCGCTGAGCAGCATCACGTAATCGTAGTCGGCCTGCACCGGATCGGGTCCGGTAGGATCGACGATGATGGGCCCGTAATGCCCGGCCTGTTCCTGCAGGCCGGAATGGCTATGCCACCAATAGGTGCCAGCCTGCCGTATGGCGGGCATTTCGTAGGTGAATGTCTGCCGCGGCCCGATACCGGGAAAGCTCACACCGGGCACGCCATCGAACTGAAACGGCACAAGCAGTCCGTGCCAGTGGATCGAACTGTCTTCGTCCAGCGCATTTGTCACATTGAGATTGACAGGATCGCCTTCTTTCAGCCGCACCAGCGGACCGGGAACGCTACCGTTCACCGCCACTCCCATACCGCTACGGCCCTGAACAATTCGCGGGCCGCGCGCGATGGTTAGATCGATATTGCGGCCGGATACTTCATCGAAACCCTGGCGGATCGTCGCGCCATTCATGTTGCCGCCGCGCGCCCAGGCGGGCATCGCGGCGGTGGCACCAAACAGGCCGCCGGCGACGATACTCGAGCCCAGGAATTTGCGTCGATTGATTGCTTGCATGAGAAAGTCCTGTTCGAAGGAGGTTTGCCCTATCCTACGCGGCTGGAGGCGCTTCCCCTCACGCGCGCGAAATTTTTTCCTTCAGAGCCTTTCGGGCACGGTAGACCAGCGATTCCACCGCCTTCTCCGAAACACCCATTATATCGGCAACCTCGTTCTGGCTTCGCCCATCGATGGCAACGAGAATCAGCGCCTCGCGCAGCCGCACGGGAAGCCGTTGAATTTCGGCATGGGTCTTTTGCAGAAGCTGCCGATCGACTGTCTCGGATTCCGGCGAGGGCGCAGGATCGGAGGCAAGTTCCGGCATGGAAGCCTTTCCGAACCCCAGGAACTGCGCTGCCTTCCGCCTGCGGAGTTTGTCGCGGCATTTGTTGAGTGTGATCGTCGTGAGGAACGGGAGAACGGGCCGCGCCGGATCGAGGCGCTTGCGGGCGATCCACGCCGAAGCAAGGGCATTCTGCACAACGTCTTCGGCTTCATCATGTGAGCCAACCATTCGCAATGAGGTTGCAAGCAGGCGGGGTATGAGCGGTTCTACAAGTTCCGTGAATGCGCGGCGGTCACCGGCGGCAACTTTTGCAACAAGCGCCTGCTCCTGACTATCCGGCTGCCCCTGCACTCCGCGATCATTCCGAAGGCGAACCGGTCAGTGACCGGGCAACCTGCTGATCGAATTCGCGTTGCTGCTCTTGGTCGAGAATGCGGCGCATCGCGAAAACATGCCGGACCGTCGCCTTCTGCAATTCGCCCATGCTCTGGTGGACCTCGTCGATGGCTAGACTGACCTCGGGGCCGTATTCATGCTCCTTGTCCATCGCGGCGGCCAGATTGGCGTTAGCACGCCGAACCGCCAGTTCGCGCTGGGCGTTCTCGATTGCGTAGCGCTCCTCGAGACGGTCGAGCCGATCTTCCTGTTGGGCGGTGAGGTCGAGCTGTTCGTGAACGAATTCGTGGAGACTGCCCGGCTGGGTTGGCGCGAACCATCGCTCTGCTGCGACCGCGCCCAGAAATCCCGCAAGAGCAGCGAGTAGGACGGCAAGCGCGATATACAGTTTGGGACTTTTCATCAATCGACGTGTAGCAGCGCGGCGGGAGAAAGGCGGGCGTCGCTAAATAGCGGGTAGGCGGGTTCCTGAGCATAGACAGGAGCCTGAACCGTGAGGGCACCCGCGCCGAGTCCAACTGCGAACAGGCCGGCAAACAGCATGCTGCGCATGGCCCCGTCCCGCCGCGCACTCATATCGCCGACACGTTCCCAGACGCCTTCCATGAAGCCGCCGAGCACGCCGGGCGCAACATCGTGGGCAAGAGCGCTCAGAATAGGGTCCAGGTCCTGTTCCATCGGTGCGGGTCGATCCTTCAACTGCTGTTCGTTCTTCCCATACGCGCGGCGCGTCCGCTCCCCGCAAAGATATTTAATGAGGGGAGGCGGCTCGGGATGCGTAACAGGCAGCATAGCTCTCGTTAATCTGCGGTGAAAGGGCACGCGCCACCATGAAAGCAGTCCATTTTTTGATACTTGTTTGCGCGGTGATCCTGCCGCTCGGTCCTGTTTATGCGCACGGCGACGAAGCGCATGATCCCGCTACGAACGCTGCCGCCTCTTCCGAGCCAAGTCAGGAAGCGACTGGCATGAGCGGGATGCAAAGCGCCTCGGGTCAGTCTGCCGAAGCCGGCCACGGCTCCGACGGCCATGATGACGCATCCGGCGGACACGAGAGCGTCAGTGAGGGTGACTTTGTCACTGTCCTCAAGAAGCTGCATCCCGCGACGATCCATTTCCCGATTGCACTGTTCCTGCTGGCAGCCTTGGCCGAATTGTTCGTCATGGCCGGGAGAGGCGCTGCAGCCGAACCCGCTGTCCGCGTGCTGATCTATGGCGGTGCGGGCGGTGCCGTCGTCGCAGCCCTGTTCGGCTGGATTCATACCGGCCTCTGGTTTGGCGGCGATACGGTCATGCATCTCCACCGCTGGAACGGAATGCTGATCGCCGCGCTCGGTCTCGCTCTTGCCGCCCTTGCTTACAGGCCGCGTAAAGACAGAGTCCTTCTGCGCACCGGACTTTTCGCGATGGCCGCGCTCATTCTGCTTCAGGGTTTTCTCGGCGGAGAGCTTGCGCACGGCCCCGATCACCTTGGCCTCTCCTGGATCTGAAGGATAAACATGATGCAGCATTTCAAGACGAAGAAGATGATTGGAACGCTTTTCCTCGGGACCGCGCTGGCGGGCTTGGCGGCGTGCGATCAACAACCCGAGCCTATGGCGGATGACGGAAATACGGCTGCCATCGAGACAGCACCGGCGAGCGCGCCGTCGCCAGTTGAGGCCGCTTCCGTAAATTCGACCGAGACCGGCGTAGAAACCGCGCCCGTCGCCAGCGTACCCGCGACCGAGCGCAAGCCGGCTGGTCCGGCCGAAGCGCCACCACCGCGCACGCCGACAACTGGTTTGACGCCGGCACCCGGTCCAACGACCTCGGATGTTCCGGAACCGGTCGACCCGCATGCAGGGCACAACATGGAGACCATGTCCGATCACGACATGGAAGGAATGTAGGAGATTTGAGCATGAAATTCATAGTTACTGGCTTGGGCATACGCCGCGCGCGCGCGGCACTCGCTACTTTCGGCGTGATCCTCCTTGCAGCCTGCACGAGCGCCGCACAGGCAAGCCCCTATGTAATGTTCCGCGATCCGCAATGCGGATGCTGCGGGGAATGGGCGAAGCATGTTCGCACCGGTCTGGATCACGAGGTCACGGTTCGCGAAGACCGTCCCATGGCCGAGGTTAAGGCTGATGCAGGCGTGCCTGACGACTTGATTTCCTGCCATACGATGGAAGTCGATGGCTATGTGATTGAGGGACATGTTCCTGCACGCGAGATCGCGCGCCTTCTCGAAGAACGACCCGACGGCGTGACTGGCCTCGCCGTTGCGGGAATGCCCCTGGGCTCCCCCGGCATGGAAGTTGGCGGGAGGGTGCAGCCCTACCAGGTCATTGCCTTCGGCCCTGCGGGCGAGCGCGTATTTGCAAGCTATCCATGACCCGCTGGAGCGGGCTGGAGTGAAAACGATCCGATTGAAAGGAAAGCCGATATGACCGATCGATCGATCCGCCCGGACATCTTGCGATGGGGCTGGACGCTCAGCAGTTTTCTGCTTCTCAGCTATCTGCTTTGTGTGGGTTTCGGCCTCCTTTTCCCTGAGCGGTTTCACATGCACGAAGCTTGGGCGCCTCTTTTGCCCGGCTTCGAATGGCTGACCTGGCGCGGCTTCCTTGCCGGAGCCCTCGGCAGCTTCCTTTATGGCTGGTATATTGCCGTCGTCGTGGTGCCGCTTTACGCCGTGTTCGGTCGAGAAAAGCGCGGATGACGTTGCACCTCACACTCCACAAGACCTGTCGTGATCGACGCGCTCCCGGCATTCCGGACGGGGGAGTTCGAGCCTTATGACTGCGACGAAGCATGGCACACATGCCGCGATGGAAAGCGCGCCCGACGCCGCTGGTGAGGGGACAATAAGTCTCGCCGGGGGTGTGGCTATGGGTACCGGCGTGATGATCGGCGCTGGGATCTTCGCTCTCACCGGTCAGATCGCGGAACTTGCCGGCCCGCTGTTCCCGCTATCGTTCGTTCTGGGTGCGCTCGTCACATCACTGGCCGCCTATAGCTACATCAAGATGTCCAATGCCTGGCCGTCGTCGGGCGGCATCGCGATGATACTGCAGAAAGCCTATGGTCCTGGCGTCGTTGCGGCCTCGGCTTCGCTGCTCATGGCGCTTTCGATGGTTATCAACGAAAGCCTCGTTGCGCGAACCTTTGCTACCTACGCCCTGCGACCGTTCGGGCTTGAGGAGAACAGTCTCCTGCTGTCAGCCCTGGCTCTTGGGTTGATCGTATTCGCCTATATCGTGAACAAGGCGGGCAATCGATCGGTGAGCGGCTTCTCGCTTGTCATGTCGGCGATCAAGATCGGCGGGATCGCTCTGTTCGCCGTGGCCGCAATCGCCGCGAGCGGATTTTTCTCCGGCGCGTTTGCCGAGCCTGCGTCTATGACGAGCGGCGGCGCGTTCCTGGCGTCGGTCGCGTTCTCGATCCTGGCGTTCAAGGGCTTTACCACGATCACCAATAGCGGCGGAGAGATCGTCGATCCGCATCGCAATGTAGGCCGCACGATCATGATCTCGATCGCGATCTGCGTCGTCACCTACCTGCTCGTCGCGTTCGCGGTCGGGTCCAGTCTGACGATCGGCCAGATCGTCGAGGCGCGCGATTATTCGCTCGCTGCCGCCGCCCGGCCGGCGCTTGGAGAGCTCGGGTTCTGGTTTACCATCGTCATTGCGATTGCGGCGACCACTTCGGGCGTGATCGCCAGCGTATTTGCAGTCTCGCGGATGCTCACCATGCTGACCGAGATGAAGATGATCCCGCACAGTCACTTCGGCATGAAGGGTCCGATCCGCGGTCACTTGCTGGTCTATACGGTGGTGATCGCGGGCACGCTCGCGGTGCTGTTCGACCTGTCGCGGATCGCTTCGCTCGGGGCGTTCTTCTATCTCGTCATGGACATGCTGGTCCATTGGGGCGTGTACCGCCATCTGCGCAAGGAGATCGGGGCCAAGGGTTCGGTCCTGCTTGCGGCAATCGCTGCCGACGGCGTAATTCTTGTCGCCTTTGCGGGGGTGAAGCTCGATTCCGACCCCGCCATCGTGGTGATCGGGGCGGTCCTCATAGCTGCGGTATTTGGTCTCGAAGCCCTGTTCCTGCGCCGGAGACGTGCGGAGGATGGGAACGCGCATGCGGACGCCGGCGTCAATGGAAGCAGCCAAGACCATCAAAACGAGGCAGAAAAACAATGAAGCAGGCAAAAGTATACCGGATGGTGATGGACAAGCACATCTGTCCATACGGCCTGAAAACGGTCGACCTGCTCGAACGGCAGGGTTTTGCGGTCGAGGACAATCACCTCTCCTCGCGCGAAGAAACCGACGCGTTCAAGCAAGAGCATGGCGTCGAGACGACACCGCAGACCTTTATCGATGGCAAGCGGATCGGCGGATACGACGATGTCCGCGCCCATTTCGGCAAGAAGAGAACGCAGACCGGCGACGACACGATCAGCTATCAACCCGTCATCGCCATCTTCGCGATCGCGGCGCTGCTTGGCCTCGCCATCAGCTGGTACGCGCTTGGCGAGCTGCTCACCGTGCAAGCTGCCGAATGGTTTGTCAGTCTGTCAATGTGCTTGCTCGCGGTGCAGAAGCTGCAGGACGTCCGCAGCTTCTCGACCATGTTCCTCAATTACGATCTGCTGGCGCAGCGCTGGGTGCGCTACGGTTTCGTCTATCCCTTCGGCGAGGCGCTGGCTGGTATCCTGATGACCGCGCATGCGCTGCCGATCATCTCGGTACCGGTCTCACTGTTCATAGGCACGATTGGTGCCGTCAGCGTGTTCTACGCGGTCTACATCCAGAAGCGTGAGCTCAAATGCGCCTGCGTGGGCGGCAGTTCCAACGTGCCGCTGGGGTTCGTGTCGCTGACCGAGAACCTGTTCATGATCGGTATGGGCCTCTGGATGGGAGCAAAGGCGCTGGGCTGGATCACTTTATGATCGCGGCTCTGCTCCTCGGCTTCGTCCTATTTGCGGTCTCGCTCTATTTTCATATGTGGATGCTGCGCGGCGCCAAGGCCCTTTCCCCGCCCGGGAAGGAGCCAAGGCATCTTCGGGTCCTTGCCGGCTCGTCCCTGGTTCTTGCCAGCCATCTCGTCATCGCCGGTATCTTTGCAGGCGGTATGTATCTCGCCAGTGTTTGGGGACTTGGAGCGCTGGAGCAGGACGTCATCGATAGCTGGATGGACTATTATTACTTCGCGCTGATTACGATATCGACTGTCGGACTGGGCGATATTCTGCCCGCCGGTCACATGCGCGCTATTTCCGGAATAGCCGCACTGACCGGGTTCCTGATGATCAGCTGCACCGCCCAATATGTCTACCAGACCATGAGCAAACAGGAGAACTGATATGGCGAAAGGCACGCAACACGATCATAGCGAGGGAGGCGGTGGCAATTACTGGCGCTTCATGGCGATGGTCTCGACATCGACCGTTGTCATGTTTGTCCTCATGTATGCCAACACCTACGATGCCGATCACTTCTTCTGGAGCGAAACGCGCTTCTGGATGATGTTCGTGATGGGCGCGATGATGATGGTCGTCATGCTGCTCTTCATGTGGGGCATGTATAAAGACAGAACCAAGAACTTCATCATTCTCGGCGTCGCAGCAGTGGTCTTCGCCCTGGCATTGTGGCTCGTGCGCAGCCAGACCACGATCGACGACGAGGAATATATGGCGGCGATGATCCCTCACCACTCGATCGCCATCATGACCAGCGAACGGGCGCATATCCGCGATCCGCGCGTGCGCAAGCTCGCGCACGATATCATCCTCGCCCAGCGCCGCGAGATCGCGCAGATGAAATACCTCATCGAGGATATCGAGGAAAATGGCGTGCGGACCACTGAGAGGCTCCCCGAAGATATCGAAGCTCCGGTTCCCGCAACTCCGCAACCTGACCCAACCCTTGCCGAGACACCCGAAGAAAGAGCTGCGCAATGAAGACGACCTTTATCCTCACCACAGGGCTGGCTGTCGCGCTGGCTGGGTGCAACCAGAACACCGCCATCGGCAATGATCGCGAAGCGCAGCTTGATCCGCCGGCCAAAGCGTCGCCAATCGAGCCGGCTTCCAGCGCGCTGCAGAACATATCGACGGCGCTCGTAAAGCCCGAGACGATGAGCGACGCCGATGTTTCGGCAATCGGCGGGAAGGAAGGTCGTTGTGTCTTCCGCTTGACCGAGGTTGGCTACCCCACCTTCGTCTACGAACCGGGAAGCCAGGGCTTCATCAAGCTGAACGGCAAACTGATCCCGGTCAGCGCTGCCGGTACGGATCGCTATACCAGCGGCGATCTGCTCGTCACCACGCGTCTGTTGGACGATGAAGGCAATGCGGGCTTGCAAGCGCAGGAATTGATCGTGGTCCCGCCCGGGGCCGGAGACGAACTGGGGTATCGCGGATATTCTATCTGCGACCAGTAGCAGAAGAACCCGCGTGAGGTGCCTGGATTGTTTCCGGAGGCAAGCCCGGCGCGGGTTTCGAAGCTACAGTGGATAGGCGGTTCCAGCTCCCCCAAGAGAGCCCTGCGGGTCGCAGGCTCACTGGAGCCGTCTTGGAGCCCCGCGCATGACCAACCCCATGCGCGGGGCTTCATATTCATCCGCATCATTTGCAATTGCGAAGGTTTCTTTTTGACCGATAATCTGACCCATGCCGTCTTCGGCGCCGGTGGAAAGACCGGCACGCTGCTCCTCGAACAGGCGATGCAGCGCGGCCACCACGTGCGCGGTCTCGAGCATCATTTACCGGACCCGGCGAAACGGATCGAAGGTGTCGACTATATCCAATGCGACGTTCTCGAGGACGACCTTGCTGATGCCATTCGTGGTTGCGATGCGGTTATTTCCACCCTTGGCGTTTCGTTCACGCCATCGACCGCGATCGACCCACCACCGCTCTACACCGAGGGTACGCGCCGCATTGTCGAAGCGATGGGCCGCGTCGGCATCGACCGGATCGCAGTGATATCCGCCGCATTCGTGGACCAGCAAGCCGGAGTGCCGTCATGGTTCCGGCTGACAGTTGTCCCCGCTCTGGCAAACATTCTCGAACACATGCGGGCCATGGAGCGCATGCTCGAGGCCGAGCAAGGTCTCAAGTGGACGGCCGCAAGACCCGGTTGGCTTATCGATTTGCCCTATAGCGGCGAAGCGCAAGTGAAAGCGCGGACGCTATCGACGGACTGCTTCCGCTGCTGCCATGCCGATCTCGCTGCCCTGCTTCTCGATTCAGTAGTGAGTGGGAGGTGGATCCACGAAAAGCCTGCCGTAGGCAAACCGGAGGCTGACGATCTGGAAGGGCTTCTTGCCCTTCGCGAGGAACTAGAAAGCCTCCATCTTCGTCGCGATAGGTGAGCGATGGCGATGTTCGTCGCCGTTTGGAATTCGCCGCTCGCGGCATGGTAAAGTAGGTCTGGAGTTTGAGAACATGGCACACGACAAGAAAGACATCGCGGTGTCGCGGTGGGAAGCGGAGGGCGGGGCCCTGCCCTGTGGTCCCCAGGAAGCGTTAGCAGCAACTTGCGACGAGTGGGATATCCCCGCTCTGTCGGACGCGGAACTCATCCAGCTGCGCATCCGCGTGATTGCCTTGGAAAATATCGTTCTTGGTCTGCTCTCGAAGGCTAGCGAAGAGCAGCTCGAGCTTATCGCTGAAATGGCGGACTTTATAACGCCGCGGCCCGACGCGAAGCAGCATCCGTTGACCATCCACGCAGCGACTCAGATGAATCATATGGTGGAGCGCGCCAAGCATTTTCGATCATGACGCAGAATGCGCAGGGCATCTGTTAGCCGACTTTCTAACGCTGCCGTTCAAGTCTTTCTCGAAACAGCCTTCAGGAGGGCAAGGCATCGTCTCTAGCGGTTGAACTTTCCAAAGAGATCTGAGAGTTCCGCCAGTTTCATTCGCTGTGCTTCCTCGTCGCCGCTTTCGATTATGGCTGCGATGGACTCCTGCGCATGGATGGCGAGAACTTTGGTTCTCGTTGCGCGGCCAGCGTTTCGATCGGATCGTCTCGGTCGGCATGTTCGAGCACGTCGGACGCCCGCAATTCGCAACGTTCTTCCGCTGCTGCGCCAATATGCTGACGGATGACGGGGTGATGCTGCTCCACACGATTGGTCGGATCGGCACACCGGGCACAACCGACGCTTTCACGCGCAAATACATCTTTCCAGGCGGCTACATCCCGGCGCTTTCGGAAACCGTCGCGGCGAGCGAGAAATATCGCCTCATTGCCAGCGACGTCGAGATGCTGCGGCTGCATTACGCCAGAACGCTGCGCGCATGGTATGCCAATTGCGAAGCCAACCGCGAACGGATCGAGGCGATGTTCGATGCGCGCTTCTATCGCATGTGGACCTTCTATCTCGCCGGAGCCACGGCGGCTTTCGAACATGGCGGCATGTGCAATTACCAGATTCAGTATTGCCGCGATCGGAGGGCTTTACCCTTGACGCGCCGATATGTCGGCGAAGCGGAGGGGGCATTGCGGGGCAGGTGGGGCAACCTTTCGGGACGGGTTTCTTAAGATCCTTTGCTGACCTGACAGCAACCGTACGGGCCAGCAACGGAAGATCATGTCCAGATGCTACTGCTCATGGTGCAGTTCTACTTCCGCGCGAGCGAGTTGCATCATCCAATCTGGTCGAACGCAAGGCGCATATCATCCAGGCGACAGCTTCATGCGTGTCTTTCACGTGATTTTCCGCATCATCGAGAGAAACCACCATATCGAGCAGGACGTTTTCGTCGCAGCTTGCTTGACCGTCTTTGCCGACATACCGGTGTCTGACGGTCCTGATCGATCGGATCAGTGACCGGCTGCACCGGGTCCAGATCCATGAACCCGACGTATTGCTCGACGCTGTAGAAAGCCTCGCTGAGATCGGGGCGAGTCTACGATGCTCGCGTGACATACGGATGCGCGCCTTGCGGCGTTACCTTCGCAGATGCGAGGAGCGCGTTCCGCAATTGGTCAGTCGGCTATCGGGATAGGTTTTAGCAATTCAATTCTGCGCTGCTTTCCACGCGCCCATCGAACCCAGGTACACATCCACATTGTCAAAGCCGTGGGCGTCGAGCCAGCCTGCCGCCACTGTCGCCCGCATTCCGCTCGCGCACATGAGGGTGTAGCTGCGGGCCGGGTCCAGATCCTGCCAGCGCTTAGACAGTTCGCCGACATAAATATGCTCCGAGCCGTCGATCGCGGCTGCCGCCCGTTCATCGGCATCACGCACATCGAGCAGTGTCCATTCGTTGTGTTCGCCGGTCAGCCGCCGTTCGACTGTTTCGGTATCCACCATCGGAATCGATCGCATCTTCTTGCCCGCCGCCGCCGCGGGCACCACGCCTACGTAACCACCCAGAACGTTGTCCAGTGCAATGCGGACCAGGTGTTCCATGGCAGTATTCAGCTGGCCCTGCGACGAGGCGATCAGGGCGACACTCTCCCCTTCGCCGATAAACCACCCCGCAAAGGCGGGGATCATCCCAACCGGGAGATTGATACTGCCGGGCAGATGGCCCGACGCATAGGCGAGCGGCTCGCGGATATCGACGAGGTGGTCCGCGCCGCATTCGCCTAGCTCCTGTAGCGACATCGGTTTCGGCTCAATGACCCGCGGAGCGGGACTCCCGCCCTCCAGGTTCAGCCGCTCCATCAACCTGAAATAGGGAGGCTGATAATGGTTCTCTCCCACCTTGAAGTCGATAAAGGCTTCGCGGTCCTCGATCTGCAGCCGCGGATTGTTGTGCCGCTCGTGGCCCACGCTTGAGAACTCGCGGTCGGCCATGCCCGACCCGCAAACAGAACCGGCGCCGTGGGCCGGATAAATGATGGCCTGATCGCCCAGGTCGCAGATCTTGCGCAGGGAATCATAGAGCAGGCCTGCGACCTCGCGTTTGCGGTCGGGATAGAAGTCGGTGCGTCCGACGTCGCCGACGAACAAGACGTCGCCGGTAAACACGGCAACGGCTTTCTCCGGATATTCGGTGTCGAACAATGCGTAGGCGAGATGATCGAATGTATGGCCCGGCGTCTCCAATACGCGGAATTCGAGCTGGCCGACGCGATAGCTGTCGCCCTCGCACGTCGTTTGCGCATAGACGACTTCGCCATCGGCGTTCGGGCCGTGCAGCACCTTTGCCCCGGTCATGTCGGCCAGGACCGCTGCGCCGGAAACGAGGTCCTCATTACGATGCGTCTCGAAAATATGCGTGATCGCCAAGCCTTCGGCGCGGGCCTTCTCGATATAGATGTCGCAATCGCGGCGCGGATCGATCACTGCCGCCTGCCCGCCGGACCCGACGAGATAGGACAGATGGGATAGGCCGGGTGTCTTGATTTTTTCGAGAAGCATGATGAGTTTCCTTCTGGTCGGTTTACGAGGGGATGCGGTCAGGCCGAAAGCAGGCCTCCGAGCAAAACGGTTGGCAACCGTAAAGGATTGCGAGTTCACAGGAAAAGTGCCGCCTGTGCGGACGATGAGGAAAAACAAGTGCGTCGAGAATGCCTATAGCGATGGACGCCGAGAGATATGCCAATCTCGATTTCCTTTTTGGATATTCGTTCATATCAAACCTCGAGCGATATCGTCGGGCAGAGACGGATCGGCATTATCCCGCGACAATTCGCGAAACGCGCGGTTCTGCGACAGGAACACACGCCCGCCGATTTTCTCGAGAAATTCGGTTCGCTTGAGCCGATCCATCACCGGGCCTTTAACTTCCGATAGGTGGAGGTCGATCCCGCTATCGGAGAGCCGGTGATTGATCGCCTCGAGGCTTTCCAGGCCCGAGGCGTCCACTTCGTTGACCGCACTGCACATCAGGATGACGTGGCGCACCTCTGGCTGGTCCGCGACGCGCTCGAGCACATATTCCTCCAGCCAGCGCGCATTGAGATAGGTCAGGCTTTCATCGATACGGATCGACAGGACGTGCGGAACGGTAAAGACATCATGCCGCTCCACATTACGGAAATGTTCGGTTTCCGGAACACGCCCGACGATAGCCGCGTGCGGCCGCGATGCGCGCCACAGATACAGCAGCAGACCAACCACGACACCGGTAATCACGCCCAGTTCCACGCCAGCCAAGAGAGTGGTGACGATGGTCGCCAGATGCGCTGCGAAATCCGCCTTGGAATAGCGCCACAGCTGACCGGGCGTCTTCAGATCGACCAGGCTGAGCACCGCGACGATAATCGTGGCCGCCAGCGTGGCGATAGGCAGGCTGAACAGCAGCGGCGTAAGGAACAGCGATGCCAGGGCGATCCCGATGGCCGTATAGGCGCCCGCAGCCGGCGTTTCCGCGCCGGCATCGAAGTTTACCACCGAGCGGGCGAACCCGCCCGTCACCGGATAGCCGCCCGAAAAGGCGCTTGCGATATTCGATGCGCCCAAGCCGATCAGCTCCTGGTCGGGCGCAATACGCTGGCGTCTCTTGGCGGCCAAGGTCTGCGCGACCGAGACGCTCTCCACGAAACCGATCACCGAGATCAGCAGCGCGGGCACCCATAGCTGCGCGATCAGGTCCATGTCGGTCGACGGGGTGGCGAAAGGCGGCAGGCCCTGCGGAATGGCCCCGACCAGATCGACGCCCTTTTCCGCAAGATCGAGCATAACGGCCGCGAGAATGGTCAGCGCCACCGCGATCACGGGCCCCGCCTTAGCAGCGATATCGGCGGCGCGCGGTTTCAGGCCGATCCTCAAGAGGGCTGGTTTCAGTCCGCCCCTGACCCAGAACAGGAACAGCGTCGCCGGGATACCGATGGCCAGCGTCCACGGATTGGTCAGGCCTATATTGGACGCAAGCGATCCCAGCATCTCCGGCCAATTGTCGCCGCCGCCCGAAATCCCGAGAATATGCTTGATCTGGCTCGTGGCGATCAGAATGCCGCTGGCCGTGATGAAGCCGCTGATCACCGGATGCGAGAGCAGGTTGGCGAGAAAGCCCAGCCGAAGAAAGCCCAGCACAGCCAGCATGATGCCCGACAGAGCGGCCAGCGTGATCGCGGCTTCGAGATATTCGGCCGTGTCCTGCGCAGCGACAGCGCCCGCGGCCGATGCGGTCATCAGTGACAGGACCGCGACCGGACCCACCGCCAGCGTCCGGCTCGTCCCAAACAGCGCATAGGCCACCAGCGGCAGGATCGAGGCATATAGCCCGACGACCGGTGGCAGCCCGGCGAGCAAGGCGTAAGCCAGGCTTTGCGGGATAAGCATAATCGTGACGATCACCGCCGCCACCAGATCGTTCGTCAGGACAGAACCATTATAGGTGCGCCCCCATTGCAGAATGGGGAGGTAGCGTGCCAGCAAGGTGGGTTCGGCCATGGCTTCGATTGCTCCGACGACGCTTTAGCGCTGCGGCTCGAACAAGCGTACGATCAGCATTCCGCCCAGCATCGCCACCACGAAAGCCGCCGCCTTTGCCGGTTCGATCGCCAGTGCAGCGAATCCAGGTCCGGGACACAGGCTGGCAATTCCCCAACCGGTGCCGAACAGCGCCGCGCCGCCGATCAGACGGGGGGTCAGGTCGGTCCGGTCGGGAAGAGCGAACGTCGCGCCAATCAAAGGCTGCGCCATGCGTGCCTGGATCCGCCAGGCAATCGCCATCACGATCACCGCGCCGCCCATCACGAAAGCAAGAGTGGGATCCCAGTCCCCAAAAATGTCGAGAAAACCGCGTACACGCGCCGGGTCGACCATGCCGCCCAGCGCCAGCCCGGCGCCGAACAACGTCCCCGATAGGAGCGTCACCGGCCACGAACGCGTCATGACAGCACCTCCAGCCCAAAGGCATTCATGATGGCGACGGTCGCGATCCCGGCCGCCATGAAGGTCACCGTGGCGACGAGCGAGCGCTGTGACAACCGGCTGACTCCGCAAACGCCGTGGCCGCTGGTGCAGCCACTGCCGATGCGCGTGCCGATGCCGACCAGCAGGCCCGCCACAATCAGCGGTACGTAACCGACAAAGCTGGCCTGGATCCCGCCAGGGCCCCAGGCAATCAGCATTGCGCCAATCGGCAGACCCAGGACAAACGCCCACGCGCCGGATCTGGGCGTACCGTCACCGCTGATGCCGAAGGCGCGGGCGGCGATGCCGGACACGCCGGCAATTCGCCCTGCGCCCAGCAGCATCAGCGCGGCCGCGAGGCCGATGAGCACGCCTCCGAGCAATCCTGCCAGTGGAGCGGCGTCGGGAAATCCGGGCAGCATCACAGCTTGTTCACCGGCATCTTGAGGTAGGACGTGCCGTCATCTTCCGGCGGAGGCAAATGTCCACCGCGCATGTTCACCTGGATGGCGGGCAGGATCAGGCGCGGCATCTCCAGCGTCGCATCGCGCTGCGTGCGCATATCGACGAACTCATCCTCATCAACATCTTCGTGAAGATGCACATTGGCTGTGCGCTGTGCGAGCATGGTGGTTTCCCAGACGAATTCGGTGCGGTTGGGTGCCTTGTAATCATGGCACAGGAATACCCGCGTCTTGTCCGGCAGGCGCATCAGTCGCCGGACCGAGCGATAGAGATTGCGCGCATTGCCGCCCGGAAAATCGGCCCGCGCAGAGCCATAATCGGGCATGAACATCGTATCGCCGATAAAGGCCGCATCGCCCACGATATAGGCGATGTCGGCCGGGGTATGGCCGGGAACGTGGAGCGCGATCAGCGGTATATCGCCGATCATCAACTCGTCGCCATCCTCCAGCAGGCGGTCGAACTGCGAGCCGTCGCGCTCGAATTCGGTGCCTTCGTTGAACACCTTGCCGAACACGCCCTGAACGGTCACGATGTCGCGGCCGATGGCCATTTCGCCGCCCAGCTTCTCCTGCAGATAGGGCGCGGCCGACAGGTGATCGGCATGTGCGTGGGTTTCCAGAATCCAGTCGACGGTCAGGCCTGCCTCGCGCACATAATCGATAATCTCGTCCGCCGCTTCCAAGCTGGTGCGGCCCGAAGGCTGATCGAAATCCCAGACGCTGTCGATAATGGCCGCGCGCTTGGTCTGATCGTCGCTGACGACATAGGTCGCGGTAAAGGTCGGCTCATGGAAGAACGCTTTGACGTGAGGCGCTCGCGGATTGCCGGCAAGAACGCCGTTCACCTGTTCGATGGCCTTTTCGATATTCGTGTCGTCACTCATACTGTCTCTCCGATGTCGTCGCTCGGCTGGGGGATTGGCCGAGCTCAGGGCAAAACATGTCATGCAGCAATTCCAGAACACGCTGCGCATTGGGGTCGCACACACGGTAGAACACCGACTGGGCCTCCTTGCGGGTCGCGACGAGATCGCCTTCGCGCAATTTTGCGAGGTGCTGCGACAGGGCGGACTGGCTCAGCCCGACGCGCTGCGCCAGATCCCCGACGGACAACTCGCCTTCCTCGGCCAGGAAGCAGAGGACCAGCAGGCGCGATTCGTTGGCCATCGCTTTCAGCAGGCGGCTGGCCTCGCCAGCCTGGCGCATGAAATCCGTTTCTGAAGGCCCGTCCTGGCCCATAATCTTCTCCATTAGCTATTACTAATTTAGAGCAGGCTAAGATATTTTCAAGGAATGACTTTTGCCTTTCACCGATCTTTCGATGGTGGCATTGGAACCTGTAGCCGCTCCAGCTTCGTTGAGCGGGCAGGAGAGTGAACATGGAATACGATTTGGTAGTGATCGGCACGGGGACTGCAGCCATGGTTTGCGCTATGCGCGTTGCGAAAGCTGGCTGGAAAGTCGCGGTCGTCGACGAGAAACCGTTTGGCGGCACCTGCGCGCTACGCGGCTGCGATCCCAAAAAGATGCTGGTGGCCGGCGCAGAAGCGATCGAAGCAAAACAACGAATGACAGGTCACGGGGTAGAGGGGACTTTACGCATCGATTGGTCCGACCTTATCCGCTTCAAGCGCAGCTTCACCGACCCCGTGCCTGAAAAGCATGAGCGTCGGTATGAAGAGGCCGGCATCGTGACCTTGCATGGAACGGCAAAATTCACGGGGCCTGATCGGCTCTCCGTAGGCGACCAGGAAATCGAATACCGCAAAATCCTGATTGCGTCAGGAGCCAGACCTATACCTCTAGTCATCCCGGGCGAAAAGCACCTGATCGACAATGAGGGCTTTCTCGAATTGCCCTCGCTGCCGAAGCGGATCGTGATGGTCGGCGGCGGATATATCGCCGCCGAGTTTGCGCATATCGCCGCCCGCGCGGGAGCCGAGGTAACGATCCTCCAGCGGGGACCGCGCATGTTGACGCAGTTCGAACCAGAACTGGTGAGCTGGCTCATGGATGCGATCAATCGGATCGGTGTCCGCGTGATTACCGATACGACCGTCGATGCCATTCGAGAACGGGACGGAGAGTATACGGTCCATGCGAGTGGCAAGGAGGGGCCGATCGAGGTTGCGGCCGATCTTGTCGTTCATGCGGCAGGACGGGCCCCGGCGATTGAGCGGCTCGATCTCGAAAAGGGCGGTGTCGCAGTCGAAAACGGAAAGCTGAAGCTGAACGAATTTCTGCAGAGCGTGAGCAATCCGGCCGTCTACGCTGCCGGAGATGCTGCCTCGAACGGGCCGCCACTCACGCCCGTTTCCAGCCATGATGCAAAAGTTGTCGCGACCAATCTCGTCGAAGGCAATCACCGCAAGCCCGACTACAAAGGTGTACCGAGCGTGGCCTTCACGCTTCCGCCTATCGCCCGGGTTGGCCTCACCGAGGCCGACGCGAAAGAGGCGGGGCTGAAATTTCGAACAAAGTGCGAGCGGACCTCTCAATGGTTCACCGCCAGGCGGATCGCTGAACCGGTCTACGGCTACAAGACACTGGTTGATGAGCAGACGGGGAAGATACTGGGCGCCCACCTTGTCGGACCCGGCGCAGATCAGACCATCAATATTTTCGGACTGGCGATCCGCCATGGGCTCACTGCGGACGATCTGAAGACTACGATGTTCGCCTATCCAACCGGCGCGTCTGACATCGGATACATGGTCTAGGGGTGGGTCTAGGGCCGGGCGGTTTCCAGCATGTCTATGACTGCGCAGTCGGGCACATGCCCGCCCGAACACTGCTCGACGGTGGCGGCTAGGTGCCGTTCCAATCGGACGAGATCGTCGATTTTGCCCCGCACTTCTTCGAGGTGATGAACTGCAATCTTGCGCACTTCGTCGCAGCATGCTTTGGCAGGACCGCCCAGGTCCAGAAGTGTCCGAACCTCCTTTGGCGCAAAGCCTAGTTCGCGCGCCCGCTTGATGAATTTGAGTGTGCGAAGGTGACCATCGTCGAACACCCTGTGACCGCCTGCTGTGCGCTCCGGCGCACCGAGCATTCCGATCTTCTCGAAATACCGGATCGTCTCGATATTGACGCCGGTCTTGCGCGCCAGCTCACCTATCGACAGGCCGCCCATGTCGAATCTCCTTGCACCTATATCTACTACAGGAAGTACATAGGGATCGAATCGAGCGGAAGCAAAGATGACCGAGCAGACTATCCAATACGACGAGCCGAAAAACGTGAGCGATCGCGGGGTGGCTGGCGTCGGAGTACTGGCAAGTGCAGCTGCGCTTCTCTCCGCGGCTGCTTGCTGCGTTCTGCCCTTGGCCCTTGTCGCGGTCGGCCTTGGCGCTGGAGGGCTCGCATGGTTTGTTCCCTACCACTTGTCGCTCACAATCGCAGCCTTCCTAGTCGTGGCCCTTGGGTGGTTTCTTCACTTGCGCAAAGTGCGTTTTTGCAGTGCTGATGGCTGTGCGCAGCCTGCCCACAGCAGCGCTACCCGGCTGATATTGCTGATTGCCACCGCGATGGTCGTTCTGTCCGCGCTATGGGGTTTTATTGAACAACCGCTGATGCGTGCACTCGGAGGAGCCTGATGCAGACTGTCTCCACGATCACTTGCCCCCAATGCGAAGCGGCCACGACCGAAACCATGCCGAGCAACGCATGCTGGTTCTTTTACGAGTGCCCGCATTGCCAGAAAAGGCTGAAGCCGCTGGCCGGAGACTGCTGCGTCTTTTGCTCTTATGGAGATGTGCCATGTCCGCCCATTCAGGAGGCGCGCGAAAATGGCGGCGGTTCCACTTGTGGCGCGTCGCAGTAGAGGACCGCATCACCAACGGTGCGAACGAGATGTCTGTTCCAGTCGTCGAGGGCTTTGCCCTATTTCCTGTTTCCAGTTGGGGCGCTGGTAGGCGCGCGCAACGCCTGCTTGCGAACCGCTCACATGGTTCACCACCGCCAAGCCAGCTTCGGGTAAGGATACCGCTAGCGATTTCAACGAGGAGAAATGCAAGCGACAAGAACCCCGATATTACAAACGAAGGTTGCCAAATGGCCCTATATGACCCATACGATGCCATATAGGAGTATCATGATGACTGCATTTCAGCCTGTAGACACCGCAATTCGCGATTTTCGGCCCGTCCCGATTACCGATGACGAGGCCGCTGCGATGTTTCGTGCGGTGGTAAACCTGTTCGGAAAATGGGATGTGACCGACGAACAGGCATCCACACTGCTTGACGTCCCCGTGCGGTCTTACCGCCGCTGGAAAGCGGACGGTGAACCCGGCCGGATCGACCGCGACGGCAAGGCGCGATTGTCCAACCTGATCGGTATTCACAAGGCGCTGCGCTATATCTTTCGTGAGACACGGCGCGCCCATGACTGGATCAAGGCACCCAATAGCGCATTTCAGGGTCGCTCCGCGCTCGATATCATGCTGGGCGGCGAACTGACCGATCTGATGCGGGTGCGCCGCTATCTCGACGCCGAGCGTGGCGGCTGGTGATCGATCCCGACACGGTCCCGGTTTCCACCATTGAATGGCAAGACGCGGTCCGTATCATCCGCAGCATCCATCCGCCGATCGATCTGTTCGAGGATATTGCCGATCCTGCCGACTGGCCGCTGCTCATCTCGGCGGAGCAAAAGACCAATCCGCGATTGATGGAAAATATCGGCAATCTCGACCTCGTACCGCAAGAACGGCGTGTCGGCGGACCGGGGGCGACGTATCTTATGGCACCGTTCACCCATGTCAGCCCCGACCGCCCGACGCGATTCAGTGACGGCAGCTATGGCGTGCTCTATGCGGGCAACAGCTTCGAGGTCGCGCTGCTCGAAACCATTCATCATCATAGCCGCTTCATGGCGCGCACGAACGAAGCACCAGGCTGGACTTCGCAATTCCGCGAGGTCGTGATGGACATCAATGCGCGGTTGCATGATCTCCGCGCGGATGAGGGACGATTTAGTAAAGCCGCGGATCCGAATGACTATTCGGCAAGCCAAACGCTGGGAGGGCAGTTACGGGCAGCCGGGTCCAACGGCGTGGCTTATTCCAGCGTGCGCCGCGAAAGTGGCGAGTGTGCTGGCCTGTTCTATCCCGACCTCGCCTCAAATGCGATCCAGGGTCGCCATCTTGATTATCATTGGGATGGGGAGCGGGTTGATCTCTACCGCGATACCAGGACAGGGGAAGTGTTTCGGATCGTGTGACATGTGAGATGCAAATTTTCGGCGGAAATTTTGGAAGGGACGCGGCGCTGACCATACGCCGACAGCTCTGGTCTAATATTGCTGTGGGCGGCCTGTCGATATCCCCGCGACCGCCTGTTCCATCATCAATCGTGTCGAACGCAAAGCGCAATTCAACAAAATGCGATCTTCTTGAGTGCAGCCGATATAAATTCGCGCGTCTTCGGGATCGACGAGCATATCGATCAGAGCGGTTTCGTCGCCGCTTCGATCGCCATCTTCGCCGGCAACAAAGGATCGTTTCATAGCCGCTTCGCAAAGGGTCATCAGGCTATCAAAAACTGGGACGAGAATTTCAAGCCGATGCCGCGCCAGCGTCTGGTATATGTAGGGCTGAACCGCTTCGCCATGATCCTTGGCATCGCGCCAGCATCGCATGACGTCCAGAATTATGCTTTCCGGCATATCCAATGCTTCATCAAAGCGGACCGCCTGAGCCTCCGCCATTGTTTAAAGCCTCTCTAGTCTCTCGAACAGAGTCTTGGATCAGGACGCGCGGAACCAATTTATTGTATCACATACCGAGCGGGGTGGGCGAGCGGTCGCCTGATCGACAAAGCTTCAGTACGGCGATACCGGCGATCAATCATCCTTGTCGGCGTGCTCGGGTTTCCCTTGGCGCTCGCCCTTGGCGAAATCCTCAAGCTCGTCCTCGCTCATCGAGTCGTACATGTCTTTCGAAGCGCCTTGCAGATCGCTCACCTTGGTATCGCCGCGCTTCGCAGACAGAGCTGCTCCTGCGGCTTTTTGCTGGGCTTTCGATTTTGTCGGCATGGTATCTGCTCCTCGTCTCCACTCAATATGCTTCTCGCCACTTCGTGCGCGCTCGGTTCGTGGCTTCCGTCACCAGTAAGGTGTGACCGCCCAATAGTCGTACGACCGCGTCTGGTAATCGCGGTCATAAGCGGTGTCGCGCTCACTTTCCTTATAGGTCGGCGCGCCCTTCAACTGATCCTCGGTCACGTCGAGCTGATAGCCACCCAGATCGGTATTGTAGTCGAACTTCTCCCAAGGAAGGCTGTGCAACTCGCCGCCCATACCAAGGAAGCTGCCCACCGAAATCTCGACATCGCGGGCCTGACCACCGCGTTTTTCGATCAGGACACGTTCGACAGTACCGATCTTGTCGCCATTGGACCCATAGACCGCCGTTCCTTCGACGCGGTCGCTGCCAATCAGATCGCTGCTCCTTACGTTTTGATGCGACATCGTGATAACTCCTTTCCGACTGAAATTGACCAAGAGTGACTTGGTCACAGCGGAGTAACGCTCGCACCGCGATGATAGTTTCTCCGCTCGTCGCAAAAATCCTCTTTGATAACAAAGGTTAGTCACTGAAGCAGTAGGCTGATCGCCATTTAATATGAGCAAGGCGCTCGAACGGCCCGGCGGTTTTCTCGTCGAGAATAGGCTGGCAGCACGGCAGGAAACCGCGTCAAGTTTGCGCGCAACTTGCTGGGGGGCGCTGCGGGATCACATTATGGCGGCTCTGGGAATCCCGGTCCGGAGCCTAATCTTCCGACTTCGAATGCTCGACTATCATCAGAACAAGCCCTGAGAAAACCAACCCAAAGCCCAAGAGGTGAGACCAGCGAAAAGGTTCGCCGAGCAACAAATAAGATAGCACAAGCGCGCTGAGGGGCATGACCGCCATAGCACCTGCCGTGAGTGCTCCCGGCGCTTTGCGGGCACCATTATACCATAAAACAGGAGCAAGCCCCGCTGTAGCCGCGCCCCAGAAGGCTACCGCAAACCACCCAGTCTGACCTACGTCGGAAAAATCGAACGGTTGGGGGTCGAAAACGATAGCCAGAACAACAAAAACCAACGCAGCAATCAATGAGGCTGCCAGCGTGGCCTCCAGCGAGCTTATACCGTCGGACAGTTTCCGTGAAAGCAGGGTGTAGGCTGCCTCGAAACACACGGCCATTGCGACAAGAGCTGCGCCGAGGATCGGAGCTTCCGTGTCTCCGCCTCCTTCCGTTCGTAGCAGATTGATTGCTACTATCCCCGCGACCGCAAGGGCCAGTGCTCCCGACGTCCGCCAGTTCATTGCGGCACCGAAGAAAACTACGGCCGCGCCGGCAGTCACTGCCGGTGTTGCGCTCATGATCGTCGAGCCGATCACGCCTGTAGTGAGACGCATACCAAAAAGCATGGCTGCGGTGAAACCGACCATCCCGAATAATGAAATCGCGACAATCACCCACCAGTCCGACCGCTTCGCACCGGCAAACCGTTTCGTCAGCAGCCATGTAAATGGAGCAAGGACCAGACAAGCGATCAGCATTCGCATGCATGATGCCGTGAAGACCGAGAACTGTTGCCCGATTAGCTTGCTGAGCGGCGTCGCACTGCCAAAGAGTGCCATGCCCAGCAAAAGCTGCACAACAATCGCAGGAGCGGTCGAGCGTCTTTCGGATGCCATGATACTGCAAAAAGTTAGCATGCCGGGCTCCGCTTGGAAAACATAGTCTTGTTTCCGTTTCGCGGGCGGCGTCTCGTGTCAGATAGCTCAGTTCTTCAAGGATCTCGTCTATTTCTTATGCTGCGCCAGAGCCCGATCGCACGTATTCGAGCGATGAGAATTGGGAGGTTGGGAGTGATACGGACGTGACCCGCTCATCCGGCGACCGACCGAGATCAGTCCTAGGGCCACGCGCGCTACTTGGTAGCGGATCCGCGCACAAGCTTTCCTGGGAAGGGTTCCGAAAGGCAGGTCGAGCTGATCCGCTAGAATGATAATACTTCTTATGTTAAATCCGATACTTATTGTTAGCATATCAGAGTGCATGTAAAGTTCGCTGACGCAAGAGCGTCAGCCTTAGAAAACCGAAGGCCCTGTTAGCAGTGCCGGGTTCCATTTGCTGGTTGACCTCGGCAAACCATCTGGTGGCGTGCTCTTCATTGAGCTCGTCGATGCAGAGACCCGGAAAAGCCTCCTGCAAGTAGAGCCGCCGGTAGCAGCCATTGATGTTCTTGGTCTTTGGGACACCAGCGCATTGCCCATTTCTCCCAGAACTCGTCGAGGAACTGGGTGAGCAGAAGGATTTCGGCGAACTGATCGACATCTGCGAAAGTGGCGGGAGGGCGGTGTAATGACCGCTGGCACACTTTCACGCACCGAGAAAATTGTCCGGCTCAATGACCGGGCGCGGCAGGCGATGGGGCTGGCCGGTGTTGCCGTGGCGACAGAGGGATTCCGGGCCTTGCCCGAGGCAGATCGGTCTCGGGTGCGTGAGTTGATCGAGACCTTCGACGCCTTCGTGCCGGACAACGATCCGTAAGGCGCGCGTGATTTCGGAACGATCTATCAGGGCGGCGATGGAAATTGGACGATCATGCGACCGGCACAACTTGCCGAAACCGTGTTCTGGAAGATCGATTCCTACGACCGCGATTTGCGGTTCGGCAGCGAGAACCCGGCCAACCTAGCGACTGCCCGTCGAGTGCTGACGATCATGCTTGCCAGCGAATATTGAGGGGTGGAGCATGACCAGGCGCAATCCACCGGTCCACACCGCCGGACCCGACCCCGACCAGATCACCATGCCGGGCGTGCGCCCGGCCACTCTTAGCGAGATGTTGCAATGCCGCGCCGACATGCCGCGAGGTGCTCGGGCCGTGCAGCAACCGATACCTTGACGCGAACATCGCGGTCGAGCCGGTCGAGGATGCGCATCAGCCGGTCGACGGTGAAGCGGTCGAGCTTGACCTGGCGGATGCGCGAGAAATCGGCCGCCGCGATACCTGTGCGGGCCTGGGCATCGCGGACGGTCAGCTTCTCCTTGTCGAGCGTCTTGACCACTTCGGCGGCGAGGATTGCGCGCAGCTGGCGCAGGCTCGCATCGGCCACGTCGAATTCGGCAAAGACATTGCCGGACCCGCGCAGCAGTTCGATGTCGTCCTTGTATTCGGTCATTCCAGCATCTCCATCAATCGCCTGATCCGCTCGCGCACGAGGTCGATCTCCTACTGCGGCGTCGATATTCCTTTCGTCGGCTTCTTCTGGAAGGCATGCACCACCCAGATATCGTCATCCAGTTGCAGGGCGTAGACGACACGGTGGGCGCGGCCGCGCTCCTTGATCACCAGCTCCCAAACACCGGAGCCAAGACCAGCGAGCGACTTGGCGACGGCCGGCGTCCCGCCATCGGCCACGATCGTCAGCGCATCGAGCGCCTTGTCGATCGCACGGGCCGGGAACGCTCCGAAATCCTTGCGCGCTACCTTGATCCACGAAATCGGTCGAAGCGTTGGGCGCGACATGAACTGATGTAGTCATATCTGACAACATTTGTCAATCGGGTATGTCGGGATGTTTGCCAGCGTGATCGAAGCGAAGCTTTCGTCTAACCATGTTTTCGGATTCGTCCTGGTAGGACGTTCCCCACCTTCCCTGACCGCCCTCGCGCCGTGCGGAGATCAAAACCGAGGTCTTCCATCCGGCTCAGCAGACGCCTTGGCGATGCCGAACGGCAGCCAAAGGCGTCTGCCAATTCCTGCGGTGAATATGGACGTCAATCTCCGCATCGCCCAATATATTCACGGCAGTTCGTGTGGAGATTGGGGAGTCTATTCTCCGCCGACCGCATGGAACCAGAGCGACCGGATGCGAAAAGTCGGTCGCTTAAGCCTTTTCAACCGACCGATATGCCACTCCGATCCGGTGCTTGGCGCTTCCGCGTCGGCTACGAACTGCATCGACAAAACGCCGCGCCGACGCCGCATTC
>NZ_JABWGV010000008.1 GCF_013370205.1 Qipengyuania atrilutea
AAGAAAGTCACGCAGCGCTGGCCGGACGGTACTGCGGATGCGGACAACAAGGATGCCTTCATCATTCCGACGATGGGCTGAGCGCAATCTCTCTCTTAGCAATCACACTCGGATGCGGGGGAGGCAGGTTCTTGATGGATGCCTACCTTCGTCGCTTCCAAGGCTGAGTTGTAGCTGCGGTGCCGCCCCTTGTCTGAGCAAATACACCAGCTGGTAAGGAGTGCTCGGGGGCGAGCGTTGCGGTGCTGCCCCAATGAAACCAGCTCTTCCATTTCAATACTTCAAATTTACCCCGTATTTGATAAGGTTAATATTGCGGCTGTATAGGAAAAAGGGATAGAAGAATGTGTCACGTACTGCGAATTCGTGCACGCTAAAACATGGACAATTTAAAGATGCCGCATAAATACTTGGTCCCGTACTCGATCCGATCGCTTGAAGATTGCCATAATGTGGAAGATTTTCGCGAGCTTGCTTGGCGCAAATTGCCGTTCCCGGTCTTTCATTACATCGATGGGGCCGCCGATGACGAACTGACAAAAGCACGTAATACCGCAGCATTTGCTGACGTGGACCTCGTTCCCAATGTGCTCGCCGGAGTTGAAGAGATCGACACCTCCATCGAGATTATGGGGCGCAAAACCGCACTCCCTCTCATCCTCAGTCCCACTGCCCTCCAGCGCTTGTTTCATTGGCAGGGCGAACGCGCCGTCGCGAAGGTAGCCGAACGGCATAATCTTTGGTTCGGCATCTCCAGTCTCTCGAGCGTCAGCATTGAGGAAATCGGGGCCGATTACGCTGGGCCCAAGATGCTGCAATATTACTTCCACCGTGATCGCGGACTCAATTCTGCGCTGCTCGAACGTGCGCGAGATGCGAAATTCGACGCAGTGGCGCTGACGGTGGACACGATCGTTTCGGGCAATCGCGAGCGGTGCAAGCGGAGTCGTTTCAAGACTCCGCCAGAATTCACCCCAGCAAGCTTTGCCTCCTACGCCACCCGTCCACGGTGGGGATTGAACTTTCTGCTTCGCGAACGTTTTAGCTTACCCAACCTTGAGACCCATGTTGCTGAAGGTAGCCGCAGCGCGATCTCAATCCAGGATTATTTCGACACCATGCTGGATCCCAACATGGACTGGAAAGAAGTCGAACGGCTACGTAATGACTGGGGCGGCACCTTTTGCCTCAAGGGTGTCATGTCTGCCGCCGATGCCCGCCGCGCAGCAGATATCGGCTGCGATGCCATCATGGTCTCCAATCATGGGGGCCGCCAGCTTGACGGCAGCCGCGCACCCTTCGATCAGCTTGCGGAAATCGTCGATGCTGTTGGAGACCGCATCGAGGTAATTTGCGATGGTGGGGTGCGCAGGGGCACACATATTTTAAAGGCTTTGGCGATGGGCGCGAACGCTGCAAGTGGAGGCCGGCTGTACCTCTATGCCCTCGCCGCCGCCGGCGAAGCGGGAGTAGAGCGAGCTGTGTCCATTCTGCAAACCGAGATCGAACGAGGGATGCGGCTGATGGGCGTTAAGAGCGTCGAAGAACTGAATCGTTCGATGCTTCGTACGCGGTGACGTGATCGTTCCGCCTTGCTGAAATAGCCCATGTGAGCAATCCGGCTTTCTCACTGCCGCCATAAGGTCGAGCACTGCAGAGAAGCGGCGTAAGCCTTCTATACGGACACTACAGACGCCAGTCCGCTCGCCTTTCGAAACGACATCGTTCAACATCCATGTTGATGAGAGTCTCCGCTCGTATGTCTCGGCTGCAGCATAGAGCCCGAACAAGGGACAGGTCCTGCGTTTTTCCACGTTTGTGTTGATTCTGACAAATGTACGTCCTACGGTAGTCGCAAGTTGCGCTCACTTCCGAGGAACCATTGAAATGGAAACCAGCCGATCTTACCCGCCGGGTACTAGGCCCGATGACCGGGTCACTGCAGACACACCAGTGGGCTACGAGCTGCAGAGCTTGAAAAAAAAGGCGGCAGTGCAGCTCATGGGTTCCAGGCTTTGGGGTCGCTTCAACCCCAACCACTGGGATCCGGTGTACGCTGCGAAGACTGGTTTGGAAGCGCCCATTCAAACCGGAGAGATGTCGTCAGCCTATCTTGCCGAAATGTGCGTCAATCATTTCGGCGAGCACTTCTTCACCGGCGCCAGAATCAGCTGCAAATATGTCGCGGCCACAATCGCCAATGAAGTGATCTCCACACACGGTATCATCACTGCAAAACAGGAAAATGCTGACGGCGTTCGCTTTACAGTCAACCTGTGGGCCCAGAACGAAGCAGGTGAGAAAAAGACGGTTGGCGCGCTCGATGTTACCGTCCCGCGCGAGCAAGGAGCCGAATAATGGCAGAGCAGCTAACCACCGACGCCCTCAAGCCGATGAGCGACATTCAAATTGCGCAGACCCGAACCTTTATCGACGGATTGGAACAGGGCTCAACGCCTTATTGGGACGCAGTCGAAATTGGTGACGAGTTGGCCCGCGAACTTACGCTTACGCCGGAACTGGTAGTGCTCTATGCCGATGGGGTGGAGGATTTCAATCCCTGGTACGAGGGGTGGACCATGAATGGCTGGCGCGCGGAGGGCAGTTCGCCTTTCGGGAGTGCCATTGTGCCGCCGCTTCTCGTCTCTCATTTCGTGCTCGCCGTGCAGTTCGACCACACAAAGCCCTTCTCCATCGGGTCTATACACACATTCCATGAATCAGAGATCATTGCTCCCATCCCGGTCGGGACCACGGTCGAAATCCGCACGCGAGCAATCGACAAATATGAAAAGAGGGGACGGCGATACGTGCGCCACGAAGTCGAGGTAACAAATGTCGCCGATCAAACGCTCTACTTTCGCGAACTGAGGGACATCATGTCGCTATGACCGACAGACCTGTGATCGAAGGGCTCTTCGTCAACGACGGTGACGACATTGCTCTTCTTGGCTCGCACTGCACCGGATGCGGCAGCGACTACTTTCCCGAAGCGGTGGGATGTTCTGATCCCGATTGCACGGATGGCGAACTGCGGCGATGTGAGCTGCCGCGCACGGGCTCGCTTTACAGCTACAGCTGGCAGAATTATAAGCCGCCGCCGCTGTTCGGCGTCGACGAGTGGGAGCCCTATGCGATTGGCACGGTGGAATTGCAGCCGGGCCTTCGGGTGCTCGCCCGCCTGGATATTCTCCGCGACGAGCTGCGCATCGGTTTGCCGGTCGAACTCGGCCGCGACGTTATGGCTCGCGATCTCGACGGCACCATTAGCGGCTACGTTTTTCGTCAGGAGGGCGCGCACTGATGCGGCAGGTCTACGTTCTGGGCGCCGGCGCGCATCCTTGGGGTAAGTTCCCCGACTTCGATCAGGTCAGCCTCGCCCGCTCAGCAATTGCTGAAGCTTTAAATGATGCCGGTTTAACCTGGCGGGATGTGGAGGGGCTGGTCGCGGCCAGCTCCCGTTTCGAGGGCGGTATGGGCTGGGGTCTTCATGGCAACGAGATTCTCCAGAACACTTCCGAAGCCGGCATCGCCTGCATCAATGTTGGTGGCGCTTGTGCCGCCGGCGGCATTGCTTTCACGACAGCCCACGCTCTCGTCGCGAGCGGTCAATATGACTGCGTGATCGCGGCCGGAGCCGAGCGTATGCCAAAGGGTTTCATTGCTCGTCCCCCCGGCGGAATGGACGCGGTCAATGACGATGATTACGTCCGCTGGAAAGCGCTTGGCGCCACCAATCCCGCCTATTGGGCGATGGAGGCGCGCCGCCGTCAGCACGACCACGGAACTTCGGCCGAAACCTTCGCCAAGGCTTCGGTCCTGATGCACGCGAATGCTACCGGTAACAAGCGGGCCCGGTACCGCAAATCGTGCACAGTCGAGGAAGTGCTCGCATCACCAGAAGTAGCCGACCCGCTGCACCTCCTGGAGATCTGTGCGGTGAGCGATGGGGCGGCCGCTGTTGTTCTGGGTTCGGAGCAGTTCGCCCGGAGAATGGGAGAGCGTGCCCTGCGGGTGGCGGGATGTGCCGCCGCTACTGGTTCGTTTGGCGATCCCGCCGTACGCATTCCTGCGGTTTCAGCTAGCCCACGCGCCGGGGCGTCACACACAAGTGAAGTCGTCAATGCGGCCGAACGCGCGATGAGAATGGCTGACCTTGAGCATAAGGACATCGACCTTCTCGAAATCGCCGACAACTCCGTATGGCAGGTGCTGCATTGGCCCGAGATGCTTGGCTTCGTAGAAGCTGGCGAAGCAGACTATATGCTCCAAACCGGCGAGTTCGGCATCGACGGCAAGCTGCCGATCAATCCGAGCGGGGGCTTCCTTTCCTTTGGCGAGGCCACGACTGCGCAGGCGCTACTTCAGATCTGCGAATTGGCGTGGCAGTTGCGCGGAGAGGCTGACGGCCATCAGGTAGAGAACGCCCGGATCGCCATGTCCGCCGTGCTCGGTCTCGGTGCCAACGGAGCATCGGTAATTCTGCAAAAGTAGATTAGCGATTCTTGTCTCGGCTGCTGGGAGCGCAGTCACTTCGCTTTACGCTTCCACCGCAGGCTCCTTGCGCAGGGTGAAGCCGCTATAGCCTTCCTTGGCGACATTCTCAAGAATACGGCGATAATACCGCACGCCTCCAGAATAAGGCATGAATACGCGCGGCTTGCCGGGCATTTCCGCTCCGATGTAATAGGATGGCGTCATGAGATAAAGCGTCTCTGCAGCCCGCTCGTTGACGTGCTCCACCCAATCTTGTTCCGCCTGCGCATCGGCTTCAATTTCTTGGACATTGTCCTTCCTAGCTTTCTCTAAAAAACTCGTCAGCCAATCGAGTTGCTCTTCAGTCGACAGCAGTACGTTGCTCAGTAATGAAGGGCTTCCCGGACCGCCAATGATGAACATGTTGGGGAAGGCTTTTACGCCGATACCAAGATGGGTAACCGGACCGGCCTCCCACTTCTTGGCGAGCGTCAAGCCATTTCGTCCGGAGATATCCGGCGCAAGGAGCGAGCCCGTAAAGGCATCAAAGCCGGTCGCATAGATCACAATGTCGAACGGCAAATCAGCTGCGCTTGTGCGGATGCCTGTGGGTGTAAACTTTTCGATCGGCGTTTCTTTCAGATCGACCAGGGCAACGTTGTCCCGGTTGAAGGCCTCGTAAAAGCCGTCATCGACGGAGGGACGTCTTGTGCCGAAAGGAAAACCCTCCGGCGTCAGCTTCTCGCGCAATTGAGGATCTTTGACCCTGCTGGCGATCTTCTTGCGTATAAAATCTGATGCGGTCTTATTCGAGGCAAGATCAAGAAGAATGTCCTTGTAAGTCAGCGCGAAACCGAAGCCGAGCCGGTTCCAAGCCTTCTCATACTCTAGCTCACGCTCTTCCTCGCTGACCTCCAGGGCCGATGCGCCGTTCGGTATAAAGCCGAGGCCGCTGGGAGAGCGGCGAGCGTTTTCGCGCCGTTGGCGATAATTTGCCTTCACCGCTGCGTCCTCCTCATCGCTTACCGGAGCATTCGCGGCGGGAATCGAGTAGTTCGCTGTTCGCTGAAAGACAGTCAGCTGCGCCGCCTCGCGCGCCACCACCGGGGTCATTTGTACCCCGGAAGATCCGGTTCCGATGATCGCTATGCGCTTGCCCGCCAGGTCCACTCCCTCGCGCGGCCAATTGGCGCTGTAGATGACTTTGCCAGCAAATGTTTCTTGGCCAGGATAGGTGGTGTCCTTGGGGCGGGAAAGCTGACCAACTGCGAGGATGAGATAAGTCGCACGGTAGCATTTTCCCACATCGCTGGTGACCACCCACTGGCCTGCATCCTCGTCATAGCGCGCCTGGTCCATGCGCGTAGACAGATCGATATACTGCCGAAGATCGAACCGGTCAGCCACGTGGTTGATGTAGCGAAGAATCTCAGGTTGGGTCGCGTACCGCTCTGACCAGCGCCAATCCTGCTCGAGTTCTGGAGAGAACCGGTAGGAGTAGTCAAAGCTTTCTACGTCGCACCGCGCACCGGGATAACGGTTGAAATTCCAGACGCCGCCGATCTGGTCCGATGCCTCGATCACACGTGTCTTCAAGCCCAGCTTTTGCAGACTCCACAGGGCGCGAAGGCCGGCGAATCCCGCTCCGACTACTATGGCATCGAGTCGGATGTATTCTTCGATGTTGGTCATCCCGCTTCTTCTCCACAAAAGGCCAGCGTTGTCAACATAACTGTTGACTATGCGATGTCCTTGTCTCTCGTGACCCCCATCAGAACCGCTCCTTCCAACAGGCAGACTTGCAAGAAGTGGCGGTTTCCACATGTGTATTGACTGCCGGTTGGATGCCACGCATCTTTGCCCCAATTTTCAGGCATTCGAATAGCAAGTGGAGAGGGCATGGCGAAGCAACTGGCGGAACCGATCGAGGAGCGGCAGCGAGCTTTGGCAGAGCGTTTTCGCGACTGGATTCCGAGAGCCTTGCATGAAGTGCTCGACGAGGCTGCTCGGGAATTTCCTGACCGCCCGCTTGTTTTAACCGATGCACAAAAATTTTCTTACAGAGAGGTCGCCGCGGAATCGCGAAGGATCGCTGCTGGCTTGCTCGAGATGAATATTCGAGAAGGCGACAAAGTCGCGCTCGTGATGGCAAACTATCCGGAATACGTCGCGCTCAAATACGCGATATCCAGGATTGGAGCCATCGCGGTTCCGGTCAACATTATGCTCAAGGCAGATGAGCTGAGATATGTGCTCGGCCAATCAGACAGTGTGTTGCTGGTGACGATGGATACCTTTCGCGGTATTGATCACCTCGCGATACTCGATGCAATTTGCCCAGCGTGGGAGGAGAAGGCCGGAGGCAACGCCTTACCACTCCTGCGCCAGATCATTGTTTTCGAGACTGGGGAAGGATCGCGCCGGACAGGCTCGCCAACTTTCTCCGATCTTTCCGGCGAAGCTGACATTGTTATGCCTCAAGTCGCGCCTGATGCGGTTTGCGACATTCTGTTCACCTCCGGAACAACCGGTCCGCCCAAAGGCGTACAACTCACCCACGATATGCTCATGCGCTGCGCCTTTGGCAGTGCCTACGCCCGCGCGTTCGAGGACGGTAGGCGCATCATCTTTGCGCTCCCGCTCTTCCACGTCTTTGGCTATGTCGAAGGCATGCTATCTGTCCCCTTCGTGGGGGGAGCAATGGTTCCCAGGCTCCGCTTCGATGCGCATGACACTCTGAGCGCGGTCGAGCGCCATCAAGTCAACGACGCCCTCCTTATTCCAGCCATGTCGCTCGCGCTGATTGAGGCCGCGCAAAGCGGGGACCGCGATCTTATCTCTCTCCATGCCGCGCTCGCGTCAGGGGGCAAGGCTCCGCCGCATCTTTGGGATCAACTGCGCACGTTTCTTGGGATAACTGAGATCACCACCGGCTATGGCATGACCGAAACAACGGCTTCGACCACGGTGACCCGCCCGCAGGATCCTGTGGGGAAGCTTTTGACTACAAATGGCCGGCTGCGCGAAGTCGGCCCGGCTGCAGATCCTGCTCTTGAAGGGATTCTCGTGGACTACCGAGTAGTCGATACCGCCACAGGTGTGACCCTGCCGCCTGGTGAAATAGGCGAATTGCAGGCGCGCGGGCTCGGGGTGACGAAGGGCTATTACAACAAACCTCTCGAGACTGCCGAAGCTTTCACATCGGATGGCTGGTTGCATACGGGCGATCTCGGAGTAATCGACACTGAAAAATACATCACTCTTCTTGGCCGGACAAAGGAATCGTATCGATGCGGCGGCGAGCAGGTTTTGCCAAGCGAGATCGAGGATGTCCTGACGCAGCTTGCCGACGTGGAGCAGGCCATTGTCGCACCTTTACCCGATCAGCGCATGGGCGAAGTCGGCGTCGCCTTCATCATCCGATCGCCAGGATCCAAGATCGGAGAAGAGGCTGTGATTGGCCATGCGCGAGAGAAACTCGCCCGGTTCAAGGTCCCCCGCCATGTTTTCTTCGTGGAGGCTGGTGAAATTCCCCTAACCGCGTCCGGCCGGCCACAAAAATTCGAGCTGACTAAAATCGCTAGGAAACGTTTGGAGACAACATGACCCGACCAGTAGCAATCGTCACCGGCGGCGGCCGGGGTATCGGCGCAACAATTGCAGCGCGACTGGCAGAAGATGGTCATGACGTGGCTGTGCTCGACCTTTCAGAAGATGCTTGCCAAGAAAGCTGTGCAGCTGTTAAGGCGCACGGCGCTCGCGCCTTGGCAATAGCCGCCGACGTATCCGATGAGGTTGCAGTCGAGCGCGCGGTTCGCCAGGTAAGCGAAACCCTCGCTCCTCCCTTCGTGCTGGTCAACAATGCCGGCATTCTCCGCGATCGCACTGTAACCAAGATGAGCCTTGAGGACTGGAATGCAGTAATCAATGTCAATCTGAAATCAGTGTTTCTGACAAGCCGGACATGTTTTCCTTATATGATGAAGGGCGGTGGTGGAAGAATTGTAAATTTGTCTAGTACCGCTGCGCTCGGAACGTTCGGCGAAGCAAATTATTCAGCGGCGAAAGCTGGCGTAATTGGCCTCACCAAAACCCTTGCGCTAGAAGGGGGAAGGCACGCAATTACTGCAAATGTCGTTGCTCCAGGCTTCGTCGTCACAGAAATGACCCGCGCGGTGGCAGACCGGAATGGTCTCGAGTTTGAGGGCTTGGTCGAACAGATGAAGCGGGAAACCTGCGTCGGCAGGGTCGGCAGGCCGGAGGATGTCGCGCAGGCAGTATCTTTCTTTGCGGATCGCCGATCGTCCTATACCACCGGGCAATTGTTGTTCGTCGCCGGTGCGCCGCGGGGCTGACATCACCCTCGTTTCGTTGACCTGCCCGTCGCGGTTCACGCGGCTTGCCCCAAAACATCCAGAGAGAACAAATCGTAATGACTAAGCAGCCCTCAGTGCTCGGCCGACGCAGATCGGCGGCCAACAAGGTTTCCCGCGCGTCTTATCAGGCTCGGCGCCAAGAGATCCGTGACGCCGCGATCGCAGTGTTCAATCGGCAAGGATTCGCCAACGCGAGTCTGAGCAAGGTGGCGCAAGAACTCGAGATCGATCGCGCCACCCTCTATTACTATTTCTCCTCCAAGGAGGACCTTTTCGATGAGATCGTTGGCGCCGTTCTTGAGCGCAATCATAATCTCGCACAGGAGATTGCTGGAAGCGCGATCAGCCCCCGCCGCAAGCTGCGTGAACTCATCACTGCCATGATGCTGTCCTATGATGAAAATTACCCGCTCTTGTATATCTACATTCGCGAGGACCTGCGACAGGTGAGCGATTCACGGAGCGAATGGTCGAGCAGAATGCGCGAATTGAACCGCGGCATCGAGCGAGCCTTCATCGACATCATCGAGGAAGGGCAAAGAGACGGGACATTCCGCAAGGTCGGGTCTGCCGATGTCGTCGCGAGGGGTGTACTGGGCATGGTAAATTGGACGCATCGCTGGCATCGCCCGGGCAAGGGCCAGAGCGCTCGCGAAATTGGTCAGACCTTCTCAGAGATGGCGCTCGCAGGCCTCGAGTCGCCCTACTCTACCCCCATCTCTTCTTCGGCAACGCTCCCCTAAACAGCCACTTGAGCCGGCATCGATCCTCGTCTGCGAAAAAAGTTCAACGCTATTGTTGACAAAAATTCCACATTGATGTTGATTGGACAATTCCGATCACAGGCAGGCAATGCCGGGCGGGCAACGGTTTGGGAGAGAGATCATGATTAAGATCGCGCAGAAAGCTCAACATAGTCGCAAAGCTGCCTTGCTGCTTTCAGCCAGCATAGCTGGCTGGTGTAACCCCGCCTTTGCCCAAGTGGCGCCATCGGATCCAGTTCGGCCACCGATCCCGACCACCGTTGAAACCGAGGATCAGAATGTAATCATTGTTACCGCCCGCGGGCGGGAAGAAACCCTAAACGATGTTCCAGTGGTGGTATCGGTTGTAACGGATGATGAGATTGCCCGGTCGAACGCGACGGACCTCGTTAAAATCGCCGAACTTACCCCTACGGTCATTGTCGGCGCGTACAAGTCAAACGGGGGCGGTTCCCTGGCCATTCGCGGAATCAGCTCCCCCGCCAACCAGGCCGGCTTTGAGCAGGCGGTGTCTGTCGCCATCGACGGCGTTCAGACTAGCGACGGGCGCATCGCGCAGCTCGGCTTCTTCGACGTTGACCAGGTCGAGATCCTGAAGGGGCCTCAAGCTCTATTCTTCGGGAAGAACAGCCCCGCCGGCGTGATTTCCGTACGCACCAAGGATCCGACCTCCTCGCTCGAAGTCAGCGGACGTGCGGGTTACGAGTTTGTAGGTGATGAGATCGTGACTGATCTGGCAGTTTCCGGGCCCATCACTGACTCTATCGGTGGACGTATCGCTTTTCGTTACCGCAACCTGGATGGCTGGCTCCGGAATACGGCTCAACCGATTGCCAATCCCTTCTACAATCCCGCTACGGGCGCCCCGGCCGGCGCGGCACAATTGCCCGGGGCGCTCGACCCGCGCCCGGGTGAAGAAGAATTCTTGGGCCGGCTCACATTGCAGGGGGAATTCGGTGATCGGCTCACCGTACGGCTCAAGGCATTCGGAGCAACAGGCAACGACGCCGGACCAGGGGTTGCGACCCAGAACATCGGCCCGTGCACGGGCCCCAATCCGCGTGTCCTTGGTATCCCCGATCCGTTCGCTGAGTGCTTTGTCGACAACCGAACGACCAGTGGCGATCTGCCCATCGCTATTTCCAGTACCTTGGCCGGTGATCGCGAAAACGGCCAGGCATACGGCCGGTTGCGCGCTTTTGTTACTTCGGCGGAATTGGCGTACTCGCTCTCAGAGACTCTCACCATCACGTCGACCACCGGCTACAATTGGATTAAATACGAGTTCCTCTCCGGTCTGGACCAGACGACCTATTCGCAACTCGCCTTTTTCAACGAGCAGCGTAACCGCGCCTTCAGCCAGGAATTGCGCCTCGTTTCCGACTTCGACGGGCCGTTCGATTTCATGATCGGCGGCTTTTATCAGGATACGTCGCTGTTCGATACAAACGACACGAAAGTCCGCGACACCTTCTATCAGGCATCAAGTGGTCGTTTTGCGCTGTATGAAGATCTAAACCAGCAGGAGGGCCAGACGCTCTCGGCTTTCGCTCAAGGCATTTACGAGATCACACCCACGCTTGAGCTCGCCGGGGGCGCGCGCTTCACGCATGAAGAAAAGGATTATTCCAAACAGAACCTTTACGGCATCTTCGGGTTCAACACGCTTTCTGCCAATTTCCCCGGATCTGACGAACTCGGCGTGCTGAAGGGCAGCTTCGAGGACGATAATATTTCCCCCGAAGCTTCACTAACTTGGCGGCCAAGCCCGGAGCGGACGTTCTTCATCGCTTACAAGACCGGCTTCAAGTCCGGCGGATTCGGCCTCACCAATCCGCTCCAGACAACGACGGTCATCGGCGATGTCGACTACGATTCTGAGAAAGCCTCTGGTTTCGAGATCGGCGCCAAAGGAACGCTTCTTGATGGTCGGCTGTCGTTCTCGGCTGCGGCCTTCGCTTACACGTTCGAGGACTTGCAGGTGAATACCTACGATCCCGCCCGGATCGCCTATACCATCAATAATGCCGGTGAGGTTGAGCAGAGAGGCGCCGAGCTAAGCGGCCGTTATGAAGCAAGCAACATCCTCTCACTGCACGCTGCGATTGCTTATACTCACAATCGCTTCAGAAACTTCGTTGGGCAGTGTTACGCTTACACCTTCCCGGTTGGAGCGACGCCCGCAACCGCCGTGCCGCCCCAGAACTGCTCCTTCGTTAATTCGACAACACTGACGCTGCAGCAGGATTATGAAGGACGCGCACCTGCCCGTTCGCCCGATTGGGCTGGGAATGCCGGCTTTGCGTTCGACATCCCCGCTGGCGCCTACAAGGTTGGTGTGACCGGCGACGCCTTTTATAGCGGCAGCTACTTCGCCGCCGATACCTTGGCGCCGCCCAGCCGGCAGGACGACTTTTTCCGCTTCAACGCAAGTGTCTCCTTCGGTCCCGAAGATGAACGCTGGAGTGCAGCGCTGGTGGGACGCAATCTGAGCAACGAATATTACCTGTTGTATGCGGCGGATCGAACCGGTGGCGCCGGCGTACCCGGTGCGATCGGCGAGCAGCGCGGGGTAGTCAGTCGTGGGCGTGAGATAATGCTGCAGGTCGGTTTCCAGTTCTAATGGATTCGTGATGGCGGCAACCAGCGTGAACGAGGAATACGGCTCAGGCAGCTCGCTCATTCTCGTTGACCCGGAGGTTCGGGCGCTGATCGATGCGTTGCCCTCCGGTGATTTGACACCTCAGACGCTCGCCGAGACACGGGTGCGTGCACAGGTCGATCCGCGGCTATTCGACATGCGTCTGCAGCCCAGCAAGGTTGAGGTGGAGCAGCAGGATGGCTGTACAGTAAGCGCTCTTCTGTTCGACCCGCCAAGCAGCGGGCAGAGACGAGGTGCTATCCTCCACCTCCATGGCGGCGGCATGGTTATGGGTTCGCCCGATATGGCGCGGGTTTCCGGACCGCAAATCGCGGTGGATCATGGCGTCGTCTTTCTTTCCCTCGATTACCGGCTCGCCCCCGAACATCCCTTTCCTGCGCAATTGGAAGACGCAGAGGCGGCTCTTGATTGGCTGCTCGCCAATGCGAGCTCCCTCGACATCGATCCATCCGCCATCTTTCTCATGGGTGAAAGCGCCGGTGGCGGGCTTGCCGCCGGACTCGCTACCAAATTGCGGGATTGTGGAGGTCCAAGGATCGCAGGGCAAATCCTAACTTCTCCGATGCTCGACCATCGCACTGGCGGCCCCTGCGATCCTTATGACCATGGGCCCGCTGGGGAATTTGTCTGGACGCGCGCGCAAAACACTTTTGGCTGGACTTCACTCGCCGGCGAAGCAGCCATCGAATGCGACGCTCTTGCTTGGTTTTCCCCCGCTCTCGCGCAGAAAACAGCCGGATTGCCACCGACTTTTATCGCCACAGGGGCGCTCGATCTTTTCGCCGCTGAAAATCTGCGCTTTGCCGAGCATCTGTGCGGGGGAGGCACGGCGTGCGAACTGCATCTTTACAGCGGGGCGATCCACGGATTCGACATGCTGCGTCGGAGCGCTCTTGCCGGCAAATATCGGCAGGATCGAGATAGGTGGATCAGCGGGATGTTAGCCAATCTGTGCGCGGACGATCAGAAGGCATCGGCATGACCCCTATGCGTATCTTGGCGGAAAATCCGATGGGACGGCGGCAGTGGACCGCCGTCGCGCTTGCCATCTTCCTCAATGGTCTCGATGGATACGACGCGGCATCGATCAGCTTCGCCGCTCCTGGAATTGCTGAGAGCTGGGGGCTTGATCCAGCGGCGCTGGGGTGGGTGCTATCAATGGAGCTGATCGGCATGGCGGTTGGTTCGGTCGTTTTCGGCATAGCGGCTGACCGCTTCGGGCGCAGACCTTGCATTCTCACCTGTCTTATTCTGATGGCATCCGGCATGCTCGGCGCAACCCTTTCGCAAGACGTGTTGCAGCTGTCGACCGCTCGCATTCTCACCGGCCTCGGCATTGGCGGGATGCTCGCATCGCTTACTGCCATCGTCAGCGAATATGCCAATGATCGTTGGCGGCCAGTGGTCATCTCCACCATGATTGTCGGTTATCCGCTTGGATCAGTGCTCGGGGGGTTGGTCGCTCGCCACTTGCTCGTGGTGGGCGAATGGCGCGACGTCTTTTTATTCGGCGCAATTGTGACCATCCTAACGCTGCCACTAGCGATCGCTCTTATGCCGGAATCGCCGATTTGGGCCGGCCGGCAGTCGGTAGGAGAAGGACTTGGAAAAGCGAACAAAATCCTAAAAAAGCTTGGACTTCCCTCTGCCGAAGAGGCGGAAGCAGGAGGAACAACCGGTGGTTCGGCTTCCCTCGCCGCGCTTTTCCGCGGACCGCTCGCCCGCGTCACCATTCTTCTAACCCTCGCCTATGTCGGGCATATGACTTGCTACTACTTCATCCTGAAGTGGATGCCCAAGCTGGTTGTCGATTTCGGATATGAAGCGCAGATCGGGGCCGACATGCTGATCGTGGCCATGCTGGCAGGCTCGTTCGCCGGGCCCGTCTTTGGCTTTGTTGCGAGCCGCATTACCCTTCCCTTGGCATCGATCATCGTGTTGCTTGGCGCAGCATTAGCTGTGAACGTCTTTGCTCAGGTAGGAACCGATCGCTTCGCGCTGATCGGGGCAGCAGCCCTGGTTGGCGTATTCTTCAATTCGGGCGGTGTCGCGTTTTACGCGCTCCTCGCCGAAGCATTTCCTGCGGAACTGCGCGGACGTGGTATCGGCTTCGGAGTGGGCTTGGGAAGAGCGGGCGCAGCTTTCGGTCCCGCTGGTGCGGGGGCGCTCTTTGCTGCAGGCTTCGACCTATCGTCTACCGCTTTCATCATGAGTCTCGGTTCGTTCGTTTCGGCTCTTGTCCTAATGTGGCTTTTTTATCAGAAGAAGCGAACGCCGGGGATGCCGCTGGTTTAACGCTTTCGGGATGGTTTGCACTGACCCGCTGGCTCCGTCAGAGCAAATGCAACTGATGGTTAAGAGCGTGCGGGCAGAGAGCCTGTATGCGTCACGCCAACGAAGATCTTGACCCCGCGAATACCTTTCACCGCATGTGGCTGTTTTGCAACCAATCCACAGCTAGGGGCATCCGCCGTCATATTTAAGAGATGGCAGCGACTTGGCTTGCACAGGTACGGCCGTCCGACCGATTATAGGTTGCGTTTAGTTTCTTGAGCGAACCCACTGGACTACGCTCCCAAGTCGAGCATTGCTGCAGTCGCGACGCACGTTGTGCCGCACTAGCTTCTGTGCAGCCATGAGCGCTGCATACGGGGTCTTCAGGTCGTGGAAGCGGCATTTCGCCGCTGTTCGAACCTGGAGATGATGATGTCCAAACCGAATACCGCAAACGCTCAACCTGATAGGCGTGAAGCAAAGCAAACCAAATTAGCCAGCGTCAGAAAGCTACTTTCCCGACAAGAAGGCGCGACGCTGGAAGAACTCCCGCGGCAACCGGTTGGCTGCCGCACACGGCCCGCGCGGCGATGAGCGGTCTGAAGGCTAAGGGTTATGCGATCGAACGTACACGGCGTGATGGGGTGAGCCGCTGGCGGATCGTGGGGGGCAACGCGAAGTGAGAGTGCTTGCCGATGAACTCGCCGCAATTGGTTCGATGGACCGCGCTCAGTTGGTTAAGCGCTGGGAGAAGGCGAGGGCGGGGCCGGTCACCGAGCTCGAACGCGATGGCTACCGGACAAAGCCACAAAAGAATGCCAGCGGACCGAAGCGCGGCGGTTGCACCTACCGCAGGGGCACGCTGTACCATCTGCTGTCGAACCGCATCTACCGCGGGATGATCGTGCATAAGGGTGAGGCGTTCGAAGGCGAGCACGAGCCGATCATCAACGCAGCATTGTTCGGCAAGGTCCAGGCCAAGCTCAAAGCCAATGCCAGCGGCTCATCGCGCCGCCGCGCTGCCGACCAGCCTAGCCTGCTGATCGGTCTGGTCTCGGACAGCGAAGGCCGGCCCATGACCCCGAGCCACTCGGGCAAAAGCCGCAAGACGCAGCGATACCGTTATTACGTTACGCGGCCGGATGCGCTGAACGGCACACCAGCTGAGCGGGTGCCGGCCGCAGACCTCGAAGGCGCAGTCTGCTCGGCGCTGGCGGAGAAGTTGGCGGATCGCGCGTTCATCCTCGATCTGCTTCGCGACGGTGTGGATGCAGATGAGCTACAGCGCGTACTGGCGCAGGCCGACCTTACCGCCGCCGCCTTGCGCAGTGGACCTGCCACCGAGAAGGCGGAAGTGATCGGGCGGCTTATCAATACCGTGCGCGTCGAAGCCTCGGGAGTAATCATAGCTCTCGATCCTGCCGGTGCTGCAAGCGCCTTGGGTATCAATGAGCTCAAATGCGATCGCCAGGTGTTTACGATAACGCTGCCCATGGTTCGCGTCCGCAAAGGGCACCGGCTGAAGCTGGTGGTGCCCGGGCCGGACACCGATCCGGCACCGCCGAAGCGCGATCCGAAGCTGCTGTCTCTAATTACAGATGCGCTGCAGGCACGTGATCTGATCCTCGAAAACCCGCAGCTGTCCGTCCGCGCTTTGGCAGAGCGGGAAGGGCGCTGCCGAACACGGCTCGCGCGGCTCGTATCGCTATCGTGTCTTTGCCCGGACATCATCACGCTTGTCGTGGAAGGCCGGCAGCCGGCGGAGCTGACTGCGAAGCTATTGGGCCGGACCCAATTGCCTTTCTGTCGGGCCGAGCAGCGCCGGGTGCTGTGTATCAATTGAGCGCTTAGAAGCCTGGTCGAATTCTTTGACCTCCCACACGATAGGGCGCCCATGACATTGTAGCCGTAGCGCCATACAATGGTCATAGGGACCCAACAAAAAGAAGCGCCGTTGATGGCACCTGATGTTTGTTCCCGCCCTTATGACCACTGTTCACTCAATAACGGTCATGCGCTGGCTGCCAAACAACTGCCATAAGCGGACAGTCTGCTAACCCTGCAATTGTGCTGAAACCCGACGGTCAGCAAACGACCCCTTTGCGGACGTTGGTGTTCTCGGTAAAATCAACGCATGACAAAACGATATGCAAGTTTGAACGATGATCTCAGGAAGCAGTTGTCTACCATTCCCACTGGAGATGGATTGATATTTCCTTGTTTGGCCACGTTTGAAGACGCCAGTGAACAAGACAGAGTGTTTCTGGCACATTCAGAAGAGTGGATTAAGCGTTGGGGCGTCTGGCCTGAGGACGACAAGGGTAAGCAATCAGTTGATGTGAGAGCAATCGCTTCTATCCGAGAAAGCCCAACGAGGCTGCCCGCCAAATTCGCGGCAGAGATTTACAAGGCAGGCGAAAGCGGCATGGGATATTGCCTCTTCAAGGTCATGTTCGCTGATGGAAGCGAGCAAGCATATTCGTCTGGCAATGCCGTCGATTTCATAGACTATCCCATGGGCCAATCCCCATCGACGGTGATTGGAGTAGTGCCCCATGCTGGACGGACAGACACTACCAGACGACACGCACCAGATTATACTTGGTGCCTTTTTAAATGAGCAGCTAAGCCAAATGTCCGCTCCCCACCCCATTATTGGACATTAGCATCGTAGCCGGACGGCGCACAAAGCGGACAGGTTTGTATTACGGCCTCTGAACTGAAACCGGACCGTCAGCTAACGACCCCATTGCGGGTGTAGCTACTCGTCGACCGCAGCCGAGGTTCTCCGCTTGTCCAGATACCAATAAGCGACGCCGCCAATCACCATGCAAATCGGAATTAGCGCTTGGAACCGAATGCCATTCCACACGATAGCAATCGCCGCGAGAAGCACTGCCAAGAAACAGATCAAAACAGAGCCGACGAGCAGTGGAGGGAGGACAAGCCCCCGATGGTCCTCGTAGAGAATTGCTCCGACGGCCAGCGCAAGCAGCACGCTCGCGACCATGTCAGTTTGTATGTCGGACAAGCCCAGATGGAAGGGAAGAAATATGAATCCAACGGCCATCAGTGCGAACGCCGCATAGAGCACCCGCCTTCTAATGCTAGGCTTATCCAAGTTCCACTTCATTGCATCGTGCCATAAGCGCGGGTTAGTCGGCTTTCCACCCCAATTCCGGCCGTCCGACTGCGCGAAGCGGATGCTTCAAAGCGGTCGACCGTGTGTCGACGATCGACCGCTGAATAAGTCAGATTTCGGTACGCTCTGCCAAGAGTAAGGCCGAGGCCGCTCACCATGTACCATCCTCGATGCGCCTGCGCCGCGCGACCTCGCGGTCGCTGGTCGCGGCGATCGGCGCTTCGTTGGGGTAAGGCGGCAGGTCTCCGCCCGGCTTCCAGTGGGCGACGACGACGCCCTGGCTGGTCACGTGGTGGTCGGTCATTTCTAGTTTCGTGACCGGGGTGCCGGCGCCGAACAGGCGTTTGCCGTAGCCCAAGATCACCGGGTAAGTCATCGTAATGAGTTCGTCGATCAGGCCTGCCTCGAGGAGATCCGGGTAGATCGTGCTCGATCCCTGGATGATGATGTCGGCGCCCGGCTCCGCCTTGATCCGCGCGACGTCCCCGACCCCCGTCACCCGATGGCTGTTCTGCCATTCGAGCGACTTGTCGCCGCGGGTAAGCACGTATTTGTTCGCCGCGTCGAAGGCGTCGCGCATCGGGCGGTTCTCCGGCTCCTCGGCATAGGGCCAGTAAGCTGCAAAGATGTCGTAGGTCCGCCGGCCCAGCAACAGGTCGTACTCGCCCGAGAACAGCCGCCCCAGCGTTTCCCCGACCTGTTCGTCCCACAGCCTGAAAACCCAGCCGCCTTCGTTGAAACCGCCAGTCGGGTCTTCAGTCGGGCCGCCGGGGGCCTGCATTACGCCGTCGAGCGACAGGAAGGCGGCCCCCGTTATTTTTCGCGCGGGATCCGGCGTGTCCATCTCAGCTCTCTACGCGCGGGCCGACAAGGCCGAAGGCGACCCTTTGCGGATCGGTGCAGACCGCGCTGAATGCGCCGCCCGGTATCTGGTGCGGACCTTCCAGCAGCACGCCGCCGCCATCGGCAACCGCAGCAGTCGCACGGTCGATGTCGTCGACACCGATGGAATAGATCCAGTTCGATTGCGGCATGGCAGGCGGCTTTTTCATCACCGCGCCGATCATGCCCTCACCACGATAGAGGAACTTGTAGTCGCCCATCCCCGGCATCAGCATCGTACCGTCCTGCCGCCACCCGAACAGGCCGGTGTAGAAAGCGATCGCGCCGTCCTGGTCGGTGGTGGACAACTCGTTCCAGCGCACGTGCTGTGCCTTTTTGTAGTCGAACACGTCGCTCCGCGCATAGGGATCGCCCGCGGGCGGAGTGGGGGTCATGACGTAGAGCAGCGCGCCTTGGCCGTCGGTGACGAGCGCCATGCGGCCTACTCCTTCCATCGTCTGGTCGAAATGAACCGTGCCGCCCGCAGCCTCGAACGCCTGCTTGGCCGCGTCGACGTCGGCGACGTGGACATAGCCGTACCATGCGGGCCGAGCGCCGCCGTCCAGCATCTCGCGCGACAGAGCAAGCACGCCGCCTGCCATACCGCCATCGGACCGCCGGATCATGCGATAGTCCATACCGCGTTCGCTCGCATCGCGCAGGGCGATGTCCCAGCCGATGACCGCATCGTAGAAAGTTTTGGCGGCATCGGGGTCGGGCGTCATCAGTTCGTACCAGATGAAGGCGCCGGTATCGGGATCAGTCATCGTCGTTTTCCTTGCGGGCCTCGTCGGCCTTCGCGAAATGGGCGAGTTGGTCGGCGTATGCTTTTCGGAATGCGGGGCGGGCGGTCATCCGTTCGATGTAGGCTTCGCTCGCCGGACGGTCGCCGTGCTTGCGGACGAGATCGACGCGCAGCACGTCGGCCATGACGAGATCGGCCAGAGTAAAACGATTGCCGCACAGCCACTCGCATTCGGACAGGATCGCTTCCATCTGCGCCAGCCGGTTGTCGAGCCAGCCGGTAATCTCCGGAATGCCCCTCTTCGACCATTGCAGCACGACCCACGGCATGGTCACCATTTCGAGCGTATTGAGCCCGGCGAAGATCCACTGGATCACCTCGGCCCTGCCCTTTTCATTGGCGGGGAGCAGCGCGTCGCTCTTGCCGCCGAGATGGATCAGGCCCGCCCCGCTTTCAAACAGGCGGATCGCGCCGTCCTCCAGCATCGGCACCTGGCCGAAGGGTTGGCGATCGAGGTGGTTGGTCTCGCGCCCCTCGAACGGAACTGTTTCAATGCGGTAGGGAATGCCTGCCTCCTCGCACGCCCAGCGCAGCCGGAGGTCGCGCACGAAACCGCGGGGTCCGTCGGGCACCCAGTCGAGCGTCCAGATGATCACCGGGTCGGCAGGCATCACTGACCTCCTAGAAGATTGATGGTGTTACCGTCAGGATCGGCGAGGTTTGCGATCCGCAGCGTGTCGAAGCCAGGCACCAGCTCAGGATCGCTGATGGCGAGCCCTTGGCCGCGCAGGCGCGCGATCTCAGCGTCTAGATCTTCGAGGCGGAGCGAAACCGTATCGACCGAGCCCTGCTTCGGGTTGTCGAGAACCTGGAACAGTACGCTATCCGTCAGGTCCCATTCGCAGCAGCTTGCCACGGGGCGGCGGTCGGGCTCGCGGCCAAGCAATGTAGACCACCAGTCGCAGCCGGCCGCGTGGTCCGCGACGCCGATCGAGACGAAGACGTTGGTGACCTCCATATCAGGATTCCATGAAAACAACGGGCTCGAACCCGCCATAAATCATCCGCTTGCCGTCGAACGGCATCTCGCCGAACTCTTCCATGCGGGGGTCTTCCATCATTTTTTTCTCGGCCGCCTTAGCCGTTTCCCGGTCGGGCCAAGTGACCCAGCTAAAGACGATCTTCTCGCCGTCCTTCGCCTTTGTCGCCATGCGGAAGTCGGTGGTATGTCCATCTTTCACGTCGACCTCCCAGCATTCCACTTGGCTGATGGCGCCGAACTCATGGGCGAGCGTCCAGAATTTCTCGGCGGTGTCGATATAGGCCTGCTTGCTGTCTTCCGGCACGGCCAGAACAAATCCGTTCACATAGGGCATCAGAGTCTCTCCTTTTTTACGTCCCCGGCTCACCCTGCCGCGGGTAGTGTCCATTCCTTGTCCATCCACATCGTTTCCCAAGTGTGACCGTCGGGATCCTCAATGGCACCGCCATACAAGAAGCCTTGATCCTTAATGGCGCGAGGTTCGCTGCCGCCCGAGTTATTTGCCGCAGCGTGGAAGGCGTCGACAGCCCGCTTGTCGTCGAACGACAGGCAATTGAGCACGGCGCTTGTTGCGCGAGTGTCGGCGATCGGCTTGTCGGTGAAGGTGGCATAGAACGCATGATCCAGCAGCATCACGCTGATTGCATCGGACCAGACCATCGCGCTTGCCTGTTCGTTGGAGAAGGCATCATTCTTCTCGAAGCCCAAAGCTTCGTAGAAGGCGGTCGATCGCAGTACATCACCAACGGGCAAGTTCACGAAGATCATCTTGGTCATTAGCATCCTTTCAAGGATCTGGGCCGGGTCTGCGACGCGACTCTTGTTAAAGCTGCCCTGATAAGTTACATAAAGCAACAATGAACTTACGAGAAGTAACTAAAAAGACTAAGGCGAAACATGGCAAATGGTATAGCGATGCCTGTGGAACCGCCTTCGCAATGGAGCTTGTCGGGGAGCGTTGGGCACTTCTGATCATTCGCGAACTGATGTTCGGACCGCGCCGCTTTTCCGATCTGCGGACCAGCCTGCCCGGCATCTCGGCCAAGGTGCTGACAGAGCGGTTGGCCGGCCTTGCGGATGCGGGCGTGCTGGTGCGCCGCAAGCTGCCACCGCCCGCTGCCGCGCAAGTCTACGAGTTGACGCAATGGGGTTACCGCGCCGAACCATTGATTCAGGAATTGGGGCGGTGGGCCGCAATGTCGGGCGCGCACGACCCTACGCTGCCGCTGTCGCCGATCAGTTTCATGCTCTCGCTGCGCACCATGTTCGATCCAGTCAAAGCTGGCGAATGGCGCGCGCGCATCGGCTTCCGTTTTGCCGATGTCGTGTTCACCGGCACGGTAGAGAATGGGGCGTTCACCGTAAAGCGCGAAGAACCAGTCGATACCGATGCGGTGTTCAGCGCCCCCGAGGCTTCGCCGCTCGCCGCGATGGTCTATCTAGGAATGCCAGCGTCGGACGTAGGCGTGGAGATGACGGGCAACCGCGAGGCTGCCCGCCGCTTCATGACATTGTTCGATCTGCCGGAACAGATCGGCTAAATTTGGCTGAGAAATTTGAGGGGGGTTGACGTAATCGTTCATCGAGTGTCCGCTTTCGAGTACTTCATTTATTAGCTGGAACGGCTAATATTGGGGCGCATTGCAGAACGGCAGAGAATGGGCCGGAAGCGGGCTGTCCGCTCTTGAATTCACCTTCGGCAAAATAGACATTCGCGGGGCCATAAGCCGGTGCGAGGCGTTGCTATAATATGACCATGCACCATACGCGCACGGGGCGCGGAAAACCCCTTCTCCTTGTCCACGGGCTGGGGGCTACCTCTCGTTCGTGGGACACGATCTCGCCTGCGCTTTCTCAAGCCAGGGAGGTTATTGCCGTAGATCTGCCTGGTCATGGGCAGACGCCCGAAGAGAACGACAGCGGCACGTTTGCAGGACTCGCGCGCAGTCTGGATGACTGGCTTAGCGCGGAAAGTCTCACAGGTATCGACATGGTTGGAAGCTCCTTGGGAGCTCGCCTGGTGCTCGAGATGGCGCGGCGCGGCCACTCGGGCGCGGTTGTCGCACTGGACCCGGGCGGTTTTTGGCAGGGGTGGGAGCGGACTTTCTTCAAGACCACGATAACGCCTTCGGTTGCACTGGTTCGCGCACTGCAACCGGCGCTTTCTGCCATCACCGGAAATGTCGCAGGACGGACCGCACTCATGGCCCAGCTTTCTGCAAGGCCGTGGGCGCTCGATCCGGCATTCGTCGCACGTGAACTGAAGTCGTTGGCGAATACGCGCACCGTCAATTCGCTTGTGAAGGACCTCGCCAATGGCGCAATGCAAGAGGGCCCTGCGGCGACGGATGCGCCCGTTGTCATCGGCTGGGGACGCAAGGATCGGCTGTGTTTACCGCAGCAGGCGGACCGCGCGATGAAAGCCTTCCCTCAAGCAACGCTGCACTGGTTCGAACGTAGCGGACACTTCCCGATGTGGGATCGGCCAGACGAGACCGTTCGCGTGATACTGGCTGCAACGAGCACCGCGGCACCGGAATAAAGCTACAATTGGGCGATTAGCAAGACGAGAGCTGACGCAGGGCTTGCGGCCCCATTGTAACGTCCTTCGTTGGGCCGCTAGTTGACCGTCCGCTATTGGCCACTTTTGTCGAAAAGCTGCCTTTTCGCTTCCGACCCGATTGCGGAAATTCCGCGAGGCGAGCAGAGTTATATGATGCTTCGAGCAATCCGCCGGCACTGACACACCGGAGCATCCCCGCCACCACCCGGCGCGGTTTCACGCGGAGGCGGACCGCCGCCCGAAAAGCGATTGCGGGTGGTCATGCCGCTGCCTTTCCATTCCTGCATGTGCCGCTATTGCTTGCGTAATGGCTATACAAAACACCGAGACAATCTGGACCGATTGGGTCTTCGGCCTCAGCATTCCAGCGGGCGGATGGCTCAGCCTTTGGGGCGGCCTCTTCGGCGTCGTTGCTGCGTTCCTGCTTTCGATACTCTATCAGAACGTCCGCAACCGGAGAACTCGCGAAGCAGCACGGACTAAAATAAGCGAAGCACAGGAGAGCTTGAGGCGAGGGGTCGCTCCCTATTTCACTGCCGAAAATGCAGACGCAATAGACGTAGAATCTACCGGTAGAGCCGCCAAGGCCATAACCCACGCCAAGGCTGCTTTCGAGTGGGCGATTGCCCATCCGCAGCATTTCACCTTTGAGGAGTGGACGCGCATCCACCTGATGCACAGCACCATCAACAATTGGATCGAAACAAACAAACGTTCGGGCGGGTTCATATCAGCCCTGTACCGTGGCCAATGCGAAGTTTTCATGCTGACCCCGGTCGCACGCCATCTCGAGCCTTATTTTCACGGTGGCGATGTTCGCTAGGTTCATGCCCCCCTCCTGACCGGGAGCGGCACCATTTCCTTTACCCGCGGCAATCCACCCCAGCGCAGCAGCGCTTTCAGCTTCCCTCCCGCCCCGCACAGCTGCGCCAGCGCACGCACCGGAATTCCCAGCTCGAGCAGCTGAGCAAACCCGCGCGGCGATAGCCCGGCCGCCGCCACCTCGCGACGAAGCGGACACATTGGCTCCGCCCGATCGCCCGCCATCGCGACTTCGAGATAGGTCGAAGTACTCATTCGGAAATGGCGCGCAAATCGAACTCGGTTCGTCGCACACTGGACGACCCGATATAAGACAGGTGTATTTGGTTCGGCTCCTTTCCCTTTCGCCAGGAGCCGAATCATCCATTGCTCCGTCAAAGCCCGATCTCAGGCCAACCGCCGCCGCCGTCTTCGCTAGAAGCATCATCGCGCATCCTCCCGCCCGAACAGTGCACCCAGTTCCGTATACGCGGCTTCGAGCGGCGACAGCGGGCGCGCGTGAACCAGTGCCATCTGCCGCTCGGCCATGCTCGGCCCTTTTCGCAAGTTGCGTCTTGCGCGACGCTTCCACCGCGCCTTCACAGCACCATCTCCGACATCGGCTTGGCGCGGGCGGGAAGCCGCAGCGCTGTCTTTCCGCCTCGAGCAAGCCGAGCTGACGCGTCCCCCGCTCGCGCAGCACCTGTTAGCGCCGATCCTCGATGGCCGCCGACCCACACAGCGGGTCGCCAGCCTCGCCGATAAGCCCGAGGTTCAGCCTCGAGGGCAAGCGCATGGGATAGCTGGAAACTTCGGCATTCACTTGCCGTTGCCACTGAGCCCAGACCGCGTGTGGGTTGAGCCGTCTGTCGCGGTTATGCTTGGCCAGAGCGGCCAGACGGTCGAGCAAATCCTGCGGCACCGGGGCCGCATCGCCTATCTCTAAGACAACGAGGAAGTCCGTCGCAGCACGCAGGTCCTCGTCGCGGCCGCGTAGCATCTCGATCTTGCGATAGCCCGCAATGATTGTCGAATGGTCGCGGCCCCCTAAACGCTGGCCGATATGCGGAAAGGGCAATTGCGGCTAGCGCGTCTTGATCGCCCAGATCGCCGAATCCCGCGCCCGCACGACCTCGTTCTTCCGGCTTCGGCCGAGCAGAAGGTGTGGCTTCACATTGAAGATCCTCGCAGTCTCGTTACGCAGTTTGCGCGTGGCAAAGACAGGCAAGGCCGCGCTCAAGCTGCCGCCCATTCGCCGGGAAGATTGCCGCGAAAGTATTGTTATTGCTTCGGCAGGCCGTCACGATTAGTCTTCGCAGTCCGATCGGAAACCGGTCTTATTTGGGGGGAACCAATGATAAAATACGCCAAATACTTCGCCGCGTCCGCATTTCTTGCTGCGGCGATCGCTCCACTGCCGGCCACGGCAGGGGTCAAGATTATCGGGAAAAGTTTCAGTTGGAAGGACGTTTGCCCCGGGTCGGGCAATAGCAGATGCGCGCAGGACTCCTCGGAAGCCAAGTCCATGGTCGTGAAAAACCCGATTGCGATCACCATCGATAGCGATGGAACGCCGATGCTCGATCAATATCTGGGCCGCGAATTTACCACCACGATGGCCAAGGGGATGAACTATTGCGGCAACGTCTTCGCGCCCAATCCCATCGCCGACTTCGCCGCCCAGCAGGACATTGACTACCTTCTGCGCAGCGACAGCAAGACGCTCAACCTCGATTTCAAGGCGGATAGGCTGCTGAAGGCGAGCGGCGATTTCGACGCCGTGGCCATCGCGACCGCGGCGGGCATTCCCGCAGCTTCGATGGAGCAGGTGACTGCGGCGATCAACCTGGCCTACAAGAAGTCCAAGAAGCGAACTATCACTCTCAAAGGCGAGTACGAGTTCTGGGAAATCAATCCAGCTCTCACAGGCGCGTTGAATTCAGTCGCTGTGCCGGCCGAACTCCAGCCCTGCCGGACGTGGATGGAGCAGGGTAACACCTTCACCACGTCGCTTACCGGTTTTCGCATCGATGAAGCTTCGGTTTCGTCGGATATGAAATCCGCGTTCGATGCGGCGTTGACCGCGAGACTCACCGGTGCGCTTTCCGACGCTCAGATCGCAGCCATCAGCGCGAGCTTTAACTCGACCGTCGAAAAGAAGATCGAAGGTGCCATTGGACAGAGCTTTCAGCTCCTGTCGATGAGCCATTTCATGGTTCGCTGATTTCGGCATGCGGCGGGGAGGACGCATCAGGCTTTCTCCCCGCTCGGTTGTGCCAAAATCGTGTGATGCACAAGGGGGGAGGGCACTGTGACACCTTTGCCGCCGGAAGCTGTCCGTCCGCTTTAATTCGAAAGCCTGGTCCGAGCGGACTCAATATGCCTGCTTGCAAATTATGAGGGTCGTTTTGAGATACGGTTCTTCACAAGGTTCCGGGGCTAATAAAAAAGAGATCAAAAGGGAGATCGACGCTGTTTGTGACGGTGAAATGCGGGAGAGTGGGTTCTTCGGCCTCTTGTGTGCCGCAAAGAATATCCATCGGTCCATCTCATGGAATATCCAAGAATGACGGAGAACGCATTGGAAACTAAAAGATTCGAGAAATTGACGCGTTTGCCCGTGGAACACGTTTGCCATCCGTTGCGATGTCATGAATATGCGTCCGCCCCCAAAAGGTTGTCGGCGGGGTATCAATGAGCTTAAGACGTCAGCGCCTTGGCCAGATAGGCGTCAATCTCGTTGAAGGCATAATCTTGCGAGATTGGCGAAGTCGTTGGCAACCGCTTGACGCCCACAACGACGATGGAATCGACGGCCTGATCTTCGTCGAACAGAATGGCGTGCCCACTGGTCAGATTATTTTTGCCCAGATCAAATGCTGGACCGTTCCCAGGATAGACTCGACCGGATCATATTGTCTTGCGCTAGGCTCTGAGAAATTGAGCCGGAATTATGAAAGATGGCGTCGCGTGGTAGGTGCGGCAATCGTCATCTTCGTCGATCCTAAGGAGATGAATGCGTTTTGGGTGGACGCACGGTCCGCACGGCGAACGGCGTCCCAGATCTTTGTACCGACGGATCAAACGTTCGACCGTGAGGCCAAAGGCAGAATTGCGCAACTTTGCGGTACGATCCATCGCGATTTGCTAGTGAAGAGCTTGAGAGCAGAAGCAGAAGATTTCCCACATCTACGAACGCGTGATCACATTCAGGTGGCAGCGCACGCGTTGTATAGGGAACTGGGTTCCAAACCTGTCCGGCTAGGTGGGGATGGGCCGATTGTGACCTTCGATGGAAAGGGCTGGAGGCATATCACCCGCCGCGGGCGTCCGGAGCTAACTCGCTACCAGTCTTTTGTACTACTTGGTGTTGCACGAAAGCTGCTGGCTGCTACCACCGAGGAAGAACTTAGGGGTCATACCTCGCGCGTTGATCCAACAACGCCGTACGTCAGTGCTCGTGCTGCAGTCAGCTTTCCCTTCCGCCAAACAGCAATAGTGAAGCTGATAATGCGATGGGTGCCTACCCAAGAGGGAAGAGATTACTACTTCCACACAATTTACGAACCGCGACGAAAGCGAAACGTTTACGGTGTGCGAGAACCACTTTCCCGATAAGCAAAGCTACCACTCTCGTGGCCGGGGCTGCGTGGTTCTCGCTTCGGTTAGATAACGCCTTCATTGCCGCGTTTCAATGCAGTGCAACCGGCTTAAAAAACATGGCGTCCTGACGAACAGCAACGCCGAAAGCAGCGCAGCGCCTTTGGGGCCGGATTCGGTCCGTCGGATTTAAGCAACTGGGCTCAAGATAGCAGACATTTTGGCGATCCCTCTCTGAAGACTGCCATTTACTCACGCGATGCGTGACAGCTGATTTCAGCAGTTGAGAACGAGTAGTTCAGCGCTCGGACTGCGGCGACCGATAAGATGGCGCTTGCCATTCGGGAGGGTCATAGATTTTCGATCGCTTAATCGTACCCTTGTAACCTGTTGCTTCGGCAATAGCCTTCTTATCGGCTATCCAACTGCGGCGATCTCGATTGGGATCAGCCATGATTTGGGTAATCATGGTGTGGGGATTGACCGGAAAACGATATAATCCGTCTTCGTCCTGATCCTTTGCATCGCCAAGGTAGAGCAGTCGAGCTTCGCGTTCATGGCGAAAGGCACGACGCTTCATCAGCAGTGAGCCTGCGAACTCCACGGCAGACAATCGTAGGCGCTCGGGACGATGCAGCCATGCTATGAGCTTCGATTCCGATCGATATACGACTTTTCCCATGAAGCAATCCTGGGCTACTTGGGGATGCGCATCTACCAGCGCACTGAGGAGCTTTCTGGGAGTCGAGCGGATGCGTAGATAACGCTTCGCAGGATTATTGGCATAGATGCCCCACATCGCTTCCGAATAGGCATCGCGCGTCCAGCATTGACCCACAAAATCATTGGCAAAAGTATAGTTGAACACTTCGCCATCCAACACTCCGCCGAGTTTCAGCTGGAAATTTTCAAACTTGTCTTTCCAGTTGTCGATCCGGCTCAAGACGTTGCGCCGGCTTGCAAATAGGTCAACCACATGGGCTTCCGGCATAATCCGATAGATATGTTGGTCTGGATCCGAATTTTCGAAATTGAGGAAGTTCATCGCGGAGCCCTCGGTTTGCAAGATTCAGTCACTACCCTTCGCACAGAAAGCATCAGCCTTCCAACCAAGCATAAGTGCTTTCATTTTTCATGAAATAATGGTTTCATGAAGTTATGAAAAAGTCGGAGAGATCGGATGATGGTGGGGATGAACATCTCCAGATTCAGGTGCCGGCTGCCACCAAGCGCGATCTGGGACAGCGTGCGCTCGATAGTCGCGAACCAATCCGAATGGTCGTGCTGAGAGCCTTGGCTGCCTATGGGGTGATCGTGCCTGAGGGTGCAATTGCAGACCGGCGGAAGCGCACATGACGGCTGACGACTTCGAGACTCTCACGGTCGACCAATATGCCAGCGAAGCGGCCCGGACCGATCAACGCAAAGGGCCTGGTACGATTGGTTTCACGATGCTTGGCCTGTTCGGCGAAACCGGCAGCTTACTCGCTGAAGCCAAGAAGAAGCAGCGAGATGCCGCTTCCTATCTCGGCTATGCGGAAGCAGTCGCCGAGGAGATCGGTGACGTTCTGTGGTATCTCGCCGCGATCGCACGGCGTCATCGCTTGGCATTGAGCGACATCGCGGCCGCCGCCCTCGAGACAGATGCTTCTTACGCAAGGGGAGCGAACGGATCGCTCAGTCTCCACGCCCTACAGCCTGAGCATATGCCTCTAGCCAAGGCGCCCATGCCCGAATTCGAACACAGCCTGCTAGCTCTCGCCAGCGAAGTCGGATTTCTGGCGCGCGCAATCGAAGGCGGTAACTCGATACGGCGCCGGGCGGATGTGGCCGAAAGACTTGTCGCGGTAATGCGTTGCCTCATTCGCGCGTCGACTGACTCAGGGCTGACCATCGAGGCTGCGGCGATCAAGAACCTGCAGAAGATTTTCGATCGATGGCCACGTGAACGCATCTTTCCGCCCGCTTTTGATTCGGGCAATGATCCCGAAGAGCAATTGCCCCGCTCCATGCAGATCGACATTTACGAGCGCAAAGTACGGGGGCAGGACTATGTCTTCCAGCGGTCGCGCGGAGTTTATGTCGGCGATCGGCTGACCGACAATGCCCTAGAACCCGACGATTACCGGTTTCACGACGTCTTTCACTACGCCTATGTTGCGATCCTAGGCTGGTCGCCGGTAATCCGCGCCTTGCTTCGTCTCAAGCGCAAGAGTGATCCGAAACTGGACGAAGCAGAGGACGGCGCGCGCGCTATCCTGATTGAGGAAGGTGTGACCTCCTGGCTTTTCGGCCAAGCGCAGCAGCTTAATTTTTTCGAAGGCGTAAAACGAGGCGGACTTCCACTGGACATGCTCAAGCATGTCCGCCAATTCGTCGCCGGCTACGAGGCTGACCGCTGTCCGCTGTGGCTCTGGGAGGAAGCGATTCTACAGGGATACACGGCCTTTCGCTTCCTGCAGAAAAACCGACGGGCGCGAATTACGATTGATTTCGCCCGTCGTCGCTTGCGTATCATGGAGTTGCCGCAATGACCCCCAAGACTTTCGTATCGGCATTAGCGGCCGCGAAATTGCCTTCGGTATTCAACCCTTGGCGCGACCGCTGTTCCATCCATGACCGGAGCGATGCCGCGGCGCGGCGACGCTCCAACCTACGGGGCATGCTGGAAGCTTCGCTCGACGCACAGGTCGAAACGATCTGGATTGCCCGCGATCTTGGTTATCGCGGCGGACGCCGCACTGGGGTGCCGCTGACCGACGAGGTACATCTTACCCATGCGTCGGCGCTGATGGGCGGAATCGAGTTGGAGCGTGCCACGCAGGGGCCTGAAGTTGCCGAACGCACAGCCGCAATCGTCTGGCAGGTGCTCGGTCGTATCGGACAGCCTGTGATGTTGTGGAATGTCTTTCCTTTTCATCCGCACGATGCGGATGATCCCATGTCCAACCGCTGTCATAGTCGCGCCGAGCGCGAGGAAAGCTGGCCGCTCCTCCAGGCGCTGGTATCGATGGTGCAGCCCAAGCGTATTGTCGCGATCGGGCGCGATGCACATCTTGCACTGGCCGGATTGGAGACGGAAGTCATTGCTATCCGCCATCCAAGCTATGGCGGACAGCGCGAATTCAAAGACGGAATGTACGGCCTCTACGGGATCGATACCGACCCGGTAGTTTCACCAGAGTTGCCGCTCCGACCTAGCTATGCAGCGACTGCCAGAGCCTTCGCCTGATCACAGGCCTCAAGCAAAGCTGCGATGTCTCCACGATTCCATTTTCCGTTCTTTACATCGATCGTGGCATGCGTCGAAAGGATCGTGAGCGGTCCAATCGCAATGCCCGATTCCTCTGCCACGAACTGCTGCAGACGACCAAGGCCGATCAGATTACCGAGCAGTTTCTCAATATAGTAATGATTGCGATACATTGCGGTGAGCGCCAGCCGACGGTCGTCGCCATCACCAATCAGCTTGAAGCTCGCGAAACTTAAGCACTGCCCACCATAGGGCGACCCATCAACATCGCGCAGCGGATCAAACACGCTGAGTTCAAACTTGTTGAGCGCCCGTACAGCTGGGTCTTTCAGCCGCCCGATGATCTCGGTCAATTGGTTTAGCGGCTCGCCAGGCTGCGGAAGATGCATCATCCGTTCGAAATAATATCCGGACCAGCTCTTCTTTCCCGGCGAACGGACCTTGGGTAAAACATTGTCCGTAAATCGCGTGAAGAATGCCGGCGAACCATAGCGCCGATAAAGCGACGCCGGAAAGATCGTGTTTGCCACCGTCTCGATGCGCTTGGTGTCGCGGTCCCTTAGGAAGGCGTCGACAAGCGCGATCACTGGCTCGGACAGATCGGTCCGAGCCACTGGGTCGGCAATATCGATCAGGACATTATGCTCGTGATGGCCAGGTCTTGCATTCACCAGGCGGACGGCTTCAAGCCAAGCCGAGGCGCAGTCAGGCTGCGGCGGCACGGGTAGAGACATCGATATCCTCCGTCAGAATCGCCGTCGCGAATAGGCGCGGCTTCAGGAATTTTTCAGTCAGCCAGGCATGGCCGTCCACTCCCCAGCCGGCGCCCCAGCTGTTGCGGATGAGGATTGCGTTCTGGCCGGCAGCCTGGCCATGGCCCACTGCCACAACTGCATGGCGCAAGCTTGGATCGGGTTTCTCGTCATTGGCCGGATCGACCACGCCTTCTTTGGCTGGAACGAAGAAAGACCGCGACAGGGTGGAAAGAAGCATCACAGGCTTCTTTCTGTCTAGAGCCGCGAAAATCGGGCCGAGGTCGATAGCTGCGGGTCCTCCCTTCCTGCCGAAACGTGGGCCGACGTCGGATGGCGGCGCCCAGTGGGCGAGGTCGTCTGGCACGGCATCGAGATAGGGCCATCCGCTTTCCGCGGGTTGGCCGTCTAGCCGCAGGCTCTCCAACATAGCTACAAGCGTGGCACCTTGGTCATGCCGCCGCCCACTGCGCTGCTGCGCTCGATAGTAGGCATATTCGCATGACAACGGCATCCATCCCTCGCGTAGGCTGGCATGGGTGTCGCTCGCCGCGAATGCAAGACAGGTCGGTCGCGAGCCTTGATCGCGCACAGGTCCTAGGAGTGGCCGCAGGTCGGTCTTTATGTCGATCATGGAAAGTCAGGCGGCCTCTAGCAAATGGCGCCGTTCGGCTCGGGAAAGGCCTTGCTGTTCCGGCCCAGTGAAGTCAAAATCGATGGTCAGGCTCGCATTGGCCGTGGCCGGTTGCCACGGGCGTCTTTCGTTGAGCGACATACGCCCTCGTTGGGCGGCTTCTGGCGCCGCGGTTACCCGCCGGACCACTGGCCCGCCGATTGCTTCCGGATCGAATGCCTCGCGCTCATCACGGACCACTGCAAACCCACTCGCCATCAACTGGTCGAGGTCCCAAAGAAATCCGCCACCGGCATGTTCCTTCAGGCGCAATACGAAGAGATCATTGCGGCTGCCATCGATCCGCGCGCCCTCGTCGCGCTCGGTAAGCAGCCAGACATCACCCCGATAGTCGGCAGGTCTGTAGTCATGCAGCAGATCGACCTTCAGGCTGCGCGGCTTAGTCTCGAGCAACTCGCGCATGATCGTATTCGAAATGAGTTTGTAGCGGGAAAGCGTTCTGCAGGTCGCTTCGTAGCTGGCCCCAATCCGCAGAGAAAGCTGATAGGCGATGTTGGGCCGGCGCAATTCCTCGACCGTCCAGCCCTGTCTCGCGCAATGAAGCGCGATCAGCCACTTAGGCATCATGAAGGCGATAGCGAAGGCGTCGGCTTCAGTTTCCTGGAACTGATTGCCCGGTTCGGGGCTCATTGGCATTCGTCGCAGGATGCTCTCATCATCCAAGCTAGGTTCGTGCCGCATGAAGAAATGACCGAGCTCGTGCGCAGCGGTGAAGCGCTGGATGCTCATCGGTCGTTCGGTGGTAACGAGCACGCCCGGGGCCGGCGAACTGAGATAGGCTCCCAAAAGGCCCTTGAGCGGCCGTAACAGCAGTGGAAGATCGAGCGCATGGATCGCTCCAAAGACATCGACGTTGCCGCCATGCCGTCCGATCAGCTGCTGCGTGTCGAGACGTCGATGAAGCCTGCCGGCTGCCAACGCGCCCGCGCGAACCGCACTGTCATAGTCGCTCGCCATGGATCAGGCTTGCTCCCCAGCCGAACGCGAGCGTAGATACTCGGCGAAGCGGCCAAGCTCCGCGCGGTCCTCGCTCGAAAGATCCGCCACACGCCGGGCCAGATGCGCAACGTCGGGCGGCAGACTTGCCGAAGCTTCGTCCTCACCAGTGAAATAGGCGACCGACTGCCGATAGAGCTTGGCAAGGCGCGTGAGCTCAATCGCCTCGACGCGGCGCTGGCCATTTTCGATATCGGTCAATGCCGTGCGAGGAATCTTGAGATAGCTCGCAACTTCGTCCTGCTTGAGGCCGAGATATTTTCGCGCGTCGCGCAGACGATTGCCCAAGCGTTGACGTTCCATCGCGTCATCGGTTTCCTGACTGATAGCCACATTGCTCATGGCTTGGCTCCTTTCTTCTTGACCCAGACCTTCTCGATCCGAGGCACGACATGAGCGAGCGCGTCTTCGATCGAGTCATACCCGCCTGTCCGCACGATGTTGTCGCGCAACTCGAAGCCCACAACGGTATCTACGGCGCACAGAGTATCAACAACCGATAGCGAATCGAGCGGCACCGCTGCCTTCATGGTCCCCGCCTGATCTTTGGGAAGGGAGATGCCGCGCAGCTGCGCTTCGATCTGCGCCACGGCGAGCAGCTCGTCGCACAGCGCCTTGATTACAGCAGCCTTTGGAAAGGCCGTCGCTGCAGAAGCGGGAGGGGCAATGGTCGCCATTCAAACCTCGCATGATTAAGCTACATTCTGCTTACATAATGTCGGAATATCCGACATGCAAGCCGGTTTGTCGATGAGCTATACCGACAGAGTGCTCGGAACCTGAAAGGCAGATAATCGCGTTCGTCGATTTGGTAGGAGATTTCCCGGTTCGTCCATCATTGGTCACGCCCGGCATTGATTCGATGTCCGTTTTTGGGAAATCGGCGAGAGGGAGCGAACGACTGGATCTGGGGCGCAAAGCGGACATATGACATTTCGCAACTTTCGTCACCTATGACCGCAACTGGGCCGTAAGACGACTGTCCGCTTCCAAGCAATTAGCATCACAGAGCAGTCGTTCCACTATTGGCCCAAAAAGGGGCCGATCGCGTGTTAACCTGCTAGATTGGCCAAGGATCTGGCCAAATTTGTCGAACTGTCGGCTGGTTGACGCTTCACTACAAAATGCGAGGCCGGTTTGCGAAACCGGTATGCCCTAATCCGCAGTGGCCGATGACAGCACTGGGCCATAGGCGATCGTCAACCGGACTACCGCCCATAGCGGTCCAAGTATGGCTGCGGCGATCATGCAGGCAGCAAAATCGGGCTGATACAGCATCAATGTGTTAACCGATCCTCCGAAGAGCCCGGGGACGATGGCCAACAGGAATGCGGCCATTGCCAGCGTTGTGGCAACCGGGAACCACAGGCTCAACAGGCCAGCTACACTCTGTGTCCGCTTGCGCCGCAGCGCGGCGCGGCTGCGCCATGCCCAGCCGGTGCTGACAAGGAAGAGCAGCGGCAGAACAAGCATCATCAGGAAGGTCGTCTTTGGCCAGATTCGTGAACCCTCCCCGGCATACTCGCGACCCAGCGCAATCGCGGTGATCCCATTGAGCAAGCTGCCGTTATCAGCGAAACCGATCCCGCCATTGGCGTTAACCAGCACGATCGCCGCCTTGCGTTCGGCCGGCAACAGCGTCACCAGCGCCTCGCTGCCTGGAACGAGTCCACGGTGGGCTGCGGTTCCGGCTTTCAGGTCGATAAACCAGCCCAATCCATAGAACGGTGATTGCTTGCTGGCGGGGCGGAGCATCTGGGCCTTGCCCACCGCGCTGATAATGTCGTCGCGGCCGTCAAGCATGATCGCGGCATAGCGTACCAGATCGCTGGCGCTGGCAAAGATGCCTCCTGCCGGGGCCGCAACCTGCCCATTCTCCCGTTCGGTGTAGGCGCGCTTACCGCCGAACCATGGGCGATGGCCACGCGCTACCCCGCCAGGCTCTGCACCGCGGGCAACGAAGCTATGCGTCATCCCGGCCGGCTTAAGGATGCTGCGTTCGATATAGTTGGCGAAATCCTCTCCTGTCACAGCCTCGATCACCGCACCGAGGAGATGGTAGTTGGTGTTGGAATACTCCCAGCGTTCACCGGGAGAGTAAGCCGGGGTCCAGTCTGCGACCATCGCGGCATGGGCGGCGAGGGTCTCCGCATGGGGGCCGTTGCCCTGCACGGTAGAATAGCCGCTGGTGTGGCTCAGTAACTGGCGCAGGGTGATCGCGCCGCTCGGCCTCCCCGCAAAGGCATCGAGATAGTTGCCAACTCCCGTGTCAAGATCGAGCTTCCCTGCCTCGACCAGCTGCATCACCGCAAGGGCAGTGAAGCTTTTAGACACTGACCCGATCAGGAACGGGGTATCTGGTGTGACCGGTTCTCCTCCGCCAGCCAGGGTGGTTCCGCGCGCACCGGCGGCGACCTTGCCTTTGTCGATGGCTGCATAGGCAAGCCCCGGCGCACCGGATTCCGGCCAGACTGCGGTGACGAAGTCCTCCACCGCTTTGAGCGAAACCGATGCGCCAAGGTTAATTGGCAGAAGAGCCAAAATCGCCAGAATCATGCTGCGCAATTGATGTCTCCGGCTGCAAGACGCGTACGAGATACTGTGTCTTGTGCAGTGCACCTGCAACAATCACAAGATGCAAGCCAGAAATTCATTTGTTACAATCAACGTCAACTCGGATTTTCGACAATAGGTGAGACGGCCGACGGGGAGGCCAAGGGCTGATGTCTATACTCAGAATGTTTGCGGCAGGATTGGCACTCTTTCTGGCGCATTTGTCTTCTATAGCCATGGCGAACACTTCCGGCACCTACTTGCTGGACAATGTGCAGGTGCTCGATCTCGACGGGGATGGTGCTGTGGTCCGTCCGGACATGGCTATCCTTGTCGAGGACGGAATCATCGCCGCGGTCATGCCGTCCGCCGAGCCGCGCTCCAAGGAGGGCTTGAGGGTCATCGACGGCGCGGGCCGGATCGCCATGCCGGGGCTAGTCGATATGCACGTTCATGTCTGGGACGAAGCCTCACTCGGAGCCTATCTTGCCGCCGGGGTAACCACCATCCGCAATGCCTCGGGCATGCCGTTCCACCTGCGTCTCGCCGACCGAATCGCGCGGGGCGAGACGCTTGGCCCGCGGCTGATAACCACCGGGCCGATCCTGAACAGCTCTGGGGCCAATGCGCAGATCAACCACCATATCGTGACGACGGCGGAGGAAGCGAGGGCGGCGGTGCGGCAGCACCATGCGGCCGGCTTTCGCAGGCTCAAGGTGTATTCCAATCTCACCCGTGCCGCCTACGAGGCGATCCGAGACGAGGCATCGCTACTGGGCATGACGATCATGGGCCACACCCCCGAAGGCTTGCGAGCGCCAGGCATGCCTTATGAAAAGCCGTTCGCAATCGCTTTCGAGGAACTGCTCGACGACGGCTTTGTGACGATCGAGCACGTCGAATCCATCGTCTGGCATGGTCTGCGTGACGCCCATGACGAGAATGCCGCGTGGCAACTGGCGCAGAACATTGCGGCCGCCGGCGTGCCGGTCGATCCGACACTGCTGGCGTTTTACAATCTGCTGCAAGTCGCGGAAACAGATGGCGCATATCTGGACCGCGCCGGCACCGAACGTATCAATCCTCTGCTGGTGGCTCAGTCACAGCCCGAATATGAGCGCTGGACGGCTGAAGACCCTGCGCGCCACCGAGAGGCCTTCGCCTTCTACCAACGCATGACGAAGATGCTGGCGGAAGAGGGCGTGGTGCTTGTGGCGGGCAGCGATGCAGGCATCTTCACCAACGTGCCAGGCGTGTCGCTGGTCGAGGAACTGGAACTACTGGAAGCGGCAGGACTAAGTCGAGCGGACGTGCTGCGGACCGCGACCCAGAATGCCGCAATGGCCTTGGGCGAGGACAATCTTTTTGGCCGTATCGCGCCGGGCCAGCGCGCCGATCTGATCCTGCTTGAACGCGATCCGGCGACCGACCTATCCGCGCTCAGAGCGATTTCCGCTGTGATCGCCGGTGGGCGCTATCTCAACCGCGAGCGGCTCGACGATTTGCTTGCGTGGGCCGCTAATCACGATGTCGCCCGCACACAGCGTCATCTGATCGAAGCGCTTCAGGCACAAGGCATCGATACCAACGCACTGGGGCTGTGATCGCAAAGACCGCGGCACAAACACGTGGTGCGCCACTGCGTATTGACGCGTTGCGTTAAGTTCCGACACAAAGCGCTCTTACAGCGCAAAATATCTATGACCGCTTTTCGGAAGCGTGGGCGATCGGTCTGATGACTGAAAATGGGGCGCAAAGCTGCCATACAATCCAGCGAGTGCAGTTTGCTCACCTAGGAGTTGAGACAAACATTAATTTCTCCTCACTCTTTGCTGATTTCAGACGCATGTCTCTCACTGCATGATCGCGAGATACGTTGAGCAAAACCGCGCGGAACTGGATCGAAAACTACAGCTATCGGTTGTCCAGAGCTTTGTCTGAAAAATCTCCGGGACTGTTTGGTGCGGTCGAGAAGACTCGAACTTCCACGGGTTATTCACCCACAACGACCTCAACGTTGCGCGTCTACCAGTTCCGCCACGACCGCACACAGTCAGTTCCGGGTGCGCCTGGCGCGTTCCCGTCCGGTAGGAGCGCGCCACTAGCAACGCGCCCGCCCTGCCGCAAGCATTTTGCGTAGACCTATCCCGAGAATTCGGTGTCTACAGGAAAACCTTATTCGGAAGACCAGCCGAAATCGGCGAAACGTGCCGATGTCGGCACGTCGGTTACAGCCTCGCTGATGGTCACGCTTTCGCCCGGTGCGAGCGTGCGCTTGGGCGGCTGTGCCTCGAAACTGTAGACCACGCGCAGGTTCTCGTCGCGCAGCACGATGAGGACGGGCGGCACGTCGCGCGTTTCCGTCCCGACGTTGGTGATCGTGCCCTTGGCGCCGAAATACTCGGTCTCGCCCGGCAGCGTTCGCCGTTCCTGCGCGTCGATCGGGAAATCCATCTGCAGGTCGGGCTCGCTCGCCGCGAATTGCGGACCGCCTTTCGCCCAGTCCGGCAGACCCCAGATCTGGATCGCCGCGACGAAACTGGCGGCAATCACGGCGAAGGCGACTGCGGCGGCAGTGAACAGCTTGAGCGGATTGCGGCGCGGGCGGAAGGGCGGGGCGTAGTCGAACGGCGAACGGCCGGTATCTTCCTCTTCCTGCGGAGCGTCGTAATGCCGCTTCGCTTCGGTGTCGGTTCTGGTTGCCGGTTCGCTTTGCTCGGTCGTGTCGGGCTGAGCTGCCGAGGCCGCTTCCGGTTCTTCGACCGTTGCGTTTCGCTCGGTCGGAGCGGGGGGCGGCGCGTCGTCAGCGGCCGGAGGTGCCGCAACGGGGCGAACCTCTTCATCTCGCTCGTCGTCGCGGTCGGGCGCGCTGGAAGCGGCAGGCTCTTCCGCAGGACGGCGCGGGGAGGGCGCCGGCTCCGACCTTTCGGGCGATTGCGCGGTTTCGGACGACCGCGCCGGGGGCGCGGGTTCCGGAGAGGCTGGCGGACCTTCGCGCTCTTCCAGCGAAGGGCCTTCCTGGAACCAGCTGTGTTTGCATTTGGCACAGCGAACGGTTCGCCCATCGATCCCGACGGCATTATCCGGCACGACGTATCGGGTCGCGCATGCGGGGCAGGCGATAATCATCCTTAACGGTCTTACGCACGGCTTTGCGCCGCAACAAGGCTTTCGCCGGTGAGAGCGGGGCAACTACGGCTTTTTTCCACATCGCAGGCTCGTTATAGGCTGCCCGTGATGCCCGCCGCGTTCCGCCTCGACCTGTCTGTCTGCCTGGGGCGGCGCGATGGATAGCCAGCATCCGGTCGTACAGCTCGACAATGTCGGTCTCAGGTACGGGACCGACAAGGAAGTGCTTTCGGGCGTAAGCTGTTCGCTGCACGCGGGGCAGTTCTACTTCCTCACCGGGGCGAGCGGCGCGGGCAAGACCTCGCTTCTGAAGTTGCTGTATCTGGCGCAGACCCCGTCGCGGGGCGCCTTGCGGATGTTCGGAACCGATATGGTGACTGTCCCCAAGGACAAGCTTCCTGCCTTTCGTCGGCGTCTCGGTGTGGTGTTCCAAGATTTCCGGCTGGTCGAGCACATGGACGTATTCGATAATATCGCCCTGCCGCTGCGCGTGGCGGGCGTGCGCGAGCGCGATCTGGTCGAGCCGGTGAGCGATATGCTGGCTTGGGTCGGCCTCGAAAACCGTGCTCATGCGAAACCGGCGACGCTATCAGGTGGTGAGCAGCAACGGGTCGCCATCGCGCGCGCGGTGATCAGCAAGCCCGACATGCTGGTCGCGGACGAACCGACCGGCAACGTCGACCCTGAGATGGCGCTGAAGCTCCTCAGCCTCTTCTACGCGTTGAACCGGCTGGGCACGACAGTCGTGGTCGCGACGCACGACGTGCAGCTGCTGCGGCAGATGCCCGATGCGCTAATCATGCGGCTCGACAAGGGCAAGCTGATGGACCCGACCGGCGCGCTGCGATATCCGCCGCGGGCAGTGCAGAAGCGGGAGCCGGCATGGCCCGGCGTGGCGAGCGACGAGCGGGCATGAGGCGTCCTCCGGTCGTATCCGATGCGGTCAAGCGCGGGCTGACGCCGCTGCACCGGCGGCAATCCTCGCAGCTGCTGCCGCGCACGCGCATGGGCGGGCCGATGCCGTGGATCATCGCGATCATGGTCGCGCTAGTCGTGCTCGCGGCGGGCGGGGCTTTGGCGCTGGGCACGCTGGCCGACAGTGCGAGGGGTGAGCTGGCCGGAGCCGCAACCGTGCAGATCGTCGAGGCGGACCCGCAGACACGCGCAGTGCAGGTCCGGCGTGCGGTGGCGGCGCTATCGGCCGATCCGGCAGTGGTAAGCGTCCGCGCGGTACCGGAGGAGGAGATCGAAGCCCTGCTGCAACCCTGGCTCGGCGATCTGGAAACGGGCGGTGTGTCCGCCGTTCCGGTACCGGCGCTGATCGACATCCAGCTTACCGAAGCGGCGGGCGACGCGGAACTGGCCCGTCTTTCTGGATTGCTGGAGAGCGCCGCACCCGACGCGCGACTCAACGCGCAGTCGGACTGGCTCGGTCCGGTCTTCGGCGCCATCGCCTCGATCCAGTGGCTCGCGCTCATCCTCGCACTGATGTTGGCCTTCACTGGCGTGACGGCAGTCTGGCTGGCGGCGCGCAATGCTCTGGCTGCCAACGCCAAGACGATCGAGGTGGTGCATCTTCTCGGGGGCGACGATCACCAGATCGCCCGCGTCGTGCAGCGCGCCATGCGGACGGAGGCAGTTCTGGGGAGCGCGGCGGGCTTCGTAATCGGCGCTGCAGCGCTCCTGTTTCTGGGCTCGCAGTTTGCCGCCCTCGATTCAGGGCTTGTCGCGGGCGGCGGGATCGGCTGGAGCGGCTGGGTGATACTTGCGCTTATACCCCTTCTCGGTGCCTTTGTGGCCCTGTTGACCGCCCGTCTGACCGTTCTTTATCTGCTGCGGAAGATCGCATGATCTGGCGCGCGTTTCTGGCGGTGGTCGGCGTGTGGCTGCTCGGCTTCATCTGGTTTGCGATGGCCCTGCCGCAGCCGCTCGACCCGCAGTATCAGACCGATGCGGTAATCGTGCCGACAGGCGGGGCAGGGCGGATCGCACGCGGTCTCGACATCATCGAGGCGGGCGGGGCGCAGGAGCTCTTCGTTTCGGGCGTCGATCCCGAAGTGAAGCCGGATGAGTTCGCGGAAGAGTTCGCAGTCCCGCCCGAGCGAATGGAATGCTGCGTGACGCTGGGCTTCCGGGCGGTCGATACGCGCAGCAATGCGGTGGAAGCGGCAGATTGGCTCGACGACCACGGCTTCAAGACCGTCCGCCTCGTCACGACCGACTGGCACATGCGGCGCGCGGCGAACGAGTTCCGCGCCGCACTGCCCGAAGGGGTGGAACTGGTCGAGGACGGCGTACGATCCACGACCTCGTTGTCGACGCTGTTTCTCGAGTATAACAAGCTGCTCGCCAGCCGCGCCGCGAAGCACCTGTTCTCATGAGCAGGGCGTTACTGATCATGCGGAACTTCGCGTTCTACCCGGTCTTCTACCTCGGCTCGATCGTCATCACCCTGACCGCACTCGCGGTCGCGCCGTTCAACACCCCCAAGTTCCGCAAGGTGGTGTGGTTCTGGAGCCGTTTTCACCGCTGGTGTGTGACCGACATTCTGCGGGCCCCGGTCCGCTTAGAAGGCAGGCCGATCAACGGGCCAGTCCTTTACGCCATAAGGCACGAGAGTTTCTTCGAGGCAATCGACATGCCATGCCTGCTCGATACGCCGAGCGTCTTTGCCAAGCAGGAGCTTTTCACCATTCCCGGATGGGGTCCGGCGGCGCGCGCCTATGGCCTCGTTCCGGTCGCGCGCGATGCCGGCGCGCGGGCGCTCATGGCGATGATCCGCGAAGCGCGAGGTCTCGCAGCCGAAGGGCGGCCGCTCGTAATCTTCCCCGAGGGATCGCGCGTCGAACACGGCGTGCGCGCGCCGCTGCGCTCGGGCTTCGCGGGGCTTTACAAGGCGCTGAAACTACCGGTCGTGCCGGTCGCCGTGAATAGCGGCCCGGCCTACCACCGGTTCTGGAAGGAGGCGCGGCCGATCACGTACCGGTTCGGTGAGACCATTCCAGCAGGCCTCGACCGCGCCGAGATCGAGCGGCGGGTGACCGAAGCCATCAACGCATTGAACGATCGGCCGTAGTCAGCCGGGTTAATGCTTGCGCCCGAAGTCCGGCGCAGCGTCGTCCTGCCCCTGCTCGATGACCTGCCGCCGGATGGCGCGGGTGCGGCTGAACATGTTGTGCAGCGTTTCGCCGTCGCCCGAACGGATCGCGCGCTGCATTGCGGTGAGATCCTCGGTGAAGCGCCCGAGCATCTCCAGCACCGCATCCCGGTTGTGGAGGAAGACATCGCGCCACATTGTCGGGTCAGACGCGGCGATGCGAGTGAAGTCGCGAAAACCGCCTGCGGAATATTTGATGACTTCGCTGCGCGTCACCTCTTCCATGTCTGATGCAGTGCCAACGATGGTGTATGCGATGAGGTGCGGAATGTGGCTGGTAACGGCAAGAACGAGATCGTGATGCTCGGCATCCATGATCTCGACCGTTGCGCCGAGCCGCTGCCAGAAAATGCGAAGCGCCGCGAGGGCTTCGGGCGCGGCTCCCTCGGGCGGGGTGACGATGCACCAGCGCCCGTGGAACAGTTCAGCAAAGCCGGCATCCGCGCCGCTTTGTTCGGTCCCGGCGACCGGATGCGCCGGAATGATGGTGCGGCCCGGCAGCGCTTCGGTCAGGTCGCGCAGCACGCTTTGCTTCGACGAACCCACATCGCTGACGATCGCATCGCCGCGAAGGTGGGGGTCGATCTTCGCCGCGACGCTTTTCATCGCGCCGACAGGTACGCACAGCAGGACGAGGTCCGCATCGCGCACCGCCTCGGCGATGTCGTTATGGACGGTGCCGACCAGCCCGCGTTCGGTCGCTCTTGCGCGCGTCGCTTCATCGGCATCGTAGCCGGTCGTGACGATTTCGGGCGCGTCGGCACGGACGGCGAGGCCAACCGACCCGCCAAGAAGGCCCAATCCGATGACCGCAACCCGCTCGATCACTGGTCGCGTTCCACCAGCTCGCGGAGTGTCGCCGCAATCTCGCCCATCTGCTTGGCGCTGCCGATGGTGATGCGCAGCGCGTGCGACAGGTCGCCGCCGGGAAAGTGGCGCACGGCGTAACCCGCTTCGGCCAAGGCATCATGCGCGGCCTCGGCGCTGACGGCGCCCTCGAACAGGACCATCGTGAAGTTCGCTTCGCTCGGCAGGGCGCGGAGGCCGTAGTTGCCGAGAGCGCCGATCGCGTCCACGAAGCGGGCTCTTTCCTGCGCATTGTGCTCTGCGGAGCGGCGGACGAAACCGTGATCGCCGAGCGCAGCGACAGCGGCGGCCTGTCCGCTCGTCGTCACGTTGAAGGGCCCGCGGATGCGGTTGAGGTTCGCGACGAGGTCGGGCGCGCCGGTAGCCCAGCCGATGCGCTCGCCCGCCAGCCCGTAGATCTTGCTGAAGGTGCGGGTGACGAGCACGTTTTGCCGCTCGCTCGCAAGCGCCAACCCGGCTTCCGCCGACGCCGCGTCGGTATATTCGGCATAGGCCTGGTCGAGCACGAACAGCACGTCAGCGGGCAGACCGTCGAGCAGGCGCGCGACTTCGGAATGCGGCAGGTTCGAGCCGGTCGGATTGTTCGGATTGGCAAGGTAGACAACGCGCGTCCGCTCGGTGACGGCGGCCCGCAGCGCATCGACATCGGCGCCGTAATCGCTGTCCGGCGCCTCGACCGGCTGCGCGCCGCAGCGCCTTGCCGCGATATCGTAGACCGAGAACGTGTGCCGCGAAAACAGGACTTCATCACCGGGGCCGGCATAGGCCTGGGCGGCGAGGTTCAGCAGTTCGTCCGACCCCGTGCCGCAGACGATGCGCGCCGCATCGATACCGTGGAGCGCACCAATCGCTTCGCGTAGTCCCACAGCGCCCGGATCGGGGTAGCGCGCAGGCGTTCGCGGTTTTGCGAGGGCTTCCGCCGCCGCCGCACCGCAACCGAGCGGGTTCTCGTTCGCCGATAGCTTCACGAGGGCGCGCCCGTCCGATGCCTTCGCCTTGCCCGGAACATAGGCGTGGATCGCCTCGATCCAGGGTTTTGGCACGGGGGCGGTTTGTTCTGTCTCGCTCATTTCGCCGCGGCGCATAGCCGCTTTGCAGGCCCAAGAACAGCCGATTGACACTGCGCAGCCATTCCCGCAATCGCCGCTGCCATGATGTCGCCCGCCGCCCTCAGCAACGTAACGCTACCCGCCGATCTGTCGCTCGACAGCGGACAGGCGCTCAGCGGCGTATCGATCGCGTACGAAGCCTACGGCGCACTGAACGCGGCGAAGGACAACGCTATCCTCGTTTGCCATGCGCTGACCGGCGACCAGTTCGTCGCGAGCGAGCATCCTGTGACCGGCAAATCCGGCTGGTGGGAGCGGATGGTCGGCCCCGGCAAACCGGTCGACACGGACCGCTTCTTCGTCATCTGCGCCAATGTCATCGGCAGTTGCATGGGCTCGACCGGCCCGGCAAGCGAGGCCAGCGACGGGCGGCCCTACGCAATGCGCTTCCCGGTCATCACCATCCGCGACATGGTGCGCGGTCTTGTCGGTCTGCTCGACGTGCTCGGGATCGAGCGGCTGCACACGGCGGTCGGCGGGTCGATGGGCGGAATGCAGGTCCTGAGCATCGCGGCAAACTTTCCGGAGCGCGCAAACCGTGTCCTCGCGATCGCGACGACCGCGCGGCATTCGGCACAGAACATCGCCTTCCACGAAGTAGGCCGGCAGGCGATCATGGCCGACCCGGCATGGCACAACGGCGACTACTACGCCGCGGGCGCGCAGCCCGATGCGGGGCTCGCCGTTGCGCGGATGGCCGCGCACATCACCTATCTTTCGGAAGAGGGTCTCACCCGAAAGTTCGGACGACGCCTGCAGGACCGGCCCGACGGCAGCGCAGGCGCAAAAAGTTTCGGTTTCGATGCCGATTTCCAGGTCGAAAGTTACCTCCGCTACCAGGGCAGCGGTTTCACCCGCCGCTTCGACGCCAATTCCTATCTCTACATAACGCGCGCGATGGACTATTTCGACCTCGCCGAAGAACACGGCGGCACGCTGGCCGAGGCCTTCGCGGGTTCGAAGGCGCGGTTCTGCATCGTCAGCTTCGATACCGACTGGCTCTACCCGACGAGCGAAAGCCGCCACATCGTCCATGCGCTCAATGCGGCCGGCGCGCCGGTTAGTTTCGTCGAGCTGTCCGCGCCGTACGGTCACGACAGTTTCCTGCTTGACGTTCCGGCGCTCGACCGGGTGGTGAAGGGCTTTGTCGGCTGATGGCACAAAGTACGCCAGACTTCGGCCTCAGACCCGACCTCGCCGTCATCGCGCGGGTTATTCCAGACGGTTCGCGAGTGCTCGATATCGGCTGCGGTGACGGCGCGTTGATGGAAGCGCTGCAGGCGCACAAGGACTGCGACGTGCGGGGGATCGAGATCGACCCCGACAGTGTGGAGAAGTGTGTCGCGCGCGGCCTCTCCGTGGTGCAGGGCGATGCGGACAGCGACCTCGCCGCCTATCCGAAAGGCAGTTTCGATTTCGTCGTGCTGAGCCAGACGCTGCCGATGGCGAAGCGGCCCGATCTGATGCTGGGTGAATTGCTGCGCGTCGGGCGGCAGGCCTTCGTCAGCTTCCCCAACTTCGCGCATTGGCGCACGCGTGCTGCCCTCATGTTCGGCGGCCGGATGCCGGTAACGCGCGCCTTGCCACTGACGTGGTACGAGACGCGCAACATCCACCACGTCACGGTCGACGACTTCCGCGAGCTTGCACGTGAAAAGGGCGCACGGATCGAGAACAGCTGGTTCTTCGCCGGCGAGAAGCCGGTCGGGCGGGGCGCCAATCTACGTGCCGAGTTCGCCGTGTTTCAACTGACGCGTTAGCGCGAGCGCGTAGCCAGCCGTTCAGCTTCGCGAGGTTAGGACACCGCATGGTCATCGCTCCGATAGTTTCCGCCCTCATTGCCGTTGCCGCGCAAACCGCTGCCGCGCCGCCCGCATCCGAACTGTCGCTTGAGCAGCGCACGGCAATCCGCTGCTCGTCCCTGTTCGCTATCGTCGCCCGGCAGCAGGAAGCGGGCGATGCCGAAGCGCTCGAATATCCGCCCATGATGCCCCGGGGGCGCGAGTTCTTCGTGCGGACGATGGCGAAGATGATGGAAGATCCCGCCTTCGACCGCGAGCGGGTGCGGGGCCTGCTCGCCGACGAAGCGCAGTCACTTGCGAGTGACCGGGAAGCGCAAGCTGCTGCGATGCCGCCGTGCCTTGCGCTACTGGATATTGCTGAACTGTAGGCTGCGAAAACAACCGTTCAGGGTTCGCTAACGCTCGCAGTACAACTGTTTCGCCGTAATTTTTCTCGCAACGAGGATTTCGTGATGCGTAAACTTTTGTCCGCCGCCGCCTTTGCTGGTGCCGCCACCATGTCCGTGCCGCTTGCTGCGCAGGACTATGCCGATGAATACGCTCCGGTCGCGCAAAGCGGCGATCTCGCAAGTCTGTCGGAAAAGCTCGGCGATCCCGACAAGCAGTACGAAATGGCGATGATGATCCAGACCATGACCGAAGTGCTGCTGGACCTCCCGCTCGCCCCGCTTGCCGAAGCCGCTGCGGAGATTGCCGGCGAAGACCCCGCCCGCGTCGATCCGAACCTGACGCTTCGCTCCCTATCGCCGCAGTCCAGCGATGTGCCGGAAAAGGTCGGCCGCGCCGTGCCGCGCGCAATGGGTGCGGTTGCCGGAATGGCGAAGGGCTTCGAAGCAATGCTCCCGGCCTTGCGCGAAATGGCGGACCGTATGGAAGAGGCCGCGAGCGACTACTGATCGCCCCCTGAACTGACGAGTACCAATTAAGGACAAACATTTACGCATTTGTGGACGCGCCGCGCGCGATCCGGCATGAGCGCGCCGCATGTGGCAGCTCTACCAATTCCCCCTGTGTCCATTCAGCCGCAAGCTGCGGCTGCTGATGGGGGAAAAGAACATCAGCTACGAACTGGTGCGCGAAAATCCTTGGGAGGAACGTGACGAGTTCTGGGCGCTTAATCCCGCCGGGCGAACCCCCGTGCTGCACGATCCCGAAAAGAACCTGACGTTGTGCGACAGCCGCGCCATCTGCGAGTATCTCGAAGAGACGGTCGAGCGCAGTCCGATGATCAACGGCACGGCCGCCGGGCGCGCGGAAATTCGCCGCCTGACCGCATTGATGGACGAGAACTTCTACGGCGACGTCACTGCGCCGCTGCTCCACGAGCGCATGAAGAAGCGCCTCGTCCTGAAGCAGTCGCCCGATTCGCGCGTGCTGCGCGATGCGATGCGGTTGGTTCACGGCCATCTCGACTATCTCGATTGGCTGATCGACAACCGCGCGTGGCTTGCCGGGCCGACGATGAGCCTCGCCGACCTCGCAGCCGCGGCGCAGATTTCCGTGGTCGACTATCTCGGCGGGATCGACTGGCGCGACCACCAGCAGACGAAGCGGTGGTATGCCGTATTCAAAAGCCGGCCCAGCTTCCGCCCTCTCCTTGGAGAGAAGATGGTCGGCATCCACCCGCCCGAACATTATGCGAAGGTCGACGCGTAACGCGGGTCCCGCGCTTCAAATGAGCTCCTTCCTTCCCATATCGGGTGAAAGAAGGAGCATCACATGGCCGATATTATCGCAAATCCCGAACAGCTCAGCGAAGCCGACTGGCGCGAGCGGCTGACGCCCGAACAGTATCACGTCCTGCGCGAAGCCGGGACCGAGCGCGCCTTCGCCGGCAAGTACGACAAGAACAAGGCGGACGGCCAATATCGCTGCGCCGGTTGCGGCAAGGTCGTGTTCGAGAGCAAAGCGAAATACGACAGCGGCTCCGGCTGGCCCAGCTTCACCAAGCCCGCCGAAGACAGTGCGGTCGAGGAAAACCGCGATACGTCGCACGGCATGGTCCGCACCGAAGTGGTCTGCGCGAACTGCGACGGGCATCTCGGCCACGTATTCCCCGATGGGCCGGGCGAGAACGGACTGCGCTATTGCATCAACTCTATCGCGCTCGAATTCGACGCAGCGGGCGAGAAATAAGCGGTCTCCGCGCGGATCGGTGGAGTATCCACAAATTCGGCGTGGGCGCAGCGTTCAGATTCGGTTAGGAACCCTGTCGGCACAGCGCGACGCGGGGGGCGCTTTGCCGATCGGCGGGTGCTGAGACCTCTGCAAAGGGTACGTCCGGCTTAATGGCTCGAAAAGAACGCGCACATTTGAAACGCGAAGCCTCGCGGCAAAGCGCGGGCTCGCGTTCGCGCACAGTAAAACGCGGGGCGCGCCGTTCGCACGAACGCGGGGCTTTTGCTCGCTGGACGCGCCGCTTCGTCCTGTGGGGCGGCGGCCTGGCCGTACTGTGCTTCATTTTTCTTGGTATCGCGGTCGCTTTCGCGGCGCGCGACTTGCCGAGCTATTACCAGTTGAAGGCGAGCCAGGTCGGCCAGACGATCGTGGTCCGGGCTCGCGACGGCTCGCAGATCGTCGAACTCGGCCCGAGCTACGGCAAGTGGCTCGACAGCCACGAAATCCCGCAGGTGATGAAGGATGCGATGATCTCGGTAGAGGATCGCCGCTACCGGTCGCACTTCGGCGTCGATCCCATCGGCCTCATTCGCGCGACGTACGTCTGGGCGACCGGCGACAAGCGCTTTGGTGCAACCTCCACCATTACGCAGCAGCTTGCGCGCAACCTGTTCCTCAACTCGAACCGCACCGTGGACCGCAAGCTGCGCGAAGCCGTACTCGCGATCGCGATGGAGACGAAATTCTCCAAGGAACAAATCCTCGAGCTTTATCTCAACAAGGTCTATTTCGGGGGCGGCGCCTACGGCATCGACAGCGCGAGCCGGAAGTTCTTCAGTCATCCGGGCGACGACCTTTCGGTAGCCGAAGCGGCGATCATCGCCGGGCTCGTCAAGGCTCCGTCGCGCTATGCCCCGACGGCCGATGTCGATGCAGCGGTCGACCGGGCGCGCATCGTGCTGCAGCTCATGGAAGAACAGGGCCGGATCAGTCCGATGCAGGCCAATGTCGACGTATCTGCGGTGAAGCTGAAACAGGACCGAAGCCAGAATTCCGTCCGCTACTTCACCGACTGGGCGCTGCCGCAGCTCGATCTGTTGCTGCCCGAGACCTTCGAGCCGATCGAGGTCTGGACCACGCTCGACCCGGGCTTGCAGGAAGCCGCAAGCGACGCGCTGAAAGCCAATGCACCGGGCGGCGCGCAGGGAGCGCTCGTCAGCCTCGACCGCGACGGCGCGATACTTGCGATGGTCGGCGGGACCGATTACGTGAGAAGCAATTACAACCGCGCCGTGCAGTCGCTGCGTCAGCCCGGTTCGGCTTGGAAGCTGTTCGTATATCTCGCCGCGCTCGAGGCCGGATACACGCCCGAGGATATGGTGAAGGATACGCCGACGACGATTGAGGGTTGGACGCCGCGCAACTCGGGCGGCGGCTATGCCGGCGACATCGATGTCCGCACCGCCTTCGCCTATTCGAAGAACACGGTCGCCGCGCAGCTCGGCAACGAGGTCGGCTTCGGTACGGTCGCGCGCATGGCCCGGCGCTTCGGCATTACGACGCCGATCTCCACCTACCCATCGATGGTACTGGGAAGCAGCGAAACGCGGGTGATCGACATGACCCAAGCCTTCGCGTCGGTCGCGGCCGAGGGCCAGTCGGTCCAGCCTTACGGCATCCTGCGGGTGACGACAGCCAGCGGCGATGAGCTCTATCGCTACAGCCCACCGCGCAGCAGCCAGCTCGTCCCCGACTACGTGGCGGCGGGCATCACCGATCTCCTCCAGACCGCCGTTAATACTGGCACCGGCAAGGCCGCGCAGATCGGCCGACCGGTGGCGGGCAAGACCGGCACGACGAACAGCAACAAGGACGGCTGGTTCCTCGGCTTCTCAAGCGGCATCACGACCGGCGTCTGGATGGGCCGCGACGATGCGAAGGCGGTCGGCGGCCTCCAGGGCGGCACCGCGCCCGCGCGCGCCTTTGCCCAGTACATGAAGTTCGCGGTTCGCAACCGCCCGGTCGAGGAATTCAAGACCGAGGTGAAACTGCCCGAATGGCAGCTCGAACCAGACGACGAGTATTTCTTCGGTAATCCGGAAGATTATTACTTCATCGACGAGGACGGCAATCTGATCGAGCCGGGCATGGGCGATCCGGAAAACGGTCCGGGCGAGAACCCCTTCGACGTGGACGATCAAGGACTGCCGATCCCGCCGCCTGCGCCCGATGTCGATGGACGTACCGGCAGGCAGCCTGCCCCGCAGCAGAGCCCCACGCGCCGCGCGCCGCCCGCGATCGACGACGACTTCCTCGAACGCGCAACTGGGCGCGAGATACCGGACGACAGCGGGGGGCAATCGCGCGCTCCCGCCCCGCCGTCGGTCCCGCAGACGCCGCGCGGTTCGACGTCCTCCCAACGCACACAGAACTGATCCGGAACTGGTAGATACAAAAGAAAACCGCCCCCTGCGCTTAGCAGGAGGCGGTCTTTTCATTTGCGCGTCTAGAAGTCTTAGCGGAGGCGTACGGCCAGCGAGCGAGGCGGTATACCTCGGCGCTGCACGCGCAGCAGCACTGCTTCGCGGTTCTCCTGGTCGGCTTCGGCAATAGCCGCTTCCAGCCCTTCGACGCCTTGCAGATTGCGGTAGTTGACCTGCAGGATGACGTCGCGCCGTTGCAAACCCTTGCGCGCCGCGTCGGAGTTGGGATCGACCGAGACGACGGCCACGCCTGTCGTGTCGTCCGAAATGCCAAGCTGCGAATTGATTTGCGGCGAGAGTTCGACCACCTGCAGTCCGAGCCGCTCGAGAATGATGTCGCTCGACTGCACGTCGGGGTCTGCGCCCTCGTCGTCGCCTTCGAACATCTGGTTCTGGCGCAGCTGATCGTCGCTCGGGCGGCGGCCTACCGTCAGCGTCACGCGGCGGCGATCGCCGTTGCGCAGCAGCTCGACCGGAATGCTCGTGCCCGGGGCAATATTGGCGACGATGTACGACAGCGTCTGATCGGGGGTGACTTCCTGCCCGTTCACCCTGGTGACGACATCGCCGGCCTGGATACCGGCCTCGTCAGCGGGCGCTCCCTCTTCGACCGATTGGACGAACTCGCCGCGATTGCGCGGAAGTCCGAGCGAGTCGGCGAGATCGCCGGTGACGGGCTCGATGCGAACGCCGAGATAACCGCGCTGGATTTCCTCGCCCTGCATCAGCGTCCTGACGATCGGTGCCGCGATCTCGGCAGGGATTGCAAAACCGATGCCGACACTGCCGCCCGAGGGCGAGAAGATGGCGTTGTTGATGCCGATCACATTGCCCTGCATGTCGAACAGCGGACCGCCCGAGTTGCCGCGATTGATGCTGGCGTCGGTCTGGATGTAGCGGTCATAGGCGCCGCCCTGGCCGGTGTTGCGCAAGACTGAGGAGACAATACCGCTCGTCACCGTCCCACCAAGGCCGAACGGATTACCGATCGCGATGACCCAGTCGCCGGTGCGCGCCTGCTCAGAATCGCCGAACCGCACGAAGGGGAAGGGCTCGCTGCGCTGCACTTTGAGGACCGCGAGGTCGGAGGCCGCGTCGTTGCCGACCAGTTCTGCCTCGTATTCCTTGCCATCGGGCATGGTCACGGTGATTTCCTCGACCGTGCCGCGACCCGTTGGGCTGACGACGTGGTTGTTGGTGACGACGAACCCGTCAGCCGAAATGATGAAACCCGAACCGAGCGACTGCGCCTCGCGCGTCGTCGGCTGCTGCGGCTGGCCGCCGCCGCGCCGTCCGAACAGGTCGGCAAGCGGGGTTCCGGCGAAGGGGTTGTTGCTGACCTCGACGCGCTGACGGGTGGAGATGTTCACCACGGCCGGCTGAAGCTGTTCGGTCAGGTCGGCAAAGCTCTCGGGTGCGCCTGCACGCGGTACGACGCGGGCCATCGTGCTGTCGTCGTTCTGGGCGACTTGAGCGCCCGCAGGGAAGCCGGTCGCGAGCGAAAGCGCTGCACCGCCGGCAAGCAGGGTTCCGGTCAATCCGTAAGCATATTTCACAGGATATCTGTCCTTTCGGTTAGTCGGCCGCGCACTGGACACTTCATCGAATGCCGGGGTGCGCGTATGCGTTCCAATAGAGCGCAACCGCGCTGAATAACCATTGAACGCGCGCCCCGCGCCGCCTGCAATCCGTCGATCGAGGTCGGCGCTTCATGGGGCCTTGGTCAGCCTGATGCCGATCAGCGCTGCCCGCGGAACTGCCGCAGGTATTCGTTATCCGGCGACAGGATCACGCTGGTGTCCGCCTCGCCCTGTTCGAAGGTCCGGCGATAGCTTTCCATGGCACGGTAGAAATCGTAGAATTCCGGGTCCTTGCCATAGGCCTGTGCGTAGGTGTTTGCAGCGTTCGCTTCCGCTTCGGCGCGAATGATCTGCGCATTCTTGCGGCCTTGAGCGCGGATGGTTTCCGCTTCTTCCTGCCGGTCGGCTTCCATCCGCTGGAATGCGGATTCAAGCGGTGTTCCTTCGGGCAAATCGGCACGCTTGATCCGCACGTCGATGACCTGCGCGCCGTACTGGCGGGCCTGCCGGTCGAGCGCTTCGCGGATGTTCGCCATTGCCGTACCGCGCTCCGCCGTCAGTAACGAGGCGAAGGGACGGCGGCCGAGTTCCTGCCGCAGGACCGAAGTCAGAATGGGCGAAAGCTGCGCTTCGACATTCGCTTCGGAGCCGGCGGTTTCGACCATCAATACCGGATCGATGATGCGGAAGCGCGCATAGGCATCGACCTGCAGGCGCTGCTGGTCATTAGAGAGAACCTGCTGGCGGTCCATGTCGAGGTCGAGCACGCGCTTGTCGACGTACTGGACAGTCTCGATGAACGGAAGGCGCCAGCCGATGCCCGCGCCGGTCTGCCCGTAGGGTTCGTTCGGCGCGAAGCGGTTGATCACGCGGTCGGGATCACCGGTACGGACCACGACGACCTGCTGGTCTTCGGGCACGACGATAATGACCGAGAAGGCGGCGATGATGATCGCGACGAGCGCGATGATCGCGAACTTATGCTGTTCCCATATACGTTCCATCTTACTGCCCCCCCGTAGCCGGAGCCGGCTGCGACGACTGCTGCGAGCGGCGGCGCACTTCGGGTAGCGGCAGGTACGGCGTCACGCCGTCGGCCTCGATAATGGTCTTGTCGGTCTTGGACAGCACGCTTTCCATCGTTTCGTAGTACAGGCGGCGGCGCGTCACTTCGGGCGCGAGCCGGTATTCAGCGTAAATCTTGTCGAAAGAAGCCGCATCACCCTGCGCGCGGGCAAGCACCTGCTGCGCATAAGCGCGGGCGCGGTTCACTTCGGTTTCGGCATTTTGCTGCGCGGCGGAAACGTCCTTGAACGCCTCGACCACGCGGGTCGGCGGATCGGTCTTCTCGATCTCGACACCCTGTACGGCGACGCCCGAGCTATACGCATCGAGAAGCGCCTGCATCCGCGTGCGGACGCGCTGCTCGATTTCCGCGCGGCCTGCACCTGACAGCACGCTGTCGAGTTCCTGTTCGGCCACCGAAGCGCGCATCGCGGCTTCAGCCACTTCGCGCACGGTTTCTACCGGGTCGGCGAGCTGGAACTTGAACTGTTCGAGGTCGCGGATATTCCAGCGAATGACGTAGGATAGATCGACCAGGTTCTGGTCGCCGGTCAGGATCAGTTTCTCGCTATCGTTGCCCGGCACCCGCTCGGAACGGAAAGTGCTGACGTCCATGACATCGACGTTCTGGATCGGCCAGGGAGCCGTAAAGTTCAAACCCGGATCTAGCGTATCGGTGTATTTGCCGAAGGTCGTGACGATGCCCTTTTCCTTCGGCTCGACCTGGTGAAAGCTGGTCGACACGATCCACAGCGCTACCAGCGCGAGGATGACGAGCGGCGTCCAGCTTTTCCCACCGGGGCGCTCTGGCATCCGGAACCTTGGTCCGCCCGGACCGCCTCCGCCCATGCGGCGCGGACCTTCGGGGCCGCGGTTCTTGAAGATATCCTCGATCGAAGCGGAGCGACGCGGTTCCTCGCCCCCGCTCGGCGGAAGCCACGGGTTGCGCGGTCCGTTCTTACGCGGCGGGGTATCCGCCCGCGGTCCGCTATCGCTCCCGGCGCCGTCTGCATCGCCACTATCGTCCGCAGAGGGCTTCCCCCACGGGGTTTTCTTGCCGGCCATCGCCAGCGCAATCGTTCGTCCGAACCCGTCCATCAGTCTCATACTATCTTTATAGGGTTGGGATGGCAGAAAAACAGGGGTTGGCTTTCGCTTTTTAATGGTAGAGCGCGTGCGCACGATGGCCGACGATACGATACTTTCGAAATTACGAAGCAAACTGAATACGCACGCCCCCGACCGCGTGCAGTCCGCGTCGCTGAAGGAGGCGCGGCTGCTCTTGGTGGTGGACGTTGCCGGACTGGATGAAGCGGAGCGTGATGCGCTCGCTGGCGACGTTCGCGCGGCTGCGCTTTCGCTGGACGGTGTGAGCGACGTGCAGCTTGCGATGACGGCCGAACGGGACGGGCCGCCGCCCGAACCGGCAAAGCCGCTGATGATCGCGGTAGGCTCGGGCAAAGGCGGGGTCGGCAAGTCGACGCTCACCGCCAATCTCGCGGTCGCGCTGGCGCGCCGGGGCCGCAAGGTCGGGCTGGTCGATGCCGATATTTACGGCCCCTCGCAGCCGATGCTGTTCGGCACGAGCAAGGCCAAGCCCGAAGCCGAAAACGAGAAGCTTATTCCGATCGAGAGCGAGTGCGGTGTTTCGCTCCTGTCGATGGGCCATCTGACGGCGCCCGGCAAGGCGCTGGCATGGCGCGGGCCGATGGCGGGCAAGGCGCTCGCGCAGCTTATCAATGCGCATTGGGACGCAGAGGTGCTGCTGGTCGATCTTCCCCCCGGCACCGGCGATGTGCAGATCACCATGCTGCAGCATTTCCGGCCCGACGGCGCGGTGCTCGTCTCTACGCCGCAGGATCTCGCGTTGATCGACGCGGTGCGCGCCGGGCAGCTGTTCGACCAGGGCGGCATTCCGGTGATCGGACTGGTCGAGAACATGGCGGGCTATGTCTGCCCCCACTGCGGTGAGGCTAGCGACCCGTTCGGCAGCGGCGGGATCGAGGAAGCGGCACGGCGGCTCGAACTGCCGTTCCTGGGCCGCGTTCCGCTCTCCATCGATATCATGGCCGCGAGTGACGCGGGCACACCGCCCGCAGCTGGCGAGGGTCGCGAAGCGCAGGTCTTCGCCAATATCGCCGCCGAGCTCGAAGAATGGATCGAGGCTCGCCGCGGATGAGCGAAGCGCCGGCCAGCCAAGCGCCGCGTATTTCGCGCCGCGGCCTGCTGATCGGAGCGGCGGCGGGCGGCGGGCTGATCGCTGCATGGATGCTCTACCCGCGCGATTATGCGGTTCCGCTCGAGCCGGGGCGGGGCGAGCACGGGTTCGGTGCATGGCTCAAGATCGCGAACAACGGCGTGGTCACGGTGGCAGTTCCGCAGCTCGAAATGGGGCAGGGGATCACGACCCTGCTGCCGCAGATCGTCGCGGTCGAGCTCGGCGCCGACTGGCGGCAGATCGCGGTCCAGCCTGCTCCGCCGAGCGGCGCCTATCCCAACGTGCCGCTCGCTGCCGAATGGGCGGAGCTCTGGGCACCGCTGTTCGCCGGTTTGGCCGATGAGCCACAGGACTGGCCCGACAGCCTCATCGCCGAGCGCTACGCCCGCTCCGAACGGTTTGGCGCAACCGCGTGGGGCACGTCTCTTGCCGCCTTCGAGCAGCCCTGCCGCGAGGCTGCGGCATCGGCGCGGGCCATGCTGGCGATGGCCGCGGCAGAGCGTTGGGGTGTCACGTGGGAGGAATGCACGGCCGAAGACGGCTTCATCGTGAACGGCGCTCGGCGCGCGTCGTTCGGGGAGCTCGCTAGCGAAGCGGCCTCCTTCGATCCGCCCGATCCGCCGCCGCTCTTTCCCGAACCCGTCAGCGAACAGCCCGAAGCCTTCGGTGCGCCCGGTGCCGCGGCATTCCCGCGGCTCGACCTGCCTGCAAAGGTCGACGGTACGTTCCAGTTCTCCGCCGACATTCGCCTGCCGCACATGGTTCATGCCAGCATCCGTCACGGCGTTCCGGGCCGCCCATTTCTCGAAAGTTTCGAGGAAAGCCGGGTCGCGGGCGTTCGCAGTCTGGTCGGCGTCGTGGAATCGAAACGCTGGCTCGCCGCCGCGGCGAGCGACTGGTGGGGCGCCGAGCGCGCGCTCGAACTCATGCGCCCGCGTTTCAGCGGTCCCGACCCCGTCGACAGCGCCCGGATGACCGAGATGCTGTCGATCGCGATCGACAGCGAGGATCCGCATGTGATCGAAACACGCGGCGAACCGGGGGAGCTTAACGCGCCATCCGACTATTCCGCGCGTTACGAGATTGCTCCAGCGGTTCATGCGGCCCTCGAAACGGCAAGCGCTACAGCGCGATACCGCGACGGCAAGCTGGAGCTCTGGATCGCCGCGCAGGCTCCCGAACATGCGCGCGCGGCGGCAGCGAAAGCTGTGGGATTGCCGCTGTCCGATGTGGTGCTCTACCCGATGCCCGCCGGTGGAAGTTTCGATGCGCGCCTGAGCCATATCCACGCGATCGAGGCAGCGCAGATCGCAGTCGCTCTCGGCCGTCCGGTGCAGCTTACCTGGCCGCGCCGGCAGGAGATGCTCGCCGTGCCGATGCGCCCCCCTGCGCTGATCGATGTGACGGCGCGGCTCGCGGGGGGCGGCAGCGCGCGGGTCGATACGCTGCGCACCCGGATCGCGGTTCCGCCGACCATGCGCGAGTTCGGCCACCGACTGTTCGACAATGCGACGCCCGAAAGCGCGATCGACAGCGCGAAAGGTGAAGCTGATCCGCTCGCGGTCGCAGGCGCGATGCCGGTTTACGACATTCCGAACGTCGCGGTCGAACACGTGCCGGTGACGCTGCCGCTCCAGACCGGGCCGATGCGCGGGCGGGCGCACGGCTACACCTGTTTCGCGACCGAATGCTTCATCGACGAACTTGCCGCCCGCGCAGGCAGCGAACCGCTGTCTTACCGCATGACCATGCTGGGCAGCGATCCGCTGATGGCCGTGCTGCTGCGCCGCGTCGCGGGCATGGCGCAGTGGGACGGAGGCAGGCGCTCCGCCGGATCGCGCAACGACGGACAGGGGCTGGCGTGTCTCAAGATGGGGGGCGGCGGCGCGGAGGGCGAGGGGCGCATCGCTTGCGTCGCCGAAGCCCGTCCCGGACCGGGCGGGATCGAGGTCGTGCGCCTGTTCGCGGCGGCGGAGATCGGGCGGATCGTCAATCTCGACATCGCGCGCCAGCAGATCGAAGGCGGCCTCGTCTACGGTCTCGGTCTCGCGCTCGGCTCCAGCCCGGTGATGACCGGCGGCGTCCCGGAAAGCGCGCGGCTTGCCGACCTCAACCTTCCGCGCCTCCGCAGCACGCCGCAGATCGAGGTGGCTTTCGTTCCGGGAAGCGCGGCTGCCTTCGATCCGGGCGAGCTGGGTGTTGGCGTCGTCGCTCCGGCGGTCGCCAATGCGGTGTTCGCCGCGACCGGCACGCGCATCCGTACTCTCCCGCTCACGAGGGGAATGACGGTGCGCAATACGGAAGTAGAGGAACCGGCGGCCGAGCAAACGCCGCAAACCGAAGAGATCGAGGAAATGCCCGATGACGCGCCGGAGAACGCCGGTCCGGGCGAGGATACTACCAACGAGGACGGGTCGAGCGGCGCGGATGCGGGTATCGAGGAAGGAATAGTATGACCTGGCAGGAACAGCAGCTTCCATCGGATCACCCGCAGGTCCGGAGCGGGCGCGTCGGCGTGCTGCTCGTCAATCTTGGGACGCCCGACGCCGCGACACCGAAGGCGGTGAAGCGCTACCTAGCGGAGTTTCTCTCGGACCGCCGCGTCATCGAAATCCCGCCGATCGCCTGGCAGCCGATCCTGCGCGGCATCATCCTCAACGTCCGCCCGAAGAAGTCGGCAGCTGCCTACATCAAGGTCTGGACCGACAAAGGCTCGCCGCTCGCCGCGATCACGGCGAACCAGGCGGAAAAGCTGCAGCCCGTCTTAGGCGAAGCGGCGCAGGTGGACTGGGCCATGCGCTACGGCAACCCGTCCATCGAGAGCAAGCTGACCGCGATGAAGGATGCGGGCTGCGACCGGATACTCGTGGCGCCGCTCTATCCGCAATACTGCGCGGCGACGACTGCGACCGTGGTCGACAAGGTGGGCGAGGTGCTGGCCGCCATGCGCTGGCAGCCGACTATCCGCACCCTTCCGCCCTATCATGACGATCCGCATTACATCGGCGCGCTAGCGAGCGATATTTCCGAGCAGCTAGGCACGCTCGCCTATACCCCCGAAGTGCTGCTGCTCTCCTTCCACGGGATGCCGCAGCGCACGCTGGAACTGGGCGATCCCTATCACTGCCATTGCCGAAAGACCGCGCGGCTGCTCGAAGCGAAGCTGCGCGCGGACGGTTTGATCGGTAGCGACATGCGGGTGGAAACGAGTTTCCAGTCCCGCTTCGGCCCAGCGAAATGGCTGGAGCCGGCGACCGATGCGACGCTCGAACGCGAGGCGGCTTCCGGAACGCGCCGGATCGCGCTGGCCGCACCGGGCTTTGCCGCCGACTGCGTCGAGACGCTGGAGGAACTCGCCATCGAAGGGCGCAAGCAGTTCGAGGAGGCTGGCGGAACGGACTTCGCTGTGCTCACCTGCCTCAATACGACCGAGCCCGGAATGGCGATGCTGGAAGCAATCGTCAGGCGCGAACTCGCAGGCTGGATTTAACGGCGCGGTTACATTAGTAAGATAGGTAGCGAAACGAAACCGATACCTCAGGACCGGACACGACAGCAATGGCCACTCAGCTAGCAGATCCGCATACCGCGCCCGCGATGGGCGCGCGCCCGATCTCCGGCGACAAGCTGGAGCATATTCCCGGCGCGGATGGGCTGCCGCTAGTCGGCACGACCTTCGCGGTTCTCAGCGATCCGCCCGAATTCGCGCGGCGGATGCTGGCGCGCTACGGCAAGGTCTACAAGGTCAATAGCTTCGGCTACTACACTGTCAGTCTGATCGGACCGGAAGCGAACGAACTCGTCCTGTTCGACCGCGAGAAACTGTTCTCGAGCGAGGCGGGCTGGGGTCCGGTGCTCGACCAGCTATTCCCACGCGGGCTGATGCTGCTGGATTTCGAGCAGCACCGCGCGGACCGGCGCGCGCTCTCGATCGCGTTCAAGCCTGCGCCGATGAAGCATTACGCCGAGACGCTCGACCGCGGCATGGCGAAGGGCGTTACCGCTTGGGGTCCGGGCGAGATGGAGTTCTACCCGGCGATCAAGAAGCTGACGCTGGAGCTTGCCGCCGACAGCTTCATCGGCCTGCCGTTCGGACCCGAGGCAGACGCGATTAACACCGCCTTCGTCGACATGGTGCAGGCCTCGGTCGCGCCGATCCGCAAGCCGCTGCCCTTCACGGCGATGGGCCGCGGGGCGAAGGGCCGCAAGTTCCTGAAGGACTGGTTCGGGCGTGAGACATTGCGCCGGCGCGAGGGGCCGGAAGGGCCGGACATGTTCAGCCAGTTCGCCCGCGCGCGCCGCGAGGACGGCGAACTCCTTACCGTGGACGAAGTGACCGACCACATGAACTTCCTGATGATGGCGGCGCACGACACCATCACCAGCAGCGCGACGACGCTGATCTGGCAGCTTGCCGAACATCCAGAATGGCAGGAAAAGCTGCGCGGGGAAGCCGCCGCGCTGCTCGATGAGGAAGGCAATCTGCCCGAAGCGGCGCTCGGCAAAATGGACCTGACCGAAATGGCCTTCAAGGAAGCGCTGCGCTTCATGCCGCCGGTTCCCTCGATCCCGCGCCGCGCGCTGCGCGATTTCGAATACGGCGGCTATACGATCCCCGCGGGAACGCAGGTGTCGGTCAGCCCCGGCGCGACGCATTACCTGGAAGAATACTGGCCCGAACCCGAAAAGTTCGATCCGATGCGTTTCACACCCGAAGCGGCGAAGGGGCGGCACAAATACGCTTGGGTTCCCTTCGGCGGCGGCGCGCACATGTGCCTCGGCCTGCATTTCGCCTACATGCAGGTGAAGATCCTGACCGCGCATCTACTGACCCGTTACCGGGTGGAAATCGCGGAAGGTTACGAGCCGGACTGGCAGGCCTGGCCGATACCGAAGCCGAAAGACGGTCTGAAGGTTACGCTGACGGCGCTTTGAAGAATCGGTTGCGCAGCAACCGCAAGGGCGACCGCCCGCCCGCAGCGACGCGATCTATGATCGCATGAGCGAGGATTTCGCGCGCCCGGATGGGCGTGCGGAACGAAGACTCAAAAATCTATCGCGATGCCCTTCAACACCCAGTCGCCGTAGCGCGTCGGGCTGAGACCTTGCGGATCGTCCGTCTTTTCCATCGGTTCGGGCTTGGGCGCCGGATCGTTCGTCCAATGCGCGGGCTTCGCGAAATTCTCCGGCCGTTTGGTAGCGCGTTTGGTCATACCTCTTAAATGCGTGCGCTGGCGCTTGGTTTCAATCGCGGATAGAGGCGCAGTCCATGCCAAAACCGCAACAGTCCGTTCCCGGCCTTCCCGCCCGCCAGGCCGCGCTACGCCTGCTCGATGCCGTTCTGCGCCGCGGAGAGACGCTTGATCAAGCCTATCCGCACGCGGTCCAGCGGGTCGGCGAGTTCGCGGACAAGGCGCTGGCGCGGGCGATCGCGAGCGAGGCGCTCAGGTGGCTGACCGATCTCGACGCGCTCATTGACGGCGCGACGCAGCGCAATCTTCCGGGTGACGCCAAGGCGCGCAGCGTGCTGCGGATCATGTGCGCGCAGTGGCTGCGCCTCGATACGCCGCCCCATGCGGTGATCGCGACGGGGCTGCCGCTGCTCGAAGGCGGACCGCGCCGGCTAGCGCACGGCGTGTTCTCGGCATTGGTAAAGCGTGAGGTTCGGCTTCCTGAAGCGCCAAGTTTGCCGGAAGCGGTGCGGGAGCGCTGGGGCGAGAAGGCCGATGCGATCGCTGCTGGAATGGCGCTTCCGCCGCCGCTCGACCTGTCGCTCCGCGATCCTGCCGCGACCGAAGAGTGGACCGAAAAGCTGGGCGCCGTATCGCTCGCACCCGGCCATCTGCGTTTGCCGCGCGGGCAATCGGTCGAGACGCTCGAAGGTTATGGGAAGGGCGCATGGTGGGCGCAGGATTTGGCTGCGCGCTTGCCGGCGAGTTTGCTGGGACCGGGCGAGGGCAGGCGTGTGCTCGACCTGTGCGCCGCGCCCGGCGGTAAGACACTGCAGCTTGCGGCAGCCGGGTGGCAGGTCACGGCGCTCGACATTTCGAAACGGCGGCTGGAGCGGGTGCGCGAGAACCTCGACCGCACCGGCCTCGAGGCGGAGATCGTGCGCGCCGATGCGCTGAAGTGGCGGCCGAAACTGGAAGACGGCAGCGAGGCCGTGTTCGACGCCGTCCTGCTCGACGCGCCCTGCACCGCGACCGGCACGCTGCGCCGCCATCCCGATGTCATCCACCGAATTGGACCGCGCCAGATCGAGCACTTGACGCAGTTGCAGGCGGACTTGCTGGCGCGCGCGGCGGACTGGGTGAAGCCGGGAGGAACGCTGGTCTATGCGGTGTGCTCGCTGGAGCGCGAGGAGGGTGAGGCGCAGGCGGAGGCGTTTGACGCGGAAGGTGCGATGATGCCGCTACCCGTTAACGCAAGTGAGTTGCCGGACGTTCTGCCCGCCGAAGCGAGCGAAGACGGCTATCTGCGCACGCATCCCGGTATGCTGGCGGAACAAGGCGGGCTGGACGGCTTCTTCGCCGCGCGCTGGCAGAAGTAGCTAGCGCGCTGTCCTACTTCGGCCCGGTTGTGCCAGTCATTTCGTATGACCGGCGCATCCGACCCCAACTTGCTTCAGCACTCGCAGAAAAGCCTGCCGAACCGCGCAATTTTAGAACCCTTGGACCGTGTTCCATGTGTTCCATCCTGTAGGACACCGCGCGGCGCGGTCAGGCTGACGCGAAGCGAATCAGGCGTCCTGCTTCACCTTGTTCTGGAAGCTCTTGCGCAGCTTCATCAGCTTGGGCGGGATGACCGCGAGGCAGTACGGATTGCGCTTGCCTTCGCCTTCCCAGTACTCCTGATGATAGTCCTCGGCAGCATACCACTCGCTCGCATCCTCGATCGTCGTGACGACCTTGCCGTCATTGTCCGCATTGGCGCGCTCGATCGCGGCTTCGGCTTCGGCGCGCTGTTCGTCGTCCGCCGGGAAGATGGCGGAGCGGTACTGCGTGCCGACATCGTTGCCCTGCCGGTTAAGCTGGGTCGGATCGTGTGTGCCGAAGTGCACATCGTAAATCTCGGCAAGCGAGATCGTGTCGGGATCGAAGGTCACGCGGATCGCCTCGGCATGGCCGGTGCGTCCGCTGCACACTTCCTTGTAAGTCGGGCTGGGCGTGTCGCCGCCGATGTAGCCGCTCTCGACGTCGGTCACGCCGACCACGTCCTTGAACACCGCTTCGGTGCACCAGAAGCACCCGCCGGCGATGATCGCCTGTTTGGTATCTGCCATGAGTTCGTATCTCCTTTACTGTTGGAGATAGGAACGAGGTCGCGCCATGAAAGGGTCCGGCTTGCCTTGGCCGGGTTCGCGGCTACAACATCGGGCAGCCAATCATTGCCCGAAACTTCGAAGGAACCTGCCCCATGCGCACGCCCCTGATCGCCGCCGCCGCTCTCGTATCGCTCGCGACCGGCTATCCCGCCGCTGCCGATCATCATACCGCCGGCGAGATGAGCCACCACAACCACGCCGCGATGCAGGCGATGGAAAGCGCGCTCAGCGAGGCCAATCGCAGCGAGGACCGCACGCGGGACGCCTACCGCCATCCGGCGGAAACGCTCGCCTTCTTCCAGGTCGAGCCCGGCATGACGGTGGTCGACTACATGCCAGCGGGCGGCTGGTACACGCGGGTGCTCGTGCCGTATCTCGGCAGCGAGGGCCGCTACGTCGGCATCATGCCTGACCCCGCCAATGCCGACAATCCGCGCATGGCCGAGTACTTCGGCGGACTGCCGGGCGGCTTCTCCGAAAGCTATCCCGGCTGGAACCTGACCGGTGCGCCCATCTCGGGTTATGCCAGCGGCGAAGTGCCGGAGGACATGGCAGGCACGGTCGACCGCGCGCTGATCTTCCGCGAAATGCACAATCTGCACCGCAGCGGCGTACTCCATGCCGAACTGACCCGGCTGCGCAGCATGCTCAAGGACGACGGCATGCTCGGCATCGTGCAGCACCGCGCGAAAGAGAATGCGCCTGCGTCCTATACCGATGGGTCAAAGGGCTATCTACGGCAGAAGGACGTCATCGCGCTGGTCGAAGCACACGGTTTCGAACTGGTCGATACGAGCGAGGTCAACGCAAATCCGAAAGACACGGCGAACTGGGAAAACGGCGTTTGGGAACTGCCGCCCTCGCTCGGTTCGAAGCGCGAGGAACTGAAGCAGATCGGCGAAAGCGACCGCATGACCCTGCTGTTCCGCAAGCGCGCGTAAGAAAGCTCCGGAAGTGGACTTCGCCCTTGCCGCAAAGTAAGCGGGCCGCATGTCCAAACTGACCGTAGCCGCACTGCAACTGGCCCTCAATGCTGCCGACGAACGCGAGAATATCGCTGCCGTCGGCAGTCTCGTTGAGCAGGCGGCGAAGGGCGGCGCGCAGGTGATCCTGCCGCCGGAACTCTTCGCCGGGGTCTACTTCTGCAAAACCGAGGACGAAGCCTTCTTCGCCCGCGCCTACTTGACCGCTGAGCATCCTTCGGTCCTTGCGATGCAGGAACTGGCGCGCGGGCTGGGCGTGGCGATCCCCACCAGTTTTTTCGAGCGGGACGGGCACCATTACTACAACACGCTCGCAATGATCGGCCCCGACGGGGAAATCATGGGGACCTACCGCAAGAGCCACATCCCCGACGGGCCCGGCTATGAAGAGAAGTTCTATTTCCGGCCGGGCAACGACGGGTTCAAGGTATGGGACGTGTTCGGTAGCCGCATCGGGATCGGCGTCTGCTGGGACCAGTGGTATCCGGAAACCGCGCGGGTGCTGGCGCTGATGGGCGCCGAAGTGCTCTTCTATCCTACCGCGATCGGCAGCGAACCGCACGATGCGACCCTCGATACGAGCCGAATGTGGCGACGGGCGATGGTCGGCCACGCGGTATCCAACTGTATGCCGGTCGTCGCGGCGAACCGCATCGGCACAGAAGACGGGCAATCCTTCTACGGGCATAGCTTCATTGCGAACGAATGGGGCGACTACGTGCAGGAGTTCGGCGCAGAGGAAAGCGGGGTCCTGAGCGCGACGCTCGATCTCGCACGCGCAGCGCGCAACCGGGCCGGCATGGGCTTCTTCCGCGACCGCAGGCCGCAGCTTTACGGCCGCATCGCGCAGGACATCTGACGGCTTGGACGGTCCCGCAGACATGGCTGTTGCGCGTGAGAAGCTCGACCAGCTTTATTCGGCAGCGCTGGAGGCCGCCGCTGCGCTGCTAGAAAAGAATGGCGAGTTCTTCCCGATCCTGTTCGAACTCAGACCCGGAGGGGAAATCACATCGGTCGCCGTGCTCGATATGCGTGAGCGGCCGCCGAGCCAGGACCTGATCGACAATTACGTGGAGCTGATGCGGGGGCGGGCGACAGCGGGTCAGATCGCGGGATGTGCGATCGCTCTCGACAGCAGCTTTCGTGTGTCTGCCGGTGATCCGAAACGGGACGCGGTGCAAGTTCGCGTCAGGGCGCAAGGGTTTGCGCGTAATGTCCTCGTTCCCTACGTGCTTAAGACCACCGGTATCTTTCGCAAGAAGCGGCAACTGACTTTGGACGAGCCCCGCGCGGAGGCTGCGGTGAACGATGTCTTCGGCGGATAGGTGAGCGAAGCGGAGCATATCTACCTGATTGCAGTCGGGTCGAACATGCGGATCGCGGGGGTCGGAGAACCCAGGCGCGTAGTTGAACGGGCTTTGGCGGCCCTCGGCGAAGGCAACCTTACTTGCAAAAGCCGCGGACCGGTTGTCGCCACCGATCCACTTGGCCCATCGCAGCGCCGCTATGCGAACAGCGCCGCGGTCGTCCAAACACCGCTGGACCCCGAAGCGATGCTGACCCGGTTGCAGGCAATCGAAAGCGCCTTCGAGCGCAAACGCCGCGGCGTGAGGTGGCGCAGCCGGACGCTCGACCTCGACATCATATTGTGGAGCGGGGGGGCGTACCATTCGGAGCGCCTAGAGATTCCTCACCCGGAATTCCGCCACCGGGACTTCGTCCTTGCGCCTGCGGTAACAGTCGCACCCGAATGGCGGGACCCGGTGAGCGGGCTGACACTTCGGCAGCTTCATGCGCGCTTGACCAAGCGGCGCTCCCCCCGTAGGTGAGCGCCCGTGCCGTCCGCCTGCCGGGCCGCATTCCCGGTATGGGGGCCCTTAGCTCAGTCGGTAGAGCAACTGACTTTTAATCAGTAGGTCGCTGGTTCGAACCCAGCAGGGCTCACCATTTGTCCCGAAATCACTGAAAACCTTGAAAAACCGTTGCAACAACGGTCTCAAACGAGCGTTTTCTACACAAACCTTCTACACAATCGCTCCAATGGTGCCCCCGTAAAGCCTACGGAATCCTCGGGAAATCATCGATGTG
>NZ_JABWGV010000009.1 GCF_013370205.1 Qipengyuania atrilutea
GCGCGCCGCGACGATGACGGCCGAGCGCGGACCATCGACGCGGGACCGCGCCGAGATCGCCGCGAGGGAGGCCGTGGCGGCGGCGGCGCGGCACCTGTCCGAACGCGAGGCGGTGTTTGGAGCCGCCGCGCTGGAAGCGCGCGCGGGCGAGCGGGCCGGAGGCCTCGCCAACGCTGCGCAGATCGTACAGGCCGTTGATCGGGCGCGCGGGACGGGCGACCTTATCGCCCGCGACCAGGGCGCGCGGGGACGCGGGTTCACAACGTGCGAGGCGGTGGCGACCGAGCGCCGGATGCTCGCCATCGAGGGCGACGGGCGCGGCACCGCCGTGCCCGCGCTGGACCGGCAGGAGGCGCTGCGCGCCGTCACCACGGCGGCGTTCTTCTCGCAGGCGAAAGGCCATTCCTGGACCGAGGGGCAGCGGACCGCGACGATGGGGCTGCTGACCAGCCCCGACCGCGTGAGCGGCGTGCAGGGCTATGCCGGGACCGCCAAGACCACCACCGTGCTGTCTACCTATGCAAAGGGGATGAGGGAGAAGGGCTACGAGGTCCGCGCCTTCGCGCCCACGGCGGCGGCGGCCGACCTGTTGGGCGGAGCGATCGGGGCGAAGGGCGAGACGGTCGCCAAGGCCGTGCTAACCGGCGAGGGGATCGTGAAGGAAGCCAGGACGCGGCCCGAGGCCTGGATCGTCGACGAGGCCTCGATGGTGAGCGCGCGCGACATGGCGAAGGTGCTGGGCATGGCCGAGCGATCGGGCGCGAGGGTCGTGCTGGTGGGCGACGTGAAGCAATTGGGCAGCGTGGAGGCGGGCCGCGCGTTCGGCCAGCTCCAGGACGCAGGCATGAAAACCCACGTCCTCGACAAGATCGTGCGCCAGGCGAACGACCTGACCCGCGAGGCGGTCGAAGCCACTATCGCGGGCGACGGAGCGCGGGCACTGGCAGCGCTCGACAAAGGCGGGGGCCGCATCACCGAGATCGCGCAAGCCGGGGATCGGCGCGCGGCGATGGCGCGCGACTTCGCCGCGCTGTCGCCGAAGGACCGGGCCAAGACGCTTGTGATGGACACAACCCGCGAGGGCCGGGAATTGCTGACCGAGGCCATCCGCGCCGAGCTGCGCAAAGACGGCACGATCACCGGCGAGAGCGTCAGGATGGCTACGCTGGAAAACAAAGGGCTGACCCGCGAGGAAGCGCGCATGGCCAACGGTTACGAGAAGGGCGACGTGGTGACGTTCCGCCGCGACTACGAGCGCCACGGCGTCGCGAAGGGGCAGGCCTACCGGGTCGATCGGATCGATCGCGAGGCCAACCGGATTATGCTGCGCGGGCCGAACGGCCGTGCGATCGACTGGCGGCTCGACAGGTGGGGGCGGGGGCAGTCCGAGGCTTATGTGGCGAAGGAGCGCGAGTTCGCGAAAGGCGACCGGGTGCAATTCACGCGCAACGACCGCGAGACGGGCCGGGTGAACGGGCTGACCGGCAACGTGACCGCGATCGATGCCGAGCGCCGCGCGATGACGGTCCGCGACGCGCGCGGGCGCGAGCATAAGCTGTCGCTGGACCAGGCCCGAGACCGGCATCTTCGGCACGGTTGGGTAGGCACCGTGCATGGCAGCCAGGGCGCGACCGCCGACCGGTCGATGACCCATCTCGAAAGCCACCGGGCGATGACGGTGGATGCGAAGACCACCTATGTCGCGATCAGCCGCGCGCGGCACCATGCGGCGATCTACACCGATAGCCGCGAGAAGCTGGCCGACGCGATCGAGCTGCGCTCGGGCGAGCGGCAGACGGCGCTGGAACCGCAGCGATCCGGGGAAAGGAAGGCAACAGCGCTTTCATTGTAATAATGGCCGATATAAGAACAGGTCGTGAACAATGGACGCTACCGGGAATCGCGGCAGATCGGAAGGAAGCCAGCAGCCAACCTTCATCACGCCACACGCGTTGCCGAACGCATCGGCAGGCCGCTGAACCAGTTCGTCACGATCAACTATTCCCACACCGCGTGTTCGCCGCGTGAGGCGAGCGCCGCGTTCCGCAAGCTGCTCGCGAGCTGGTATGCGCGGTGGCTTCGTCGACACCAAAAATTGAAGGGTCGCTGCCCGCCAACCCATGTCTGGGTTTTCGAGGCGGCAGGAGGGCAGGTGGCGGTTCACTGGGCAGTCCATATCCCGCGCGGACTGGTGCGGGAGTTCAGAAGGTCGCTTCCTCAATGGATCGCGGCGACTGTTGGTGAACCGGTGCCACACGATACGGTGAAGCATCGCCCGATTTACAATGTGACTGGGCTGAAGCGGTATGTCCTGAAGGGCATGGACCCGCATTTCGCGCCGCTATGGAAGATTCGCCCGGTGCCGCAGGGGCTGATTGTCGGGAAACGAAGCGGCTTCAGCAGGAATCTTGGCCCGACCGCTCGCGCACGCGTTGGCTATCGTCCGCAACGCCATCGCTCGACAGGTTGGACGAGCGATGCCACTGCTTGAGCGCTATTACCTGTGGTGGCTCCTCACCCCGTTCAAGACTTTAATCGTTCTACCTCTGCCACCCGAAAACGGTCACGGCTTTGAACCCCCTCATATTTTTCGAACCAACTGGCAGACAAAAGCTCGCTCGGCCAACTTGATAGAAATTGCCTTGCCTTTGCCCGAAAACCGGTTGCAAAAGAGGAGTCATGAAGTTGCATCGAAAGCTGTTACTCGGGTCGCTGGTGGCGTTCGTTGCTCAGCCGTTGACGGCGCAAGAAACAACACCGCCGCAAAACAACGATATTGAAGGGACCATTGTCGTAACCGGCCAGCGCCAGAGTGAGATAGATGCTATCCGACAGGGCGTTGATCGAATTTTCCCTTCTGCTGGGCCGACCGATCCCATTGCTAGATTTATCGATCCGGTATGCCTCGGCTTCGCCGGTCTCAATTCGCGGCAGCAAGCCACTTTTCGCCAAATGATCGAATTTCGCGGCAAGAATGCTGGAGTGAGCTTCGCGCGCCCAGACTGCAAGACGAATGCATTGGTCGTCATCGTCGATGATCCGGAAACTTTCGTTTCCGAGGCCAGAAGCGAGCAGTCCAAATTCATGCCGGTTAACGAGCAACGCAAGTTCGAAGCCGCAATGCTACGCGGCGATCCCGTATTCGCTTGGACTTCGCAGGAAATACGTACTGCGCTGGGACGACCGGCACCTCACAGTGCCACAATTCCGGGCCTTACCTTACCAATGGCTGTGGCGACCAAGGTCAACACGGACGCACGCGCTCGCCGAGTGGGGTTAGAACAGAGTGCGGCCCTTGTTAATTCGATCGTTATTTTCGATGCTAGGAGGCTTGAGGGGCTTACGCTCGTTCAGCTGGCCGACTATGCCGCGATGCGACTGCTGGCACCGAGTGAGATACGTGCCGAGTGGCAAGGCGATCGCCCCGAATCCATTTTGAAGCTTTTCTCCACAAAAGCGGACGAAGTCGAACTATCGATGACTGTCTTCGACGAGTCCTATCTAGCTGCGCTATACAGTTTACCGCTCAACGCCAGCCCCTCTCGATTGAAGCCGACGGTGGTTGCAGGCTACTTAGAAAGAAGAGAGGACTAGGGCTGAGCCACCTAAGTCAAAATGATCAATGAAGGCCATCTTCCGCATACGGAGCTTAGAACCGGACGTTCTGCTTTCCATACAGTAGCTGCTGCTAGCAGGCCACGTTCGCCAGCCTATCGCCGATCGGTGCGGGCACGTAATCCTCGCGAGGCTGTCCTTCCGTAGTCATCAGACGTTCGGTCGGCAGCTTGATCGTCAGATCGGTGTTCCCGATCGGTAAATCCTCGACCGAGCCGTTCAGGCCCGCCATCATCGATCCGCGCACATCAGCGCCCAGCGCCGCGAACCCGATCGCCAGGCCTTCGCCCATGCTTCCCGTCCAGCGGCCGACCAGGATTGTCGGCATTTCCGATCGATACTTGCCGGAACGGGGGAGAACCTGTTCGACCCATTGGCGCGCGACGCCCGTCTCGCGCTCCTCGGCAGGGCGGTTGTGCATCTGATAGCCACGAGGCCGTTCGACGAACCAGCCCATGATGGCCCGCGCGATCGTAGTGTTGCCGCCCGATGGCGTGTCCCGCAGATCGAGCACAAGACCAGTATCTGGATGGAGCGAACCCATCGCGGCGTCAAAGGCGGCGATCGATTCCCGGTCGCCGAGAGCGTTATTGAAGCGGACGATGGTCACGCCGTTGGCGGCACAGACCGACAGGGGCGGTTCCGGATCATCGGTTGCTGCGTAAAGCGAAGGCAGAACCACCGCTCGCTCCGTTCCCGAACTGTCGACAGTGACAATCCGCCGCTCCCGATTGCGACGCCCAGCGACGAGAACACGCGCGGCATAGGCCGCCCGCTGCGGAGTCACGTCAAGTCCCATTGCCGACCAGAACCAAGCAACGGCACGAGCTACTGGAATCCCATCGATAGCGACAATCTGCTGCCCGTTTTGGATGTCCGCTCGCGATGCAGGGCTGTCCGGCCTGACCGCATCAATGACGTAGCGGCCATCCTCGAACACCACCCACAGATCGGTATATGTCGGCACGACCGTCCAACTGTCCGCGAACGAGCTGCCAGTGATCGCATGGTGATCGGCGAGCGAGGCGATCCGGTGTTCGGCGTAGCGGAGCAGCGAACGTTCATCGTGCACGGCTTCGCGCTCGCGCGTAAGGACGTCGGAGTGTGGGAGGGTGCCATCGGGCAACTTGTCGAGATAGGCATATTCGCGCTCGATTGTCTGATCCAGCGCAACCGCCGACGCTCCGTAATCGACCGGCTCGGTCGCGCCGACGAGCAGCAGCGGAGCCAAGATGACGACAGGGATTAGCTTCAATCTCATTCCCGGCCCATAGCCGGAAATTGGCTGATTGGGGAGTTGGAGCGAAAAGCCTGCCCGTTCAAAACCGAACGGTTCTGACACCTAATCCACAAGCACGCTTTTCTGCGGCGTTGCGAGTGTCACAACCCCGTGTCAAAGAGATCGGGTGCAAATCGGCTATGCCCGCGTGTCCCGAGGGGACTCCCAGGACCTGGACCCGCAGCTCCGCGCGCTGACCGACGCGGGCTGTTCGATCATCTACCAGGAAGAGGCATCGGGCGCGAAATCCGACCGGCCCGAACTGGCGCTGGCGATCGAGGCGTTGAAGCCCGGCGACGTGCTGACCGTATGGAAGCTCGACCGCCTTTCCCGCTCGCTCCGCGACCTCCTGTTCACGCTGGAGGCGATCACGGCCGCCAAGGCCGGATTTCGCTCGCTGACCGAGGCGGTTGATACCACGACGCCGGCGGGGCGGTTGATGACGCAGACCCTTGGCGCGTTCGCCGAGTTCGAGCGGGCCATGATCCGCGAGCGGACCATGAACGGCTTGGCGCACGCCCGGAAGGCCGGAAAGCATATCGGCCGCAAGCGCGCTCTCTCGCCCCAGCAGCGCGCCGAGATCATCGAACGCGTCGAGAACGGCCAAGGCTCCCCTGCCCAGCTCGCCTCGCTGTTCCGCGTCTCGCGATCGACCGTGCAGCGGGTGTTGCGGGAATACTGCGAGAAAAATGCCAGAGAGGCTGCCGCACATGAGTGACGCCATAAACAAGTTCATGGAACAGCAGCGCGAAAAAGACCGACTGTTGAACGAGGCGGTTGGCGGAAAAAGCTACCTCGGCACACTGGATACTGATTCTGCCATCACCAAGGCCATGAGGGATTTGGTGGAAGGCCCATCAATCGCCAGAATGATGGGCGGCGACAGCCTTTTTGCCCTCCAGAATACCGCCACGGGCATAATGGACAGCGGGGTGCTGGATCAGGCACGGCGCATCGCGATGGAGCTGGACCGCAACCTCGTGCGCGGCCAGCTTGGCGAGTTCGGAATCGATGCCGGACTGGTCGAGAGGGGCACCCGCGACTTCTACCGACAGTTCCGCCACCCCGCCCATGATGACACCATTGCGCTCGCCAGCAGGGTTGCCGCGACGAGTCTCATGGACGTGTCCAGGGTTCGGGATGCCCTGACGGGCGTTTCCTCCAACTGGGCCAGAATTTCAGACGAGTTTGGCAGTGCCACATCCGTTGCGCGGCTTCATGAGTATGGCTTGGCTGTCGCCCGCACCGATCCCTTTTCGGAGCAGGTTTCAAAGCTCTTGCGGGGTGGACTTGGCGACTGGCGGCGCTTCGACATTCCGGATGTCGCTTCCATTCTGGACATACAGTCACGACGCAGCATCTATCGCGAGATCGGGATGGAGCCTGGCCTTGCCGATTTCACGCCCGACGCCTTCGATGAAATAACCGCGAGCGCGGGCCTGGAGCGGGAACCGGGTGCTGAGAGCAGCGACGAGGAGGACCGTGCTGCCAGTGCATTCCGGACCATAAGGCGTCTTGAACAGCAAGTCCGGGACTTCATCGAACGCCGCCTGCGCAGTGTTTTTGGCGACAACTGGGAGAAGAGCCAGATTCCCGGTCGCATGCGAGAAAACTGGATTGCAAAGCGGGACGATGAAGTCCGGCGGCAGCGCCCGCCCCGCCCCCGCCTGATCGATTACGCGGACTTCAGCGACTACTGGATGATCTTCGAACGCAAGGACAATTGGGAGCAGGCCTTCTCCGGAGTGTTTGTCCGCAAAACCGACGTTCAGGAATCCCTGTTGAGGATCGCGCCGGTTCGCATCGTTACGAGCCATGCTGCGATCGTGACACAGGATGACGAAGTTCTTCTAGGCATCGAGGCGCGTCGCATCCTGAATGCCATCCAACGCAGCGCCTAACAGGAATTATTACCGAAGAATCACGGTTTGTTCTTGCCATTTGGGAACATCGCTGCCACTGCGTCAAAAAAATACCCAGAGGGGACTTTTGATGACGAGCAGATCGCCCACGCCGTTTTCCCAGCTCCGCACGCAGGCGGGCATCAGCATCGAGGCGCTGGCCGACATGGCCGGGTTCTCTTCCCGGACAGTCTACCGCTGGGAAAACGGCGAGGTTTCCCCCCGCAGGGCCGCAACCGAACTTCTCAAGCGGATCATTGCCGACCGGCCCTGCGAAGCGGCGCAGGGCGATCCTGCTTTCCGCTTCATCGACCTGTTCGCCGGGATCGGCGGCCTCAGGCGCGGCTTCGAGCCGCTGGGCGGGAAATGCGTATTCACCAGCGAATGGGACAAATACAGCGCGGCGACCTACCGCGCCAACCATCCGCATGATGGCCACGAGGTTTCCGGCGACATCACCGAAATCGAAGCGGGCGACATTCCCGCGCATGACCTGCTGCTGGCAGGCTTTCCCTGCCAGCCCTTTTCGATCGCAGGCGTGTCGAAGAAGAACGCGCTCGGCCGCGAGCACGGCTTCGCCTGCGAGGCGCAGGGAACGCTGTTCTTCGACGTGGCGCGGATCATCGCGCACCACCGGCCCCGCGCCTTCCTGCTGGAGAACGTGAAGAACCTCGTGAACCACGATAGGGGCCGGACCTTCGAGGTAATCCGGCGCGTGCTGACCGACGAGCTGGGCTATGACATCCACTGGAAGGTGATCGATGCGCGGTCATGGGTGCCGCAGCACCGCGAGCGCATCTTCATCGCCGGTTTCCTAGAACCGGCGGATTTCAGCTTTGCCAACATGCCCATCCCCGACCCGCTTCACGGCCCGCGCATCGGCAGCATCCTCCATCCCGAGGATGGCAGCGAGGCACCCGAGAAGCCCTTCACCGAAGGCAATATCGGGCGCGTGTCCGCGCGCTACTCGCTCAGCGACCACCTGTGGCAGTATCTCCAGGATTACGCCGCCAAGCACCGCGCGCGGGGCAACGGGTTCGGGTTCGGGCTTGTCGGCCCGAACGACGTGAGCCGCACGCTTTCCGCCCGCTACTACAAGGACGGTTCCGAGATCCTTGTCGAGCGGCCGCGCGGCAATCCGCGCCGCCTGACCCCGCGCGAATGCGCGCGGCTCATGGGATTCGACGGGCCGGGCGGTTCGGACTTCATCATTCCGGTTTCCGATACGCAGGCCTACCGCCAGTTCGGCAACGCCGTTGTCGTGCCGGTCGTGCAGGCGGTGGCGCGGCATATGGCCCCTGCCCTGGGCATCGCAGCGCCGGAGCCGGTGGAGGCGCGGCTTGCCGCCTGACGTGGTGGACCAGGCCACGCGCAGCCGCATGATGGCAGCGATCAAGGGCCGCGACACCAAACCCGAAATGATCGTGCGGCGCGGGCTTCACCGCAGGGGCTTCCGCTTCCGGCTGCACGACCGTGCCCTCCCCGGACGGCCCGACCTCATCTTTCCGCGCCACCGCGCGGTGATCTTCGTGCACGGTTGTTTCTGGCACGGGCACGACTGCCCGTTTTTCCGCTGGCCAAAATCAAGGCCCGAGTTCTGGCGCGCGAAGATCGGCGCGAACATCGAACGCGACCGGGCCGCCAGGACCGTGCTCAGGGCGGCGGACTGGCGCGTGCTGACGGTATGGGAATGCGCGTTCCGGGGTAAGTCCCCGGAGCACGGTGAGGCCGCGCTTGACGAGGCGGCTGCGTGGCTTTCCGGCAGTTCCGGAGATGCCGAGATCAGGGGAGATGACAGTGGCGCTGGCTGACCTTTCGGATTGGATGGACGACCACTCCGGCGACGGATTCGTGTGGTATGTGAAACGGCTGTCCGGCAACGACACGCTCGCCAACGGTGCCCACCAAGCCGGTCCCTACATCGCGCGCGAGTTCCTGTTCCGCATGTTCCCGGCGATCGACCGGACGGACGTGAAGAACCCCGATACGCGGTTCGACCTCTATATCGATTCCCATGCCGATTACCGCAAGGTCCGCGCGGTCTACTACAACAACAGGTTCCACGAAAACCCCGATGGTGGCCGCAACGAGGCACGGCTGACCAATTTCGGGGGTGCATCATCGGCGCTCCTTGATCCCGACAGCACGGGTGCGCTGACCGTCTTCGCTTTCGCGCTTGATGATGCAGGAGCCGCCACCGAGGCGCATGTCTGGGTATGCCGCCACGGCACCGAGGAAGACATGGTGGAGGACCGGATCGGGCCGGTGGAGCCGGGCCGCTATGTCATATGGCCGCCGGGCGCGACCGGGGGCACGCTCTTCCTGTTTACCCCGCCTGCACCCACGAGCTGCTGGATAGCGGCGGCCGACATGCCGCCGGCATGGCTGGCGAAGTTTCCGACCGGGGCCGAGATTGTCGAGCGGGCGGTGGAGCTGCGCCCCCTGCCCGGCATCGTTCCCGACCAGCGGCTCCTCAAACGGCGCGACTGCGAATTCGAGATATTCCGCAGCGTGGAGGAAGCGATCGAGCTGCCCCACATCACCGCCGGGTTTTCGAACGTCGAGGATTTCATCGCGCGGGCGCAGACCATCCTCCAGCGCCGCAAGGCCAGATCGGGGCGCTCGCTCGAGCTTCACGCCCGTGCCATCTTCCTCGAGGAGCGTCTGGCCGAGGGAACGCAGTTCTCGCACCAGCCCGAGAGCGAGTCCGGCAAACGGCCTGATTTCCTGTTTCCCTCGCAGACCGCCTATGCCGACAGTGCATTCCCGGCCGACCAGCTCCGGATGCTGGCGGTGAAGACCACATGCCGTGACCGCTGGCGGCAGATACTCAACGAGGCCGACCGTATCCCGGCGAAGCATTTGCTGACCTTGCAGGAGGGTATTTCGGAATCGCAGTTCAACGAGATGAGCGGTGCGGGCGTGCAGCTCGTCATTCCCGCTGCGCTGACCGAGAAGTTTCCCAAATCCGTGCAGCCCCATCTCCAGACGCTGGAGAGCTTCATCGGCGACGTGCGCTTGCTGCGGACCCTGTAGCAGCATGACGACTGTTCTCAATCAGGACCCCCGCCTGCGGGCCATGATAATGCCGCTGTTCAGGTTTGACCCGCGATCGCCGGATGGCCGCCCGTTTGGTTTGGGCACGACGTTCCGCATCGATCCATGGGGCACCTGCGCGACGGCCTTCCACGTCATCGAGGACATGCTGCTTTATTCCGGCAAGGAGCTTGTCCTGCGCGATGAGGTCCGAATGGTTGCCTTGGAGCTGGAGGGGATAGCCTACGGAGCGGCGCCCCTGTCCGAGCAGGCATGGCGTCCCCTGTCCGCTCTCTATGCCGAAGCCGGGGGGCAAACCCCTACCCTGTTCCATGAGAAGCCGAGAGTCCGGAACCTGACCGAACTCGCGAGACTGACCATATCCCGATCACATCAGAAGAACGAAATGCCCTGCTTGCCGGTGGCGCTCCGAAAATTGCCCGTCGTCGGAGAAATCGTCATGGGCTACGGTTTCGCGAACTTGGATGTTGCCAAAGACGGAGCCCCAGAGGACCGGCCGTTTTCGCAGTATCTCTACGAAAGTGCCGGAGAAGTAATCGAAGTTTTGCCTGCCGATCCGTCATCGTCGATGCCTTGGCCGTGCTTCCGCGTGGCGGCGGAATGGCCAAGCGGAATGAGCGGCGGGCCGGTAGTGGATAGGGATGGCAGCGTGATCGGCGTCATTTCCCGCAGCTGGACCGGTGAGAGGGACTCCACCGCCACCCATTTTGCAGGCTGGAACGTCGCTGAACGGGTGTTTCCGTCGATCGACGGGTTCGCACCGCGCCGATACAAAGGTTTCGCAGCTTTGGACGATGACGATGATGTTCGTTTTCTGGGGCCGAACAAAGAGGCGGCAGACGCTTTTGCCCATGACCATGGCATGACGATGCGAGCCGTATCGTGCAACCTTGAGACGGGCGATTGGATTGCGCTTTAGCTGTTGGGGACAGGTTTCAATACACCTTTCCCATGCCCATATTTGGGAAGATGAAAATCGAGACCTATCCCGAGGAGGCATCGCATAATTGTCGGAAGTGGACCTATGCCATCTTCGACGATGACGGGATCGAGGAGTTGGAAAGAGTTACCATGGAAGGCTCGCATTCGGCCGTCCAGCGGGCTGCTAAGGAGGCGCGCCACCGCCTTTATCTGGAGCGCAAAGCGCAGAGAACTCGTTAGGTCTTCCTTGCTGCTGCGCGTGCAGTTTTGCATCATCGGCTAAAAATCCGGATAATCATCGGGGTCGGGCTCAGGCTCGAAACCGTCCTCGTTTTGCCCCCGAGCACGCCGGGCGGCATCGTCTCCCGCAAGGCGATACCAGGTTGTCCCGGCGTGGTGGAAGCGGCGGACCTCGCCTTCATCGATCAGATCGTTCCTGACCATGGTCAGGATGTGCGGGTTGATGCGCTGATTGAAGGGACCAGCATCGGAGATCTTCTGTTCGATGATCCGCATGGTGGCCACGCCATGACGAGCGAGGAGGCGCAGAAGCCGCTCCCGCGCGATCGTTTCCCGTTCCCTGCGCGACAGCTTCGCCAAGCGCCATTCCTATTTATATATATTATAGCAGTATGTCTGGCGCGCTCCGCTTGCCGTGATGCCCGCCCGATAGCTGATATTGTGATGATAATCGTCAGTTTTCCAGGAATTGGAACAAAAAGGGATCAGACTGGCACGCCCCTGCCGGGACCGCGCTCTATCTGCGATCGAGCCGCCTTCGCCGTCTCGCCCCTTCCGGGTGACGATCGCTCGCGCGTCGCTGCGCTCCAATCGAGCGGGAGTTTCTAAAGGACGCGCTCTGTCCCGCGCCTGCGGCGCTCCTGAGGGCGCGGCGTTTTCGGGCTGACCCGCTGGCACTCCTGCCTCTCTCATTGCCGGACGCCCGCTGGCGCACGGATCGCGCGCGCAGGGCATCCGGCGGCTTCGCGCCGTTGCAGGGGTGCCGTTGCCTGTCTTCGCCGCCAGAGCGGCTTCCTGGCGCTTGTCAGCGCCGTTTCCGTGGGTGGGGAACACCAAGGGCTTCGCCCTCTCGTTCCCGAAGCCAAATAGCCGCCCCGTGTGGCGGGCTTCGCCCGCTGGCCCGCGCCAAGGCGGCGATTGGGCATCCCCCTCCCCCTCCCATCCTCGCCGGAGGGCAGAGCCGCAGGCCGCAGGCTGCGGCTTCGCCGGAAAAGGAGACAAGGGACATGACCAACCAGACCAACAGCAGCAAGCGGACCGACCCCTACGCGCGGATCACCGACCGCATCCTCGCCGAGCTGGAGCAGGGTGTGCGACCCTGGATGAAGCCGTGGAGCGCCGAGACGCTGGCGGGGCGAGTCAGCCGCCCCCTGCGATCGACCGGCGAACCCTATGCCGGAATCAACGTCATCCTCCTATGGATGGAGGCGGTGGCCAATGGCTACGCCTCGCCCACATGGATGACCTACAAGCAGGCGCAGGCGCATGGCGGACAGGTCCGGCGCGGCGAACAGGGCGCGCCCATCGTCTACTATGGCAGCACGACGAAGAAGCCGGAGCAGCAGACGAACGGCAATCTGGAGCTGGAGGGCGAAGGCCGGGAAATCCGGTTCCTGAAAACCTACCACGTGTTCAATGTCGCGCAGATCGACGGCTTGCCCGAGCGGTTCCATCCCGAACCGGCGGAGACCCCTGCCCCCGCCTTCGAGCGCATCGAGGCGGCAGAGCGGTATTTCAATGCCATCGGCGCGCGCGTGGCGCATGGCGGCAGTCAGGCCTTCTACATCATCGGCGAGGACCGCATCCAGCTACCGCCCTTCGAGGCGTTCCACGACGCCGAGGGCTATTATACCACGAGGGGCCACGAGACGGTTCACTGGACCCGGCACGCATCGCGGCTCGACCGGAGTTTCGGGCGCGAGCGCTGGGGCGATGAAGGCTATGCCCGCGAGGAGCTTGTCGCGGAATTAGGTTCCGCCTTTCTTGCCGCCGACCTTGGCTTGGCGCTGGAGCCGCGCGACGACCATGCTTCCTATATCGCGAGCTGGATAAAGGTTCTGCAGAACGACCGGCGCGCCATCCTGTCCGCCGCCGCCCATGCCGAGCGCGCGGTGCGCTACCTTCACGGATTGCAGCAAGTCCAAAGGAGGGAAGCCGCCTGACGGCGACAGGGACGAGGCCGCCCTTTGGGGCGGCCGAACCTTTTGTCCACCCGCCCTCCCCCGCGCGGCCGCGCCGGGGCGCGGCCGAATAAAACGGAATTTCGCAATGAGCCAAGGCGCAGATTTATGTCACCAGCGCGCGCGGCTCGAAAAAGGAAGGGTTTTGCAACGCTTGGAACGGCCGAAATGGGTGGTGAGCGGACGGTCCGGTTTCAGCGCCTCGGTGGCAAAATCGGACAACCCTTATTTCGTCATGTCGGTGACAAGGTGCCTGCCTGATGAGCGCGAGAAGCTCGGTGGCGCGAGAGTTCCTCGTACCGACAATACTTCAAGCTTAGTATGACCCAGCCTCGACGCGGTCTTGTACGTCGCGAGCCGAAGAAAGTGCTTCCGCAAGCTCCTTGGTTGAACCGACGCCCCAATAATGCAGGAAGTAATAGATCGGTTCACCGCCAACCATATGATTATGCAGGGCCACCACGTGGATGTCGTGTTCTCGCAGAGCGCGCAGGACGGGTTGGACCTCGTCCTCGGTCATGATGAAATCGCCGTCCACCGCAGCCAGTTCATCGCTTCCTGAGAATGCCGCCCAAGTCGTGAGGCCCATCGAGCCTCCGATCTCGACACCGTGCATCCGGCCTAAGCGCGGGAAGGTGTATTTCACGACGCCCTCGCCGATAGTCGGCTCCACATTGAAAAGATCGGTAAGAGGTGCAGGGTCGATAACGCCGTCCGGGTCAGGTGTTGCTCCGCCGAAGCTGCGCTGCGGCACAGGATTGGCCTGTCTCACCGCCTTGATCGCATCCCATACGGATTTCACGGCAGCCGCCATCCGGGTGGTGTCGCCGTGACCGCCGATATGCATGAAGTAGACAGGCGGATCATCGAAGATGAAATGGTTATGCAACGCGGTCACGGTGAGCCCGCCCTCAAGCGCAGCGTCCATCGCGGCCGTGATCTCGTCCTCGAAAACGACTGTATCGCCCATGACCATGACACCGCCCTCGACAGGTTTGAATGCGGCCCAAGAACCAAGGCCAGCAGGAGGGTCGAGGCGCATGCCGTCCACGCTCACCTCGACATCGTCCCTTGTCCATCCGATGCGTGCCACCCCATCCTCGGTGATCGTCGCCTCGGCGTGAGAGGCCTCGAAGATAAGAGCTGCAAGATTGTCCAGATTGTCCAGATTGTCCTGGGCGTGAACCGGAGCGGCCAGAATGGTGAAACCCACGCTTGTTGCGAGCAACAACTTGCGAATATTTCTCATGTGAAATCTCCATTTTTCTGTATTTTAGACAGCGGTCGCTATTGTGAGGTAATATGCTGCTCCCACTGCCGCGCTGACGAGCAGCACAGTCAACATTCCGACCTTGAAGCGCAGCATGGCGACGAGAGCAGCTGCCGCAATGACGACCGACGCAATGTCGATACTGGCGATGTCGGGAACGAGCAGGCTCGCACCGTAGCCTCGAACCTGGTCGAGCCGCGCGAATACGACATGCAGGGCGAACCAGATTGCGAGATTGAGAATGACGCCGACCACCGCCGCCGTCACAGCCGAGAGCGCGGCAGTCAGCAGCTTCACCCCGCGCAGTTTTTCAATGAAAGGCGCTCCGAGAAATATCCAAAGGAAGCACGGCGCAAACGTCACCCATGTGACGATGACCGAAGCCACGACGCCCGAAGTGACAGGCCCCAACATGCCTGCGTCCCGGTAGCCGCCCAAGAACCCGACGAACTGGACGACCTGAATCAACGGGCCGGGTGTGGTCTCCGCCATGCCGAGACCATCGAGCATCTCTCCCGGAGCAAGCCAGCCATGCGTCTGCACGGCTTCTTGCGCCATATAGGCCAGCACCGCATAAGCTCCGCCGAAGGTCACGACTGCGAGCTTGGAAAAGAACACCGCCAATTGGGTGAACACATGGTCGGGACCGACCAACAGCAGGAGCGCAATTATCGGGGCAGCCCAGACGCTTCCCCACGTGAGCGCCGTGCGCAAAGCGCCGCGCCAAGTGGGTTGAATCCGAGCAGAGTCGCCCGCCTCCAATACGGCGTCTGTGGAGCCTTCCTGCTCGCCATCGGGGGTCTCGTGCGCCTTAATGACAAGGAACCGTCCAGGGTCGAAACGCCCGCCGAGAAAACCGACCAGAGCGGCCACCGCGATAATCAGCGGGAAGGGGGCATCGAAAACAAATATCGCCACAAAGGCTGATGCTGCGATGAGATACATGGGCCAGGTCTTCAGCGCACGCTTGCCGATGCGCAAAAGCGCCTCGATCACGATTGCGAGCACCGCCGCCTTGATGCCGAAAAAGATCGCCTGAACGAGACTTGCTTCCTGAAAGCTCGCATAGAGGACGCTCAGCGCCAAAATACTGAGGAAGCCAGGAAGAACGAACAGGCATCCCGCCACAAGGCCGCCGCGCACCCCGTGGAGCAGCCATCCGAAATAGGTGGCAAGCTGCATCGCCTCCGGTCCCGGAAGGAGCATGCAATAGTTGAGCGCGTGCAGGAAGCGGCTCTCGCCGATCCATCGCTTCTCTTCGACCAGAATGCGGTGCATCACCGCGATCTGTCCTGCCGGCCCTCCGAAACTGAGGGCGGCAATGCGCGCCCATACGCGCGTCGCTTCGGCGAACGAGATACGGCCTTGCTCGGCAGGCAAACTTTTATTTGCTGAATTCATCAATGCGTCCTTGGTGCACGGCCATTCGTGCCGGACTTGGGCGCATTGCCTGATCGGGCGCCGGAGAGATTGCCCGAGTGCTCTACCTAGATCGACGGACATGCCGCGTCAACTCCGGCCCTTGTGCAAGCTGGTTTGCAATCCCCAAAGGACAGCTTGGATCGACTGTCCGCTTGCGGGCCTCGCTGCATAGCAGCGCGTATGACCGTTATTAGGGTCGGAAGCTGAACGTCCGTTTGTCTATTGAGTAAATGAGTGAAAGTGCGTAAACGCTTTTGAGTAAGAACTCAAACAAGGCGTTTTCATGGTTGTCATATCCGTTCTGAACCCCAAAGGCGGGAGCGGGAAAACAACGCTCACCACCAATCTGGCACAGGCGCTGCACCTGCGCGGCAGCAAAGTGCTGATCGTGGACAGCGACCCCCAAGGAAGCGCGCGTGACTGGCACGCGGCGAGCGCGGCGAATCCCCTCCCCCTCGTATCGCTGGACCGCGCCAACAATATCAAGACGCTTTCCAGCATGATCGGCAGCTACGACCACATCGTGCTGGACGGTGCGGCGAAGCTGGAGGACATCATTGCGGCCGCGATCAAAGTGAGCGATTTCATCCTCATTCCGGTTCAGCCCTCACCCTATGACATATGGGCCGCGTCCGACTTGGTGGACTTCATCAAGGCGCGCCAAGAAGTGACGGATGGCAGCCCGAAAGCCGCTTTCGTCATTACGCGCCATATCGAGGGCACCCGGCTTGGCGACGACGTGCGCGACGCGCTCGACGAGTATGGGCTTCCCGTCCTTTCAACGGCGATCACACAGCGTCAGGTCTATCCGCAAACTGCTTCCGAGGGTCGCACCGTGTTCGAGGGAGGCAACACCAAGGCCCATGACGAGATCGATGCACTGGCGAACGAAGTGATCGGCATGCTGGCAGACGCCGGACACGGGGAGGCGAAAGATGGCACTCACGGCTAAACGCCCCAGCAGGGGCGATGAGGCGCGCAGGCGCATCATGCAGGACATTCAGGAAGGATCGGAGAAGAAGCGCCGCCTGAATGCCGAGATCGAGGATTCCCTTTACCGCCGCATCAAGATCAGGGCGGCGGAGGAAAACCGGACCATATCGGAGATCACACGCCAGCTCTGGATTGAGTATATGGGTGAATAAGCATTTACTCAAACACGTAAACACTCAATAGCCGTTGCGGCCGCGCTTGGCGAACCATGACCGGCAGAATCCCAGAAACGCCCGGTCGGGGTTTTTGGGCGGTTCCTTCTGCCGGGCCGCATAGCTCCGCCATTCGTCCGCCAGAACGGATACATCCCAGGTAGGAGCGACCTCGCGGGCGCGTTCCAGAGTCTCCGGCGAGAGCGGGATGATATACGCACCCGACACCCGTTCCTGTTTCGGGGCAGGGGCGTAATGGTCGAGAAAGACCTGTTTCGGGGTGACTATCAGAACGTCGGCAAGAAGCCGGAAGGTATAGTCCGGCATGTGATCGTGCTCCTCGTCCGCCTTGCAGATGGCCCGGACGAGGCGGCGGAACTCCTTTTCGGAAGACGTGGAGCCGGTGCGGGCCTTGAGCTTTTCGAGACCGCATTTCCATTCCGGCTGTGTTCCGCAGTGCTTGCGGGCGAGTTCGTAAAGGCGGCGCTCAAGCGGCTTGCGGAGCTGGAAATAGCGCCGGTTGAGTGTCAGCACGTCATTCCCGGCGATGGCATTGAACGTCCAGTCGGAGAGTGTCACTTCGAGATCGAGCATACGCCCATCGCGGGTCTCCCGGACGATCCGGTAACGGTCGATAAGGCTGAACCCGTCTATCTGTTCGACACCACCGGTCGTGATGTTCGTTTCGATCTGGGTTCCCTGGAGGCGTTCGAGTGCCGACTTAAGGCCCGCATAGCCGGTTCCGGCCGTCGGCCTGTTGGTGGCGACCAGAAGATCGAATGCCTTGAACCGGAGCGTGCGGTGGACCTGCTTGCCATCCTTGAGCGCCGCCATGACCTGCGAGATGCAGTAAATCAGCACGTCGCGATCGTGCATGGTCGCCAGACCGATCATGTTCGGCCGGATTTCGACGTAGCTTTCGCCATCGGGTGCTTCGTACCGGCGTTTTTTCGTATCGGGTTTGGTAGATAGGGTGAAGATCGGATGCGCCATCGAGGCCATGTCGCCTTTCGGCGCAGCGTCGAAGATATCGCAGACGAAAAAGTCTCCCTGCTCGTGCCTAAGCGGGAGAAGGGGGGTCCGTTCCGATTTCGTAGTTTCACCCACCATCAGTGCAGGTTCGTAATTTCACACACCGGTCTTGGCAAGGCTTTCGTAGTTTCACCCACCAATTATCGTAATATCACCCACCGGCTTTCGTAAGATCACCCACCAGCAATCAAGAGTTAGCCGCCTTAAGATATTAAGAATCAAACTCTTATGCGCGCGGGTGATTCGCGTAACACAGAGTCTAACACCCATTAACACCCACAGAAGAAGCGGGTCCGACAGTTACGGACAACGGAATAATCCCGAAGCGTCGCAGGCGGCCTTCGGCCGCAGGCTATCGAGGGGTGCCAGGGCCGACCCGAAGCGCTCCAGAGCGAACGACAGCGCGAGTTGAAAAGCTGGAACAGGGAAGGGGGAAAGCAACCGGGATCGTGACCGGATCCCGGTGCGATATCGGGTTTCATGCGTTGTTTGATTGAAGGGAAGGCATCAAAAGGAGGCGCTTGCAGCACTGTTCGACTGGCTGACTGGACTTTTCACCGGTCCGGGCACAATGGAAGCGCCGCCGCCGATCGAACCGGTCGAGATCAATCCCGCGACCGGCCTGCCGATGACGGGCGGGATTGGAGGCGTGGACGTAGGTGGCAATCCCTATGGCCACGACGACCACGTGGCGCATTCGACCCACGATCATTGGAATGACTGGTCAAACCCGGCGGGCGGTCACGATTCCTGGCACGACTGGTAACGGCGCAGCCGTTTCGCGCGGCCGAGCCGCCAGCGCAGTCTCGCGACATGCGTGCGCCATGAAAGACGGGGCAGGGGCCGCAGGGATACAGGTTCGGGCGTGACGCTGGCGCGTCGGCAGACGGCGCGCATTTCCCGGTTGTGCTTCACCGCCGCGACCCATTCGTTCACCTCGCGCACGGCGGCGCGTGTCGCGTCGAGATCGGCCGTTGCGGGCAATCGGGGATACCAGGCCCAGATACCGAGCTGATCGGCTTCCCTGAGCGTCAGGGAGAGGTGCAGGTCGATATATTCCCGCGCGATGCGATGACTGGCATCATAGGCGAGCCGCATCGAGCCCGCGATATTGTCGTATTCGCGCAGGAGTTCAGAATCGGGGATGCCTTCGGCCAAGCGGCGTTCCAGTTCGCGCAGCCGGTCCCGGCGATCGTCCCACTTGGCCGCCCAGTCGGGATCATGGCTTTCGAGCACGCCGCCTAGCGCCCCACGCTGACACCGCCGGAGCCTTCGACCTGCGCGTTCGCATCGGTGCCTTGATTGCCCGATTGTGCTTCGCGCTGCGTGAGGCTGGCGGTGGAAGCGAGCCGGAGGTTGACCGACTGGCCGTTGATGCGGCTGTCCCCGAACCACACGCCCCCGGCACGGGTCCAGGTAAGACCGCGCGCGTCGGCAACGAAATCGCCCGCGCCGGAATGATAGAAATGAATATTGCCCGAGCCGGTAAGGTCTGTGGTGAAATGCCCCCCGACGACTTGTGACGCGGCATCATCGAGCATCGTCCTTAGCGTCGGCACGGGTATCGCCTGGAATTCGGCCAGCACGCGGGCGCGGGCTTCGTCGGGATCGGCGAGGCGGTTGGTGCCGAGCCGTTCGTCGATCGCCGCGAACACCGCATTGGTGTAGATCGCCGAGATGGCCAGCGCCTCCATGTAGCGCAGGTGCAGTTCCTCGTCATACTTCGGAGGCGGGCGGTTCCTGTTGAAGAACGGCGTGTCGAAGCGCGGATCGACATTGCGGTCATCGATCGCATGGACTTCCCAGCCCTTGCGCGGAAATAGCGCCAGGAGGACCGGCGCGGCATAGACCATGTGGGCGGCGTCGAGCGGGGTGCGGGCGCGCAGCTCGTCCTGATCGAGCGCGGCGAGGCCCGCGCGGGTCGGAGCGATCGAGGCGGCGAGCTGATCGGGCAGGGCCGCGATCGAGCCATCGGCATCGCGGCCGAACACGGCTCCGGTGATCTCGTAATCATTCAGTTCGCGCGCCCGCATGTCCGCCATGAACGCATCGGCCATGAGGCCGAGGGCGGGCATTTCATGGGTCTTGCCGGATTCGAAGCCGAGCGATCGGACCCGCTCCCACAGGTTCGAGAGCGAGGAGCCGGACCCGGCGCTTTCCGAGGCCGAACCGGAGACCGAGGGACCGCTGTTGCTGCATCCCGCGAGCAGCAGAGCGGCGGCGAGCGAAGTGGGCAGGGCAGGGTGTGTCATTGGCCTTCCTCCGCGACGAGCTGGCGCAGTTCCTCCGCGTCGGCTTCGAGCGTGTCGCTGGAGCCTTCGAGCTTCGCTTCGAGTTCCCCGAGCCGCGTGCGCAGTCGCGCCAGCTCGGCGGTGCTTTCCGGGTCGCAGGTTTCCCGACCGCTTCCCGACATCGCGTTCCAGTCGCGCTCGAAGGTTTGATCGAAGGCCGCGCGATCGGCGCGCACGGCGACCGTATCGCGTTCCACCCTGACATCGACATGCTGTTGATACGTGACCGCGAGCCAGGTCAGCACGGCGGCGATGGGCGAGGCGACGAGCGCGCCCGAAGCGAAGCCGCTCAGCGCCATGATGAAAGTCCAGTCCCCGATAACGGAGGTTGGAAGGGCGAGCTTTCAGCTCGCTCAGTTTTGATCCACACCCTACGCACGCGTGCTCCCTCAAGTCCGTGGTCGATATGTAGGCTGTTCAGCCCGTCCCTTTCCGGATATATCAGGGAATGCTACGGGAACCTACGCGAATTGCGCGGGCGAAGAGCGTAGGCGGGTGCGTATACGATGCGAACCCAGGCGGGGAGGGCGGGTTGGCGCGGGTGATGCTGACCGGACGGGTGACGGAGCCGCAGGCGGACGCGCTGAAAGCGTGGGCCGAGGACGCCGGGCTGCCCCTCTACCAAGCCACCGTGCGCGCGCTGGAGCTGGGCATCGCGGCGCTTGCCGAGCCCGAATCTCCCAACGGGAACGGCGAGCCGGTTCAGGCGGCACCGGCCAGCCTTGACAGCGAGGCGATCGAGAGTTTGCGCGCATCGATCGAGAAGATGATCGAGCGACACGAGGCGCAGGGCGACATGCTGTCCCAGCTCGCCATGCGCGCCGACCTGAGCGACCGGCTGATCCAGCGCGCGCTCTACGCGGCGGGCGCGGCCTATGCCGCCGCGCTTGCCGGGCCGGGCGAGAGCGAGGAGCACCGCGCGGAGATTGCGCGGGACGCGGACCGGATATTCGCGCGGCAGCTCGCGAAGGTGCAGGAGGAATGACGCATGGGTTTTGAGCGGACGATACCTGCTCGTTTGTCTTTGCTGCTGCTGTGTTGGACTTCACTGGCGAGCTGTAATGGCGCGCCGGAACGCCAAGATGCCGCGAACCTATCGCCCGAAACAAATCGTCCAATCACCTCATTGCGAGAAGTCGAAGGTTTTTGGCTTATTGAGCGGTTCGAAGACTTTGAACCGTCCTGGCGCAGTAAGACACCTTGGCGAAGCGCCTATGTGCAGATCGGCGATGGCTTTCTGACTTACAATGTGGGTTGCAACCAGTCTGGCAATCCCGCCGCTCTCGACCGAAACGGCATCCTTCGAGACACGGGCGATGGTTCGCGCATGCAGACCTTGCAGGGATGCGGGGACATTCGCGAGGCGCGCGATGGCCGTTTCTTCGCGTTCTTTGGCGGCAATCCCCGAGTGCAGGAGTTCGGCGAGGACCGCATTCTATTGCAGAGCGGCGGTCGCGAGCTCGTGCTTGTCCAGCCAGACCGCTGGCGTCAGATACACAAACCGGATTTCGCCGAGATCGAAGGTCGCTGGGTGCCTCAGATGTCGACAACCTATGATGGCTGGGGATCAGAGGGGTTCGGGATAGGCGACGATCCGGGAGCCGTGACCATCGGACGCAGACACGTCACATGGTCGCTATGTCCCAATCTACCGATTCCGACACGCTGGACCTCCGATGGAAGGCTAGTGGCCACGACCGCGCCCGACATAACGGATTGTTCCGCAGTGGCCCGCGCGACCGAGAATGGACCTCGTGCCGTCATGGAAATGTTGACCGCTAATCCCGCCGTCATCCGGACTGGGCCAGACCGGATCGTGCTAGTCGATGGATCGGGTGAAAAGGGGCGCCGGATCGATCTGCGATCGGAGGAGAGCATCCTCAATCCGCCTCCTCCACCACCGCCGCCCAAGGGATATAAACCGCCCCCGGTCCCGCCACCGCCACCGGTGGGTGAGGGCATTTGATGGCAACCCGCGCCGAACTCCTCTCCCGTGGCCAGGCGAGCAGGAACCGGCAATGGGCGGGGCGGGGTGCCCGCGCGCAGGTGGCGGCGATTCTGTTCCTGGTATGCGCGGGCGTCGGAGCCTTCGCGGGATGGACCACCGCGCCCGAGCTGACCCAGCGCGGGGCGGCGCTCTATGCCAGGGTGCAGTGGCAGGAGCTGGCCGACCCCTTCGCGCGCAATCTCGAATCCGCCGAGGCGCGCAGCCGCGTATCGGTGCGCGATGCGATCCTTGCCGAGGACAGCCCGGCGACCCGCAGCTTCAATTCATTGTTCTGGCGCATGGGGTTCTTCGCCGTGCTGACCGGCCTCGCGATCGGCGTGCCGCTCTATCGCTGGCGGCGGCGCGAATGGCTTAAGGAAGGCGAGCGCGCCGGGCGGGACCGCACCGTGCGCGGGAGCGAGCGCGTGAGCGCCGAGGCACTGGCGAAGCTTGTTCCGCCATCCCGGGGGCCGCGCCCGGTGACGATCGGCGGCGTGCCGGTTCCGGTGGCCGAGGAAGCGCGGCATTTCCTGTTCGCGGGCGCGACCGGGACCGGCAAGACCACCGCGATCTTCGCCATGCTGGACCGGGTTGAGGCGCGCGGCGAGCATGCCTTCGTCCATGACGTGGATGGCGGCTATGTCGCGCGCTACTACCGCCCGGAGCGCGGCGACATCATTCTCAATCCCCATGATGCCCGCTGCGCGGCGTGGAACCCGTTCGACGACATCGGTTCGCCTTCCGACGCCGACCGGCTCGCCAGCTTCATCGTCGCCAAGCCAAGGGGCGGGCAGAGCGGCGATGATGTCTGGTATGACCAGGCCCGCATCGTCGCGGCCGTCGTCATCCGCCGGTTGTGGGAGCAGGGCAGGGGGACCGTGCCCGAGCTGGCGCGCGCGCTCGGCGACATGACGGCGGACGAGCTGACCGAGCTTGCGAAAGGCACCGAGGCGGCGCGCGTGTTCCAGAAGGACGCCGACAAGGCGACCGGCAGCGTGCTGTTCTGCCTGTCCGGCGCGGCGAAGGTGATGAAGCTCCTTCGCGGGCAGGGCGGCGATGGCCCGACGATCGGCTTCGACCGGTTCTATCAGGGATTGCCGGAGATCGACGGCGCGAAGCCGTGGATATTCCTCGCATCGAGGAAGCGGAACATCGACGCCGCGCGGCCCTTGCTGGGATGCTGGCTCGACTGCGCGGTGGCGGCGATCCTCGATCGGCCGACGCGCGGCGCGCCGCGCGCATGGCTCGTGCTGGACGAGCTGCCCGCGCTTCCCCGCGCGGGCGGGTTGCTGACGCTGTTGCCCGAAGGCCGCAAATACGGCGCGGCCTGCGTCATCGCCTTCCAGGCGATCGGCCAGCTTCGCGAGACCTATGGTCAGCACGCCGCCGGAACCATCGTGGGGCAGGCGGGCACGCAGCTCGTCATGCGGCTCGGCGATCCGGAATCGGCGTCATGGGCGAGTCAGCTCCTGGGTCGGTCAGAGGTGGAGGAGCACCGCGCCAGCGCCTCGCTCGACAGCGACGAGCTGAGCGACCGGGGATCATTGTCCACCATGCGGCAGATGAAACCCGTGGTGCTCGACAGCGAGATAGGCGACCTCTCGCCGCTGACCGGATTCCTGCGACTGTCCGGCCTGCCGATCGCCAGGGTGACGATACCGCGCGGCCACATGGACCGGGCCGACATTGCCGAGGCGACCATGCCGGTTGCACCCGTCCCATCGCTACCGGAAAGCAGGGATGAGGCAGTCAGGGGCGACCGGAAGGACGGTCCCGGCCATGACCGCACCGCCGGAGGCGCACTGTAGCATGGTCGCCAGCGTAGCCGCCTTGTCGAGCGCCGCGCAGGCATCGAGCTACTACGAGGCCGACGACTACTATTCGGAAGGCGGCGAGGCTCCGAGCGCTTGGGAAGGCGAGGGCGCGAAGGCGCTGGGGCTGACCGGCGAGGTGGACCGCGCCGTGTTCCGGAAGGGGCTGGAGGGCGAGCTGCCCAATGGCGAGGTCTTGGGCACGATGCGCGACGGCGAGCGTCAGCACCGACCCGGTTGGGACATGACGTTCAGCGCGCCCAAATCGGTATCGATCATGGCCGAGGTGGCGGGCGACCGGCGGCTCGTCGCGGCGCATGACAAGGCCGTGCGCACCGCGCTCGGCTATATCGAGCGGCACGGCGCGGCGACTCGCATCAGGAGCGGCGGCGAGGTCCGCACCGTCGAGACCGGCAAGCTCGCCATCGCTACCTTCCGCCACAATACGAGCCGCGCCCAGGACCCGCAGCTTCATACCCATAGCGTAATCCTCAACGCCACGCAGGACAAAAGCGGCGCGTGGCGCAGCGTCGAGAGCCTGTCCTTCTTCCGCATCTACCGGGACGCAGGGAGCATCTACCGTCAGGCATTGGCGCAGGGTGCGCGCGAGCTGGGCTATCAGGTCAGGGACGGCAAGGATTCCATGTTCGAGCTTGCCGCCGTGCCCGAGAAGGCGATCCGCGCGTTCAGCGCGCGCGGCAATCAGGTCGAGGCGGCGCTTGCCGAGCGCGGCAAGACCCGTGCCGACGCCACGGCGGCCGAGAAGGCGACCCTCACCCTCGCCACGCGCGAGGCGAAGCAGGAGGCGGGGCGCGAGCAGCTTGTGCCGGGCTGGCGCGCGCAGGCCGAGGCGGCGGGGTTTGGGGAAAAGGAGCGCATCGCGACCATCGCCGAGGCCGCACAGCGCGCCGCGACGATGACGGCCGAGCGCGGACCATCGACGCGGGACCGCGCCGAGATCGCCGCGAGGGAGGCCGTGG